>NZ_CP109552.1:4092500-6480000 GCF_045040095.1 Microbispora sp. NBC_01389
ACGCAGGAAGGTAGCCCAGCCCGGGCGGTGGTTGTCCCGGGGTAAGCATGTAGGGAGAGAGATAGGCAAATCCGTCTCTCATTAATCCTGAGGTGTGATGCCGAGCCGATTGTGGCGAAGTGGGTGATCCTATGCTGCCGAGAAAAGCCTCTAGTGAGTGTCGTAGCGGCCCGTACCCTAAACCGACTCAGGTGGTCAGGTAGAGAATACCAAGGCGGTCGGGTGAACTGTGGTTAAGGAACTCGGCAAATTGCCCCCGTAACTTCGGGAGAAGGGGGACCTTTACTGGTGATGGAACTTGCTTCTTGAGCTGGTGGGGGTCGCAGTGGCCAGGGGGAAGCGACTGTTTACTAAAAACACAGGTCCGTGCGAAGTCGTAAGACGATGTATACGGACTGACGCCTGCCCGGTGCCGGAACGTTAAGGGGACCGCTTAGCACTCTTTGGGGTGCGAAGGTGAGAACTTAAGCGCCGGTAAACGGCGGTGGTAACTATAACCATCCTAAGGTAGCGAAATTCCTTGTCGGGTAAGTTCCGACCTGCACGAATGGCGTAACGACTTCCCCGCTGTCTCAACCACAGGCCCGGTGAAATTGCAGTACGAGTAAAGATGCTCGTTTCGCGCAGCAGGACGGAAAGACCCCGGGACCTTCACTACAGCTTGACATTGGCGTTTGGAGCGTCTTGTGTAGGATAGGTGGGAGACTGTGAAGCGGTGACGCTAGTTATCGTGGAGTCATTGGTGAAATACCACTCTGGTCGTTTTGGACGTCTAACCCGCGCCCGTGTATCCGGGTGGGGGACAGTGTCTGGTGGGTAGTTTAACTGGGGCGGTTGCCTCCTAAAAGGTAACGGAGGCGCCCAAAGGTTCCCTCAGCCTGGTTGGCAATCAGGTGTCGAGTGTAAGTGCACAAGGGAGCTTGACTGTGAGACTGACGGGTCGAGCAGGAGCGAAAGCTGGGACTAGTGATCCGGCATCGGCGTGTGGAAGCGGTGTCGCTCAACGGCTAAAAGGTACCCCGGGGATAACAGGCTGATCTTCCCCAAGAGTCCATATCGACGGGATGGTTTGGCACCTCGATGTCGGCTCGTCGCATCCTGGGGCTGGAGTAGGTCCCAAGGGTTGGGCTGTTCGCCCATTAAAGCGGTACGCGAGCTGGGTTTAGAACGTCGCGAGACAGTTCGGTCCCTATCCGCTGCGCGCGCAGGAGACTTGCGAGGGGCTGTCCCTAGTACGAGAGGACCGGGACGGACGAACCTCTGGTGTGCCAGTTGTTCCGCCAGGAGCACGGCTGGTTGGCTACGTTCGGTAGGGATAACCGCTGAAAGCATCTAAGCGGGAAGCTCGCCTCAAGATGAGGTCTCCCACCACGAGAGTGGGTAAGGCCCCCTATAGACGATGGGGTTGATAGGCCGGAAGTGGAAGCGTAGTAATGCGTGGAGCTGACCGGTACTAATAGGCCGAGGACTTGACCATATTATGCTCGCGTTCACTATGTGATCTCAGAGACAGCAACCGGCACACACCGCGGTTACGCGTGTGTGGTGTGGTTGTGTGTTTCATGGGGTTACGGCGGTTATAGCGGTGGGGAAACACCCGGTTACATTCCGAACCCGGAAGTTAAGCCCGCCAGCGCCGATGGTACTGCACCGGGGACGGTGTGGGAGAGTAGGACGCCGCCGGACAATCTTTTGAGGGGGGCCATCCCGTTGGGATGGCCCCCCTTTTTTTGTGCCCAATGGTCGGCGTCATGGTGCGGCCGGCGTGACCGCGGCCTTCAGCAGAGGTTCGACGCGGTAGGGGATCTGGGTCGACAGGGCGATCGTCGTGTCCGACCGCCGGACGGCCGGGGAGGCAAGGATCCGGGCGATGATCTCCTGCAGATGCGGCGTGCTGTGAGCGACCACCCGGCAGAGCAGATCGGCCTGGCCGCTCGTGCCGTACACCTCGAGGATCTCCGGGATCTCGGCCAGCGTCTGCACCGCCTCCGTGAGCCGGCCCTGCGCGATCTGCAGCGAGGCGAAGGCGAGGATGGGATAACCGATCTCCTCGGTGGCGATGGCGGGGCCGAAGTCCGTGATCACGCCGCGCGCGGTCAGCTTCTCCACGCGTGCCTGCACGGTGCCCCGGGCCACGCCGAGCAGGCGGGCCAGTTCCGTGAGCCCGATGCGGGGATGGGCCCGCATGGTGGTCAGCAGTCGGCTGTCGAGCGCGTCGAGCATGTGCCGAGGCTACGCCCGGAGTGGGCGATTCGACCAGTGTGATCAGGCGAAAACGATCGGTTTTGGGCGATCCGCCTACTACAACTGGTCACTCTTGCCACCCGTAGGGCGACTTGCTGTCATATAGAAGTATGTTCGAGGAAGCGCAGTATTTCGCTCCGGTGGCGACGAAGGATGACGGTTCCGTCGTCGTCGGGCTGGCCACCAGCCACCCGGGGTTCGCGGACCTGGTCTACCGGGAGCGGCGCAACGCGATCGCGGCGCTGGCGCTAGGTCACACGCCCGGCGACCCGATTCCCGTCGCCGAGTACACCGACGAGGAACACCACGTGTGGGCGCTCGTCACCAAGGAACTGGCGGTCAAGCACCACAGGTACGCGGTGCGCGAGTTCCTCCGGGCGGCGGAACGGCTCGGGCTGCCCGAGCACCGCATCCCGCAGCTGCAGGAGGTCAGCGACCTGCTCCATCCGCTCACCGGCTTCCGCTACCTGCCCGCCGCCGGGCTGGTGCCGCTCCGTGAGTTCTACGGCGTGCTGGCCGACGGCCTGTTCCACTCCACGCAGTACATCCGGCACCACTCGGTGCCCTTCTACACGCCGGAGCCGGACGTCATCCACGAGGTGATCGGCCACGCCAACACTCTCGCCTCGCCCCGGTTCGCGGAGCTGTACCGGGCCGCCGGGCGGGCGGCGCGGCGCATGGAGACCACCGAGGCCCTGGAGTTCGTCTCCAAGGTGTTCTGGTTCACGCTGGAGTTCGGCGTCATGCGGGAGGACGGCGAGCTCAGGGCGTACGGCGCGGGGATCCTCAGCTCGTACGGCGAGATCGAGGAGTTCCGCGGGATGGACATCCGCCCGCTCGACCTCGCCGTGATGGGCACCACCAAGTACGACATCACCAAGTATCAGGAGGTGCTCTTCGAGGCGGCCTCGTTCGACCACCTCGAAGACACCGTCGGGACGTTCTGGGACACCTGCGACGACGACGCCGTCACCCGCCTCCTGTCCGGGGGCCGGCCGTAGGGGCTCGTCCCCGGCTCAGGGCGCGGGGACGATCAGCAGGGCGTCGCCGACTCCTCGTTCCACGCCGTCGGACGGGTGGTTGACCACCTTCTTGCCGATGACCATGGCGCTCGACCCGCCGCCGTCCAGGTTGATCGCGTCGCGCGCTCCGAGCCAGCGCATGAGCTCGGCCGCCTCGAAGAACGACGCGCCGATCGCGGCGCCGGGATCGCGGCCGTCCACGACCGCGATGACGAGCTTGCCGTTCCGGGTGACGCCGGCGAGCGTCCGGGGGTGGCGGCGCAGGATCATGTTGGTGTTGGCCATGCCGTCCCGGCCGGGGGTGATCGTCGTCCGGCCTCCGCGGACCAGGCCCACGGCGCCGCCGATGATGTTCGTCTCCGGCGTCAGCGGAACGGCCCTCGTCGTGCGCAGGTCGGTGACCCGGGTCGTGACCTTGATGGTCGTCCCCTCGGTCACGTGCTCCGACAGCCAGTCGGCGCCCGCTCCGACGCCGTGCAGCACCCGCATCCCACTGGTGACCTTGCCGCCCGTGTCGCGGACGGCCAGCACCTTGCCGGTCGCGTCGAGGACCGCCTCGACGCCGTCGTCCTCCGGGGTGTCACGCCCGAGTTCCTCGGTGTAGAGGACCACCTCGTCCGGCTGCGGCACCCGGTTGAGGCCGGCCACCTGGACGGTCGCCCCGTCGGCCGCGCGGGCGACCACGGAGGAGGACAACTCGGTGACCCGGGCCGTACGGCCCTTGAGGACCAGGCCGACGCGGCCGGGGACCGCCTCACTGAGCAGTTTGCCGCCCACGACCGAGATGCCGGTGGGGTCGCCGCGGAACGCGGGAAGTGTGTGGATGTCGAAGAAGCCGCCGTTCACCGCCGCCACGGCCTTGGCGGCGGTGGCCATCGCCGAGACCTTCTCCCGTTTGGCGACGCTCGTGCCCACCGAGGATCGGTAGGAGCCGCGGAAGGTGCGGGGATCGACCACGATCACCCGCACGCTCCAGGGGCCGGTGGTGACGAAGCCGTCGTCGCCCTGGAAGTCCACCTTCGCGTTCACGCCGGCGTCCTTGAGCTGCTTGACGACCTTGGCGGCCTCGGTCTTCTGGCTGAGCGGCCAGCCGCCGACGCGGACCATGTAGTAGTCGCCGGCGGGGAAGTCGGCCACGGCCGGCCGGGTGAACTTCACCACCGTGGGAGTGAACCCCGCCGCCTGTACGGCGTCCGCCTGGGCCTGCGCGTTGGACTCGGACATGAAGTCCTTGCCCGCCACGACGACGCTGACCGTGTACCCGTCCTTCGCGGTGCCGTGCTGGAGCGTGAAGTAGCTGATGCCGGGTCCGAGGCTCTTGGCCGCCGACTTCGGTATCCCGGGCGCGCCGAGCGGGAAGCTCGTCGTCGGCAGACCGGCGACGGGTTCGGCGACTGCCGGGGCCGTAAGGGTGGTCGTCGTCAGGGCCAGTGCTGCGGCCCCGGCGATCAGGCGGCGTCTCATGCGGTTTACTCCCCATCGGTGATCCTTGCGGGACCATCGTGGCGAGGCTGACACCCGTTGTGGAGGCGAACGCGCCAAAGGGCATCAAATTGCGATGTGAAACGGCCGACGGCATGCACAAAAATCGGACTAAAGGAACATAATCGCCCAAAGTGTGCATTCGACGGCTTACGCGGGGTCGACGGGGGTGCGGGCGTCCATCTCCCGGGCCCGCTGCACGAACTCCTGCGCGGAGCGGGCCTCGATGTGGACGAGGAGCCCGTCGGGTCGGCGGAACAGGCCCCAGTAGTGGGTGGTGGCCTGGCCCCACCAGATGGTCCAGCCGGGGAAACGCGCGGACAGGGCCCGTACCACCACGGCCGGGCTGATTCGGGGTTCGCTCATCGTGGGCACGCTTCGAGATAAGCACGACTCGGTGCGTGATCGCGAGTGTGCGAAGGGTAGCGGGTAGGAACTCTTACACCGGGGACGAGATACCTACGCTCCGGTTATGGCATCTCCGCGGCTCCACGGGCGGTTGCCCGCCGCGGGCGGTGGCGGCCGGATCGCGCTCAGCCGTTCTCGCGGCGGAAGGTCTCCAGGGCCAGCAGCGCGATATGCAGCGACAGACACGACTCGACGTCGTCGAGGTCGGTGTCGAGGACGCGCTCCAGCCGCCGCAGCCGGTCGTAGAAGGCGGGCCGGGACAGGTGGGCCTTCTGGGCGGCCACCGCCTTGTTGCGGCCCGAGTCGAGGTAGACGCGCAGGATCCGGGTCAGGTCGCCGTGCCGCTGCGCATCGTGGGCGAGCAGGGCGCCGAGCTCGCGTTCGGCGAAGGTCTGGAGCCGCGCGTCGTCCCGCAGCAGGTGCAGCAGCCCGCGCAGCCGCAGATCGGGCAGGCGGTAGAACGGCCGTCCGTCAGGCTGGCGCACCGCGACCGCGGCGACCTGCTCAGCCTCCAGGAAGCTGCGCCGTACGTCCTTGATCGATTCCACGACGGAGCCGGCCGCGAGCACGAACGGGGTGACGAACCCGGCCCGCAGGTGCTCGGCCAGGGTGTCGAGCGCGGTCTCTGCGGCCGTACGGGGCGGCAGCGGCAGCAGCACCCCCACGCTGCTCTGGTCGAGCGCTCCCACCAGCGCGGGCAGCTTGGCTTCACGGCAGGCGGCGGCGCCGGCCTCGGCCAGTTCGCCGAGCCTGGCCTGCTCGCCCAGCGCGGTGACGGCCGAGACTGGGCCGGCCGAGACTGGGCCGGCCGGAGAGGTCAGGCGGATCACGGCGCTGACCAGCCTGCGGCCGGTGAGCGGGACGCCGACGGCGCGGGCCCGCGCGGCGGCCTCGTCGGGATCGGCGTAGGCGTGGGTGAGGATGCCGGTCAGTATCGTGCCGTGCGCCTGCCGCTCCAGGGACTCCTGGTGCCGCTCCAGCAGGCGGCCGAGCGCGAGAGTGGTCGCCGCGCGTTCGGCGAGCACGATGTCGCGGGGGCCGGGCGGGCCGTCGCACAGCAGGATGAGCCGTCCCCAGTCCTGGCCCCGGGCCCCGACCATGGTCACCAGCCATCCGGCGGCGGCGTCGTAGGCGGTCCGCCCGGACGGCATGACCGCGCGCGACCTCGCCTCCCAGTTGGCCAGCACGGTGCCGGTGTCGCCTCCGGCGGCGTCGCAGGCCAGCACCTGGTGGGCGAGGTTCTCCAGCAGCGCCGGGCGGCCGGAGAAGCGGACGACCTGGTTCAGCACCTCCCCCGGGGAGGCGCCCTCGACGGACAGCTCGGTGAAGACCTCGTGCAGCTGCTCGGAGGCCCGTAACTCCTGGAGCTGGCTGTCGATGATCCGCGCGTGGACCGCCTCGGTGATCTGCACGAAGGGCGTCTCGCGGCCCAGCGTGACGAGCGGCAGCCCGTGTTCCTCCGCGGCCCTGACCACCGCCCTCGGCAGCTCGCGGACGAACCGGCGGCCGAGCTCCACGATCAGTCCTGAGGCGCCCACCTCGGCCAGTTCGCCGATGTAGTCGGCCAGACTGCCGGGTTCGCCCGGCAGCGCCACCCCGGTCGTGAGGACGAGCTCGCCGCCGCGCAGCAGGTGCGCGATGTCGTGGACCTCGCCGACGTGCACCCAGCGCACCCGGGTGTCGAGCCGGTCGCCGCCCGCCACCACCCGGGGGTCGCCGCGCCGCACCGTGTCAAGCGCGAGCACGTCGGCGACCGTGGGGAGCATGGTCCGAGGCTACCTGTGCGGGCGCGGAGCCGGTGACGTCCGCCATTGTGTAAGCGGAATCCGCATTCTCCCGACAGGCTGACGGGTGAGCCTTCGCCCGTCAGCCGGGATACTCAGAACATGTCGGACCTTCTCGCGCGCCATCGCGCGGTCATGCCCAACTGGATGGCCCTCTACTACGACGAGCCCATCGAGATCGTCGGCGGCAAGGGCAACCGGGTCGTCGACGCGGACGGGAAGAGCTACCTCGACTTCTTCGCCGGGATCCTGACCAACATGATCGGGTATGACGTACCCGAGGTGCGGGAGGCCGTCGAGCGTCAGCTCGCCACCGGGGTCGTGCACACCTCGACGCTGTACCTCCTCCGCACCCAGGTCGAGCTGGCCGAGAAGATCGCCCGCCTGTCGGGCATCCCGGACGCCAAGGTCTTCTTCACCAACTCCGGCACCGAGGCCAACGAGACGGCCCTGCTGCTGGCCACCTACGCCCGGGGCACCGACCAGGTGCTCGCGATGCGGCAGAGCTACCACGGCCGGTCGTTCGGCGCGATCAGCGTCACCTCCAACCGCGCCTGGAAGAACAACTCGCTGTCGCCGCTCAACGTGCACTTCCTGCACGGCGCAGACCGCCACCTCACGCAGTTCCGCGGCATGTCCGACGCCGACTACGTCGCCGCCTGCGTGGACGACCTGCGCCACGTGCTCGCCACCGCCGTCACCGGGAACGTCGCCGCGCTGATCGCCGAGCCCGTCCAGGGCGTCGGCGGCTTCACCGCCGCCCCCGACGGGCTGTTCGCCGCGTACAAGGAGGTCCTCGACGAGGAGGGCATCCTGTTCGTCAGCGACGAGGTGCAGACGGGCTGGGGCCGTACGGGCTCGGCGTTCTTCGGCATCCAGAACCACGGCGTGACGCCGGACATGATGACCTTCGCCAAGGGACTCGGCAACGGCTTCGCGGTCGGCGGCATCGTGGCGCGCGGCGACCTCATGGACGGCCCGCACGCCATCGGCCTGTCGACCTTCGGCGGCAACCCGATCTCGATGGCGGCGGCCAACGCGACACTCGACTACGTGCTCGACCACGATCTGCAGGCCAACGCGGCGCGCACCGGGGAGATCCTGATCTCCGGGCTGCGCGAGGCGGCCGGGCGGCTGCCCGTCGTGGGCGGCGTCCGGGGCCGCGGCCTGATGTTCGCCGTCGACCTGGTCGACCCCGCCACCGGAGTGCCGGCCCCCGCGCTGGCCGCCCGCTTCATGGAGGAGACCAAGAAGCTCGGCCTGCTCGCCGGCAAGGGCGGCCTGTACGGGAGCACGCTGCGCATGGCCCCGCCGCTCACCCTCACCGAGGACGAGGCCCGCGAGGGCCTCGGCATCCTCGTCACCGCTCTGGAGACCGTCGACGATGAAGCACGTTAACCACTGGATCGGGGGCGCGCGCACCGGCGAGGGCGCCCGTACGGCCGAGCTGTTCGATCCGGCGACGGGCGAGGTGAGCGGCCGGGTGTCGCTCGCCTCGGCCGGGGAGGTCGACGCGGCCGTGGACGCGGCCGCGCGGGCCTTCCCCGCCTGGCGCGACGCCTCGCTGGTCAGGCGCACGCAGGTGCTGTTCCGGTTCCGCGAACTGATGGACGCGCACCGCGACGAGCTGGCCGCGCTGATCACCGCCGAGCACGGCAAGGTCCACTCCGACGCGCTGGGCGAGGTGGCCCGCGGCCTGGAGGTCGTGGAGTTCGCCTGCGGCATTCCCCACCTGCTCAAGGGCGGCTACTCGGAGAACGTCTCGACCCGCGTCGACTCCTACTCGATCCGCCAGCCGCTCGGGGTGGTCGCGGGGATCACGCCGTTCAACTTCCCGGCGATGGTGCCGATGTGGATGTTCCCGGTGGCCATCGCCTGCGGGAACACGTTCGTGCTCAAGCCCTCCGAGCGCGACCCCTCGGCGTCGCTGCTCATCGCCGAGCTGTGGCGGCGGGCGGGGCTGCCGGACGGCGTGTTCAACGTCGTCCAGGGCGACAAGGTCGCGGTCGACCGGCTGCTGGAGCACCCGGCCGTACGGGCGGTGTCGTTCGTCGGCTCCACGCCGATCGCCCGGTACGTGTACGAGACGGGGACGGCCCACGGCAAGCGGGTGCAGGCCCTCGGCGGCGCCAAGAACCACATGCTCGTGCTGCCCGACGCCGACCTCGACCTGGTCGCCGACTCGGCCGTCTCGGCGGGCTTCGGCTCGGCGGGGGAGCGGTGCATGGCGATCTCCGTGGTGCTCGCCGTCGACCCGGTCGGCGACGACCTGGTCGAGAAGATCGTGTCGCGGGTGCGCGACCTGACCGTCGGCCCGGGCGACGACCCCGAGTCGCAGATGGGCCCGCTGGTCACCGCGGCGCACCGCGACAAGGTCGAGTCGTACCTCGACCTCGGTGTCGAGGAGGGCGCCAAGCTCGTGGTCGACGGCCGGGAGACGCCGGTGCGGGGCGGCCGGGGCGGCGGCTTCTGGCTGGGCCCCACCGTGCTCGACCACGTGCCGCCGGACTCCCGCGTCCACCGTGAGGAGATCTTCGGCCCGGTGCTGTCGATCGTGCGGGTCCGCTCGTACGAGGAGGGCCTGGAGCTGATCAACACCGGCGAGTACGGCAACGGCACGGCGATCTTCACCAACGACGGCGGCGCGGCCCGGCGCTTCCAGAACGAGGTGGAGGTGGGCATGGTCGGCATCAACGTGCCGATCCCGGTGCCGATGGCGTTCTACAGCTTCGGCGGCTGGAAGGCCTCGCTGTTCGGCGACACCCACGTGCACGGCACCGAGGGGGTCCACTTCTACACGCGGGGCAAGGTCGTCACCTCCCGGTGGCTCGACCCCTCCCACGGCGGAGTGAACCTGGGCTTCCCCGTCAACGGCTGAGATCCGCACGGCGGGCCGCTCCGGGGTGCCGGGCCAGTAGGCTCGGGACGTCCGTCTCTTCCCTGGGGGTCGTGCGTGCGCCGTACACACGTGGCCGTGGCGGTGGTGCCGGCGGTGGTGTCCGTCGCGCTGCTCGCCGCCTGTGGCAGCCGTTCCGCGCCGGGGACGGAGACGGTCACGCCGGGCACCTCGGAGGCGGCCGCGTCGACGACGGCCTCCGCAGGCCCCGGCCCGTCCGCACCGGCCGCCACACCCACCCCGACACCCGCGGCCTCGCTCGGGCCGGGCGAGGGAACGCTCAGCGTGGTCGCGCTCGACGGGTACGCCGAGTGGGGCGGCGTCGATCCCAAGGTGAAGTGGGTCGGCACGTTCGAGAAGGAGACGGGCTGCAAGGTCAGCCTCCGGTTCTACGACCCCCGCCAGGAGGAGAAGCCGGGCGACTTCGCGCCGTCGTCGTTCGACGTGGTCTCCGCGACGCCGGAGCTGGGCGGCAGGCTGATGGCGGAGGGCGGGGCCGCCCCGCTCAACACCTCCCTGCTCACCGGCTACGACAAGATCCCCAAGCGGCTGCGCACGCTGCCGTCGGTGACCCGGGACGAGCAGGTGTACGGCGTGCCGTACGTCTGGGCGACCAACGAGGTCCTCTACGACTCCGGCAAGGTCCGTTCGGCCGGGCCGGAGTCGTTGTTCGAGGACAAGGGGCCGGTGCTGCTCCGCGACCGCCCGCTGTCGCTGGCGGACGCCGCGCTGGTGCTCAAGGCGCGCGGCGCGGACATCGAGGACCCCTTCGACCTCACCGACGACCAACTCGACGCCGCCGCCGACCTGTTCCGCGAGGGCGACGCGGGCAGCCGTCTCTTCTGGCGTGACCCCATCCAGGTCGTCCAGGCCTTCGCGACGGGGTCCGTACGGCTCGCGCAGGCCACGCCGTACCACGCGGACGTGCTCAGCCACGGGCGCAAGCCCGTCAAGGTGTCGGGGGACCGGCCGGTGACCGGCTGGGCCGACGCCTGGATGCTGTCGGCGGAGGCCCCTCACCCCTCGTGCGCGTACAAGTGGCTCGACTTCACCACCTCGGCCGACGTGCAGCGGAAGGTGTCGGCCTGGATGGGCCTCGCCCCGGCCAACCCCGAGGCCTGCACCGGCGCGGCCCGCCGGATCTGCGCCGACTACGAGGTAGGAGAACCCCGGGCGCTCAAGTACGTCTACTTCGCGGTGCGCCCCGAGGCGTACGACAAGTGGGTGGAGCACTGGTCCCGCATCGTGCCGTGACGCCGCCCCATGGCAGGAAGACGTATTCGATGACCTCAAGGTCTCCGTACTTCTGGTACTACATCTTCTTCTTCTCCTGTGCGTATGTGTCGGGCACGCTGCTGACGCTGCTCGTCTTTGGCGCGAGTGTCGGCCACAGGGTCGCTCCTGGTCGTCCGGACGACGAGGGACTGGGAATGTCGCTGTTCGCCGTTTTCGGGCTCCTGCTTGATTTCGCCGCTCTCCTGGTCTTTCGCCGGTCCTGGGCGGCGAGGATATTGTGCGGGCTCACCGCCCTGTTGGCGGTCGTCGCCATGACGAAACTGCTGGCGTAGTCTCCCCCGTCCGGGTGCGGCGGGGGCGCCGGCTCGTGTGGGCGACGGGGGGTGGCGGGGCCGGGGTGCCTGGTTCGGTGATCCCGCGCGGAGGGCTTTGCGGGGCCCCCGGTTTTGTCGGTGGGGGCAGAAAGAATCGGCGTGTGGATGTCGGGGGCGCGAGCTCCGCTCCGGCTCCTCAGTGAGTGCCGCCCGCGGTGTCGACGACACGTGGCGGTCCCACCGAGACGAAAAGGACACGACGATGACGCTCGCATATGCTCCCTCCCTCACCGGCGAGATCGTGCGGCCCGGCGACGAGGCGTACGAGACCCTGTGCCGGACCTCCGGCGGCACCGGCAGCCCCGCGTACATCGTGCGCTGCCGCGACGCGGAGGAGGTCGCGCGGGCCGTCAGGTTCGCGACGGAGGAGGGCCTGACGCTGTCGGTGCGCAGCGGCGGGCACCACGGCGCGGGGTTCGCCACCAACGACGGCGGGTTGGTGATCGACCTGGCGCCCATCAACGGGGTGGAGGTGTTCGGCGGCCTCGACGACATCGTGCGGATCGGCGCCGGCGCGCGGTGGGGCGAGGTGGCCCGCGCGCTCGCGCCGTACGGCCTGGCCGTCTCCTCGGGAGACACCGCGGCGGTGGGTGTCGGCGGGCTGATGCTCGGCGGCGGCATCGGGTGGATGGTGCGCAAGCACGGCCTCGCCCTGGACCATCTCGTCGCCGCGGAAGTGGTGACCGCCGACGGCCGGATCGTCCGGGCGAGCACGACGGAGCACCCCGACCTGTTCTGGGCGATCCGGGGCGGCGGTGGCAACTTCGGCGTGGTGACCACGTTCGAGGTCGCGGCCACGCGCGAGCGGGAGGTGACCTTCGCCCGGGTCGTCTATCCGGCGAGCCAGGCGGCTCAGGTGCTCAGGGGCTGGCGCGACGTCATGCGGGCGGCGGGTGACGAGCTCACCTCCACCGCGCAGCTGTCTCCCGCGTCCGGCGACGACGTCCCGCCCACGGTCGTGATCACCGCCTGTCAGGCCGGCGGCGACCACGACGCGGTGGAGCCCCTCACCCGGCTCGGTGACGCCCTCGGCGTGGACGTCGCGGTGAAGCCGTACGCGGACCTGCTGGTGGAGACCCCGCCGGGACCGCCGCCGGCCTGGCACGCGCTGCTGCGCAACCGGTTCGCCCGGTCCTGCACCGACGAGCTGATCGACACGCTCGTGTCCCGCGCGGGCGACGTTCCGATGACGGTGGTGGAGCTGCGCGCGCTCGGCGGCGCGATGGGCCGGGTGCCGGCCGGGGCCACCGCCTTCGCCCACCGGGACGCCGAGATCCTGCTGACCACGGTCGTGCTGGGTGGCCGGGCGGAGCACGCGCCGGTCCGGGAGAGCTTCGAAGCGCTGTGGCGCGGCCTGACTCCCCACACCGCCGGGGCGTACGGCAACTTCCTGAGCGAGCCGTCGAAGGACGACGTGGCCGCCGTCTACCCGGCCGGCACCTACGAGCGGCTCGCGGCCGTCAAGCGCCGCTACGATCCCGCGAACCTGTTCGACCAGAACATCAACGTCGGTCCGGAAGGGAGCCGCTGACGGGTGATGGTCAGGACATGGCCGCGCGGGAGCGGCGGGGCAGCGGCACCTTTCCCTCGGGCGCGGGCAGCAGGGCCTCGGCGCAGTCGTCGCAGGCGTGTACGGGGGCGTTGTCGGGCAGCATGCCCACCTTGACCCGGGGGCGGGGCCACTTCTTGTGGCAGACGACACAGGCGTCGCCGTCGCGCTGCGTGGTGGTCAGACCGGCAGGGTCGAACGTCAGCATGAGCCGCTCGGCGCCGTTCGGGTTCCAGCCCATCAAAGTCCCCCCTCGATCGCCTATCGGAACCGTTATAACGCGGTTACCCTTCGTGATCGGCGCGAGTCGGGCCAAGCGATGGTTAAATCGCGGCATAACGCAAGCCGTACAACAACAAAAGGGACACCCTGGAAGATAACGGGTGCCCCTTTTGATCCGTTTGAAACGGTCTAATCGATGTTGAGGGCCTTCTCCAGGATGGACAGGCCCTCCTCCAGCAGGTGGTCGGGGATGACCAGCGGCGGCAGGAAGCGCAGCACGTTGCCGTAGGTTCCGGCGGTGAGCGCGAGAAGCCCCTGCTCATGGCACCTGCGCGCGATCTCGCCGGCCGGGTAGGGCTCCTTGGTCCCCGGGACCACGAGCTCGATCGCGATCATCGCTCCGCGCCCGCGCACGTCGCCGATGATCGGGTTGCGCTCCTGGAGGGCACGGAGACGGGGAAGCATGACCTCGCCGATGTGCCGGGCCCGCTCGACGAGGTTCTCCTCCTCGATGGTCTCCAGCACGCCCAGGGCCGCCTCGCAGGCGAGGGGGTTGCCGCCGTACGTGCCGCCGAGCCCGCCCGTGTGGACGTGGTCGAGCAGGTCGGCCCTGCCGGTCACGGCCGCCAGCGGGAGGCCGCCGGCGATGCCCTTGGCGGTGCAGATGATGTCCGGGACGATCCCCTCGTCCTCGCAGGCGAACAGATGGCCGGTCCGGGCGAAGCCCGTCTGGACCTCGTCGGCGATGAAGACGATGCCGTTGGCCCGGCAGTACTCCACGATCTTCGGCAGGAACCCGCGGGCCGGCTCGATGAACCCGCCCTCGCCCGCGATCGGCTCGATGAGCACCGCCGCGACGTTCTCCGCGCCGACCTGCTTGTTGATCATGTCGATCGCCTGCGCCGCGGCCTCCTCGGCGCAGTTCTCCGGCCCGGTGGGCCAGCGGAACGGATAGGCGAGCGGCACCCGGTACACCTCAGGCGCGAACGGGCCGAATCCGTGCTTGTACGGCATGCTCTTGGCCGTCAGCGTCATCGTGAGCAGCGTGCGGCCGTGGTAGCCGTGGTCGAACACGACGACCGCCTGCCGCCCGGTGGCGTGCCTGGCGACCTTGACCGCGTTCTCGACGGCCTCCGCACCGCTGTTCACCAGGAACGTGCGCTTGTCGTGGTCGCCGGGCGTCAGGTCGTTGAGCTTCTCGCAGACCGTCACGTACGACTCGTACGGCGCGACCATGAAGCAGGTGTGGGTGAAGTCGGCGACCTGCTTGCGCACCCGCTCGACCACGCGCGGCGCGGCGTTGCCGACGTTGGTCACGGCGATGCCCGAACCGAAGTCGATCAGGGAGTTGCCGTCCGCGTCGACGATCACGCCGCCGCCCGCGTGGGTCACGAAGACGGGCAGGGTGGTGCCGATGCCAGGAGGCACGGCCGACTGCTTGCGCGCGAACAGCTCGCGGGACCGCGGGCCGGGGATCTCGGTGACGAGGCGGCGCTCCTGGGGGAGCTGCGGGCCGCCGTGCGTGGTCGCAGTGCTCATATCTGAGACGCTACGGCTACCACTGCCACCTGCCGATATGCCGCTATGTCAGAATGTAGGCGCACTTTTGGCCGGTCCGCACAAGCCGGTGATCGGGGGAGAGGGGGCCGTGGCACCCACGTTGCGCCGGATCACGGCGATCGTACCGCTCCACCTGGAGGTTCTCGCCGGGAGGAGCGAGCTCGACCGCCCCGTGCGATGGGTCGCCGTGAGCGAGCTGGAGGACCCCACCCCGTTCCTGGAGGGCGGGGAGCTCGTGCTCACCACCGGCATGCGCCTGTCCGGCGCCGACGCCGGACCGTACGTCTCCCGGCTCGTGGCCCGGGGTGTCGCGGGGCTGGGGTTCGGTGTGGGGCTGAGCCACGACGTCGTCCCGCCGGCGTTCGCCGAGGCGGCCGAGTCCGCCGGGCTGCCGCTGGTCGAGGTGCCGAGAGACACCCCGTTCATCGCGATCGGCAAGGCCGTCAGCGACCTGCTGGCGGGGGAGCAGTACGAGGAGATCAGCCGCGCCTTCGCCGCGCAGGGCCGGCTGACCAGGGCCGCCCTGCGGCGCCGGGGACCGGTGGCGGTGGTGGACCGGCTGGCCAGGGAGATCGGCGGCTGGGCACTGCTGCTCGACCCCTCCGGCGCGGTCCGTCACGCCGCCGACGCGACCGGCCGCCCGGCGGACAGAGCGGGGCAGGAGGGCCCGGCGGAGGAGTGGGCGCTGGAGACGGCCCGGTCGCTGGAGCCCGAGATCGCCCGGCTGCGGAGCGCGCCGTCCCCGGCGAGCCTCGCGCTGGCCACCCCGCACGAGCACGTCGTCGTCCAGCCGCTGGGCCGCCGGGGGTTCTTCGCCGTGGGTTCCCCGCGGCCGTTCTCGCCCATCGCGCACACGGTCGTCAACGCGGCCGGGTCCCTGCTGACGCTCGCGCTGGAACAGGGCAGGGAGCAGCGCGCCGCCGCGGCGCGGGTGCGCGCCGCGGTGCTGCGGCTGCTGCTGGCCGGTCAGACCGGAGCCGCGGCGCGGACGCTGGCGGCCCTGGGCCTGCGGCTGCCCACCGAGCCGGTCACGGTACTGGTCTGCCAGACCGCCGACCCGGACGCGCTGACCGAGGCACTCGGCGGCGCGGCGCCCGCCTGTCTCACCGCCCCCTGGGAGGGCCTGCTCGTCGTGCCGGCTCCGGACCCGTACGCGGAGGAGGTCGTCGCGCTGGCCGCGCGGTACGGCCGGGTCGGGGTCAGCGCGCCCGGAGTGGACCTGTCCCTGGGACACGGCGCGGAAACAGGCCCACCTGGTGAGAGAGCCGAAGCCGCCGGCGGTGGCGTTCACACGGCCGGAGGCGGGCCCCGGCTGGACCTGGCCGTCGGGCTGGACCAGGCCAGGCGGGCGCTCGCCTCGGCCTCACCGGTCGCACGCTTCACCGAACTCGCGGGCCAGGGACTGCTGTCGCTGCTGGATCCGGACGCCGCGGCGTCGTTCGCCGCCGCGATCCTCGCGCCGCTGCGCGAGTACGGCTCCCGCGCCGACCTCGTCGCGTCGCTGCGTGCCTATCTCGCGAGCAACGGGCACTGGGACGCCGCCGCGCAGCGTCTCGGCGTGCACCGGCACACGCTGCGTTACCGGATGAAGCGGGTGAGCGAGTTGCTCGGGCGCGACCTCGACGACCCCGCCGTACGCGCCGAGCTGTGGATCGCGCTGTGCGTGTGACCGGGTGGCCTGGTGACCTGAGGCCGGTCAGGCCTGGGGCCGGGCCATGAACGCGCGGATGGCCGCGGTCGTCACGATGTCGTAGGTCTTGCCGTCCGGCAGGTGCCCGGCACGTTCCAGACTGAGCGCGCCCTGCGCCGCGGCCCACAGCGTGTCGGCGACCTTCCGGGGCTGGGTCGGCATCAGGCGGCCCGCCGAGATGCAGTCGGCGATCACTCGGTCGACGATGTTGAGCGCGGCCCTCGCCAGCGTGCGGGCGCGCTCGCTCGGGACGAACCCGGGGATGGTCCGCTCGAACATCAGGCTGTAGTAGCCGGGCTCGGACAGCGCGGCCTCGCGATAGGCGGGACCCAGCAGGCTGAGGTGCTCCATCGGGTCCGCGCGCTGCGGCACGGCCTCCAGCCTCCGGCGGAACCGTTCGAAGCCCTCCAGGTAGAGCGCCTCGGCCAGGCCTTCCTTGCTGCCGAACATCGTGTAGATCAGCTGGGTGGAGCAGCCGGCCTCCGACGCGATCCTGCGTACGGTGAGGCTCTCCGGGCCCGCGGAGGCGAGCAGGTCGTTGGCGACGTCGAGAAGGCGGGTGCGGAGCTCGTCGTAGTTGCTTCGATGGCCGCGTGCGTAGGCACCCTGAAGACCGAGCGGCGCCGGCGTACCCATCAGCGACGAGCCCTTCTGATTGTGGGGGTCCCGCGACAGACCCGGAAGATGACTTAACCATGCCGCTCGGCTTTCAAACCGCTGGGAAACCGAAAACATCATGAAATTGCCGCTCATCCGTGACATCCCGCCAAAGTTGTCCACGATGGCGTGCCGGAGGGCGGCGATTGGCCCGTCCGGAGTAGGGACCGGTCCCGGGAGGGGCCATAGCGTGAAGGCATGGACGTGAGCCGCACTTCCGATCCCCGCCCCTTCTGGCTCGCTGGTCGTCCCGCCACGGGAGACGCCGAGCAGACCGTGACCAACCCGCACGACGGAAGGGTCGTCGGCGTCCACTCGGTCCCGACGCCCGACCAGGTCGAGCGGGCCGTCGCCGCCGCCCACGCGGTGCGCGGACAGGCCGCCGCCCTGCCCGTCCACGTACGCGCCGAGGCGCTGGCCCACGTGGCCCGGCGGCTGAGCGAGCGCGCCGAGGAGATCGCCCAGCTGATCAGCGCCGAGAACGGCAAGCCGATCTTCTGGGCCCGGGGCGAGGTCGGCCGGGCCGTCTCCACCTTCCGCTTCGGCGCCGAGGAGGCCCGCCGCTTCAGCGGAGACGTGCAGCGGCTCGACACCGAGCCCGCGGCGCAGGGACGGCTCGCCTACGTCTCCCGGGTGCCGTACGGGCCGGTGCTGGCGATCACGCCCTTCAACTTCCCGCTCAACCTGGTGGCGCACAAGGTCGCTCCCGCCATCGCCGTGGGCGCGCCGATCCTGGTCAAGCCCGCCCCCGCGACGCCGCTGTCGGCGCTCGTGCTCGGCGAGATCCTCGCCGAGACCGACCTGCCGGAGGGCGTGTTCTCCGTGCTGCCGGTGCCCAACGACCGGGCCGCATCCCTGGTGGAGGACCCCCGGCTGCCGGTCATCTCCTTCACCGGCTCGGGACCGGTCGGCTACTCCATCCTCGACAGCGTGCCGCGCAAGCACGTCACGCTCGAACTCGGCGGCAACGCCGCCGCGGTCGTGCTCGCCGACGCTGACCTCGACTGGGCGGCGAGCCGGGTGGCGCTGTTCTCCAACTACCAGGCGGGCCAGAGCTGCATCGCGGTGCAGCGCGTGATCGTGGAGGACTCGGTCGCCGACGCCTTCACCGAGAAGCTGGTCGGCGCCGTCGGCGGCCTTGTGACCGGCGACCCGGCCGACGAGAAGACGCAGGTCGGGCCCCTCGTCAGCGAGGACGCCGCGATCCGCGTCGAGAACTGGGTCAACGAGGCCGTGGCGGCCGGGGCGCGCCTGCTCGCGGGCGGCACTCGCGATGGCGCGACCATCGCCCCCACCGTGCTGGCCGACGTGCCCGCCGGCGCCAAGGTCGCCTGCGAGGAGGTCTTCGGGCCGGTCATGACCGTGCAGCGGGTGACCTCCGTCGACGAGGCGTTCGCCCTGGTCAACGACTCCCGGTACGGCCTGCAGGCCGGGGTCTTCACCCGCAGCCTCGACGTCGCCTTCCGGGCCAACCGGGAGCTCGAAGTCGGCGGCGTCGTCATCGGCGACGTGCCGTCGTACCGGGCCGACCAGATGCCGTACGGCGGGGTGAAGGAGTCGGGCGTGGGCCGTGAGGGGCTGCGCTCGGCCATGGAGGACCTCACCTACGAGAAGGTCATGGTGCTCACCGGCCTCACGCTGTGACCCGGCCGCCCGGTCGGACAGTGGCGCGATCACACTGACCGTCGTCTTCGCCGGTCTCGTGGGCGCTCGGTCTCGCGGCTCTCGCCGCGGGGCGGGTGTACGACGCCCCTGATCGGGGCAGCGGGACGTCCGCGGCGCGAGCGGCCGGGACGGCCGTCGCCGTCGCCTGCTTCGGCCTCGTCCTGGCCGGGGCGTTGCTCGGCCTATACGTAATGCTGACCAAATGAGCGGGGTCGGAGATGCCGGAAGCGTCGCAGGTCGCGAAGGATCACCCGGACGGCGTCGAGCTGCTGCGGCGCACGCCCGGGCTGAAGGTGCTGGACGACGATGACGACGATCCCGTCCTCGTCCGCGCCGACGGCGGGCCGGTGGACACCTGGCGCGAGCACTACCCGTACGACCACCGCGTCTCGCGGCAGGACTACGACCGGCAGAAGCGGCTGCTGCAGATCGAGCTGCTGAAGCTGCAGTACTGGCTGAAGGACACCGGCGGGCGCCTGGTCATCCTCTTCGAGGGACGGGACGCGGCCGGCAAGGGCGGCACGATCAAGCGCTTCATGGAGCACCTCAACCCCCGGGGCGCGACCGTGGTGGCGCTGGAGAAGCCCAGCGAGCGCGAGCGCGGCCAGTGGTACTTCCAGCGGTACATCTCCCACCTCCCGGCCGCGGGGGAGATGGTGCTGTTCGACCGGTCCTGGTACAACCGGGCCGGGGTCGAGCGGGTCATGAACTTCTGCACCCCCGAGGAGTACATGGAGTTCATGTACCAGACGCCGCTGTTCGAGCGGATGCTCGTCCGCGACGGCGTCCGCCTGGTCAAGCTGTGGTTCTCCGTCTCCAGGGCCGAGCAGCGCACCCGGTTCATCATCCGCCAGGTCGACCCCGTACGGCAGTGGAAGCTGTCGCCGATGGACATCGCCTCACTGGACCTGTGGGACGAGTACACCCGGGCGAAGGAGGACATGTTCCTCAACACCGACACCGAGGACGCCCCCTGGACGATCATCAAGAGCAACGACAAGAAGCGCGGGCGCCTGGAGGCGATGCGCTACGTCCTCTCCATCTACGACTACGACGACAAGGACGTCTCGGTGGTGGGCGAGCCCGACCCCCTGATCGTCCGGTCCGCCGCCGACATCGTGGACGAGGACAACGCCGCGCCCCTGTCGTCCTTCTGACCGCGCCGCACGCCTCCCGCACGGTCAGGCAGCACGGTCAGGCAGCACGGTCACGCCTGTTCCGCGCCGCGGAACAGGTCGCGTACGGCGGAGCCGAAGTGGGGGCCGTACATCGTGCGCTGGTCGTTGCTGTACTTGAAGCTGCTCACCGAGGTCAGCGTGCCGCGGCCGGAGCCGGGGTCGAAACCGCTGAGCCAGGGCCCGCCGCTGGCCCCCGCCGTGAGGTCGCACCGCAGGCCCTGGTCGCGGGTCTGCCCCTGCGGGTCGCCGTGCGGCATCCCGGCGCAGTAGAGCAGGCGCTCCCCGTCGTACGGGGGGTCGGCGGGGAACCCGAACCCGTAGGTCCGCCGGCCCTGCGGCGTGTCGAAGCCCAGAGGCTGGCCGCCCACCACGTCGGTGAGGTGCCGGCCGTCCTGGTCGTCCACGGCGACCATTCCCACGTCGTAGTCGTCGTTCCCCGAGCGCGACCAGGGCCCCGCGACGAACATGCGCCGGGCCGGGAAGACGCCGTACGGCTGACGTCCCTGGTCGTAACCGGGGACGAAGGTCCAGTTCTCGGCCCAGGCCCCGGAGCCGTCCTTGACGCAGTGCCCGGCGGTGACGACCACGTCGCGGTTCGCGCTGCGCACCGCGCTGGCCGAGCAGACGAAGTCCACGCCGTTCATGGTCAGGAAGACCCTGCCGGTGGTCCTCGTCACCGAACCGCCCGCCGCCCAGTGCGTGCCGCTCGTGGTCGCCGGAGGCATCATCGCCGCCTGCCGGGTCCTGGTCGCCCCGCCCGCCCCGCCGGTCTCGAACGTCCCGGTCCGTACGGCGGGCCGCGCCGCGCCGGGCGCGAGCACCGGCGGAGGCAGGGCGGTGATCTTCTGCAGGCCCGCCAGCAACCCGATCGGGACCGCCCGCGCCATCCGCTGCGGCGTCCAGTAGGGCTCGGAGGTGTGGTCCGCCGCGTGTTCCACCACGTCCGTCACAGGGTCCGTCACGGGGTTCGTCACGGGGTTCGTCACGGAGTTCGTCACGGGGCCCTGCGACGGCGGGACCGCCGGTCCGGGGCCGCGGACGAGTCCGGCGGCGAGGAGGGTGACGGCAAGCAAGGGGAGGCTCGGAGTCATGGCTCCCGAGTGTGGACCACCTTGGGTGCCCGCGTGGCTACTTTCCGTGAATCAGGGTGCCGCTGGTTCCTGGGCCGTGTTCTGGGCCGTGGTGTAGACCGCCTCGGCCTCCGGGCCGAAGTACGGCCCGAACATCCAGGAGGGCGCGAAGTTGTACTTGAAACTGTTCACCGAGTTGACCATGCCGCCGCCGGTGCTCAGGCTGAAGTTGAGCAGCCACGGGCCGCCGCTGGAGCCTCCGGTCATGCCGCAGCTCAGCCCCTGGTCCTCCGAGGACAGGTAGTCGTCGAACGTGCGCCCGCTGCAGTAGACCAGCCTCGACCCGTCGTACGGCGCGCCGGCCGGGTAGCCGAAGGCGTACGTCTGGCGTCCGCGCGGCTGGTTGAACGCCACGCCCTGGCCGCCGACGACGTCGGTCAGGCTCTTTCCGCCCTGGGGCGCCACGACGGCGGCGGCGACGTCGTAGTTCATGTTCTCGCCGGAGTTCCACTGGGAGGTGGTGAGCAGGGTGGTCGCGGGCCAGGTGCCGTCGGGCCGGTTGCCCTGGTCGTAGCCCGGCACGAACACCCAGTTGGCGTGGAACGCGCCGTTCAGCTTCACGCAGTGCCCCGCCGTGATCACGACGCTCTTGTTGGCGCTGGTGACGGCGGTGCCGGTGCAGGAGGCGTTCCGGCCGGCACCCGACCCGGCCGTCACCGTGAAGAAGACCCGGCCCGTGGTCCTCGCGATCGTCCCGCCCGCCGTCCAGGACGACCCGGAGGTCCGGGCGGAGGCGGCGGCCTGCGCGGACGTGCCCGTGGCCGCGCTTGTGGGAGTGTTCGCGGTGGCGCTTGTCGGGGCGACGGCGGCGGGGCTCGCCCCGGACACGTCGAGGAGGGCGGAGGCAGCGGCGGCGAAGTGCCGCGAGCCCGTGCTGGGAGCCTCCAGCGGCCTGGCGGCCTCCATCCGGGCGGTGGTCCAGAACTTCCGGACCGTCCGCTGCTCCGCCGCCGTGTCGGCCGCGTCGTGCACGGCGGGCCGCGGGGTCGTCCCCGAGACCGTCCGCGGGACCGTCCGCGGGGTCGTCGCCGCGGCGCCGGCGCCGGCGGCGGCGGGCAGCGTGGCGAGGACCACAGCCGCCGCCGCGAAAGCGGGGGCCGCGAGGGCCGTGAGACGTCGTGCCAAGGGGTGCATGCCTACCTCCGTGTCGGGATGTCCTGACGCGGGAAGGTAGCGACGCCTCCGGCCGGATTTCTCACGATCCGCCTATACGGTTATGGGCAGATTCCGGCATAGATGTACTGGTTTCTCCGTCGCATCGCGTGTTCCGTACGGTGGGACGGAAGGGCGACGCGGATGCCGCCGCGGTCGTCGTCTCGGCGACAATGAGGGAATGAGCTCCCAATCCCCGCCGCAGCCCCGGTCAGTCGTCGTGCTGGGCTCCACCGGCTCCATCGGCACCCAGGCCCTCGACGTCGTCGCCCACGCGTCCGGACGGTTCCGGGTGACCGCGCTCGCGGCGGGCGGCGGGCGGGCCGACCTGCTCGCGCGGCAGGCGGCCGAGACGGGGGCGGAGACGGTGGCCGTCGCCGACCCCGCGGCCGTGCCCGCGTTGCGGGCGGCGCTCGCCGCCGCCGGGGCGCGGCCCCGGGTGCTGGCGGGCCCGGAGGGGGTGGCGGAGGTCGCCGCGTCGCCCTGCGACGTGGTGCTGAACGGGATCACCGGGGCGCTCGGGCTCACCTCCACCCTCGCGGCGCTGGAGGCGGGCCGGGTGCTCGCGCTGGCCAACAAGGAGTCGCTGATCGTGGGCGGGCCGCTGGTCAAGCGGCTGGCCGGGCCGGGGCGGCTGATCCCGGTCGACTCCGAGCACTCCGCGCTCGCCCAGTGCCTGTGGGCGGCCGGCCCCGGCGGGGCCGCTCCGGCGGCCGTACGGCGGCTGGTCGTGACGGCGAGCGGCGGCCCGTTCCGGGGCAGGAGGCGGGCCGAGCTGACGGACGTGACGCCCGAGATGGCGCTGAACCACCCGACGTGGTCCATGGGCCCGGTCATCACCGTGAACTCGGCGACCCTGGTCAACAAGGGCCTGGAGGTGATCGAGGCCCACCTGCTGTTCGACATCGGCTTCGACCGGATCGAGGTGGTGGTCCACCCGCAGTCGATCATCCACTCGATGGTGGAGTTCGTGGACGGCTCGACGGTCGCGCAGGCGAGCCCGCCCGACATGCGGCTGCCGATCTCGCTCGCGCTGGCCTATCCCGAACGGGTGCCCGGAGCGGCCCGGCCGGTCGACTGGTCCACCGCCCGCACCTGGACCTTCGAGCCGCTCGACGACGAGGCGTTCCCCGCCGTCGCGCTGGCGCGGCATGTGGGCACGCTGGGCGGCACGGCCCCGGCGGTCTACAACGCCGCGAACGAGGTGTGCGTGGAGGCGTTCCTGAAGGGCGCACTGCCGTTCCCCGGCATCGTGGACACCGTGGAACGCGTGGTGGCCGCCCACGACCCCGGCCCCGCGTCGTCCGTCGAGGAGGTCCTCGACGCCGACGCGTGGGCGCGGGCGCGGGCGGCCGAGCTGACGCGCTGAGACCACTGCCACCGCAGCTGAGACCACTGCTGGAACCACTGCTGGAACCACTGCTGGAACCACTGCTGGAACCACTGCTGGAACTGTGGCGCGCCCCGGGTCAGGTGGGGCGCGCCACAGCCGGGCGGGTCAGGCCGCCGAGCAGGTCAGCGACGGGGTGCCGCTGCTCGATCCGTTGGCCAGGAAGCCGAAGGTGGTCGAGGCGCCGGCGCCGAGGCTGCCGTTGTAGTTCACGTTCTGCACGCTGACGTTGCTGCCGGACTGGCTCAGCGTGCCGTTCCAGACCTGGGTCACCGTGACACCGCTCGGCTGGGTCCATCTGACGGTCCACCCGCCGATGGACGAGGAGCCGGCCTTCACCGTCACCTCACCCTGGAAGCCGCCGCCCCACGAGCTGACGACGTTGTACGTCGCAGAGCAGCCGCCGGGGCCGCTCGACGGGGTCGGGCTCGGCGAGGTGCCGGGCGTGCGCGACGGCGAGGCCGACGGGCTCGGCGAGGTGCTGGGCGTGCGGGAGGGCGAGGCCGACGGGCTCGGCGAGGTGGGCGGGGTGGGGGTGGGGGTGCTGGTGCCGGTCTGGCCGACGCCCGTCACCTCGCCGTTGCCGCCGTCGAAGACGACGTCGGAGCAGCTGTAGAACGTCTCGTTGCTGTCCGAGCGCTGCCACACGGTGTAGATGATGTGGCGGCCGCTCTTACCCGACGGCAGGTGGGCGTTCCAGTAGTAGTGGCCGTCCTCAGTGCCCACCGAGCCGACGCTCGGCGGGTTGGTGACGCTGTCGAACGGCGTCGACTCCAGGTCGCTCCACGCCAGCGCGCGGGTCGGGCTCCAGGAGTCCTTGGTGACGTACGACCGGAACGTGCCGGGGTGCGCCGCCCACATGTTGTACCTGTACTGGATGGTCGCCCCGGACGTCAGGTGGGTGACCGGCCAGTCGTTGCGGGCGAGGTCGAAACCGCTGAAGTCGTAGACGACCGCGCCGCCGCTGCACAGCTGCCCGTCCGGGATGAAGCCGGACATCCGGCCCGCACCGTCCGAGCGGAGCACGGCGAACCAGTTGTACAGCGCGTTGGTCCCGCTCTTGGCGACCGCGGCCGCGCAGGCCGGGTTCTTCGGCTGGATGGCCCCGCTCGAGGTCGTGCCGTCCTTCCAGCACAGGTAGGTGCGGCTGCCGGGCATCATCGGGGCGCCGTGCGCGGACGCCGGGGAGGCGAGCACGACGGCGGAGACGAGGGCGGACAGCGCGGCGACGATCACGCCGATCGTCACCTTCGATGGTGTTCTTCGTGGTCTTCCCACGGGCTACCCTTTCGCGTGGTCATGGCTGCCGCACTCGTGGTGCAGCACGGCACCGCCGACGGCGCGAGCACGTCGGCCCCGGGGGACAGCCTCTGACTAACCGACCTGATGGTGGTGGTGCGAGAGCACTCGCGCTGATCGGACTGTAGGTCGGCCCCGCGCCGCCGCCCACCCCGGTCGGCGCGGCGGCGCTCGTCCATGCAGGTGGGACCGTTTTCATCCTTCGCGGGTCATGAAACCTTCATTCGTCGTGAAAAGGTTTCGGGCCACCCGCCCGCGCGGCACTCCTTAGACTGGGAGAGCCCCCCATCGGGCATCGCCTATCACACAAGGTGCAGAAATGTCTGTTGATCTCGGGATTCCCGCCGTACGGAACCGGCCCATCGCCACGCGGCGGGTGTCGCGTCAGATCATGGTCGGTTCGGTCCCCGTCGGCGGGGACGCGCCGGTCTCGGTGCAGTCCATGACCACCACGCTGACCGCCGACGTCAACGCCACACTCCAGCAGATCGCCGAGCTCACCGCGACCGGCTGCCAGATCGTCCGCGTCGCGGTGCCGTCCCAGGACGACGCCGAGGCGCTGCCGGCGATCGCCCGCAAGTCGCAGATCCCCGTCATCGCCGACATCCACTTCCAGCCCAAGTACGTCTTCGCCGCCATCGAGGCCGGCTGCGCGGCGGTGCGGGTCAACCCCGGCAACATCAAGAAGTTCGACGACAAGGTCGGCGAGATCGCCCGCGCCGCCTCCGACGCCGGCGTGCCGATCAGGATCGGCGTCAACGCCGGGTCCCTCGACCCGCGCCTGCTGGCCAAGTACGGCAAGGCCACCCCCGAGGCGCTGGTGGAGTCCGCGCTGTGGGAGTGCTCGCTGTTCGAGGAGCACGGCTTCCGCGACATCAAGATCTCCGTCAAGCACAACGACCCCGTCGTGATGATCCAGGCCTACCGGCTGCTGGCCCAGCGGTGTGACTATCCGCTGCACCTGGGCGTGACCGAGGCCGGGCCGGCCTTCCAGGGCACGATCAAGTCGGCGGTGGCCTTCGGCGCGCTGCTGGCCGAGGGCATCGGCGACACCATCCGGGTGTCGCTGTCGGCGCCCCCGGTGGAGGAGGTCAAGGTCGGCGCCCAGATCCTCGAGTCGCTGGGCCTGCGCGAGCGCGGCCTGGAGATCGTCTCCTGCCCGTCCTGCGGCCGTGCCCAGGTGGACGTGTACACGCTGGCCGAGCAGGTTCAGGCCGGCCTGGCCGGGCTCAAGGTGCCGCTGCGCGTGGCCGTGATGGGCTGCGTGGTCAACGGACCCGGCGAGGCCAGGGAGGCCGACCTCGGCGTCGCCTCGGGCAACGGCAAGGGGCAGATCTTCGTCAGGGGCGAGGTCATCAAGACCGTGCCCGAGTCGCGGATCGTGGAGACCCTCATCGAGGAGGCCCTGCGCCTGGCCGAGGAGATGGGCGTCGAGGTGGACCTCGACGACGACGAAGCCGGCGGTCCCGAGGTCGTCGTCCGCTGACCACCCGGCCGTCGCCACAAGCCGTTACAACAAGCCGTTACAACAAGCAATACTCTGACTACACAATGGCAATGACCGGGTAGTACCGGACGTAGCGCCGCGATCACACCGCGAGGCTTGCCTCTGCCGTACAGGAGCAGAGGAGCGTTGCCGGTGAAGCGGGTCGTTGGTGTGGTCGCGGGCGTGGCGGCTCTGGTCGCCGGGCTCGCCGTGCCGGGAGGGGCGGCGGCGTCCGGAGGGGCGGCGGCGTCCGGAGGGGCCGCGGCCCAGGGCAGGGCGTCGTGGAGCGGGACATCGCCGCGGCACCCGGCGATGTCCCGGAGACGCCCCTGGGGGCCGCCGCAGCGGCCCCTGGAGTGGCGGCCCTGTCCCGAAGAGGGCTCCTCCCAGGACGTCTCCCAAGGCGACACGTCCTCCGGCGGCCTGCTGGGCTCCGCCGTCCCCCGCGGGACGCGGCAGGAGCCGACGAAAGAGTGCGCCACGCTCGACGTCCCGCTCGACTACTCCGAGCCGTACGGCCAGCGGATCTCGCTGGCGCTCAACCGCATCAGGGGCACCGTCTCCCGCGACGCCAACCACCTCGGCGTGCTGCTGGTCAACCCGGGCGGCCCGGGTGGTGAGGGCCTGAGCCTGGCCGGGTACGTCGCGGCCCGGCTGCCCGCCGACGTCGCCGCGCGGTTCGACGTCGTCGGCTTCGCTCCGCGCGGGGTGGCCCCGAGCAGGCCCGCGCTGTCGTGCGCCGACCCGGCGCGCTTCTTCGCCGCGCCCCGCCCCGACAACGTGCCGCGCGGCGACGCCGACGAGCAGGTGCTGGCGGGCCGGGCCCGGCAGTACGCCGAGGGCTGCGGCAACCGCTGGGCCTGGTTCCTGCCCTATCTGACCAGCGAGAACAACGCACGCGACATGGACGCGATCCGGGCGGCCCTCGGCGAGGACAAGATCAGCTACCTGGGCTACTCGTACGGCACCTATCTGGGCGCGGTCTACGCCACCCTGTTCCCCCGGCGGGTGCGCCGGCTCGTGCTGGACAGCGTGGTCGACCCGGAGGGCGTCTGGTACGGCGCGAACATCGCCCAGGACCGCAGCTTCGACCGGCGCCACCGCGACCTCCTCGCCTGGCTGGCCGCGCACGACGACGTCTACCGGCTGGGCGCGAGCGAGGCCGCGGTCTCCTACGCCTGGTATGCCATGCGCGCCCGCCTGCGGGACCGCCCGGCGGGCGGCCTGGTCGGCCCGAGCGAGCTCGACGATGTGTTCTCCAACGGCGCCTACACCGACCGGCTCTGGCCGTACCTCGGGGCCGCCTTCTCGGCCTACGTCCACCGGGGCGACCCCTCGATCCTGGTGAGGCTCTTCCACAGCGAGGCCGAGATCGACGCCGAGAAGGAGAACGCGTACGCCGTCTACCTCGGGGTGGAGTGCCGGGACGCGCCCTGGCCCCGGTCCTGGGCCCGCTGGCACGACGACACTCGGCGGCTCCACGCGGAGGCGCCCTTCATGGCCTGGCCCAACGCCGTCTACAACGCGCCGTGCGCGTTCTGGCCGGAGAAGGGCGGAACGCCGGTCAAGGTGGCGGGCACCGCGCAGCTGCCGCCGATCCTGCTGATCCAGGCCCAGCGGGACGCCGCCACGCCGTACGACGGGGCGCTGCGGATGCGCCGCCGGTTCCCGACCGCGCGGCTGGTCACCTCGGGCGGCGGCAACCACGGGGTGTCCCTCGCCGGGAACGCGTGCGTGGACCGGTATCTCGCCGCCTACCTGCGGGACGCGTCCGCGCCGCCGCAGCGCAGGGGCGCGCGGGGAGCCGGCGCGAGCTGCCCGGCCGACCCGCCGCCGCGGGCGGCGCCCGTGGCTGTGGCTCCGGCGGCTGTGGCTCCGGCGAATGTGGCGGCGGCGCCCGGCGCGGCCGCGCACGAATCCGCCGTACGGCGGTGAGGCCCGCGCGGGCCGATACATCCCAAACGTGAACCCTTCGCGTAGGCTGGGCCCGTGATGCTGCGCACATCGGCGTCGCGCGTGCTCGACGACGGCGACCGGGACGAGGTGCTGACGCTCCTCGACACCGATCCGGTCGCCAACGTGTTCGTAGCGGCGAGGGTCAGGGCCGTCGGCCTCAGCCCCTCGCGGCTGGGTGGCCAGATGTGGGGATACGGCCCGCGCGGCGGGCTGGTGTCCCTGTGCTATGCGGGGGCGAACCTGGTGCCCGTCAACGCCACCCGCGAGGCCGTGCACGCCTTCGCCGACCGGGCGCGCAGGCAGGGCCGCCGCTGCTCGTCCATCGTCGGCCCGGCCGCCGCCGTCGAACAGCTCTGGGAGCGGCTCGAACCCCACTGGGGCGGCGCCCGCGCGATCCGGTCGGCCCAGCCGGTCATGGCGACGAGCTCCGCGCCCGCCGTCGAGCCGGACCCGCTCGTCCGGCGGGTCCGCCCCGAGGAGTTCGGCATCCTGCTGCCCGCGTGCGTCGCGATGTTCACCGAGGAGGTGGGCGTCTCGCCGGACAACGGCGACGGCGGCGCGCTCTACCGGTCGAGGGTCGCCGAGCTCATCCGCATCGGGCGTTCGTACGCCCGGATCGACGACGGCCGGGTGGTCTTCAAGGCGGAGATCGGCGCGGTCACGCCGCACGCCTGCCAGATCCAGGGCGTGTGGGTCCACCCGGACCTGCGCGGCCGGGGCCACGCCGTGGCGGGCATGGCCGCGGTGGTGGAGCAGGCGCTGAAGTACTTCGCCCCGGTCGTCACCCTCTATGTGAACGACTTCAACCTCCCGGCCAGGGCCGTCTACCGCAGGGTGGGCTTCCGGGAGGTCGACTCGTTCATGTCCGTGCTGTTCTGACCGCGGTCGGCGGCCTGACCAGCCGGGTCAGCAGGTGCTCCAGCTCGGCGGCCGGGTCACCGGTCAGCCCGGCGTGCACCGGCCCGGTCTGCACGATCGTGCTGCGCGGCGCGGTGAGCCAGCGGAAGCGCGCGCCGAGCGGCTCCCCGCACAACGGCCCCGCCTCCTCGCCGCAGGCCCGCTCGTACGCCGCCAGGGCCAGCCGCACGCCGGGGAGGTCGACCGGCGCGCCCAGCGCGAGCAGCCGGGGCTCGTCCAGCTCGGCCCGCGCGCACAGATAGCCGCGTGGCTGGGAGTAGAGGATGACCCCCGCGTTGACCAGTTCGCCCCGCTCGACGCTCGGCACCACGCGGATCACCGCGTACTCGTAGACGTCCCGCCCGCTCATCGCCCGGCCTCCCGCGCGGCCCGCCAGAAGCCGCCGATCGTCGCGCCCGGCTCACCGCGCGGGGCGGGGGCCTCGCCCGGGTCCGGCAGCCAGTCACGCGGCCCGGCGGCCCGGGCGAGCAGGTGCTCGGCATAGGCCCGCCGTACGGCCGCCGCGTCCGCGAAGCCCGGTTCGTCCTCCAGCCACTCGTCCGGCACCAGCGCGGTCACCTCGTCGAGCAGCGTACGGGTGACGCGCCCGGCGAGGTCGGCGTCGGCCTCGCCGAGCCGGGTCGCGAACGGCGCGAGCACGTGGTCGCGGCCGTCGAACCGGCGGCGGGGGTCGGCCGCCGGCCAGTTGTGGTGGAACCACAGGGCCGCGCCGTGGTCGATCAGCCACACCCCGCCGTGCCACACCAGGAGGTTGGGGTTGCGCCAGCTCCGGTCCACGTTGTGGACGAAGGCGTCGAACCAGAGCACCCGGGAGGCGAACCCGGCGTCGGGCCGCCAGGCGAGCGGGTCGAAGCCCAGCGCGCCGGGCAGGAAGTCGATCGCGAGGTTGTGCCCGGCACTCGCGGTGAGCAGATCCTGGATCTCCTCGTCGGGCTCGCGGGCGCCGAGCTGGGGATCGACGTCGACGACCTTCAGCTCCGGCGTGGCGAAGCCCAGCCGCCGGGCGAGCTCGGCGCAGACGATCTCGGCGACGAGCACCCGCCTGCCCTGGCCCGCGCCGCGGAACTTCACGACGTAGGTGCCGAGGTCGTCGGCCTCGACGACGCCGGGCAGCGAGCCGCCCTCGCGCAGCGGCGCGACGTACCGCGTCGCCGTGATCTGTTCGAGCACGACAGGAAGGTTACCGGCAGGGCCGGCGGGCGCTCCCCTCCAGGCGCCCGCCGGCCGTCGTGACGGACGACGTCTCCGGTGCCGGTCACCTGTCTCAGTTGGCGACCGGCAGCCACCACACCCGGCCCTCCGTGACGTCGTGGTAGACGTCCAGGAGGTCCAGGCCGGTGATCTTGCTGCGTGACTCGGCGGCGGCCCAGGCGTAGACGCCGCGGGCGATGGTTCCGGACTCCTGCTGCACCCGCAGCGCGTACACGAGGGCCCTGATCTCGTGAACCTGGTGGTCGTCGGGCTCGGCCTGGGCGGCGAGCTCGGCGAGCTGGCAGGCGAGGCGCAGGTCGCCGTCGGCCGCCGCGGAGACGGCGCGCCCCGCGACCGACGCCGCGCCCGCGGAGAGCTCGGCGACCGCACGGGCGAACACCGCGTCCGGCGCGGGCTTGAGGTTGGCCGGGTTGCCGTCGTGCCAGCCGCCGTGCAGCCGCCAGATGTTGCGCACGATGAACTCGGGTTCGTCGTGGTGCTCCCGCAGGTAGACGCGGGCGGCGAGCGCGGGCGGCGGCTTGACCTCGTGCAGGATCTCGTCCAGCCGGGCGCCGGAGTTCATCAGGTCGAGCGTCTGCTCCACCAGGCTGTCGAGGTAGTCGGCGGTGTCGGCGAGCGCCCTGCGCACCCGGGCGGCGCCGCAGATCGGCAGGCCCCGGCCGGGGAGGAGCAGGTCGGCGTCGAGCGCGGCCATGGCGCGCAGGGCCACCGCCCACTCGTCGGGATAGCCCTGGACCCGCTGCGGGTCGCCCGCGCCCGGCACCGTCCAGGCGAAAAGGTCCCCGGTCAGCAGCACGCCGCGTTCCGGCAGGAACGCCCAGGTGGCGTCGTCCGTGGCGCCGTGGGCGTGGGTGAGCATGAAGGTGACGTCGCCCAGCGACAGCGACAGCCGGTCGCGATAGGTCAGGTCGGGCAGCCGGTGCGGCAGCGGCCAGACCACCCGCGGGAACCCCTGCTCGCGCAGGTCGACGGTGGCGTTGTAGCCGGCCGTCCTGCCCTGCTGGGCGAGCCGGCGCACCAGCCCCTCCTGCGCCACCACCAGGGGGCGCGGGCCGGGTTCCGCGTCGAACTCCTCCAGCCCGGCCAGCCGGTCGGCCCGGCCCCGGGAGAAGATCGCGTACTTGAGCGGCTCGGCCGACCACTTCCTGATGGCCCGGTAGGACGGCGACGCCTCGTGGGCGTCGCCGGTGTCGAAGAGAGCCAGCCCGTCCTCGCCCCGGACCACGTAGACGTTGCCGCAGGCGGGCCACATCGCGACGCCGTAGGCGATCTCCTGCACCCCGTCGCGGCGCAGATCGGAGACGGGCACGTCCTCGGGACGCACCGCACCACGCCAGACCGCGTCGGCGAACCGAAGGATCGGTGACTCCATGCTCCCGAGCCTGGCCCTCCGCGCGCGCGGCGCCCAGTAGGGAGATCCCTAAACAGCCCCGGCCGTGGGTCCGCGGTCACAGCTCGCCGCGTGCGACGGCCAGGGCGAGCTCCACGCGGGACCGCAGCCCGGTCTTGGCGTAGACCCGGGTGAGGTACACCTCCACGGTCTTGCGGCTGTAGTGCAGCTCCTCGGCGATCTCGGGGTTGCTCAGGCCGCCCGCGACCAGTTCGATGACGCGGCGCTCGCCGGGGGTGAGGCGGCCCTCCGGTTCGGGGACCATCCCGGCCTCGCGCAGGCGGCGGCCGGACAGCGCCGCCCAGGGAGCCGCGCCGAGCCGGGTGAAGATGGCGTGCGCGCGGGGGAGCTGCGCCGCGTCGCCCAGCGCGCCGAGGATCAACCGGGCGCGGGCCTCCTCGAACGGCAGGCCGTCGGCGCGGGCCCGCTCCAGCGCCGCGCCCGCCCGGGCGGGCCGCCGGAACGCCCAGCCCACCGCCAGGTCGGCGGCCAGCAGGGTCCGGGGACTGCCGTTCGCCGACCGCTCGTCCAGCCGGGCGGCGGCCGCCCGGCAGGCCACGTCGTCACCGGCCGCTCCCGTGACGAACACCTGGACGGCGAGGGCCCGGTGCACCACGTCCGGCACGTCGCAGGCGAGCGCCCGGCCGAGCTCGCGCCGCGCCGCGGCGAGGTCGCCCCGGGCGTGCGCGAGGCGCGCGCGGAAGGTGCAGCGCAGGCCGTTCTGCATGGCGCAGCCGGGCGGCGGCTCGGCGAGGACGCGGTCGGCCTCCTCCAGCCTGCCCTGGTCGAGCAGGATGTCGAGCTCCATGTTGCGCAGCAGGGCGAGGTTCTCCAGCAGGCCCGCCTCGGCCAGCCCCCGGGCCGCGACGGCGATCTCCTGGAGCGCGCGCTCCCAGTCGCCGCCGAGCCGCCGGATGACCGCGACGGTCCGCACGTGCTGCCCGGCGATGTCATGCCAGCCGAGCCCGCGGTGGATCTGCTCGGCCTGCTCCAGCACCTCGGCGGCGCGGGCGCGGTGCCCGGCCGCCGCGAGCACGTGCGCCGCCGACTCCAGGGACGCGAGGCGGGCGCCGGGCGGCAGCGCGGCGGCGAAGGCGAGCAACTCGTCGACCGCCCGCCGGCTCTCGGCCCAGTCACCCCGCACCAGCGCATGGATCGCCAGGCAGCCCACCGCGATCGCGCGGTCCTGCGGCGGGCAGTCGGCGACGCCCTCCCAGGCGCGGCGGGCGATGTCGCGGCTCGGGCGGCCCAGCTCCGCGCTGACCAGCGCCTGCTGGGCGAGCAGCGCCGAGGCGTCGTCGGCCTTCGGGACCTGGCGGCGGGCCACGTCGAGCGCCACCTCGTACCACCCCATGGCGTGCGCGGCGCCGACGGCGGTGTACGCGGCCTGGGTGCGGCGCCGCCCGGCGGGCAGCACGGCGAGGGCGCGCTGGGCCGAGTTGAGCGCCAGCGCGGGCCGCGAGCCCTTCCAGTAGGCCAGGGCCTGCCTCGCCAGCAGCTCGCCCGGCTCGGCGGACAGCTCCGCGGCCTTGCCGTACCAGTGCGCGGCCGACAGCGGCGCGGTCCAGCGGGTCAGGTCGGCCGCCCGCAGCACCGCCGGCAGGGCCCGCGCGGGCGAGCCGGCCTCGGCCATGTGCGTGGCCCACTCCAGCACCCGCCGGGTGCCGGTCAGCCCGTCGCCTTCGAGCATGTCGGCGATGCGGCGGTGCACGTCCCGCCGGCCCGCGGGGCCGAGGTCGTCGTACAGCGCCTCGGCGACCAGCGGGTGAGCCAGGGCGTAGCCGTCGCCGCTCCGGGCGACGACGCCGTCCCGGACCAGGGCGTCGAAGGCGCGTTCGGCCTGTTCCGGGCACAGGCCGGCCAGCACGGCGAGCGCAGCCGGGTCCGCGGCCTCCCTGGTCCGCGACAGCGCGGCCAGCACGCGGGCGAGGTCGCGGCCACCCCGGTCGCGCTGGAACAGCCGGCTGAGGATCGCGCCGCGCCGGGCCCCCGGGTCCGCCGAGCGCACCGCGCCGCCCTGCACCAGCGTCAGCACCGCCTCCTGGGCGAACCACGGGTTGCCCCGGCTCACCGCGTGGATCCGCCGCAGGACGGCGTCGCTCGGCGTACGGCCGAGCAGCGCGGTGACCAGTTCCGCCACCTCGGGCATGGTCAGCGGCTGGAGCCGTACGCACAGGTCCACGTCGAGGGCGGGCGGATGCCGCGCGGTGCCGAGGATGGCGATGGAGTCGTGCCGGTGCGGCAGGGCCCGCAGCACGCCCAGCGTGTCGGCGTCGGCGAGGTGGATGTCGTCGAGGGCGAGAAGGATGGGGCCGGGCAGCGACTCCAGGACCCGGGCGGCCATCGCGCCGGGCGCCGCCGCGGGCTCCCCGAGCGCCGCCTGGTCGATCGACTCCAGCAGATCGGACAGGACGCCCGCCGCCTCGCCGCGCAGCGAGCCCAGGGCGTCGACCAGGGGGGCGTACGCCCGTCCGCCGTCCAGTTCCCGCGCCTGGCCGCGCAGCACGCGGAAGCCCTCCAGCCGCGCCGCCGCCTCGCCGAGCAGGCGGGTCTTCCCGATTCCGGGCTCGCCGACGATGAGGACGGTCCGGGGCGTGCTCGACAGGGCCGAGACCACCTGGCCGAGCGCGCCCGCGCGGCCCTCCCCGACGGCCGGTACGTCCACGGCTGGCCGTCACCCCCTTCACATCGGGTCCGCTGGCGTTCCTAGGACGCGGCATAAAGGTTGAACGTTCACACGAAATGTGACGCGCCCCGGCGGTGATCGCAAGGGGATATGGATATCAGAATTCGAACGCCGCGACGGCGGCGGTCGAGGTTTCCCCGGCCACCGGCGCGGGCACGCCCGACGGTCCGCACCACCCCCGACAGCGCCGCACCAGGGCGGCCCGGCGCGCGCGCGGGTCGCGGGGGAGTGGCCCGGCCCGGCGATCCGGATGAAAAATTCTTTTCCGCACTCCGTGACCGCCTCCCCGCCGCCGGGCGACCCGGGCGCGGCGCCGCCGATGTCACCGGTGAGTAACCGGACCACCACGATGCGGCCGGGTGAAGGTGTCGGGCGGCCGCCGATCACCAACCTTTACCCTCGTACTGTACGGCCGTACGGTACGGCCGTCATGACGCGCTACCCGGGGACGGACGGTCGACGATGAGCGGGCTTCTTGGGCGGCTCGGCGAATGGTGCGCTCGGCACGGCCTGCTCGTGCTCGCGCTGTGGGTGCTCGCGGCGGGGCTGGTGACCGCGGGCACGGTGGTGTGGGGCCGTCCGGTCAACAACGACGTGGCGATCCCCGGCACCGACGCGCAGCGGGCGCACGAGCTCATGCGCGAGGGCTTCGGCCCGGGGTTCGACCCGGGCGGGACCGTCCAGCTCGTCCTCTACACCCCGAAGGGCACGCTGAACGAGAAGGCCCGCAAGAAGGCCGTCGAGCGGTCGCTGGACGCCCTGCGGCGGGCCCCGCACGTCGCCCGGGTGGAGACGCCGTACCGGGTGGGCGGAATGTCGCCGAGCCTGCGCATCGGCGTCATCACGGTGCGGCTGCGGGGGCAGGACACCACGAAGATCGCGCAGACCTCCGAGCAGCTCGCCGCCGCCGCCGCTCCGGCGGCCCGCGCGGGCATCGAGGTCGTCCCCTCCGACAGCTCCACCCCCGCCGACAAGCAGATCAAGACCGGCGTCAGCGAGGTCATCGGGGTCGTCGTCGCGCTGCTGGTGCTGCTGTTCGCCTTCGGCACGCTCGTCGCCGCGATCGTGCCGATCTTCACCGCGATCGTCAGCATCGGCGTCGGACTCGGCCTCATCGGGCTGCTCGGTCACATCGTGGACGTGCCCTCGACGGCGTCGATCCTGGCCACGATGATCGGCCTTGGCGTCGGCATCGACTACGCGCTGTTCCTGCTCTCCCGGCACCGGGCGCTGCTGGCGCGGGGAGTCGCGGTGCACGAGGCGGTCCGGCGTACGGCCGCCTCGTCCGGCGGCGCCGTGCTGTTCGCCGGCGGCACGGTCGTCATCGCCCTGAGCGCGCTGATGCTCGCCGGGTTCCCGCTGCTGGCCACGCTCGGCTGGATCACCGGCGTCTCGGTCGTGTGCGCCGTGCTCACCTCGATCACGCTGGTCCCGGCGCTGCTCGGCGTCCTCGGTCAGCGGATCAACGCGCTGCGGCTGCCCTTCTTCGGGCGCGCCGCCCGGCGGGACGGCCCGGCGACGGGCTGGACCAGGCTCGGCCTGTGGGTGGCGCGCCGCCCCTGGCGGGTGCTCGCCGTCACCGTCGTCGTGCTCGCGGCGCTCACCGCCCCGGCCCTGACGATGAAGCTCGGCCCCCTCGACGACGGGTACGGCGACAGGGGCACGCCGGCCCGGCGGGCGTACGAGCTGATCGAGGCCGGCTTCGGCCCGGGGGCCAACGGCGGGCTCATCGCGGTCGCCGAGACGGATGAGCGGATCGCCGGCTCCACGCCGCCCGACCCGCTCGTGCAGGTGCTGCGGCAGCGGATCGAGCACGTCGACGGCGTCGCGTTCGTCGCCGAGCCGGTGGTCAACGACGACGGCCGCTCGGTGCTGTTCCAGGTCGTCCCCGACTACGCGCCGAGCGACCCGCGGGCCCTCGACGTGGTGAAGCGGGTGCGGGCCGTCCAGGTGCCGGGGGCGCGCCTGCACGTCGGCGGCAAGGTGGCCGGCATGGCCGACGCGGGCGACCGCATGATGAGCAGGACCCCCCTGGTCGTCGGCGTCGTCGCGCTGCTCAGCGCCCTGCTCCTGCTGCTGGCCTTCCGCGCGCCCCTGGTCGCCGTCAAGGCCGCGGTGATGAACCTCGTCTCGCTGGGGGCCGCCTTCGGCGCGCTCTCCGTGGTGTTCTCCCAGGGCCTCGGCAGCCGCGTGGTCGGCATGGACCCGCCGGTCTCGGCCGACGGGTCCTATCTCGCCACGCTGTTCTTCTCCGTGCCCATCGACACGTACGTGCCGCTCATGCTGTTCGCCGTGCTGTTCGGGCTGTCGATGGACTACGAGGTCTTCCTGCTCACCTCCGTACGGCAGGCCTACACGCGCGGCGGGGACAACCGCGCCGCGGTGGCCGAGGGGCTCGGGTCGACCGGCCGGGTCATCACCTCCGCGGCGCTGATCATGGTGGCGGTGTTCACCGCGTTCATCGCCTATCCCGATCCTCTCGTCAAGGTGTTCGGGGTCGGGCTCGCCGTGGCCATCGCGGTCGACGCCACCCTGATCCGGGGCTTCCTCGTGCCCGCCACCATGGTGCTGCTCGGCCGGCTCAACTGGTGGATCCCCCGCTGGCTCGACCGCCTGCTGCCGAACCTGTCGGTCGAGGGCCACGAGGAGGATGCTCCGCCCGCCGGGCGGACGGAATTCCTCCTCGTGGACGCCGGCCGGCCCGCCCGGCGCCCCTGACCCCGCACCGTGCGTCGCCGCCAGGCGCCCGAGGAGCCGACAACTGGACCCGGGCGGACCCGGACGCGTCAACGAGGCGGAGTCTCCGCCGTGCTCACTCCGCGTCCGCCGAACCGAGGGGTGCCGGGCTCTGCGGCTCCGCGTTTCCGGCCTGCGGCGCACTTCGGGGCGCACTCTGCTGCGTGTCGGGCGTGCGTGGCCTGTCGGGACTCTGCGGCCTGTCGGGACTCTGCGGCGCTTCGGGAGTCTGCTGCGGCTCGGGTGTCTTCGGCGGTTCGGGAGTCGGCGCTTCCGGAGTCGTGGGCACGCCGGGGGTTCCGGCCGGTTCGGGGCTCTCGCGCGGGCCGGGGCTTTCGCGGGGGCCCGTCGGCGACACGTCCGGCTTAGGGCACCGGGGACCGGTGACGGTCCTGGTCTCCACGCGCGTACCGGCGTCCCCTCGCGCGGCCGGGACCGTGGACACCTCGACTCTGCGGTGCACGGTCGTCCCGCACGCGGGGGAGGGGAAGGGCTGCTGGAAACCCATCCGGTAGGAGGTCGCGCCCCGCAGCGCGATCGTCTGCGGCGGCGCGGCGACGAGCGCGGCGGGCGACGGTCCGGAGGCGAACCGCGTGGTGAGCAGCACCCGCCCGGTCGTGCTCGCCCGCACCTCGACCATCACCGCCTGACCGTCGAACGACGTGATGCCGAGGCCGGTCACCAGCGGCGGGGCAGGGCTGGAAGACGGCGTACGACCTGGGGACGGCGCATGGCTCGGGGGCCTCGTGGCGCCCATGTGGGAGGGGACAGGCACCCCGCCCGCGTCGGTGCCCGTGCCGCCGCCGGTGCCGGTGCCCGTGCCGCCGCCGGTGCCGGTGTCGGTGCCGCCGCCGGGGTCCTCGGTGGCGGAGTCCGCGGGGCCGGGGCCGTACGACTCCGCGGCCCCGGGCGGGACCGGCCCGGCGGTGTCCGGAGGCGGCGCGGCGGGACGGCTGTGCGGCGGCGGCGTGAGCAGGGTGCCCTGCGCGACCGGCGTCTGCCGGTTGGCGGCGAGCACCCCCGCGGTCACCAGGGCCGCCAGCACGACCGCGCCGAGGGCGAAGCGCGGGGCGAAGCGGGTGAGCCGTTCGGCGAGCACGGTCCGGGCGAGCGACGTGGACACCTCGACCGGCACCGCCGGAGTGGCCAGGGGGAACGTCAGTGCGAGCAGGGTGGCCAGTTCCGCCAGGTGACGGCGGCCCCGCTGTTCCCAGTCGGGGCCGTAGGCCGATGTCGCCGCGGTCTCCAGGTCGGCGACGAAGGCCCGGGCGGTCGGCGGCCGGTCGGCCGGGTTCTTGGCCATGCCCCGCTCGACCAGGGTCCGCACCGGGGCCGGCACGTCCCCGGCCGGGACGGGCGCGCTGCGGTGCAGCATGCGCAGCACCGCCATGTCCTGCGCACGGTACGGCCGGTGCCCGGTCAGGCATTCGTAGAACACGCAGGTGGCGGAGTAGACGTCGGTGGCCGGACCGGCGGGCCCGCCGTACCACTGCTCGGGGGCCATGTACGGCGGGGTGCCGGCGGGGGCCTCCGGCGTCCCGCTCGGCGTCGCGATGCCGAAGTCCGACAGCTTGCTCGCGCCGTCGGCCTGGACCAGCACGTTCTCCGGCTTGTAGTCACGGTGGACGATGCCCGCGGCGTGCGCGGCCGACAGGCCCGCCAGCGAGCCCTTCAGCACGACCAGCGCGGCCTCGGGACCGGTCGAGCCGTGCTCGGCGAGGATTTTGCGCAGGGAGACGCCGTCGACGAGTTCCATGACGATCGCCGCGCCGTCGCGCGCCTCGACGTACTCGTACAGGCGCACGACGTTGGGGTCGTTGAGCTCCACCATGACCCGGGCCTCGTGCCGGAACCCGGCCAGGAAGCGCGGATCCCGGCGCAGTTCCTCGTGCAGGTGCTTGATGGCGACGTAGGCGCCGGTGGTCGTGTAGGTCGCCAGCACGACCCGCCCGGCGCCGCCCGCGCCGAGCTCCCGCACCTCCCGGTAGCCCGGTACCGACCAGGCCCTCATGACGCCCCCTTGAATCCGCCCTGACCCAAGGTCTCACCCGAAAGGGCGGTTGTCACCGGAGCAAAAACGTCACCTTCCGGATGTAATCCGGGGGGTGACGCGCCGCGCGGGCCGCCGGCTCGTTCCGGGCGGCCGAACTCCGCGCGGGTGGCCGGCCGCGCGGCGCGCGGGCCCCGCCGCGGGTGGACGGGGATTCAGTACCAGAGCGCGGCGGCGACGAGCTCGGGCACCAGTGTCTCGGTGAGCAGGGCGACGTCCGGGTCGTCGTCGTGCCGGTACCGCACCGCCGCCGCCTGCCCCTCGGCCTCGCCGCCGACGGTGAGCACCCGCGATCCACGCTGTCTGATCCACTCCATCGCCTGGTCGTCGTACCGCGAGCCGGGGAACAGGACGGCCCGGTAGTCGCAGGTCTTGGTGAGGTAGACGTCCACGTGCGCCCAGTCGCCCGTCTCGCACGCGTCGGCTTGGCGGCGCGGGCCCTCGCGGAACATCAGCGCCGACTGCTCGGCCGACGACAGCCGCTCGGCGGGGGCGATCGTGTAGACGCCGTGCGGCCCGTCGAGCAGCGCCACGGCGTCCGCGAGCCACTCCGGCCGCCGTTCCAGGAGGTCGGCGGTGGCCTCCGCGGCCCGCCGTACGAGGCCCGCCACGGCCACGGGGCCCTCGGCGAGCGTGAGCAGGAGGGCGAGCGTGTGCTGGAACGTCCGGCAGGCGACGCCGCCCCGCTCCTCGCCCGCGAGCATCGGCACGACCAGGTCGGCGCCCTCGGTCACCGGGGATCCGGGCCGGTTGGTCAGCGCCACGACGAACGACCTGCCCGTGTGCCGGGCCAGGGCGTCGAGGGTCTCCCGGCTGCCGCCCGACGCCGAGACGACGACGGCGGCCGTCCGCGGGCCGGGCGGGGTGCCGAGCGCGGCGGAGGCGTACTCGGCGACCGCGTCCACCCCGGCCGCCCGCAGCCGCCCCGCCGCCACCCCCGCCGCGTAGCGGGAGCTGCCCATACCGAGGAAGACGATCCGGTCGAACCGCCGTGCCAGCCCCTCGAACGGATCGCCGGCGTCCAGCAGCCGGGCCAGCGCCGCCAGCGCGGCCGGCTTGGCCTCCAGGTCCTCCCCGAACAACGTCGAGTCCACCGGCTCCACCCTCTCTTCACGCGGGCCGCTCACACGGGCCGCTCACACGGGCCGCTCATGCGAACCAGGACCGCAACACGCCCATCGGGGCGTACCGCCAGCGCGGCAGATGCCGGGTGGCGTAGATCAGCTCCCGGCACTCCTGCTCCACCTCGAACGGCCGCAGCAGCGACGCGTCGAGCAGGCCGGACTGTCCGGCTTCCGTCAGCGTCCGCGTGTAGGCCGTCCGGAGTCTCCGCCGCGCGGAGACGGCCCAGGCGGCCGTCGCGGCGGGGTCGGCGGACCTGCGCCTGACCGCCACCTGTCCCGCGTGGTCCACACTCGTGGTGAGCTGCGCGAGGTCGCGGGCGGCCGGCTGGTACGGATCGGCGCCCGCCACGGTCGGGTTGCCGTCGAAGTCGACCACCGCGTAGCCGTTCCGCCACCGCAGGATCTGCCCCACGTGCAGGTCGCCGTGGACGCGGATCAGCGGCGTGGCGGCGAGCGACGCGAGGGGCTCCAGTTCGCTCCGCAGCGCCTCGGCCCGTCCCGCCAGCCACGCGCCGTCTTCGCCGTCCGTCAGCGTCAGCGCCTCGCGCAGCGCCTCCTCGGCCCGCTCACGCCACGCACCGGAGCCGGGCGGCGACAGCCGTACGGGGTCGGGGAAGACCGCGGACGGGGTGGCCGTCGCGAGGTGCAGTTCGGCGGCGAGGGAGCCGATCTCGCCCGCGAAGTCCGTGCTGCCCGCCTCCGCCTCGTCGACGCACCACTCCCAGCCGTCCCGCGCCTCCGGCAGGTAGGCGGTCACCAGGGCGACCAGCGCATCCTCCCAGTAGACCGCGGCGTACGGCGCGGCCGTACGGGCGAAACCGGTCAGATGGGCGAGCAGGTCGGGCGCCGGGTGCGGGGCCCGCGAGGGCCGGGGGAACCACTTGACCACCACGGTCTCGCCCGCGATCACCGAGTGGTTGGTCTGGTCCACCGTTATCGGCCGCTCCCCGGCCGGCACCGGCGGCAGTGGCAGGAGCGCGCGCACCGAGAAGGGCGGCGGAGCGGCTCCCCGCGCCAGGTCGCGCAGAACGCGCTCGGTGACGCCGTCGCCTGTCTCCAGCGCGAGGACGCCGTCCGGCCCCTCGGTCACCCGAGGCCAGCGGGACCCTTCCACTCGATCTCCTGAATGTGGATTCAATACGACAACAGAAAGCGGAGGTAGACGTGACGGCCAAAGTCTTGTCTACGTTGAGCCGTCCTGCAACACTTGCCGCCATCCTCACGCAAGGGAGCTCCCCATGACTCGTCGCGTGCCCGTCGTGACCTCCGCCTTTCTGGCGTTCGCGCTGACCGCCTGCGGCGGAGGTTCGCCGACCGACTCCGCGCCCGCGGGCCTCGACGCCAAGGCGGACCTGTCCAAGCAGAGCCTGACGATCTCGATCTGGGACGGTTACAGCCCGAAGGATCTTCCGGAGCGAGTGAAGGCCAAGCTCGGGTTCGACACCAAGGTCGCCATCCACGACACGAACGAGACGATCGTGGCCAAGCTGACCGCAAGCGGCGACAGCGGCATCGACGTGGCGTTCGTGTCCGGCCAGTACGCGCAGGCGCTCAACGCGCAGGGCCTGCTGGAGCCCATGCACCGCGAGCTGATCCCGAACCTGAAGAACCTCTACCCCGAGGCGTCGCAGCTCGCCTACGACAAGGGCAACGCCTACTCCGTCCCGTACACCTGGGGCACCACCGGGCTGTGCTACCGCAGCGATCTGGTGAAGACGCCGCCGACGAGCTGGAACGACCTGCTCGACCCGGCCTCCGAGCTGAGGAAGAAGATCACGATGATGACCACCGAGCGGTGGCTGGCGCTGCCCGCGCTCAAGCTGCTCGGCGCCTCGGTCAACACCACCGACCAGGCGGTGCTCGACAAGGCCAAGGCGATGCTGCTGAAGGTCAAGCCCGACCTGCTGGCCTACGACGACACCACGTTCGGCGACCGGCTCAAGTCCGGCGAGGCCGCGCTGGCCGAGGCGTGGGACGGCTGGTGCCCGACGGCGGAGAAGAACATCGAGTTCGTCGTGCCGAAGGAGGGCAGCGACCTCTGGGCGGACACGATGGTGATCCTCAAGAGCTCGAAGAACAAGGAGGCGGCGCACGCCTTCGTCAACTACATCCTCGACCCCGAGGTGCACGGCTGGGTGGCCGCGAACATCCTCTACAAGATCCCCAACAAGGCGGCCATGGACGCCGTCGACCCGGAGCTGCTCAAGAGCTACCCGGCCCTGGCGCAGCCCCCCGCCGACCTGCTCAAGGGCGAGAGCCTGGTCGACCTCGGCGAGGCGTCCACCGCGTACACGCGCCTGTCCACCGAGGTCTCGGCGGCGCAATGACGGCCCGACAGCCCGCCCGCGTGCTCGGGAAGGCGGCCGGCCGTCTCGCGACGATGGGGCCCGGGTTCGGCTTCCTGACCGTCTTCCTGCTGGTCCCGCTGGCACTGGTGCTGAGCTACACCGTGTTCCGGCGTGGCCGGTTCGGGGGAATGGTCTACGAGCCGACCGGGGAGAACTTCGCCCGCCTCGCCGACCCGCTCTACCTCGACGTGGTGACCGGGTCGGTGAAGCTCGCGGCGATCACGACGCTGCTCGCCCTGCTGCTCGGCTACCCCACGGCGTACCTGATCGCGAGGCTGCCCGCCCGGTGGAAGGTGATCGCCCTGGTGGCGGTCGTGCTGCCGTTCTGGACGAACTTCCTCATCCGCACGTACGCCTGGATCGTGCTGCTCAACTCCGAGGGGCTCGTGAACTCCGGTCTGAAGTCGCTCGGGCTGGGACCGGTCGAGCTGCTCTACACGGACGGCGCCATCGTCGCCGGGCTGCTCTACGCCTACCTCCCGCTGATGATCCTCCCACTGTATTCGGCCGTGGAGCGGCTGGACCCGGAGCTGCGGGAGGCCTCGGCGAACCTCGGGGCCCGGCCGGCCAGGACGTTCTGGTCGGTCACGCTCCCGCTGTCGCTGCCCGGAGTGCTGACCGGATGCGTGTTCGTGTTCGTGCCGAGCCTGGGCAACTTCGTGATCCCGGAGCTGCTCGGCGGCGGACGCCGGATCATGGTCGGCAACCTCATCCGCGACCAGTTCCTCAAGGCCCGCGACTGGCCGTTCGGGTCGGTGCTCGCGCTGGCCGTCGTCGCCGTGCTCGTGCTGCTGCTGTTCGCCCAGGCGTGGGCCGCGCGGAGGGCGGGACGAGGTGCGTAGACACGGCTGGCTCCGGCTGCCCTTCTGGCTGACGTATCTGTTCCTGTACGCGCCGATCGTCGTGCTCGTCGTGATGTCGTTCAACCAGAACAGGTCGCCCTACTCGTGGGGCGGCTTCTCCCTCGACTGGTACGGCAGGCTGGCGGGCAACGCCTCGATCCGCACCGGGCTGGTCAACACGCTGATCGTCGCCCTCGGGTCGACGGCGCTGTCCACGGTGCTCGGCACGCTCCTCGCCGTCGGGCTGGCCCGCCACACCCGCTCGCGGCTGCTCGACGCCCTCTCGACGCTGCCCGCGATCCTGCCCGACCTCGTCATCGCGATCGGACTGCTGGCGTTCTACTCCGCGATCAAGCTGACGCTCGGGCTGCACTCCGTGCTGATCGCGCACACCGTCTTCGGCATGGCCTTCGTCGCGGCCGTCGTCCGGGCCAGGCTCGGCGGCATGGACACGTCGCTGGAGGAGGCGTCCCGGGACCTCGGCGCGGCCCCGCTGACGACGTTCGTGAGGATCACGCTGCCCACGCTCGCCCCGGGCATCGTCGCGGGCGCGCTGCTCGCCTTCACGCTCTCGCTGGACGAGTTCGTGATCGCGTTCTTCACCGCGGCTCCGTCCGAGCCGACGCTGCCGATCGTCATCTACTCCATGGTGCGGTTCGGCGTGACCCCCGAGATCAACGCGCTGGCGACGCTGCTGCTCGCGGTGAGCTTCACCGTCGTGATCGTCGCACAGCGCCTGACCAGGCTGACCGAGGCACTGAAATGACTCTCATCTCCATCGACGGCGTGAGCCGCCGGTTCGGCGAGGTGACCGCGCTCGACTCGGTCAGCCTCGACATCCGGCAGGGCGAGTTCTTCGCCCTGCTGGGGCCGTCCGGCTGCGGCAAGACCACCCTGCTGCGGATCCTCGCCGGGTTCGAACAGCCCGACACCGGCTCGGTGCGCCTCGACGGGGCCGACCTGCTCGCGACTCCCGCACACCGCCGCCCGGTCAACCTCATGTTCCAGTCGTACGCCCTGTTTCCGCACATGAGCGTGGAGAAGAACGTGGCGTACGGCCTGGAGCGGGAGCGGCTGCCCCGCGCGGAGATCCGGGAGCGGGTCGCCGCGGTGCTGGAGACCGTCGGCCTGGCCGCGCAGGCCCGGCGCAGGCCGCACGAGCTGTCGGGCGGGCAGCGCCAGCGGGTCGCCCTGGCCAGGGCCGTCGTCAAGCGTCCCCGGCTGCTGCTGCTCGACGAGCCGCTGAGCGCGCTGGACAAGAAGGTCAGGTCGGAGATGCAGCTCGAACTCAAGCGGCTGCAGCACGAGGTCGGCATCACGTTCGTCGTGGTCACCCACGACCAGGAGGAGGCCATGTCGCTCGCCGACCGGATCGCGGTGCTGAACGGCGGCCGGGTCGAGCAGGTGGACGCTCCCGTGGACCTCTACGAACGGCCGCGCACGCCGTTCGTGGCCGGCTTCATCGGGGCGAGCAACCTGTTCACCGGCAGGGTGACCGGCAAGGGGCTCGACGTGGACGGGCTGGGCGTGCTGCCCGCGCCCGCGGGGCCCATGGAGGGCGGGACGGCGATGCTCGCCGTACGGCCGGAACTGATCCGCCTCGGCCCGGTCACGGCCGGCCAGGGGGTGCTGCGGGGCAGGGTCGTCGACGTCAGCTTCTACGGCGGCGTCTCCCACGTGGCGCTGAGTGTGGCGGGCCACGACCGCAACGTGCTCGCGGCCACGCAGGGGCGGGCCAGGGTGGAGGCCGGCGCCGAGGTCGCCGTCTCGTGGGACGCCGACGACGGCGCGCTCGTCCCCGTGACCTCATGAGGACGACGGGGGTCAGCGGCCATCGGCGGGCCTGAGTGGGTTGCCCGTGGCCAGGCGGGCGTAGTCGAGGATCAGCTCGACGGCCCTGTCCGGGTTGATCGAGTGGTGCCGGGCGATGACGCGGTAGCCGTACGCGTCCTCCAGGGCGACGAGGTTGCGGGCGATGGTCTCGGAGTCGTGCGCCAGCGTGAAGACGCCGTGGGCGGCGCCCGTCTCCAGGATCGTCTGGTACATCGACACCTGCCGGTCGAACAGCGTGGTCAGCAGCGTCGCGTAGACACGGTTGCGGCCGGCGGCGCCGCCGAGCTCGCACAGCAGACGCACGCCCGCGTCGTCCGGGCCGTCGGGCAGGCCCGAGCGGATCGTGATGATGAGCTTCTCGGCCGGGTCGGAGACGCCGCTGATCTTCTTCATCCGCCGCTCGTAGAAGCGCTCCATGCCGGCGTGATGGGCCTCGATCAGCAGCTCGCGCACGTCGGGGTAGTGATAGAGCACCGCGCCGGAGGTGAGCCCCGCCTCCTCGGCGATCTGGTTGAGGTGGACCCCCTCGGCACCGTGCTGGATCATCGCCCGGTGGGCCGCGTCGATGAGGTCGAGACGCCGGTCCGCTTTGCTCTTGCGCTGTGCCATCCCACCCCTGTCATTGCACCCAGGTTCAATCGGGCGCCACGATACCGCGCCAACCCTTGACGGGTGTAGCAAGTCCGTATTTGAATCTCGATTCAACTAGCTTCAGAGGAGCCTCGAATGACGGCCACGCCCTTGACGATCCTGTTCATGCCGGAGAGCGCCTACGGGCCGACGAACAACTGCGTCGGGATCGGCGACGTCCTGCGCCGCCGTGGCCACCGCGTGGTGTTCGCCGCCGAGGCGTCGTGGAAGGGCAAGCTGGAGGCGCTGGGCTTCGAGGAGGACCTCGTCGACCTGGCGCCGCCCGCGGAGGAGGAGCAGGACCCGGGCCAGTTCTGGAAGGACTTCATCCGCGACACGGCGCCCGAGTACCGCAAGAGCACGGCCGAGCAGTTGGAGACCGTGACCAAGCCGATCTGGGACGCGCTCATCGACGGCGCCAAATACTGCGAGCCGCAGCTCAAGGCCATCATCGAGCGGGTGCGGCCGGACGTGATCGTCGAGGACAACGTGGTGGCCTTCCCCGCCCTGGTGACGGCGGGCGTCCCGTTCGTACGGATCGTGTCGTGCAACCCGCTGGAGGTGAAGGGCCCGGGCGTGGCCCCCCCGTTCTCGGGCCTGCCCGCCGACGGGACGGGCTGGGCGGAGTTCCGGGCCGAGTACGACCGGACCCACCGTGAGGTGTGGGAGTCGTTCAACGAGTGGGTGGTCGCGCAGGGCGCCCCGCCGCTGCCGGACCTGGAGTTCATCCACGAGGGCGACGCGAACCTGTACGTGTACCCCGGGATCGTGGACTATGTGGCCGACCGGCCGCTGGGCGCGTCGTGGACCCGGCTGGACTCGTCGGTGCGGGAGACCGACGACGACTTCACGCTCCCGGACATCCCGGGCGAGGGCTCGCTGATCTACTTCTCGCTGGGGTCGCTCGGCTCGGCCGACGTCGAGCTGATGCGCCGCGTGATCTCGGTGCTGGCCCGCACGCCGCACCGGTACATCGTCTCCAAGGGCCCGCTGCACGAGGAGATCGAGCTGGCTCCCAACATGTGGGGGGCTGAGTTCGTCCCGCAGACGAAGATCATTCCGCTGGTCGACCTGGTGATCACGCATGGCGGCAACAACACGACGACCGAGGCGTTCCACTTCGGCAAGTCCATGATCGTGATGCCGCTGTTCTGGGACCAGTACGACAACGCCCAGCGCGTGCACGAGACCGGGTACGGCGTCCGCCTGGACACCTACCGCTTCACCGACGACGAGCTGATCGGGGCCATCGGCGCACTGCTGGGCGACCAGGACCTGCGGGACCGGCTCGCCGCGGCCGGCGAGGAGATCCGCCGTCGTGACGGTCTGCGCGTGGCCGCGGACGTCATCGAGAACGTCGCGGCGAAGTGAGCCGTCCGGTGAGCGGCGGGACCATCGAGACCGAGGACGCCGCGTGATCGAGGACGCCGCTCCCCGGGTCTTCTGGACCGACCGGCCTGGGGCGCCCGGCCCCTACGAGCCGCTGCACGGCCGTAAGACGGCGGACCTGCTGGTCGTCGGCGGCGGCTTCACCGGCCTGTGGGCAGCCGTGCTGGCCAAGCAGGAGAACCCCGCCTGCGACGTCGTCCTCGTGGAGGCCCGCTCCGTCGCGTACGGCGCGAGCGGCCGCAACGGCGGGTTCATCGCCGACTCCCTGACCCACGGCATCGGCCACGGGGTGCGGTTGTGGCCGTCGGAGAACGCGGCGCTGCTCGCGCTCGGACGCGCGAACCTCGCGGCCATCGCCCGCTTCGTCGACGACCACGGCATCGACGCCGATCTCCGCCTGGTCGGCAAGACCACGGTCGCGGTCGCCCCCCACCAGGTGGAGGAGCTGAGGCGGGCCGAGAAGCTGCACCGCGAGCACGGCGAGGACGCGGTGTTCCTCGGCCGTCACGAGATGCGCGCGGACGTCGACTCGCCCACCTACCTCGCGGGGCTGCGCCTGCGCGGCACGGGCGGCCTCCTCGACCCCGCCGGCCTGGCGTGGGGACTGGTCCGCGTCGCGGCCCGGCTCGGCGTGCGGGTCCACGAGGGCACCGAGGTCACCGCGCTGACCCGGACGCGGACCGGCGTGGAGGCCAGGACGGGAGGCCGGGCGGTGGTGAACGCCGGGCAGGTGCTGCTGGCCACCAACGCCTTCCCCTCGCCCCTGCGCAGGCTGGGCCTGTTCGTGCTGCCCGTCTGGGACTACGTGCTCGTCACCGAGCCCTTGTCGCCCGAGCAACGGGCGTCGATCCGGTGGCCGGAGGGCCAGGGCCTGACCGACGCGGGCAACCAGTTCCACTACTACCGGCTCACCCGGGACGACCGCATCCTGTGGGGCGGGTACGACGCGGTGTACAACTTCGGCGGCGGGGGATCGGAGCAGCGCGACGCCTCGCACGAGCGGCTCGCGCGGCACTTCTTCGCGACGTTCCCGCAGCTGCGCGGTCTGCGCTTCACGCACAGGTGGGGCGGCGTGATCGACTCGACCAGCCGGTTCACCCCGTTCTTCGGCAGGGCCATGGGCGGGCGGCTGGCCTACGCCCTCGGCTACACCGGCCTCGGGGTCGGCGCGTCCAGGTTCGGCGCGCTGGTCGGCCTCGACCTGCTGGCCGGGCGGTCCACCGCGCGGACGAGGCCGCGCATGGTCCGCCGCCACCCGGTGCCGTTCCCGCCGGAGCCGCTGCGCTGGCCGGTGGTGGAGCTCACCCGCCGCGAACTCGCCCGCGCCGACGACAACGAGGGCCGCCGGGGCCCCTGGCTGCGGGTCCTCGACCATTTCGGCATCGGCTTCGACAGTTAAGGAAAACCGCATGACGATATTGATCAATCCCGCCGACGGCCAGGTCGTCGAGGACGTGCCCGACACCCCGCTCGACGGCGTGACGCTGGCCGTACGCGCGGCCCGGGAGGCCTTCGAGCAGTGGCGCGAGACGACGCCGGGGGAGCGTGCGCTGGTGCTGCTGCGACTGGCGGACCTCGTCGAGCGGGACGCCGGGGAGCTGACCCGGCTGGAGGTCGAGGAGACCGGCAAGCCCGCCGCCGTGTTCCGGGACGGCGAGCTGCCTTTCGCCGTCGACAACCTCCGGTTCTTCGCCGGCGCGGCCAGGTCCCTCGACGGCACGGGCGCGGGCGTGTTCAGCGCCGGATACACGTCCGTGCTGATCAAACGGCCGATCGGGGTGGTGGGCGCGATCGCGCCCTGGAACTTCCCGTTCATCATGGCGGTCTGGAAGATCGGCCCGGCCGTCGCCGCGGGGAACGCCGTCGTGATCAAACCTGCACCCCGGACGCCCCGCTCCACGCTGCGGCTCGCCGAGCTGTTCACCGAGGCCGGGGCCCCGGAGGGCCTCGTGCGGGTGGTGACCGGCGGCGCCGAGGTGGGACGGACCCTGGTGACCGATCCCGGCGTGGACATGGTCAGCGTCACCGGGTCCACCGCGACCGGCCGCGAGGTCATGCGCGGAGCGGTGGACGGCCTCAAGCGGGTCCATCTGGAGCTGGGCGGCAAGGCGCCCGCGCTGGTGTTCGCCGACGCTTCGCTGGAGGACATGGCGGCCGGGGTCGTCATGGGCGCCACCTACAACACCGGCCAGGACTGCACGGCCGCGACCAGGGTGTACGTCGAGAGGTCGCGGTACGCCGAGGCGGTCGAGGCGCTGCGGGAGACCATCGCCCGCGTCCGGCCGGGCGACCCCTGGGCGGCCGACGCCGACATCGGCCCGCTGATCAGCGCCGAGCACCGCGAGCGGGTCCACGGCTTCGTGACCAGGGCGTCCGGCCGCGTCGTCCACGGAGGCGGGCCGATCGACGGCCCCGGTTTCCACTACACGCCCACGCTGATCGCCGACGCCGACCCGGCGAGCGAGATCGTGCGGAGCGAGATCTTCGGCCCGGTGCTGGTGGCGATGCCGTTCGACGGCGAGGACGAGGCGGTGCGGCTCGCCAACGCCACGCCGTACGGGCTGGCCTCGTCGGTGTGGTCCACGGACGTGGCCCGCGCGCTGCGCGTCTCCCACCGCCTGGACGTGGGCGTGACGTGGGTGAACGACCACCTGCCCATCGCCTCGGAGGCCCCGCACGGCGGTGTCAAGGGCAGCGGGTTCGGCAAGGACATGAGCCAGGAGGCCGTGCGGGAGTATTCGGTCACCCGGCACCTCATGATCAAGCACGCGGCCCCGGAGGCGCGCGACTCCTTCCGTCCGGCCTGAGCGGTCCCGGCGAACTACGCGCCGGGGAGGTTACGCAGCGCCTCGCGGCGGCTCACTCCGCTGAGGCCCCGGTGCTTCACGTAGCGGAGCACCTCCTCCGGGTTGGTCCTCGCGTACTCGCGCAGCGCCCAGCCGATGGCCTTGCGGGCGAAGAAGTCGGTGTCCGACAGGCTCGGCTCGATGCACGCGTAGAGCAGGTGGACGTCGGTGCCGTCCTTGAAGGAGTTCTGGCACAGGATGGCGGCGCGCCGTTTCCACAGGTCGGCGTCGTGCGCCCAGTCGAGCACCTGGCGGCGCATGCTCTCCGGATACAACCGCAGCAGCGTGCCGATCCGATGGATGGCGATGTCGTCCACGAAGTCCCACCAGGCCCCGGTGACGATCATCTCCTCGTACATCGGGATCGTGTAGAGCGTCTGCCAGGACCGGTAGAACCGGTGCGCGGACAGCTCGATCGCGGCGTAGCGCTCCTCGCGGTACTCGGCGTCGCGCCACAGCGCCAGCACCGCCCGGCGCCACTCGGGCGCGCTGTCGAGCCGGTGCTCGGTGAAGAGCCTGCGCAGCAGGGCCCGCCGCGGCACGGCCGTGACCCCGAGGAACGGCATCTCCGACTTCATGTACGCCCGCATGGACAGGGCGCGCGCGGGGTCGGCGGCCTCCGTCAGCGCGAGGCGTACCGCCTTGTGCAGTGTCATGACGGCCGGCTCGCCCGCTCTCCGGTAGCGAGACCGTCGAACAGGAGCTTGACGAAGTGGCCGGCGAGGTGGTCGGTGTCGAGCGTCCCGCCGGGGCGGAACCAGCGCACGGTCACCCAGATGGTGTCGCGGATCATCCGGTAGGTCAGCTTGGGATCGACGTCGGCGCGGAACCGGCCCGCGGCCTGGCCGGCCCTGATCTGCTCCACCCACATGCGCTCCACCTCGTCCTCGGCCCGCAGCAGGTAGTCGAACCGGTCGCCGGGCAGCGAGCGCAGGTAGTTCCAGTCGTTCTGCATGACGGTGATGGCCGCCCGGTGCGGCTCCAGGGTGCCGAAGCCGATGCGGACCATCTCCGCCAGGACCGAGCGGGGGTCGCCGCGGCGGTCCAGCACGGCCCGGTAGCGGGTGATCAGATCGTCCAGGAAGGTGCGCAGCACCTCGTCGACGATCGTCTCCTTCGAGTCGAAGTGGTGATAGAGGCTGCCGGACAGGATGCCCGCCTCCAGCGCGATCTCCCGTACCGTGGTGGCCTGGAAGCCCTTGCGCGCGAACAACTCGGCGGCGAGCCTGACGAGGTGCTCGCGTCGTTCCGACGCCGGCCCGGCCACGCCGCGCCTCGCTCTGACCGGCACGGCCGTGCCGCCGGAGTCCTTACGCTGGTTCACGGCTCCCATTATGGCCGTCGAGCAAGGGCTTGTTCGCAACTCTCGCCTCACGTGACCTCCCGGCATGAGCGCCGCCCGTACGGCAGGATCGGACGCATGGCGAAATTGCAGTATCCGTTCACCTTGGGGGTGGCGTCGGGCGAGCCCTTATCCGACGGACTGATCCTCTGGACCCGGCTCGCTCCCGAGCCGCTGAACCCGGCGCGGCCCGGCGGCATGCCGGACAAGGCGACGACCGTACGCTGGGAGATCGCCGAGGACGAGGCGTTCCGGAAGATCGTGCAGTCCGGCACCACGCCCGCGCAGCCCGACTGGGCGCACAGCGTGCACGTGCGGGTGGCCGGGCTGAAGCCCGGGGCCGAGTACTTCTACCGGTTCTCCGCCGAGGGCCACGTGAGCCGGGTGGGCCGCACCAGGACCGCCCCCGCCGCCGGTTCGACCGCTCCCGTCCGCTTCTGCTTCGTCTCCTGCCAGCGCTACGAGCACGGTCACTTCACCGCGCTGCGCCATCTCGCCGCCGAGCGGCCCGACCTGGTCCTCCACCTCGGCGACTACATCTACGAGTACGGCAAGCCGAAGAACCCCGGGCCCGGCCGCTGGGTGCGCCCGCTGGAGTCGGCGGACGAGTGCACCACGCTCGCCGGGTACCGCAACCGCTACGCCCGCTACAAAATGGACCCCGACCTGCAGGCCGCGCACGCCGCCGCGCCGTGGCTCGCGATCCCCGACGACCACGAGGTCCGGGACAACTGGGCGGGCGCGCTGCCGGGTGACGGCAGCGGTTCCGCCGCCTTCCTCAAGCGCCGGGCCGCCGCCTTCAAGGCGTACTACGAGCACCAGCCGCTGCGCGTCCGACCGTCCGGCGCGAGCCTGCAGAACTACCGCCGGCGGCCGTACGGGCGGGTGGCCGACTTCCTGCTCACCGACGCCCGGCAGTACCGCCAGGGCCGCGACATGCTCGGCCCCGAGCAGGAGAAGTGGCTGGTGGACCGGCTGCGCGGCTCGACGGCCCGGTGGAAGGTGCTGGCGCAGGCGGTGTTCTTCTCCCAGCGCAGGTTCCCGCTCGAACCCGTCAGTGCCGACGCGTGGGACGGCTTTCCCGACTCGCGCGCCCGCGTGCTCGCCGCCGCCCCGGACGGGCTGGTCGTGCTGAGCGGCGACGTGCACAGCGCGTACGCCTGCGACGTGCGCGCGAACTGGGCGGACCCGGCCTCCCGCGCGCTCGGCGCCGAGTTCGTCGGCCCCTCGGTGACGAGCATGCCGGGCATCACCGACGCGAGCAAGATCCTTGACATCAACGCCCACATCGCCTTCTTCGACAGCCGGCACGGGTACGTGTCCTGCACGGCCGGCCCGGCCGAGTTCCGGGCCGACTACCGGGCGGTCGCCTTCGTGGACCGGCCCGGCGCCCCGCTGACCACGATCGCGGGCTTCGAGGTGAGGGAGAACCGGCTGCACCGCACCGATCTGTGATCCGCACTAGCAAATAGGAAAGTTTCCTATTAAATTGCGGGCATGCCTGAGCGATGCCCTGCGGACGCAGCATGAAGCGAAGCCCTGACCTGCTCCGTCTGGCCGACACGGTCCTCCTGCCCGGCTTCGCCGGCACCACCGCCCCCGACTGGGTGCGGCGGCGGCTCGCGGGCGGCCTCGCCGGCGTGGTGCTGTTCTCGCGCAACGTGGACACCCCGGCCCAGCTCGCCGCGCTGACCTCGTCGCTGCGCGCGGAGAACCCCGACGTCGTCATCGGCATCGACGAGGAGGCGGGGGAGGTGACGCGGCTGGAGGCCCGCACCGGCAGCTCACGGCCCGGGAACTACGCACTGGGCGTCGTTGACGACGAGGAGCTGACCGAGCGGGTGGCCCGCGACATCGGGCACGACCTGCGGCGGGCCGGGATCACCATCGACTTCGCCCCGGCCGCGGACGTCAACTCCAACCCGGACAACCCGGTCATCGGCCTGCGGGCGTTCGGCGCCGGCCCGGGGCTCGTCGCGCGGCACACGGCCGCCTGGATCCGCGGGCTGCAGTCCACCGGCGTCGCCGCCTGCGCCAAGCACTTCCCCGGGCACGGCGACACGTCCGTCGACTCCCACCACGGGATCCCGCGGGTGACCGCCTCGCGGGAGGAACTGGCCGAGGTCGAGCTGTGGCCGTTCCGGGTGGCCATCCGCGAGGGAGTGCGGGCCGTCATGACCGGTCACCTGCTCGTGACGGCGTACGACGAGGAGCGGCCGGCCACCCTGAGCCCCCGCGTCCTCACCGGCCTGCTCCGGCGGGAGCTGGGCTTCGAGGGCCTGATCGTCACCGACGGCATCGAGATGGCGGCGGTCTCCGGCCGTTACGGCCTGGGCGGCGCGAGCGCGATGGCGGTGGCGGCGGGGGCCGACGCGGTCTGCGTGGGCGGCGAGAACGCCGACGAGGCGACCCACGCGCGCATCCGCGACGCGATCGCCGACGCCGTGACGGAGGGATCGCTGACGGAGGAGCGGCTCGCCGACGCGGCGGCGCGGGTGCGCGCCCTCGCCGCCTGGCGGGCGGGGGCGGAGCCGGGAGACGCCGAGCCCGGCGAGATCGGGCTGGCCGCCGCCCGCCGGGCGCTGCGGGTCACCCTGCGCGGGCCGGCCGGGACGCTGCCGCTGGCCGCGGCGCCCCATGTGGTCGAGCTCGCGCCGGAGACCAACCTCGCGATCGACAAGGGCATGCCGTGGGGCGCCGGGGAGCCGCTGGGCAAGCTGCTGCCGGGCACCACGGTCGCCCGCCTGCGCGCGGAGGACGTGCGCGCGGAGGACGTGCGAGCGGAGGACGTGCGAGCGGAGGACGTGCGAGCGGAGGACGGGCGGGGGGCGCACGAGCCGGGGGGCGGCGTCGCCGCCGCGGTCCTGCGCCAGGCCGCCGATCGGCCCCTCGTCGTCGTGGTGCGGGACGCCCACCGGCATCCCTGGCAGACGGACCTGCTGGAGCGCCTGCTGGCGGCCCGGCCGGACGGCGTCGTGGTCGAGATGGGGCTGCCGGGCCGTACGGACCTGGGGGCGGTCCACATCGCCACGTACGGCGCCGCCCGGGTCTGCGGCCAGGCGGCGGCCGAGGTCCTCGCCGGTCTCGGCTGAGGGCGCGGGGCTTCGGCGGGGGGAGGCGGGCGGCGGCTCGGCGATGCGGCGTGCGCCGTAGCATGGGGCGCCGACGCATCGCGGATGGGAGCTTCATGAAGGTCGCCTACGTCACCACCGACGATCCGGTCAGCCGCGAGGACGACGAGCGCGAGACCGCCCTCGCCGCCTGGCTCGGGGCCGGCATCGAGGGGTCGCCGGTGAACTGGCACGACCCCGCCGTCGACTGGTCGGAGTTCGACGCGGTGGTGGTCCGCTCCGCCTGGGACTACATCGAGCGGCGGGACGAGTTCGTCGCCTGGGCCCACCGGGTGGAGCGGGTCACGCGGCTGTTCAACCCGGCGCAGGTGCTCGAATGGAACACCGACAAGACCTACCTGCGCACTCTGGGCGTGCCGATCGTGCCCACCTTCTGGCCCGAGCCGGGCGCCGAGCCGCCGGAGTGGGAGCTGCCCGGGTGGGAGGAGTACGTCGTCAAGCCGGCCGTCTCGGCGGGGGCCCGCGACACGGTCCGCACGGCGAGCCGGGACGACGCCGCCGCCCACGCGGCCGGGCTGCTCGCCGAGGGCCGCACGGCCATGGTCCAGCCCTACCTCCCGTCCGTGGAGCTGGAGGGCGAGCTGTCGCTGCTGTACTTCGGCGGCCGGTTCAGCCACGCCGTACGTCGGCATCCCATGCTCAGCGGCGCCCCGGCCACGGCGGAGAACCGCGCCACCCTGCGCGACCCCGACGACGACCAGTTCGCGCTGGCCGAGCGGGTGCTGGCCGCCGTCCCGCCGGATCTGCTGTACGCCCGGGTGGACCTGGTCCGCATGCCGGACGGCGAGCCGGTGCTGATGGAGGCCGAGCTCACCGAGCCGTACCTGTTCCTGCGGGACGAACTGGCCGCGCCGGACCTGTTCGCCGAGGTCCTCGCCGAGACGCTCAAGGCGGGCTGACCGCGGGCTGACCTCCGCGGCCGGGGCGGGCGAGAGTCCGTGGCTCAGCCGTGCGTCGAGATGCCGCCGTCCACCGGGATGACGGCCCCGGTGAGGTACGACCCGGCCCGTGAGGCGAGGAAGACGGCCGCGCCCGCCATGTCGTCGGGCCGGCCGATCCGGCCCAGCGGCACGCCGCTCTCGATCGCGCCGCGCATCTCGGGGTCGTCGAGCGCGAAGGCCGTCATCTTCGACTCGAAGGGCCCGGGGGCGATGGCGTTGACGGTGATCGACTCCTTGGCCAGCCGGTGTGCCAGATGCCGGGTCAGCATGTGGACCCCCGCCTTCGCCGCCGAGTAGGCGTAGTTCTCCATGAACGGCACCCGCAGCCCGTCGACCGACCCGATGTTGATCACCCGGGCGGGGTCATCGGGAGAGGCGGCGGCGCACAGCAGTGGCAGGAACCGGCGGGTGAGGAAGAAGACGCCCTTGACGTTGATGTCCCAGAGCTTGTCGAAGGCGTGCTCGGGATACTCCTCCAGGGGTGCGCCCCAGCTCGCCCCGGCGTTGTTGACGAGCACGTCGAGCCGGCTCTCCCGCTCCGCCACCGCTCGCGCCAGCGTCTCGACGCCCTCGGGGGTCGACAGGTCGGCCCGGACCGCCCGGCAGCCCAGCTCCTCGGCTGTGGCCTCCAGTTCGTCCTGCTTGCGGGAGGAGATGTAGACGGTCGCGCCCGCGTCCAGGAACCCGCGCGCGATCATCTTGCCGATTCCCCTGGAGCCGCCCGTCACGACGACCGTCTTGCCTTCCACCGAGAACAGAGTCATGGGGGAAGCGTACCGACCGGTCGGTTCCCGACCCGCGCCGCGCGGCGCCGGGGTTGATGGCACCGGGCTAACGGTGGCGCGTCCTGGCGGGCGTGGGGGACCCGCCAGGACGCGCTCCGCCCCGGCGCGAGGCTTCGACCCCGGCGAGGGTTGGGGTCGAGACCTCGTTCAATCGCACGGAGTCTCTGGGGAGAGGCCGTCGTCGTCCGGCCGCTCCGGCGTGCGGTGGTGCCGCATGATCAGGCGTGTCGCGCCGTCGGGGTCGTCGGAGGGATGCGTGATCAGGAAGTCATCCTCATGCCACACAAACGACCCGTTCCTGCACCAGACCGTCAAGTCGGTGGATACCGACAGCACGGACATGCCGTTCCCGTTGCTCTGGTAGGTGTGGGTGAACCCCTGCCGGTGCAAGGCGTAGCGCAGCATGCGCGTCGCCTCGCAGGGGTCCCGCCAGGGCAAGTACGGCGTGCCCGCACGGACCGCTAGCACCTGCCCACCTCCATTGGATGGATTTGTACCAACGTTTGGATAATGCGCGGCCCGGAGGGCTCCGGTCAAGGGGTTGTTTCCCACTAGACCGAGATCCTCTAGATTTGTTGGAACAAAAGGGTGGATTGAGGAAAGATGGCACGATCGTCGCTCTATCAGCAGGTGGCCGCCGAGGTGCGCAGGGCCATCTACGCGGGCGAACTCGCGCCGGGGGACCAGATCCCGACCGAGACCGACCTCATGGAGGCGCACGGGGTCAGCCGCAACACCGTACGGCTGGCGCTGGGCGAACTGGAGAACGAGGGTCTCATCCTGCGGATGCGCCGGCGTGGAACGTTCGTACGCGAGCGCCGTCCCCTCCTCATGCGGCCCCAGGACGAGTTCCTCGCGCATGACCAGGAAGAACCCCGGTTCGACGCGTTCGTCCACGCCGTCCGGTCCGAGGGTCGTACGGCCGACCAGCGGATCGAGGTCTCGATCGTCGAACCGCCCGAGGACGTGGCGACCCGCCTCGCCCTCGCCGACGGCGCCCTGGCCGTGGTGCGCCGCCGCCTGCGGTTCGTCGACGCCCAGCCGTTCAACACGCTGGACTCGTACTTCCCGCTGGAGATCGTGGGGGGCTCCGAGATCGCCCGGCCGGGGGACATCACCCGCGGGGCCAACAGGGTGCTGGAGGAGCTCGGGCACCTGCAGACCCGCGTGATCGACGACCTCTCGGCCCGCATGCCCACCTCCGACGAGTCGTCCCGGCTCCAGCTGGAGCCGGGCACCCCGGTCGTCGTCCACACCCGGGTCGGCTACGACGCCGACGACACTCCGGTCCGCGTCGCCGTGTCCGTGCTGCCCGCCGACAAGCATCTGATCCGATACGAGCTGGAACGTCATTGACGAGGCCCGGGCGCCCGCTCCCCTGAGCGGGCGCCGCAGGCCGAGCCCTCCTCCGGGGGGCCCATCCCTCCTGTGCGCCGTCCCGCCCGCCCGCGGCGCCGATCACTGTGCCCGTCAACGGGCCGATCCCAGTGCAGATCCCAGGGCAGATCCCGGTGCCGTTCCCGGTGCCGTTCCCCGGGGGCGCCACCGCCATGGGCCCCGCCGTGCCCGCGCGCCCTAGCGAGGTCCGCCGTCCACCGCGACGGACGCTGTACGGCATCCCGCCGTCACTCTGAGTGATCGGATCATCCCCCTCGGCACGAAAGGAATCAGGCATGCCTGCGAACACCCTGGATCTTGTTACGGAACTCACGCTGCGTCGCGCCACCCCGGCCGACCTTCCGGGGGTTCTCGCCCTGCTGGCCCGCACCGCCGGCTGGCTGAACGGTCTCGGCGTACGGCAGTGGCCGGCCGGCGGCTTCCCGGCCGAGCGGATCGACCCGCTGATCGGCGAGGGGGTCATGTATCTGCTCGACGCCGGCGAGGCCGCGGAGACCCTCGACGGCGCCGCCCGCGTGCCCGCCGCCACGATCGCGGTGGACGGCCACGCCGACGCGGAGTTCTGGACGCCGCGGGACCGGCCCGGCGACGCGCTGTACGTCCACAAACTGGCCGTCCACAGGTCCTTCTCGGGCCAGGGCCTCGGGGAGGTGCTGCTCGACTGGGCCGGCCTGCGGGCCGCCGTCCACGGCCGGCCGTACCTGCGGCTCGACTGCTCGAAGGACAACGTCCGCCTGCAGGCGTACTACCGGGGAGCGGGTTTCCGGCACGTCCGTACCGTCGACCTGCCGCACCGCGCCTCGGGGGCGCTGTTCGAGCGGGACGCCTGCGCCGTACTTCCCGCCTGGGACCGTTCCGGACACGGCGAACCGGCGATGCGGGGGCACCGGCGGCGGCAGGAGCGCCACACTCCGGCGGTGCCGGCCCCGCGTGGAGGCCACGGGACGCAGCAGTTGCGCGTTCTTGACATCACGGCACACAACGAGTTGATCGAGTGCTGAACAGGGCGGATGCCGTGAGGCGCCGCAAAGGGACCCGATACTGTTCACATCATGACGGGATCCCTCCTTGAAGTGATCGCGCTCGATCTGCGTGACGCCGTGGCCGCCGAGGAGGGCGGGGCTGACCGCCTGGAGGTCGTATCCGACATGGGCTCGGGCGGGCTCACCCCCTCGGCGGACCTCGTCGCGGCCATCGCCCGCGAGTGCGGACTGCCGCAGATGATCATGCTCCGCCGTGACGCCGGGTTCACGGTGCGCCCGGAGGAGCTCGACCGGCTGCGCCGCGACGTGAAGGAACTGACCGAGGCCGGCGCGGCGGGGTTCGTCTTCGGATTCCTCTCGGAGGACGGTTCGGTGGACGTGAAGGCGACCGAGGCGCTGATCCAGGCAGTCTCGCCGCTGCCCTGGACCTTCCACCGCGCGGTGGACCACGCCGCCGACGTGCGGGCGGCGTGGCGTGCCGTACGGCTGCTGCCGAACCTGGCGACCATCCTCACGTCGGGGTCGCCCGAGGGCGTCGGCAGCGGCCTGGACGTCCTGCGGGCCCGCGCCGAGGCGGGGGACGCCTCGCTCGTGCTCGCCGGCGGCGGCCTGCGCGAGGCGCACATCCCGGCGCTGCTCGACTACGGCATCCGCGCCTTCCACGTGGGTGGCGCTGTGCGGGGCTCCTGGCAGGAGCCCGTCGACCCGAACCGAGTCAGGCACTGGCGCCGCCTGGTGGACCGGCTCTGAGGCCCGGCGCCGTCAGGCACGGCGGCGCGCGACCAGGACGGCGTCCCGGATGGTGATCTCGTGCCCCTCCGGGTCGGTCGCCGTGCGCGGCCGGGCCTCGGCGGCCGTCACCTCCCAGTCGGCCGGGTCGAGCGAGGCCGCGACCTCCTCGGCGGTGAACATCGCCTGCGGGAGGTGCTGCCGGTGGGCCACGGTCAGCAGGTCGAGCGGGTGGTGCCCGACGATCAGCAGGACGCCGCCCGGCGCGACGGCCGCGGCCAGCCGGGCGTACAGCGCCCGCCGCGTCTCGACCGGCAGATGCATGTAGTGCGCCGACACCAGGTCATACGCGCCCTCGGGGAGTGGGTGGTCGCGCAGGTCGGCGTGGACCCACTCGATGCGGGCCGCGACCTCGGGGCCGGCGTCGGAGGCGTGGCCGGCGGCCCGCTTCAGCGCGGTGGCCGAGATGTCCGTGCCGGTCACCCGCCAGCCGCGCCCGGCGAGCCATACGGCGTCGGCGCCCTCGCCGCTGCCGACGTCGAGTGCCCGGCCCGGCGGCAGATCGGCGGCCTCGGCGACGAGCTGCGCGTTCGGGCGCCCGCTCCAGACGGCCGGCCGTGACTGGTAGCGCTCCTCCCAGGCGGCCTCCTCGAACATCGTGCCCATCGCGAGCCGGTAGGCGCCGACCGCCTCCGCGGTCTCCTCGGCGACGAGGTCCATGTTGATCGCCGCGCCGGTGGTCAGGCCCGCCGCGCCGGCCGTGATGACCTGCGCCATCAGGTCGGCCGTGTTCCCCGCCACGTAGACGCCGGGCACGGCGGTGGCCCCCGTCGGCTCCGCGGGGATCCGGCTGCCGACCATGTGACCGTTCTTCTCCACCTCGACCGGCGTGAGCCCGAGCGACCGCGCCACGTCGGCGCGGGCGGTGAACCGCGGCGCGACGACGACCACGTCGAGCCCGATCACGTCGCCCGAGGCCAGGCGCACCCCGGTGAGCGTGTCGCCGGTCACCTCCACCTCCGCGACCTGGCCGTCCGCGACGGCGATCCGGCGCGCGGCGAGCCGTTCGGCGTCATCCGCCGGCAGCGGCGCGGCGTGATGGTTCAGGAACACCACGTTCTCGGTCCACTGCCGCCACAGGCAGGCCTGCTCGACGGCGTGCGGGCCGGTGGCCAGCACGCCGATCCGCCGGTCGCGGACCTCCCAGCCGTGGCAGTACGGGCAGTGCAGCACGTCGCGGCCCCAGCGTCCGGCCAGGCCGGGTACGTCCGGAAGCTCGTCCGCGAGGCCGGTCGCGAGCAGTAGCCGTCGCGCCCGGAGCGCGCGCCCGTCGTCGAGCGTCACGACGAAGCGGCCGTCGTCCTCCCGTGCCGCGTTCGCCACGCGCCCGCCGGTGATCTCAGCGCCGTACGCCGCGATCTCCGCGCGCCCGGCCGCCAGCAGTTCGGCGGGCGGCGTGCCCTCCCTGCCGAGGTAGTTGTGCACGTGCGAGGCCGGCGCGTTGCGCGGCCGCCCGTCGTCGACCACCAGCACCGACCGTCTCGCCCGCGCCAGCGCCAGGGCGCCGCTGAGGCCCGCCGCGCCGCCGCCGACCACGATCACGTCATATGTTCTTTCCACCCGAGTCTCCTCTCGCATCGCCCGGGCCACGATGCGCCATGATCGGTGGGACCGCCAAACAACGTTGCCGATATGGCAAAGGCGGGCGCGCGGCTCAGCCGAGGGCCTGGTCGGCCCGGGCCAGCGCGGCGACCAGCGTCCGTATCGTCGCGGGCTCGTCCAGCACCCCGCCCGCCGCGGCCCGCCGCTCCTCCCACGCGCGCACCCGGTCGGCGTACTTCTCGTAGCAGGCGAGATGGAAGGCGTAGACGGTCGTGAAGCGGCTGACGAGGTGGGAGGGGTGCATGTCCCAGCCCTGGTGGAAGCCGTGGGACAGCGAGTGCGCCACCAGCGCCGAGTGCCTGCGGAGTAGGGCGTGCACGTCGGCGGCCGAGTCCGAGGCCGGCGCCGCGGCGAGGGAGCCGTCCGACAGTTCGACGCCCGTGCCGGCGAGCGCGGTCCGCATGACGTGCCTGGCGTGGTCGCACGCGGGATGGTCGAGCCGCTGCTCGTCCGGGGGCAGCCCGACCGCCGCGGTGTAGTCGAACACCCCGAAGTGCGCGGCCGCGAGCCGCCCGCCGAGCGACGGCACCAGATCGGCCGACCGCTGCAGGATCAGCACGGTCTGCGGGGCCTCCACCTGCATCTCGAAGCGCAGCGTCCCGGAGGGGAGCGCCAGCGCCCGCTCCAGCGCCTCCAGGCAGCGGGCGAACCGCCCGAGGTGGTCCTCCATGAGGACCTTGGGGAACGTCACCGTGAACCCGTCCGGAAGCCGCCCGGCCCGCCGTACGACCTCGGTGAGGAACCCGTCGAGCGTACGGACCGAGCGGTGCGGGTCGCCGTCGGCGAACGACTTCACCCGCAGCCCCCACCGGCGGGGGAGGGTGCCCGCGCGGTGCATCTCGGCGACGGCCGCCGCCGCGGCCTCGGCGTGCCGGTCCTCCTCCTCGGGCGCGCGCACGCCGTAGCCGTCCTCGAAGTCGATCCGCAGGTCCTCGATGGGTTCGTTGTGGAGCTTGCGGCGGACCCGGTCGTGCACGGGCTGGGCCAGCCCGGGGTCCAGCCCGAACAGCGCGGCCAGCTCACCGGGGGTGAACAGCAGCCGGTTCAGCAGGTCGGTTGCGGCGTGCCGCCATTCGTGGACGACCCCCGCCGTGACCCGGTCCGCCGGCACGTACACGGTGTGCACCGGCTGCCACGCCGGCTCCTGGCCAGTGGGGTAACGGGCGAGCTGGTCGCGGTGGACGCGGTCGAAGCCGTCGAGCAGCCCGTCCAGGCCGGTCAGCGTCGTCTCCATGGCGACGATCCTCGCAGAGCCCCGGCACGGCCACTTCGTCAATGCGCGACAACCGGCCGGGGTGCTGGAACTGAGCTCGCTGGCCGCGCGCCGCGCGGTGGGCGCTCAGGAGGGGGTTCCCCTGTGGGTGAGACGGCCGGCTGCGCCCAGCATGGCGTCCCTGCCCACCAGCTTCACCCGCTCGCCCCGCTTGAGGTTCTCCGCCAGTGCCGTCTCCGCGGCCTCGATGCCGAGCCAGTCGGCGTACGTCACCGGGCACACGCCGCGGGCGGCGAGCAGGTCGTCCAGCCGGGCGGTGGCGGTTCCCGGCTTGACCTCGGCGAGCAGGGTCCGCACGGTCTCCGCGGCGTCGGACTTGTTGGTCCCGATCACCCCGGTCGGGCCCCGCTTCAGCCAGCCCGCGACGTACTGCCGGTCGGTCACCTTCCCGGCGACGTTGGGCACCGTCATCGCCCGCGTGTCGAAGGGCACCCCGGGCAGCGCGACGCTCCGGTAGCCCACCGAGCGCATCACCATGTCCGCCGGGATCGTCTCGAACTCGCCGGTCCCGACGACCCGCCCGTCCTCCAGGCGGGTCCGCTCCAGCCGTACGCCCTCGACCCGGGAGACCCCGAGAATCTCCACCGGGCGCAGCCAGAAGCGCACCTCCAGACGGCGTGGCCGGTCGGCCGGCTCGCGCTCCGACCACGACCGCAGCACATCCACGTTGCCCTTGACCTGCCGCGACAGGGTGGCCAGGTCACCGGTAGCGACCTCGTGGGGGAAGGTCAGGACGTCGGCGTTCAGCAACTCGCCGAGCTCGCGCAGCTCCTTGAGGGTGAACTTGGCGTGTTCCGGGCCGCGCCGCCCGATCATGTGGATGCGCCTGACCCGCGAGGCGGCCAGCCGGTCGAGCACCTCCTCGGGCACGTCGGTGCCGCGTAGTTCGTCGGCGGTCTTGGCCATGATCCGCACGACGTCCACGGCGACGTTGCCGACGCCGATGACGACGACGTCCTCGGCGTCGAGGGAGAAGGTGTCCGGCGGGACGTCGGGGTGGCCGCAGTACCAGTTGACGAAGTCGGTCGCGGCGACGCTGCCCGGCAGGTCCTCGCCCGGGATGCCGAGCTGCCTGTCGACCATCGCGCCGGTGCAGTAGACGACCGCGTCGTAGCAGGACAGCAGGTCGTCGGCCGAGACGTCCGCGCCGAGTTCCACCCCGCCGAGGAAGCGCACCCCGGGCGTCTCCAGGACGCGCCGGAGGTACCCGGCGATCGACTTGATCGAGGTGTGGTCGGGCGCGACGCCGTACCGCACGAGCCCGTAGGGCGTGGGCAGGCGTTCGAGCACGTCGACCTCGACGGGGTCGTGCGACTGTCTGACCAGTGCCTCGGCCGTGTAGATCCCGGCCGGGCCCGATCCAACGATCGCGACGCGCAGTGTCACCATGGCCTCCCGGCAGCGGCGGCGTGTCTGGCTTCGATTCTTTATCATCGGCGACGGCCGTGTCACCGGAACGCCATGCCGCGGCACCGGACTGTGATCCTTACCGTGATCCGTGTTGTGATGATTCGTGGGGTTGCGGCGACCCGGCGGCCGCGATCAGAGTGATGCTCGTGGGCTCTGGGGCTAAAAGACGGGGAAACCCGCGGACGAGACGGCCGGGCGGTGGCACCCTCCCTGACATGAGGGGACTGCGCGGGGGGCAGGACGAGCCCGGGGCCTCGCCGGCCACGGTCCGGGGGTCGCGGAACGATCGAGGCGACGGCCGCCGCTACGAGGCGCTGGGCCGGGTCATGGCCGCGCTGTCCGGCGAGGCGGAGACGCTGGAGGCGTGCGGCGATCTCACCTGGTGGCGGACCACCGACCACTCCTGGCACGTCGAGTGGCGCGACGGCCCGCAGGCCGCGGAGGTGGCGGCGCTGCTGGTCGAGCGGATCGGCGAACCGGGCCCCGACGCCGCGCCCGCCGCCCCGGCCGGTCCCGCGGCCGCGTCGACCGCGGTGATCGACGTGATGGGGGTGACCTTCGTGCTGCGGGCGATCGACCCGTTCGGCATGGAACGGCTGCGGTCCAGGCCCGGCCTGTGGCGGCTGTCGGCGGCGCTGGACGGCCCGGCGGGCGCCGGGGAGCGGTCACGTCAGCACTGGGAGGAACTTCTCGGCGGCTGAGCGGCGGGCGCGCGTGGAGGGGAGGCGGCGGGTGCCCCGAGTCGATAGCCTTGGAGCACATCACCTCTCACGAGCAAGGAGTAGCCGTGCTACTGCGTATGTCGACCCTGTTCCTGCGCACCCTGCGTGAGGATCCGGCGGACGCGGAAGTGCCGAGCCACAAGCTGCTCGTCCGCGCCGGCTACGTCCGCCGGGTCGCGCCCGGCATCTACTCCTGGCTGCCGCTCGGCAAGATCGTGCTGGAGAACGTCGCCCGGGTGGTCCGCGAGGAGATGGACCGGATGGGCGCGCAGGAGGTGCTGTTCCCCGCGCTGCTGCCCCGCGACTACTACGAGGCCACCGGCCGCTGGACCGAGTACGGCGACACGCTGTTCCGCCTGAAGGACCGCAAGGGCGCCGACTACCTTCTCGGGCCGACGCACGAGGAGATGTTCACCGACATGGTCAAGGGGGAGTACTCCTCCTACAAGGACTATCCGGTGACGCTGTACCAGATCCAGACCAAGTACCGCGACGAGGCGCGTCCCCGGGCCGGCATCCTGCGGGGCCGGGAGTTCGTGATGAAGGACTCCTACTCCTTCGACCTCGACGACGACGGCCTGAAGCGGTCCTACGAGATGCACCGCGACGCCTACATCCGCATCTTCGACCGCCTCGGCATCGACTACCGGATCTGTTTCGCCATGTCGGGGGCCATGGGCGGATCGGCCTCCGAGGAGTTCCTCGCGCCCTGCGCCACCGGTGAGGACACCTTCGTGGCCTGCCACAACTGCGGGTACGCGGCGAACGCCGAGGCGGTCGTGACGCCCGCGCCGCCCGCGGTGACCGCCGAGCAGCCGCCCATGGAGGTCCTCGACACGCCCGGCACGCCGACGATCGAGTCGCTGGTGACGTACGTCAACGAGCGGTACGACCTCGGAATCACCGCGGCGGACACGCTGAAGAACCTCGTCGTCAAGGTCCGCACGCCGGGCTCCGACGAGGTCGGGACCGTGGTCGTCGGCGTCCCCGGCGACCGCGAGGTGGACTTCAAGCGCCTGGAGGCCGCGCTCGCGCCCGGTGTGCCGGAGATCTTCGAGGCCGAGGACTTCGCCCGCCACCCCGGCCTGGTGCGCGGCTACATCGGCCCGCAGGTGCTCGCGGACCTCGGGATCACCTACCTCGTCGACCCCCGCGTCGTGGCGGGCTCGGCCTGGGTGACCGGCGCCAACGAGCCGGGCAGGCACGCCGCGCACGTGGTCGCGGGCCGTGACTTCCAGCCCGACGGCACGATCGAGGCCGCCGAGGTGCGCGCGGGCGACTCCTGCCCCCGCTGCGCCCACCCGCTGTCGATCGACCGCGGCATCGAGATCGGGCACATCTTCCAGCTCGGCCGCAAGTACGCCGACGCGGCCCACCTCGACGCGCTCGGGCCGGACGGCAAGCCCATCCGCATCACCATGGGCTCGTACGGCGTCGGCGTGTCCCGGGCGGTGGCGGTGCTGGCCGAGCAGCGGCACGACGCCCTGGGCCTGGTGTGGCCCAGGGAGGTGGCCCCCGCCGACGTGCACATCGTCGGCACCGGCAAGGAGAACCAGATCGAGGTGGCCAGCGAGCTCGCCGAGACCCTGGAGGCGCGGGGGCTCCGCGTGCTGGTGGACGACCGCCGGGGTGTGTCGCCGGGCGTCAAGTTCAAGGACTCCGAGCTGCTGGGCGTGCCCACCGTCCTGATCGTCGGCCGTGGGCTGGCCCAGGGCGTGGTGGAGCTGCGCGACCGGGTCGCCGGGACCAAGGAGGAGATCCCGCTGGACCAGGCCGCCGACCGCGTCCTCGCCGCCTGCCTTCCCGCCTCTCCCGCGTGATCTTCCGGTAGGGCCGGGCCCCGGGCCCCTACCGGAGCTCAGGACCCGGAGGGAGTGGCGTCGGGAAGCCCGGCTTCCGGTTGCGCTGTGGCGGTTTCCGTGGCGCCAGGCTCTGTGGTGCCAGGTTCTGAGGTGTCAGGCTCTGCGGTGTCGGGCGGCCCGGTCTGAGTGGAGCCGACGTCGCGGCCGGGCATGCCGGGGAAGGCGCCGATCTCCGGCTGCCAGCCGTACGCGCGCGTCGCGCTCTCCTGCGCCGCCAGCGCGGCGAGCCGCCGCAGGGCGGGATCGCGGTCGGCGGCGAGCTCCAGGTAGGCGGTGACGATCCGCTGCTCCACGAGCAGCGCCAGGCGCACCGCGTCGGACGGCGTGCGCACCTCGAACGGCAGGCCGTAGGAGGGGCCCGGCTCGGTGGGCGTGCCGCCCCGCCGGGTGATGAGCGTGCGCAACTGGTCGCGCCGCGCCCGGTGCGCGTCGAAGCCCGCCGTCGCCCGGGCGCGCAGCGCGCCCTTCGTCCTCCCGCCGACGACTCCGTAGGCGTACACGGCGGCGTACTCGGCGGACAGCGCCCGGCCGAGGGCAGCGGCGGAGGACCCCGCGGCGGGACCCGGAGCAGGGCTCACCGCCGGGCTCACGGCGGGCGGGGTCGCGGCGGGCGGGGTCGCGGGCTCAGCCACGAAGCCTCCCCAGGGCGACGACGTGGACGGCCTCGCAGGCGCCGATGCTGACCAGAAGCTGGGCGAGTGCGGGCGAGGCCGTGGTGGTCTGCGCGGGACGCGCCGCCGCGGAGGCCTGTTCGAAGTCCCGCAGTACTCCGACGGAGACCTCGGGCGAGCCGGCAGAGGGCGATCCGGAGGGCGATCCGGACGGAGATGCGGACGGAGATGCGGGGGGCGACCCGGAGGATGACGGGGCCGGCGTGATCGGAGCGATCCCGGCGGGCAGCAGCGCGCGCAGCGCCCGCACGTGAGCCGCGTGCCGCTGCCGGAACGGCTCCAGCGCGGCGGCCCGGCCGGGCAGGGCGGCGGCCGCGCGCCCGTAAAGCGACACCAGCCGCTCCTTGTCCGCGATCAGCTCGCTGATCAGCACGGTCTGCGGGTCCGGAGGGGGCGGCGTGGCGGGTTTGTCCGGGCCGTTCGAACAGCCTCCCGCGGCGGCCAGGCCCGCCGCGGCGGCGACGCCCAGCAACGCGCGTCTGGTCACCCGCGCGCCGCCGCCGTCCCCCCTGCCGCTGTCCTTCCCACCGCCGTGCTCCACGAGACAGCATCGTACGGCGCGCCGCCCACTGGTCCCCGCCCGTGACCGTGATGATCGAGTGCGTGTCGGACGGTCGCCCGGGTGTGGCGCAGTTTCCACCTCCCGGTGTCGATAGGCTGTTGGCACATCGGGCTAGTTACATGGTCGTAGGGAGGTCGGCATGGGCAGCGGCATGGGCAGCGATGCTCGACGCGGCCGCCTGGTCGAACTGCTCGGCCCGGTGGTCGCCGCCGAAGGGTTCGACCTGGAGGACGTGACGGTCACTCCGGCGGGACGCCGGAGGCTGGTGCGCGTGGTGGTGGACCGGGACGGCGGCGTGAGCCTGGACAACGTGGCCGACGTGAGCCAGTCCGTCTCCAAGCTGCTCGACGAGGTGGACGTGCTCGGCGGCAGCGCGTACGTGCTGGAGGTCACCTCCCCCGGCGTGGACCGGCCGCTCACCGAGCCGCGCCACTGGCGCCGGGCGCACGGGCGGCTGGTGCGGGCGGAGTTGCGCGACGGCACCTCGGTGGAGGGCCGCGTGACCGGCGCGGACGAGTCCGGTGTGGAGCTGGACGGCGCGCGCGGCATCGCCTTCGGCGAGCTGGTGCGCGGCCGTGTGCAGGTCGAGTTCAACCGGCGCGACGCCGGTCTCGACGATGAGCACGACGGCGAGCTTGATGACGAACGTGATGACGAACGTGACGAGGACCTCGATGTCGACGAGGACATCGCCGACGCCGCCGACGCCGGCGACGAGGGCTAGGGGGGAGCCTTGTGGACATTGACATGAGCGTCCTGCGGAGCCTGGAGCGGGAGAAGGACATCTCCTTCGACCTGGTCGTCAAGGCGATCGAGGACGCGCTGCTGATCGCATACTTCAGGACCGAGGGCGCGGCGCAGAAGGCGCGCGCCGAGCTGGACCGCGACACGGGCCACGTGGTGATCTGGGCGGCCGAGCTGGGCGAGAACGGCGACGTCGTGCGCGAGTACGACGACACCCCGTCCAACTTCAGCCGGATCGCCGCCACCACGGCCAAGCAGGTCATCCTGCAGCAGCTCAGGGACGCCGAGGACGAGATCAACTTCGGTGAGTTCGCGAGCCGCGAGGGCGAGCTGGTGGCGGGTGTCATCCAGCAGGGCAAGGATCCGCGGGTGGTGCTGGTCGACCTCGGCAAGATCGAGGCGATCCTCCCGCACAACGAGCAGGTCCCGGGTGAGGAGTACGCGCACGGCGAGCGCATCCGCTGCTACGTCGTGCAGGTGAAGAAGGGCCCGAAGGGCCCGTCGGTCACCCTCTCGCGCACCCACCCCAACCTGGTGAAGAAGCTCTTCGCGCTGGAGGTCCCGGAGATCGCCGACGGCACGGTGGAGATCGCGGCCATCGCCCGGGAGGCGGGCCACCGCACCAAGATCGCCGTACGGTCGCGCAAGCCGGGCGTCAACGCCAAGGGCGCGTGCATCGGCCCGATGGGCTCGCGGGTGCGCAACGTGATGACGGAGCTGCACGGCGAGAAGATCGACATCATCGACTGGTCCGAGGATCCGGCCGAGTTCGTCGGGAATGCCCTGTCTCCCGCGCGTGTTTCCCGTGTCGAGGTGGTCGACGCCGATGGCCGCATGGCGCGCGTCATCGTGCCCGACTACCAGTTGTCCCTGGCCATCGGCAAGGAAGGGCAGAACGCCCGCCTCGCCAACCGGCTGACCGGCTGGCGGATCGACATCCGGTCGGACACCGAGCAGGCCCCTGCTGATCCCGCCGATGCGTCGGCGAGGTAAGCTGGAAGACGGTTGCCGGGCAGTCCCGCTGAGAACGTGTGTGGGCTGCCGGGATCGCACGGTAAAGTCCGAGTTGCTCCGCCTGGTCGTGGTCGAGGACGTCATCGTCCCCGACGTGCGAGGACGGCTCCCGGGACGTGGTGCCTCGTTGCATCCGTCCCCGCGCTGTCTGGAGCTCGCAGAGCGTCGCCGGGCGTTCCCTCGCGCGTTTCGCGCACAGGGATCGCTTGACACGTCGCTCTTGCGGGATCACCTGGAGGGGTTGACGCCGGGGCGGTCCGGGTGAATGGTTACCGCTGGTCCCCGGTGTCGGCTCCGGGAATCAGGGCACGACGTAATTGTCATGTAGGACGCCGAGTTGATGGGCGGAGTCAGATTGCTATGAGCGCCTGATGAGCACGCGGCGATGAGTACGTACAGGTAGCGACGGTCCGGCGGCACTGCTAGCCTCCCGGGCCGAGTTAGGGAGTGCAGTGGCGAAGGTCCGAGTATACGAGCTCGCCAAGGAGTTCGGGGTTGAGAGCAAGGTCGTCATGGCCAAGCTCACCGAAATGGGCGAGTTCGTGAGGTCGGCGTCCTCGACGATAGAGGCGCCGGTCGTCCGCAAACTGACTGAGGCGTTCAAGGGTGACGCCTCCAGGGGCGGGGGTAGGCCCGCCCGTCCGGCGCAGCCCAAGCCTGCGCCCAGGCCGGCTTCAGAGAGCCAGGTCAACGGGGGCGCCCCACAGGCGCCCGTTTCCCAGTCCGGCGACACGGTCGCGCGGCCGGGCCCGAAGCCGGGTCCGCGGCCCGCTCCGCGGCCGGTTCCGATGCCTCACCCGCCGGTGGCCCAGCCGGAGGCGGCGCGTCCCGAGGCCGCCCGTCCGCAGGGGCCCCGTCTGGATGCCCCGCGGCCGGACGCCCCGCGTCCAGAAGTGTCGCGTCCAGAAGTGTCGCGTCCAGAAGTGTCGCGTCCGGACGTGCGGCCCGACGTGTCGCGTCCGGACACCTCCCGGCCCGCGGCCTCAGGCCCGCGGTCTGGTGGTGCCGGAGCCGGAGCGCCCAAGCCGGGCCCGCGGCCCGCGCCGGCGCCGCGCTCCGGTGGTGCGCCCGCCGGTCCCGGTGCGCCGGGCGGTGGCGCCCCGCGTCCCGGTGGTGGTGGGCCCAAGCCGGGCCCGCGTGGCCCGCGTCCGGGCAACAACCCGTTCTCCTCGACCGCCAGCGGCATGGGCCAGCGTCCCGCGCGGCCCGGCGGCCGTGACGGCGGACGTCCCGAGCGAGGCGACCGTCCCGACCGTGGAGACGGCGCTCCTCGTGAGCCGCGCCGTGACGGCGGCCGTGACGGCTCCATGCCGCGTCCGCCCGCCGCGCGTTCCGGCCCTCCGGGAGCGGGCGGCCCGCGTCCCGGCCCCGGGGGTCCGCGTCCCGGTCCGGGCATGGGCGGTCCCCGCCCGGGTCCCGGCGCCGGAGGTCCGCGTCCCGGTGGTCCGCGCCCGAACCCGACGATGATGCCGCAGGGCCGTCCGGCCGGGCCGGGCGGCGGCGGTGGCGGCGGTCCGCGTCCCGGTGGCGGCGGCGGTCGTCCCGGTCCCGGTGGCGGCGGTGGCCGCCCGGGTGGCGGTGGCGGTCGTCCCGGTGGCGGCGGCTTCGGCGGTCCGCGTCCCGGCGGCGCCGCGACCGGTCGTCCCGGCGGGCCGGGCGGTGGTCCCGGTGGCGGTGGCGGCGGCGGCTTCGCCGGTCGTCCCGGCGGTGGCGGCGGCCGTGGCCGCGGCGGCGGCACGGCGGGCGCGTTCGGGCGTCCGGGAGGCCGTCCGACCCGTGGCCGCAAGTCCAAGCGCCAGAGGCGCCAGGAGTTCGACAACATGCAGGCCCCGGCGATCGGCGGCGTGCAGGTCACCCGTGGCGGCGGACAGACGATCCGCCTGCCGCGGGGCGCGTCCCTGTCGGACTTCGCCGACCGGATCGGTGCGAACCCGGCCTCGCTCGTGCAGATCATGCTGCACCTCGGCGAGATGGTGACCGCGACCCAGTCGGTCAGCGAGGAGACGCTCCAGCTTCTGGGCGCCGAGCTGGACTACGACGTCCAGGTCGTCAGCCCGGAGGAGGAGGACCGCGAGCTCCTCGAGTCCTTCAAGATCGAGTTCGGTGAGGACGAGGGTGACGAGGGCGACCTCGCGCCGCGTCCGCCGGTCGTGACCGTCATGGGTCACGTCGACCACGGTAAGACGAAGCTGCTCGACGCGATCCGCCACACCAACGTGGCGGCCCGCGAGGCCGGCGGCATCACGCAGCACATCGGCGCCTACCAGGTGGGGACCACCCACGAGGGCGAGCCGCGGAAGATCACCTTCATCGACACCCCGGGTCACGAGGCGTTCACCGCCATGCGTGCCCGTGGTGCGCAGGCCACCGACATCGCGGTGCTGGTGGTCGCGGCCGACGACGGTGTGAAGCCGCAGACGATCGAGGCGCTGAACCACGCGCAGGCGGCGGACGTGCCGATCGTGGTGGCGGTGAACAAGATCGACAAGGAGGGCGCGGACCCGACCAAGGTGCGGGCCCAGCTCACCGAGTACGGCCTGGTGGCCGAGGAGTTCGGTGGCTCCACGCTCTTCGTGGACATCTCCGCCAAGCAGGGCGTCGGCATCGACGGCCTGCTGGAGGCCATCCTGCTGACCGCGGACGCCGAGCTCGACCTGCGGGCGAACCCGGACATGGACGCCCAGGGCCTGGCCATCGAGGCACACCTCGACAAGGGCCGCGGCCCCGTGGCGACCGTGCTCGTGCAGCGCGGCACGCTGCGGGTCGGCGACTCGATCGTCTGTGGTGAGGCGTTCGGCCGCGTCCGGGCGATGCTGGACGACAACGGGGAGACGGTCGAGGAGGCCGACCCCTCGCGTCCGGTCCTGGTCCTCGGTCTGACCGCCGTCCCGCGCGCGGGCGACAACTTCATCGTCGTCGGCGACGACCGGATGGCCCGTCAGATCGCCCAGCAGCGGGCGGCCCGGCAGCGCATCGCCGACATGGCGAAGTCCGGCCGGCGGCGCACTCTCGAGGAACTGTTCAAGGACCTCGAGAAGGGCCAGGTCGACGAGCTCAAGCTCATCATCAAGGGTGACGTCTCCGGTTCCGTCGAGGCACTGGAGGACGCGCTGCTCAAGATCGACGTGGGCGAGGAGGTCAATCTCCGCGTGCTGCACCGCGCCGTCGGCGCCATCACGGAGTACGACGTCAACCTCGCGATCGCCGACGACAACGCGGTCATCATCGGCTTCAACGTGCGGCCCGAGGTCCGGGCCCGCGACCTCGCCGAGCGCGAGGGCGTCGACATCCGGTACTACTCGGTCATCTACCAGGCGATCGAGGAGATCGAGGCGGCCCTCAAGGGCATGCTCAAGCCGGAGTTCGAAGAGGTCAGGACCGGCACGGCCGAGGTCCGCGAGGTCTTCAAGGTTCCGAAGATCGGCAACGTCGCCGGTGTGATCGTCCGGACGGGCCTGATCACCCGCAACAGCAAGGCACGGATCATCCGCGACGGCGTCGTGGTGGCGGACAACCTCACCGTCTCGTCGCTGCGCCGCTTCAAGGACGACGCGACCGAGGTCCGCGAGGGCTTCGAGTGCGGTCTCGGTGTCGGTTACAACGACATCAAGGTCGAGGACGTCATCGAGACGTTCGAGATGCAGGAGAAGCCGCGCGTCTGACACACCGGGCCGCCGCCCCCGCACACACGTGCGGGGGCGGCGGTCGGGCGTGTTCTCCGTGGTGAGACATCAATGTTCATCGGTGCACTTACTCTTGACGTCCTGCTCGGCGACGTCCGCTCGCTGAAGCAGAAGCGCTCCGTGGTCCGGCCGATCATCGCCGAGATCCGGCGGAGCTTTCCCGCCGTCGCCGTGGCCGAGGCGGGGCATCTCGACCTGCACCGGCGCGCCGAAATCGGCGTGGCCGTGGTGTCGGAGTCGGCGGCGAACTGCGACGAGGTGCTGGACGCCTGTGAGCGGGTAGTCGCCTACCACCCCGAGATCGAGCTGCTGTCGGCGCGGCGGCGGCTCTTCAACGACCACGAGGAATAGACGGCCGGGCCCCCGCGTCAGCCGTACAGATACGAGGGAGCGTGAGCATGGACGCAGCGCGTGCCAGGAAGCTGGCCGACCGCATCCAGCAGGTGGTGGCGGAGATGCTGGAGCGGCGGATCAAGGATCCGCGGCTGGGGTTCGTGACGGTGACCGACACCCGGGTCACCGCGGACCTGAGCGACGCGACCGTCTACTACACGGTCTTCGGTTCGGAGGCGGAGCGGGCCGACTCGGCCTCCGCGCTGGAGAGCGCCAAGGGCGTCATCCGCTCCGAGGTCGGCCGGCAGACCGGCCTGCGGCACACCCCCACCCTCGCGTTCGTGCACGACCCGCTCCCCGACAACGCCCGCCACATGGACGACCTGTTCGCGCTGGCCAGGGCGAAGGACGCCGAGGTCGCGAAGCAGGCCGAGGGCGCGGAGTTCGCCGGGGAGGCCGACCCCTACCGCTTCGAGGACGATCTCGACGCCGAGGCGGCCGAGGGCGAGGAGACGGCCGAGGGCAAGGACACTGCCGAGGAGGAGCCCGGCGACCGCGCCGGACACTCCGTCCGGTGACCGCGATCGAGACCGCGATCGGCGAGCCGGACTGGCGGCGGGCGGCCGACCTCATCCACGGCGCCGGCACACTGGCGCTGGCCTGCCACGTCTCGCCCGACGGGGACGCCCTTGGCTCGATGCTGGGCCTCGGGCTGGCGCTGGCGCGGTCGGGGAAGAAGGTCGTCGCGTCCTTCGGCGACCGCGTGCTCGAGGTGCCCCGGCTGCTGCGGTTCCTGCCCGGCCAGGACCTGCTCGTCAAGGCCGCGGCCTACCCCGCCGAGCCGGATCTGATGATCACGTTCGACGCGTCCACGATGGAGCGGCTGGGCCTGCTCGCGCCGCACGCGGGCAAGGCCCGGGAACTGGTCGTGATCGACCACCACGTGTCGAACACCAGGTTCGGGACGGCCCACCTGGTGGATCCCTCGGCGGCCTCCACCACGATGGTGGTCGAGGAGCTGATCCACCGGCTCGGGCTGCCGGTGGATCGATCCGTGGCCACCTGCCTGTACGCCGGGCTGGTGACCGACACCGGCTCGTTCCGGCACTCCGTCACCACACCGGCCGCCCACGCCATGGCGGGCCGGCTGCTGGAGACCGGGCTCCGCCCGGAGGAGCTCGCCCGGGAGCTGTGGGACCGGTCGCCGTACGCGTATCTGCGGGTGCTGGGCGCGGCGCTCGGACGGGCCACGCTGGAGCCGGACGCCGCGGGCGGCCACGGGCTGGTGTGGACCTTCGTGAGCCGCGCCGACCGCGCCGCCGAGGGCCTGCCGTACGACGAGGTCGAGGGCGTGATCGACGTCGTGCGCCGGGTCGACGAGGCCGAGGTCGCGGTCGTGCTCAAGGAGGACGACGACGGCGGCTGGAACGTCTCGACCCGGTCCAAGGGCGTGGTGGACGTGGCCCGCGCCTGTGCCGCCCTCGGCGGCGGCGGGCACGCGCGGGCCGCGGGGTTCTCCTCGGCGCTGGCGGTGCCGGACACGATGGCCGCGCTGCGCCCCCTCCTCACCCCGCCGCTCCTCACCCCGCCGCTCCTCACCCCGCCCCCTCCTAGGACTGAGCCGTGACAAGAAGGCCCCCGCCGCCGAGCGGACTGATCATCGTGGACAAGCCCGCGGACTGGACGTCCCACGACGTCGTGGGCAAGATGCGCGGCGTCGCCGGCACCCGCAAGGTCGGCCACGCCGGCACGCTCGACCCGATGGCGACCGGCGTGCTGGTGATCGGCGTGGAGAAGGCGACCCGACTCCTCGGGCACCTCGCGCTGACCGAGAAGGTGTACGAGGCGACGATCCGCCTCGGGGCCTCGACCAACACCGACGACGCCGAGGGCGAGGTGACCGCCACCACGCCCGCGGGCCACGTGACCGACGAGGACCTTCGCGCGGGCGTCGCCGCGCTCACCGGCGAGATCATGCAGGTGCCGCCGCAGGTGAGCGCCATCAAGGTCAACGGGGAGCGGGCCTACAAGCGGGCCCGGGCGGGGGAGGAGGTCGTCCTCGCCGCCCGGCCGGTCACGGTGCGCGCCTTCGAGATCGGGGAGATCAGGCGGACCCCGGAGACGGTGGACCTGGACGCGGTCGTCACGTGCTCCAGCGGCACCTACATCCGGGCGCTGGCCCGTGACCTCGGCGCGTCGCTCGGCGTCGGCGGCCACCTCACCCGGCTGCGCCGCACCCGGGTCGGCCCGTACGGCATCGAGTCGGCCCGCACGATCGAGGACCTGGCCCGCGAATGCGTGATCATGCCGATGGCCGACGCGGTGGCGGCGGCCTTCCCCCGGCGGGACGTGGCCGAGGACGAGGCGCGGCTGGTCGCGCACGGCGGGCGGCTGCGCGCGGCGGGCCTCGGGCCCGGCCCGGTCGGCGTCTTCGGGCCGGACGGCGCGCTGCTGGCGCTCGCCGAGGAGAGCGGCGGGGCGGCCCGGCCCCTGGTGGTCTTCGTCTCCTGAAACCGGGGCTGGTTCCCGCGTGACCGCCCGGGCATGGCAGGCTGTCTACTGCGCGCGAGGGCGTCCGGGAGGGCGGTCCGGGCCGCCTCGCCGGAGGCGGGGCACATGGATGCGAAGCGAGGTCGAGGTGCAGAGCTGGCACGGGCTGGACGAGGTCCCGCAGGGCTGGGGCAGGTCCGTCGTCACCATCGGCGTGTTCGACGGTGTCCATCTCGGTCACCAGCGCATGGTGACGCGAACGGCCGGCATGGCCGGTGAGCTCGGGCTGCCGGCCGTGGCCGTGACCTTCGACCCGCATCCCGAGGAGGTCGTCCGGCCCGGCCACCAGCCGCCGCGGCTCACCACCACACCCCGCCGGGTCGACCTGCTGCTCTCGCTCGGCGTCGACGCGGTGTGCGTGCTGCCGTTCACGCTGGAGTTCTCCCGCATGACGCCGGACGAGTTCGTGCAGACCGCGCTGGTCGACCGCCTGCACGCGGCCGGTGTCGTGGTGGGGGAGAACTTCCGTTTCGGTCACCGGGCGGCGGGTGACCTGGAGACGCTGCGCACGCTGGGGGAGAAGTACGACTTCACGGCCGAGGGGGTGCCGCTCGTCAGCGACGGCGAGGCCATCTCCTCCACCCGGATCCGCGAGCGGCTCTCCACCGGTGACGTCGCGGGCGCGGCGGCCCTGCTCGGCCGCCCCCACCGCGTGGAGGGCGTGGTGGTCCGCGGCCACCAGCGGGGCCGCGCGCTCGGCTTCCCGACCGCCAACGTCGAGTCGCCGCAGAACACCGCCGTCCCGGCCGAGGGCGTCTACGCCGGGTGGCTGGAGTGCTTCCAGTCTCCCTCGCCGTACGAGGGGGAGCGCTGGCCCGCCGCGATCTCGATCGGCACCAATCCCACTTTCGACGGCGTGGAGCGCACCGTCGAGGCATACGCGCTGGACCGCGACGACCTCGACCTGTACGGCGCGCACGTGGCGGTGGACTTCGGCGAGCGGCTGCGCGACACGCTCAGGTTCGACTCGATCGAGGCGCTGATCGAGCAGATGCACGAGGACACGGCACAGGCCCGCGCGTTCACGTCGTGACACACCGCGACGGAGCGCCGCCGGCACCTGGTAGGGTTGTATGTCAGCCATGTTCGGTGGAGCTTTCCACCCCGGCTGTCTGTCACGGCGACTGTAGGCACGCACGGTCGTTCGCGGGCTCGAAGTGTCGCGCGTGCCATCTCATCAGAACGGAGAAGCAGTGTCGCTCGACGCCGCTACCACCAAGACCATCATCACCGAGTACGGCACCACCGAGGGTGACACCGGGTCCCCGGAGGTTCAGATCGCGCTTCTCAGCAGGCGGATCAGCGACCTGACCGAGCACCTGAAGACCCACAAGCACGACCACCACAGCCGTCGTGGTCTGCTCCTGCTGGTCGGCCGGCGTCGCCGGCTGCTGAAGTACCTGCAGGCCAAGGACATCACCCGCTACCGCTCCCTGATTGAGCGGCTGGGCCTGCGCCGATAAGGTGAGGAAGGAGCGGCGATTCCTCGCCGCTCCTTTTCCATAAACAGGCCACAATGGCCTGAGCAAGACAACTGAACAGCCGAGACACAGTGCCCCGCGTCCGCAAGCAAGCCGCAGCGCGATCCCGCGGTGTGAGAGGGCCGGTCCTCGGTAGTGGCCCCCGGTCGGCACGGCGAGAGCCGTATGGACGGACCGGGCGCTTCGATCGAAGACCGGCACTGCACCTGAACGGGGAGCCCGGCAACCGAGACGCGGGAGACCGATCCGAGAAGGAGGTCCCCCGTGGAGGGTGTCCACAGCACGGAGGCCGTTATCGACAACGGCCCCTTCGGCACGCGTACGATCAGGTTCGAGACCGGCAGGCTGGCCCAGCAGGCGGCGGGCAGCGCGGTCGCGTACCTGGACGACGAGACCATGATCCTGTCCGCGACCACCGCGTCCAAGCATCCCAAGGAGAACCTGGACTTCTTCCCGCTGACGGTCGACGTCGAGGAGCGGATGTACGCGGCGGGCCGCATCCCCGGCTCGTTCTTCCGCCGGGAGGGCAGGCCGTCGGAGGACGCGATCCTCACCTGCCGCCTCATCGACCGTCCGCTGCGCCCGTCGTTCGTCAAGGGCCTGCGCAACGAGATCCAGGTCGTCGCGACGATCATGGCTCTGCACCCCGAGCACCTGTACGACGTGATCGCGATCAACGCCGCGAGCATGTCCACGCAGCTCGCCGGGCTGCCGTTCTCCGGCCCGATCGGCGGCGTGCGGGTCGCACTGATCGACGGCCAGTGGGTGGCGTTCCCGACCCACGTCGAGCTTGAGCGCGCCACGTTCGACATGGTCGTCGCCGGCCGCACGCTCGCCGACGGCGACGTGGCGATCATGATGGTCGAGGCGGAGTCGACCCGCGACACGCTGAAGCTGGTCGCCGAGGGCGCGGTCGCCCCGACCGAGGAGGTCGTGGCCCAGGGCCTGGAGGCCGCCAAGCCGTTCATCAAGGTGCTCTGCGACGCGCAGTCCAAGCTGGCCGAGGTCGCCGGCAAGGAGACCGCCGAGTATCCGATCTTCCTCGACTACCAGGACGACGCCCTGGAGGCCGTCACCGCCGCCGTGCGGAGCGAGCTGGCCTCGGCGCTGACGATCGCCGGCAAGCAGGAGCGCGAGCTGGAGATCGACCGGGTCAAGCTGCTCGCGGCCGAGAAGCTGCTGCCCGACTTCGAGGGCCGTGAGAAGGAGATCGGCGCCGCGTTCCGCTCGCTGACCAAGAAGCTGATGCGCGAGCGGGTCGTCAGCGAGGGCGTCCGCATCGACGGCCGCGGGCCCAAGGACATCCGGCAGCTCAGCGCCGAGGTTCACGTGGTGCCCCGGGTGCACGGCTCGGCCCTGTTCGAGCGTGGCGAGACCCAGATCCTCGGCATCACCACGCTGAACATGCTGCGCATGGAGCAGATGATCGACACGCTCAATCCCGAGCGGACCAAGCGCTACATGCACAACTACAACTTCCCGCCGTACTCCACGGGTGAGACGGGCCGCGTCGGCTCGCCGAAGCGCCGGGAGATCGGCCACGGCGCGCTGGCCGAGCGGGCGCTGATCCCCGTGCTGCCCACGCGTGAGGAGTTCCCGTACGCGATCCGGCAGGTGTCGGAGGCGGTCGCGTCGAACGGCTCAACCTCGATGGGGTCGGTCTGCGCCTCCACGATGGCGCTGCTCGACGCGGGCGTCCCGCTCAAGGAGATGGTCGCGGGCATCGCGATGGGTCTCATCGGCGAGGGCGAGAACTTCGTCACGCTGACCGACATCCTCGGCGCAGAGGACGCGATGGGCGACATGGACTTCAAGGTCGCCGGCACCAAGGACCTGATCACCGCGCTCCAGCTCGACACGAAGCTGGACGGCATCCCGGCCCACGTGCTCGCCGCCGCGCTGAAGCAGGCGAGGGGCGCCCGGCTGGCGATCCTCGACGTGATGCAGGAGGCCATCGACGCTCCGGCGGAGATGAACCCGACCGCGCCGCGGATCATCACCATCAAGGTCCCGGTCGACAAGATCGGCGAGGTCATCGGCCCCAAGGGCAAGATGATCAACCAGATCCAGGACGACACGGGCGCCGAGATCACCATCGAGGACGACGGCACGATCTACATCGGCGCCACCGACGGCCCGTCCGCCGAGGCCGCCCGCACGCTGATCAACGGCATCGCGAACCCGCACATGCCGGAGGTCGGCGAGCGCTACCTGGGCACGGTCGTCAAGATCGCCGCGTTCGGCGCGTTCGTCTCGCTGCTCCCGGGCAAGGACGGTCTGCTGCACGTCTCGCAGATCCGCAAGCTGCACGGCGGCCGGCGGATCGAGAACGTCGAGGACGTCATGAACGTCGGCGAGAAGATCCAGGTCGAGATCGCCGAGATCGACTCGCGTGGCAAGCTCTCGCTGGTCCCGGTCGAGGTGGTCGAGAAGGAGGCCGCCGAGAAGGACGCCCGTGCCGAGAACGGCGCCGCGGAGAACGGCGCCGCGGAGACCGGTGCCCCGGCCCCCGAGGCCGCCGCCGCGCCGGAGGGAGAGGACGAGCAGTCGCGGACTCCGCGCCGCAGCCGCAGCCGTACCCGCGGCGGACGGGACGAGCGCAACTCGTGACGACCGAGACGCTGTTTCCGGGCAGGGAGGGTGCGGGGGTCGTCCGCCGCACCGTCCTGCCCGGCGGCCTGCGGGTCGTGACGGAGACGATGCCGACCGTGCGCAGCGTCGCGGTCGGCATGTGGGTGGGCATCGGCTCGCGCGACGAGGCCCCGGAGCACATGGGGGCCACCCACTTCCTGGAGCACCTGCTCTTCAAGGGCACGCCGACGCGGGACGCCATGGAGATCTCGGCGTCCATCGAGGGCATCGGCGGTGAGATCAACGCGTTCACCGCCAAGGAGTACACCTGCTACTACGCCCGGGTGCTCGATGAGGACCTGCCGCTGGCGATCGACGTGCTCGCCGACGTGGTGACCTGCTCGCTGGTCACCGAGGAGGACGTGGAGTCGGAGCGTGGCGTGATCCTGGAGGAGATCGCCATGCACGACGACGATCCCTCCGACGTGGTGCACGAGCAGTTCTCCACCGAGTTGTACGGAGACACGCCGATCGGCCGTCCGATCCTCGGCAACGAGGACTCGGTCAACGCGCTCACCCGCGACCGCATCCACGAGTACTACCAGCGGTTCTACGTCCCGCCCCGCACCGTGGTGTCGGTGGCGGGCAACGTCGACCACGAGCGGGTGGTCGCGCTGGTCGCGGCGGCGTACGAGCGGGCGGGCGCGCTGGGCGGCTCGGCCGCACCGGCGCAGCCGCGCGTCGGCGGGCCCGGCGTCGACGTCCGGAGCGGCGTGCGGGTGCTCGACCGGCCCACCGAGCAGGCCAACCTGGTCCTCGGCATGACCGCCGTCTCCCGCAACGACGACCGGCGCTTCGCTCTCGGCGTCCTGAACGCGGCGCTCGGCGGCGGCATGTCGTCGCGCCTGTTCCAGGAGATCCGGGAGAAGCGCGGCCTGGCCTACAGCGCGTACAGCTACACCTCCCAGTACGCCGACACCGGTCAGTTCGGGATCTACGTGGGCTGCCTGCCCTCGAAGATCGACGACGTCCTGAAGATCTGCCGCGACGAGCTGGGCAGGGTCCTGGCCGAGGGCATCACGCCCGAGGAGATCGCCCGTGGCAAGGGCCAGATGCGCGGCGGGCTGGTGCTCGGCCTCGAGGACACCGGCTCGCGCATGTCCAGGATCGGCAAGAGCGAGCTCGTCTACGAGCGGCTCATGACGGTGGACGAGGTGCTTGGGCACATCGAGGCGGTCACCCCCGAGGAGATCACCGCGATCGCCCAGGACGTCCTCAACCGGCCGCTGACGCTCGCCGTGATCGGGCCGTACGCCGACAAGGACTTCGGCTTCGCCATCGCCTGAGCGCGTCGTGAGGCTGTCATGAGCCCGTTCTGAGCCCGCTTCGCAGGCTGTGGAGGCCGCGTGTGGTGCCCCTCGCACCGCACGCGGCCTTTCGCGGTCTGTGCATCCCTCCCTTCCGCCGTCGCGGCGGCCGGGCGCTATAGCCTTGGCGCGTGATTAAGGTCGGTGTTCTTGGCGCCCGAGGGCGCGTGGGTGTGGAAGTGTGCAAGGCCGTGACCGCGGCCGACGACCTGGAGCTCGTGGCGGAGGTCGACAAGGACGACAAGCTCGACGCGCTGAGCGGCGCGGAGGTGGTGGTGGACTTCACCCACCCCGGCGTCGTCATGGACAACCTCGAATGGTGCATCTCCCACGGCATCCACACGGTCGTCGGCACGACCGGGTTCGACGACGGACGGCTGGAGACCGTGCGCGGCTGGCTGGCCGCCAATCCGGGGACCAACTCGCTCATCGCCCCCAACTTCGGCATCGCCGCCGTGCTGATGATGCACTTCGCCGAGCAGGCGGCCAGGCACTTCGAGTCGGTCGAGATCGTCGAGCTGCACCACCCGTACAAGGCCGACGCGCCCTCCGGCACCGCCCGCCGTACGGCCGAACTGGTGGCGCGGGCGCGGCGCGAGGCGGGTCTCGCCCCCTCGCCCGACGCGACCTCCACCGCGCTGGAGGGCGCCCGGGGCGCGACCGTGGACGACGTCCACGTGCACGCGGTTCGCCTCGCGGGGCTCATCGCGCACCAGGAGATCATCTTCGGCGGGGAGGGGGAGACCCTCACGATCCGCCACGACTCGATGAGCCGCGCCTCGTTCACGCCCGGCGTCCTGCTGGGCGTACGGCGGGTCGGGGGCCTTGACGGTCTCACCGTGGGCCTGGAGCACCTCCTCGACCTGTAGCCGGCGCTGTAGCCAGACTGTCCCGGCGGGCAGGGGACCACCCTGCCCGCCGTGGTCGGAACGCCGTGGTCAGAACGCCGTGGTCAGAACGCCGGGGTCAGAACAGGGCCAGACCGAGGGCGAACAGCGCGCCGAAGACGAGTTGCAGGCGCCCGGTCTGCTGCAGGGTCGCGATGAGGGCGGGGCCGGTCGCGCCCGAGCGGACCGTCCTGACGGGGGTCACCACGAGGGGGAGCGCGAGCACGGTCAGCGCGGCGAAGGGCCGCACCGGCACCAGGGCGAGCGCGCACACGAACGGCAGCACCAGGGTCGCCGCGTAGGCCAGCCGGGTCCGGGTGTCGCCCAGCACCACCGCCAGCGTGCGCTTGCCGGACGGCCCGTCGGTCACGATGTCGCGCAGGTTGTTGACCACGAGGAGCGCGCAGGCGAGCAGCCCCACGGGCACCGCCGCGGCGAGCGACAGCCAGGTCAGGCGTTCCACCTGCACGTACGTCGTGCCGGCCACGGCCACGAGGCCGAAGAACACGAAGACCGAGAGCTCACCGAGCGCGCGGTAGCCGTACGGGCGGGACCCGCCGGTGTAGAACCAGGCGGCCAGGATGGACGCGAGGCCGACCAGCAGCAGCCACCAGGCGCGGGTGGCGACCACCAGCACCAGCCCCGCGACCGCGGCGGCGAGGAAACAGGCCAGGGCGGCGGCGAGCACCCGCTTCGGCGCCGCGACACCCGAGCCGACCAGCCGCAGCGGGCCGACCCGGTCCCTGTCGGTGCCCTTGACGCCGTCGCTGTAGTCGTTCGCGTAGTTGACGCCGATCTGCAGCGCCAGCGCGACGAACAGGGCGAGCAGCGCCCGCCACCAGACCGCGCCGTCCTCCGCGACCGCCACGCCGGTGCCGACGGCGACCGGGACGACGGCGGCGGGCAGCGTGCGGGGGCGTGCGCCCGCTAACCATTGAGCTGGGGTGGCCACGTGACTCCCTTTTCCTACCTCTGCGTAGCCGGTGAAGGCGTCACCAGTCTGGCCAATCCCCTGCGGAGTGCCGACAGCGGGGTTGGCGGACGGGACGGGCGGCGGGCAGAAGGCGGGCGGTGGGCGGGGCGGGCGCGATCGGTCAGCTGATGTCGGTGGTCAGGCGGATCATCCGGATCGGGCGGCCCATGTCGAGCACGCGCTCGGCCTCGTCCTCGCCCCAGCCGGCCGACTCCAGGAAGCCGAGCATCTGGTGGTTATCGGCGAACACCCAGGTCACGACCGTGCTGTAGCCGTCCTCACGGAGGTGGTCCACGGTGGCGTTGAGAAGTCTGCTGCCGTGCCCGCGCCTGATGTGGTTGGGGTCGACGAGCAGGGTCATCAACTCGGCCGTCGTGGCCGGATGGAGGTCGGGATCCTCGGCGGGCCCGTGCGACGCCAGCCCCACGACCCGGTCGGACGCGCGCTGCGCCGCGGTCGCCAGAATCCCGCCTGGCCCGAGCGCGGTGAACGCGTCGGTGTCGGGCACCACCCGCTCGACGGCGACGAGCAGGCGGTGACGCGGCGTGGGCGGCGAGAGGATCGCCTCCTCCCACTGGCGGCGCCACATCTTCTCCGCCGCCGGACCCGTCATGTGCTCCAGCGGGACCGGTGGCAGGAAGTCGCGGTAGACCGCCTTCCACGCCCGGATCTGGGTGCTGGTCACCGCGTCGACGTCCTCGAGGCGGGCAGCTCTCACACCCATTCGGCGGGCTCCTTTCTTAGCCTGTAACACCGTACTGGTCAGGAGGGCCTCGCCGTGCCGTCCAACTGGCGTCGTGCCCGATATGCCCGGGTTTTTGTGCGGTTTCCGCAGACGCGCATGGAGCACCAGGAGCGAGACCGGTTCTTCGAGGAGTCGATGAACGCCCACTGGCACGTGCTCTCGGCGCAGACCTTGAGCCGCGACCAGGTGCCGTCGGCGTGGGCCGCCGGGATCTGCGCGGCGAGCCGCGCCAGGCCGCCCGCGACGCCGGACGCCGTGGGCTCCAGCGCGGGCGTGCCCCCCGAGAGCGTCACGCGCACCGGAAGGCCGGCCAGTGCCGCCTCCAGGCCCACCGGCCCGTCGTACGGGCCTCCGTCGTGATTGTGGCGCAGCGCGGCGCGCAGCCCTTCGCGCAGGTGGGCGGCGACCGCGAGGTCCTCGTCGGAGGCCCGATCGCCGTCGCCGGTCAGCCCGCGTTCGCGCAGCCAGACGGACAGGTCGGCCGGCGATGCCAGCTCGTCGGCGTCTCCCTCGACGTCGTAGGTGTTAACGAAGTCGCGGAGCAGCTCCGCCGGGCCCGTCATGATCGATCACCCCTCGTGACCACTGTACGACAGTCGGAGGTCGCGAAATACCAACACCACCATAAGCGTTACACTGGTGTCTGACATTCCGGTGGAGGAGGAAGCCATGCGAATCAGCTACCTGGCCTACCTGGCGCTGCGGAACAAGGAGCGCCGCGAGCGCCTGTCGCACGACGCCCGCGCGCCCCGGCAGGACCGCCGGGTCCGGTGGCTCCGGTGACGTTACCGGGGGAGGACGGCGGCGAGGCGGCGCACACCCTCGTCGAGCTCGGCCAGGCTGACGGGGGCGGTGTGGGTCAGTCGCAGCCGCGGGCCGGGAGGCTCGGCCGGGTAGTAGATCCGTCCGGGGCTCACCAGCACGCCGTTCGCCTGCGCCGCCTCGGTCACCTCGGCCTCGTCCGTGCCGGGCGGGAGCCATACCCATGTGTGCAGGCCGCCGGGGTGCGCCGGGCGCACCCCGGCGGCGGGCGCGTGCCGGGCGAGCCCGGCGAGCAGCGCGGCCTGCCGTACGCCGATCTCCTGGTGGACCGCGCCGAGGTGGCGGCGCCAGGCGGGGGAGGCGAGGAACTCCAGTGCCGTCTCCTGCAGCGGCCGGGCGACGAAGAACGACTCCACCAGCTGCGAGGCCCGCAGCCGGTGCGCGGCGGGTCCCCGCGCGACCAGCGCCGCCACCCGCAGGCTCGGTGAGGTGATCTTGCTCAGCGACAGGACGTGGACCACCGTCCCGTGCGCGTCCATGGCCGCCATGGGCGGTGGGACGGGACCGGTCGCCAGATAACGCGCGTAGTCGTCCTCGACCACGAAGGCGCCCGCGGCCCGCGCCACGGCCAGGACCTGCTCCCTGCGTTCCTGACCGAGGGTCGCGCCGGTGGGGTTGTGCAGCGTCGGCTGGCAGTAGAACACCCGCGCCCCGGTCATGGCGAAGGCCTCCGCCAGCAGGTCGGGCCGTACACCCTCGCCGTCGAGCGGCACGGCCGTGGCCCGCAGCCCGGCCGCCCGCGCCGCCGCGAGCGCGCCCGGATAGGTCGGGGTCTCGACCAGGACCGGCGAGCCCGGCGCCGCGAGCGCCCGGAACGCGTGCGTGAGCGCCGACTGGCCGCCGCTGACGACGAGCACGTCGTTCGGGGTGACCGTGCCGCCGACCTCCGCCGCGAACCATCGGCGCAGCTCCGTCAGGCCGTTCACGGGCGGCATCCCCCACGCCTCCGGACGGCGTACGGCTCTCGCCGCGGCGGCGGCCAGGGCCCGCACCGGGCGAAGCCCGGGGTTCAGGTAGCCGCCGGTGAGCGGCACGACGCCCTCGGCGGGCTGGGCCAGCAGGCCGGCCACCGCCGAGTCGTCGACGACCCGGTCGCCGAGGGCCACGGTCTGCCAGGACGAGTCGGGCGCGTCCGCGACGGGCCGCCGGACCGGGGCGACGAACACGCCCGCGCCGGGCCGGGTGACCACCCGTCCCTCCGCCGCGAGCTGGGCGATGGCCCGGGAGACGGTCACCGGGCCGACGCCGTGGCGGCGCATGATCTCCCTGCTCGGCGGCAGCCGTTCGCCCGGCCGGGCCCGTTCCGTCTCCGTACGGAGGATCGCGGCGAGCCGGACGATACTGCTATCGTCATTCATGAAATACAACGATAGCGCTATCGATATCCGGCCGATAGCGGGCCGCGGCCCCCGGCGGGGAGAACGGCAAGGAGAACGGCGGGGAGAGTGGCGGGGCAGCCTGCTCGCCGGGGCGGGTGTCCTGTCGTTCTCGGGGTCCCTGCCGGCGACCGCGTTCGCGATGCGCGGGTTCGATCCGTACCTCGTCGCGATCGGGCGGGCCGTGGTCGCGGCGGTCGTCGCGGTGATCTGCCTCAGGGCCGCCGGTGCGCCGCTCCTGCCGCCCCGCGCGCACCTGAGGCCGTACGCGCTGATCGTGCTGGGCGTCGTGCTGGGCTTTCCGCTGTTCAGCGGGCTGGCGCTGAACAGCGGGGCGAGCACGGCCCACTCGGCGGTGGTCATCGGCCTGCTCCCGGCGGCCACGGCCGTGTTCGCGGTGCTGCGGGCGGGGGAACGGCCGAGGCCGCTGTTCTGGGCCGCCTGCGCGGCCGGCGCGCTGTCGATCACCGTGTTCACGCTGACGCGGGGGACCGACCGCCTCGCCGGTGCCGACGTGCTGCTCGTGCTCGCTCTGCTGTCGGCCGCCGTCGGCTACACCGAGGGCGGCAGGCTGGCGCGGGAGACGCCCGGCTGGCGGGTCATCTCGTACGCCCTGGTGCTCGCGGCCCCGGTCACCGTCCCGGTGACGGTGGTCCTGGCGGTGACCACACCCATGGCGCCCTCGGCCGCGTCAGTGTCCGGGTTCGCCTACGTCGCGCTGGTGTCGATGTTCCTGGGGTTCGTCCCGTGGTACGCCGGGCTCGCCATGGGCGGGATAGCCCGCGCCGGGCAGATCCAGCTCGCTCAGCCTCTGCTCAACCTGGTGTGGGCCTGGCTGCTGCTGAACGAGGAGATCGGTGCAGCGACTGTCACGGCGGCCCTGGCCGTCCTCGTGTGCGTCGCCGCCACCCAGGCCGGCCGCCGTACCTCCTGAGCGCTCACTGCGCTGGGCTTCACGGCGCTGGGCTTCACGGCACGAGGACGACCTTGCCCACGGCGGTCCGCGCCTCGATGCGCCGGTGGGCCTCGGCGGCGTCGGCCAGGGGCAGCACCGAGTCGACCTGGGGACGCAGCTCGCCTCGGGCCGCCAGGTCCAGCACCTCCGCGCGGGCGGCCAGCACACGGGAGAGCCAGGGCTCCGGTCCGCCGCAGCCGACGAGGGTCAGGCCGCGCTGCAGCAGGTCCATCGGCGTGACGGCCGGCGGGCCGCCGAGGAGGCCGTACAGCAGCATGCGCCCGGTGCCCGGGGTCATCGCGTCGAGAACCCGCCCGGCGGAGACGCCGCCGAGCGACTCGAAGACGACGTCGACCGGGCCGCCCGCCTCCCGCAGCCGTTCGGTCCAGCCGGGGTCGGTGTGGTCGAAGACGTCGTCGGCGCCGAGTTCCCTGGCGAGCCCGCGTTTGGCCGGGCTGCCCCCGGTGGCGAGGACGCGGGCGGCGCCCATGGGCCGGGCGAGCTGCGTGAGGTAGCCGCCGACGCCCCCGCCCGCCGCCTCGGCCAGGACCGTCTCCGTCCCGGTGAGACCGGCCGTACGCAGGAGGGTCATCGCCAGGGCGCCCTGGACGGCGACCGCCACCGCGTCTGTCGAGGTCAGGGAGTCCGGCACGGGAACGAGCGCGTCGGCGGCGGCCGTGACGTACTCCGCGTACGTGCCGTCGCCGGTCGCATTCATGATCGCGACCCTGCGGCCGGTGAGGCCGCCGTCCACCCCTGCATCGTCCACCCCTTCGCCGACCTCGGCCACGACGCCCGCCGCCTCGAAGCCGAAGACCGAGGGGAGCGGCCGGGACATGGGGAAGAGCCCCGAACGCATCGCGATCTCGTAGTAGGTCACGCCCACGGCCTCCGTGCGGACGAGCACCTGTCCCGGGCCCGGCACCGGAGTGGGCACCTCCTCCAGCGTGAGGACCTCGGGGTCCCCGGTCCTGTGCATCACGATCGCGCGCATGAACGCTCCTAACTGGACCATCGGTCAAGTTCTGTCGCCGCTACTGTACGGACCAGAGGTCCAGTTGTCACCAGGGAGTCCCGGATGGGCGAGCAGCGGGCGGAGCGCGCCGACGCGGCGCGGAACCGGCGGGCGATCCTCGGCGCCGCGGAGGAACTGCTGCGCCGTCATGCTCCGGACGAGGTGTCGATGGAGCGGATCGCCGCCGCGGCGGGCGTCGGCAAGGGCACCGTCTTCCACCGCTTCGGCAGCAGGGTCGGCCTCATGCGCTCGTTGATGGAGGAGCGGGTGCGCGCCCTCGGCGAGGCCGTCGCCTGTGGTCCGCCTCCGCTCGGTCCCGGTGCGCCGTCCCGCGACCGTCTGGGGGCCTTCCTCGACGCGGTGGTCGGGGTCGCCGCCCGCAACGGGAGACTGATCACGGCGCACGACCACGCGCTGGCGACCCGGCGGCACGCCGAGGGGCGCCTCACGGACAACCCCGTCTACCTGTCCTGGCACGCGCACGTGACGTCGCTGGTCGCCGAGGCCCGGCCCGATCTCGACGCCGATCTCGTCGCCCACGTCCTCGTCGGCTCGCTGCACAACGAGGGGGTCGCGCGGCTGCTCCTGGCCGGGGAGGTCGAGCGGGTCGCCGCCGGGATGCGCGCGATGGCGGAGTCCCTCCTGCGGTGACGCCGGTCCCTTGGAGATAATCCCGAACCGGACGAATTGGTAGCCTGAGGTCATGACCGCCATGGCGCCCTCGCGGACTGAACCCGATCTGTCCTTCCTGCTCGACCACACCGGCCACGTGCTGAGGACCCGGATGGCGGCGGCGCTGGCGGAGATCGGGCTGACCGCGCGCATGCACTGCGTGCTCGTCCACGCGCTGCAGGAGGAGCGCACGCAGATCCAGCTGGCCGAGATCGGCGACATGGACAAGACCACGATGGTGGTCACCATCGACGCCCTGGAGAAGGCCGGCCTCGCCGAGCGCCGCCCGTCGAGCGCCGACCGGCGGGCCCGCATCGTCGCGGTCACGGACAAGGGCACGCAGGTGGCGAAGCGGAGTCAGGAGATCGTCGACGGGGTGCACCGGGCCGCGCTCGAGTCGTTGCCGAAGGAGGAGGCGGAGGCGCTCGTCCGGGCGTTGAACCTCCTGGTCGCGGGGCATCTGGCCACTCCGGCGGAGGCGCCCCAGGCCGTGCGCCGGGCACGCCAGCGAGGGTGATCGGTCATCTATAGATAGTCTGCAACAAAACTATCTGCTACGGTCCTTCCTGTTCCCCTTGAACAGGAGGCGACCGATGTCACGCATATCCCCTTCGCGCCGATTGGCGCTCGGCGTGTTGTCCACGGCGATGCTGATGACGATCCTCGACGGCAGTATCGTCACCGTGGCCCTGCCCGCGATCCAGCGCGATCTCGGTTTCGCGCCCGCCGACCTGAGCTGGACGGTCAACGCCTACCTCATCGCGTACGGAGGGCTGCTCCTGCTGGCCGGGCGCCTGGGCGACCTTCTCGGCCGCAGGGCCGTGTTCCTGGCCGGCAACGTGGTTTTCACTGTCGCGTCCCTGCTCGCCGGGGTGGCGGGCGATCCGGCGACGCTGATCGGCGCCCGGTTCGTGCAGGGCGTCGGCAGCGCCATGGCCACCGCGGTCGTGCTCGGCATCCTGGTGACGACCTTCACGGACCCGGGGGAGCGGGCCAAGGCCATCGGGGTGTTCGGCTTCACCGGCGCCGCCGGAGCGTCGCTGGGCGCGGTGCTCGGCGGCGTCCTCACCGACGCGCTCGGCTGGCACTACATCTTCCTGATCAACATCCCGATCGGCGTGGTCACCGTCGCGCTGGCCGTGCGGGCGCTCCCGGCGGAACGGGGGCCCGGCCTGTCGGGCGGCGCCGACGCCCTCGGCGCCCTGCTGGTCACGGCCGGGCTCATGCTGGGCATCTACGGCGTGGTCCAGATCGAGCGGTACGGCGCGGGTGTCCTGTGGTTCGGCGTGGCGTCCGTCGTGTCGCTGGCCGCCTTCCTCGTCCGTCAGGCGACCACCCGCACCCCGCTCATGCCGCTGCGGGTCCTCCGCTCGCGCGCCGTCGCCGGGGCCAACCTGGTGCAGGTGCTGGCGCTGGGCGCCATGTTCGCCTTCCAGGTCGTGGTCGCGCTCTTCATGCAGCAGGTGCTGCGGTATGACGCGCTCGGCACCGGCCTGGCCATGCTTCCGGCGGCGGTGTCCATCGCGGTGGTATCCCTGTTCGTCTACCCCCGGCTGACCATGCGCTTCGGCGCGCGTGGCGTCCTGCTGGCCGGTCTGGCGCTGCTGATCGGCGCGATGGGCTGGCTCGCCCGCGTTCCCGTCGACGCCCGATACGTGACCGACCTGCTCCCGGTGATGGTGCTCATCATGGGCGGCGGCCTCGTGCTCCCGGCGCTGACGACGCTCGGCATGTCCGGTGCCCGCGCCGACGACGCGGGTCTGGTCTCGGGACTGTTCAACACGACTCAGCAGATCGGGATGGCCACCGGCGTCGCGGTGCTGTCCACCCTGGCCGCGTCGCGTACGGAGGGCCTGCTGGCCGACGGGGCGAGCGGGGCGGTGGCGCTGGCCGGAGGCTACCGGCTGGCCTTCACCGTGTCCTTCGTCCTGCTGGTCGCCGCTTTCGCGGCCGGGCTCCTCGTCCTGCGGCGGTCTCGGGCAGGCGTCGGGCACGAGGTGGAGCTCCAGCCCGAGCGGACGTAACCGCAGTTTCGCCCGGCTGATCCGGGATGCCTTGTCAGGCGGTTCCTGACGGCGTACTCTTGCGATCGCTCGTCAGGGAACGCCTGACAACGAATACTGGGAGGATGACATGCTGGCACCTTCTCTGTCGGAACAGGACATCCGCTGCTCGTTCTGCTCGAAGTCGAAGACCGAGGTGAAGAAGATGGTCGCCGGTCCCGGCGTCCACATCTGCAACGAGTGCGTGGGGCTCTGTGCCAAGATCCTGGCGGCCGAGTCCGCTCAGTCCGCTCAGTCCGCTCAGGCCGCCCAGTCGGCCGAGGCCCCGGAGATCCCGTACGCCGAGAGCATGACCGATGAGCAGATCCTGGAGTTCCTTCCACGCATCGCGGCCGTGGGCGCGCAGGTGGAGGAGAACCTGCGGGTCTGGGTACAGCGGCTGCGTGACCGGGGCGTCACCTGGGCCAGGATCGGCGCCGCCCTCGGCATGACCCGCCAGTCCGCCTGGGAGCGGTTCTCCGGGGAGGAGTGACACGCCCGGATGCTGAGGGGACATGCACGGCATGCCGAGGCGATCTCGCACAGTCGGCGGCCAGTACAGCGTTCGGCGATAGCTTTCGGATTGAAGTCCGCAAAGCTCCCCACGCGGACGATCTGTACCGGCCCGCGCCTTGCGCCGCGCTCATGCCCTCATCATCCTGATCAGCTGTCGCCTTGACCAGCTCGCCGACCTGGCCACGGGGGAGGCCGAACTGGCCACCGACCCGGCGGCGACAGAGCCGGCGCTGGTGGGCAGGCTTTCGAAGGTTCCCGGCCGGCGGTCACATCGCGGACGGCGCCATCCCCTGGTGGTGATCCTGGCCCTGACCGCGTGCGCGACCCTGGTGGTCGGCGGCGACAGCACGACGGCGATCTGGCAGTGGGCCGCCGGGACCTCCCAAGAGCACCTGCGTCGCCTGGGCGCCTATCCCGACCCCTTTACCGGCCGGTTCGTCATCCCCAGTGAGCGGACCTTCCGGCGGGTGCTCGCCGATCTGGACGCCGACGCCCTGGACACGGCCGTCAGCGGATACGTCACCGACGTGGTCGGTGGATCGGCCCCACGCCGCGGACCCCCTGCAACCGCCCACCTGATCACCTCGGAGCTTCACGCCCCCGACGTCCTGATCCTCAAGGGCAACCAACCGCTTTTCGCTGGCGCGGCTCAGGTCTTCCGGCTCCGCGCGCACCTGTGACGCCAACAAATCGCTATGCAGGGGTGTTCACGGTGAGCTGATGTGAAAAAATCGATACAGATTTTCGAATGTATTTGGGAGGTGTGATGGATCTGTTCGGTACTGATCCTGAGTGCTCCCCTCGTTCGAACGGTGCGGGCGATGACGACTGGTGGGAGCGGCTCACCGCCGGTTCGCCCCTTTGGTCGTCCGAGGGTGCGCTTGCCCGTGAATATCTGCCGATCGTCGAGCCTGAGGTGACAAAGCACGCGAGCCTGTTCGGCGACTCGGTGAAGATTCCCCTTATTCGTGCTTTTGTGGATCGTTTCGGTCTCATGGACGACGACCCCATAGGTGACGAGACCGCGAGTGGTGCTTCTCCGGACGGCGCCCGGAGTGCCGACGGCTTCGCTTCCGGCGGCACTTCCGGAGGTGTTCGTGGCGATGCTCCCGGTGGGGCGTCCGACGGTGGTCCCGCCGGTGCACCTGGCGATGCATCTGACGGCGCGCCTGCCGCCAGTCCGGGTGACGTGGGACAGGACCAGGATGCGGGCCGAGGTGCCACCGGCCACGATCGGGCGGCAGACCAGAGCGATGCTGGCCGGGACGACGATGCTGGCCGGGATCAGGGTGATCCGGACGTTGGCAGCGCTCCCGGCAGCGCTCCCGGCAGCGCGCCTGGTGGTGCGTCTGATGGCGGCGCGTCTGATGGTGTCTTTGGTGGTGCTTCCGGCTCGGGGTCGTCGTCGTGGGTGGTGGTGGCGGCTGTTGGTGAGGCGGCTCGGGTGGTGGCGTTGGTGCCGGTGCCTGAGGACGCGGGTGTGTGTCTGGCCGAGGCGGAGGAGTTGCTTGCGGTCCGTGATCGGATCACGTCGGCGTTGGCGGCCCGGGTCGGGCGGGTGCATCGGGCTGGGGAGGCGAAGAACCATGGGCATGCGTCCACGAAGTTGTGGCTGGGTAGCGCTGGGGGGATGACCCCTGCGGGGGCGGGCCGGTTGGTGACGATGTGCATGGAGTTGGATCGGCTGCCGGAGGTGCGTCGCCTGTTCGCGGAGGGTGGTCTGGCGGAGGGGGTCGTGGAGGCGATCTGCATGGCCACCGCGGGGTTGACCGATGAGCAGGCGGCGACGGCTGAGCGGATTTTGCTGGAGTTGGCGAACTCGGCGGGTGCGGCGGAGGTGGCGAAGGCGGGGCGGTATCTGCGGGCGGTGCTGGACCCTGACGGGCATGAGAAGGACGAGCAGGCGGATTTCGATCGCCGGTTCTTTAGGGTGCGCCGGCGCAGGGGCGGCGGGCTGGAGGGGGAGTTCTACCTGCCGGTTGAGGCGGCCGCGCGGTTGCAGCATCTGCTGGACGTCTACGCCAAGCCCAAGGCCGAGGGTGATGACCGGCCGTTGAGTGTGCGGAACGCGGACGCGTTGATCGCGTTCTTGGAGAACAAGATCGTGACTGAGCTTCTGGTGCTGGTCAACGCCGAGTCTCTCCCCGACGACCCTCCGAGTGGCACTCCCTGCGACGAGGGTGAGCCCATCATCGACGACGGCGAGCCCACCATTGAGGAGCCCGCCGGCGAAGAACCACACGAAGAGCCAGACGAAGAGCCACACGAAGAGCCAGCGGGTGCGGAGCCGGGCACACGGCCATCGGTCGTCAGCCCCGAACGCACATCCACCAGCCCCGAACGCACAGTCACCGTGCCCCCGGCGGGCGATGATCGCTCAGCCGGCGAGGACGGCTGCTCGACCGTCGCGCCCTCCGCTGGAGACGACACCTCCCGTGCCGCCTCCCGCGCCGCCTGTCGTGCCACCTCCAGTGCCGCCGCGGGTGCGGGCGCGGGCGCGTGTGGGGGCGCTGACGGGCAGGAGCCTGTCACCGGCCGCGCGGCCGCCGGTAGCTCGCCCATGGACGGTCCGGCTGCCGCCTGGCCGCACTTCGACCCAACCGACAGCCACGAGCACGGCGACCTGCGCGACTGCGATGACGTCCAGCAGGACCACGCCAACGACCACGCCGACGACCCTGACGACGACTCTGACGACGACTCTGACGACGACTCTGACGACGACCCCGGCACTCAGGAAGAGGGCATCGAGCGAGGACACCGCAGAAACCGAGCGCGGCCGCAGCAGGCACCCCCGCAGCAGGCACGCCCGAAGCAGACGCATGCTCCTGATCCCCCACCCGAGCCCGACGCCCCGCCGGATGCGGAAGGGAGCGCCCGGCCGGGAGGCGACGCCTGGCCTGGCGGTGGCGCCTGGCCGGGAGGCGACACCTGGGCCGGGGTGGGAGCCGATGCGCCGCCGGGTGTGGACCACGGCGGTGGTGCCCGGCCGAGTGAGAGCGCCTGGCCGGGAGGCGACGCTTGGCCTGGCGGTGGCGCCTGGCCGGGAGGCGACACCTGGGCCGGGGTGGGAGCCGACGCGCCGCCGGGAAGCAGTCCGCCGGGAGCGGGCGGCAATGCGCCGCCCGGGGTGTGGATGCGGAGGTTGCCGGGGCTGATCCTGGCGACCGGGCATCTGCTGCCCGTCTCCAGCGTGCACCGGCTCGCCCGCACCAGCAGCCTGGTGAGGATCGTGATGAACGCCGCCGGGCAGGTCCTGGACATGGGCCGCAAGGTCAGGTTGGCCACCCCGGCCCAGCGCCGGGCCGTCTTCACCCGGTACGCCACCTGCTGGGTCGACGGCTGCCCCCTGCCCGCCACCATGTGCCAAGTCGATCATTGCGACAACTGGAGCAGCGGCGGGCTGACCGACCTCAAGCTGCTCGGGCCGGCCTGCCAGTTCCACAACCGCGACCGCTACCGCCACCCCACCCGCTACACCCGCCGCACGATCGGAGACGACCGCTGGGCCTTCACCTACCGCAACCCCCGCAGCAGCATCCGGAAACGCGAATGATGTCGGACCCCACCACCGCTGACATGCAGAAACGGGAGAGGCCCTCGCTGGCCGCGCCCGGGATCGCGTGCGGTTCCGGGCGCGTGAACCTCCGGACCGTCGGCGGCGCCTGCGTCTCGCCGGGTGATCCGGGCGGAGCTACTGGAGGGAGCGGGATGTTTGTCAATAGGGGGCCCGCAGATGGACGGCCTCATAGTTCGAGGACGAGACGGGGCGAGCGCGCACGCGACACGCAGACGAACATGACGTCGCCGGCCGCGCGCTCCTCCTCGGTGAGGAGGCTGTCGCGGTGGTCGGGCACGCCGTCCAGCACCACTGTCTCGCAGGTGCCGCAGGTCCCCTCGCGGCAGGAGGACAGCACGGCGACGCCCGCCTCCTCGACCACCTCAAGGATCGAGCGGTCCTCCGGCACGGTCAGCGTCGTCCCGGTCAGGGCCAGTTCGATCTCGAAGGCCGAGGCTTCACCGCCGTCCGTGGTCGCGGGGGTGAACCGCTCGACGCGCAGCGCGCCCTGCGGCCAGGACGCGCAGCGCTCCTCCGCCGCCCTCAGCAGTGGTTCCGGGCCGCAGCAGTAGACGAGGGCACCGGCGAGGGGAACGCCGAGCAGTCCGTCCAGATCGAGCAGGCCCGTCTCGTCCTGGGGGCACAGCTCGACCCGGTCCGGATGGTCCCGTACGAGCCGGTCGGCGAAGGCCATCGAGGCCCGGGTGCGTCCGCCGTACACCAGCCGCCAGTCCGTACGGCGGCGCGCGGCCTCGGCGATCATCGGGAGGAGCGGGGTGATGCCGATCCCGCCGGCCACGAAGAGGTAGCGGGGTGACTCGGCGAGGCCGAAGTGGTTGCGCGGGCCGCGCACCCGCACCGTGTCGCCTTCGGCGAGCCGGTCGTGCACATGGGCGGAGCCGCCGCGCCCGACCGGCTCCCGCAGCACCGCCACCTCGAAGGCGCGGTCGTCGCCGGGGTCGCCGCACAGTGAGTACTGCCTGACCAGGCCCGGGCCGAGCAGCAGATCGACGTGCGCGCCCGGCGTCCAGGAGGGCAGCGGGCCGCCGTCGGGCCGGACGAGGCGCAGGAGCACGACCCCCTCGGCGACGGACGTTCTGCCCGCCACTTTCAGGTCGAGCTCCGGTTCCGTCAGGGGCATGGCGCGCGGGTCCTCCTGTGAGTGGGCAGCTGAGTGGGCTGCGTGAGCTCAGACGAGCGCGGTGGCCGGGGCCGGGGAGTTCTCCGCTCCGGCCGGCCGGGCCCGGTGTCCTTCCGGGTGGCCGAGCAGCCAGTCCCACAGGACCACGGGATCGTCGAACTCTCGTTCCGCGCCGCAGAAGCAGGTGGCGTGCAGCCGGTCGGTGCCCGGCACCCAGCGGATGCGGTAGACGGTGCGGCCGGTGCCGGCAGTGTGGGCGGTGCCGGCAGTGTGGGCAGTGCTGGCAGTGCGGTCAGTGCGGCCCGTCCGTGCGCCGGGTTCGCCCGGGTTCATCGGGCGGCGGCCCGCGAGGAGGCGGAGCCGGCCATCCGGGCGAGCAGGCGCCGGGCGGCCAGGCCGCCGGTGTCGATATTCACCGACAGCTCCTGGTAGCGGTCCGGCTCGGCGGCGATGACCTGCTCCAACGTGTTCAGCGCGGTCACGTCCTGCAGGACGACCGTACGGTTGCTCTCCTGGAGGAAGTCCGAGACCTTCTCGTCGTCGAGCGCGAAGTCCCGCGCGACGGCCCAGAAGTCGTAGGTGCTGCTGTCCGTCGACGGGGTGATCGCGTAGACGACCTCGACGTGGAAGGCGTGCGGGTCCGTGCCGTCGGCGGCGGGCGGCGGCGACCCGACCGGGGCGACCCGGCTGTGCAGGAGGTAGAGGCACGGCGGGTGATACTCGATGTCCTGCCACCGGGTGATCCGTCCCTTGATGCCCGTCGACTCGGCGTAGAACGGCGGGCACGCCGCGTCGTCCATGTGCCGGCTGACGTAGACGACGCCCTCATCCTCGTCGACCTCGGTGGTGATCGGCGTCTCGGCCACCTCGGGCGTGCCGATGTACCCGCCGTGCAGGTAGGTCTCGTGGGACAGGTCCAGGAGGTTGTCCACGAGTAGGCCGTACCGCGCGTTCAGCGGCTCCATGCCGCACACTGTGGCGTACTCGGGCGCGACCAGCCAGGGCGCGCGCGGCGGCAGGGTGGCGCCCGGCTCGCGGTCGCCGATCCAGACCCAGACGAACGAGTCCTGCTCCACCACCGGGTAGGTGCGCAGCCGTGCCGTACGCGGGACGCGCCGCTGCGCGGGCACGGCGACGCAGACGCCGTCCGGGCCGTAGGTGAAGCCGTGGTAGCCGCAGACCACCCGGTCGCCGACGAGGTGGCTGGGCGCCTCGGACAGCGGGAACCTGCGGTGCACGCAGCGGTCGGCCATCGCCACCGCCCGCCCGTCCTCGGTGCGCCAGAGCAGGATCGGCTCGTTCAGGATGGTACGGCCGAGCTGCCGCCGGCCCACCTCGTGGCCGTACGCGGCGACGTACCACTGGTCGCGCGCGAATTCCGTGACGATCACTGGTCACTCCTCTGTGCTGGCCTCAGCGCCGACCTCGGTGCCGGCGGTGAGGGGCCGCCCGCGCAGGTCGGGTTTGCGGATCTTTCCGGAGCCGGTCTTCGGCAGGGCGTCGACGATGTCGAAATAGACGGGGATCTTGTACTTGGCGAGCCGGCAGAGGAGGAACTCCCGCAGGTCGCCGGGGGCGACGGCGGCCCCGGCGCGGGGGACGACGAAGGCCCGGCCGACCTCCCCCCACCGCTGGTCGGGCACCCCGACCACGGCGGCCTCCGCCACGGCGGGGTGCTCGAACAGCACGTTCTCGACCTCGGCCGGGTAGACGTTCTCCCCGCCGGAGATGTACATGTCCTTGACCCGGTCGACGATGTGGAGGTGGCCCTCGTCGTCCAGGACGCCGATGTCGCCCGAGTGGAACCAGCCGCCCTCGGTGAGCGCGGCGGCGGTCGCCTCCGGGTTCCGCCAGTAGCCCGGGGTGACGTTCGGCCCCCGCACGAGCACCTCGCCCGGCTCGCCCGCCGCCGCGGGCGTCAGGTCGGGCCGGACCACCCGCACGTTCGCGAAGAACACCGGCACCCCGGCGGAGCCCACCTTGCGCTCGCTCTCGCCCGCCTCCAGGAAGGTCGCGCCCGGCGAGGTCTCGGTCAGCCCGTAGCCCTGGCAGAAGGTCAGCCCCCGCGCCTGGTACGCGCGGATCAACGCGACCGGGATCGCCGCCCCGCCCGACATCAGCGTACGCAGCGAGGACAGGTCGGCGTGGGCCCACCGCGGCGACCTGGCGAACGCGGCGAACATCGCGGTGACGCCGAACATCCAGGTGACGCGGTGCTTCTCGATGAGGTCGTAGCACTGGTCGACGTCCCACGACGGCATGATCACGGACATGCCACCCTTGAGGAAGGTCGGCAGCAGCGTCTGGTTCAGCGCCGCCACGTGGAAGAGCGGCGCGCTGACCAGGGTCACCTCGGTGCTCGCCACGTCGACGCCGATCAGCATGTGGAAGCAGTTCCACGCGAGGTTGGCGTGGCTGAGCATGGCGCCCTTGGGCCGTCCCGTGGTGCCGGAGGTGTAGAGGATCAGGGCGACGTCGTCGAGCGCCACCGGGATGTCGATCGGCGTGGGGTCGCCCTGCGACAGCCAGCTCTCGAACTCCGTCTCGCCGGGCGCGGGTGACGCCAGCGCCACGACCGTACGGAGGCCCGGCAGGGCGGGCGGGGCGCACAGGGCACGGACGACCGCCGAGCACTCCGGGGCGTAGACGAGGACGGAGGCGCCCGAGTCCGTCAGCATGTAGGCGATCTCGGGCGCCGTCAGGCGGAAGTTCAGCGGGACGAAGATCCCGCCGAGCAGGTGCGTCGCGAACAGGGTCTCGGCGAAAGCGACGTGGTTGGGGCCGAGGTAGGCGACCCGGTCACCGGCCCGCACCCCGGCGTCGCGCAGCCGGGACGCGAGCCGCGTCGTCCGTTCGTGCACCTCCGCGTAGCTGACCGGCCGGTCCGCGAAGACGAACGCGGTGCGGTTCGGGCTCATCTGGGCCCGGCGGGCGGGCCAGCCTCCCAGTCCGGCGTTCCGCATCGGTGGCAACCCCTTCGCGCCTTGAGGACGGTGTAGAAGGGACGGTCTCAGGCGGAGGACGGCTTCGCCGCGCCGGGCACGTCGCCGGCGGCGGGCGCGACCACAGTGACCGAGGTCAGGTCCTGACCCCTGGTCTCGCGCAGGGCCAGTAGACAGAGCACGGTCAGCACGCAGGACGCGGCGATGATCGTGGAGGTCGTCGTGGTCCCGCCGCCCCCGGACGACACGTCGAGCTGTGCGAACAGCAACGGGGCCAGACCGGCGCCGAGCCCGGCGATCTGGTAGCCGAGAGAGGCTCCGGTGTAGCGGCTCCTGGTGGTGAACAGCTCCGTGTACAGGGCCGCGAGCGGGCCGAACATCAACGGGTGCAGGACCGACTGGCCCAGCACGAGGGCGAGGGTGAGCACGGCCGTGCTGCCGCTGTTCACCATCGGGAAGAGGACGAAGCCGAACACCGCCATCAGCAGCGCTCCCGTCAGCACGACCGGACGGCGCCCGACGCGGTCCGACAACGCCGCGCATCCCACGATGGCCACGACGGCCAGCGCGGACGAGAGCGTGAGCCCGTTGAGCACGGCCTGCCGGGGGAAGCCGGCCCGCACGCCGTACGCGATGAGATAGGTGGTGAGCGTGCCCTGGGCCACGAAGGCCGACAGCCCGACGCCCACCGCGAGCAGCAGCGTCTTCGGATGGTTGCGGAGCACGTCGAACAGCGGTGTCTTCCGGAGCCACGCGACCAGGTTCCGGGCGGCCGGGTTCCAGGAGGCCTCGTCTCCGGCGGCTGCCTTTCTGGCGGCCTCGAAGACCGGGGTCTCGGTGACCCGCAGCCGGACGAACAGGCCGACCGCCAGCAGGACGATGCTGAGCAGGAACGGCACCCGCCAGCCCCAGCTCAGGAACGCCTGCTCGCTCATGACCGCGCCGGTGCCGGTGAGCGCGGCGGTGGACAGCACCATGCCGGACGGGGCGCCGGCGTTGGTGAAGCTCGCCCACAGGCCGCGGCGGCCGGTCGCGTGCTCGGCGGACAGCAGCACCGCGCCGCCCCATTCGCCGCCGACGGCGATGCCCTGCAGGATCCGCAGCAGGACGAGCGTGATCGGCGCGAGGGAGCCGATCTGGTCGTAGGTCGGCAGGAGGCCGATCAGGAAGCTGGCGACGCCCATGAGCGTCATGGTCAGCACCAGCATGCGCTTGCGGCCGAGACGGTCGCCGAAGTGGCCGAAGAGCACGCCGCCGAGCGGCCTGGCGAGGTAGCCGGTGGCGAACGTGCCGAAGCTGGCGACCGTCGCGGCGAGCGGGTCGAGGGAGGAGAAGAAGACCTTGTTGAAGATCACGGCCGAGGCCGTGGCGTACAGCAGGAAGTCGTAGTACTCGATGACGCTCCCGATGAAGCTGGAGGTCACCGCGCGTCGGAGTTGGGTCTGGCTGGGCTGGGTCTGGCTGGGGGGTGTCTCTGGCATGACCGAGCTCCTCGTCCGGGGAGCGAGCTGTGTCGCTTTCTTGTCCGGAGGTTAGGCAGATCGATAACGGAGGTCAATACTTTGCCAAATATTGGCCAGGGGGCCGGGAGAGGGTGTCTCTCCGGCCTGCCGGAACGCCCGCGGCGCTCTCCCACGTCCGCCTTTCGGCACGCCGAAACACCCTGTACGGGCATGAAGAGCCGAGGGCAGCGGGATCAGGAGGCTTGATCAGGAGGCTTGATCAGGCATAGTGCCGGTAGACCGCGCGGGCGACGCAGGCGGGCTTGGCCGATCCCTCCACCTCCACGGTGAGATCGAGCAGCATCTGGACGCCGTTGCCGGGGACCTCCTCCACCGACACCACGGTGGCGGCGAGGCGGATCCTGGCGCCCACCCTGACCGGGCTGGGGAAGCGCACCTTCTCCAGCCCGTAGTTGACGCTCATCGTCACGCCCCGGATGTCGAGCAGTTCGTTGAACAGCGGGATGACCAGCGACAGGGTCAGGTATCCGTGCGCGATCGGGCCGCCGAACGGGCCCTTGGCGGCCCGCTCGGGATCGACGTGGATCCACTGGTGGTCGCCGGTCGCGTCGGCGAAGGTGTTCACCCGGTCCTGGGTGATCTCCAGCCACCCGCTGTGGCCGAGGTCCTTGCCGGCGAGCGCGGCGATCTCGTCGAGCCCATGGGCCGTTGTCGTCATGGCTGTCGCGTCCCTTTCTGCCCGCCGAGCCCGAGCAGGCGTGCGGCGTTGTCCTTGAGGATCTTCGGGCGGACCTCCGGCTTGATCTCCAGCCGGTCGAAGTCGGCGAGCCAGCGGTCCGGGGTGATCACCGGATAGTCGGACCCGAACAGCACCTTGTCCTTGAGCAGCGTGTTCGCGTACCGCACGAGCTGCGGCGGGAAATACTTGGGCGACCATCCGGACAGGTCGATGTGGACGTACGGCTTGTGCGTGGCGACCGCCAGCGCCTCGTCCTGCCAGGGGAAGGACGGGTGGGCGAGGATGATCCGGAGCTCGGGGAAGTCCACGGCGACGTCGTCCACCAGCATGGGGTTGGAGTGCTTCAGCCGGATGCCGCCCCCGCCCGGGACGCCCGCGCCGATGCCGGTCTGCCCGGTGTGGAACAGCGCGATCGCGCCGAGTTCCTCGATCAGCTCGTAGAGGGGATAGACCATGCGGTCGTCGGGGGAGAAGCCCTGGATGCTCGGATGGAACTTGAACCCACGCACGCCGTACTCTTCCACGAGGCGGCGCGCCTCGCGGACGCCGGCCCGGCCCTTCCACGGATCGACACTGGCGAAGGGGATCAGCACGTCCGCGTGCGCGGCGCAGCTCTCGGCGACCTCCTCGTTGGAGATGCGGGGGTGGCCGGTCGCGTGCTCGGCGTCGACGGTGAACACCACCGCCGCCATCTTCCGCTCGCGGTAGTAGGCGGCCATCTCCGGGATCGTCGGCCGCGGATGTTCCCTGAAGTATTTCTCGGAGGCGCCGAACAGCTCCGCGCTCAGCGAGGCGTGCCCGCCGGCCGACACCTCGGCGTGCGTGTGCACGTCGATCGCGACCAGCTCCTCGACGTTCACGAGCCTCCCCTCGGCGCGTCCGGCGCGGGGATGCCGTACGTCTCGGGCTCGGCGCCGACGCCCTCCGGCCACGCGGCGGCGATGGCGTCGGCCGACCAGCCGCCATAGGTGTACGCCACCGACTTCTCGCTCGGATGGGACCAGAGCGCGAGCCGGTCGCCGCCGATGCCGATGGCCTGGCCCGTCACGTCCGCGGAGGCGTCCGAGGCGAGGAAGACGACCAGCGGGGCGACGTCCTCGACCGTGCCCATGCCCTCGCCCTGACGCAGCCATGCGGGGAACGGACGCCCGGTCCGCTCCGCCTCCTCGATGATCGGGGCGAACGCCGGGATCGTCCGGGTCATCTCGGTGGCCGCGACCGGCACGATCGCGTTGACGGTGATGTTCGCCCTGGCCAGCTCCATCGCCCAGGTGCGGGCCATGGCGACGATGCCGGCCTTGGCCGCGGCGTAGTTGGTCTGGCCGAAGTTGCCGCGCTGGCCCGCGGGGGAGGAGACGAGGACGAGGCGGCCGCCCGTCCCCTGCTCCCGCATCCGGACCGCCGCCGCGCGGGCGCAGGTGAACGTGCCGCGCAGGTGCACGCCGATCACCGCGTCGAAGTCGTCGTCCGACATCTTCCACAGCACCCGGTCGCGCAGGATGCCGGCGTTGGTGACCATCACGTCGAGCCGGCCGAACTCCTTGACGGCCGTGTCGACCAGCCGGTCGGCGACCTCGGCGGAGCCGACCGGGGCGGCGACCAGGGCCGCCCTGCCTCCCTCCGCGGTGATCCCGTCCACGACGCGCGCCGCGGAGTCGCCGTCCACGTCGTTCACGACCACCGCCGCGCCGGCCGCCGCCAGCGCCTCGGCGTACGCGCGCCCGAGGCCCCGGCCCGCGCCGGTGACGACGGCCACCTTGCCCGACAGATCCATGTGCTCCACCTCTCGATTGGGCAGCGTGACGCCGTTCGAATCTATGGCAGTTATGTGACCATCGTCAAAGATTTGCCTTCCATGGGGAAACGTCTACGCTTTCTGCTGTGAGCACCGGCGACCACGACCAGACGGCGGGTTCCATGCGCCCCCAGTCGTTGATGTTCAGCTTTCTCGGGATCTACGCGCTGGACCGCCGCACCGCCATCTACTCGGGCAGCGTCATCGACGTGTTCGCCCGTCTCGGCGTCTCCGAGGAGGCCGTACGGTCGACACTCGCCCGTATGGTGAAGCGGAACCTGCTGGAACGGCACCGGCGAGGACGCAAGATGTACTTCGCGCTCACCCCGCACGCCGCCGAGGTGCTGGAGGACGGGCGCAGGCGGGTGTGGGAGACCGGGGCGGTGAACCGCGACTGGGACGGCACCTGGACCATGGTCGGGTTCTCGCTGCCGGACAGCCGGCGCAGCACCCGGCACGACCTTCGGTCCCGGCTCGTCTGGGGCGGGTTCGGCCTGCTGCAGAGCGGGCTGTGGATCGCGCCCGGCGCCAAGGACGTCACCGAGATCCTCGCCTCCCTCGACCACGCATCCCCGGACAACGCATCCCCGGACAACGCATCCCCGGACAACGCATCCCCGGACAACGCATCCCTCGATATGGCCGACCACGTCACCGTGCTGACCGCCCGGGCCTTCAAGCCGACCGAGGCGGCCGACCTCGTCCGCAAGGCCTTCGACATCGAGCAGATCGCCGCCCGCTACCGGGCGTTCCTCGCCCGGTGGGACGCCTCCCTGCCCCTGCCGGAGGCGCCGGACGACCTCGCCCGGCAGTTGCTGCTGCACACCGACTGGCTGCAGCTCGTCCGGCAGGATCCCCACTTGCCGGCCGAGCACCTGCCCGGGGACTGGCCCGCGATCCGGGCCGAGCAGGTCTTCCAGACACTCGCCCGCGACTACCAGCCGCGGGCCGCCGAGACGGCCGGCGCCGTCCTGGACACCCTCGCCCTCTGACCTACGAGCCGGCGTACGGGTGGTGCGTGCCCGGGATGGGCACGCACCTGGTGTCCGATCGCTATCCGTTGGCGCAGGCCGTGCCGTTGAGCGTGAAGCGGGCCGGCGTGGTGTTGGTCCCGCTGTAGGTGCCCTGGAAGCCGAAGCTGGTGTTGCCTCCGGCGGGGATCGAGGCGTTGTAGGAGACGTTGCGCGCCGTCACCTGCGTGCCGGACTGGGTCACCGTGGCGTTCCAGGCGCTGGTGACCTGCTGGTTGCCCGGCCAGCTCCAGGTGACCGTCCAGCCGTTGATCGCGGCACCCGTGTTGGTGACCGTGATGTCCGCCGTGAACCCGTTGTTCCAGGTGTTGGGGCGGTAGCTGACCCGGCACGCACCGGTCTGCGGGTCCGACGGGGTCACCGAGGGAGTCGCAGAGGGAGTCACCGAGGGAGTCGCGCTCGGGGTCGAGCTGGGCGTCCTGCTGGGGGTCTGGCTCGGGCTCTGGCTAGGGCTCTGACTGGGGCTCTGGCTCGGACTCTGGCTGGTGCCCGTGAGGCCGAAGAACTGGATGGCGACGGCGGCCATCCCGCCCGACGGGAGGCTGTGACCCGCGCCCTGGATGGTGTAGGCCTCGACCTTCACCGTGCCGGAGGAGTCGGCGTAGCGGCGGCGGCTCCAGCCCGACTGCGGGGTGTCCGTGCTGGTCGGCGTCTGGCTGAGGCCGTTCACGTTGGTCCACTGCTTGATCTCCTCCTCCAGCTCGGAGTAGGCGACCACGTTGTCGCTGGTGCCGTGCCAGAGCTGCATGCGCGGCCACGGCCCCCGGTAGCTGGGGTTCTGGTTGCGCACGACGTCGCCCCACTGCTGCGCGGTCTTGCCGATGCACGGCGCGGAGTTGCCGCCCGGGCTGTACGCCGCCTCGTTCGGGAAGCAGGTGAACGGCACGCCCATGAACGCCGCGCCCGCCTTGAAGACCTCCGGGTAGAGGCCGAGCATGGCGTTGGTCATCATGGCGCCCGAGGAGCTGCCGGTCGCGAACACCCGGTTCGGGTCGCCGTGGTACTGCGACTCGACGTAGGTGATCATCGACATGAGCGACACCGGGTCGGTCTGGCCGCCGCGCACCTTCGACGCGTCGGACCAGTTGTCGAAGCAGTTGCTCTTCTTCGAGGCCGACGGGTAGATGACGATGAAGCCGTACCGGTCGGCCTGCGACGCGAACTCGCTGGACGAGTAGAAGCCCGGCCCGGAGCCGCCGCACGGATGCATGGCCAGCACGATCGCCGGGTTCGACTGCACCGTGTTCGGCACGTACAGGTGCATCCGCAGGTTGCCGGGGTTGGCGCCGAAGTTCGTCACCTCGGTCAGCGTGGCCGCGGCGGCCGACTGCGCGGACACCAGGGTCACGGCGGCGTACAGCACCGCGGCACAGACACCGGCGAGTACGGCGAGTAATCGCTTCATTCGCTCCTCCTCTGCTGGACGTGCGGAGGTCCCGCTTTCCGGCGCGCCTTTTCCGGAAGCGCCGTGCGTTGCAAAACTTGACGTCAGCCGGTATATGAGGAGGTTCGGCCGATGGTCAAGAGTCGGCCCGGAGGGCCATGATCGGGCACGTCCGCGCGAAACTAGTTTTCGCTGCATATCAAGCACTTTGCTATCAAGTGACTTGATATAGGAGTGCGAAACTTACATCCGGAAGGCCGGGAGGTATCGTCATGCTGGTGATCGCCTCCCGCACCCCTCCGGCCGCCCCGCAGAGCGCTCCGGCGCCCCGTCTGAGCTACCTGGTGTTCCGACTGGAGCGTCGCATCCGAGCCCACCTGGACGACTCACTCGCCCGGCACGGCGTCACCACGACGGAGTACATGGCCCTGAGCGAGCTTCGCACACGTGACGGGCTGTCGTCGGCGGAACTGGCCCGCATCGCCTTCGTCACGCCGCAGGCGATGAACCTGGTCATCCGCGACCTGGAACGGCGCGGGCTGATCCGCCGCGACCCGCACCCGGCCGGCGGACGGGTGCTGTGCGCCCGCCTCACCTCCGAGGGCGTGTCGGTGCTGCAGCGGTGCGACGGCTCGCTCGACGACATCGAGACGGTCATGCTCGCCAAGGTCGACGCCACGATGCGCGGCACGCTCAGGGAGGGTCTGACCCTCTGCGCCCGGACCCTGCGCACCGGCGCCCACCTCGACACGCACTGATCTCCGCGGGTTCCGTCCGGCGTCGGGGAGCGCGCCTGCCTGATGGCGTAATGTGCAATAACCGTGTCGTTGACGCCATGATGCCCCGCCGGGAAGCATCGAGGGCATGCAACGACGGGTGGTCCGACGTGTGGTCCGACGTGTGGTCATCGTGGTCTTCGACGGCTTCCAGATGTTCGATCTGGCCGGGCCGGCGGACGTCTTCGCGACCGCGAACCTGCTCGCCCGCGAGGAGGGTTACCGCGTCGAGGTGACGGCCGTGCGCGCCGGGGCCGTGCCGGCCCAGAACGGGATCGTCACGCTCGCGGAGACCGCCATCGGCGAGGTCGCGGGCCCGATCGACACCCTGCTCGTCGTGGGCGGGCTGTCCGTGCCGGAGCACCTGGGCGATCGGGAGCTGATCGGCGGCGTCGCCCGGCTGGCCGCAGGGGCGCGCCGGGTCGCCTCCGTCTGCAACGGAAGCTTCGTCCTCGCGGAGGCCGGACTGCTGCGCGGCCGGCGCGCGACCACCCACTGGCTGGTGGCGGGCGAGATGGCCGACCGCTATCCGGACGTCGAGGTGGACGCCGATCCGATCTACATCCGGGACGGGAATGTCTGGACCTCGGCCGGGGTCAGCTCGGGCGTCGATCTCGCCCTCGCGCTCGTCGCCGGCGATCACGGCCACCGGCTCGCCCGGAACGTGGCCCGGGGGCTCGTGGTGTATCTGCACCGGCCGGGCGGACAGAGCCAGTTCAGCGCCCCCATGCGGGCCGCCGTCCCGCGCGCAGAGCCGCTGCGTGAGATCCAGGCGTTCATCGACGCCAACCCCGCCGAGGACCTCAGCGTGCCCGCGCTCGCCCGGCGGGCGGGGATGAGCGAGCGGCACTTCTCCCGTGTCTTCACCGAGCAGACCGGGGTCTCGCCCGGCAGGTACGTCGAACGCAGCAGGGCCGACGCGGCCCGGCGGCTGCTGGAGACGACCGCCCACCCCCTGGACAGGGTCGCCAGGGAGACGGGGCTCGGCGCTCCCGAGACCCTCTATCGCGTCTTCCGCCGCCACTGGCGTGTCTCACCCGGCGACTACCGCCGCCGGTTCCGATCGAAGGAGACCAGCAAATGAACGTCGCCATCCCCCTCTATCCGAGGTTCACCGCCCTCGACGCCGTCGGGCCGTACACGGTGCTGGCCTTCGCGCCCGGCTGCACGGTCACGTTCGTCGCGGCCGAGCCGGGGCCGGTGCTCGACGACCGGGGGAGCCTGACCCTGGCGGCCACCGCGTCGTACGCCGACCTGCCCGCACCGGACGTGATCGTCGTGCCGGGGGGACCCGGGACGATCGAGGCGCTGTCCGACGCCGCGCTGCTGGGCTGGATCGCGCGGGCGCACGAACGGACACGGTGGACCACCTCGGTGTGCAGCGGCTCGTTCCTGCTGGGCGCGGCCGGGCTGCTGACGGGCCGGAAGGCCACCTCCCATTGGGGATGGCTCGACCAGCTCGCCGGGTTCGGCGCCGAGCCGGTCAGCGAGCGTGTGGTGACCGACGGGAAGATCGTGACGGCGGCCGGCGTGTCGTCGGGCATCGACATGGCCCTCACCCTGCTGGCCGCGATCCGCGACGAGGAGACGGCCCAGTCCGTGCAACTCGCCATCGAGTACGACCCGCAGCCCCCCTTCGCCGCCGGAAGCCCGAAGACCGCCCCGGCCTGCCTGACCGACAAGGCGATGGCGCTAATCAATTGAGCCCGGCGGCCTGCCGTGCTTCCGACGGGCGACCGCGCCGCCTGATGATGCCTTCGGCCACGCGGTCAGTCCTGTGGCCATTTCTCCGGCGAGGACACGTACGTGCCGCGGTGGGGGACGGTGAAGACATACCCCTGGTCCCGGAGGAACTTGACAGCCTGCCGCACCGTTGCCTTGGCCACGCCATACTGCTGCATGAGCGACTTCTCGCTCGGGATCGGCCGATTCGTCTTCAGTTCCCGGCGCTCGATACGTTCCGCGATCTCCTTCGCCAGCTGCTCGTAAAGCAGTGGTCGTCGTCGGGGACGGTAGACAGCGCCGTCGCCGACGAAGGTTCCCAGACCTGGCTGGGTCTGAACGAGGCCGAGTTCCCTCAGTTCCCGGGTAACTCGTCGTGCCGTGGCGCGAGCCACGCCGTACTCCGCTTCCACCTCCGCCTCACTCGGGATGGCGTCGCCCTCGATCAACTCGCCATGACGGATCTGCGCGTGGATGAGTTCGGCGATCTGCTTGTAGACGGGTACCGGACCCTCGCGGTCGAACATGGGTTGACTCTAGACAGGCCCAGACGACTAGACGAAGGAAACCCGCTAATCCTCCGGCCACTTGTCCTCTGCTGAGACAAAGGTCCCTCGTTGAGGGACGGTGTAGACCCAGCCTTGATCGCGAAGGCGGCCGATCGCCCTGCGGACCGTCTCGCGTGCCACCTCGTATCTCTGCACCAAAGCCGTCTCGCTCGGTACGGGACGCCGAGGTCGCAGGTCTCCGCTCCGGATCTCCTGGACGAGGTCCTCGGCGATCTTCCGATACATCGGAAGCTTGCGTGGTTCCCGCGGCGCGCTGTCCGGTGCGGCGACGAATGTGCCCTCGCCCTGCACCGTGTAGATCAGGCCTTCTTCGCGCAGCATGTGGACGGCTCGCCGAGCGGTCGTCCGTGCCACCCCGAACTCGCTCTGGATGGCGGCCTCACTTGGGATGGGCCGTCCAGGCGCGAGGTCGCCTCGCTGGATCTGCTCGCGGATGATCTCAGCGATCTGGACGTACAGATGGGTGTCACCGTCATGGTCGAGCACGCTCGAAGCGTAGACGACCTATTACGCACCTCTCTGTATGAAGATGCCCGAATAGGCGTTCACGCTTGTCCTGGGCAAGGCAATACAACTAGACGTACTATGGCCCCGGAACGCGGCGCCAGGCGGTGTCGGTGACGATCACGTGGTCGAGGAAGCGGAGGCCGACGGTGTCGGCGGCCTCGTGGAGGCGGGCGGTGACCTCGACGTCGGAGGGGCTGGGATCGAGCGATCCGCTCGGGTGGTTGTGGGCGAGGCCGAAGGCGGCCCCGCCGGAGAGGAGGACGGTGGTGACGATGTCCCGGACCGGCGCCGGTGTATGGTCGCTGCCGCCTTCGCTGAGCACCGTGCGCCGCAGCACCGCGCCGCGGCCGTCGCAGACGATCACGACGAGCCGCTCGCGCGGGTGCCCGTGCAGCAGGGGAGCGGCGGCCGAGGCGATGTCGGCCGAGCAGGTGATCCTGCTCCGCTCCGGCTCCGCCTGGGCCCGCCGTACGAGATGGAAGGCGGCGGCCACCCGGGCCGCCTTGGCCGGGCCCACCCCCGGTACGGCGAGCAGCCGGTGGGCCTCGGAGCGAGCCAGCTCTCCGAGGTCGCCGCAGTGGGCGATGACCTGGGAGGCGAGCTCCACGGCGCTCACACCCCTGCTGCCCGAGCCGAGCAGCAGGGCGAGCAGCTCTCTGTCGGCGAGCGCCGCCGCTCCGGACGCCAGCAACCTCTCGCGGGGCTGGTCGGCCAGGGGCAGGTCTTTGACACGCATCGGCACCTCCGGACGGGGGATCCGGATTGGTTCTACCAGCGGGCACCGACAGTCAGAGGGGACTGGGAATGCCGTAGACCAGGCGGAAGCGATCACCGGGCACCACGGCGTCGCTGGTCTCGACCGGGCGGTCTCCCGACCAGTACGTACGCTCGATCTGGAGCACCTGCACGCCGGCGGGCAGCTCCAGGAGATCGCTCTCGGTCGGCTGGGGCACGCGGACGTGCACGGCCTCGCTGATCTCGGTGATGGGCGTGCCGCTCGCCGCGAGGCGGAAGGCCGCGCTCCTGCGTTCGTAGGTGCCCTCCTCCGCCCCCTGGCCCTGCCCCGGCTCGATCGGCTCGTACGTGGTGAGCAGCTGGAGGGGTCTGCCGTCGCCGCGGAAGATGTGGCGGGTCCGCATCACCGGGCCGGACTCACCGAGGCGCAGCCGGTGGACGATGTCGGGCGGCGCGTCCGCGAGCTCGCTGCGCCAGCTCCAGCTCGGATGCCGGCCGCCCGCGTGCATGTCGCTCGCGAAGGCGGTGTGGGGTTCGGGGGAGCGGCCGCGGTGGAGCGGGAGCAGGATCGGTCTCTCCCGCACCCGGTGCCCGGAGCCCACCCGGCTGATGATGAGGCCCTCCTGGGCGAGCACCCGCAGCGCGTGGCGCGCGGCCGTCTCTCCGACGCTGTACTTCCGGGTTATCTGGTGCCGCGACGGGATCGGTGCGCCCGGTGGGAGCGTGCCGTCGATGATCTGGCGGCGGATGTCTTCGACTACGCGCAGGTAGACCGGATCAGAGTTAGCCATCAATCCATCCCTGAGGGGGTGACGGGTCCTCCAAATCTTGACGTATCCGCCGGGCGACACAGAGTGACGGAAGTGTCCTGTGACCCCAACTTTGCCTGGTGAAAGGTCCGCCAATGGGCGATTGTGCCGCTAAGGGGTCGGGTGCCGACATTCCGCTCCCGCCCCCTTATCACGGCATCCATGTGGGTCCCGCCTGGGAGGACCACGAGAGCATCACATGGCTGAAACCGACCCCTCGCAGCGACCGTGTCCGGGTGCGGCGCCACACCTGCGAGTGCAAGCCCACGATCTACGAGCTGTGCCAGGCGGGCGGGCTGCTGTTCGTCCGCCGCACCGAACGGGAGCCCGCGGTGAAGGTCCGCGAGACCGAGCGCCTCATCACCGTCAGGATCGTGCCCCTGTGGACGAAGCTGCTGACGGGGGAGGCCCGCTGAGCGCGCCCGCGTCTGGACCCCCGCAATCACGACTTTCCTGGTCGTAGGGGGTATGACCCGCCGTTCGCGGCCTCCGGGAAAAAATTCGCGCGATGGTGTGTAACGTCCGCGTAAGGAACGCCGATTCTCCGGTAGAGGCTGCCGATGTGTGTACCCCCGAGCACATATCGGCGGCCTCTTTCTCTGTTCTCCGGCAGGTCCTCGGCTCTGTCTCGGCTCTGTCCACCGGCAGGCGTCACGGGACGGGACATATCGGGGTGGCGACGTCCATGACCCGCGCGGATCCGGGTACCGTTCGGTCTATGGCATCGCCAACTGGAACCTCCGACGCCCCCTTCGGTCGCGCGCTGACCGCGATGGTCACACCGTTCACCTCTGACGGCGCCGTCGACTACGAGGGCGTCCAGCGGATCGCCGCCTATCTCGTCGACGAGCAGCGCAACGACGGACTGGTCGTGAGCGGCACCACCGGTGAGTCCCCCACCACCTCCGACGAGGAGAAAGACCGCATCCTGCGGGCGGTGGTCGAGGCTGTGGGAGACCGGGCCACCGTCGTCGCGGGCGCGGGCACCAACGACACGCGGCACAGTGTCGAGTCGGCCCGGGCCGCCGAGCGCGCGGGGGCGCACGGACTGCTGGTGGTGACTCCGTACTACAGTAAGCCGCCGCAGGAGGGGCTGGTCCGCCACTTCACCGCCGTCGCCGACGCGACCGGCCTTCCGGTGATGCTCTATGACATTCCCGGGCGTGCGGCCACGCCCATCACGACGGAGAGCCTGTTCCGGCTCGCCGAGCACCCGCGCATCGCGGCGGTCAAGGACGCCAAGGGCGACCTGTTCGCCGGCTCGCAGGTGATGGCGGGCACCGACCTGGTGTTCTACTCCGGCGACGACCTGCTGAACCTGCCCTGGCTGTCGGTGGGGGCGGTCGGCTACGTCAGTGTGGTGGGCCACGTCGTGGGCCCCGACCTCGCCGCCATGTGCGACATGTACCGCACCGGCGACGTGGCGGGCGCGCTGGAGACCCACCGGCGGCTCCTGCCGGTGGTGTCGGCGATCATGACGCGCACCCAGGGCGCGATCATGGTCAAGGCGGCGCTGACGCTGGTGGGCCAGGACGGCGGTTACGTCCGGCCTCCGCTGGTGGACGCCACCCGGGAGCAGATCGCGGCGCTTCGGGAGGACCTCGTCACAGGGGGTCTCAAGCTTGTGGATTAGATCAACAGATGGAGCCGAATGAACGACTTGACCAAGAAGAAGAACAGACGATCCGGGGGTGGCGGCGTGATCGGGCGGCGCCGGGCCGAGGGGGCGGCGGCATGAGTCATCCGCATCCCGAACTCGGGTCGCCTCCGCCGCCGCCGGAGCACGGCCTGCGCATCGTCGCGCTGGGCGGCCTCGGCGAGATCGGCCGGAACATGGCGGTGTTCGAGTACGACGGCCGCCTGCTCGTGGTGGACTGCGGCGTGCTGTTCCCCGAGCCGGACCAGCCGGGCGTCGACCTCATCCTTCCGGACTTCGACTACATCCGGGGGCGTCTGGACGACATCGACGCGCTGGTGCTCACGCACGCCCACGAGGACCACATCGGGGCGGTGCCGTACCTGCTGCGGGAGCGGCGCGACATCCCGCTCGTCGGCTCGCGGCTGACGCTCGGGCTCATCGAGAGCAAGCTGGCCGAGCACCGCATCCAGCCGGTGAAGGTCGAGGTGATCGAGGGAGAGCGGCGCTCGTTCGGGCCGTTCGAGTGCGAGTTCGTCGCGGTCAACCACTCGATCCCCGACGCCCTCGCCGTGGCGGTCAGGACCCCCGCGGGTCTCGTCCTGCACACGGGCGACTTCAAGATGGACCAGCTTCCGCTGGACGGACGGCTGACCGACCTCGGGGCGTTCGCGCGGCTCGGGGCGGAGGGCGTCGACCTGCTGATGTCCGACTCCACCAACTCGGAGGTGCCGGGTTTCGTCACCAGCGAGCGGGACATCGCGCCGGTCATCGACGACGTCTTCCGCACCGCCGCGAAGCGGATCATCGTGGCCAGCTTCGCCTCGCACATCCACCGCGTGCAGCAGATCATGGACGCCGCCGAGAAGCACGGCCGCAAGGTCGCGCTCATCGGCAGGTCGATGGTCCGCAACATGGGCGTGGCGCGCGAGCTCGGCTACCTCAAGGTGCCGGCGGGCCTGCTCGTGGACTCCCGGGAGATCGAGGAGTGGCCGCCGGAGGACGTGGTGCTGATCTGCACCGGTTCCCAGGGCGAGCCGATGGCGGCGCTGTCGCGCATGGCCAACCGCGACCACCCGATCAGGATCGCCGAGGGCGACACGGTCCTGCTGGCCTCGTCGCTGGTGCCCGGCAACGAGACGGCGGTGAGCAAGGTCATCAACGGCCTCAACCGCTGGGGCGCCCGGGTGGTCCACAAGGGCAACGCGCGGGTGCACGTCTCGGGCCACGCGGCGGCGGGCGAGCTGCTGTACGTGCTCAACCTCACCAAGCCGTCCAACTTCATGCCGGTGCATGGGGAATGGCGGCACCTGCGGGCCCACGCCCGGCTGGCCGAGCTGACCGGCGTGCCCCGCGAGAACATCGTGATCGCCGAAGACGGCGTGGTCGTCGACCTGGTCGACGGCCGGGCGACGATCGCCGGCGCGGTCCCCTGCGGGTACGTCTTCGTGGACGGCACCTCCGTGGGCGACATCACCGACGTGGCGCTCAAGGACCGGCGCATCCTGGGCGACGAGGGGTTCATCTCCGTCGTCGTCGTCGTGGACTCCACCACCGGCAAGCTCACCGGCGGGCCGGAGATCACCGCTCGCGGCTCGGGCATCGACCCCGACGCCTTCGACGCGGTCATCCCGCTGATCGAGTCCGCGCTGCAGGAGGTCGCCGCGGCGGGCGTCGCCGACGAGATGCAGATCCGGCGCACGATCCGCCGTACGGTGGGGCGCTGGGTGAGCGACACCTACCGCCGCCGGCCGATGATCATCCCGGTGGTCGTCGAGGTGTAGCGAAATCCCGTTCGGACCAAATCCCGTTGAACTCGGAGACGGGCGTGGCGTAACGTCCCGCCCGTGTCCGAGGTGAGGTCCGAGGTGAGAATCGTCTACCGCAAGTACGGCGGAGCGCTGCACTGGCACCACTTCGCCCGGCTGCTCGGCGAGGACGAGCACGGGGTCTGGGCCGGCTACCCCGCCAGGACCATCGCCCAGCGGGGGCACGAGCCGGAGACGGTCTTCGAGATCCCGTCCGTCATGCTGTTCCCGCGCGACGCGTGGTGGACGGCGTCGTTCAACGCCCCGCCGCACAAGGCGGAGATCTACTGCGACATCACCACGGTGCCGGTGCGGCGTGACGGCCGGATCACCATGGCCGACCTCGACCTCGACGTCCTGCGGATGCGCGACGGCCGGGTGCTGCTGGACGACGAGGACGAGTTCGCCGAGCACCAGGTGCGGTACGCGTACCCGCAGGAGATCATCCGCCAGGCGGAGCGGTCGGCCGCCTGGCTGATGGAGTCGGTGACCGCCCGGACCGGTCCGTTCGACGGCGCCCACGACCGCTGGCTGTCCCTCGTGACCTGACTCTCACCTCAGCGCCGTACGGCGGCGGCGATCGCCTTGAGGCGGGCCGTGGAGGCGAGGCCGCCGTGGTACCAGTGGATCTCGGCGGCGCCGGCCGCGGTGTACGCCTCGGCCAGGAACGTCAGCGCCCCGGCGTCGGCCGGGCGCGGCGGCAGGGCCAGCACGTACGCCCCCACCCGCGGCCCCAGCTCGCCGAGGGCCCGTAGCCCGGCCTCGTCCGCCTCCGGGGAGTTCCAGCAGTCGCCGACGAGCAGGTCGGCGTTCACGCCCTCGGGGACGGTCGCGAACGGGCCGGTCGCCCACGGGTCGGCGCTGGCGTGCAGGGCGACCTCCAGGCCGGGCCGCGCCGCCCTGGCCTCCGCCAGCAGCAGCGCGCGCAGCTCGCCCGCGAGCCCGGTGCGCAGGCCGCGCAGGGCGTCCGCCAGGTCGCCCAGCGCCTCCTCGACCGAGCCCGGCCGGCCGTCCACGCCCGCGCGCACCCGCGCCCGCGCCTCGGCCACGTCCAGCCCCGCCGTCTCGTACCGCAGGACGCAGTTCGCGCAGAAGCACAGGGACAGCAGGGCGACCTGCGCGGGCGACCAGTCCGCGCCGTCGGTCTTCTCGTGGTGGCCGCCGTGCCGGAAGCCGAGAGGGCCGCACGCCTCCAGGATCAGCGCGTCCGGGTCGCCGGCCTCCACGATCTCGCGGACCAGCGTGCGGCAGTAGTCGCGCACGTCGGCCGCCGCCGGGCACAGCGCGTACGGATAGCTCTCCCCGAACGCGTTGACGACGACCAGGTCGGGGTTGGCCGAGCCGAGCAGCGTGTTGTGGGTCAGCACGGTCCACGCCCGCACCGGCAGGCCCGCCGCGCGCAGGGCGTCCCCGGCCTCCCCGAACGGGTCGGCCGAGTCCATCCACGACGGCGTGCCCGGCACCAGGCGGGCTCCCTTCCACGCCTCCTCCCGTACGGGCACGTAGCAGGCGGAGTGCCGGGCGTCGACCAGCCGGTGGGCGGGATGGTGGGGGGTCGCGGCGCGGGTGGTGTGGTACGACGCGGCGAGCGCGACGGCGTCGACGCCGAGCGCCGCCAGGCGGTCGGCGGCCCCGGGGTCGCCGACGATGTCCCAGGGGTAGGCGTAGATGACGTTCACCAGCGTGGCCTCCGAGCGGAGAAGGACGGGTCGACGGACCTCATGTACGTCGTGTCGTCGCGGGAGCGGACCCCGCACTTCTCATACTGCTCGTTCATGATTGCGAGGGCGTCGCGGTCGAGTTCCACCCCGAGTCCCGGGCCGTCCGGCACCGGGACCGCGCCGTCCGCGAACCGCAGGGCGCCGGGCGCGACCACGTCCTGGCCGTCCTGCCAGGGGGTGTGGGTGTCGCAGGCGTGGGTCACCGCCGGGGTGGCGGCGGCCAGGTGCGTCATCGCGGCCAGGCTGATGCCGAGATGCGAGTTGGAGTGCATGGACAGCGCGACGCCGAAGGTCGCGCACAGCGTGGCGATGTGCGCCGAGCGCACCAGGCCGCCCCAGTAGTGGTGGTCGGTCAGCAGCACCCCGATGGCCCCGGCGCGCAGTGCCGGGGGCAGGTGCTCGGGGGTGACGACGCACATGTTGGTCGCGAGCGGCATCGGCACCTCGGCGGCGACCCGCGCCATGCCCTCGATGCCCTCGGTGGGGTCCTCCAGGTATTCCAGGAGGCCGTCGAGTTCGCGGCCCACCCGGATCGAGGTCTCCACGCTCCACACGGCGTTGGGGTCGAGGCGCAGCGGATGCTCCGGGAAGGCCTCCCGCAGCGCGCGGATCGCCTCGATCTCCTGATCGGGCGGGAACACCCCGCCCTTGAGCTTGATGGAGCCGAAGCCGTACCGGCCGATCAGGAGGCGGGCCTGCTCGACCACCCCCTCGGGGTCGAGCGCGGCGCCGAAGCCGTCCTCCGGGCCGCCGGGGTGGCCGCCCCACTTGTAGAAGAGGTACGCGCTGTAGGGCACGGCGTCGCGCACCCGGCCGCCGAGCAGGTCCACGACGGGCCGGCCCGCCGCCTTGCCGCGGATGTCCAGGCAGGCGACCTCGAAGGGGGAGAAGATCCGGTCGACGGTCTTGGCCCGGGAGGAGGTGCCGGTCAGGCCGTGCAGGTCGGTGACCACGTCGGCGCCGACGAGGGCGGCCACCGTGGCGTACATGGCGTTGTCGCCGTAGACGTCGTGACCGCGCAGCGCCTCGGCCGCGGCCCGCACCCGTACGAGGTGGTCGAGGTCGCCGTAGGTCTCCCCGAGGCCGGTCAGCCCCTCGTCGGTGACGACCTCGACGATCGTGCGCAGGGCCCAGGGCTCGTGGACGCCCGCGGCGTTGAGCAGCGGCGGGTCGCGGAAGGCGACCGGCGTGACGTGGATCTCGCGAATCCTCATGAGACCATGTCCAGCCCGGCCGCGATCAGCTTCTCCAGGCGGGCGACGTGCTCGGGGGCCGCGTCCAGGAGCGGCGGCCGCACCCCGCCGGCGTCGAGCCCGCGCAGCGTGACGCCCGCCTTGATCAGCGAGACGGCGTAGCCGGGCACGAGGTCGCGCAACTCGACGAGTGGCCGGTAGAAGCCGCTCAGCAGGCGGCGCACCAGGTCGTCGTCTCCGGCGTTCACGGCCTGGTAAAAGGCCAGGGCGACCTCGGGGAGGAAGCAGAACACGGCGGAGGAGTACAGACTGACGCCGATCCCCCGATAGGCGGGCACGGTCAGCTCCGCCGTCGGCAGTCCGTTGAAGAACGTGAACTCCCGCCCGGCGGTCTCCCGTACGGCGAGCACGATCCGCTGCATGAGGTCGACGTCGCCGAGGCCGTCCTTGAACCCGGTGACGTTGGCGATCCCGGTCAGCGCCGCCGCGGCGGCGGGGGTGAAGCGGGCGTTGGCCCGCTGGTAGACGATGATCGGCAGGTCGGTGGCCGTCGCGACCTCGCGGACGTAGCGCACCAGGCCCTCGGCGGGGGCGCTCACCAGGTAGGGCGGCAGCAGCAGCAGGCCGTCCGCGCCCGCCGCCGCGGCCCTGCGCGCGCACTCGCGGGCGTACGGGAGCGGCCCGCCCGCTCCGGACAGGACGGGGACCCGCCCGCCGGTCGACTCGACGGAGATCCGCACCACCCGCTCGTACTCGTCGATGCCCAGCGCGGTGAACTCGCCGGTGCCGCAGGCCGCGAACACCCCGCCCGCGCCGTCCGCGACTCCGCGCGTCACATGCCGGGCCAGTACGTCCCCGGCCAGCTCGCCGCCGGGGTCGAAAGGTGTCACGGGAAAGAAGAGAACGCCCTCGAGACGCATCCGCCAGCCCTCCCGTCCACATATGTGGACACTGTTCTTGATCCTGTTCTTGACGCTAGTCGGGCCCTGAATGTGAAGTCAACGAGGAGCGGAGCCGGTCCGCGAAGGTGCCGTGCGTTCACATGGGCGAACAGCGACCGCTGCTGTGAACGCATGGGTATTACTGTGACACTGCAAAGCGGTATCAGCGCATAAGTCAGGGAAGATCGCGGCAGGAGGCACATGCGTATTCTCATCACCGGCGCGGCGGGCGGCGTCGGCACCATGCTGCGACCCCGGCTGGCCAAGGAGGGGCGCGTGTTGCGGCTGCTCGACGTCGCGCCCCTGGAGGCGGGGCCCGGCGAGGAGGCGGTGACCGCGAGCATCACCGACGAGGAGGCCATGGCCGCCGCGATGGACGGCGTGGACGCCGTGCTGCACCTGGGCGCGCACAGCGTCGAACGCCCCTGGGCGCAGATCCTGGACGTCAACGTCAACGGCACCTACGTGGTGCTGGAGGCCGCGCGGCGGGCCGGAGTCCGCCACGTCGTGCTGGCCAGCAGCAACCACGCCGTCGGGTTCGTCCCGCGCGGCGAGGGTGAGGCCCCCGACTACCTGTTCCCGCGCCCGGACACCTTCTACGGTGTCAGCAAGGTCGCCAAGGAGGCGCTCGGCTCGCTCTACCACGACCGTTACGGCCTCGCGGTGACGTGCCTGCGCATCGGCTCCTGCTTCGAGCGGCCGAGGGACGTGCGCATGCTGTCGACGTGGCTGTCACCCGACGACTGCGCGCGGCTGGCCGAGGCGGCGCTGGCGGCCGACGGCTTCCACGTGGTCTGGGGCGTGTCGGCCAACACCCGCCGCTGGTGGTCCCTGGAGGAGGGCAGGGCCATCGGCTACGAGCCGAAGGACGACGCCGAGGTCTTCGCCGATACGCTCGTCGCCGAGCACGGCGAGCCGGACCTCGGCGACCTGCCGCACTCCGTGGTGGGCGGGGCGTTCTGCGGCCCCCACTACGACGTCGACAATCTCACGGCGGAGGGATGAGATGACCAGCTCGATGAACGAGGCGGTGGACGAGGCGGTCCGGCGGGCCGCGGCGGCGGGCGAGGCGTGGCGCGCGACGCCCGCGGCCGAGCGCGCCGCCGTGCTCGAAGCCGTCGCCGACGCCCTGCTCAAGCACGCCGAGGAGCTGTGGCCGGTCGCCGCGGAGGAGACCCGCCTGCCCGAGACGCGGCTGCGCGGGGAGGTCACCCGTACGGCCGCGCAGTTCCGGCTGTTCGCGGAGGTCCTGCGCGACGGCGGGTGGGTCGAGGCGGTCATCGACCATCCCGACCCCGGGGCCACGCCGCCGCGTCCCGACGTGCGCCGGATGAACCATCCGCTCGGCGTCGTCGCGGTCTTCGCGGCCGGCAACTTCCCCTTCGCGTTCTCCGTGGCGGGCGGCGACACGGTGTCGGCCCTCGCGGCCGGCTGCCCGGTCGTGGTCAAGGCGCACGAGGGCCATCCGCGCACCTCCGACCTCACCGCCTCCGTCGTACGGCGGGCACTGCCCGACCCTGACCTGCTCGGGCTCGTGCACGGGTTCGAGGCCGGCGCGCCGCTGGTGCGGCACCCGCTGGTCACGGCGGCCGGCTTCACCGGCTCGCTCGCGGGCGGGAAGGCGATCCGGAAGCTCATCGACGAGCGGCCCGACCCCATCCCGTTCTACGGCGAGCTGGGCAGCGTCAACCCCGTCGTCGTGCTGCCCTCGGCCGACCCCGCCGCCGTGGCCTCCGGATTCGCGGCCTCGCTGACCCTCGGGGTGGGACAGTTCTGCACCAACCCCGGCCTGGTGTTCGTCCCGGCGAAGGGCGGGTTCGAGCAGGCGATCGCCGAGGCCGTGGCCGGGACCAGCGGCGGGCCCATGCTGACCGCCAAGATCCGCGAGGGCTACCTGCGGGTGTCCGGCAGGCTCGCCGAGCGGCTCGCCGTGCTGGCCGGTGGAGGCGAGGTGGACGGCATCACCCCGCGGGTGTTCGCCGCGGACTTGGAGGCGTTCGCGGACGGGCTGCCCGAGCTGGGGGAGGAGTGCTTCGGCCCCTCGGCGATCGTGATCCGCTACCGCGACCCCGCCGATCTGCCCGCCGTGCTGCGGCGGCTGCCCGGGTCGCTGACCGCGACCGTGCACGCCGCCGGGCCCGAGGAGGCCCGCGACCTGCTGCCGGCGCTGCGCCGGCTGGCCGGGCGGCTCATCTGGAACGGCTGGCCCACCGGGGTCGCCGTCTGCTGGGCGATGCACCACGGCGGCCCCTGGCCCGCCTCCACCACCCCGGCGCACACCTCCGTCGGCGCGGCCGCCATCAGACGCTGGACGACCCCCGTGGCGTACCAGGACTGGCCGGAGGACCTGCTCCCGCCGGAGCTGCGCGACGGCAACCCCCTCGGCGTGCCCCAGCGGGTGGACGGCCGCCCGCGCCTCTCCTGACGGCCGTACGCCCACGTAATCTGGACTCCCGGATGTGCGGGAAACGGGGGTTTCGCCGTGCTCGACGTCGTGGGCGGCCTGATCGACCGCAGTGAGGTCTTCTACGACCAGCTCGAGCTGTGCGTCCAGCTCGGGCTCCGCCTGCCCGCCTGAGACGTGCGGCCGGAGGATGATCTGGATGTGGATGACATCGCCTCCCGTACGGTCGCCTCCCGGGGAACCGGCTCACAATAGGAGGCGGACAGGTGGGTCAGGGAGGTACCAAATGGCGGAACCCGTGCCGCACGTGAAATCGGCGCTCCGGACGGTCGAGCTGCTCGACTTCTTCGCGCGGTATCCCGGGCTGCACAGCCTCACCGACCTGCAGGGCAAGCTGGGCTATCCCAAGAGCAGCCTGCACGCTCTGCTGCGCACCCTGGCCGACCTCGGCTGGATCGAGACCGACGTCACCGGCACGCTGTACCGGATCGGCATGCGGGCGCTGCTGGTCGGGGCGACGTACATCGACGGGGACCCGGTGGTCCAGCTCGCGCACGACGCACTGGACTGGCTGGCGGAGGTCACGGGGGAGACCGTGCACCTCGCCCGGCTCGACCACTTCGACGTCGTCTACCTCGCCACCCGCGCCTCACGCCACTACCTGCGGCCGTTCTCCCGGGTCGGGCGCCGACTGCCCGCGAGCACCACCTCCCTCGGCAAGGCGATCCTGGCGAGCCGGGACGACGAGGAGGTGCGGGCGCTGCTGCCCGCCGAGCTGCCCTCGCTGACGGCGCACACCATCGTGGACGCCGAGGAGCTGCTGGTCGACCTGCGCCGGGTGCGCAAGCAGGGATACTCCGTCGACCGGGAGGAGAACACCGAGGGGCTGCGGTGCTTCGGCGTGGCGCTGCGGATCAGCGACCCGCCGAGAGACGCCATCAGCTGCTCGGTGCCGATCCCGCGCCTCACCCCGGAGCGGGAGAAGGAGATCGCCTCCTGCCTCCTGGAGGCGCGCGAGCGCATCGAGCGCTCCGCCCTGCGTCAGCGCCGCGCCTACTGACAGGCGGGGGCGCGGCCGGTCCGTTCCGGCGAGCCTTCCGGACATCTGCGCGCCTTACGAGTAACTTCGGCATCATGGCCACCCGTACGTCCGGACAGGGGTCCGGCAAGCGCTCCACGCCCCGCTCCGGGCCGCGCTCAGGGTCCCGTACGGCAGCAGGGTCCCGTACGGCAGCACCGAAACGGTCCCCGGCGGGCTCCCGAGGCAGGGCGGCGCCCCGGCCCGCGCCCAGGAAACGCCCGCCCGCCACCGGGCACGACCCGATCAGCTGGGTCTTCCTGGTGATCGGCAAGGTCGTCATCGGCCTGTGGATGGTGGTGGCGAACAGCCTGGGCATGGCCGCCCGGGCGCTCGGGCAGAACGCCCGCGAGCTTGACCCCGTGCACCGGCGTGACGGGCAGGGCCTGTCGGTGCTGGCCGGCGCCATCGTGCTCGCCGCCCTGACCTGGCGCCGCGACACCACGACGGGCTTCGCCGCGTTCGTCGACGCCGTGGTGCGCGGCACGGTCGGCTCGCTCACCTGGGCCGTCCCCGTGCTCCTCGCGCTGCTCGCCTGGCGGCTGCTGCGCCACCCCGACCAGAACTCCGAGACCGGCAGGATGGGCATCGGCTGGACCGCATTGCTGGCCGGGATCCTCGGGATCGTGCACGTCGCTCACGGCACGCCGTACCCCTCGGGCGGGCCGACCGACGGCATGGACAACGTGTCGGCGGCGGGCGGCATGGTCGGCTTCATCGTCTCGGCGCCGCCGTCGAGCATCCTGCCTGCGTTCATCACGATCCCGCTGCTGGTGATGCTGTCGGGCTTCGGCCTGCTGGTGATCACCGCGACCCCGGTGCACCGCGTCCCCGAGCGCCTCGCCGAGATCCGGCACATGCTCTTCGAGCGGCCGGAGGGAGCCGGGGAGCCGCGCAGGTCCCCGGCCGGGCAGAAGAGGCGCACCCGCAGGTCGCAGGGCGACGCCGGTGAGGGCGGCGACAGGGTCAAGCCGTACGACACGCCCGTGCTGTCGGACAAGGAACACTCGCCGGAGATCGTCCCCGGCCTGGTGGACGAGACCGCCGACACAGCCGCCGACGCGGCCGCGCCGAGCGAGCCCACCGAGCCGGAGATACAGCTCCCCGCGCCCGTGTCGCAGCCGCCGCTGCCGACCCCGGCGCCGCGGAAGGTCGAGCAGCTCGTCCTGTCCAGCCAGGAGGGGCCCTACACGGTGCCCGACCTCGCGCTGCTGCGGCCGGGCAGCGCGCCCAAGCAGGAGACCAAGGCCAACCGGACGGTCGTGAACGCGCTGACCAGCGTAATGGAGCAGTTCTCCATCGACGCGCAGGTCATCGGGTTCACTCGCGGCCCGACGGTCACGCGGTACGAGATCGAGCTGGGCCCGGCGGTCAAGGTCGAGAAGGTCACCGCGCTCACCAAGAACATCGCGTACGCGGTGAAGTCGGCCGACGTGCGGATCCTGTCCCCGATCCCGGGCAAGTCGGCGATCGGTGTGGAGATCCCCAACGTCGACAAGGACCTCGTGTCGCTCGGCGACGTGCTGCGCTCGCAGGTGGCCCAGGCCGACCACCACCCGATGATCGTCGGCCTCGGCAAGGATGTCGAGGGACGCACGATCGTGGCCAACCTGGCCAAGATGCCGCACATCCTCATCGCCGGCGCCACCGGCGCGGGCAAGTCGACCTGCATCAACGGGCTGATCTCCTCGATCCTGATGCGGGCCACCCCCGACGAGATCCGCATGGTGCTGGTCGACCCCAAGCGGGTCGAGCTCAGCTCGTACGAGGGCATTCCCCACCTCATCACGCCGATCATCACCAACCCGAAGAAGGCCGCCGAGGCCCTCGAATGGGTGGTCGGCGAGATGGACCGGCGGTACGACGACCTGGCCGCCAGCGGCTTCCGGCACGTCGACGACTTCAACAAGGCCGTCCGGGCGGGCAAGCTGGTGCCTCCGCCGGGCAGCGAGCGGGTCTACCAGCCATACCCGTACCTGCTGGTGATCGTGGACGAGCTGGCCGACCTGATGATGGTCGCGCCGCGCGACGTGGAGGACTCGATCGTCCGCATCACCCAGCTCGCCCGGGCCGCGGGCATCCACCTGGTCATCGCCACCCAGCGGCCGTCCGTCGACGTGGTCACCGGCCTGATCAAGGCGAACGTGCCGTCCCGGCTCGCGTTCGCGACCTCCTCGCTCGCCGACTCCCGGGTCATCCTCGACCAGCCGGGCGCCGAGAAGCTCGTCGGGCAGGGCGACGCGCTGTTCCTGCCGATGGGCGCGAGCAAGCCGATACGGCTCCAGAACGCGTTCATCTCCGAGAAGGAGATCGCGGAGGTCGTCGGCCACTGCAAGGTCCAGATGCAGGCCGAGTACCGGGAGGACGTGGCCGCGCCGGCCGCCGCCAAGCGGGAGATCGACGAGGAGATCGGCGACGACCTCGACCTGCTGGTCCAGGCCGCCGAGCTGATCGTGTCGACCCAGTTCGGCTCCACGTCGATGCTCCAGCGCAAGCTGCGGGTCGGCTTCGCCAAGGCCGGACGGCTGATGGACCTGCTGGAGAGCCGCAACGTGGTCGGCCCGAGCGAGGGATCGAAGGCCCGCGAGGTGCTGGTCCAGCCCGACGACCTGCCCGGCCTCCTCGCGGACCTGCGCGGCGAGTCCTAGGGCCGTCATCACCCCGTGCGGCGGGGCCGCCCGGAGCCCGTCGCGTACTCTATGCCCCACAATGACTACCCTTAGTAGTCGGTAGCTGATTGAATGGAGCTAACTACGCATTGTGGGGCGGTCTGGAAGACAGGGGGCTTAACGATGAGCGTAGGTGCCGCTTTGGCCGAGGCCCGTGAGCGCGCCGGGCTGTCGGTGCGTCAGCTCAGCGAGCGCACGCGGATCCGTGAGACCGTCATTCAGCGCTTCGAGGGGGACGACTTCTCGGTGGGCGACTTCTACACGCGCGGCCACCTCCGTACCATCGCGTCCGACCTCGGCCTGGACCCGGACGAGCTCGTGCGGCAGTACGCGCAGGAGCACCCGGGCGGCGACTCCCCGATCAGGACGTCGTCGCTGTTCGGAGGGGCCGCCGTGCTGCGCGAGCGGGGTCACCGGGGCTCCGGCTGGACGATGGCCGTCGCGGTCGCCCTGGCCATCGTCGTGATCGTCGTCATCGCGCGGATGCTCGGCGGCTCGGGAGACAGGACGGGCCCGACTGCCGTACGGCTCCCGGCCAACGGGCAGCACGGGCAGCACGGGCAGGAGCGGCACGACGGGGCCCGGGAGGGCCGGAGCCTGGAGGAGGCCTTCGCGCCCGGCCTCGTGGTGGTCAAGGTCACCACGCGCAAGCCGTCCTGGATCGCCGTGAAGGACGCCAAGGGCAAGGCGATCTTCGAGGGTACGCTGCCGGAGGGGAAGACCGAGACGTACTCGGCGAAGGACCGGGTGAAGATGGTCATCGGCGACGCCGGGGCGGTGCGGCTCGTGGTCAACGGGAAAGACCTCGGCGCGCCCGGCAGGGACGGCCAGATGGTGCGGCGGACCTTCGCCGCGGGCGGCCCGAGTCCCCGTTAATCGCCGACTGCCGATACCGTAGTTCGCATCATGTCTTCTCGCCGAACCGTATCGCTGATCACGCTGGGCTGCGCCCGCAACGAGGTCGACTCAGAGGAGCTCGCCGCGCGGCTCGAAGCCGCCGGGTGGCAGACCGGTGACGACGACCCGGACGTCGTCGTCGTCAACACGTGCGGCTTCATCGACTCGGCGAAGAAGGACTCCATCGACACCCTGCTCGCCGCGGCCGACTCGGGCGCGAAGGTGGTCGCGGCGGGCTGCATGGCCGAACGGTACGGCGCGCAGCTCGCCGACGCCCTGCCCGAGGCGTCCGTCATCTCCTTCGACGACTACGCGGAGATCGGGGAGCGGCTCGACGACGTCATCGCGGGCAGGCCGCTGGTCCCGCACACCCCGCGGGACCGCCGCACGCTGCTGCCGATCAGCCCGGTGGAGCGCTCGGCGGCCCAGGCGCACATCCCGGGCCACGCCCAGGAGGACCCGCTGCCGCGGGGCGTCGCCCCCGCGAGCGGCCCGCGCACGCTGCGCAAGCGGCTCGGCTCCGGGCCGGTCGCCTCGCTCAAGCTCGCCTCGGGCTGCGACCGGCGCTGCACCTTCTGCGCCATCCCGGCCTTCCGCGGCTCGTACGTCTCGCGCGCGCCGGAGGACCTGCTCGCCGAGGCCGCCTGGCTGGCCGGCCAGGGCGTCAGGGAGCTGGTGCTGGTCAGCGAGAACTCCACGTCGTACGGCAAGGACCTCGGCGACCTGCGGGCGCTGGAGAAGCTGCTGCCTCGGCTGGCCGGGACCGACGGCGTCGAGCGGGTGCGGGTCAGCTACCTGCAGCCCGCCGAGCTGCGGCCGGGGCTGCTCGACGTGATCGCCTCGTCCGAGGGGATCGCGCCCTACTTCGACCTGTCCTTCCAGCACGCCAGCGGGCCGGTGCTGCGGCGGATGCGGCGCTTCGGCGACCCCCGGCGCTTTCTCGACCTCCTCGACCAGATCCGCGAGCGGGCGCCGGAGGCGGGCGTCAGATCGAACTTCATCGTGGGCTTCCCGGGGGAGACCCAGGAGCAGTTCGAGGAGCTGGTGGGCTTCCTGGAAGAGGCCAGGCTCGACGTCATCGGCGTCTTCGGCTACTCCGACGAAGAGGGCACCGAAGCGTACGGCTTCGAGGACAAGCTCGACCAGGACGTGATCGACGAACGCGTGGCGACGCTCACCGAGCTCGCCGAGGAGCTGACCGCCCAGCGGGCCGAGGAGCGCATCGGCACCGAACTGGAGGTGCTCATCGAGGAGGACCTCGGCGACGGCGGCTACGAGGGCCGCGCGGCGCACCAGGGCCCCGAGGTCGACGGGGCGGTCACGGTTCAGGGCATCGGTCTGGTCCCCGGGCAGATCGTGCAGGCGGTCGCGGTCGACTCCGAGGGGGTCGACCTGATCGCCCGGATCAAGGCAGGCACATGACGGAGCGCGGCGAGCGGCCGGTGGAGGTGGCGGGCGCGGTAGAGGCCACAGTGGAGGCCACAGTGGAGGCGACCGCGGAGATCGGGCCGGCGCCGGCCGCCGCCGTCCCCGTCGCGCCTCCTGCGCTGGTGACACCCGCGCCCGTGCCGCCCGCGCCCGGGACATCCACCGCGCCCGTGCCGCCGCCGTCCGCCGACGGCGAGGAGGGGGCGGCCCGCCGCGTCAGCACCTGGAACATCGCGAACGCCCTGACCATCGCCCGACTGGCGATCGTGCCCGTCTTCGTCGTCTTCCTGTTCGCCGAGGGCGAGGCCTGGCGGCTGGCGGCGCTGGGGGTGTTCCTGCTCGCCTCCGTCACCGACCAGCTCGACGGGTGGCTGGCCAGGAAGTACGCGCTGATCACCGACTTCGGCAAGATCGCCGACCCGATCGCCGACAAGGCGCTGATCGGCGCGGCGCTGCTGTGCCTGTCGTACCTCGGCGACATCGCCTGGTGGGTCACTTCGTTGATCATCGCTCGTGAGGCGGGAGTGACGCTGCTGCGCTTCCTCGTGATCAGGCACGGGGTTATCCCGGCCAGTTACGGGGGCAAGGTGAAGACCGTGCTGCAGATCGTGGCCGTCGCGCTCTACATCGTGCCCGCCGTGCCCGACCTGGCCAGGTGGGCGGCGATGGGCCTCGCCCTGGTGGTCACGGTGGGGACCGGCGCCGACTACGTGGTGCGCGCGGTGCGGCTGCGGCAGGTGGCGAACAGGGCGCGGACCGTATGACGAGTGTGGCGACGCAGGTGCTGTCCCTGCTGGTCCGCCGGGGAGCGACGGCCGCCGTGGCCGAGTCGCTGACGGGCGGCCTGATCGGGGCCGCGATGACCGAGCCCATGGGAGCCTCCGCGGCCTTCCGCGGCGGGGTGGTCGCCTACGCCACCGACCTCAAGGCGAGCCTCCTCGGCGTTCCGCCAGGCCTGCTGCAGCGTGAGGGGGCGGTGCACCCGGACGTGGCGGCGGCCATGGCGACCGGGGTGCGTAAGCTGACAGATTCGGACTACGGTCTGGCCGTGACGGGGGTCGCCGGTCCCGAGCCGCAGGACGGCAGACCCGTCGGCACGGTCCACATCGCCCTGGCGGGGCCGGGGGAGCGGCTCTGGCACCGTGACCTGCTCTTGACCGGGACCAGAGACGAGATCAGAAAGGCGACCTGCCGCGAGGCTTTGGACCTGTTGGAAGGTGTGCTCCAGGCAAATTCGGGGGAACATCTCGGGTGATTACCGCGTTACGTCCCCAGCGAACATGCTCGCCACGGTCTGCCGCGGTGTCGCCCTCTACAGGTACGGTGGAGCTGTGAGTGAGGTCCGTGAGCCATCGGCGAGGAGCAAGACAGGCGCACGCCCGGCGAAGGGGCCGAGCGAACCAATGATGACGGCGAGGCGTATGTACGAAGGGCAGATGAAGAAGGGGCGACATGAGCCCACCGTGCGAGGCGTCGTGAAGGCGTCCCCCCTGGGGAGGGAGCGACAGATGATCCTGCTGCGTCAGCTGCTCGGTGACGTACTGCGGCGGCTGCGGGTGCGGCAGAATCGCACCCTTCGCGAGGTCTCCACCGTGGCCCGTGTCTCACTCGGCTATCTGTCCGAGGTCGAACGCGGCCAGAAGGAAGCCTCCTCCGAGCTGCTCGCCTCGATCTGCGGCGCACTGGGTGTCCCACTGTCCCAGGTGCTGCGTGAGGTGTCCGACCAGTTCGCGCTCGCCGAACTGCAGGCCGCCCCCATGCTCGCGGAGCTGCCCGAGCACGAGCGGCTGCCGATTCCCGAGACCGTGCCCGCCGGCCCCGAGTTCGACGGCTTCCCTGAGGTCAAGGACATGGTCGCCGCGTAGACGGCGCTTCCGCCGCCCGGGCCTCGCCCGCGGCAGAGGTCCTGTCGCCGTGCCCGGCGCCAGACGCCCGGCCCCGGGTGTGTGGCGATTGTGCCCCGGCACCTGGTAGTGCCCCGGCACAGTGTCCGGCATGTGCCGGACCTGTATCACGACTGTTCCCTGTGCGTATTCCCCGTGCTTGTTCCCTGTGCTTGTTCCCTGTGCGCCGCTATGGGCGCTGGCAGGCGGGACACCAGTAGATGAGCCGCTCGGACGGCTGCGGACCCATCTCGCCACTGCCGATCGGGCTGCCGCACCGCCGGCACGGACGGCGTGCCCTGCCGTACACGAGCAGTGACCGGCCGGGACGCGGATCACCGCTCGTCACCGGAAACGGCGCGTCCTTGCTCGCGTCGATCAGCTGGTGCGCGGTCGAGACCAGCGACTCCAGCGCCTCCGGCGGGATCGACCCGATGGTGCGCCACGGCGACAGGCGCGCGGCCCACAGCGTCTCCGCCCGCCAGATCGTGCCGATCCCGGCCAGCACACGCTGGTCGAGCAGCGCCTCTCCGATGGTCCGCCCGGGCTCCCGGAGCAGATTGCGTACGGCCTGCCCGGGGTTCCAGTCGGGCCCGAGCAGATCCGGGCCGAGATGCCCGACGACGCGGTCCTCACGGCCGGTGGGCACGAGGTCGACCATCCCCAGCCGGGTGCCGACCGCCTGCCACTCGGCGTTGGCGAGGACCAGCCGCACCACATCGCCCCGGGGCACCGGCCGGCCCGCCGGACCGACCCGCCAGCCGCCCTCCATGCGCAGGTGCGTGTGGACGGTGAGCCCGCCCTCCACCCGGGTCAGGAGATGCTTGCCGCGCGGGATCGTGGTGAGCACGGCCCGGCCGCGCAGATCGGCGGTGGCGTGCCGGGGCACCCGGAAGTCGCTGCGGGTCAGTGTCCGGCCGTCGAGGGCCTCCCGCAGGCGCTTCGCGGCCCGATAGACCGAGTCACCCTCCGGCACGCCAGCCTCCCGCGACGATCAGGGGTCGGTCAGGGGTCAGGGGTCGATCAGGGACGGGCGGCTCACACCGGCGTGTGCGAGTCCCAGGCCGCCGGGTCGGCGGCCAGCTCGGTCACCCTCGCGGGTAGCTCACCCTTGGCGATCTGCTCCAGGTTGACCTCCTCCAGGATGGCCCGCTCGCTCGCCCGCAGCGCGATCCACACCTGCTGCAACGCCTGGGCGGCGCCCTGGTAGCCGACGTGCTCGGGCCGCTCGCCCCTGACGTTGGCCAGCGGGCCGTCCACCGCGCGGATCACGTCGGCGAGGGAGATCGCGGAGGCCGGACGGGCCAGCACGTAGCCGCCCTCGGGGCCGCGCTGACCGCGTACGAGGCCGGCGCGGCGCATCTGGAGCAGGATGTTCTCCAGGTATTTGGGGGGCATCTCCTGCCCCTTGGCCAGCTCGCCCACCGTTGTGGGTCCCTCGCCCGCCGCGGCGAGCTCGGCGGCGGCACGGAGGGCGTAGTCGACACGGGCAGAAAGTCGCATGTAGCCGATTATCCCGCCTGGTTGGCCTCGGTACGACGCGGCCTCCGTTCTCACCCTGGTCTCACCCCCACTCCATCCCTCGCATCACCCCACGCGCAGGCGTACGACGACCGGGAGGTGATCGGAGAACGGCACCCGGGGGACGTCGGCGGCCACCGCCGTGAGCCCCTTCGAGATCAGCACGTGGTCGATCCGCCGCACGGGGGCGTCGGCCGGCGAGGTCGGCGGGTCGCCGAGCGCCCGCAGCGGATCGGACAGGCCCGCGGCCTCCAGCGCGCGCATCTGCGGGTCGGACGGCGTGGTGTTGAGGTCGCCCGCCACGATCACCGGTCGCGGATCGGCCACGCCGACGCCGGGCGGGAGGGCGGCCGCCGCGAGCCGCCGGGCGATCGCCGCGACCTCGGGCGCCTGTCCCCGCGGCTCCTGCAGGTGGGTGTTGACGATCCCCACCTCGTGGTCGCCGACCTCCAGCACGATCGACTGGGCCTGGGCGCCGGTCGGATAACCGTGCCGGTTCAGCCGGGTGGAGCCGATCTCGGTGACGGGCAGGTTCGTGAGCAGCGCGTCGCCCCAGAGACGGTCGGCGGCGGGGGCGAAGTGATAGCGCATCCCGAGGCCCCGGGCGATCCTCGCCAGGTCGTCGTGCCCGCCGTTGAGCAGCCAGCCCCGGTCGACCTCGCTGAGCAGCACCACGTCGGGACGCCGCGTCGCGGCCCAGGCGGCGATCCGGTCGAGGTCGAGCCGGCCGCCGAGCCCGAACCCCATCCGGATGTTGTACGCCACGAGGGTGAACTCGTTCCCGGCGATCGGCCGCTCCGCGGGGAGCGGCTGCCAGGTGACGAGCCCGGTCAGCAGCGCGATCGACAGCGCGATCGAGCCCCATCGGCGGGGCGCCCGCCGTACGGGGGCGGACCGGTGCCGCCGGCCCCGCCGGAGGGCGATGACGGCCAGCAGGGCGGACACAGCCACCGGGACCACCGCGTTGGGGAACCCGAGATCGGCGTCGAAGGCCGCGTAGTAGAGGAAGACCGCCACCAGGAACATCAGCATCCCGCCGAGCACGGCGACGCCCCCGCGCCGGGCCGCGCTCTCCTGTCCGCCCGTGTCCTGTCCGCCCGTGTCCTGTCCGCCCGTGTCCTGTCCAATGGTGGCGGCGCACGCGCCGAGGGCGATGGTCGCGACGAGGGCGGCGAGGCCGGTCAGACCGGCCTCCGTCCCCGCCACCCCGGCGACGAGGAAGAGCCCCGCCGCCCAGCCCCACGACGACGTCCAGGCGTACCCGGCGGCGGCGCACCACGCGCCGGCCTGCAGCGCGACCATCAGGGCGGTGAAGGGCCCGCTGTGCTGCCCGGCCTCCTGCGGCAGCAGCCCGGAGCCGCCGCCGTACATGCCCGCGAGCAGGAGCATCGGGCCGAACGCGAACCACACGGCCGCCGGGGCCGGGCCGGGCGACGCGGGCGAGAGCCGTACGGACCACAGGAAGACGGCCCACAGGAAGAGAGCGCAGAGCGCGACCGCGGCGAGCCAGGGCAGCGGACCGTCCCGCCAGACGAGGTCCATCCGGTCGAGGGCCAGGTGGAGGATCGACGCGGCCGCGAGGCCGCCGGTGAGCCCGGCCGGCACCCACGCGCCCCTCGTCGTGCGCGCGCAGCCGTAGAGGAAGACCAGCCCCGCCGTGACCCCGGCGGAGGCGAGCAGAAGCTGGGGCGTGCCCCCGTCCGCGGCCTGCAGGCAGATCCGAATCGCGGCGAGCGCCGCCGCGCCCGCCACCAGGACGATGCGGGGCGACCCGAGCCGCGCCACGGGGATCGCGGCGAACGGCAGGACGAACCACAGCGCCGCGTAGAGCCCCATGCGTTCGGGGGAGGTCTCGCCCGCCCGGCCGTACAGGGTGATGAGGGACGGCAGGAACACCCGCATGACGTCGAACAGGAGCGTGACGCCCGTCACGAGCATGACCAGCGGCCACGGGGGAGTCGGCAGCCCGCGGCGCGGCGGGGCGTGCGGCTGTCTGGCCGTCTCGGTCATGGCGCTCCTCGTCTCGTCCGGCTCGGGCGGTCATATGAGCCATCCTCATGACTGGCGGAGGCGTTACCGTGAGCGGCGACCGGCGCGTTCTCCGCGCTCCCCGGCTCGCTAAGCTTTGCTGAAAACTTTTGTTGCTCGTTCACGGGCGCACGTCGTTCACGAGCGCCCGGGGTGGGAGCGCCGGCGGGGCCCGGCGAACCGGCGGGGCGTGCGGGTGCGCGCCGACGGTGAGCGGGAGACTCAGACGAGGGGAAGCGGGAGTATGGAGCGACGTCCTGGCGTGCCCCGGCTGCTCCGGGAGATCAACGACCGGGCCGCCCTGGAACTGCTGCTCGCCTCCGGTCCCCTGACGCGTGGCCAGATCGGCCAGCTCACCGGACTGTCCAAGGTCACGGCCTCGCAGACGCTCGCGCGCCTGGAGGAGCGCGGCCTGGTGGAGGTCGTGGGGGAGCAGGCGGGCAACCGCGGACCCAACGCCGCGCTCTACGGCGTGATCCCCTCCTGCGCGTACGTCGCGGGGCTCGACGTGGGGCCCGACCGGGTGTCGGCGGCGATCGCCGACATCAACGGCCATATCGTCGCCGAGGTGACGGCGTCCCCCGACGGCGCGGACGACCCGGTGTCGCTGGTGCACTCCGCCGTCGTCAAGGCCTGCCGTGGCGGCAGGGTCGCGCTGTCGCGGCTGCGCGGAGTCGTGATCGGCACGCCCGGCGTCGTGGACCCCCGCACCGGGGATGTGCGTTTCTCGTTCGACCTCCCGCAGTGGCACGAGGGCATCCACGAGGCGCTGGCGCGGGACCTGCGCCGTGACGTCACGATCGAGAACGACGTGAACCTCGCGGCGATCGCAGAGCGCGCGCGGGGCGCCGCCCGCGAGGCCGACGACTTCGTGCTCGTCTGGGTCGGCCGGGGCATCGGCCTCGCCGTCGTGCTGGGCGGGCGCCTGCACCGCGGCAGGTCGGGCAGCGCGGGTGAGATCGGATATCTTCCGGTGCCCGGGGTGCCCCTCGCCGACGACGTGCGGGCGATCCCCGGGCGGCTGCCGTCGCTGCGGGGCGGCCTGCAGTCGCTGGTCAGCTCGGAGGCGGTCGGCGAACTCGCCCGCGAGCACGGCTTCGGCGGAGACACCGCGGCCGACTGCGTGACCGCCGCGGTCGCGGCGGGTGCTACGGGCGAGCCCCTGCTCGACGAGGTCGCCGCGCGGCTGGCGCTCGGCGTGGCCTCGGTGTGCGTGGTGCTCGACCCCGGCCTCGTGGTCCTGGCCGGAGAGGTCTGCCGGGCGGGCGGGGAGGGCCTGGCCACCCGTGTGGAGGAGGCCGTGGCCCGCATCTGCCCGATACCGCCTCAGGTGATCACGAGCCAGGTGGACGGCAACCCGGTGTTGCGCGGCGCCGTCCTCGCCGCACTCGACCAGGCCCGTGAGGAGATCTTCACGGCATAGGGAGGGCTTCCCCGTCGAAGCCCCCGGTCGGGCGTGGGACGGCGTCGCCGTTACATGCCTTCCATGGAGTGGCCCGGCATGCCGCTCATCGAGTGGCCCGGCATTCCGTCCATGGAGTGACCCGGCACGTTCCCGTTCGCGTCGGTCACCGTGAACATCCCGGCCATCCCCATGTCGGAATGACTCTGTACGTGGCAGTGGTACATCCACATCCCGGGGCCCACGCGCTCACCGGCGATCACCTGGAAGCCGAACGACTCGGCGGGTCCGGTGGTCTTGGTGTCGATGATCCGGCTCGGGTCCTTCGGGCCGTTCAGCAGGCCGGTGCGGTTGTCTGCCCAGCGGTGCCCGTGGATGTGGAAGGTGTGGAAGAGGTTCCCGTGGGCGATGACGACGAACTCCACGCGTTCGCCGAGCTTGGCGGTGAAGTCGGGCGCCTGGGTGAGGTTGTTGGTCTTCATGTCGTTGAAGACGACGGTGAGGGTCTTGTCCGGGAGCACGTCGCCGGTGCGGCGCACCACCAGTGGCCCGTAGAGTCCGCGCAGGATGCCGCCCGTGCCGTGGTCGGTCCCCACGACGTGGTCGTGGTAGTGCCAGTAGCCCGCGCTGCCGGGCTCGATGGTGCCGTCCGGGCGTTCGGCCGGCGCGTGGGTGCGCCAGGTGTAGACGTACCGGCCTCCGGGCTGCACCACGCTGGCGTTCATCCGCGTGCCGTCGCTGGACGTTTCGTAGTCCACGCCGTGGACGTGCAGGCTGGCGGTCACGTCGGTGTTGTTGACCAGCTCGATTTCGAGGGTCTCGCCCTCGATCATCTCGATGAGGGGGCCGGGGATCGTGGGCTTGCCCGGCTCCAGGGCGTAGCCCATCTGGCCGTCCGCCAGCTTCTCCGCGTAGAGGGTGATGCGGCGGACGCCCCCCGGCGTGCCCGCGGTCCTGCCCGTGATCGTGTCCGCGGGCGCCGCGGTGACCTGGCTCGCCACGGCGAACGGTGCGATCGCGGCGGCTGTCGCCGCGGTGGTGGCGAAGGCGCGCCGGGAGAAGAGGCGTCGCGTCACATCGGTGCTTTTCTCGGTCATGGCTTCCCAATCGGTGACGGCGCTCGCCCGGGTGCGGCGAGCTGAGGGGGGTGGAAGGGCGCTTTCGAAGGCGGCGTCAGCCGCAGCTCGTCGCGTTGTAGCCGGCCTCGTAGGACGTGGTGACCTTCTTGCCGCCGATCGTCGCGGTCCCCGTGACCGTGGCCCTGCCGGCGCCGATCTGCTTGGCCCGCGCGTTGAAGGACTGGTACGCCTGCTTGCCCGGGGCCACGTCGGCCACGGTCGTGGAGCCGTACGGAGTCGTCAGCGTCACGGTCGCCGGCACCTTGCCGTCGTTGACGGCCGTCACCGCGACGTACACCGACGTGCCCACGCAGCGGGCCGAGGCGGTGACGGTCAGCGGCACGTTCTCGCTCGCGCCGGTCACCGTGAACACCCCGGCCATTCCCATGTCGGAATAACCCTGGACATGGCAGTGGTACATCCACTTCCCGGGGCCGACGCGCTCACCGGCGATTACCTGGAAGCCGAACGACTCGGCGGGTCCGGTGGTCTTGGTGTCGATGATCCGGCTCGGGTCCTCCAGGTCTTCCAGGATGCCGGTGCGGTTGTCCGCCCAGCGGTGCCCGTGGATGTGGAAGGTGTGGAAGAAGTTGCCGTGGGCGATGACGACGAACTCCACGCGTTCGCCGAGTTTGGCGGTGAAGTCGGGCGCCTGGGTGAGGTTGTTGGTCTTCATGTCGTTGAAGACGACGGTGAGGGTCTTGTCCGGGAGCACGTCGCCGGTGCGGCGCACCACCAGCGGCCCGTAGAGTCCGCGCAGGATGCCGCCCGTGCCGTGGTCGGTCCCCACGACGTGGTCGTGGTAGTGCCAGTAACCCGCGCTGCCCGGTGCGAACGTGCCGTCCGCGCGGTCGATCCGGGCGTGGGTGCGCCAGGTGTAGACGTACCGGCCTCCGGGCTGCACCACGCTGGCGTTCATCCGCGTGCCGTCGCTGTTCCACTCGTAGTCCACGCCGTGGACGTGCAGGCTGGCGGTCACGTCGGTGTTGTTGACCAGCTCGATTTCGAGGGTCTCGCCCTCGATCATCTCGATGAGGGGGCCGGGGATCGTGGGCTTGCCCGGCTCCAGGGCGTAGCCCATCTGGCCGTCCGCCAGCTTCTCCGCGTAGAGGGTGATGCGGCGGACGTCACCCGGCGTGCCCGCGGTCCGGCCCGCGATCTGCTCGGGCGATTCCGCGTTGACCTGGCTCGCCACGGCGAACGGCGCCACCGCGGCGGCTGTCGCCGCGGTGGTGGCGAAGGCGCGCCGGGAGAGCAGGCGTCGCGTCACATCGGTGCTTTTCTCGGTCATGGGTTCCCAATCGGGTACGGCGCTCGCCCGGGTGCGGCGAGCTGGGGGGGTCCGTAGTTCCGGCGGCGGGTCGGTGGATACCACGTGGTGCAGGGGACTCAAGGCTGGCATACAGAGTAAGGGGCAGGCCGCCCCAGGGGAATATGGGCAGGTAAAACGGCGCTTTCGTCGCCGGGTGACGAAGCTTTTGCTGATTCTTTCTAGAAGTATGGTAACGAAGCGCAAAACTTTGTCACGACTGTGGACGAAGTGCTGCCTGACTGTTACGTTCCAGCCGAAGCGCCTGAGGAGTTGACCACAGCCTCGGAGGGATGGAGACGTCACGGCACCACTGCCGTCACCGGGAGTGATCGATCGGTACGGGACAAGGAGATCAACAGGGTCGGCGCCACGTCCGACATCGCCGAGCCCCGTGACCACTGCGGCTGATCAGGCAGCTCTTCCGAAGGTTGCTGTTGCACCCCCCAACCAGAAGGAGCGGACGATGGGTCGAGGAGACCTCTTCGCACAGCCCCGACTACCCGCCTGGCGCCGCGCCGGGATCATCGTGTCCGGCGTCGCCCTGACCATGGGAATGGCGACGCTGCCGGTCGTGGCCGCGCCGACCACACCGGACGACCCGGCCCCGGCCGGTCACGGCGTACAGATGCAGGCCGACGACGCCCCGGCCGGCGTGCTGGTGTTCCACGGCCCGGCAGCGAAACAGGACGATCCGGTCGAGCGGGCCGCGGCGTCGGTCAAGGACCTGGGCAAGGCCAACGGCTTCTCCGTCGACGTGTCCCAGGACCCTTCGGTCTTCACCTCCGAGAACCTGGCGCGCTACCGCGGCGTGGTGTTCCTGTCCGCCAACGGCGTGACGCTGAACGCCGCCCAGGAGGCCGCGTTCCGGACGTTCATCAGGGACGGAGGCGGTTTCGTCGGTGTCCACGATGCCGTACGCGCCCAGGCGGACTCCTCCTGGTTCACCGAACTGGTCGGCACCCGCCCCGCCGGCAGCATCCCTCCCGCCGAGAAGGTCGCCGAGATCAGGGTGAGCGGGGAGAACCCGCCGAGCGAGGGCAAGGCCCAGCTGGTCGACGGCAACAACAACTCCAAGTGGCTGACCCGCGCGAACACCGGGTGGGCCGAGGTGCGGCTGGAGAAGCCGGTAGTGGTCGGCCACTACGCGCTGACCTCGGCCAACGACTTTCCGGGCCGTGACCCGAAGAACTGGACGCTGAAGGGCTCGCAGGACGGGCAGACCTGGGTCGACCTGGACAAGCGGACGAATGAGACCTTCCCGCAGCGGTTCCAGACCAAGGAATACAAGTTCGACAACAGCACGGCCTACCCGTGGTACAGGCTGGACATCACCGCGAACAGTGGTGAGCCCCTGACCCAGCTGGCCGAGCTGCGCCTGTTCGGCCCCACCGCCGGTCCTCCGCCGGAGACCGAGGTGCAGAACGCGCAGGTGGACTTCACCGACCGCCAGCACCCGGCCAACGAGGGGCTTCCGCCCACCGTCAAGCGGTCCGACCAGTGGATGAACTGGGCGCCCAACCCGCTCGGCAAGGTCCACACGATCGCACAGGTCGAGGAGCGGTTCTACAAGGCGGGCCTGAACGGCAATGGCCCGTTCCACCCGATCTCGTGGTGCCGTGACTACGACGGCGGCCGGTCGTTCTACACCGGCATGGGGGGCACCGAGGCGAGCTACACCAGCGACAAGCAGTTCCAGAGCCACCTCGGCGGCGCCATCAAGTGGGCGGCCGGCCTGGTCCGCGGTGACTGCCAGGCGACCATCGCGTCGAACTACGTGACCGAGCGGTTGACCACGACGAACAAGTCCGGTCAGCTCGACCAGATCGGCGAGCCCCACGGCCTGACCGTCGCACCCGACGGCAAGGTCTTCTACGTCGGCCGGGCGGCCTGCCCGACCGGCGTGATCGCCAACTGGAACGACCCCAAGGTCGGCCTCGGCTGTGGCACGATCCACCAGTGGGACCCGAAGACCAAGCAGGTCAAGCTGCTCACCACGCTCGCCGTGATGGGCAACCGGGGCAGCGGTGACGAGCTGGTCAAGAACGAGGAAGGCCTCCTCGGCATCGTCCCCGACCCCAAGTTCCAGCAGAACGGCTGGCTCTACGTCTACTGGATGCCGCACGAGTCGATCGACCGGGACAACCGGATCGGCCAGCGGACGATCTCGCGGTTCACCTACGACCTCGCCACGGAGACGATCGACCAGGCGACCCGTAAGGACCTGCTGCACTGGGACACCCAGATCCACAGCTGCTGCCACGCGGGTGGCGGCATGACCTTCGACAACGAGGGCAACCTCTACGTCGGTTCCGGTGACAACAACTCCTCCGGCGGCGCCGGGGCGGGTTACGCCGGGAACAACTGGACCCTGGACTACAAGGGCCTCTCGTTCCAGGACGCCCGGCGCACCGCCGGCAACACCAACAACCTGGGCGGCAAGATCATCCGGATCCACCCGGAGCCGGACGGCACGTACACGATCCCCAAGGGCAACCTGTTCACGGGCGACGAAGAGGGCGGCGGCAAGACCCGCCCCGAGATCTACGTGATGGGTGTTCGCAACATCTCGCGGCTCCAGTGGGACCCCGTGAACAACTGGCTGAACGCCGCATGGGTCGGTCCGGACGCCGGTGTCCCGAGCGAGACCTGGGGCCCGGCGAAGTACGAGACCGCGACGATCATCACCTCCGCGGGCAACCAGGGCTGGCCGTACTGCATGGGCGACAAGCAGCCCTACCGCGACCGCAGCAACACCGACGCCAGCCAGCCCGCCGACTGGTACGACTGCGACAACCTGAAGAACACCTCGCCGCGCAACACCGGCCTGGTCGACATCCCGCCGGCCCGCACCAACATGATCTGGTTCTCGCCGCAGGGCGGCGGCCCGGTCTACCCGAAGCGGGACGACGGCAGCGGTCTGCCGACCTACAAGCTGGGCGACGAGACCTTCACCCAGCCCTTCCTCAGCGGCGGCGGCCAGGCGATCATGTCCGGGCCGACCTACCACCGCTCCGAGGTTGACACCGACAGCGGTGTCGCGTGGCCGGCGTACTGGGAGAACAAGTGGCTCATCGGTGACGAGTCCAACGCCAACAACCGGGTCGCCGTGACCGTCGACCCGAAGACGGTCAAGGACCAGGGTCCGCCGGCCTTCGCCGAGGACCTGCGCGGCATCATCCAGTCCGGCAGCGGCGGCACCCAGCTTCAGGCCTGGATGGACGCCAAGTTCGGCAAGGACGGCGCGCTCTACATGCTCGACTACGCCGGCGGCTTCTTCACGCTCCACGCGAACCAGAAGCTGATCCGCGTCACCTACAAGGGTGGTCCGGCGACGCCGAACCCGAGCCAGGCCGCGTGGCGGCCGGTGCGGGAGAGCACGCCGAACACGATCGCGTTCTCCAACACCAGGGCCGGCGGCGTCAAGTGGGAGTGGGACTTCGGTGACGGCGGCAAGTCGACCGAGGCCGGCCCGACGCACACCTACGCCAAGTTCGGCGCTTACAAGGCGAAGCTGAAGGTCACCTACGCCGACGGTGAGGTGGCCACCGGGGAGATCGATGTCACCATCGGCTGCCCGGCGCCCGACAGCCGGTCGAAGGTCATGCTGCTGGACACCGACACCGGCGTCGCCAACCGTGTGGCCGGCGGCGGCTGCACGATCAACGACCTGATCGACGACGAGCGCATCTGGCCGAAGCAGAGCGACTTCGTGAGCCACCTCGGCGATGTGGTGAGCCAGCTCCGCAAGGACGGGATCATCGACGACGGGGAGGCCGCCGCGATCACCAAGGCGGCGGAACGATCGGACATCGGCAAGACCAACGGTTACAAGACGGTCTTCGACGGAACCGCGCAGTCCTTCCAGGACTGGACCATGGCGGGGGCCGGGCAGTTCAACCTGCAGAAGGACGGCACGCTGCGGACGTCCGGCGGTATGGGAATGCTGGTGTACACGAAGAAGGCGTACGCCGACTTCTCGGTGCGGCTGAAGTACCGGGACGTCGCGACCGGGACGGCTCGCGCCAACACCGGCGTCTTCATCCGGTTCCCCGACACGAGGACCCCGCTGGACAACCGGCCCACCACAAGCTGTGGGACGGTCGGGTCGGCCCGTACGGATCAGGCATGGGTCGGGGTCTACTGCGGCCACGAGATCCAGATCTACGACGGCGCGACGGGCGAGGTCCAGAAGACCGGCTCGGTCTACAACTTCGCCCCGGTCACCCTGGACAAGGCCATGCCGACGCCGAAGGAGGTGTGGAACGACTACGAGATCCGGGCGGTCGGACAGCACTACACGATCATCCGCAACGGCGTGGTGATCAACGAGTTCGATAACGTTCCGGGCAAGAAGTCGTCTCGCAGCGGTGACCCGGACACGGATCTGCGCCAGTTCGTCAGCGGGTTCATCGGCCTGCAGAACCACAGCAACACCGACCTGGCCGAGTTCCGCGACATCCGCGTGCGCGAGCTCTAGCCGGTGATCCGGCGGTGCCGGGCGGGGGATTCCCCCGCCCGGCGCCCCCTCCGAGTGACGCCGGGCAGAATGCGACATCCGCCCACTAGTGCGTCAGATCATAAGAGGTGCAAAGGTTAATGCCCATGAGATCTCTTTCAGCCCTCCTGAGTGATTCGCGGAGGGCGCTCGCAACCCCCGCCATGCTCCGGCGCATGGCCCTGCTGGTGCTGGCGGTGACCCTGCCGACGCTGTTCCTGTCGGGGGTCGGGGCCGCGGCGCAGAACCAGAGCCAGAGTCAGCAAGTAAACCAGGCGGCGGCGCAGGTGCTCGTCTGGACCGCCGACAACAGCTACACCGATTACCAGTCCATGCCGACCACGGCGGTCGCCGGCCCCGCGACGATCGTCTTCGAGACCAACCCGTCGACCGGCAACACCTTCGGGATGACGCACACGCTGACGTTCGACGCCTCCAGCCCCGGCTACAACCACGACGTCAACGTCAACATCCTCGCCAGCCCCTTCGACACGAACGGGGGCAGGCACGAGATCCAGGTGAACCTCACCCCGGGCACGTACCGCTTCTTCTGCGCGATCCCCGGTCACGGGAACATGGTCGGCGAGCTCGTGGTCACCAGCGGTGGTCCCACCGACACGACGCCGCCGCAGGTGTCGGCGTCGGTGTCGGGTGAGAAGGACGCCGACGGCAACTACGTCGGTTCCGCCGTGGTCACCGTCTCGGCGACCGACACCGAGTCCGGTGTGGACAAGGTGGAGTACTCGCTGGACGGCGGTGCGTTCCAGGCCTACACGGCTCCGGTGTCGGTGAACCAGGTCGGCAAGCACACCGTGGGCTACCGGGCCGCCGACAAGGCGGGCAACATCTCCGGGGCGCAGTCGGTGACGTTCACGGTGGTGGCCCCGCAGCAGAAGGACACCACCCCGCCGACGGTGTCGGCGGCCGTGTCCGGCACGAAGGACGCCGACGGCAACTACGTGGACTCCGCCACGGTGACGATCACGGCGACCGACGCCGAGTCCGGTGTGGACACGGTGGAGTACTCGGTCGACGGACAGCCGTTCGCGTCGTACACGAAGGCGCTCGTGGTCGACCAGCCGGGGGCGCACACCGTGGGCTACCGGGCGACCGACAAGGCGGGCAACGCCTCCGACGTGGGGTCGGCGACCTTCACGGTCGTGAGCTCGTCGCCCAAGGACACCACCCCGCCGACGGTGTCGGCGGCTGTGTCCGGCACGAAGGACGCCGACGGCAACTACGTGAGCTCCGCCACGGTGACGATCACGGCGACCGACACCGAGTCCGGTGTGGACAAGGTGGAGTACTCGCTGGACGGCGGTGCGTTCCAGGCCTACACGGCTCCGGTGTCGGTGAACCAGGTCGGCAAGCACACCGTGGGCTACCGGGCCGCCGACAAGGCGGGCAACACCTCCGGGGCGCAGTCGGTGACCTTCACGGTGGTGGCGCCCAAGCAGGAGGACACCACCCCGCCGACGGTGTCGGCGCAGCTCACCGGTGACATGGACTGGGCCTGGAACTACGTGGGCTCCGCCACGGTGACGATCACCGCGACCGACGCCGGCTCCGGCGTGGCCACCATCGAGTACTCGCTCGACGGGCAGCCGTTCGCGCCGTACACCAAGCCGCTCGTGGTCGACCAGCCGGGGGCGCACACCGTGGGCTACCGGGCCACCGACAAGGCGGGCAACACCTCCAGCGTCGCCACGGCCACGTTCACGGTCGTCGTGGCTCCGCCGGCCGCCAAGACGCCGCTGACCGTCACCGCCTCGTCCCGCTGCGTGGGCACGTCGGTGTACGTCGCGGTCACGGCCGTCAACGACGGCACGGTGCCGGCGACCGTGACGCTGACGACTCCGTACGGCTCCACGACCGTGGCCGACGTGGCCCCGGGCAAGCAGGCGTACCAGTCCTTCAACGCGCGGGCCAAGCAGATCGGCGCGGGCAAGGCCACGGTGACCGGGACGTCGTTCATCGACGGCAAGAAGGTCACCACGTCCTACGAAGCCGCCTACAACGCGATCAGCTGCGGCTGACCGGCGAGCGGTGAAGGGGGGCCGGCCGGCCGACGGGCCGGCCGGTTTCCCCCGGCGGTCTCGTCCGCTCCACGGAGGTACCGGCGGCTCGCCGCGTCATCGGGGGATCAGAGCTTTTCACTCCGACGGATCCGCACACCACGGATCCGGCACGCCACGTATCCGACACAACACTTATCCGACACAAAATGGAGTTGACACCACGATGAGCGCGTTCGAAGAAGAAAACGAGTCCGGGCGGATGCTGCGCCGCAGGCTGGGACTGAACCGGCGCCAGTTCCTCGCGGCCACGACGGGAGTCACGGCGGTGACGGCCCTCTCGGCCACAGGCCTGCTCTCCTCGGCCGCACACGCGAGCCCCGGCGGGGGCGACGAGACGAAGGGTGACCAGTTCGCGCTGATTCCGGCGGCGAAGCGAGGAATCATCCTCTACACCGTCCGCGACGTCATCTCGCGCAACCCGCTCGCGGACCCGAACCTGCCCGCCGGCTTCCGGCGCACCCTCGAGGAACTGGGCAAGATCGGTTACTCGCAGATCGAGTTCGCCGGCTACACCCAGCACGCGAACGCCGAGGGCGGCGCGAACCTGGAGAGCGTGGCGGGCGCCCGCCTGCTGCGCGGATGGCTGGACGACAACGGCCTGCGCGCCCAGGGCAACCACGGCTTCATTCCCGGCTCCTGGCCGCTGAGCCAGGCCGACGTGGACCGCTTCAAGCTCCAACTGGAGATCGCCAACATCCTCGGCATGGAACACGTCGGCACCGGCAACGACCCCACGAGCAGCGCCTACAAGGCCGACTGGGACGTCGCGGCGGACAAGTGGCACCAGCTCGGCGCCCTCGCCAGGGACGCCGGCCTCAAGCTGTACACGCACAACCACGACGTCGCCTACAGCTTCCTGCTCGACAGCGGGCCGCTGGACGGGCAGGGACGCCCGACCCGCTCCTCGGGCATCCGCAGGCTCGAGTACTTCCTGAAGATCACCGATCCCGGGCTGGTCCACCTGGAGATGGACATCTTCTGGGCGTACGTGGCCCAGCACAAGCACAAGACCTTCACCGCGCCCGACGGGTCGACGCAGACCAACATCTTCAACCCGCTGGGGGTCGTGCAGGGGGCGGACGAGCGGTTCCCGCTGTTCCACGCCAAGGACGGCACGTACAACCCGGCGACCAGCCAAGGCTACGACATGACGGCGTTCGGGCTCGGCGTCATCGACTACGACGCGTTCTTCTCCTCGGGCCCGAAGAGGGGCCGATACAACCCGATGTTCGAGAACGACAACGCCCCCGGCGGCACGGGCAACCCCGGCGGGTCGCTGGACAATTCCAGGATCAGCTATGTCAACATGTCGGCGCTTCGCAACAAGGTCCCGCTGACCGTCACCGCTTCGTCCCGCCGCGTGGGCACGTCGGTGTACGTCGCGGTGACGGCCGTTAACGACGGCGATGTGCCGGTGACCGTGACGCTGACGACTCCGTACGGCTCCACGACCGTGGCCGACGTGGCCCCGGGCAAGCAGGCGTACCAGTCCTTCAACGCGCGGGCCAAGCAGATCGGCGCGGGCAGGGCCACGGTGGCGGGGACCGCGACGGTCGACGGCAAGCAGGTCACCACGTCCTACGACGCCACGTACAGCGCGGTCAGCTCCGGCTGACCGGATCCCCACCCCCCCACAGATGGAGTAACCACATGAACACCAGGAAGCCCGCGCAGATACTCGCCGCGTCGGTGCTCGGTCTCGCGCTCGCCGGTGTGGCCGGTCCCGCGGTCGCGGCCGACGGCCCGGGTGACGGCATCGACGTTTCGGTGAACATCGAGCCGACCACCACTCCCGGTCAGCTGTCGATGACCGTGGCGGACAACGACGGGGTCGCCCTGCAGGAGAACGGCTCCGACGCCACCGCCCGCCAGTTCACCGGGACCCTGCCGACGGTCACGGTGACCGACACCCGCGGCCCCGAGGAGATCCCCGCCGGGGAGTACTGGGCGGTCGTGGGCCAGGCGGGTGCGTTCACCTCGGCCGGTGACCCGGCCAAGACCATCGGCCCGGAGTACCTGGGCTGGACCCCGCGCCTGCTGACCGACTCCTCCACCGGTGCCGTGTCGGCCGGTGAGCCGGTCTCCAGTGTCGTCTCCGACGGCACCGGCGCGCCCGCCGTGGGTCTGGAGGGCCAGGAGTTGCTCATCTCGACCGCGAACTCCACCGACGAGATCGGCACCTCGAAGGTCAACGCCGACCTGGCTCTGCGGACCGCGGTCGACGTCGCCGCCGGGGAGTACCACTCGACCCTGACGCTCTCGCTGTTCAACCAGTCCTGAGCCGGACGCGGGACGCCGATTCCCGCCGCGGGTGTCCGGGACGTGTGCGCGTACGGCACACGTCCCGGACGTTCACCCGCGATCGACGCCGGCGACGGCTACCCGACCGCCGGCGGACCACCGCTCAGCAGTTCCACCGCGGCCCGCGCGTTGGCGCGGGCCGCGCCGTACGTGGCGAGGTAGGCGCCCGCCCCGGGCCGCCAGATCGGCAGGCCCATCTCCACGACGACCGCGTCCGGGCGGGCCGCGAGCAGCGCGGAGATCAGGTCCCGGCTGCGCGGGTGCCGGTGCGCGTCCTTCACGACCACGATCAGCGAGCGGCCCCGCGCCCGGCCGAGCAGCGCGGCGGCGTCGGCGTCCTCGGGCCGGACCCGGACGATCTCCGCCTGTGGCAGCCACGGCCCGACCCCCCAGGGCACCTCGCCCACCGCGATCGTCGGCGGAGTGTCCAGTTCGACCACGAACGGGTCGACCAGCGGCGCCGCCGAGCCCGTCAGCGACACGGCGCGGCGGGCCGCGTCCAGCCCCACGACCTGGCTCTCGTCTCCGGCGGACGCGCCCGGCCGGGCGAACCGGTCACGCAGCCGGTCCACCCGCCCCGCCGCCTCCTCCAGGCGCCCGGCGGCGAGCCTGCCCTCGGTGACGGCGGCCGCGATGTGCGCCACCATCCGCCGTACGTCCTGCGGTGTGGGCAGCGGCCCGAGGCACAGCAGGTCGGCGCCCGCGGCCAGGGACAGCACGGCGCCCTCGGCGAGCCCCACGCTTCCGGTGATCGCGTGCATGTCGAGGGCGTCGCTGACCACCACGCCGTCGTAGCCCAGTTCACGGCGCAGCAGCCGGGTCAGCGCCTCCCGGCTGAGCGTGGCCGGCAGGTCCCCGGTCAGCTCGGGCACCGCCACGTGCGCCGTCATGATCGACCTCGCGCCCGCCTCGATCGCCGCGACGAAGGGGACCAGCTCACGCTCTCTCAGCAAATCGAGGGAGGCGTCCACCAGCGGGATCTCCAGGTGGGAGTCCTGGTGGGTGGCGCCGTGGCCGGGGAAGTGCTTCACGCAGGCGGCGATCCCGGCCGACTGCAGGCCGCGTACGGCGGCGACCGTGTGCCGCGCCACGAGGTCCGGCGACGGGCCGAACGAGCGGGTGCCGATGATCGGGTTGTCGTCGGCGGTGTTGACGTCGGCCACGGGACCCATGTCGAGGTTCACCCCGCACCGGGCGAGGTCGCCGGCCATGGCGTGGTAGACACGCTCGGTCAGGCCGACGTCGTCCACCCGGCCGAGCGCCGCGTTGCCCGGATAGGCGCTCCCGGTGTGGTAGGCCAGCCGGGTGACGTCCCCGCCCTCCTCGTCCAGGGAGACCACGGGCCGCGCCGCCTCGTTCAGCCGGGCCGTGAGCGCGCCCACCTGCTCGCCCGAGGCCACGTTGAAGCCGAACAGGCACACGCCGCCGAGGCCGTCCTCCAGGCCGCGCAGGACCCAGTCCGGCGCGGTCGTGCCCTGGAACGAGATGAGCAGCGCGCCCGCCGCGAGCCGGTGCAGGCCCGGGTCGCCGGTGCTCGTGGACAGGCCGGTGCGCGTGGACAGGCCGGTGCGCGTGGACAGGTCTGCGGCCCCCGGCAGGGAGTCGCGGGTGGCGGACATGGTGTCTCGGCTCCTCGATGAGAGTGGAAGAACGGATTGGGGGCGCGCGGGCAGGGCCCGTACGGCCACCGGTGCGGGTGGCCGTACGGAGCGGGGGTGCCCGTGGGGGTGTGCTTAACCCTTGACCGCGCCCGCGACGAGGCCGGAGACCATCCGCCGCTGGACCAGCAGGAAGAAGACGAGGACCGGGATGGTCATCAGGGTCGAGGCGGCCATGATGCCGCCCCAGTCGGTCGACCGCTGGCCGACGAAGAACTTCAGGGCGACCGGCATCGTGTACCTGCCCTGGTCGTTGATGAGGGTCAGGGCGAACACGAACTCGTTCCAGGTGGTGATGAAGGCGAAGATGCTGGTGGCGACCAGGCCGGGCGCGACCAGCGGGAACAGCACCCGCCAGAACGTGGTGAACCGGCCGGCGCCGTCGATCCAGGCCGCCTCCTCCAGTTCCCTGGGCACGGCGGCGACGAACGTGCGCAGCATCCAGACGGAGAACGGCAGCGTCAGGCCGACGTTGACGACGATCAGGCCGAGCAGCTGGTCGTACAGGCCGAGCCTCTTGATCATGGTGAACAGCGGGATCAGCAGCGCCTCGGCCGGCGCCATCTGTACGATCAGCAGCAGAATCAGGAACGACGTGCGGAACCGGAACCGGAACCGCGCCACGGCGGTCGCCGCGAGCAGCGCGAAGACCGCGCCGAGCACCACGGCGCTGAGCGCCACGATCGTGCTGTTGAGCAGGTACTGCCAGATGGGGAGCTCGCCCACGCCCTTCGTGAAGACTCGCTGGACGTGGTCCAGCGAAGGAGGGCTGGGGAACGGGATGAAGCTCGTGGTGAAGATCTGGTCGTTCGGCTTGAACGCCGTGGCGACCATCCAGTAGACGGGGAAGACCGCGAAGAGGAACACCGCGACCCCGGCCGCGTTCAGCGCGATCCGCCCGAGCCTCCTGCGCGCGAGCGGGCTCATCGGATGTCGTCCTCCGTCTTCACGATCTGCCGGACGTACACGAAGGTGATCAGCAGCAGGATCACCGTCAGCACGACCGCGATGGCGGCGCCGAGACCGAGCTTCGGCGAGCTGCCGCCGAACGCCTCGGAGTAGCTCCACAGCGACAGGTTGAACGCGTCCCGGTTCGTGGTGCCGCCCGCCAGCAGGTAGAGCTGGGTGAAGACCTTGAAGTCCCAGATGACCGACAGCACGACCAGCACCGAGAACACCGGCTTGAGCAGCGGAAGCGTGATCCGCCGGAACGTGGTGACCGCGCCCGACCCGTCCATCCTCGCCGCCTCGTACAGCTCGCCGGGGATGCTCTTGAGCCCGGCCAGCACCGACACCGCGATGAACGGGAAGGACGCCCACACCACGGCCATCACCAGCACGAAGTAGAGCGTGAGCGTGTCGTTGAACCAGGGGTGCCCGCTCCAGTCGGCCTGGCCGGACAGCAGGGTCGAGAGGCCGTCGGGCAGCAGGTTCAGCGCCCAGTTGACCACTCCGGCGTCGGAGTCGAACAGCCACTTCCAGACGATGGCCTGCGCGGTGGGCGGGGTGGCCCACGCGGCCATGATGCCGACGACCACGAAGGTCGACATCTTCGGGCCCAGCCGGTGCAGCAGCAGGCCGACGAGGGTGCCGAGGACGAGGGTCAGCGCGACGGTCACGACGGCGAAGAGCATGGTGTTGCGCAGCGACGACCAGAACAGGTCGGAGCCGAAGATCTGGGCGTAGTTGTCCCCGCCGACGAACTCGGCGGGCGCGGGGTTGACGGCCTTGATCTGCCGGAGCCCGACCTTGTGGAAGGACATCTCGACCATCTGGTACAGCGGGTAGAGCAGGAGCGCGCCGATGACCAGGAGGCCGGGCAGGATCAGGACGTACGGGACGGCTTTGGCGGACAGGGCCGGACGGCCGGCCCGCCTGCGAGGGCGCCGCGCCGGGGCGGAGGTGTCGGCTCCGCCCCGGGCGAGGGTTGACGTGTGGGTCATGAGTCCTACTGGTTGAGGATCGTCTCAAGCTCGGAGTTGGCGTCCGTGAGAGCCTGGTCGACGCTCTTCTTGCCCTCGATGACCGAGCGCGCCGCGTTCTGCAGCACGGCCTTGGTGTCGTTGGCCTCGGCCCAGTTGGGGCTGGCCGGGAAGCCCTTGGCGACCTTGAAGGTGTCCGTGAACGGCTTCTGGGCGGGGTCGCCGCCCATCTCGGCGAGCGCGTCCGGGTAGAGCGGGAGCAGGCCGCCCTCCTTGGCGTACCGGACGCCGAACTCCTTGCCGGCGGCGAGCTTGACGTACTCGGCGGCGAGCTCGGGGTTCTTCCCGTCCTTCCAGATGGCGATGTCGTTGCCGCCCTGGAAGGCCGGGGCCGGGCCGGAGCCGTCCTTGGCCGGGAGCGAGAAGAAGCCCATCTTCGACTCGTCGACCTTGCCCTTGCTCTGCTCCTTGATGGCGGTGATGTCCCAGCCGCCGGTGACGTACATGCCGACCTTGCCGGCGGCGAAACGCTGGGCGATGTCCACCGAGTTCTGCGTCAGGCGGCCCTTGCCGGACACGCCGTCCTTGGCGACCAGGTCCGTGTAGAACTGGAAGCCCTCCTTGAAGCCCGGCTGGGTGAGCTGGCCCACCCACTTGCCGCCCTCGAACTTGGCGAAGTCGCCGCCGGCGGACCAGACGAACGGCGAAAGGGACATGTTCGCGTCCGAGCCGCCGTTGAAGGCGAAGCCGTCGACGTCCTTGCCCTGCTTGTCGACGATCTTCCTGCCCGCGGCGATCAGCTCGTCCCAGGTCTTCGGGACCTCGATGCCGAGCTTGTCGAACCAGTCCTTGCGGTAGAGCACGGCCCGGGTGCCGCCGCCCCACGGCACGGCGTAGATCTTGTCGTCGATCGTCTCGTAGCTCCACAGGTTCTGCGGGATCTCCTGGAGCTCGGAGTCGCCCTTCACGATGCCGCTGATGTCGGCCAGGGCGTCCTGCGCCACCCAGGCGGCGACCTGGTCGTTGCCGAACTCGGTGACGTCCGGGCCCTCGCCGCCAGCGAGCGCGGCGGTCCACTTCTTCTGCGCGTCGGGCCAGGGGATCCACTGGACCTTCGCCTCGGCGCCCGTCTGCTCCTTGAACTTCGCGCCCAGGTCGTCCATGTATTTGGTGGCGACGTCGTTGGTGGCACCGAGTCGCCACACGGTAAGAGTCTGGCCCGCGAACTTGGGACCACCGGCGGCCGCGGAGGCCGCCGGCGCGGCCGCATCCTTGGAGTCGTCGCTTCCGCAAGCGGCGAGTCCCAGAGCCAGGGCGGCGGTCGCGGTGGTCGCGACCGCGATCTTCACAATCTTCACGATGGTTCTCTCCCTTCCCGGCTTCGCGTCGGGGGTGCGCCTCGTGGGGGTGTCGGCGGGCCGCTCACCTGCTGGAAGGCGCTCTCCTTTCGGTCGGCGCTCATGGCGTCCCGAGGCTGATCGGTTGCCTCCGGGCTGGCTGGCGCTAAACTAACAAGAAACTTTCTTATAAAAAAGCCCGCGTTAGCGGATCGTGACGAGAGGGGAACCAGCCGGTGCCACAACGACCGGGCACGCCTCGCCTGCTACGGCAGATCAACGACCGCGCGGCACTGGAACTCCTCATCTCCAGAGGCCCGCTGACCAGGGCCGAGCTGGGTGAGCTTACCGGGCTCTCCAAGGTGACCTCGGGGCAGCTGCTCGCGCGCCTGGAGACGCGCGGGCTGGTCACGGCCGCCGGCGAGCGCCCCGGGGGCCGCGGCCCGAACGCCGCGTTGTACGGCGTCAACCCCTCCAGCGCGTACGTCGCGGGCCTGGAGGTGCTGCCGGACAGCGTCACGGCCGCCGTCGCCGACATCACCGGGACGGTCATCGCCCAGGTCACAGTGGACCCCAGCGAGGCGGGAGATCCCGTACGGGTGGTCCACGAGGCCGTCCAGCGGGCCTGCGGGACGGCGGGGATCGAGCTCGCCCGGCTGCGCTGCTTCGTCATCGGCACCCGAGGCGTGGTCGACCCCGCCACCGGCGACGTGCGGTACTCCGTCGACCTGCCCTCCTGGCACGTCGGCATCCTCGCCGGGCTGCGCACGCTGCTGGGCGAGTGCGTGATCATCGAAAACGACGTGAACCTCGCGGCGCTGGCCGAGCAGGCGTACGGCGCCGCGCGGGGCGCCGACGACTTCGCGATCCTGTGGACCGGCGTCGGCCAGGGCCTCGGGGTCATGCTGGGCGGCAGGCTGCACCGCGGGATCACCGGCGGCGCGGGGGAGATCGGCTGGCTCCCGGTCCCCGGCGAGCCGCTGCCGAGCCAGGTCACCGCGCCCCAGACCGGGTCCTTCCAGCGCCTCGTCGGAGGAGAGGCGCTGTGGAACCTGGCCCGCGCGCACGGCGTAAGCGCTGACGACCTGGAGACTCGCGACGTGGCCGGGCTGGTCCGCGCGGCCATCGCCGCCGGCAACGAGGGGTTCGTCGACAGCCTGGCCGGGCGGCTCGCGGTCGGCGTCGCGGCGGTCTCGGTGGTGCTCGACCCGGGGCTGGTCGTGCTCAGCGGAGACGTCGGCAGGGCCGGGGGGCACCTGCTCGCCCGGCGGGTGGAGGAGGCGGTGACCCGCGTGTGCCCGAGCCGTCCCACGGTGGCGGCGACCGGCGTGGATGGCAATCCCGTACTTATGGGGGCCATCGTCGCAGCACTGGACCAGGCGCGTGAAGAGGTCTTCTCGGACACCGTGTGACGGTAGGTTGATCCTCATGCCCGTTTCCCCTCGTGATCGTTCCGCCCTGCCCGACCCCGCCGCCGGTCTGGTCCTGATCTCGGATCTCCGGGTGACCTCGATCGGCGTGGACGAGTGCGGAGAGAAGCTGAGTGACGTCCGGGGGCGGCTGCGGGTCGACGAACGGCTCGCCGATCCGGCCGGAGCCTTCGCCCACCTGCGGGAGGGCCTGCTGGCCCGCCTGGAGGAGGCCCAGGACCGGCTCCCGGCCGGGTGCAACCTGGTGGTCGTCGAGGGCTACCGCCCGCCCGCGCTGCAGCGGCGCTACTTCGAGGAGTACAAGGACGAACTGCGCGCCGCCTTCCCGGACATGCCGGCCGGCGACCTGCACGCCGCCGCGAGCCGGTACGTCTCGCCGATCGAGGTCGCCCCGCACACGGCGGGCGCGGCCGTCGACCTGACGCTCTGCGACGACGACGGGGTGGAGCTCGACATGGGGACGGCCGTCAACGCCACCCCCGAGCAGAGCCGCGGCGCCTGCTACACGGCCGCCGAGGTGGGCGCCGGGGCCCGGCGCAACCGCGACGTCCTGAGCGCGGCCCTGGAGGCCTGCGGCCTGGTCAACTATCCGACCGAGTGGTGGCACTGGTCGTACGGCGACCGCTACTGGGCCATGACCCGCCGCGCCCCCGCCGCCCTCTACGGACCCGTGGAGTTGTAGGGCGATCGACTCATGAGTGAGATCACGCACCAGGGCCGGATGACCTTCGGCCACGGCACCGCGATGTACGTGGGAGCCGTCCTGGGCACCGGGGTCATCGCGCTGCCCGCCCTGGCCGCCGAGGCGGCCGGACCGGCCTCGCTGCTCGCCTGGCTGGCGCTCGTCCTGCTGTCGGCACCGCTGGCCGGGACCTTCGCCGCGCTCGGCGCGCGTCATCCCGACGCCGGCGGGGTGTCCACCTACGCCCGGCTCGCCTTCGGCGAGCGCGCGGCGGCGGTGGTCGGCTGGTGCTTCTACTTCGCCGTGCCGCTGGGCGCCGTGCCCGCGGCGATGTTCGGCGCGGCGTACGTCTCCGCGGCGGTCGGGGGCGGGACGACGACCACCGCGCTGACGGCGGCGGCCCTGATGGCCCTGGTCACCGCGGCCAACGCCGTCGGGCTCCAGCTCAGCAGCAGGGTGCAGCTCGTGCTGGCGGGGCTGCTGGTCGTCCTGCTGCTGGTGTCGGTCGGGCTGTCGCTGCCGCACGCCGACACGGCCAACCTCCGGCCGTTCGCCCCGCACGGCTGGACCGCGATCGGCGCGGCGGGCGCGCTGCTCGTCTGGAGTTTCGCGGGCTGGGAGGCGATCACCCACCTCGCCGGCGAGTTCCGCCGCCCGCAACGGGACCTGCCGAGGGCGACCGCGGCGGCGGTCGTCCTCGTGGGCGCGCTGTATCTCCTCGTGGCCTTCGCCACGATCACCGTCCTCGGGCCAGGAGCCGCCCGGACCGAAGCGCCGCTGGGCGAACTCATGGCGATGGGGCTGGGTGGCAACGCGCGCTGGCTCGCCGCCGGGGCCGCGGTGCTGCTGACGCTCGGCGCGATGAACGCCTACTACGCCGGGGCGGCCAAGCTCGGGGCCGCCCTCGGCCGGGACGGAGCGCTGCCCGCGGTGCTCGCCGAGGGGAGCGTCGCGGGCGGCGTGCCCCGCCGGAGCCTGGCCGTCCACGCGACCCTGTCGTTCTGCGCGCTGGCGGTCGTGGTCGGGGCGGGCGTCGGCCCGCGGCCCCTGGTGCTGCTCACCACCGGCTCCTTCGTCGCGGTGTACGCGGTCGGGGTGGCCGCCGCGCTCAGGTTGCTGCCCAGACGCAGCCTGGGCCGGGCCGCGGCGATGACGGCCATGGTCGCGGTGGCCGCGCTGCTGGTCGTGTCCGGCCCCTATCTGCTGTGGCCGCTGGGGGTGACCGGGGCCGCCCTGCTGTACCTGCGGCTCGACCGGGGGCGCCGGGCGGCCCGCGCGGCGCAGGCGGGCGAAGAGCGCCCGGAGAGCGTCGCCGAGCTGAGCTGACCTGAGCTGAGCTGAGCTGAGTCGGTGGTCAGCCGCGGATGCGCAGGCCACGCGGGGTGGGGTGGAAGCCCGCGGCCTCCAGGGCCTCCGCCAGGGGTGAGCCGGTGATCGCGGCGCCGTCGGCCCGCTCGACGGTGAGCTTGCCCAGCGCGCCCCGTCGTACGGAGACGGCCAGGGCCTGCACGGCCGGGCGCAGGTCCTCCGCCGAGCCGTAGGAGAGCAGGGTCTTGCCGCCACGCTCGACGTAGAGGACGAGGGCGCCCTCCACCAGCACCACCAGCGCGCCCGCCTTGCGGCCCGGCTTGTGGGTCACGTCGTCCGCGCGCTCGGGCCAGGGCAGCGCGGCGCCGTACGGGTTGGCGGGGTCGGCCGCGGCCAGCACGACCACCTGCCGGGGCGGCGGCGAGGCCGGGATCGACCACAGGTCCTCCTCCGGCGCGAGCCCCGCCGAGGAGGACGATGGGGAGGACGATGGGGAGGACGACGAGGACATCGCTCGCATCCGGTCCACCGCGCCCGGAAGGGCGAACTGGGCTCCGCCCAGCCCTTCGACGAAGTAGCCGCGGCGGCACCGCCCGCTCTCCTCGAACGCCCGCAGCACCTGGTAGACGGCGGAGAATCCGCCGGGCAGGCGTTCGGCCGTGACCCCGCCCCTCGTGAGCACTCCGTGCCGTTCGAGCAGCACCTCCGCCTGGGCGTGCGCCCGCTGGGTGCCGTCATCCGCGGGCGCGGGAAGCAGCCACCACCGGCCGCTCACGGTCGGCGGGCCGCTCCTGGTGGGCAGGACGGCCCGGCGGCGCCTGGTCGCGGCCGGACGGTGGGCGGGCCTCCCGGTGCCCAGCGCCGACCGGAGCGGAGCCAGCGTGTCCCCGGTGACGCGGCCCGCCCAGACGAGGTCCCACAGCGCGGCGGCCAGCGTCACATCGTCCGGCGTCACATCGTCCGGCGTCCCGTTCGCGGTGAGGCGCTCGCCGGCCGCCGGGGTGTCCGCGGCCGACCGGCCGAGGATGCGGGCCCGGCGGGACGCCGCGGCGTCCGGACCGGTGCCGGCCGCGCCGCCCGCCCCGCATGCGGCCGCCCCGATGCGGTTGGACAGTTCGCGGAAGAACAGAGCCCCGCCGCCGCCGAGGCTTTCCAGGATCCGTTCGTGCAGAGGGGTCATGGTGATCTCCGCCGGCGCGGGCAGGAGCAGGGGGGCGGTGTCGGCGAAGCAGAGCGAGATCCAGCCGTCCCCGCCGGGCAGCGAGCCCTGGCCCGTCCAGACGACCTCGCCGGACGAGGTCAGCTCGTCGAGCAGGGCCGGGGAGTATCCGGGCACCCGCGCGGGCAGCACGAGCGACTCCAGGGCGGAGGCGGGGACCGCCGCTCCCTGCAACCGTTCGACCGCGCTGATCAGTGCGTCCATCGCCCGCGCGGACCCATGGAGCTCCTGCCGTCCGGGCCTCTCCTGCCGCGGCGGGCCGGGAGGTCCACCGGGGGAGGCGCTCACGAGGCCCGGACCAGGGAGAGTGGCGGGGCCGTCGTACCCCGTGGAACGGTCGCCGGTCGCCGCGACGCTCTGCGGTGCGATCCCGTGCCAGGCCGGCAGGAAGGCGGCCAGAACCTCGGGCGCGACCGGCTCGACCTCCTTGCGGAGCCGGGCCAGGGACCGGCGCCGCAGGAGTCGCAGCACGTTCGCGTCGCACCACTCCTCGCCCCGGCCGCCGGGCCGGAACTCACCCGAGACGATCCTTCCCGACCCGGCGAGGCGGCGCAGTGCCTCGTCCGCCACCGCGACGCCGACCCCGAAGCGGGCGGCGGCGGTCCCGGACGAGAACGGTCCGCGGGTGCGGGCGTGGCGGGCCACCAGGTCGCCCAGCGGGTCGGCGGCGGGACTGCCGGAACCGCCGGGGCCGTGCGCACCGCCGGTCGGCGGCTCCAGGAACTCATGCGGCACGCCCACGGGCGGCGGCACGCCCAGCGCGTCACGCAGCCGCCAGGCGTCCTCGACGGCGGCCCACTGTTCGTGGCCCGCCACGCGCACCCGGATGGCCCGGCGCGCCCGCTCCAGGTCCGCCAGCCACGCCGGGTCGCCCTCGCGGATCGAAACGTCCTGGGCGAGCAGCGGGCCGTGCGAACGCAGCAGGTCGGCGAGGTCCTCGGCGTCCCGCAACGGCCGGTCGAGCCGGGCCAGCTCCCGCTCGGTCTCCGCGAGGACGTCGGGGTCGAGCAGCTCCCGCAGATCGGCCTGCCCGAGCAACTCGGCCAGGAGCGCGGTGTCGAGGGCCAGCGCCTGGGCCCGCCGCTCCGCCAGCGGCGCGTCACCCTCGTACATGAAGGCGCCGATGTAGTTGAACAGCAGCGACGCGGCGAACGGGGACGCCTGGGAGGTCTCCACCTCGACCACCCGCACCCGGCGGGCGGCGACGTCACGCAGGAGCCCCACCAGGCCGGGAACGTCGAAGACGTCCTGCAGACACTCGCGCATCGTCTCCAGGACCACCGGGAAACCGGCGTACTTGCTCGCCACGCCCAGCAGGTGCGCCGCCCGCTGGCGCTGTTGCCACAGCGGGGTGCGCCTGCCCGGCGACCGCCGGGGCAGCAGGAGGGCGCGCCCGGCGCACTCCCGGAAGCGGGAGGCGAACAGGGCGGAGCCGCCCAGTTCCTCCACCACGATCCGCTCGATCTCGTCGGCGTCGAACACCGCCACGTCGGACGGCCCGTCCTCGAAGGTGTCGGGGACGCGCAGCACGATGCCGTCGTCGGAGTGGACGGCCTGGACGTCCGCGCCGTACCGCTCGCGCAGGCGGCGCCCGATCGCGAGCGCCCACGGCGCGTGCACCCGGGCGCCGTAGGGGGAGTGGAGCACCACCCGCCAGTCGCCCAGCTCGTCGCGGAACCGCTCCACCACCAGCGTGCGGTCGTCGGGCACGTATCCCGTCGCCTCCCGCTGTTCGGTCAGGTAGGAGAGGAGGTTCCCGGCGGCGTACTCGTCGAGGCCGGCCGCGCGGACGCGGTCGAGCGCCGCCCGGGCGTCGCCCCGGCCGCCCGCCCCGGCGGCCGACAGCTCGCGGAGGAACGCGCCGATGGCCCGGCCCAGCTCCGCGGGGCGGCCCGGCGCGTCGCCGTGCCAGAACGGCAGCTTGCCCGGCCGGCCGGGAGCGGGCGAGACCAGCACGCGGTCGGCCGTGATGTCCTCGATCCGCCAGGAGGTCGCGCCCAGCACGAACACGTCGCCGACGCGGGACTCGTAGACCATCTCCTCGTCCAGCTCGCCCACCCGCGAGGCCTTCTCGCCGACCAGGAACACGCCGAACAGTCCCCGGTCGGGGATCGTGCCGCCGTTGGTCACCGCCAGGCGCTGCGCCCCGGGACGGCCGTGGAGGGTCCCCGTCACCCGGTCCCACACGACGCGCGGCCGCAGCTCGGCGAACTCCTCGCTCGGATAACGCCCGGCCAGCATGTCGAGCGTCGCCTCCAGCGCGGTGCGCGGCAGCGTGGCGTACGGCGCGGCCCGGCGCACCAGCGCCTCCAGCGAGTCGACCGTCCACTCGTCGAGCGCGGTCATCGCGACGATCTGCTGCGCCAGCACGTCGAGGGGGTTGCGCGGGTAGCGGAGCTCCTCGATCCGCCCGGCCCGCATGCGCTCCGCCACCACCGCCGTCTGGACCAGGTCGCCCCGGTACTTGGGGAAGATCACACCCCTGGACACCGCGCCGACCTGGTGCCCGGCGCGGCCGATGCGCTGCAGCCCGCTGGCCACGCTGGGCGGCGCCTCCACGCAGGCCACCAGGTCGACCGAGCCCATGTCGATGCCGAGCTCCAGACTGGAGGTGGCGACCACCGCGGGCAGGCGGCCCGACTTCAGCGCCTCCTCGATCTGGGCGCGCTCCTCCTTGGAGACGGAGCCGTGGTGGGCCCGCACCACCTCGGGGATCGCGCCGCCCGACACACCCGCCTGAGCCATGAACTCCGACGGCATGACCCCAGGCCCCGGCAGTCCAGGCCCCGGCAGTCCCGGCCCCGTGAGCCCAGGACCCGCCGCGGCGGGGGCCTGCCGCTCCCAGGCCAGCTCGTTGAGCCGGGTGCACAACCGCTCCGACAACCGCCGTGAGTTGGCGAAGACGATCGTGGACCGATGGGCCTGGATCAGATCGAGCAGGTGCTCCTCCACATGCGGCCAGATGCTCCGCCGGTGCTCCGTCGGCTCGCCCTCGGCGCCGGGAGGAGGCGGCGCGAGCTCCGTCATGTCCTCGACCGGCACCACGACGTCGACCTCGATGACCTTCTCGGCGGGCGGCTGCACGACGGTGGCCGGGCGCGCCCCGCCGAGGAAGGCCGCCACCTCCCCGACCGGGCGCACGGTCGCCGACAGGCCGATGCGCTGGGCCGGCGCGGGCAGCAGGGCGTCGAGCCGCTCCAGCGTGAGCGCGAGGTGGGCACCGCGCTTGGTCGACGCGACGGCGTGGACCTCGTCCACGATCACGGTCTGGACGCCGCGCAGCGCCTCGCGCGCCTGGGAGGTGAGCAGCAGGAAGAGCGACTCGGGCGTCGTGATCAGGATGTCCGACGGCCGGGCCGCGAACCGGCGCCGCTCCTCCGCCGCGGTGTCCCCGGAGCGGATCGCCACCGAGATGTCGGGGGCCGGCAGCCCCATCCGCAGCGCGGTCTGCCGGATGCCGGTGAGCGGGGCGCGCAGGTTCCGCTCCACGTCGACCGCCAGGGCCTTCAGCGGCGAGACGTACACGACACGACAGGGACGCGCCGGTTCCCCGCTCTTCGCCCGGCCGCCCGCGCCGCCGGACCGCCGCCCGGGCGACCCGCCGCGCCGGTCCCGCGGGCCCGCCGTCTCATCCTGCCCGGTGGCGTGCTCGACGGCCAGGCGGTCGATCGCCCACAGGAAGGCCGCGAGCGTCTTGCCCGACCCCGTGGGGGCGACCACGAGGGTGTTCTCACCACGCGCGATCGACGACCATGCGCCCTCCTGCGCCGAGGTCGGCGTCGCGAACGCCCCGGTGAACCACTCCCTGGTCACCGGGCTGAAGCCGTCGAGCGCACCCACCCGCCCATCATGCATCGCCCCACCGACAGAAAACGCCACCCCGTCTTCCGGTCAGAGGAGCACCCGCCCGCGGCACAGGGGGAAGGGACGCGCCGCGACCAGCCGGCGACGGCGGGCATGATGAGCGGCAAAAAGGACAATCTTCTTGAGTATGGAAATCGACTACGCGGCGGTCGAGGTGACGCGCGCCCTCATCAGGGAGCGCTACCTCGGCGAGCGCCGTGCCGCAAGCAGCGCGCGTGGCCTGCACCACTTCGCGTTGATCTCGTCCGACGTCGAGCGCACCATCCGCTTCTACCACGAGCTCCTCGAGTTCCCGCTGACCGAGATCTTCGAGAACCGCGACTACCGCGGGTCGAACCACTTCTTCTTCGACATCGGCAACGGAAACCTGCTGGCCTTCTTCGACCTCCCCGGTCTCGACCTGGAGCCGTACAAGGAGGTGCTCGGCGGTCTCCACCACATCGCGATCTCCGTGGAGCGGGCGACGTGGGAGCGCCTGCGCGGCAAGCTCGACGCGGCCGGCGTGCCGTACCAGGAGGAAAGCGGCAGTTCGATCTACTTCCGCGACCCGGACGGCGCGCGCCTGGAGCTCCTCGCGGACCCCCTCGGTGAGATGTACGGCACCCGTGTGATGTGACGGGACGGGGCGCGGCGTCACGGACGCCGAGGGCGGTGAGGCCATTCCCCATGGGGGGCCATACTGAACGCATGCGCCTCACGGACTTCTGGAACAGGATGCGCCGCCACTTCGGCGAGGCGTACGCGGAGTCGTGGGCCAGGGACTACGTCCTCGCCGGTCTCGGCGGGCGCACCGTCGAGCAGGCCCTCGCCGAAGGCGTGGCGGCGAAGCAGGTCTGGCAGGCCGTCTGCCAGGCGGTCGACGTCGACTCCAGACTGCGCTGACGCCCAGACTGCGCTGACGACCGAAGTACGCTGACGCACCGCCGCGCGGCGCCGGAGGATCGCTGACGGGCCGCGCCCCCGCACCATCGGCCGGCCGCCGCTTCCTCCTCGCGGCCATGCCCACTCTTCCCGGCAGTCCTGCACCCTTCGTCGTCCACGGCAAGCACTTGAACGCCGGTTGAGTGCTTGCTACCGTGTTGACAGGAGGAATGGGGAGGAAGGGCATGAGCGGAGATCACTTCACTCCTGACGAGGCTCTCCGGGAGATCGGGCGGATGGACCGGCAGGTCAGGCGGTCCGCCCGCGGCCCCGGCCGGGCGTATCTGATCATGGGGCTGGCCACGATGGTCTACTGGCCGGTGATGTTCCTCGGCAGCGGCGTGTGGCCGTCGATCGGCGGGCTCGGATGGATCGCCATGACGATCGCACTCTGCGCTTACTGGGCCAGGCTGCGGTTCCACGACCGGCTTTTGCAGCGGATCAGGGGGCCCGTCACGGTGGCGTACGTGGTGACGATGGCACTGCCGTTCGTCTACGGCATCTGGCTGATGCCGCACCCGCGCACGGCGGGATCGGCCGCGGTGCTGCTCGCGCTGTCGGTGCTCGCCGGTCTGCCCGTGCTGTACGGCGGGCTCCTCCTGATGAGGGACGCGCTCGCGGGTGCCCCGCTCACGAGGGACCGATGACTGCGCACCCGCGTCACGAGCTCGACGAGATCATCCACGCCCCCGTGCGGCTGTCGATCGTGGCGGCGCTGGCCGCCGCCGAGAAGGCCGACTTCCGGTTCCTCCGCGACACGATCGAAGTCAGCGACTCACTGCTCAGCAAGCACGTCCTCACGCTCGAAGAAGCCGGCTACGTCCGGGTGGAGAAGGCCTTCGTCGGCAAGCGGGGGCGCACGTGGCTCTCGCTGACCGAGCGGGGGCGCGCGGCGTTCGAGAACTACCTGGACGTGCTGCGGCGAATCATGGAGGCGACCCCCCGTGCTTGAAATCGACGGACTGCGCAAACGCTACGGAGACAAGACCGCCCTCGACGGGGTGGGCTTCACCGTACGGCCCGGTGAGATGTTCGGCTTCGTCGGCGCCAACGGCGCGGGCAAGACGACGACCATGCGCATCGTGATGGGCGTGCTCGGCGCCGACTCCGGAGAGGTGCGGCTCGACGGGCGTCCTCTGGGATACGACGATCGCCGCGCGTTCGGCTACATGCCGGAGGAGCGCGGCCTCTACCAGAAGATGAAGGTCGCCGAGCAGATCGAGTACTTCGGCCGGCTCCACGGGCTCGCCCCGGCCGCCGCGCGCACGGCCACCGACGCACTGCTCGAACGGCTCGGCCTGGCCGGGCGGCGCGACGACGCCGTCGAGGCGCTGTCGCTCGGCAACCAGCAGCGCGTGCAACTCGCGGTCGCGCTCGTCCACGAGCCGACGGTGCTGATCCTCGACGAGCCGTTCTCCGGCCTCGACCCGCTGGCGGTCGACGCGCTGGCGGAGGTGCTCAAGGACCGCGCCGCCGGGGGCGTGCCGGTCATCTTCTCCAGCCACCAGCTGGATCTGGTCGAACGGCTCTGCGACTCGGTCGGCATCATCTCCGCGGGCCGGATGGTCGCGTACGGCCCGGTCGCCGAACTCCGGGAGCGGGAGGGCCGCGGGGTGCTGCGCGTCGTGGTCCGGGACGCCGCGCCCGGCTGGGCCGACGGTCTTCCCGGCACGGTCGTCCGCGAGGGCGACCGCGATGTCCTGCTCTGCGAGGAGGGCGACGACCAGGCCGTCCTCCGTACGGCGATGAGCGCGGGGACGGTCGAGCACTTCGGGCGGCGGCAGCCGACCCTCACCGAGATCTTCAGGGAGGCGGTGGCATGAACGGCCTGGTGCTGGTGGCCCAGCGGGAGGTCCGCACGCGGATCCGTACGAAGTCCTTCCTGATCAGCCTGGCGATCAGCGCGATCCTGGTGGCCGCGCTGGCGTTTCTGCCGAAGGCGCTCGGCGGCGACGGCACCTTCGACGTCGGCGTGGTGGGCGCCGCCCCCGCCCCCGTCGCCCAGCTCTCCTACTCGCGGTATCCGGACGAGGCGGCCGCGCGGAAGGCGGTGATCGGCGGGGACGTCGACGCGGCCCTGATCGGCGGGGACAGGGTCGTCGCGAACGGCGAGCTCGACCAGCGGCTGGGGCTGATCCTCGAAAGCGTCCACCGGGACGAGCAGATCAAGGCGGCCGGGGTCACGGTCACGCCGCTGCGGGTGGAGTCGGTCGGCGCCGACGCGCGCTACCAGGGAGTGCGCACCGGCATCGCCACCCTGCTCGTGATGGTGCTGTTCTTCCTGTTCATCTACTCCTCGATGTACGTCGCGATGGGCGTGGTGGAGGAGAAGGGCAGCCGGATCGTGGAGATCCTGCTGACCTCGGTGCGCCCGTGGCAGCTGCTGGGCGGCAAGATCGTCGGGCTGGGCGTCCTGGGGCTGGTCAACCTCGCCGTGGTCGTCGCCGCCGGACTGGCCGCGTCGGTCGCGACCGGCTTCGCGGCCGACCTCCCACCGGGAATGGGCGGGATCGTCGTCAGCGCGCTCGTCTGGTTCGTGCTGGGCTACGCGTTCTTCGCCGTGCTCGCCGCCACCTTCGGCTCGCTGGTGTCGAGACAGGAGGAGCTGAACACGGTGCTGACGCCGATGACCACGCTCATGATGCTGACCTATGTGACGGCCTACTTCGCCGCCGTCCAGCCCACCGGCACGGTCGCGCGCGTCCTGTCGCTCGTGCCGCCGTTCTCGTCCATGGTCATGCCCGTGCGCACGGCGGCCACCGGCGTGCCGCTGGGAGAGATCCTCCTCGCCGTGGCGCTCATGATCGCGGCCGTCGTGGGCGTGCTGCTGTTCGCCGCCCGGGTGTACCAGCGCGCGGTGCTCCGTACGGGCGCCCGGGTCAGACTGGGCGAGGTCCTGCGCTGAGTGCGTACGGGACCGGGCTCGGCGGGTTTCCGCCGGGTTCCGGTGGGGCTCCGGGGGAGATCCCGGCGGGTCAGAGTGGCCGGGTGAGCGTCGCGGTGATCAGCTCGGCCGCGCGCCCGGGATCGTCGGCGCTCTCCTGCCCGCCCGGAGCCCACAGGAACATCCAGCCCTCCCCGGCCGGAATCGCGAAGACGATCGTCTGCCTGCCGGTCTCCGGGTGCCATACGGAGAGGACGGGGGTGTCCCCGCCGATCACCCGGGCGCCGAGGCCGTGGCCGGGAAGCCGGGCGGCGAGTGCCTCCAGGTAGGCCAGGCGCTGCCTGCCGTAGTCGCCGGTGCCCGTCACGAGGCCCCCTTCGCGGGAGATCCAGCTTTGTTACAAGGATCGTCGCAGGTCAACGGGACGACAACCATGAACGGGTAACGCCCGGGAATGTAACGGCGGCGGGAACTCCGGCCGGTTTCCCGATGTCGGCGGCGGTTCCTCATGTGATCGAACAGTCGTTCGGCTATATTGGTCTGGTCGCCCACGGGGTGTGCGCCGCGCGCGGCGCCCGGACGCGGCGGACCGCCGCACCCACCCTCCGGGCGGTGTGCGGGAAGCTCAGGAAATTGTCGGTCGCACCCCGTAGCTTTTCGGTGACCGAGCAGACGACCACCCTCCAGGGGGCATCCAATGGCAATCAACGACCGCGAGAAGGCCCTTGAGACCGCCCTCGCGCAAATCGAGCGGCAGTTCGGCAAGGGCAGCGTCATGCGCCTCGGAGACGACGCGCGCGCCCCGATCGAGGTCATCCCCACCGGCGCCATCGCTCTCGACGTGGCTCTCGGCATCGGTGGCTTCCCCCGGGGCCGGATCGTGGAGGTGTACGGCCCGGAGTCCTCCGGTAAGACGACGGTCGCCCTGCACGCCGTGGCCAACGCCCAGCGGGGCGGCGGCATCGCCGCCTTCATCGACGCCGAGCACGCCCTCGACCCCGAGTACGCGAAGAAGCTGGGCGTCGACGTCGACGCGCTGCTCGTCTCCCAGCCGGACACCGGTGAGCAGGCCCTCGAGATCGCCGACATGCTGATCCGCTCCGGCGCCGTCGACATCATCGTGATCGACTCCGTGGCGGCCCTCGTGCCGAAGGCGGAGATCGAGGGCGAGATGGGCGACAGCCACGTCGGCCTCCAGGCCCGCCTCATGTCGCAGGCGCTGCGCAAGATCGCCGGCGCCCTGAACCAGACCCGGACCACCGCCATCTTCATCAACCAGCTCCGCGAGAAGATCGGCGTCATGTTCGGGAGTCCCGAGACCACCACGGGTGGGAAGGCGCTGAAGTTCTACGCGTCGGTGCGGCTGGACGTGCGCCGGATCGAGACGCTCAAGGACGGCACCGAGCCGGTCGGCAACCGGACCCGGGTGAAGGTCGTCAAGAACAAGATGGCCCCGCCGTTCCGCCAGGCCGACTTCGACATCCTCTACGGCATGGGCATCTCCCGTGAGGGCGGCCTGATCGACATGGGTGTCGAGCACGGGTTCGTGCGGAAGGCGGGCGCCTGGTACACGTACGAGGGCGACCAGCTCGGGCAGGGCAAGGAGAACGCCCGCAACTTCCTGAAGAACAACCCCGACATCGCCAACGAGATCGAGAAGAAGATCAAGGAGAAGCTGGGGGTCGGGCCCAAGCTCGACACGCCGACCGAAGCGCCCGCCGCTCCGGCCGCCGCGCCCGCGCCCACGGCGGGCCGGGCGACCGCGTCCGCGTCGGGCCGGGGCAGCAAGGCGGCCGCCGCGCCCAAGCCGGGTGACGTCTGAGCGCAGGCATGAGGCGCGACGAGCACCCCGGCCCGGATGACGAGGGCCCGGACGACGAGTTCGGGCCGGGGGACTGGAACTCGGGACCCTGGGGGCCGGTCGGGGAGCCGGCCGGTTCGGCTGGCTCGGCCGATGACGCGTCCGCGACGATCGGCGCCCTGCGGGCGCAGATCCGCAGGCGTGAACGGCGAGCCCCGGACGGTGTCGGCGGCTCCGGCAGTTCTGGCGATGCTGACAGCTCCGGCGACGTTGCCGGCTCCGCCGGCCCCGGTGGGTTCGACCTCTGGGACCGGGACGACACGGGCCGGGCCGCCGCCGGGTCCGGGCGCCGGCGTCAGGGGCGCGGCAGGAAGCGGGAGAACCGCAGAGCGCAGGACGCCGACCGGGAAGACCAGGGAGCCTGGGAAGCTCGCCGAGGCCGGGGCGAGCGGCGGGAGCGGTCCGGGGAGTGGCTGCCGGACGGGCCGGGAGAGGGGAGCGCGGCGAGAGAGGGGCCGCCGGCCGACCCCGAGGCGGTGGCCAGGGCCATCTGCCTGCGGCTGCTGACGATGGCGCCCAGGACGCGGGCACAGCTCGCGGACGCCCTGCGAAAGCGGGACGTGCCCGAGGAGGCGGCGAACGCCGTCCTGGAGCGGTTCTCCGAGGTCGGGCTCATCGACGACGAGGCGTTCGCCGCCGCGTGGGTGACCTCCCGGCACGCCGGACGCGGCCTCGCCCGCCGCGCGCTGGCGCAGGAACTGCGGCGGCGCGGCGTCGCCGAGGAGACGGTCGAGGACGCCCTGGAGCGGCTCGATCCCGACGAGGAGACCGAGACCGCGCGCAGACTGGTGGAGCGCAAGCTGGCCGGCACGCGTGGGGTGGAGCCGCAGGCGCGCATGCGCCGGCTGGTCGGCATGCTGGCCCGCAAAGGCTACTCACCCGGCCTGGCGTTCCGCATCGTCCGGGAGGCGATCGAGGCCGAAGGCATACCCTCCGATGGGCTTCCCGACAGCTTCGAGTGAGCTATAGCACCATGCAAAAGTCGCTTGACAGGCCATCTTTGCTTGCTCGTTACCTCTCTGACGCTTAATCTCGACCGCAGTGAGGAGTTACTCCGCGCAGCGCGGATTGCCATAACGGTGAAGCACGACGGACGAGAACTTTGGCCGGCCTTCGGGCCAGATCGGTCACCCTTCGGGGTGTCCGGGCGATGTGACGATATTTGTCCTGGTGACGCCACCGGGCTCTGCCGTGCTGCGCGCGTGTGACCCCTGCCATGAGGTTGTCGTGAGGCGATAGGGGTGAGCGCGCATGGACACGATCGTGATCGTTCTTGCGGTTGCGGTGGTGCTGCTGGCTCTCGTGATGATCGCCGCCCTTGTCATCGTCGTACGCCGCACCGGCGGAGTCGCCGCGCCGTCCGGTCCCTCGCCCGAGCAGCTCGCCGAGATCAAGGCCGAGGTCAATGAGGAGCTCGAACGAGCCCGGCAGGAGGCCGAGGAGATCCGTACGAGGGCGGAGCGGGACGCGGGGGAGATCCTCCAGAAGTCCGAGTCGCTCGCCGAGAGCGCGACGCTCACGCGCAAGGAGGTCGAGGAGGAGGCGCGCCTCCTCAAGACCGAGCTCAAGGAGCTGCGCTCCGACCTGGAGCGGCGCGAGAACCGGCTGGCCGAGCGCGAGCAGCGGCTCGACGAGGAGGCGCGCAGGCAGGCCGAGCGGGCCCGTAAGCTAGCCGAGACCGAGACGGAGCTGGCCGACCGCCGCGAGGACCTGGAGCGGGTGGCCGAGCGGCGCAAGGAGATCCTGGAGCGGGTCGCGGGCCTGACGGCCGACCAGGCCAGGGCCGAGCTGGTCAAGGAGATCGAGAACCAGGCCAAGCGCGAGGCGGCCCTGATCGTCCGGGAGATCGAGAGCGAGGCCCGCAAGGAGGGCGAGAAGCGCGCCTGCAAGATCGTGACTCTCGCCGTGCAGCGGGTTGCCACCGAGCAGACGGCCGAGTCGGTCGTGAGCGTCCTGCACCTCCCCGGCGACGAGATGAAGGGCCGGATCATCGGCCGCGAGGGCCGCAACATCCGGGCCTTCGAGTCCACCACCGGTGTCAACCTGATCATCGACGACACACCGGAAGCGGTGCTTCTGTCGTGCTTCGACCCGGTGCGCCGGGAGACGGCCAGGCTGACGCTGGAGAAGCTCGTGCTCGACGGGCGCATCCACCCCCAGCGCATCGAGGAGGCCCACGAGCGCAGCAAGGCCGAGGTGCTGGACCTGTGCGTACGCGCGGGGGAGGACGCGCTGGTCGAGCTGGGCATCACCGAGATGCACCCCGAGCTGGTCACCCTGCTCGGGCAGCTGCGCTACCGCACCTCCTACGGCCAGAACGTGCTCAAACACCTGATCGAGTCGGCGCACATCGCCGGGATCATGGCCGCCGAGCTGCGGCTCGACCGCGACCTCGTCAAGCGGTGCGCTCTGCTGCACGACATCGGCAAGGCGCTCACCCACGAGGTCGAGGGCAGCCACGCGATGATCGGCGCGGAGATCGCCCGCCGGTACGGCGAGCACGAGGACGTCGTCCACGCCATCGAGGCACATCACAACGAGGTGGAGGTCAGGACCGTCGAGGCCGTCCTCACCCAGGCCGCCGATGCGATCAGCGGCAGCCGTCCGGGCGCCCGGCGTGAGTCCCTGGAGGCGTACGTGAAGCGGCTGGAGCGCCTGGAGGAGATCGCCCAGTCGTACGACGGGGTGGACAAGGTGTTCGCCATGCAGGCGGGCCGGGAGATCCGCGTCATGGTCCGGCCCGACAACGTCGACGACATCCAGGCCCAGGTGATCGCCCGGGACGTCGCCAAGCAGGTGGAGGAGGAGCTGACCTACCCCGGTCAGATCCGCATCACCGTGGTCCGCGAGTCCCGCGCCACCGAGTTCGCCCGATAAGCCCGGCTGCCGCAGAGCACCGCCAGCGCGGCATTTGGTGGGCACTAACCGGATTTGGGGGCAAATGTGCTATACCCCTCCATATACTCCGGTTTACCCGGTGCCCCCCACCCCGAAGCGAGTGCACGGCCATGATCTCCTCGACTCCGTACCGGCGGCTTCTCGTGCTCGTGCTGGCGGCCACCACGATCAGCGCCTGTACGGCGAAGACGGAGACTCCCAAGGCCGCCCAGGCCCCCGCGGCGAACATCGTGCAGCCGGGTGCGCCGGGACAGGGCAGCAAGGTCCTGACGGCGGGCGAGGTGCCGCGCGCCGAGGGCCAGGATTACACCGACGCCGACGTGCGGTTCATGCAGGGGATGATCCGCCACCACTCCCAGGCCCTGCGCATGACCGGGCTCGTCGCCGGCCGCGGCGAGAGCAAGGACCTTCCCCGGTTCGCGAAGCGGATCGAGATCTCCCAGCAGGACGAGATCGACCAGATGGTGCGCTGGCTGAGGGCCCGGCTCCAGCAGGTGCCCAGCGTGGGCTCCGGCGCCGGGCACGACCACGGCGACGGGGAGCCCATGCCGGGCATGCTCACCGAGGCGCAGTTCGCCGAGCTGGAGCAGGCCAAGGGGACGCGGTTCGACCGGCTCTTCTACGAGGACATGATCCAGCACCACATGGGCGCGCTGACGATGGTCGAGCGGCTGTTCGGCGGCGGAGGCGGCGGCGAATCGGCGATCAACCAGTTCGTCACCCACGTCGACGGGGACCAGCGCATCGAGATCGACCGCATGCGCGCCCTCCTCGCGAAGCTGAACCGGTAGCCCGCGCCCGGCTCGCCACCGATCCCACCGTCACCACCTCAGCGACGGGGGAGTGGTGTAGCGGGTGGCGAGGACGCCGAGCTGGTCGATGACGGCCCGGTTCCAGCTGCCGTCCTCGAACATCCGGCGCAGCGCGTCGTTCACCTGGTCGCGCAGGGCGGCCGTGCTGGTGGCGATGCCGTACTCCTGGGTCGACAGCGGCCTGCCGCTGAACCGGAACCTGCCGGGATACTGCGCCGACAGCCCGGCGAGCACGGGCGCGTCGGCCACGATGGCGTCGGTGCCGCCCCGGGCGAGCAGCGGCGCGCAGGCGGCGGGCAGGTTCGCCTCGGCGAGGAAGAACTGCCGCCAGCGGGCGCCGAACCTCGCCACGAGCGGCCCGGCGGACTCCCGGGTGGCGCAGACCCGCTTGCGGGCGAGGTCACGGGGCCGCCTGATCGACAGGTCGTCGGCCCGGACGAGGACGTCGGTGCTGGTGACGAGATACGGCCCCGCGATCGGCCGGGAGCCCGCCGGGCCGGTGACGCCGACGACGAGGTCCGCGCGGGCCGTGTCCGCCGTGTAGAGGATCTGGTCGTCGCGGTAGCCGAGGGCCCGCGCGACGTAGTGCGCGACCTCGATGTCGAAGCCGCCGAAGTGCCCGTCGGGCATCCGGGCGACCAGCCCCGGCTGCCCCGGGCGCACGCCGATCACCAGCCTGCCGTCGCCCCCGCACCCCGCGAGGCACCCGGCCGCCAGGACGCCGATCACGGCGAGGACACGCCACACGCGCTCAATATCGAGGTCGCGTACGCGCCGCCGCCAGCAGCGACACGGCAAAACTCCCTTGACCGGAGAGCGCGGGATCAGCGGACGAAGGCGACCTCGCCGCCGGCCCGTTCGGCGGCGGCCGGGTCGGCCGTGACCTTCCTGCTGCGCCGGCTGCGCCGTTCCAGCCAGGTGGCGAGATAGCCGAGCGCCAGGTTGATCGCGATGTAGACCACGGCGATGACGATCACCGAGGGGATCAGGTTGGAGAAGTTCGCCGGCACCACCCGCGCGCCGGCGTTCAGCAGGTCGGCGTACGCCACGACGAACCCGAGCGCGGTGTCCTTGAGCAGCACGACGAGCTGGCTGACGATGGCGGGCATCATCGCGGTGACCGCCTGCGGCAGCAGGATCACCCGCATCACCTGGTTCTTGCGCAGGCCGATCGCGTAGCCCGCCTCGGCCTGGCCGCGCGGCACCGCCAGGATGCCCGCGCGGACGATCTCGGCCAGGACCGACCCGTTGTAGACGGTGAGGCCGAAGACCACGGCGGTGAACTCGGTGACGACGAGCCCCGCGAGGCTCCCGCCGTACTGCGCGAAGAAGATCATCATGAGCAGCGGGATCGCCCGGCAGACCTCGACGACGAGCCCGGCGGGGAGCCGCACCCAGCGGTGGTCCGACAGGCGGGCGATGCCGAACACGGCGCCGAAGACCAGCGCGAAAACCGCGGCCACCGCCGCGGCCGACAACGTGTTGAGCAGCCCGGGGAGGATCAGCTCGGTCCAGGTGTCCGCCCGGAGGAACGGCTGCCACAGTTCGCCCCTCCACTGGCCCTTCTCGTCGAACTTCGCCCAGGCGAAGTACGCGACCAGCAGCAGCACGGCGCCGAAGACGAGCGTCAGGACGTTGTTGCGCAGCCGGGTGCGCGGGCCGGGGACGTCGTAGAGGACGCTCGCGCCGCGGGCCGTCATCGGACCACCGCCAGGCGGCGGGCCAGCCAGCCGGACAGCAGGTTGACGGGGAGGGTCAGCACCACGAAACCGGCCGCGAAGCCGAGGAAGATCGGGATGATCGCGTCTCCGTGGGCGTCGAACAGGCCCTTCATGCGCAGTGCCGCCTCCGTGACGCCGATCGCGGCGGCGACCGTCGTGTTCTTGACCAGCGCGTTCAGCAGGCTCCCCAGGGGTGCGATGACCGTGCGCACCGCCTGGGGGAGGATCACCAGGCGGAGCGTCTGCAGGAACGTCAGGCCGATCGCGCGGGCCGCCTCCGCCTGGCCGAGGGGCACGGTGTTGACCCCGGCCCGGACGACCTCGCAGACGAAGGCGGAGGTGTAGGCCGACAACCCGATGATCGACAGCCAGAAGCTGTTGATCGACAGGTTGTCGGAGAACTGGACGTCCATCACCGTGCCGAGGCCGAGGCCGCAGAACACGATGATCAGTGTGAGGGGCGTGTTGCGCAGCACGTTGACGTACAGCGCGCCCGCCGCCCGCAGCACCGGCAGCGGGCTCACCCGCATGGCGGCCAGCGCCATCCCCCAGACCAGCGAGATCAGCCCGCTGACCACCGTGAGCTTCACCGTCAGCCAGAACGCGCCGAGGATGACGGGAAGCTCGTCGACGACGGCCTCCACCGCCGGCCTCCTTCCAGTGCCGCTGTCGGTGTTCTAGTACCGGTCGACGGACGGCGGCGTCGTGAAGTACTTGCCGAACTCGCCGAGGTTCGCGTCGATGGCCTTGCGCCAGCTTCCGTCCTTGAAGAACTTCTCGATCGCGTTGTTGATCGCGTCGCGGCCGGTCTTGTCGTCCAGCTTGATGCCGATGCCGTACCTCTCCTCGCTGAACGGCTGGCCGACCAGCTTGAATTTGCCGGGGAACTGGGTGGCGAACCCGGCGAGGATCGTGGCGTCGGTGGAGATCGCGTCGACCTGCTTGTTCTCCAGCAGCGGCAGGCAGGCGCCGTACCCCTGCTGCTGGGTGAGGTTCTTGGCCTCCCAGTCGGGGCCGAACTTGTCCGCGAGCCGCTTGGGCGACGACGACCCCTGCGCGCCGCAGACCTTCTTGTCCTTGAGCGACTCGACCCCCGTGATCGAGCTGTCGTCGGCGCGGACGAGGATGTCCTGCCCGGTGACGAGGTACGGCCCGGCGAAGGAGATCTTCTTCTTCCGCTCGTCGGTGATCGAGTAGGTCGCGATGACCATGTCGACCTGACCCTGCTGGATGAACGGCTCGCGGTTGGCCGACTGGGCCTCCTTGAACGTGATGCCGCTCTCCGGCACGCCGAGTTCCTTGGCGACGTACTTCGCCACGTCGACGTCGAACCCGCCGAAGCTGCCGTCGGGCTTCTTCAGGCCCCAGCCCGGCTGGTCGATCTTGACGCCGATCACGAGCTTCTTGTCGTCCTTCGCCTTGTCGACGATCGAACCCGACCCGGAACCGCCGCAGGCCGTCAGGCCGGTGGCCAGGGCGGCGAGCGCGAGCAAGCCGGCTGCGAATCGCATCCGCATCACCTTTCGCTTCTGTGGAGCACTTTGTGAGCTGGGACTGTCGTGAGCTGGGACTGTCGTGAGCAGGGGCTGTCAGGAGCAGGGGCTGTCAGGAACACGGATCAGTGCGTGAGGATCTTGGAGAGGAAGTCGCGGGCGCGTTCGGTGCTCGGCTGGGTGAAGAACTCCGAGGGCGACCCCTCCTCGACGATCTGGCCGTCGGCCATGAACACGATGCGGTTGGCCGCGCGGCGGGCGAAGCCCATCTCGTGGGTGACGACCATCATCGTCATGCCGTCCCTGGCCAGGCCGACCATCACGTCGAGCACCTCCTGGACCATCTCCGGGTCGAGGGCCGAGGTGGGCTCGTCGAAGAGGATCATCTTGGGGTCCATCGCCAGCGCGCGGGCGATGGCCGTCCGCTGCTGCTGGCCGCCGGAGAGCTGGGCGGGATACTTCCCCGCCTGCGAGGCGATGCCGACCCGTTCGAGCAACTCCATGCCCCGCTGCTCGGCCTGCTGCCGAGGGATCTTCCGCACCCTGGTCGGGCCGAGCGTGACGTTCTCCAGGATCGTCTTGTGCGCGAAGAGGTTGAAGGACTGGAACACCATCCCGACCTCGGAGCGCAGCCGGGCCAGCGCCCTGCCCTCCGCGGGCAGTTCCCGCCCGTCGAAGACGATGCTCCCGGAGTCGATGGTCTCCAGCCGGTTGAGCACCCGGCACAGCGTGGACTTGCCGCTGCCGGACGGGCCGATGACGACGACCACCTCGCCCCGGGCCACGCTCAGGTCGATGTCCTGGAGCACGTGCAGGGGACCGAAGTGCTTGTTGACTCCCTCCAGCCTGACAAGCGGATCGGGACCACTGATCTCCGTCATGGTCAACAACGTAGGGGCGTCAATGTCGCGCCGTCACTAACGGGCCGGTACCGAATAGATCACATCCCGGCTGCTCAGGACATCTCTCCCGGTTTGTCCGGACGGCCCGCCCCATGCGGCCCGGGACGCGGTCCCGGTTGGCTCCTGCCGACCCTCTGATCGCGTAGGAGTCAAGATGCTGAAAAATCCGGATTTGTTCAGGAAGACCGTCGCGGCGGCGGCCATGCTGGTGTGGCCCGTCCTGCTCGGCCTGGCCTTCGTCACCTCGCCGCCGGGCACCGAGCACGCTCCCGCCGTGTTCCGCGCCAGCCCCGTACAGGTGCAGGCCAGCGCGCTGCTGTTCCAGTGGGCGACCGCCTGCCTGGTCCCGGTGATCCTCGGTCTCGCCCATCTGCTGCGCGGCCGCGCGCCGCGCACCGGCAACATCGGCGCGGCGGTCGGCCTGACCGGCGCGGTCACCGCCGCCTGCCTGTTCATGACCGACTTCTACGACCTGGCGCTGGGGCTCAGCCTCCCCGACGCCCAGGCCGCCCGGGTGACCGAGGTGGCGGGCGCCCTCGGCGGCTTCGTGTACGGCATCCTGCTGCCGGGCTTCCTCACCCACGTGGGCGTTACGCACGGTCTTCTGGCTCAGCCCGAGCCGGGCCGCGATCTGGCCGTTCGTCAGGTGGGCGGCGACCAGGCCCAGGATCTCCCGCTCACGCGGGGTGAGCTCGGGGAAGCTGGGCCGGGGCGCCCTGCCGAGGTCGGAGAAGTAACCCATCAGCCGCCCGGCGAGGGCGGGGCCGAAGATCGCCTCGCCCTCGGCCACGGCCCGGACCGCCCGGACGAGCTCGGCCCGCCGCGCGCCCTTGAGCACGTATCCCCGCGCGCCCGCGCGCACCGCCGCGAAGACCGCGTCGTCGTCGTCCGCCATGCTGAGCACGAGGACCCGCACGTGCGGATGGTCCCTGGTGACGCGCTCGGTCGCGACCAGCGCGCCCATGAGCGCGGTCGTCAGCGGCTCGACGAACGGGGCGACGGCGGCGAGCGCGGGCACCGCGAGGGGGTTGGGCAGCGGCGTGCCCCAGCCGACCTGGTGGCTGGGGCCGGGCAGGAGGGCGCTCACCGCCGTCATCACGGCGGAGACCGCGGCGAGCGTCCACAGGGCGGCCCGCCATCGGGGCGACGAGGGCCGTCCGGACGGGAAGAACGCCGGCACGGCGGCGACCGACAGGTTCGCGGGGACCCACAGCGGACAATGTCCCAGGACGTCCGGGCGTCGCGGCGGGGCCGCTCACCCGTCACACCCGCGCGAACGCCTCGGGATCTATCGCCACCTTGAACGGCTCGCCCACGGCCACCACCTCGCCCGCCCCCACCCGGTGGATCAGCTGGTACTGGCCGTCCTCGTCCAGCCGGTACGTGAACACCACGGGAAGCCGCTCGTCCGCCTGACCGCGGAACGGATGGGTCTCGATCCGCCAGAAACCGGGAATCCCGGCCTCGGCGTACTTCGCGGGCTTCACCACCCGGTCGGTCAGGGTGGTGGACCGCGAGACGATCTCCACGACCAGACGCACCCACTCGGGCCGGATGACCGACGCGCCGGCGCGTATCGGCTGCCGGTCGACGACCATGATGTCCGGAATCACCCCAGGCCTGCCGTCCAGAAGCAGGCCGGTCGCGGTGATCGCCACCAGGTCCTCGGGCGCGGCCTCCTGAAGGGCCGCGCGGAGGTTGTCGCCGATCCACTGGTGCATCGGGAGTGGTGCGGGGGACACGATGAGACTCCCGTCGATGAGCTCGTAGCGGCTGCCGTCGTCCGCCTGCGTGTTGAGCTCGAACCACTCCTCGACCTCAAGCTCACCCGGGACACGCCAGGGGCTCCTGGCCGCCCGCGCCTCGCGGGCCTGCATCGGCGCCTCCGTGGATCGTGCGGGCATAGCCATCGAGGCTCCACCTCTCACCGACTGGTCCGTTCTCAGTGTCGCATGCGTTCGCCGTCGCACCCCATCGTCACTTTCCGTGTGTGGTCGAGTGCGGAGGGTTCTCGTACGGGTGGGGGTGGGGAAGCGCCTACCCTTGTAGTGCGATGACTGCGACCACACAGACTGTGACCACACAGGACGCCGAGGGCGCGACCCGGACCTACGAGGTGCGCACCTACGGCTGCCAGATGAACGTGCACGACTCCGAGCGGCTCTCCGGGCTGCTGGAGGACGCCGGATACGTCCGGGCCGCCGAGGGGCAGACGCCGGACGTCGTGGTGTTCAACACCTGCGCCGTACGCGAGAACGCCGACAACCGGCTCTACGGCAATCTGGGGCACCTCCGGCCGATCAAGATGGCCCGCGAGGGCATGCAGATCGCGGTCGGCGGGTGCCTGGCGCAGAAGGATCAGGGCGAGATCGTCCGCCGCGCCCCCTGGGTGGACGTCGTCTTCGGCACCCACAACATCGGCTCGCTGCCGGTGCTGCTGGAGCGCGCCCGGATCGCCGACGAGGCCCAGGTCGAGATCAGGGAGTCGCTGGAGACGTTCCCCTCCACGCTGCCGAGCCGCCGTGAGTCGGCGTACGCGGCCTGGGTGGCGATCTCGGTCGGGTGCAACAACACCTGCACGTTCTGCATCGTGCCGTCGTTGCGCGGCAAGGAGAGGGACCGCCGTCCCGGCGACGTCCTGAACGAGGTGCGGACCCTCGTCGACCAGGGCGTCCTGGAGATCACCCTGCTGGGGCAGAACGTCAACACCTACGGCGTGGAGTTCGGCGACCGGCTGGCGTTCGGCAAGCTGCTGCGGGCCTGCGGCGACGTCGAGGGCCTTGAGCGGGTCCGCTTCACCTCACCCCACCCGGCCGCCTTCACCGACGACGTGATCGCCGCGATGGCCGAGACGCCGAACGTGATGCACCAGCTGCACATGCCGCTGCAGTCCGGCTCCGACCGGGTCCTCAAGGCCATGCGCCGGTCGTACCGGTCCGAGCGCTACCTCGGGATCATCGAGCGGGTGCGCGCCGCGATGCCGGACGCCGCGATCTCGACCGACATCATCGTGGGCTTCCCCGGCGAGACCGAGGAGGACTTCCAGCAGACCCTCGACGTCGTACGGCAGTCGCGCTTCGCCAACGCGTTCACGTTCCAGTACTCCATCCGCCCCGGCACCCCCGCCGCGACGATGGAGGACCAGGTGCCCAAGGCCGTCGTGCAGGAAAGGTACGAACGCCTGGTGGCGCTCCAGGAGGAGATCTCCTGGGCGGAGAACAGGACGCAGGTCGGGCGCACCCTTGAGGTGCTGGTCGCCGAGGGCGAGGGCCGCAAGGACGACGCCACGCACCGCCTGTCCGGCCGCGCCGCCGACAACCGTCTCGTCCACCTCGCGGCCACCGATGCCGCCGCCGGTGCCCGGCCCGGCGACATGGTCACCGTCGAGGTCACCTACGCAGCGCCGCACCACCTGGTGGCCGACAAGGTGCTGTCCGTACGGCGGACCCGCGCGGGCGACGCCTGGGAGGCCCGGCAGGCGGCTCCGCGACAGAGCGCCGCGGTCAGCCTGGGCATGCCCACCGTCGGCCGTCCGGCTCCGCTGCCCGCGCAACCGTCCGCCTGCTCGGCCGGCTGAACCGCGCCTGATCACAAGCCTGATCAGGACCACGCCTGATCAGGCGGTTGACCTGGTCCGCGAGGGCGGGACCGCGCAGGTGCGGGCCGCCCTCGCGGGTCGTCATCGACCGAGGCCGCGCAGGACCTGGTAGCAGTAGGCGCGGCGCAGGTCGTGGAACCGCAGGCAGGCATCCCGCATCCGGGCGCGCGCCACACCGGCCGCCTCGGCGCGGGACGCGGCCGAGGTCCCCGCGCCGGACCCACGAGCGCCAAACCCTCGGGCGGCGCTGTCCGGGCCGGTGGAGCCCTGAGCGTCCGGCTTGTGCGTGACCGGCTTCGCGCCTTCGGGGGAAGCGGTCCGCGCGGTTCGCCGCCGGTCGGCGTCCCTCGTCCCGGAACGGCTCGCCGTGCCGGTGGCACCGCTCCCGGCGAGACGTGCGGACCACGCGGGCGGACGGGAGGGGCCGGTCGCCCGGACCGCACGCCCGGGAGACCCCGGCCCGCCGGTCTCGTGACCCGGGGGCAGTGCCCCTCGCTCGGCCGCCGACCGCTCTTGCTCAGCCGAGCCGTCTCCGGTCGCCTCGTCTCCCGCTTCCTCGGCCGAATCGCCGGATAGTTGCGACGCGATGTCCGGAGCCGTTTCCGGGCGCTCCAGCGTTGCATCTTCCGAAATATCCGTAGACGCGGATGATTGTGGATTTCCGGACTGTGAGAAGAATGGCCCGGCGCCGGGGATGCCCGGTGCGGCGGCGTCGAAGGACCCTTCTCGTCCGAAGCGCGGGCCTGCGGTGGGTGAGTGGGCGACGGAGGACGCCGCCAGGTCCTGACCGGGCATGACGGCCAGGACGACGCCGAGTCCGGCGATCGCGGTCACACCGATCGCGCCCGTCAGCGCGAAGACGGTGCTGGTGCCGCGCCGATGCCGTGGGATGGGGGAGTTTTCCGGCAAGGTCGTTTTCTTCCATGTGGCGGTGTGTCGGTCTCGATTCCTCAGTCTGCCCACCGCGCATTGGAATTCAGCGGCCTTTCTGTGAATTCCCGGAACTCCAGACGAGTGATTCGACGGCAATTCGTACGAATGCCCGTGATGTGCAGCCGTATGGCCACGGCATGCTCCACCCGGGACCGCCGAAGTCCCCCTTCAGTAGATGCGGTTCACTTCGTCGAGGTCGTATTGATAGGGCGACGGGTGGTTGTCGAAGGCCGCGGGCGCGGCCTTGGCGGCACGATCTAGCATCGGCGGTGTGTCCGTACGTGAACTCGTCGTCCTCGGCACCTCCAGCGCCGTGCCCACGCGTCATCGCAACCACAACGGCTATCTGCTGCGCTGGGACGGCCAGGGGTTCCTGTTCGACCCGGGGGAGGGCACGCAGCGGCAGATGCTGCACGCCGGGGTGAGCGCCCACGACGTCACCTGGATCTGCGTCACCCACTTCCACGGAGACCACTGCCTGGGGGTCCCCGGCGTCGTCCAGCGGATCGCCAGAGACAAGGTGACCCACGAGGTGCGGGCGGCCTATCCCGCGAGCGGCGAGACGTACTGGCGCAGGCTGCGCAACGCGTCGGCCTTCGCGGATACGGACGTGATCTCTCCCCGGCCGGTCTCCGGCGAGCTGGCGCGGTGGCCGGCGGGGCCGGTGACGCTGACCGCGCGCCCGCTGTCGCATCCCGTCCAGTCGTACGGCTACCGCGTGGACGAGCCCGGCGGGCGCCGCATGCTGCCCGGCGAGCTGGACAGGCGGGGCGTACGCGGGCCGATGATCGGAGAGCTCCGGCGGCGCGGCTCGCTGACCCTCCCCGACGGGTCGGTGGTCACGCTGGAGGACTGCAGCGCGCCCCGGCCGGGCCAGAGCGCCGCCTTCGTGATGGACACCCGCCTCTGCGACGGCGCGTTCGCCCTGGCCGAGGGCGTCGATCTGCTGGTGATCGAGTCGACGTTCCTGTCCGGTGAGAGCGCGATGGCCGCGCAGTACGGACACCTGACGGCGGCACAGGCCGGGCGCGTCGCGGCGGCGGGCGGGGTGCGGCGCCTGGTGCTCACCCACTTCTCCGAGCGGTACACGACAGCCGACGAGCCCAGGTTCGTGGACGAGGTGCGCAAGGCCTACTCGGGCGAGGTGGTGACGGCCCGCGACCTGATGCGCGTGCCCGTGCCGAAGCGGAGCGCCGAGGCGGGCGGCTGACCGCTCACCAGAGCCAGCGCGCCACGAAGTACCCCACGCCGTACGGCGCCTCGTCGCGCAGCAGTTCGGCGGCGCGCGGTGGCGCGCCCTCCGCCGCCCCGCCCAGGACCTGGAAGGCGGCCCGGCCTGCCACCTGCAACTCCGCGGCCCGGGCCGGGTCCAGCGCCAGGAGCGCGCGGGAGTCACCGGACGCGAGCGCCGCGGCGATCATGTAGTCGTACGGCACCGCGTCCGGATGCACGTAGCCGGGGGACTTCTCCGTGCGCCGGGCCGAGCCGTCCCCCATGACCAGCAGCGCCACCCGATCCGCCGAGCCGGCCAGGCGGCGGCCCAGCGCGGCGCACCCGGCCGCCGGCGCGTCGGCGGCGACCGCCTCGAACCGCAGCGAGAACCGCCCCTCGGGGGCCTCGGCGGAGTGTTCCAGCAGCCAGCGGCCGATCGTGAGCGACAGCGGCAGCACCGGCTCTCCGCCCGCCGGGCCGACCCTGACGCCGGGCCCCCAGGGGCGCAACGATCCGGCGGCGTCGCCGGGAAAGGACGCGGGGGAGCCGTCGCCGCCGGTCACCACGAGCACGTCGGGACCGGCGCCGGCGAGCGACCGCACCGCCTCGGCGCAGGCCGCGCGCAAAGGATCGAGCTCGGCGGCGGCGGCCCCGGCGACCTGCGGGACGAGCAGCGGAGGATGCGGGCAGACGGCCGCGGCGACCAGCACCCGATCACCCTACCCGGCCGCTCACCCCCACAGATTGGACGTATGGGCAGAATGGACGGATGGACAGCAGCACGGTGGCGTTCGCGACCGTCCCGACCCGGCTGGGCGACGTGCTCGCCGCCGTCACCGCGGACGGGGTCGCCGCGACGGACTTCCGCGACGACCGCAGGGTCAGGGCGCGCATCACAGCTCGCCTCGGCATGCCCGCCGCCGACGACCCGGTCCGTACGGCCGCCGTCCGGGAGGAACTGGCCGCGTACTTCCGGGGCGAGCTGAAGGAGTTCCGCGCCCCGGTCGACTGGCGGCTCATGTCGCCCCTCCAGCGGCAGGTCCTCGGCACGCTGCACGCCACCGTCTCGTACGGCGAGGTGGTGACGTACGGCGAACTGGCGGCGCGCAGCGGCGCGGGCGTCCCGGCCCGGGCCATCGGCTCGATCATGGGCGGCAACGCGATCCCGATCATCGTGCCGTGCCACCGGGTGGTGGCGAGCAACGGCCTGGGCGGGTTCAGCGGCGGCGACGGCGTCGAGTCCAAGCGGTGGCTGCTGACCCTCGAAGGCCATCTGCCGCCCACCCTCGACTGGGACCTGTGACCTCCCCGTCCCTGGGACACTGGACGGTGTGGGGCAGCTACCTGTGATCGCCGTCGTGGGCGCGACCGCGGCGGGCAAATCCGACCTGGCCGTCGAGCTCGCGCTCCGCCTGGGCGGCGAAGTGATCAATACCGACTCCATGCAGCTCTACCAGGGCATGGACATCGGCACCGCGAAGCTGTCGCTCCAGGAGCGGCGTGGGGTGCCGCACCACCTGCTGGACATCTGGCCGGTGACCCGGACGGCCAGCGTGGCCGAATACCAGCGGCTCGCCCGGCCACTGGTCGACGACCTGCGCTCGCGCGGCAGGGCGCCCGTCCTGGCCGGCGGGTCGGGGCTCTACGTGCGGGCCGTCCTCGACGACCTGGAGTTCCCCGGCACGGACCCGGACGCGCGGGACCGCCTGGAGAAGGAACTCGCCGAGACCGGCCCGGCGCCTCTCTACGACCGGCTGAAGAGCCTCGACCCGGTGGCCGCCGAGAACATCCTGCCGAGCAACGGCCGCAGGATCGTCCGCGCGCTGGAGGTCATCGAGCTGTCCGGGCGGCCGTTCTCCGCGACCATGCCGTCGTACGACGCGGTCTACGACAGCGTGCAGATCGGCGTCGAGGTGCCGCGGCCGGTCCTGGACGAGCGGATCGAGCTCCGGGTCGCCCGCATGTGGGACGCCGGGCTGGTGGACGAGGTGCGCGCGCTCGCCGGGCGCGGCCTCGCCGAGGGCAGGACGGCCGGGCGGGCCCTCGGATACGCGCAGGTGCTGCGGTTCCTCGCCGGGGAGTGGACCGAGGAGCAGGCGCGGGTGGAGACGGTGCGCGCCACCCGCAGGTTCGCCCGGCGGCAGGAGTCGTGGTTCCGCCGCGACCCGCGGGTGGTCTGGCTGCCGTTCGACGCGCCCGATCTGGCCGACCGCGCGATCGGCGTGATCACCGGCGCCTCCTAGACTGCTGCCATGCGGTTTGTGAAGGGGCACGGCACCGAGAACGACTTCGTCATCCTGCCGGACCCGGACGCCCGGCTCGACCTGTCCTCCACACAGATCGCGGCGCTGTGTCACCGGCGCACCGGCATCGGGGCCGACGGCGTGCTGCGCGTCGTCCGCGCCAAGCTGTGCCCGGAGGCGGCCGAGCGGTCCGGCGAGGCCGAGTGGTTCATGGACTACCGCAACGCCGACGGCAGCATCGCCGAGATGTGCGGCAACGGCCTCCGGGTCTTCGCCCGCTATCTGGTGGACGCGGGGCTCGCGGCGCCCGGCGAGTTCGCCGTCGCGACGCGCGGGGGAGTCAAGCGCGTACGGCTCGGCGCGTCGGGCGACGTATCGATCGACATGGGCAGGCCGCGGGTGCTGGGGGAGAGCCGCGCGGTCGTGGACGGGCGCGAGTGTCGCGGCGTCAACGTGAACATGGGCAACCCCCACCTGGCGTGCCTGGTCGAGGAGCCGGTGGCCGGGTTCGACCTCGGCCGGGAGCCCGAGTTCGACCGGGGAGACTACCCGGAGGGCGTCAACGTCGAGATCTTCAACGCCGTGGGCGGCCGTACGGTGTCGATGCGCGTGCACGAGCGGGGGTCGGGGGAGACGCGCTCGTGCGGCACCGGCGCCGTCGCGACGGCCGTCGCGGCCGCCCGCGCGGCCGGCGAGACGACCGGCACCTGGGAGGTCCGGGTGCTCGGCGGCACGGTGACCGTCACGCTCACCGAGGACACGAGTCACCTGGCCGGTCCCGCCGTACTCGTCGCCTCGGGCGAGTGGCCCGCCGCCCTCTGACGGTCCACGGCGCTTGCGGAACCTTGTTCTGATCCCCCACTGTGAGTCCGAATCCAGGCTCAGGAGCATGCCCCGCCGGACGGTGGGCCGGCCCTGACGGCCCAACTGCTCCACGTCGTACGGCGCGTTGTTCGGTTCGGCGCGCTGTTTGGGTCATGGTCGGCGACCTGGCACACTGGCTGCCCATGGACGTGGACATCTGGGCCTGGGTCGGCGGCACCCAGCGTGAACTGCACGAGGCGGGCAACACGGGGCTCGCCATGGCGCTGGGCGACGTGCCCGCGCAGGCGCTCGAGGGCCGTTTCGCCCAGTTGGACGTCGTGGCGCCGGCCATCACGCAGCACGCCGAGTCTCTTGAGAAGCCGTGGCTGGAGCTCTTCGCGCGCTACTGGCACCTGCTGGGGCGGGTGGGCGACCGCGCCATGGGCGGGGTCGCGCTCGACGACGCCGCCTCGCTGGCGGAGTTCGCGGAGCGGGGCGACGTCGCCGAGTGCCCCGCCGCCCCCGGCGGCGTGGAGATCCTGGCCGTCACCCAGGCCAACACCGACGGTCCCGGCTACGCGGCCGCCCGGCTGAGCTCGCTCGGCGCCGCGCTCGACGGCGTGGGTCCCGACTCCCTCGCCTTCGCCGGACTGGCCACGCAGTACGTTCTGGCGCTCGTCGACGCCGGTCAGGCGGCCGAGGGCGTCGCGTACGCGGAGGCGGCCGTCGAGCGGCTGCGCGGGGCCGGGCGCGAGGCGAGCTGGGAGCTGGGCGCCGCCTCGGCGCGCGCGCTGCTCGCCGCCGGGCGTCCCGGCGACGCGCTGACCGCGCTGGACGCCTCGACCGGCTTCAAGCCCGACGACCCGGTCGCGAAGGGCCGCCGTGAGGCCCTGCTCCGGTCGCTGGTGCTGGCCACGCTCGACCGTACGCAGGAGGCCGTGGAGGCACTGCCCGACCTCGACGTGGTGGGGGACCACCCGCGTGAGTGGGCCGAGTGGGCGCGCACCGTCCGCGTGCTGGTCGAGAGCGGCGGCTCGATCGCCAACAGCTGGCAGCTCGGCCGCATCCTGCGCCAGTGGATGACGTACTTCGAGACGATGGGCGGCCACCGCGCCCGCTTCGAGCTCGCCCTCACCGCCGGGCACCTGGCCGTCGCCCGGCAGGGCCTGTGGCAGGCCCGCCTGCTCGCGGACGAGGCGGAGGCGGCCCTCGCCGGCCTCCGCGCGACCGAGGGCCTGACGGACCGGGTGGCCGAGCTGCGCGCAGCGGCCGGCGCCGCCAAGGAGGCGCCGCAGCCCGGCCCGCGCGACGAGCTGGTGGCCTACTTCGACGCCGCCGACGGCAGCACGGCCGACCCCGAGCGCTGGGTCGGCTGGCTGTGGCCGCTCTCGGGCGCCGATCTGGAGGCCACCCGCCGGCACACCACCACCCTCGGGTTCCTCGGCTACCCCGGGGTGGGCGCTGACATCTACTGGAAGGCGCTCGCCGAGGACGCCGACCCGGCCGCCGCGGGCGAGGAGGACCTCGCCTATCTCACCGGCCTGCTGATCGAGGCCCGTCAGGACGAGCGGGTGGAGAGCCTCGCGGCCCGCCTGCCGGAGACCGCCTCCCACCTCGCGCTCGCCCGGCTGCACCGCGCCCGTGAGCGGTGGGAGCAGACGGCGGCCGAGGCGGAGCTGGCGGTCGCCAACGGCGGCGGGCTGGAGGGGCGCCGCCTGTGGTCGGGCGCCGTCCAGCAGCTCGGCGACAACGCCAAGGCGGCCGAGATCCTCAAGCCGCTGCTGGAGACGGGCGAGGCCGAGGAGGAGGACGTCTGGCGGGTCATCGTCATGTCCACCGCCGTGGAGGACTGGGCGACCGTACGGGCCGCCGCGACCGGGCTCGGCATGCCGATCGAGCAGGGTGAGGGCCCGATCGAGGAGGAGTGGCACCTCGTCCGGGTGATCCTCCCCGCCCCCGACGGCAGCCAGCGCGAGGTCCTCGCCGTACGGACCGGCCCGGCCACCGCCCGCCTCGCGATCCCGCAGCCGCGCGGCATGGAGTACAACGCGGGCGATGTGGTCGTGATCGACCCCCGGCCGCTGGAGCCGATCCCGGAGGGCGAGGAGGAGCGGGAGAGCTTCGTGATCCCCTTCGCCGGGGTGACGATGCTGCGTCCCGGCGGCTACACGAGCTGGTTCTTCGACGGCGCCGCGCCGTCGGAGGACGAGTGGACCGAGTTCAACGAGGTCCTGGCCGAGCGCGGCTGGCCGATGTGGGTCTACAGCGACGAGAACTACCGCGTCACCCACCCCGCCAGCGGCGAGCAGCTTCCCGGCGTGTTCGGCTGGATCGCGATTCCGCCCGCCGTACGGCCCGCGGATCTGGACGCCGTCCTGGACGACATCACCGAGCAGTGGTCCCATCCGCTGGCCTGGCTCGACCTCGCCCGCGAGGTCGGCATCGAGGCCGAGCGGCACGAGCGGATCTCCAAGGAGTACGGCCTCTGACGGGAGGCCGGGCGCCACTGGTGCGCCGCGGTGCGCCGTCCCGCCGGGGCGGCAGCACTCGCGGCGCATCGCCGCGCTCTCACCTCGCCCGGCGTGCTTTCACGGCCCGCTGCCATGTCTTCACCGCCTGGAATGTCCGATGATTGTAAAGATCACCGGACGGTCACGATATGGCGAGCAGAAGGCGTTTTTCCCTATAAGTGGGGCGTTTGGGGCCTAGCCTCAGTTCTGTTGTCAAACAGGATCCGTGTTGCGAATTGAGCAACGCCTGTGCGTGTGCCCTGAGGAGTCGTTGGCCCCCCGCTCTTCATCCACGGCGTGCGAGCGGCAGCCTCCGCGCCGTGCTGTGGCGTTTCCGGGCGTCCACGCCGCCTCGCGGGCGACCGCGAAATGAGGGGAAATCACAGTGGGCACAGCCGCGATCGAGGTTCGCGGGCTCTGGAAGATCTTCGGTCCCAAGGCCGGCAGGATCATCGGCAGCCCCGACGCCGATCTTGAGCCCGCGCAGCTGCGGGCGAAGACGGGCTGCACCGCCGCCGTCAGGGACGTCGGCTTCCAGGTACGGCCGGGCGAGGTCTTCGTCGTCATGGGCCTGTCGGGCAGCGGCAAGTCGACGCTGGTGCGCTGTCTCACCCGGCTGATCGAGCCGACGGCGGGCGAACTGCTGATCGACGGCCAGGACGTGTGCGCCATGTCGGCCAGGCAGTTGCGGGATCTCCGCCGCCACCGGGTGAGCATGGTCTTCCAGCACTTCGGGCTCCTGCCGCACCGCAGGGTCGTGGACAACGTCGCGTACGGCCTGGAGATCCAGGGCATGGGGAAGGCCGAGCGGCACGAGAAGGCCGGGCGGATCCTCTCGCTGGTCGGGCTGGAGGGCCACGAGGACTCCTATCCCGAGCAGCTGTCCGGCGGCATGCAGCAGCGGGTCGGCCTGGCCCGCGCGCTCGCCGTCGACCCGGAGGTGCTGCTGTTCGACGAGCCGTTCAGCGCGCTCGACCCGCTGATCCGGCGCGACATGCAGGCCGAGGTCATCCGGCTGCACCGCGAGGTCGGCAAGACCATGGTCTTCATCACCCACGACCTGTCCGAGGCGCTGAAGCTGGGCGAGCGCATCGCGATCATGCGGGCCGGCGCGATCGTGCAGATCGGGACCCCCGAGGAGCTGGTGGGGGCGCCCGCGGACGACTACGTGGCCGACTTCGTGCGGGACGTCCCCCGGGCCCAGGTGCTGTCGCTGCGCTGGATCTGCCGGGACCCCGAGCCGGGCGAGCCGCTCGACGGCCCCGAGCTGCCCGCCGGCACCGTCATCCACGACGCGGTTCCGGCCGCGATGGGATCGGACCGGCCGATCCGCGTCGTCGACGGCGGCCAACTGGTCGGCGTGGTGAGCCGGGTCGACATCCTCGGCGCGGTGCGGCCCGGGACCGAGGCCCCGCCAATCCCGCCGGTGCCGCCAATCCCGCCGGTCTCCACGGGCGTGGGCGGGGAGGCGTAGTGGTGAGCGCACCCGTGCGGACGGCGCCGCCCCCGCCGCCCCCGTCGCCCCCTGCGCCGCCCGTGCCCGGCCCGGCGCGGGCCCGGCGCCTCGTGCGATGGGCCGCGCTCGCCGCGGGAGTGGTCGCCGTGGTGGCGCTTTACGCGGTCTTCCACGGCACGGCCGTGCTGCCGCACGACGACGACGCCGTCCTCTTCCACTGGCTCAACGACGCCCGCGACTGGGTGGACGCCAACCGCAACAGCAGCCCGATCTTCCTGTACGTCGTCAACTACATCCGGCTGGGCGTGGCGGAGCTCTACACGCTGGTCCAGGGCGGGCTGGTCGCGCTGGGCTGGCCCGGGCTCATCGGTCTCGCCGCCGGTCTCGGCTGGCTGGCCGGCGGGTGGCGGATCGCGCTCGTCGCGGCGGCGGGCCTCGCCGGCGTCGGCATGCTCGGCTTCTGGGAGGCGAGCGTCGACACGCTCGCGCTGACGCTGTCGGCGGTGGCGCTGTCGCTGCTGATCGGCATCCCGCTGGGGATCTGGGCCGGCCGCTCGGCGCGCGTCCGCCGGATCGTCACCCCGGTGCTCGACGTGATGCAGATCATGCCGACCTTCTCGTACCTGTCGCCGATCCTGCTGCTGTTCCTGATCGGGCCGGCGTCCGCGACGATCGCCACGATGATCTACGCGATGCCGCCGGCGATCAGGATCACCGCGCTGGCCGTCCAGCGGGTGCCCGGAGTGACGGTGGAGGCGTCGGAGTCGCTCGGCGCCACCGGCCGGCAGACGCTGCTGAAGGTGCGCCTGCCGCTGGCGCTGAACACGATCATGCTGGGCGTCAACCAGACGATCGCCGCCGCGCTGTCGATGGTGCCGCTCGTCGCGCTGATCGCCGCGCCCGGGCTGGGCGTCGACCTGATCCGGGCGCTCGCGCGGGTGAACGTGGGCGCCGCGCTGGTGCCCGGCGTCGCGATCGTGCTGATCGCCATCGTGCTCGACCGGGTCACCAGGTCGGCGGCGCGGCGGCGCGAGGGCGGGAGCCGGGCGAGGGCCGTCCGCTGGGGTGGTCTCGCCGTCCTGACCGCCCTGGGGATCACCCTGACACAGGCGCTCGCGCCGGAGTTCCCCGAGCGGTGGCAGGTGCAGGTCGTACGGCCCATCAACGACGTGGTCGACTGGATCGAGGCGCACTGGTACGTCTTCACCGGCTTCCTCAACGACACGGTGGCGTACGGACTGCTCAACCCGCTGCAGGACGTGCTGACCAGCGCTCCCTGGTGGCTGGTCACGGCGGCGGTGCTGGGGTTCGCCTGGCGGGTGAGCGGTCCCGCGGCCGGTCTGGTCGCCGCCGCCTGCCTGGCGGGCGTCGCCGCGCTGCACCTGTGGGAGCACGGCATGGAGACGCTGACGATCGTGCTGGTCGCGTCGCTGATCACGATCGCGGTGGGGCTCGCGCTCGGCGTCGCGGCGGGGAGATCCCGGTGGTTCGCCGCCGGGCTGCGGCCCGTCCTCGACGCCGCGCAGACGATGCCGTCGTTCTCCTACCTGCTGCCGGCCGTGGCGCTGTTCGGCAACGGCCGCTTCACCGCGATCGTGGCCTCGCTCATCTACGCGGTGCCGGTGGTCGCCCGCCTCGTCGAGGACGGCCTGCGGGCGGTGCCCGCCACCGTGATCGAGGCGGCCAGGTCGGCGGGCTCCACCGACCGGCAGGTGCTGTGGAAGGTCCAGTTGCCGATGGCGCGCAACTCGCTGCTGCTCGCGGCGAACCAGGGCATCGTCATGACGCTGGCGATGGTGGTGATCGGTGCGCTCGTCGGCGCGGGCGCCCTCGGATACGACGTCGTGGCCGGAATCGCCCAGCAGGAGGACTACGGCAAAGGCTTCGCCGCCGGCGTCGCCCTGGTCCTCCTCGGCGTGATGCTCGACCGGATCACGCAAGGCGCCAATGGGCGCCGCTCTCCCCACAAGAAGAGGAACGCATGAAGAAGCTACGCCTGATCGCAGGGGGCCTCGCTCTCGGCCTCGCCGTGACCGCCTGCGGAGGCGCCAAGGTAGAGGACGACTCGAACGCCGCCCCGAGCGCGGCGGGCTCGGCGGCCGCGTCCGCGGCCGGCACCGTCAAGATCGCGGTCAACCCCTGGGTGGGTTACGAGGCCGACGCCGCCGTGCTGGCATACCTGATGGAGCACGAGCTCGGCAACAAGGTCGAGAAGGTGACGCTCGCCGAGGAGCCGTCCTGGCAGGGCATGGAGTCGGGTGACGTCGACGTCGTCATCGAGAACTGGGGTCACGAGGACCTCAAGAAGAAGTACATCGAGGAGAAGAAGGTCGCCGTCGAGGCGGGCAGCACCGGCAACAAGGGTGTCATCGGCTGGTACGTGCCCGAGTGGATGGCGCAGAAGTACCCCGACATCACCGACTACAAGAATCTGAACAAGTACGCCGACCTGTTCAAGACCTCGGAGTCGGGCGGCAAGGGCCAGCTGCTCGACGGCGACCCCTCCTACGTCACCAACGACGAGGCGCTGGTCAAGAACCTCAAGCTCGACTACAAGGTCGTGTACGCCGGCAGCGAGGCCGCGCTGATCAAGGCCGCCAAGCAGGCGACCGACCAGAAGAAGCCGCTGCTTATGTACTTCTACGAGCCGCAGTGGCTGTTCAACCAGGTCAAGCTGGTCAAGATCAACCTCCCCGCCTGGGAGGAGGGCTGCGACAGCGACCCCAAGAAGGTCGCCTGCGACTACCCGCCATACGACCTGGACAAGATCGTGAGCAAGAAGTTCGCCGACACCGGCGGCAAGGCGTACGACCTCGTCAAGAACTTCCAGTGGACGAACGACGACCAGAACGCGGTCGCCGACGACATGACCAACAACGGCATGTCCGCCGAGGACGCGGCCAAGAAGTGGGTCGAGGCCAACACGGCCAAGTGGCAGGCCTGGATCGCCAAGTGACCCGAAGGACCTGAGGGTCGTCTCCCGCGCCCCGCCCGGAGGGGGCGCGGGAGGTTCCTCCCGGCCGTGATCCGCGGAGATCGCGGCCCATCCGGCCCGTTGTGGAATACTCTCCCGGTGTCGCCGCGGCCCCACCGCCCGCGGTCGCCGCCCGTACGACATCAGATGAGGTCAGATATGAGGATCCGTCTCCTTACCGGCGTGCTGTCGCTCGCGCTGGTCATGACCGCCTGCAGCGGCGGCAGCCCGAGTGGGAGTTCGGACGCCGCCGGAGCGGGAGCCGCGGGCGGCTCGAAGACGGTGCGGATGGCGATCAATCCCTGGATCGGCTACGAGGCCAGCGCGGCGGTGGTCGACTACCTCCTGGAGAACGAGCTCGGCTACAAGGTGGAGAAGATCGAGAGCGGCGAGGCGGACTCCTGGAACGGCTTCGAGAAGGGCACGGTTGACGTGGTCCTCGAGAACTGGGCCCATCCGGAGCTGAAGAAGAAGTACATCGAGGAGAAGAAGGTCGCCGTCACCGCGGGTGAGAACGGCAACAAGGGCGTCATCGGGTGGTATGTCCCCGAGTGGATGGTCAAGAAGTATCCGGACATCACCGACTGGCACAACCTGGTCAAGTACAAGGACCTGTTCAAGACCGACAAGAGCGGCGGCCTGGGGCAGTACCTGGCCGGTGACAAGTCCTTCGTGACCAGCGACGAGGCGCTGATCAACAACCTGCACCTGCCGTACAAGGTGGTCTACTCCGGCAGCGAGGACGCGTTGATCGCGGCGGCCCGCAAGGCCACCGAGAACGAGACCCCGCTGCTCATGTACTTCTACGAGCCCCAGTGGCTGTTCAACCAGCTCAAGCTCGTCAAGATCAACCTTCCGCCGTACGCGATCGGGTGCGACGCCAAGCCCGAGCTGGTCAAGTGCGACTACCCGCCGTACCTGCTCGACAAGATCGTCAGCGTGAAGTTCGCCAAGAGCGGCGGCAAGGCGTACGAGCTGATCAAGAACTTCGTCTGGACCAACGACGACCAGAACGCCGTCGCCTTCGACATGGCGGAGAACAAGATGAGCGCCGAGAACGCCGCCCGGAAGTGGGTCGAGGCCAACAGGATCGTCTGGCAGGACTGGATCCCGGCCTGATTCTCACGACCATCTGACCGAGGGGCGCGGCGCGATGCCGCGCCCCTCGGCGTTCTCCTCGGCGTTCCGCGCCGCCGCACGGCCCCGGCCGCCCGTGTAGTAGATCTCCAGGGCGCGCCTACTTTGCCAAGTTTTTACGCTTTGCTATACCTAGGTGGGATATTTCAGATATTTCTTTACTTAGGGGTAGCTTTGAGCGGGCGAGGTACCCGATTGATCGCCGCTACCGCGGCGGCGCTGGCGTTGCTGACGGGATGCGGGCGGATAGGCGATCTCGCGGCGGAGCCCGCGGGCCAGAGCGGCGGCGGCCAGGACGGCGGCGGCCAGGACGGCGGGAGCGGCGGCTCGGGCGAGGATCGCGGCGTCAACCCGCTCGACAACCCCGACGGCACCGGCCCCGGACTGATGGCCCTCAGCTCCGGCAAGGACAAGGCGAAGGCCCGCGACCTCATCGGCAAGGTGGCGACGAAGGGCCGCGGCGCGAAGACCGGCTACGACCGGGACAAGTTCGGCTACGCCTGGGCCGACAACGTGGACGGCGTCCCCTGGGGGCGCAACGGCTGCGACACCCGCAACGACATGCTCAAGCGGGACGGCGAGAACGTCGAGTACCGCGGCGGGTCGAACTGCGTCATCGTCACCATGAAGCTGTACGACCCGTACACCGGCAAGAAGATCGACTGGAGCAAGTCGGCCGCCGCGAAGGTCCAGATCGACCACGTCATGCCCCTGTCGTACGACTGGCAGATGGGCGCGTCGCGGTGGAGCGAGAGCAAGCGCAAGCAGATCGCGAACGACCCGCTCAACCTCATGCCCGTGGACGGCGCAACCAACGGATCCAAGGGAGACTCCGGCCCGGCCACGTGGCTGCCGCCCCGGCGGGAGATCCGCTGCTCCTACGCCGTGCGGTTCGCCCAGGTCTCTCTCAAGTACGACCTCCCGGTGACCTCCGCCGACAAGGACGCGATGCTGGAGCAGTGCAAGTGATCCGCCCGGATCACCGGCAGGCGACAGCGCCCGCGGCCAGGTGTCACGGCCGGAGGACCAGGGCGTCGGCGACCGCCAGGTACAGCAGGCGCCGTAGCCAGACCGTCCGCGGGATCTCCCAGTGGCCCTGGCCATGCTCCTCGAACAGGTGCGCGCGCGTGTCGTCGCTGTAGCCGCACCTCAGCCCGCCTCCGGATCAGGCAGTCCGCCTCCGGATCGGGCAGGCCGCCCCCGGCGCGCCAGGCGGCGACGGCGGGTGCGGCCTGTGACCGCACGTGCGCGGCGCGTTCGGCGACGAAGGGATGGGCTCCCAGGACGGGCGGCGGTCAGGCCTGGGAATGGGCGGCTCCCATCAAGGCGTAGCCGGCGATTCCGATACCCAGGGTGGGGCGGGGAACTCGTCGTCGTGTGAAAGGCCCGTCACCATCTCCGCTCCGGAGTCAGGAGTGTCGGGTCCGGTCCCCGATCCAGGCCGCTTCGAGGATCGCGGTCAGGCTGGCGGTGTCGGTCGGGCCTGGATGGTTCTGGATCAAGCGGGTGACGCCACTGGCCATCTCCGCGAAGCGCGGGAGGTCGGCGCGTGCCACGCCGATGTCCGCCAAGGTGGCAGGGATGCCGATGTCGACGAGGAGCCCGTTGAGCCAGGTGAGGAACGTATCCGCGGCCTCTGCATCCGAGGCGTCGGTCACGTCGAGTCCGCACACCCTGGCGAGGATGGCCAGCCGGTCGCCGATGGCGTCCCTGGCCGCGTCCAGCGCGTAGGGCAGCAGCAGCCCGACGCCCAGGCCGTGTGGCGTGTGGGTGGCTGCGCCGATGGGGTACTGGAGGGCGTGCGGAGCCGCGTTGCCCGCGTGGGAAAACGCGAGCCCGGCCAGCATGGACCCATAGGACATGTCCGCGCGCGCGTCCTTGTCGCCTCCGTCCCTGACGGCACGGGGCAAGCTGCGGGCGATCCGCTCCGCGGCCAGGAGCGCGTAGTGATCGGTGATCGGATTGCGGCCGAGGAAGACCTGCTCCACCGGGTCGCGCGGTCCGTGGGCCCGGGGTCGCGCGGTGTAGCTCTCCACCGCGTGACAGAACGCGTCGATGCCGGAGTGGGCGGTGACGGTCGCAGGGCAGGTGTAGGTGAGCTCGGGGTCGACGATGGCGAAGTCGGGCACGATGTGGACGCTGGAGACCCCCACCTTCAGCTCGCGGTCCGGGTCGGTCAACACCGAGACGGGCGTGAGCTCGGAGCCGGTGCCTGACGTCGTCGGGACCGCGACGAGAGGAATCGTCGGCCCCGGCACCTTCGACTCGCCGTAGAAGTCGCGCGGCGTCCCACCGTGGCACCGGATGACGCCGACGATTTTGGCGAGGTCGATCACCGTGCCACCCCCGATGGCGAGGATCACGTCGGCGTCCACCTCTGCGGCGACCGAGACGGCCAGGGCGACATCGGCGAGTGGCACGTCCGGAGTCGCGTCGGCGAACACCCCGACGACTGCGACCTTCTCCCGTACGGCGGCCACGATCTCGGCCACGCCCGGCTGCCCCAGAAGAACCCGGTCGGTCACGACGAGGACTCGCGAGCCACACTCGGCCACCACTCGTGGGATGTTCTGCGCGACCCCTTCGCCCACTATCAGCTGGCGTGGTCCGCGGACGGTCTCAAGCATGTCAGTGCCTCTCTGGAACGTCGGCGGTGATCTGCTGGGCGGACGGCCAGGTCACCTGCGCGACCGGGACGGCGTCGGCAAGGGCGGTCCCGCCCCACGGGTGGAGGCCGGTCACGGGAGGTCGATCGCCGCGTAGGTGACGTCGAGGTACTCGAGGATGCCCTCGTGCGACCCCTCTTTGCCGATCCCGGACTGCTTCATGCCTCCGAACGGAGCTGACGGGTCCGAGATCAGACCACGGTTGACGCCGACCATCCCCGTCTCCAGCCCCTCGGCGAACCGGAGCGCCCGCTGGAGGTCACGGGTGAAGACGTATCCGACCAGGCCGTGCTCGGTGTCGTTGGCCTTCGCCAGCACCTCGTCGTCGGACGTGAACGAGATGATCGGCGCCACCGGGCCGAAGATCTCCGCCTCCAGTATCCGCGCGTCTTCGGGCACGTCGACGAGGACCGTGGGCGGATAGAAGTGGCCCGGCCCATCCGGGCGCTCGCCGCCCACCAGGACACGGGCGCCGCGATCGACCGCGTCGGCGACGAGCCCGTCGATCGTGGTGACCGAGGCCTCGTCGATCAACGCCCCGACGTCCACGCCGTCGTCGAGACCATGACCCACCGAGAGCGCGCCCATCCGCTCGGCGAAGCGCGCCGTGAACTCCTCCCGCACCGGCTCCTCGACATAGATTCGGTTGGCCGCGATGCAGGACTCCCCGATGTTGCGCATCTTGGCCACCATGGCACCGTCGAGCGCGACGTCGAGGTCCGCGTCGGCACACACGATCAAGGCCGCGTTGCCGCCCAGTTCCATGGAGGTGCGCAGCACGTTGTCCGCCGCCTGTCGTAGCAGCACGCGCCCGACCTCGGTCGACCCGGTGAACGAGAGCTTGCGGGTCCGGCGGTCGGCCAGCAGTGCTGCGACCACCGCGCCGGAACGCTTGGTTGTCACCACGTTGACGACGCCCGGGGGAACGCCGACCTCCTCCATGATGCGGGCCAGGAACAGCATGGTGAGTGGCGTCTGGCTTGCCGGCTTGGTGATCGTCGTGCAGCCCGCCGCCAGCGCAGGAGCGATCTTGCGGGCACCCATGGCCAACGGAAAGTTCCAGGGCGTCACGAAGACGCACGGTCCGACCGGCTTCGGCACGGTGAGGATGCGATATCCACCATTGGGAGCGGTGTTGTAGCGCCCCTCGACGCGCACCGCCTCCTCGGCGAACCAACGGAAGAACTCGGCGCCGTAGGCCACCTCTGCCCGAGCCTCGGCGAGCGGCTTGCCCATCTCGAGCGTTATCAGCCGGGCGACCTCCTCGGATCGCTCGGTCAGTGCCCGGTACGTCGCGGTCAACAACTCTGACCGTTTTCGCGGCGGGGTCGCCGCCCACTCCGCCATCGCCTTGCTCGCCACGTCCAGAGCGGCGAGCCCGTCAACGACGCCGGCGTCCGCCACCTCGGCGATGGTCTTGCCGGTGGCCGGGTCCTCGACGGCAAAGGTGGCTCCGCCGGCGGCGTCGCGCCAGGCGTCGCCAATCCGGAGCCGCCGGTGCTCGGGGGCCAGGACGTTCATCGGGTCATTCATCGCGTCGCCTCCTGTGATGTTCTTGGTGATGTCCGGCGTGACCTCAGCGATCGCGCCAGGCGCGTTGACGAACGGGTCACACGACCTCGTCGGGGCCGAGGTTGCCAAGCGGGCCGAACGTGGCCTTGGCCCTGGCTGCTTCAGCGTCGTCAGGCCGTGCTCACCGGTGACGGTCCGCCGGGGCTCGATTGCCACGTGCGGGCGCATGTTGACGTCGCCGCCCTGTGCGGTTACCTCCTGTGCGGTTACCTCCCGGGCGGTTACCTCCCGGGCGGTTACCTCCCGGCTTCGGACAGCGCCAGCCCGGTGCCCGCATCGAACAGGTGCGCACGGTCCAGGTCGACCGTGACATGCAGCCGCTCGCCCGGCGTACCGGTGATGGTGGGTCGTGCCTTGACCTTGAGGATCTCCGTCCCCACTCGGACGTCGACCACCGTCCGGTCACCGAGCGGCTCAAGGCCGTAGAGCTCACCCGACAACGACGCGTCCCCACGCTGCTCGACGGACAGGTCCTCTGCGCGGAGGCCCAGCAGCAGCGGACGACCGTCCTCAGCCGTGGTCCAGCGAGGCCGCGGCAGCGTCCAGCCGTCCGCCCCGACCAGACGATCTCCCTCGGCGTGGCAGGCGAGCAGGCTGATCGGCGGGCTCCCGACGAAGCCCGCGACCCACTGGTTGGCCGGACGGTCGTACACCTCGGCCGGCGTTCCGACCTGTTGCACCTTCCCCTCCTTGAGGACCGCGACATGGTCGGCCATGGACAGGGCCTCGACCTGGTCGTTGGTCACGTAGACGAAGGTCCCCCCGAGGCTCCGGTGGATGCGGGTGAGCTCGGTGCGCATCTCGACGCGGAGCTTGAGATCGAGGTTCGTCAGCGGCTCGTCCATGAGAAACGCGCGCGGGCGGCGGACCAGCGCCCGGGCCAGGGCGACACGCTGCATCTCACCGCCCGACATCTGCGCGGGACGACGCTGCAGCAGACGTTCGATGTGCAGCAGGCTCGACATCTGCTCGACGGCGGCGGCGATCTCGCTCGAAGAACAGCGGCGTGCCCGCAGCGGCGAGGCGATGTTCTCGTACGCCGTGCGTCGCGGGTAGAGGGCGTAGCTCTGGAAGACCATGGCCAGGTCGCGTGCGGCCGGAGTGTCACCGGTCGCGTCCCTCCCGTCCAGATGCACCGACCCGGCGTCAAGCTTCTCAAGGCCGGCGATCGCTCGCAGGGTCGTCGTCTTGCCTGCCCCGGAGGGCCCGAGCACGACGAAGAACGAGCCGTCCGGCACGTCCAGCGTCACCCCGTCCAGGGCCTGGACCTTGCCGAAGGACTTGCACAGCCCGTGCGCTGACACGGTTCCCATCAGGCCACCAGCTCTTCCGTGCTCACGTCGTAGACCGGCGGGGGGCCGCCGGTGTGCCGCAGCCCGACCGGCGCGTCAGCGGCGAAACGGACAGTCGATGGCATCCGAACCCGTACGTCGCGCTGGCCGTCGTGGTCGACCACGTAGATGATTTCGTCGCCCAGCCACTCCGCCGAGACCACGCGGGCCGGGACCGAACGTTCCGCCCCTGGTTCTGTGACTTCCAGCGCCTCCGGCCGGACGCCTGCGACCAGGGAACGGTCGCGCGGCAGGCCTGGCGGTGGCGCGAGGGTCAGTCCGCTCTTACTGCGCAGCTTCCCGTCGGCCACCTCCACCTCGATCAGGTTCATCGGCGGGGAGCCGATGAACGCGGCGCAGAAAAGACTCGCCGGGCGGTCGTAGACCTCCAGCGGCGTGCCGATCTGCTCGACGCGGCCCTTGTTGAGGATGGCGATCCTGTGCCCGAGCGACATCGCCTCGACTTGGTCGTGGGTGACGTAGACCATCGTCGTCCCCAGCTCCCCCTGCAGGTGCTTGATCTCCGTGCGCATGTCCGCCCTCAGCTCCGCGTCCAGATTGGTGAGGGGTTCGTCCATGAGGAATGCGCGCGGTCGTCGCACCAGGGCGCGAGCGAGCGCGACGCGCTGCTGCTCCCCGCCGGACAGCCGGTTCGGTCGCCGGTCCAGGAGCGGAGCGAGCCGCATCAGCCGAGCGGCCTCGTCGACCCGCTCGCGCACCTCCGCCTTGGGCAGGCCCTCGGCCCGCAGGGGGAACGCCAGGTTGTCGCGGGTCTTCAGATGCGGGTAGAGAGCGTAGAACTGGAACACCATGGCGATGTCTCGCTCGGCGGGCGGCAGGTCGTTGACCAGCGTTTCGCCGATGCGGATGTCGCCCGTCGTCTGTCGCTCCAGGCCTGCTATGGCCCGCAGCGTGGTCGTCTTACCGCAACCCGAAGGGCCGAGCATGACGAACAACTCGCCGTCGCCGATGGACAGGTCCACGTGCTCGACTGCGACCGTCCCGTCCGGGTAGCGCTTGTGCAGGGCGGTCACCTCGATACCCGCCATCAGCGTCGCACCGCCCCGAGCGTCACACCGGCGATGAGGTGCTTGCGCACCAGGTAGGCGAAGACGAGCACCGGCAGGGCGAACACCACGGAGGCGGCGGCCACGAGACCCCAGTCCACGGTGGTTCCACCGATGAGGCCGGCGATGGCGGGCGGGGCCGTCCGCACGTTGTCGCTGGAGGTGAGGAAGATGGCGAACACGAACTCGTTCCACGAGAAGATGAGGGCGAAGACCGCCGTCGCGGCGATGCCGGGCAGGAGCAGGGGAAGAGTGAATTTCCAGAACGCCTGCAGACGGGTGTAGCCGTCGAGCATGGCGGCATCCTCGTACTCCGCGGGCACCTCGTCGACGAACCCCTTCATCATCCAGATCGTGAACGGGACGTTGAACGCGGCGTAGATGAGGATCAGGCCGAGCTTGGAGTCGATGAGCCCGACTTGGCGGTACATGAGGAAGATCGGGATCACGACGACGACGGGCGGCATGAAGCGGGTGGACAGGATGAAGAACAGCTGGTCCTTCTTGGCCTTCACGGCGAAGCGTGAGTAGGCCCAGGCCGCCGGGACCCCCAGCACGGTGGCCAGCGCCGTGGAGACCCCGGCGACCACGACGGAGTTGAGGAACGAGACGGACAAGGCCGAGCGACCGCCTCCGGAGGAGGCGAACACGTCCTTGAAATGGTCCAGGGTGACCTTGAAGTCGAAGAACTTGGCCGGGATGGCGTAGACGTCCCGGTTCTCCTTGATGGACGTCTCGATCATCCACAGCACCGGAAAGAGCATCACCACGGCCAGCACGGTCAGCAGGGCGACCTCGAGCACGGAGCGGCCCCGGCCGCCGAGGCGGCGCGCGGGGGGCGTGTGATCGCGGGCAGGACCTGTGGACACGGCCTCGTCGACGGAGACGGCCATCAGTCCTCCTTGAGCTTGTTCAAGTAGCGCAGGTAGAGCTGCGCGAGGACGATGACGATGAGCACCATGAGGATCCCGTATGCCGAGGCGGTTCCGGTGTTGAAGCCCAGGAACGCGACCTTGTAGACATGGAACGACAACGTCTCGGTGGAGACCCCCGGACCTCCGCTGGTGAGGATGTAGACGAGGTCGAACAGCCGGAAGGCCTCGATGGCCCTGAACAACACGGCGATGAGGAGCAGCGGCCACACCAGCGGAAGAGTGATGGTGCGGAACCGGAACCACTCGGACGCCCGATCGATCGAGGCGGCCTCGTACAGGTACTTGGGAACCGCGGTGAGGCCCGCAAGTGCGATGAGCATGATGAACGGCGTCCATTGCCAGGTGTCGACCACGATCAGGGAGATCAGTGCCGTTCGCTGCCGGGTGAGCCACTCCACCTGCCCCAGGCCGAGCGAGCTGAGCATGCTGTTGATCACGCCGAACTGCGCGTCGAGCATGAATCGCCAGAACAGCCCGACCACGACCGGCGACAGCATCATCGGAACCAGGAACAGAGTGGTCAGCACTCCTCGCCCGTGCGTGCGCCGTGAGATCAGGTAGGCGATGGAGAAACCGAGCACGGTCTGCAGGGCGACCGCGCCGACCACGTAGATCAACGTCGTCCAGGCCCTCAGGTGGACCTGCGCCGACGTCAGGATGGCGATGTAGTTCTCGAACCCGACGAAATGGGCCGGCCCCCCGCGGGTGGCCGAGTAGTCGGTGAACGACAGGTACAGCGCCCACAGCAACGGGAACACCGACATGGCGAGCAACAGCAGCAGCGCGGGCGAGATGAAGGTCACAGCGAGCCCGCGGTCGCTCAGGCGGCGGGACCAGCCCGGTGCGGGCGGCGTCGCGGACGCCACCTGCCCGGGCTGGTCGGTCGTCAGAGGGGCGGGGCCACTCACAGTCCGCCGCCGCCCTTGCCGCTGCCGGCGTCGAGCACGCCCTGCTGCTCCTTGGCGATGTCGTCGAGCGCGTCCTTCGGCTTCTTCGCGCCGTTGAGAGCCGCGTTCACGTTGGTGTTCTCAATGTCGATGAGGCGCGCGTACTCGGGCACGTTCCACATGTCCCGCATCCGCGGAACCGAGTCGGCGTACACCTTGTTGAACGGCCCGGCATTGAGGAACTCGGGCGACTCCAGGGCGTCCGTACGCGCCGGCACGCCACCGGCGGCGGCCCACTTCTTCTGGATGTCAGCCTGCTCGAACCACTTCATGAAGTTCAGGGCCTCTGCCTGGTTCGCCTGGGGCGAGTAGGCCGACACGTGCATCCCCATGCCGCCGAGAGGCACCAGGTTCGTCTTCTGGGTCGGCAGGGGGGCGAAACCCAGCTTGTCGAGAATCTGCTCCCGCGTGGTGCCGAGCGTCGACTGCTTCGGGTCGAGCAGGCCGCCGCTCGCGGCGATCCAGTTGAACGCGATGCATGCCTTGCCCTGGGCGACCGCCGCGTTCACCTCGTCGATGAACCAGTTGCCGGAGCCCTTGGCGGTCAGCGGCTTCATCTTGTTGACCAGGACGTCCATCGCCTCCTGGCCCGCAGCGTCGTTGACGATGCCGTCGATCTTGCGCGTCTTGGCGTCCCAGAGGTTGCCGCCGTAGACGCCGTTGACCGTGTTGTAGGTCACGGCCGCGGCGTCGGAGCCGTTGGCCTGATGGAAAGCCAGCCCGCTGACGCCAGGGTTGTCCGCCTGGCACTTCTCGGCGACTGAGATCATCTCGTCCCAGGTCTGCGGTGGCTTGTCGCCGATCAGGTCCTTTCGGTAGATCATCGTCCAGGTGTCGCCGAGCAGCGGCAGTCCGTACAGGCTGGCGTTCTCGTCGCGCTGCCCGGTCTCCGCCTGGGGGTACTGGCCGTAGGCCGCGAGGAGGTACGGGTTGTAGGCCTTGACGTCGATGTTCTTCTTGACGAAGTCGGTGATGTCGAGGATGTTGCCGTTCGTCACGGCCTCGCCGATGTGCTGCGAGTCCAGGATCGGGATGTCGAAGTCGGTCTTGTGCGCTGCGAACTGGGTGAACATCGCGTCGTGCCAGTTCGCGTTCGGCACGGTCTTGACCTTGATGGTCACGTTCGACCGCTCCTTGGTGTACTCCGCGTTCGCGAAGTCTTCCAGCGCGTGGGCGGGGGGCCAGTCGAACCAGATGAAGCTGAGGGTCAGCGGGTCCTTGGTGAGCTCCGGGATGGTCGCCGGCGCCTTGGGGGCGCTCGCCTTCGCGCCGTCGTCCTCGCCGCCGCCGCCGCAGGCCGCCATCGTCGTGGCCACCAACATGGCCGCCGCCGCCAGCTGCACTCTTCGACCGGGAACGGACAGTCGCCCTATTCGTTTGGGATGCCGCATCTTCTTGCCTGCTTTCTGGGTGGGGGGTAGAGCCCTGCTGCGTGCTTCGCCGAGCAGTTGCTGGGTTGTTCAGGCGTGCTGCCGGCTGTCGCAGGGGCTGACCCCGCGGACCGGCGTCACGAGTACGCCGCGACGTGATGGGGCTTCAGGCGGTCGAGAAGCCCTTCGGTCCTCGTGCGGCCCGGGTGCGGACCGAGTAGGACGTCGAGCATGCTCATGGGAGCTCCAACTGATCGAAGCGGAGCGATAGCGGGTGGTTCCGCGAGAGGTGAAGGATGGTTAGCATCCATCACCTTTCCTATACGATCCGAGTGGGGGCAGCATCCCGCAGCGTTGCGACCGATGTCAACAGGTCCCCGAAGACGCAGGAGAGGACCTCACGTCACGATGGACGACGAAGCGGTGATCGCGCGGCGCCGTGGGGCCATGACGGGCGGAACGCCGCCGGGAAGATCTCGCGGCCGGCTTGCCGACGAGGTGTACGACACGCTGCTCGGCCAGCTGATGTCGCTACGGATCGAGCCTGGCTCCCGCGTCACGATCGACGTCCTGGCGCGAGAGCTGGGGGTCTCGCAGACGCCGATCCGAGACGCTCTGAACCGCATGGAGGCCGAGGGCCTGGTCGTGCGTGTGCCCCATGCCGGCTATCGCATTCCCCCCCAGATCACCCGTAACCGATTCGAGGACATGCTTGAGGTCCGCCTGCTCCTCGAGCCGGCAGCGGCGCGCAGATCCGCCGAACGCGCATCCTCGAAGCAGGTGGCCGGTCTGCGACGAATGCTGGAGGAGATGGCGGAGCTGCAGGGGGGCAACGGGCCCATGGCCTATGGCGCCTTCGGGCTGCGTGACGCCGCTTTCCACGATCTCGTCGCCCTGAGCGCGGAGAACCAGGTCATCCGCGATGCGCTCGCTCGCCTGCACACGCACGTGCACCTGTTCCGGCTTCTCCACGACACCCAGGTCACGCACCTGGCCATGGCCGAGCACGAAGAAGTTCTGGCCGCGGTCGCCGCGCGTGACCCCGACGCCGCCGCCTACGCCATGCGCCGGCACATCCTGCTGTCCGGCGAGCGGTTCCGGCGATTGTTCGACGAGGTCAAGGGCGCTGACGGAATGGCGGTAAAGGCTTGACGGGCGGGCTGGGCCGAGGAATGCTGACTCAACCGGATTGGATCGGATCGGATCGGATCCATCTCACCCGCCCCATATGCGAGGAGAAGCAGGTGCCCAGAGCGCTGCTCCTTACCGGCGACGCCGCCGAGGAGCTCGACACCATGTATCCCTACTACCGCGTGCAGGAGGGCGGCTGGGACGTTGACGTCTCGTCCCGGACGATGCGTGACGTTCAGCTGGTCATCCACGAGTTCGACCCCAACTCCGACGCCTACGTGGAGAAGAACGGCCGGAAGCTGCCGGTCGACGTGCCCTGGGCCGAGGTCGACGTCGAGCGCTATGACGCCCTCATCATCCCTGGGGGACGTGCCCCCGAGTGGATCCGGGTCGACGCCGACGTCAGGCGCATCACCGAGCACTTCTTCGCGCGTAACCTCCCGATCGCGCTGGTGTGCCACGGTGCGCAGGTGCCGGCTGTGTACGGGCTGCTGAAGGGTCGGAAGACGGCGTGCTTCCCCCCCATCACCGGTGACATGGAGAACGCGGGCGCGACGGTCATCGACGCTCCCGACGTCGTGGACGGCAACCTGGTCTCCTGCCGCGGGTGGCCCGACATGCCGCAGTTCGGCAGGGTGATGATGGAGGTCTTCTCGAAGTCCGTCAGCTCCGCATCGGCATGAGCACACCGGACGTGTCACGGTGACGGCACTTCGGACCGTCACAGTCGACGGCTCCCCCGTCCACGTCCTGGAGAGCGGCACCGGGCCCGCGGTGCTGATGCTGCACGGCTCCGGACCCGGTACGACCGGATCCGGAGCCTGGGCGACGACGGCACAGGCGCTGGGCACGTCCTGGCACCTGGTGGCTCCTGACCAGGCGGGGTTCGGCCGTACACCCATCCCGGCGGGCTCCAGGGGTGGGCTCCGGCTGTGGACGGAGCAGGCCGCGGGCCTGATGGACGCTCTCGGTGTCGAGCACTACGCCGTGGTGGGCCACTCCATGGGCGGTGCCGTGGCGCTGGCGTTGGCGGCCGCGCGTCCCCAGCAGGTCACCCGTGTCGTGGCGGTCTCGACGATGGGCGCCCCCGGGGCGCCGCTGTCGGCCGAGCTCGACGCGGTCTGGGCCGCCCCCGCCGGCCCGCTCGGGGCACGAGACATGTTGAGTCGCCTCGTTCTCGACCAAGCGCTCGTGACCGAGTCGGCCGTCGCCGCCCGTGCGGCTGCGATGCGAGCGGGGGAGGCCGCGTTCGCGTCGTTGTTCCCTCCACCCAGGGCACGCTGGGCCGAGGATCTCACCCTCTCGGCGCAGACGCTGGCAGGGGTCCGCGCGCCCGTGCTGCTTGTCCACGGCGCCGAGGACCGAGTCACCCCGCTCGGGACGGCAGCCCTGCCCCTGCTCGAACACCTGGCCGATGTCCGTCTGCACGTGTTCGGCCGATGCGGGCACGTGCCGGCGCTCGAGCACCCGCACGACTTCAGGCGACTCCTGTCGTGCTTCCTCGGCCGGGAACGACCTTGAGAACCCCGGCAGCCGCTTCGCCACCTCGCCTCGCTCGGCCTCGGTGAGCGCGATCACCCGGCCGGTCGGCCGGCGCCTTCGTCTCTCGCGCGGGTGACGAGGTCGCGCACCTCCTGCCAGACGCTCATCGGGCCGTCTCCACGCCGCTCTCCACGCCGCTCTCCACGCCGCTCTCCACGCCGCTCTCCACGGTGGGCGGCGCGGGGGACGGTGCGGTGGACGGCGCGGGGGACGGCGCGGAGGTGGCCCTCGCGACGATCCTGGCCGCGAGCACGTGCTTGCACGGCCCGCGTGAGCCGCGGTGGTCCCACCACCAGGGGCAGGTGCACGATCCGTCGGCCAGGCCGACCTCCCGCACCCCGCCGTCGGTCCGTACGCGGGCCGTGTCGCCCGCGATCTCCACGGCGCCCGCCCCGGCCAGCGCCCGCGCGGACGTCAGCCGCGGGTTGAGGTGCTGCACGTGCTCCCTGTCGTAGGGCAGCTCACGGTGGAAGTGCGCCGCCTCGTGCAGGTCGTAGCCGACCCGCCCGGCCGTGCCGAGCTGGGTGAGGGCGGCCCGCACACGCGTGGTGGACAGCCCGGCGCGGTCGGCGAGCAGGCCGATCTCCACCTCGGGTTCGAAGTTGAGCAGCATGCCCACCACGTCGGCGTCGGCCTCGGCCTCGTCGGTGGCGAGGTCGGCCAGCACCGCGCCCTCGCCGGAGAAGCCGCGCCAGCGCTCTGGGGACAGGACCAGCGTGTAACGCATTCCGGGCAGCTCCAGCTCCCACGCGCTCGACGCCGGGCCGCCGGGCGCGGCCGGGCCGTAGACCTTGAGGCTCCTGACGAAGCGGAGCAGGGGCAGCAGCGTCGCCAGACGGCCCACGCCGGACAGGCACACCGCTCCCGGGCCGGGCCGGTCGGTGACCCGCAGGTCGCGGCCCGCGGGAGCGACCCACAGATCGGCCGCCGCCCGCTTGGGCAGGGACCGCAGGAACCGCACCGCGCCCATCCCGTGCAGCTCGGCCCGCAGGTCCATGCGCGCCGCGATCACCTGCACCTCGGCGAATCCTCGTAGCCACCGCTCGGGCAGCGGCACCTTCTTCTCCACCACCGCGCCGTCGAGCGTGGTCACGGTGAGCTCGTCGGCGCCGACCCCGAGGTGGAGCGGGTCGCGCGCGCCCACCCTGGCCAGCGCCTCCCGCAGCGGACCGTTGACGTCGACGTTGGTCGTCCCCCGGTCGAACACCTCGCCGTCGAGGGCGTCGCCCAGCAGGTCGAGCCGGGAGTACACGCCGCCGCAGGCGGAGAACGACTCGAAGCGCAGCCGGTCGCCGCCGCAGGTGACGACCGGGTCGCGCGTCCATCCGGGGCGCGGCTGGTGATAGCGGGTGAGGGCCACGTCGGCCACGCCCAGCAGGGCCGCCGCCGCGGGCGCCGCCTGGGTCACCACACCGCTGAAGAATTTCGGCGCGACGGCGGGGCCGCGCAGGGCCCTGCCACCGGACGTCGACAGCCCGAGACGTCCGTCCACCAGCATCGAAGGCGCGGCGTAACTGTACGCCTGCGTCGCGTTTGTCATGTGCCAGAGGCTAGAGATCACCACCGACAATTCCCGCGCCGTGGAGCCCAGGGAGCCCGCCGGACGCACGGCGGGCGCACGGCGGGCTCGATGGGCCGCAGATCAGAGGCAGCCGCCGCGGGGGTCCTTCACCTCGGGCGCCGCGTCGTCGACCGTGACCTCCAGTTGCGCGGTGGAGGCCACGAGGCTGCCGACGGGCGCTCTGGCCTCCTGCGCGTTCACCACGACGCCGCGCTCGCCGAGCAGTTCGTACGTGTCCGGGTCGAAGATGATCTCCTCGCGCACCCCGTTCGAGACGCGGCCGACGCCGATGCCGGTCCGGCCCGCCGCGTCGCCCACGTTCTCGTTCACCGTGACCCCGGGGATCGTCGCGGCGGCCTTGAACAGCGCCGCCCGCTGCGGCGCCGGCACGTACGTCTCCCGCAGCAGGTCGCCCACGGCCGTCCACGCCCCCGCGTCGGACGGGACGTCGCCGTGCGGCCGGGCGTACAGGTGGGACCGCATCTTCTCCGCGTCCGAGGGCAGCCTCTTCAGCACCGTGTAGGCGGTGTCGCTCACCTTGCCGCAGGCCGGGAGCCCCAGCCACTCCGTGCCCTTCTCCTGATGCGCCTCCGGAGGGATCGGCCACCCCGGATAGGCGCGGGGCTCCAGATGTTCGATCTTGAGCGCGCCGTCCCTGGTGCCGTCGGCGGACAGCCAGATCGTTCGCTTCGTCCGGTAGAGGTAGCGGGACTCCTTCTCGTTCTCGCCGACCACGGAGGCCTCGTACATCGTCTGCGAGCCGACCTTGACGAACTGGTCGTCGCGTGGGGACAGGTCGGTCACGGCGCGGGCCGCCCTGCCCAGCACCTCCTCCGCCGACATGGCCGACACCTTCGGCAGGGTCACGACCACCTCGCCGGCTCGCGTCGGGTGCGCGGGCCCGCCGGGCCCGGTGGCGGCGACGGCGACGATCCCCGCACCGGCGAGCAGCGCGGCCCCGCCCGCCAGGAGCGCGTACGGGCGCGAGCGGACCGGCGGCCTGCCCGGGCCGGTCAGCCGCCGCCGTACGGCCGCCTTGGCGGCCAGGGAGTAGGGCGGCGCCTGCGGCCGCTCCCGCGCCACCAGGTCGATCTCGTCGATCATGATCAGTCCTCCTCGGGAAGGTTGAGATGGCGGCGCAGCTTCGCGCGCACGCGGTGCAGGCGCGAGCGCACCGTGCCGATGGGGATCCGCAGCGCCTCGGCCGTCTCCTCGTAGGAGAGGTCGGCCCAGGCGACCAGAAGGAGCAGGTCGCGCTCGGCGGACGACAGCCGCGCCAGGGCGGCGGCGAGGGCGGGCCGCAGCGCGGCGGCGCTCGCCCGCTCCGCTCCGCGCTCCTCCTCGTGGGCGCCGCGTTCGCCGGCGTCGTGCGGGGCGCGGGCCAGTGCCCGCAGGCGGCGGACCTCCGCCCTGCGGTGCCCGGAGATGAGGTTGCCCGCGATGCCGTACAACCAGGGCCGGGCGTCGGGCCGGGAGGTGTCGTAGCGGTGCCGCTTCCGGAACGCCACGAAGAACGTCTCGGCGGTGACGTCGTCGGCGTGCTCGGGGCCGAGCCGGCGACCGGCGTAGGCGTGGATCTCGTCCGCGTGCCGGTCGAAGACGCCGGCGAACCGCTCGGGCGCGCTCAGCGACGCCTCGATCAGCCGGGCGTCGCTCGGTTCGTCGTCAGGCTCGTCGCCGTTCACGCCGGGATACTCCGCCAGGGCGTGCTGCGGTTCGCCTTCGTCCGGCCCGCCGCCGTTCGCCTCGTCGCCGCCGTGACGGTGCGCCGCCGCGGCCGAGGGGAGGCGGGTGCCGCCGGAGACCGTCCTCACCACCCGTTGTGTCCGTTCATGAGGGGAATCCTTCCGTGGGCGCCGTCGCGCCCTTCACCCCTACTCCGCCGGACGGCCCGGGCCGGTTCCGTAAATCTCGGAGACGACGTCAGCCGGAGGGCAGCGTGTCGCCCGGTCCTCCGGCGACCCTCCCGGGCGGCCTCGCCTGCGTGTCCGCCTGCCGCGCGACAAGCGGCCTCTCGGCGGGCGGCGGCACGGCGGACGCGACGGGGGGCGCCGCCGCGGAGACCGGCTGGTCGAAGATGTCGATGTCGACCTCCTCGCCGCCGACCGTCAGCGTCTCCCAGGCTCCGCTCACCAGCAGGGTCCGCAGCGTCTCGGTCCGCAGTTCGCGCAGGTGCCGGAGGAGGGTCGCGTCGTCGGGCATGCCGGGGATGCGTGGTGACAGGCGGTCGCGGATCTGCCGCAGGCGCTCCATCAGGGCGTCGATGTCCGCGTCCCGGTCCGACCCGGCGCGGCCCTCCTCGATGCCCTGAACGATCGTGTCCTTGATCGCCCGGGTGACCCCCTGCTCGTCGGTGGTCACCATCGCGTTCCACGCGCGGCTCTTGTGCCGATACTGCAGCATCGACATCGCCGCCTCGTGCCGTACGAAGTCGGCGTCACGGAGCGGCCTGCCGCGCCAGTTGCGGTTGAGCGACCGGGCCAGCGAGATGGCCGACGCGAGACCGCTGTTGAGGCCCCGCCCCGGCCAGAAGTGGATCGAGTTGGCCGCGTCCCCCAGGAGGAACCCGTACGTCCCGGGGGTGGTCGCCGTGGGGGAGGACAACCGGGCGGTGAACCGCGGCCGCTGCACCATGTCCAGCCGGAAGGCGGTGACCGCGCTCACGTCGCCGTCGGCGACACCGAAGAGCGCGAGGCCCTCCTGCGCCCGCCTCCACAGCGCCGAGCCCCTGATCAGGGCGGGCAGGAACAGCGTGTGGTGGGTCGAGCAGTGGAAGTCGCCGTCCTCGGTGCGCTCCATCAGGCAGGGGCTGGAGGCGACGCACTCCTCGAACACGTGCCGGACGGGGTCGATGCCGACGACCTCCGCGGCCTCGTCGTCGGTGAGGCGCATGTTCAGGAAGCCCTCGCCGCGCAGGGAGTTCAGGAGGAACCGGTTCTGCGCCACGGTCAGCAGCACGATCGCCGGGTCGGGCAGGCCGGACTTCACCCGCAGCCCCAGCACCACGTCCTGCACGTGCCGGCCGTCGAGCGAGAAGATCGAGTCGTCGGCCCGGCCGAACCTGTCGGTGAAGTGCTCGCGGGTCCGCGAGCGTCCTCCCTCGCAGATGGCGAGCACGTGGTCCCCGGCCACGGCGTCCTGGCGCTCGGCGGGGTCGAATCTCTCGGGCACCAGGCGGATGCGGGCGGACCTCTCGTTCGCCATCTCCAGCAGGGTGTCCTCGATGTAGGCGATGCGGATGTTCCGCGGGCCGTAGCCGCGGATCGAGTCCGGACCGGCCGGCCACATCTCGCTGTAGGAGCCCTCGGTGAACAGCCGCGACTGGACGTCCTCCGGCAGGTTCAGATACTGGCGGCTCTGCACCGTCACGACCTGCTGCCGCCGGTTGTTGCCCTGCGTGGCGTCCTTCCACACGATCCGTGGCCCGTCCTCGGTCCAGCGGCCGTCGTAGATCGTGATCGCGACCCGGTGCCCCATGAGGTGTTCGAGGAGCAGGGCGAAGGCCAGCCCGACGGGCCCGCCGCCGGAGACGGTGACGTGCAGCACCTGCTCCGGTTCGACGTCCGGGACCGACCGGCGGAACCGCTGCATCAGCGAGGTGTCCATGACCGTCTCGGAGTCGTCGAACGCCTCGAAGCGGAACGTCTCCCCTCCGATGGCGATCGTGTCGCCGGGCCGGAGCACATGCGTGGTGACACGCCTGCCGTTGACCAGCGTCCCGTTGCTGCTGCCCCGGTCGTGGAGCACGAAGCCTTCGGCCTCCCGGCGCACCTCCGCGTGGAAGCGCGAGGCTCTCTCGCTCGTGATCACCACACTGTTGTCGCCTCTGCGACCGAACGTGATCGGCTTGTCGTCGATCGGGAAACGCTGACCGGCAAGGGGACCTTCATGCCCGACGATGGCAGGTGGCACCGGTCTGCCCCCTCTCCCTCGGAAACGCCGATGCGATCATTTATCGTGACATGCTTACCGGCTGCCGCAAAGCGTCCCAGTCAGGACGGGCGATCGCCGCTTCTCACCCCCGCGCGGGCGAGGCGGGGGCGGGCGTCCCGCGGACCCGCAGGGACGCCAGGAGTTCGGCGCTGACCCGTGTGATCTCCTCCACGGCGTGGTCGAACGCCTCGGCGTTGTGCGCGGCGGGCGCGCGGAAGCCGGAGATCTTCCGTACGTACTGCAGGGCCGCCGCCCGGATGTCCTCCTCGGTCACCTCGTCGGTGAAGGGCGGGCGCAGGGTCTTGATGCTTCGGCACATGAGCTCATACTGGCCCATCCGACGCCGTCCCGGTCAGAGACGGCGAGCCAGGAGCGTCGGGTCAGGAGCGGAGGACGGCGGCGCCGAAATCCTCGGCGACCTTGCGCAGCATCGTGGCCAGTTCCTCGCGGTCGATCGCGTCGATGCGCTCGGCCGGGCCCGACACCGACAGCGCCGCGAAGGTCCGCCCGCCGTCGTGGACCGGCACGGCCATGCAGTGCACGCCGCTCTCCTCCTCGCCCAGGTCCAGCGCGTACCCCCGGGCGCGGACCCGGCCGAGCTCCGCCAGCATCTCCTCCATGACCGTGATCGTCCGGTCCGTACGGCGGGGCAGGCCGGTGCGCCGGAACACCGCCGCCGCGTCGGCGCGCCCGGCCAGCAGCGCCTTGCCCACGGCCGTGCTGTGCGGCAGCACCCGGCGGCCGACCTCGGCGAACATCCGCAGCCTGCGCGGCGAGGGCACCTGGGCCACGTAGACGACGAAGTCCCCCTCCAGCACGGCGAGGTTGGCCGTCTCCCCGGACAGCTCCACCAGCCGGGCGAGATACGGCTCGGCCCAGACCGCCAGCATCCGCTCCGCCACCCCGCCGATCCGCACCAGCGCGCCGCCCAGGGCGTACCGCCGGTCGGACTCCTGCCGGACGTACCCCCGGGCGAGCAGCGTCTGTAACAGCCGGTGGATCGTCCCGTACGGCAGGCCGGTCCGCGCCGCGATCTCCGACAGACCGGCCTGGCCGCCCTGCTCCGCCAGGGCCTCCAGGACGTCAAGCGCCCGGTCGACGCTCTGCACGCTCACCGCATCATCCTCCTGGGCTTCGGGGGCCGTCCCAGCACGCCCGGATCGAGCCCGCGCAGCGAGGCGTCGAGCACCTCGGCCGTGTGCGCGACCCGGATCTCGCCGCCGCCCGCTCTGCGGACCGCCGCCGCGATCTGCATGGAGCATCCCGGGTTGGCCGACACCAGCACGCCGGCGCCGGTCGCGAGCACCCGCTCCGCCTTACGGTCGCCCAGCTCCCTGGCCGCCGCCGGCTGGAAGAGGTTGTAGGTGCCCGCCGACCCGCAGCAGATCGCCGAGTCGGCGACCTCCCGCACCTCCAGCCCGGGCACGGCGCGCAGCAGGTCGCGCGGCTGCGCGCGCACGCCCTGGGCGTGGGCCAGGTGGCAGGCGTCGTGGTAGGCGATCGAGACCGGCAGCGGGCGCCGCTCGGCGGCCGGTCCGAGCTCGGCCAGGAACTCCGCCAGGTCGCGGACCGGCAGCGCCCCGGCGCGGGCCGCCCAGGAAGGCTCGTCCCCGAGCACCGCGGCGTAGGTCTTCATGCTCGACCCGCAGCCCGCGGCGTTGACGACGACCGCGTCCACGCCCGCCCGCCCGAACACCGCGACCGTGCGGCGGGCGAACCGCCTCGCCTCGGCCTCGCGGCCGGAGTGCAGCGACAGCGCGCCGCAGCAGCCCTGCCGGGGCGGGATCACCACGTCGCAGCCCTCCAGCGCGAGCACCCGCGCCGTCGCCGCGTTGACCTGCGGGAAGAACTCGCCCTGCACGCAGCCGGTGAGCAGGGCGACCCTGGCCCTGCGCGGTCCCCGCGCCCGGACCAGCGGCGGCAGCCGTACGGGCCGGGGGACGACGGCGGGGGCGAGTTCGGCCATCGCGCCGAGAGAGGGGTTCACCCGCTCAAGGAACGGCTGAAGGCTCCTGCCCAGCCGCATCGGCAGCCGCATCGCCCGCAGCCTGCGCCGGTAGGGGAACAACGCGAACACCAGGGCCCGGACCGCCCGCTCGTCCGGGCGGCGCACGTGCTCCCGCTCGACCACGGCCCTCGTCTGCTCGATCAGCCGGTCGTACCGCACCCCGGACGGGCACGCGGTGACGCACGCCATGCAGCCGAGGCAGGCGTCGAAGTGCCCGGCCATCGCGCCGGTGAGCGGAGTGCCCCCGGCGTGCTGGCCCATCAGGTGGATGCGCCCGCGCGGGGAGTCCATCTCCTCGCCCCACAGCACGTACGTCGGGCAGGTGGGCAGGCAGAACCCGCAGTGCACGCAATCCTTGATCAGCTCGGGGTCCATCAGATGCCTCCCACGAAGCGGCCGGGGGAGAGCCGGCGGCCGGGGTCGAACCGCTCCTTGACCCGCCGCATCAGCGGCAGCGCGCCGACGCGCCCCCACCGGTCCAGGCGGCACGCGGCCTCCACCGGAGCACAGAGCACGACCACCCGGCCCTCGTCCTCCAGGTGCGCGCGCAGTTCGCCGGTGAAGGCGGCGACGCGGCCGGGCTCGGTGCCCGGCGGCAGGGCGACGTGGAGCACCTGCGCGGCCAGCGAGCCGCGTACCGCCGGGCGGACGCCCGCCGCGCGGGCCGCCCGGAAGGGGCCGACGAAGCTCCCCGCCAGCCGGGAGGGGACGTTTCTCACCTCCAGCAGGATCTCCCCGCTGTCAGAGGCGTCGGCAGGGCCGGTTCCGGGGGACGCCGACGGCCCCACCGTCGGCTCGTCAGGCTCCGGCCCCTCGGCGGGCGGCCCGGACCCGGCTCGCCGGGGCGGCGCGGGCAGGCGTCCCCACCAGGGCGGCGGCTCGTCGCTCACCTCCGCCGTGCCGCCCATCAGCGCCGACAGGGCCGTGGCGCGCTCGGCCGCGGCGGAGCCCTCCACCAGGACCGCCACCGTGCAGGGGCCGTCGACGTCGGGCCAGTCGACCTCCACGGCGCTCGGCTCCAGCGGCGACTCGGTGACCGCCGGCACCATCGCGCGCAGCGCGGCGGCCACGTCGGTGGAGGTGGTGTCGAGCGTCCTCCCCTCGTACGCATAGGGCTCGGCGGTCTCCGTCACCGGTCGCCCGACGGACGCCGTCACCCAGGCGCGGGCGGCGGGCAGCGGACGCAGGCGGAACGTCGCGTCCGCGATGATCCCGAGGGTGCCGTACGCGCCGGTGAACAGCTTGCCGAGGTCATACCCGGCGACGTTCTTGACGACCTTCCCGCCGGACCTGGCGATCGTGCCGTCGGCCAGCACGACCGTGATCCCGATGAGCAGGTCGCGAGCGGTGCCGTGCCGGAACCGGCGCGGCCCGGCGATCCCGGTCGCCAGCAGCCCGCCGACCGTGGTGCCCGGCACCGGCACGTCGAGCGCGAGCTCCTGGTTCTCCGCCGCCAGGGCGCTCGCCAGCGCCTCCGTGGTCACCCCGGCCTGGGCCCGTACGACCAGGTCGCCCGGCGTGTGCTCCAGCACCCGGGTCATGCGGCGCAGATCCACGAGCACGTCGCAGCGCTCGGGCGGGGCGGCCCAGTGCAGCTTGGTCCGGCCGCCTGCGGCGACGGCCGCCAGGCCGTGCGCCGCGCAGGCGCGCAGGACGGCCGCGATCTCCTCGGCCGACTCGGGCAGGGCGACCCAGCGCGGCCGGACGCCCGCGACCTCGTCCCCGTCGCCCGCCTCGCGGACGGCCACGCCGGTCGCCGTCAGCGCGTCTCCCGCCCCGCTCGGCTCCAGGGCGCTCCGCGCGCCGGGCGCGTCCCCGGCGTCCGGGCCGGGGTGGCTCGTGACAGCCGAGGGGTCCAGGGGGTCCGGCGTCCCTTCTCCGTACATCAGAACTGCTCCGCCAGGCCGGCCTCCACCAGCGGGTGCACGCCCGTGCGCACTCCCGGCGCCTCCCCGCACAGCCGGGGGGTGGGGAAGATCTTGCCGGGGTTGGCCAGGCCCTCCGGGTCGAACGCGCACCGCAGAAGCTGCATCGTGCCGAGGTCGTCCTCGGTGAACATCCGGGGCATGTATCGGGACTTGTCCACCCCCACGCCGTGCTCCCCGGTGATGGAGCCGCCGTGCTCGACGCACAGGTCGAGGATGCGCCCGCTGACGATCTCGGCGCGTTCGCGCTCGCCGGGCACGGCGTCGTCGAACAGCACGAGGGGATGGAGGTTGCCGTCGCCCGCGTGGAAGACGTTCGCCACCCGGATGCCGTACTCCTCCTGCAGCCGGTCGATGCCCGCGAGTACGCGCGGCAGCGCGGTCCGCGGCACCACCCCGTCCTGCACGATGTACGCCGGGCTGATCCGGCCGACGGCCGCGAACGCCGACTTGCGGCCCTTCCAGATCGCCGCGCGCTCCTCGGCGGAGGCGGCCGTCCGGATCTCGAAGGCGCCGCTGTCGCGGCAGATGCGGTCGACGGCCGCGAACTGGTGCTCCACCTCGGCGCGCGGCCCGTCCAGCTCGACCACCAGCACCGCTCCCGCTCCGGCCGGGTAGCCGCAGTGGACGGCGGCCTCCGCCGCCTCGATCGCCAGCGCGTCCATCATCTCGACCGCCGCCGGGACCACGCCCGCCGCGATGATCGCCGACACCGCCCGGCCACCGGCCTCGATGCCGGTGAAGGCGGCGAGCAGGGTCGTCACCGCCTCCGGCGCCCGCGACAGCCGTACAGTGATCTTGGTCGCGATGCCGAGAGTGCCCTCCGAGCCGACGAACGCGCCGAGCAGGTCGTAGCCGGGATCGCCGGCGGACAGCTCCACGACGTCCCCGTCGGGCGTGACGATCTCGGCGGCGAGCACGTGGTTCACCGTGAAGCCGTACTTGAGACAGTGGGCGCCGCCCGAGTTCTCCGCCACGTTCCCGCCGATCGAGCAGACCTGCTGGCTGGAGGGGTCGGGGGCGTAGTAGTAGCCCTGGTCGCGGACGGCCTCGGTGATCGCGAGGTTCGTCACCCCCGGCTCCACCACGGCCCGGCGGCCGGGGATGTCGATCTCGACGATCCGCCGCATGCGGGAGGTGACGACCAGCACGCCGTCCGCGCGGGGGAGGGCGCCGCCCGACAGGCCCGTGCCCGATCCCCGCGCGACGAACGGCACGCCGTGCTCGCGGCACAGCCGTACGACGGCCGCGACCTGCTCGGTGGTCTCGGGCAGCACGACCACGCCGGGGGTGGCCCGGTGGACGGTCAGCCCGTCGCACTCGTAGGTGCGCAGCCGCACCGGGTCGGTCACCATCGCGTCCGGCGGGAGCACGGCGGTCAGCCGCGCCGTCAGCCGTTCGAGCACCGTCAGCCGTTCGAGCCTCGTCGGCTGTTCGGGCATCGTCGGCCGTTCGAGCTCGGACATCGGCTCCCGCCACCCCTCACGTGGTCCCGCCCCTCACGGCATCCGCGCGTACGCGGGAAGCGTGAGGAACTCCGCGAAGTCGTCGTCAAGGGCGACCTCCTTGAACAGCGCCGTGGCCTGCCGGTAGAGCTCCTCGTCGTAGCCCGGTTCGGCGGCGATGCCGGCGAGCTCCTCCTCGATGATCCGCTCGACCAGCTCGCGTGTCACCACCTCGCCCGTGTCGGCCAGCGCGATGTCGTTGTGGATCCACTGCCAGACCTGCGATCGGGAGATCTCGGCGGTCGCCGCGTCCTCCATGAGGTTGTGGATCGCCGCGGCGCCGTTGCCGCCCATCCAGGCCGCGAGGTAGCGCAGGCCGACGTCCACGTTGCCGCGCAGCCCCGCCTCGGTGATCTCGCCGGGGGTCTTCGACACCGACAGCAGGTCCTCGGCGGTGACGTTGACGTCCTCGCGCAGCCGGTCGAGCTGGTTGGGCCGGTCGCCGAGCACGCCGTCGAACACCTCCCGGCAGATCGGGACGAGGTCGGGGTGGGCCACCCAGGAGCCGTCGAAGCCGTCGCCCGACTCGCGCGTCTTGTCGGCCCGCACCTTCTCCAGCGCGACCCTGTTGACCTCGGGGTCGCGGCGGGAGGGGATGAAGGCCGCCATGCCGCCGATCGCGTGCGCGCCGCGCCTGTGGCAGGTGCGCACCAGCAGTTCGGTGTAGGCCCGCATGAACGGAGCGGTCATCGTCACCGCGTTGCGCTCGGGCAGCAGGAACTCCCGGCCCCGGGTGCGGAACTTCTTGATGACGCTGAACAGGTAGTCCCAGCGGCCGGCGTTGAGGCCCGCCGAGTGCTCGCGCAGCTCGTAGAGAATCTCCTCCATCTCGAACGCCGCCGGGTACGTCTCGATCAGCACGGTCGCCCTGATCGTGCCCCGGGGGACGCCGAGCAGCTCCTGGGCCCGGACGAACACGTCGTTCCAGAGCCGCGCCTCCAGGTGCGACTCCATCTTCGGCAGGTAGAAGTACGGCCCGCGGCCCTTGCCGATCTGCCGCGCGGCGCAGTGGAGGAAGTAGAGCCCGAAGTCGACGAGCGACGCGGACATCTCGGCGCCGTCCACCAGGATGTGCTTCTCGGGCAGGTGCCAGCCGCGCGGGCGGACCACGACCGTGGCCAGCTCCTCGTCCGGCCGCAGCGCGTACGTCTTGCCGCCCGACTCGAAGTCGATCGTACGGTCGAGGGCGTCGCGCAGGTTGAGCTGCCCGTTGACCGTGTTCTCCCAGGTCGGGGAGTTGGCGTCCTCGAAGTCGGCGAGCCAGACCTTGGCGCCCGAGTTGAGCGCGTTGATCGTCATCTTGCGGTCGACCGGCCCGGTGATCTCGACCCGGCGGTCCTCCAGCCCGGGGGCGGGCGGGGCGACCCGCCATTCGGCCGCGCGGACGTGGGCGGTCCCGGGCAGGAAGTCGAGCGTGCCCCCCGCGGACAGCTCCGCCTGCCGTGCCCGGCGGGCGGCGAGCAGCTCCCGCCGCCGGGGGTCGAACTCGCGCTGCAGGGTGGCCACGAAGCCGAGGGCCTCGGGGGTGAGGATCTCGTCGAACCGGTCCAGCAGAGGTCCTGTGATCTCGACGCCTTCCACCATTTCCACCCTCCGGAAAACTAATTCTGAATGGTGGAATCGACGCTACGTCAGGTGGCGACCGGGGGTCAACGTGAGGGCCACACCAGGGACGGCCCAGGGCCTTCCCCGATGAGAGCGGGCGTACGCGTGCCGGAGGATCGACGGCATGAAGAAGACAACCTTGGCCGTCGCGGGGGCCGCCCTGGGCCTGACCCTGACCGTGACGGCGTGCGGCGGGCCTCTGGGCTTCGGCGGGGAGCAGGCGGTGCAGTCCTACGACGTGAAGGACGCGGTGACCCTGGTCGACGCGCACACCGGGTCGGGCGACATCGTGGTGAGCGAGAGCGACAGGTCCGGGATCCACGTCACCGAGACCCTGCACTGGTGGGGAACCAGGCCGAAGACCGAGAACGGGCACTCCGTGGACGGCGGCACGCTCACGCTGAAGTACAGATGCGGCCGGTGCTCGGCGGACTACAAGGTGGAGGTGCCGCGCGGGCTGGCCGTCAAGGTCGACAGCGGCTCGGGGGGCCTGACCCTGCGGAACCTGACCGGCCAGGTCGAGGCGTCGACCGGCTCCGGCGACGTCGACGCCCGCGGTCTCGCCGCGAAGGAGGTCAACGCCCGGACCGGGTCGGGTGACGTCACGCTCCGCTTCACGGCGGCCCCCGACGAGGTGCACGCCGTGACGGGCTCGGGCAACGGCAAGGTGTGGCTGCCGGACGGCGCCTACGCCATCGACGCGACGACGGGAAGCGGCGAGCGCCGGGTCGACTTCGCGGAGAGCGACTCGGCGCCGCACAAGATCGTCGTCAGGACGGGCTCGGGAGACGCCGAGGTGCGCAAGCTCTGACCGGCCCTTTGCCCGCCCCTTCGGTCGCCGCTGTGACCGCCGCTGTGACCGCCGGGTACGACCCGGCGCTACGACTGGGCGGACACCGGCTTGTTGCTGCGGAAGACGCCGTGCGGGTCCCGGCGGCGCTTGATCTCGCGCAGGCGGGCCAGCGTCTCCGGGTCGAACGCGGAGGCCGCGGTCTCGTCCGCGTGGAGGTAGGTGAACGGCTTGCGGCCGGTCGTGTGCGGCGCCATGGAGCGGGCGATCTCCGCCAGCCGCGCGTGCACCGCCCGCCCGCCCTCGGGCGACATGATCGGCCCGATCATGCCCAGGGCGTACGGCTCGGCGATGTGCCCGCAGGCGCCGCCGCCGGGGGCCGACCGGCCCAGCGCTCCGCCCAGGTGACGCACCTGCACCGTGGCCAGCGGCGCGATGTCGCCGGCGGCGGCGAGCAGATCGCCCGCCACGGTGTCGTCGAGACCGGTCAGCAGTTCGCCGCGGCCCGCGCCGGGCACCGGCTGCGTCGGCTCGGCGCAGATGCCGCCGAGTGCGTCCAGCGGCATGGCGGTGCGGCTGTCGAGCAGCACGCCGGGAACGTCTTCGAACCGCCGGAGCAGGGCGCGTCCCTCCTCCTCACCGCCGAGGAACGTCGTGTCCACCGCGACCGCGGCCAGACCGCGCAGCGGCTCGGGGATCTGGGGCACCGGGGGGAACCTCACCATCGTGAACCAGACGGTCAGCTCCGCGGGGGCGCCGGCCGTCACCTCCCGGAACGCGGCGAGCAGCTCGGGCGCCCGGTCGGCGGGCCACAGCATCCGTCCTCCGTACAGCCGGGGGGCGGAGTGCAGGTCCAGCTCGACCGCGGTCACCAGCGCGAAGTCGCCGCCGCCGCCGCGCAGCGCCCAGAACAGGTCGGCGTCGGAGTGCGCTGTGACGCGGGCGGGTACGCCGTCGGCGCCGACCGTCTCGAAGGCGCGCACGCCGTCGGCGGCCCAGCCGTACCTGCGGGCGAACCAGCTCAGCCCGCCGCCGAGGGTGTAGCCCACGACGCTCACCACGGGGGAGCTTCCGGGTAGACCGGTCAGCCCGTGCTTGCCCGTGGCCGTGAGCAGCTCGCCCCACTGCGCGCCGGCCTCGACTCTGGCGACGCGGCGCTCCGGATCGACCTCGACGCCGCGCAGCCTGCCGGTGCGCACCAGGATCGTCCCGTCCAGGCCGGTCGTGGCGCCGTGCCCGCCCGGCTGCGCCGCCACGGCCAGGCCCGCCAGCGCCGCGTGCCGGACGACGGCGGCGGCGTCGGCCGCGTCCTCGATCTCCACGACCGCCCGGACCCGCTGGTCGACCGCGCGGTTCCAGGGCAGCCGGGCGGTCTCGAAGGTCTCGTCGCCGGGCACGTGGACCCGCCCGCGCACCACGCGCCGCAGATCGGTCTCCAAAGTAGACACGCTCGTCCTTCCGCTCGATGTTCCGGGGAGTCGGAGAACATCTTCGGAGAGAAGGCTTGCGGGCGATTAGGAAACGACTAGTCGCGCGCTGTTCGTACGGTGATGGGTCCGGCAATACGCTACGAACCGGACCCTCCGGGGGAGCGCCGCGGCCTGCGGCCGTCATGCGTTTTCCGAACGGCATAACTAGGCTGGCGTTCATGACGAACCGTGCGTTTCTCGTGGTGACCACGACCCAGGACGCCGAGGAGAAAGCCCGTGTGCTGGCTGATGCGGTCGTACGCGAACGACTGGCCGCCTGCGCCCAGGTGTATCCGATCCAGTCGGTGTACTGGTGGGATGGGGACGTGCGGAACGAGACGGAGTGGCGCATCGACTTCAAAACAAGTGCTGAACTCGCGGAGGCCGTCACGGAGTTCATCAAGGCCCACCATTCCTACGACACCCCGGAGGTCATCACAGTGCCGATCGCGAGCGGCGACCCGGCCTACTTGGAGTGGGTGGCGGCAGAGACGAAGAGCCCTTGAGTTCTCACCCAGGCGCGGCCTTGATCTCCTTACGTAACTCCTGGGCCGCGCGGTGCTCTTCGGGCGGCTTCAGCGCGAGCGCCTTGAGCCGTGTGGTCCCCATGGCTGTCTCAGTCTCCAACGTCGCGCGCAGCGCTCTGCGTCCCACGTCGATCGCCAGGTCCACGCCCCCTGCCGCAAGGTAGCCGGCCGCCACATCGCCGAGGACGGCGACGCGAACCTTGCAGTCGTCCGTGCCGAGGGCCGCGAGTGCCTGGTCGGCGGCGGCGAGTCCGGCAATACGCTACGAACCGGACTCTTCGCTCTCATGAGGGAAAATGGACTTTCGCCTGTTCGGCCCGCTGGAGGTCGTCGACTCGTCCGGCCGTGCCGTCGGTGTCGGCACACCCAAGCAACGCGCCGTGCTGGCCATGCTCGCCCTGGAACCCGGACGCGTCGTCCCGCTCGACCGCCTCATCGACGAACTGTGGTCGGGGGAGGCGCCCGCCAGCGCCACCGGGACCCTGCAGGCGTACATCTCCCAGCTTCGCCGGGCGCTGGAGCCCGGCAGGGCGCCGCGCACGCCGCCTCGGGTCCTGCTCACCCGCGAGCCCGGCTACCTGCTGGCCATCGCGCCGGGCCAGGTGGACCTGGTCCGCTTCACCGCGCTGGCCGAGGACGGCCGGCGGATGCTGGCGAGGGGCGCGCCCGGTGAGACCCGCGCGCTGCTGGAGGCGGCCGCCGTGCTCGGCCGGGAGGTGAGCGTCGACGCGCTGGAGGCCGCCTGCCGCCTGGGCGCGGAGGAGGTGATGCTGCGCCTCGAACCGGCGGTGGCGACGGGCCTGCTCGTCGAGGTGCCCGGCGGCTTCGACTACCGGTTCTCGCACGCCCTCGTGCGCGACTCCCTCTACGCGGGGCTCGGCCGGGTGCGCGCGGCACGGCTGCACCTGCGCACAGGGGAGGACTTCACCTCGCTGATCGCGGGTTTCAGCATGTGGGGCCTCGACTACCCCGGCATGATCACCCTCTTTACCTGCCGCCGCGAGCAGGGCCGGGTGGGAGAGGTGGCCGACCGGCTCGTGTCCCGGGCACATGGGGCCGCTGCGCCCGGTCGCCGCGCTGGCCGCCCTCGACGCGGGCGACACCGCCCTCGCCCGGAGGCTGGCGGAGCGCTGGGGCGGCGAGATCCGCGACGACTGGACCACCGAGTTCCTTGCCGTCGTGTGGGGCCACCTCGCCGCCCGGCTCGGTGTGCCCGATCCCGCCGCCCTCTACCGCAGGCTCGCGCCGTACGGGGAACGGCTCGTGGTGAGCGGCATGGGCGGCGCCGGCTGGGGGTCCACTCACCTGGTCCTGGCCGAGCTCGCGGACGCCGCGGGCGGCCGCGACCTCGCCCTGCGTCACGCGCTGCGGGCGCACGAGGCGCACCTGCGCCTGGGCCTGGACCACTGGGCGGGGCGGAGCGCGCGTCTCCTCGCCGAGCTGGACGGCTGAGCCCCCGTCACCCGAGCCCGCGTCGCCCGAGCCCCCGTCACCCGAGGACCGGGTGGTTGCCGGCGAGCACGCCGTCCGGGTCGCGGCGGCGCTTGACCTCGCGCAGCCGGGCCAGGATCTCGGCGGGGAACGCGGACGCGGCCGGCTCCCCGTGACCGAGGAAGGTGAAGGGCTTGCGGCCGCTCGCGACCCCCGCCACCGCCGCCGCGACGGCCGACTGCCGCTCCCGGATCCCCTCCTCCATGCCGGGCGCCGCCGGCACGCCGAGTGCGGTCAGCAGGTACGGCTCCGCGATGTGGCCGCAGGCCCCGCCCTTCTCGTCCACCCGGGCGAGCGCCCCGCCGAGGTGGCGGATCTGCACGTAGGCGAGCGGTGCGATCGTGCCCGGCCCGGCGGCGGCCAGCATCGCCGCCGCGACGGCGTCGTCGAGCCCGTGGAGCAGTTCGGAGCGCAGCAGGGCGGGCGTCGGATCGGTCGGTTCCGCGCAGATGTCCGCGAGGTTCGCCACCGGCATCCGGCCGCGCGTGTCGAAGATCGGGTCGGGAATCCGGTCGAAGCGGTGCAGCAGGGCCCGCGCCTCGTCCGGGTCGCCGAGGTAGGTGACGTCGACCGTCACCGCGGACAGGCCGCGCAGCGGCTCGGGCAGCTCGGGCAGCGGCGGGAACTGCAGCAGGTGGAACCAGACGGTCAGTTCCTCGGGCGCCTCCGCCGTGACGGCGCGGAAGGCGGCCAGCACCTCCGCGGCCCGCCTCGCCGGCCACAGGATCCGCCCGCCGTACAGCACGGGCGCCGGGTGCAGGTCGAGCTCCATCGCGGTCACCACGGCGAAGTCGCCGCCGCCGCCGCGCAGGGCCCAGAACAGCTCCGGGTCGCTGCCGGCCGTGACGGTCGCCTGCTCGCCGGAGGCGTCCACGACCTCGAACGCCCGCACGCTGTCGGCGGCGAAGCCGTACCTGCGCCCGAACCAGCTCAGGCCGCCGCCCAGGGTGAAGCCGGTGGCGCTGACGACCCCCGTGCTGCCCGCCAGCGGCGTCAGCCCGTGTGCTCCGGCCGCCGTCAGCACCTCGCCCCACGAGACACCGGCCTCCACCCGCGCCACCCGCTCCCCGGGCCGTACGGAAAGCCCCCGCAGGTTCCCCGTACGCAGCAGGATCGCGTCGTCGAAGGCGGCGGGGGCGTGCCCGTTCGGCTGGGTGGCGACGCGCAGCCCGGCGAGCCCCGCATAGCCGACCACCGCCGCGACGTCCTGGGCGTCCCGCGCCTCGACGACCGCCGCCACCCGCTGGTCGACGGCCAGGTCCCAGGGGCGGCGGGCGCTGTCGAAGCCCTCGTCGCCGCGCGTCAGCACCCGGCCGCGCACCACCCGGCGGAGATCGGCGCCGAGCGCCTCGATCTGGTTCATGTCTACCCCTCCACATCATGGGTCCCCGTGCGGAACCACCGTGCGGAACCACCGTCGAACACGGGGATTGGGGCGGGTATGAGCGCCGCTTGAAGACCGTCCAAGTCGCCCCCAAGCGCCGCGCCCGACGATGTCGCGGATGGACCGTTCCGGTGGGGCTCGTCCCGGCTCTACGCTTACCCGCAGCGATCACAGGAGAGCGATCGGAGCACGTTGTCATGAACTCGCTGTCCTTCCGGCTGCTGGGCCCCTTCGAGGTGATCGATGGTGACGGCCGGGTCCTCGACCTCGGCCCGCGCAAGCAGCGGGCGGTGCTCGCCGTCCTCGCCCTGGACCCCGGCAGGATCGTCTCCCTCGACCGGCTGATCGACGAGCTGTGGGCCGGTGAGCCGCCCTCCAGCGCCACCGCGACGCTCCAGTCGTACGTCTCGAACCTGCGCAAGGCGCTGGAGCCGGGACGCAGGCCGCGCACGCCCCCGGCCGTGCTGCTCACCCGCGAGCCCGGCTACCTGCTGTCGGTCGCGCCGATCCAGGTCGACCTGGCGCGCTTCGTCTCCTGGGTGGAGGACGGCCGCAGGGCGCTCGGCCGGCGCGAGCACGCCGCCGCGCTCGGGCTGCTCGACCGGGCGCTGGAGACCTGGCGGGGCGAGCCGCTCGCCGAGTTCGCGGCCTACGAGTTCGCCCAGCCCGTCATCGCGCGCCTGGGCGAACTGCGGGCGGCGGCGGTCGAGGACCGGTTCGACGCCAGGCTCGCCATGGGCGACGGCGCGTCCTGCGTGGCCGACCTGGAGCGGCTGGTCGAGGCGTACCCGTACCGCGAGCGGCTGTGGAGCCTGCTGGTCCTCGCCCTCTACCGGTCGGGCCGGCAGACCGACGCGCTCGGCGCGCTGCGCCGGGTGCGCGCGCTGCTCGACGAGGAGATGGGCCTCCAGCCCGGCCCGGAGCTGCGGCGGCTTGAGCAGGCCGTGCTGGAGCAGTCGGCGGCCCTGGACGCGCCCGCGCCCCCGGAGGCGCCCGCCGTGACACGGCCGGTCGCCGCCGGCCCGTCCCCGCAGGCGCCATTCCAGCAGGCGTCGTCCTCGCAGTCCTCCGCGCAGGGATCGTCCGCGCAGGGGTCTTTCCCGCAGGCGCCGCCGGGGCACGTGTCCTCCCAGCCGGAGCGGCCGCCCGCGGCGTCGCCGTACGGGGCGTTCATCGCCCGCGAGCAGGAGCTCGCCCGTCTCGGCGAGCGGCTCGGCGCCGTACGGCGGGGCCGCGGCGGCGTGCTGCTGGTGACCGGTGAGGCGGGGATCGGCAAGACCAGGCTCGCCCAGCTCGCCGCCGAGGAGGCCGAGGCGCGCGGCGTCGCGGTCGTCTGGGGCCGTTGCGTGGAGGCCGAGGCCGCCCCGCCGTTCTGGCCGTGGCTGCAGGCGCTGCGCGAGCTGGGGGAGCGGGGCCGGGCCGCGGCGCGGCTCCTCGCGGGCGAGAGCGCCGACGCCCCCGCCGACCCCGAGGCCGCGCTCTTCGAGCTGTACGAGGGCGTGCTGGCCGCACTCGCGCGGTCCGGCACGCCGACGCTGGTGGTGCTGGACGACCTCCACGCGGCCGACGCGGCGTCGCTTCGGCTGCTCGGCTTCCTCGCCGCCGAGCTGCACCGCAGGCCCGTGCTGGTGCTGGCCACCGTACGGCCCGAGCCGGGCAGGGAGCCCGAGCGGTTGCGTGACGCACTCGCCGCCCTCACCCGTGAGCCCGGCGCCGAACGCCTCACCCTCAGGCCGTTCACCCCGGAGGACGTCGTGACGTTCCTGCGGCGGCACGACGTGACCGACCCCGCGCTCGCCGGCCTGCTCTACCGGCGCACCGGCGGCAATCCCTTCTATCTCGGCGAGCTGCTGCGGCTGCTCGGCAGCGAGCACCGGCTCGACGCCGCCTCGCTTGGCGTGCCCGAAGGCGTCATGGAGGTCATCGGGCGGCGCGTCGCGCGGCTGCCCGGGCCCACCACGGAACTGCTGCGCCGCGCCGCCGTCCTGGGCCGCGACGTCAGCCTCGACGTGCTGGAGGCGCTCACGCGGACCCCCGCCGAGGAGGTGATGTCGCTGCTGGAGCCCGCCGTCGCCGTCGGCATCCTGGCCGAGGCGCCGGACGGCTTCGACTACCGCTTCTCGCACGCGCTGGTGCGCGACGCGCTCTACGCCGGGCTCGGCCGCCTCGACAAGGCCCGGCTCCACCTGCACGTGGCGGAGGCCCTGGAGTCCCTGCCGCCGACGCTGCCCGCGGGCGACGGGACGGCCCGCCTGCCCGTCCTCGCCCACCACTTCGCCATGGCCGCGCGGGTCGGCGGCGCGGACAAGGCCGTCGGCTACGCCGCCCGGGCGGCCAGGCAGGCCACCGCGCAGCGCGCGTACGACGAGGCGGTGGGGCTGTGGGAGAAGGCGCTGCTCGCCCTCGGCAGGCGCGACCCGGCCCGGCGGTGCCGCCTGCTGGTCGAGCTGGGCCGGTCGCTGCGCGTCGTCGGGGACGCCCTGCGGGCACAGGCGGCACTCGAGGAGGCCATCGCGCTGGCGGAGGACACCGGCGACCGGGAAGCTCTGGTGGAGGCCGTGGCGGTGTTCGGCACCCTCAGCGTCTGGAACTGGCGATCGTACGGCGTGGTCGACGACCACACGGTCGCCCTGCTCGAAAAACTGCTGGCGGGTCCGCTGGACGACGCCCACCGGGCGGCACTGCTCGGCACCCTCGGCATCGAGCTCAACTACGGGCCGCGCCGGGCGGAGGGCGAGGCGATGGTGGTGGAGGCCCTGGAGATCGCCCGGAGGATAGGCGACCCCGCCCTGCTCCTCCAGGTGCTCAACAACTACATGATCGCGTCCTGGGTGCCGGAGCGGGAGGACGAGCGCCGCCGCGCCGCCGAGGAGATGCTCGCGGTGCCCGGCCTGCCCGCCGCGGCCGAGGTCGTGGCCCGGGTACGCCGGATGTCGTGCCTGTTCAGAGCGGGGGAGCTGGCCGAGTGGGACCGGGATCTGGCCCGCGCCGGGCATCTGCTGCAGGAGGTCAGAAGCTCTGAGCTGACGGCCATGGTCCGCATCGCCGAGGCCGCGCGGCTGACCCTGGAGGGCCGCTGGGACGAGGTCGAAGACCTCGTCGGCGAGCTCGGCGAGGTCTTCGGCGACAGCAGCATGTGGGGCCTCGGCGTCGTGCGGCCGACCATGCTCTACACCTGCCGGCGGGGACAGGGCAGGGTCGCCGAAATCCTCGACGAGGTCATCACGGCGGCGTCGCAGCCGCAGAACGACCCGCTACGTCCCATAGCCGTGCTCGCGGCGCTCGACGTCGGCGATCGCGAGCTGGCCAGGAGCCTGATCGCCCGATGGGGCACGACGATCCCCGACGACTGGTCGGGGGAGTTCGCCGCCGTCATCTGGTCGTACGTGGCGGCTCAGCTCGGCGTTCCCGATCCCTCGGGCCTGTACGACAGGCTGGCGCCGTACGCGGACCGGCTGGCCATGCACGGACACGGCACGGCCGGCTGGGGCTCCATCCACCAGGCCCTGGCGATGCTGTCGGTGGCGACGGGCGACCGGGCACGGGCCCTGGACCACGCCCGCCGGGCCCACGAGACCCACCTCCGCCTGGGACTGGACTACTGGGCCGGGCAGAGCGCGCGACTCCTGGACCGGCTCCGGGCATAAGGGAGTGCGTCACTCCCCGGCCTCGTGTCACCATCGACATAAGACGCCCGTGCGGGAAGGCATCGGGGCGTCCGACTGTTCTGTCTAGTAGAGATGACATATATGCGATACGAGCCCGAAGACCTCGCCGTGGGCGACTACGACCTGGAAGAGCGCCAGGCACTCCGCCGCGTTGTGGGTCTGTCGACAGAGCTCGAAGACATCACCGAAGTCGAATACCGCCAGCTCCGTCTGGAGCGCGTCGTGCTGGTGGGCGTCTGGGCGGGCGGCACCGCCGCGGACGCGGAGAACTCGCTGCAGGAGCTGAAGCTTCTCGCCGAGACCGCCGGATCCCAGGTGCTGGAGGGTCTGATCCAGCGCCGCGACCGGCCCGACCCCGCCACTTACATCGGTTCCGGCAAGGCGATCGAGCTGCGTGACATCGTGGCCGCCAGCGGGGCCGACACCGTGATCTGCGACGGCGAGCTGACCCCCGGTCAGCTGCGCCAGCTCGAAGAGGTCGTCAAGGTCAAGGTCATCGACCGGACCGCGCTCATCCTCGACATCTTCGCGCAGCACGCCAAGAGCCGCGAGGGCAAGGCCCAGGTCGAGCTGGCGCAGCTGCAGTACCTGCTGCCGCGCCTGCGCGGCTGGGGCGGCAACCTGTCTCGTCAGGTCGGCGGCCGGGCCGCCGGCGGCGTCGGCATCGGCGGCCGCGGCCCCGGCGAGACCAAGATCGAGCTGGACCGGCGGCGCATCCGCGAGCGCACGGCCAAGCTGCGGCGGCAGATCAAGGAGATGTCCACCGCGCGGCAGACCATGCGGCACCGCAGGCAGGCCCGCGAGGTGCCCGGTGTGGCGATCGCCGGATACACCAACGCCGGCAAGTCGTCGCTGCTCAACCGGCTGACCGGCGCGGGCGTGCTGGTCGAGGACGCCCTGTTCGCGACCCTCGACCCCACCGTGCGGAAGGCGCACACGCCCGAGGGCCGGCTGTTCACGCTGGCCGACACCGTCGGGTTCGTGCGGCACCTGCCCCACCAGCTCGTCGAGGCGTTCCGCTCGACGCTGGAGGAGGTGGCCGACGCCGACCTGATCCTGCACGTGGTGGACGGATCGCATCCCGACCCCGAGTCGCAGATCGCGGCCGTCCGCGAGGTGCTGGCGGAGATCGAGGGCGCCCGGGACATCCCGGAGATCATCGTCGTCAACAAGGCCGACGCCGCCGACCCGGTCGTGCTGACCCGGCTGACCGTGAAGGAACGGCACAGCATCGTCGTCTCCGCCCGCACGGGGGCCGGGATCGGCGAGCTGATGGAGATGATCGAGCGCGAGCTTCCCCGCCTCGACCACGAGGTCAGGATGCTGGTTCCGTACGACAGGGGCGATCTCATCGCGCGGGCGCACAGCGAGGGCGAGGTGCTGTCGCTGGAGCACACCGGCGACGGCACGGTCCTGCACGCGCGGGTCCTCGCCGACCTGTACGCGGAGCTCGACAGAGCGGCGAAGCCCGTCGAAACCGTCTGATCCGGCCCGGATCGCCTAGATCCGGGCCGCCTGATCCGCGCCCCTTCCTGACGGGCCGCCTCCGGCGTGTCGGTGGCCCGTCAAGGCATCCCCTTGCTATGATAAGGAAAGCCCAATGGGACCTTATGGTGCGGGTGGAATATGTTTCCAGGCAGCGTGGTCACCCTTCCCCAGGCGCTCGTGGACAACAGGTCGGAGCCGGGCATCCGAACCTCACCGCGGCGCGTGAAACTTCTGCTATGTCGCGGTGCCCGCGAGGCTGACGTGGGTTCTTCTCGTTAACCCTGTACATCGAACCCACCTGTGAAATAACGTAACTGAACTGAATCGCCCTGGTTCGACACCCCGGCGGTAGTGTCATCGCACAACAACCCCGTGCGCGATGAGGCAGGAGACCCCCAATGACGTCCGAATACGAAGCGGACACGGCGGGCCCGGAGCCCACCGGCTGGGGCCGCTCGACGTCCAGGGGTGACCGGCGGGTGGTCGGATGACCGTTCGCCTTCTCACCAACATCGGCCGGCTGTGGACCGGGCACGATGTGTGCAGCAACGCCGCGATCCTGGTGCACAACGACCGCATCGCCTGGGTGGGCCGCGCCGCGGACCTCCCGCAGAGCGTCCCGGGGGTCGTCGACGACATCGTCGACGTCGACCACGTGGAGAACCTCGGCGGAGCGCTCGTCACGCCCGGCCTCATCGACGCGCACACCCACCCCGTGTACGCCGGCAACCGGTACGCCGAGATGGCGATGCGCTCCGGCGGCTCCAGCTCCTCGGCCATCGCGGCGGCGGGCGGCGGCATCGGCTCGACCGTCACCGTGACCCGCGGAACCGACCCCTGGACCCTGTGCAACGGCGTGCGGGAGCGGCTGCGCGAGTGGCTGCTCAGCGGCACCACGACCGTCGAGGCCAAGACCGGCTACCACCTGACCCGCGACGGCGAGCTCGCCGACGTACGGCTCCTGCGCGAGCTCGAGAAAGAGCCGATGATGCCGCGGGTCCACGTCACGTTCCTGGCCGCCCACGTGGTGCCGCCGGAATACTTCGGCCGCCAGCGCGACTACGTCGAGGCGGTCGCCTCCTGGTGCGCGGACGCCGCCGGAGCCGGGGCCGACAGCGTCGACGTCTACTGCGACGACGGCCACTTCACCGCCGAGGAGGCCCGCTGGGTGCTGGCCTCCGGCCGCAACGTCGGGCTCCTGCCGCGCGTCCACGCGGGCGCGTACAACCGCCGCGGCGCCGTCCAGCTCGCCGCCGAGATGGGCTGCGCCTCCGCCGACCTGCTCCACCATGCCTCCGACGAGGACATCGCCCTCATGGCGAGGTACGGCGTGCCCGCGGTCGTGTGCCCGGGCGCGGCGCTCCAGGTGGGGCATCTCCCGCCGGTGCGCCGGATGATGGCCCAGGGCGTGTCCGTGGCGCTCGGCAGTGACCACAACCCCGGCCACTGCGGCATCACCTCCATGTCCCTGGTGATCAGCCTGGCCGTGGCGGCGTTCGGGATGAGCGTCGGCGACGCCCTGCGGGCGGCCACACTGGGCGGCGCCCAGGTCCTCGGCGCACCGGACCGCGGCATCCTCGCCCCCGGCCGCCTCGCCGACATCGTGCAGTGGGACGCCGACCACGAGGGCGCCTTCGCCTGGTCGTTCGGCCTGAAGCCGCGGCGCGTCTGGCGGGGCGGCGTCCCCGTACAGTGAGGCCCGTACGGTGAGGCGCCGCGCAGTGAGGCCCGTGCCGCGTGGTTCACGCGGGGGTTCCCGGGCGATCACCGCCGGGTAATCTCGCGATATGTCACCATCCGTCGCGGTCGTCACCGACTCCACGGCGTATCTCGGCGCCGAGGCGACCGGCAGATGGAACGTGACCGTCGTACCGGTCAAGGTGATCCTCGCGGGTCACGAGATCGACGACGTGACCCCGTTCGACGCCGGGCTCCTCGCCCACGCCCTGGAGGGCCGCTCGCCGGTCGTCACCTCCCGCCCGTCTCCCGAGCGGTTCGCCGAGGCGTACGAACGGGCGGCCGCCGGCGGCGCCACCGAGATCGTCTCCGTCCACCTGTCCGGTGCGCTGTCCGGCACCGTCGACTCCGCCCGCCTCGCCGCCCGTGGGGCGCCCGTACCGGTCCAGGTGGTCGACAGCCGGTCGATCGCGATGGGACTGGGGTTCGCGGTTCTCGCCGCCGCGCGGGCGGCCGGAGCCGGAGCCCCGGCCGCCGAGGTGGCCGCGATGGCGAGCCGCACGGCCGCCGCCTCCGACACGGTCTTCTACGTCGACACGCTCGAATATCTCCGTCGCGGCGGGCGCATCGGCCGCGTGGCCAACCTCCTGGGCTCGGCGTTGTCGATCAAGCCGCTGCTGCGCCTGGCCGACGGTGAGATCACCGTGCTGGAGAAGGTCCGCACCGCGAGCCGCGCTCTCGCCCGCCTGGAGGATCTGGTGGTGGAGGAGGCCGGCGAACGGCCGGTCGACATCGCGGTGCAGCACCTGATGGCGCCCGAGCGGGCCGAGACGCTCATGAAGGGCCTCACGGCTCGGCTGCCCCGGCTCGTACGGATGTGGGTGCTCGAAATCGGCCCGGTCCTCGGCGCCCACACCGGGCCCGGAGTGCTCGGCGTCACCATCGCCCCCGGCGCCGCGGACTGATCCACGCCGTACGCGCGGGTGACCGATCGGCGGGTCCGATGGTTGTCCACAGAACCGCGTTCGGGAGCCGCCGGGCGTGCGCCGCGTGTCTACCGTCCATGGCGTGCTGAGCAAGGAGTCTCGCGGAACCGCACGCGACGTCGCCGTCGGTGAGTCCCGTCTGCGTGTGCTGCTGCGGCCGGCGGACCCGGTCCCGCCGTCCGCCCGCCTGCGATCGGTGCCGTCCCCTCCGTCCCCGCCCTCTCCGCCGGGCCCGCCGCCGTCGTTCGGCGCCCCTCATCGGACGGAGGAGGCCCGCGAGCGTGATGACCACGATCATCGGGGGACGGTCCTGCCGCCGGAAGAGGGGGACGGTGAGTCGTTCGCGCGATCCACGCCGTACGAGAACCCTCCACCACTGCCGGCGTCCGCTCCCGAAGCGTGGCCCCGCACGATGCCCGGCCGGGCTCTCGCGCGGATGGATCCGGGGGTGCCGGGCCTGCGGGTGCTGGTGGCCGTCGGTCTGCTCGCCGCCGTCGTCACCGGGGTGGTCGTGTGGCGGTCGCGGGCGGTGGCCGAACCCGTCGCCCCGCCGCTCCCGGCCGCCGCCGGCCTGGAACCCGTCCCGGGCGCGGGTCCCGCGGCGACTCCGAACCCGGGAACGGGCCCGGGCTCTGTCCCGGGTCCGGCTCGGGGTCCGGACGGGGAGAAGGCCGACGGGCAGGGCGCGACGGCCTACACGCCGGGGGCCGGTGAAACGGGCGGTCCGTCGTCCGGTCCGGCGGCCCGGCTCGTGGTCTACGTGACCGGCAAGGTCCGCAGGCCAGGGGTGTTCGTCCTTCCCACGGGCGCGCGGGCGGCGGACGCGATCCAGGCGGCGGGGGGCGTCCGCAGGGGAGCGAGCCCGGGCGGCGTCAACCTCGCCCGGCATGTGGTGGACGGCGAGCAGATCACCGTGGGGAGCCCCGCCCAGTCTGGCGAGGCGGCCGGTCCGGACGCGCCGCCGGGAGGGATGGGGACGCCGGGAGGCGCGGTCGTCAACCTCAACACCGCCACCGCCGCGCAACTCGACGCGCTGCCCGGCGTCGGGGGTGTGATCGCGCAACGCATCGTCGACTACCGCGACGCTCGCGGCGGCTTCCAGAGCGTCGAGCAGTTGAAGGACGTCCCCGGCATCGGGGAGAGGAAGTTCGCCGAACTGCGCGACAAGGTCACGGTCTGATGCCGGCCCAGCCTTTCCGCCGTCCCGGCGCGGGTCCGGCGGCTCTGGTGGGTCCGGCGGCTCTGGTGGCTCCGGCGCTGGCCTCCTGGCTCGCGGCGCTCGTGCTGCTGACCTGCCCCGTCGTCGCCGGAGTGGCCGTGGCGCTGACCTCCGCAGTCGCGGCCGCCGCCCTCCGGACGGCGGCGTCCCGGCGACGGCGGCGAGGGGGAGGGCCGGGCACCGCCGCGCGGGCCGGTCTCGCCGTGCTCGCGTCCGTGGCGGTGACCGCGACCGTGGTGGCGTTGAGGGTGCACGAGGTGAAGGCAGGGCCGGTGCCGGACCTGGCCCGGCGTGAGGCGGCGGTCTCCGTGGAGGCGGAGATCACCGACGACCCGCGCATCCGGCCGCACCCGGGTGGCGTGACCCGCCGCGACACGGCCGTGGTGCGGGCGAGGATCCTGCTCGTGTCGGCCCCTCGGGAGCGGTACGTCGTGGACGTCCCCGTCGTGCTGCTCGGCCCCGCCGCCGGGTGGCGCTCACTGCTGCCGAGTCAGCGGGTCCGGGTACGCGGGAGGCTGACTCCGGCGCGGCCAGGCGAGCCGGTCGCGGCCGTGCTGCTCGTCCGCGGGCCGCCCGAGCCGATCGGCGTCCCGTCCATCGTGCAGCGTGCGGCCGAGGTGCTGCGCGCGGGCCTGCGCGAGGCGAGCGAGGTGCTGCCGGACGATCAGCGCGGGCTGCTGCCGGGCCTGGTCGTCGGCGACGTCTCCCGCATGAACGAGGAGGTGCGCCTCGACATGACGACCGCGGGCCTCAGCCACCTCACGGCCGTATCCGGGACCAATCTGGCGATCGTCGCGGGCGCGGTGCTCACGCTGAGCCGCTTCGCCGGGCTGCCTCTCGCCGTCCGGGCGGTCGTCGCGGTCATCGCGATGATCGCCTTCTCGGTCGTGGCCAGGCCGTCGCCCAGCGTGCTGCGAGCCCTCGTCATGGGGACGGTCGCCGCCGTCGCCCTCGGCACGGGCCGTACGAGGGACGGCGTGGCCGCCCTCTCCGCCACCGTGCTCGGGCTCCTGGTGTTCGACCCAGGTCTGGCCCGTGAGTGGGGGTTCGCGCTGTCGGTCTTCGCCACGGGCGGCATTCTCGTCCTCGCGCCGCGCTGGCGTGACCGTCTGGAGCGCCGCATGCCTCGGCTGCTCGCCGAGGCGCTGGCCGTGACGGTCGCGGCGCAGGCGGCGGTCACACCGCTGCTGGTGCTGATGTCCGGGCGGCTCGACCTGGCCGCGATCCCGGCGAACCTGCTCGCCGAGCCCGCCGTCGCTCCGGCGACCGTGCTGGGGTTCGCCGCCGCGGTGACGGCGCCGATCAGCATGGACGTGGCCCGGTTGCTGGTGCTTCCGGCGGGATGGGCCGTCGGCTGGATCATCGCGGTGGCGGAGCGGGCCGCCGACCTTCCCTTCGCCGCCGCCGAGTGGCCGGGAGGAGCCCTGGGCCTGGCCGCGCTCGCGGCCATGGCTCTGGTGGGCTGGGTCGTGCTGCGGGGCCGTGCGCGCAGGCGCTTCGCGGCCGCGCTCGCGGCGGGGGCGCTGCTCACCGCTCTCGTGGCCGTGCCGGTGGTCTCGCCGTGGCCTCCGCCCGGATGGTTGCTCGTCGCCTGCGACGTGGGCCAGGGCGACGGTCTGGTGCTGGCAGCCGGTCCGGGCCGGGCGGTGGTGGTGGACGCGGGACCGGCGCCCGGTCCTGCCAACCGCTGCCTGCGTGCCCTCGGCGTACGGCAGGTGCCGCTGGTCGTCCTCACGCATCCGCACCTCGATCACGTCGGCGGGCTCCCGGGGGTGCTGCGTGGCCGGTCGGTCGGCGCGGTGGTGGTCAGCCCCGGCCGGGTGCCGGAAGGAGAGGCGGGCCGGGTCTCCCGGCAGCTCCAAGCCGCTCACATTCCGGAGTGGCGGGCCGTGCGCGGCATGCGGTGGCGGTTCGGGCCCACCGAGATCACCGTTCTGGCGCCGGACCCCGGCGCCGCGCCCCAGGGCACCGGAGAGGGAACGATCGCCAACAACGCCAGCGTCGTGCTGCTCGTCCGCTGGTCCGGCCCGCCCGGAACGGCCACGGCCCACGCGGCCAAGCAGACCGAGAGCCCACCGGAGGCCAGTCCAGCGGCGGGCGGGGCACGGGAGGCGGAGGGCGCGCCGGGCGCCCGAGAGGATCGGGGAGCGCCCCTGGGCGCGGCCCTGCTCGCCGGGGATCTGGAGACGGAGGCGCAGGAGGCCCTGCTGCGCGACGGCGTCCCCCGGGTGGACCTGTTGAAGGTGCCTCATCATGGATCGTCCAGACAGGCGCCGGCGTTCCTCGCCGCCACGGGAGCCCGGGCGGCCCTCATCAGTGTCGGCGCGGTCAACGACTACGGGCATCCCGCCCAGGTGACGCTCCGCCGCCTGCGCGGGCTCGGCATGCGGCCCTACCGCACGGACCTGTCCGGAGACATCGCCGTCGTCGCCGCCCACGGCCATCTCGCCGTGGTCGTCCGCGGCAGGTGACCCCAGCTGCTGGCTGGACATCGGCCGCACTGCGGCGGCGCGCCGGCAACGGCGGCTGTTCGTCGGCCACAGTCCGGGCACCCGCTGGGTCGGGCCATGGTCCGGTTCAGAGCGCTGCGATGCTGGCGGCGAGGCGTGCGGTGGGTAGCTCGGAGGCGGGCTGCCAGGCACACGCGGTGACTTCCTCCAGCTGCGGGACGAGGTCGGTGTCCTTGAGCCAGAACGCGAAGCGGAAGTCGGCGTGCCAGTGGCGGGGCTCGCCCTTGGCCGGGTTGGCGGGGATTTCGTGGATGTCTATGTCCAGCGGTGTCACGTCGTGCGTGGGCGGGGAGACGGCGTGCTGCCAGGGGATGCCGGTCTCCTCCTCCAGCTCCCGCAGGGCCGCGCCGTACAGGGTGCGGTCGGTTGGCTCGACATGCCCGCCGGGCAGCAGCCAGCGGTCGAGCGCCCGGTGGTGGATCATCAGGACGCGTCCCGTGGCGTCGATCCCGGCGGCGCTCGCGGTGACGTGCAGGGGGAAGGTCGCGCGAGAAGCAAGATCGCGCGGCATGGCCAGGGCGTCGGCGAGGGGTGCGACGTCGATAGCCCGGTCGGGATGGGTGGACAGATAGCGCGTCAGTACGGCGCTGATCTCCTGCTGGGTGACGGTCATGACGCTCCATCGAAGTAGTCGAGCCAGTGCGCGGCAATCGACTGCCGTATATCGGCCGAAACCTCCTGCATGCCCGTGTCGTGCTGGCCGGTGGCCAACAGCGAGAGCGCGGCGATGATCTCGGCCTGGGCCAGGAAGATGAACGCCCCCACGCTCGCGCCGTGCAGGAAGTTCACCGCGTTGCCGTCCGCGAGGACGTAGAAGTAGTGGCCGGTGCGGCTGTAGTGGGTGACATGGTCCTCGACCCGGGTCCGCTCATACAGCCCGGCGAGGGCGGACAGCTCCAACTCGTCGTCAGAGGAGGTGACCGACGCGATGTGCGCGCCGTTGACGACCTTCCCGAAGTCCTCCTCCCGCAGCGCCATGTTGCCGGTCGCGCAGACCACGAGACCCGCACCGGCCAACGCGTCGGCCAGGGTGTGCGTGCTTCGGTAGCCCTGGGACAGGGCCTGCGCGCGCTGCACCGGGTTGAGGTCGAACACGCGGACGGGGATGTGCTTGGCATGCAGCATCGCCGCGATGGAGCGGCCGAGCTTGCCGTAGCCGATGACGGCGGCCGGGCGTCCGTGCAGGATGTCTCCGCGCGACCTCACCAGGGCCTCGGTGGAAAACACCACCGACTGGCCAACCAGGTAGTCCTCGGGGTCCTTCAGCGGGGAGCGGGCGACGGAGAACACCGGGCAGGGAACCTTGCCGAGGTCGGCGTACCGCTGGTGACCGTTCTCGGTGTCCTCGACAACGCCGACGAGCTCACCGGAGAACTGCGAGCACACATGGTCGAGCGCGGGGGCAAAGTAACCGCCAACGTCCAGCAGGACCAGGCGCTGCCCGGCCGCCCGCGACTCCAGGTAGGTCAGGACGCGGGCGGGGTCGGCGAAGCGGGCCCGGTCGAGCTGATCGACGGGCATGACGCCGTTGATCTCCCGGAGTGCCGACAGGGAGATCGACTTCGGCTTGGGCAGGACGGCCGCGACATGTGCGACGCGCGTCACCGCCCGTAAGAACGCCGGCCGTTCGGGGAGCAGATGGGTGATGGCGATGGCCTTGGTCGCACAGCCGTCGGCCAGAGCGACGCGACCCTGCGGAAGAACGCGTCAGTGCGAGTTCTCTCGAAATCCTCTTGCACGGTCCAACCTCCGAGAGGAGTGGGCCCGAGGCGCGCCTTCAACCTCGGGGCCGGTTCAGGTGGGCGGTCCCTTCTCGCGGGGGACGAGCAGGAACCGCCCGGGCCCGCCCACGCGCACGGGGGCAGCGCGAAAGGCGGGCCGATCAAGGGGCGGCCTCCCCTCGAAGCCCCCTCAGGCTGGGGAGGCCGCCCAGCCCCGCCGGCGATGGGGCGGCGGGGCAGCTCAGTGGATGCGGTGTGCGATGTCGTCTTGCACGGCCAGGGCTTGGGCGAGCCCTTCGGGGGTTTCCCGGCCCACGGTGGTCACCATCCCGGCAGCCAGCTGCGCCAGGGTCGGCGACCGGCGCCGGGTGGCCCACCACCGCACCGCGCCGCCGGTCACCCGGATGCGCCACGCGGGTGGGTCTGCTCCAGCGCGCCGAGCTTTCGCTGCTCACGGGTGATGGAGGTTCCGATCAGCTCCTCGGGCATGCCGCTTTCCCTGTGGGTGAGGGTGGCGTGGCGGCCAGCGCGTGGGAAGTTGTGGCCACCGCGCGGGCTTGGGGGTGCCAGGCGGCCAGAGTGGGTGTCTCCTGCCGCAGCTGGATCTCCAGTTCGGCCGCCGTGCTCGCCTCGAGGATGAGCGGTGTGGGGACCGGCCCGGTCGCCAGCGCGTAGAACCGGCGCGAGCCCGCGCCGTACAGCACCGTCCAGCCCGGCCAGCTTCCGGCCAGGCGGCGCGCGGTGACGCGCTGACCGAGGTCCCAGGCGCGGGGCCGCCATCCTCCGGGTACGGCGCCTTCGCGGTGTCGGCCATGCGACCGTTCTCCGCGGATCACTGGGCCGCCTCGGCGCGGGCTTCCTGCGCGGCGACCACCTCGGCGAGCTCGCCCGGGGTGTCGGCGTCGACCGTACGCTCGGCCCCGGCCTGCATCTCCGGGCCGGTGAACGGCTGCTCGCGAGTCGCCCAGAACCGGCCGGCGTCGGAACGCCAGAACCGCCATCCGGGCGCCCTCTGCTGAGGCACATCGGCCGTATTGTTGCCCATGGGTCGCACCTCCGAGTGCGATCAAGGGCCTGTCCGGTCGTCGTGAGCGCCGGGCGGGCCCGTTTTGTTGGTCAGGACAGGGTCCGGGCGAGCTCTTCTTGCTGCCGCAGGCGGGTGAGGAACTGGTCGAGGGTGTCGGCGTCGATGATGTGGGAGAACCCACCGTCGATGTGGGCCCGCCAGAACCGCCATACGGGGAGCCGGGCGGCCAGCGCGGTGGGGCTCGCGGCAAGGGCGTCGGCGAGTTGCCTGGCTGCGGTTTCGGGGTCGTCGATGCCCGCGAAGTGCCAGGCGCGTCCCCTGGTGATCCACGGGTACCACTCGGGGCCGCACCAAACCTCCAGCCGGTCGCTCAGACGCAGCCAGCGGTAGTCCCCGGTCACCGTGACGGCATCGTCGTTGACGGTGATGCCGTGCTGGGCGAGGTGTTCACGTAGCCGGGTCAGAGCCATGGCAGGTATGACGACAGCGGTCATGACCCCTGACCGTAGATAACGGGGCGTGTACGAGGGGACACACTTTATGCCCCCTCGTTTCGGTCAGGTCAGCAGCCCGATTTTGTCCGCGAGCTCATTGGCCTGGCGTCGCATAGCGGGAAGCTCGGTCAGCTCCAGCGCCATACGCTTCGCGTACCCGTTGTACTTGATCGTTTCAGGGGCGGTGTGCTGGGCGAGCTCCAAGGTCCCGAGCACGGCCGCCCAGTCACGCTGGAGCTGGTAGGCGCGGGCCACCTCGATGAGGTGCCGGCCGCGGCGCGGGCGGGAGGGGATCGGTGCGCTGGCGGCGTGCTCTGCCTGCCGTGCCGACTCGCCGCCCTGGTGCAGTTCAACGGCGACGGTCACCGCGTGCGCGTCCATCACGACCCGGGAGAAGCTGGTCCACGGCTGGTAGTAGTCAACGGGGAGCCGTTCGGCGACCCGGGCGGCCTCTTCCCAGTGCATCCACGCGTCGCCCGCCTCGCCGAGCCGGGCGGCGGTGAAGGCGAGTTCGAACGACAGGGCGCCCCACATCGCCTGCAGGTCGACCCCAGCGTCGTCCATGTGGGGTGCGATCGCGGCCATGCCCTGGGTGTTGATGTCGGTGGCGGCGTCGAAGTCCCCGGCGTCGCGGTGGGCTTGGGCGAGGAACCACACGGCGCACGTGAGCGCGAGCGGGTCTTCCGATTCCTGGGCGGCCAGCAGCGCCCGGTCGGCCACCCGCCACAGCAGGTCCTGCGCGGGCTGGTAGGCGAGGAACATCTGCGCCAGGCCGTACACCTCCGCGAGCAGCGCCTGGGCGCGGCGCCGCTCCTCGTCGTGGTGCGCGGCGGCGGCGAGCTGGGTGTCGCGGATGAGGTCGGGGAGGAGCTGCCCGAGCGTGGTGCGGTGGTCGGGGGAGGCGTGCCGGGCCCGCCATGCGGCATCCAGCCGGGCTCGCAGTGTGGTGAGCGGCTGCACGGTCCCGGCCGGCTGGAGGGGGAGGGCGTTGACGGCCTGCCGTACGGCGTCGAGGGCGGGGTGGCCGGGGCCGGTGAACATCCGCACCGGCATGGACTGGTCGCCGGTCAGCTCCGACAGGTCGCGTACGCGGAGCGCTTCGGCGAGCTGCAGGAGGATCGGCAGCCGAGGGTTCTGCTGGAGGCGGCCGGACTCGACGGCTTTCAGCCAGGAGGTGGATTTCCCGATGAGGCCGGCGAGGACCTCGCGGGTCATGCCTCGGCGCTCGCGGAGGTATTTGATTCGCTGCCCGAGGGTGAGTACCGGCCCGGTGAAATCGTTGGTAGCGTCGTTCAAGGCCCTGCACCTTCCTGACGATCTCGACAATCTCAGGCTAGGGTGCCGGGCCTCACTCATGCGAGGGGCTGTGACGGCTTTGTGGCCGTGGGTGAGCGGGGCTCGCGGGGCCGCACGATCAGGCGATGCGCCTGGGAGCGGAGGCCTGACCGTGCGGCAGCACATGCCCTCGCCGTACGGGCTGCCGGGCGGCCCTCGTCAGTGTCGGCGCGGCCAACGACTACGGGCACCCCGCCCAGGTGACGCTCCACCGCCTGCGCGCGCTCGGCACGCGGCCCTTCCTCTGGAGGAGTAACCCAGACCGTCGAGCAAGCTGCGGGATCCCGAGGAAGCGGGCGGCGTCGCTCTGGTTGAGCAGACCGGTGCTGGTTCTGAGGTCGTCCACGTCGCACACCTCCTCTCGTCGCCAGTGGCATTCTTGCTCACCGCCTGGTGGGCTCATCAGTCGCCCCACGGTGACAGCCATCACCGATGGGACTGCTCTACCTGTCGTTTGCACCAATATCACCGGGCCAACGCTCCCGCTCTTCAAACGGGAGAACTGAACCGCCCCGGCTGAGGTGGAGGCGCTGATTCGTCCCGGGTTCGTGGGGTGAGCGCGGAGAGACCCGCGGAGCTGCTCTTTGATCCGCGCTTGCTTTCCTGCCCGGTGTCCTTGGGGCGAGTGCGGGGATGGTGCCGGTGTGCGCTCGCCTGTCGGGGAGCGGGCGCGCACTCCAGGCACGACCCCGGCGGCGAACCCGGAGAGCGCCGGCCCGTCCCGCCCGCCGACGCGGACGTGCCGTTCCTCCCCTGACCAAGACAGACGGAACCGAGCAGCCTCGCCAGAGCGACCTTAACGGAGAGTGACCAAGTGACGACACCGGTCAAGAGGATCACGATGTCCAAGCCCTTCTGCGCCCTCGCCGGCGTGGGCCCCTACGCCATCGCCAAAGCCAACGAGGTCTACGAGGACATGGCTCTTCGCGGCCGCAGGCTCGTCAGCAAGATGACCAGGGAGGCCGCGCAGGAGTTCCAGGAGACGGCGCACGAGCTGGAGGACCTCTCCAGGACCGCTCGCCGGACTCAGGAGATGGAGGAGCAGGAGAAGGCGAGGGAGACCGCCGCCCAGACGCCGGCCACCCAGACGCCGGCGCGGAGCCGCGCAGCGGCCACCCGGGCCTGAGCCGCGCCGACGGCGGATGCCGCCGCGCACGCACCGGGCGCCGGGTGTGCCGCCGCCCGGCCGGCGTGGCATGCTGCGTGCCATGGCGAACGCAGCACCCGTGACCCTGATCGTCGGCGACGAGGAGTTCCTGGCCGACCGGGCGGTCCGGGCCGTCGTGGCGGCGGTCCGCGCCGAGGACCCGGGGGCGGAGGTGCACGACCTCCAGGGGGGCAAGGTGGAGCCCGGGGAGTTGACCGGGCTCACCTCGCCCTCGCTGTTCGGCGACAGGTCGATCATCGTGATCCGCGCCGCGCAGGACCTGCCCAAGGACGTCGTCGCCGAGGTGGTGAAATACACCGCGCGCCCGGCGGACGAGGCGGTGCTGGTGCTGGCTCATCCCGGCGGGGTCAAGGGAAAGGCGCTGGTCGACGGGGTGAAGAAGGCGGGCGCCGACGTCGTCACCGTGGCCAAGCCGGCTAAGGGGGAGCGGCTCGACTTCATCAAGGCCGAGGTCCGCGGGGAGGGCCGGACGATCTCGCCCGCCGCCGCTCAGGCGCTGCTCGAGGCGGTGGGCAGCGACCTGCGGGAGCTCTCGGCGGCCTGCGGCCAGCTCGCGTTCGACACGCAGGGCAAGAACATCGACGAGGCGGCGGTCGCGAGGTACTACCGGGGGCGGGCGGAGGTCAGCGGCTTCACGATCGCGGACCTGGCCGTGGAAGGCCGGTTGGGCGAGGCGCTGGAGCAGGTCCGCTGGGCACTGGCGACGGGCGTGGCGCCGGTGCTGATCGTCAGCGCCCTGGCGGGGGGCCTGCGCTCGCTCGCCAAGGTGGGCGGCGCGCCCCGCAACCTCAGGGGCGGCCAGCTCGCGAGTCACGTGGGCATGCCGCCGTGGAAGATCGACCGGGTCAGGCGCCAGCTCGGCGGCTGGGGCCCGGAGGGCATCTCGGCCGCCCTTCAGGCGGTCGCCGTCGCGGACGAACAGGTCAAGGGAGGCGGCGCCGACCCAGGGTACGCGCTGGAGAAGGCCGTCCACACGATCGTCGCCAGCCGTACCGCCCGCTGACGCCCTCGCGGGCGGGCCCGGTCAACAGAGCCTCTCCGGGACGGAATACCGACCTGACCGCGGGGAAAGGCCGGGGGCGGGAGCCGGAACGAGAAAACGCCGCATCTCCCGGCGAGGGAAGATGCGGCGTGCGCTCGGTGCGGAACTACTTGGCGCCCTGCAGGGCCGCGGCGCGCTTGGCGATCGCGGACTTGCGGTTGGCGGCCTGGTTCCTGTGGATCACGCCCTTGCTGACGGCCTTGTCGAGCTGCCGGGACGCGGCCTGGAGCGCGACGAGGGCGTCGTCCACGTTGCCCTGGTCGGCGGCCTCGCGGAACTTGCGGACCGCGGTCTTCAGGGACGACTTGACGGCCTTGTTGCGCAGCCGGTGCTTCTCGTTCTGCCGGTTCCGCTTGATCTGGGACTTGATGTTCGCCACGAAGAGAGCCTCAGTGTAAGTCTCGGTCGGATGGGGCGCGCGGGCTCGTGAGAGGGCGCGCCACACGCAGTTGGACAGGATACCAACAGCCCGGGCCATCGCTCAAATCCACGACGGCGGGCAGCCCTGCGTCCATGTTATCGCGGCACGACCGCCGCGGGCCGCACATCGGCGCGCCCGAGTTATTCGGCGGACCCTCCGCCGGGTCCTCCGCGCACCCAGGCGGTCTCGTATTCCTTCCAGTCCTCCTCCGTCGCCGCGAAGTCGACGTACAGGGCCAGGCCGAACTCGGTGCGCGGCCCGTGCGCGCCGAGCGCGAGCCGGGCGCCCTCGGCCGCGGCCTCGACGCTCTCGGCCCGGTCGGCGTACGGGACGCCGTGGTCGTGGTAGGCGGGCGCGCCGATGAGGAGCGTCCTGTCCTCGGGCACCAGGCCGAGCGCGAGCGAGGCCTGCCGCGCGACGTAGCCGCCGTAGAGGGAGCGCAGTGGCGTCCACGAGTCGTACGTCATGATCGCCACCTGGTCGGTGAGGCCGACGACCTGCCGGAAGTAGTCCGGCGTCCAGTATTTGTCGTGGCCGATCGCGAGGCCGGTGGGGGCGCGCAGGCCGGGCAGCGGCTCGATCTGCTGGGTGGCGACCGACAGGAGCCGGGCGCCGATCGCCGCCCGCGTCTCCCGCAGCACGCCGAGGAACGGCCCGTCCCCGTCGGGCACCGGCTCGAAGTCGTAGTGGATCCCGTCGAACCCGATGGCGACGAGGTCCCGGGCGCCCGCCACGATCCGGGCCCGCGCCGCCGGATCGGCCAGGCTCAGGTGGAGTCTGCCGTTGTCGTTGAGGGTCTGGCCGAGCCAGGCCGACACCCGGACGCCGGGCACATTTTTACGCCACCATTTCAAGAAATTTCCGGCGTTGGCGTACCGATCCGAGGGCAGGGTCCCGTCGTACTTGAACGGCCCGCTGTGGACGTACACGTCCCTGATCCCGCTCGCGCGCAGCCGTACGGCGAGGGCCCGCACGTCGGCCTCGGTGCGGCGGCCGTCCACCCAGGCGTGGCCCATCCACAGGGCGTCGTGCCCGGTGGTCCGCGTCCATGCGGCGGGTGTCCCGGCGAACTGGACGCGCAGCGCGGCCGCCGCCGCGAGGCCGAGCGCGAGCGGAACGGCCGCGACGAGGGCGGTCCAGCGGAGAACGCGTCTGGTGGTCCGTCTGGTGGTCAAGGCAAGCACCCGGACATGCCACCATGGAGGGTGGCTGGTCCGCCAGCCGCGAGAGGGCCCGCCGAGCGCGAGGCGAGGGCGGCCCGATCGACCAGCAGTCACTCGAAACCTGTATGACCACACCCTGTTGAAACGGACTCCGGTGCGCATCCAGCCTGGCCAGACCGACCCCGCGTTGATCCGCAACTTCTGCATCATCGCGCACATCGACCATGGCAAGTCGACACTCGCCGACCGCATGCTGCAGCTCACCGGCGTGGTGGACGACAGGTCGATGCGTGCGCAGTACCTCGACCGCATGGACATCGAGCGGGAGCGGGGCATCACGATCAAGTCGCAGGCCGTGCGGCTGCCCTGGGACGGCCACGTCCTCAACATGATCGACACGCCCGGCCACGTCGACTTCACCTACGAGGTGTCGCGCTCGCTGGAGGCGTGCGAGGGCGCGATCCTGCTGGTCGACGCGGCGCAGGGCATCGAGGCCCAGACGCTGGCCAACCTCTACCTGGCCATGAACGCCGACCTGCACATCATCCCGGTGCTCAACAAGATCGACCTGCCCGCCGCGCAGCCCGACAAGTTCGCCGAGGAGATCGCGGGCCTCATCGGCTGCGATCCCGGCGACGTGATGCGCGTGTCCGGCAAGACCGGTGTGGGTGTCAAGGAACTGCTCGACCACGTCGTGGAGCACGTCCCGGCACCCGTCGGCAACCCCGACGTCCCCGCCCGCGCGCTGATCTTCGACTCCGTGTACGACACCTACCGGGGCGTGGTGACGTACGTCAGGGTGGTGGACGGGCACCTGTCCAAGCGCGAGCGCGTGCTCATGATGTCGACGCTCGCCCAGCACGAGCTGCTGGAGATCGGCGTCATCTCGCCGGAGCCCACGCCGTCCAACCGGGGCCTCGGCGTCGGCGAGGTGGGCTACCTGATCACCGGCGTGAAGGACGTGCGCCAGTCGCGGGTCGGCGACACGGTCACCAACGCGGTCAAGCCGGCCGCCGAGGCGCTGGGCGGCTACGACCATCCGAAGCCGATGGTCTACTCGGGGCTCTATCCGATCGACGCCGACGACTATCCCGAGCTGCGCGAGGCCCTCGACAAGCTGCGGCTGAACGACGCCGCGCTCGTGTACGAGCCGGAGACGTCGGCGGCGCTCGGCTTCGGCTTCCGCTGCGGCTTCCTCGGCCTGCTGCACATGGAGATCGTGCGGGAGCGGCTGGAGCGCGAGTTCAACCTGTCGCTGATCTCGACGTCTCCCAACGTCATCTACCGGGTGAACATGGAGGACGGCGCCGAGCACGTCGTCACCAACCCCTCGGAGTTCCCGGTCGGCAAGATCGGCGAGATCTACGAGCCGATGGTGAAGGCCACGGTGCTCGCGCCGGCCGAGTTCATCGGGGCGATCATGGAGCTGTGCCAGGGACGCCGCGGGCAACTCCAGGGCATGGACTACCTCTCGGAGGACCGGGTCGAGATCCGCTACACGCTGCCGCTCGGCGAGATCATTTTCGACTTCTTCGACCAGCTCAAGTCGAAGACCCGGGGGTACGCCTCGCTCGACTACGAGCCGTCGGGCGAGCAGGCGGCCGACCTGGTCAAGGTGGACATCCTCCTGCAGGGCGAGACCGTCGACGCGTTCAGCGCCATCGTCCACCGCGACAAGGCGTACGCCTACGGCGTGGAGATGGCCAAGAAGCTCAAGGAGCTGATCCCGAGGCAGCAGTTCGAGGTCCCGATCCAGGCCGCGATCGGCGCCCGCGTCATCGCCCGTGAGAACATCCGCGCGATCCGCAAGGACGTCCTCGCCAAGTGTTACGGCGGTGACATCAGCCGGAAGCGCAAGCTGCTGGAGAAGCAGAAGGAAGGCAAGAAGCGGATGAAGATGGTCGGCCGCGTGGAGGTCCCGCAGGAGGCCTTCGTCGCCGCTCTCTCGTCCGAGGCGCCGGACAAGACCAAGAAGTAACTCTCCGCCTGGTTTCATGACAACTTAATGGGATCGCGCGAAAACATGACCATCCGTTAACGTTTGGCCATGCGCATCCTCTCTGTGAACGTGGGCCGGGCCGTCGACGCCGAGTGGGCCGGCGACCTCCGGCGTACCGCCATCGACAAGCGCCGCGCCGAGGGGCGGGTCGCCGTACGCGAGAACGGCCTGGCGGGAGACGAGCGCGCCGACACCGCCAACCACGGGCACCGGGACCAGGCGGTGTACGCGTACGCCCGGGAGGACTACGACTGGTGGGAGTCCCGGATGGGCCGCGACCTGCGCGACGGCCGGTTCGGGGAGAACCTCACGACATCGGGGGCCGACCTGACCGGGGCGCTCCTCGGCGAGCGGTGGCGGGTCGGCACCGCCGTCCTGGAGGTCACCTATCCCCGCGTCCCGTGCGTCGTGTTCCGCAACTGGCTCGAGGACCGCGGCTGGGTCAGGCGTTTCACCGAGGCGGGCCGCACGGGAGCGTACTTCCGGGTGATCCAGGAGGGTGAGCTCGGCGCCGGCGACGAGATCGAGGTGCTGGACCGGCCCGCGGACGGCGTCACCATCGGCGAGTCGTTCCGGGCCTACCACGGCGACGCGGACCTGCTGCGGCGGATCCTCGGCCGGCCCGGCCGCAGCGACAAGTGGGACAAGGTCGCCCGGCGCGTGCTCGGAAGCCGCACCGAGGCCTCCTAACGCGCGGAGAACCGGGCGAGGATCCGGTCGATCATGCGCCCCCGGTCCGGCCAGGGGAACGCCGGGAGGCCCGCGCTGAGCACGGCGTACCCGTGCAGGGCCACCCACAACGCGGTGGCGTCGAGTTCGGGGGAGCCGCTCCCGCTCCCGCCGTCGTCGCTGCCGTTGCGGCCGCTCCCGGCGTCACTGTTCCCGGCCCCGGCGACCACGGCCACGAGCCGTCCGAACGCCTGCCCGCCCGACAGATCCGCCAGCGCCCTCGCCTCGCCGCGGGGGCCGCGCCGGTGCCGCTCGAAGGCCACCCGGTAACGCTGGGGCCGCTCGTCGGCGAAGGCGACGTACGCCTCGCACAGGGCGCGCGGCCGGGCCGCCGGGTCGTCCACGCCCTCGACGGCGGCGGCGAGCGCCGCGTCCAGTTCCGCGAACGCCCGCTCGACGACGGCGTCCACGATCGCGTCCCGGTCCGGGAAGTGCGCATAGATCGACGGCGCGGCTATCCCGGCCCGCCGCGCGACCCGCGCAGGGTGATCGCGTCCTCGCTGCCGGGTGGACGAGCCGCTCTGCGAGGAGTTGCTGGCGACGATGCGCGGCATGGGCGGCATCGACGCCTACCGGCTGCCCGGCGTCTTCGGGCCGGAGGCCGAGGCGCCCGCCGGGGCGCCCGCGCATCGGCGCCTGCTCGCCTACCTCGGCCGTACGGTGTGACGGACGGCGGGTGCGTGAGAACGGGACGCGGTCACCTCTCGCCCGGGTGGGCGGGAGGTGAAAGTTACAGCCGGTGCTCTGCGGCGGCGTGACCCGTCGCGGCTTCCCGCGCCCAGATCAGGCCGGTGCGCGCCGGATCGCACGTCGGCGTCGCTCATCCGGGTGTCTTGACCGCTCCCCGCCGCATGGGATTGGCTCCGCGCCGTGGCGCCGTCCGTGGCCGCCACCGGACCTTCGCCAAGGGGATATGTCTGCGACCGGCAACGATCACTGGTGTTGTTAACGCTAACATCCCCCGTCAGTTGAAGCGCACCCGCTGAGGAGCGATGCCGATGGACAGGAAACGCATCCGCACGACGCTGGTCCCCGCCGTCACGGCGGCGCTGGCCCTCGCGTCGGGCGCCGTGGCGCTTACCACCGTGAGCCCGGCGCAGGCACTGGAGAACGGGGTGGCCAGGACCCCGCCGATGGGCTGGAACAGCTGGAACACCTTCGGTTGCAACATCAACGAGTCGCTGATCAGGGGGATGGCCGACGCCATCGTCAACAGCGGACTGCGTGACCTCGGCTACCAGTACGTGGTGGTCGACGACTGCTGGTTCAACCCCAACCGCGACTCGTCGGGCAACATCCAGGGCGACCCCTCCCGCTTCCCCAGCGGGATGAAGGCGCTCGGCGACTATCTGCACAACAAGGGCCTGAAGTTCGGCATCTACCAGGTGCCCGTGGACAAGACCTGCGCGCAGTACTTCAACAGCTACCCTGGCGCGACCGGCAGCCAGGGTCACGAGGCGCAGGACGCCCGGCAGTTCGCCGCGTGGGGCGTCGACTACCTCAAGTACGACTGGTGCTCCCCGAACGGCACGATCAACGACCAGGTCACGACGTTCGCGAAGATGCGCGACGCGCTCAAGGCGACCGGGCGGCCGATCGTCTACAGCATCAACTCCAACAGCATCCACGCGAAGACCGGCCCGCAGCGCAACTGGGGCGACATCGCGAACATGTGGCGCACCACCGAGGACATCACGAACAAGTGGGACACCGGACAGACCAACGGCTATCCCATGGGCATCCAGAACATCGTGAACGTCACCGTCCCGCTCGCCTCGTACGCCGGCCCCGGGCAGTTCAACGACCCGGACATGATGGAGATCGGCCGGGGCGGCATGAACGACACCGAGATGCGCAGCCACTTCGCGCTCTGGGCGATGATGGCCTCTCCGCTGATCGCGGGCAACGACATCCGCTCCATGGACTCGGCGACGCAGACGATCCTCAAGAACAAGAACCTCATCGCCATCAACCAGGACTCGCTGGGTCTGCAGGCCACCCAGGTCTCCAACGACGGCACCCGGCGCGTGCTCGCCAAGAAGCTCGCCAACGGCGACGTCGCGGTGGCCCTCTTCAACCAGGGCGGCTCGACCACCACGGTCTCGACGACCACCTCCGCCATCGGCAAGCCCGGCGGCACGGTGACGCTGACGGACGCGTGGACCAACGCGACCAGCACCACGAGCGGCACGATCTCCGCCAGCGTTCCGGCGCACGGCACCGTGGTCTACCGGGTCAGCGGCCCGGGGAGCAGCCCGAGCCCCAGTGCGAGTCCCAGTGCGAGCCCGAGCGCCAGCCCCAGCGTGAGCCCGAGCGCGAGTCCCAGTGCGAGTCCGTCGGCTTCGCCGACGAGGTCCCCGGTTCCCGGCGGATGCTCGGCGACGATCAATACGATCAACAGCTGGGGCGGCGGGTTCCAGTCCGAGGTGACGGTGCAGGCGGGCAGCTCGGCGGTCAACGGCTGGACCGTGAAGTGGACCTGGCCGGGCGGCCAGACCATCAGCAGCCTGTGGAACGGCCGGCAGAGCGTGTCCGGTTCCTCGGTGACGGTCACCAACGAGTCCTACAACGGCTCGATCGCGGCGGGAGGCTCCACGACGTTCGGTTTCACCGCCAACGGCAACGCGGCGACCCCCACCGCGACCTGCACCAGCCCCTGACCTTCTGACGGTACGGATGGGGGACCGGGGCGGGGGCAGTGCCCCGGTCCCCCATCCGCTCACCTGAGGACGCCAAATCAGCCCTGTCCGTACGCGGCGGGACGCCGTCGACGCTCTGCTCGGCGGGACGGGCGCTGCCAGTCGGCCCACGTCCACGTCCGGCACCTGGAGGTTCGGTTCAGGCACTAGTCGCGCTTCGGCCAGATCAGGCCCTGGTCGGTCCAGATGACGCCCTTGTTGCGGCACAGGCAGAAGGGGTGGCCGATCGGGTCGGTGTAAACCCGCCAGCCGTAGCCGTTGGGGCCGATGAAGTCCTGCCGCAGCGTCGCGCCGAGGTCGAGGACGCGGCGCTGCTCGGACTCGATTTCGTCCACTTCGAAGTCGAGGTGGAACTGCTTGGGGTGCTCGCGGTCGGGCCACCGCGGAGCGCGGTAGTCGTCCACGCGGATGAAGGCCAGCTCGACCTCGCCGAACGTGATGCCGGCCCAGTTCTCGTGGCTGCCTTCCTTGATCGGGCGGCCCGTCACCTCGGAGTAGAAGGCTGCCAGTTTCATCGTGTCCGGGCAGTCGATGATGAAATCGGTGAGTCGCAGCATCCCGCGATCGTGTCACAAGATCAAGGAAGCCTTGCCTGTCGCGAAGCCGTCTGCCCTGCTGCGCGACGCCCCGGGTGAATCATCTCAGGACGGATTGAACTCCTCCCCGGCTTGAAGGCCGGAGATTCTCCCGTCGTGTCGCGGTCAGGCGGCGCGCGGGGGTTGACGCTTCGCGGACCGGGCAGCCCCGAGGTCTCCACGTCCTGACACCGCGGTTCCTGCGGCGTTGCGTATGTTGATCGCGGCGTTGGTGTCGGCGTGCCCGGCCCACCCGCACGCGGGATTGACACAGGCGTACCTGATCTTGTCCCGGGCCGCCGGGTCGCGGTGGCCGCACCGGTGGCAGGTCTGCGAGGTCCACCGTGCCGGGACTTTCACCACCAGCCCGCCGCGATCGCGGGTCTTGTACTCCAGCAGGGTGACCGTGCGGCCCCACGCCTGCCCGGTGATGGCGCGGTTCAGCCCCGCCTTCTGCCGCACGTTCCGGCCGGGGCGTTCGATCGTGCCCTTGGCGGAGCGGACCATGGTCGTGATCGTCAGGTCTTCCACCACGACCACGCCGAAGGTGCGCGCGAGTTCGAGTTCGCCCACGCCTGCCGATACGTTTTCAGCACCGCTTGCGCCGCCTGGGCGGGCAGTTGCCCCATCCAGTCGATCTCATGGCGGGCCGCCCGGATCGCCGCGTCGCACTCCTTCACCGTCGGAAACCGGCCCTGCCGGAAGGTGACGTACTCGTGCAGCAGGTTCCACAGCGCGCGGGCGGTGTGCGCCTGACCGTCCAGCACCGCCACCTGGGCGGCGCTGAGGTCGAGCCGCGCCACATGCGCAGCCGTATCCGGACGGGCGAATACCAGGTGGGACACCCCATCCCTGGCGAACCCCGCATGGCCGAAGAGTTCGGTATCGCCAAGGGCACCGCACGCCGCGTCATCAACGAACTGCTCAAAGCCGGAGACGTCTACACTGTGCTCGGCAAAGGCACCTTCGTCGCCGACCCCGAGACCGGCGGCCCGCCCCGGAGAGACACCGAAGACGAGTGAAGGCCCCCGAACGAGTCCGGGGGCCTTCAGCCTTCTATCGGTTGTCAGCGAGACGATGGAAGGCGCACCAAGCGTAGAGCCGACGAGCCAAGGGCAGTAGCCTCCCCCGTGGCGCCGCTGGCCCTCCCGCTACGCGGCCCTTCGGGTGCCTACGGCATTGCGCCGGCCGCGCCACTCCCGCACACACTCGGCAAGGTCAGGCAGACTCTTCCCGTTCACGGGCGATCCGGCGGGCGGTGATGATGCGTTGCCGGATCAGTTCGGCCCACAGGTGTTCGCCGTTCCGGTAGCCGCTCCCGGCGAAACGCCACTCACCGACCGTCACCGTCTCCCGCTCGGCAGGATCAGGAAGGCCGCGCCGTTCCCGAGCCCGCTCGGCCTGGTGATCGGCCCGCACCTGGCGCAGCGCGCCGAGCGTGGTCGAGTAGTGACGGCTCTTGGTCGAAAAGTGGCCCCGGTAGCCGAGCATGTGCGCCCACCGCCGCAACGGGATCAGCCGATAGGCCGGATCATTGCCGAGGGCGAAGCAGGTGTAGATCATGCGCCGGGCATGCTCGGTGACGTCGAGCCGCGCGACGTCGGCGACCTCCCGGATCGGCCGGTCCACGGTCCCGGCTGACTCGGCCCCCTTCGTCGCGTACTTCGCGATGTCCACCCGCTGATCCGCGATGCCCTCCAACCCCGTCGCGACGTAGATGGGATCCACGTCGAGCTGCGTGCCCCACCGGCCGACGAACGACGGGTCATCATCCGGCACCGGACACACCGGGCCTCCGGGGGGCACGAACTGCCGGACTGCCCGGGCGGCGGCCCTACTGGACGCTGAACCTCTCCCAAGGACCGATCTTGTAGCTGACGTCGGGGGTGCGGCCCCGCAGCATCCCATACCGGTGATCCGTCTTGCCGTAGCCGAGTTCCGCCGCGACGTACTTCAAGTTGGCGGCTTTGATCAGCACACAGCCCGTTCCGCAGGAGGAGATGAAGAACCTCTCCCAGGTGCCGGCGGAGGCCGCGCGGGCGCGCAGCATCCCATAGCGGGAGTCCGACGTGCCGTAACCGAGTTCAGCGGACACGTACTTACCGTTGTGCTGGGACTGGATCGTGTAATTGCGGCCGTTGTAGCAGATCCGGAACTTCTCCCAGGGGCCGACGCCGGTGGCGCGGGCGCGCAGCATCCCGTAGCGGGAGTCCGTCTTGCCATAACCGAGTTCCGCGGAGACGTACTTGCCGTTCGCCCGGGACTTGATGCTGCGGTTCTGGCACTTCAGGGCGGACGCGTCGCGGACGGTCGCCGAGGTGAGCGACGGAGCGGACGGCGGAGTCGCCGACCGGGCGAGAACGGGCGCGGGCGTGACGACCGTGCTCGCACCGGCGAGGAACAGGCATGCGGCTACCTTGAACTGTTTCATCGGATCCCCCATTAGTGTCCTACAGCAGCGATCATTGTGGTCGGTTGTTAATGGGCATCCGATGATCTTCCGGCGCTCGTTGCCCATCTGTTACCCAGCGGTGTGACGCCTCTCTCGTCTGCCTCGGCAGGGTGTGAGTGACGGCAGACTGGAGGGGTGCCTTCCGTGCTTCCCGACGGCGATCCCGTCCCCGCGAGCGGCGCGCTGCCGCCCGGAGCCCTCGACGGGCTCGGTTCCCGTCCGTTCGGCTTCTACGTGCACGTGCCGTTCTGCGCGACGCGCTGCGGCTACTGCGACTTCAACACCTACACGGCCGCCGAGCTGGGGCCGGGCGCCGCGCGGCGCGACTACGCCGCCACCGCGATCGAGGAGGTGCGGCTGGCCCGGCGGGTGCTCGGGGACGCCGCACCGCCGGTCGAGACGGTTTTCTTCGGCGGTGGCACGCCGACGCTGCTGCCCGCCGCCGACCTCGTACGGATCCTGGACGCCGTCGCCGGGGAGTTCGGCCTGCGGCCGGGCGCCGAGGTGACGACCGAGGCCAACCCCGAGTCCGTCGACCCGACCTACCTGAAGGAACTGCGGGAGGGCGGCTTCACCCGCATGAGCTTCGGCATGCAGAGCGCGGGCGAGCACGTCCTCGCCGTCCTCGACCGGCGGCACACGCCCGGCCGCCCCGCCGAGGCCGTACGGGAGGCCCGCGCGGCCGGGTTCGAGCACGTCAACCTCGACCTGATCTACGGCACGCCGGGGGAGAGCGACGACGACTGGCGGGCCTCGCTGGAGGCCGCCCTGGCGGCCGGCCCCGACCACGTCTCGGCGTACTCCCTGATCGTGGAGGACGGCACCCGGCTCGCCGCCCGCATCCGGCGCGGCGACCTGCCGATGCCGGAGGACGACGTGGCGGCCGACCGCTACCTCATCGCCGAGGAGGCCCTGACGGCCGCGGGCCTCACCTGGTACGAGATCTCCAACTGGGCGGCAGGAGACGAGGCCCGCTGCCGCCACAACCTGCTCTACTGGACCGGCGGCGACTGGTGGGGGGTCGGCCCGGGGGCGCACAGCCACGTCGGCGGCACCCGCTGGTGGAACGTCAAGCATCCCGTGGCGTACGCCGCCCGCCTGGCGGACGGAGCCTCGCCGGCGCACGCCCGCGAGGTGCTCACGGCGGAGGACCGGGCCGTCGAGCGCGTCATGCTGGAGCTGCGCCTCGCCTCGGGCTTCCCGCTCGCCGACCTCGCCCCCGAGGCGCGTACGGCCTGTGCGCGGGCGCTGGGAGGCGGGCTGCTGGAGACCGAGGCGTTCAAGGCGGGCCGGGCCGTGCTCACGCTGCGCGGCCGGCTCCTCGCCGACGCCGTCGTACGCGACCTGACCCCCTAATCCGCCTGGTCCGGGGCCGTGACGAAGTCGATGAGTTCTTCCACGCGGCCGAGGAGTTCGGGCTCCAGGTCGGCGTAGGTCGTGACGCGGCCGAGGATGTGCCGCCACGCCTCCTGGGGGTCCATCCGCCAGCCCAGGGCGGCGATCACGCCCTCCTTCCACGGCACGCCGCGCGGCACGTCCGGCCACGCCGTGATGCCGAGCGCCCGGGGCTTGACCGCCTGCCAGATGTCCACGAAGGGGTGCCCGGCGACGAGCACGTCCGCGCCGGAGACCCGGGCGGCGATGCGGCTCTCCTTGGAGCCGGGCACCAGGTGGTCCACGAGCACGCCCAGCCGCCTGCCCGGCTCCGGGCCGAACTCCTCGACGATCGCGGGCAGATCGTCGACGCCCTCCAGGAACTCGACGACGACCCCCTCCACGCGCAGGTCGTGGCCCCAGATCTGCTCGACCAGCGCGGCGTCGTGGACGCCCTCGACGTAGATGCGGCTCTCCTTGGCGACCTGGGCGCGCAGCCCCCCGACCGCGATCGACCCGGAGGCGCTCCGCAGCGGGCCGGACGGCCGGGCCTTCGGACGGACGAGCGTCACCGGCCTGCCGTCGAGGAGGAACCCGGCGGGGGTCAGCGGGAACACCCGCCGCCGCCCGAAGCGGTCCTCCAGCGTGACGGCCTCCTTGTCGCAGTCCACCACCGCGCCGCAGAAGCGGCCCTCGGCGTCCTCGACCACGAGGCCGGGCTCGGCCGGGATCTCGGGGATCTGCCCCCGCCGTGGCCGCCGCCAGTCTCCGGAAAGCACGTCCCGCCCGTACATGCGGGGAACGCTAGCAAATCCCGGGCCGCCGGCTCGCCCGATGCGCCCGCAATCACGTCGCGTTGCCCCTGATCGTCTCCTCGTTATCGCACGCCGAGCGGTCGTAGCCGTACACTTGGCACTCGGGAACACAGAGTGCCAAGGTCGGTGTTTCCGAGGTACAGGGAGGTGACACATTGCTCGACGACCGCAAGCTCGCCGTCCTGCGCGCCATCGTCGAGGACTACGTGTCCACCAATGAGCCGGTGGGGTCCAAGGCCCTGGCGGACAGGCACAACCTCGGCGTCTCCCCGGCGACCATCCGCAACGACATGGCGGCGCTGGAGGAGCAGGGCTACATCACGCAGCCGCACACCAGCGCCGGGCGGGTCCCCACCGACAAGGGATACCGCCTGTTCGTCGACCGGCTGTCGCAGATCAAGCCCTTGTCCGGGGCGGAGCGCAGGGCCATCGAGACGTTCCTCGCCGGGGCGGTCGACCTCGACGAGATCGTCATGCGCACGGTGCGGCTGCTCGCGCAGCTCACCCGGCAGGTGGCCGTGGTGCAGTATCCCTCGCTCACCCGGTCGTCGGTCCGCCACGTGGAGATCGTTCCGCTGGCGGAGCGCCGGGTCATGCTGGTGCTGATCACCAACACCGGGCGGGTGGAGCAGCGGGTGGTCGATCTGCCCGAGGCGCTCGCCGAGGACCGGATCGCGAACCTGCGCTCCGTGCTGAACGGCTGCCTCGACGGGTGCTGGCTCTCGCAGGTGCCCGAGACCGTGGCCGGCATTCCCGAACGGCTGCCGCCGGAGGAGAGACCGGTGGTGGCGACCATCATGTCCGTGCTCCTGGAGACGCTCGTCGAGCGGCACGAGGAGAAGATCGTCTTCGGCGGTACGGCCAATCTGGCGGGCGCCGACTTCAGCGTGGGCCTGCGCGACGTGCTTGAGGCGTTGGAGGAGCAGGTCGTGCTCATGCGCCTGCTGGGCGAGACCGGCGGGCTGTCCGAACTCACCGTCAGAATCGGATCCGAGAACCCCTACAGCGGGCTGCGCGGCACCTCTATCGTGGCCGCCGGATACGGTTCGGGCGACAAGGAACTGGCCCGGCTGGGAGTGCTGGGCCCGACACGAATGGACTATCCGGTGACGATGGGTGCGGTGCGCGCTGTCGCGCGGTACGTGGGCCAGATCCTGGCGGGGTCATAAGTGTCCAACGACTACTACGCGACCCTTGGCGTCCGGCGCGACGCCAGCCAGGAAGAGATCAAGAAGGCGTATCGCCGTCTCGCCCGGGAGCTGCATCCGGACGTGAACCCCGACCCGGAGACCCAGGAGCGGTTCAAGGAGATCAACCAGGCGTACGAGGTGCTGTCCGACGCGGGCAAGCGCCGCATGTACGACATGGGCGCCGATCCGTTCGCGAGTGGCGGCGGGCCGGCCGGGGCGGGCGGCTTCGGCGCGGGCTTCCCCTTCAGCGACATCATGGACGCCTTCTTCGGTTCCGCCGGCGGCGCGCGGGGTCCCCGCTCACGCGCCCGCCGGGGCCGCAACGCCACCATCCGGGTCGAGCTGGACCTCGCGGAGTCCGCCTTCGGCACCACGCGCGAGATCGTTGTCGACACGGCCGTGGTCTGCGACGTCTGCCAGGGCTCCGGGGCCGCGTCGGGCACCCACCCCGACACCTGCGACATGTGTCACGGGCGGGGCGAGGTCTCACAGGTCACCCGCTCGTTCCTGGGCCAGGTCATGACGTCCCGCCCCTGCCCTCAGTGCGGCGGGTACGGCAGCGTGATCCGGCACCCCTGCATTGAGTGCTCGGGCGAGGGACGGGTCCGGACCCGGCGCACGATCAAGGTGCGGATCCCGGCCGGCGTCGAGGACGGCACGCACATCCAGCTCGCGGGCGAGGGCGAGGTCGGGCCGGGCGGAGGCCCTCCGGGCGACCTGTTCCTGGAGATCGTCGAGCGGCCGCACCAGATCTTCGAACGCCGCGGCGACGACCTCCACTGCACCGTCCAGATCCCCATGACCGCCGCCGCGCTCGGCACCGTCCTGTCGGTCGACACGCTCGACGGCGCGGAGGCGATCGACGTGCGGCCCGGCACCCAGGCCGGTCAGGTCATCCCCCTGTACGGCAAGGGCATCCAGCGGCTCAACGAGACCGGCCGGGGCGACCTGCTGATCCACGTGACCGTCGAGACGCCGACCAAGCTCGACCCGCAGCAGGAGGAACTGCTGCGGGAGCTGTCGAAGCTGCGCGGGGAGGAACGGCCGCCCGGCAAGTTCACTCCCGGCCAGCAGGGCTTCTTCTCGCGCCTGCGGGACGCCTTCAACGGCCGCTGAGCGAACGGATCGGGGGGACACCACATGGCCCGCTCACGCGAGCCCGAGGGGGTGGCATGAGCGAGCGGAGCGAGCGAATCGGTAGGCACAGTGCGTTTCGCGCGGTGCTGACTCGCGTGCCTTCGGTACGACGTGACCCCGAGCCGCCAGGCGAGGGGGTGGCATGAGCGTTCCGGTGTTCCTGTCGGAGGCGGCCGGTCAGGCGGGGGACACGATCGTCCTCGACGGGCCGGAGGGGCGGCACGCCGCGTCGGTGCGCCGCCTGCGGGCGGGGGAGCGGGTCGACCTCACCGACGGCGCGGGCCGGGTGGCCGAGTGCACGGTCACGTCGGCCGGCAAGGACGCGCTGACCGCCGAGGTGCTGCGCCGGTACGAGGTGCCTCCCCCGCGGCCGAGGCTGGTGGTCGTGCAGGGCCTGCCCAAGGGCGACCGGGGCGAGCTCGCGGTCGAGATGATGACCGAGGCAGGGGTGGACGTGATCGTCCCCTGGGCCGCCGCCCGCTGCGTCACCCAGTGGAAGGGCGACCGGGCCGGCAGATCACTCGCCCGCTGGCGGAGCACGGCGCGCGAGGCGGCCAAGCAGGCCCGGCGCTTCCACCTGCCCGAGGTGACCGAGCAGGCCACGACCGCGGGGGTCCGCTCGCTCGTCTCGGCGGCGGCGCTCGCGGTCGTGCTGCACGAGGAGGCCGCCGAGCCGCTGAGCCGCCTCACGCTGCCGGACGTCCCCGGCGACATCGTGATGATCGTCGGCCCGGAGGGCGGCGTCACCGACGAGGAGATCGCCGGGTTCCGCGCGGCGGGAGCCGTACCGGCCCTGCTCGGCCCCACCGTGCTGCGCACCTCGACGGCGGGCGTGGCCGCGGCGGCCGTCCTGCTGGCCCGCTGCGGCCGCTGGTGAGAACCGCCGTCGTCAGGGAGTGGGGGTCTCGGCCGAGTTGGGCGTGACCGTCTCCGTGGGCGGGGGGCTGGGGGTGGCCGATGGCGTGGCGGTCGCCGTGGGCGGAGCCGACGAAGGGGCGGCGGTGTGCGTGGCCGACGGCGGCGCGGACTGCGCCGTCTGGACGGGCGGGCACGTCGCGGGCAGGGTCGGCTCGGGGTCGACCACTCCGGCCCGCGCCGCAGGCGACGCGCAGGGGTCGGACGGCGACGGCGACGGGCTGGTGGCCGGGCCCGGACGGTGCGACGGAGACGGGCTGGTCCGCTCGTGCGACGGGCTCGGGCTGGTGGTGACGATGATCACCACCCCGGGCCGCGAGGCGGCCCCCTCGGCGGGCGGGCGCGTCACGGTCGAGCTCTCCGGGTCCTGCTCGCGGGCGTCGCCCGACACCGCGATACCGGTGCGGTCGGCGACCTGCTCGCGCAGGCCGGGGACGAGCATCACGACCGCGCCCGCCGCGAGGACGGCTCCGGCGGCCGCGGCGCCCACCCGCAGCCACAGCACGTTCCGCAGGCCGCGCAGGCCCCGCCGGTCGATCCGCCGGCGGATGATGTCGAGTCCTTCGGGAGACGGCACGACCGAGTCCGCCTCCGCGCGCAGGGCACGGCGAAGCGACTCGCCGTACTCGTCGTCGGACGGGAAGGTCATGAGAACTGCTCCAGTGCCATCCGTAGTGCGGCCATGCCGCGGGACGTGTGACTCTTCACCGCGCCCTTGCTGATGCCCATCGCGTGCGCGATCTCGGCCTCCGACAGGTCGCCGTAGTATCGCAGCACCAGCGCCTCGCGCTGCCGGTTGGGCAGGCCGCGGAGCGCCTCGATGACGGCCGAGCGTTCGAGCTCGCCGATGGCGCCGTTCTCGGCGCTCGGCGCGTCCGGCAGGCCCTTCGGGGCGTACTTCTCGACGACCGCGCGGTGCCGCAGCACCGAACGCGAGCGGTTCACGACCGATTGGCGAAGGTAGGCCAGTGCCTTGTCGGTGTCCCTCAGGCGCCGCCACGCTCCGTGGAGAGCGACGAACGCGTCCTGAACGACCTCTTCCGCGCTGGCCACGTCACGAACCAGCAGCACCGCGAGACGCACGAGTGACCGATAGTGAGCGCTGTACAGCGCCGTCACGGCCATGTCGGCATCCCACCCGACGGGCACCGTCCCCAACGACCTTTCGGCCACGAGGGTCTCGGTGGTCACGTCAATAGGACGCTCGTCATCCCCGGGGGGTTTACGTTCTTCCGAATCATTAGAGGGCATGGCCCGACGGTGTCCTCGCGCGACACTAGGGGGGTTGTCTGGTGAAGTCTCGCACAACCACAGTAGCCGGGAGGATCATTGCCGTCATCAATCGTCGTCGGCGACCGTTAGGCTGAGGCGCGTGACCGACTGCCTATTCTGCAAGATCGTGGCCAGGCAGATCCCGGCGGAGATCGTCCTGGAGACCGGGCGGGCGCTCGCCTTCCGCGACATCAACCCGCAGGCCCCGACCCACGTCCTCGTCGTGCCCAAGGCACATCACGAGAACGCCGCCGCCCTGGCCGCGGCCGACGACGGCCTCGCGGACGACCTGCTCAAGGCCTGCCACGCGGTGGCCGTCCAGGAGGGTGTGGCCGAGCCGGGCTACCGGGTCGTGCTCAACACCGGTCCGGGGGCCGGGCAGACGGTCTTCCACGTCCACGCGCACGTGCTCGGCGGCCGGAGCCTCACCTGGCCCCCAGGCTAGAAACACCGCAGTAGCATTAGAGGGAACCGAGGAGGCGATCAGGGCCGCAAGGGCCGCCCATGTCCGAGTCACAGCACATCAACCAGACCCAGGCCAAGGTAGTCATCCCCGAGGGGCAGCCGATGGTCAGCCTCCTGGGGTCGGGTGACGAGCTCCTGCGGGTCATCGAGGGCGCCTTCAGCGCCGACATCCACGTGCGCGGCAACGAGATCACCATCACCGGCAGTCCCGAGGAGAGCGGCGTCGTCGTCCGCCTCTTCGAGGAGCTGATGGAGTTGGTCGGCTCGGGCGCCGAGCTGTCCCCCGACGCCGTCGAACGCAGCATCCACATGCTGCGCATGGCCACCGACCGCCCGGCCGAGGTCCTGTCCCTGGACATCCTGTCCTCCCGGGGCCGGACCATCCGCCCGAAGACGGTCAACCAGAAGCGGTACGTCGACGCGATCGACAGGCACACCATCGTCTTCGGCATCGGCCCCGCCGGCACCGGCAAGACGTACCTGGCGATGGCGAAGGCCGTGAAGGCCCTGCAGAACAAGCGGGTCAACCGCATCATCCTCACCCGCCCCGCCGTCGAGGCGGGGGAGCGGCTCGGGTTCCTGCCCGGCACGCTCTACGAGAAGATCGACCCCTATCTGCGGCCGTTGTACGACGCTCTGCACGACATGCTGGACCCCGACTCGATCCCCCGTCTCATGGCGGCCGGGACGATCGAGGTCGCGCCGCTCGCCTACATGCGCGGGCGCACGCTCAACGACGCCTTCATCATCCTGGACGAGGCGCAGAACACCTCGCCCGAGCAGATGAAGATGTTCCTGACCCGGCTCGGGTTCAACTCGAAGATCGTGGTCACCGGCGACGTGACCCAGATCGACCTGCCCGGCGGCCAGGACAGCGGCCTGAAGGTCGTCCAGCACATCCTCGAAGGCATCGAGGACATCCATTTCAGCAGGTTGACCAGCGCGGACGTGGTCCGGCACAAGCTGGTGAGCGACATCGTCGACGCCTACGGCCGATACGACGCCGCGATGGCCTCCGAGCCGCGGGCGATCAGCAAACGGCCGCGGAACAACCGACGGTGAGCACGACCATGGCGGGTGAGGAGACCCCGTGAGCATCGAGGTGGCCAACGAGTCCGGCGTCGAGGTCGACGAGACGGCACTCGTCGAGCTCGCCGGGCACGTCCTGGGCCGGATGGGGATCAACCCGCTGGCCGAGCTGTCGATCCTGGTGATCGACGCGGGGGCGATGGCCGAGCTGCACGAGCAGTGGATGGGGGAGCCGGGCCCGACCGACGTGCTGGCCTTCCCGATGGACGAGCTGCGGCCCAACACCGGGCGGGACGAGGACGCCTCCCCCGACCCGGCGCTGCTGGGCGACGTGGTGCTGTGCCCGCAGGTGGCCGCCAAGCAGGCCGCCGAGGCCGGGCACGGCGCCCAGGACGAGCTGGAGCTGCTGTGCACGCACGGCATCCTCCACCTGCTGGGCTACGACCACGCCGAGCCCGAGGAGCACGCCGAGATGTTCGGGCTGCAGGACGAGCTCCTCGGCGCCTGGCGGGAGGTGCGGCGGAAGCCGTGAACAACGGCTGGCTGGTCTCGGCCGTCGTCCTCATCGTGGTCGGCGGCCTCCTCGCGAGCGCCGAGACCGCGCTGACCCGCATCTCCCGCGTGCGAGCCGAGGAGTTCGTCAAGGAGGCGCGGCGCGGTTCGGTGCGGCTGCGGACGATCGTCGCCGACCCCCCGCGTTACCTCAACCTGGTGCTCCTGCTGCGGCTGAGCTGCGAGCTCGTCGCCACGGTGATCGCGACGCTGCTGTTCATCGACTGGCTCGGCGACCGCGGCCAGGCGTACGCAGGGGCGGCCGTGGCCATGATCCTGGTGAGCTACGTGATCGTCGGGGTCATGCCGCGCACGCTCGGGCGCCAGCACGCCGAGCCCGTCGCCCTGGCGAGCGCGCCGGTCGTGTACGGCCTGACCAAGATCTTCGGGCCGCTGCCGGAGCTACTGATCCTGCTGGGCAACGCGCTCACCCCCGGCAAGGGCTTCCGGGAGGGGCCGTTCACCTCGGAGGCGGAGCTGCGCGACCTGGTCGACCTGGCCGAGCAGCGCCGGGTCATCGAGCCCGACGAGCGCGAGATGATCCACTCGGTCTTCGAGCTGGGCGACACGCTGGTGCGCGAGGTCATGGTGCCGCGCACCGACATCATCTTCATCGAGCGGGGCAAGACGCTGAGCCAGGCGCTCTCGCTGGCCCTGCGCAGCGGCTTCTCCCGCATCCCCGTCGTGGGGGAGAACGAGGACGACGTGGTGGGCATCGCCTACCTGAAGGACATCGTCCGCCGCATACAGGACACCGGCGACGACGGCGTCCGGGTGGACGAGCTCATGCGCCCCGCGACGTACGTGCCGGAGAGCAAGCCCATCGACGAGCTGCTGCGCGAGATGCAGGCGCGGCAGATCCACCTCGCCATCGTCATCGACGAGTACGGCGGCACCGCCGGCCTCGTCACGATCGAGGACGTGATCGAGGAGATCGTCGGGGAGATCGCCGACGAGTACGACCAGGAGACCCCGCGGATCGAGTGGCTCGACGACGGCGCCGCCCGGGTGACCGCGCGGCTCCCGGCCGGCGAGCTGGGCGAGCTGTTCGGCACCGAGATCGAGGTCGAGGACGTCGAGACGGTCGGCGGCCTGCTGGCGCACGCCCTGGGCCGGGTGCCGATCGCGGGCTCCGAGGCCGTGATCGGCGACCTGCGCCTGACCGCCGAGAACCTCGCGGGACGCCGCAACCGGATCAGCACCGTCGTCGTACGCCGTGAGGAGCCCGCTCCCGGCGACGAGGTCGTGGCCGTGAGCGCCGACCACGAGTGAATCTGGTCCGCGTATATCCGGCCTGGGTAATGTGACCTCCCATGGCGGTCTTCTCCGTACTTGGAGCGCTACAAGCCATCCGCGAAGACGGGCCGATCGAGTTCGGCGGCCCACGTCAGCGTTCGGTGCTCGGGCGCCTTCTGGTCGCCCGGGGCCAGGTCGTGCCGGTCGGGCGGCTGATCAGCGATCTGTGGCGGAACCAGCCGCCGCCGGGCGCCGCCGGTTCCATCCAGACGTACGTCTCCCACCTGCGCCGGGCCCTGGAGCCGCAGCGGACGATCCGCACGCCCGCGAGGCTCCTCGTGACCGTGCCCCCGGGGTACGCCCTGCGCGCCGAGCACGTGGACGCCTGGCGGTTCGAGGAACTGGTGCGGCTGGGCAGCCGCCGGCTGCTCGACGGTGACGCGGCCGCCGCGGTCGTCGCCCTGGAGGAGGCGCTGGCCCTGTGGAAGGGCCCGGCGTACCAGGAGTTCGCCTCGGCGGACTGGGCGCTGAACGAGATCGCCCGGCTCGACGAGGTCCGGGCGACGGCCGTCGAGCAGCGGGCCTCGGCGGTGATGGCGCTCGGCACGCCCGGCTCGGTCGTCGCGGACCTGCGCGCCCACCTCGCCGAGCACCCGCTGCGCGAGGAGGGCTGGCGGCTGCTCGCCACCGCGCTCTACCGGCAGGGCAGGCAGGGCGACGCGCTCGCCGCGCTCCGCGAGGCCCGCCGCATGCTCGTGGCGGAACTCGGCGTCGATCCCGGTCCCGCGCTGCGCCGCCTGGAGGCCGGCATCCTCGCCCATTCCCCCGAGCTGGACCTGCCCGGCACGGCCCGTGCGGCCGAGTGGGACAACCCGGCCGCACGTCCCCCTCTCCCGCGCGACCTCCCAGCAGTTCTCCTTCAAGTCCGCACAGCGGCTCCCACAGCGGCTCCTGCGGCCGGCCTCGCGAAGATCTCCACCGCGGTTCCCGTGGCAGCGGCCTGTCAGGAAGGCCGGATCCGGTTGTTCGGGCGGCGGAGCGAGATGTCGCTTCTGCTGGGCCTGTCCGAGGGCGTCGCACTCGTCACGGGCGAGGCGGGCATGGGCAAGACCGCGCTCGTGGAGGAGGTCGCCGCCGTCTGGGTGGGGCAGGGCGCGCGGGTCGCGATCGGGCGCTGCCCGGCGACCCGGGGCGCGCCGCCCGGCTGGGCCTGGGCCGAGATCCTCCGTACGCTCACGACGGCCGTGCCGCCGCCCGAGCACACGGCCGGGAGCGTGCGGGGGGAGGGATTCCACGGGCGGCGGGCGGTCGCGGCCTACCTGCGCGACGCCGCGGCGGAGGCGCCGATCCTGGTCGTCGTCGAGGACCTGCACCGGGCCGACCGGGAGACGCTGGACACCCTCCTGGACGTCGTCGCGGAGACGGCCGGTGCGGCCGTCGCCGTCGTCTGCACCTTCCGGCAGGAGGAGGCGGGCCGGCTGGCGGGGACGACGGCGGCACTCGCCCGGCGCGAACCGCTCCGGATCGGCCTGCGCGGCCTGCGGCCCGGCGCCGCCGCCGGTCTCGTAACCGCCGTCGCCGGCCTGCCCGTCACCCGCCCGGCCCTGACCGCGCTCGCCGCGCGCACCGGGGGCAACCCCTTCTTCCTCCGGGAGACCGCGCGCCTGATCGCGGCCGAGGGCGAGGCGGCGGCCCTGACGACCGTTCCCGCCGGGGTCCGCGACGTGCTCGCGGCACGCCTCGCCGTCCTGCCCGCCCGGGTGCGTACGGTGCTGGACGTGGCGGCGGTGCTCGACGCCGAGGTCCCGGGGAAGCACGCCGGGGGCGTCGACCTCGACGTGCTCGCGGCCGTCCACGGCGGTGGTGAGGACGCCGTGGTGGACGCGGCCGAGGAGGCGCTCCTGGCCGGGGTGCTCGTCGAGCCCGACGACGGCGGGCTCCGCTTCGCCAGCCCCGTCCTCCGCGACACCGTGTACGGCGCGATGCCGCGGCTGCGCCGCGCCCGCACGCACGCCCGGGTGGCGGCGGTGCTCGAACGGCTGCGCCCGGACGAGGCGGCGGCGCTCGCGCACCACCACGCGCTGGGCGGCGACCCGGTGAGGGCGGCGCGGTACGCCCTGACCGCCGCCGAGCGGGCCGACCTCCGCTACGCGCGGCGGGAGAGCGGGCTCACCCGGGCACCCGGGTCGCGGCCCGCCAGAGACTACGCCTCGGTGGCCCGCGACCGGCTCCGGGAGACACAGAACCCGCCGACGGGTGCAAGCCTTCTTTAAGCGGCTTGCAAGTGTGCCCTGCCACTGTTGTCCCAGGCGCCCAGAAGGGGTTCGGGGCGCCTCATAGGGAGTCCGGCGCTCCGGGAGGGGTTCGCGGGGCACCGGCAACTCCCATGGGGGATCCGTAAGCGGTGCGGGGCTTTCACCTTCCGAGGTGGAAGCCCCGTATCGGTTACGCAAAGTGATTACCCGCTTCCGGTCCGGGGAAGGACAACCTCCGGTAATGCGCCCGAGCGGCGGGGAGGCGGGCATGCGGATCGTCCACGCGGCAGTCGCGGGCTTCCTGGCCCTCGCCACCGGGCCCAGCGTCGCGACGTACGCCACCGTGGGAGCCGCACGGGGAGCCGCACGGGGAGTCGCACGGGGAGTCACGGCCACCGAGCGGGCCGCCCGCGACACCCAGGGCACGGGAACCACGCGGAACGCCATGGCGGCGCGGAGCGCGGGGCGTCTGAGAGGCGTGCTGGGGACGATGCGAGATCTTCCCGAGGGCTTCTTCAGCCACGCGCGGGCGCCCTGGCGGGCGCCGTTCCGCCCCCGCGCGAGCGCCTGCCGCGCGCTCTTCGACGCCGCGGCGGGCAGGCCTCCGCGGGCCCGCCTCGGCGGCGCCACCGCCGTGACCGCCGCGACGTACGACGGCCCGCACCTCGGCGAACTGGCCGGCGTCGGGCTCGCCGTCTACGACGGGAACGAGGCGGCCGGGCGCCTCGACGCGCTGCGCGCCGCCCTGATCCGCTGCGCCACCGCCGACGCGGGCACGCCGTACGACCGTCTGAAGGCCTCGCCGGTGCCGCTGCCGGGCATCGGCGGCCCCGACGCCGCCGGGCGCGGGCTGACCGGCCGGGTCGGCGGCTACCCCTACCGTATGCACGTGGTCGTCGCCCGCTCCGGCCACACACTGATCACGCTCGTGCACGCGGGCCTGACCCCGCCCGACCCGGCCCGTACGGCCGAACTGGCCCGCTTGCTCGTCCGGGAGGTCGGTACGCTTGACGGGTGACAGAGACGCTGGACCCCGAGGACACCAAAATCATCACGCTGGCCAGGTCGGCGCGGGCACGCGCGGGCGCCCCGGAGGGCGCCGCGGTGCGTGACGAGACGGGCCGAACGTACGCCGCGACGACGGTGGCGCTGCCCTCGCTCCGGCTCTCGGCCCTCCAGGCGGCCGTGGCCATGGCCGTGTCCAGCGGCGCGAAGTCGCTGGAGGCGGCGGCGATCGTCAGCGAGGCCGGCGAACCCGGCGAGCAGGACGTCTCCGTCGTCGAGGACCTGGGCAACGGCACGCTGTTCCTGGCCGCCCCGGACGGCTCGCTGAAGGGCCGGTACATCTGACGTGAACGCCGAACCCAGCGGTTTCCGCGCGGGCTTCGCCTGCTTCGTCGGCCGGCCCAACGTCGGCAAGTCGACGCTGATGAACGCACTGGTCGGCACCAAGGTGGCGATCACGTCGTCGAAGCCGCAGACCACGCGGCGGGCCATCCGCGGCATCGTCCACCGGCCGGACGCCCAGCTCGTCATCGTCGACACCCCCGGCTTCCACCGTCCGCGCACCCTGCTGGGTGAGCGGCTGGACAGCCTGGTGCTGTCCACGCTCACCGAAGTCGACGTCATCGGGTTCTGCGTCCCGGCCAACGAGCCGATCGGCAAGGGCGACCGATTCATCGTCGAGAAGCTCACCGCGGTCAAGAAGACGCCGGTCATGGCCGTCGTGACCAAGTGCGACCTCGCCACCCGGGAGCAGATCGCGCACCAGCTCCTGGCGGTGTCCGGGCTGGCCGAGTTCGCGGAGATCGTCCCGGTGTCCGGGCAGAGCGGCGAGCAACTCGGCGTCCTCGCCGACGTGCTGATCAAGCGGCTGCCCGAGTCGCCCCCGCTGTACGTCGGCGGCGAGCTGACCGACGAGCCGGAGCAGGTGCTCGTCGCCGAGCTGATCCGCGAGGCGGCACTGGAGGGCGTGCGGGACGAGCTGCCCCACTCGATCGCCGTCATGGTGGAGGAGATGAACCCCCGGGAGGGCCGCGACGACCTGCTCGACGTGTACGCCCACATGTTCGTCGAACGGCAGTCGCAGAAGGCGATCGTCATCGGCCCGGGCGGCGCCCGGCTCAAGGACGTGGGCACCCGCGCCCGGCAGCAGATCGAGGCCCTGCTCGGCACCCGGGTCTACCTCGACCTCCGGGTGAAGGTGGCCAAGGAGTGGCAGCGCGACCCCAAGCAGCTGCGCCGGCTCGGCTTCTACGACTGATCCCGCCGCTCGCGCCGCCGCTCGCGCCGCCGGTCAGCGCCGCCGCCTGCGCCGCCCGTCGGCGGTGGTGGTCGGCGGCGGTGGTCAGCGGCGGCGAAGCAGCGCGGCGCAGGCCAGTAGGGCCAGCGCGACGGAGGCCAGCAGCCCGGTGAACCAGCCGTACTGGACCGTCGGGTGCACCCGGAGCAGCCCGGAGACGTGGAAGTCGAGCCGGCTCACCAGGTCGCGCGGATCGGCGAGGAACATCGCCAGCGCGAACGCCGCGACCGCACCCGGCAGGATCGCCAGCCCGGTGAACAGCCAGCTGCGCGCCGCGCCGAGCACGCCGAGCAGCATCGCGGCGATCCCGGCGCCCAGGACGACCCATCCGGGGCCCTCGTCGACGCCGCGCACGGCGGTGAGCGAAGCGTCGAACACCCCGATCTCGGCCGTGAGGCCGGCCCACGGGAGCAGTGCGGCGACGGCCAGTACGAACCCCGCGGCTGTCACCCCGGCGGCCCGCAGGGCGCCGGCCACGCTCGTGCGGCGCGGCCGGGAGGCGGAATGCGGTGTGAGTTCCGACACGATCACCAGGCTACGGCCCGGCGCCGCCCGATGCGGAGATCGGGCGCGGTCCGGCGGCCATTCGGCGATTCGGTGGGTCCGGGGATCGGTGGGTGCGGGATCGGCGGGCCCGGGGATCGGGGGTGGCCGTGGGCGCGGTCAGCCGGTCGCGTGTGCTGCGGCGGCGTCCTCGCCGCGTTCGAGCCGCCGTCTGAGCTGCACCGCGTCCGCGCCCAGGGCGGAGACCAGCACGCCGGGACCGGCGAGCGGGAGCGCGGCCCAGCCCTCTCCGACCACCGCCCGCCGCTCCCGCTTGTCCCCGGCGGACGGACGCCAGGCGGGGCCCGCGACCAGGGTGGAGCCGACGCACCGGGCGTCTCCGTAGACGGCGGGGCTGCCGTCCACGGTCTCCTCGCCGATCACCAGGTTCTGCCGGAGCAGGGGCCGTCCGGCGACGGTCGCGTCGAACCTCGCCTGACAGCGGCCCGGCCGTTCCCCGTGCCGCCCGAACACGATCTCCTCGCGCCACAGGACGGTCGCGTCCTCCGCCAGCGAGAGCCGTACGACGAGGTGGTGGGAGCACCCGGCGGCGAGCACGGTCGGCTCGGGGGAGAAGCGCAGCGTCGCACCGGCCCCCACCCGTGCCCGCACCAGCATGATCGAGGGAGCCTCCGCGAGGCCCGGCAGCACCAGCGTGGCGGCCACCGAGCACACCTCCAGCGACGTGCCCGGCGCGACGTCCACGCCGAGATCGAGGTGGTCGCCACGCAGGGGCCCGGCGCCCGTCGAGACCAGATGCACCCGATGCGGGCCGGTCTGCCGCAGGGTCAGCGGCGGGTCCGACCACAGGGTCTCCAGCCGGGTGCCGCCACCGGCCATGCTCGTCCTGATCAGCGCCCGCGCGGTGACCGCCGCCGCCGTGCTCACGGCGCGGTGACGGGACGCGACGGCTGCTCCTCGTGCTCCTCGCGCTCCTTCCGCTCCGCCGAGTCCCTGTCGCCGTGGTGGTGGGCGACGCCGTGCTCGTGCCGCCAGACGTCGACCATGTCGGTCACCCACTGCGCGACCATGTGCGCGCTCCGGTCCTCCCTGATCGAGGTGAACAGCACCGGCCTGCCCTCCCGTACGGCCGCCGCGTCGCGGGACATCACGGTCAGGTCGGCGCCGACCATCGGCGCGAGGTCGGTCTTGTTGATCACCAGCAGGTCGGCCGTCGTCACCCCCGGGCCACCCTTGCGGGGCACCTTGTCGCCGCCGGACACGTCCAGCACGAAGATCTGCCGGTCGGCCAGCCCCCGGCTGAAGGTCGCGGTCAGGTTGTCGCCGCCGCTCTCGACGATCACCAGGTCGAGCGGCCCGAACCGTTCCTCCAGCGTCTCGACCGCGTCGATGTTGGCCGCGATGTCGTCGCGGATCGCGGTGTGGGGGCAGCACCCGGTCTGCACCGCCTGGATCCGCTCCGGGTCGATCACCCCCGTCCGGCGCAGGAAGTCGGCGTCCTCGGTGGTGTAGATGTCGTTGGTCACGACCCCGAGCCGCAGCGACGGCCCGAGGCTGCGGCACAACGCCGCCACCAGGGCCGTCTTGCCGCTGCCGACCGGGCCGCCGATGCCGAGGCGGAGCGCCCGCCCGTCCGGCTCGGCCGCGTCGTGAAGGTCGTCGTGGTAAGCGCCCATGATTTGGACCCTTCTGCTCGTGAGCCGCGGCTCGGTCGGCGACGTCGGGCGACGTCGGGGGACGTCTCGGGAGGTGTCAGGAGACGAAGAGCTTCATCGGGTTGGCCAGGTGTCCCTCCGCGAGGAGGTCGAGGGCCGGCGCGCTGTGCCCGGGCAGCCCCGCCCAGCCCCCTCGCCACTCCGTACGGGCGGATCCGGGCGCGTCGCCCGGCAGCGGATCGGAGTCGTCCGGCGGGGTGCCGGCGCCCGCCGGGTCGGGCTCCGTCAGCACCGTGTCCATGAGGGACGCGCAGGCCGCGTGGGCCGCGTCGTTGAGCGCCGGCGCGAGGTCGGCGAGCAGGCGGTGGACGGTGACCGGATCGAGGCCGAGGAGCCGCACGGCGGCCGTGGCCGGGCCCGTCACCGAGGTGTAGGCGGCGGCCAGCGCCGCCTGCTGGGGCTCGCAGCCCGCGGACGCCGCCGCGGCGCCCAGCGCGATCGGGTGATGCGGGCCTTCCGGGATGGCCCGCGCCAGCGTGTCCAGGGCCGCCGAGGGCCACAACCGGCGGGCCGTGCGCAGCAGGAGCCGCCCCTGGGTCCGCGCGGCCTCCCGCTGGGCGGGCGACGCGGTCCTCGCGTCGGCCTCGTCGTCCAGCCGCCGCCACAGCCGCCGGCGGACGTCTTCCGCCGCCGCGAGTTCGCAGGCGGCGGCCGACAGGGCCGCGGTCACGAGACCGGCGGTGGCAAGCCTGCCCCGCAGGAACCGCGCGAGGTCGTCGACGTCGGTGACCGTGCCGAGCCGCACGGCCTCCTCCACCCCGCCCGAATGGGCGTGTCCGCCCGCGGGCAGCCGGGAGTCGGCGAGCAGCAGCAGGGCCGCCGGGTCTCCGCGCGTGCCGTCCATCGCACCTCTCAGAAGAGGAAGTAGCGCTGCGTCATCGGCAGCGACTCGGCCGGGGCGGGCTCGATGAGCTCGCCGTCCACGTGTACGGCGAAGGTGTCGGGGTCCACCCGGATGTCCGGCAGGGCGTCGTTGAGGGGCATCGCGTCCTTGCGCCGGTCGCGTACGTCGGCCACCGGGGCCAGCCGCCTGCGGACGGCCAGCCGGTCGGCGAGCCCGCCCTCCAGCGCGAGCGGCGCGACGAAGTGCAGCGACGTCGCCGCGGCGGTGACCGGGGTCGCGCCGAACATCGGGCGGGGCAGCACCGGCTGCGGCGTCGGGATCGACGCGTTCGCGTCGCCCATCTGCGCGTACGCGATGACCCCGCCCTTGAGCACGAGCTCGGGCTTGACCCCGAAGAAGGCCGGGCTCCACAGGACGAGGTCCGCGAGCTTGCCGGGCTCGACCGAGCCGATCTCCGCGTCGAGCCCGTGGGCGACGGCAGGGTTGATCGTGTACTTCGCGACGTACCTGCGGGCGCGCAGGTTGTCGGCCGGGCCGTCGCCGGGCAGCGCGCCCCGGCGGCGCTTCATGACGTGCGCCGTCTGCCAGGTGCGGATGACGGTCTCGCCCACGCGTCCCATCGCCTGCGAGTCCGAGCCGATCATCGAGATCGCGCCGATGTCGTGCAGCACGTCCTCGGCCGCCATCGTCGACGGCCGGATCCGCGACTCGGCGAAGGCCAGGTCCTCCGGGATGGAGGGGTTGAGGTGGTGGCACACCATGAGCATGTCCAGGTGCTCGTGGTGGGTGTTGACCGTGTGCGGCCGGGTCGGGTTCGTGGACGACGGCAGCACGTTGGCGTGGGAGGCCACCGTGATGATGTCCGGCGCGTGCCCGCCCCCGGCGCCCTCGGTGTGGTAGGCGTGGATCCCCCGGCCGGCGATGGCCCCCAGGGTCGACTCCACGAACCCCGCCTCGTTCAGGGTGTCGGTGTGGATGGCGACCTGCACGCCCGTCGCGTCGCACACCCGCAGGCACGCGTCGATGACAGCGGGGGTGGCGCCCCAGTCCTCGTGCAGCTTGAACCCCGAGGCGCCGGCCCTGAGCTGTTCGAGCAGCCCCTCCTCGCTGACGGTGTTGCCCTTGCCGAGCAGGGCCACGTTGATCGGGTAGGCGTCCAGGGACTCCAGCATCCGGCCGACGTACCAGGTGCCGGTCACGGTGGTGGCCTTGGTGCCCTCGGCGGGCCCGGCGCCGCCGCCGACGATCGTGGTCACGCCCGAGGCGAGCGCCTCGTCGAGGATCTGCGGGCAGATCAGGTGGACGTGCGAGTCGACCGCGCCCGCCGTGACGATCTTGCCGTTCGCCGCGAGGATCTCGGTGGACGGGCCGATGACCAGATCGGGGTGGACGCCGTCCATCGTGTCGGGGTTGCCGGCCTTGCCGATGGCGACGATGCGGCCGTCGCGCACGCCGATATCGGCCTTGACGACTCCCCAGTGGTCCAGGATCACCGCGCCGGTGATGACGAGGTCGGCCGCGCCCTCGGCTCTGGTGGCGCGCGCCTGTCCCATCGACTCGCGGATGACCTTGCCGCCGCCGAACACCGCCTCGTCGCCGGCTCCGGCCGGCCCCATCGAGAGGTCCTCGGTCACCTCGACGTACAGGTCGGTGTCGGCCAGTCGCACCCGGTCGCCGGTGGTCGGCCCGTACAGCGCGGCATAGCGGGAGCGCTCGATGCTAGGCACCCGTCATCCTTTCGGTCCCCGTCGGTCTCTCGTCCAGGGGCCCGGCCCACTCGGGGCGCAGGCCGGGCACCACCCGCGCGCCCGCGAGTGGAACCAGCGTCACGTCGCGCTCCACGCCGGGCTCGAACCTGACGGCGGTGCCCGCGGGGATGTCGAGGCGGTGGCCCCAGGCCGCCTCCCGGTCGAACTCCAGACCGGGGTTCGCGGCGGCGAAGTGGTAGTGCGACCCGACCTGCACCGGCCGGTCCGCCGTGTTGACGACTCTCAGGGTGATCCGCTCCCTGCCGGGGTTCAGCGGCACGTCGCCCTCGCCGTACAGGATCTCGCCCGGCGCGCCCGCGCCACTCGCCCCACTCACGGGATCGGGTGGTGGACGGTGACGAGCTTGGTGCCGTCGGGGAAGGTGGCCTCGATCTGCACGGACTCCAGCATCTCGGGCACGCCCTCCATGACGTCCTCGCGCCGCAGCACCCTGCGGCCGGCGTCCATGAGGTCGGCGACGCTCCGGCCGTCCCGGGCGCCCTCCAGGAGGAAGGACGCGATGAGGGCCGTCGCCTCCGGATGGTTGAGGCGAAGGCCGCGCTTCTTCCGGTCGCGGGCCACGCCCGCGGCGACGTGGATGAGGAGCCGTTCCTGTTCGTGTGGAGTGAGCCGCATGGCGGGACGATAGGTACCCGCGGTTTCTCCCGCGTTACCCCGGCATTTCGTATGCGTATCCGAACGATGGTGAGGCTTCGCTAATGAGTTGTTAACCGTCGTGATTTCGACGGGAAATAGCGCGCGCTCACCTTTGCGGCAGACGGATCGGCGCGGGGGCCGTAGGCGGCAAGGAGAAGCACTTGCGGAACTCAGTATGGCGTACCGGTGCGGTCATCGCGCTCTCGGCGGTGACGCTCGCGGCGTGTGCCGGACAATCTGGAAAAAGTGACACATCAGCCTCATCGGGGGGCGGAAACACCATCAAGGTCGGCATCCTGCACTCCCTGAGCGGCACCATGGCCATCAGCGAGGTCACGGTCAGGGACGCCGAACTGCTCGCCATCGACGAGATCAACGCGGCGGGCGGCGTGCTGGGCAAGAAGCTGGAGCCCGTCGTGGAGGACGGCGCCTCCGACTGGCCGACGTTCGCGGAGAAGGCCACCAAGCTGATCGCGCAGGACAAGGTCGCCACGGTCTTCGGCGGCTGGACGTCGGCGAGCCGCAAGGCGATGCTCCCCGTCTTCGAGAAGCGCAAGGCGCTGCTGTGGTACCCGGTCCAGTACGAGGGGCTGGAGAGCTCCCCCTACATCTTCTACACGGGCGCCACGACCAACCAGCAGATCGTCCCGGGGCTCGACTACCTGAAGGAGAAGGGCAAGAAGAGGCTCTTCCTCGTCGGCAGCGACTATGTCTTCCCGAGGACCGCGAACAAGATCATCAAGGCGTACGCCGCGGCGAACGGCATGGAGGTCCTCGGCGAGGAGTACACCCCGCTCGGGCACACCGAATACAGCACGCTGGTCAACAAGATCACCGAGGCGAAGCCGGACGCGGTGTTCAACACCCTGAACGGCGACAGCAACGTCGCGTTCTTCAAGCAGCTCAAGAGCGCCGGGGTCAGCGCCGAGCAGATGCCGGTCATGTCGGTCTCGGTGGCCGAGGAGGAGGTCAAGGGCATCGGCGTCGACAACGTCGCCGGGCAGCTCGTGGCCTGGAACTACTACCAGACGACCGACACCCCGGCGAACCAGAAGTTCGTCGCCGCCTTCAAGGCCAAGTACGGCGCGGACAAGGTGACCTCCGACCCCATGGAGGCCGGATACAACGCCGTCTACCTGTGGGCCGAGGCCGCCAAGAAGGCCGGGAGCACCGACGTCGAGGCCGTGAAGAAGGCGGCCGGGGGCGTCACGCTCGACCGCCCCGAGGGCAAGGTCACGATCGACGGCGACAACCAGCACGTGTACAAGACCGCGCGCATCGGCGTCGTCCAGCCGGACGGCCAGATCAAGGAGGTCTGGAACTCCGGCGAGCCGATCAAGCCTGACCCCTACCTCAAGACGTACTCCTGGGCCGGCGGCCTGGTCTGACCGCCACCGATGACCGTGTACAGCCGCGACCGGGGCGCGCCGCGCCCCGGCGCGGGACAACGTCGGGAGGTGACGTGGAAGGGGTGCTGAACCAGCTGCCGATCGGACTGTCGATCGGAGCGGTCCTGCTGCTCATCGCTCTCGGGCTGACCTTCACGTTCGGGCAGATGGGCGTGATCAACATGGCCCACGGCGAGTTCATCATGGCGGGGGCCTACACGGCCTTCCTGCTGCAGGGCGTGGGCTTCCTGGTGGCCCTGCCGGCGGCCTTCGTGGTCGCCGGGCTCATGGGCCTGGTGCTGGAGCGCACGCTCATCCGGCGCTTCTACGGCCGCCCGCTGGACACGCTGCTGCTCACCTGGGGTGTCAGCCTGATGCTCCAGCAGCTGGCCCGGGACCTGTTCGGGGCGCCCAACGTGCAGGTCGTCTCGCCGGCCTGGCTGCGTGGCGGTCTCGGCATCCTGCCGTACAACCGGCTGTTCATCATGGCTCTCGCCGTGCTGTCGGTGCTCGCCATCTGGGCGTACATGCACAAGACCGGGCAGGGCCGGCGGATGCGGGCGGTGATGCAGAACCGCAGGCTCGCGGCGACCAGCGGCATCGACACCGGGCGCGTCGACCAGCGGACGTTCTTCATCGGCTCCGGCCTGGCCGGGGTCGCGGGGGTCGCCCTCACGCTGATCGGGCCGGTCGGGCCGACGCTCGGGACGTACTACATCGTCGACGCGTTCCTGGTGGTCGTGGCGGGCGGTCTCGGGCAGCTCCGCGGCGCGGTGCTGGCCGCGGTCGGCCTCGGCCTGCTGAACTCCTACGCCGAGTTCTGGAGCGACGCCAGCCTGGCCAAGGTGATCGTCTTCGTGGCGATCATCGGGTTCCTGCAGATCCGGCCGCAGGGGCTGTTCTTCGTCCGATCGCGGGCGCTGACGTGACGGCCGTCGAGGCGCCCGTCGAGGCGCCGCCCGTCGTACGGCGGGAGCCGCGCCGGTGGCAGGGACCGGCGGTCTTCGCGGCGGCGGCGCTGCTCGCCCTGGTCGTGGCGCCGCTGCTGCTGGAGCCGTTCCGCCTCGGGCTGCTGGCGAAGTATCTGTGCTACGCGATCGTCGCTCTCGGCATCGGCCTCGCGTGGGGGCAGGGCGGCATGCTGACGCTCGGGCAGGGGGTGTTCTTCGGCCTCGGCGGCTACGCGATGGGCATGTATCTCAAGCTCCACGACGCGGGCGGGGACCTGCCCGACTTCATGGTCTGGAGCGGGGTGGAGAAGCTCCCGGCGCTCTGGACACCGTTCGGCAACCCGGTCTTCGCGCTCGCCATGGCCGTCGCGGTGCCCGTCGTGGTCGCGCTGCTGCTCGGGGCGCTGGTGTTCCGCCAGCGCGTACGCGGGGCGTACTTCGCGATCCTCACCCAGGCGCTGGCGGCGGCCCTGGTGATCCTGCTGGTCGGGCAGCAGGGGCTGACCGGCGGCACGAACGGGCTGACCAACTTCTTCGACTTCTTCGGTCAGGACCTCGCCGCCGACGAGACGCAGCGGGGGCTCTACCTGACGGTGGCGGTCGTGCTGGGGGCGCTCTACCTGGGCGCCCGGCAGCTCGTCCGCAGCCGGTTCGGGCGGCTGCTGCTGGCCGTTCGGGACGGCGAGGACCGGGTGCGCTTCCTGGGATACAACCCGGCCACAGTGAAGACGCTGACCTTCGCCGTCTCGGCGGGCATGGCCGGCATCGCGGGAGCGCTGTTCGTCCCGGTCGTCGGGATCATCTCGCCGGCGCTGCTCGGCGTCGTCCCCTCGCTGGAACTCGTCGTCGGCGTGGCCGTCGGCGGCCGCTTCGCCCTCGCGGGCGCGATCCTCGGCGCGGTCGTCATGGGCTACGCCCGGACGTACTTCAGCGAGGAGCTCCCGGCCGCCTGGCTGTATCTGCAGGGCGCCCTGTTCGTCCTCGTCATGACGCTCGCGCCCAGGGGCATCGCCGGCCTGGCCGCCGGGCTCGTACGGAGGAGAAGGGAGGCCGGGACGTGAGCGAGGCACCAGCGGAGACCACGTCTCCGGGGACGGCATTGCCGGAGACCGCGTTGCCGGAGACCGCGTTGCCGGAGACCGCGTTACTGGAGATCAGGGGTTTGCAGGTCGCGTTCGGCGGCTTCCGGGCCATCGACGGCGTGGACCTGACGGTCGGGCGCGGCGAGCTGCGGTTCCTCATCGGGCCGAACGGCGCGGGCAAGACCACGCTCATCGACGTGATCACCGGCCTGACCAGACCCACCGAGGGAACGGTGCGGTTCGAGGGCCGGGATCTCGCGGGCCGCCGGGAGCACGAGATCGTCCGGCTCGGCGTGGGCCGCACCTTCCAGACCTCCGTGGTCTTCGAGGAGCTCACGGTGCTGGAGAACCTCGACCTCGCCGCGTCGTTCCGCCGTCCCCTGTGGTCGCTGCTGCGCCGCGGGCGCGGGGTGTCGGAGGAGGTCGCGGCGGCGCTGGAGACGATCGGCCTGACCTCGCCGGCGCACAGCAGGGCCGGGGTGCTCTCCCACGGGCAGCGGCAGTGGCTGGAGATCGGCATGCTGATCGTCCAGCGGCCGCGGCTGCTGCTGCTCGACGAGCCGGTCGCCGGCATGGCGTCCGACGAGCGCGAGCGCACCGGCGAACTGCTCACCGAGATCGCCCGCGACCACACCGTGATCGTGGTCGAGCACGACATGGACTTCCTGCGCCGGTACGCCTCCCAGGTGACCGTCCTGCACGAGGGCAAGGTGCTGATGGAGGGCTCGGTCGACGAGGTGCGGGCCGATCCGCACGTGCAGGAGATCTACTTGGGACGCGCGCGGGAGGATGCCGAGGATGCTGTCCGTTGAGGGACTCGAAGCGGGGTACGGCCGGGCCCGGGTGCTGTTCGGAGTCTCGCTGGAGGTGCCCCCCGGCCGCCTCGTCTGCGTGATGGGCCGCAACGGGGTCGGCAAGACCACCCTGCTCAACACCGTCATGGGCGTGCTCCCGGCGACCGGCGGGAAGGTGACGTTCGAGGGCAGGGACGTCACCCGCCTGCGCCCCGACCAGCGCGTACGGCTCGGCATGGGCTACGTGCCGCAGGGGCACGAGACGTTTCCGCAGCTCAGCGTGATCGACAACCTGCTGGTCACGCTGGAGGCGTCCGCGCACCGCGACCAGGCCGCGGTGGAGGAGGCCCTGGAGGTCTTCCCCCGGCTCAAGCCGCTGCTCAAACGGCCGGCGGGCTTCCTGTCCGGAGGCCAGCAGCAGCAGCTCGCGATGGCCCGCGCCCTGGTCACCCGGCCGAAGCTGCTGATCCTGGACGAGCCGACCGAGGGCATCCAGCCGTCGATCATTCTGGAGATCGAGGAGGCGGTCGAGCGCCTGCACGCGACCGGGCTCGCGATCCTGCTGGTCGAGCAGTATCTGGACCTGGCGCTGCGGCTGGCCGACGCGTTCCTGATCCTCGACGCCGGGCGCGTGGTGCGCTCCGGCGCGGCGCGGGATCTGCGGGACGAGGAGGTCCACCGCCTGCTGTCGGTCTGAACCCTGTCCGGGAGCCTGCCGGGACCGGCGCTTCCGCCGGCCCTCTGGAACATCTCCCGGCGGTGTGCCTACCCTGGAAGGGAGGAAGCGATCGCACGTGTGAACGCCTTTGGCCGCGCCGGAGGCTCCGCGCGGCCATGGCGGCGGGGGTCTGTCCGGACCCGGCACTGCGCACGGCCCGACCGCTTCCTCCGTCGTCTCCGGCGACACCGGTCAAGCATCGCGCCATCACTGTCAGATGGCGAGCTGCAGCCCGTGCCAGGTGTCGAAGACCTCGAAGCCCATCGCCTCGTTGATCGCGCGCATGTGCGGGTTCTCGACGGAGTTCCACGTGATCACGCGCTCGGCCGAGGGCTCGCAGGCGCGCAGCCACATGAGGTTGGCGAGCTTGAGCACCAGGCCGAGCCTCCTGCCGCGGTGCGCCTTGAGCACCGCCGTGGAGGACTGGCGGACCCACCCCTCCGGCCGCTCGGCGTCGATCACGAGCTGGGTGTATCCCGCCGGGTCGCCGCCGCCCAGGTGGCGGGCGATCACGGTGTAGGTCCGCTGGCCCGCCCGGGAGAGCATCTCGTCGCGGGCGCGCACACGCTCCGCGGTCCACCGCTGGTCCTCCATCGCGAGGTCGCCGAGCGGCTCGTCGTTCATGCCCTCGTTCAGCCGGGCCATGTCGTCGAGCAGGTCGGCGGGGGCCGGCCCGGCCCACCGTTCGAGCGAGTAGCCGGTGGCGTGCCGTACGGCGCGGGCCCGCAGGAGTTCGAGGCAGGACCAGTCGGCGGTGGGCAGGTCGAGCACCAGCCGGGTCTCGGTGGTGGCGCGGGAGAAACCGCGGGCGACGGCGAAGGCCGAGCCCGGGCCGTCCATGGGAGCCTCGCCGACCAGCACGCTCCGGCCCTCCGCCCGGGCCCGCGCGGCGGCGTGGTCGAGCAGCGCTCCGCCGATGCCCTCGCGTCGGCGGCCGGGATGGGTCATCACCTGGAGCAGGGCGAGGTGGGTGTTGTCGTGCGAGGGCAGGCGGAGGATGTGGCCGCCGGTCACCTGCCCGCCGTCACGCGCCACCCAGGTCTCCGTACGCTCACCGGTGGACCCGCTCGCGGCGCCCGCGGCGAAGTGCCGCCACGACATGGCCGGGCCGGGCAGTGCGCAGACCCGGGCGATCTCGTACAGGCCGCCCAGGCCCGCCGGACTGTCCTCGGGGCCGTCCTCGGGGCCGTTCTCGTGCTCCGCGGCGGCGACGCGCTCGATATGCATGCGGACAGGAAACCGCACCGCCTTTTCTCGACGCGAACCATTTTGTCACGGCGGCTGTGGGCGGCGGTTGTGGGCGGTGGAGGCGGTGCGGGTCCGGGGGCCGGAGCGGAGTGGACGGGTCTACTGGATTCGTCCGCAGTGCTCCCCTTCGCTTCAGGCCGGGGGTGAGGCGGACTGTCCCGCGTAGCGGGGCGGGGAAAGCTGGTTCGCCGTCAGGCGGATCGGCGTTTTAGCGGATCAGACGGGGCGGTTGTGCTGCTCGATGTGCTGGCGCAGGACGCTGATCGGTGCGCCGCCCACGCTCCCGGCGAAGGAGGAACCCGACCACAGCGTATTCGCCCGGTAGTAGTGGCGGGCCGGTTCGGGGAACTCGGTCCGTATCCGCCGGGAGGACACCCCTTTTCACAGAGTTGACGAGGCGGGACAGGGCGACCTTGGGCGGGAAGTTCACCAGCAGGTGCACGTGGTTGGCCTCGCCGTTGAACTCGGCCACTTCGCACGCGAAGTCCGCGCAGACGTCCCGCATGATCTGCTCCATACGCTCCAGGTGTGCCCCAGTGACCACCCGATGCCGGAACCTGGTCACGACAACCACGTGTGCGTGTAGGACGAAAACACAGCGCCTGCCGGTTCCGATGTCTCCCTGTAATCGGCCACACACCATCGGTAAAATCATGGTGTGCAGCTCCGGTACAACTACCGCCTTCACCCGACGACGGGTCAGCGTGCCGCGCTGGCACGGGCGTTCGGGTGCGCCAGGGTGGTGTTCAACGACGGGCTGCGCGTACGGACCGACGCCCGCGAGCAGGGCTTGCCGTACATCCGCGACGGGGAGTTGTCCACGCGGGTCATCACCGAGGCGAAGAAGACACCGGAGCGCTCCTGGCTGGGCGAGGTGTCCGCCGTGGTGTTACAGCAGGCACTTGCCGATCTGAACGCCGCCTACCGGAACTTCTTCGCCTCGATCACGGGCAAGCGCAAGGGGCCGAAGGTCGCCCCGCCCCGGTTCCGGTCCCGCAAGGACAACCGGCAGGCGATCCGCTTCACCCGCAACGCCCGGTTCTCCATCACCGCGGCCGGGAGGTTGCGCCTGCCGAAGATCGGAGACGTTCCGGTTCGCTGGTCCCGCACCCTGCCCGCCGAACCCTCACCGGTGACGGTGATCAAGGACGCTGCCGGGCGGTACTTCGCCTCGTTCGTGGTCGAGGTCGCCGGACAGCCTCTGCCGCCGGTAGAGCCGGAGGCCGGGATCAATCTTGGGCTGTCGGCCTTCGCGGTCCTGTCCAACGGGCGGAAGATCGACGCCCCGCGTTTCCTGCGTCGGGCGGAGAAGAAACTCACACGCCTCCAGCGGGCGCTGTCCCGCAAGGCGAAGGGGTCGAACAACTGGGCCAAAGCCCGGCAGAAGGTTGCCCGCCGGCATGCGAAGGTCGCCGACGCGCGCCGCGAGTTCCACCATCAGCTCTCCACCCGGATAGTTCGCGACAACCAAGCGATCTACGTGGAGGACCTGGCGGTCAAGGGACTGGCGCGCACCAGGCTGTCCAAGAGCGTGCATGACGCGGGCTGGTCGGCCTTCGCCGGCATGCTGGAATACAAGGCCGTGCTCTACGGGCGGGTCTTTCACCGGATCGACCGGTGGTTCCCCTCCTCCAAGCTGTGTTCGGAATGCGGGGCACTGGCGGCGTCCATGACGCTGAACGTCCGGGAGTGGACCTGCCCCTGCGGGGCGGTCCACGACCGGGACGTCAACGCCGCCAAGAACATTCTCGCCGCCGGACGGGCGGAGAGACCAAACGCCTGTGGAGCGCAGGTAAGACCAGGCGCCGGCCTGGCACAGCGCGAGGAAGCAGGAAGCCTCAGAGGTGCCGCGTGAACGCGCGGCACGGGCTGAATCCCCGGCCTTCAGGCCGGGGAGCGCGTCAATGGAGGTAGTTCTCGACCTCGCTGACGGGGCGGGGAGCGGCGTTGTCGGGGTCCTCGCCCATCTCGCGCCGCGCCCGGCGCTGCCGGAGCAGGTCCCAGCAGCGGTCGAGCTGCTCCTCCAGCGAGGCGATCCTGGAGTGCTCCTCCTCGGAGGTCAGCTCACCCGCGACGAGCCGTTCGCGCAGCGAGTGCTCCTCCTCGACGAGGTCCCTGATCTGCCCCAGGATCTGGTTGTCCTCCATCTGACCCCTCCTTCGTCACGGCACACCCTAACCCGCGCCCCGCTCCGCGGTCCGTCTCGGTATCTGATCGCGCGTCTCGTCCCGCTGGGGCGTCTGCTAGTCTGCTTGACATGCTGCGCGGACTTCTTCTTCTTATCCGCCGCGGCGAGGGCCTGTAAGAGGCCGGCTCCCTCGCCGCGGTGGCGAGAGTCATGCGCGTCGGCCGCCCTGGTTCATTCCTCGGCGCCCCCTCACCCATCGTGACGACAGGATCGTCGTGTTCACGTGGGCGGAAGACGGGGCCGCCGCGCGTCCGACGAGGAGCATCATGACCACCGAACAGCAGCCCAGCCCCATGCCCTTTCATCGTTACACGCCGTACGAGCCCGTACGGCTGACCGACCGCACCTGGCCCGACAAGGTCATCACCAAGGCGCCGCGGTGGTGCGCGGTCGACCTGCGCGACGGCAACCAGGCGCTGATCGACCCGATGGACGCCGACCGCAAGCTGAAGATGTTCGATCTGCTCGTACGCATGGGCTACAAGGAGATCGAGGTCGGCTTCCCGGCGGCGTCGCAGACCGACTTCGACTTCATCCGCCAGATCATCGAAGAGGGCCGGATCCCCTCCGACGTGGTGATCCAGGTGCTGACGCAGGCCAGGCCCGAGCTGATCGAGCGGACCTTCGAGTCGCTGCGCGGCGCCCGCCAGGCGATCGTCCACCTGTACAACTCCACCTCCACCCTGCAGCGCCGGGTCGTCTTCGGCCAGGACAGGGACGGCATCACCGCGATCGCCGTCGAGGGCGCCAAGCTGTGCAAGAAGCTGGCCGCCACGATGGAGGGCACCGAGATCTCCTTCCAGTACTCGCCGGAGTCCTTCACCGGGACCGAGCTGGAGTACGCCGTCGAGGTCTGCAACGCCGTCAACGACGTGTGGCAGCCCACCCCCGACCGCAAGGTGATCCTGAACCTGCCGGCGACGGTCGAGATGGCCACCCCCAACGTGTACGCCGACCAGATCGAGTGGATGCACCGCAACCTGGCCTACCGCGACTCGGTCGTGCTGTCGCTCCACCCGCACAACGACCGCGGCACCGCGGTGGCCGCCGCCGAGCTGGGCTACCTGGCCGGCGCCGACCGCATCGAGGGCTGCCTGTTCGGCAACGGCGAGCGGACCGGCAACGTCTGCCTGGTCACGCTGGGGATGAACCTGTTCTCCCAGGGCATCGACCCCGAGATCGACTTCTCCGACATGGACGAGCTGCGGCGGGTCGTCGAGCACTGCAACCAGCTGCCCGTGCACCCTCGCCACCCCTGGGGCGGCGAGCTGGTCTACACCGCCTTCTCCGGCTCCCACCAGGACGCCATCAAGAAGGGCCTCGACCACCTGGAGCGCGACGCGGCGGCGGCCGGGGTGCCGGTCGACCAGTTCACCTGGGCCGTGCCGTACCTGCCGATCGACCCCAAGGACATCGGCCGCTCGTACGAGGCGGTGATCCGGGTCAACAGCCAGTCGGGCAAGGGCGGCGTCGCCTACATCATGAAGGCCGACCACCAGCTCGACCTGCCGCGACGCCTGCAGATCGAGTTCTCCCGCGTCATCCAGGCGCGTACGGACGCCGAGGGCGGCGAGGTCACCGCGGCGGAGATGTGGGAGCGGTTCGCCGACGAGTACCTGCCCAACCCGGCCAGCCCCTGGGGCCGCATCGGCCTGCTGGCCCACCGGCACACCTCCGCCGTGGACGACAAGGACGCGATCAACGCCGACGTGCGGATCGACGGCCAGATCCGGGAGATCGAGGGCGTCGGCAACGGCCCCATCTCGGCCTTCTGCGACGCACTGGAGAGCGTGGGGGTGCGGGTGCGCGTCCTCGACTACACCGAGCACGCGATGAGCGCGGGCGCCGACGCCAAGGCCGCGTCGTACGTAGAGTGCGAGGTCGGCGACGCCGACGGCACGCAGGTCCTCTGGGGCGTCGGCATCGACGCCAACACGACGACCGCCTCGCTCAAGGCCATGATCTCCGCCGTCAACCGCGCCACCCGCTGAAGACGGACGGCAGTGCCCTGGATCTTCTCTGATCCGCGGGCGCTCCCCAGGACCGGGCGCGACCGGCATGATCTGCCGGCGCGCCGGGGCGTAGGGACGGCATCCCGGTCCCGACGCCGAATCCTCGACCGCGCACACCGCACACCCCGCGGCAGCGCGGTCGAGTCATTTCCCGCCCCGCCCACCCCTCCGCCCGGGAATCCGTCTGAGCGCATAACGCCCTGCATCCTCAGTCAAAGAAGGATCGCCTGCCAGTCTGAAGCGCCTCTGCGGGAGATTTCTACGGATCAGGCCCTAGGATGCGGTCAGACGCCTCATCGAGAAGGAGGCTCGCATGCTGGTGGGTTTTCGAGCCGCGAACGCTCTCTCGTTCCGTGGGGAGTTCGAGCTGTCCCTGCTCGCGCCGGTAGGAGGAGACCGATTCGCGCGGCCGGTCGACGGGTTGCGCATCTCTCCCGTGGCCGCGATCTTCGGTGCGAACGCCTCGGGGAAGACCAACGTGCTCGCCGCCATGCGCTGGATGCGCCACGCGGTGCTCGATTCCGTCGCCGACTGGGCCCGTGTCAAGGGGGTTCCGAGGCACCGGTTCGCCCTGAACCGTGAGGCGGCGCAGGAGACCTCGCTGTTCGAGGTCGACGTCGTGATCGAGAGCACCCGCTACGTCTACGGGTTCGAGGTGTCGGACGTCAGAGTGGAGACGGAATGGCTGCACGTCTATCCGCGAGGCAGTCGCCGTCGGCAGGTCTGGTTCGACCGGGACGCAGATCGGCCTGATGAGTACCGGTTTCCCAGCGACCGGCTCAAGGGCCCGAAAAGGCCCTTGATCGAATATACGAGGCCGAACGCCTTGTTCCTCACGGCGGCCGGTTCGCTGCACGTTCGTCAGCTCGAGCCGTTGTTCATCTGGTTCAACGACAATCTCTGGTTCCTCGGCCCCGGCGATGATCAGCATCAGCACGATGCCGAGATGAGGCGGGAGTTGCTGAATCCTGATTTTCGCAGGCGCGTGGAGGATCTGCTGTCAGTCGCCGATCTGGGGGTGACCGGTGTCGAAGTGGAGGACCGAGGCGACGAGCCCCCCGAGATATCACTGATCCATCAGGGGCAGGACGGTCGGGTGCCTTTCGACATCCGCCAGCAGGAGTCTTTCGGGACGCTCGCCTGGCTGGCCTTTCTCGGTCCTCTGCTGAAGGCGCTCGATGACGGAGCCGTGCTGCTGGTCGACGAATTGGATTCAAGCTTGCATCCGGTGCTCGTCGCCGAGGTCATCCGCCTCTTCGGAGATATGGTCGCCAACCCGCGCGGCGCGCAACTCGTGTTCACCGGTCACGATGTCACCTTGCTGGGCAAGGCCCATCTCGAACGTCCCCTTGACCGAGACCAGGTCTGGATCACGGAGAAGAGGAGCACCGGTGAGTCGGAGCTCTATCCCCTCACGGACGTGGGCGTACGGCCGGACGAGAGCATGGAGCGCGGATATCTCCGAGGCCGGTACGGCGGCATCCCGAGGATCGGGCTCAGGGGCGTAGCGGTGCGGGTCGAACAGTATGCGTCGGAGCATGACCGATGAGCCTCGTCAGAAAGCGCGGAGCTCCGAAGGCCCTGCGTGAGCCCCGCGCCATCACCGCCAGCAGAGCCCGACGTGTGCTCTACGCCGTGGTCGAGGGAGAGGCGACGGAGCGTGACTATCTCGAATATCTTGAGGAAAGGTATGCGGGCGACCCGCGTGCCTTCGAGATTCAGGTGATCTGGGAGCGGAACGGACTCAAACCGCGTGAGGTGATCGACCGAGCGATGGAGAAGCTCGAAGAGCTCGACGATCCGAAGCGAGAGCAGGTCTGGGCCTTCTTCGACAGGGACCAGCACAAGCAGATCGAAGAGTGCCATACACGCGCTCTGGCAGGCGGGATCAATCTGGTCTTCTCGCACCCGTCTTTCGATCTGTGGTTACTTCTGCACTTCGTTTCCGGGCCGCCCGGGGCGCAGGGTGGATCGAGCTCGCGAATCCAGCAGCAGCTGGCTGCCGCACATCCGGCCTACCGGGATTTCGGGAAGCGGGACAAGCGGATAGCGGGTGAGTGCACGCCGGCAGGCGCTGGATGGGAGAGCCGATCACGCGTCCAAGCTGGCCAAGGCGCTGGTCGCCAACTGCCCCAGCGTTGGTTGTTCGGCGAGTAAAGGGCACACCGCCCACTGCAAGGTGCTCGATCGTGACCCATCGACAGATGTTTGGAAGCTGCTGGAGGATCTGGGCATCGCCCGCTGACACCACGTTCCCGGCTGCCCCGCGTGGCCCAGGAAAGATCTCTGGGTGTAACGATCAGGCCATGCGGTCGAACTCGCCGTGCTTGACGCCCTGGATGAAGGCATCCCACTCGGCGGTGGTGAATACCAGGGCCGGGCCGGTGGGGTTCTTGCTGTCGCGAACCCCCCGACGCCCTTGCGACAGTTCAGCCACCTCAACACAGTTGCCGCCGTCGGACCCGGACCATGTCGACTTGCGCCACACGGCCGTCTGAAGTTCCTGCGTCAGCTCGTCCATCGCTTCATCGTCTCCTCGATAAGCATCAGGGACTTGCGCTGCGGCAGCGCATCGGCGCGAATCCCTTCGAATCTGAACATCAGGCTTCTGACGTCCTCTGGTCTCTCTGTCACGCGGCTCATGATCCCCGGGGATTCGACGTACGCAGTATCGCAGACCCCCTCGGTCTGCGCGATGGCGAATGCACCGGTTAGGCCCGAGGTGGAGCCGGCGTCGAGAGGTAATACCTGGATGGTGATTCTGGGTGTTTGGCCGGTTTCGAGAAGGTGCGCGAGCTGGGCCGCCATCACGGCCGGGTTGCCGATCGGGCGGTGCATGACGCCCTCGTCGATGACGACCCACAGCATCGGCGGCTTGGGGCGGCGAAGGATTGACTGCCGTTCCATCCGGGCCACGACGTGCATCTCGACATCTTCGCCGCTCGCCCCGGGCTCGCCGCTCAGGATGGCTCTCGCGTAGTCCTCGGTCTGGAGTAAGCCGGGCACGAGGAGCGGTTCCCAGGTGCGGATCGCCTCCGCGGTCGCCTCGACGTCGAGCCAGGGCCGGAACCATGGGGGAGCGGAGGCGTGGCTGACCATCGGCCACAGCCGCATGAGCGCGCCGTCGGCCTCCAGCGCCTCGTCGCAGTGCCGGGCGAACTGCTCCGAGGGTGACCGCTTCGCGGTTTCGATCATGCTGATCGTGCCTACCGAGTACGGCACCGCACGGGCCAGCCGCAACTGCGACCAGCCGCGCGCCTTACGGTGCCGCCGCAGCTCGAAGCCGAAGAGCGCGGTGGGGGAGTCGGTGGGGTTGAGAACGCTTTCCGGTGGCATCCGGATCTCCTCGTCGCCTCTCAGAGTTTTCATCGCGGCTTCAACTGCAACAGTTGATAGCTGGTTGAATTCATTTGACTACTCAAAGTAGCAAAGGATGGGAAGGTCGGAGGGCAGATCGGGGCTCACGTCTCTCAAGTGGGTGAAGTCATGAAAACAGCCGGCACGATGCCCGAGGTCCGTCACGAGATCCGTCTTTCCTGTGGCCCTACCTCGCCATCCCGCGCACGCTCGGAGGTTCGGCGGCTGCTCGGCCATGAGCACCCGGTGGTGGATGATGCCGCCCTGGCGGCGTCCGAGCTGGTGACCAACGCGATCAGGCATTCCGGCTGCCAGACCGGTGACGTCATCGGTTTCACGCTGGTCGTGACGGACTCGTTCGTCCGGGTGGAGGTGCGGGACCCGGGAGCGTCGCCGACCGGTCCTCGTCTCCGTTCCGAACCGGATGCGGAGGACGGCAGGGGCCTGCTGATCGTCCAGGCGATCGCCGCAGCGTGGGGCGTCAGCCGGCACGACGACCGCCCGGGCCGTACGGTCTGGTGCGCTCTGCGCATCACTCGGCCCGCGCTCGACCCGTCTTGATCCCTCAAGAAAAGGTGATCGTCGGCGGTCGCCCCAACCGGTGACGCCCCCACAGACGTGCCCGGCCGGGACCTTCCCCCGTAGTTCTCGGCCGGGCACTCCGGTGCCCGGGCGCCACCAGCAGGTTCTCGGCAGGTACCTCGACTTCGAATGATGGTACACATGGTGACGGTAGTGTTCCTTCCACTCTGTGGCGGTACCAGTTCGCGTATCCTGTGGGCGTGGAAGACGAGGTCGTCAGCGTCGGCGTCCGGGAGTTGCGCGATCGGCTCGCGCACTACCTGGAGCTGGTCCAGGAGGGAAACACGGTGGAGATCACGGAAAGGGGCCGGCCAGTGGCGCAGCTCACCGCATTGCCGCATGATCGGGTGGTCACGGACCGGCTCGTCGCGGAGGGCCGCATGAAGCTGCCCGAGGTGGAGATCGACTGGGCCGACTGGCACGCCCTACCCCCGGAAGCCGGAACGCCCCTGCCCAGTGAGGTGCTGGCAGAGCTCAGGGCGGAAGAACGGTGATCTACCTGGACTCCTCGGCACTGGTCAAGCTGGTCGTGAAGGAGGAGGAGACGGCGGCGCTCGAAAAGTGGCTGGCGGCACAGACCGGTCCGGTGGTCGCGTGTGAACTGGCCCGCGCCGAGGTGGTCCGGGCGGTGCGAGGGGCCGGACCACACGCGGTCACCAGGGCGAGAGCGTTACTGGCTCGGCTGAGAACGGTGCCCGTGGACGCGCCGCTTCTCGACGCCGCCGCCGAGATCGGGCCGTCACGGCTCCGGACTCTCGATGCGCTGCACCTGTCCGCCGCGCAGGTGCTTGAGCGGGCTCTCGACTGGTTCGTGGCGTACGACAAACGATTGCTCGCGGCGGCCGAGGAAGAGGGCCTCCCCACCGCCGCCCCGGGCCTCAACAGGGCTGCCCGCGGATAGGGCGTACGGCTGTCCTTATCGGTGGGTCAGGTGCTCCAGGAACTCCTGATCGGTCGCGTCGGGCAGTCCGTAGGCCGCGGCATAGGGTGCCAGGGCCGCGGCGAGGTCGTCGGAATGAGCCAGGTTCCGATCCAGCAGGTCCGCCGCGACGAGGCCCAGATGACCTCCATCAAGGCGGACTGATGCCAGATCGGTGACCGTCCGCTGCGGAGTGGTCACGAGGAGTCCGTCGACCCATTGCAGATCATCGGCCCTGAGCGGCGCATGGTGAATGGCCACATCCTGTCGCCGGGTCCGAAAACGACGGGGCGGCGGGATTGTGAATTCCCACCGCTGGGGTGAGAGAAGTCCTACTTCGTATACAAGAGTCGCACTGCTGTGTGAGACGACTCCGTGAGCGGCTCCTCGCTGGTCCGTCTGGAGTTCGGGGGAGAGCTGGAGCCATGCGGCCCGCAGTTCCTCCAGCTCCGGGCGGGGAGCGCCGGCCACCCGGTAGACGCCGTGGGCCACGTGTTCGAGAACCCCGGCTTGGACCAGGCGGCTGAGGTCGCGGCGGTGCGCGCCGCAGGAGGTCGCCTGCCGGGCTGTGACCAGGCCGTGCTGCGTCTCGGCGAGAGGCGAGAGGCTGCTCATCGCGCGGACGAAGCTCATGGCACGACTGTCTCATATGTGAGACAGTCGTGCCACTCCTGACCGGCGGAGCCGTACGTTCGAGCGCTTGGCGGGCGGGCCGTGACGAGCGTGAGAGGCGGCGCCCCCGTCCATGTGCCGCCTCTCACGGTTCTTCAGCGCCCGCCGTGTCACTTCCGATAGTTCTTGCCGGGGGCCTCACCGGGGATCGGCATGGCGATGAGGGCGACCGGGATGAAGAAGCAGATCTGGCCGATCGCGATCGTGAGCGTCCAAAGGGCCCTCTCGTCGTACTGCGCGGCGGCCTTGGCGTACAGCTCGTCGGGCACGCGCTCCCCGGACGGGTTCGGGGTGAGCACGGCCTCCACGAGCTCCAGCGCGACCCGTTCGGCGTCGGTGAAGTAGGGGGCGGTCCGCCAGGTCGCTACGGCGGTGATGCGCTCCTCGGTCTCCCCGGCCTTGCGGAGGTCCCCTGCCTGCCTGATGGTGTGGTAGGTGCTGCCGACGATCTGCCCGGCGCGGAGCTGCACCAGGCTGATGGTGGTCTGCGGGATCGAGCCGTTCTGGGTGGCCTTGTGCATGGCTCCGGCGAGCGCGGCCACCTCTTCCGGGAAGAACTGGACGGGGTCGGGCAGACGCGACTGGAGACTGTCTTCCCTGGTAGCTGTGGGAGTGGACATCATGAGGTCTTTCCTCCTGGATCGGAGCGGTCCTGCGGGACATGGATGACGCTGGCCCTGTGCGGGGCCGTACGCCGTTCCGGTTGTCCGACGACGCGGCCGCCGGGAATGTGAGGTGACGCGCCGGCCTCACATTCCGGGCGGTCGTCTCGTCGTACTGATGAAGGCAGGCGAGACCGAGGGAGCCCGCGAGACCATGACCATCCAGTCCGAGCCGGCGGACGGCCCGATCGATCCGGGTCTGAGCGCGATCGTGAGCGAGCGGCGCCAGCTGATCAATCTCGCCTACCGGCTCCTCGGCTCCCTGGCCGAGGCGGAGGACGTCGTCCAGGAGACGTACGCCCGCTGGTACGCGATGTCGCCCTTACGGCGGGAGGCCGTCGAGTCCCCGGGAGCCTGGCTGACGAAGGTGGCCGGCCGCATCTGCCTCGATCTGCTGGGCTCGGCGCGGGCCCGGCGCGAGCGCTACGTCGGCGAGTGGATCCCCGAGCCGCTGCCGGACCGCGCGGAGTGGGTCACCGGGCAGGCGGCCGACCCGGCTGACCGGGTCACTCTCGACGAGTCGGTCACCATGGCCTTCCTCATCGTGCTCGAATCGATGACCCCGGCCGAGCGCGTCGCGTTCGTCCTGCACGACGTCTTCTGCCACTCCTTCGCCGAGGTGGCCGAGATCGTCGGCCGTACGCCGGGGGCGTGCCGTCAGCTGGCCTCCTCGGCCCGCCGCCGCGTCCGCGCGTCGCGGCCCGCCGTGGCTCCGACGGCCCGGCAGGCCGGTGTCGTCAGGGACTTCAAACAGGCGTGGGAGGCCAAGGACATCGACGCACTCATCGGCATCCTCGACCCCGGCGTCACCATGACCGCCGACGGCGGCGGGCTGGTCGACGCCCTGCTGCTCCCGCTCGAAGGCGCCGAGGAGGTCGCGCGCTATGCCGCCGTCCTCATCGCCAAGGCGGGCGGCCTGACGCTCCTGGAGCGTACGGTCAACGGCCAGCCGGGCCTGATAGGACAGTGGGAGGGCGTCACCGAGGTCGTCATGGCGTTCGACGTCGTGGACGATCGGATCCGGCATATCTGGGCGGTTCGCAACCCCGAGAAACTCCACCCGTGGAGGGAGGAGACACAGCCCTGACGGTCGTGGACCCCCGCGGTCGTGCTGACTCGTTTCGCCACGTCGCCCACGTGGCCGACGGCCGGTGCTGACTCAGCTCAGTGTCCCCGCGCCGGCGGAGCGCTCGATCGGCGATACCGCTGGAGAGATTGCCCGTCACCGATCTGGCCCGGTCGAGGGTCTCGTCCGCCAGCACGGCGTCCTTCTGGGCGCGGAGCACGTCGTCGACCTTCTCGTCGATCGCGGCGAGATAGTCGGTGATCTCGTCCATGGTCTGTCGCATGGCGAGCTGCGCCATGATCCCCGCGGCGCCGGCCAGAAGCGCCGGGTTGGCCAGAAACGAAGGATGAAACGGGCAACCTGCTTATGTGTCATATAAGTATCAGAAGTAAACCTGTGCCTCATTCAGACGTCCTCTCTTCGGTTGTCCCCACCCGAGTCGAGGAGTGGTTTTGCGCGTCCGTTCTCTGCTTTTGGCCGTGGCTGTGGCTATCGGCCTGTTTGTCCCGATTCAAACTCAATCGGCCGTGGCTTCGTCCGCGTCCGCCGCAACTTGTTACCGCCAGGCCGGGGACCACTGGGAATGCGTCACCCCCGGCGCCTTCTGCCCTGCCGCCGCCCACGGCTTGTACGGATATTCCGAGAGCGGCGCCAAATACCAGTGCGTCCAGGACGGCTCGTACTGGAGATGGAAGCCCGCCGGTTCCTCGTCGGGCTCGAACCCCGAACCGACCCCGACGTCGACTCCTAAGGCGACACCGACTCCCAAGCCGAGCCCTACGCCGACTCCCAAGCCGACTCCCAAGCCCAGTTCCAAGCCGAGCCCCAAGCCCACGGCCTCGCCTGGCGGGAAGCCGGCCGCGGCGAAGTGTTCACGGGCCTACCTGCCCCTGCCCGATCCCCGCTGCACGCCCGGGACGCGCAACCCCGCCGTCACCCAGGCGACCATCCGTACGACGATCTGCGGCCCCGGCTTCGACGCGAAGGTGCGGCCCGTGGCGAGCTACCTGAGCGCGCTGAAGGTCAGGCAGATCGCCGAGTACGGCTACACCGACCGCAGGCCGGCCCGCTATCAGGAGGACCATCTCATTCCGCTGCTCCTCGGCGGCTCGCCCAAGAGCGTGAAGAACCTCTGGCCGGAGCCCATGTGGAAGGTCAAGGGCAGGAGCGCGGCGGACAAGAACGCCGTGGAGCGTCGTCTGTGGAAGGCCGTCTGCGCCGGTGACGTGCCACTGGCCCGCGCGCAGAAGGCCATCGCGAAGGACTGGCGCACCGCGGTCAGGCAGGCAGGGCTGTAACAGAACAGAGGAAAGGCGGCCGGGACACCTCTCGGCCGCCTTTTCGCACGGAGAAGCGCTACTCGGCGAAGCCGAGCAGATGGGCCATGCAGGTCATGTTGTGGTCGAACAACTCGGCCCGGTGCTCGATCACGCCGTTGAACTGGCCGAACAGTTCGAAGCTGACCATTCCGAACAGCCCGGTCCAGGCGATCATCGCCCGTGTGACCACGTCGTCGGACACGCCCGGCATCACCGCTCGTACGGCCTCCGCGTCCTGGGACAGGACCGCGGGCGGCGGCGGGCAAATCGGGGGAGGGGCGAGGCGGCCGGCCCGCTGGGCGTCCGCCAGGATGCGGCCGTACACGATAGTGCCCCGTGACGCCGGGCCGATCGTGTCCTCCGGGGCGCGGTAGCCCGGCACCGGCGAGCCGTACAGCAGGGCGTACTCGTGCGGATGGGCCAGGGCCCATTCGCGGACGGCGCGGCAGGCGGCGAGCCAGCGCCCGGTGAAATCCTCCCGTGGGCGGGCGGCGTCGGCGCGTTCGACGGACTCGCCGATCGCGTTGTACGCGTCGACGATCAGCACGGTGAGCAGGTCGTCGCGGCTGGGGAAGTAGCGGTAGATGGCGGAGGAGACCATCCCCATCTCCCGGGCCACCGCGCGCAGGGACAGGCCCGGGGCGCCGTCGGTGGCGAGATGACGCCGCGCGATGTCGGTGATCTCTCTGATGAGTTCCGCCCTGACCCGCTCCCGCGCGGTACGACTCGCGTTCATGCCTCGATGTTATCAGAGCACCGAATCGAGAGCACTGCTCTTGACGACTGGCGTTCACATGAGAGAGCATTGCTCTCATAACGGAGCGAAGAACACGAGGAGTCCCGATGCTGACCATGACCAAGTGGGCGGCCGCCGCCGTCATGTTCTTCCTGGAGCTCGGTGTGCTGATCGCGCTGGCGCGCTGGGGTTTCACCCGGGAGGCGAACATCGTGGTCAGGATCCTGCTGGGGCTCGGCACACCGGCCGTGTTCGCGACGCTCTGGGGACTGTTCATGGCCGGCGGCAAGGCGCCGTACCAGCTGCACGGGATCGCCCGGGGAGCGTTCGAGGTCGCGTGGTTCGGCGCGGGAGCGGCCGCCCTGGCGGCCTCCGGGCTGGTGACCGCGGGTGTGGTGTTCGCGGTGGTGTACGTGGCCGACGCCGCGCTGCGGCTGCTGACGCATCAGTGACGCATCGACGAAGCATCGACAAGGAGAGATCATGGGCAGGCATGTCGTGGTGGGAGCGGGACAGGTCGGCGGCGGGCTCGCCGTGGCGCTGGCCGAGCGGGGGCACGAGGTGACCGTCGTCACCCGCTCGGGCTCCGGCCCGAGGCGGGCGGGGGTGTCGCCGGTCGCGGCCGACGCGGGCGACGCCGCCGTGACGCGGCGGCTCGCGGAAGGGGCCGACGCGATCTACAACTGCGTCAACCCGCCCTACCACCGCTGGCAGGAGGACTGGCCGCCGGTCGCGGCCTCGCTCCTGGCCGCCGCCGAGTCGTCCGGGGCCGTGCTGGTCACGCTGGGCAACCTCTACGGGTACGGCCCGGTGGACGGCCCGATGACCGAGGACCTGCCGCTCGCGGCGACGGGCGTCAAGGGCAGGGTCCGGGCGCGGATGTGGGAGGAGATGCTGGCTGCCCATGAGGCGGGCAGGGTCCGGGTGACCGAGGTGCGCGGCTCGGACTACTACGGCCCGGGCTCGTCCGACCAGTCCTACCTGGGGCCGCGGCTCCTGGGACCGCTGCTCGGCGGCAGGCCCGCCACCGTCGTTAGCGACCCGGACATCCCGCACAGCTGGACGTACCTGCCCGACGTCGTGCGGGCGCTGGCCGCCGCGGCCGGGGAGGAGCGCGCGTGGGGCAGGCCGTGGCACGTCCCGACCGCGCCGCCCGTCACGATGCGGCAGTACGCCGAGATGGTGTGTGAGGCCGGGGGCGTCCCGGCGCCGCGCCTGCGGCGGCTGCCGGGGTGGATGCTGAAGGCGGGCGGCCTCGCCGTGCCGTTCCTGCGCGAACTGGGGGAGACCCGCTACCAGTTCGACCGGCCGTACGTGCTCGACTCGTCGGCCTCGCAGGAGGTCCTCGGCTTCGCGCCGACGCCGGTCGAGGACGGGGTGAAGGAGACGGTCGCGTGGTGGCGGGCGCGCTGAGAGCCACGGAGGGGCGGCGGTAGTCTCCCCGGCATGAGAGTCGGGATCATCGGCCTGGGAGACATCGCGCGGAAGGCCTACCTGCCGGTGCTGGCGGCCACACCGGGGATCGAGCCGCTGCTCTGCACCCGCGACCGGGAGGTCCTCGACCGGCTCGGCGACGCGTACCGGATCGCGGCCCGCTTCGCCTCGCTGGACGGGCTGATCGAGGCGGGGATCGACGCGGCGTTCGTGCACGCGGCGACCGGGGCCCACGTCCCCGTCGTGACGGCCCTGCTGAAGGCCGGCGTGCACGTCTACGTCGACAAGCCGCTCGCGTACGACGCCGCGGCGAGCGCCGGGCTCGTCCGGCTGGCCCGCGAGCGGGGCAGGTCGCTGATGGTGGGGTTCAACCGCAGATTCGCCCCCGGCTACGCCGCCCTCCGCGAGCTGCCGCGCGACGTGATCGTGATGCAGAAGAACCGCCGCGGCCTGGCCGGCGACCCCCGTACGGTGATCTTCGACGACTTCGTCCACGTGGCCGACACGCTCCGCTTCCTGGCGCCGGGAGAGATCACCGACACCGCGGTCCGGACCCGCGTGCGGGACGGCCTGCTGGAACACGTGGTGCTGACCCTCGGCGGCGACGGCTTCACCGCGATCGGCGTGATGAGCCGCACCAGCGGGGCGGCCGAGGAGACCTGTGAGGTGATGGGCGGCGGCGGGAAGCGGCGGGTCGTGAACCTCGGCGACATGGTGGACCTCGACGGCGGCGAGACCCTCGCGAGGCGGGCGGACTGGGTCCCGGTGGCCCGGCAGCGGGGGATCGAGCAGGCCGTCGGGGAGTTCCTGGGCGCGGTCGGCGGCGGACGGATCCTCACGGCCGACGACGCCCAGGTCACGCACGAGTTGTGCGAGGAGATCGTACGGCGGACGAACGAGCACGAGTCGCGCTTTACCACCTTTTTGCAGTAGGAAGGTACTCGTGTCAGAACTCGTGCTGGGCCCGCTGCTGCGCCACGTGGACGGGTCCGCCGCGACCGTGTGGGTGGAGACCTCCGAGCCCTGCACGGTCCGTGTGCGGGCCGGAGACGCCTCCTCCGAGGAGCCGACCTTCACCGTGCACGGCCACCACTACGCCCTGGTGGACGTCGCCGTCGACGGGCCGGTGGCCTACGAGGTGGACCTCGACGACCGCCGGGTGTGGCCCGGGGATGACGGCATGCCGCCGAGCGTGATCCACCCTGTGACCGGCCTCAACCGGCTGATCTTCGGCTCCTGCCGGACGAGCGTGCCGCACGAGGAGCCGTACGTGCGCACCCACGGCCCGGACGTCCTGCGGGCGTACGGCCTGCGCCTGATGGAGTCGCCGGACGACCGGCCCGACCTCATCCTGCTCGTCGGCGACCAGGTGTACGCCGACGAGCTCACCCCGGACATGAAGGACTTCATCGCCGGGCGCAGGGACGACGGCCCGCAGGAGGTCGTCGACTTCGAGGAGTACGCCGAGCTGTACCGCCAGGCGTGGTCCGATCCGGCGGTCCGCTGGCTGCTGTCCACGGTCCCGACCCTGATGATCTTCGATGACCACGACGTCAGGGACGACTGGAACACCTCGTCGGCCTGGCGCGAGCAGATGGCGCAGGTGCCGTGGTGGCACCGGCGCATCGTCTCCGCCTTGGGGTCGTACTACGTCTACCAGCACCTGGGCAACATCCCGCCGGCCGAGCGGGAGGCCGATCCCGTGCTCGCCGCGCTGCGGGCGGGCGCCGGCGAGGAGACGCTCGACGAGTTCGCCCGGCGGGCCGACGAGGAACCCGACTCGGTCCGCTGGAGCTACCACCGGGACCTCGGCGACACCCGCCTCGTCATGCTGGACAGCCGCAGCGCCCGGACGCTCGAACCGGGACACCGGCGGATGATCGACGAGGAGGAGTGGAGCTGGTTCGAGAAGCAGGCGACCGGCGACCTCGGCCACCTCGTCATCGGGTCCTCGCTGCCGGTCCTGCTGCCCTCCGGGATCCACCACGTGGAGGGCTGGAACGAGGCGGTCTGCGACGGCATCTGGGGCCGCCGGGCGGCGCGGTGGGGCGAGCGGGTCCGGCAGTTCCTCGACCTGGAGCACTGGGGGGCCTTCCGCCGCTCGTTCGAGGACCTCGCGCGGGTGCTGGTCGAGGTCGCCTCGGGGCAGCGGGGACGGCCGCCCGCGACCGTCCTGCTGCTGTCGGGCGACGTCCACTACTCCTACATGGCCTCCGTACGGCGGAAGGGCGGGGGACGCATCCACCAGATCGTCTGCTCGCCGATCCGCAACCCGCTGAGCCGCTCGCTGCGCTTCGCCAACATCGTGGCGTCGTTCGGGCTGGCGGGCCTGCTCGGCGGGGTGCTGGCCCGGGCCGGCGGCCTGCCCCGGCCGTCGCTGCGCTGGCGCATCAGCAAGGGACCCTGGTTCCCCAACATGATGACCGCCGTCGACTTCGCGCCCGGGGAGGCCGTGGTCACGTGGTTCACCGACACCGGCGACCTCGACACGGTGACGGTCAGGCCCGAGCCTCCCGCAGCACCGCGCTGAGCTGGTCCGCCGCCCAGGCCAGCTCGTCCCGCGAGACGACGAGCGGCGGCGCGAGGCGGATCGTCGAGCCGTGGGTGTCCTTGGCGAGCACACCGCGGCGCATGAGCGCCTCGCTGATCTCCCGTCCGGTGCCGAGCGACGGGTCGATGTCGACGCCCGCCCACAGCCCGCGCCCGCGTACGGCGACCACCCCCGGGCCGAGGTCCGCGAGGCGCTCGTGCAGGAACGCGCCGAGGTCGCGCGCCCTGGCCTGGTACTCGCCGGTGCGCAGCAGCCCGACGACCGCGTCGCCGACGGCGCAGGCCAGCGGGTTGCCGCCGAACGTGGAGCCGTGCTGGCCCGGCCGGATCACGCCCAGCACGTCCTCGTTCCCGACGACCGCGCTCACCGGGACCACCCCGCCGCCGAGCGCCTTGCCCAGGACGTACAGGTCGGGCACGACGCCCTCGTGGTCGCAGGCGAACGTCTCGCCGGTGCGGCCGAGGCCCGACTGGATCTCGTCGGCGACGAACAGCACGTTCGCGTCGTCGCAGATCTCCCTGACGGCGGCCAGATAGCCGTCCGGCGGGACCAGCACGCCGGCCTCGCCCTGGATCGGCTCCAGCAGCACCGCCACCGTGTTCTCGTCGATCGCCTCCCTGACCGCCTCCGCCGAGCCGTACTTCACGATCCGGAAGCCGGGCGCGAACGGGCCGAAGCCGCCGCGGGCGTCGGGGTCGGTGGAGAAGCCCACGATGGTCGTGGTGCGACCGTGGAAGTTGTCCTCCATCACGACGATGTTGGCCTGGCCGGGGGCGACACCCTTGACCTCGTAGCCCCACTTGCGGGCCACCTTGATCGCGGTCTCGACGGCCTCGGCGCCGGTGTTCATCGGCAGGACCATGTCCTTGCCGCACAGCTCGGCCAGGCCGGTGACGAAACCGGCGAACCGGTCGTGGAAGAACGCGCGGCTGGTCAGCGTCAGCCGGTCGAGCTGCTCGCGGGCGGCCGCGAGGACGACCGGGTTGCCGTGGCCGAAGTTCAGCGAGGAGTAGCCCGCCAGGCAGTCGAGATATCGCCTGCCCTCGACGTCGGTGACCCACGCGCCCTCCGCCGCCCGGATGACCACGGGCAGCGGGTGGTAGTTGTGCGCGCTGTGGCTCTCGCCGAGCCTGATGTGGTCCTCGCTTCTCATCGGATCTCCCCGCCCACCCTGATCTCTCCCGTTCTGATTTCCAATGTGCAGCACTTGGGGCCGCCGCCGGCCTTGCGCAGCTCGCTCAGGTCGACCGGGACGACCTCGAAACCGCGGCGCTTGAGCTCCAGCACCAGCCCGGCCGCCTCGGCGTTGACGACGACGTTGCGGCCGTCGCTCACCGCGTTGAGGCCCAGCACCTCCGCGTCCGCGGACGTCGCGACCACGGCGTCGGGGAACAGCCGCCGCAGCACCCTCCTGCTGCCCTCGCTGAACGCCTCCGGATAGTACGCCACGTTGTGGCCGTCCAGCGGGAACAGGGCGGTGTCGAGGTGGTAGTACCTCGGGTCGACCAGGCGCAGCGTGACGACCGGGCGGCCGAGGAACTCCTGGGCCTCCATGTGCGCCGCGACGTCGGTGCGGAAGCCCGTCCCGGCCAGGATCATCTCGTCGAGCGTCAGGTAGTCGCCCTCACCCTCGTTGGTGAAGGACGCCTCCAGTGTCTCGTATCCCTGTTCGACGAACCACCGCAGGTAGGCGGGGCCCTCGGCGGCCCGCTGTGGGTGGGCGAATCGCGCGCCGTAGACCCGCCCGTCCACGACGAGGGCGCCGTTGGCGGCGAACACCATGTCCGGCAGGCCCTCCACCGGGTCGATCAGGCTGACCCGGTGGCCCAGGCTCTCGTACGCCCGCCGCAGGCTCTCCCACTGCCGCAGCGCCGTGGCCGTGTCGGCGCCCTCCTCGGGCCGCATCCAGGGGTTGATGGAATACGAGACCGTGAAGAACTCGGGCCGGCACATCAGGAAGTGCCTGGCCATGCCCGTGCGGCCACTTTCCGTGGCCGCGGACTCTGGCGCGATTGTCATCGACGACTCCAAGCGGGAAACCGGTGAACGGGACTTCAGCGTAGGAATCGGCGGTCGGCAATCCAATCCGCCCACGTTGCGATCACCCGGGGATCGGTTGCGTCCTTCAGCCCGTTTGCGGCGATCCGTTAATCAGCCGCGACAGCACGATCGAACTCTTGGTGCGCACCACGAACGGCTCGGCCGCCAGGCGTTCGATCACCCGCTCGACGTGCCGCACGTCGGTCGCGCGGATGTGCAGCAGGGCGTCGGCCTCGCCGGTCACCGTGCAGGCCGAGACGACCTCCGGGTGCCGGGAGACGGCCAGCCCGATCTCGGTGGGGGAGGTCTTGCCCCGGCAGTAGAGCTCGACGTACGCCTCGGTCGTCCATCCCAGGGCCGACGGCTCGACCCGGGCGCTGAAACCGGTGATCGCGCCGGTGGCGACCAGCCGGTCGACCCGCCGCTTCACGGCCGGAGCCGACAACCCCACTTGAGTGCCTATTTCGGCGTATGTCGCCCGGGCATCCTCCATGAGGGCCCGGATGATGGCGCGATCGAGCTCGTCCAACCTCACGTGGACCTGTATACAGCCGCCGCCCGGTGGCGACGTCCCGCGCCGCGGCGCCCACGGGGTCAGCCGGAGGCCGGTGGGAGGGCGCCGGCGCCGGGCCCGGGCCGCGGGCAGTAGTCGCCGACCCCGCGCTCCAGCAGGTCGAAGGCGCGTTCGGCGTGCCCGCGGAGGTCCGCGACGATGCCCGGGCCCTCCTCGCCGGCGAGCCGGCGCATCGCGAAGTGCCGGGTGAGAGCACTGACCACCGCGCAGATCTGGGCCGCCACGAGGGACGGGGTCATGTCGTCCGGATCGGCCTCGGTCTCGTCGGCGAGCGCGGCGGCGAGCCACTCCTCGCGGTGCCGGCTCATCATCTCCACCCGGGCCTGCAGCGCCGGGCTCTCCCGGATCCGCTGGACGAAGACCTCCGCGCCCTCGTTGATCCCGTAGCGCCAGTCGCCCGAGTCCAGGGCCGCGAGGAAGTCGCGCCGCACCGCCTCGACCGCCGTCTCGCCGGGCCGGCGCTCACGGACCACGCGCGCCAGCACGTCCATGCTCTCCTCGCCGCGGTCGAGGAACAGGTCCTCCTTCGTGCGGAAGTAGTTGAACACCGTGTTGACCGACACGTCGGCCGCCCGCGCGACCTCGGCCACCGTGACGTTGTCGAACCCCCGCACCAGGAACAGCCCCGTCGCGATGTCGGAGATCCGCTGCCGGGTCTCCCGCTTCTTCCGCTCCCGCAGGCCCTCTTCCATGTGCCGATTCTAAGGGCGGGCACAAAATTTAAGTGACTCCAAGTTTGGTGTTACTCTACCGACCATGATTCACGTCAGAGGACTCACCAAGACGTTCGGGATGGTCGAGGCCGTCCGGGGGATCGACGTCGACGTCTCCGCGGGAGAGATCGTCGGCTTCCTCGGGCCGAACGGCGCGGGCAAGACCACCACGCTGCGCATGCTGACCACGCTGCTGCGCCCCGCGTCCGGCGCCGCCACGGTCGCGGGCGCCGACCTGTTCGCCGACCCGGTGGCCGTACGCCGGCGCATCGGCTACGTCGCCCAGGGCGGCGCGTTCGGGCCGTTCACCCCGGTCGGGAACGAACTCGTGCTCCAGGCCCGCCTGTACGGTCTGAGCCGGGCCGAGGCCCGTGCCCGGGTGACCTCCCTGCTCACCGCCCTGGACCTCGCCGGGGTCGAGGAGCGGACGACGGTCACCCTTTCGGGCGGCCAGAAGCGCAGGCTCGACATCGCGATGGGCCTGCTCCACCGGCCCACGCTGCTCTTCCTCGACGAGCCCACCACCGGGCTCGACCCGCAGAGCCGCGCCAACCTGTGGGACCACATCCGGCGGCTGCGCGAACGGGACGGCGTGACGGTCTTCCTCACCACCCACTACCTGGAGGAGGCCGACGCGCTCTGCGACCGGGTCCTGATCATCGATCACGGCCGGATCGTCGCCGAGGGCCCCCCGGACCGGCTGAAGGCCGAGCACGGCGCGCGCACGCTCGACGAGGTCTTCCTCGCGGTCACCGGCCGCGAGCTGCGCGAGGGAGCCGCCGCGTGACCGCCCTCGCCGTCCTGACCGGCCACTATCTGCGCGCCTCCTTCGGCAGCAAGGTCAGCCTCGCCTTCGGCGCCGTGCAGCCGTTCCTCTTCCTCGTGCTGTTCGGCCCGCTGTTCGCCCGCAGCGGCGTCGGGTCGTGGGCCCTCCTCGTGCCCGGCCTGCTGGTGCAGCTCGCGCTCACCAGCGCCGGGATGGCCGGCTTCGGCATCGTCTTCGACCAGCGGTTCGGCGTGCTCGAACGGCTCCGGGTCGCCCCGGTGAGCCCGGTCACGCTGCTGCTCGGCCGGGTGCTCAGAGACAGCCTGGTGCTGCTGGTCCAGGCGGCCAGGATCATCGTGGCGGGCTGCGCGCTCGGGCTGCGGGCGCCGCTGGCGGGGGTGCTGGCGGCCCTGCTCCTGATGACCGTGCTGTCGGTCGGCATGGCGTCGCTGTCGTACGCGGCGGCGCTCACGATGCGGCAGGAACTGTTCGCGCCCGTGATGTCCACCGTGGTGGTCCCGCTGATGCTGCTGTCGGGCGCGCTGCTGCCGATGTCGCTCGCCCCCGCCTGGCTCGACGTGGTCTCGCGGCTCACGCCGTTCCGGTACGCGGTCGAAGGGCTGCGGGCGCTTTTCTCCGGTTCCTACGGCTCGTCGGCCGTTTTGTGGGGGATGGTGGTGTCCCTGGCCCTCGCGATTGGAGGGCTTGCCCTGGGCGCGAATCGTTTCCGGTGGGAAAAGGCCTGATCAGGGGCCGGAAAAGGCATTCGAAGTTGATACCGGATCGCGGGCGCCAGCGGGGCCGGAGACGGTCACAATGGTGGGCGTGGCGGACGCCAACTTCACCCTCGTCCAGCTGCGTTACTTCGTAACCGCGGCCGAGCTCGGCAGTATGACCGCGGCCAGCAGAGAGCTCATGGTCGCGCAGTCGGCGATCTCGGCCGCGATCGCGCAGGTCGAGCGGGAGCTCGGGGTCCAGCTCCTGATCCGCCACCACGCCCGCGGCCTGTCGCTGACCCGCGCGGGCGAGCGCTTCCTCGTCGAGGCGCGGGAGTTCCTCGCCCACGCGGCGGCCCTCGCCCAGTCGGCGCGCGGCCTGGCGGGCTCGCTCACCGGTGAGCTCGCGGTGGGTTGCCTGACCACCCTCGCGCCGTTCTACCTCTCGCGCCTGCTGCGTGATTTCGCCGGGCGTTACCCGGGGGTGCGGGTCGGCGTCGCCGAGGGCGAGCTGTCCGCGATGGAGGCGGCGCTGCTGGACGGCAGATGCGAGGTCGCCCTGGTGTACGCCATCGACCTCGCCCTCGATCTCGACATACGGCCGCTCACCCAGGCCAGGCCGTACGCCCTGCTTCCCCTGGGGCATCGGCTGGCGGCGGCGGAGGCGGTGTCGCTCGCGGACCTGGCCACCGAGCCGATGATCCTGCTCGACCTGCCGCGCAGCCGCGACTACTTTCGGGCGATCTATCCGACGGAGCCGCGCGTGCGCTTCCGGACGTCGAGCTACGAGACCGCCCGCTCGCTCGTGGCCGGCGGGCACGGCTACTCGATACTGAACCAGCGGGCCGACAGCGACCAGACCTACGACGGCGGGCGGGTGGCCTGCGTGCCGATCAGCGACGACGTCCCGGCGCTCGACGTCGTGCTCGCCTCGGTGCGCGGCGTGCGGCCCACCGCGCGGGCGGTCGCCTTCGCCGAGACCTGCCAGGCGTTCTTCTCCGGCCGGCGCCCCGGTCAGGCCTCCGGCGGGTGAGCCCCGGCCGTCCCGGGCGCCGTCCGGCGGGTCACCGGTAGGCGGCCAGCAGTTCCCGCAGGAGCGCGGTCGTCCGCTCGGCCGAGTACGCCTCCACGCAGACCGCGTTCAGCATCTGCGTGTACGCCTCAGTGTCCTCCGGCTTGTCCAGGTAGAGGGCGCTGGTGAGCTGCTCCAGATAGACGACGTCGGGCAGTTCGGGCGCGTCGAAGCGCAGGATCGTGAACGGCCCGCCCAGGGTGAACTTCCCGCCGCGGTCGAACGGCACGACCTGCAACGTCACCTTCGACCGCCTGGTCACGTCGAGCAGATGCTCCAGCTGGGCCCGCATCACCGCCGGGCCGCCGACCGGGCGGCGCAGCACCCCCTCGTCCACCACGGCCCACAGTGTCGCCGAGTCCGGCCCGGTCAGCCGCTTCTGCCGGCGCAGCCGCAGGTCCACGTGCCGGTCGATCTCGTCGGCGGGCCGTCCCGCGTTGGCCACCTGTACGGTGGCACGCGCGTACTCGGGGGTCTGCAGCAGGCTGGGGACGAACTGAAGCTCGTAGCAGCGGATGATGCACGCCGCCTCTTCCAGCCCGACGTAGAACTCGAACCAGCCCGGCAGCACGTCGCTGTACTTGTGCCACCAGCCGGGGACGTTGGCCTGCCGGGCCAGGTCCAGCAGCACGGTCCGTTCGTCCGGGTCGGTGAGGCCGTACAACGTGAGCAGGTCGGCGACGTCCCGCTCCTTGAAGCCGACCCGGCCGAGCTCCAGCCGGCTGATCTTCGCGTGTGACGCGCGGATGGTGTGCGCGGCCGTCTCCGGAGTGATGCCACTCTCCCGGCGCAGCCGCCTGAGCTGAGCGCCGAGCACCAGCCGCAGGGCCGTCGGGCCGCTGCGGGCGAGCCCGAACGGTAACGAGGCGGCATTGTCCGCCTGCGCGTTCACGTGGTCTCCATTGGTGGCGCTCCGGGTGATTGCCTCGTGAACCGGGTGTCCGAGGGGCGAAACAGGTCGGACGGAGGACTATTCGGTTGATCATCCTACCGGATGGGTTCAGAGGCGGGGTTTTCTGGGGACTTCCACGAAAAGTCGCGGGCATCCGACATTTGCACGTGCACGCGCGCTTGCACCCGCAAGGCACAGGGCAAGATACACGACGGCAGGGAAATTCACATATGTAATGGTGAGACCTGAGGGACCCGCGATGACAGCAGACCTGGCAGGCCCGGGAGCCGCGACCGCGCCTTCGTGGCTGACCGCGATGTTCGAAGGGGACGACGGCAACGGGCTGTCCCTGCCCGCGACGTGTGCCATCCACGGGCGAACCACCTCGCCCGCCGTCGCCAGGGATTTCACCGCCCGGACTCTGAGCGGCTGGGATGCCGACGATTTGGTGCCCGACGCGCAGATCGTCGTGTCGGAACTGGTGACCAACGCGCTCCGCCATGCGCCCGCCGAGCCCGCCGGTGCCCCGCCGATCCGGTTGAGGCTGGTGAGGCACCGTTTTCATATCGGCTGCGGCGTGAGCGACGCCAGCGCGCGGGTGCCCGCGCTGTCTCCCTGGAGCGATCTATCGGAGTCCGGCCGCGGGCTGCACCTGGTCGACGCGCTGTGCGCGGCCTGGGGGTGGATCCTCACCCGGGGCGGCGGGAAGGTGGTCTGGGCGCTGTTCGACGCGCGTTCCTGCTACTACTGACCACCCGCCACCCGCCGCACCGCGTGCTTCAGGCCTGATCGGCGTCGCCGGTGGCCTGCTCGGCGGCGTCCTCGGGCGACTGCTCCAGGTCCTGGTCGGCCTGGGCCAGCGCGGACGCCTTGTCCAGCCGCACCCAGCTGGTGATGCTCTCGACCGCGAACAGCACGAGCAGGTACGCCGTGAGGACGGCGGCGACGGGGGTCAGCCACCCGGCCGCGGCGCCCGCCCCCAGGATCAGCAGGCGGACCTCCCAGCCGAGCCCCGCCCGGTAGAGCCACGCCGGCGGCCAGATGCCCTGCCGGGTGCGGTAGACCGTGTCGTACGTGTGGTAGCCGATCACGTAGATGAGCACGAACAGCAGCCACTTGGGCGTGCTCTCCGCCAGCCCGAGCAGGATGATCGTCAGGAACTCGGCCGCCCGCAGCAGCGGGGGAGTGAGCCAGTCGAAGCGGCCCAGGTGGTCGCGGCCGGCGGTCGGCAGCACCAGCACGAGCAGCACGGCCACCGGGAGGAGCAGGACCGGGCCGTCGGTGAGGATCCCGGCGACGGCCGCCGCCACGATGGCGAGCAGCGCCACCGCCGCCGCGGGCACCGGCGGCAGCAGCCGGCCCAGGGCGCCCTTCAGCGCGGTGGCGAGCGGGCCGTCGTCGCGGTAGGCGAGCAGGCGCGCGGTCTGGACGCGGCGGCGCTCCTCGTCCGGGTCGGGGAGCGGGGTGATGGCCTGCGGCTGGGTGATCATGCGAGTGACCTCAGGAGACGTCCGGTGAGGGTGTAGGTGGCCGCGACGCCGCCCCAGATGATCAGCGTGAGGAACGTGACCCGGGGGTCGAAGAACGCGGCGGTGATCGCGATGGCGGCGAAGCGCTCACCGATGGGGAACACGATCATCTTGCGGGCCCAGTGGACCGGGCGGAACCGGCCGGCCTGCGTCCAGATCCGCAGCAGCCCGCGCACGCCGGTGCTCCGGCTCGCCCTGCGCTCCTCCAGCGCCTCCCGCAGCGGGCGGTCGTCGGCGACCGTGAGGTCGAGCGTGGGCAGCGGGATCGGCGCCTTGCGCCGGTTCGCCGCGCCGAACGAGAAGTCGAGCAGGTGTTTGACCGACTGGAGGGCCAGCGCGACCAGCGCCAGCGTCCAGACGCCCTCGCCGTCGCCGAACCGTCCGGACACCGTCGCGCCGACCGCCAGGCCGACGAAGACGGCGTACTCCTTGAACCGGTCGAAGGTGGCGTCCAGCCACGCGCCGAGCACGCCGAACTTGCGGGCGTACCGCGCGACCTGGCCGTCGACGCAGTCGAAGACGAACGCGAAGTAGATGAGCACTCCGCCGGCGACGGCGCCCCAGCGGGTGCCGGTGGCGAACGCGCCGGCCGCCAGCAGGCCGAGGGCGATCGAGATCAGCGTCACCTGGTTGGGGGTGAGGCCCCGGCGGGCCGCCCAGCGGGCGATGAAACGCGAGTAGGTGCTGACGAAGAACGTGGTGAAGAAGCCGTCGGCGCCCTTCACCGCGTTGTCCAGCCGCGCGCGGTCCTCGTCGAAGTCGGCCATCTCCGCCAGCGCTCCGTTGGCCTCGGCCTGGCTGCGGACGCGGCGGAAGAACAGGTCGCGGCGGCTCCGCCGGCCGACCGACACGCCACGCCGGACCAGGCCGAGCACGAGAAGCTCGGTCACGTCGTCCTCGGGGCCGAACAGGTGGGCCATCTCCGCCAGGTCGCGGGCGGCCTCGGCGAGGGTCGCCAGGTGCCGCTGGTGCAGGTGGAGCGGTCCGAGCAGCGCCGCGTTCGGCCGGGTCACCGCGTGGTAGGCGGTGCCGACCGAGACGATCCGGCCGCGGCCCGCGCGGGTGCGCATGGGCAGCCCCTCGAGGAACTCCGAGCCGATCTCGGGCACGGCCTCCTCGATCGGCACCTCCTCGACCGGCTCGTCCTCGTCCAGCTCCGGCCGGACGATCAGCGCGAGGGCGGCCCGCTTGGCCTTGACGATCTGGTAGATCAGCTCGTCGTGCACCAGCGAGTCGGCCGGCAGGATCAGCAGGTTGTCCCCGGCGGCCTCGGTGGCCTCGGCCACGTCGGCGAGCGCGCGCAGGTCGCCCGCGACGTCCCGGCTCTCCACCACCCGGCCGTACGGCCGGTGGTAGGCCGCCGCGTCGCCGGGCCGGGCGATCGTCGTCGGCTCGGAGTCCAGCGCGGCGGCCTGCGCGAGCAGCCGGTCGTACGCGGTGGGTGTTCCGGGAAGCGAGGTCAGCGTGATGGCCGCGGGCAGGGCGGGCCGGCCGCCGGGCGGCGGGAAAGCGATCGGGCCGGGCGGCGCGCCCAGCAGGACCACGCGGGTCATGGCAACCTTTCACGCAACGGGGGAGTCAGGCCCTCGGGGCTTGACCGGCGCGGGGAAGTCCGCCGGAGGCCAAAGCTTAGTGACCTTTCCGCTCGGACGTGGCACCCCAGGTTTACCGTACGGCCGCTGTATGTACAGCTTTGCCCGAGTATGCCGCCCGGCATCGTCGCCGGATCATTACCGAATTTTCACCATTCATGCGATGGAGTGGGGCGAAAGCCCTCGAATTGGGCCCGAGGGGGCGCCGGCCGCCGGACGGACCCTACGATGACGGAGTGAGCCTCTACCGCGACGAGGGCGTCGTGCTGCGCACCCAGAAGCTGGGCGAGGCCGACCGCATCATCACCCTCCTCACCCGCCGCACCGGCAAGGTCCGGGGAGTGGCCAAGGGAGTGCGCAGGACCAAGTCGCGGTTCGGCGCCCGGCTGGAGCCGTTCTCACACGTGGACCTGCAGCTTCACGGCGGCAGATCGCTCGACGTGATCACCCAGGTCGAGACCCTGCACCCGTACGGCGGGGCGATCGTCGCCGACTACCCGAGATACACGGCGGGCTCGGCGATGCTGGAGACGGCCGACCGGCTGACCATGGGGGAGAAGGAGCCGGCGCTGCGCCAGTTCCTGCTGCTGGTCGGGGGTCTGCGCACGCTCGCCGAGGGCGGCCACGAGGCCCGCCTGGTGCTCGACGCGTTCTTCCTGCGCTCACTGGCGGTGGCGGGCTACGCTCCCGCGCTGGCGGAGTGCGCGCGGTGCGGCGCCGAGGCGGCCCGCGCCTTCGCGATCGTGGCGGGCGGGGTGGTCTGCGGCGCGTGCCGCCCACCCGGCGCGGCGGTCCCGGCGGCCGAGACGATCGCACTGATGATCGCGCTGCTGCGGGGCGACTGGGCCGCCGCGGACGCCTCCGAGGCGCGGCACCGCACCGAGTGCAGCGGCCTGGTGGCGGCCTACCTGCAGTGGCACCTGGAGCACGGCATCCGCTCGCTGCGCCACGTCGAGCGGGAGTGGCCCGGCACCGGGGAGGCCCGGGCGGCGGGGGCGTTCCCCTGGAGCGGCCGTTCCCGTGACGCCCGGCCGGGGACGGCCGCCGGCCGCCCCGGAGATGCCGAACCTGCACCGGATCCGCACGTCTTCCGCACCTGAGGACCGGTCCGGACGCAATACGCTCGATGCATGGTTCGTCCTCCCACTCCCCACCCGTCCGGGGTCACCCCGCCCGACATTCCGCGCGACCTGCTGCCGCGTCACGTGGCGATCGTCATGGACGGCAACGGCCGCTGGGCCAAGGCCCGCGGGCTGCCGAGGACCGAAGGACACAAGATGGGCGAGGCGTCGCTGTTCGACGTCATCGAGGGCGCCATCGAGATCGGCATTCCCTACCTCTCCGCGTACGCCTTCTCGACCGAGAACTGGAAGCGCTCACCCGACGAGGTGCGCTTCCTCATGGGCTTCAACCGCGACGTCATCCGGCGCAGGCGCGACGAGCTCGACGCGATGGGCGTACGGGTCCGCTGGGCCGGGCGTCCCGGCCGGCTCTGGCAAAGTGTGATCAAGGAACTGGAGGACGCCGAGCGCAAAACGGTCGGCAACAGCACGCTGACCCTGCAGTTCTGCGTGAACTACGGCGGCCGCGCGGAGATCGTGGACGCGGCCGTGCGGCTCGCCCGCGACATCGCCGACGGCCGGGTCAAGCCCGGCAAGGTCTCGGAGAAGGTCTTCGCGCGCTACCTCGACGAGCCGGAGATCCCGGACGTCGACCTGTTCCTGCGGTCCTCGGGCGAGCAGCGCACCTCCAACTTCCTGCTCTGGCAGTCCGCCTACGCCGAGATGGTGTTCCTCAACCAGTTGTGGCCCGACTTCGACCGCCGTGACCTGTGGCAGGCGTGCGAGATCTACGCCAAGCGCGACCGCAGGTACGGCGGCGCGCTCCCGAACGAGGTCGTCCCCGCCGCCCACGCGCCGCGGTAGCGGGACCCGCCGGCACGGGCCGAAGCCGTACGGGAGGCGTCACGGGGCGTCACGGGGCGTCACGGGGCGTCAGGAGGCGTCGCGGCGGCGGGCGCGGGCCCGGTAGGCGGCCACGTGCATGCGGTTGCCGCAGGTGCGGCTGTCGCAGTAGACCCGGGAACGGTTCCGCGACTCGTCCACGAAGACGTGCGAGCAGTCGGGCGCGGCGCACGTGCGCAGGCGCTCCCGCTCGTTCTCCACGAGCACGTGGGCGAGCGCGACACCGCAGTCGGCGGCCAGGTGCTCGGCCAACGACGCGTCGGGCGCGAAGTAGTGGACGTGGAGCGGGTGGCCGTCGTGCTCGGTGAGGCTCGGCGTGATGCGGGTGCCGCCCAGCAGCGTGTTGAGCACCCTGACCGCCGTCGTCTGGTCGGGCGCGGTGAACACGGCGTGGAACGCCTCGCGCAGGGCCCGCACCTCGGCGAGGTCCCGCCGGGTCAGCGTCCGCACCCCGCTGACCTCCCGCCTGCCGACGAACTCCGTCAGGTCGGCGACCTCGGCCAGTCCGTCGCGCTCACCGGCGCCGGTGTTGACGAGGTCCACCACCGTCGCCAGCGAGTGGACCATGTCATGGCTGAACGGCACGCCATCTCCTTCTGTCGCGGCGGGCTTGGCGCGGCGCAGGGAAGCGTACCCCCCGCGAGGCCCGCGCGAGGGGGGTCAGCCCTTTCCGGCGGCCTTTCCCACCGGGCCGGGGGGCGTCGCCGAAGGGGTCTCACCGCGTGACGCGGCGCACGAGGAGCAGGTGCCGAAGACCTCGACGGTGTGGGTGACGTCGATGAAGCCGTGCTCGGCCCCGACGACCTCCGCCCACCGCTCCACGTCCGGCCCGGCCACCTCGACCGTGCGCCCGCACGCCCGGCACACGAGGTGGTGGTGGTGCGTGTCGCTCTGGCAGGCCCGGTAGACCGACTCGCCCTCGTCGGTGCGCAGCACGTCGACCCGGCCCGCGTCCGACAGCGACTGGAGCGCCCGGTAGACGGTCGTGAGGCCGATCTTCGAGCCGTCCGCGCGCATCTCGGCGAACACGTCCTGCGCGCTGCGGAACCCGCCGCTCTGGCGGAGGATCTCGTGAACGGCGTCGCGGCTCTTGGTCATGAAGGACTCCCGGGTACGGCGGCGCCCTACGCACTTGCGCCCTAAGAAGTACAGATTAGGTCGTGTCCGGCAGGTCGAGCGGTGCCGTCCAACCGGTGGCGGGTGCGAAGACCCCCGGACGGTCCGCGTCAGAAGAGCCCGAAGCGGGTCGCGACGAGGAGGACCAGGAACGTCCCGACCGCCACGCGGAGCAACCGGCCCACCGGCCGCAGCGACGGCCACGACAGGTAGGCCAGCCAGGCGATGAACGCCAGCACGGGGAGCACGGCCACGCCGCCGCGCCAGTCCGGCACGACCAGGCCGGCGATGAGCAGCGCCACCAGGACCACCGGGGCCAGCCAGCGGGGCACCTGGAACAGGAAGACCAGCAGCGGCGCGCTCTTCGTCTCGACCGTCCGGCGCGCCCCGGTGGCGCCCGGCGTGAAGAAGTGCTCGCCGGTGGGCAGCGGACGCACCGGGCGCGGCGACCGCCCCTGCGCTCCTCCCGCCCCTGCTCCCCGCCCCTGCGTCTCCCCGGCGGGCCTGCGCGCCAGGGGATGCGCGGGGACCTGGCGGCGCGGCGGTTCCGTTTCGCTTCCCACGCCTGAGAGCCTAACGCCGTCCCCGCCCCCCGTGCCCCTGTGCCCGGCCCTCCGTGCCTCTGTGGCCGGCCCTCCGTACGCTTCGCCCGCCCCTCGCGGCGGGCCGTTCCGGAGAGGGTGGCATGCTGGGCGGCATGCTCGCCGTGATCCGCTACTCGGTGCCGGGCGCCCGCACCGAGGAGTTCGCCACCCAGGCCCGCGCCATCCTGGACCTGCTGGCCGCCCAGCCGGGCTACCTGCGCGGACGGCTCGGCCGGGCGGTGGACGAGCCCGCCCTGTGGGCGCTGGTCAGCGAGTGGGAGGGGGCGGGCCACTACCGGCGTGCCCTGTCGGCGGCGCGGATGGAGATGTATCCGCTGATGACCCTCATGATCAACGAGCCGGGGGCCTTCGAGGACGTGTACGCGCCTCCGGGCGCCGGCGTGAACGCGGGGACCACGGGCAAGGGGACCACGGGCAAGGCGTGAGCGCGGGCAAGGGGACCATGGGCAAGGCGTGAGCGCGAGCAGGGGGACCACGGGCAAGGCGTGAGCGCGGGGCCGCCGGATTCCCCTAAGCTTGGGCACGGATCCGGGCAGGTGGCCAGACGTCACCGCCGCCGCAGGCAGGCGATCGGCCCGGCCCGCCCGCTTCGGGCACGGCCGGCGCACCGCTGACCTCGATCTGCCCTCGATCTGCCCTTGATCTGAACCGACCCGATCTCAACGCCGACACCCAGCCGGATGGAGTTCCACTGATGGCACGTCGCACCGACGTCCTGGAAACGATCGTCAGCCTCGCCAAGCGCCGCGGGCTCGTCTTCCCGTCGAGCGAGATCTACGGAGGCCTGCGGGCGTCCTGGGACTACGGACCCCTGGGTGTCGAGCTGAAGAACAACGTCAAGCGCGAGTGGTGGAAGGCCGTGGTGCAGGGCCGCGACGACGTCGTCGGCCTCGACTCCTGCGTCATCCTCGCCCGCGAGGTCTGGCAGGCCAGCGGTCACGTCGAGACGTTCACCGATCCGCTCACCGAGTGCCAGTCGTGCCACAAGCGGTACCGCGCCGACCATCTGCTCGAGGCGTACGAGGCCAAGCACGGCGGCGAGCCCGCGGGCGGCCTGGCCGACGTGACCTGCCCCAACTGCGGCAACAAGGGCGCCTTCACCCACCCCAGGCAGTTCAGCGGCCTGCTGAAGACGTTCCTCGGCCCGGTCGAGGACGAGTCGGGCCTGGCGTACCTGCGGCCGGAGACCGCCCAGGGCATCTTCATCAACTACCTGAACGTGCAGCAGTCGGCCCGCAGGAAGATCCCGTTCGGCATCGGCCAGGTCGGCAAGTCGTTCCGCAACGAGATCACCCCGGGCAACTTCATCTTCCGCACCCGCGAGTTCGAGCAGATGGAGATGGAGTTCTTCGTCAAGCCCGGCACCGACGAGGAGTGGCACCAGTACTGGATCGACGAGCGCCTGCGCTGGTACGTCGACCTCGGCATCAACAAGGACAACCTGCGGCTCTACGAGCACCCGAAGGAGAAGCTGTCCCACTACTCCAAGCGGACGGTGGACATCGAGTATCGCTTCAACTTCGCCGGCGGCGAGTGGGGTGAGCTGGAGGGCATCGCCAACCGCACCGACTTCGACCTCACCGCGCACGGGAAGGCGTCGGGCACCGACCTGTCGTTCTTCGAGCAGGAGTCGGGCGATCGGTACGTGCCGTACGTCATCGAGCCGGCGGCCGGGGTGGACCGCGCGACGCTGACCTTCCTCCTCGACGCCTACACGGTCGACGAGGCGCCCAACGCCAAGGGCGTGATGGAGGAGCGGACCGTGATGCGCCTCGACCACCGCCTGGCCCCGGTCAAGGTCGCGGTGCTGCCGCTCTCGCGCAACGCCGACCTGTCGCCGAAGGCCCGCGACCTGGCCGCGCAGCTGCGCCGCCGGTGGAACGTGGACTTCGACGACGCGGGCGCGATCGGCCGCCGCTACCGCCGTCAGGACGAGATCGGCACGCCGTTCGCGATCACGGTCGACTTCGACACCCTGGAGGACCAGGCTGTGACGATCCGCGAGCGCGACACGATGGCCCAGCAGCGGGTCGCGCTCGACCAGGTCGAGCCCTACCTGCGCCAGCACCTGAACGATTGATCGGCGCGCCGAAGGCCCCGCCCGGGACATCCTCCGGGCGGGGCCTTCCCGCGTCGACGGCCGAGAGGGCTACGCGGGGGATCAGGCGCAGCGCGTGTCCTTCGCGGGCACCCGTCCCTCCAGCAGGTAGGCGTTGACGCGGTCGTCTATGCACTGGCTCTGGCCGTACGCGCCGTGGCCCTCGCCGGCCAGGGTCAGCAGCACCCCGGTGCGGAGCTGGCCGGCGAGCCGCGGCGCCCACTGGTACGGCGTGGCGGGGTCGTTGGTCACGCCGACCACCAGGATGGGCGCCGAGCCGCTCGCGTCGATCCGCCGGGCGCCGTCGTCTCCCGGCACCGGCCACACGCTGCAGGACCCGGCGCTGGCCGCGGTCGGCGCGAAGACCGGCGTCCGCGCCCTGAGCCTCCGGGCCAGCTTCTCGGCCTCCTCGACCGACGGCCGGTCGGTGGTGTCGGCGCACAGGATCGCGGGCAGCGAGAACTGCAGGGTCGTGTAACTGCCGTCGGGGCGCCGCCCGGCGTACTGGTCGGCCAGCGCGAGCAGGCCGCTGTAGTCGCCCTTCTCACCCTCCTTCAGCGCCTCGGTGAGCAGCGGCCAGGTGAGCTTGCTGTAGAGGGCCTGCGTGATGCCGGCCCTGGCGACATTCTCGGTGATCTCGCGGTCGCCCTGCTTCTGCGGCCGGCGGTTCAGGGAGTCGAGCAGCTTCAGCACGCCGGCCTGCACGGCGGCGGGGTCGGCGCCGAGCGGGCAGCTCGTCCGCGTCTTGGCGCAGTCGGCCACGTAGTCGTCGTAGGCCTTCTGGAAGCCCAGGGACTGGGTCTTGGCCGTGTCGAGCAGGGTGACCGACGGATCGACGGCCGAGTCGAGCACCATCCGGCCCACCTTCCCGGGGAACTGGGTGGCGTAGACCGCGCCGAGGTGGGTGCCGTAGGAGAACCCGAGGTAGTTGAGACGGGAGTCGCCGAGCGCCGCCCGCAGCGCCTCCATGTCGCGCGCCGCGTTGACCGTGCCGACGTACGGCAGGATCCAGCCCGCTTCGCGCTCGCACCCGTCGGTGAACTCCTTGACGAGGCTCTTCTCCATCCGGGTGTCGTCGCTGGGCTCGTGGGCGAGGAAGTAGTCCATCTGCGGGCCGCTGAGGCACCGGATGCCGCTGCTCCGCTCGACGCCGCGCGGGTCGAAGCTGACGAGGTCGTAACGGCCGCCCAGGGTGGAGAACGCGTGCGCCGCCTGCGTGAGCGTGGTGACGCCGGAACCGCCGGGGCCGCCGAAGTTGAAGACGAGCGAGCCGATCCGCCGGCCGGGCTCGGTGGCGCGCAGCCGGACCAGGGCGATGCCGATCTTCCTGCCGTCCGGCGCGGCGTAGTCGAGCGGCACCCGCAGCGTCGCGCACTCGAAGCCGGACGACGACGCGGTCTCCGCGCACGGCTTCCAGGCCAGGCCCGGCGTGCCCGACACGGTCTGATCCGGGGTGACCCGCGCGCTCTCGCAACCGGTGGCCGCCGCCAGCACGGCCAGCCCGGTGACCACCGCCGCCGTCACCGGCCAGAGCCTCCGCGCCGGCACCGCCCGTCCCGGCGCCTGCCGTGCCGAGACCTGCCGCGCCGGTATCCCGCGCGCCGGCACCGTTCGCGACACCGCTCGCGACACAGAAAACCCTCCCCTTGACTGTGGTCGGAGGGTGGCTCGTTTATATCGCACGCGGACGGCGCCGTACGGCCGACTCACCGGTACGCGGCCTTACCGGCCGATGGTCTGAACCATTTCCGTGGTTTCGAACGCTCGGTCCGGCCAGCCGATTGGCGAATTGGTATGGACCACTTCGGCGGTCTCGTGAAAATCAATTGGAATAGACCTATGTGGCCCGGTCTAGCTGGGTAAACAGTGTATGAGGCAGAGGGTGACGCTTGAGGATGATTTTCCCCGGTACAGTCTGGTCGCAGGCCGCCGGTTTATGTGGAAGTCCAGAAGGGAGCGTCGGATGCCGAAGTACGTTTACGGCTTCACCGAGGGCAACAAGGACCTCAAGGATCTGCTCGGCGGCAAGGGCGCCAATCTGGCGGAAATGACCAACATCGGCCTGCCCGTGCCTCCCGGTTTCACGATCACCACCGAGGCGTGCCGCCACTATCTGCGGCACGGCGCCATGCCCGGCGGGCTGGAGGAGGAGGCCGGGGAGCACCTCGCCGCCCTGGAGGCGCGCATGGGCAAGCGTCTCGGCCAGGCGGACGACCCGCTGCTCGTCAGCGTCAGGTCGGGGGCGAAGTTCTCGATGCCCGGCATGATGGAGACGGTCCTCAACGTCGGCCTGAACGACGACTCGGTCCTCGGGCTGGCCAAGCAGTCGGGCAACGACCGCTTCGCCTGGGACTCCTACCGCCGGCTGATCCAGATGTTCGGCAGGACCGTGCTGGGCATCGACGGCGAGCTGTTCGAGGACGCGATGGACGCCCTCAAGGGCGACCGGGACGACACCGGCCTGGAGACCGCCGACCTGCAACGACTGGTCGAGACCTTCAAGGGCATCGTCCGCGCCCGGGTCGGCCGGGACTTCCCCGCCGACCCCCGCGAGCAGCTGGACCTCGCCGTACGGGCGGTCTTCGAATCGTGGAACGCGCCCCGCGCGATTCTCTACCGCCGTCAGGAGCGCATCCCCGCCGGCCTCGGCACCGCCGTCAACGTCGTCGCGATGGTGTTCGGCAACATGGGTCCCGACTCGGGCACCGGGGTCGCCTTCACCCGCGACCCGGGTTCGGGACGTCAGGGGGTCTACGGAGACTACCTGCGCGACGCCCAGGGCGAGGACGTCGTCGCCGGCATCCGAAACACCGTTCCCCTGCAGGAGCTGGAGACGATCAACCCGGAGGCGTACCACGAGCTTCTCGGCATCATGGCGACGCTGGAGCGGCACTACCGCGACCTGTGCGACATCGAGTTCACGATCGAGCGCGGCAGGCTGTGGATGTTGCAGACCCGGGTCGGCAAGCGCACGGCCGAGGCCGCGTTCCGCATCGCCACCCAGCTCGTCGACGAGGGCCTGATCGACATGGACGAGGCGGTCACCCGGGTCACCGGAGACCAGCTCGCCCATCTGATGTTCCCCCGGTTCTCCGCCACGGGAGGCGGCCACCGGCTGACCACCGGCATGAACGCCTCGCCCGGCGCCGCCGCGGGCCGGGCCGTCTTCAGCTCCGAGCGGGCCGTCGAGCTGGCCGGGCGGGGCGAGGCGGTCATCCTCGTGCGGCGCGAGACCACCCCCGACGACCTGGCCGGGATGATCGCGGCGCACGGCGTGCTCACCTCCCGGGGCGGCAAGACCTCGCACGCCGCCGTGGTCGCCCGCGGCATGGGCAGGACCTGCGTGTGCGGGGCCGAGGAGCTGGAGGTCGATCCGCACGCCCGCCGTTTCACCGCGCCCGGCGGAGTCGTCGTCAACGAGGGCGACCTGATCTCGATCGACGGGAGCACCGGCGCGGTCTACCTGGGTGAGGTGCCGGTGACGGCCTCGCCGGTGGCGCGCTACTTCGAGGGCGGGCCGGCCGAGAGCGGGCCGATCGAGGACAGGTCGGTCGAAAGCGGGCCGGTCGAGGACGAACTGGTCCGGGCCGTCGACCGCGTCATGACCCGCGCCGACGCCGTACGCCGCCTGGAGGTGCGGGCGAACGCCGACACCCCCGAGGACGCGGCCCGCGCCCGCCGCTTCGGCGCGCTCGGCGTCGGGCTCTGCCGTACGGAGCACATGTTCCTGGGGGAGCGGCGGCGGCTCGTGGAGGACCTGATCCTGGCGCCGGGCGGCGAGGAGCGGCAGGTCGCGCTGGACGCGCTCGAACCCCTCCAGACGGCCGACTTCGCCGGCATCTTCGGGGCCATGCGCGGCCTTCCGGTGACGATCCGGCTGATCGACCCGCCGCTGCACGAGTTCCTGCCCGACCTCACCGACCTCGCCGTACGGGTCGCCGTGGCGGGCGAGCGGGCCGGCGACCGCGACCGCAGGCTGCTGGAGGCGGTCCGGCGCCTGCACGAGCAGAACCCGATGCTGGGCCTGCGCGGCGTCCGGCTCGGCCTGGCGATCCCGGGCCTGTTCGCCATGCAGGTGCGGGCCATCGCCGCCGCGGCGCGGCAGGTCGAGGGCGCGCGGGCGGAGATCATGATCCCGCTGGTCGGCGCGGTGCAGGAGCTGGAGATCGTACGGGAGGAGGCGGCGGGCATCCTCGCCGAGGCGGGTGTGGAGGCGGCGATCGGCACGATGATCGAGGTGCCCCGGGCGGCGCTGACGTCCGGGCAGATCGCCGGGGCCGCCGACTTCTTCTCGTTCGGCACCAACGACCTCACCCAGATGACCTGGGGGTTCTCCCGCGACGACGTGGAGAGCGCCTTCTTCGGCAGATACCTCGACCTCGGCGTCTTCGGCGTCTCGCCGTTCGAGTCGATCGACCGGGACGGCGTCGGCCGGCTGATGCGGATCGCGGCCGAGGAGGGCAGGCGGGCCCGGCCCGGCCTTAAGCTCGGCATCTGCGGCGAGCACGGCGGCGACCCCGACTCGGTCCACTTCTGCCACGAAATCGGGCTCGACTACGTCTCCTGCTCGCCGTTCCGCGTCCCGGTGGCCCGGCTGGAGGCGGGCCGCGCCGCGCTGGCCCGCACGGGCTCCGACAGCCGATGAGGTGAAATTCCACAGAACATCCAGACTGTCAAAGCGGGGCAAGAGCGGCAATCTTCCTTCGTACTACCGGAACTGTCGTGAAACCCGACCTTCGGGGGTACGCTCCATCTCCCGCCGGATGGGGGCCGGACGCGGCCGGGACACGACCGGGACGCGGCGGTCAGGCGAGGGCGCCGGGGAAGGAGGACGCATGGCCCGCTACGACGAGCACGACCAGGCACGATGGGTGCCTGAGCCGCCGGGGAACCCCGAGCGGAGCCCGTTCGAGCGCGACCGGGCACGCGTGCTCCACAGCGCCTCGCTGCGCAGGCTCGCCGCGAAGACGCAGGTGGTGGCCCCCGCCGACTACAGCGGCCTGCACAGTCCCCGTACGCGCCTGACCCACTCGCTGGAGTGCGCGCAGATCGGCCGGGAGATGGGCAGGGTCCTCGGCTGCGACCCCGACCTGGTGGAGACCGCCTGCCTCGCCCACGACCTCGGGCATCCCCCCTTCGGCCACAACGGGGAGGCCGCGCTCGACGAGCTGGCCGCGCCGTGCGGGGGGTTCCAGGGCAACGCCCAGAACCTGCGCCTGCTGACGCGGCTGGAGGCCAAGGTCATCACCGAGGACGGCCGCAGCGCCGGGCTCAACCTCACCCGGGCCGCGCTCGACTCGGTCTGCAAGTATCCCTGGGCCGGGTCGGCCTGCCGCGTCCCCGGCGTCCCGCTCGCCGGCGAGGGTGGGCCGTACTGCGTCTATCCCGACGACCTCGCGGTCTTCGGGTGGGTGCGCGAGGGGGCGCCCGACTACGCGGTCCGCTTCGAGGCGCAGGTCATGGACTGGGCCGACGACGTGGCCTACTCGGTGCACGACCTGGAGGACGCCCTCGCCTGCGGCCACGTCACGACGACGGAGCTGCGCGACCCGGAGGAGCGGCTGGAGGTGTGCCGCCTGACCCGGGAGTGGTACGCCCCCGACGCGGGCGTGGACGAGCTGGCCGAGATCTTCGCGCGGCTGCTCGCCGAGCCGCTGTGGCCGGCCGACTTCGACGCCGGGCTCGCCGACCTCGCCGCGCTCAAACGGCTCACCAGCACGCTCATCGGCCGCCTGTGCCGCTCGGCCCAGGACGCCACCCGCGAGGCGTACGGCTGCCGCCCTGAACCCGGCGGGAGAGCGGCGGGCCGGCGCCACGACGCGAACCTGGAGGTGCCGAGGACCACCCGGCTGGAGTGCGCGCTGCTCAAGGGCGTGACGGCCCGCTACGTCATGTCGCGGGAGTCGCACCACGCCGTGCAGGCCCGGCAGCGCGAGCTGATCGCCGAGCTGGGCGACCTCGTCATGCGGGGCGCCCCCGCGACGCTGGAGCCGGCCCTGCGCCCGCAGTTCGAGCAGGCGGCCGACGACGCGGGGCGGCTGCGCGCGGTGGTCGACCAGATCGCCTCGCTCACCGACGCGTCGGCGATGGGCTGGCACCGCCGCCTGTCGGCCTCCCGCCCTCTCGTCGGCTGAGCCCGGCCGAAGCCCGGCCGAAGCCCGGCCGGAGCCCGGCCGGAGTACGTCCGGAGTACGTCCGGCGGACGAGGGGCTCAGAGGGGGACGACCACCCGGGTGTCCTCGTCGTGGTCCCTCTTCTTGGGCGGCCGGGACTCCTCCGACGGGGGCGGCGAGGACTGCTGCTGCGGCGTCGCGGCGCACAGCTGGGTGCAGGGCGGTGTCGCGCCCAGCCTCTTGCGCAGCGTCAGCATGGCCTTGCGCGGGGAGACCGTGCGGTTGCCGTCGTCCCAGGCGTCGAGGAAGGGCCACGGCGGCACGATGCCCCGGCGAATCCACCAGTTCTGCGGCGCGGTCGGCCAGGAGATGGCGAAGTAGAGGTTGCTCGCGGTGTCGCGGGCGTTGCCGGAGTTGCCCACCCGGCCGAGGAGCTGCCCGGCCTTGACCTTGGCGCCCGGCTTGAGGTCCTCCACGACCGAGTCGAGGTGGCCGCCGAGGTAGAGCACGCCGTCCGCGCCCTTGACGGTGACGTACCGGCCCTCCCGGTCGGCGCCGCGGTCGGTCGAGGGGGCCCACTGGTTCCTGACGTTGACCTCCTCGACCTCCCCGTCGACCGGTGAGACGAATGCGCACCCCTTCCCCGCCCAGATGGTGGTCTTGGGGAGCACGAGCAGCTTGCGAGAGTACGACACCCTGCATCCCTTGACCGGGAAGGCGTACGTATAGGGGGACACCTTCGGCGGCGGCATCCGCACGGGCTCGTCGCCCGGCGGGGGAACGGCCTGCCCGGGGTCGGCGGGAGCGGTCGCGGCCGTGATCCCGTTCGCCGGCGCCGTCGCCGTCGCCGGCGGCAGCGTGCTCACACCGGCGACACCCCCGGGCGCGCCGCAGGACGCCGCGAGGAACGCGGTGCCGGTGAGGGCGGCCAGTCTCCCCGATCGCATGATCTCCACCTGGTCGACGTTACCGAACCTTTCCTTTCTAACGGACCAAGCCGAATATCACGACCGGTTCCGGAAAGTCGTGACATGTCCGCATGGTGCGCCCTCCTGTCCGTACGGCCGCCCGGCCTGTCGGAGGCCGGCACTAGACTCGCCAGCGTGGCAGGGCGAAGCGGGCGGATCAGTGACGACGACATCGCGCTCGTACGGGAGCGCTCACCGATCGCCGACGTCGTCGGCGAGCACATCCAGCTCCGCAACGCGGGCGGGGGCAACCTGAAGGGGCTGTGCCCGTTCCACGACGAGAAGTCGCCCTCCTTCAACGTGACTCCGGCCCGGGGCTACTACTACTGCTTCGGCTGCGCCGAGGGCGGCGACGTCATCACGTTCATCCGCAAGATCGACAATCTCACGTTCTCCGAGGCCGTCGAGCGGCTCGCGCAGCGCGCCGGCATCCAGCTGCGCTACGAGCAGGGCGGCTACGTGCCGGGCCGCGAGCAGGGCGAACGGGTGCGGCTGATCGAGGCGCACCGCGCCGCCGCCGAGTTCTACGCCGAGCGGCTGTCCGGCCCGGACGCGGGCCCCGGGCGGCGCTTCCTGTCCGAGCGCGGCTTCGAACGGGCCGACGCCGAGCATTTCGGGGTCGGCTACGCGCCGAACGAGTGGGAGGCGCTGTCGCGGCACCTGATGAGCCGCGGGTTCACGTCCCAGGAGCTGATCAAGGGCGGGCTCGCCCGCGAGGGCAGGCGCGGGCCGGTCGACCGGTTCCGCGGCCGCCTCGTCTGGCCGATCCGCGACATCACCGGCGACGTCATCGGCTTCGGGGCGCGCAAGCTGCTCGACTCCGACGACGGCCCCAAATACCTGAACACCCCCGAGAGCCCGATCTACCACAAGAGCTCGGTGCTGTACGGCGTCGACCTGGCCAAGCGGGAGATCGCCCGGCGGTCCCAGGCCGTGATCGTGGAGGGATACACCGACGTCATGGCCTGCCACCTGGCCGGCGTGCCGACCGCGGTGGCCACCTGCGGCACCTCCTTCGGCGAGGAACACATCAAGGTCCTGCGCCGCCTGCTGCTCGACCAGGCCGAGTTCCGCGGCGAGGTCGTCTTCACCTTCGACGGCGACTCCGCCGGGCAGAAGGCCGCCCTGCGCGCCTTCCAGGACGAGCAGAAGTTCGTCACGCAGACCTTCGTCGCGGTGCAGCCCGACGGCCTCGACCCCTGCGACCTGCGGGTCAAGCAGGGCGACGCCGCCGTGCGCGACCTGATCGCCGGCCGTGAGCCGCTGTTCGCCTTCGCGGTGCGCAGCGTCCTCGCCCGCTACGACCTCGACACCAACGAGGGCCGCCTGGCCGCGCTCGACGCCGCCGCGCCCATCGTGGCCTCCATCAAGGACCCCGGGCTGCGCAAGGCGTACACGGTCGACCTCGACCGCTGGATCGGCTTCATGGACGAGGGCTTCGTCATCCGGCGCGTGCAGCAGACGGCCGGCCGGGCCCAGGAGAGCGGCCGTGGCCCGGGGGGACGCGCCCAGGGAGGGCCGGGCGGGCGTGTCGCGGCCGGGCGGCAGGGGGGCCGCGGACCGGCCGCGCGACCGGACCCGGCGGGGCCCGACCCGGCGGACCCCGCCGTACGGTTGGAGGCCGAGGCGCTCAAGCTCGCCGTGCAGCGGCCCGCCCTGCTCGGCCCCGAGTTCGACGCGCTGGGGCCCGAGACGTTCACGCTGCCCGAGCACGCCGCGTTGTTCGGCGTCGTCGCCGCGGCCGGCGGGACCGCCGCCGGTGGCCCGGGCGGGCGCGAGTGGGTGGACCGGCTCCTGGAGCAGACGGAACCCGGGGCCGCGGGCGCGGTGCCCGGCGTGGACCTGAGGTCGCTCGTCACGCGGTTCGCGGTCGAGGCCGTGCGCGCGGACGTGAACGTCGAGGATCGGTACGGCGCGGCCGTCCTGGCCAAGATCCAGGAGACCGCGGTCGCCCGGGCGGTCGCGCGGCTGAAGTCGCGGTTGCAGCGGCTCAACCCGGTCGACGAGCAGCAGGAGTACAACCGGCTGTTCGGCGAACTGGTGGCGCTGGAACAGCAGCGACGGGTGTTGCGGGAACGCGCGAGCGGAGCCTGAATAACCTCCCTTTCCAGACCGCACAGTCGCCAAACATATACTTTGATCTCGATTCGGTATTGACTTTGGCCTTACCTTGGGTGACAAAAATAGGCCTGCCGTTTAGTGGCGCCTTTCCTGCACACTGTGTTGCGTGGGTGCATCGGTGCTGCCAAGCAGGCCGCCATCGGCAGATCAGGTGGCGGACCTCGTCGCGAAGGGAAGGGAACGCGGGAGCGTCACGGTTGACGACGTGGCCGCCGCGCTCGACCGATCCGAGTTGCCGGCCGACGCGCTGGAGCGCGTCGTGCGGATGCTCGCCGAGAACGGGGTTGAGGTCCTCGAACCACAGGGGGACGAGGAACCCAGCAAGCCGGACGAGGAGGACGTCGGCAAACGGGCTCCGACGAGTGACCTGGTCAGGATCTACCTGCGGGAGATCGGCAGGGTTCCCCTGCTCACCGCCGAGGAGGAGGTGGAACTGGCCAAGGCCATCGAGGCCGGGCTGTTCGCCGAGGACAAGCTCTGTGAAAGCCTCGCCGCGAGATTCGCCCGGCCGGAGCTCGAAGACCTCGTCTGGGAGGGCGTGCGCGCCAAGCAGCGGCTCATCGAGGCCAACCTCAGGCTCGTGGTCTCGATCGCCAAGCGTTACGTGGGCCGCGGAATGCTGTTCCTGGATCTCATCCAGGAAGGCAATCTCGGATTGATCCGCGCCGTGGAGAAATTCGATTACACGAAGGGCTACAAGTTCTCCACGTACGCGACATGGTGGATTCGCCAGGCGATCACCCGGGCGATCGCGGACCAGGCGAGAACGATCCGCATTCCCGTCCACATGGTGGAGACGATCAACAAACTGGTCCGCGTGCAGCGTCAGCTCCACCAGGACCTCGGCCGGGAGCCGGCCCCCGAGGAGATCGCCGCCGAGATGGACCTGCCCATCGACCGGGTGGTGGAGATCCAGCGCATCGCGCAGGAGCCGGTCTCGCTCCAGGCGCCCATCGGCGAGGAGGACTCCGACCTCGGCGACTTCATCGAGGACGCCGACGCCGTGGTGCCGATGGAGGCCGCCGCCTTCATCATGCTGCAGGACCAGCTCGACGACATCCTGGCCACGCTGTCGGAGCGCGAGCAGCGGATCATTCAGCTCCGGTTCGGCCTCGCCGACGGCCACCCCCGCACGCTGGAGGAGGTCGGCCGCGAGTTCGGCGTGACCCGTGAGCGCATCCGCCAGATCGAGTCGAAGACGCTGGCCAAGCTGCGTCACCCCACCCGGGCGCAGATGCTCAAGGACTACCTCGACTGACGCCGTCGTCACGCGGACGAGCGCCCTCCGGTCCCGGCGGCTTGGGGCCGGGAGGGCGCTCGTCCGCGTCAGGGCCCCGGTGTGAAGCGCTCCGGCCCCCGCTCCCTGGCCCTGCTCCCGGCCCTGCGACCGGACGGATCGGGCCGCCGGATAGGGCTGGTCCGGGCCCTGCGACCGGGACGGGTCCGGCCGCCGGATAGCCTGCGGGTGGTAACGGTCGTCGTCCGCTGGCGGTGTTCCTTGACTGCATCCAGGCCCTCCCTGAGCCGCCTGTTCGGCTCCCGCCTGCCCCGTGAGGTCCGTACGGGACTCGCGCTCGAAGGCGGCGAGCGCCCGATCAGCCACGCGCGTACGGCGGAGGGCGGGCACGTGGTCGCCACCACCCGGGCGCTGCACCTGCCCGGCGGACCGCGCCTGCCCTGGCACCTGATGGACAAGGCCGTGTGGGACGAGGAGGGCGTGACGGTCACGATGACCGACGGAGCCGTCCACCGGGTCGTCCTGCCCGAGCCCGGGCGGCTGCCGGAGGCGGTCCGCGAGCGGGTCACCTCGACCGTCGTCGCGAGCCGTCACGTGACCATCGACGGGCGCGGGGGAGTGCGCCTCGTCGCCCGCCGTGTGCCCGGCTACGACACCCCGCGCTGGGAGTTCATCTTCGATCCCGGGCTCGACGCGACGGACCCGGGCCTGCGCGCCCACGCCGAGCAGGCGCTCGAAGAGATGCGGCGCAGCCTCGGCGTCTGAGGCCCTTGTCCGGGGCCCTTGTTTGTGGCCCTTGTCTGGGGTCCTTTCTGAGGCCCTTTCTGATCCCCTTGTCTGGGGCCCTCGCGGGACGAGAAAGCGGCGGCCTCCCGGGCATCTGCTTGGAGGCCGCCGCTCGCGTCCGATACCGCCGGGCCGGTGGCCCGGAGACCGGTTGGGGATCGCCCAGGGGAATCCTCAGTGGACCTGGTCGGTGCCGGGCCCCGGCCAGCCGGTGGCCGCGCCCACCCTGGTGTCGGTCCTGTCGGACTCCCAGGTGTCCGTCCTCTTCAGGAACGGCACCTTGTCACCCGCCAGATCCTTGGCCTTGCCCGCGACCTTCGAGGCCTGCGCGCCGACCAGTCCCGCCGCCTCCTGCACCGTGGGGCTGTCCGCGAACCGCTGCGTGAAACGCTTGATCTGCTCGTAGCGTTCGCGCCCGGCCCGCGTGCCAAGGACGTAGCCGACGGCCAGCCCGGTGGCGAACATCGCCTTGTATCGCATCTTCCACCTCCGCGCTCGTGTTCCACGCCCCTCTACCCCGAGGGCCTGTCTCTATCCAACAGCAGAGCTCCCGGCCCCGCCCCGGCGGCCCTGCGGCCCCCCTGTGGCCGGGCGCCGCGCTCTTTGCCGTACGGAGATCAGAAGCGGGGGACTCGTGGGCGTATTCGATGTGACACGCACCCCCCAGAGTGCGCTAATCTAGTTCCGCGCCGCAAGGAAAGCCGCAAGGCCGGAACGAGCGGCGCAGAGTTTCGATCCCGTGTAGCTCAATCGGCAGAGCAGCCGGCTGTTAACCGGCAGGTTATAGGTTCGAGTCCTATCGCGGGAGCATCCCAACCCCGGGCCGGTGGTCAACCACCACCGCCCCGGGGTTTTTCGCGTGTGGCGCTCTAATGGGGTGGGGGGCCGACGATCTCGTAGCCGTGGCCGGCCGCGATCTCGGTCAGCACCGCCGGGTTGGGAGAGCCGGAGGGGAAGGCCGCGGCGACGTCGGCGGCGAAGTGCTCGAACCCGCCCGGCCAGGTGAGCTGGAGCAGGCGCAGCGGCTCGTCTCCGCGGTTGACGAAGGCGTGTGGCAGCGCGCGCGGCAGCAGGACGAAGCCCCCGGGTCCGTCGTGCCACACCTCGTCCCCGCAGTGCACCTCGATGCTGCCGGACAGCACGTAGAACGCCTCGTCGTCCTTGTGGTGCACATGGCGGGGGGTCGCGAATCCGGGCGGGCACACCTGCTCGATGAGGCTGAGGGCGGTGGTGCCGGTCTGCGGCTCGCCTGCCTTGACCGTCATCGTCGATCCGAGGAAGAGGTGGGTGGTGCCCGCGCCGGGGGGCAGGTGGAGAGCGGTCACGCCGGTGCTCCTGACGAAGAGGGCGTCTTCTCGATGGTGTAGAGGCGGATCTCGATGCCGTCGGGGTCGGTGAGGCCGGCGATCAGCCAGCCGATGCTGCCTTCGGCGATGCCCGAGTGGGCCTGGCCCTCCGCGTCCAGGTGGGCGGCCCACTCCCGCAGCGCGTCGAGGGTCGGCACCGCCAGCGCCACCGGATCGAACCCCGCCAGTTGGGCGGCCCGCTTCGGCTCCTCCCGCAGCGCGAGCATGAGGCTCCCGGCCGGGTCGCGCAGCGCCACGCCGCGCAGCACCCCGGCTTCGGCGAACTCGATGGCCACGTCGAGGCGGAGCACCCGCCCGTACCACTCGATGCTCTCGCGTACGTCGGACACGGGCAGCTTGACGTGGTGGAAGCCGCCTAACGCGACCATCGGCCGCCCCCGGCACCCGTCCGAGAATTTGTAGTCACACTTTAGAGTGTTACTCTAAATCCGTGCCGGAGGTCAAGAGCAGGAACCGCAGATCGGCGGAGACCAGGAGGCGGATCGTCGAGGCGGCCCACGCGCTGTTCGTCGCCAGGGGATACGCCGGGACGACCTTCCAGGAGGTCGCCGACGCCGCCGGGGTGTCCGTGCAGAGCGTCTACTTCCACTACGGCAGCAAGAGCGGGCTCCTCAAGCACGTCATCGACGTCGCCTCCGCCGGAGACGACGAGCCGGTCGCCCTGCTCGACCGGGACTGGTTCACCCGGCTGAGGGAAGCCGGCGACCCGATGGAGGTCGTCCGCGGCTGGGTCGGCGCGAGCGCGGCGATCCTCGAACGGGTCGCCCCCGTCCTCGCCGTGGTCAACGCCGCCAGGGGAGACACCGAGATGAAGGCGCAGTGGGCGAGCAACAGCGAGCAGCGGCGCACCGCTCACGGGACCTTCGTCGGCATCCTGGCCGAGCTGCGCGCTCTGCGGCCGGGCTTGACGCCGGAGACGGCCACCGACATCACCGTCGGGCTCCTGTCGCCCGAGCTGTTCCTCGTACTGACCCGGGAGTGCGGCTGGAACACCGGGCAATGGAAGACCTGGGCCGCCGACCAGGTCGCCCACAACCTTCTGCCCCAGCCCTGACGACCGCGTCTCGACGTCGGCCGCCGTTCCGTTCAACTGCTGTCGAGGAGAGCGCGTCGCCCGGGGTGGTCACTCTGGGATGAGCCAGGACATCGGCTTGATCTTGGAGAGAGCCCCGGCCATGACATCGCGATAGGTTTTCGAGAAGTCGTGTTCTTCGGTGGCGCCACGACCGACCCAGGGGAAGCGCTGACGAATCGTCGGATAGTCGATCGGCTCCTCGCCGGCTGCCTCGGCGTCCTTGGTCATACTGTCAGTGTATGAAATCGCGCTGTGATTATAGAAGGTCACGATGAGTCACGTTGGAGATTCTGTAATCGATTTGGATCAGTCGTCGGTCGAACGGCCTCTGGTCGAGTAGCAAGGGAAGAGGGCGCTGCTCCTGGACGAGTCCGCAGGTGCTCTACGGCGGACGGTCACTCGCCGGGGCGGCCGCGCTTGCGGTTGCGGAGATGCGAGCTCGAACGCATCGTCTTGGAGATCCGGTTGGCGTCCTTCCCGGCACGGCTCTTGTAGCTGTCGAGCTCCAGGGCCTCCCGGGCCAGTTCGTCCCGGTTCGGCGCCCATGACAAGGCTTCCTTGACGCTGCTCGCTGTCGAGTCGAGCAGTTCGATCGCCCGCTCGACATCGCCCTCGATCAGGGCGTCGGACGCCTGCCGCTTCGCGTCCTGGATGTCCTGGAAGAGCCGTTCGGCGCGGACCACCGGGTCGGGAACCCGTCCCGCCGCCTCGTCTCCCGGGACCACGTTCACCGTGACGGGCACGTCCGCGGTGTACGTGGTCAGGGTCTGCGTGGCGAAGCAGGTCAGCCGGATGTCGGCGATCGTGGCGAGGCCGAGCGTGGCGATTCCCGGTACGGCGAGGCTCAGCAGCAGCTTCCGGCACTCGCCGCCGTAGAAGTCGCCGAGCTCCACGAGCACCGATCCGTCCGGCAGCGCGGACGCGGGCAGCCCGCCGTACAGGGAGACGGAGGTCACCGGCGGACGCGGGACGATGGTGAGTGAGGCGGCCTGCACGACCTTGGCCAGCAGGTGCTCGACCTCGGTGGAGATGAGCCGGCCGGCCGTGTCGGGGTCCTCGGCGTGCAGCGCGCTGCCCGCGCCGCCGTCCGCGACGGCGGCCATCAGCTTCTCGTCGTACCCGAGCCCGTAGCCGAGCGCGGTCGTGGAGACGTGGTGGTGCAGGGCGTCGGAGGCGATGCCGGCCAGCGCGGCATGGTCGACGATCCCGAGGTTGGCGTGGCCGTCGGAGATCAGGAGCAGGGTGGCGCCCGACTCGCCGACCACCCGCCGGGCCTCCTGGACGCCCCGGAGCAGCCCACTGGACAGGTCGGTCGACCCACCCGGCTTGAGGGCGGCGATCGCCCGCCTGGCCGCGGCCTTGTCGGTGAGCGGCCCGGCGGGGATCTCCACCCGGGCGGTGTCGTCGAAGCTGACCAGGCCGAAGTTGTCGGCGGGGTCGAGCCGGTCGACCAGCCCGAGCAGGGCACCCTTGGCGCCCTCCAGCGGCGGTCCGGACATGGAGCCGCTGCGGTCGAGGACGACCTCCAGGGTGGCGGGCGGGCGATCGCCCCTGTCGTCCGGCGGCGGAGCGGTGAGCTCCACCAGGACGTCGATCTCGTCCTCGGTCTCCAGGGGCACGACGGAGAAACCGAGGTGTGCGTCGATATGCATCAGGACCTCTGCGAGGGGAGAAGAGGGAGCCGCGTTCAGCGGTGCAGTACGCCGATCACAACATAGCGTCCGTGAATCTGATACACAACCTATATACTCAGGGCACCGGTAGTGTCAGCTCGGGGATCTGCGGGTGCCGCAGGTGTTGCCCGCTGGGGGTCACGTGCAGCCGGAAGGAGCCGGGACCGGCGTCGTCTGACACGTCGTAGGCGCTGATGACGGCCTCGATCCGCTCCCAGAGTTTCACGGGGCCGCGCTCGCGTACCTCCCAGTCGCCGTCGCGAGGGGTGATGGTCGCGACCGAGCCGCTGACGACGTCGACCAGTTGCACGACGTCTCCGACGCCGGTCATCTGCGCGTCCGGCACGGCGCACTGGGCGAGGAACCGAAGGTGAAAGGCCTCGTCGGTGGCCGCGTTGATCCGCTGCGGGCCGTGCCGGGCAGGTCGTGGGGTCTGCGGCGGCCCGGCGGCCCAGTGGTCAGGGTTGCCGAAGGCGGGAGCCGCATGGGCGCGGGCCGGCATGAAGGAGATGGTGCCGTCCAGCAGCGGCCCCTCGGCCGTGCCGTCGTCGGACACGGTCAGCAGGACGCGGGCGTAGCCGTACAGCCAGCCGCTGAGAGGGAGCAGGATCTTTCCGCCGGGCCGGGTCTGCGCCACGAGCGCGGGCGGGACGGAACGGAAGGAGCAGGCGGCCACGATCCGGTCGAAGGGCGCTTTGGGCCAGTAACCATAGAGGCCGTCGGCGGTGGCGAGAGTGGGGCTGTAGCCGCACCCGTGGATCGCGGTCGCCGCCTGGTCGAGCCTGCGGCTGTCGGCCTCGATGGAAGTGAGGCCGATGGAGCCGAGGCGTTCGCAGGCCAGCGCGGTGGAGTAGCCGGTGCCCGTGCCGATCTCCAGCACACTGTGCCCCTCGTGGAGGTCCGCGTCGGCCCACATCCGAAGCACCAGCGACGGCAGCGTGGAAGAGGAGGTCGGCGCCCCGCCGTGCCGTTCCACGGGGTCCTTCCAGTCGGGTTCGTCGCCGTCGAACTGAGTGATCAGTGTCGTGTCGGAGTAGGCCGCTTCCAGCCAGCGCTCCTGGTCGAGCTCAGCGGTGACCGGCTCCCACACCGGCAGTCCCAGATCGTCCCGGTCCTCGGCGGGCAGGTAGAAGCCGGGCACGAAGCGATGACGCGGCACTGTGGCGACGGCGTCGTGCCAGCCCGGATCGTCGAGCACGCCCTCCGCGACGAGTGACGCGGTCATCGCCTCGCGCCGGTCGGCCGCCGCCGTTTCACAGTCGTACCTCTCGGCCATGAAAGCCGCATCCCTCCTGTTCGTCGGTGAGGGCGGCGGCGAACGCCTCGGCGATCCGGTCGGCGTCCGGCAGCCAGCCCCATTGTCCGTTCGGGTTGCACTCGATCCAGACCCAGTGCCGCGGGTCGTCTCCGTCCCCGGTCAGCGCGAAGTCGAAGCAGCCGAATGTCAGGCCGAACCAGGCCAGATATCGGTGCAACGCGGCCTCGATCGCGGGTGGGACCGGGACGGGCGTGTGCTGGAGTTCGTCCCAGTCTCCGCGTCGCCAGTCCAGCAGGCGATCGGGGGTGGTGATCCGCTGGGCGAAGACGCGACGGCCGACGACGGTCACCCGGGCGTCGCCGGTCTTCGGCACCTCGACCTGTAACAGATGGGCGGTCACCGCCAGCGAATCGTCGAAGCCGCCAGGATCCACCCGCTGTGCCCAGATCGCCCCGGCACGACCGTCCTCGGCCCGTGGCAGACCCCGGAAGGTCTTGCAGACGACAGGGCCGTGGCCGGTGGCGAACTCGCGCGCGGCGTCGACGTCATTGGTGACCAGCGTCGCGGGGACGGTGAGCCCCAGTCTCCTGGCGGCCTGGAGTTGCGCGGGCTTGAACTCCGCGCGGGCCACCGCCGCCGGGTGGTTCACGTATCTCACTCCGTGCAGATGATTCAGAACGCCGCCGAGCCCGTGCCGGGCCTCGGCCGTGGCGAAGTCGCGCTGTCGCCCGGGTCGACCCGGGCGAGCGGCACACCGCGCTCGTTCAGCGCCGCGATGACCATGTCGGCGGTGACGTCCTCCAGGGACGTCACCACCAGGACCAGGGAAGTCACCGTGTTCAGTCCGACTCGTAGTCGGTGTTCGTGTCGTCCTCCGTCTGCGGTCGGGGGCCGTTCCCGTCGCCGTCGCCCCCGCCTGACTTCGAGGCCGTGTTCTTGGTCTTGTTGGTGCCGTGCTTGCCCATCTCGATCGGCTGGCCGGCGGAGTCGAAGTAGCGTGCCGTCTGCGTCGCCGCGTCCAGAGCCACCCTCGCGTACGTCGGCGCACCTGATGCCAGCCGGTCGGTGACCAGCCGCATCGCCCATGGTGCGACCTGCGCGTGCGTCGCCATGTGTTGCCTCCCCGTTTGTCGCAGCCTGATGAGAGCAGGTCAGCTCCCACCTGAAGGTGAGCAGGCCCTCCGCTCACCTGGGGCCACAGCTTTAGGTATAGCAGAGAGTATCCGTATCGTCACTCTAGATAGCCGATCGCAGTCAACGGAGGAGGACTGATGGGCGTGGGTGAGCGCAAGACGTGGTCGGACAAACGCGGCGAGATCATGAGCCGCCCTGGCGCGGGAGCCGCCTACGAGGCCGCACGTCTCCGCTTCGAGCTCGGCGCAGTTTCGGCCGCTCCCCAAGGCGAGCTGAGTCAATGCTGTCTGTTTGCCGGGCTCACAGGTGGAGGCTCGGGTGTGGACGTAACAGCGTGAGTCGCGTTAGTCTCCCGCTTTGCGATCTTTGAGACTGTCCTGGGGATGTGTATGCCCGCCCTTCGCGGGCCCGCCAGAATGGGCCCGGGGGAGAGGCGCATCCGTCTCGACCATGGAGCGAGAGAGGCCACCGCGTGGCGAAGCTGACGTTGCCGCAGCTCGAACGGCATCTGTTCGGAGCGGCGGACATTCTCCGCGGCAAAATGGACGCTTCGGAGTTCAAGGAGTACATCTTCGGGATGCTGTTCCTGAAGCGCTGCTCCGACCAGTTCGAGGCGGTGCGGGATCAGCTCGTCAAGCGGCTGGAAGCCAAGGGCCGCAGCCGTGAAGAGGCGGAGCGCAGCGCGGAGAACTCGGACCTCTACGAGGACGACTTCTTCGTCCCCGAGGAGGCACGCTGGGACTACATCCGGGCCTACTCGCGCACCAAGGGTGTCGGCGACCTGCTCAACAAGGCGCTGCACGCGCTGGAGCTCGCCAACTCCGACTCGCTCGAAGGTGTGCTGGAGCACATCGACTTCACCCGGAAGGTCGGCCAGTCAATCATCCCGGACAAGCGGCTGCAGCAGCTCGTCGACCACTTCGGCCGTTACAAGCTGCGCAACGAGGACTTCGAGTTTCCCGACCTGCTCGGCGCCGCGTACGAGTATCTGATCGGGCAGTTCGCCGACTCGGCCGGCAAGAAGGGCGGGGAGTTCTACACCCCGCGTGAGGTCGTCCGCATGATGGTCCGCCTGGTCAGGCCCGGCCCCGGCATGCGCGTCTACGACCCGTGCTCCGGCTCGGGGGGCATGCTCATCCACGCGAAGGAGTACGTCGAGGAGCACGGCCAGGACCACCGCGACCTGAGCCTCTACGGCCAGGAGTACAACGGCGGCACCTGGGCCATCTCGAAGATGAACATGCTCCTGCACGGCATCAACAACGCCGGTCTGGAGAACGACGACACCCTCGCCAACCCCATGCACATGGAGGACGGCGAGCTGATGCGCTTCGAGCGGGTGCTCACCAACCCGCCGTTCTCGCAGAACTACACGCGCGCCGGCATGGAGCAGCCCCAGCGGTTCCGGTACGGCTTCGCACCCGAGACGGGCAAGAAGGCCGACCTGATGTTCGCCCAGCACGTGCTGGAGGTGCTGACCCCCGACGGCGTCGGCGCCACTGTCATGCCGCACGGCGTGCTGTTCCGGGGCGGCAAGGAGAAGGACATCCGCGAGGGCATCATCCGCGCGGACCGCCTGGAGGCGGTCATCGGCCTCGCGCCGAACCTGTTCTACGGCACCGGCATCCCCGCCTGCATCCTCGTCCTGCGCGGCACGGATCCGCGGCCGAAGGAGCGGCAGGGCACCGTGCTGTTCATCAACGCCGACCGCGAGTTCACCCCCGGCCGGGCGCAGAACTTCCTCGACCCCCAGCACGCCGAGAAGATTGCGGCCGCGTACGAGGAGTACGGCGACATCCCCGGCTTCGCCCGGGTCGTCGATATCAAGGAACTGCGGGAGAACGACTTCAACCTCAACATCCGCCGCTACGTCGACAACACCCCGCCGCCCGAGCCACAGGACGTACGCGCCCACCTGCACGGCGGCGTGCCGAAGGGTGAGGTACGGGACAAGGAGCACGTGTTCCGGGCGTTCGGCATCGATGCGGCCGAGCTGTTCGCCGAGCGCGACGCCGACTACTACGACTTCCTCCCCGAGGGCTGGCAGCGTACGGCGGAGCGCCTGCCCGAGCTGGCCGCCCCGGCCGAGACGCGGCTGCGCGAGGCGTTCGCCGACTGGTGGACGCGGCACAGCAAGCGCCTGGTCGAGCTGCCCGAGTCGCGCGAAGTGATGGAGATCCGCAGAGAGCTGCTGAACTCCTTCGTGGCCGAGTTGCGGCCGCTCGGGATGCTCGACCGGTTCGAGCTGGCCGGCGTGGTGGCCGCCTGGTGGGGAGAGACGCAGTACGACATCAAGACGCTGTCGCTGAACGGCTTCGACGGCGTGGTGGAGGGCTGGATCACCACGATCGAGGACGCGTTCGACAAGGACGAGGAGACGGCGGAGTACTGGGACAAGCAGAAGATCGCCGCCGAGAAGCGCAAGGCCCGCGACCATCGGGTCGTCCCCGAGCTGATCCCCGACTACCTGGTCGAGCTGGAGGAGGCCGAGGCGCGCTACGCGGAGTTGAACGCGCAGTACAAGGCGGCCACCGCCAAGCCGGAGGACGAAGAGGAGGACGAGGCCGAGGAGCCGGAGAACAAGCTCTCGGATGACGAGCTGAAGAAGCTCAAGGCCGACGTCACCGCCGCCCGCCGGAAGGTCGGCGCCCTGGAGGACGACTTCATGCCCCGCCTCCGGATGGCCGCCGCCGCGCTGGACGAGGACCAGCGCCGCGCCCTCGTCCTCGGCGTCCTCCGCGCCGCCCTGGCCTCGCGCCTCAATTCCCGTACGTCCGCCGCCCGCCGGCTGTTCGAGACCGCCTTCCGCACCTGGGCCGACAAGTACGCGGTAACCCTCCGAGATCTCGAATCCCAACGCGAAGCCGCCGCCGCCCGCCTGGAGGCGTATCTGAAGGAGCTCGGCTATGCCCGCTAAGTGGAAAGAAGTCAAATTCGCATCAGAGTTTACCCTTTCAAGTGGTCTAGCATTGGGCCGCCATGAAGAGGCAGCTGGGCGGTTCCCGGTCTTCGGGGGAAATGGCCTTTCTGGACTGGCCTCGCGTCCGCTTACACAAAAACCTACGTTCGTTGTCGGACGCGTGGGCGAATACTGCGGATCGGTGCATATGGTCCAAGAGCCCGCGTGGGTTACGGATAATGCACTTTGGGCCAGGTCGATCTCCCCTGGCTGGGATCTAGGGTATCTTGTGCATTACTTGCAATGGTATGACCTTGGGCGATTCCGAAGCCGGACCGGCCAGCCGCTGGTTATCCAGGGGGAACTCGGAAAGCTTCGAGTGCGCAAGCCTCCGATTGGAGAACAGCGGCGGATCGCACAGATCCTCGACACCCTCGATCGCTGGATCTCGAATGCTGGGATTGTTACTGAGAAGCTTGATAAGATTGCGGAGGGGCTTACCGCGTCAGAGTTCCACCGGATTGGCAAGGGGTCGGCTCCAACTGTGCGACTGTCAAGCGTGGCCAGCGTCAATAGTGGCGTGACTTTGGGTACTGAGACTGGCGGCGCGATTGCAATTCCCTACCTCCGAGTGGCCAATGTCCAGGACGGATTCATTGACACGACCGAGATGAAGACGGTCCGAGTCGGCCGAGCCGACGTGAGGAGGTATCTGCTTCAGGCGGGTGATGTCCTCCTCACTGAAGGTGGGGACTTCGACAAGCTCGGTCGGGGCGCCGTCTGGGATGGTCGAATCAACCCGTGTATTTGTCAAAACCACGTTTTCCGGGTGCGCTGTGATCAGTCTCAGGTAATCCCGGGCTACTTGGCTGCCTATGCGGCGTCGGCTGCTGGAAAGCGCTACTTCCTTAGCATTGCCAAGCAGACGACTAATCTGGCCACGATCAATTCAACTCAGCTCAAGGCCATGCCGTTGCCGGTGCCTTCTTTGGCGGTGCAGCAAGCTTTGGTTGCAGTTTTGGAGTCTCACAAGTTAAGGATTACAGCAGAGACTGCGAGGCGGGATCAGTTGCGGCTCCTCAAGCAGGGGCTGATGGAGGACCTACTGAGCGGGCGGGTGCGGGTGTCGGAGGCGGAAGCTGTAGTAGAAGGGCTATGAGATCCGCTGTTCAGGGGGTGCAGAGTTCTTGATATGCCTCGCGCAATTCGGCCGCCTTGGGTAGGTGTCGCGTCTCCAGGGCGCTGATCACCTCGGCTGCGCGCCAGTAGTTCGAGGGGACCAGGAGTCCGCTCGTGATCGCGGTGAGCGTCGCGTGTCCGGCCTCTTCGGGTTGGTCGGCGGCGAGGAGCGCGAGCGCCAGGTCGAGCCGGGCCGATGCGGCTCTGCGTGGTCGTGGCGGACCGTCGGTCGTGGACTGCAGCCGGGCGAGCACGCCACGAGCATACGGCTCGGCTGCCGGGTCTCCCAGCCATGACAGGGTCGTTGCGGTGAAGGCGTCTGACTTGGCGGGGTCGTACCGGTAGTGGTGTTCCGGCCGGTCGGGAACCGGCAGCGGCTCAACCAGATGCGCGACCCGGCTCAGCGTCGCGTGGGTCTCCTTGGCGGCGCCCAGACGTGCCCACGCCCGGCCCTCCTGGGCGGTCGCCTGAATGTAGGCAGAGCTACTCCGTGGCGCCACCCGTTGTGCAGCCTGGGAAAGGTCCAGCGCTCGCCGGTAGTCACCAGTTGTGAGGACCTGCCATGCCTCCGTCTCCAGGCACCACGCCGCGATCTCCCGGTGCTCGGTGTCCTTGGCGAACTGGGCGGCCGTCCGAAGTCGCGCTGCTGCCGCCGGGAACCGACGTAGGTCGATGAGACAGGTCGCGGCCAGGAGTGACAACCAGCCGCCGGCCACGAGGAGCCGCCGATGCTCGGCGAGGGTCTTCTTGGCGTCCATGAGCTGCCCGACGTAGGCAAGATGCCGACGCACGCGCACCAGCAGCTCGTGTGGCGGCGTGCCGGGGTAGGCCATGGCGAGATCGTCGACGGCCAACTCCAGCTGTTCGAGCGTCGCGCTCCCGATATCGCTTGCGGCGGCCCGGCGGGCCAGCTCCAGCGCGTCCAACTCGTCGTCGCCATCGGCCGCGCCGTCGCGGACGCCGTCGCCGAACAGCTCTGCGGCATCGATGCCGAGAACACGCGCGAGCAGCATGGGATAGGGGTCACGAGGTCGGCGCTTCCCGCTTTCCCACATGCGGAGCATCCTCAGCAGTGACTCACGGGCCGGTAGGTGGGCCTGCACGTGCTCGTCCGCCGCGTCGACCAGTCGCCGCACCATCTCCTTGGACGACCAGCATCGTTCACGCCGTTCCTCGCGAAGCCGTACGGCCCAGGGCGGGATGTCTGTCACGCGTACCTCGTCGGCAATCCGGGGGAAGTCGGGGGAGTCGCCTTCCGTCCTTCATCGTCGTCCACCAGCGTGACTACGTACAGCGCTTTCACGGGTCCGCTCCGTGAGAAGCCGGACCGGCTCGTGAGCGCACAGCGCAGTTGACCACCTCGCCGGGAGACGGGCGGACGCAGAGGAAGTCCGCTTCCGTCCGCCATCGTCCCCTATCAGGGTCGCTACCTAAGGAGCTGGAATGAAATCGCAGCGTGGACAGGCGGACCCGTCGCGGTGGTTGTGCACCGGGCGGGTCCTGGATCAGGAGGGTTGGGCCTGACCTGATGAGCAACCATGGAGCGGTTTCCTCCGGCCCGGCGGCGTTCGCCGGGTGGAGGATCATGCACAGCGACGTCGGTCGGCTGTGGGCCAGCCGGGAGCGGCCGTTTCCCAGTGCCGTCGAGGAGGCGGGGGCGTGGCGTACGGTCGACGGCGACGACCTGCCTGAGCCGTGCCGGGCGATCGCGGAGCAGGTGGCGATCGCCGAGCAGGCGGCTCAGGGGCAGGCGAGGGCGGTCGGGTCGGCTCCGGTGAGGGTGGTCTCCCGCATTGAGCAGGAGGAGACGATGGCCGGGCACGCCCGGGCGCGTGGGCTCTCAGTCCGGGATGGCGAAGGTGTAGGACCACACGAACCGGCTCGCGGCATGCACGCCCCTGGCGTGCTCGACCACCCGGCCCTCGGCGGTGCGGGTGGTGCGTCGCACCTCGACGACGGGTTCGCCCGGCGGCAGTTCGAGGAGCAGGGTCTCGTCGGCGGTGGGCATCCTGGCGTTGAGGTCTTCGGTGATCTCGTGCGGAGCAAGACCCCTGTCGGTCAGCACGCGGAAGCCGCCGCCCGGGCTGGCGATCCCGGGGGAGGGGTCGATCAGGGGCGATCCCTCCACGTCCTCCATGCGGTAGTAGCTGGTCATAGTGTGGGTGGGGACGCCGTCGCGGGTCATGACGCGCGCCCGCTCATAGACCATGGTGCCGGGTTGGAGTCCGAGCGCGGCCGCGACATGTTCGTCGGCCTCGACAAGGCTCACCTCTTGCGTCTGGTGGCCCTGCTGGCGGGTGCCTGCCGAGCCATCGTGCTCGTTCTTGTACGCCTCGACCGTGGTGTCCTGCCAGCGACTGCGCGCGTACCGGTCCGGTCCCAAGCGTCGGATCGGGTACGGCTCGCGCACGTACGCACCTGAGCCGTGCCGGGTGTCCACCAGTCCCTCGGTCTTGAGCAGGACCAGCGCCTTGCTCGCCGTGCTGCGGGATACGCCGTAACGGTCGGCCAGCTCCCGGACCGAGGGCAGCTTCGCCGCAGGGGGCAGCCGGCCAGTGGCGATGTCATCTCTCAGGTCGGCCACTATGTGGCGGACCGGTGACCGCGGGTCTGCGTGCATGCGGACCACCCTAGCGAAGTGTCGTAGGCCATTTTCTGACCTCCAGGTGAGAACTTTTGTAGAGTCCAGTGTCGTAGGACACTTTGCGGCCCTGTCCAACCCCCCTTCTGGACGGACCCCCGAGCGTGAGTAGGTCCAGAGATGGCAGATGGTGGAGCAACAAGCCCCTCCGGCCCGGCGGCGTTCGCCGGGTGGAGGATCATGCACAGCGACGTTGGGCGGCTGTGGGCCAGCCGGGAGCGGCCGTTTCCCGGTGCCGCTGAGGAGGCGGGGGCGTGCCGTACGGTCGACGGCGATGACCTGCCTGGGCTGTGCCGGGCCATCGCGGAGCAGGAGGCGATCGCCGAGCAGGCGGAGAACCCGCCTGCGAGGGATGGGACGGCACAGCCGGCGCGTCCGTGAGCGGTCGGCGATCGGACCTGGATGAGCTTCTGCTGCGGTGTCCGGGTCTGCATCTGCCGCCGGAGCAGCCTGACTGCGTACGGCTGCGGTGGATGCCGGAGGCCCGCCGCACCGCGAGCGTGCGGGTCGTCCGGCACACGTGCGACGACTGCCGAGACGTGTCCTATGAGCTGTGCGCGGCCGGGGGGTTGATGTTCATCCGCCGGACCGACCGCACGAAGGGCACGCCGAAGGTGCGCGAGACCGAGCGGTTGATCGCCTGCCGTGTCCAGGGGATGTGGCAGGCGCTGCTGCTCGGGTCCGCCCGCTGAGCGGCCCTGCCGGGTGTGGGTGACTACGACCGGCGGGGCTGGGCGGCCTCCCCAGCCTGAGGGGGCTTCAAGGGGGAGGCCGCCCGTCCAATCGGCCCGCCTGCCGCACTTCCCCCGTGGCGGCAGGCGGGTCAGGCGTGGCCGAGGGACACCCGCGACCATCGGGCTGGCCCCGGAGTCGGACTTAGGCGGACCTCCCAGCCAGCGCGGTGTCGCGGAGCCCGGCCGCGCAGCGGACGAGTGACGCGACCGCCGGTGAGCGACTGCTCGGCGGCCATGCGATCACCGTGGTGACGTCCGGCGCGTCCACGACGGGCACGGCGACGTGTTCGGGCCACTGCCAGGCCCGGCTGGAGGCCGGGATGACGAGCAGCGTCCTGCCGAGCGCCACGAGCTGGGCGAGCTGCGACTGGGTGTGCACCTCCGGTCCCGGCCCCTCCGGGTAGGAGCCGTCGAGCCGGGGCCATCGGGCGATCGGCAGGTCCGGCACGTCGCGTACGTCCGCCAGGGTGAGCCGATCGCGGGACGCGAGCAGATGCGCCGCGGGGAGAATCGCGACCTGGCCCTCGATGTGGAGGTCCTCGGTGTCGAACCCGGCGAGGTCGTCGTACGGCCGGTGCACGAGGGCCACGTCGGCGCGTCCGTCGCGGAGCAGGCCCGCCTGCTCGCCGACCTCGCACAGGAGGACCTCGACTGGTGCCGCGCCGGGCTCTCTCGCGAACGCGTCGAGGAGCCGTTGCAGCAGCTCATGGGATGCCCCGGCCTTCGACGCGAGCACCAGCGGCCGCTTCGGATCACCGGCACGCCGCGTCCGGCGCGCGGCGGCCGCCACCGCGTCGAGGGCCGTTCCGGCCTCCCGAAGCAGCACTCGGCCGGCGTCGGTGAGCGCCACTCCTCGACGGTTCCGATCGAGAAGCCGGACACCGAGCCGCCGCTCCAACTGGCCGATCGCGCGCGAGAGCGGCGGTTGTGCGATCCCGAGCCGTTCGGCGGCGCGCCCGAAGTGCAGTTCCTCGGCGACGGCGACGAAATACCGGAGCTCGCGGGTCTCGAGGTCGTCCACGGGCGGAGCCTACCGGCTGATACCCGCCGGGTATCACAGCCCACTCAGACGGTGTTGGACGGCAAGGACGCGGCTCGCGAGCATGGATCGTGTGAACGACAGGAAGACCGCGCTGGTGACCGGCGCGAACAAGGGAATCGGCTTCGCCATCGCCCAGGGTCTCGGGGCGATCGGCTTCACGGTCGCGGTGGGCGCGCGTGACGATGTCAGGTGCAAGGAGGCCGTCGAGCGGCTGCGTGCCGCAGGCGCCGACGCGTTCGGTGTGGCGCTCGACGTCACCTCCGACGACAGCGTCGCCGCGGCGGCGGAGACGATCGAGCGGACGGCGGGGCGGCTCGACGTGCTCGTCAACAACGCAGGCATCTCCGGCCGGATGGACGGTGGCGCGCAGGATCCGACGACGCTCGACCTCGACGTCGTCCGCACCGTCCTCGACACGAACGTGTTCGGGGTCGTCCGGGTGACGAACGCGATGCTCCCGCTGCTCCACCGCGCGGACTCACCGCGCATCGTCAACATGTCGAGCAACATGGGCTCACTGACGCTGCAGACCGGCCCGATCCTGGCCGCGTACGCGCCGTCGAAGACGATGCTCAACGGCATCACGACCCAGTACGCCCGCCGGCTCGCCGACACGAAGGTCATCGTGAACGCCTGCTGCCCCGGCTACGTGGCGACCGACTTCACCGGCTTCAACGCGCCGCGGACGCCCGAGCAGGGCGCCGCGATCGCGATCCGGCTCGCCACCCTGCCGGACGACGGGCCGCGCGGCGGCTTCTTCGACGACGAGGGCGTCGTCCCCTGGTGACCCCCGGACGGACGCGGAAACCGCGCCGGGCGGCACGGCATATGAGCGTCCGGCAACGGATCGACGCTCTGTGCCGCGAGCTCGAATCGAACGGGGATCTGACAGAGCCGGCGTGGCGGGCCGCCCTCCACGCCGTCCCTCGGCATCTGTTCGTCCCTGACCGGGCCTGGGCCGCTCCGTACGACGCCGACGGCTATCTGATCGATCGTGAGCAGGACGCCGAGGCGTGGATGGACGCGGCCTACGCCGATCACCCGGCCATCACGCAACTGGACGACGGCGTCACGGATGTCGCGACGGACGATGGTTATTACACCTCGTCGCTTTCCGCTCCCGGCGTCGTCGTCGATTTCCTGGAACTTCTCCGGGTGTATGAGGGAAACCGCGTCCTGGAAATCGGTACGGGAACCGGGTGGACGGCCGCTCTTCTGTCGCACAGAGCGGGAGAGGGCAACGTTGTCAGCGTCGAGATCGACACGTCGGTCCTCGACGTCGCGACGGACAATCTCGCGCGGACGGGGTTCGCCCCCGGCTTGTGCTCGGCGACGGGGGAGCGGGCTTTCCCGATCGGGCGCCCTTCGACCGTGTCCACGTCACCTGTGGCGTTTCCCAGGTGCCGTACGCGTGGGTGGAGCAGACGCGTCCGGGCGGCATCATCGTCTTCCCCTGGATGCCCGGGCTGGAGCCCGGCCACAAGGCGGTGCTCACCGTGGGCCGTGACGGCATCGCGATCGGACGGTTCTCCCGGCGCGGGGCGAGCTACATGATGCTTCGGGACCAACGCCCACCCGGCGGGGAGTACGGAGGCGGCCACCGCGAGAGCAGGGCGACGGCGGAGCCGCGCCGGATCCTCGAAGCCGGTGCCGGGCTGGACGTGGCGATCGCCGGACTGATGCCCGGTGTCTCGGCGACCGCCAAGCAGGGTGACCCGTTCGAGGTCACCCTGTGGTCCGGCGAGTCGGCGGCGCACGTTTCCGGTGCGGAGGTGACGCAGTACGGTGATCGAAGCCTCTGGGATGAGCTGGAGGACGTCTTCTTCAGGTGGATCGAGTGGGGCAGCCCCGACCGGACCCGGTTCGGGCTGACCGTCACCACGGAAGGCCAACGTGTCTGGCTCGACCGGCCGGACAACGTCATCCGCCGAGCAGCGGCCGTTAGACGATCCCCGTGCCTACCCGCGAAGGCCGCTATTTTCCTTCGGGCACCTGGTCCTTGACCTCGTCGTAGCCGACCTTGGCGGGTGTCGCGGTCGGCGAGTAGATCACGCGGATCACGCCCGTCGGAAACACCTCCGTCGCCGTCACCTTCAGGTGGTACGGCGCGTCGCCGTCGTCGAACAGCCTGCGGCCCTTACGCGCCGCCACCGGATGCACCAGCAGGCGCAGCTCGTCGACCAGGCCCGCGGCGAGCAGTTGCTGCACGACGGAGATCGACCCGGGGATGAGGATGCCTCTGATCCCGGCATCGGCCTTGAGCGAGGAGGCCGCGTCGAGGAGATCGCCCTTGACCAGCTCGGAGTTGCGCCAGGAGAACTCCAGCGGCTGGCGCGAGACGACCACCTTGCGCATGTCCCCGAGCTGCTTGGCGAACGTCGCGTCGTCCCCGCCCGCGGCCTCGCGGCCGGGCCACGCCCCGGCGAAGCTGTCATAGGTCTCGCGCCCGATGAGCAGCACGTCAGCGGTGTCGTAGTCCTCGCCGACGGCGCGGCCCATGTTCTCGTCGAAGTACGGGAAGTGCCAAGCGGGGTCGATCTCTGCCACCCCGTCGGCCGAGATGAACAGCGTGGAAATGATCTTCGCCATAATGACGATCCCTTCAGGTCAGGTGGTGCCGGTGGGTAGGGCCGGCGCAGCATCCCAAACCTATCGACCGCGACCGACAAGACGTCTGGCTCGACCAACGCACCAGCAGCCGGCCAGCACCGGAATCAGGACGAGCACCAACAGTGCCGGGCGAATTCCGCTACCACGCAACACGGCCGAACACCAGCCCGCTGAATTCCGTGACGTCGAACCGCTCCCCGAGATCCATGAAGGGGCCGGTACCTATCCCCCGACGTCCGCCGTGCTGCGCGAAGTACACTTGCTTGATGTTGATCGGAGGGCGTCCTTTCACGTCGGTGACTATTCCCATATGGGTGTACTCGCCGGTCTTTCTGTTCAGGAAGTAGATCGTGTCACCGATCTTGACCAGGGCGATTGCAAGGTCGCTGCTTTGGGGTGAGTGTGTCTTAGTGTCCGGATCGACTTGGTCACGTAGCGTGATGCTGAAACGAGGATGACCTTCCGTTCGAGATCATGGGAGTTCTCTACGCTTCCAAGATCTGAACAAGAAGGTCATCGGTGCCAGTCTCCCATGTCTCCGCTCTGCCGTCGCTGCTAGAGGCCCTGGCGGGCCTGACCGATCCGCGCAAGCGGCGCGGGGTACGGCACACGCTGGGCTCGGTGCTCGCGGTGGCGGTGGTGGCGACCTTGGGAGGAGCGTGCAACTACCGGGAGCTGGGCTCGCATGCCCGCGATTTCTCCCCCCGGCTACTCGAACTGCTGGGAGCGCGGTGGCATTCACTGCGCAGACGGCACTCCCCGCCCGGCGCCGGCACGCTGCGCCGCGTCTTGCTCGCGGTGGACGCCGACGCCCTGAACCACGTGATCGGGCAGTGGCTGAGAGCGCATGCCGCCTGCGACGGCGACGGCTGGGCGATCGCGCTGGACGGCAAGGACCTGCACGGGGCGCGGTCACGCTCGCCCACGTCCAGGTGCCCGCCGACACCACCGAGGTCACCCGGGTCAAGGCCTTGCTGGAGGGCGTCGACACCGCCCGGGCGCTGGTGACGGCGGACGCCGCGCACACCTGCGCCAAGACGGCCCGCCACCTGGTGGAGGACACGAAGGCCGACTACCTGATGTGCGTGAAGGGCAACCGCGAGGCCCTGCACGCCGCCGCGGTTGAGGTCGGCCGCGTGCTGCTGAACTCCGGGCAGGCGCCGCACACGCTCACAAAACACGACCACGGAAGGATCACCACATGGACCACGTGGAGCACGGATCTGGACGGCGAGCTGGACCTGCCGCACGCCGCTCGGCTGGCCGTGCTGCGCCGCGTGGTCGCCGACCCGATCGGACGGCCCGTCAGCAAGGAGGTCGTCCTGTGCGTCACCAGCCGCAAGGACCTGACCGGCGAAGGGTTCAGCAGGTACGTCCGAGGCCACTGGGGCATTGAAAATCTTGAACACCGGGCCCGCGGCACGGTCTGGTACGAGGACGCCCAGCAGGCCTACCTCGGGCACGGCCCCCGGAACATGGCGGCGCTGCGTAACCTCGCCCTGAGCGCACTCGCCCTGCACGGCATCATGAAGATATGCCGCCGACCTACGCGACGCCTTCAAGCAGATCCGCAGACCCGAAGGCGCGCACTATATTGAACTGACTAGATGACCTCCTGATTGAAGTACAGTGTACGCGTCTCGGACAGCATGGCACGATCGATGAATCTTCCGACTATGCGGCCGACGATGGATAGGAGGACTTCTAGACTCTCTCCTTCATCGCGTGGCCAGAGCCCTCGGCCGCCAGGAGATCCGTCATTTGTTTCCATGCCAAGCGGAAATCCTGGAATCTCAAAACCGCGAGATGGTTCGGATAACGGAACCCCAAGACCACTCCCATACCGCTCAAACAGAGCAGGCAATTCTCCATCGAATACCGCGTCCGAACCGAATTCTCCTGCGACTTCGCTGCCCTTCCAGAGCATGAATCCCCCGAACCCGTACTCCGTGTGATGGCTGAGCGTAAATCGTCGGCCACCTTGGCCGAGGTCGACGTATGGGACGGTTCCGAACATGCCAAGAGCACAGACCCATCCCGTTGAATGACGGCCGATCCAGATATTGTCCTGGAGTGGGAAATTACGGGCGATTGCGACGGCATCGCCAAGGTCGCAACTTGCTCTCGGCGCGGGGTCGAGGCCCATCCGAACCGCTATCTCCTCCGGGTCTTCTCCTTCGATCCAATCAATCTGAAGCGAGTCGTGGAAACCGTATGGAGCGAGGAGATCCCATTGGGACTCCACCGGATTGTCGTACATGGTCTCTCCCTGATGGGTGGCGATTATCCTGCCAGGGCAGGCGACAGGGCTGCTTTGCCATGCCGCCCGCCCTGCGGATCAACTAGGGGACGATCTGCACCCAGAAGTGATTTCCGTCGCCAATTCGATATGTGCTATAGAAAGCGCTGAGCGCATTCCCCTGCGCTGTATTCTGCGCTCCACCTAAGGCTCGCAGCGAGTAATCGTAGGTAGTATTCGCCGCCCCTTCGATGGTCGATCCGAACGGATATTCGTCGCAATGGAGGCTTGCCTTCGGGTCAAGCTGTCTGCGCTGATTCCAGTCAGAGTATAGGGGTTCTTGATAGTACTTGCAGTAATTGCTTTTCGTGTACTTTTTGCCCTCGGCCCAGAATTCGAAATCGTATAGGCCTGCACCGTGGACTTCCCGGTTCGCGCGTTTCTTGGCAGGATCAGTGGTTCTGGTGAGCGGTTCGCTCGCAGGCGTCCCGGCGGGTGCGGACCAGTCCCCAGGAATAATCTTGATCTTCTCGTTGCCGGTCAGTGCCCGGAGCGGAGGATTCTGGGATTCGTTGTTACGCTTGGGCGGGTAGGTGGTGGAGTTATTACCTGCCCGGTTGACCATGGCCGGATAATTGTCCTGGTCCAGAGCTGCCTCGATGTGGTTGATCACCTGAATGAAGTTCGCATTCCTGGACTTCGACATCGTGAAGACATCTTTGGCGAGGGAGATCACACAGGCACCTGTATAACCGGTCGGATTATCGATTCCCGCTGCCACGATCTTGGCGCTCTGGACGGTCTCCTGCTGTCCGAACGTCATCCAGTCGCAGCGGACGTGCGGGACGTAGGGCTTCTCCTGCGGGTCGTTGCCCGACGGGTCGCCGCCTCCGACGGCCCTCTTTCCATGAAGAGAACCGCCCTGATCGTAGACGACCTGGCTCCACAGCCGGATCGGCTTGGCGGTCCACCACTTATTCGTGTCGGTCAGCACCGGCCGCAGCGTGCATACGTCGACCCTGTCTCCGTCGGTGTCGCCCATTCGGAACTTGAAGTAATCATCGCCGTCGGCCTTCCAGCCCTGGATGGTGTCACTGCGATACGACGCAGTTAGGGCCGTGCAGGTGGAACCGGCAGACCCGGTCGGGATCACTTGAAGGGACAGCGGGACGTAGTCATTAGCTGTGGTGGCCACGCCGTCCCGATAAGCGGTCATGTTGCTGATCCGCGTCCACATGGAGATCTGCTGCGGTGTATAACCACCGCCGATCACACTGGTTCCCGTCGCCGTTCCCAGGTAAGTGTGCATCACCCAGGTAGCGCGAAACTCCAGCGTGTCGACATCAGCGTATTCCCGGATGGTGCCCACCCACTGACCCAGCTTGGCGTACCAGACATAGTCCTTTACGTAGTACCAGCTGCTCCAGCACATGCTGTACGGCCGGGTGATGATGCTCGCCCGGTGGCCGTAGCCGTCGTCGGGCTTCATCGCGGTGGCGTCGTGCGCCGCGACGCAGTCTTCCAGCGTGATGTGCTGATAGTCAAAGCCAGTGTACGCGGTCTTAACCTCGGTATCGGCCTTCGCCGATGTGGACGTGGGCCCGGCTTTCGCGTTGCCATCTTTCTGAGCCGCAGCGGTGCCGAAGTTCCAAATGAACGACCAGGAGTAGGCCGACATCACGTTGCCCGCGTCGTCCTTCGCTCCGCTGATAGTCGCGGTCATGGCCCCGAAGGGCCAAAAGGAATCTCCGTCCCACTTCCATGTGAGGACTCGCCTGGCAGTGTCCATGCTCATCGTGCCAGTGAGGATCTTCGTCCCGTTTGAAACGGAGATCTTCGCGTTTCGGACGGGCTCGCTAAACACCCCCACGATGTCTGCCCCGAACGGCGCAGACGCTCCCGAGGCAGGGTTCGTCGTCGTGATTGTAGGAGGGGTCACATCCTGAGTGGGTGTCGGGGAAGGGGAGGGTGTGGGCGTGGGACTCGGGGAAGGCGATGCCGCGATCGTGGTGAAGGACCACGAGTAGGCCGACATCGTGTTGCCCGCTGTGTCCTTGGCCGCGCTGATCGTGGCGGTGTAGGTGACGCCCGAGGATAGGGCTTGGCTGGGGGTGAAGGTGGCGACCGTGGACGTGGCATCCATGTTCACCGTTCCGGTGACCGCGGATCCCCCGGCTGTGGGTGTGAGAGTGACGTCGGCACCGGTCACTGGTTCGCTGAACGTCGCGGTCAGCGTCGAGTGCGTCGTGACGCCGGTCGCGTTCGCCTGCGGAGAGACCTCGATGATCACGGGGGCGGTCGTGTCAGCCGGCGGGGTCGCCGATGGCGAGGTGGACGGTTCCGGGGTCGGCGACTGGCTGGCCTCGGGTGCGGCTGCTGTGGTGAACGTCCACGAGTAGGGGCTCATGACGTTACCGGCGGTGTCTTTCGCGTCGCTGATCAGCGCCGTGTAGGTGACACCGGCTGACAGTGGTGTGCTCGGCGTGAAACTCAGAACCCTCGACGTAGCGTCCATCGCAGTGGCACCGTCTATTGCGGTACCCACGTTGTCTTTGAGGACGATTACCTGCGCGGTCACCGGTTCGCTGAAGGTGGCTGAGACGACCGCGTCCACGGCGACGTCCGTCGCGTCGGCCGTCGGGAGTGTTGCCACCACAGTTGGTGCCGTGGTGTCCGGATCACTAGATGGGGACGGGGACGGGGTGGGCTCCCCACCGGCGGTGGTGAACGTGGAGGTGAAGTCCTCCATCACGTTGTCCCACGCGTCGTGCGCGCCAGACACGGTGACCGTGTAAGTCGTCGCTGGGGTCAGTGGCTGCGACGGGGTGAATGTCACCGCTGTGCCTGTGTTGTCCTCGGCGAGGCTGCCCGTGATCAAAGCTCCGTCGGGGGATTTGAGGTCGAGCATCGCGTCGGTAACTGGTTCGGAGAAGGACGCCGACACCAGCGTATCCAGCGGAACGTCACCCGCACCCGACGACGGGGCGATCGCGACCACGCTCGGCGCGATGGTGTCCGCACCGTCTGCGCCCTCGGTTGCGGTGTCGTCATCGGTGATATCCAGCATGTCGGTGGTAACGGGGTAGGCGTCGTACGCGTCGTTGGCGCCGCGGCCGGCTTCCAGGAGCGACGCGTCCTCTTCGGAGACCGGGTCGGTTTCCGTGGTCGCCGCCTGATAGTCGGCAAGCGCGACCGCCTGGTCGTAGGTCAGGTTCGGCGACTGTCGTTTAAAGCTGGAGAAAACGACCTGAGCATGCGGGGCGGGCGTGTACTCGACGAACAGGACCGGCTCGTGCGACGGGCCCCGGTCGTGGGTTCCGGTCTCCTGAGATCTGTACTGTCGCCAGTTGAGAACCGCGCTCTCAGACGGAGCCATCATGACTAGCCCGTAATCCGGCTCGCCATCCGCCCATGCTTGGACGATGCTTTCGATGGAATAGACCAATTCGCCAGGTCCGGTGCAACCTGCGGTGTCGCTGTAGCCGTACTTGACGCCAACCTGGCCGGTCGTGGTGTAGCTCGGCAGGCCGCTGTTCCACGTCAGAGTGTTGGGGGTGAACGCGGAGGTCAGCTTGCGGGTGACGATCCCGGATCCGATTTCCCCACAGTTGGTGTAGTACGTGCCAGCACCGCCGGAGCGGTAGTTGATTACCATGAAGTCGGCGTTGTGGATCGTCGCTCCAGCCAGCACGGTGTGCGTGACCGCGAAGCGAAGGTATACCCGGGCGATGTCAGCGCTAGTCGAGGTAGTGCCCGCGCGCAAGTACCCGTTGGAATAGTTCGTCGTCGGGTTGTTCTTGCTGACGAACGTGTCGCCCGTAAGGCCGGCTCCGACGTACTGGCTGGGCACCGAGATTGTCACCGGGTAGGTGACGTCGGCGCTGGACAGGAACGCAGTGTCGGGCTTGATGACCAGGCTGGTGCTGTTCTTGGTCGTCTCGGTGGCGACCGTGACATTTGCGGTCTTGCCTGCCTCGGGTGACTCGGCCGCGACCGCGTCGACCGCCTGCGCCGACAGAGGCGTGCTCGCGACGACGCCCTGGGCGGACATGAGCTTCGGGCTGGCGCTGCCGGCACCCGCAGCGTAGGACATACCCTTCGGGAGCGTGACAGGGAGCTTGACCGTCAGCGGCCTCTTTGGCCGCCTCCGAAGCACGACATCCTGAGTGAACCCGTCAGGCAGGGCCGTGAGGACCAGGTCCGCACCAAGTGCGACCGCGTCTCGATAAACAATCTTGTTGCCGTCGAGCGTCGGCTTCGGCAACTTGTTGCCCCAACCGATGGAGGAGGTGCCATTCGCGCCCTGTGCGATGACGAGCTTCTGCGAGCCCTCGCCACCAATTGTGAGCGGGGTCTTGACCAGCTTGGCGGTGTAAGTGTTGTCGCCCTTCTTTACGATGGTCGTGTCGATCGGCTGCCAGGTCTTCGTCCCGTCCTTGCCAGCGACCTGGAGCTGGACCGGTCCGGTGCTCACTTCGGCATGCAGCGTCTTACCGTCGGGGTTGGCCCACACCTTCATGGACTCGGTGTACTGCGAAGGCGCCGGTACCCGCTTGCCGGTCTTGACGGCTTCGACCTGTGCGCTCTCCAGTTCCTTGTCCACCACCAGCGTGCCGTCTTTGGCTGCCTTGGCGGCCGCGGTCAGCGACTCGCCTCCGGCAGGATTTGCATTCGCTGGGAAACTGGGCAACGTCGACAGCATCGACGTGGTGAGTACCAACGCCGCGAACGCCGCTGATCGACGCCGATAGGGCCAGATCGCCCTTCGTGGAATGTTCACGCATTCCCTAACCTAGAAGTGGAATTCGGTAGATTTGTACCAGGTACTACATTCGTAGACCTATAGGGGGTGGGTCTCCTCTTCTCCGGTAGTGGCTGATCAGTGCTCGCGTCTGGTGCCGCCTGCGGAAGTTCGACCAGGTCAGGACGTGCTCGACCAGACACGCTGCGGGGAGGAACAGCCGGGCCAGGACCCACGGATCTCGGCCGGGGTCGGGCGGATGAGACGGGAGTGAGGGGCTAACCCGAAGGCACCTGGGCTGCTGTCCTTTTTCCCTGCTTGTCCTGGTTGGCGGCTGGTGTGTCGGCGCCGGTCAGGTGGGCGCCGGTGACGGCGAGGAAGGCCAGCGCGAGCATCACGGTGGTGACATGGCGATGTCACGGCGTCCACTTACGGACCTGGTACTGGGTGAGGCCGAGCAGGCCCTTGCGGGGGGAGAGGACGGCTTGCGCCGCCAGGTCTCACTTGCCTAACGCTGTGAACTCAAGTCACGTCGGATATTGTCGTGGTTAGGTGGATCGGTTAGCCTCGGCGTCGAAGATTCGCGCAACGAGCGGGCGGCGAGGGGTTCGTGTGGCTGATCTGGAGTACGCGTTAGTCGAGCGACCGCTGATCGAGCAGCTCAAGGGGATGGGGTGGCGGCACCTCGAAGGCGCCCCGCCGGAGGCGGTCGTTCCGATCCTCCCGTACAGGTCGGGCCGCGCCTCCTTCAGCGAGGTGATCCTCGAAGACGTGCTCCGGACCGCCATCGCAGAGATCAACCTCGATGCCGAGGGGCAGCCGTGGCTCGACGAGGCCCGGATCTCCAGCGCGGTCAACCAGCTCACCCGCCTCCCGGCGAGCAGCCTGCTGGAAGCCAACGAGAAGGCGACCGAGCTGCTGATCAACGGGCACATCGTGGAGGGCGTGCCCGGCTGGGAGGGCGGCAAGGGCCGCCGGGTGCACTACATCGACTGGGAGCACCCCGAGAACAACGACTTCACGGTCGTCAACCAGTTCCGGGTCGACATCCCCGGATCGCAGGGCAACTCGGTCGTGCCCGACCTGGTGCTGTTCGTGAACGGCATTCCGCTGGTCGTCGTCGAGTGCAAGCAGCCCAAGGTCATCGACCTGACCAGCGCGGTGAACCAGATCCGCGACTACGCCGAGCAGCGCCGCACCGATATCCGTACGGGGAACCAGAGGCTGTTCCACACCGTGCAGCTCACCGTCGTCACCAGCGGCGAGGAGGCGAAGCTCGGCACGTTCACCGCGACGGAGAAGCACTACGTGCCGTGGCGTGATCCTTACCCGCTCACGGCCAGGCAGCTCGCGGCGGGTCTGGGCAAGCCGGAGGACACGCTGAGCCGCCAGGAGATCCTGGCCGGAGCGGTGCTCGACAAGGCCAGGCTGCTCGACATCGTGCACAACTTCGTCACCTTCATGACCACGGAGCGGGGCGCGAAGATCAAGGCGGCGCCGCGCTACCAGCAGTACCGCGCGGTCGCCAAGACCGTCGAGCGGCTGCTGACCGGCAAGACGCGGCTGCGGCACGGCCGGCAGGACCAGCGCGGCGGGATCATCTGGCACACCCAGGGCTCCGGCAAGAGCCTCACCATGACCTTTCTCGTACGCAGACTGCGTGCGACTCCGGCCCTCGCGGACGCCAAGGTGGTGGTGGTCACCGACCGCACCCAGCTCCAGGGGCAGCTCAGCGAGACCATGGAGCTCGCCGGTGAGCACCTGGACGTGGCGACGAGCGGCGCCAAGGCGCAGGCGGCCCTGCGCAAGCACGGCCCCGGCGTGGTCTTCGTGATGATCCAGAAGAACCAGGACACCGGCAATGGCGGCACCGGCATGGCCGCGGGCACCCCGCTCGGCGAACTGAACACCGACGAGTCCATCGTCGTCCTGATCGACGAGGCGCACCGCTCTCACAGCGCCACGCTGGGCGCGAACCTGCGGGAGGCGCTGCCCAACGCCGCCCGCATCGGGTTCACCGGAACCCCCATCATGACCAGGAACAGCCGGCGCAAGACCAGCGTGGATCTGTTCGGCCCTTTCATCGACAAGTATCGGCTCAAGGACGCCGAGGACGACGGCGTGATCGTGCCGATCGTCTACGAGGTGCGGACGGTTCGCGGCGCCGTCCGCGACGGCCGGGAGCTCGACGACATCGTCGAAGAGGACTTCGAAGGTCTGACCGAGGAGGAGCGCGAGCAGCTCCAGCGGCGTTACGCCACCAAGGGGAAGGTCTCGGCCGCCGAGCAGATGATCGCGGCCAAGGCCAAGAACATCCTGCGGCACTATGTCGAGAAGATCCTGCCCGAGCGTTTCAAGGCTCAGGTCGTCGCCGAGGACCGGGAGGCGACCGTGCGCTACCGGGAGGCGTTGCTCGCCGCGCGTGACGAGCTGGTGGGGGAGATCGAGCGGCTGCCGCCGAAGGTGCTGGCGACACCGCTCGACGAGGTGGACGGGTTACGCAGGCGCGAGGCCTACCTGGTCAGAGCCTCGCGCCAGCTCGAGCTGCTCAAGCGGATCGACTTCGTGCCCGTCATCTCGGAGGGAAACTCCGAGCGTGAGCAGCAGCTGGCCGAGTGGACGGACCCGGTGAAGCGGAAAGCCCGCATCGCCGGCTTCACCCAGCCCTACGAGGAGTCGGAGATCGGGTTCGTCATCGTGCAGGCGATGCTGCTGACGGGGTTCGACGCGCCGATCGAGCAGGTGATGTATCTGGACCGGGGGCTGAAGGAGGCCGAGCTCCTGCAGGCGATCGCCCGGGTGAACCGGACCTCCGACGGCAAGGACTTCGGCTACGTCGTCGACTATCACGGCGTCGCGGAGAACCTGCTGCAGGCGTTGCGCCTCTACGCCCGGGAGGACTACGACAGCGACGACGCGGCCGACGTCGAGAACGCCATGCGCGACCCGCAGGACGAGATCCACAAGCTGGAGCCGCGGCGGACCCGGCTGCGCATGCTGTTCTCCGAGCGGGGCGTGGACGCCGACGACGTCGAGAGCTGCGTCCAGCTGCTCGCCGACGACGAGCTGCGCGACAAGTTCAACGTCGAGCTGGCCCGGTTCCTCAAGACCGTCAACGCGGTGCTGCCCGACCCCCACGCCAAGCGGTTCCTGCCGGACGCCAAGCACTTCACGGTGGTCAAGGTGACCGCCGTACGCCGCTACCGGGTGGACGGAGGCGAGTTCAACCCCTCGGTGTACGGCGAGAAGATCCGCGAGCTGATCGACGATCACGTGGTGTCGCTCGGCATCGAGCTGACGCTGCCTCCGGTCGCGCTCACCGCGCCCGATTTCGCGGAGAAGGTCGACAAGCTGCCCGGCCCGCGCGCGAAGGCGTCGGAGATGGAGCACGCCATCCGCCACCACATCTCCGTGCACGCCGGTGAGGACCCGCACCGCTACCAACTGCTCAGCGAGCGGCTGAAGAAGATCCTGGAGGAGCTGGCCGACGACATCGAGGCGCAGGTGCGTGCGTTGCAGGGGTTGCTCACCGAGATCGTCGAGGAGCGGCCGGAGAACCCGCACGGGCTCGGCGACGTGGAGACCGCCCTCTATGGCGTGCTGCTCGGCGAGACCGCCACTTCCGCCGACGACGCGCAGGACACCGCCCTGGTGGACGTGACCAGGAAGGTGTACGCGCTGGCCGTCGAGACCGTCCACCGCACCGACTTCTGGAAGCAGGCCAAGCGCACCGACCAGGAGAAGTTCCGGCGGCGCATCTCGGGGCTGTTGTTCGAGGCCGATGTCTGCGACGAGGACGACCTCAAGAAGATCTCCTCCCAGCTGCTCGACGTGATCAGGCACAACCAGCGGCGGATCCCCAAGCCCTGAGCAGGCCCTGACCTGGCATGCTGATGCCCGTGAGTGACTTCCCCGGCGTCCTGCGGGTCGGCGACCTCGACATCGCCGTGTCGGTGAGCCCGCGACGCACGACCGTGCGGCTCACCGTCGAGCGGGACGCCTCGGTCACCGCGGTCATCTCCCCGCAGGTGTCCAGGGCCGAGCTGGTCAGGGTGGTCGAGGCCAAACGGTCCTGGCTGTACGGCAAGCTCGCCGAGCGGCGCGAGCTGGGCGAGGCCCGCCCGGCCCGGCAGTACGTCGACGGGGAGGGATTCCCGTACCTCGGGCGGTCGTTCCGGCTGCGGCTCGTCGAGCCGGGCCGGGAGGTGCGGCTGATCCGCGGGCGGCTGGAGCTGGGCCGGGGCGGGGGAGCCCGGGAGCTGGTCCGCTGGTATCGGCGGGCCGGCGAGCCGTGGCTCAGGCGGCGCGTCCGGCCCTGGGCCGAGCGGACGGGCGTCGAGGTGACCGGGTTGCGGGTGCTGCCGCTGGGCTACCGGTGGGGGTCCTGCTCACCGGACGGCAGGGTCAACATCCACTGGGCGACGATGCAACTGCCGCCGACGCTCATCGACTACGTGCTCGTCCACGAGCTGGCCCACCTGGAGCGGCAGGACCACGGCGCGGAGTTCTGGCGGCTGGTCGAGCGGGTGCTGCCCGGCTACGAGGGCTGCCGTGAGCGCCTGCACCGGCTCGGCCCCGACCTGTGGCTGCCCCCGGAAGGCCGCTGACGACACGAGTGGCCGGCGGGCGGGGTAGATTCCTGGCGTCGATCTTTCCGTCGCACCCGGAGGCGTCGTGCCCGACCGTACGGTGATTCTCGGCCGGTACGAGCTGGACGCCGTGCATCTCGGCAGGGGCGCCATGGGCACGGTGTGGGGCGGCCAGGACAAGGTCCTGGACCGGCGTGTGGCGATCAAGCTGATTCGCTTCCCCGACGACCGGCCCGACCCCGAGATGGAGCGCCGGTTCGGCCGCGAGGCCCAGGTCATGGCCCGGCTGAACCACCCGGGCGCACCCGCCGTCCACGACCTCGGGGCGTTCGAGGACCCGGTGGCCGGGCGCCGGCTCTTTCTCGTCATGGAGTTCGTCGAGGGCGTCACGCTGGACGACGTCGTCGCGGAGCACGGGCCGCTGCCCGTCGGGTGGGCCGCCGCGGTCGGCGCCCAGATCGCCGCGGTGCTCGGCGCGGCCCACGAACAGGGGATCCTGCATCGGGATCTGAAGCCGGCCAACCTGATGGTCCGCCCCGACGGCACGGTGAAGGTCCTCGACTTCGGCCTCGCCATGCTGCACGATCCCGGCGCGTCGAAGCTCACGCGGACCGGCCAGGTGCTCGGCACCGTGTCGTACAGCCCGCCGGAGCAGATCCGCGCGGGCACGGTGACTCCGCGGAGCGACCTCTACGCGCTCGGATGCGTGCTGTACGAGCTCCTCACCGGTGAGCCGCTGTTCGCGGGGCTCACCGAATTCGAGGTGCAGGAGCAGCACGTCCACGTCGCGCCTCCCGCCGTGCGGTCTTCCCGCCCGGACGTGCCCCGGGAACTCGACGAGATCATCGCGTCACTGGTGGCGAAACGCGCCGAAGACCGGCCGGAGAGCGCCGCGGTGGTGCACGACCGGCTGATGGCGTACGTGACGGGGGTGGGCCACCTGCCCGGGATCACGACCGCCGGGCCGAGCGCCACGCGCATGTACGCTCACGCCGTCAGCCGGGTCCTCCTGTCTCCCGGCCTTTCTCCCGGTGTGGCCGCCGCACCGGAGGTGGTCCCGAACGTCCGCGCGAACAACGGCGAGCCGAGCCGGGAGGCACTGGAGCGGGTCCGCCGTGAGGCGATGTCCCTGCTTCGCCATTCGCGGTACGAGGAAGCGGCCACCATGCTGGCGTCGGTGGCTGATCCGGCGGGCCGTGCGTACGGCACCGACGACCCCGAGGTGCTGGATCTGCGCACCCAGCTGGCGAACGCCCTCTTCGAAGGCGGCGATCACCGGCGGGCCGCCGCCGCCTTCAACGGGCTCGCCCTCGACCTGGCCCGCCGTCATGGGCCGGACGACGAGCGGACGTTCCAGTGCCGCCTGCAAGAGGCCGCCTGCCACGAGCGGAGCGACGACGGCGACCTGGCGCTCCGCCTTCTGCACGACCTCCTCGCGGACCAACGGCGCGTTCATCCGGCCGACGACCAGCGGACGCTGGAGTTGCGCAGGCAGATAGGCGAACTGCAGAAGAAGATCGGCGACCTCGCCGCCGCCCGCCACACGTTCGCCGAGTTGTACGACGACCTGTGCCGCCGCTACGGGAACGACCACCCGGCGACCGTGCGGGTGCGTGACGGGCTCGCGGCCCTGGAGGTCTGAGGCGGCCGGTGGGCTCAGTGGACGCGGCGGGCGCCGGGGGAGGGAGTGGCGGGCAGGAACGTGGGCGGGGCCCAGCCGCGTTCGGCGTAGGCGCGCTCGACCGTCGTGCGCACCCGGTCCACCCGGTCGTCGGCGACGAGCGCGATGGCCGAGCCGCCGAAGCCGCCGCCGGTCATCCGGGCACCCCGCGCGCCGCCCCGGACCGCGCTCTCGACCGCGACGTCCAGCTCCGGGCAGGAGACCTGGTACTGGTCGCGCAGCGACAGGTGCGAGGCGTTCAGCAGGGCGCCGATCTCCTGTACGGCTCCCGCGCGGAGCAGCCCGATGACGGCCTCCACCCGGTGGTTCTCGGTGACGACGTGCTGGGTGCGGGCCCGTTCGTCGCCGCTCAGCCGGGACAGCGCCCCGGCGAGGTCGGTCACCTCCCGCAGCGACGCGACGCCGAGGTGCTTGGCCGCGTTCTCGCAGTCCTGGCGCCGCCTCGCGTACTGCCCGTCGGCCAGTTCGTGGTGGACGCCGGTGTCGATGACGAGGATCTGCAGGCCGTACGCCGACAGGTCGAACGGAACGGCGCGGCTCGCCAGCGAGCGGCAGTCGAGGAACAGCGCGTGCCCTTCCCGGCCGAGTGCGGAGGCCGCCTGGTCCATGATCCCGCAGGGCATGCCGACGAACTCGTTCTCGGCCTTCTGGCACAGTCTGGCCAGCTCCATCGGCTCCAGGCCCAGGCCGTGAAGATCGCTCAGGGCGAGCCCGACCGACACCTCCAGCGCGGCGCTGGACGACAGCCCGGCGCCCGTGGGGACGTCGCCGTCGATCATGATGTCCGCACCGCGGACCGGCAGGCCGGCGCCGCGCATCACCCGGATCACCCCGGCCGGGTAACGCGCCCAGCCCTCGGCCCGGTCGAGGTCGTCCAGCGCCTGCTCCTCGCCGGGCATCTGGAGGGAGGCGATCCGCACCGTGAGGTCCTCGCGGGGACGCACGGCCGCGGTGACGCCCCACGGCACCGCGAACGGCAGCACGAAGCCGTCGTTGTAGTCGGTGTGCTCGCCGATCAGGTTCACCCGGCCGGGCGCGTGCCAGATTCCGGCGGGTTGCTCGCCGTACGCCTGGAAAAAAGCACCAGCAACGCCCACAGTCGCACACTCCTCGACATCCTCGGCCTCCCCGTAGATTAGCGACCTTCAAGGTCGCCGACGTGCCGGGGCCCGGCTCGGGATGCCGAGCCGGGCCCCTTCGCCCCGTTGTGCGGGTGTCACATCGCGGGCACCTCGGCCCGCTCGTCCGGGACGCAGTGCGTCATCTTCAGGCCTGAGACGTCGCGCGGGCCGTTCTTGCCGAGGGCGGACAGGCGCTGCCTGTCCTCGTCGGTCAGGTCCTGGCTCGCCAGCGGCTCCAGGTGCTTGACGTCGTCCGGCGTGATGCCGAGGCCCTCGCCGACGCGCAGCCCGAGGTCGTCCTCGACCAGCAGGAAGTGCCAGACCATGCGCTCCTGGATGGGTCGCACGCACTGCGACAGCTGCCCGACGAAGTTCTCCACCAGGTCGTCGCGCTCCCACTGCTCCATGAGCAGGTAGCGCTCGCCCGCCTGCTTGTAGTCGTTGGTCCGCGGGATGCGCTTGCGGGTGAGCCTGCCGGCGATCTCCGGGCCCTGCTCGTCGTGCGTCGGGAACTGCCCCTCGCGCAGCCCGCCGGTGATCGAGGGCTCGTAGTTGACGTGCGGGTTCTCGCCCGCCTGGTCCTGCCGGTAGGTCATGAAGCCGTCGCGCTGGTTGGTCCGCACGTCGGCGTTCTTGGCCTGGTTGACCGGCAGCTGCAGGTAGTTCGGCCCGACGCGGTAGCGCTGGGTGTCGCTGTAGGAGAACGTGCGGCCCACCAGCATCTTGTCGTCGGAGAAGTCCAGCCCGTCGACCAGGACGCCGGTGCCGAAGGAGATCTGCTCGTTCTCGGCGAAGACGTTGTCCACGGTCCGGTCCAGGACCATCCGGCCGACCGGCTTGGCCGGGAAGATCTCCTCCGGCCAGACCTTGGTGTCGTCGAGCGGGTCGAAGTCCAGCTCGGGGTGCTCCTCGTCGCTCATCATCTGGACGAGCAGCTCCCACTCCGGGTGGTCGCCCCGGTCGATCGCCTCGCGGAGGTCCTTGGTCGCGTGTCCCAGCTCGTGGGCCTGGACCCGGGCGGCGTCCTCGGCCGTCATGCTCCGGACCCCCTGCTTGGGCATCCAGTGATACTTCACGAGGTGGGTCTCGCCCTCGGCGTTCACCCACTTGTACGTGTTGACCCCGAAGCCCTGCATGTGCCGGTAGTCAGCCGGGATGCCCCGCGGGCTGAACAGGTTGACGAGCATGTGCATGCTCTCGGGGCTCTGCGACATGAAGTCGAAGATGCGGTTCGGCTCCTGCCGGAACGTCACCGGGTCCGGCTTGAGCGCGTGGATCACGTCGGGGAACTTGATGGCGTCGCGGATGAAGAACACCGCGAGGTCGTTGCCGACGAGGTCCCAGTTGCCGTCCTCGGTGTAGAACTTCACCGCGAACCCGCGCGGGTCGCGGGCGGCCTCCGACGAGTCCCGCCCCCCGATCACCGTCGAGAACCGCACGGCCACGTCGGTGCGCCTGCCGGCCTCCTGGAACAGCTTCGCCCTCGTGAACCGGGCGATCGGCTCGCCGCCCCACGTGCCGTACGCCTCGAAGAAGCCGTACGACGTGGTGCCGCGCGCGTGCACCACCCGCTCCGGGATGCGCTCCCGGTCGAAGTGGCTGATCTTCTCCAGGAACTGGTAGTTCTCGAGGGTGGCCGGACCGCGTGCGCCGACCGTCCGCTGGTTCTGGTTGTCGTAGACCGGGTGCCCTTGACGGTTGGTCAGCACCGGGCGCTCGTCACCGGGCTCCGGTCCCCTGCTCGACACGTCCGTCATGGGACGGCTCCTCTCAGATCACGTTTGAACTGTTAGTCCTTGTCAATGCCTCCATATCCGGTTTTCGGCGGGGTATTCACGGAGACGGAGATCGGTCCGGCCCCGCCGGGCATTGCCCGGCGGGGCGGCGGAGGGTGGTCAGCGTGATCAGCCCCGCACGCGCGGCTCGCCGCGGTAGGTGCCGAACGACCACAGGTTGTCCTCCGGGTCGCGCACCGCGAACTCGCGGGACCCGTAGTCGGTGTCGTACGGCTCCTGGACGACGCGCGCCCCCGCGGCGGTCGCCCGCGCGTACAGCCCGTCGGGGTCGCCGGTCACGACGTACGCGCCGAACGTGCCGGGGGCGAGGTTCCACTTGTCGTCCGGCGTCTCGCGGACGCTGCCCAGCATGATCCCGCCGCCGGGCGGCCAGGAGAGCTGGGCGTGGCCGACGTGGTCGCCCTCGCCGAAGACGGCGGTCTCCTCGAAGCCGAAGGCCTCGACGAGGAAGGCGATCAACGCCCGGGCGTCCCTGGCCCGCAGCGAGGGCCATACCTGAGGTGCTGGTGTGGTGTCGTTCATGCCGCCGAGTCTGGCCGTCCGTCCTCGGGCGGGGCTTGGACGTATCGGAACGGCGCCCCCTCTTCGGCCAGCCACCGGCTCGGGGAGCATCCGGCGAGGCTCCGGAACTCGCGGGCGAGGTGCGCCTGGTCGTAGAACCCGCACTCGGCCGCGGCGTCGGCCAGCGCGAGCCGCCGTCCGGACGCCGCCGCGTTCTGCAGCAGGCGGCGGACCCGGTCGAACCGGACGACCCGCGCCGCCTCCTTGGGGGACAGGCCGATCTCCTCCCGGAACCGGCTGTTGAGGTGCCGGGCACTCCAGCCCGCCTCGCGGGCGAGGCCGGACACGGTGACCCGGCCGCCGGCGGCCAGCATCCGCCGCCACGCCAGGGTCACCTCCGGCGGCCGCTCCCGGATGGGGCGGGTGTGCCGGGCCAGGACCGCGTCGAGGGCCGTGAAGCGCTCGTTCCAGCCGGGCGCCCCCAGCAGGCGCTCGCGCAGTTCGCCCGCCAGGGCGCCGAGAACGTCGGCGCCGTCCAGGTCGAGCCCGGACAGCTCCCCGGCCGGCACCCCGAGCAGGGCCCGCGCGCCGAGCGGCGTGAGCGCGAGCTGGACCCCCGACTGCCGCCCGTCGTGGGTGACGATCGCCGGAGCGGTGTGCAACCCGCCCACCAGCGTGTCGTACGACCCCGCCGGGGTGCGGGGATCGGGATGCGCCGCGACGACGAGCGGATCGTCCAGCGTGACGATCATGGTCAGGTACGGCGAGGGCAGGCCGCGGTGCGTCCCGGGCGGGACGCCGGCGTCGCGGTAGCCGCTGTACCACGCGACCAGCGGACGCAGCGGGGGAGCGGGCCGCCGCCGGACGTACCGGGCCTCCTCCCGCTCACCGGGCTTCTCGCCCGTGTCCTCGCCGGGCTTCTCGCCGGGGTCCTTGCCGGGGTCCTTGCAGGGGTCCGCTGTCCGCCGTGCCGATGCCGCCATCCGCGCTCCTCCCTCCGCGTCCCCAGTCTCCCCGAAGGGCAACGCGTCAGTCACCGGCGCCCCTCGCTGCCGCCGTACGGGATGACCGGGCCGTGGGTGAGCGCGGCGGCCGGTGGTCTCGCGCCCCGTGCCGCCCGTGTCACGTCTCGTGCCTCCGGCGCGTCTCTATAGGGGAGGCGGAGACAAGGAGGCCAGATGCCCGCGGTGACCGAGGGGCAGCCCGCGCCGGTCGCCAGTTTCGAGAGCAGCCGTGAGCTGCTCTTCGGGGTGGCGTACCGGGTGCTGGGCAGCGTGACCGACGCCGAGGACGTCGTCCAGGAGGCGTGGCTGCGGTGGGACCGCGTCGACCACGCCAGGATCGCCGACCCCCGGTCCTTCCTCGTCCAGGTCGCGACGAGGCTCGCCCTCGACCGGCTGCGGTGGGCGAAGGCCCGCAGGGAGGCGTACGTCGGGCAGTGGCTGCCCGAGCCGCTGCCGACCGGACCCGCGATCGAGGACGGCGCGGAGATCGCCGACTCGGTCTCCGTGGCCATGCTCGTGGTGATGGAGACCCTCTCCCCGCTGGAACGGGTCGTGTTCGTGCTCCGCGAGGCGTTCGAGTTCTCCTTCGCCGACATCGCGGTGATGGTCGGCCGGTCCGAGGCCGCGGTCCGGCAGCTCGCCCGCCGCGCCCGCTCGCACGTGCGGGAGCGGCGGCCCCGGTTCCGGCAGGACCGCGACGTCCGCAGGCGGGTGACGGAGCGCTTCCTGGCCGCCTGCCTGGGCGGCGACCTGCGGGCGCTGCTCGACCTGCTCGCCCCCGAGGTCACCCTGTGCATCGACGGGAACGGCCGCCGCGGCGTGGCCAGGAACCGGGTCGAGGGTGCGGAGAAGGTCGGCCGCCTCCTCGTCCGGGGCCTGCGCAGGGTCCTGCGCCCTGACGGCGCCGCGGTCGCGGAGACCGGCGACACCAGGGGCGACACCGGGGACGACGCCAGGCGCGACACCGGGAGCGGATCCGTCGTGGACGTCAACGGCGGGCCCGCGGCGCTCATCACCGCGGGGGGCGAGCCGATCGCGGTGATCGTGGTCGACGTCGACCTCGCCGCCGATCGGGTCACGCGCATCTGGATCATCGCCAACCAGGACAAGCTCGGGGGCGTCGGGGGCCGGCGCCCCGGACGACCCAGGCCCGTCCGCGCCGCGGGCCGACGGGCCGCGAGAGAAGCGACGCGGAGGCTCGGGCCAGGCAGAACGGAGACCACCTTTGAGTGAACTGAGAACCGTGCCCGAACGCATCGCCGGGCCGGCCGCATTCCTGGACGACCGCCTGGGCGCGGGCGGCTTCGCGAGACGCAACCTGCGAAAGATCTTCCCCGATCACTGGTCGTTTCTTCTCGGCGAGATCGCGCTGTACTCGTTCGTCATCCTGCTGCTCACGGGCACCTTCCTGACGTTCTGGTTCAGGCCGAGCATGGGAGAGATCGTCTACGACGGCACGTACGCCCCGCTCAAGGGGGTGGCGATGTCCGAGGCGTACGCGTCCACCTTGAAGATCAGCTTCGAGGTCCGGGGCGGCCTGCTCATCCGGCAGATCCATCACTGGGCCGCCCTGATCTTCATCGGCGGCATGATGGCGCACGCGCTGCGGGTCTTCTTCACCGGCGCCTACCGCAAGCCGCGCGAGCTCAACTGGATCATCGGCGTGGTGATCCTCTCCGTCGCGCTGTTCGAGGGCCTGACCGGTTACTCCCTGCCCGACGACCTGCTGTCGGGCGCCGGCCTCCGGGTCACCCAGGGGGTGGTCATCGGCCTGCCGGTGGTCGGCACCTACGTCAACTTCTTCCTGTTCGGGAGCGAGTATCCGGGCGAGGACGTCATCTCCCGCTTCTACTCGATCCACATCCTGCTCCTGCCCGGCCTGATCCTGGCGCTGGTCACCGCGCACCTGATCCTGATGTGGGTGCAGAAGCACACGCAGTTCCCCGGCAGGGGACGCACCAACCGCAACGTGGTCGGCGCGCCCTTCTACCCGGCCTTCATGGCGAAGTCGGGGGCGTTCTTCCTGTTCACGTTCGCCGTGATCGCCGGTCTCGGCACGTTCGCGCAGATCAACCCCGTCTGGCTGTACGGGCCGTACAGCCCCGCCGACATCTCGGCCGGCTCGCAGCCCGACTTCTACCTGGCCTTCCTCGAAGGGGCGCTGCGCATCATGCCCGCCTGGGAGACCAACCTCTTCGGCACCGCACAGGCCGGCACGGTCCCGCTCAGCGTCGTCATCCCCGCGCTGGTGCCGCTGGGGATCATCGTCGTCGGAATGGCGCTCTACCCGTTCCTGGAACGGTGGATCACCGGTGACCACCGCGAGCACCACCTCGCGGACCGGCCGCGCGACAACCCGCACCGCACCTCGATCGGCATGGCGGCCATCGCGTTCTACGGCGTGCTGTGGCTGTTCGGCGGCAACGACATCATCTCCGCGAACTTCCGCGTCAGCCTCTACACGACGACCTGGGCCGGACGGATCCTCGTGTTCGTCGCGCCCGCCCTGGCCTACATGATCACCTACCGCATCTGCCTGGGGCTGCAGCGCTCCGACCTCGCGGTGCTCACGCACGGCGTGGAGTCGGGGGTGATCAGACGGCTGCCGGACGGCAGGTACGTCGAGGTCCACTCGCGACCGGCGGAGGACATCGAGGCGCATCTGCGCGGCCGGGAGCCGGTGCCGGTGCTGCCGTACGACGAGACCGTGCCCCCCAAGGGCATGCGCGGGCCGATCGGCAGGCTGCGCCTGCGGATGTCCAGGGCGTACGGCGGGGAGAGGATCCCGATCGCGAACGGCGGCCCGCACGGCGAGAACGGGCAGGCCGCACTCCCGGCGGGCGCGTCCCCGAACGCCCTTCCGGACGGGCAGGACCGCGCGCTGACGCGCTGACCCGTTCTGGGCGCCGATGTGGTCCGGGCCGGATGGCCCGGACCACGTTCGGCTGCTCAGCGGTCCTGCTCAGCGGTCCTGTTCAGCGATCCCGCTGCTCCGGCATCGCCCACCGCGACTCCGGCGGGTCGGCCGGGCGGATCTCGGTGAACAGCTTGAGCGTCACCGGCCGCAGCCGCTGCCACGCCTCGGCCGGCCAGCGCAGGCTCACCGAGGGGAACACGGTCTCCAGCACGATCTTCAGGTAGGAGCGGCCGGTGCAGGCGACCGGGACCTCCGTGCACAGGGCGGACACGGCCGCCGAGGTCTCCCGCCTGCCGAGCCGCAGCCGGGCGTTCCCCATGACCTCGTTGGGGGCGTGTCCGGTCTCAAGGTCCACCGACTCCCAGAAGAGCACGGGGGCCTCGTCCTCCTGCAGCCACGCCGGATAGACCGGCAACGGCAGTTGCAGCGTGAAGCCCGCCAGCAGCCCGGGAGGGCTCAGATAGAAGGAGCCGTGGAAACATGGCAGTTCGTGCAGGAGCCGGGGCCCCTTCGACGTCGACATCGACAGCGTTCCCTCGCTGGCGTCCATGGCGATCCGCCACGCGCTCGGATCGGCGTGGGACGCGTCCGGGACGAAGACCATCAGTTGTTCACCTCGCTGTGCGGCAGGGAGGCGGCACGGTGGCGAGCGGAGGGGTTCCGCCGATTCGAGCCGCCAGAAGAATGACGTATCCCGGGGGCCGGAACGTGACATCCGCATTGCGGGGGCAATTCGCCGCGCGTTCGCGTGTCACATTCCGCGGGCCGCGTTCGTCTTAATGAGAAAGAGGCGATCCGGCGCGCCCGCGGGCACCGCCGGGGGCCGTCGGCAAAGAGACACCGGCCAAGGGAATTCAGCAAGGGAGAGGGAGGAATTCTGGGCGTGGCGGTTCCGCCGGTGTAAATTGCGGGCGACGAGAAAATCGTCGAATCGGGCGGCGCGGGGGTTGCGGCGCCGCGGTTACAGGTGTCCGGCAGGGCCGGCGACGGGCGGCGACGTACGGCTGCCGGCCCGGTGGGCGGCGTCCGGAGATCGGACCACGACTTCGAGGAGAGCGCATGGAGCGTAATCCGGATGGGCCGGCCGGAGCGGACCACGCGTTCCAGGCGTTCGAGGAGCACGCCGCTCTGCTCCACGCGGTGGCGCGCAGCGTGCTCGGCGACGGCGGGGAGGCCGCACGCGTGGTCGAGGAGACCCGGGCCCGCTGGCTGGCCGGTCAGGGCGACCGCTCGGCGGGATTCCCGAACGCGCTCATCGGGCTGGTCACCGTGCTGGCGCTGACGCGCCTGCGCGTCGCTCAGGCCAACGGCGAGGAGCACATCGGCCCCTGGCTGCCGGAGCCGCTGCGGGGCGAGCCCGATCTGCAACTGGCCGAGTCGGTCTCGGCGGCCCTGTCGGCCGTCCTCGGCATGCTGGACCAGGACGAGCGGACGGTGTTCCTGCTGCACCACGGCTTCGGGCTCGCGCAGGCCGACATCGCCGCGGTGACCGGGCTCACGGAGGAGGCGGTGGACGTGATCGACGCCAGGGCCAGAGCGCGGGTGCGCTGCGAGGTGCGCCCCGTCCGGCGGCACGACGGCGGCTGAGCCGCACAGCGGAGGGAGCGGGGTGTGCAACTGAGGAAAACCCGCAGTTACCACCCGCGCCCGCACCGCTCCGCACCTGGTGTCACCACCTGGTACCACTCCGCACCTGGTATCGCTCCACGCCGCGTACCACGCCGCCTACCACGCCGCATCCGGCACCGCCCGCGGTCAGCGGCCTCGCTCCGTCAGCCCGTACAGGTTGCCGTCGTGGCCGCGGATCTGCGCCCACCGGCCCCCCTCCCGCCACGGGGTGGCCTGCGGCGTCACGACGATCTCCACGCCCCGCGCCCGCAGGTCCCGGCAGGTGGCGTCGACGTCGTCGCAGTCGAACCAGCCGTGGGTCATCCGTCCGGCCCGGGCCTCCAGCGCCTCCAGGATCTCGGGCTCGACGGCGGCGAGCGCCACACAGGTCTGCGCGCCCGGCGGGCGCACCTCCACCCAGCGGAGTCCCTCCCCCTGGGGGACGTCCGCCGCGAGCTCGAAGCCCAGCGTCCCGGTGAGGAACTCCAGGGTCCTGCTCTGGTCGCTGACGTAGAGCACGGCGAGCCGTGGATTCACGATCACGATGCCTCCAGGCGGTCGTCGGGCGTCACGCGCTCCGCACCGGGAACCGGCGCCGTACGGACGGTGCGGCCACCGCCGGGGCGCCGTCGGCGAGCCCGAGCCGGACCTCCTTCAGGCGGACGGGGTCGCCGATGACGTCGATGGACGCGATGCGGTCACCGGCGAAGGCGAACTCGAGGACGAGCTGGAGGCGTCCGTGCGGAGCGACCACCGCGCCCACGGCGCCGTTGACGAGAGCGGGCCAGGCGAAGCGCGCCCTGCGGACGTTGGTGCGCGTCTCCTCGGCGACCGCACGCGCGCCCCGCATCTCCGCCTGCGCCCTGACCTGCCCGCGCAGGGCGACGGCGTCGGCCCGGCGTACGACGTCGGGGGCCAGCACCGCGAGCAGTGCGCCGATGTCGCCGGCCCGGGAGGCGGCCAGGAAGGCGTCCACCACCGCACGCTGCCTGACCAGGTCGGAGGAGGGGACGTCGGCCGTGTCGTGCACCCGGCGGCGGGCCCGGCTGGCCAGCTTCTTCGCCGCCGCCGGCGTGCGTTCCACGATCACGGCGATCTCGTCGAACGGCACGGCGAACAGATCGTGCAGCACGAAGGCGGCGCGCTCGGCCGGGCCGAGCGTGTCGAGGATCACGAGCAGCGCGAGACCGACGGAGTCGGCCAGCACCGCCTCGTCCGCCGGGTCGGCGGTCTCCTCGTGGGGGGCCAGCAGGTCGAGCTCGGTCAGGTCGGCGAAGTCCTCACGCCGGCGGCTGCGCGAGCGCAGCATGTCGAGACAGACTCGCCCGGTGATCGTCGTGAGCCAGGCGGTCAGGTTCTCGACGGAGCCGGAGTCGGCGCGGCAGGCGCGCAGCCAGGTCTCCTGCACCGCGTCGTCGGCCTCGTCCGCGCTGCCCAGCATGCGGAACGCGACTCCGCGCAGATGTCCGCGGGATCGGTCGAAGTGTTCGGCCAATTGGGCCTGGTCGTTCATCGGTCACCTTTCACCGTCGCGGTTCGTCGTACAGGTGGGGAGATGGAGAACGCACGTTTGACAAGGAGACGTCAGTGCCCGTACTGATTATTGTTGCCGGTTCGCCTGAACCGACGTGACGGAGAGGGGCACCAAGGGTGACCTCTCCGGCCGTGAAGCGCACCGGCCGGTTGCCGCCCGAGGTGCATACTATCCTCGCATCGGCTGCTCACACTTTCGCGATGTGCCGAAAATCGAGAACGATGTCCGAAATCGATGGCCGGTGAGCCGCTGAAGGATATGTACCAGGGGCCTGCCGGGTCGTCCGGGGCCTTGCGGATCTCCGGGCGCCTGACGAAACGGTCGCCCCTTAAGGCGGGTACGGCTCCGTGACGCTGGTCATGCCGTGCTGTGCATTTCGCTATATGTCGCGATTGTGATACCTCGACGAATATTCATGGTCCCGCCGCCGTGGACGGGAAGACCGATATCCAAATTATGGATGACTTGTCATGAATGTGCCTGTTCTGCTCTGGTATGGCAATCGTCCTGACCATAAGCTGAGCGCAGTTGAGCTCCTGTGAAGAATTCGCCCCTGCCCCTGTTCCTTCATAGGAAGGCCCCGCAGTGACACTTCACACCGCAGCCGACACCGATCGCGAACTCGGCACTCGCCTCCCCGACGTGGCGGACCTGCGCCACCTGCCGTGGGAGATCGTGTCCGTTCGCGATCTCACGTCCTCGCTGTCGCCGCGGAAGCAACGTGAGGACCCGGCGCACGTCCGGACGCTCGCGGAGATGGACCGCGCGCTCGATCCGCTCCTCGTGCACCGGCCGACGATGCGGGTCATCGACGGCATGCACCGGCTGCGCGCCGCCGTGCTGAAGGGCAGGAACGAGATCGCGGTCCGGTTCTTCGACGGAAGCGAGGCCGACGCGTTCGTCCTGTCGGTCCGGCTCAACGTCGGCCACGGACTGCCGCTCACGCTAGACGAAAGGAAGGAGGCGGCCGGGCGGATCATCGCCTCCCATCCGCACTGGTCCGACCGGATGGTGGCCGAGAACGCGGGACTCAGCGCCAAGACCGTCGGCGGTCTGCGCCGGCGGCTCGGCGGGCAGGTCCAGTTCAGCCGCGTCGGCCGGGACGGGAAGTCCCGGCCGGTCAGCAGCGTCGAGGGGCGTCGCAGCGCCGCCGCCCTGCTGGCGGCCAACTCGGAGATCTCCCTGCGCGAGCTGTCCAGGAAGACCGGGCTCTCGCTGGGGACCGTCCGGGACGTGCGCGAGCGACTCGACCGCGGGCAGGATCCGATCCCGGACCGGCTCCGCGCGAGGGAGGACACCGGCGGTGGGCCGCGAGACGAGACGGCGCGAGCCCAGGACGGGCCGCCGCCGCGCACCGGGGTCGTCCGGCGGGCGGCGCAGTCCCGTCGCCCCCACCTGGAGAGCCGGCGCAGCGGCGAGCCGAGGCCGCCGGGATGCCCGGCGGAGGAGGCGGTAGAAACGGCGTCCGTGCTGCGCAAGCTCGCGCGTGACCCGTCTTTGCGGGCGACCGAGTCCGGGCGGCTGCTGCTGCGGATGCTCCTGGCCACGGAGATGGGCCCGGCCCAGTGGAAGGAGATCGCCGAGGCGGTCCCGACCCATTGCATGCCGCTCGTCCGCGCCGTCGTGCTCAGGAGATCGGAGGAATGGGAACGTCTGGCGAACCTGGTGCGAGACCGTTTCCCAGGATGACCGGAAATCGACGGAGGTGCTTCTGCGAAGAATGCACAGGGTGAAATATCGCCATTAATCGTCATTCGTTGGAGGGTTCATCGTGTCAGAGACGACTCACTTTCCGGGAAGCGACGCGGAGACCGAACTCCGGAAAATCAACCGGGCGACGGTCGAGCAGTACATGAACACCAGAGGCGAGGACCGGCTGCGGCGGCACCTGCTGTTCACCGAGGACGGCGTCGGCGGCCTGTGGACCAACGACACCGGGCAGCCGATCGCGATCCGCGGGCGCGACCGCCTCGGCGAGCACGCCGTCTGGTCGCTGAAGTGCTTCCCCGACTGGGTCTGGTACAACATCCGGATCTTCGAGACGGACGACCCCGGCTTCTTCTGGGTGGAGTGCGACGGTGAGGGCGCCATCCGCTTCGCCGGTTACCCCGAAGGCCACTACCGGAACCACTTCCTGCACTCCTTCCAGCTGGAGAACGGGAAGATCAAGCTGCAGCGCGAGTTCATGAACCCGTTCGAGCAGCTGCGCGCGCTGGACATCCCCGTGCCCGAGATCAGGCGTGCGGGAATCCCCACCTAGGTCACATTCGCCGCGTGAGCGTCAGCGGCTGCCAGGCGATCCCCCAGCCGTCCCCGGCCGGGCGACGACGACGGCGCCGAGAGCGCCTCGACCCCTCATCTCGACCCCCTCATCTCGACCCCCCATGGAGAACCGTGGATGACGTGATGCCCACCATCCGGCTGAGCGCCGCGCTGCAGCAGCCGGAGTGGAGCGATGTCTCGCAGGTCCAGCGCGTCAAGGAAGTGCTCGCCTCCCGCCCCTCGCTCGTCAGGCCGGCGGACGTGCGCGCCCTGCGTGCCCTCCTGGCGGAGGTCGCCGCAGGAAACTCCCTGGTCATGCAGTCCGGGGACTGCGCGGAGAACCCCGAGGAGTGCACGCCCGAGCACGTGAGCCGCAAGTCCGCGGCCCTCGACGTGCTGGCCGGCGCGCTCAAGATGATCACCCACAAGCCCGTGCTGAGGGCGGGCCGCATCGGCGGCCAGTTCTCCAAGCCGCGATCGAGCTCCACCGAGAAGATCGGCGACCTCACCCTCCCGGCGTACCGGGGACACATGGTCAACGGCCCCGAGCCGACCGCCGAGAGCAGGCAGCCCGATCCGCTGCGGATCCTCACCGGATACATGGCGGCCAGCGACATCATGGAGCATCTCGGCTGGCGCGGACCGTCCGCCCGGTCCCCGATCGACCCGCCCGTGTGGACCAGCCACGAGGCGCTCCTGCTCGACTACGAGGTTCCCATGCTCCGCAGGGACGCGTCGGGGCGGCTGATCCTCGGCTCCACGCACTGGCCCTGGATCGGCGAGCGGACGCGGCAGGTGGACGGCGCGCACGTCGCCCTGCTGGCGGAGGTCGCCAACCCGGTCGCCTGCAAGGTGGGCCCCAAGACGAGCAAGGACGAACTGCTCGGCCTGTGCGAGCGGCTCGACCCCGAACGCGAGCCCGGGAGGCTCACCCTCATCGCCCGGATGGGCGCCGACCAGGTGGCCTACGCCCTGCCGCCGCTCGTCGAGACCGTGAGGTCCGCCGGGCACCCCGTCATCTGGCTCTGCGACCCCATGCACGGCAACACCCGGGTCACCCCGTCGGGTCACAAGACCCGTCTCGTCCCGGCCCTGCGACAGGAGGTCCGCGAGTTCGTCACCGCGGTCGAGAGCGCGGACGGCGTCCCCGGCGGCCTCCATCTGGAGACCACACCCGACGACGTGACCGAATGCGTCGCCGACGAGAGCGGCTTCGCCCAGGTGGGCGACCGCTACACCAGCTTCTGTGACCCCCGGCTGACCCTCTGGCAGGCGGTCTCGGTCATCTCCGCCTGGGGCGGTTGACGCGAGAGCTACCAGGAAGGACTTCCATGTCCGGCATACCCGCAATCCAGCCCTACCCCTTTCCGGCGGCGGGCGACCTGCCTCCCAACGCCGCCGGATGGACGCCCGATCCCGCTCGTGCCGTGCTCCTGATCCACGACATGCAGCGGTACTTCGTCCGGCCGTTCGCCGACCCGACCCGGCACGAACTCGTACGGAACGTCGCGCTGCTGCGGGACCGGAGCGCGGCGCTCGGCGTCCCCGTCGGCTACACGGCGCAGCCCGGCGACATGAGCGAGGAGCAGCGCGGACTGCTCAAGGACTTCTGGGGGCCCGGCATGCGCCGCGCCCCCGAGGACCGGCTCGTCGTCGACGAGCTCGCCCCCGCCCCCGGTGACTGGACGTTCACCAAGCTGCGCTACAGCGCGTTCTTCCGGTCCGACCTGCTGGAGCGCATGCGGCGGGCCGGCCGCGACCAGCTCGTGGTCTGCGGGGTGTACGCCCACGTCGGGGTGTTGATGACGGCGGTCGACGCCTTCACCAACGACCTGCAGACCTTCCTGGTCGCCGACGCCGTCGCCGACTTCACCGCCGCCTACCACCGCATGGCCGTCGAGTACGCGGCCGAGAGGTGCGCGGTCGTCCTGACGGCCAAAGAGGTCTTCTCGTGAGCGGCCCGCGGAGTGACCCGGGCACCGGGGGAGGCGGCCTGCTCGACGCCGTGCTGGATCTCCGGGCGCCGGCCTTCGCGCTGCTGCACCGGCCCGAGGCGAACGGGCCGGGCCTGCTGGACGTCCTCGTCGGCGAGGTCGCGCACCTGCGCGAGCTCGGGGACATCCCGCTGCCCGGGCAGGAGGAGCCGGAGGCGGGAAGCCGGCACCACGCGCTGGTCGTCGTCCCCTACCGGCAGGTCCGCGAGCGGGGCTTCGCCTGCGCCGACGACGGCGCCCCGCTCATCGCGATGACGGTGACCCGGCAGGGCGTCCTGCCGGTCGGCGCGGCCCTGGAACAGATCCCCGACCTGCCCTTCGCGGTCTCCGGCGGGCACTTCGACGTGGACGACGACGACTACGCCGAGATCGTCCGCAGGGTCGTCAAGGAGGCGATCGGCGAGGGCGAGGGGGCGAACTTCGTCATCAAGCGGTCCTTCGTCGCCGACATCGGGAACTACACGCCCCGCTCGGCCCTCGCGTTCTTCCGGCGCCTGCTGGAGGTCGAGTCGGGCGCGTACTGGACCTTCGTGGTCCACACCGGCGAGCGGACGTTCGTGGGCGCCACTCCGGAACGGCACGTGACGCTGCGGGACGGCGTCGCGACCATGAACCCGATCAGCGGCACGTACCGGTATCCGGCGTCCGGCCCCTCCCTGGACGGGGTGATGGACTTCCTCGCCGACCGCAAGGAGTCCGACGAGCTCTACATGGTCCTCGACGAGGAACTCAAGATGATGACGCGGATCTGCGAGCCGGGCGTCCGCGTGACGGGCCCGCGGCTCAAGGAGATGGCGCGGCTCGCGCACACCGAGTACTTCATCGAGGGCGACACCGGCTGGGACGTGCGCGACATCCTCCGCGAGACCATGTTCGCCCCGACCGTGACCGGCAGCCCGGTGGAGAACGCCTGCCGGGTGATCGACCGGCACGAGCCGCACGGCCGGGGCTACTACAGCGGAGTCGTCGCCCTGATCGGGCGCGACGAGGCCGGCCGGCAGACCCTCGACTCCTCCATCCTCATCCGGACCGCCGACATCGACCACACCGGCCGGGCGCGCATCGGCGTCGGCGCCACGCTCGTCCGCCATTCGGACCCGATGTCGGAGGTGGCGGAGACCCGGGCGAAGACCGCCGGGCTGCTCGCGGCGCTCGACACCGGCGACAGCGGCCGGCTCAGGACCCGCCCGGAGGTCCGCGAGGCGCTGGAACGGCGCAACGCGAACATCGCCGGCTTCTGGCTGGGCGGGCGCGGCGGCGGCACGCCCGCCCTGCCGCGGCTGGCCGGTGTGCGGGCACTGGTGATCGACGCCGAGGACACCTTCACCTCGATGCTGGACCACCAGATGCGCAGCCTGGGCATGGCGGTGACCGTACGCCGCCACGACGAGACGCCGTCGCCGGACGGGTACGACCTCGTGGTGCTGGGGCCCGGCCCCGGCGACCCCCGCGACGCCGCCCACCCCAAGATCGCTTACCTGGGGGCCGCCGCGGACGCCCTCCTGTCCGGGCGGCGGCCCTTCCTCGCCGTCTGCCTGAGCCACCAGGTCCTCTCCACCCGGCTCGGGTTCCCGGTGCAGCGCCGCGACGTGCCCAACCAGGGGCTGCAGAAGGAGATCGGCCTCTTCGGCGCGCGGGAGCGCGTCGGGTTCTACAACACGTTCGCCGCGCGCGCCGAGACGGACCAGGCCGAGATCGACGGCCTCGGCATGGTGGAGATCTGCCGTGATCCGGTGACCGGCGAGGTGCACGCGCTGCGCGGCCCCCGTTTCGCCTCGATCCAGTTCCACGCCGAGTCGGTGCTCACCGAGAACGGCCCCCGCATCCTGGGCTCTCTGATGGAAGGCCTGCTGTCATGACGACGACCGGCCGGTCCGTGCTGGACGGCGCGCGTCCGTACGTGGTCGTCGACGCGTTCACCGACACGCCGCTGCAGGGCAACCCGGTCGCGGTCTTCTTCGAGGCCGAGGACCTCTCCGGGGAGCGCATGCAGCGCATCGCCAGGGAGATGAACCTGTCGGAGGTCACCTTCGTCCTCCCGGCCCGGCAGGGGGGCGACGCCCGCATCCGCATCTTCACGCCGGTGAACGAGCTGCCCTTCGCCGGGCATCCGCTCCTCGGCACCGCCATCGCGCTGGGCGAGGGGCGCCGGGAGGACCGGCTCCGGCTGGAGACGGCGATGGGAGTCATCGCCTTCGACCTGAAACGCGTGGACGGGAGGGTCGTCGCCGCCGAGATGGGGCAGCCCGTCCCGACCTGGATGGAGTTCGACCGGGCCGGAGAACTCCTCGCCGCGCTCGGCCTGACCTCCTCCACGCTGCCCGTCGTGATCTACCACAACGGTCCCCGGCACGTCTTCGTCGGGCTGGAGAGCATCGCCGCGCTGTCCCGGGTCGACCCCGACCAGCGCGCGCTGGCCGCCTTCCCCGACATGGCGACCAACTGCTTCGCCGGTTCCGGCCCGACCTGGCGGAGCCGGATGTTCTCGCCGGCCTACGGCGTGGCCGAGGACGCCGCCACGGGGTCGGCGGCCGGCCCGCTGGCCGTCCACCTCGCCCGGCACGGGCGGATCGGGTTCGGGCGGTGGATCGACATCCACCAGGGCGTCGAGATGGGCCGTCCCTCGCTGATGCGGGCCCGCGCCGACGGCGTCCCCGATGCCGTCACGTCCGTACGGGTCGGCGGTTCGGCCGTGACCGTCGCCCGCGGCGTGATCTACGCCTGAACGGCGCGGACCCACCGGCGGACCGGCCCTCGCCGGCCGGTCCGCACCCCGTCATCGCACCCGTCATCGCACCCGTCATCGCACCCGTCATCGCACGCGGCCAGGGCCGCCCGTCCCCCCACACCGCCCGGAGGCGACAGTGAGCAGCAGGTTCGAGAGTCTGACCGGCGCCATCGACCCGGCGTTCCCCGAGTACGACATGCCGCCGGCCGAGCCGATGGTCCTGGCGCGGCGGTGGATCGCGTCGGCGGTGGAGGAGGGGTTGCGCGAGCCGCTCGCCCTCGCCCTCGCGACCGCCGGCCGCGGCGGCCGGGCCTCCTCCCGCATGGTCGCCGTCATCGACGTCGGCGACCGGGGCCTGGTCTTCACCAGCCACAGCACCAGCCGGAAGGGCCGGGAGATCGCCGAGACCGGCTGGGGCTCGGGCCTGCTCTACTGGCGCGAGACCGCGCAGCAGCTGATCTTCTCCGGCCCCGTGGTCATGTTGCCCGAGCCCGAGGCGGAACGGTTGTGGAACGCGCGGCCGGTGCCCCTGCACGCGATGTCGGCGGTCTCGCGGCAGAGCGAACCCCTGGAGGACGTCGCCGGGCTCAGGGCGGAGGCCGAGCGCCTGGCGTCGTACGCGACCCCCCTGCCCCGCCCGGCGCGGTTCGCCGGATACCGCCTGGAGCCCGCCGCCGTGGAGTTCTGGTCGGCGGACGCCGACCGGCTGCACCGGCGGCTGCGTTACGACCGGGATTCCTCCGGTTGGCACATCTCACGGCTGCAGCCGTGACCCCCTCCCCACAGGGACAGGAAACACGAAGGAGTGCGACCTTGACCGACTCGATAACGACCGGCCCTCTGGCGACCGGTGCGAGTACGACCGATCCGAGCACGACCGACTTCGACGCGATCGTCGTCGGCGCCGGCTTCGCCGGCATCTACACGCTGCACAAGCTCCGCGACGAGCTCGGCCTGCGGGTGCGGGCCTTCGACCGCGCCGGCGGCGTGGGCGGCACGTGGTACTGGAACCGCTACCCCGGCGCCATGTCGGACGTCGAGGGCTTCGTCTACCGCTACTCCTTCGACAAGGAGATGCTCCAGGAGTGGAACTGGACCACCAAGTACACCCCGCAGCGTGAGCTCCTCGCCTACCTGGAGGCGGTCGTCGCCAAGCACGGGCTGGGGAAGGACATCCAGCTGAACACGGGCGTCGAGAGCGCGGTGTTCGACGAGTCCCGTGGCGTCTGGACCATCGGCACCGACACCGGCGAGACCTTCACCACGCGGTACGTCGTCACCGCGCTCGGGCCGCTGTCGACGGCGAACATCCCCGGCATCGAGGGCCGCGAGCGCTTCCGGGGCAGGATCGTCCACACCGGCGCCTGGCCCGACGACCTGACCATCGACGGCAAGCGCGTCGGCGTCGTCGGCACGGGCTCCACCGGCACCCAGTTCGTCTGCGCCGCCGCCAAGGTGGCCGGGCATCTGACGGTGTTCCAGCGTTCGGCGCAGTACTGCGTCCCGTCCGGCCACGGCCCGGTCACCGAGGAGTACGTCGCGGAGGTGCGGGCCGGCTACGACCGCATCTGGGACCAGGTGCGCGGCTCCCGCGTCGCCTGCGGTTTCGAGGAGAGCGACGTCCCCGCGATGAGCGTCTCCGAGGAGGAGCGCCGGCGCGTGTTCCAGAAGTACTGGGACAAGGGGAACGGCTTCCGCTTCATGTTCGGCACCTTCTCCGACATCGCGACCGACCCGGCGGCCAACGAGGCCGCCGCGGAGTTCATCCGGTCGAAGATCCGGGAGATCGTGAAGGACCCGGAGACGGCGCGCAAGCTGACGCCGTCCGACCTCTACGCCAAGCGCCCCATCTGCAACCCCGACTACTACGAGAACTTCAACCGCGACAACGTCACGCTGGTCAGCGTCAAGGAGAACCCGATCAGGGCGATCACCCCCAGGGGTGTCCGCACCGAGGACGGCGTGGAGCACGAGCTCGATGTCCTGGTCTTCGCGACGGGCTTCGACGCCGTGGACGGCAGCTACAAGCGGATGGACATCCGCGGCCGGGGCGGCGTGACGATCCGGGAGCACTGGGAGGACGGCCCCACCGGCTACCTCGGCGTCGCCACCCACGGCTTCCCCAACCTGTTCATGGTCCTCGGGCCGAACAGCGCCTTCAGCAACCTCCCGCCGGGCATCGAGACCCAGGTCGAGTGGATCGCCGGCCTGATCCGCACGGCGGAGGAGAACGGCACGACCGTGGTCGAGGCCACCGCGAGCGCCGAGGACGCGTGGACCGAGACCTGCCGGGAGCTCGCGGCGTACACGCTCTTCCCCAAGGTCGCCTCGTGGATCTTCGGGGCCAACATCCCCGGAAAGAAGAACACGGTCATGTTCTACTTCGCGGGCCTCGGGTCGTACCGGGCCAAGCTGAGCGAGGTGGCGGAGGCGGGGTACGAGGGATTCGACCTGCAGGCCAGCCCCTCGCTGATGCCGGCCTGAGGCCGCGCGGGGGCGCGCCCCGCACGGCGAACGAGGGTCCGGACGGCCGGGAGGGCCGTCCGGACCCTTCGCGTCCGCTTGAGATAAGCGGAATTTCCTGCTCCGCGCACGAGATATTCGGTGAGGCGTTCTCGGGTTCGACGCCCGCGATTGTTTAACAAAGACGCTTGACTCTAATGGTTCTTTGTCGGATACGATGAAGTCATGACTGAGACCGTGATTCGTGTCGACGACCAAGTCGTAACCTTCATCAACGTCTTCGACGTCGACCCCTCGAAGCAGCAGGAACTAATCGCCATTCTGAACGAGGGCGCCGAGAAGGTCATGCGGCACCGGCCCGGCTTCATCTCGGTGAACGTTCTCGCCGGCGCGGACGGCACCCGTGTCGTGAACCTCGCCCAGTGGCGCACCCCGGACGACCTCAGGGCGACCGCGGGCGACCCCGAGGCGCAGGTGTTCGCGAAGCGGGCGGCGGAGATCGCCAAGGCGGCGCCCCAGCCCTACAAGGTCGTCTCCGTCTACCACGCCTGACCTGGCCGGCCACTTCGCGGCACCCACAAGCGGGTCCGGGCCCCGATGCGACACACTCCGTCCGCCTCTCGGCATCGGCGGACGGACGTCGCCCGCGCATCCCCCAGAGCGGGCCGTGTCCGGGGCCCGGCCCAGACCGCACCACCCACCCGAAGGTGACGAAGAGTAGCCACCCCCGGCCCAGGGAGCGCGACGCCATGACGACCGCCAACACCGCCGACATCGTGATCGCGGGCGCGGGGATAGGAGGGCTGGCCGCCGCGCTCGCCCTGCACGCCAAGGGGATCGACGCGGTCGTTCTGGAGGCCGCGCCCGAACTCGCGCCGCTCGGAGTGGGAATCAACATCCAGCCGGCCGCGATCGGCATACTGACCGAGCTCGGGCTCGGCGAGACGCTGGCGGCCACCGGCATCCGCACCCGGGAGCACCGCTACCTCGACCACAAGGGCGCCACCCTGTGGACCGAGCCCCGGGGCGTCGACGCCGGCCACGAGCACCCCCAGTACTCCGTCCACCGCGGCGAGCTGCAGATGCTGCTGCTCGCGGCCGTACGGGACCGGCTCGGCCCCGGCGCGGTGCGCACCGGGCTCCGCGTCATCTGCTTCCACCAGACCCCCTCGGGAGTCCGCGTCCTCGCGCACGACGAGAGCGGGGAAGCGGTCGAGATCGAGGCCGCCGCGCTGGTCGGCGCCGACGGGCTGCGCTCCGCGGTGCGGGCCCAGCTTCACCCCGACCGCGTCCCGCTGTCCCCCGCGGGGGTCGACATGTGGCGTGGCCTGTCCGAGATGGACGAGTTCCTCGACGGGCGGACGATGATCCTGGCCAACGACGAGCGGGCCACCCGGCTGATCGCCTATCCGGTCTCCCGGCGCCACGCGGAGCGCGGCAAGGCGCTGGTGAACTGGGTCTGCCTGGTCGCGGCCCCCTCGAAGAGCCTGTCCGGCGACGCGGGCTGGAACCGCCCGGGCCGGATCGAGGAGGTGCTGCCCCACCTCGCCGACTGGGACTTCGACTGGCTGCACCTGCCCGCGATGCTCGCCCGCAGCCCCCGCATCCTGCGCTACCCGATGGTCGACCGCGACCCCCTGCCACACTGGGGAGAGGGCCGGGTGACGCTGCTCGGCGACGCCGCCCACCTGATGTACCCGATCGGCGCCAACGGCGCCTCGCAGGCCGTCATCGACGCCGCGACGCTCGCCGCCGAGCTCGCCACCGAGCTCGCACAGGGCGACGACGTGGCCGGCGCCCTGCTGCGGTACGAGGCCGCCAGGCGCCCCGCCACGACCGCCATCATCCTCGCCAACCGGAACATGGACGGCGCGGAGCGCGGCATCGCCGGTCGTCCCGGCCACGACAAGACCGCCGAACTCGCGACCATCACGCACCGTTACCGGGTGGCGGTGGAGCGGCGGCAGCCGCTCACCTGAGCGGATGGACCGCCCGGCCGGTAGCCGCACTTATCGCCGGGCGGTCCATCCTGAATCACCGCTTGAAACGCGGGAGACGAATCGCCGGCTCATGTCCGCGGACCGCGCGACGCCGGGCATGACAATGGAAACGCATGTCCCGGCGGCGTAATTCTCCGTTAGCCGGGCAGGAAAAGCAGAACATCCTGACAATATGTTTACAGGATGCCGGATAACTCTTCTCCAGCACGGGCTCGGCCGACGGCGAATGCCGGACGGCAATGGTGGAAGGGCCTCCTGCCGGGTCGTGGTCGCACTCCTCGTCCTTAAGACGAATCGCGCCGCGGAAAGGTGACACGCCGCGGCTGTGCGGCGGTGTCCGCCGGTGGGCGGGCACCGCCCTTCACGACAGGCCGCCGCGCGGCCGGCGCCTCACCGCGTGCGGGCCGCCGCGCCGCCGCGGGCCGACCGGCCCGCCAGGCCGGACACGGCGCTCCGCGCCGCGGCCAGCGAGTCGGCCGCCAGGGGCGTGAAGCGGGCCAGGGCGGGCACGTCGGCGGCCCGGGTCATCTCCGCGCCGACGAAGCACAGGTTCTCCGGGGCCACCCCCAGATCGGTGAAGTACGCCCTCAGGTAGGGCGTCTGGAAGTCGAAGTCCTCCCGTGGCGTGCCCGGGGCGTAGCTCCCGCCGCGGGCGGTGACCACCACCACGTTCGTCCTCCGGAGGAGGTGCTCTCCCGTGCCGGCGTCGAGGAACGCCCCCGGGAAGGTCACCCGGTCGATCCAGGCCTTGAGGGACGCGGGCACGGAGTAGTTGTACATCGGGACGCCGACCAGCACCGTCTCCGCGGCGCGCAGCTCCGCGATCAGCGGCAGGGTCAGCGCCCACTCGCGCTCCTCGGCGGGGCCCTCGGTCAGCTCCGCCACCTCCGGCAGCGCGACCGTGCCCCGTCTCTCCACCCGGATGCCGAGGGAGACGAAGGCCGGGGACACCAGCGGGACCGGTTCGGCGGCGAGGTCGCGGTACCGGTATCCCGCGCTCCCGTGCAGACACCGCCAGGTGTCGGCGTAGAGCGCCGTCAACTGCCTGGTGACCGAGTCGCCGTGGTCGCTGGCGCTGGAGTCCAGGTGCAGCAGGGACGTCACAGGCCCACCTCCTGTCGCTGCGCGGGCATCGCGCAGTCCTTTCCCGATACTTTCCGTCACACACCTATGACGTTCGGTAGTCGCGAGAGGTGACAGGGTCGTACCGGAGCGGGACTGGAGGCGGTGAGGACGCCGGGAGTCAGTAGCCGTAGCGGCTCTTCAGGTGGCGCCAGAGGTCACGCAGCATCCACGCGTCGAACTCGGTGACGGAGGTGGCGGAGCCCGCCTTCATGAGGAAGCAGCACTGGCCGGCCGGCGTCCAGTCGTAGAAGTCGTCGAGGCCGAACCCGTGCCCGATCTCGTGGAGCAGGATGTGGATGTCGTCGCTGCCGAGGTTGTCCACGAGATACTCGCTGCCGACGCGCTGGCCCCAGTCGCCTCCCGCGCCGCCGTCCATGCCCGCCGTGAGCCACAGGGACATGTCGTAGTGGTGGGAGGCGCCGCCGGGACAGCCGGGATAGGCGCCCGACTGGTTGAAGAAGCGGCCGCACGGCTCCGCGCACTGCGGCGCGTTCTCCCGCAGGTCGCCGACGTACACGTCGACCGAGTCGTCGTCCCACTGCAGGGTCGCGCGGTCGCGGACCGCCCAGCCGACCACCTTGACCGGCACCTCGGCGTACGGCCAGCCGTCGTGACCGGCCATCACGTTCATCCACTTCCCGAACGACCTGGCCAGCGCGGCGTGGACGCGGTCGCGCAACTCCGCCGACACGGGGGCGGGGGAGTCCCAGCGGACGCAGTAGTTGATCGATCCGCCGTTGGCCATGATCTGGTCCCAGCCGAAGTTGCGGAAGCCGTACGGGTCGCGGTCGCCGGACTCGGTGTGCCGCCAGACCTCGTCGAGCGGGGTGACCAGGGCGGCGGGCGGGTTCCAGCCGCTCCGCGCGGCGGCGGTGTCGGCGAACGCCTTGACCTCCAGGAGCCCGACCGCGGCCGTTCCGCTCTCCAGCACGATCCGCAGCCGGGTGGTGGTGACGGCCGGGAAGGAGGCGGTGACGTAGCCGTCCACGGCGACGGGGTAGGCGGCGGGGACGTCGGCGTAGGCGGCGCCGTCCCAGCTCTGCAGCCTCCAGGAGACCGGCTCCCGTACGCCGCCTCCGTCGTCGAAGAAGTAGACCTGCGCCGAGGAGATCGTCTGGGCGGAGGGCCAGGTCAGCAGGGCCCACTGTTCGCCCGCCTGCGGCCAGGTGCCCCAGCGGCGGTTCCGGAGGTCGTTCGAGCGCGACGGGTCGATGCCGTCGTTGATCGCGGCGACGCTTTCCCAGGGGGAGGTGTAGGAGGCGGTCGCGGTGGCCCAGGGCGCCACGTTGCCGAGGGCGGCGTCCGAACGCGTGGGCACCAGCAGGAAGCCGGCGAGCAACGCGACGACGGCGAACAGACGCCTCATACAGGCTCCTTCGCGGCGTCGTGGCGATCCACGCGCCGCTGTGAGGGGTGTGGCACGGTCTCCGAGTTTTTTCCGTCCGATTTGTGGTGTCAAGGGGGTGAATTACGGTCATGTGCCGGTTGATAGGTGAGGGGTGCCTGAGATCATCCCCAGGTGTCTGTCTCCGTCACCCGTCCTACCAGCCGTTTCGCCCCGCGGGCCGGCTGGGGGAGCGCCCGGCGAATCGGGGGTGAACCGGGGGAGGCGCCGTTTCGTCTATCCGGCATGAGTCGCTTCCCGCCAGGCGCCGCGCGTGTCCTCCTGGCCGTCCTCCTCGTCGTCCCGCTCGCCGCCTCCGGCTGCGGGCCGCCGCCGGACGTCGCGGCTCCCGCCGGTGACACCCGCTACACGGCGACGGGGACCGTGCTGCAGAACGGGAAACACGGGCCGCAGCTGTGCGGCTTGGTCCAGGCGTCGTACCCTCCGCAGTGCGGCGGACCGGACATCGTGGGCTGGGACTGGAAGGCCGTCAGAGCCGAGTCGTTCGGTGGCGTCACCTGGGGGGAGTACCGGGTCGTCGGCACCTGGGACGGCTCCCGGCTCACGCTCACCGAGCCACCCCGCGAGGCCCGTACGCCGGGAGGCGGCGGATCGGGGACCGATATGACCAGTCCGTGTCCGGAACCCGCGGGCGGCTGGCGTCCGGTGGACCGGGCGAAGGCGACCGAGGAGGCCATGCGGGCGGCGATGGACCGCGCGGCGTCCGCCGGCGAGTTCGCCGGCGGATGGCTCGACCAGCACTACATGGACGGGGTCGACTTCCATGACGTCCGGACCATCGAGAAGATCGGCAACGACCCCACGCGGTACGTGCTGAACCTCATGTTCACGGGGGATCTCGCGGGGCGTGAGCGCTGGATCCGCGAGGTCTGGGGCGGCGCGCTGTGCGTGAGCGGCGCCGAGCGGACCGAGTCGGACCTCCGCGCGATCCAGCGTGAGCTGGAGGGAGAGATGGAGAGCCGGCGGTTCCTGACCCTGTCCGTGGACACCATCGGCAACCGGGTCAGTGCCAGGGTGTACGTCGCCACGCCGGAGCTGAGACGGGAACTCGACGACCGCTACGGGAAGGGCACGGTGGCTCTGGAGGGCTTCCTGAAGCCGGTCGGGAGCTGAGCGGAGCCCCGCGAGGCGGCTGCCTCGCGGGGCCATGGGTCCGGCGGGTTCGACGGGCGTGGGCTATCCGGTCCTTGCGGGTGTCGCTTCCTGTCTCTCCCTGCTCTTGTCGCTGTTACCGCGAGCCGTTGTCACCGTCCGAACTCCTCCCGGCCCCGCTCGCGCTCGGCGCCGCGGCTACGCGTCTCCTCCCGGAAGCGCTCGCGTCCGCGTTCCTCGCGCATGCGTTCGCCTCCGCGGATCTCCTGCCGCATGCGCTCGCGTCCGCGCTCTTCCCGGACCGGGATCCGTTCGCGTCCTCGCGTCTCCTCCCGGATGCGTTCGCGTCCGCGCTCTTCCCGGACCGGGATCCGTTCGCGTCCTCGCGTCTCCTCCCGGATGCGTTCGCGTCCGCGCTCTTCCCGGACCGGGATCCGTTCGCGGCCACGAATCTCCTGCCGCATGCGTTCCCGCTCCCGGACCTGCCCGGTGCGGCCGTACTGGCCGTACCGGTGACGCTCCCGTCCACGGCACCTGCCTCCGGGGCAGGGCTGTGCCGGAGCCTGCACGGCGGCCTGGGCGGTGATGCCGGCGGCGTGGGCGGACTGCGCCTGCAGCGCCACCGGGGCGGCGAGAGCCGACACGGCGAGCGTGCCGGCGGCCAGTGCTTCTCTGAGCATAGGTATCACTCCGTCGACTCCGTGATGTCACCGGGAACCCCGGCCACATGGAGCGCGATTCGATCCATCGAACCCTGGATCCAGACCCTGGTTCTCACGCTAGGGGTAACAAACGGCACAGTCACCCATCAAGCCGCAAACAATGCCTTTTCGCATCAGAAAACGCACCTACCTCTGGTGTGTGGCCGTGCCGTTCCCCGGGGCTCACGGCCGCTTTGCGTGACGGGCGAAACGGTTCCGGGGAATTGCGCGGAATTGGCGGTGATCACACCTGCCGCAACCACCGCGTGCTCCTTCCCGTCCCGGCCGTTACCGCGGATCGCCGTCCGAAGCCGCGCCGATTCCGGAGGTTGCCGTGACCGTCGTCACCGCCGCCTACCTGGGCGCACACGACCAGCTGCCAGGTGCGGCGACGTGGGCGTCATCGGTGCGGACATCGCCGCCGCGTCCACGAGGCGCATCCGGGCGGCCTGCCGGCGGGGACGGCCGAGCGGGCTTTCCCCGGTCTTCGCGTACACGTCTATCCGGATCCGGGGCCAGTAGATCTTTTGTCCATGTTTCCCGGTAAACCGCATAACCGGGGTACATTTGCCTATGCGTTTCGTCCCATTTGTCATGATTCTTGTTGGAATGATCATAGGAGTCGCCTTCCCGGCGTCGGCCATCACCAACGGCTCGGTGGACGGCGATGATCATCCGCAGGTGGGAGCCCTCATCGGCGACGCGCCGGAGAGCGACGGCACGTGGGCGTACTGCACCGGCACGCTGATCTCCCCGACCGTCTTGCTCACCGCCGCCCACTGCGGCGGTTCGGGGCAGCGGACGGCGCGGGTCTCCTTCGCCGACCGCTACGAGCCCGGGGCCAAGGTCTTCAGCGGCCGCTTCGTACGCGACCCGAGGTACGCGCGCGGGCACCATCTCCATGACATGGCGGTCGTCGTGTTCCCCTCCGCGGTCCCCGCGATCAGGCCGGCCAGACTGCCCGCCCCGGGCCTGCTCGACCGGATGCGGGACGACGGCACGCTGCAGTCGACGCGGTTCACCCCGGTCGGCTACGGTGCGCTGACTCCCACCAAGAAGAAGCAGGGATGGCGGTTCACCTACACCGACACCCGTAACCGGACGTCCATCTCGTTCGAGCGCCTCGGCGCCGACTGGCTCAAGCTGACGCCGGACTCGGAGCGCGGGGACGGCGGGACCTGCTTCGGCGACTCCGGCGGCCCGAACTTCCTCGGCGCCGCCGACTCCGATCTGCTCGTGGCCACGACGATCAGCGGAGCGGACGACGCCTGCAGGTCGACGAACATCGACTACCGTCTCGACACCTCCTCCGCCCGGGAGTTCCTGAGGTGGTTCGTCACCCTTCCCTGACGAGTGCCGGAGGCCGCCCAGTAGAGGGCCGTCCAGTGGAGGGCCGTCCAGTAGAGGCCCGCTCGGCACGGGTGGCGCTCACGGTGCCGCCGGTGCCTCGACCGGCACGTCCCGCGCGGCGGCGCCCCAGCCCGACCTCCGCTGAACCGGTGCAGGACGGCGGATTCCCGACCTGTAAGTTTCACGGTCCGGTGCGATGTCCGCACAGTTCAGCCGCGTACGAGCCCCTCCACCGCGTAAGGCCTCCGCCTCGTGCTTGACCCTCGCCGGGGGCGGAACCACACTCCGCTGGAGTGTTACCCCCTCCGCGCACCACCTTGAGCGGTCCGCATCCCCGGCGCCTCCCGTGCCGGTCCATGCGAGGGAATGTTAACGCCAACATTCGGGGTCGATCCGAACCGGAGCGTGAAGGCGCGGATCGGCACCGGAGACCACGAGGAGGAGACATGACGCACGACCAGAATGGGCCGACGAGCGGTGAGCGAAGGGTGCTCAGCCGGCGGTCCGTCCTGACGACGCTGGGGGCCGTGCCGGTCGTCACGGCCACGTCGGCGGTCCTCGGCGCCACCGAGGCCTCGGCGGCCACCGCGACCGTCACTCCGTCGGCGCAGCGGCAGACGATCAAGGGCTTCGGCGGCATGGCCCACGCGGCCTGGATCGGCGACCTGACGGCCGCCCAGCGGGACACGGCGTTCCAGACCGGCGAGGGCAAGCTGGGGTTCTCCATCCTGCGGATCCCCGTCGGCGAGAGCCAGTCGGACTTCGGCCGTGACCTGGCGACGGCGCAGCGCGCGGCCCAGCTCGGGGTGACCGTGTTCGCGTCGCCGTGGAATCCTCCGGCGAGCATGATCGAGACCTTCAACCGCAGCGGTCAGACCAACGCCAAACGCCTCAGGGCCGACCAGTACGCCGCGTACGCGACGCATCTGAACTCCTTCAGCACGTACATGAAGAACAACGGGGTGAACCTGTACGCGATCTCCGTGCAGAACGAGCCCGACTACGCGCACGACTGGACGTGGTGGACTCCCACCGAGATGGTGAAGTTCCTGCGGGAGAACGCCGGCTCGATCAACACCAGGGTCATGGCGCCCGAGTCCTTCCAGTACGTGAAGAGCATGTCGGACCCGATCCTCAACGACTCCACCGCGCTCGCCAACACGGACATCATCGGGGCGCACCTCTACGGCACGGCGTACTCGAACTTCCCCTACCCCCTCTTCAAGCAGAAGGGCGCGGGCAAGGAACTCTGGATGACGGAGGTGTACTACCCCAACAGCACCGACTCGGCGGACACCTGGCCCCAGGCGCTCGACGTGGGCGAGCACATGCACCGCGCCATGGTGGAGGCCGAGTTCCAGGCGTACGTCTGGTGGTACATCCGGCGCAGCTACGGCCCCATGCGGGAGGACGGCCAGCTCAGCAAGCGCGGCGCCATCATGGCGCAGTTCGCCAGGTTCGTCCGCCCCGGGTACGTGCGGATCGACGCGACGGCGAATCCGGCGACGAACGTCTACGTCTCGGCGTACCGGAGTGGCGACACCGTCGTCATCGTCGCCATCAACAAGGGCACCTCCGCGGCGAGCCAGCAGTTCACCGTGGCGGGCGCCGGCTCGGCCGGCGTGTCGTCCTGGGTGACGGACGGGAGCAGGAACGTCGCGCCCCAGGCGGCGACCACCATGTCGAACGGCTCCCTCACCGTCACGCTTCCCGCTCGCAGCATGACGACCTACGTGACCAGCCTGAGCGGCTCCTCGCCCTCCGCGACGCCCACGGTCACACCGACCGTGACGCCCACCCAGTCGCCGAGTCAGTCGCCCAGCCAATCACCCAGCCAGTCGCCCACCGGCGGCACCGGCGCGGCCCGGGTCGCCTACACGATGAACAGCTGGAGCACCGGCTTCACCGCCAGCATCAGCATCACCAACACCGGGTCGTCGACGATCAACGGCTGGACGCTGGCGTTCACCCTGCCCTCCGGACAGACCATCACCTCGGGCTGGAACGCCACCTTCTCGCCCTCCAGCGGCCAGGTGAGCGCCCGCAACGTCGACTACAACGCCACGATCGCCCCCGGTGCCACCGTCGACATCGGCTTTCAGGCGAACCACAGCGGCAACACGTCCAAGCCGACCTCCTTCACCCTCAACGGCGTGCCCTGCACCGTGGTCTGACCGGCACCCTCGCCTGGCCGGCACCCTCGCCTGGCCGGCACCGTGGTCTGACCGCCGAGACACCCCTCGGCGCCCGACCGGTGAAGGGACGGGTGCGGCTCCTCTCCTGCGAGAGCGGCCGCACCCGCCGGGTACGGTACCCGTGCGCGGGAACCGGAATCCGGGCCGCGGGTCAGGGCGCCAGGCGGTGCAGGTCACGCGGGAAGAGCGTGGTCCAGCGGATGTTGTCCGCCTCGGTCAGCCGGGCCACGAACCGCTCCAGCCCGAGCGCGAACCCGCCGTGCGGCGGCATGCCGTGGGCGAACGCCGCCAGGTAGCCGGCGTAGGGTTCCGGGCTCTCCCCGCGGGCCTCCAGGGCGGCCAGGTAGTCGGAGTGGCGGTGCAGCCGCTGCCCGCCGGTCACCAGTTCCAGGCCGCGGAAGAGCAGGTCGAAGCTGTTGGAGAACTCCGGCCGCCGCGGGTCGGGGTGCGTGTAGAACGGCCGCTTGCGCATCGGGTAGCCGGTGACGAAGAGGAACTGCGAGCCGTGCTCGCGCATGGCCCAGTCGCACAGCCACCGCTCGTGCGCGGGGGCCAGGTCCGGCTCACCGCGCGGGTCCTCGTCGGTCTCCCGCGCCAGCAGTTCCTGCGCGTCCGCGAAGTGGATCGACGGGATCTCCTCCGGCACGTCCGGCAACTTCACTCCGAGCGACTCCACCGCGCCCGGGGCACGCTCCGCGATGGTGGCGACCATTGCGGCCACCGCCTCGCGGACCACGGCCATGACGTCGCGGTGGTCGGTCACGAAGCCCAGCTCGGCGTCGAGGCTGGTGTACTGGGCCAGGTGCCGCGCCGTGTCGTGCGGTTCGGCCCGGAAGACGGGGCCGACCTCGTAGACGCGCTCGAAGACCCCGACCATGGTCTGCTTGTAGAACTGCGGCGACTGCGCCAGGTAGGCCTTGCGGCCGAACCAGTCCAGCGCGAAGACGTTCGCTCCGGACTCGGTGGCCGACGAGACCACCTTGGGAGTGTGCACCTCGGTGAACCCCAGCCGGTCGAGCGCGCGGCGGTACCCCGCCACGGACGCCGCGGAGATCTCGAACGGCGCGCGCAGCCTGGGGTGGCGCAGGGCCACCGCCGCGTTGTCGAGCACGGTCGGCAGCGCGGCCGAGACCACCGGCCGGTAGAGGTCGAACGGCGGCGCGACGGCCGGCTCGGACAGCTCACGGACGGTCGGCGAGGTGATCTCCACTCCGCCCGGCGCCTGCTGGTTGGCGGTGACGGTCCCGGTCACCTCGACGACGGTCTCCTCGGTGAGAACCGCGAGGCGCTTCACCAGTTCCGGCTCGGCGGCGACGACCTGCACCAGACCATCGCGGTCACGTACGACGGCGAAGGTCACCGACTTCAGCGCGCGGACGCGGTGTAGCCAGCCGGCGACGGTCACCTCTTCCCCGACATGCTCGGAGACCTGGGAGGACAGAATTCGCATGACAACTCCACAGACGAGAACCATAGGTATCCCTGTCCGGTGTGGGCGAGCAGGGATCTGTCGCTCGCGGTGCCACCACACCTTCGCCCCGCCGCGCGGGCGAGACCTCGTCGCGGCCCGGTAACGAGGGCCCACCGGCGGGGCATTGGGCGGCCGCCACGGCGGCGCCGCCGTTCCTCCCCGCAGCTCAGAAGGGTCTTCGACCGGGGGGCGAGGCCGCGTTTCCAGCGACGGCGGCTCTCTCGTGACTCGCGCGATCCCGGCCTACTCGGCTTCGTCACAGCTTTGCTTCCGATCATAATCGAGGCCGGTTCCGGGAGCGGAAGGAACGCATGACCACGGAAACACGCGTCCCGTCTGCCGCCACCGTGTCTGCCACCGGGTCCGCCGGCAGGTCCGCCGCCGCGAAGCGCAGGCATGCGTTCGCCCGGCTGCTTCCCTACGCCAGGACGGCCTCGCTGAGCGTCGCGACCGTGCTCAATCTGCTCGCCGGCCTGCTCCCCGTCTCCTTCATCGTGGGAACGAGCGTGCTGCTGAGCGAGATCTCAAGGTTTGCCGGGGAACGGACGGTGCCCTCGATCTTGACGGTGCCGCCGATGCCCGCCGGCTCTCCGGTGAGCGGCCGCTATGGAGCGCTCCGGTATCGCGTTCAGATTCCGATGAGCCGGACGCGGCCGCCGCACAACCGGGTCATGTCGTCGATATCGGAGGTCAGCATTGTCACCGGACCTGGCTGACGCAATGCTATCTCGGCGATCGTCGCATCGATCGCGTACTTGTGGCCGTGCAGCCCTGCGGCCTTGAGCAGTTCAGCAGACCTCTTCGCCGCACTCTCGGTCACCGGCTCGACCTTCACCCGGGAGAGCACCCACTGCAGGCGCGGCATGTCCAGTCGTGCGTGGCTGACTTCCACGATGGTGTTGGCACCGATAACGAAATCGGCGCCCATGGAATGTAACACCTGGAACATAGCGAGAATCTTGCGGTCCTGCGCGATCCAGGCAGAGAGCCCTTGAGAGTCGAGGACGACGGTTTCGACGTGATCGATCACGCCACGCTCGCCGAACCGCCGGAATCGGCCGTCCCGAAGATGCTGACGAGGGCCTGGGCCAGTTCCTCTTCGGTGAACTCCCCGTGCTCCTCCTGGTGACGCAGCAAGTCAGCACCTAGGAGTTGGTGCCGCAGCTGGCGTGCCACCGCTTCGGCGACATAACCGGAGACATTGTCGGTGATCTTCCTGAGTTCGGCGACCTGCTCGTTCGGCAACGTCACCGTGATGCGCGTCGTATCGGCCATAAGACAATCATACTGCGGTATGCGTACCCGGCGGGAGTCGGACTCGAGGCCGGACCTCTGGAGGGCGGGGCCGGTGTTCGCCCGGGGCGCGCGGCCGGCTGTAGCGGGCGCGGCCCCGCAGAGCTTGATCAACCCCGTCACACGCGCAGGACGGTGACCTGGCGGCCGGAGGGGGTGGTCGTCCGCTCGAAGCCGCCGCGTTCCTTCCAAGGCGGGGCCTCGGGGCGGCGGTCGAAGATGACCAGGACGCCGGTGGAGAGGGTGAGCCGGTCCAGGTACCGGTCGAGCTGGGCGAATCCGTCGGGCAGCGGGTCCGTTTCGCTTGCTCGCCAGACCTTCAGCTCCATGGCCTCCCGTTGCATAAGCCTTTCGCCGCCGGGGCCGGTGTAGGGCCAGCGGATGAGCACGTCCAGTCGTTTGGTGCCGGCGGCGTATTCACGATCGAGATAACCTCCGCCGTTGACCAGGCGGTGCAGGAAGGCCATGAGGATGATCTGGCAGGCGGCCTCGTGGTAGCCCTCCTGCCGGATGAGGACCTCGCCGTGCTCGCGCCAGAAGACGACGAACTCCTCCAACAGGCGAGATAGGTCGAATCTGCCGTCCGGCAGCACGAAGCTGTGCGGATCGGCCATCACGTACTGTTCCGACGGGTCGCCCAGCGCCCGCAGGACGACCTCCCGATAGATCGGGTTCGCCACTTCCAGTGGGGGTTTCTGCTTGATCAGCCCCAAATCGCGGACGTAGGACAGGTCGTCGGAGAAGGTTGGCTCGACGTGGGGGAAGACCCCGGCCACGACCGGTTCCATCACCCGCTTGACGCGCGGTTCGTGCAGCCGGGCCGTCAGAGAGTCCAGATGGGTGGCGCGCGCCCTGATCAACCGCTCCTTAGCCTCTTCCACCTGGCTGGCGGTGATGGCGTCAGCCACCCCCATCCGTACGGTGATCTCGTAGGCGAGGGCGTTGACCAGCCACGGCTGTCCCTGTGTCAGCTCGAAGACCCGGTCCACCGCGCCCTCGGTAAACTCCTGGCCGGTCTCCTTTGTGTGCCGGCCGTAGAGCTCGGCGATCTGGTCGGCGCTGAAGTCGTCCAGGCGCAGCGACTCGGTGACGATGTTGAACGGGCTGGCCGGGTTCGACCGTCCGGGTTCGCCGCCCGAGGCGACCTTGTAGTCACGTACGTCGCGCAACCCGCACAGCACCACGGATGCGGGGAACGGTCGGCCTCCCGGCCGTGCGTTGTGGCCGTCGCGGAGCTGGCTGAGGATGCTGACCATGCTGTTGCCCTGCAGGGCGTCGATCTCGTCGAGGAACAGCACCACCCGGCGCGGGCAGCGGCGGCACCACTCCGTCAGCGCCGAACCGAATCGGCTGCCAGGGGTGGCCCGTGGCCACGGGTCCGGCGGGAGTAGTTCCTCCGGCCAGGCCGCCCACTCGGCGGCCTGGCGGAGGGAATCCAGCAGAAGTGACTCCGCGGCGGCGTAGTCGTCGCCGGCTGCCTTGGCGCGCTCGCAGGAGAACATCAGGGCGGCGATGTCGCCTTCGGCGTTCAGCTCGGACGCCAGGGCGTTCAGTGTGGTCGTCTTGCCGGTCTGCCGGGGCGCGTGCAGCACGAAGTAGCGGTCCATCTCGATGAGCGCCCGTGCCTGCGGGAGCCGCGGCGTAGGGGGCAGCATGTAGTGACGCCGCGGGTCGCACGGACCCGTGGTGTTGAAGTACTTTGCTCGGGGTGGCCGCATGGTCACATTCTGCCACCGTCTTGTCCCGTGCTCGGGCCGATGCCGGCCGCGATGCTCGCCTTCGTATACCTCGGCGGCCTGCCCCTCCCGCCGAGCGAGATGGAAATCCCTTTGCGCCTGCCTCGCAGTCCCGGTTAGCGTCCGCGAGCAGCAGATAGACGACGTGACCGGAGAAGATCACGTGACGCAGCGAATCAGATTCGCCACCCAGCAGGATGCATCAGTTCTGGCCAGGGTCCAGAGGGCATCACAGCGTGCGGCTTTTCGCAGGCTTCTCTCGGACGATTATCTGGATGCTCTTGACCACGAGGCGCTGACGAAGACGTGGGAAGGCTTGCTGAGCCGCTCCGGAGGCGCTCGGGCAGGCACGTTGATCGCCGAGCAGGCGGGCCGTGGCGTCGGGTACTCGCGCTTCTATCCCACCGACGACGAGGATGACAACTCCGTACGGGTGGGCATGATCGGCGCGATCTACACTCTTCCCGAAGTCTGGGGCACTGGCGTGGGTAAGGCGCTGATCACCGCCGTTCTCGGCGAGATGGCGCCGGCTGGATACGCCGAGGCCACCCTGTGGGTCCTGGAAGGGAATACGCGAGCGCGCTCCTTCTACGAGCGGGATGGCTGGCACCACGACGGCGCGGTCGTTCTTGACCGCAGTGACGTCCGCCCGATCAGGAAGTTGCGCTACCGCACGGCCCTCACCGGATAGTCGACGTGCCGGCGCACGGCGTCGACGTGATGCTCAGGGCCGACGCCAAGTGCATCGAGGAGCAACGCGAGATGGCCAACCGCCGCTTCCCGGAGGCCCTCGCGGGATTGAGGGCCTCAGTCGCCGTCGAGGTGCAGCTCTGTCGCTGGCTCGGCGGCGCGCTGTCGGGCGAGATCTTCGAGTCTTCGGAGCACCTGGTCGACGAGACGCACGAAGAGATCCTTGGGGTCTGGTGCGACGGCGACGGGAGCGAGCTTCCTGCGTTTCGGGCTGGTCCCGTGCTGCTCGATCCTCATCAGCACCGCGTCAACACCCATGATCACAGCCTGATCAGGACCGCGGGAGACCTCTCGGGGTCCTTCGGCGTACGGGCGCAACGGAGAACGCGCAGGTCGGACCGCTGATCGCTGGTCGTACGTGGTAGGGCGGGTGGGACTTGAACCCACGACCCACGGATTATGAGTCCGATGCTCTGACCGGCTGAGCTACCGCCCCGCAATGGTGGAGTCTCTCACAAATTAGAGCAGGAGGGGATGCGCGCGGAGGGGAGCCACACCCTTCGGCCCACGGCGTAATCCCCCCCTCTGGTGATCGTCTGGTGCTGGTGCCGATGGGTGTCGCGGGAGTTGTGGGGCAATTGTCCGGGTATGGGGTAAGGGAGGCTCCACACACGACGGCTCTGCGAAACGTGGCTCAGCAACGGATCGGGGGTGTCCCGTGGGGAGACGGCTGGCGGGCGTCTGCGTGCTTCTCCTGGCGTCGGTCGCGGCGTGCGGACAGCGGGGGGAGGAGCGGGGAGCGGGCCTCGGCGCCGTCGGGGCCGTCCGCGAGGGCTTCACCGTCGGCCTGCTGCTTCCCGCCGAGGGCCCCGAGCGCGCCCTGTTCACCCGCGCCTTAACGGTCCGCTGCCCGCGCTGCCGGGTCGAGTACGCGAACGCCGCCGGCGACCGGGCCCGGCAGGGACGGCAGCTCGGGCGGATGCTGGCGGACGGCGTCCGGGTGCTGGTCCTCGGCGCGGTGGACCCCGGGTCCGCCGCTCCCTGGGTGGCCCGGGCGAAGCTGGCCGGGGCGAAGGTCGTCGCGTACGACCGGCTGGCCGACGGGCCGGTGGACGCCTACGTCTCGACCGACCCGGCGCGGGCCGGCCGGTCGCAGGCCCTGGCCCTGCTCGGCGCCATGAAGCGCCCCGAGAAAGGCCCCGGGAAGCGCCCCGGGCCCGTGTTGCTTCTCAACGGCCCGCCGGGCGATCCGTACGCGGCGGCCGTGAAACGCAGCCTGCACGCGGTGCTGGACGGCCGCGTGACGATCGGCTGGGAACGGGACCTGGCCCGGCCCGGTGACGCGGCGCGCGAGGTGGCGGCGGCCCTCGCGGCGCCCGGCGGGCCCGCGAAGGTGGCCGGCGTCTGCTGCCCGGGCGACGCGGCGGAGGCGGTCGCGGCCGCTCTGGCGCGAGCGGGCGCGGCCGGGGTTCCGCTGGTCGGACAGGGCGGGCGGACGGGCGTCCTGCGGCGGGTGAGCACGGGCGCGCCTCCCGCCACCGTGACCGCGACCGTGCGCGCCGACGTCGCCGCCGAGGCCGCCGCCGCGGCGGCACTCGCCGTCGAGGTCGCGGGCGGCAGAACCGTGTACGGCACGGCCACCGTGTCCAACGGCACCACGGCCGCGATCCCGGCCGTGCTGGTGCCTCCCGTCGTCGTCACGAAGGACTCCGCCGCCGCGCAGCCCCGGGGCGCCGGTCCCGAAGCCGCCGGTCCCGAAGCCGCCGGTGCCGCCGTTCCCGAGGGTGCCGCCGTTCCCGAGGGCGCTGCCGGAGTGGTGGTCCGTCCGCGCTGACCGCGTCATCGGATATGACGAGGGCCGCGGTCGAGACGACCGCGGCCCTCGCGTCCCGAAGGGAATCCCGCTCACTCCTCGTCGCCGGAGGAGGCGTCGGAGGGCGCGGGGGCGTCGGACGGGCGCAGGCGCTCCCACAGCAGGAAGGCGCCGCCGACCACGAGCATGGCGATGCCCGTCCACAGGTTGATGCGGATGCCCTCCGCCTTCTGGAGCTCCTGGGCGCCGTCGAACAGGCCGGTGACGGTGAGGATCAGTCCGTACAGCAGGAACAGACCACCGATCACGCGGCGGATGTCGAAGAGTCGTTGCGGGGCGGCCATCAGAACCTCCTACAGGAAGGGCAGGTAGAACGCCGCGGCGAGGACGACCGCGCCGGCGCCGAGGATCACGGGGGAGCGGTACCAGGCGGCGTCTCCCGCCAGCGCGTCGTCCGAGAGGGACGCGTCGCTCAGACCGTAGACGAGCCCGCGCAGCTCGCTCTGCGGCTTGGGGGTGGTGACGAGCGTGACCACGACCGAGACGATCGCGTCGACCACGAAGGCGATGCCCGCGCCATAGAAGCTCGCGTTGAGTTCGGTACCGAAGTCGAGCACGCCCGTCTTGTAGAGGATGTACGACGTGAAGGCGCAGACGGTGCCGCTCAGCAGGCCCCAGAAACCCGCCCACGCGGTCATCCGCCGCCAGAACAGGCCGATGATGAACGTCGCGAACAGCGGGGCGTTGAAGAACGAGAACAGCGACTGAAGGTAATTCATGATGTTGCTGAACCCCGCCGCGATGAACGCCGCGCCGATTCCCGCGACGATGCCGCCGGTGGTGGCGATCCGGCCGAGCCGTACGTACCACTCGTCGGAGTGGTCGCCGTTGACGTGCGACTTCCAGATGTCGTACGTGAAGACCGTGTTGAAGCCGCTGATGTTGGCGGCCACTCCGGCCATGAACGACGCGAGCAGTCCGGTCACCGCGATGCCGAGCACGCCGTTCGGCAGGAACTCGTTCATCAGCAGCGGGATCGCCTCGTTGTACGTCGGCCCGCCGTCCTTGCCGAGGTTGCCGAACAGCACCACCGCGACGAGGCCCGGGATCACGGTCACGATCGGGATCACGAGCTTCGGGTACGCCGCGACGATGGGGGTCAGCCGGGCCGCGTTGGTGTTGCGTGCCGACAGCGCGCGCTGGACCTCGGCGAAGTTGGTGGTCCAGTAGCCGAAGGAGAGCACGAACCCGAGGCCGAGGACCAGGCCGATCCAGTTGGCGCTCATCGGGTTGCCGGTGCCGCCGGTCTGTGCCCAGGTGTGCAGGCCGCCCTCGCCGAGCACGCCCTGCCTGACCTTCTCGCCGAGGCCGGAGAAGCCGCCGACCCGGGTCAGGCCGATCACCACGATCGGCACGAGCGCCGCGACGATCACGAAGAACTGCATGACCTCGTTGTAGATCGCCGAGGACAGGCCGCCGAGCGTGATGTACGCGAGCACGATCGCCGCCGCCACGATGATGGACACCCACAGCGGCCAGCCGAGCAGGGCGTCCATGACGAGCCCCAGCGCGTACAGGTTGATCCCGGCGATGAGGATCTGCGCGAGGGCGAACGTCGAGGCGTTCAGCAACTGGGTCGCGCCGTTGAAGCGGCGGCGCATGAACTCGGGGACGCTGTGCACCTTCGACCGGTAGTAGAACGGCATCATCACGACGCCGAGGAACACCATCGCGGGAACCGCGCCGATCCAGTAGTAATGCACGGTCATCAGGCCGTACTGCGCGCCGTTGGCGGCCATGCCGAGGATCTCGGTGGCGCCGAGGTTGGCGGACATGAAGGCGAGGCCGGTGATCCAGGCGGGAAGCGCGCGGCCCGAGAGGAAGAAGTCCAGGCTCGTCCGTACGGCCCGCCTCGCGGCGAAGCCGATCCCCAGTACCACGAGGAAGTACAGGGCGAGGATCACGTAGTCCAGGAGGTTGACGTCGAGCCGCAGATCCTGTGCGGCCAGCAATTGGGCATCAGGCACGCAACGCCAGCTACCCTCACGCCTCCCCGTTTCACAAAGTGGGCTCGCGTATACCCAATCGTGACAAAAGCCCAGGTGAGCGCGCGGTAAAGCCGGTTTCGGCCGTCCGCCGCGGGGTCCCGCGTGGCCGAGTGAACGAGCGGGTAGGCGAGCAGGTGAGGACAACTCGGACGAAGGGAGACAGGTCATGGCCGACGCCCCGAACCCGATCCAGCTGCAGAAGCACCTGAAGGGCGTGGACTACCCGGCCGCCAAGCCCGACCTGATCCGTACGGCCAGGGACCAGGGCGCCGACGACGCCGTCCTGAACGCGCTGGAGCGCATCCCGGACCGGGAATACGACGGCCCCAACGCGGTCAGCAAGGCGGTCAGCGAGGCGGGGTGACCCGAGGCAGGGTGACCGAGGCGGGGTGACCCGAGGCCGGGCGGGCGGCGCGCGGAGGGGCTCCGCCGCCGCCGTCAGCCGTGTCAGGCCCAGACGTCGGCGAGCGGGGCGGCGACGGCCGCGGTCTGGTCGAGCCCCGGTGTCCACCTCGGCCTGGCGGGAGATGGTCTGCTCCAGGTCGGCCTCGGTGGCCACGAGGGTGCCGACGACCGACCCCGCCGAGGTGCCGACGACGCGGTCCGCCGTCCCCAGGTCCACGCCGAGACGGCGCAGGCCGGTCACGATCCCCACCTCCAAGGCGATCCCGGCGACACCTCCGCCGCCCAGCACGAGAGCTGTGGTCATGTCCGGAATTGTGTTCCACGCCTGCGCGCGAACGGGACGCGACCCCTAGGTGAAACCGGTTTAGATTTTGTCTGGACGCCAAACTATTGACGGCGCTTCGGCCGATGTGTGAATCTCTCGTTCAGATTCCCATGCACGGAGGAGAAGGACGGTCAGGGTCCCCGCCTGATCGTGCATGGCCGGTTGTCCATGCCCGAAGGGGAAACCGTCCATGCGAAGACTCGCAACCCTGCTCGTGGTCGCCGCGGTGGCGCTGACCACGGCCGTGATCAGGATGGCGCCGGTGTCGGCCGTCGCCGCCGATCCGTACACGTTCAAGAACGTGCAGATCGCCGGGGGCGGCTTCGTTCCCGGCATCGTGTTCAGCCCGGTCCAGAAGGACCTCATCTACGCCCGCACCGACATCGGCGGCGCGTACCGGTGGGAGCAGTCCAGCCAGACCTGGACGCCGCTGCTCGACTGGGTCGGCCAGTCGAACTGGGGCTACAACGGGGTCGTCAGCATCACCCCCGACCCGGTGGACGCCAACAAGGTGTACGCCGCCGTCGGCATGTACACCAACAGCTGGGACCCCAACAACGGCGCGATCATCCGCTCGTCGAACAAGGGCGCCTCGTGGCAGGTCGGCCCGCTGCCGTTCAAGCTGGGCGGCAACATGCCCGGACGCGGCATGGGCGAGCGCCTCGCGGTGGACCCGAACAAGAACAGCGTCCTGTACTTCGGCGCGCCCAGCGGCAACGGCCTGTGGCGGAGCACCGACTCCGGCGCTACCTGGGCCAAGGTGACCAACTTCCCCAACGTCGGCAACTACGTCGCCAGCCCCGGAGACGCCTACAACGGTGACAACCAGGGCGTCGTCTGGGTGACCTTCGACAAGCGGACCGGCACCTCGGGCAACGCCACCCAGACCGTCTACGTCGGCGTGGCGGACAAGAGCAACACGGTCTACCGGACCACCAACGGCGGCACCTCGTGGGAGCGCGTCGCCGGGCAGCCGACCGGCTACATCGCCCACAAGGGCGTGCTCGACACCGCCAACGGCTACCTCTACATCGCCACCAGCGACACCGGCGGCCCGTACGACGGAGGCAAGGGCGACGTGTGGCGCTACGCCACCGCGACCGGCGCCTGGACCCAGATCAGCCCGATCCCGTCCAGCAGCGGCGACGACTACTTCGGCTACAGCGGCCTGACCATCGACCGGCAGAACCCGAAGACGATCATGGTCGCCACGCAGGTCTCCTGGTGGCCCGACGCCATCTTCTTCCGGAGCACCGACAGCGGCGCGACCTGGACCCGCATCTGGGACTGGACGTCGTACCCCAACCGCAGCTTCCGCTACAAGATGGACATCTCGTCCGCGCCGTGGCTGACTTTCGGGACCAACCCGCAGCCTCCGGAGGTCACCCCCAAGCTCGGCTGGATGAACGAGTCGGTCGAGATCGACCCGTTCAACTCCGACCGGATGATGTACGGCACCGGCGCCACGATCTACGGCACCACCGACCTCACGAAGTGGGACTCCGGCGGCCAGTTCACGATCAAGCCGATGGTGAGGGGCCTGGAGGAGACCGCCGTACTCGACCTGATCAGCCCGCCGACCGGCGCCCCGCTGATCAGCGCGCTGGGCGACATCGGCGGCTTCCGGCACACCAACCTCGACGCCGTGCCGTCCACGATGTTCGCCCAGCCCGTCTTCACCTCCACCACCTCGCTCGACTACGCCGAGACGAACCCGAGCGTGATGGTGCGGGCCGGTGACTTCACCGACTCCGACCGGCCGAACGACAGCCACGTCGCCTTCTCCACCGACGGCGGGGCCAACTGGTTCCAGGGCACCGAGCCGGGTGGGGTGAACAAGGGCGGCACGGTCGCCGCGGCGGCCGACGGCAGCCGCTTCGTGTGGTCGCCGGCCGACCCCGGCATCCAGGTCGTCTACTCCGTCGGCTTCGGCAACAGCTGGAGCGCCTCCACCGGCGTCCCGGCGGGCGCGATCGTCGAGTCCGACCGGGTGAACGCGCAGAAGTTCTACGCCTACTCGGGCGGCAAGTTCTACGTGAGCACCAACGGCGGCGCGAGCTTCAGCGCCACCGCGGCCACCGGCCTGCCGACCACCGACGTCCACTTCAAGGCGCTGCCCGGCAAGGAGGGCGACATCTGGCTGGCCGGGGACGGCGGCCTGTGGCACTCCACCAACTCGGGCGCCTCGTTCACCAAGCTGTCGAACGTCAGCGACTCGATCAACGTCGGTTTCGGCAAGGCGGCGCCCGGCAAGTCGTACCAGGCGCTCTATCTGGCCGGCACCGTCGACGGCGTCGACGGCCTGTTCCGGTCCGACGACACCGGCGTGAGCTGGGTGCGCATCAACGACGACCAGCACCAGTACGGCAACATGGGCGAGGCCCTGACCGGCGATCCCCGGATCTACGGCCGGGTCTACCTCGGCACCAACGGCCGGGGCGTCATCTACGGCGACCGCACGGGCGGCACCCCGCAGTCCCCGTCGCCGTCTCCCTCGGCCTCCCCGTCCGCGTCGCCGTCGCCCTCGGCGTCTCCCTCGCCGTCTCCGTCGGCGTCCCCGACCAGGTCGCCCTCGCCGAGCCCGTCCCCGAGCCCGTCCCCGAGTGCGTCCCCGTCCCGCTCGCCCAGCCCGTCGCCCTCGGCGACCCCGTCGGGCGGCAAGTCGTGCTCGGCGACTTACGCGGTGGCCAACCAGTGGCCGGGCGGCTTCCAGGGCGACGTCACGGTGAAGAACACCGGCACCGTGGCGATCAGCGGCTGGACCGTCAAGTGGGCCTTCGCGAACGGCCAGACGATCACCCAGTCCTGGAACGGCACGGTGAGCCAGTCCGGGGCGAACGTCACGGTCGCCAACGTGAGCTACAACGGCTCGCTCAGCCCCGGGGCGTCCACCACGTTCGGCTTCCAGGCCACCTGGAACAACACCAACGCGGTTCCGGCCACGCTGACCTGCACCGCCTCCTGAGATAACACCAAGACGGCCGTACGGGCGACTCCCACGCCCGTACGGCCGTTCTTCGTCCGTGGTGGCCCCGGCCAAGGACCTGCGGCCGATGGGAAAGGGGGTACGGATGTGACGTACGGCTAACACGCCTGTGGGGGCGGTCGCGTAGATTTGCCTGGGCGGGCCGTCGGGCCGCCCAGAGGCAGGGTGGCCGGGACACAGGGGTGACTGCGCGGATGGCGATCGGGGTGTACGTCGCGGCCGGCGACGCGAGGAGCAACAAGGGCACGATCGCCCTCGGCATGATCGAGCTCCTCACCCGCCAGGTGGGCACGGTGGGCGTGTTCCGGCCGGTCGTCCGGGCGGGCCGCGAGGACAGCCTGGTCAACACCGCGCGGAGCCGCTTCGCGATCGGCCTGCCCTACGAGATGTGCACGGGCGTCACCTACGAGGACGTGCACGCCGACGAGGACCGCGCGGCCGGGGAGATCCTGGCCCGCTACCGGGCGCTGGCCGGTCGGTGCGACGCGGTCGTGGTGATCGGCACGGACTACACGGACGTGGGCGCGCCCACCGAGTTCACGTTCAACGCCCAGCTCGCCGCGAACCTCGGCACGCCGGTGATGAACGTGGTCACCGGTCTCGACCGCACGCCCGACGAGATCGCCACAGCGGTCGAGATGTCGCGCAAGGAGCTCGCCGAGCGGCACGCCACCGAGCTGGCCACGGTCGTCACGAGGGTGGCGCCCGCCCTGGTGGACGAGGTGGCCGCCCGCGTCCCCGCGTACGTGCTGCCGGAGGTGCGGCGGCTGTCCGCGCCGACGGTCAGCGACCTGATGGCCGCCTGCGACGGCGAGCTCTACATGGGCGACGCCGCCCAGCTGGGCCGGGAGACGGGCGGGCTGATGATCGGCGCGATGTCGCTGCCGAACATCCTGGAGCGCCTCACCGAGGGCCTCGCGGTGGTCGTGCCGGCGGACCGGGCCGCCGCGCTGGTGCCGGGCCTGCTGGCCGCGCACAAGGCGCGCACGTTTCCCGCCCTGTCGGCGATCATCCTGAACGGCGGGCTCGAACTGCCCGACGCGGTCGTCCGCCTGCTCAAGGGCATGGACATCCGGTTGCCGATCCTCACGACACCGGGCGGCACGTTCGAGACCGCGACGAAGCTGTCGAAGGCCGAGGGCCGGTTCAGCCCCGACGCCCCCGGCAAGATCGACACGGCGCTCGGGGTGTTCGCCGAGCACGTGGACGCCGCGGCGCTGCTGCGCAGCCTGCGGGTCACCAGGGCGGCCGCGATCACCCCGCTGATGTTCGAGTACGACCTGCTCGACCGGGCCCGCGCCGACCGCAGGCACATCGTGCTGCCCGAGGGCGCCGAGCCGCGCATCCTGCGCGCGGCCGACAGCCTGTTGCGCCGGGGCGTCGCCGAGCTGACCCTGCTGGGCGACGAGCGGGAGATCCGGCTGGCGGCGAACACGATGGGCCTGGCCGTCGACGGCGCCCGGGTGGTGAGCCCGTTCGACCCCGAGCTGCGCGAGCTGTTCGCCGAGGAGTACGCCCGGCTGCGCGCGCTCAAGGGCGTCACCCTCGGGCAGGCCCGCGACATCGTGACCGACGTGTCCTACTTCGGCACGATGATGGTCCACCTCGGGCTGGCCGACGGCATGGTCTCCGGCGCCGCCCACACCACGGCGCACACGATCCGGCCGTCCTTCGAGATCATCAAGACGTCGCCGGGCGTCGGCGTCGTCTCCAGCGTCTTCTTCATGTGCCTGGCCGACCGGGTGCTCGTGTACGGCGACTGCGCCGTCGTGCCCGACCCGACGGCCGCCCAGCTCGCCGACATCGCGATCTCCTCGGCCGCCACCGCCGCCCGGTTCGGGGTCGATCCGCGCGTGGCCATGCTGTCGTACTCGACCGGCGAGTCCGGCGCCGGGCCCGAGGTCGACAAGGTGCGGGAGGCGACGGAGCGGGTCCGCGCGCTGCGGCCGGACCTGCCGGTGGAGGGGCCGATCCAGTACGACGCGGCGGCCGAGCCCAGCGTGGCGCGCACGAAGATGCCGGGCAGCCCGGTGGCCGGGCGGGCGACGGTGTTCGTGGTGCCCGACCTCAACACGGGCAACAACCTCTACAAGGCCGTGCAGCGCAGCGCCGGCGCGGTCGCGATCGGCCCGGTGCTGCAGGGCCTGCGCAAGCCGGTCAACGACCTGTCGCGCGGGGCGACGGTCGGCGACATCGTCAACACCGTCGCGATCACGGCCATCCAGGCCCAGGCGCGGGAGGAGACCCGGGTGGAGGCGCTGTGAGCGCGCAGGTCCTGGTCCTCAACACGGGGTCGTCGTCCATCAAGTACCGCCTGATCGACATGGCGACCCGCACCGGTCTGGCCGGCGGGCTCGTCGAGCGCATCGGCGAGGACGAGAGCGCGCTCGTCCACGACGGCGTACGGGTCGAGCGCAGAGTGGCCGACCACGAGGAGGGCCTCAAGGCCGTGCTCGCGGCGTTCGCCGAGCACGGGCCGTCGCTCGACGGGGTCACCGCGCTCGGGCACCGGGTCGTCCACGGCGGCAGCCGGTTCGTCACGCCCGTCCTGATCGACGACGCGGTCGAGCGGGCCATCGAGGAGATCGCGCCGCTGGCGCCGCTGCACAACCCGGCCAACCTGGAGGGCATCCGGGTCGCCCGGCGGGCCTTCCCCGGGCTGCCGCACGTCGCCGTGTTCGACACGGCCTTCCACGGGACGATCCCGCCGCACGCCCACACCTACGCCGTCCCCCGCGAGTGGACCCGCAAGCTCGGCGTGCGCCGTTACGGCTTCCACGGCACGTCCACGGCGTACGTCTCGCGCCGGGCGGCGGCGCTGCTCGGCCGGCCGTACGGCGAGGTGAACTCGATCGTGCTGCACCTCGGCAACGGCGCGAGCGCGACGGCCGTGCGGGGCGGGCGGAGCGTGGACACGTCGATGGGCATCACCCCCCTCGCCGGCCTGGTGATGGGCACCCGCTCCGGGGACGTCGACCCGGCGCTGCCCGCCTACCTCGCCCGGGTCGCCGGGATGGGGCTCGCCGACGTCGACACGGCGCTGAACAAGGAGAGCGGCCTGCTCGGCATGTGCGGCGCCAACGACATGCGGGAGGTCTGGCGGCTGGCCGACGCCGGCGACGAGGACGCCCGGCTCGCGCTGGACGTGTACGGCTACCGCGTGCGCGCCTACGTCGGCGCCTACTACGCGGCGCTCGGCCACGTCGACGCGATCGTGTTCACCGGCGGTGTGGGGGAGAACAGCGCGCGGGTCCGCGCGCTGGCGACGACCGGTCTCACCCGGCTCGGCATCGAGGTCGATCCCGCCCGCAACGCCGCCGAGTCGGCGGAGGCCAGGGTGGTCTCCCCCGAGGGCGCCGAGGTGACGGTGCTGGTGGTGCCGACGAACGAGGAACTGGAGATCGCCGAGCAGACCGCCGCCTGCCTCGAAGAGGGATGACGTCGGTGACCGTGGCCGCGGCCCCGGCTGACTATCGTGGGCAGGGGGATGGGGGTGAGCCGTGTGTCTACGGCTGAGAACAGTCGGACAGGTGGGGAAGAGGCGGAGCGGCGGGGGCTGCTGGACCGGGTGCGCGCCACTCCGGCGGGCCGGCTGACGCTGCGGATCGTCATCGGGGTGATCGGGACCGCCCTCGTCGTCGGCGGGCTGATCATGGTGCCGTTCCCGGGGCCGGGCTGGCTGGTGGTCTTCACCGGCCTCGCCGTGCTGGCCACCGAGTTCGCCTGGGCGAGCCGGGTGCTGGAGTTCGCCAAGCACTGGGTCAGGCGGGCGACGGACTGGCTCACGCGGCAGAACTGGTTCGTCCGCATCGTGGCGGCCGCGCTGACGTTCGCCTGCGCGGCCGTCATCGTCTGGGTGTCGATACGGCTGACTCTGGGCGTCGACCTGATCCAGAAGGCCCGCGAGCTGCTGAGCTGATCTTCGCCGGGCGTGCGCCGTGGCCGCCCGACCCGTGCCCGACCGCTGCCCGACCGCTGCCCGACCCCTCGCGGGCGGGGGCCGGGCGGCTTCTCAGGCGGCGGGGCGGGCCAGCCGCCGGATCGCCAGTTCGGCCAGCAGCGCGGCGCCGTCGCCCAGGATGGCGTCGTCGAACTCCGCCTCCGCCGAGTGGTTCGACGGGGCGGTGGCGGGGTCGCGTCCGGGCGGGCAGGCGCCGACCACGAGGAAGGCCCCCGGCACCTGCTCCAGCACGTACGAGAAGTCCTCCGAGCCGGTCGCGGGGGTGGGAAGCGGGAAGTACCGGTCCTCGCCGAGCGCCTCCCGCACCGTCCGCGCGGCGAACTCGGCCTCGGCGTCGTCGTTGACCGTGACCGGATAGCCGATGCCGAAGGCGCAGTCGACGGTGAGGCCGTGCGCCTCGCCGATGCCGCGGGCCAGCCGTACGAGGCCCTCCCTGACCCGGTCCCGCGTGGCGGCCGAGAACGTCCGCACCGTGACCTCGAGCCGCGCCTCGTCCGGGATCACGTTGTCGGTCGTGCCGGCGTGGAAGCTCCCCACCGTCACCACGACCGGATCGAACACGTCGTACGTCCGGGTCACGTGGGTCTGCAGGGCGGTCACGATCTCACAGGCCGCGGGGATCGGGTCGAGGGCGCGGTGCGGGGCGGAGCCGTGCCCGCCCCTGCCGCGCACGGTCACGGTCAGCGTGTCGGCCGCGGCGAGCACGGGCCCGCCCTTGGTCAGGAACAGGCCGCGGGGGATCGTGGTGGAGAAGACGTGCATGCCGTACGCCGCGACGGGCCGGTCGCCCGCCGCGTCGAGCACCCCCTCCTCGATCATGAGCTTGGCGCCCTCCTGGCCCTCCTCGCCGGGCTGGAACATGAGCACCACGTCCCCTTCGACGTCGGAGCGACGGCCGGAGAGCAGGCGGGCCGCCCCCACGAGCATCGCCGTGTGCAGGTCGTGGCCGCAGGCGTGCATGCGGCCGTCGACGCGCGAGCGGTACGGCAGGTCCGTCCTCTCGTGCACCGGCAGCGCGTCCATGTCGGCGCGCAGCAGCACGGCCGGCCCCGGCCGGGCACCCCGCAGCACGGCGGTCACCGACGTGAGCCGCTCGCCGGTCGTGATCTCCAGCGGAAGGCCGTCGAGCGCCGCGAGCACCTTCTCCTGGGTCCGGGGCAGGTCGAGCCCGATCTCGGGCTCCCGGTGCAGGGCGCGGCGAAGCTCGACGAGGTCATCCTGAAGGGTCATGGGCCGCCCGTCGCGCGAGAAGGGTCGATGTCGCTCATCTCACACTAGTGGCCGCTTACTCCGGATTCGTCCTCTCCGACAGGTCCGGCGGAGCGTCCCGGGAGGATGGGCGGAGCTCAGAGATAGAGGCCGGCGCCGGGCCGGCCCGCCGTCGCGGCAGTGCGGGTACATCTGGCCGTCCTCATGGTTGCAGAGTTTCTTAATTGCCTATAATGGCAACGATGTCCGCGGATGAGGAGGCGATGGCTGTGGGGCGTGGCCGGGCCAAGGCCAAGCAGGTGAAGGTCGCTCGCGCTTTGAAATACAGCGGTGGTGGTGACCTGGAGTCCCTGCGGCGGGAGCTGGGCGTCGACGCGACGCCTGCCGCACGCACGGAGGCCGTCGTCACACCCGAACCGGCGGACGGGCCTCCTGTCGAGGGCGGGGCCGAGTGATGCCGGTCCCGCTTTACCAGGCCAAGGCCGAGCTGTTCAAGACGCTCGGCCATCCACTGCGCATCCGGGTGCTGGAACTGCTGTGTGAGGGGCCCAAGCAGGTCCGGGAGCTGCTGGCCGCGATCGAGGTGGAGGCGCCGAATCTGTCGCAGCAGCTGGCGGTGCTGCGCCGCGCGGGGCTGGTCACCGCACGACGGGACGGGACGACCGTCGTCTACGAGCTGGCCGGGGCGGACGTGTCGGAGATGATGCGCGCGGCGCGTCGCATCCTCACGGAGGTGCTGGCCGGCCAGTACGAGCTCCTCGCCGAGCTGGAACAGACGACGTGAGCCTCCGGGAAGTATCGCGCGGGTTGGCGGATCTGCTGCCCGGACGGTCGGACTGGACCGCCGCACGCCGCTCACCGGGCCGGGACCTGGTGGCCGGGCTGATCGTCGCGGTGGTGGCCCTGCCGCTGGCGCTGGCGTTCGGCGTCTCCTCCGGGCTCGGCGCCCAAGCCGGCTTGGTGACCGCCATCGTCGCCGGAGCGCTCGCGGCCGTGTTCGGCGGCAGCAACCTGCAGGTGTCCGGCCCGACCGGCGCCATGACCGTCGTCCTCGTCCCCATCGTGCACTCCTACGGCTCCGGCGGAGTGCTGATGGTCGGCCTGATGGCCGGGCTGGTTCTCCTGGCCCTGGCCGCGCTGCGGGCGGGACGGTTCGCCCAGTTCCTGCCGACCTCGGTCATCGAGGGCTTCACCGCCGGGATCGCGGTGGTCATCGCGCTGCAGCAGGTGCCCGCCGCGCTCGGCGTGACAGCCGGAGACGGCGAGAAAGTGTGGCAGGTCGCGGCCGGAGCCGTGGCACACTTCGCGGCTCATCCGGCCTGGGCGGCGCCGCTCATGGCGCTGGCGGTGGCCGCGGTGATGCTGGCCGGTGCCCGGCTGCGGCCGGGTGTCCCGTTCTCCCTCCTCGGCGTCGCGGTCGCGACGCTGGGTGCTCAGGTGTTCTCGCTCGATGTCGCCCGGATCGGGGCACTGCCGGCCGGGCTGCCCGCCCCGTCGCTCGGTTTCCTCGATCCCGGCATGGTGGGAACGCTCCTGCCGTCCGCGCTCGCCGTGGCGGCGCTGGCGGCGCTGGAGAGCCTGCTGTGCGCCACCGTCGCCGACGGGATGAGCGTCGGCGAGAGACACGACCCCGACCGGGAGCTGTTCGGGCAGGGCATCGCCAACCTCGCCGCACCCGTTCTCGGCGGCGTGCCGGCGACCGCCGCGATCGCCCGTACCGCGGTGAACGTGCGCGCGGGGGCCCGGTCCCGGCTGGCGGCGCTCACCCACGCCGCCGTCCTCGCCGGCATCGTGCTCGCCGCCGGCCCTCTGGTCGGCCGGATCCCGCTCGCGGCGCTCGCGGGGGTGCTGCTGGCCACCACCGTCCGCATGGTCGAGGTCGGCTCCCTGCGGGCGCTGGCCCGCGCGACCCGCGGCGACGCCGCCGTGCTCGTCCTGACCTTCGTCGTGACCGTCGTGTTCGACCTCATCACCGCGGTGGCCGTCGGTCTCGGCCTGGCCGTCGTGCTCGCGCTCCGCGCGGTCGCCCGGACCTCCCGGCTCGACCAGGTCCCGCTCGACGCCGGTGACCACAGCGCCGAGGAACAGCGGCTGCTGAGCGAGCACATCGTCGCCTACCGGTTCGACGGGCCGCTGTTCTTCGCCGCGGCCCACCGCTTCCTGCTCGAACTGTCCGAGGTCGCGGACGTCCGCGTGGTCATCCTGCGGATGTCACGGATCACCACCCTGGACGCCACCGGCGCCCAGATCCTCGGCGATGCCATCGTCCGCATGGAACGCCGGGGTATCACCGTCCTGATCTCCGGCGTGAAACCCGGACACGGCCAGGTCCTGGCCGCCCTCGGCATCGCCGGCCACCTCTACCGCGACGGTCTGATCTTCCCCGACACTCCCACCGCCATCGCTCACGCCCGCGGCCTTCTGCACCACCACGGGCTCCTCCCGGCCGCCGCGGAGACCGGCCGCGTGACCACCACGGCGGATCTCGGCGGCGGGGCCTGACAGGCGGGTGCGGCGGCGGACCCGGTGGTGCCGCGCACGACGGGTCAGAGATAGAGGCCGGTGCCGTGGTCGGTCTGCTGCGTCGCCACGGCGTGCAGATCCCGCTCGCGCAGCACCAGGTAGAGCTGGCCCTGCACCTCGACCTCGTACTGGTCCTCGGGGTTGAACAGGACCTTGTCGCCGGTCTTGACCGTGCGCGCACCGACTCCCGCGCCGTACACCTCGCCCCACACCAGCCGGTTGGCCATCGTGACCGTGGCCGGGATGACGATGCCCGAGGTGCTGCGCCGTTCCTCGGACTCCCGCTCGACCCTGACCATCACGCGGTCGTGGAGCATCTGGATCTCGAACTTCGGGTCAGGCACCCTCGCAGTGTACGCGGAGGCCGCCCGGGCGCCGTCATCGGAGGCGGACGGAGGTCAGGAGCTCACGAGCGGCCCATGGCCAGGTCGTAGCCGGTCCCCGAGTGGCGGTAGACGCGGCCCTTGCCCCACTTCAGCACCTGGAAGCGCACATGGACGGTGTTGGAGGCGACGCCGGACAGGTCGGCCATCATCTTCTCGGAGAGGTCGACGATCGCGGGGATGTCGTGCTGGGCGACGGCCCACTCGGCGGGGCCGAAGTCCTCGACCACCCCGACCGCGCTCTTCCCCCTGTAGGTGATCTTCACCTTCGTGCCCAGGGGCCAGTAGGGGCTGGCGAGCGTCGCGTACCGCATGGGCTTGCCGGAGGCGGTGGAGGCGTCCCAGAAGGACGTGGCGGTCGCCCTGCCGGAGGGAAGGGCGGCGAGCCGCTTCGCGTCCGCGGCGGCCGCGCGGAGGGCCGCGTTGAGCGCCGCGCCGATGGCGACCGGGTCCAGGACCGGGCGGGGGGCGTCGGCGGGGGGCAGGGACACCGCGGGCGGAGCCTGAGGCGCCACCGCCGCCTCCGCGGTGGCGGCCGTGCCGAGGAGGAGGGTGGTTCCGGCCAGGGCCGCGGTGACCGCCTGACGGGCTCGCTTGTGCATGGGCTTCCTTTCGGGTCGCTCGCGGCGCGGCCCTCTGGGGGAGGGCCGCGCGTCGTGGAGGGCTTCCGGCCGGGGTGGGCCGGGCCCCGTACGCGTCCGGGCAGCGCGGAGCGGCCCCGGGGGCGGGGCGCGGGTGCCGATCGGGCGCGTGATCCGAGGGGGAGGGATGGGATACGAGTCGCGCGAGGGGTGGGGGCGTACAAAAGGGTCAAACGTGATGTGAGGCACGAGTATATGGAAAGAGACAGTAAATAGGACAAAAGAGAGTCATCGCTCGGTAGATCGTCCTTGACCCGGAGGTGCTGAGAGCGCTCTCATAGGCAGGATCCGGTAAAGCGAACGCAAGGGGGCGGCATGGCGATCGAAGGCTTCACGTGGGTGAACGAGCCCGCCGAATGGTCGGGGGACGGGGAGGGGCTGCGGGCCGTCGCCGGCGCCCGGACCGACCTGTGGCAGAAGACGCACTACGGATACTCGTTCGACACGGCGCACATGTTCGGCCGGGAGGTGGCCGGGGACCTCCGGCTGACGGTGACGTTCGACGCCGGCTACGCGGAGCAGTACGACCAGGCCGGGGCGGTGCTGCGGATCGACGAGGAGAACTGGATCAAGGCGGGGGTCGAGTTCGTCGACGGCGGCCACCAGCTCAGCGTGGTCGTCACGCGCGGCTTCTCCGACTGGTCCGTCACGCCCGCGCCCGCCGGCCTCGTCTCCGCCACGTTCGACTTCGAGCGCGCCGGAGACGCCGTCACGGTCCGGTACGGCGTGAACGGCGCGGAGCCGGAGCACATGCTGCGCCTCGCCTACTTCCCGCCGAAGACGCTCGCCCTCGCGGGGGTCATGTGCGCCGCCCCGAGCGGCGAGGGCTTCGAGACCCGCTTCACCCGGGTGTCGCTGACGTCCTAGCCGGGGGCAGGACCAGTTCGGCGAAGATCGCGCGGTGGTCGGTCACCGGCAGCCGGTGGACGCCGAACGCCCGCACGGCGACGCGCGGGTCGACCAGGACGTGGTCGATCGTGACCGGCGGCACCGGCAGTCCCCTGAAGTCCCACCGCCGGTACGGCCAGGTCCCGGCCAGGCCGTCGCCGGTCGCGTCGGCCGCGTCCCGGTAGCCCGCGTCGAGCAGGCGCCGGACCCGGTCGTGGTCGAGCGTCGCGTTGAAGTCCCCGGAGAGGATCCGCACCTGCCGGGCGGGCCGGGGCAGCGCGGCGAGCCCGTCGGCCCAGCACGTGAGCCGTGCCACGTAGCGCGGCGCGCACGGGTGCACGGACACGACGCCGACGGGCTCCGCGCCGGGCACCTCGACGCCGCCCTGCGCCTGCCGGGAGTCGCCGGGGCCGGTGATCGTCTCCGGGCGGAGGGGGAACCGGGTGAACAGCCCGGACCCACTGGAGCCCTCCCGTGCCCGCTCGTCCCCGTACGGCAGGAGCCGGGTCAGCCCCGCGCCCCGCAGGCCGTCCAGGGCCGCCGGGGTGAGTTCCTGCACGGTGAGCACGTCCGGGCGCAGCGTCCGCACGAGATCGACCAGCGCGGCGGGCGGCACCGAGCCCTTCAGCAGGTTGGCCGACAGGACCCGGAGGACCGGCCCCCGCGTGTCCGGCGTGCCCGCCGCCGCTGCCGAGCCCGCATGACCCGGGTCGGGCAGCGCGCTGTTCGGGTCAGGGAGAGCACTCTTCTGGTCAGGGAGAGCACTCTTTGGGTCGGGGAGAACACGGGGCAGCACGCAGGCGACGAGCACCCCGGTGACCGCCACGCCGGCCACGAGCGCGGCCCGGCGCCGCGTGAGCAGCGCGACGACCGGCGCGGCGACCGAGGCGAGGGCGGCGTACGGCGTGAACGCGACCAGTTGCACCCAGCGGAAGTGGACGTCGCCCGGCACCAGCCGCAGCAGGGCCCACAGCGCGAACGGCGCGACCACGAGCCAGGCGAGCAGGCCGCGCAGGACGTTCCGGCAGCCCGCCCCGCCGCCGGCGGTCCGCTTCGTCATCCTCGGCCCCCTCGCCAAGCCACTCGGAATGATGATCCACCCTACGGGCCGGGCGCCGCGCTCCTCAGGTGTCCACACCGACGCGGGCAGGCCGTACATTTTCGGCATGGATGTCGAAGCGAGGGTCCTGGACGCGATCGACGAGGCGGAGACCGTGGGCCTGCTGGCCGATCTGGTCCGGGTGCCGAGCGTCACCGGCAGCGACGCGGAGTCGGACCTGCAGGACAGATGTGCCCGCATGCTCGCCGAGTGGGGCCTCGACGTCGACATGTGGAAGCTCGACCTCGACGACCTCCGCGCCCGCGAGGGGTTCCCGGGGACGGAGGCGGAGCGCGCCGAGGGCTACGGCGTCGTCGGCGTCACCGAGGGCGAGGGCGTGCCCGCGCTGATCCTGCAGGGGCACGCCGACGTCGTGCCGATCGGCGATCCGGGCAAGTGGGAGGGGCAGGACCCGTTCGGCGCCCGCCTCACCGCGACCACCCTGCACGGCCGGGGCGCCTGCGACATGAAGGCCGGTCTCGCCGCCAACCTCGCCGTCGTCCGCGCGCTGCGCCGGGCCGGTGTACGGCTCGCGCGCCCGCTGGCCGTCCACTGCGTCGTCAGCGAGGAGGACGGCGGGCTCGGCGCCTTCGCCACCCTGGCCAGGGGGCACACCGGCGAGGCCGCCGTGATCACCGAGCCGACGAGCGGGGCGCTGATCACCGCCACCGCCGGGGCGCTGACCTTCCGCCTGGAGGTCGCCGGCCGGGCCGCGCACGGCGCCACCCGCTACGAGGGCGTCAACGCTGTAGAGGCGTTCTGGCCGGTCCTGCGGGCCGTGCGGGAGTTGGAGCGGGAGCGCAACCGGGACCGCGACGCGCTGTTCGGCGGCAACCCGGTGCCGTACCCGATCGAGATCGGCACCGTGCGGGCCGGAGACTGGGCGAGCACGGTGCCCGACCTGCTCGTGGCCGAGGGGCGGCTGGGCGTCCGGCTCGGCGAGGACCCCGCCGACGCGCGGACGGCCCTGGAGGCGGCGCTCGCCGGCCTCGACGACCCCTGGCTGCGGGACAATCCCGTACGCGTCACCTGGCCCGGCGGGCAGTTCGCCAGCGGACGGCTGCCCGACGGGCATCCGCTGGCGGCGGAGACGGCCGCGGCCGTCTCCGCCGCGACCGGCGCCGCGCCGTCCCGCACGGCCGCGCCGTACGGGAGCGACCTGCGCCTCTACGCGGCGGCGGGCGTGCCGACCCTGCACTACGGCCCCGGCGACGTCCGCTTCGCGCACGCCCCGCGCGAGCAGGTGGACCTGCGGGAGGTCCGCGACGTCACCCGCGCCCTGGCGCTGCTCGCCCTGCGCCGCTGCGGCGTGCGCTGAGCAGGGGCGAGCGTCAGGCGTTGACGACGGAGGCGATCTCGTTGAGGGGAAACTCCAGGTAGTCGCCGGCCTCCTCGCACCAGGCGTCGAGCACGCCGCTGCGCAGTTCGCCGTGGCTGACCGTGGCGGTGACCCCGTCGGCGAGCGTGATGAGCGCCCGGATGTCGCGGTCGACCACGAAGCCCAGCAGCGACTGCTGGGCGGCGGGCAGCCGCGTCGCCATCCGGCCGATGACCGCCCACGTCTGGCGGGCCCGCGCCTCCCCGGCCGTCTCCCCCGCCGCCGGCCCGCCGCTGACGAGCAGCCGCCGGGCGTGCTCGCGCGGGTCGGGCGGGGGTTCCAGGAGATGCGCGGGGGGATCGAGCTCGGCGACCCGCCCGCCGGGCAGGAGGATGAGCCGCCCGCTCCGCGGCTCCCGCCTGACCGTGATCTCGCCGGTGTCGTCCACCGGCACGGGGGCGTACCCCGCGTCGCGCAGGGCGGCCAGCGTCGCCTCGGCGGGCGCCGCGCCCGCGAGCACGGTCGGCGCCAGCAGCCGCAGGCCCAGCCTGCCCAGCTTCCGGTGCGCGGCGATCTCCGCGAGCAGCGCGGGGTCGGAGCCCTGGATGATGCACCCGACCGACGACACGGTGACCTCGCCGTGGCGCCGCGCCACGTCCCGGATCAGGTACGTCAGGGGCTGCGGGAGCGTCCCGGCCTCCGCCAGGCCGGCGATCAGCGTCTCCGCCGTGTCGCCGGCGTCGAGGGCCCGCCGTACGCTCGCGGGGCCGAACCGCCACACCGACGCCGTACCCTGCGACTCCCGGTCGGCCGCGCGGTCGAGCAGTGCCGCGAGCTCGACCGACGGCGGCCCGGTCACCACGGCGGTGAGGTCGGCGCCGAACAGCGCCGTGCGCTGGGCGCTCGCCATGGCGTGGGTGGCGGCGGCGGCCAGCCCGGGATCGTGCTCGACCTCCGGCACGCACTCGTGGCTCTCGTTCCCGGCCACCGCGGCCAGCGGGGCCAGTGCCCGGCCGAGACCGGTGAGCATGTCGCAGGCGGCGAGCCCGAGCAGGCGGGCCTCGTCGAGGACGGCCGCGGCGCAGTCGGCGAGTAGTTCCCGGTCGAGCAGCGGGGACCGCCAGTGCACCCGCTGCACGAGCTCGCGGAGCGTCGCGAAGGCCCTGCCCTCGGGGATCTCGGCGAGCGTGGCGAACAGGGCCCACCGAATCCTCGCGATCGTCTCGCCGGCCGGGTCGTCGCCGAGCGCGGCGGGCTGACGGCCGTCCACCCGGCGCAGCGACGAGCGCTCCATGCGCCACCAGCCCGCGAGCAGGGCGCACAGCCGCGCGGGAGCCTCCTCCAGCCGCCACGCGTCGAACCCGGCCGTCGCGGTCAGCCCGCCGGCCTCGTCGTCGACGGCGACCAGCCGGGCGACGGCGCAGACCTCCAGGAGCAGCCGGGTCTCGTCCTCCGCGCAGCCGATCTCCCTGGCCAGCCGCTTGATCTCCCGTACGCCGACCCCGCCGTGCTTGAGCAGCGGCAGCGTCGTCTTGTCGACGTTCTCCAGCAACGCCGTCGCCCGGTCGAGCACCCGCGGCGCGGCCAGGCACATCGCGTGCTCGACCGCGCCGGCGTCGGCGCCGGACGTGGCGAGATCGGGCGGGTACGGCGTGAACGGCCCGCGGTAGTCGGGCCCCCTCAGCGCCAGCGCCACCTCGCGGGGCATCTCGGCCAGGTTCCACTGGGTGCGGAAGAGCAGCCCGCGGTCGAGCGCCCACTTCTCCGGGGTGCCGGGGGTGATGAACCGGTTGCCGTCGACGCTGCGCACGGGCCCGTCCCAGGCGAAGTCGTCGAGCATGCCGAGCGTGCCGTCCGGGGCGTCGTCCAGCAGCGTCCCCAGACGCTCGGAGTCGCCGAGCAGCGCCGTGATCCGCGCGACCACCTGGCGTCTGCCGCCGTGCCCGGACAGGTCGAGCGTCCGGCACACCCGGCGCAGCGCCTCGGTGCTGAGCTTCCAGGAGTCGAGGTACGCCGCGAGCGGCTCGCCCAGGCCGCAGGGCGCGGTCCACCAGCGGGCCACCGCCTTGGCCAGGGTGATCCGGCCGTCCGGGCCCGGCCAGGCGACGGCGTGGTCGTAGAGATGATCGAGCCAGGGGACGACCTCGGAGGTGCTCACCCCGAGGAAGCGGGCCAGCTCGTCCTCCGTCGGGTGCCCCCCGGCGACCAGGCACGCCTGCAGGAGTTCGAGCGTGGGCAGGGGGAGGCCGCGCATGACCTCCATGACGGCGAAGGTGTCGGTCAGCCGGTGGGCGAGGGCGTCCATGCGCCGGGGCCACGGCGGTGCGATCGCGTCCGGCCGGTTGGCCAGGACGCGGGCGAGCCTGTCTTCGTCAAGACTGGTCAGCCAGCCGACTATGTGAGCGTCCATAACAGATCTCTCGGGAGTCCCAGGCAGACACCGTAGTGCAGATCACAGCCTCGGCGGGGTCCGCGCACCGGCGGACAGGTCGCGCTCACGAGTTCCGAGATCACGATATGTCTCCGCCGATCGGTTGGAAACGGGCGTGCTGTTGGGCCGCTCCGGCCCGACGTCTGCACATCATCGCCCGCCACGCCCACGCTTCGGGAGAGTTCCGGGGAATCCGGGCCGCCGGCCGGAGGGCGCTCCCATGCATTCCGGGCTGCACGGGAGCGCTCTTCGGCCGGCGGACCGCGATCGGCGACAGCAAGATCTAACGACGGAGTTAGGTTTTCGGAGGGCGCGCCGCCGTCCGTCCGTCTTCCCGGCTCCGGGCCGGGGCTCAGGCCGCGAGCACGGCCCATACCGCCTTGCCCTGCGGGACGAGGGGGCACCAGCCCCAGCACGCGCTCAGCGACTCCACGATGTGCAGCCCCAGCCCGCCCGGCTCGAAGGGGGAGGGGTCCCTCAGCACCGGCGCGCTCGACCCCGGGTCGGTGATCGCGCACGCCACGTGCGCTCCCCTGCGGATCAGCGACAGCCGGATGACCTCCCTCGGGCGTTCCCCGGTGAGCGTCATGCCGTGCCGCAGCGCGTTGGTGGCCAGTTCGGAGACGACCAGTTCCATCCCGTCGAGCAGGTCGGTCATCCGCCAGCCCGAGAGCGTCCCGGCGGCGAAGCTGCGTGCCGAGTGCACCGACTCCGCGCGGGGCGGGAGGACGAATGTGGCGCTGGCGCTCGCCGCACCGGGCTGGAGGAGGCCGCGAGCGGGCTCCGGCCACCAGCCGATGGGCGGCCACCAGTCGAGCGCCGACCAGTGAATCTGGCCACGAGTCAGGTTCGTGGACTGCACGAGATCATGATGTAGGACACTCCCGTGCATGTGCAAGAGCGAATGCACGTGCAAGCGCGTTGTGCAGGCGCTACCGTTACCCCCGACACCACTGGGACGAAGGGGGCGATCTTTGACAGACTGTGAACCAGTCCACAAAGCGGAGGAATAGCACGTGTCCATAGATCCGCCCGGATCCGGTTCCACCGTTCGGCGAATCATGCTCGGCGCGAGCCTTCGACGCCTGCGCGAGGAACGCGGACTGACCCGTGAGGTCGCCGGCTTCCACATCCGTGCCTCGGAGTCGAAGATCAGCCGGATGGAGCTCGGCCGGGTCGGGTTCAAGACACGTGACGTCGAAGACCTGCTCACGCTGTACGGCGTCCACGACGACGACGAACGGCGTGGCCTGCTGGAGATGGTCCGCGAGGCGAACACGCCCGGGTGGTGGCACAAGTACGGCGAGGTGCTGCCGAACTGGTTCGTCACCTACGTCGGCCTGGAGGAGGCCTCCAGCGTGATCCGCACCTACGAGGTGCAGTTCGTGCCCGGCCTGCTGCAGACGGCGAAGTACGCCCGCTCGGTGATCCGGCTCGGTCATCCGGACGCGACGGAGGCCACGCTCGATCAACGCGTCAACCTGCGGCTCCAGCGGCAGGAGAGGCTCACGCGCAAGGACGGCCCCCGGCTGTGGGCCGTCATCGACGAGGCCGCGCTCAGGCGGCCCATCGGAGGGAGTGCGACGATGCGGGAACAGCTCCAGCACCTGCTGGAGGTGTCGACGCTGCCCAACATCACCCTGCAGGTGATGCCCCTTCGCTTCGGGATGCACGCGGCCGAGGGGGGCGCGTTCACCATCCTCCGCTTCCCGGACTCCGATCTTTCGGACGTGGTCTACGTCGAGCAGCTCTGGGGTGCGCTCTATCTGGACAAACGTGAGGACATCGATCCCTACCTCACGGCCATGGAGCAGCTGTGCGTGGAGAGCACCACGCCCGGCGGCACCGCCGAGATCCTCGGCGATCTTCTCAGAGAGACATGAATGCAGACATATAACGGGATGCCCGCAACCGACCTCTCCGGGGTCACCTGGCGGAAGAGCGCCCACAGCAACTCGACCGGCAACTGCGTGGAACTGGCCGAGCTTTCCGACGGCAGTGTGGCCGTGCGGAACTCGCGCTATCCCGAGGGGCCGGCCCTCATCTACACGCGGGACGAGATCCGGGCCCTGGTGCTCGGGGTCAAGGACGGCGAGTTCGACGGCCTCCTGGTGTAACCCTCTGTTCACTCGCTTCTCGCGGGCGTAACACCACAAGGCGGGCGCCGTAACAAGGATCCGGCACATTGGACCCCCAAGAGAATCGCAAGGGGGGACCTCGTGCTGGAGCAGATGACTCTTTATCCGGTGGCCGACGACGTGCTCTTCGCACCCGGCGGCCGCGTGGTTGTCCGCACCTACGGCGTCGCCTCCCCGGCCGACCCGCAGGACGGGCGGCCCAGGGCGGTCGCGTACCGGACGTGGGTCACCGGGGTGCGGGAGCAGCCCAGATACTGGCGGTGGGGGCACTTCGAGGACGCCCGCCATGGCCACCGCAAGGTCCTGGAGTGGCTGACCGGCCGAGGGCCGCAGCCTCAGCCGGTCGCCCAGAACTGACGCAGGAGCCGACTCGGAGCCGGCTCCGGGCCTGGCTTGTGCGCACTTGTGCGCACGGTTGGGCGCACGGCATGGCTTATGCGGGGGCGTTCCAGCGGAGCAGGACGGGTTCGTCGCCGTGCTCGTGGCCCAGCACCGAGTACGTCCCGGTGTCGAGGCGGAGGTACCCGCCGTAAGCGGGCGGCAGGCCGAGCCAGCGGGCCGCGAGCACGCGCAGGATGTGCGCGTGCGCGACGACCAGCACGTCGCCGTCCGTGGAGCGGATCCGGGCCAGGACCTTGTCCGCCCGCTCCCCGACGCGCTCGACGGTCTCGCCCGGGTGGGCCTCGTCGCCCGGGACGACGCCGTCCCGCCAGACGTACCAGCCGGGGTGCGAGTCGCGGATGTCCGCAGTGGTCACGCCCTCGTAGCCGCCGTAGTCCCACTCCCACAGGTCAGGGTCGACCTCGTACGACCCGGCGCCGGCCAGCTCGGCCGTACGCCGGGCCCGGCGGGCGGGGCTGACGAGGACCTGGGCGAACGACCGGCCCGCCACCAGGCGGGACAGGGCGCGCGCCTGCTCCTCGCCGTGCGGGGTGAGCGGGACGTCGGTGCGGCCCGTGTGCCGCCCGGCCTTGCTCCACTCGGTCTCGCCGTGTCTCAGCAGGATGACGTTCACAGCACCTCGATTCTTCGCCGACCCACTCTTGCCCACGCGGCGCGCTCCAACCGCGCCGCCCCCGCCGGAAAGCGCGGCTCCGGGGACCGGGGCCGACGTCCGGCGGAGGCGGTGCACGTGCATACGACCTTCCCGCCGGCGTCGGCCCGCGCGTGAACGTTTCACGGGTGCATCCGGGGGTGCCCTCCGGTGTCATAGACGGTAGGCCGTCCGCGCGGCTGTGCGGAAAACGGACAGACATAGTCGAGCGCATCCAAACAAGTCAAGGATGGTGACGGCGCCCGCGCTCTGCCAGGATTGCGCCGTGTTCACCGGCCGGCCGTCCCTGCGCGCGTTCCGCGCCGCGGTGTTCGCGGCCGCGTGCGTGCTGGTCTCGGCCGCGCTGCACATGCTGGCCGGAGGGGCTCCCGTGCGTGCGGGCGCCCTCGTCGCCGCGCTGGCGCTGACCTGGCTGGGCGCGTTTCTGCTCGCGGGCCGCCGGCGCGGCATGGATGTCCTGCTGGGCGCGTGCTTCGCCGCGCAGTACGGCCTGCACCACCTGTTCACCGTCGGCGCCGCGCACGAGCCGGCGCCCATGTGGACGGGGGAGCACGGCACCGGGCTGGGCATGCTGCTGATCCACGCCGCGGCGGCGGTCCTGTCCGCCTGGGCCCTGGAACGCGGCGAGTCGGCGCTGGCCGTGATCGTGCATCTGGCCGTCGCGCCCGTGCGGCGGCTGTGGGCGATGGCCGTCGTCCTCGCGGGCCCGCCGACCGGCGCCGCCCCGCTTCCCCCGGGCGTCCGCGGACGGTTCTCCCTTCCGCTCCCGCGCCGGGCCGACTTCGCCGTGGTGGTCGCCCGGCGGGGTCCGCCTCCGGTCGTCTCCGTTCTCTGATCCGGGCTCGCCCCTCCGGGGGCGGCGGCCGCCGACCTGCCGCACGCCCGTTCCCAGCCGCCCTGGACCGCGCACCGCGCGGTCGCGGCTCGTGTCCGGCACGCACGTCCCGCCGTGAGTGGCCCGGGTGACGCCTCGCCGTACAGGCCCCCTTGCGGCATTCCTTCCGGGATGCGCGCAGGGCCGGAGCCGTCGGCCGGGGCTCCGCTCCGGCCTCCTCCGCCGTGCGACGCGTCCATCTGTGCCCCCTCGTGACGGGTGGCGGTCGCCGGACACTCCCCCCATGCCCTGGTGAGGCGTGCCCGCGGGCACGCGCTCACGGCCGAACGGAGAACCCCCCCATGACCTCGACCACCGACGTCCATTCCGTCGCCGACCCCCCGCGGCCTCCCCGCCGCAGGCGCGCGAACTGGGCGGCGCTGCGCCCGCTCGTGATCCGCCTGCACTTCTACGCCGGGATCCTCATCGCCCCCTTCCTGCTCGTCGCGGCGGCCACGGGCCTGCTGTACGCCGCCTCCTTCCAGATCGAGAACGTCGTCTACCGGCACGAGCTGACCGCGCCGGTGAGCCAGACGGCCGTCCCCCTGAGCGAGCAGGTCGCCGCGGCCCGCCGGGCGCTGCCCGAAGGGAAGGTCACCGCGGTGCGGCCCGCCGCCGAGCCCGGCCTGACCACCCGGGTGCTGCTGGACGTGCCAAACCTGCCCGAAAGCACCCAGATGGCGGTTTTCGTTGACCCCGGGACGGGCCAGGTGCGCGGCACGCTGGAGAGCTACGGGAGCTCCGGCGCGCTGCCCGTGCGCGCCTGGATCTCCGACCTGCACCGTCGCCTGCACCTCGGCGAGCCCGGCCGGATCTACAGCGAGCTGGCCGCCAGCTGGCTGTGGGTGGTCGCCCTCGGCGGGCTGTCGCTGTGGCTGAGCAGGCGCCGCCGCGCCGGCCGTGGCCTGCGCGGCCTGTTCACTCCCGACCGCGCCGCGACCGGGTCGCGCCGCACGCTGTCGTGGCACGGCTCGGTGGGCCTGTGGGCCCTGCTGGGCCTGCTGTTCCTGTCCGCCACCGGGCTGACCTGGTCGAAGTACGCCGGAGAGAACATCGACGAGCTGCGCACGAGGTTCGGCTGGGCCACCCCGTCGATCAACACCGATCTCGGTGAGCACGCCGGGCACGCCGGGCACGCCGGGCACGCCACGAGCGGCGGTCAGGCCGGCGCCACTCCGGATGTGGGAGTCGACCAGATCATGCGGGCGGCGGCCGCCTGGCGGCTGTCCGGCCCGCTGGAGGTCGTGCTGCCGGCCGAGCCCGGGTCGGCGTACGTGGTCAAGGAGATCCGCAAGACCTTCCCCACGCGCCTGGACCAGATCGCGTTCGACCCGGCGACCGGGCGGGTCGTGGGCGAGCTGCGGTTCGCCGACTACCCGCTGGCCGCCAAGCTCACCCGGTGGGGGATCGACGCGCACATGGGGCTGCTGTTCGGCCTGGCCAACCAGATCGTCCTGGCCGCGATCGCCGCCGGGCTCATCACGCTGATCGCGCTGGGCTACCGCATGTGGTGGCGGCGCCGCCCGACCCGCGGCTTCGGCCGGCCCTACCCCCGGGGCGGCTGGCGGGGCCTGCACTGGGGACTCCTGGTGCCGCTGGCCCTGCTCACCTCCGTGATCGGCTACTACGTGCCCCTGATGGGCATCTCCCTGGCCGCGTTCCTGGTGATCGACGTCCTGCTCGGGCTCCGCGCCAGGTCGGCGCGCTGACGCCCTGAGCCGTCGCAGGGCGTTTCGCCGGGCCGGTTCACCCGATCGGGTGAACCGGCCCGGCGATGCCGTGGCCCCCGGCTGACCAGGCACAGGCCCCCGAGCAGGGCGACGGACGCGATCACCGGAGCCGGCCCCGGCGCGAAGCCGGTCACCGTAAGGGTGAGCAGCGCGCCGCCGACGAGCGGCGCGGCGACCGCCACGTGCCGGCCGGTGGCGGTTCCCGTTGGCTCCTCCCACCGGCCGAACAGGGCGGTGAGCCCGAGCAGGACCGGCGCGAGGGCGGCCGGCCACAGCGGGTCCCGGCTCCACCAGGCCGCCGAGCCGGGGAGCGGGGTGCCCAGCCCGAACCCGATGACCGCGACCCCGGCCACGGTGACGAGCGCGGTCATGTGCCACAGGTAGACGGTCATCATGCGCGGCGCGAGCACGGTGAGCACCGCCTCGGCGCGGGGCCGGCGGGCCAGCGCGTTCAGGGCGGGGCGGAGCAGCATCGCCAGGCCGAGCTGGCCGGCGAACAGCGCGAGCAGGCACGCGCTCGGCGGGGCCATGTTCGAGACCGCGCCGGGCATCCCGATCATGCTGGCGGGGTACGGGCCGGCCGCCACGAGGGCCGCCACCATCGCGAACCCCGCCCCCGCGAGCGCCGCCGCGCGGCGTCCCCGCAGCCACTCCAGGCCGCCGTCGGCGTAGCGGAACCCGACCTGGTGGACGGCCAGCCACACGAACGCGACGTTGAGATAGCCGGCGGCCTCCAGCCCCGAGAAGCGGATCACGTCGGTCAGCACCGCGCCGCCCGCCAGCACCGGCAGGGCGATCCCGGCCCGTACGCGCAGCAGGCGGGGCGTGGCCACCACCGCGAGCAGGTAGACGGCGAGGAACCACAGCAACTGGCCGACGGTCCGCGCGGCCACCTCGACCGGCTGCGGGGGCACGCCGAGCGCGGTCAGGAGGTGGGGGAGCGGCAGCCAGACGGCCGCGAGCGGCGCCACCGGCCAGGCCAGGCGGCGCATCCGCCGCGCCGTCCACTCCCGCGCCGTCGACTTGTGCGCGCTCGACCGCCCGGCTGTCCCCTCCCGAGAGGCCGGGCCCGTCTCGCCCGCGTCCTCCAGCCCGGCGCGGCGGGCCGCTGACCGGAAGCTGATCGCGTTGGCCGCGCCCCCGGCGAAGAAGACCAGCGGCATCACCTGGGAGATCCAGGTGACGAACGGAACCGCCGCCAGGGCGTTTCCCGTGGTCAGCCGACCTCCGGCGTACGACAGGACCGGCATCGCCCAGTGCTGGACGACCACGAGGACCATCCCGAAGACGCGCAGGACGTCGATGAAGCGGTCCCGTGGCCCGGGGGCTGCCGGGGCCCGCACGGGGGCGGGAGGAAACATGGTCAGGGACACGGGGGCGCCGCCTTCGGTCGTCGGTCGTGGTCAGTCGCGGGCCCGGCCGGAGCGGTGGGCGGTCGCGACCACCCGATCCGGCGCCGGCCGGGGGAGAAGAGCCCGGGGAGGGCCCGGGGGAGAGCCGGAGGGCTCGGGGTGGGAGCCCGGGGGAGAGACAGTGCGGGAGCTTCCGCCGGGGTTTCCCGGCCGCTCCAGGCTCCCGCCCGGGCGCCGTCCGGCGCAGCGACGGAGCCACTACTCCCGATCTTGGGTGAGCCCCCGCCTCCGGGGTGGGGCCTGCCCTACCACCGCGGCGTACGGGCGGGCGGCCGGGCCTCGGCGACAGGGGGAGGATGATGGCGCGGCGGGGGAGTTGGTACGGTTGCGTCCGACGCGCGCAGCGCAGCGAAGTCCGGTGAGAACCCGGCGCTGTCCCGCAACTGTGGTTCCCCTCCCCCGGGGACGAGCCAGGTCGCCTGCGTTGTGCGCCGACGCCATCAACCCTCGTGGAAAAGGGTGATCCGTCTTATCACGCGGGTCTCTCGATTTCCCGGCTTTCCCCCCTTGGAGGACCCTCGTGAGGCCCCTGCGTACGGCCGTCGCGGGTGTGGTGCTGGGTGTGCTCGGACTGGCCGGCTGCGGCCAGAGCGACGGCACCGCCACGTCCGCGTCGCCCCCACCCCCCACAGCTTCGAACACCGCCGCTTCGAACACCGCCGCCTTCCCCGTCACCATTCAGGCGGGCAACGGCGCGGTGACCATCGGCAAGCGGCCCGAGCACATCGTGTCGCTGTCCCCGACGGCCACCGAGATCCTGTTCGCGATCGGCGCGGGCGCCCAGGTGAGCGCGGTGGACGACCAGTCGACCTATCCACCCGAGGCGCCGAAGACGTCACTGTCGGGCTTCAAGCCCAACGTCGAGGCGATCGCCGCCGCCAAGCCCGACCTCGTCGTGCTCGCCAACGACCTGGAGGGCGTGGTCTCCGGCCTGAAGAAGGTCGGTGTCCCGGTGCTGCTGGAGCCCGCCGCGACCAAGCTGGAGGACACCTACGACCAGATCAGGGACCTCGGCGCGGCCACCGGCAACACGGACAAGGCCGAGGAGGTGGCCGGCGGCGTCAAGCAGAAGATCGACGCGCTCGCCGCGGCGGCGCCCAAGGGCAAGAGCCTGACCTACTACCACGAGCTGGACACCACGCCATACGCCGCCACGTCGAGCACGTTCATCGGGCAGGTCTACGGCCTGTTCGGGCTGAAGAACATCGCCGACGAGGCACCCGACGCGGCGGGCGGCTATCCCAAGCTGTCGGCGGAGTTCGTGGCCAAGGCCGACCCCGACCTGATCTTCCTCGGCGACACCAAGTGCTGTGGCCAGAACGCCGCCGCGCTGGCCAAGCGGCCGGGCTGGTCCGGCCTGGCCGCCCTGAAGCAGGGCCGCGTGGTGGAGCTCGACGACGACGTCGCCTCCCGCTGGGGGCCGCGCGTCGCCGACCTCGCCCAGGTCGTCAGCGACGCCGTCCGGAAGGCGGCGGGCTGAGCCGGTGACGACGCGCACGCCCCCGGTGGCGGTGGGACCGGTGCCGTGGTGAGAGCGGTGCTCCGATGAGAGCGGTTCACCGGTGAGATCCGGTGCCGCGACAGGGCCGGATGGCGGGGTGACGGCGCCGGGCCGTCCGCGCCGGGCGCTCCTCGTCGTGTCCGTCGTGCTGCTGGTCAGCCTGGTCGCCGGGCTGGCGGTCGGCGCGGCGGTCATCTCGCCCCGCGCCATCGCGCTGGCCCTGCTCGACCGGCTACCGCTGGTGTCCCTGCACTCCGGCCTCCAGCCGAACGAGGAGGGGATCGTCTTCCAGCTCAGGGTGCCCCGGGTGCTGCTGGCCGCCGTCGTGGGCGGCCTGCTCGCCCTGGCGGGGGCGGGCTACCAGGGCGTCTTCCGCAACCCGCTGGCCGACCCGTACCTGCTCGGCGCGGCGGCCGGGGCCGGCCTCACGGTGACGCTCGTCGTGGTCTTCCTGGGCGGCGACGCGGGGGTGGCGGCCGTGCCGGTCGCCGCCTTCGCGGGGGCCGTCGGCGGGGTCGTCCTCGCGTACGCGCTGGGCCACACGGCGGGCCGGGGCGGCGGCACCGCGACGCTCGTGCTCGCCGGGGTCGCGGTCACCTCGTTCCTCACCGCCATCCAGACCTTCGTGCAGCAGCTCAAGGTCGACGAGCTGCAGCGCATCTACTCCTGGATACTCGGCGACGTCGGCGGCGGGTGGGAGCAGCTCCGCATGATCGCGCCGTACGCGGTGGTGTCGACGGTGGTCATGCTGCTGCACGGGCGGCTGCTCGACGTGCTGTCGGTCGGCGACGAGGAGGCGGTCAGCCTCGGCCTGCACGCGACGCGCGTGCGGTTCGCCGTGCTGCTGGCCGCCTCGCTCGCCACCGCGTCCGCGGTGGCCGTCAGCGGGCTGATCGCCTTCGTCGGGATCGTGGTGCCGCACGTCGTACGGCGGCTCGCCGGGTGGTCCTACCGCGTCGTGCTGCCGCTGTCGCTTCTCGGCGGGGCGGCGTTCCTCGTGCTGGCCGACACCATCGCGCGTACGGTGCTCGCCCCGGCCGAACTGCCCATCGGGGTGGTCACCGCGTTCGTCGGGGCGCCCTTCTTCGTCGCCGTCCTGCGGATGACCCGGCGGGTGGAGACGTGAGCGGCGACACCGCCGGCCCCGGCGTCCCGGCGGTGGAGGCACGCGGGCTGGGCGTCACGCTGGGCGGGCGGCCGGTGCTCGCGGACGTCACCCTGTCGGCCGCGCCGGGGCAGTGGCTGGCGGTCATCGGCCCCAACGGCGCGGGCAAGTCGACGCTCCTGCGGGCCGTCGCCGGGCTGATCCCGCGCCGGGGAGAGGTGCTGGTGAACGGCGCGGCCGTGGAGGGCCTGCGCCCGCGCCGGCGGGCCCGCCTGGTCGCCTACGCCCCGCAGAGCCCGGCGCTGCCGCCCGACATGACCGTGTACGACTACGCGTTGCTCGGCCGCACGCCGTACATCTCCTATCTCGGCAGCGAGAGCGCCCGGGACCGCGAGGTGACGCGGTCGGTGCTGGAGCGGCTCGACCTGGACGGCTTCGCGGCCCGGCCGCTCGGGCACCTGTCGGGCGGCGAGCGGCAGCGGGTGGTGCTCGCCCGCGCGCTGGTGCAGCAGGCGCCGGTGCTGCTGCTGGACGAGCCGACCACCGCCCTCGACCTGGGGCACCAGCAGCAGGTGCTCGAACTGGTCGACCGGCTGCGCCTGGCCGACCGTCTGACCGTCGTGACCACGCTGCACGACCTCAGCCTCGCGGGGCAGTACGCCGACGCGCTGGTGCTGCTCGCGGAGGGCCGCGCGGTCGCGGCGGGCCCGCCCGGGCGGGTGCTGGCCGAGCCGCTGCTGACCGAGCACTTCGGCGCCCGCGTCCGGGTGGAGCCCGGCGCCGACGGGCGTCCGCTCGTCCACCTGGTGCGCCCGCCGGTGCCCTCCCCGGTCTCCGCCGTGGAGGAGGGATGACCGGCCTGCCGCGCCCGTCGCTGACGCACCGGGCCGAGGACGGCGCGCGCCTCGGCACGCTGCTGTGGCGGTTCGGGCCGGGCTGGCGGATGATCTCCTCGGCGATGCTGGGCGGCGGGATCGGCCCCCGGGATTGGGTGCTGAACGCGCAGGTCGCGAGCGGCTACGCGCGGATGGACCCGGTGGAGCACATGGCCTCGCTCGGCCCCGAGGGTCCCGGCGTCGGCATGATGACGGCGGCGCCGGTCGAGCGGTTCCGCGTGGCCTCCGACGGGGGAGCGGAGGCCGTCGCCACGGTCGGCCTGGGCGTGCCCACCTGGGCGGCGGCACCCGAGGGCGCGCCCGATCACGGCCTGCCCACGGTCCCGGAGCCCGATCGGGGCCCCGCACGGGAGGCGGCGGCAGGCCGGGACGCTCCGGAGCGCGGGCCGGAGGCCGCGCGGGAGGCCCTCGGCGCGGGCGACGCGGGGGCGTGCGTGCCGCGCCCGGGGACGGTCAACATCCTGGTGGCGGTGCCCGTGGCGTTCTGCGACGCGGCGCTGGTCAACGCCGTCATGACGGTCACCGAGGCCAAGACCCAGGCGCTGCTGGAGGCGGGCTTCCCCTGCACCGGCACCGCGTCGGACGCGGTCTGCGTGGCCGTACGGCGGGAGGGCACGGCGGAGCCGTTCGGCGGCCCGCGCTCCGTCTGGGGCGCGCGGATCGCCCGGGCGGTCCACCGGGCCGTCCTCGACGGCGCGCGCGACTGGGGGGAACGCGCTACGGCCTGAAGGTCGCCGTCACTTGATCGCCGTCACTTGAAGGTCACGGTGTTCACCATGTGGTCCATCAGGCCGCGGTCGCACTTGCCGGACGGGCAGAAGAACGTGATCAGGACCGTGGTGCCGGTGTCGCCCTGCCGTACGAGGTAGGCGTAGAAGTCGAGTCGGCCGCCCTGCTGAGGGTCGCTCAGCACGCCCTCGATGAGGAACGCCGGCTTGGCCCCGACGGTCGTGGGGGACGGGACGCCGGTGTAGGCGGCCGTGCCGGGGAAGGCCGTCTGCAGGCTGTCCTGGAGCTCCATCGGTGAGTCGGAGGTGCTCAGGGTATTGCTGACCTGCGCGAACACGCCTCTCGCGCGGTCCGGCTGGCCGGTGATGATCGGGTCCACCTTCGACCAGTCGGTGTTGCCCGGCACCGCGAACAACGCGTCGAACTCGTCGACGGCGGGGGAGGCGATCATCCACTGGTCGGCGTTGGTCCTGGCCTCGCCCCAGGTCGATGGGTAGGCCATGGTGAACGGCGCGGCGGTGCTGCCCGGGTAGGTGTTCCACGTCGCGGCGGTGTCCCCGCCCCGGGTGAGCAGCAGGGTGGCGGCGACGGCGATGGCCGTCAGGACCGCCAGGCCGCCGATCAGCGGTCCGAGCGGGATCCTGCGCCGGGCCGCCGGCGCCGTCCCCGCCGCGACCGTGGCCTGCGTGCGGGACGACCCCGGCGGATACGAGCCCTGATGCGCGCCCTGACCTGGGCCCTGATGCGAGCCCGCGGAGTATGAGCCCGGAGGATACGACCCCTGATGCGAACCGGGGTGAGATCCAGGGTGAGATCCCGCGTGTGATCCGGCATGTGATCCGGCCGGGCCGCCGGAGTACGAGCCCGGGTGCGTGCCGGGATACGAGCCGTGCTGGGCGCCGGGGTACGAGGCCTGCTGCCCGGCGGATGGCCGGGAGACCGGCGGCACCGACGACTGCGGCACCGGCGACGGCGGGACTGACGACGGCGGGACGGAGGACGACGCCGGGGGATAGGACCCTGCCGGATGGGACCCTGCCGGATGAGACTGGGCGGGATAGGACTGGGCCGGATGGGACCCGCCGGGATAGGAGACCGGCGGGTAGGAGGAGCCCGCTTCGGCCGGGCCGACCGCCCCGCCGCTGATCGCGTCACGCAGGGCCGACACGAACGCCAGGCAGGTCGCGTACCGGTCCTCGGGCGCCTTGGCGAGCGCCCGCGTCAGCACGGCGTTCACGGCGTGCGGCAGGTCCGGCCGGTACGGCGTGAGCGGCGGCGGATCATGCGAGACGTGGGCGTAGAGCAGGGCGAGCTCGGTGTCCCGCTGGAACGGCGGCTGCCCGGCGAGCGCCTCGTAGACGACGCAGGCGAAGGCGTACAGGTCGCTGCGCCCGTCGACCTGCAGGCCGCGGATCTGCTCGGGAGCGACGTAGCGCGGGGTGCCCATGAAGTGGCCGTGGCTGGTCAGCCCGGCCTCGGCCGACGAGCTCTTGGTCAGCCCGAAGTCGGTGAGATAGACGTGCTCGGACCGGGTGACCAGGATGTTGGCCGGCTTCACGTCCCGGTGCACCAGGCCGTGGGAGTGCGCGGCGTCCAGCGCGGAGGCGATCTGCGCGAACAGCGGATTGGCCCGCCCGACCGGCAGCGGCCCCTCCGACTGCACCAGCTTGCGCATGTCGCTGCCCTCGACGTACCGCATCGCGATGAACAGCAGCTCGTCGCGCTCGCCGGCCTCGTACACGGGGATGATGTTGGGGTGGTCGATGCTCGCCACCAGCCGCGACTCCCGTACGAACCGGTCGCGGAAGCGGTCGTCCTGCGCGAGCTGCGGCGCGAGCACCTTCAGCGCCACGGCCCGCCCGAGCCGCTGGTCGCGCGCCCGGTAGACCGTGGCCATCCCCCCGCGCCCGACGATCGCCTCGATCGTGTAGTCGCCGAGTCGCCGCCCGATGAGCGGAGGCATCACCGGCCCCTCCGTCATGCGGATTCCCCCCTGAACGTTCTTCGGATCACTGATCGACCGGGTTCCCGCAGAAGCCGCAGAAACGATGTCCCTGGCCCAGTCGCATGCCGCACTGCGTGCAGAACTTCAGCTGCGCCTGCCCCCGTGGCGGCGAGAGGTCCGGCGGGTACGACCGCCCCTGCGGCGGTGACGGGTCCGGGGGGTGGGAGTGCCCACCGGGCGGGGACGGGTCCACCGGCGGCGGGGCGGGCGGTCCGCTCGTGGGCGGCGGCTGCATCACCTCGGGCGACCGGGCGGCCTCGGCTCCGAAGACCCGGGTGACCGCGTACGGCGGCCAGGAGGGCCCGGCGTCCCCGGTCCCGCCCGCCGGCCCGTCACCGTGCTGGGCACCGGGCTGGACGCCAGGGTGGCTGACGGGATAGGCGTCCTGGTAGGCCTCGTGGTGGGCGCTGTTGGCGTGGGCGAGGTCCTGGGGCTCGGGAGCGGCGCGGCCCGCGGCGTTCCTGCGGCGCAGCAGCACGACGCCCGCGATGAGCAGGACCAGGACCACCACGCCGCCCGCCGCCCAGACCAGCGGTGACACGGACGACTTGGGCTGATCCGCCGACACGGGCCGGGCAGACGGCTTGGCGCCCGAGTCCTCCGCCGTGCCCGCCTTGGCCTTCGCGACCCGCAGGTGGTCGGCCGCGACGGCGTGGTCGGGCCGGAGCTTGAGCACCTGCTCCAGCACCGGCGCCGCGTTCGAGTAGAGCTTGTTGTGGTAGGAGGCGAGCGCGTTCTCGAAGACCACGTCGACCGGGCCGCGGCGGGGGGTGATCCCGACACCGACGAGCGCGGTGCGGATCTCGTCGGCGGGCGTGATGGTCAGCGGGACGTCGCCGCCTCCGGCGAGCAGCCCCACGACCTCGCTCCTGCCGTCGTCGATGAGGGCGGCGCCGGGCGCGCCCTCGGCGAGGAGCCCGGCGAGCTTGTCGCGCTCGTCGTCCTTGAAGGTCCGGCTGCCCGGCGGGTCGAGGTGCGCGGTGTCGAGCTTGGGCGGCAGCTTGGCCGACGGCCTGCCGGTCAGCGTCATCACGTCGAGCGACGCGATGGTGCCGGCGATCGCGGTGCCCAGCGGCGCCGTGGGCAGAGACTGCTTCTCGCCGCCCTTGGTGACCTTGAGCACGGCCGGGGCGGCCGGGGAGGCGCCGGTCGTCAGGATCTGCGCGGGCAGTCCTCCGGTCGGCGGGTCGAGGTAGGGGTAGACGGTGACGTTGGTGGTGACCGTCGCGATGCAGGTCGAGTCGCTCTTCTGCGGGGGATAGCACCCCTGGAGCCGCCGGTCGAGGTCGGGGTCGTCGAGCGAGTGCCGCTTGAAGTCCGCCGGCACCTTCACCTTGAAGTATTCGGCGAACACCCGGTTGGCGGCGTAGACCCGGGGGTCCTGGGCGGACTGCACGACCTGGGTGGCGGTCACGATCACCCCGTCGGGCGTGATGGTGAAGCCGCTCCCTCCGTCGAGGTCCACGTCGTACTTCCGGGCGATCTGCTTGATCACGCCGCGGTCGTCCAGCAGCGTGATGGACACGGTTGAGGACGACTCGACGCGTACGGCACCCGGGGTGACGCGGTCGGTGGAGCCGCTCGGGTGTGGGTGGAGCATGGGCGCCGCGAGCACGGCGAACGCGCCCAGCCCCGCGACAAGGGAGTGCAGGCGGGGCATTCTGCGTCTCCTCGGCCTTCTCGGATCGGTTTTAAGCGTCTCAGTGCGGACGGTGCTCGACAAGGTGAGCACCGTGACCGACATCCACTTGATACAGGCCAATGATCAAGGCGGTCACTTGACAACCGCTTGCAGGCCGATTGCGCGGCGGATTCGGCTGATGCGCGTTAATCCGGATAAGAGTTACGCTGCGCGTCATGCGCGCTTCCCCCTCCGCTCGGTCCCCCGTGTCAACCTGCTGATCGGCGTGGCCATCATGGCGCTGGGCACCCTCGAGGCGTTCACGGTCGCCGAGAGCTACGGCGCGGCCGAGACCCGGAGCTGTGGGCGAGGCCGCCGACGGCGCCGAGGCCGTCGCCCTGGCGGGCCGGGTGCGGCCGGACATCGTGCTGATGGACATCTCGATGCCGCGCATGGACGGGCTCGCCGCGGCCAGGGGGGTGCTCGACGCGCCCCATCCGCCCAAGGTCATCATCAAGATCCTCGGTGGAAACCCCCGTCTTCAGGGGAAGCAGAGCCCGGGTAGGCGGTTCACCGTCAGGCGAACCGCCGTGTCGAACAACTGCGCGATGCTCGACTGAGCGTGCATGATGTGAGGCGTGGCGCAGATCGTGAAGCGGGCCTACAGGTACCGCTTCTATCCCACCCCGAGCAGGCGTCCGAGCTTGCCCGGACGTTCGGGTGCGTGCGCCTGGTCTACAACAAGGCGCTGGAGGAACGAAGCCGCGCCTACGCCTTGGAGGGCCGCCGGGTCTCCTATGGAGAGTTCTCGGCCTTGCTGACGGCGTGGAAGCGCGAGGAGGGACTGGCGTTCCTCAACGGGGTGTCCAGTGTGCCGTTGCAGCAGGCGTTGCGGCACCTGCAGGCCGCGTTCGCGAACTTCTTCGCCAAGCGGGCCGGGTACCCCACCTTCAAGGCGCGGAAGAAGTCGCGGGCGTCGGCCGAATACACCCGCTCGGCGTTCCGCTACCGCGATGGCCGGCTCACGCTGGCGAAGATGGACGCCCCGCTGGACATCGTGTGGTCGCGGCCACTCCCGCAAGGAGCGGAGCCGTCCACGGTGACCGTGAGCAGGGACGCGGCCGGACGGTGGTTCGTGTCCCTCCTGGTAGAAGAGACGATCCACCCCCTCGCCCCCGCAGGGGACGTGGTCGGGGTGGATGTGGGGATCACCAGCCTGGTGGCCCTGTCCCGCCCGATCCCCGGGGTGACCGACGAGGACGGAAAGGTCGCCAACCCCCGGCATGAGCGGGCCGATCGCAGGCGCCTGGCCAAGGCCCAGCGCTCGCTGGCCCGCAAAGCCGAGGGCAGCGCGAACCGTGCCAAGGCCCGGCTGAAGGTCGCCCGCGCCCACGCCCGGATCGCCGACCGGCGCCGGGACTTCCTGCACAAGCTGTCGACTCGGCTCGTCCGCGAGAACCAAGTGGTCGTGATCGAGGACCTGACCGTCCGCGCCATGGTCAAGAACCATTCGCTGGCCCGCGTTATCTCCGACGCATCCTGGCGGGAGCTGCGGTCGATGCTGGCGTACAAAGCCGGGTGGTATGGGCGGGAACTGGTCGTGATCGACCGGTGGTTCCCCTGCGCACTCAGGCGGTCGTGTTCGCGTACGAGTCGGGCGTGGTGACGCCGGGGTCGGCGCTCGGGTAGTACGACGCCCATCTGGCGTCACCCATCCGCAACACCGCGGCTCCGACGGCCGAGCGCCGGAAGCCGGTCGAGTCCGAGAGCTTGAACATTTTCCCTCCGTGGGTCTGACTCCTACGGCCGGTGACGGTAGGCGACCGGAACGCGGAGGCTCGTCCGCCGCACGGATGACGCGTCCTCATCCGCTGGGGCTACTTATCGCCACCAGGGTAGGTATGTGTATATTTTCCGGAAGACGGCTCACACAACGGGAGATTTTCCATGAAGGCATTCCCGTCGGTCCTGTTCGACGAGGCGCACAGCGAGGCCTGGACCATCCGGCGGGAGGTCGCCGAGGCCATCAATCCCGCCCACCCCGACGACAACAGCTACGCGGAGGCCGCCGGGACGCTGCGGCGGCTCGGCCACACGGTCCGCGCGCACACCGAGGGCCCCCTCACCCCGGCCGTACTGGACGGGTGCGACGTCTTCGTGCTGGCGCACCCCTCCGACGCCCGCTGGGAGCGCACGACCGGCGCCGGCAGCCCGGTCTTCGCCGACGGGGAGATCGACGCCGTCGAGGCGTACGTCGCGGGCGGCGGCGGGCTGATCGTGCTGGCCGAGCACGAGCAGGACAAGTACGGCAGCAACCTCGCCGCCCTGCTCGCCCGCTTCGGGGTCACGGTCGAGCACGCGACCGTGCAGGACCCCGGCAACTGCCACAACACCGTGGCCACCTGGGTCCTCGGCGTCCCCTCCGCGCAGGCCGTGAGCGAGCCCGGCGGCGTGGCCCAGGACCTGCTCGCCGAGGTCAGGCGGGCCTGCTTCTACCGCGCCGGAACGCTCGGCGTCCCGGCCGGGGGGAGCGTGCTGTTCGCCGCCTCCGCGTCCGCCGACCCCGCGGGAGCCCCGCTCGCCGCCGCCGTACGCCACGGCAGGGGCCGGGTGGTCGTGCTGGCCGACTCCGACCTGTTCGGCGACGACTCGATCCGCGACTACGACCACGAGAAGCTGTGGGGCAACCTCGCGACCTGGGCCGCCAGGGTGCCCGAGGCGTCCGGCGCGGCGGCGCGCGACGCGCGGCACGAGGAGGTCGCGGCCGGTTTCGCCGCGCTCGCGGCCGCCGTCGAGCGGCTGCGCCCGCTGCAGGCCAAGGACGGCTCGGTCACCGGCGACCACGACGAGGCAGTGGCGTGCATCAGCGAGATCGTCGACGGCGTCGCGCGGCTCGCGCCGCACTTCCCGCACGACGGCGACTATCTCGACGCCGTCATGAAGGACTTCCGGGCGTGGGTGGCGGCGGGGCTGGGCGTGCCCGACTTCCTCGACTCGCTGAACGCCTTCCACCCCGACACCCAGCGGACCGACGGCCTGGAGCACCTGGTCGTCTTCCCGATGTACACCCAGAACGGCAACCCCAACCGGAACGTCGAGGCGGTCTGGATCCGGGTCGTGTGGCCGGAGTGGCTGGCCGCGCTGGAGCGGAACGGCTACGACAACCCGATGTTCGTGCCGATCGCGTTCGAGGGCTTCACCTCCGGCTACGACACCAACTCGGCCGTGCTGTTCCCCGAGACCGTCGCCGTGCGGCAGACGCCGCCGCGCTTCACCTGGGGCGGCATCTTCTGCGACCGCGAGGCGGCCCGGTTCCGCCGGGTCAGCGAGGCGGCCGCCGCCACGCTCAAGCTGGAACTGCCGCCGGACGCCGCCCGGCTGCTGGCCTCCCAGGACCTCGCCCAGGACACGTTCGTGCTCTGGGACCTCGTCCACGACCGCACGCACAGCCACGGCGACCTGCCGTTCGACCCGTTCATGATCAAGCAGCGCATGCCGTACTGGCTCTACAGCCTGGAGGAGCTGCGCTGCGACCTCACGGCGTACGGCGAGGCCGTGAAGCTGGAGGCCGCGGGCGTGCCGCACGCGCGGTATGTGCAGTACGCCATCCTGTTCGACCGGCTGTTCCGGTTCCCGATCACCGGGGAGCGGGTGCGCAACTACGACGGGCTCGGCGGCCAGCTGCTGTTCGCCTACCTGCACCGGCAGGGCGTCGTCCGGTGGACCGACAACCGGCTCTCGATCGACTGGTCGCGGGTCGCGGACGGCGTCGCCGACCTGCGCGGCGAGGTGGAGAAGCTCTACCGGGACGGCATCGACCGGTCCAAGCGCGCCCACTGGCTGGCCGCGCACCGGCTCGTGTCGGCGTACGTCGAGCCCGACCCGGCCTCGGTGTGGCAGCGGGGCGCCGAGGCGCTGCCCGCCGAGCAGAAGGCCGCGGTCGACGCCGTGTTGCCCGACGAGTTCCCCCTGAGCATGTTCTACGAGGCGCTGCGCCGTAAGCTCACCGACGTGGTGGAGTCGACCCGGGGCATCCGGGCGTGAGCGCGGACGGCGTGGGTGAGATCGGGAGGCACGTGAGATGAGCAGGGTGATCGTGGTCACCGGGGCGGGCGGCCCGGCCGGACGCGCCGTCGTCGGGCGGCTCACCGCCCGGGGCGACACCGTCGTCGCCGTCGACAAGACCGGCGCCGATGGAGCCCTGGCCGTCGACCTGCTCGACCGGGACGCCGTACGCGGCCTGGCCGAACGGGTGCGGGCCGAGCACGGCCGGGCGGACGGCGTCGTCCACCTGGTCGGCGGCTGGCGCGGGTCGAAGACCTTCGCCGAGACCTCGCTCGACGACTGGGACCTGCTGCACGACCTGCTGATCAGGACCCTGCAGAACGTGTCGCTGGAGTTCGAGCCGCTGCTGCGGGCGAGCGACGACGGCCGCTTCGTGATCGTGTCGGCGCGGGCGGCGGGGAAGCCGACGAAGGGCGGCGCGGCCTACGCCGCCGCCAAGGCCGCCGCCGAGGCGTGGACGCTGTCGCTCGCCGACGCGTTCACCGGCACCTCCGCCGCGGCCGTGGTCCTCGTCGTCACCGCGCTGGTACACGACGAGATGAGGGCGGCGAACCCGGATAAGCCGTACCGTACCTTCACCGACGTGCAGGATCTGGCGGCGGCGGTCGCGGGCCTGTGGGATCAGGGCGCGGCGGAGGTCAACGGCCGGCGCGTCGACCTCACGCCCGATCCGGCCGCCTGATCCGCCGCTGTTCCGCTTTCGCTGAGCTGTTGTGGGGAGAGATTTCGTGACAACCGATGCCGTGCGGCGGCACGACCCGGCGAGCCGCACCTTCGCGAGCGACAACTACGCGGGGGTGCACCCGGAGATCCTGGAGGCGATCGCCCTCGCCAACGAGGGACACCAGGTCTCCTACGGCGACGACGTCTACACCGAGGCGCTGCAGGGGGTCTTCCGCCGCCACTTCGGCGAGCAGGCCGAGGCGTTCCCGGTCTTCAACGGCACGGCGGCCAACGTGGTGTCGCTGCGGTCGATGTGCGCGCACTGGGAGGCGGTGATCTGCCCGGAGACCGCCCACGTCAACAGCGACGAGGGCGGCGCCCCGGAGGTCGTCGGCGGGTTCAAGCTGCTGACCGTGCCCACCCCGGACGGCAAGCTGACGCCCGATCTCCTCGACCGGCAGGCGTGGGGCTTCGGCGACGTGCACCGGGCCCAGCCCCGGACCGTGACGATCTCCAACGCGACCGAGGTGGGCACCGTCTACACGCCCGCCGAGATCAGGGCGCTGTGCGACCACGCCCACGAGCTCGGCCTGGTCGTCCACCTCGACGGCTCGCGGCTCACCAACGCCGCCGCCGCCCTGGACGTGCCGCTGCGCGCCCTGACCACGGACGCGGGCGTCGACGTGCTGTCGTTCGGCGGCACCAAGATCGGGCTGATGCTGGGCGAGGCCGTCGTCGTGCTCAACCCGTCGGCGGCCCGGGGTCTGCCGTACCTGCGGAAGACGGGCATGCAGCTCGCCTCCAAGATGCGTTTCGTGTCGGTGCAGTTCGAGGCGCTGCTCGCGGGCGACCTGTGGCTGCGCAACGCGCGGCAGGCCAACGCGATGGCCCGGCGGCTCGCCGCGGCCGTACGGGACCTGCCCGGCGTGACCGTGCCGCGTCCGGTCGAGGCCAACGGCGTCTTCGCGGTCCTGCCCGCCGACGTGGCCGACCGGCTGCGCAAGCGGTTCCGGTTCTACAACTGGGACGAGCGGATCGGCGGCGGGAAGATCGAGGCGCGGTGGATGTGCGCCTTCGACACCACCGAGGCCGACGTGGACGCCTTCGCCGCCGCGCTCGCCGAGGAACTGCGCGCCTGAGTGAGGTGCAGACCGGGCGCCCGGCGAAGCCGCTCCTCGGTAGCCTCGGAGTTCCTCCCTGAGCTCGACGAGGAGCCGGCGAACGCATGACGACACGCACCGCCCTTTACACCAAGGTCGGCTACCAGCCGACCGAACGATATGTCGACGGCCGTGATCCCGCCATCAACAGGGCATTCGTCAAGGAACTCAGCCGGGCGCCAAGCGAGGAGACGGCGGACTGAGAGCCCACTCTCCCAGCAGCGCGCTCGGAGAGCCGTGCGCGATCCTGGGGCGTTCCCCGTCACCGCGGATGCGCAATGCCGTCCATGACCGCCGAAGTGAGCTACGGGCCTGGACCGTGGGCGGCGCCGGGAGTTAGGGCGCGGGCAGGGGCTGGGCGCCGCGGGCGGCCAGGAACTCCTTCATCGTGCGGATCTCGGCGTTCTGACTGTCCACGATGTGCTGGGCGAAGGCCCGCACCTCGTCCCGGGACGACAGCCGCAGCAGGCCCTCGGCCATCTCCACCCCGCCCTGGTGATGCCGGATCATGAGCTGGAGGAAGAGGATCTCGGCGTCCCTGCCGGTGGCCGCGCCGAGCTTGTCCATCTCGGCAGGGGTGGCCATGCCGGGCATGGTCCCGCCGGGTGCCGTCGTGGTGGCGGCCCCGCCGCCGTGCCCGTGCCCGGACATCCAGGCCATCGGGGGGCGGCTCGAACTCTGGTCCAGCCCCCACTGCTGCAGCCAGCCCATGAAAATTCCACGCTGTGTGCTCTGCGTCGTGATGATGTCGTACGCCAGGGCGCGCAGCGCCTGGTCGGAGGTCTTGTCGCGGAGGACGAAGGACATCTCGACCGCCTGGGCGTGGTGGACCCCCATGTCCCGCGCGAACCCCGCCTCGGGGGAGGAGTCCGAGGGCGTTCCCTGCCTGATGAAGAACAGCACGAGCACCGCCGCCGCGAGCAGTACGGCGATCAGCCCGAGAAGGGGGAAGGCGCGCCGGGGCGGGGAGGCGGTCTCCACCGGGGCGTCGAGGTCAGTGCTCATCACCCACACGTTACCGCTGGCAAACAAGATCTACCCGAAGTGGTAGGTATAACCACTATTCTCCATACCCAGCGGGGGCGTCAGTGATCAGTGCTTGGAGGAGCGATGACCAAGGAGAAGGCGCAGGCGAGGCGTGAGCACCTCGCCCGCATGCGCGCCGACCAGAAGCGCAAGGAGCGGCGCGCCGCGCTTCTCATGTGGGGCATAGGTGGCCTCGTCATCGTGGTCCTGGTCGCTCTTGTCGCCGTCTGGGTGGTGAAGGACCGTTCGGGCAAGTCGCTCGGCGCGGTCAAGTCCTTCAACTACAAGGGCTCCGACCACGCCTGGACGAAGGTGGACTACAAGGAGAACCCGCCCGTCGGCGGCCAGCACAACTACTACTGGCAGAACTGCGGGATCTACGACAAGCCCATCCACAACGAGCATGGCGTCCACTCGCTGGAGCACGGCGCGGTGTGGATCACCTACCGCCCCGACCTGCCGAAGGCCGAGGTCGACAAGCTGAAGACCATCGCGTCGGCCGACTACATGCTGCTCAGCCCGTACCCGAACCTGCCGGCCAAGGTCGTCGCCTCGTCCTGGGACCACCAGATCACGCTCGACGGCGCGGAGGACCCCCGCCTGCCGGAGTTCGTGAAGAAGTACAAGCAGAACCCGACCTACACCCCCGAGTACGGCGCGTCCTGCTCGGGCGGCATCGGCACCACCTCCGACCAGCCGCTCCCGCCGCCGCAGGCGGAGACCAGCCAGGAGCCGATGCCCAGCGAGTCCCCGTCCTCCTGACCGGGGCCGTCCCTCCCGGAAGGGCTCAGGGAACCAGCAGGCGGTCCACGGGCACGGCGTCGAGCCCGTGGGCCTCCGCCACCGGGCGGCTCGTGAGGTGGCCCTGATGGGTGCTCAGGCCGAGGGCGAGCGCGGGGTCGGCGGTCAGCGCCCCGCGCCAGCCCAGGTCGGCGATCGAGAGCGCGTACGGAAGCGTCACGTTGGTCAGCGCGTACGTCGAGGTGTGCGGCACCGCCCCGGGCATGTTGGCCACGCAGTAGAACACCGACCCGTGCACCCGGTAGACCGGGTCGGCGTGCGTGGTCGGCCGGGAGTCCTCGAAGCAGCCGCCCTGGTCGACGGAGATGTCGACGAGCACCGACCCCGGCTTCATCCGGGCCACGAGATCGTTGCTCACCAGGGTCGGCGCCTTCGCGCCGGGCACGAGCACCGCGCCGATCACCAGGTCGGCGTCCACCACCGCCCGCTCGACCTCGTACGCGTTGGACGCGATGGTCTGGCAGCCGCCCTGGAAGACCAGGTCGGCGTGGCGCAACCGGTCGACGTCGCGGTCGAGCAGCAGCACCTGGGCCCGCATGCCCACCGCGACGGCGGCGGCGTTCATGCCGGACACGCCCGAGCCGATCACTACGACCTTGGCCGGATAGGTGCCGGGGACGCCGCTCATCAGCACGCCCCGCCCGCCGCCCTGGCGCATGAGGTGGTAGGCGCCCACCTGGGGAGCCAGCCGTCCGGCGACCTCCGACATGGGCGCGAGCAGCGGCAACGTGCGGTCGGGCTGCTGCACGGTCTCGTACGCGATGCCGGTGACGCCCGACTCCAGCATGGCCCGGGTGCACGGCTCCGAGGCGGCCAGGTGGAGATAGGTGAACAGCACCTGGCCCGCGCGCATCCGGTGGTACTCGTCCGGTTCGGGCTCCTTGACCTTCAGGATCAGGTCGCCCTCCGCCCACACCTCGTCGGCGGAGTCGAGGACCACCGCCCCCGCGGCGGCGAAGTCGCCGTCGGGAATCGCCGACCCCCTTCCGGCGTCCTGCTCCACGACGACCTGGTGGCCCTTGCGGACGAACTCGTTGGCCCCGGCAGGGGTGAGCGCGACGCGGTACTCATGGGTCTTGATCTCTCGGGGCACTCCCACCTTCATGTACTCCACTTTCTGCTCGCCACGTTTGCCCGGGCAGTGGGCAGTGAGCACCATTTGGGCGGGCGTTCATGACAAATGGTCAAGATTGGACGGTGCTGAACCGCGTAGGGTCACCCGGTTACCTACGGTTGGCATAGGTCGGTAGGCTCTGCGAGCGATGTCAGGGATCGAGGTGGGGATGCAGAACGTGCCCGTGCCGGGAGACGAGGAACCCGGTCCGCGGCCCGGCGGACCGACCCCGGGGACTGAGACGGCACCGTTGTGGGGTCTGGCCGGCCCGGACGACACCGGCGCCAGCCATGCCGCGCCGTACGGCCCGCCCGGCGGCGACCTCGGTATGCCAGGAGACGGATTGGACACGGCCGGCGACCCGTACGGTCCGAAGGAGATCCCGCCGGACGGGTTCGGCCAGACCGAGGTGATCGGCGCCGTTCCCGGTGCGGGCGGCGGCCCGTACGGTCCCGGCGTGGCGGACGACCCGTACGGGGTCGCGGGCCTGCCCGACGACGACCCCGGCGTTCCGGCCGGCGTTCCGGCCGACCTGCCTCCCGGCGTTCCGGCCGAGGTGCTCGCCGACCTGCCTCCCGTCTCGTCCGACGCCGTGGTCGAGGTGGTCGAGGAGGTTCCGGGTGACGTGCCCCTCGACGCACCCGCCGGCCCGGCGGCGCCGGAGGGGCCCTCGGAGCCCCGCGCGGCGAGGGGGACGACGATCGCCCTCGTGGCGGCGCTCGTGATGGTGGTCGTGATGTCCGGAGTCCTCGGGGCGGTCGCCGTGCTGATGACCCGCAATCCGGACGCGCCGCCGCTCAAGCAGACGCCCGTCCACACGTTGAGCGTCCCCGTGCACTTCGCCCCGGTCACCGGAGTGCGGCCCGCGCCCTGCGAGGGGACCGACGCGATTCCGGACGACAAGGGGACCACCTGCTACCTGCTCGACCCGGGGGTCACGGTCAAGACCGTGCAGAAGATCGAGGAGGTGCCCGACAACGACGGCACCTATTCGGTCCGGCTCGTGCTGTCGCCGTCGAGCCGGGAGGAGATCGCCCAGCTCACCCGGGACACCGTCAAGCAGCAGCTCGCCGTCGTGGTGGGGGAGAAGGTCGTCGCGGCGCCCCGCGTCGCCCAGGAGATCACCCAGGACAGCCTCGGCATCGCGGGCTTCGACAAGGCGCAGGCCGACGCGATCATCGGCCTGCTGACCGGAGGATCGGCCCCCGCGGGCCAGCAGCCGGAGTCATCTCCCGGCGCCGGTCAGCCGGACGGGACCCAGCAGGGCGGCACGCAACCTGGTGGAACTCAGCCGGACGGGACCCAGCAGGGCGGCACGCAACCTGGTGGAACCCAGCCGGATGGAACCCAGCAGGGCGGCACGCAACAGGGCGGGACGCAGCCTGGTGGGACCCAGCAGGGCCTCGACCAGTCCGGCACGAACCAGTACGCCCCCCAGCCCGGCTCGACCCCGCCCGGCGTCTCCCAGCAGAACGGCGGACAGGGCACGATCAGCTCCGGCTCGGGGACGGGCGCCGCCCAGCCCGGGGCCACGCAGGCCACGCTCACCTCCGGCGGCGCGTCCGGAGGGAACGACGTCCGGTACGCCTCGTGCAAGGAGGCGAAGGCCCACGGCGCCGGGCCGTACACGAAGGGCCGCCACCCCGAGTACTACTGGTACGTCGACGTGGACCACGACGGCGTCGCCTGCGACCCCGACGACATGGTCTGACCTCCATCGGGCGGCCCGGCGTGCAAGCGGTGGGCAATCGGGGTGCAAGCACGGTCCGGTAGCGTGCGGGGCGTGTCAGCACCATGGTTGCGAGGCGTGGCCGGTTCGGCCGCGGCCGCCGCGTTGCTTCTCCCCGCCGCTCCCGCCCTCGCGCAGTCCGCGCAGTCCGCGCAGGCCCTGGCCCCATCCGCCGTACAGGCGGCGTCCGCGCGGGTCGGGCCCGCGCCCGCGACGGTCGCCAGGAGACTCTTCGACGCCTGGCTGCGCCGGGACCGCCACGCGGCCTCCCGGGTCGCCACCGCCGGCGCGGTCTCCACGATCTTCGCCTACCCCTTCCGCGCCCCGGACAAATTGGCGGGCTGCACCGGAGGGCGCGACTGCCGGTTCGTCCACACCAGCGTGAACGTCCCGGGCGGGCTCGACGGCATCCTGATGGTCGTCTCGGGCTCCAAGGTCGTGAAGGTCTACGAGTCCCGCCACCTCGTCACGCCGTCCGCCGCCGCCACGCGCCTGTTCCAGGCGTGGCGCGCGGGCGACCGCTACCGGGGTCTGGAGGCCGCCACGAACAAGGCCGTCGCCACGCTCTTCCGGAACAGGTTCGACCCCAAGGGGGTGGCCTACATGTTCCAGGGCTGCAACCGCGACTCGAAGGGCTACAGCTGCGCCTACTCCTACGAGGGCGGCGCCATGTTCATGCGGGTCGGCGGCTCGAAGGCCCGCGGCTACGAGGTGACCTCCATCGGCTACATCGCCGACTGAGCCCGCGAGCCGCGGTCACACGAGGGCGATGTCCTCGGGCCGGATCGGCACGCGGGGGAGATCCAGCCCCGTCGCGGCCCTGACGGCGGCGGCCACGGCCGGGGTCGACGACAGCGTGGGCGGCTCGCCCGCCCCGCGCAGCCCGTACGGCGCGTGCGGGTCGGGGTTCTCCAGGATCGACAGCCGCATCGGCGGCATGTCGAGAATGGTGGGGATCAGATAGTCGGTGAACGAGGGGTTGAGCACCCTGCCCTCCCTGACCTGGATCTCCTCCATCAGCGCGAGCCCCAGGCCCTGCGCCGAGCCGCCGTGGATCTGCCCTTCGAGGGCGAGCGGGTTGAGGATCTTCCCCACGTCCTGCACGGCGGCGAGCTCGACCACCCTGACCAGGCCGAGGTCCACGTCCACGTCGACCACCGCGCGGTGCACGCACAGCGCGAGCTGGGTGTGGGAGTTCCCCTGGCCGGTGACCGGGTCCATCGGGAAGGTCGGCCGGTGGCGGAACTCCCGGGTCTCCTCCACCGGCCCGCACCGCTCCAGCACCTCCGTGAGCGACAGCTCCGGATGCGCGGCGCGCAGCGCGCCGAGGCGTTCCCGGACCGCCACGCAGGCGGCCCGGACGGCCCCGCCCGTGACGTACGACTGGCGGGAGGCCGAAGACGACCCGGACGAGCCGACCCCGGTGTCCGCCGGGGCGACGGTGACCCGTTCGACGCCCAGCTCCGTACGGGCGATCTGGGCCTGCACGGTGACGAGGCCCTGGCCCACCTCGGCGGCGGCGGTGTGCACGAGCACGTGGGGCTCGCCACCGGCGGCCTCGACCCGCACCCGTGCCGTCGAGTAGTCGTCGAAGCCCTCGGAGAAGCAGATGTTCTTGATGCCGACGCCGTAGCCCACGCCCCGCCGCACGCCCTCGCCGCGCGTCGCCTGGGCCACGCCGCCCGGCAGCAGGCGCAGGTCGGGCCCGGCGGCGTCCATCCCGGTGCCCGCCGGGTCCGTGGACGGCGCACCCGTGGACGGCGCACCCGGGGGCAGCGGCATCGCGGCCAGTTCGGTGAGCATCTCCGCGAGCGGCGCGGGGCTGTCGATCAGCTGCCCGGTGGCCAGCCGCGACCCCTGCGACACCGCGTTGCGGACCCGGATCTCCACCGGGGACAGACCGCAGGCCGCCGCGAGCCGGTCCATCTGCGACTCGTACGCGTAACAGGCCTGCACCGCCCCGAACCCGCGCATCGCGCCGCAGGGCGGGTTGTTGGTGTAGACGCCGTACGCGTCGATCCAGACGTTGTCCACCTCGTACGGCCCGACGCCGAGGGAGGCGGCGTTGCCGACCACGGCGAGCGTGGACGAGCAGTAGGCCCCGCCGTCGAGCAGGATCTCGGCCCGCACGTAGACGAGCCGCCCGCCGGCCGTCGCGCCGTGCTCGTACCGCATCCGGGCGGGATGCCGGTGGACGTGGCCGAAGAACGACTCCTCGCGGCCGTACACCATCTTGACAGGGCGGCCGGTCCGCAGCGCCAGCATCGAGGCGTGGACCTGCATCGACAGGTCCTCCCTCGCGCCGAACGCGCCGCCGACCCCGGCGAGCGTCAGGCGCACCTTCTCCGGCGGCAGGCCGAGGCACGGCGCCACCTGCCCCTGGTCGACGTGCAGCCACTGCGTGGCGACGAACAGGTCCACCCCGCCGTCCTCGGCGGGCACGGCGAGGCCCGACTCCGGACCGAGGAACGCCTGGTCCTGCATGCCGACCTCGTACTCGCCGGTGACGACCACCTCGGCCGCGAAGGTGCTCCCCACCCTGACCGGCTGGTGCCGTACGAGGTTGCCCCCGGGGTGGACGGCCGGGCAGGACGGGTCGAAGGCGGCCCGGCGGGGGTCGGTGACGGCCGGCCGCACCTCGTAGTCCACGACGATCGCGGCGGCGGCGCGGCGCGCGGTCTCCGGATGGTCGGCGGCCACGATCGCCACGGGCTCGCCCTGGTAGCGGACCTGGTCGACCGCCAGCACCGGCTGGTCCCGGTGCTCCAGCCCGTAGAACCTCTCACCGGGGACGTCCTCGTGGGTCAGCACGGCGAACACGCCGGGCATCGCGAGGGCGGGGCCGACGTCCATCGAGCGGATCCACGCCGACGGGTGCGGGCTGCGCAGGGTGGCGCCCCAGAGCATGCCCTCCAGCCACAGATCCGAGGAGTAGGCGAACTCCCCGCTCACCTTGAGCGTGCCGTCCGGGCGCGGCACGCTCTCGCCGATCCCCGAGGGCCTCCCGGAGGGCCGCTGTGTGTCCGTCGTCGATGGCCGCGTCACTCTCGTAGTACAGCAACCCGGCCGGGCCGGGCCTATCGGCGTGGTCATGGGAAACGGCATGGCGGGCGGGGTCGATGCTTGTACATACCTCCAAATAGGCTGTCGGTCGTGCTGCTGCGTGATCTGCTCTCCGCTCCGGAGCTGCGGCTCGTCCTGCTGACGGGCGACGAGCCGCCGGACCGTGAGATCGGCGGGGTGCTCATCACCGACCTGCCCGACCCCCGGCGCTACCTGTCGGGCGGCGAGCTGGTGCTGACCGGCCTCATGTGGCGGCGGTCTCCCGGCGACTCCGCGCGGTTCGTGGCCGCCCTGGCCGAGGCGGGGGTGGTCGCGATCGGCGCGGGCGACGCGCGGCTCGGCATGGTGCCCGACGACCTGGTGGCCGCCTGCCGGGAACACGGCCTGCCGCTGCTGGAGGTGCCCGTCGAGGTGTCGTTCGGCGCCGTCACCGACTTCGTGGGCCGGCGCGCCGCCGCCGTACAGGCGGGTGACCTGCGCGGCGCTCTCGGGCGGCACCGCAGGATCGTCGCGGCCGTGGCCGAGGGAGCCGGGCTGGGGGAGCTGTTCGCGCTCGTGGAGACCGAGCTCGGCGTCACGGCCGCCGTGGTGTCCGCCTGTGGCTCGGTCGTCGCGGGCGCCCTGCCCGAGGACCAGGCCGTACGGCTGGCACGCGACTACCTGGCCGCCGTCCGCCTGCCCGTGGTGGTGGACCGCGACGGGACGTTCACGCTGTTCGCCGTGGACCGCGCGCACCGGGCCGCCGGCTGGGCCCTCGTGTGCCGGGGGGAGATCGACGCGGAGATCGGCTTCGAGCTGGCGGCGTGTGTCGCGCTGGAGCGCACCCGGGCCGAGGCGGGCCGGCGGGTGGAGCGGCGGCTGGCCGAACAGCTGATCGCCCTGGCCTGCGCCGGAGGGGAGCCGACGGAGCTGTCGGCGCGGCTGCGGACCTGCGGCGTCGACCCGGCGGAGCCGTACGCCGTGGTCGCCGCGGCGGCGAGCCGGCGCGGGGCGACCGACGGCCCCGACCCCGCCCTGCTGGGCGGCCGGATCGTGGAGGAACTGCTGGACCGGCGGGTGGTGGCGGTGGCCGGCGCCGACGCGTCGGTGACGCTGGTCCCGCTGCGCGGCGACGCGTACGGGGACGACCGCGACGCCCTCGCGGAGCGGTTGCGCGAGCGGGCGGCGGTGATCGCGGGCGGGCTGCCGGCGCTTACGGTGTCGATGGGGGTGAGCGGGGCGTTGACCGGCCCGCAGGCCATCCGGGGTGGGGTAGAGGAGGCGGGCCACGCCCGGCGGCTGGCCGAGGCGCGCGGCGGGGGAGTTGTCACCGGCGACGAGATCTACACGCACGCGCTGCTGCTGGCGACCTCGCCGGGCGAGGTGCGGTCGTCCTTCGCCGAGCGGCTGCTCGGGCCGCTGTTCGACTACGACCGCCGGCACGGCGCCGAGCTGGTGCGCACGCTCGGCGCGTTCCTCGACTGCACCGGTTCGTGGAACGCCTGCGCCGAGCGCCTGCACGTCCACGTCAACACGGTGCGCTACCGGATCAGGCGGGTCGAGGAGCTGACCGGCAGGGACCTGTCGTCCATGGCCGACCGCGTCGACCTCTTCCTCGCCCTGCGCGCCGGTTAGCCCTGCGCGCCGGTTAGCCCTGCGCGCCGGTTAGCCCTGCGCGCCGGTTAGCCCCCGACGCCCTCAGTGGCTCAGCGCCTCCTCCGCATAGTGCGGAGGCGAGACCTCCACCCCGGGGAACGCCTCCCCGATCTCGCGAAGCTCGTCCTCCGCCAGGCGGCACAGATTCTCGTCCCCGGACCGCTGCCCGATGGCCAGGGCCTCCAGCGCGCAGTGCAGGGCCGGCTCGGGCCGGCCGAGCAGGCGATGCGTTCGTGCCAGCATGATGAGGGCGTCGCACTCCATCGTCACGTGGCTCAGTTCGCGGGCGTGGGACAGGCCGCGATCGAGGTGTGGTTGCGCGGTCAGTGGTTCAGCACGATCCAGGTAGATCCTGGCCAGCGTCAGGAGACCGTCGCATTCGTGGTAACGATCTCCGGCCGCCTCCGCAAGGGTGACGGCCTCGCGGAGAAGCGCGATGGCCGCGGGTATCTCGCCCAGGCCGAGGCAGGCGCTTCCGCCTGTGAGCAGCGAATGACGCTCCCCGACCTGGGAGCCGATCTCCCTGGCGATCACGCGCTGTGCTTCCGTGTACTCACGTGCGTCGGCGTACCGCTCCAAATGGAGATGGACGAGGCCCAGGTTTCCCAGCGCGCGCATCTCGCCGAACCGGTCTCCCTGTGCACGTCTCAGCCCTAGCTCGGCCACCTGGTGGGGTAGCGCCTCGGCCGGTCGGCCCACTGCGATCAGGGCCCACATCAGCTGCATGTGGGCGAGAGGCAGAATTCCCTGGTCGCCGATCCGTTCACCAACCTCCAGTGCCTGCCGGCTCAGGCTGAGGTGCTCGCGAACGTGCGTGCCCCTTGTCAGCTCCCAGATCAGGGCGAACCCAACGTAGGTCCCCAGGCGTGCGATCTCGTCGTCCTCGCTCGCCATCGCCTGCGACGCGGCGGAGATCACATGTGCCAGCTCCTTGTCCAGCCAGGCTCTGGCCTCGGCCGAAGTGCCCAGCGCCAGCGGACGCTGCGGCACGTCGGGCCAGGGAAGATGCACGCGGTGGGGATCGAGCAGGGTGCTGGCGTGACGTGTGGTCCCGCCGTAGAAGCCGAGCGCCCGCATGAGCGCGTCCAAGCGCACCTTCGGCGTGAGGTGGGTGTCCGCGAGTTCGATCGTGAAGAGCCGCACGAGATCGTGTGGCTGGTAGCGGCCTGCTTCGCCGGTCTCCAGCAGATGCGCCCGCACCAGGCGGTCGAGGGCGCGCTCGGCGGCGTCGGCGGGCTCTTCGATGAGGGCGGCCACCACGTCGGCAGTCACGCTCGCCACGTGCAGGACGCCGAGATGACACAGCGTCCGCGCGGCCAGGCGATCGAGCGCGCCGCCGCGGGCGAGCGCCTCGTAGCTCAGCTCAAGACTGGACCGCACGGCCATCTGGCCCGACTCCAGCTCGTGCAGCGTGCGCCGCCGGTCCTCCAGCCTTCCCCCGAGGTCCCGCACGCTCCAGTCCGGCCGCTCTCCGAGCCGCGCGGCGGCCAGTCGCAGGGCGAGCGGCAGCCCACCGCACAGCTCGACCAGCAGGGATGCGGCGGCCGGATCCCCCGAGATCCGCTCCGCCCCGACCAGCTTCGACAGGACGGTGACTCCTTCGGACCGCCGCATCCTGCGGAGGACGAGCCGGACGCAGTCGTCGGCCACGGCGAAGGACTCCCGGCTCGTGATGAGCACGGTGTTGCCCGACGGCAGGCCCAGCAGGGAGCGCACCTGCTCCGGCGCGGCCGCGTCGTCGAGCAGGATGAGGGTCCTGCGGCCGTCCAGCCGATCGCGCAGCACGGCGGCGGCCTCGTCCTCCTCGGACGGCACGGCCTTGCCCTCCAGCCCGAGCGCACGCAGCAACCTGCCGAGCACGCCGATCGGCTCCAGGCGTTCCACCCCCGGCGTCGCTCCCAGGAGGTTCACGTAGAGCTGGCCGTCGGGGAACGCGTGGGCCGCGGTGTGTGAGGCCTGGACGGCCAGGGCGGACTTGCCCGTTCCGGGGGCGCCGGTGATCGCGACCACGGCCTGCGGGACGCCGCCGTCCCATGGGGTGAGCAGCGACCGCAGGCGGACCAGTTCCTCGACCCGGCCCACGAAGCCGGTGGCCGCGCGCGGAAGCTGACGCGGCGGCCGAGACTGCGCGCCGCCGGTGGTCGTCTCGCTCTGCGCCGGGTCAAGGGAGGGGTCGGCACGCAGGATCAGTTCGTACCGCTCGCGCAGGGCCTCGCCGGGGTCGACGCCGAGCCGCTCGGCGAGTAGTCGCTTGACGTCCAGGTAGGTGGTGAGCGCGTCGGCCTGCCTGCCCGACCGGTACAGCGCCAGCATGAGCAGGTCACGGGTCCGCTCCCGCAGGGGGGCCTCCGCGACCAGTTCGGTGAGGGCCGTCACGGCCTGCTGGTGGAGTTCCAAGTCGAGCAGTGCGCCGGCCCGGTCCTCCAAAGCCGTCAGGCGCAACTCCTCCAGCCGGACCCGCTCGGCCTCGGCGAAGGGGCCGGGAACGCCGCACAGGGCGGGCCCCGACCAGCAGTCAGAGGCAGCCTCCAACGCGCGCAGGACCGCACGCGGATCTCCTGTGGTCTGGAGCCGCCGGGCCTCGGCCAGGTGACGTTCGAAGTCGCCGACATCCGCCTCCACCGCCCCGCGCTCCAGCACATAGCCCCGCGACCGGGAGACCAGGGTGCTGTAGGGGCCGCGTCGGCCCGGCGCCGTCTCCAGCACCCGCCGCAGACCGGCGATGTAGGTGTAGACGCTCTGTTCGGCGGTGTTCGGCGGGCGATCCCCCCAGAGCCCGCCGATCAGCGTGTCCTTCGTGATGATCCGCCCCGCGCGGACGGCGAGGACGCACAGGGCCGCACGTTGCAGCGGCGGCCCGAGGTCGACGGTCCGGCCTTCGCGCCACGCCGCCACGGGCCCCAGGAGTTGCAGGCGGTACGGTGAGCATTGCGACGTTCCGTGCTCTTCCGCGTTATCCATACGTCGTCGGACTCCATAGGGTAACGACACAGACGCGATCTGTGGAAGTCTGTCAGGATCGTTTGAAGGCGCCGGTGCGCGCAAGCGGTGACCGCACTCATCGAGCCCCCGATGTTCCTCCACTAGTGGGTGCATTACGAAGTCATCCCCGTGTCCGCCGTAGTGGTGGACCCTTGACCCCTAGTTTGCCGGAACTTCAAATATGCCAGCACTTATCTAGATTTTGTCTAGATGTGAGGATGAGATTGGGTCAGTCCGTGCCCGGACGCGAGGTGGGGCGCTTCCCGTGGCGATGGAGCGCCACTCGGCGGGAGCGCATGGCACGCTGGGCTCGGGAGCCTGATTAGCGGCGGTTTGATGGCCTTTGCGTCGCTTCGGGAGCTAAGACCAGAGTAGGGCGCTTCGCGGGGGCTGCGACTCGATGCCCCGGCCCTGGCGGCGGCGGCAGGGTGGGGAGGGCTGCGCGGCGTCCGCTCTCGCCTATTGAGGACCGGGAAATACTTCCCCATTCGTGGCCCCCTGAATTCGTGCAGGCCAGGCGGGAGAATATGACGCCGAATTTGATTGCCGGCCCGTGGAGAATGGTGGCCAAAATGTCCCGTGAAAATGGTTCTCTTTTCCGGGAATCGGTAAGGGGTCCTCCGGGGGTTGACTTATCAGACCGAATGTGGCGTTCGGTATGTCCCCGAAAGTGTCGGCATGGCGACGGCCTTCATTTCCCGCGGAGGGTGCCGGGACGCCGGAGAGAGCGCGTGATGCCGGACGACCAGTGATCTTCGTCGCCGGCGTCCCGGGCGCGGAGGCCGTACGGTTGCCGTGGTCAGCAGCACTCGCACGCTGTGAGGTATTTCGTCAGCGCAGGAGACGTAGCGGCACTGGCTAGCGTAGCATCGGCTCCAACGGCCAGTAGGGCCGAAATGATGACGGTAAGAACGAGTAGGGCAAGGCGGCGCACGGTGGATCTCCCATCAGCTCTGACTGCCGGGCCTACAATATTCCAGGAGTTGCCAATGGCCGCGCAAGATCTGGTCGGACAGCGCATCAAGGCGATTCGCCGGCAGCGGGGGCTCTCGCAAGCGCAGTTGGCACATCCTGAACTCTCCGATAGTTACGTATCACTGATCGAAAGTGGTAAGCGCACGCCCACCCCCGCCGTTCTGGAACTACTCGCGCAGAAGCTCGACTGTTCGTTGACCTATCTTGTCAACGGCGTCACCGCCGAGCAGATGGAGGACCTCGAGGTCGGCCTCAGCTTCGCCCGCATGGCGCTGGAGAACGGCGAAGTCGCCGAGGCCCGCCGCCGGTACGCCGAACTGCTCGCCGACGGCAACCTCCTGGGTCTGGCCTCGCTCCGGGTGGAGGCCCGCTACGGTTACGCGCTGGCCTCGGAGGCGTGCGGAGAGGTCGCCGAGGCGATCTCCGTTTTGGAGGAGCTCGGCAAGTCCGAGACCGAGGTGATCAGTCAGGAACGCAAGGTCGCCGTGGCCCTGGCGCTGTGCCGCTGCCATCGGGAGCGGGGCGACTACTCGGCCGCCGTCCAGGTTGGCGAGCACGCGCTGGAGACGATGTCCCGCTCCGGGTGGAACGACGCTCTGGTCGAGCTCGGCGCCACGCTGCTGAGTGTCTATCTGCGCCGGGGCGACATGCTGCGGGCCAGGCATTTCGCCGCCGAACTGCTGGCGGCCGCCGAGACCCTGGGCTCCCCGCGGGCCGCCGTCGCGTCGTCCTGGAACGCCGCTCTCGTCGCGGAGCAGACGGGACGCGGTGAGGAGGCTCTCGCCCTGATCGAGCGTGCGCTGGCGATCCAGTCCGAGACCGGAGAGCCGCGCAACCTGGCGCGCCTCCGGCAGGCGTACGCGAACATGGTCCTCAGGCTGCACCCCGAGGAGTCGGAGAAGGCGCGCGATCTCCTGCTCCGGGCGCAGCGAGAGATGGAGGGGGCGGCCACCAGCACCTTCGACAGAGCCCTGTGCGCGCTGGCTCTTGCGTGGGCAGAGATCGTTCTTCACTATCCCGAGCAGGCCGTGGAGTACGCCGAGGCCGCCGTCGACCTGGTGCGCGGCACCTCCGGGTGGCTGGAGACACGAGCCGCCCTCCTCCTCAGCCAGGCGCGTTTCCTGCTGCATGAGGATGACAAGGCGGCGGGCGAACTGGACATTGTGAGTGACTGGCTGGAGAGCGCGCTGCCCACCCGGAAGACGGCCGAGGACTGGATGACGATCGGCGAGATGCGCCGGCGGATCGGCGACGACCGGCAGAGCGTGGCCGCCTACCAGCGGGCCCTCGCCTGCGCCGGGCTGTGACGGGCGTCCCGTCGCATCGCTCGTCTACGGGGCCTCATATATAGGCCCCGTGTAGACCTGACGTACCGGGCCGGAGCGTATGGCGCTCCGGCCCGGCTCCGTCTGTGCGGCCGGGCTCTTGAGCAGGGGATAGCACAGGTTGTTGCCGTCTTCCGGTGCGGGGGTATGGACCGGACACACGCGTCGGTAGCCTGGGACTGTCATGAAGAGACCCATCCTCGCCGCCTTCGCCGGCCTCGCCGCGTTCCTGGTGGCGCTCCTGCTGTGCGCGGCCCCGGTCCTGCCGGCCCAGGCGCACACCTCGCTCAAGAGCAGCGACCCGCAGAAGAACGCCCGGGTCACGACCTTGAGCAAGGTCACCCTGGAGTTCGCGGAGTCCGTGCGCTTCCCGGTCGTGATCGTCCGCGGTGAGGACGGCAAGCGCTATGAGAAGGGCGCTCCGGCCGTCGACGGTCCCAAGGTCACCGAGGCGGTGGCCGACCAGGTGCCGCCGGGCCGCTACACGATCGCCTGGCGGGTGGTCTCTCCCGACGGTCACCCCCTGGAGGGGGAGATCCCCTTCACGGTGACGGGTGACCAGGCGCTGGGCAGCGCGACCTCCGTGGCCGAGCCTCAGGACACGGCCGCCGCGCCCGCCGCCGCGCCCGGCACGTCGTCCGCCGCCGGGTCCGACGCCGGGTCCGGCATGGCACAGGCGTCCCACACCGCCGACGACGAGGGGGGCGGCGTGCCCGGCTGGCTCTGGGCCGTGGTCTTCGGCATCGCCGGGATCGGCATCGGCATGTTCCTGAGCCTGCGGAAGAAGCCGTGAGCAGGGTCGCCCGCCTGACCGTCGCGGCGCTGTGCGCCACGGCGGGCGCGCTCGTGGTCGCGATGGTGGTCGGCGGCGCCGCGACCCCGAGGATCATCCCCGGCCTGCCCGACGAGGGCACGCTGACGCGTTGGATGCTTCCGTTGTCGAAGCTCGCGATGGACGTCTCCGGCGTGGTGACGGTGGGACTGCTGGCCGTGGCCGCGGCCTTCCTGCCCAGCGACAAGGGGTTGCTCGGCAGGCCGGCCCAGACTTATGTGAAGGGCGCCTCGTGGTCCGCGCTGGCCTGGGCGGTGGCCGCGGCGGTGGCGCTGGTCTTCAGCCTGTCGGAGACCCTCGGCGCGCCGGTGGGGGAGATCCTCGCCGGCAACGAGCTCACCAGCTACGCCAGCCAGGTCCCACAGGGCATCGCGCTGACCCTGGTCGTGCTGTTCGCCGTCGCCATCGCGTTGTTCGCGCGGGGCGCGATCACGACGGGCGCCGCCGCCGGATTGCTGGTCTTCGCGCTGGTCACGCTCCTGCCGCCCGCGCTCACCGGGCACTCCTCCTCCGCGCCCAACCACGGCCTGGCCACCACCTCCGTCGCCATGCACCTGCTCTTCCTGGCACTGTGGGTCGGGGGCCTCGCCGCGCTCTGCTTCCACGCCCTGCGTGGGCAGGCGCAGGTCGACATCGCCGCCACCCGCTTCTCGCGGATGGCGCTGTGGTGCTTCGCCGGGGTCGGCGTCTCCGGCGTCGCCGCCGGCGCCTCGCGCCTGGCCACGATCGGCGACCTGTTCACCTCACCCTACGGCCTGCTCCTGCTCGTCAAGGTCGCCGCGTTCGCCGGGCTCGGGTTCCTGGGATGGCGCCACCGGGGCGGTACGCTGCCGCGGCTGTCGGCGGGCGAGCCGCACGCGTTCCTGCGCCTGGCCCTCGGCGAGGTCGTGCTCATGGGCGCGACGATGGGGGTCGCGGTGGCCCTGTCGAGGACAGCCCCGCCGCCCGTCGACACGCCGGTCGACCGCGCGTTCGAGCTCCTCGGCTACCTGATCCCGCCTCCGCTGTCGCTCGCGAACCTGTTCACGCTCTGGTGGTTCGATCTGTTCTTCGCCGTGCTCGCCGCGGCCCTGGCCGGCCTGTACGGCGCGGGGGTCGTGCGGCTGGCCCGGCGGGGTGACAAGTGGCCGGTGGGCCGCACCGTGAGCTGGTTCCTCGGCGTCGTCATCCTGGTGCTCAGCACCCAGAGCGGCATCGCGCGCTACGCGCCCGTGCTGTTCAGCGTGCACATGACCGAGCACATGATCCTGTCGATGCTGGTCCCGATCTTCTTCGTGCTCGGCGCGCCGGTGACGCTGGCGCTGCGCGCGCTCAAGCCCGCCGTACGGCGCGGCGACCGCGGACCCCGTGAGTGGATCACGGTGATCCTGCACAGCAGGGTGATGAAGTTCGTCAGCCACCCCGCGATCGCGACGGCGATCTTCGTGGTGTCGACGTTCGCGCTGTACTTCACCCCGCTGTTCGGCGCCGCGATGGAGGAGCATCTCGGGCACATCGCGATGACGACCCACTTCCTGCTGAGCGGCTCCCTGTTCTTCTGGGTGATCGTCGGCGTGGACCCGGCGCCGCACAAGCTGCCCCACGCCGGGCGGCTGCTGCTGCTCATGGTGACCATGCCGTTCCACGCGTTCTTCGGCATCGCCCTGATGAGCATGGGCACGGTGCTGGCCGGCACGTACTACGACCAGCTCGGGCGCACCTGGGGCGCCTCGTCCCTGGCCGACCAGCAGACCGGAGGCGGCATCGCCTGGGGCTTCGGCGAGATCCCCACCCTGATCGTGCTGCTCGCGCTGGGCTTCCAGTGGTGGCGCGCCGACGAGCGCGTCGCCCGCCGGGCCGACCGCCGGGCCGACGCCGCCGCGGCGAAATCGGGCGGCGGCACCGGAGACGCCGAACTGGACGCCTACAACGACTACCTGTCCAAGCTGAACCGGCGCGACCGGTCCCGCTGACCACTTACGCTTACGCGGGCTCACGCGGGCCGGCGCGGGGCGGCCTCAGGGCAGGGTCAGGATCTCGTGGCCGGTCTCCGTCACCACGATCGTGTGCTCGAACTGCGCGGTGCGCCTGCGGTCCTTCGTGACGGCGGTCCAGCGGTCGGGCCAGATCTCGTAGTCGATCGTGCCCAGCGTGAGCATCGGCTCGATCGTGAACGTCATGCCGGGCACCAGCGTCACCGACAGCGACGTGTCCTCGTAGTGGGGGACGATCAGCCCCGAGTGGAACGACGTGGCGATGCCGTGACCGGTGAAGTCGCGGACGACCCCGTAGCCGAAGCGCTTTGCGTACGCCTCGATGACCCGGCCGACGATGTTGAGCTGCCGGCCCGGCGCGACCGCCTTGATCGCCCGCATCGTCGCCTCGCGGGTCCGCTCGACCAGCAGGCGCGACTCCTCGTCGACGTCCCCGACGAGGAAGGTGGCGTCGGTGTCGCCGTGCACCCCGCCGATGAAGGCGGTGATGTCGACGTTGACGATGTCGCCGTCGCGCAAGATCGTGTCGTCGGGGATCCCGTGGCAGATCACCTCGTTGATCGACGTGCACAGCGACTTCGGATAGCCGCGGTAGCCGAGCGTCGAGGGGTACGCGTCGTGGTCGCAGAGGAACTCGTGGCCGATGCGGTCGAGCTCGTCGGTCGTCACGCCGGGGGCGACGTGCCTGCCGACCTCCTCCAGGGCCTGCGCGGCGATCCGGCCCGCGATCCGCATCTTCTCGATGGTCTCGGGGGTCTGGACGTCGCTGTCGCCCTTCCTGGGCTCGGCCCTGCCCACGTACTCGGGGCGGGGGATGTGGGCGGGGACCTTGCGGGTGGGCGAGATACGCCCGGGGCGCAGCAGCGTGGACATGCCGCCAAGTCTAGTTGCGCTTCCACTGGGCACGATTAGTGCCGTGAGCGATCAATGGTGGTTCTGCCTGAAGCACATGACCGTCGAGCCGGAGAAGGGCTGCCCCAACAAGGACCGGCTCGGGCCCTACGACTCCCGGGACGCCGCCTCCCACGCCCTGCAGACGGCGGCCGAGCGCAACAAGAAGTGGAAGGAACAGGACAAGGAGTGGGACGACTGACCCCGATCCCCTGACGTACGCGGGTCTGTCTGCACGGGCCGGCGTAGGCGGGGTCAGCCGGCCGGGGTGTCGGCGGCCTGGACCCCGGCCGCCCGGCGCCGCGCCGCGCGGCGGGCCACGAGCCGGCCGAGCGTCCACACGCCGATCCCGCTCCACACCAGGTTGAGGATCGCCGAGGGCCAGGCCGAGTGGTAGGCGCTGTTGACCATCAGCGCGGCCGCCCCGCCGAGGTTGAGGAGCTGGTACGGCAGCCCGTCCCCGGACATCCGGCCCGACGACACCATGGCGTACGCCGCCAGTAGGACGACGGCCCCCACGGTGCCGATGATCGTGATGAAGGCGGACATCAGGACGGCCCTCCGTCCGGAGAAGTGCTCATGCCCCAATGATCCCGCCGCTCGCCTCAGTCGCTCACGCGCGGGCCGGTGATGCGGTCGGCCAGCAGGGCCAGGCGGTCCCGCAGGCCGGCCCGACGGCGTACCTCACCGGCCGCGCTGCTCACGAGGTGCTGGGCCGCGTCGAAGCTGAGCACGCCCCCCTCGGGCGGTACGGCGATCGCGTCGTGGGCGAGCGACTCCAGCTCCGGATCGCCGCCGTCGACGGCGAGGATCGTGGCGCCGGTGCGGCGGGCGTCGTCCACGCGCTCCAGCAGCGGCACGGGCGCCCGCTGCTCGGCCACCACGAAGAGCGTCTCGCCCCGCCCCGCGCTCCGCAGCCGGTCCATGCCGACGCGCAGATGAGGGGGAGCGCCGGGCGGCGGCGCCCAGCGGACGAGTGTGGGGGAGAGCTGGTTGAGACCCGACAGCCGGGCCTCGTCGGCGAGATGGGCGGTGACGTGCCAGGGCTCGTCCTCGGGGGTGCCGACGACCAGGAGCCCGCCGGGCGACCTGGTGGCCCGGAGGGCGAGGCCGAGCTCGCGCGTGCGTTCCAGCCAGCCGGTGGAGGCGAGCACCTCCCGCAGCAGATTCACCGATGCGGCGTCCATGAACGTCATCGTGCCTGACAGACACGAGTGAAGTCCCGCCGATCCGGTTCTTGACACACCGTTACCGGAGGATGACGATCAGCCCACGGCGCTGAGATCGTCATGTGCGCCCAACGGCCGGAAGGCGGCTCGATGAACCTGCGCGTCCGCGCCCTCGTGTCCATGATCGGGGTCTTCCTCCTGCTGCCCGCCCTCGGCGGCACCGCGCGGGCGACCTCGGCCGGGGACGTCGTGGAGGCTCGTGCCACCACCGTCTACCTCGCGCCGGGCCGGCTGCTGGAGGTGCCGGTGAAGGCCTGGCACCTCCGGTACCACTCCACCTCCGCGACGGGCCGGCCGAACGTCGTCTCCGGCACCCTTCTCGTGCCGGCCGCCCCCTACCTCCTGGGCAGGCGGCCCGTCGTGGGCTACGCCGTCGGGACCCACGGCCTGGGCGACCAGTGCGCCCCCTCGGCCGCCATGACGAACGGCACCGAGGCCGAGCTCGCGATCATGAGCCTGATGCTGCTCAAGGGCTGGGCCGTCGCGGTGACCGACTACGAGGGCCTCGGCACGCCGGGCGACCACACGTTCATGGCGGGCCTCTCCCAGGGGCACGCCGTGCTCGACGCGATCAGGGCCGCGGTCCGGGTGCCGGACGCGAACCTGTCCGACGCCGCGCCGGTCGTGGTCATGGGCTACTCACAGGGCGGCTCGTCGGCGGCGTGGGCGGCCCAACTCCAGTCGTCGTACGCGCCCGAGCTTCGGCTCAAAGGAGTCGCCGCGGGCGGGGTCCCGGCCGACCTGCGGGCGGTGGCCGATCACCTGGACGGCACGGAGAACTTCGGGCTGGCCGCCGCGGCCGGCCTCGGGCTGGACGCCGCCTATCCGGAGCTGCGCCTGGAGAGCCACCTCACCGCCGAGGGCGCCGCGCTGTTCGGCGACGCGCGGGACGACTGCGTGAGCGACCTGCGGGCGAAGCTCGGTGGGCGGCGCCTGTCGGAGCTGACCACGGCCGACCTGCTGAACCTGCCGGAGTGGCGGGCACGCCTCGCCGAGAACCGCCTCGGCGGGTCCGCGCCGAAGGCGCCGCTGTTCCTGTACCACGCGACGGGCGACGAGATCATCCCGTACGGGCTGGGCCGGACGCTGCGGCGGGACTACTGCGCGCGCGGGGCGAACGTCCTGTGGACCGGCCTGCCGGCCGGCAGCCACGTGCTCGGCGCGGTCGAGGGCGCCCCGCTGGCGGTGGCCTGGCTGGCGACCCGGGTCGCCGGGCTGCCCGCCGTCGGCAACTGCTGAGCCGCTCGCGCCCCCGGACGCGCCCCGCCCGGGTGGTTCCCCGCCCCCGGCCTGCTGGCATGATCTGAGGCATGGCTGAGCACACCACAGACGTCCCCGACGTGTCCGGGCTGACCATCGGCATCCTGGGCGGCACCGGAGACCAGGGCAAGGGGCTGGCCCGCCGGTTCTCCCTCGCCGGTCACACCGTGCTGATCGGTTCGCGCAGCGCCGGGCGCGCGGAGGAGGCCGCACGGGAGATCGGCGTGCGGGGGGCCGCGAACGCCGACGTGGCGGCCGAGGCCGACGTCGTGATCGTCGCCGTGCCCTGGGAGGGGCACAGGGCGCTGCTGGAGGCGCTGCGCGAGCCGCTCACCGGCAAGATCGTGGTCGACTGCGTGAACCCGCTCGGCTTCGACAAGCAGGGGGCGTACGCCCTGCAGGTGGAGGAGGGGAGCGCGGCCCAGCAGGCGGCGGCCGTGCTGACCGGCAGCCGCGTGGTCGCGGCGTTCCACCACGTGTCGGCGGTGCTGCTGCTCGACCCCTCGGTGGCGGAGATCGACCTCGACGTGCTCGTGCTCGGCGACGACAGGGAGGCCACCGACGTCGTGCGGGCGCTCGCCGCCCGCATCCCCGGCGCGCGTGGAATCTACGCGGGACGGCTGCGGAACGCCCACCAGATCGAGGCGCTGACCGCCAACCTCATCTCGGTCAACCGCCGGTACAAGGCCCACGCCGGCCTCCGGGTCACCGACGTCTAGCCATCCGCGGATCGGGCGCATCCTCACCTTCGACCTGCGCCGCCGGAAGGTGGCCGAACGCGCTGGTGCCGTCGCTGCCCGGCAAGATCGAGGGGCTGGCGCTGCTCGACTCCCGCACGATCGCGCTGGCCAACGACAACGACTTCGGCCTCGGCGACTTCGGCCCCGACGGCAGGCTGGTGGACAGCGGCGTGCCGAACCGCCTCGTCGTCGTCCGGCTCCCTCGCCCGCTCGGCGCCCGCTGAGGGCGCCCGCTGGAGGCGCCCGCCCGTCACACGGCGGTGGCGACGAGCCAGTCGGCCACCGCCTCGGGGGCGACGAGCTGGTGCAGGTGCTCGCCGGGGATGCGCGCGACCGGCCAGCCGCGCTCACCGGCCTTCCCGGCCAGGGCGGCGTACGCGTCCCCGAACCACAGGTAGCCGCTCCTGACGTGGTCCCAGCGGGCGGGCACGGGGATCTCCTCCTGGTAGTACGCGAGCGGCAGGCGCGGCTGCTCGGCCACGACCACCTGGCGCGTCACGGGGTCGGGCAGGAGGGCGGCGACGTCCTCTTCGGGCCACCAGTCGGTCCACCGCGGCAGGACGCCCGAGTCGTCGGCGAGGGAGCCCAGGAAGCCGAGGTGCTCCGGCTCCGCCGCACGGCACGCGCCGTCGCGCGGCGGCAGGGCGGCGTCCACGAACAGGCACGCGGCGACCTGCCCGGCGAGCGCCTGGGCGATCAGCGGCACGAACAGCCCGGCGTTGCTGTGCGCCACGATCGCCAGCGGCCCGCGCGGCGCGCTCGCCGTCACCTGCCGCACCAGGCCCGGCCAGTACGGCGGCGGGCCGGCCGTCACGTCGGTCAGCGGCGGCACGACCGCGAGGTGGCCGCGCGCCCGGAGGGCCTCGGCGACCGGCGCCCAGGTCGAGGGACCGACGGAGGGGCTGTGCACGAGGAGAAAGCTGACATCCATTCCCTCATCCTCGCCGTAGGCGGCGGCGACGGGATCGGTCTCCGCTCGCCGCGTAACCGGCCGGCTTCTCCAGCAGCGGCGGCAGCTTGGGACGCCGCAGCCCGTCGGGGAAGTAGACGTAGAGTTCCCGCTCGCCGATCCGCATCTCCTCCGGGGCGTACGCCGCCGGAGCGATGCTCGCCAGCCCCTCGCGGTCCGGTGAAGCTGCTCAGCCGTACGGAGGGTCACCGCAGTGGACAGGCCGGGCTCCCTCGTGGAGCCCGCGCTCGATGGCGTCGGCGATCGGCTCGGTGTTACCGTCCGCTGTGAACAGGGCGTTTTCGATCACATGTGTCCGCGGCCCCTTCCCCGTCATGTCCTCACCCGCCGTGTGGTGCGGGGGTTGCGGTAGGTGAAGGCCCAGCGGTCGTCGCCGACCTTTCGGCGGGTGTAGCGGGTGGGGTGGCGGTAGCGGTCGCGGTTGTGGAACTGGCACGCCGGCCCCAGCAGGTTCAGGTCGGTCAGCCCGCCGCTGCACCAGTTGTCGCAATGATCGATTTGGCACATGGTGGCGGGCAGGGGGCAGCCGTCGACCCAGCAGGTGGCGTACCGGGCGAAGACCGCCCGGCGCTGGGCCGGGGTGGCCAGGCGGACCTTGCGGCCCATGTCCAGGACCTGCCCGGCGGCGTTCATGACGATCCTCACCAGGGTGCTGGTGCGGGCAAGCCGGTGCACGCTGGAGGCGGGCAGCAGGTGCCCGGTCGCCAGGATCAGCCCCGGCAACCCCCGCAACCACACCCCCGGCGGCACATTGCCCCCCACCCCCGGCCAGACCTCACCTCCCGACCGGGCATTGCCTCCCGCCCCCGGCCAGGTGCTGCCTCCCGCCCACGGCGGAGCGTCGGGGCCGGCCTCCGGCGGGCTGTCGCCCTCCCCATCCGGCGGGGCGTTGCGTTCCGCTCCCGGCCAGGCATCGGCTCCCGCCCCCGGCATTCCGCGCACCTCACCCGGCGTGAAGGCATGCCGGTAGTCCCCCGCCCTGCAATCGCCGACAGGGCAATCCCCGCCAGGGCAGCCGGGAGCCGGACAGCCCCCAGGACAGTCCTTCGCGGGGCGATCCTCGGCTTGGGTGTCAGGAGTGTCGCCGTGCTCGGGTGGGGGATCAGGGGCGTGGGCCTGCCGCGAAGGTGTGCACTGCGAACTCCCCGCCCGGTGTCTCTGCATTTCTGCCTGGTCGGCATGGCCCTCCCGGGCGTCACCGAAATCGCCGAGGTTGCCGCGGTCGGCACGCTCGTCGCCGTGGGCCGAGTCGAAGTGCGGCCAGCCGGCGGCCGGGCCGCCCGTGGTCGAGTGCTCGGGCACGTCGCTCCCGCAGCGCCCACCGTCGCGTACCGGTGCATCACCGGCACGGTCCTCGCTGCCGGGAGCGGTCGCGGAGTGCCCGAGGTCCGGGTGCTCGCCATCAAGGACTGGCGTGTCGCTGGTGAAGCGCTCGCTGCCCAGGCCGTCCACGGGGTGCCCGGGATCGGAGTGCTCGCTGTCGGCGTCCGACGGGACAAAGCCGGGGCCGTTGGCCGCAGGGGCGGAGGAGTCGGAGCTGAGGTCAGGCTCCTTGCTTGAGGAGTCCGGGGCCGGAGTGGGGTCGTCACCCGGGTCGGTGCCTGACGGGTTGGTGCCTGCAGGGTCGCTGGTGGCGTGGTCGGCTGTGGGGTCGTCGGGGAGGGATTCGGCGGTGACCAGCACCAGCAGCTCAGTCGCGATCTTGTTTTCCAGGAATGCGATGAACGCATCGGCGTTACGTACGCTCAGCGGGCGGTCATCGCCTTCGGCCTTGGGCTTGGCGTAGACGTCGAGCAGGTGTTGCAACCGCGCGGCTGCCTCTACCGGTAGATAGAACTCCCCCTCCAGCCCGCCGTTCCTGCGCCTGCGGATCCGGAAGAACCTGCGGTCGAAGTCGGTGTGCTCGTCCTGCTCGTGGCCGTCGGGGTCGAGCACCGCCCGCAGGTACCGCCCTGCCTTGGCCACCTCCGCCGCGCCCGCCGACACCGCCAACTCCAGCAAAATCCGCTCAGCCGTCGCCGCCTGCTCATCGGTCAACCCCGCGGTGGCCGTGCAGATCGCCTCCACGACCCCCTCAGGCAGGCTGCCCTCCGCGAACCGCTCACGCACCTGCGGCAGACGATCCAACTCCATGCCCATCGTCACCAACCGGCCCGCCCCCGCAGGGGTCATCCCCCCAGCCGAGCGCAACCACAATTTGGTGGAGGCATGCCCGTGGTTCTTGGCCTCTCCGGCCCGGTGGACGCGGCCGACCCGGGCGGCCAGCGCCGAAGTGATGCGGTCGCGAACCGACAGCAACTCCTCGGCCTCGGCCAGGCACACCTCAACCGCCTCAGGAACCGGCACGAGAGCCACCGCCCGGGCCGCCTCGGCAACAGCCGCCACCGCCACCCACGACGACGACCCCGCACCATTAGCACCGCCAGAAGCAGCACCCGCAGCGCCACAGGGGACGTCGCCGGACGCACCACCGGCATCCCGATCCCGATCCCGGCCCGCATCGCTCCGATCAGTGCCGGACGCCTCGGTGGGTGCACCGCCAGAAGCGCGGTGGGGAGTGCCACCAGGGGCGCTTTGGGCCGGCGGGCCGTCGATGATCCTGGCCCACCAGGGATCAGCCGGAGGACGCGGCGATGGCACGTCGAACGTCGGAGACTCCATGCGCCTCTCCTCCCATCGCTCCTGCGATTCGAACTCTTACCCTAATCCTTTCATCACTCTCTGTATAGAACAAGCCACCGTGGCAATTACCTGGAGTCACAACAAGTGGAGGCGCAGGTCCCTCCAGGCGGCCTCTCCGAACCACGGCACGTCCGGCTGAGAACGACGTTCACCGGTGCGGGGCGTACATGATGACCAGCGCTCCGACCAGGCACCCCGCCGCACCGGCGGGCTTCCATCGGCCATCTGGAAGCCGGCCATGTCGTCGTACAGCAGGCCATACAGCAGGCCCGTACAACAGGCTCACGCGGCTGCCGGTCTCGGCTGCCGGCGGGGTGCGGCGGGTACGACGTCAGCCGCGGCGTTGGGTCTCCTCCAGGTAGCGCAGGACGGCTGTGACCCTCCGGTCCGCCCGGTCGGTGGGGGCCAGGTCGAGTTTGGCGAAGATGCTGCGGATGTGCTTGTGGACGGCGCCTTCGCTCACGAAGAGCCGTTCGGAGACGGCGGTGTCGCCCAGTCCCTCGGCCATCAGGGCGAGCACGTCGAACTCCCGGGTGGTCAGCCGTTCCAGCCCGCTGTGTGCGGTCGGCCCGTCGGGCGGGCCGGCCAGGGTGAGACGGCCGTCGTGGGCCTCGACCCGGCTGCGGATGCCGGTGAGCCCGTCGGAGCCGTGCCGTTCGTCCGCCGGCGGGCCAAACTGACAAGAGCGGCTTTTGTGGGTCATTCTGGACGACATGAGCTCCCTGCGTCCGGAAACGCGTGTCGTCCACCTGCCCCGGCCCGTGCCCGAGGGCAGCAGCCCGATCTCCATGCCCATCTACCAGACCTCGGGGTTCGTCTTCGACGACCCGGCCGTCTTCGCCGACGGCATGGGGCGGCCCGACGGGGCGTACGTCTACGGCAGGCTCTCCAACCCCACCGTGCGGGCCCTGGAGGAGGCGGTCGCCGGCCTGGAAGGCGGCGTGGCCGCCGTGGCCACCGGCTCCGGCATGGGCGCGATCAACGCCGTGCTGCTCGGGCTGCTGAAGTCGGGCGACCACGTGATCGCCCAGTCGGCGCTCTACGGGGCCACCGCCCAGACGCTGGCCGACCTCGCGCGGCGCTTCGGCGTCGAGGTGACCTACGTGCCGCAGGACGACCCCGCCGCCGTGCGCGCCGCCGTGCGGCCCACGACGCGGCTGCTGTACCTGGAGACCATCGCCAACCCGATGACGCAGGTGGCCGACCTGCCGGGGATGTGCGCGGCGGCGCGCGAGGCCGGGATCCTGACCGTCGTCGACAACACCTTCGCCTCGCCGATCCTGTGCCGTCCAATCGAGCACGGCGCGGACGTCGTCGTGCACTCCGTCACGAAGTACCTCTCCGGGCACACCGACGTCGTCGGCGGGATCGCCGTCTTCGCCGACGACGACCTGCACCGCGGAGTGTGGTCGTACGCCGTGGAACTCGGCGCGACGGCCGATCCGTTCGCCGCGTGGCTGACCCTGCGCGGGATCCAGACGCTGCCGCTGCGCATGGAGCGGCACTGCGCCAACGCCCGCCTGCTCGCGACGCGGCTCGCGGGCCACCCAGCCGTGGCCGCGGTCCACTGGCCGGGCCTGCCGTCGCATCCGTCGTACGAACTCGCGGCCAAGCTGCTGCCCGACTTCGGCGGGGTGTTCTCCTTCGATCTCGCCGGAGGACGCGCCGCCGGCGAGGCGTTCATGCGGGGCGTACGGCTCGCGCTGCTCGCGCCGTCGCTCGGCGGCGTCGAGACGCTGATCCTCCACCCGGCCACCACCTCGCACCGCACCGTGGGCGCCGCGGGCCTGGCCGCGGCCGGGATCGGCGAGGGGACGGTGCGGGTGGCCGCCGGCATCGAGCACCCGGAGGACCTGTGGGCCGACTTCGCCCAGGCGCTCGACGCCCTGTGACCGGCTCGTGAAACGCCTCGTGAAACGGGTCCCGAGCCGCCTCGTGAGGCGGCTCGGGAGGGATTACCGGTAGCTGTGCTCCGGCGTGGGGAACACGCCGGAGACGACCTCGTCGGCGTAGGCCCGCACGGCGCGGTCCATCTCGCCCGCGAGGTCGAAGTACTTCTTCACGAACTTGGCCGGCTGGGGGGTGAGGCCCATCAGATCCTGCCAGACGAGCACTTGGGCGTCGGTGCAGGGCCCGGCGCCGATGCCGACCGTGGGGATGCTCAGCGAGGTGGTGACCCGCGCGGCGAGGTCGCTCGGCACGCACTCCAGCACGACGGCGAAGGCGCCCGCGTGCTCCAGCGCCTTGGCGTCGGCCATCAGTTCGTCGCCCGCCTGGCCGCGGCCCTGCACCCGGTAGCCGCCGAAGGCGTTGACCGACTGCGGGGTCAGGCCGAGGTGGGCCATGACCGGGATGCCGGCCGACACGAGCATCTCCACCTGCGGGAGCACGCGGTGGCCGCCCTCCAGCTTGACGGCGTGCGCGCCCGCCTCCTTCATGAAGCGGGCGGCGGTCTCCAGCGCCTGCTGCGGCGAGGCCTGGTAGGAGCCGAACGGAAGGTCGGCCACGACCATCGCGCGTGACGAGCCGCGCACCACGGCGGCCGTGAGGGGGATCAGGTCGTCGACGGTGACCGGCAGCGTCGAGTCGTAGCCGTACACCACCATCGCGGCCGAGTCGCCGACGAGCAGTACCGGAATCCCGGCCTCGTCGAACACCTTCGCGGTCATGGCGTCGTACGCCGTGACCATCGGCCACCTCTCGTGCCGCTCCCTGGCGGCCGCGATGTCGCGGACGGTGATCCTGCGACCCGCGGCGCCGCCGTACAGGGCGGATGTGGACACAGCTGTAACAGAGGACATGGCTACCTCCAGGCCTCGTGGCGCCCCTGTGGCGTCCCCGGACAGTCCGATCATTGCATGCCGGCATGGCATGGAACACCCCGGATCGGCGGCCTAATCCAGGGGTGAGACGGGTGGGACGCATGGGGCCCCGGCGGCGAAGTTGTCGGACCCACCAGGCACAATGCCTCCGGAGGTAAGGAACCACAATGGCTTTTGATCGTTACCGGCGGGTGCTCGCCCTGCCGGGCGTGCGGACACTGCTGCTGGTCGGAATGATCGCGAGAATCCCCCTGACCGGCACCGGGATGACCCTGACCCTGCACGTGGTCAACCACCAGAAGCTGGGGTTCCTCCAGGCCGGCCTCGTCGGCGCGGCGTCCATGGCGGGGGCCGCGGTCGGCTCGCCGATCGTCGGAAGGTTCGTGGACCGGCGCGGGCTGCGGCCGGTGATGGTCGTCACGACGGCGGTGCAGCTGTGCCTGTGGTGCGCCGCGCCGGCGATGCCGTACGCCGTGCTGCTGCCGGGCGCGCTCATCGGCGGGCTGTTCAGCCAGCCCGTGTTCGGGGCGGTGCGGCAGTGCATCGCCGCGATGGTGCCCCGGGAGAACCACCAGACCGGCTTCGCCCTCGACTCGATGGGCGTGGAGCTGTCGTACATGGTCGGGCCCGCGCTCGCGGTCATGTGCGTGACGGCGTTCGGCAGCACGCCGACGATGTACGGCCTGGCGGCCGGGCTCGTCGGCGCGGGAGTGGCGTTCTACCTGCTCAACCCGCCCACGCGCTCCGCCGAGGAGGCCGCGGGGCACGAGGGGGCCGTCCCCCGGCGGCAGTGGCTGCGGCCCGCGTTGTTCGCCCTGTTCGGGATGGTGACGGGGCTGACCTTCGTGCTCACGACGACCGAGCTGGCCGTCGTCGCGATGCTGAAGGCCGGTGACGCGACCGCCTGGACCGGGCTGGTCGTCGCGCTGTGGTGCGCGTACTCGCTGATCGGCGGCTTCGTGTACGGCGGGCTGCCGCGGGGGCTGTCGCCCGTGCTGCTCGCGGGCGGCCTGTGCGCGCTGACCGTACCCGTCGGGCTGGTCGGCGGCGGCTGGTGGTGGCTCTGCCTGGCGCTGGTGCCGTCCGGGTTGCTGTGCGCGCCGGCGCTGTCGTCCACAGTGGACGCGGTGAACCGGCGCGTCCCGGCGGCGGCCAGGGGAGAGGCGATGGGCCTCCACGGCGCCTCGCTGACGATCGGCGGGGCCCTGGCCGGGCCGATCGCCGGCGGGATCCTCGACGCCCACGGCCCCGCCTGGGCCTTCGCCGTGTCCGGAGCGGCCGGGCTCGTGCCGGCCGTGATCGCCGCGCTCGTCTGGCGCAGGGCGCCGGCCGCCGTCCCCGGCGCGGCCGTTTCGGTCCTGGCGGTTTCGGACGCCACCGTTTCGGACGCGGCCTCCCTGCGCGCGTCCGCCGGGGAATAGAACCCGCTCCCGGGCGCTTGGTACGGAGGCATCGGGCGATTATGAAACGGTGCCGTTGCGTATCGGAACCGCCTGGCGCTACGCTGGCGTAGCGAAACTCAAGCGTATCGAAATCATGCGTACCGCAATCATGGGGGATTCCTTGGAAGCGCACACCGGTCATCCACGCCGCTGGCAGATCCTCGGCGTGATGGTGTTCAGCCTGCTGGCCGTCGTCCTCGACAACACCATCCTCAACGTGGCGATCAAGACGATCGCCGATCCCGTCCACGGGCTGGGCGCGACCCAGAGCGAGCTCGAATGGGCGATGAACTCCTACACGCTGGTGTTCGCCGGCCTGCTGTTCACCTTCGGGGTGCTCGGCGACCGCTACGGGCGCAAGCGCATGCTCCTCGTCGGCATGGTCCTGTTCGGCCTGGCCTCCCTGGCCAGCGCGTACGCCCAGGACCCGATGCAGCTCATCGCGGCGAGGGCGCTGATGGGCCTCGGGGGCGCGGCCATCATGCCGGCCACGCTGGCGGTCATCTCGAACGTCTTCCCGATCCACGAGCGGGGCAAGGCGATCGGGATCTGGGCGGGCGGCGTCGGCATCGCCGTCGCGATCGGCCCGATCACCGGGGGCGTGCTGCTGGAGCACTTCTGGTGGGGCTCGGTCTTCCTCGTCAACGTGCCGATCGTCATCATCGGCCTCGTGCTGATCGCCGCGCTCGTCCCCGACTCCAGGGACCCGAGCAAGAACAGCCTCGACCCGGTCGGCGTGCTGCTGTCCATCGCCGGTCTGATCAGCCTCGTCTACGGCATCGTCCGGATCAGCGACCTCGGCACCGTCGCGGACGTCTCGGTCATCGCGCCCTCGCTGCTGGGGCTCGCGATCCTCGCCGCGTTCGTGTGGTACGAGAGCCGCATCGAGCACCCGGCGTTCGACGTGCGCAACTTCCGTAACGCGGGGTTCTCCACGGCGATCGCCAGCGTCGGCCTCGTGTTCTTCGCGGCCATGGGCGTCATGTTCTTCCTGGCCTTCTACTGGCAGATCGTGCGCGGATACTCGCCGCTGCAGTCCGGCGCGCTCGTGCTCCCGTTCGCCGCGGCCCAGCTGATCTTCGCGCCGCAGAGCGCGCGCCTGGTCCAGAAGTACGGCGCCCGGGCCGTCGGCACGGTCGCGATGCTCGTCATCACGCTGGCCCTCGCCGCCTACGCCTTCGTGCAGGTGGACACCCCCGTCTGGCTGCTGCTCGCCATCGGGTTCGTCCAGGGCGCGGCGATGGCCAACATCATGCCCCCGGCGACCACGGCCATCATGAACGCGCTGCCGAGGGAGAAGGCCGGTGTGGGCTCCTCGATGAGCAACGTCGTCCGGCAGGTCGGCGGCACGCTCGGCATCGCCATCCTGGGCGCGGTCCTGTCCGCGAGCTACCGCGGTGACATGGAGGGCAAGGCCACCGCCCTGCCGGAGGAGCTTCGCCACGTCGCCACCGAGTCCATCTCGGGCGCGGCGGGGGTCGCCGGTCACCTGGGCGCGCGGGGCGCGAGCCTGCTCGACACGGCCAACGCCGCGTTCGTCACCGGCATCCACTGGGCGGCTCTCGGCTCGGCCCTCGTCGCCCTCCTCGGCACCCTCGTGGTGGCCCGCTGGATGCCGGGCAAGGCTCCAGCCGAGGTCGCGGCCGACAAGGCCGGGACCGAAAAGGAAGCGGCGGTAGTGTGAACCTGCCATGAATACGCAGCAGACGGCTGAAGGGGCGGCCCGCCCGGCGGGCCGCCCGCGCAGCGAGAAGGCGGAGCGGTCGATCATCGAGGCCACCCTCGACCTGCTCGGCGAGGGCATCGGCGTGTCGGAGCTGTCCATCGAGTCGATCGCCAGCCGCGCCGGTGTCGGGAAGACCACGATCTACCGCAGGTGGTCCAACAAGGAAGACCTCGTGGTGGACGCCCTGGCGGCCCTCAAACCGCCGATCCCGCTGCCTCAGGGCGGGACCGTCCGGGACGACCTGGTGGCCTACCTCCGGGTGATCCAGGAGGAGACCCGCCACCTGCGCACCCGCTGCATCATGAACATCGCCATGAGCGACTCCGAGCGGCATCCCCACCTGGCGGAGCGGTTCCGCGAGCTTGCCGTGGAGCCGCGCAGAGCGGTGGTGGCGGCCGTCCTGCGCCGTGGCATGGACACCGGGGAGCTGCGGGCGGACCTCGACGTCGACATGGCGCTGGCACTGCTCAGCGGCGCCATGGTGTGGCTCACGAAGTGGTCCGACGGGCACTCCCCGGCGGACCTGCCCGAGCGGATCGTCGACGAGGCGCTGAAGGGCTTCCGCCCCCGCCCCGCCGAGTAGCCCGCCGAGCAACCCGCCGATCGACCCCTCGCGCGGCCGGCCACGCCCGGCCGCGCGGACGCGTGACCGGGCGTGGCACCGCCCGCGACGGGCGGGCGGCGGGTGGCTAGAGACGCTCGCGCCAGCGGTTCGTGATGGGCAGGCGGCGGTCGCGGCCGAAGTTCTTGGGCGTGATCTTCGGGCCCGGCGGGTACTGGCGGCGCTTGTACTCGGCCAGGTCCACCAGGCGGATCACCTTGGTGACCAGCTCGGGGTCGTGCCCGGCCGCGACCAGTTCGTCGCGTCCCATGTCCCCCTCCACGTAGTCGCGCAGCAGGCTGTCGAGCACCTCGTACGGCGGCAGCGAGTCGGTGTCGCGCTGGTCGGGCCGCAGCTCCGCGCTCGGCTCCTTGGTGATGGAGTTCTCCGGGATCGGCGGCCGCCCCGGCTGGGCGTTGCGCCACTCCGACAGCTTCCAGACGACGCTCTTCAGCACGTCCTTGATCGGCGCGTAGCCGCCGGCCGAGTCGCCGTACAGCGTGGAGTAGCCGGTGGCGAGCTCGCTCTTGTTGCCGGTGGTCAGCACGAGGTGGCCGTGCTCGTTCGACAGGCTCATCAGCAGCATGCCGCGCACCCGGGCCTGTAGGTTCTCCGCGGCCAGGCCGGTCAGTCCGATCTCCTTCTCGAACGCCGTGACGATGTCGGCGATCGGCACGACCTGCGCGTTCACCCCCTGGCGGCGCACCAGCTCCTCGGCGTCGGTGATCGAGTGGTCCGAGGAGTACCGCGACGGCATCAGCACCGCGTGGACCCGCTCGGGCCCGATGGCGTCGGCCGCGATCGTGGCGGTCAGGGCCGAGTCGATGCCGCCGGAAAGGCCGAGGATGACCGACGTGAAGCCGTTCTTCCGCACGTAGTCGCGCACTCCGGTCACCAGCGCCTGGTAGATCTCCGCGAGGTCGTCCAGCCGCTCGGCGACGACCGGGGGCTCCGGCTCGTACGGCTCGACCGGGGCGGCCGACAGCAGTACCCGTTCGACCGTGATGACCGTTCCGTCGTGGGCGTCGTAGGCGTGGGTGCTGGCGTAGGCGTGGGTGCCGGCGTAGGCCTCGTGACTCGGCTCGCCGAGCTCGCCGAGCTCACCCGTGGCCTCCGGCAGCTCCAGGTCGGTGACGAACAGCTCCTCCCGGAACTGGGACGCCCGGGCGACCAGCGCGCCGGAGGCGTCCACGACGAGGGAGTCGCCGTCGAAGACCAGCTCGTCCTGGCCGCCGACCATGTTCACGTACGCGAGGGCGCAGCCCGCCTCGCGGGCCCGCCGCGCGCACAGCTCCAGCCGCACGTCGTCCTTGTTCGTCTCATACGGCGAGCCGTTGGGCACGACGAGGAGCCCCGCGCCCGCCTCGGCGACCACCGAGATGGGCCCGCCCTCCTGCCACAGGTCCTCGCACAGGGCCACCGCGACGTCCACGCCGTGCAGCCGGAAGATGGGCAGCCGGTCGCCGCGCACGAAGTAGCGGTACTCGTCGAACACCCCGTAGTTGGGCAGGTGGTGCTTGGCCGACTTCGCCACGACCCTGCCCCGGTACAGCACGGCGGCGGCGTCGAGCGGGGCGCCCTTCGGCTGCCCGACGCGGGGGGCGAGGTCGGCCCGGTCGAGATATCCCACGACGACGGGGAGATCTCCGAGCCCTTCATCGGCGAGCCGCGCCGCCACCTCGGACAGCGTCGCGATCGACGCCTCGGCGAACGACGACCGGAGCACCAGGTCCTCGGCCGGGTAGCCGGTCAGGAACATCTCGGGGAAGACGACGAGGTGCGCGCCGCGCCCGGCGGCCCGGCGGGTCCACTCGACGAGGGTCTCCGCGTTGCCGGCGACGTCTCCGACGACGGGATTGGTCTGGGCGAGAGCGATACGCAATTGAGCCACGCCCCCACCCTAAGGTGTCCGGTTTTTTGTCGTCAAACTGACGATAAGGGGGGTTAGGCTCCGGGCGATCCCGGGCTGACCAGACCCCTCTCGTACGCGAGGACCACCAGCTGGGCGCGGTCGACCAGCCCCAGCCCGCGCAGCAGCGCCGTCACCTCGCCGGCCACCTCGCCTTCCGGCACGTCCAGGGTCATCGCGATCTGCCGGTTGGTGAAGCCCCGGGCGACGAGCTTGATCAGGTCGATGTCGGCGTCGGACAGACCCTCCGGCGCCGCCGGGTCGCGCCGCCCCGCGAAGGCGGAGATGAGGTGGGTCGTGACCGCCGGGTCCAGCAGGGCGTCACCCGCGATGGCCGCCCTGACCGCCGCGATGAGCTGCTCGGGCGCCGAGGTCTTCAGCACGAACCCGCTCACCCCGGCCCGCAGCGCGGCGTACAGGTTCTCGTCGGTGCCGAAGGTGGTCATCATGATGACCTTGGGGGGAGCCTCCGCCGCGAGGATCCGGCGGGCCGCCGCCAAGCCGTCCAGGCGCGGCATCTGGATGTCCATGAGCACCACGTCGGGCCGTGCGCCGCGGACGAGCGCGATGGCCTGCTCGCCGTTCTCCGCCTCTCCGACGAGGTCGAGCCCCGGCTCGCTGTCGAGGATCACCTTCAGGCCGGTGCGCACCAGCGCCTGGTCGTCGGCGATCAGCACGCGCAGGGCCCGGTTGCCGGCCCGCGCCGGCTCCGTTCCGCGCGGCACGTCGGGTGCGCCGGGAGCGGGGGAAACGACCCGCGCTCCGGACGACGCACCGGAGGCCGGAGCCCCTGCCTCGGGTGCGTCGAGGTGCCCCGCCTGCGCGAGGATGTCCTGCTCCAGACGCTGCAGGGTGGGGCCGAGGTCGAGGCCGAGTTCGTCGCGCAGCGCCTCCCTGGCGCGCCGCAGCGCCCCGAGGGCGTCGCCCTGCCGCCCGGCGCGGTAGAGCGCGAGCGCGAGCAGCCGCCAGGCCTCCTCCCGCAGCGGGTGCGCCGAGGCGTACGCCTCCAGGTCCGGGATCAGGGCGCCGGTGCGGCCGAGCCGCAGGGCGGCGTCCGCGCGACGCTCCACGGCGAGGAGACGCAGCTCGTCCAGCCGCATCGCCTCGGCCTGCGCCCACATCAGCTCTTGGAAACCGGCCAGTGCCGGCCCCCGCCAGAGGCCGAGGGCCGTCTCCATCCGCTCCAGCGTCACGGCCGGGCCGTCGTGCTCGTTCTTGACCAGGTGCTCGAAGTGCCAGGAGTCCACCTCCTCGACGCCGGCGCGCAGCGCGTACCCCGGGGGCGCCGAGACCAGGATGCCCGCCTCCTCGCGCGGCGCGCGGCCGGGTTCGAGCGCCCGCCGCAGCCGGGAGACGTACCCCTGGATGGTGGACAGCGCCTGGGCGGGCGGCTCACCGGGCCACAGCTCGTCGATGAGCGCGCTCACCGGCACCGCGCGCCCTCCGGCCACGAGCAGCCGGGCGAGCACGGCCTGCTGCCGTTGCCCGCCCAGATCGAGCGTCTCACCATCGGAAGTAGCCTCGAACGGCCCCAGAGCACGAAAAATCACCATCGCATGGGTAAGCGTAAAGGCAGCGACCACCGAAGACGTGCCGAGCGCCTTTCGGTTCTGTCACGAGGTCGTGACATGCCTCGCGACGAGGTCAGGCGGTGAGCGGGAACCGGGCCTCGACCACGGTGCCGCCGATGTCGGGGGCGGTGACGGTGCAGCTGCCGCCGAGCTCGGCCGCGCGTTCGCGCATCGAAGACATGCCCACTCCCGCGCGCGGACGGGCGGGCAGGCCGATGCCGTCGTCGGCGATCCGCACCCGCAGCTCGCCGCCGCCCGGCTCCGCCTCCGCCGTCCGGGCGACCTCGACCCGGACCCGGGTGGCCCGCGCGTGCCGGCGCGCGTTGTTCAGCGCCTCCTGCACGATGCGGTAGACCGCGACCTCCACGGCGGCGGGCAGCCCGGCGAGGTCGCCCTCGACCCGCACCGCGACGTCGACCGGCGCCATACCGCCCTGCTCCGTCCCGGAGCCGCCGGCGGGCAGCGTCTCCTCCGTGAGGGCGCGGACGGCTCCCGCCAGCCCGAGGTCGTCGAGGGCGGGGGGACGCAGGCCGTACACGAGCTCGCGGATGTCGCCGGCCACGGCGTCCATGCCGACCCGCAGGTCCCGCAGCAGGCCGTCGGCGGCGGCGGGCGACCGGGTCAGGCTCACCCGCGCCATGTTGAGCGTCATCGCCATCGCCCCGAGGGTCTGGCCGAGCCCGTCGTGCAGGTCGCGGCGCAGCCGCCGGCGCTCCTCCTCGCGGGCGGCCAGGATGCGCTCCCGCGACCGCTGCAGGTCGGCGGCCATGCGTACGGCGTGGGCCACGTCGGCCACGTAGGGGAGCAGGGTGGCGAGCACCCGCTCGTCGTGCGCGGCGGCGAACCTCGTGACGCCCGGGCGGCCCACGAGCAGCCGGCCCACCGGCTCGCCGTGCCAGACCAGCGGCACCTCGCGGGGCGAGGGACCGATGTGGCCGCTCTCGACGTACCGCGGCCTGCCGTCGGTGATCTCGACGGCGACCCCGCTCACGGCGAGGCCCTCCCGCACGACCGTGACCACCGAGGCGAGCGCGTCGGCGGGGTCGGCCCGCCGAACCTCCTGGGTGAGCCGCTCGGCCAGCAGCGCCGGGTCGCCCACCGGCCCGTACAGCGCGCGGTCCACGACACGCTGCAGCGCCCGGCGCAGCGGCTGGAAGAACGCGCCCGCGAACAGCGCCGCCGCGAGCCCGGCCACCTGGTGATAGCCGGAGACGAACAGGCTGGAGGCGGCTCCGACGCCGAAGTACACCGCGCCGACCACGACGAGCAGTCCGGCCGTGACGAACGTCCGGCTGATGACGGTGTCGATGCCGTACAACCGGTAACGCAGGGCCGCGAAGAGGATCGCGAACGGGATGAGCGCCGTCACCACCGTCGCCGGGACCCACATCGCCTCGCCGAGCACGTACAACACGACGTAGAGGGCGAAGACGGACAGCGGCCAGGCGATCTGCCGCCGGGTCACGGGGTCGGCGCGGCGCAGCCGGAGGGCGAGCGAGGCCAGCGCCGCCACCACGCAGACCTGCACCGCGTACTGCAGAATTTCCCACAACGTGCCGTAATAGGGGGCGAGGGCCGTGACCTGCAGCGGATTGTGGATCACGGCGGGCCACAGGTAGTCCGCGGGATCGGGGTCGGGCCGCAGCAGGCCCAGCACGATCTCCGCGAGGGTGACGACGGTGCCGAGGACGACGACCACCCGCCAGCGGCGGGACGAGAGGGTCCCGGTGGGGGAGTAGAGCGGGACCAGGACCGCCAGCATCAGGCCCGCCACCGCCCAGCACACGAGCTGGACCGCCCGGGCCACGAACGCCGCCCGCATGTCGCCCTGGGAGGCCCAGTGGAACATCAGCGCCATGGAGGCGACGTTCCCCGAGCCCAGCAGGCCGCCGGCGCAGATCAGCCAGGCGATGCTGAGCCGGGGCCGCTGGGACACCAGGAACGCCCCGGTCAGCGGGAACGTCAGCGCGACGCCGAAGTCCGGGCTCAGCGGGGGCCGCGGCTGCCATTCGGCGGGGAGCCGGAGCTGGACCAGCACCCCCAGAAGGGTCAGGACCAACGCCACGGCAGCCATGACCCAGGCCAGCGCCCGCCCGGAGAAGGCTGGGGGATTTGTGTCCATCCTGAAAGGGATTATCACCCTTTCCGGCCGTCAGGGCCACGCGCCCCCGAGGGACGGCCCGGGTACGGCCGGCAGGCGGGCCGTGACGGTCGTGCCCCGGCCGGGCTCGGAGGCGACGGCGCAGGTGCCGCCCAGCTCGGCCGCCCGCTCCGCCATCGAGCACAGGCCGACCCCCGCTCTGCGGTCCGCCGGGAGCCCCACGCCGTCGTCGGCCACCGTCACCCGCAGCTCGCCGTTCCGGTGCAGGGTCACCCGCACGCGCCGCGCCCGCGCGTGCTTGCGCACGTTGGTCAGCGCCTCCTGCACGATCCGGTAGGCCGCCACCTCCGCGGCGGCGGGCAGCCCGGCGAGGTCGCCGGTCACCTCGACCTCGGCGACCGACTCCGCCCCGGCCGCCAGGCCCGGCCGGGCCTCCTCCACCAGGGCCCGTACGGCTCCCGCCAGCCCGAGGTCGTCGAGCGCGGGGGGCCGCAGGCCGTACACGAGCTGGCGGACGTCGGCGGTGACGGTGTCCATCCCCTCGCGCAGGTCGCGCAGCAGCGTGTCGGCGGCGTCGGGGGAGCCCTCCAGGGTGACCCGCGCCACGTTGAGCGTCATCGCCATCGACGCCAGCGTCTGCCCGAGCCCGTCGTGCAGGTCGCGGCGCAGCCGCCGCCGCTCCTCCTCCCCGGCGGTCAGGATGCGCTCGCGGGAGCGCTGCAGCGCGGTGGTCAGCAGCACCGTGTGCGCCGCGTCCGCGACGTACGGCGCCAGCACCGCGATCACCCGCTCGTCGTGGGCGGCGGGGAACCGGCGGCGGCCCGGAGGCCCGATCAGCATGCGGCCGACCGGCTCGCCGTGCCACACCAGCGGCATCTCGCGCGCCACCGGGCCGACCCGGCCGCTGGTCGTGGTCTTCCCGTCGATCTCCCCGCCGATCCGCACCGCGATGCCGGTGACCGACAGGCCGTCGCGCAGCACGTCCAGGGCGGTGAGCAGGGCGTGCGCGGGGTCGGCGTGCGGCAGCCGCCGCCGGAGACCGGCGGCCAGCGCGTGCGGGTCGCCGCCCCTGCCGTACAACGCGTGGTCGGCCAGGCGCTGCAGGCCGCGGCGGATCGGATGGAAGAACGCCCCGGCGAACAGGGCCGCGGCCAGCCCGGCGAACCGGTCGACGCCGGACAGGACCAGGCTGGAGCCCGCGCCCACGAGCACGTAGACGGCGGCGACCACGCCGACCAGGCCGGCGCCGACGAGGGCGCGGCTGATCAGCGTGTCGATGCCGTAGAGCCGGTACCGCAGCACCGCGACCGCGATCGCGGCCGGCACCAGGGGCAGCGTCAGCGTGGCCGTCCACCAGACCGGATAGCCGATCACCCACGGGACGACCAGGCCGGCCATGGCGACCAGCGGCCAGAGGATCTGCCGGCGCTCGATCCCGTCGGCCCGGTGGAACCGCACGACGAGCGAGGAGAACGCCAGCGCCATCCCCACCGCGACGACCATGTGCAGGCCCTGCCGGGTGTGCTCGTAGTACGGCGCGAAGGCCGCCACCTCCAGCGCGTTGCCGCCGGTGCGGACGCTCGACGGGGCGATCCACGAGCACAGCCAGTCGAGGCCGAGGGCCGTCGCGGTGATCGCTCCGGGCACGCACCACCGCTTGGACAGGATCCGCCCGGTCGGATACAGCAACGGCAGCAGCACGCCGAGGGTGTACGTCGTGAGGTTCCACACCCCGTCGGCGAACACCCACAGCGGGTGGACCAGCGGGTGCCCTCCGTTCAGGACGAGCAGGGCCGCCGTGTTGGCCGCCAGGATGTTGGCGGCCGAGCCCAGGCCGCCCAGGCACAGCAGCCAGCCGAGCAGCAGCCGGGGCCGGGAGATCACCAGCAGCGCCCCGAAGATCGGGAACGTGGTGCCGGCCACGTCCTCCGGGGCGAACGGCAGGGGGTTGTAGGGGGACGGCGGCAGTCGCGCGGTCACCCAGATGTCGCCGATCTCCAGGGCGATCGCCGCGCACGCGACGGCCACCGCGACGGCCGGGCCGTACGCCCGCACCCGGGCGGGCCAGTCGAGGGCGCGCGGGTCGAGCGGCGGTCGTGCCACGGGCGGGAGCTCCTTCTGGTCGTGCACCGGCATGCGGGGACCGTAGAACGCGCGGATCGACGCTCACTGGTCGCCGGATCAACGCCGGATCAATGGGAACGACGACGCGCGGGCCCGGTTGGTTCGCTCTCACACCCCCTCGTAACCCCTGTGAAACACGGACGAGGCAGACTGGTAGACACGTCGTTTTGTGAACTCCGAGAGGTACGCCTTGGACCGCCAGCAGGAATTCGTCCTCCGCACGCTCGAAGAGCGAGACATCCGGTTCATCCGGCTGTGGTTCACCGACGTGCTCGGTTTCCTGAAGTCGGTGGCGATCGCGCCGGCCGAACTGGAGGGCGCCTTCGCCGAGGGCATCGGGTTCGACGGCTCGGCGATCGAGGGCTTCTCGCGGGTCTACGAGTCGGACATGCTGGCCAAGCCCGACCCCTCGACGTTCCAGATCCTGCCGTGGCGCAGCGAGACGCCGGGCGCCGCCCGCATGTTCTGCGACATCCTGATGCCGGACGGCTCGCCGTCGCACGCCGACCCGCGTTTCGTGCTGAAGCGGACGCTGGCCAGGGCGGCCGACATGGGCTTCACCTTCTACACCCACCCCGAGGTCGAGTTCTTCCTGCTGCGCAACCGGCCGGAGAAGGGCAGCAGGCCCGAGCCGATCGACGAGGGCGGCTACTTCGACCACACCCCGCACAGCGCGGGCCACGACTTCCGCCGCAACGCGATCATGATGCTGGAGTCGATGGGCATCTCGGTGGAGTACAGCCACCACGAGGGCGCCCCGGGCCAGCAGGAGATCGACCTGCGGTACGCCGACGCGCTCACCACCGCCGACAACATCATGACGTTCCGGCTGGTCATGAAGGAGGTGGCGCTGGAGCAGGGCGTGTGGGCCTCGTTCATGCCCAAGCCGTTCACCGACTTCCCCGGCTCCGGCATGCACACGCACATGTCGCTGTTCGAGGGTGACCGCAACGCCTTCTACGAGCCCGGCTCCGACTACCAGCTCTCCAAGATCGGCCGATCGTTCATCGGCGGCCTGCTCCGGCACGCCGCGGAGATCACCGCCGTGTGCAACCAGTGGGTGAACTCCTACAAGCGGCTGTGGGGCGGCGCCGAGGCGATCGCCGGAGCCGGCGGCGAGGCCCCCTCGTACATCTGCTGGGGCCACAACAACCGCTCCGCGCTCGTGCGGGTGCCGATGTACAAGCCGCACAAGGGCGGCTCCACCCGCATCGAGTTCCGGTCGCTCGACTCCTCCTGCAACCCCTACCTCGCCTTCGCCGTCATCCTGGCGGCCGGGCTCAAGGGCATCGAGGAAGGGTACGAGATGCCGCCGGGGGCCGAGGACGACGTGTGGGCGCTGACCAGCGCGGAGCGGCGGGCGCTCGGCATCCAGCCGCTGCCCCAGTCGCTCGACGAGGCCATCGTGGCGATGGAGCACAGCGAGCTCGTCGCCGAGACGCTCGGGGAGCACGTCTTCGACTACTTCCTGCGCAACAAGCGCTCGGAGTGGCAGGAGTACCGCCGCCAGGTGACCGAGTACGAGCTCGGCCGCTACCTGCCGGTGCTGTAGCCGCCGCATTGGTCTCCGCGTCACGGCGACGTTACAGGTTGCAAATCTTCCCGACACTCCCGTCTGTTTAACTGTTTCCTATGCCGGAACAGTAAAATCGGCACACTTGTTGCGACCCTTACGGGTGAGCCGTATCGACGTGACTCAGGGAGGGCGTGGCCATATGACGGCGGCTGCGGGGCTGCAGACCGTTCTGACCGTACCGAAGCGCTTCCGGGGACCCGAGGGCACCGCCAACGGCGGATGGATCGCGGGCACCCTCGCCGGCACGCTGACGGGGGCCGGTCATGACTCGCCGGTGGAGGTCACCCTCCGCAGACCGGTCCCGCTCGAAACCGGGCTGACACTCGAACAGGTCGGCAACGCCGTCGTCCTGAGCGGCGGCGAGAGTGGCGGTGAGAGCCATCTCGCCGAGGCCATCCCCGTCGCGGAGCCGCTGACGCCGCCGCCGTTCGTGTCGTTCACCGGCGCGGCGCGGGCGGAGGCGGGCTTCGCCGGGCGGCACGGCCACGCCATCGCGGGCTGCTTCGCCTGCGGGCTGCGCGAGCCGGGCGACGGCCTGCGGATCTTCCCCGGTCCGGTGGACGGCACCGACCTGGTGGCCGCCGGATGGCGGGTGCCGTTCAACGTCACCGACGAGCAGGGCGTCGTCCCCGGCTCGATCGTCTGGGCGGCGCTCGACTGCGCCACCGGGTGGGCGCACCACCGCGGGTTCACCGGCGAAAGGCCCACCCGGCCGCCGCTCCTCGGGCGGCTGACCGGGCAGGTGTTCCGCCGGGTCTACCCGATGGGCCGGTATTCCGTCGTCGCCCGGGCGACCGGCCGCGAGGGCCGCAAGATCTTCGGCACGAGCGCGGTCTACGAGGTGGACGGCACGCTGGTGGCCGCCGCCCAGGCGACCTGGATCATCCCGAAGTGACCCAGGTGACCCAGGCGATCAGCCGGCGGTGAGACGGGCGGCGACGAGCGCGGCGCAGCGGGGATCGAACAGGATCGTGTAGTGGTTGCAGCCGGGGACGACCTCGTCGCGCAGCCCCGGCAGTTCCGCCTGCCACCGCGCGGTGAGGTCGTCGGGCAGCAGCCCGACGTCCTGGTTCAGCAACCCCCTGGGCGCGCGGAGCAGGAGCGGCCCGGGCCCGATCGCCTTCAGCGCCGCGCCGATCTCCGCATGTCTCGTCAGCGGCCAGCGGCCGTCCTGCCGTACGGCATCCTCGCGGACGCGTGACCGCACGGCGCCGTCCGGCCCGGTGGCGTCGTAGCGGACGTACTCCTCGACGACCGGAGACCAGTTCTCCGCCAGCGCGGGATGGGCGCGGAACAGGTCGAGATACGCCTCCACGTCCGGGAAGGTCTGGGAGAGCCGGGCGATGGCGGGGCCGAGCGTCGCCGCCATCACCTCGTCGGGGTCCGCGCCCGGCGGGAGCGGCAGCGGGAGTCCGCCGTCCACCAGGACGACCCGGGCGTAACGCCATCCGCCGTCCCGCGCGGCCCCGGCCCGCGCCGCCGCGTGCAGGGCGGCGACGTAGGCGCCCATCGAATGCCCGGTGAGCACGCTGGTGCCGTCCGCGCCCACGTGCTCGGCCACCAGTTCCAGGTCGTCGGCGTGCCGGTCCAGGCCGTACGGGCCGGGCAGGCCGGCGCTGTGGCCGCGGCCGCGCAGGTCGGCGGCGATCAGCGACCAGCCGGGCGGCAGCGCGTCGCCCACCGCGCGCCAGGACATGAGGGAGGCGCTGATGCCGTGCGCCGCGATGATCAGGCGAGGGCCGTCGCCGAACCGGGCGATCCGCAGCCGCCCGCCGGGGACGGCGACTTCGTCGAACTCCATGAGCGGACTGTACGGTACGGCCGGTCAGGTCTCGCCTGTCCTGATACGTGTCCTTAAGCTGCGCGCTATGGGTGAACGTCTGCTCGTCATCGAGCACGAGGCCGAGGCGGGCCTGGGCTACTTCGCCGGTTGGCTGGAGGCCGCCGGCGTCGGCGTCGAGGTCGTCCGGCCGTACAAGGGAGAGGCGGTGCCCGCGACCGCCGGCGGCGGGCTGCTCGTCCTCGGCGGCGCCGCGGCGGCGTGGGACGACGAGGGGTATCCGTGGCTGCCCGCCACCAGGGACCTGCTCGCCGGTGCGGTGGACGGCGGCGTGCCGGTCCTCGGCATCTGTCTCGGCGCCCAGCTCATGACCCTGGCCTGCGGCGGGACCGTCGAGCGCGGCGACGCGGGCCCGGAGATCGGCCTGGGCGAGATCGAGCGGCTGCCCGAGGCGGCGGACGACCCGCTCCTTTCCGCGCCGCCCGGCGGGACGTCGTCCCCGGGAACAGAGCCCCTGCGGACGGTGCAGTACCACTACGACGCGATGACCACGCTGCCGCCCGGCGCGGTGCGGCTCGCGACCGGCGCGCGGTACGCCAACCAGGCCTACCGGCTCGGCGACCGTGCCTGGGCGGTGCAGTTCCACCCCGAGGCCACGCCCGCGATCTTCACCTCCTGGGCCGAGAGCGGCGATCTTCCGCCCGAGGCGGCGGCGGAGCTGAACGCGCAGGTCACGGCGGCCGGGCGGGAGCTCGAACAGACCTGGAGGCCGCTGGCCGAGGCGTTCGCGGCCCAGGTGACGCGGTTGTGACGCGGCCGTGACGCGGCTCTGACCTGCCGTCCCGCCGCGCCGGAGAGGCGGGGGAAGGGGCGCGGGCAAACCGCGTGATGCGCCGATTACGCAGAGAAACCACTAAGGACGCCGCACAACCCATCGGGTTACCGTGTGCGCGAGCCCGGCACGCGCCGAGCTGTGACATCCATGGACGCCGGGAGGCGTCCGGTCGAGAATCGGGTCCCGAGGGGGGACCGATCTCTGCGAGGAGGCGTCCATCCCTGTGTACGGTTACTGGGAAGGCATGTCTCGGGGGACCGACGTGATCGACGTCGGGGTGGAGGAAGGAACGGTGAACGCGGCGCCGCGGATACAGACGACGGCCGGGCGCCTGGCCGCACTGGGATTCGCCGACGGCGCGCGGGCCGAACGGTTGCTCGACGACCTCGGCCCCGAGGCGGTCGGCGATTTCGCGCTGCTCGACGACCTGGTCAGGGCGGCCGACCCCGATCTCGCGCTCACCACGCTGAGCCGCCTGGTCGAGCGGGACCCGAGCGTGCTCGGCACGTTCCGCGACGATCCGGCCCTGCGCCGCAGGCTGCTCGGCGTGTTCGGGATCAGCGCGGCGCTCGGCGAGCACGTCGTACGGCACCCGGACTGCCTGGCGGTGGCCGGGTCGCCGCAGTGGCCGGTCGCCCGTGAGCTGTGCGAGGAGATGCTGCTGGCGGTCGGGGCGGACCCGGACGACGCCGAGCCGGTGGCCGGCGGGGCCACGGCGGGCGCGGCCGAGCCCGGCGCGACGGCCCAGGCGATGGACGCGCTGCGCGTCGCCCACCGGACCAGGCTGCTGGACCTGGCCGCCCGTGACGTGACCGGCGAGTGCACGCTCGCCGAGACCGCCGCCGCGCTGGCCGACCTGGCCGCCGCGGCGCTCGACGCCGCCCTCGCCATCGCCCGGGCGGAGGTGGCCGACGCCGGCGACGTTCGGCTGGCCGTCATCGGCATGGGCAAGTGCGGGGCGCGCGAGCTGAACTACATCTCCGACGTCGACGTCGTGTTCGTGGCCGAGCCCAGGGAGGGCGTCGACGAGACCAAGGCGCTGCAGATCGCGACGCGGCTCGCGCAGGGCATGATGCGGGCCTGCTCGGCGAGCACCCGTGAGGGCGCACTGTGGGAGGTGGACGCCAACCTGCGGCCCGAGGGCAAGATGGGCCCGCTCGTCCGCAGCATGGAAAGCCACCTGGCCTACTACCGCCGCTGGGCCAAGACCTGGGAGTTCCAGGCCTTGCTGAAGGCCCGGCCGGTCGCCGGTGACCTGGAACTCGGCCAGCAGTACGTGGCCGCGGTCAACGACCTGGTCTGGCAGGCCGCGGCGCGGCCCAACTTCGTCGAGGACGTGCAGTCCATGCGCCGCCGGGTGGAGGCGCACGTGCCGGTGGGCGACGCCGACCGGCAGATCAAGCTGGGGCCCGGCGGGCTGCGGGACATCGAGTTCGCCGTCCAGCTCCTGCAACTCGTGCATGGCCGCTCCGACCCGCTGCTGCGCCGCAGGGCGACGCTGTCGGCCCTCGCCGCCCTGTCGCGGGGCGGCTACGTCGGGCGTGACGACGCCAAGGCCCTCGCCGAGGCGTACACCTTCCTGCGGCAGGTCGAGCACATGCTCCAGCTGCACCGGCTGCGCCGCACGCACATGGTGCCGTCGGACACCGCCGACCTGCGGCGCATCGGCCGCGGGCTCGGTATGACGACCGACCCGGTGGGCGAGTTCACCACCACCTGGAAGCGGCACGCGCTGGAGGTGCGGCGGCTGCACGAGAAGCTGTTCTACCGGCCGCTGCTGCAGGCCGTCGCCCGCCTGCCGGAGTCCGAGGCCCGCCTGTCCACGGCCGCCGCCACCGCGCGCCTCCAGGCGCTCGGGTACGCCGACCCCGAGGGCGCTTTACGGCACATCGCCGCGCTCACCAGCGGCGTCTCCCGCCGCGCGGCCATCCAGCGCACGCTGCTGCCGGTCATGCTCGGCTGGTTCGCGGGCGCCCCCGACCCGGACGCCGGCCTCCTCGGGTTCCGCCAGGTGAGCGACAAGCTCGGCAGCACGCCGTGGTACCTGCGCCTGCTGCGGGACGAGACCGCCGTGGCCGAGCGTCTCGCCCACCTGCTCGGCACCAGCAAGTACGTCACCGGCCTGCTGCTGCACGCCCCGGACGCGGTCGGCATGCTGGGCTCGCCCGCCGAGCTCGCCGTACGGCCGGCCGCGACGCTGGCCGGCGAGGCCGCCGCCGCGGTGGCCCGCTACGCCGAGGACGCCGAGACCGCCGTCGCCGCCGCCCGCGCGCTGCGCCGCCGGGAACTGCTCCGTACGGCCTGCGCCGACCTGTCCGGGCTGATCGACATCGAGGAGGTCGGCCAGGCGCTCTCGTCGCTCAACGACGTGACGATCCAGGCGGCGCTGGGCGCGGCGATCAACAAGGTCACGCTGGAGCGGCGGGAGTCGTTCCCGACCCGCGTCGCCGTGATCGCCATGGGCCGCCTCGGCGGCCTGGAGAGCTCCTACGCCAGCGACGCCGACGTGATGTTCGTGCACGCGCCGCTGCCCGGCGTGGCCGAGCGGGACGCGACCGACGCGGCCCACGCGGTGGCCGAGGAGACGCGCAGGCTGCTCGCGCGGCCTGCCCCCGACCCGCCGCTGCAGATCGACACCGGGCTGCGGCCGGAGGGGCGGCAGGGGCCGCTCGTCCGCACGATCGCCTCCTACAAGGCCTACTACGACCGCTGGGCCTCGCATTGGGAGGCGCAGGCGCTGCTGCGCGCCCGGTTCTGCGCGGGCGACGCCGACCTCGGCCGGGAGTTCACCGCCCTCGTCGATCCGCTGCGCTACCCGGAGGGCGGCATATCGGTCGACGCGGTACGGGAGATCCGCAAGCTCAAGGCCAGGATGGAGGCCGAACGGCTGCCGCGCGGCGCCGATCCGGCCCTGCACACCAAGCTCGGCAGGGGCGGGCTGACCGACGTGGAGTGGGTGGCCCAGCTCATCCAGCTGCGGCACGCGGGAGCCGTACCGGCGCTGCGCACCACGCGCACGCTGGACGCGCTGCGCGCGGCGGCGGCGGAGGACCTGCTCGACCCGGCCGACGAGGCGGTGCTCGCCGAGGCGTGGTTGTTCGCCTCGCGCATCCGCGACGCCCTGATGCTGGTGCGCGGCCGGGCCGCCGACAGCATCCCCACGCTGGTCAAGGAGCGACTGCTGCTCGCGCGGGCCCTCGGCTACCCGCCCGAGGGCACCGAGGACTTCGTGGAGGACTACCGGCGCGCCACCCGGCGGGCCAGGACCGTCGTGGAGCGCGTCTTCTACGAGGGCTGACCCCCGCCGCGCCCGGCTGGTCCCCCGTCTTTCGGGACCCGCCGGGCGCGGTCGCGGTCCCCCTTGTCCAGATCCCTTTCTCGGCCCGCTGTCTCCCGACGGGCCGGCACGCGCGGCCTGGCTTCGGCGGTCCGGCATGCCGTGGCGCCGCACGACCGCGGCTTCGTTTCAGGTTTCATTCATCCCGGAACCCCCGGCTGGGAGCCTCATTGAGTACGACTCATCTCCTGTCAGTGGCGGACCGAGAGAGGCGAACCCTGAGGTAGATCGTGATATCGGGGGAGGTAGAGCGCTTCCGGACCGCACCCCCGGCGCGCGGGGTCGGAAATAGGCATGCACAAGCGCCTTGACCTGCTTCGCTGATCACAGGGTAATTAGTACTCAAGCCACTGGGCCCCGGTGACCCGGCCAGGACGGCGACCGCGGGCGGAAGCTTCGAGGGCACTCGCCTGGCCGGCCTGTCCGGCGTCCCCGGCCCACCACGAGACGCGTCGCGCATTCCCTGGAGAAACACGTGAACCATCGTGACAAGCCGCGCCGACACGGCCGTTCCCCTCGGGCAGCGGTGCTGAGACCGCTTGTGACCGGGATCGCGGCGGCGGCGACGGCGGTCGTCGCCGCCGCCTCTGCGATCCCGGCACTCGCCGCCACGACGACCCTGTACGTGTCGCCCTCCGGAACCGGCAGCGCCTGCTCCTCCGCCGAGCCGTGCTCACTGGACGCGGCGCAGACGGCGGTCCGGTCGCAGAACGGCTCCATGTCCGGCGACATCGTCGTGCAGCTCGCCGACGGCGTGTACCGGCGCACGTCGCCGCTCAGGTTCACCGCCGCCGACTCTGGAAGCAACGGCTACCGGGTCGTCTGGCAGTCGGCGCCGGGGGCGCGCCCGGTCATCAGCGGCGCCAGGCAGGTCACCGGATGGACCGTCGCCGACTCCGAGAAGAACATCTGGAAGGCGAGTGTCGGCACCGGGATCGACACCCGGCAGCTGTACGTCGACGGCCGCATGGCCACCCGGGCACGTACCACGGTGAACCGGGCCGACTTCACCGCCACCGGCACCGGCCTGCGGTTCAGCAACAACGCGCTGAGCTACCTGAACAACCTGGCCGGCCAGAGCCGGATCGAGCTGCAGGGCATCGGCTCGTTCACCGACCGGTACGTGCCCGTGCAGAGCATCTCCGGCAACTTCATCACAATGAAGCAGCCGGCCTGGAACAACAACACCTTCGGGTACGACACCATCGTCAACCCCTACCGCAAGGGACCGATGTACCTGGAGAACGCGTACGAGTTCCTGGACTCGCCCGGCGAGTGGTACCTCAACACCGGCACGGGGGTTCTGTACTACATCCCGCCGTCCGGAAAGAACATGAACACCGCGGACGTGGAGCTTCCCCTCCTGCAGTCGCTGGTGCAGCTCGGCGGCACCTACGCCGCGCCCGCGCACCACATCACCTTCTCCGGCATCACGTTCGCCGGGACGAGCTGGCTGGGGCCCAGCAGCAATCAGGGGTACGCCGACCAGCAGACGGGGGCGTACATCTCGGGCGACTGGAACTGGCCGAGCAACGCGCTGTCGTCCTGCCAGTACGGGTGCACCCAGTTCGAGTCGGTGCGTCCGCACTGGAACCAGATGCCCGCGGCCGTCCAGGTGTCGGCGGCCAACACGATCAGCTTCGTCCGTGACCGGTTCCTGAACCTGGGCCAGACGGCGCTGGGCATTGGCAACGACGCCAACGCCCACGCATCCGGCGTGGGGCTGGGGGCAAGCTCGATCACGGTGACGGGCAACGTGTTCGCGTACAGCGCGGCGGGCGCGGTGGTCGCGGGCGGCGTGCAGGCCGACGCGCACCATCCGAGCGACTCCCGGATGGTCAACCGCGACCTCACCTTCACCAATAACCTGGTGCACGACATCGGCGTGGACTACCGGGGCATCACCTCGTTCCTGCCCACCTATGTCACCAACGCCACGATCTCGCACAATGAGATCTACAACATGCCGTACCTGGGGGTCGCCTTCGGGTACGGATGGGGCTCCAACGATGCGGGCGGCAGCCCCGACTACACCAACCGGGGCCTGTACAACTACCAGCCGCGGTACTCGACGGCGACCACCGCGTCGAACAACAAGATCACCCAGAACTACGTGCACGACGTCATGCAGCAGATGAACGACGGGGCGTGCGTCTACACACTGTCGGCCAACCCCGGCGGGCAGGTCAGCGGCAACTACTGCCTGAGGGCGGGCACGGGCCAGTTCGGCCTGTACTTCGACGAGGGATCCCGCTCCATCACGGCGACGAACAACGTCTTCGACGGCAGCTGGTGGATGTTCGCCCACGGCAACTACCAGGGCGGCAACAACACCGGCGCCCTGACGGTCACCAACAACTGGGCGTCCAGCAGCTCCACCGACGTGACGAACGGCGACCGCGGCAACACCGCCTACGGCAACACCACGGTCACCAACGGCAACTGGCCGACCGGCGCGCGGTCCGTCATGTCCGCCGCCGGGCTTGAGGCGGCCTACCAGGACATCAAGAACGAGACCGTACCGTCGCCGTCGCCGTCGGCCTCTCCCTCGTCCTCGCCGAGTCAGTCGCCGAGTCAGTCTCCGAGTCAGTCTCCGAGCCAGTCTCCGAGTCAGTCGCCTGGCGGCAGGGGGTGCGCCGCCGCCTACCGGGTCGTCAACGAGTGGCCCGGCGGGTTCCAGGGCGAGGTGACGGTGCGGAACGCCGGCGCCGCCGCCACCACCTCGTGGTCGGTGAGCTGGACGTTCCCCAGCGGCCAGACCATCACCCAGGTCTGGAACGGCACCCTCTCCCAGAGCGGGTCCGCGGTCACGGTGAGCAACGTCTCCTACAACGGCGCCCTCGGGGCCGGAGCCTCGACCACCTTCGGCTTCACCGGCTCCTCCAGCGGGAGCAGCGGCGCTCCGGCATCCCTGACCTGCACCGCCTCCTGATCTCATCTTCCGCGCCGGCGCCTGGGCAATCCGCCTCCCGGCGCCGGTGCGGCCGTTTCCGGGCGCATCTGGGCGTACGGCCGCAGGCGTGCGGCCTGACGGACGGACCATGGCGGCGGGCGTGTGCGGTCCGACCTGGATGGCGGCGGGCGTGTGCGGTCCGGCGGAGATCGCGGCGGGCATGTGCGGTCCGCGGGGATCACAGGGGACGGGGGTACCGCCACGGCTTCGGGCACCTCAACGGCTACGAGCCCGCGGTAGGGGATTACCGCCCTCCGGCGATGCTTGCGGCGATATGAACCATATGTGTGCGGATCGGAGCGTTGCCATCGCAGCCCGTGACGGTGTATCAACGGGGACGGGTGATCTCTTTGATCTCGTATTACGCCGATCTCGCCATCGGGCTGATCCTGGCCTTCCTGCTGCTGTCGCTTCTCGTCAGCGGTATCAACGAGGGCATCGTCAGGCTGCTCGGCATCCGCAGCAAGTTCCTGTGGGCCTACCTCCGCGACACCCTCGACGGCGCGGAGACGGCAGACGGCACCTCGCGGCTCGACCGGATCGTGGACGTGCTGAAGAGGCTCGTACGCCGGATCAGCACGCCGCTCACGGCCGCGCCGTCGCCGGGGGAGGGGCGCTCGCGCCTGCCGGCGACCGTGCTGGGGGTGTTCGCGCGGCTGCCGTTCGGCCGGGACCCGCGGCCCGCCTTCAGCCAGGAGCCGCCGCCCGCGCAGAGCCCGCCGCTCGCGCCCGCCACCGGGACGGTCGCCGCCGAGCAGATGATGGCCGCCGAGCAGGCGAGCGCCGACCAGGCGGTCGTACCGCAGGCCGCCACCGGATCACCGGACGGCGGCCCGGCGACGGGCACTGCAGGAGGCTCTGTGGGCGGCTCTGTGAGCGGCTCTGCGGGCCCTGTGGGCGCGGCGGTGGATCCCGCGCACTCCGCCGATCAGGCCGACCCTCTGGAGCAGGCCGTACTCACCCTGGACGCGAGCACCCTGGACGCGAGTGGCACGGACGCGCGCGTGGCGGACGCGACCGTCGCCGGTGGGGTGGCCGATGCGGCGGTGGGCGGGGTGGCGTTGCCCGGCGAGGGCAAGTCGATGGCCGAACTGCTCCATGAGCGCCTGCAGGAGATCGACCACTCCAAGCGCGGCCGGACGACCATCGCCGACATCCCTCCGGCGCGCTTCGCCGTCGCCGTCCTGGAGATCGCCACCGAGCACGGCGGCGTCGAGGTCCTCATGCGCGACCTCGACGCGCTCAACAGCCCGCTCTCCCGGCCGCTCAAGGCGGTGTGGAACAGGGCCAGCCACGACCTGGAGGCGTTCCGGCGCGGGGTGGAGGACTGGTTCGACGGGGAGATGGAGCGGCTCACCCTGCTCTACCGCCGCTACGTGCGCTGGGTCATCGCCGCGCTCGGCCTCGTCGTCACGCTCGTGTTCGGCCTGGACTCCCTGGAGTACGGCAAGACGCTGCTGCAGGACAACGCCTACCGGAGCGAGGTGACCGCCTTCGCCCAGTCGGGCCCTCAGGCGCTGGAGCCGCTGCGCGAGCGGTGCGCGCCCGCCCAGGACACCTACGCGTGCGTGACCGACGTGCTGAGCACCCCGGCGTTCGTCAAGATCTTCACGCACGCCCCCGTCAGCGTCAGCATGGACGCCGGCGGCCCGGCCTGGGAGTGGCACGCCGGGGACTGGTGGCGGCGTCTCTCGACCCCGGGCCACTGGCCGGGGCTGCTACTCACCCTGGTCGCCGTGCTGTTCGGCGCGCCGTTCTGGTGGGACATCCTGCGCCGCGTCAGCGGCATGCGCAGCCGATCCCAGGGCTCGTCCGGATGACCTTTTCCGGCTCGAAGGAGGACGAACCGCCGATGGGCGCCGACGTCACCCGCTCTGCCCGATGGCTCGTGACGCGTTACTTCGAGATGTGGAACACGGGGGACGCGTCGGCGGCCGACGAGATCCTGAGCCCCGCCTGGATCGACCACGCCCATCCCGAAGTGGCCGGGCCCGGCGGCGTCCGGCAGGCCGTCGGGCGGATCCGCCAGGCGCGGCCCGATCTCCGGTTCACGATCGACGCCGTTCTCGGAGACGGCGATCTGGTGGCCGTCACCGGAACCGCCGGCCAGGGGACGGCGAGCACCCGGCTCGTCTGGCTCGTCCGCGTGGAGGACGGCCTGCTCGCCGAGATGTGGACCTACCGCGACACCGCACCTGGACGGTAACCGGAGGCGGTTCAGTCGTAGTCGGTGCACACGGCGTACCACCTGTCGGTCAGGCGGTCGACGCTGGAGAAGGCGAGCAGCCCGGCGCCTTCACGAGGGCTGTAGGCGAATCCGCAGTCCTCCAGAAAGCCGCCGGAATCGGCCATCACCAGCTCGGTCACGCCGTCCTGCCGGAAAATCCGGCCCACCGTGAACAGCCCGACATGATCGCCTGTATTCTCCCAGAGCCTCTCGCCGCGCACGGACTCGACGTATTTCGTGAGGGCGGGTTCGGAGACCAGGAAAGCCGCCTTCATCGGCACGTCGAGTGCCGCCAGCGCGAAGGTGACAAGGGCGGCGAGGGGCGGCGCCAGGACCCAGGGGCTCCGCCGGTAGCCACGGAACAGGAGAGCCGCGAGCCATACCAGTCCGGACACCAGCCAGGCGGGTACCGCGGCCAGGACCAGCGGGAAGTTCCCACCAGGGGGTGTCGCGGCCATTAGGGTCACGATCGCGGTGGTGATCACCGGAATGGTGAGCGCCGCGTGCCGCCAACGGCTCCAGGCCCTTGAGTTCGCGATCGGAACCGGGCGCGTGGCCGTCCCGCTCGCCGAGCGGGGAGTGCCCGTCACCGGCATCGAACTGTCACCTCCGATGATCGAGCAACTGCGTACGAAGGCGGACGCGGCGGCGATTCCGGTGATCGTCGGTGACATGGCGACGGCCGTCGCGCCGGGGGAGTACGCGCTCGTCTACCTCGTCTACAACACCATCTCGAACCTGCTCACCCAGGCCGAGCAGGTCGCGTGCTTCCGCAACGCCGCCCGTCACCTCGTGCCCGGCGGCCGGTTCGTGTGTTCCGCAGCCCCCACCGCTACATCTGGCCGAGCGAGCTCGACCTCATGGCCCAATTGGCCGGCTTCGAGCTGGAGTCCAGGCAGGCGGACTGGGCCGGCGCCGAGTTCACCGCCGAGTCGCCCTCCCACGTCTCCGTCTACCGCCTCCCGCCGGACCGGACGGCGTGACCGCGCTCTCGTCCGCGACGCGCTTCGGCATCCACCATCTGCGGGTGGCGAGTGCCGCCAGCACGGCCCCGGCCGTGTTCAGGATGACGTCGTCCACGGAGCTCACCCGGCCGAGCCGCAGGACGTACTGAAGGATCTCGACGGTGAGGGATGCGGCGGCCGCGACGGCGGCGACCGCCCTGAGCGAGGCGAAGCGCGCCGAACGAACCGGGAGCATCGCACCGAGTGCCGCGAACACCAGGAGATTGCCCACGATCTGTACGAACGCCGCTCCCGGCGACATCCGCGTGATCTGATCCGCCAGGTCGACGAGGGGGGTCAACCGCACGCCCTGCCCCGCCCCGGGCGTGAGGATCATCCAGACCCATGGGGCGGTCCCGGCGACGGCGGAGACATCGGCGACGGCCGTTCGGCGGGGGAAGGGCTGCCCCCTCCGGGCCCGGCGGCGTGCGAGCACGAACGCGAGGAGAGCCGCGACGGGAAGGGCCACGACAGCCGCGACGACGACATGTCCCCACGCGTTCCATGCCTGCTGCACCCGATCATGATGGCAGGCCACTCCGGACGCGCGGGACGGGACGTTCGGCGATCCGCCCGTCCGCTCGCCATAGGGTGCGGGCCGGACCGCCCGGCCGGAGAGGAGCGCAACCGTACCCCTGCCGGGGTGCGGCGGACCCTGCCCTTCTCACCCTCGCGGTAGTTCCAGGGAACGGAACTGGAGCGAGGGTTGCGGCATGCGAGCCCCCGTGCTGGGGGTCGGTCCGGTTGTCACTGACCGGGAATGGGTCGAGGAGTGGTCGGACCAGCTGGGGAACCTGCTGTTGGAGATGGGCCGGGCCTTCCGGAGGGCGGATCTACGGCGGCGGGCGGCGGCCTGCGTGCGGGGGCTGCTGGGGCCGGTCTCACGCAAGAACGGCTGGCAGCGGGTTTTGAGAAACGGGGCGACTGTTCGGCCGGAGTGGCCCGGCAGTACTCCGGAACCGCCGGCGGTGTGGTTAACTGCCAGATCGGCGTGGTCGCCGCCTGGGCCACCGCGGCCGGGCAGGCGATGATCGATCGGGGACTGTACCTGCCCCGGCAGTGGATCGCCGATGAGGTCGGGCGTCAGGCTGCGCATATCCCGCCCGAGCGCGCCTTCGCCACCAAGCCCTGCCTGGCCGAGCAGATGATCGACCGGATCCTGCCCGCTCTGCCCGAGGGCGGGGTGCGTGTGGCCGCCGATGAGGTCTACGGCCGCGACGGCGCCTTCCGCGCGTTCCTGGAACGTCGTGGCCTGCCGTACGCGGTGGCCGTCCAGGCCAACCAGAGCGTCCTGGCCCGCCCGGGCTTTCGGCACATCGCCCGCTTGGTCGAGCGCCTGGCCGTCGAGGAGGACTGGGCCGAGCTACCGGCCGGCCCCTCCCAGCTCGATTCCCGGTGCTGGCAATGGTGGGTCCGCCGCGCGCGCACAACGTCACTCGACCGGATGCTGCCCGAGTCCGCGGTCGCGGGCGCGCGCGACTAGCGCCGCACGGTCGCGCGCCTGGAGCTTGGCGAGGATGGCGGCGACGTGGTTGCGCACGGTCTTCTCGGAGAGGACGAGCCTGGCCGCGATCTCGTGGTTGCCGAACCCCGCCGCCACGAGGCCGAGCACCTCGTGCTCGCGATCGGTGAGCTCTGGGAAGACCTTGCCCGCGGCGGTGAGCGGCCGTGTCGCGTATGCGGCGATCCGGAGGCCGACCTCTCCGCCGAATACGGTGCCGCCAGCGGCGACCACGAGGACGGCGCGGGTGATCTCCTCGCGCTCCGCGCCCTTGAGCAGGTAGCCGCGGGCGCCGGCGCGGACCGCGGCGAGCAGCCGCTCGTCGTCGGCGTGCATCGTCAGCACGAGCACCCCGAGGTCGGGGAAGCGGGCGGTCAGCATGGCGAGGGCACTGAGCCCGTCGACCCCGGGCATCTCAAGGTCGGTGAGCGCGACCTCGGGCGACAGTTCCTCCACGAGACGGACCAGCTCCGCGCCGTCAGCGGCCTCGCCGACGACTTCGACGTCGGGTGAGGAGGTCAGCGCCGCGCGCAGGCCGAAGCGGAACATCGGGTGGTCGTCGGCGACGACCAGACGCACGGGGGCGGATGCATCGACCGACGCGCTCATGCGATCGGCACCGCCGTCGGCACCCTCAGCGTCACCGTGGTGCCCGCGTCCGACGAACTGATCGCGACCTCGCCGCCGAGCTCGCGGGCGCGTGCCCGCATCGAGGCCAGGCCGATCCCGCCGCGCGGCGACCGGGACGGGTCGAATCCTGCGCCGTCGTCGCGCACGTCGATAACGAGGTTGTCGCCCTCGTCGCCTCGCACGCACACGTCGAGTTGCGTGGCGCCGGCGTGGCGGACGGCGTTGGTCACCGCCTCGGCCACGACCCGGTAGGCCGTCTGCTCCACCCTCGGCGGCAGCGCGGGCAGCGGACCGACCTCCACGCTGACCGGCAGGGTCGCGGCCACCGAGACGACCCCGCGCCGGATCGCCTCGGCGAAGCCGCGCTCCTCGAGCGCCACCGGCTGCAGGTCGTCGAGGATGCGACGCACCTCTGACACGGTCCCGGCCACCTCGGCTCGGAGCACCCCGGTGATCTGCAGCGCGGTCGTCGCACTGGGCGCCCGGATCGCGTCCTCCAGTCCGGCAAGCCCCAGTCCCATCCCCGTCAGGGCGGGCCCGAGCCCGTCGTGCAGCTCGTGGCGGAGCCGTTCGCGCTCCCGCGTGCGGGCTTCCATCGCGGCATCCCGCTGCGCTTCCAGTTGTTCGGCCAGGCCCCGCGCGTGGAGCACGGCGGCCACCTGCGCGGCCAGCGCGGCGAGCATCCGTTCCTCGCGCCGTGCGAACCCCTCCTCCGGCCATCTCGGCGCGACCTCGAGCACGCCGAGCGGCATGTCGCCGACCGCCAGGGTGGCGCTGAACGCCGTGGCGGGAAGCTCGGCGTCGGGCTGCAGGTCGCCGCTGCACGCGATCATCGATCGGGAGGCGTCGCGGATCCGGGCGCCGGGGGCGTCGACCGACCGCCGCACGGCGGCGAGTACCGCGGTGAGCAGTTCACCGTCGGTGTCGGCCGGCGCGCCGACGTGCGTGCCGATCTCGGCTACGATCCGCACCGGATCCGCCCGTGGTGACGCGTTGATGCCCAGCAGGCGATAGCGCAGCACCGCGATCGCGATCGCCGCCGGCAGCAGGTACAGGCTCGTGACCTGGGCGATCTGGGCGACCAGGCTGTCGCCGAGCAAGTTCACCACGATGATGAGGATGACGCTGCCGAGCAGCCACGCGAGCTGCTGGCGTCGCGGCGCGGCCGACCTGGCCAACCTGACGATCGCGAGCACCCAGATCGTCGCCGCACCGGCCAGGTACACGACGAAAGACACCGCGCCGAGCGGGCCGTCCGACGGCTGCCCCGCGAGCCAGTGCAGCTGGATGAGCACCGCGCCGAGGGCGACGACGCCCACCGGCCACCACCAGGTACGTCCGGGCGGGCGCCCGGTGGGGAAGAACGCGGGCAGCGTGCCCAGCATCGCCATGATGCTCCATCCGCCGACCAGGGTGAGGACCAGCCCAGGAGCGCGTGCCATCCAGTCGCGCGCGGCCGCTGCGGGGCCGAGCCATCCGGCCGCGGCGAACGCCTCCTCGGTCAGCGAGAGCTGGGTCACGGTCCCGACGACGAGGAGGAGCCAGCCGATCGCGTTGGCGGGGCGGAGCCAGGCGAGGAGCGCACCGGCGACGGACCATCCGACACCGACCAGCGTGCCGGCCAGCGCGAGCGTGAGGGGGAGCCGTGCGCCGTAGGCGGCCGCGGCGAACCCCTCGGCCGCCGCGCCCGCCAGGCCGGCCACGCCGACGAGCACGGCGACTGCGCCGACGGCGGCTCTCGGGACCCACATGGGATCAGTCTGGAGCCTGCGCGCCCGGGACGCCACGGGCCAGTGTCCCGTTCGGCCGGGCACATCGCCCGAGTCGACGGGTTCCCTCGCCCTGTCCCGGGGCGCCCCCGCGCCGCGACGCTGGTCGAGCACGACCCAGTCCACCAGTTCATGATCCGAAGGAGATCCCATGTCCCTGTCCGCCGAAGCGTTTCAATCCGCACCCGCGTCACCCACGCGAGTCCGTCGCCACATCGCGTTCCGCATCATCGTCGCCGCGATCGCGCTGCTGCTCATAGTCGGATTCGGCGTGTGGCTGTCGATCCTCACGCCGTGGGTGAGCTTCGCCGACACCACAGACCACGGCTGGACCCGCACGCCGGAACTGCACCGGACGGCCGACACCGTGAGCGCCGCGGCCATGGGCGCGGTCGGCGCCGCGGGCATCGTCCTCGCCGTACTGCCGCGCCGGCGGTCGGCGCTCACCGCCTGGTTCGTCGCGATGCTCGCGGCGTTGGGCATCACCAGCGTGGTCTCGTCGGTCATCCAGGGTCACGACCTCGTCGGCGCCGCGATCTTCGCGGTCGGATGGCTCGCGCTGCTCGTCGTGCCGACCGTGCTCCTCGCGCCCGACCGCCGCAGCCTGCCCGCGGGCGGTGTCGCGTCGGAGGACCGACCGCGCGGGCTGCTCCTCGCGGCGCTCTGGGCGCTCGTCGTCGCGGGAGCCCTCATCGCGGTCGGCGCGATCGTCTGGCGGCTCGCCGGCGGCATCACCGAGAACCCGCGCGAGGACGACGTCATCGGCTTCGTGCTGCTCGGCCTCGCATTCGCGCTCGGCGGGGCGCAGTGCCTCCGCGCCCGCGAGAGCTGGCGCACGCTCGCGATCATCCTGGCCGCGGTGACGGCGTACACCGTCGTGGCAGGGGTGTCGCTCGCGCTCGGCTGACGTTCTGCGTGGGTCGAGTAGCGCCGCAGGCGCGTATCGAAACCGACGGCTGGGTCCGACGAACCCGCCCGCGTGCTGCGCTGGGGCACCCAGATCGACACCAGGCCGATCACCATGAACGGCGAACTCTCCGACCAGACCGTCGCCGACTAGTCGCCACCAAGGCCGCCGAACGCGTCGGCACCCTCGACCGACGCCCAACTAGAACACTGGGCTCGAAAACTTTGACCTCCCTGCTCGCTGGCCCCGTCAACAATCTTCTGGCCAGCAACACCCCCCCCAGCCGCCGCGCTGACCGGAGTACCTCTGGCTCGCGGGAGCACAAGGCGATGAACCGGAACTACTTCAACGCGTTCACCTGGAAGCCGGCCCTCGAAGCCGCGGGAGTCATCCCGGTCCGTGAGACGGGCACGCGCAGATGGACCGAGAGCAGGGAGGAGGGGTTTCACGCCCTGCGGCACCATTTCGCGAGCGTTCTCCTGGCGGACGGCGTCGATATCCGCAGCCTCGCCGAGTTCCTCGGCCACGAGGACCCCGGGTTCACGCTGCGGACCTACACACACTTCATGCCGTCGGTGGAGGAGCGCAGGCGAAAGGCCGTCGAGCGTGCCCTCAACGGCGGGACGGTCGACGGCCTTTCGCGGGAGGCCTGAGTGCCCTGTGTGTGCCCTGGCGGCTCAACCGCCAGGGCACACAGGTCAGAAGCTCAGGGGCTCACACGTCGTAGATCTGATTCGTCCTAGCGGCTGGCCTGGGGCGATTGCCCGGCTCATACCGTGAGCTGGGCTTTCAGTGTTCGCTGGTTCTCATCATTTCGCGCTGCTTCTGGCGCTCGTGTGCCCTGGCTGTGCCCTGCGAGCCTGATAGGTCTCGCCCGCCTAAAGAATGTCAGTGCCCTCGTATAGCCTGCTTCGAGTCACGCGGGTGTCTGGAGGGTAGCCGTGAAGCCGAGCGAGTTGCGCCGCAGGTCCCAAAAATGCTCCTGTCGACTGTGCTTCTACTGCGAGACCGAACTAGGGCGGCACGAGCATGACCACTTTCCGGTCCCAAGGTCGGCGGGCGGTACGAGAGTCGTGCCGACATGCCTCGACTGCCACGACTATAAGGACCGCATCCCCGTGCACAAATGGGGCATGGACGCTTCGTGGACCGCGCACAAGGAGTTGTTCCAGGAGTTCGACCCATCTCGATACGACGGCCTGTACGGGGACGATCTGTTAGATGCCTTGTGGAAAGACTCGTCACTGAGCGAAACAGCAGTTATGGCCCGGTGGAACTCGCTCACTCCCATCGCCAGGGTTCTCTACGCGAAGATGCGTGCCACTCGCGAAGTGGACCTGCGATAAGGTAGCTGCGCGGTCCCGAGGTTTCGGGAGCGCCGGAACGTCGCGCAGTCTGGCAGCGCACTTGACCCCGGGTCAAGGGGTCGTGTTTGCAACTATGCCCTGCGCCATCCGTTGTGCGGTCTCCGCGCGCTCGCCTTGTCCTGATCTCTCGTCTGCCCTCGACCCATCGCGAAGCGACAGCGGGCCGGGGACGGAGGGTCAAGCCCTGCCTCGCGTGTACCTGCTCCCGGTGACCTTCCTCGCGCGCTGGTTGCCCTGCCCGCACGGCTGGGCTTGACCTGGAGGAGCCGGGCTGCTGGGCTCTGCCTGGGTCGATGGCAGGCGAGCGATCAGGCTTCCACCCCAGCCACCTACGGCGTGATCCGTGCGCGGCCCTCTGGCTCTCGGAGTCGGAGGCCCCGGGGTTTGGGGCAGCGCCCCAAGGTCCTTGCCCTTGCTCCTTCCGTCCGTTCCCCTCCGCTCTCTCTTCCCTTCTTCTCCCGTCTGCCAGCGTCGCCCCCTGGTCTCCGGGTTCTTCGGCATCGTGGTGCCGCTCGTGACCCAACGACCGTTCACCACCTCGGGGAGAGAGATCACTTTCCGCACATTGCCGCTTGCCGCCATCGGTCAAACACCGCGCCGCTTGTCGGCGCAGGGTGCGCGCCGCCTGCCGGCGGGACCGGCCGGAGAGCCGCAGCCCGCCGGCGGGGCGGGCGCGCGCCCCAGCGGAAATCACACCCTGTGTCTGCGTGCCTTCCCCCTCGGAAGTGCGGGCCGTGATGGCTTCCCGGGCTGCGGTGTGCTCCCCCCATCGTTCGACCCCCCTCACGGTGTCACTGGAAGGCAGCTCAGGAAACAGCCCCTTCTCTGCCGATCCCTTCCCCGGCGGGTCCTCCTATTGGTGGCCCGCCTTCTGTCTCGGATCGTCGAGCCCGCCGCTCCCTCGCGCATCCTCCCCGTGGCGCCTTCCTTCCCCCTCCCACCGCTCCCCGCCGAAGGCGGCTTGAAGACGTAAGCGAAGTCGTAACACGGGGTCGGTCGCTACGTCCTGCCTTGGGTCCAAGGCTGGCCGGTGCCCTTGTACTGAGAGACGGGGATCGGCTCGACTCCCGGCCTCATCTTTGCCCGATAGAGCTGCCCGAACAGGTGGTCTATCTCGTGATTCACCAAGCGGGAGATCGGGCCGTCGAACATCGTGATATGCGTGTTCCCGTCTACGTCTTGGTGTTCCACCTCGATACAAACCGGTCGCGGGACCATTCCCCGTACGTCGAAGAAGCTGAGGCATCCCTCGTACTGCTCGTCCATCTCGGTTGACTCGTCTATTATGCGAGGATTAATCAGAGTGATCGTTTCCCCGTCGGGTGTCCGCACAACTGCTACGGCCCTACTGATACCGATCTGAGGTGCGGCTACGCCCATACCCTTAGCAAAGGTATGAGCCTGGGCAACTCGTTCCATCGTTGAGACCAGTTGGGAGACTACTCGTCTCGCGTCTTCTGCCTCTGTCGGCAGATCGAAGCGGCGAGAAACCTCATAGAGTACGGTTTCCCCTTCCTGAGCAATACCGAGGGACTGCATTCGCTCGCTCGGCGCAAGTGTCTTCATCGCATCAACCTCTCTGGCTATCTCGTTCTTAAACTTCCATTCGATTCTGTACCTGGCATGCAAGGGTGGAGAGTCAGCGGACCAGGAGAAAATCACTCGGTCGCTTGAATTTGCACGATTGATCGGTGTCTTGAATGGCGAAGCTTCGGCAGTCATCGAGGTCTCGATTCCCCAAACGCTAGGTTGCATCTCGGCGGGGAAGTCGAGTGTCATGCTCAGCCGCTTAGTGGGAAGCCTGATGGCACGCGTCCACCACGGTCCCCACTTGTCCGCGCTAACGGTGTAGACGTACTCGATCCAGGTGCTTTGTCCGGGGTATAGCGGAAACCGCTCGTCGCCGTTTTCGAAGAGTAACCAGACCTCTTTGAACGCATCTCGATCGTGCTTGGCTCTCCATGTCATCGGCTCACCCTGACATACTGCCGAGAGCCCGATCTCTTCCCACGTAAGGGGAAACTCTCTGTAGAGCCTATTGGAACGCTCAGGATCACCCGGGTACCGGTCAACTGCTATGCGGATAAGATATTGCGTGACGGGCTCGTTGCCTGCATTCTGCAAATGCCTACGAATGCACGTCTTGAACATGCCGTCACGGAATGCGAGTTCAGCTTTTTCGTGCTCGACAATCAGAGAGTTTCCCGGCGCGGCCTGCGGATCATCACCAGATATGCTGCCTTGATGCCTTTCACCTCGGTTCTCGGCCCCTGCATCACGAAGGGCCTTCCAACGGCGAAGCAAGGCATTCCCTGTCCGTAGATGCTCATCCGCGCTCTCAACGAACTCGCGGCTAGGGATAAGTGATCCGCTTTCTATCTTGCTGATGTATGAGGGGGTGTAGCCAACTAGCTTCGCTAGAGCCTTTTGCGACACGCCCGCTACTTCTCGCCAGTGCCGTAGCTCGGCTATGAGAGCACTGGCGGCCTGTTGGGCCGCATCGTCCTTGCCATGATCCATGTGCTCACGTCCTCTGCTCGGTTGAGTGAATGTGAGTGAATCCGGGTTGACGGGTGATCACCCTGTTGGCAACTACCTGTGCCCGGGTTTCCTGGTGGCTATGAGCAAGCCACCATGGATCGGCCGTCGAATGAGTCAGCTTCGGCCCGCTGCGCCTTCGGCTACGTGTTCGACCATCGTTAGCCGGTCGTCCAAACGGCGTACGGTCTCGGTCAGGTCGTCAAGCCGCCGGCGTAGCTCGGTGATCTCCTGTGTGGAGCCGTCATCCTCGGGCTGCTCGCGGACAAAGACGCCCTTACCTTGCTGCCCGACGATCAAGCCATCTCGTCGCAGCTCATTGAGCGCTGAGCGGATGACCGTGCTCGAAACGGTGTACGACTCCCTGAGCTGTGTCATAGACGGAAGCTGCGAGCCGGGCGGAAAGACTCCCTGCCGGATCTTGAAGCGGAGGTCCTCCGCCACCTGCACATACGCGGGGATTCCTGACATCGCGGTCACGGCGGCACATCCTTTGGCGGTCGCAAGTCTTGACGCACTTAGTACAACAGCCTGCCTCACGACAGATGGCGCTTCAATGCTTGACACTCTATCGACACTATGTGCACTATGTGTACGAGGTAGCTCGGAGTTGCCTCGGAGAAACAGAAGGCCCCAGCGGGGTGCCACCCGCTGAGGCCAGAGCATCGAGAGTTTGGAGCCTTCACGATGCGTGTCAAGCGTACCCAGAGGTCCGCGGAACCCACCTACATCATCAGCGGTCCACACTGCTGCAACGGCTACGGCTACCTGTTCGTGGTCGATGAGGAGAACCAGCCCTATGACCGGGTCGCCTGCTGGTGCCCGGCGGGCAAGCGGTGGTCGGGGAAGGCCGCATGAGCATGCGCCGGATCACCTTCACCGAAGAGACCGTGGTCGTCGCGGCCCCTACGACCACCAAGCGCGTCGCCACGCTCGTGGACGCGCCCGGCGGTCTCGCTCACGATCCCGAGTACGCCGAGTACCTGGCTTGGAAGCAGGGCAACGCCTCCCGCCGGGACAACGACCGTAGGGGGGCGGCATGACCGCCACCCTGACCCCCGCTCCTCGGCTCGGCCAAGCGGGCGGGGGACACAACCGGCCGACCGCTGAGCGGCGCCGCCAGATCCGCCGGTCTCTGGCCAAGCGCGACGGTGCGCGCTGCTTCTACTGCGGCACGCCGTTCGCGGACGTGGCGGAAGCGACCTTGGATCACCTGATCCCGCAGGTGCAGATCCCCGGCTGGAAGCTCGCCAACCTGGTGCTTGCCTGCTACCCGTGCAACCGGGCCAAGGCCGCGATGCTCCCGCAAGCCCTGCTTCGCCCGGTCGGCCGCTTCGCCCCGGGCCTTCGCCCCCGCCCGACCCTGCTCGGCTGCCTGCGCACCGTCCTCGCGCGGGTGGCTCTGCCCTCCCGCCGCGTCGGGGGCCGCCGCTGGCTGCGTGCGGGGGTGAGCGCGTGAGCATGGCCGTTGATCCGGAGATCTCCCGGTACTTCTCCCTCGTCGGCGGGCTCAAGCGGCGCTACCGCGACCTGTCCCGCCTCGGCGGCTGCTCCCAGCCGATCCGGGTGCGCGGTGAGCTGTCCCGCGTCGATCCCGACGGCGTCAAGCAGAAGGTCTACAGCACCCAGCGTGAGATCGGCGGCGTCCTGCTGGTGGCCTGCGGCAACCGGCGCGCGTCGCGGTGCCCGTCGTGTTCGGAGGTCTACCGGGCCGACACCTTCCACCTGATCCGCGCCGGTCTGCTCGGCGGCGACAAGGGCGTCCCGGACACGGTGCGTGAGCATCCCCGCGCGCTGGTCACGCTGACCGCGCCGTCGTTCGGGCCGGTCCACGCCCACCGCACCAAGGATGACGGAACCGTCCTGCCGTGCCGCCCGCGCCGATCCGCCGGCACCTGCCCGCACGGCACACCGCTGTCCTGCACCGAGCGGCACGGGCCGGACGCCCCGGAGATCGGGCAACCGCTGTGTCCGGAGTGCTACGACTACGACGGCCACGCGCTGTGGAACGCCCACGCCCCGGACCTATGGCGCCGCTTCACCATCTACCTGCGCCGCGAACTGGCCTACGCGGCGGGCATGACCGCCAAAGCCTTCAACGCCCACGTCCGCGTGAGCTTCGCCAAGGTCGCCGAATACCAAGCCCGGGGCGTCGTCCACTTTCACGCCGTAGTCCGGCTCGACGGCCGCACCGAGGACGGCACGCCGTTGCCGCCACCGGACTGGGCCACGGTGGATCTCCTCGACCGTGCGGCCCGCACCGCTGCGGCCAGCGTCCATGTGGACTCCCCGGACTGTGCGCAGGTGGGCGGGGCGCGTCGCATGGTGTTCGGCCCGCAGATCGACATCACCCCGATCGTCACGGGGGAACTGACCGAAGACGCGCTGACCGAAGCGCAGGTGGCGGGCTACATCGCCAAGTACGCAACCAAAGGCGCGACCACCGAAGGGACCGTGGATCGCCGGATCAAGGACCTGTCGGACCTGAACGCGGTCACGCTGACCGCTCATCAGCGTCGGCTGATCGAAACCTGCTGGCGGCTCGGCGACCTGGACGAGCTCAAGCCGCTGCGGCTGCGGGGGTGGGCGCACATGCTCGGCTTCCGGGGCCACTTCTCAACCAAGTCCGGCTCTTACTCGACCACCCTGGGCAAGCTGCGCGATGCGAGGCGTTCCTTTCGCGCCCGCCAAGCCCGCGAACACGGACACGACACCCTGACCGGCGAGCCCGCCGATGACTCCACGCTCGTCGTCGGCTCCTGGCGCTACGCCGGTCAGGGCTACACCCACCCCGCAGACCTCTACGTCGCCCAGCTCATCCGCGAGGAACGCGAGGAACGCCGCCGCTCCCGCTGGCCTGCTCGTGCTCCCGGAGCCGCCGCATGACCAGGAAAGAGGCAACCTTTGCCGCCGAAGATGACCGGCTGTGGAGCGTCGAGGACGTGGCGGGGTTCCTCGGCGTGCCCGTGGCCACGGTCTACGCCTGGCGTCACCGTCGCGTCGGTCCCAAGGGCCGTCGCATCGGTCGTCACCTCCGCTACCTTCCGGAGGACGTTCGTGCCTGGGTGCGGGAGCAGACATGACGGTCTATGACCGCTGGCACAAGTCACGTCCGCGACCTGGTGACGCGCGCTGCTCGGAGCACAAGAAGGCACCGACTTCTGAGCATGGGGTAGGGGAGCGGTGGCAGGTCCGATGGAGAGACGATGCCGGCCAGCAGCGTAAGAAGAACTTCGAGCGGAAGGCGGACGCTGACCGATTCGACGCCAAGGTGCAATCGGACCTTGCGGCAGGTACGTACATAGACCCGAGCGCGGGAAAGATCACGCTCAGGGAGTACGGAGACAAGTGGCTCGCCGCTCAGACCTTTGAGGAGTCAACGCGCGAGGCTGTAGCGCTGCGCTTCCGGCTGCACGTGTACCCAGAGCTCGGCGGGCGAGAGCTGCGGTCCCTTCGGCCTTCGGTGATTCAGGGGTGGACACGCGGGCTCCAGAAGTCGCTGGCGCCGAACTACGTCCGGACCGTCTTCGCCAACCTCTCGGCAGTCCTGACGGCGGCGGTAGACGACGGGCTGATCGTCAAAAACCCCTGTCGGTCCGGCTCGGTCAAGCCTCCTGCTCCCACCCGTAAAAAGATCCGGCCATGGTCCCGAGATCGGGTTGAGGCTGTGCGGGCAGCGCTACCGGCCCGCTATCGGACGACGGTCGACCTAGGGGCCGGTCTCGGCCTGCGGCAGGGTGAGGTGTTCGGCCTGGCCGTTGATGACATCGAGTTCCTGCCGGGCGTCGTCCATGTTGTGCGTCAGGTGAAGATCGTGGGAGCCAAGCTGTGCTTCGCGCCGCCGAAGGGCGGTAAGCCGCGGGATGTCCCGCTGCCTGAGTCGGTGGCGCTTCGGCTGGCGGCGCACATCGCCGAACACCCACCTGTCATCGTGACGCTGCCCTGGAAGGAACCGGCAGGGAAGCCGGTCACGGCCCAGCTCGTCTTCACCTCGCGCGAGCGCAAGGCGATGAACCGGAACTACTTCAACTCGTTCGTCTGGAAGCCTGGCCTTGAAGCGGTTGGGGTGATCCCGGAACGGCGTGGGCCGTCGCGGCAGTGGGCGGAAAGCCGAGAGGACGGTTTCCACGCGCTTCGGCATCACTTCGCGAGCGCGCTGCTCGCGGACGGCGTCGATGTGCGCAGCCTCGCCGACTTCCTCGGTCATCATGACCCCGGGTTCACCCTCCGGACGTATACACACCTGATGCCGTCGGGCGAGGAGCGCATGCGAAAGGCCATCGACCGTGCCTTTGGTGGGGCGCCGGCCGATGGCCTCCCTGCGGACGCGAGTGCCCTGGATGTGCCCTGAGTGGGGGTCGTTCGGCTTCCCCTCCAGGTCAACAGCTCAGCGGATCACACGTCGTAGTAGAGCTCGAACTCGTGCGGGTGCGGGCGGAGGCGGATCGGGTCGACCTCGTTCTCGCGCTTGTAGGAGATCCAGGTCTCGATGAGGTCCGGCGTGAACACGCCGCCCTCCAGCAGGTAGTCGTGGTCGGCCTCGAGCGCGTCGAGCACCTTCTCCAGCGAGCCCGGCACCTGCGGGATGTTGCGGGCCTCCTCGGGCGGAAGCTCGTACAGGTCCTTGTCGACCGGCTCCGGCGGCTCGATCTTGTTGCGGATGCCGTCGATGCCGGCCATCAGCATGGCGGCGAAGGCGAAGTACGGGTTGCAGGACGGGTCCGGCACGCGGAACTCGATGCGCTTGGCCTTCGGGTTCGACCCGGTGATCGGGATGCGGACGCAGGCCGACCGGTTGCGCTGGGAGTAGACCAGGTTGACCGGGGCCTCGTAGCCGGGCACCAGGCGGTGGTAGGAGTTCACCGTCGGGTTGGTGAAGGCGAGCAGCGACGGGGCGTGCTTGAGCAGGCCGCCGATGTAGTGGCGCGCGGTGTCCGACAGACCGGCGTAGCCGACCTCGTCGTAGAACAGCGGCTCGCCGTCCTTCCACAGCGACTGGTGGCAGTGCATGCCGGAGCCGTTGTCACCGAAGATCGGCTTGGGCATGAACGTGACCGTGCGGCCCGCCTGGATGGCCGTGCTCTTGATGATGTACTTGTACAGCATCAGCTTGTCGGCCGTCTGGAGCAGCGTCCCGAACCGGAAGTCGATCTCGGCCTGGCCGGCGGTGCCCACCTCGTGGTGCTGCATCTCGGTCTCGATGCCGGCCTCGATGAGGTTGCGGACCATCTCCGAGCGCAGGTCGGTGAAGTGGTCCATCGGCGGGACCGGGAAGTAGCCGCCCTTGTAGCGGGGCTTGTAACCCAGGTTGCCGCCCTCGGAGGCCTTGCCGGTGTTCCAGGCGCCCTCGATGGAGTCGATGTAGTAGTAGCCGGCGTTCTGGCGCGTCTCGAAGCGGACGTCGTCGAAGATGTAGAACTCGGCCTCGGGGCCGAAGTAGACGGTGTCCGCGATGCCCGTGCCCTTGAGGTACTCCTCGGCCTTGCGCGCGACGTTGCGCGGGTCACGGCTGTAGGCCTCGCCGGTCAGCGGGTCGTGCACGAAGAAGTTGATGTTCAGCGTCTTGTGCTGACGGAACGGGTCGATCACCGCCGTTGTGGGGTCGGGCAGCAGCAGCATGTCCGACTCGTGGATGGCCTGGAAACCACGGATCGACGATCCGTCGAACATCAGGCCGTCGGTGAAGACATTGGAACCGAAGTTCTCGGACGGGAAGGTGAAGTGGTGCGTCGTCCCCGGCAGGTCCGTGAACCTGACGTCAACGAACTGCACACCCTCGTCCCGAATGTAATTGAGGACGTCATCGGCGGAGTTGAACACTCTCGAACCTCCCAGGGGCATGGGCTAGCGCAACCCGAAAATAGGCCGATGCCGTTTCCGCCCCATGTCTCGATTGTTTCGCGCGTGTTAAGGGAAAGCGCTACCCGGGCGGCCGCCGTGTGAACACCGGCCTCGCTCGTCCCCAGTCTCCATCGTACGACCTTCTCGCAGGTCAGGTGGCATACGCGGCCGGACATGCCGGTCGCCGCGAGACCGCTGAGGCGCGATCGTACGGGTTGACGGGCTCGCCGGAGGGCCGCGCCTCGCGCGGGTCGCCGGGGAAGTACGGATGGACGAACCCGTCGCCCGTGTCGCAGCTCGCGCCGAACAGCGCCGACCGGTCGCCGTCCAGCCAGACGACCAGCCTCCCGCCCTCCCGGTAGGCGGCGAACTCGCTCCTGTGGTGCTCGACGACCCTCGTCACGGTCAGGGAGTCACCGGGCCGGGTGACGGGATGGACGAACAGGTAGTCGGCCTCGATCCGGACGCCTCCGCCGGTCCGCGCGCCGACCGTCATCGCCCCGGAGACCTTCACGACGTCCCCGGCCGGGTCGGCCGCACCGGGCGCGAGGCTGAAGACCCACGAGCGGGTGCCGGACGGCCCGCTCTCGTCCAGCCCGCTCAGGAACGTCTTGCGCTGCCGGGGGTGCAGCAGGCCGGCGAACCGATCCGGCCGGCCGCCGCGGACCGTCGCGGGGTCGAGGTGCGCGGCCGACAGCAGCCCCCGCACCCGCAGCAGCGCGCGGCCGACCTCGTCCTCCGTGAGCCCGCCCAGTTTCCGCGCCGGCGGCATGACCAGCCCCTCCTCGCCGTCGGCGAACCCGGCGGCCGGGGTGCCCGTGAACGGACCGGCGGGCGCCGGGTCGAGGTCGGCCAGGCCCTCCTCGCCGTCGGGGATCGGTGTCAGCACCGGGCCGGGCCGGGCGACCACCGCGCCGGTGACGAACCGGTCGTCGTCCCCGGGCGCCGTGCCGCCGACGCCCAGTCGCTCCAGGGCGTCGGGCCGTACGGTGACGACAAGGCCCACGACGAGGACGGCGGCGGCGATCGCCACCAACACGGCCGGCAGGCGGCGCCGCCTTGCCCGGCGGGTGAGGGGGTCCCGCTCCGCCGCCGTGACCATGCTGCGGATCTCGTCCTCGCCGAACTGCGCGACCAGCGCCTCGAAACGCGCGTCGATGTCATCGGGGTCCGCCGGCCGCACGGTTCCCTCCAAACGCCTAAGTCGTAAATGGCCCACCATACAGGGCATTTGATGGGACCGACCTGCCCCATCATGGACGGCTTCGCGGCCGCACGCCAGGGCGGTGACCCTCCCCGATACGCTGGTGAACCATGAGTGACCGGCAGCCGCGTTGGACGCAGACCTGGCTCGGCGGCACCCGCGCCGCCGGGATCGATCTCGGCTACCCCGGCGAGCGGCTCGGCCTGCCGGAGCACGGCCCCGGCGCGGTCGCGGGCTGGGGGCGCAGGCTCGGCGCGGTCGTCGTCGACTGGCTCCTGTGCACCTGGGCCATCGCCGGTGGTCTGCTGCGCGTCCGCGGCGCCGACATGAGCGCGGTCGGCCTCGGCGTGTTCGCCGCGGAGTACGTCCTGCTGGTCGGCACGATCGGGACGACCCTGGGAATGCGGCTGTTCGGCATCCGCGTGGCCGGGCTCGACGGCGGGCGCCCGCGCTTCCTGGGCGTGCTGATCCGCACGTTCCTGCTGTGCCTCGCCGTACCCGCCCTGATCTGGGACCGCGACCGGCGCGGCCTGCACGACCGCGCGTCCGGCACGGTGGTCGTCAACCTCTGACCGTCCGTACGGGAAGGGGGCGGCCCGCGGTCACGGTTCGACGAGGCCGGCCCGGATGGCGTAGCGGGTCAGGTCGAGCCGGTCGCGCATGCCGAGCTTCTGCAGGATGCTCGCGCGGTGCCGGTCGACGGTCTTCGCGCTGATGTAGAGCGTCTCCGCGATCTCCTTGGCGGAGTTGCCCTCGGCGATGAGCTTGACGATCTCCTCCTCGCGGGGCGTCAGGATGCTGTCCGGCACCCGCTCGCCCTGGCGGGCGCGCTGGAGGTAGTCGCGGATGACCTGCCGCGCGCACGGCGCGGTGCTCTACAAGGGCGCGGCGCTCTGGAAGGGCGCGGCGCAGTGGAAGATCGCCGTGCCGGGCAGCAGGCGCCCGCGCAGCGGGCTCCAGCCGCCCCAGGTGCGGTCGTGGCCGGGCGGCCACTCCGGCTCGGTCAGGGCGGTCAGCGTCAGGCCGACGCCGGCGATCAGGCCGACCCAGTCGCCCAGCGTCCGGTGGTGCTCCACGTACGACGGCTCACCCTCGTCGTCGTACTCGACGTACGGGGACCGGTCGAAGTAGGGGCGGTCGGCGGTCAGGCCGCGCGGCCCTGGATCGTCGGGAAACGCCCACCGGACGGGGTGGCTGACGGAGAACACGAACCGGCCGCCGGGACGCAGCACCCGGCGCACCTCGGCCAGCACCGCCCGGGCGTCCGCGACGAACGGCAGGGCGCCGTAGGCGGAGCACGCGAGGTCGAAGGAGCCGTCCGCGAACGGCAGCGTCTCGGCGTCGGCCTGCACGACGGGCAGCCTCACCCCGGCCGCCATGTCGATGCGCCGGGAGTGCTGCAACTGCCGGAGGGACAGGTCGGCGCCGACGACCGTCGCGCCCTGCCCGAGCAGCCACCGGCCGCACTGCCCGGCCCCGCACCCGATCTCCAGGATCCGGCGGCCGGCGACCTCGCCCAGCAGGCGCGTGCCGGCCTCGTCGAGCCCCTCGGGGCACCAGACGAAGCCGTCGTCGCGCAGGAACCCGCCGTGCTCGGCCTGGTAGTCGTCGGCCGCGCCGTCCCACCAGCCCCGGTTGGCCCGGGAGGTCTGCGACCGGGAGACCGGCCGCCGTCCGCCGTCCATGTGTCGTCGTCTTCCGAGCGGTTCTCGTCAGCGCATCTTCGGGCCGCGCGGCATGCGCATGCCCTTGGGGATCGGCCCCTTCGGCATCGGCACGGCGGGGGTGAGCGCGCGCATCCGGTTGTTGACCTCGGACACCGCGCCCTTCTTGAGGTTGCGGGGCAGCTTCATCATGTGCCGCTGGAGCTTGGCCAGGGGGACCTGGCCGTCGGCGTCACCGCACTGGATGTCGTAGACCGGCACGTCGGTGGCGACGCGCTGCACGCGCTTCTTCTCCGCGACGAGCATCCGCTGGACCCGGTTCGGCGGGCCCTCGGAGACCAGGATGACCCCCGGGAAGCCGACCACCCGGAAGACCATGTCCTGGTCGCGGTTGACCGCGACCGGCTTCTCCTCGACGTACCACGTGCCGCGCAGGCTCTGCAGGATCGCGTACGACGCGCCCGGCCGCCCGTGCAGCATGGAGTACTGCGACTTCTGCGCGTAACGGCTGAAGACGAACATGCCCACGAGGACGGCGGCGAAGACGCCGAAGACGATCCACGTCCAGCCGAAGATCACACCGATGACGACGAACAGGGCGAGTGTTCCCGCAGCCGACGCGTAGACGATCGGCATGCCCTTCGGATTCGCCTGTTGAATGATCTGTGCGACCATCCGGATCTGCTTGAGGCGTCCCGGAGCCGCTGCGTCTTTGGCCATGTCCTGAAGGATACAAACGCCGAGCTGACTTAATGAAAACGAGACTCACGCACGGGCGGCGATCGCCTGCTGGTAGAGCCGTCCGGCCCGGTAGGACGAGCGGACCAGCGGGCCGGACATGACGCCGGCGAAGCCGATCTCCTCGGCCACGCGCTGCAGCTCGACGAACTCCTCGGGCTTGACCCAGCGGTCCACGGGGTGGTGGCGCGGGGTGGGCCGCAGGTACTGCGTGATCGTCACCAGGTCGCATCCGGCCTCGTGGAGGTCGCGCAGCGCCTGGACGATCTCCTCCCGCTCCTCGCCCATGCCGAGGATGAGGTTCGACTTGGTGACCAGCCCCGCCTCGCGGGCCATGGTGATCACCGCGAGCGACCGCTCGTAGCGGAACGCCGGGCGGATCCGCTTGAAGATCCGCGGCACGGTCTCGATGTTGTGCGCGAAGACCTCGGGCCGGGCGGAGAAGACCTCCTCCAGCTGGCCGCGGTCGCCGTTGAAGTCGGGCGCCAGCAGTTCGACGCCGCAGCCGGGGACCATCTCGTGGATCTGCCGGGCGGTCTCGGCGTACAGCCAGGAGCCGCCGTCGGGCAGGTCGTCGCGGGCGACGCCGGTCACCGTGGCGTAGCGCAGGCCCATCTGGAGGACCGACTCGGCGACGCGGCGCGGCTCGTCCCTGTCGTACTCCGCGGGCCTGCCGGTGTCGATCTGGCAGAAGTCGCAGCGCCGGGTGCACTGGTCACCCCCGATGAGGAAGGTGGCCTCGCGGTCCTCCCAGCACTCGGAGATGTTGGGGCAGCCCGCCTCCTGGCACACGGTGTGCAGCCCCGCGCCCTTCACCAGCGATTTGATCTCGGTGAAGTTCGGGCCGTTGCGCAGCCGCGTCTTGATCCACGGCGGCTTCTTCTCGATGGGGACCTGGCTGTTGCGCACCTCCAGGCGGAGGAGCTTTCGACCTTCCGGAGCGACCGTCACCAGTCCAGCTTATTACCCGGCCCGACCTCGCCCGTCTCGCCCAGGTCCTCCTCGTACAGGTCGTACGGCTCCTCGCCGAGCGCCTCGGCGAGGCGCTTGCCGGCGAAGGGCATGACCTCGTCGACCGTGATGCGCCTGCCGGTCTCCGCCGACAGCGAGGTGACCCCCGCGTCGTCCCCGGTGAGGTTCCCCGTGATGCGGTTGTACCAGCTCAGGTCGTTGGCGCAGTTGAGCGCGAAGCCGTGCATGGTCACCCCGCCGGCGACCCGGATCCCGATCGTGCCGAGCCTGCGGTCGGGCAGCCCGTGGGACGGGTCGCCGGGCACCCACAACCCGCCGCGCCCCTCGACCCGCCGCGCGGTCAGCCCGAAGTCGGCGCAGACCTGCATCAGGACCTCCTCCAGCAGCCGGAGGTAGGAGACGACGTCGGTGATCCGGATGATCGGGTAGCAGACGAGCTGGCCCGGACCATGCCAGGCGAGCTTCCCGCCCCGGTCCACGTCGATGACGGGGGTGCCGTCGGCCGGTCGCTCGTGCGGCAGGGTCCGCTTGCCCGCGGTGTAGACGGGGGCGTGCTCCAGCATCAGGCACAGGTCGGAGATCTCGCCGGCCGCGCGGCGGGCGTGCAGCCGCCGCTGCAGGGCCCAGACCTGCTCGTACGGAACGTCCACTCCCAGGCGGACGATGGCCAAGCCCTTCACGATGACAGGGTAGTGGAGGCCAGCAGCCGGGGCTCGACCCGCAGCTCCTTGACGGAGGGCCCGTCGCGCTCGATCCGGTACGCGCACCCCCGGGGATCGGTGGTCACGGCCTGGATGAACTCGGTGCCGACGTAGTGCAGCGCCACGCCCTCGTCGGCGGCGTACCCCTCCGGCAGCTCGCCCGAGGCGACCGACTCGTGCAGCAGCGCCCGGCGCTGCGGGTCGGAGTTGTAGTGGACGCCGCAGGAGTACGGCAGCAGGGCCAGGCCCTCGGACCAGGGCCGCAGCCTCGGCCCGAACGAGTCGGTGTTGCCCCCGACGTGCCAGCACAGCGCCCCGGCGCTCTGCCCGGACAGCACCACGCCCGCGCGCCAGGCCTCGGCGAACGCCTCGTCGAGGCCGTGCAGCCGCCACAGCGCGGCGAGGTTGGCGACGCTGCCGCCGCTCACGTAGATCGCGTCCTGCTCCAGGATCCACTCGCGGGGGTCGGCGACGTTCGGCATCGGGAACACCGTCAGGTGGCTGACCTCGACGTCCCAGCGGGCGAACGCGCCGTACATCTTCAGCAGCCAGTCGGCGTCGTCCCCGGTGGCGGTGGCGAGCAGCCCGAGCTTGGGCCGGTCCTGCCCGGTCAGGTCGAGGACGTAACGCAGCAGTGCGGTCGGCTCGATGAACCCGTACCGTTCCGACTGCCGGAACGAGCCGCCCCCGATGGCGACGATGTGCGACTGCCCGATGCGGCTCATGCCCCACCACTTCCGTGTCCGGATCGACTGACTCTTCAGAGTACGGCGGCCAGGGCGTCGCCGATGGCGGGATGGGCGAACCGGTGACCTGCGTCGAGGAGCCGCCGGGGGAGCACCCGCTGGCCCGCGAGCAGGGCCTCGTCGGCGAACTCGCCGAGCGCCAGGCGCAGCGCGAGGCGCGGGGCCGGGACCGGCATCACCGGGCGCTTCAGCGCCTTCGCGAGCGCGGCGGTGTAGTCGGCGTTCGTCACCGGCTCGGGCGCCGTCAGATTGACCGGCCCGGACGGGTCCTCGCGGGAGAGCAGGAAGCGGACCGCGTCCACCCAGTCGGGCAGCGAGATCCACGACACGTACTGCCTGCCGCTGCCGAGGACGGCTCCCGCGCCCATCTTGAAGATCGGCAGCATCCGGGCGAGCGCGCCGCCCCGGCCGCTGAGCACCATGCCGGTGCGCAGCCGCGCCACCCGGAGGCCCGCCTCCGCGGCGGGCGCCGTGGCGTCCTCCCAGGCGCGCACCAGGTCGGCCAGGAAGCCCTTTCCCGGCGGAGCGGACTCGTCCACCGCCCGGTCGCCCGTGTCGCCGTAGAAGCCGATCGCCGAGGAGGACAGCAGGACACGCGGCCCGCCGTCCGCGCGGGCCAGCGCCTCGGCGAGCGTCCGCGTGCCGGAGACCCGGCTTTCTACCAGCTCCCGCTTGTACGCGTCGGACCACCGGCGGTCGCCGATCCCCGCCCCGGCCAGGTGGACGACGGCGTCGGCGCCCTCCAGGGCGGCCGGGTCGAGCACCCCGCCCGCCGGGTCCCAGAAGCGCTCGTCGGGCGCCGCGGGCTCGCGCCGCACCAGGCGGCGCACCTCGTGCCCGTCGTCCCGCAGCGAGCTCACCAGGGCCGAGCCGAGCAGACCGGACGCACCGGTCACCACTGTCGTCATCGTCTCCACAGCCCCTTATACGCCTGAAGCCGCCCCGCGGGATGCGGGACGGCTTCGCCGTGTGGAATCACGGTGTGGAATCGTGGTGCGGAACTACGCCAGGCCGAGCTGGGCCTCGAAGCGGCCCTCCTCCAGACGACGCTTGATCGTCGTGAGGAAGCGGGCGGCGTCGGCGCCGTCGACCAGGCGGTGGTCGTAGCTGAGCGCGAGGTACACCATCGAGCGGACCGCGATGACCTCGCCCTCCGGGGTGTCCACGACGACCGGGCGCTTGACGACCGCGCCGGTGCCCAGCATGCCGACCTGCGGCTGGTTGAGGATCGGCGTGTCGAACAGCGCGCCCCGGCTGCCGGTGTTGGTCAGCGTGAACGTGCCGCCGGTGATCTCGTCCGGGCTCACCTTGTTGGTGCGGGTGCGCTCGGCGAGGTCGGCGATCTTACGGGCGAGCCCGGCGATGTTGAGGTCGCCGGCGTTCTTGATCACCGGGACGAGCAGGCCGCGCTCGGTGTCGGTCGCGAAACCGAGGTGCTCGACGTCGAAGTAGGTGACCTCGTTGGTCTCGCTGTTGATCGTGGCGTTCAGCTTCGGGTGCTGCTTGAGCGCCTCGATCGCGGCGATCGCGAAGAACGGCATGAACGACAGCTTGACGCCCTCGCGCCGCAGGAACTCGCCCTTGGCCTGGTCGCGCAGGCGGGCGATGCGGGTGACGTCGACCTCGACCACGGTGGTGAGCTGGGCCGAGACCTGCAGCGACTCCACCATGCGCTTGGCGATGGTCTGCCGCAGGCGCGACATCTTCTCGGTGCGGCCGCGCAGCGTGGTGTCGACCCGCACCTCCGACGCGGCGGGCGCGGCGGCGGGGGCCGCAGAGGCGGCAGGGGCCTCGGCGGGCGCCGCCTGCGGGGCGGCCGGGGCGGCGGCGGCCTGCTCGCGCTGGACGCGGGCGGCCTCGATCACGTCCTGCTTGCGGATCCGGCCGCCGACGCCGGTGCCGGTCAGCGCGTCGAGGTCGACGCCGTGCTCGGCGGCGAGCTTGCGGACCAGCGGCGTGACGTACGGGCTCTCGCCGGACGACGGCAGCGGGGTCGGCTCGGCCGCCGGAGCGGGCTGCGCGGGCTGGGCCTGCGGCTGCGGGGCGGGCTGGGCCTGCGGGGCCGGCTGCGGCGTGACCACGGCGGGCGCGGGCTGCGGGATCGAGGAGATCGGCGCGGGCGCGGGCGCGGCGGCCTGCGGCGCGGGCTCGGGCTCGGGCTGCGGGGCCGGCTCGGGCGCGGCCGGCGCGGCCTCGGCGGCGGCCGGAGCGGCGCCCGCCTCCGAGTCGATCAGCGCGAGCTCGGCGCCGACCTCGACGGTCTCGTCCTCGGCCACGATGATCTTGGTCAGGTAACCGGCGGACGGCGAAGGGATCTCGGTGTCGACCTTGTCCGTCGACACCTCGAGCAGCGGCTCGTCGGCCTCGACGCGCTCGCCTTCCTTCTTCAGCCAGCGGGTGACGGTGCCCTCGGTAACGCTCTCGCCGAGCTGGGGCATGGTTACGGAGACCGGCATGGTTTCTTCTCTCGCGTTCGCTAGGAGGGCTTCAGTTGTGGACGTGCAGCGGCTTGCCGGCCAGGGCCAGCATCGCCTCGCCGAGGGCCTCGGACTGGGTCGGGTGCGGGTGGATCAGCTGGGCGACGTCGGTGGCCGTGGCCTCCCAGTTGAAGATCAGCTGGGCTTCCGCGATCAGCTCGCCCACCCGGCCGCCGACCATGTGGACGCCGAGCACCCGGCCGTCGCGCTCGGCGACGACCTTGACCTCGCCCTGGGTCTGCAGGATCTTGCTCCGGCCGTTCCCCGCGAGGTTGTAGCTCAGCTCGACGACGTCGTGGCCGCGCTCACGGGCGACGGACGTGGCGATGCCGACCGACGCGACCTCGGGCTCGGAGTAGGTGATGCGCGGGACGCCGTCGTAGTCGATCGGGACCGGGCACAGGCCGGCGATGTGCTCGGCGACCAGGATGCCCTCGGCGAAGCCGACGTGGGCGAGCTGCAGCGTGGGGATCAGGTCGCCCACGGCGTACACGCCCGGCACGCTGGTCTGGCAGAACTCGTCGACGAGCACGTAGCCGCGCTCCATCGAGACGCCGTTCTCCTCAAAGCCGAGACCGGCCGAGACCGGGCCGCGGCCGACCGCGACGAGCATGATCTCGGCGTCGAGCGTCTTGCCGTTCTCCAGGGAGACGACGACCCCGGTGCCGGTGGTCTTGACGCTCTCGAACCGGGCGCCCAGCTCGTACTTGATGCCCCGGCGGCGGAAGGCGCGCTCCAGCAGCTTGGAGCTCGACTCGTCTTCCAGCGGCAGCAGGTGCGGCAGCGCCTCGACGATCGTGACCTCGGCCCCGAACGAGCGCCACACGCTGGCGAACTCGACGCCGATGACGCCGCCGCCCAGGATGACCACCGAGGACGGCACCCGGTCCAGGACCAGCGCGTGGTCGCTGCTGATCACCTTCTCGCCGTCGATGTCGAGGCCGGGCAGCGACTTCGGCACCGAGCCGGTCGCCAGCACGACGTTGCGGCCCTCGTACACCTGGTCGCCGACCGCCACGCGGCCCGGGCCGGCCAGGCGGCCCTCGCCCTCGACCACGGTGATCTTCTTGCTCTTGATGAGGCCGGCGAGACCCTTGTAGAGGCCCCCGATCACCTTGTCCTTGTACGCGTGGACGCCCGGGACGTCGATGCCCTCCAGCCGGGTGCGCACGCCGAACGACTCGCCCTCGCGGGCCTGGTCGGCCAGCTCGGCCGCGTGCAGCAGCGCCTTCGTGGGAATGCAGCCGCGGTGCAGGCAGGTGCCCCCGACCTTGTCCTTCTCGATGAGGACGACGTTCATGCCGAGCTCGGCCGCCCGGAGGGCACAGGCGTATCCACCGCTACCGCCACCCAGGACGACGATGTCGTAGGGGCCGCTGCCATCAGCCACTGGAATGCTCCTTGATCGTATTCACTCCGCCGGATAAGGCGGCATCTTCTCACTTGTCCCGGACGATCATGGCCCCGGCCCGCGGGCACGCCGCCACACGCCGTCCTCCTGCCGAGCCGTCCACCTGTTAAACAGTCCGCGCGGACGTGCCGTTCCCCGCGTACCGCTCGGCGATCGCGACGAGCGTGCGGGTCAGCGCGCCGGTGCCGCCCTTGGGCGTGTAGCCGTGCGCCTCGCCCTTGTTGAACGCGGGCCCGGCCATGTCCACGTGCGCCCACGGGACGCCCTGGGGCACGAACTCCCGCAGGAAGATGCCCGCGGCGAGCATGCTGCCCCAGCGCTCGGGCTGGAGGTTGGCGATGTCGGCGACCGCGGAGTCGAGCCCCTTGCGCAGCTCGGCGGGCAACGGCATGCCCCAGGCGCCCTCGCCCTGCTCGCCGGCGATGCGGACGACCTCCTCGCGCAGCGCGTCGTCGTTGGCCATCACCCCGGCCGTACGCCAGCCCAGCGCGACGATCTGGGCGCCGGTGAGGGTGGCGACGTCGATGATCACGTCGGGCGCGTCCTCGGTGGCGCGGGCGATGCCGTCGATCAGCACCAGGCGGCCCTCGGCGTCGGTGTCGAGCACCTCGACGGTCTTGCCGCTGTAGGTGTGCAGCACGTCGGAGGGGCGCTGGGCGCTGCCGGAGGGCATGTTCTCGGCCAGGCAGAGGTAGCCGACCACGTTGACGGGCAGGCCCAGCCGGGCGATCGCGAGAAGCGCGCCGAACACGGCGCCCGCGCCGCCCATGTCGGACTTCATCCAGTCCATCGCGGCGCTGGGCTTGAGGGACAGGCCGCCGGAGTCGAACGTGATGCCCTTGCCGACGAAGGCCACCTTCTTGGAGGCATCGGGGTGGCTGTAGGCGAGGCGGACCAGGCGGGGTGGGTTGACCGACCCCTGGCCGACGCCGACGATGCCGCCGAACCCCTCCTCCTTGAGCCGCACCTCGTCCCAGACCTCCACCGAGAGGCCGGCCTCGCCGCCCTTCTCCTGCGCGATCTCGGCGAAGCGCGCGGGCCACAGGTCGGACGGCGGCGTGTTCACCAGATCGCGGACGAGGGTGACCGACTCGGCGACCGTCGCCGAGCGCTCGGCGGCCTCCTCGGCCCCGGCCGCGCCGGACAGGACGACGATCTCGCCGACGGGCGGCCTGCGGTCGCCGCCGGTGCGATATCGCGTGAAGTCGTAGGCCCCCAGCAGGCCGCCCAGCGCCACGGCCGCCGCCTCCGCGGCCGTACGGGCGGGCAGGGCCAGCGCCGCGGACGGCGTGCCGGCGAGCGACCGTACGGCCGCTCCGGCCGCCCGGCGCAGGGTTTCCTGGTCGTAGTCGCCCTCGGGCGCCTCGCCCAGACCGACGGCGACGGCGAGGGGAGCGGGCAGCTCGCCGAAGGTCGGAATCTTCACGACCTCCTCGGGCTTGCCCGTGAACCCCATCGCCGTGAGGATCTCGGCCAGCCGGCCGTCCAGGGCCTGGTCGAGGCCTTCGCCGCCCGGGGCCGTGCGTGGGCCGTCGGGGGTCGTATGGATGCCGACTATGAGGGCGCCGGTCTCGGTGGAGACCGCGTCAGACGCGTTGATACGCACTGTGGTCACGTGAGCCGATGCTAGCTGGGCTTACTCGGCTACGCATAAACGAGGGGTCATCCCATCTATTGCCGCGATGGATGGTGCTGTTGGAAACAGCACCAACCGGCAAATAATGCTAATGTGGCTAGCACCATGTTGCTCACGCTCGATCTCAACGACCCACGTCCCCTGCACGAGCAGGTGAGCGCGGCCATCAAGCGCGCGATCACCACCGGGGACGTCACGCCCGGCGACCGGCTGCCGCCGGCCCGGGACCTGGCCGCCGCACTGGGGGTCAACGCCAACACGGTCCTGCGGTCGCTGCGCGAACTGCGGGACGAGGGCCTGCTGGAGTTCCGCCGGGGGCGCGGCGTGTCCGTGCTCCGGCGGCCCGACGGGCGTGCGGCGCTCCGGACCCGCGTGCGCGACCTGCTCGACGAGGCCGCCCACTACGGGTTCGGCCCCGGAGACGTCCTCGCCATCGTGAAGGAACACATGAAGGAATCGCCATGACCCATCCGCACCGGACCTCCGACCCGGGCGTGCGCGCTCGCTTCCTCCTGGCCGCCACGGCCTGGACCGTCCTGGTCGCCGCCGTGCTCGTGGCGGTTCCGCTAACCTTCGCCGGCCGGCTCCCCGATCCCGTCGCGAGTCACTGGGGGCCGTCCGGGCGGCCCGACAGGTCCATGCCGGCGGCCGCGCTGACGCTCTTCGCCCTGGTGTGGCTCGTGGTCGCGGGGACGGGCCTCGTCGGGCTGGCGCGGGCGCGCGGGGAGATCCGCAGGGCGACACGCGCCTGGTTCGCGGCCGGGCTGGGCTGGATCGGCGGCTTCCTGATCGGCATCCAGGCGGTCACGATCGCCGCCAACCTCGACCGGGACGGCTGGAGCCGGGCGGCCTCGCTGAGCTGGCAGGTCGCGGTGGTCGTCGTGGGCGCGTTCGTGCTGGGGGCGCTGGGCAGGCTCGCCGGGCGGCTCGGCCCGGACGACGCGCCGCCGGAGCGGGAGCGGCCGGGTCCGCTGATCGACCTCGATCCCGGGAGGCGGCCGGTATGGGTGTCCACCGCCACGGCGCCCTGGGCGGTGGGGCTGGGGGTCGTGGCGTCCGCCGCGGCGCTGTCGTTCGCCGCCGCCGCTTTGTGGGGCCTGGCCCCCGCGGGCTGGTCCACCGCCCTCCCGCTCGCCCTGGCGGGCGTGGTCGGCCTGGCGGTGTCGTCGGTCTCCGTACGGATCGCGCCCGAAGGGCTGACCATGGCGTTCGGCCCGCTACGGTGGCCCTCGCGCACCGTACGGCTGGACCGGATCGAGCGAGCCTGGGTGGAGTGGAGGTCTCCTGTGCAGGTGGGCGGATGGGGCATCCGCGGCCTGCCGGGCAGGGCCACCATCATGATCCGCGGAGGTGAGTGCCTGGTCGTGCGCTACACCTCCGGCGGGCAGCTCGCCGTCAGCGTCGACGACGCCGAGACCGGCGCCGCCCTGCTCAACGCCCTCGCCGCCCGCAAGACCGCCTGACTCGTCGGCTCGGCGCCGCGACCCCACCCCATCGCCCCACCGTCGTCGCCCCACCGTCGCGGCGCTCCGCGGGGCGAACGCCCACCTCGTCCGACCGTGGTCTCACCGCCCGCGACACCGCCTCACCGTCGTGCCGCTCCGCGGGGGTCCGCAGTCCGTCCACCGCCGTCCTCGTTCGAAAGGTGACGACCGTGATCCGGCGCCACGCCGATGTCCTCCTCTTCCTCCTCGTCGCGTTCGGGGCCTCGTGGCTGATCGCGCTGCCCGTCTGGCTGGGGGCCGTACGGCTCGGCACGCCGGCCTTCGCGCTGGTCGGGGGGCTGATGATGCTGACGCCCTCCCTCGGCGTAATGGCCGTGCGGGTCCTGCGGCGGCGCGGCACGCCATTGAAGGAGTGGGCGCGGACGACCGGGCTCACGCTCGGACCGGACCGGGGAAGGACCGCCGCGCTCCTGGCGGCGGTCCTGCTCGGCGTGCCGCTCCTCGTGGCCGTCGCCCTCCTGATCAGCGCCGCCACCGGCATGATGAGCCTCGATTTCGCGGGGCTGAGCCTGTTCCGCGAGCAGCTGGGCGCGGCCCTCGACCGGGTGCCGCTGGACCCGCGGATCCTGTACGTCGTCCAGGCCGTGCAGGCCGTGCTGATCGCCCCGTTCATCAACGCGATTCCCGCGCTCGGGGAGGAGTGGGGCTGGCGGGGCTGGCTGCTGCCGCGCCTGCTCGGCGACCCCGCCGTCACGCCCCCGCCCGCCCCTGGGCACGTCGGCGCCGGGAACGCGGGGGTCACGAACACCGGCACCGAGGTTCCGGGCGCCGGGGACGGGGTCGCGGGGGAGCGGCGCGGACGCCGGGTGTGGCCCGCGCTGGTGCTGTCCGGGGTGATCTGGGGTCTCTGGCACGCTCCCCTCACGCTGAAGGGATACAACTACCCGGCACTCGGCGCCTGGGCGGCGGCGCTGTTCGTCGGCTTCTGCGTCGTCTTCGGGGCGCTGCTCGGCTGGATGCGGCTGCGCTCGCGCAGCGTGTGGCCCGCGGTCATCGCACACGGCTCGTTGAACGCGGTGGCGGGCCTGGCGCTGCTCCTCGGCGACGCGGGCGCCCCGCCGAACCCGGCGCTCGCCGGGATCACCGGGATCGTCGGCTGGGTGCTGCTCGCGGTCGTCGTCTTCGTCGCCTTCCGCCTGCGTCCGGTGTCCGCGCCGCGCTGACCCGCCCAGCCGGGTCAGGCGTCAGACGAGGACGGCGGCGGCCAGCAGCGTCGCCGTCGTGGCCGTCTCCACCAGGGCGCCGAGCACGTCGCCCGTGATGCCGCCCAGCCGCCGTACGGCCCGGCGGCGCAGCAGGGCGGCGGACACCAGCCCGGCGGCCATCGCCAGGAGCAGACCGGCGGTGACGCTGAGACACGGATCGTCCGAGAGGCGGTACAGCAGACCGGCGGGCTCCGCTCCCGCGTAGGCGACCGTCACCGCGACGAGACCGGCGAGAGCCACGACGGCAGCGGTGACGACGGTCGCCGCGACGGCCGCGCTCCGCCGTACGGTGCCCGCGACCAGAGCGCCGAGGCCGCCCGGCCGGGCGGCGGGCACCCCCGCGCGGCAGGCCCAGGTGACGGCGAGCCTGCCGGTCGCGGTGGCCGTCACCAGCACGGCCCAGGCGAACGGCCCGGCCCGCTGGAGCGTCGCGACCTGGAGAAGCAGGGTGATCAGGAGGGTGACGACCCCGAACGGCCCGATGTCGGAGCGCTTCATCACGTCGAGCGCCCCCCGGGCCGGCTTTCCGCTGCCGAGCCCGTCGGCCAGGTCCGCGAGGCCGTCGAGGTGCAGGGCCCGGGTCAGCCAGGCGAGCGTCCCGACCGCGAGGACGGCGCCGATCAGCGGCGAGCCGGACGCCGCTCCGGCGACCACGAACACGGCGGAGCCCGCCACACCGAGGGCCATCCCGGCGAACGGCGCCAGGGACATGGCGCGCCCCGCCACCAAGCGGTCGACCGGCACGGGCGGCACCGGGAAGATCGTGAGGGTTCCCACGGCGAACCACCAGGCCGCACCGGGGCGCACACGACTCACGCGGGGGGCATCGGGCACGAGGCTCGATGGTAGCGGCCCCCTGGCTCACGGCTTGCCGCCGGTGAGGGGCGTCGAGGGGGTCGCGATCAGATGGGCAGAGGGACGACCCGGCCGGCGACCACGAGGGCGACCTCCTCGGACTCCCGGGCGAGTGCCTGGTTGAGGCGGCCGAGCGCGTCGCGGAACAGCCTGCCGGCGGCGGTGGCCGGAACCACCCCCAAGCCGGTTTCGTCGCTCACCGCCACCACCCGGGCGCGGGCGCCGCGCCAGGCGTCCACCAGCGCCTCGCACCGCTCCTCCACCTGGTCGAGAGCGAGGCGGCGAAGGTCGTCCGGGCGGGTGTCGCCGGGCCAGGCGCCGGACTCGTCGAACACGGCGGCGAGCCAGGTGCCGATCCCGTCGACGAGGAACGTCCCCCGTCCGCCGGAGAGCACCGCCGCGAGATCGGTGGTCTCCACGGTCCGCCAGTGTGCGGGGCGTCGTTCCCGGTGAGTCCGTACGCGGGCCAGCCAGTCCGGGTCGTCGCCCCCGGAGGGCCCGGTCGCGACGTAGGTCACCTCGGGCTCGGCGGCGAGGCGCAGCTCGGCCTCCTCGGACTTGCCCGACCGCGACCCGCCGAGCAGCAGCGTGCGGCGGGGCCGCCCGCCGGTGGCCTCGGAAGGACCGCCTGTGATCGGTGTGCTCGCCGTGCGGATGACGGTTCCGTCGGGGACGGCCTCCGCTCCCCAGAAACCGAGCCTGCGGGCGAGCTCGCCCTCCGAGGGGACGCGATGGCAGAGGTTCACCGCGATGATCCGGGTGCTCGGCGTCACGCGCCCCCGCCGGCGCAGGTCGCCCAGCCGTTCCGGCCGGTCCGGCAGATCGATGAGCACCACGTCGAAGGGCGAGTCAGGAGGCGGTCCGTCGCCGGGCTCGCCATGGCGGGACGGCGGGCCCACGGCATACAGCAGCCGGCCGCCCTCGGGCGCGGTGACCTCGCGGCCGTCCGAGGTGCGGAGCAGCCGGTATCCCTCGGGCAGGCCCTCCTCGACCCCCGGGTGCGGTCCGGCCGGAGCGTCCGGTCCCGTCGCGATGTCCGACGCGGTCGCGGGGCCCGCCTCCGAAGGCTGTCGTGACGGAGCGAGCCGTACGCGTTGGTCGACCAGGATGGACGCGGGACGCCGGTGGCCGGGATCGAGACGCCCGCAGGACGCGCAGGCGCAACCGGGCACGGGCCAGCCCTCGGAGCCGCCGGTGCCCTCCACCCGGACCTTCATGTCGCCCCCTTCCGCGCTCCGCCGAGATCGGGTAGCCAGGATAGGGTCCGGCTGCACGGCCGTCGCGTCGCGGCGGCCCGGCGTGAGTCCCGGGCGCGGGGACGGCGAGGAAGCGAAGGAGCGGGTGCGGATGATTTGGCGGTGGCGTTACGAGGACGCGAACGGCGGCGAGGTCACGGACCGCCCGCTGCCCCGGGAGATCTTCTCCAGCCAGTCGGACGCGGAGTCGTGGCTGGGGGAGAGCTGGCGCGAGCTGCTGGAGGCCGGCGTCGAGCAGGTGTCGCTGCTGGAGGACGAGCGGGTCGAATACTCGGGGATGTCCCTGCGCGCCGAGTGAGACGGCGCTCGCCGCCCGGGCCCCGCGAGTGCGGGAGCCGGGCGGCGCGCCGGCATGAGCGGGCGGGACGTCAGGGACGGCTGGACGGGCTGACGGTCTTGGCCGGGTCACGCTCGACGACCGGCTCCAGCGCGTCGTCGATCTTCTTGAGCACATCGGCGTCGAGCTTCACGCCGGTGGCCTTGACGTTGTCGCGCACCTGCTCCGGCTTGGTCGCCCCGACGATGGCCGACGACACGTTGGGGTTCTGCAGCACCCACGCCACGGCGAGCTGGGCCATCGACAGGCCGAGGTCGGCCGCGATCGGCTTGAGGTCCTGCACCCGCCGCAGCACGTCGTCGCGCATCAGCCGGTCGATGAAGCCCGAGCCGGTGGAGTCGGTGGCGCGCGACCCGGCCGGCGGCGGCCGGCCGGGCAGGTACTTGCCGGTCAGCACGCCCTGCGCGATGGGCGACCAGACGATCTGTCCGAGGCCCTCCTTCTCGCACAGCGGCACGACCTCGGACTCGATGACCCGCCACAGCATCGAGTACTGCGGCTGGTTCGACACCAGCCGGTCGAACCCCATCTCGTCGGCGATCTTCAGCGCCCGCGCGATCTGGTCGGCCGTCCACTCGCTGACGCCGACGTAGAGGACCTTGCCCTGCCGTACGAGGTCGTCGAACGCGCGCAGGGTCTCCTCCAGCGGCGTCTCGACGTCGAAGCGGTGCGCCTGGTAGAGGTCGACGTAGTCGGTCTGCAGGCGGCGGAGCGAGCCGTTGATCGACTCGGTGATGTGCTTGCGGGACAGTCCCCGGTCGTTCCTGCCCTCGCCCGTCGGCCAGTAGACCTTCGTGAAGATCTCCAGCGACTCGCGGCGCACGCCCTTCAGCGCGCGGCCGAGCACCTCCTCCGCCCGGGTCCCGGCGTAGACGTCGGCGGTGTCGAAGGTGGTGATCCCCTCGTCGAGGGCCGCGCGGACGCACTCGACGGCGGCGTCCTCCTCCACCTGGGAACCGTGGGTGATCCAGTTTCCGTAGCTGATCTCACTGACCATGAGGCCGCTGCGGCCAAGATGACGGTATTCCATGTGCTTGACATTAGGTCATGAGTCTCGGTACCCCGGTGATCGGATCGCGGTAAGGTGCCCGGCGTGCGCCGGTTGATCTCTTCTCGTCCCGTACGGCTGGCACTGCTGGCCGCGCTGGTCGCCGGGGCCGCCGCCGGGCTGGTCCTGGCCGTAAGGCGGCGCCGCCCCGCCGCTCCCGTACGGCCGTCCGGGGCCGCCAAGCCGGGAGGGGAGAGCGGTGACACGGAGGACCGGCGCGGCCCGGAGCCGGTGCTGGGACGGGCCACCGAGGAGGACCTGGAGCGGTACCGGCGGCCGGAGGGCGGCGCTCCCGTCTTCCGCCTCCTGCGGGGCCTCCCGCCGGTCAGGGGGCTCGTGCCGCCGCGCGGGACGAGGGCGCGCCGCTGGACGGCGGCGGCGGTCGTCTCGCTCGGCCTGCTGGTCCTCGGCGGGCAACTGCTGGAGAGCGCCGTGTTCGGTCCGGACGCCTGGACGTCGTACGGCTGGACGTCCGACGAGGGCGGCCACACCGAGCAGTGCCCGGCGGACGCCTGCGAGCCGGGGCAGGGCGACGCGCTCCTCTTCGGCGAGCCCGGCTGTACGGACGAGTGCGGGGCGCCGGGCGCCGCGTACGCGGAGGACGGGGAGCCCGCCACGGCGGAGCCGGAGACGTCTCCCGACCCCCGCTGCGTGCTCCATCCGGCGCCCCGGGGAAGGCCATCCGTACGGCCGGTCTCCCGCCGCGTGAGCGCCGGGGTGAACCGGCAGTGGCGGCGCATCGAGCGATGGCTCAGGGCGCACGCGCCGCGGACGTACGCCTCCCTGAACGGCCCGGCCACCCCGCGACTGGTGGCCAGGGCGGAGGCACGGATCGGGACCCGGCTGCCCGACTCCCTGCGGGCGTCGCTGCTGCGCCACGACGGTTCGCGTGGCGGCGCGAGCTTCCGGCTCCCGCCGTTCCACCTGATGATGAGCACAAGTCAGATGGTCTCCGCCTGGCCGGAGGCGTGCGGGGTGGGCGGCATCCCCGTCGCCTTCGCCGACGACTCCGACATCTCCGACGACTCCGGCGACTACCTTGTGACCGACGCCGCCACCGGCGGGGTCGGCGAGGCGTCGCCGGACCTGCCGTACTACGAGGCCGACTGGTCGTCCTACTACGCGCTGCTGAAGGCCACGGCCGACGCACTCAGCCGTGCCGCCGAGGTCGACGGTTTCCGGCCGGTGGTGCGTGGCGGCGCGCTGGACTGGACGTCCGCCTGATCCACGGCTGAGCTGATCCGGCGAGCGGGCGTGACCGAGCCGGCGTCACCGTGCGGGGATCACCGTACGAGAGTCACCGTACGAGGATCACCGTACGGGCGTCACTTCTTGAGCTCGACCGGGATGCCGCCGGGCAGGACGGTGGGCTTGGGGAAGCGCAGGCGCCGCATCTGCGACGAGCGCATCGCCGCGTAGAAGCCGATGCCCTTGAGGCTCTCACCCGGGAACTTCTCCGCCGCCTCCTTCTTCACGCGCCCGGCGACGTAGAACGAGCCGGCCAGCACCAGCACCATCACGACCGGCAGGGAGAGCGTGTAGACCAGGAGGACCGCCGAGCGGATCTGGATCGGGAACGGCACCATCGACAACAGCATGATGACGAAGACGACGGGCAGGAAGTACTGCCCCGGCAGGCGCCGCGAGTCGACCCAGTCACGGGCGAACTTGCGGACCGGGCCGCGGTCGCGTACGGGGAGCGCCCGGTCGTCACCGCGCAGCATGGCCTCACGCTGCCGGGACCGCAGCGCCTTGTCGCGCTCGCGGGCCAGGCGGTAGGCCTCTTTGCGGTTCGAGGGCGCGGTCACCGGGGAGCGGCGGCGGCCCTGTGCCTCGCTCCGTTTGGGAGTGGGACGGCCCTTGCCCGGGGTGCCGTGGGGCTTAGGATCCTCTACAGGGACGGGGGAGTCCTCCGCAGAGGTCTGGGTGCGACGTCGGAACACGTCACTCAGCCTACCGGGAGTGCAACTTAGTGACGCCCTCGCGCGTTATGCGTAGGGTGAACCCAGGCGGTTCCGCCGCCTGGGCAAGGGGCTTTAAGACGGCTGGGGTCACCCACGCAGGACCTTGGAGAAGGGGACGGCCGACGCGCATGAGCGTGATGAAGAGACTTTCCATGATCTTCAAGTCCAAGGCCAATAAGGCCTTGGACAAGATGGAGGATCCGCGGGAGACGCTGGACTATTCCTACCAGCGTCAGCTTGAGCTGCTGCAGAAGGTCCGCCGTGGCGTGGCCGACGTGGCCACCAGCCGCAAGCGGGTGGAGCTGCAGATCAACCAGCTCGAGAGCCAGACCGCGAAGCTGGAGAACCAGAGCAGGCAGGCGCTGTCGGCCGGGCGCGAGGACCTCGCTCGCGAGGCGCTGGCCCGCCGAAACGGCCTGAACGCGCAGATCGCCGACCTGCGGATCCAGTACAGCAACCTCCAGGGCGAGGAGGAGAAGCTCACCCTCGCCAGCCAGCGGCTGCAGGCCAAGGTCGACTCCTTCCGTACGAAGAAGGAGACCATCAAGGCCACCTACACGGCGGCCGAGGCCCAGACGCGGATCAACGAGGCGTTCTCCGGCATCTCGGAGGAGATGGGCGACGTCGGCCTGGCCATCCAGCGGGCCGAGGACAAGACCGCGCAGATGCAGGCCCGTGCCGGTGCGATCGACGAGCTGCTGGCCAGCGGCGCGCTGGACGACTTCACCGGGCAGCGCGACGACATCCAGGCGGAGCTCGACCGCATGGGCGGCGGCCAGGACGTGGAGCTCGAACTGGCCAGGATGAAGGCCGAGCTCGGTCAGGGCCCGGCGCCGCAGAGCGCCATCGAGGCTGGGCAGCAGGGCCAGGCGGCCCCGTCCGCCCAGCAGCACACGCAGCAGCTCCGTAAGCCGGGGGAGGGGTTGTGATAGTCCGGATCATGGGCGAGGGGCAGGTGGAGATCGCCCCCGCCGACATCGACGTGCTGAACGAGCTCGACGGTGAGCTTGAGGCCGCCATCGAGACGGATGACGAGACGCAGTTCCGTGCCAAGCTGCACGCGCTGCTCGACAAGGTCCGCGACGTCGGCAGGCCGCTGGCGGACGACTCCCTGGAGCCGTCCGAGCTGATCCTGCCGCCGGCCGACGCCTCGATCGAGGAGGTGCGGGAGATGCTCGGGGACACCGGGCTCATTCCCGGCTGATGGCTTCCACGCGATTCGCCCCTGATCGCGGCCTGAGCGTGCGGATGACCGTGACGATGTTCCTGCTCGGGCTGCTCTACGTGGCGTTCATGGCCGTCCTGATCGCCGCGGGCGTCCGGGCGGTCATGGTCCTCGTGATCGCCGCGGGTCTCCTGCTGGTGCAGTACTTCCTGTCCGACAAGATCGCGCTGTTCGCGATGAACGGACGGGAGGTCTCCCCGCAGGAGGCTCCCGAGCTGCACGGGATCGTCGACCGGCTGAGCGCGATGGCGGGGATGCCCAAGCCGCGGGTGGCGATCGCCGACTCCGACATGCCGAACGCGTTCGCCACCGGGCGCGACCAGAAGCACGCGGTGGTCTGCGTGACCACGGGCATCCTCCGCCGGCTCGACGCGCAGGAGCTCGAAGGGGTGCTGGCGCACGAGCTGTCGCACGTCGCCCACCGGGACGTCGCGGTGATGACGATCGCCTCGTTCCTCGGGATCGTCGCCGGGTTGATGACCCGTTTCTCGCTGTACGCCGGGCTGGGCAACCGCAGGAACGACAACGGCCCGCCGATCGGGCTGATCATCTTCGCGGTCTCCGGCCTGGTCTACGCGGTCAGCTTCCTGCTGACGCGGGCGCTGTCGCGGTACCGGGAGCTCGCCGCCGACCGCGCGGGCGCGCTGCTCACGCAGCGGCCGAGCGCCCTGGCCAGCGCCCTCACCAAGATCAGCGGGGACATCGCCCGGATCCCGACCCGGGACCTGCGCGAGGCGCAGCCGTTCAACGCCTTCTACTTCGCGCCCGCGCTGTCGGGCCAGAGCGTCGCCGCGCTGCTGTCGACCCACCCGCCGCTGGAGCGGCGGCTGGAGCAGCTCGCCCGGATCTCCGCGGCCCTGGGCCGCTGATGACCGGCCGGATGGACGGGGAGCGGCTGATGGCCGGGGAGCGCTGATGGGCTGGTTCGACGCCCTGCTCGGCCGGTCCAAGGCCGCGAGACCGGACCTGGACGCGTTGTTCGCCCTGCCGTCCGCCGCCGTCACCCTCCGGGCCGCCACCGGGTTCGCCCCGGTGGGCACCGGGTCGGTCTGCTTCCGGGCGGCCGAGGGGGGCGCGTTCGCCCGGCTCCAGCAGGAGATCGAGGCCCTGATGGGCGAGACGCGGGTGTCGCAGGACGCGTACGGCTACACCTGGCTGTCGGTGCGCAACCCCGACGTGGCCGGGCTCGTGACCGACCTGCACGCCGCGAACTCGTCGCTGGAGTCGGCCGGGTTCGGGCCCTCGCTGCTGTGCACGCTGGTGACGTTCGCCGATTCCGCGCAGCGGAAGCTGGCGATCGTCTACCTCTACAAGCGCGGCACGTTCTACCCGTTCGCTCCCGCCGGGGAGCCGCGCCGCGACAACGCCCTGGAACTGCAGGTGCGGGGCGTCCTGGAGCAGGAACTCAGGATCGAGCCCGATCTCGCGAGCTGGTTCCCCGTCTGGGGCGCGCCGGGCCTGTGAGACCCGGCGCGGACTCGGGGGCGCCTCTTGTGTCTCCTCGTTACGGCAGGGCGAGCATGCGGTCGAGGGCGACCTTGGCCCAGTGGGTGGTGTCGGCGTCGACCGTGATCTGGTTGACGACCTGGCCCGCGGCCAGCGACTCCAGCGCCCAGACCAGGTGCGGCAGGTCGATGCGGTTCATCGTCGAGCAGTAGCACACGGTCTTGTCGAGGAACGTGATGGTCTTGTCGGGGAACCGGTTCGCCAGGCGGCGCACCAGGTTCAGCTCCGTGCCGACTGCCCAGGAGGACCCGGCGGGAGCCTCTTCCAGCTTCTTGATGATGTACTCGGTCGAGCCGACGAAGTCCGCCTTGTCGACGACCTCGTGCCGGCACTCGGGGTGGACGAGCACGTTCACGCCCGGGATGCGGGCGCGCACCTCGTCCACGCACGCCTCGGAGAAGCGGCCGTGGACCGAGCAGTGGCCCTTCCACAGGATCATCTTCGCGTTCTCGAGCTGTTCGCGGGTGAGGCCGCCGTTCGGGCGGTGCGGGTTGTAGACCACGCAGTCGTCGAGCGACAGGCCCATCTCCAGCACGGCCGTGTTGCGCCCGAGGTGCTGGTCGGGCAGGAACAGGACCTTCTCGCCCTGTTCGAAGGCCCAGTCGAGGGCGCGCCGCGCGTTCGAGGAGGTGCACACGGCGCCGCCGTTGCGCCCGCAGAACGCCTTGATGTCAGCACTGGAGTTCATGTACGTGATCGGCACGACGCGGTCGGCGATCCCGGCGTCCTCCAGGGCGTCCCAGCAGTCCTCCACCTGGGAGAAGGTGGCCATGTCGGCCATCGAGCAGCCGGCGGCCAGGTCGGGGAGGACGACCTTCTGCGTGTCGCCGGTCAGGATGTCGGCGGACTCGGCCATGAAGTGGACGCCGCAGAAGACGACGTACTCGGCCTCCGGCCGGGCCGCGGCCTCACGGGCGAGCTTGAACGAGTCGCCCGTCACGTCGGCGAACTGGATGACCTCGTCACGCTGGTAGTGGTGACCGAGCACGAACAGCCGGTCGCCCAGCCGCTCCTTGGCCGCGCGGGCTCGCTCCACCAGCGCCGGGTCGGACGCGGCGGGCAGCTCGCCCGGGCAGTCGACGCCGCGCTCGCTGTGCGCGTCGGTGCCCTGGCCGAGGATGAAGAGCGGAAGGCCGGTCTCGGTGATCGTCACGACCACACCCCCTCGGGGACTTATCGTCTAACTGACGACTAATCATTACACATCGTTTCGCCCTGTTCGTCCGCAGGGTTGCGGGGGCGGCCATGGAATGTGTAGGGAGCGGCGGGTGTTGGTAGCGTCTAGATAGGACGTCAGAACCATTCGACCGCTCCGGGTGGGCGGTTGGCGCAGACGCGGGAGTCAGCACATGACGGTTGAGAGCAGCGAGACCACGCAGCAGGGCCTGATCCTGACTGACGCGGCCTCCGCGAAGGTCAAGAACCTGCTCGAGCAGCAGGGCGAGGAAGGGCTGCAGCTCCGGGTGGCCGTCCAGCCGGGTGGCTGTTCCGGTCTTCGCTACCAGCTCTTCTTCGACGACCGTTCCATGGACGGCGACGTGGTCTCCACCTTCGGCGGCGTGAACGTCGTCACCGACCGGATGAGCGCGCCGTACCTCGTCGGCGCCACGGTCGACTTCGTCGACACGATCGAGAAGCAGGGCTTCACGATCGACAACCCCAACGCGACGGGCTCGTGCGCCTGCGGCGACTCGTTCAACTGACGGCGCCGCCGCGCCCGGCGGCCGGGATCCGAGCGCCCCGTACGGACACCGTCCGTGCGGGGCGTCGTCGTGCCCGAGACGGTACGCTCGACAGGTTCGGCGGGATGGCGGGATGACTGTCCCCGCCCGTGTCTTCCTGCCCCTGTCTTTCTGACTGTCTCCCTGATGCTGACAACGAGGAGAATGACCCCGTGCGCATCGCCGTCACCGGCTCCATCGCCACCGACAACCTGATGACGTTCCCCGGCCGCTTCGGCGACCAGCTGATCGCCGAGCAGCTCGACCGGGTGTCCCTGTCGTTCCTCGTCGACGATCTGCAGATCCGCCGCGGCGGCTGCGCGGGCAACATCGCCTTCGGGATGGGCTGCCTGGGGCTCACCCCGATCCTCGTCGGCGCGGTCGGCACCGACTTCGCCGACTACCGCTCCTGGCTGGAGCGGCACGGCGTGGACTGCGGCTCCCTCCACGTCTCCGAACTGCGCCACACCGCGCGCTTCCTGTGCACCACGGACGAGGACCACAACCAGATCGCGTCGTTCTACACCGGCGCCATGGCGGAGGCCCGGGAGATCGAGCTGGCCCCGATCGCCGAGCGGGTGGGCGGGCTCGACCTGGTCCTGATCAGCCCCAACGACCCCGACGCGATGCTCCGGCACACCGACGAGGCGCGCACCCGCGGCATCCCGTTCGCGGCCGACGTGTCGCAGCAGCTCGCCCGGATGCCCGGCGAGGAGATCCGCAGGCTCGTCGACGGCGCGGCCTACCTGTTCAGCAACGACTACGAGCTCGGGCTCATCGCGCAGAAGACCGAATGGTCGGACGAGGAGATCCTCGACCGGGTCGGCGTACGGGTGACCACCCTCGGCCCCAAGGGCGCCAGGATCGACCGCGGGGGCGAGCCCTCGATCCACGTCCCGCCGGCTCCCGAGCTCGGCAAGGCCGACCCGACCGGGGTGGGCGACGCCTTCCGGGCCGGGTTCCTCGCGGGTCTCGCCTGGGGGCTGTCGCTCGAACGCTGCGGCCAGATCGGCAACCTCATCGCGACCCACGTGCTGGAGCGGGTCGGCGGCCAAGAGTACGAGCTGCGCCAGAGCGTCTTCGTGGAGCGCTTCGCCGCGGCGTACGGCCAGGAGGCCGCGGACGAGGTGGCCGCCCACGCCCGCTGCCACTACGCCTGAGGCTCAGGCCTCCCCGTACCGTCGTGACTCGTGGTTCGCCCCCGGAAGGGCTTGCGGCGAACCACGAGGCCGCCGGCGGTCACGACCCTGGTCAGTTGCGGCGGCCCTGGTTTGTTGCGGCGGCCCTGGTCAGTTGCGGCGGACCTAGTAGTTGCGGCGGACGTGGATGGACCAGCCGCCCTGGGGGAGCTCGTAGCTGGCCACGTGCTCGTGTGACTTCAGCCGGCACCAGGCCGGGACGTCGGTGAAGGCGGCGGGATCGTCGGCCAGCACGGCCACCACCCCGCGCACGGGCACCTGGTTGATCCGCTCGGCGAGCATGATGATCGGGATCGGGCACTTGCGGCCCAGCGCGTCGATCGTCAGCGCGGGGGCCTCCGCGGGCTGGGGTGGCGCTTCCGGTTCCTCGGCCCCCCGATGCCGATCCGTCCGGGTGTCCCGGCCGTCCGGCCGTCTGCGCCACATCACCGCACCCCCAAGCTCGACCGGATCCGCCGTACGATGCCCGGCAGCACCGCGAGGAACCGATCGACGTCGTCCTCGGACACGCCACGGGGCAGCGATACCCGGACATTCCCATGCGTAAGCACGCCCATTGCTTCGAGGACGTGCGATGGACGAAGCGTACTCGCCGTGCAGGAACTTCCGGACGAGACGGCGAAACCGGCCTTGTCGAGCTCGGTCAGCAGCGCCTCGCCCTCGACGTACAGGCAGGAGAAGGTGACGATGTGCGGCAGGCGCAGGTCCGGGTCGCCGACGACCTCGACGTCGGGCACCAGCCGGGGCACCTCGGCGCGGATCCGTGCGGTGAGGGCCGACAGCCGCCGCCCCTCGGCCTCCGCCTCCGCCGACCGCGCGCGCAGCGCCGCCGCGGCGGCCACGATCGCGGGCACGTTCTCGAAGCCCGGCACGCGCCGCCGTTCCCGTTCGTCCTCCGGCAGCGGCGAACGCCAGCGGACCCCCTTGCGGACCGCCAGCACGCCCACCCCCGCCGGGCCGCCCCACTTGTGGGCGCTCGCGGTGAGCACCGACCAGCCCCCGGGGACCGGCAGGCGGCCCGCCGACTGGGCGGCGTCGGCCAGCAGCGGCACACCGGCCTCCTGACACGCCCGCGCCGCCTCCTCGACCGGCTGGAGGGTCCCGACCTCGTGGTTGGCCGTCTGCAGGCACGCGAGGGCGGCTCCCGGGCGCGCGACGGCCGCGGCGAACGCCTCGGCGTCCACCCGGCCCGTACGGCCGACGCCCACGATCTCCACCTCGCCGCCGTCGCGCTCGTGGACCTGCCCGGCGTGCAGGACGCTGGAGTGCTCGACCGCGCTCGCCACCAGGCGGCGCCCGGCCCGGCGGCGGCCCGCCAGCGTGCCGAGGACCCCGAGGTGGACGGCCTGCGTCCCGGAGGAGGTGAACGACACCTCGTCGGCGCGGGCGCCGATCAGTTCGGCTACCTCTGCCCGCGCGCGCTCCAGTAACATCTGGGCGCGGCGCGCCGCGCCGTACAGGCGGGCGGGATCGGCCCATCCGGCGTCGATCGCCGTCAGCAGGGCGTCACGCGCCGCGGGATGGAGAGGTTCGGTCGACGCCGCGTCGAGGTAGGCCACGGTTAGGACATTAACGGGGGCTGCTCCGAGGGGCGGCGCCGGTCCGCGCTAATGTGTCCCCCAGCGTGAACTCAACCAAGTAAAGGGCAGACCGGCGGAAACATCGCAGCCGGTCGCACCTTTGGGTCAAATTGGAAAACCCGCCCAAGGGAGGAACTCTTGGGCTTCATCTGTGGGGTAGGCGATCCGTGAGTCCGACCCGCCGTACGACACGGCGACCGTGGGCACGCCGCCGGTTGCCCGGAGCCGCCGCCCTGGCGCTGCTGGTGGCGTCCGGGACGGCGTGTAGCAGCCAGGCGATCGATCAGTGGTCTCGTGGTGGCATGCCGGTAGGCGCCACCAAGCAGGCCGGCATCGTCCAGACGCTCTGGAACGGGAGCTGGATCGCGGCTCTCGCCACCGGCGTGGTCGTCTGGGGCCTGATCCTGTGGGCGTGCGTGTTCCACCGCAAGAAGAAGAACAGCCCCGACGAGCTGCCTCCGCAGGTGCGCTACAACCTGCCGATCGAGATCCTCTACACGGTGGTCCCGGTCATCATGGTGGCGGTCTTCTTCTACTTCACGGCTCGTGACGAGACCGAGCTCACGCGGATGACGAACGACGCCCCGGTCAAGGTGGCCGTCGAGGGCTACCAGTGGAGCTGGCGCTTCACGACCGACTACCAGGGCCAGAAGGCCGTGGTCGCGGGCGTGCCGGTGGACCTGAGCAAGCAGAGCGTCGAGAACCCCCAGGGTCCGCAGCTCGTGCTGCCGGTCAACACCCAGGTGCAGTTCGACCTGCACTCGCCCGACGTCATCCACTCGTTCTGGGTGCCGGCGTTCCTGTTCAAGCAGGACGTCTTCCCGGGCAACGTGGTGAACCACTTCCAGATCACGACGCTCGGCAAGCCGGGTGTCTTCGTCGGCCGATGCGCCGAGCTCTGCGGCACCGACCACAGCAGGATGCTGTTCTCCGTGAAGCTCGTCCCCCAGGCCGAGTTCGACCAGTACATCAAGAGCCAGGCGGGGAGTGCGCAGTGACCGCCATCCAGGAACCGGCCGGCGTCGCCGCACGGCCGTACACCAAGGGCACGGTCATCGCCAAGTGGCTGTCCTCGACCGACCACAAGGTGATCGGGCACCTCTACCTGATCACGTCGTTCGTGTTCTTCCTCATCGGCGGCGTCATGGCGCTGGTGATGCGCGCCGAGCTCGCCCAGCCCGGGCTGCAGTTCGTGTCGTCGGAGCAGTTCAACCAGCTGTTCACGATGCACGGCACGATCATGCTGCTGATGTTCGCGACGCCGCTGTTCGCGGGCTTCGCCAACGAGCTGATGCCGCTGCAGATCGGCGCTCCCGACGTGGCGTTCCCGCGGCTCAACATGGTGAGCTACTGGCTCTACCTGTTCGGCAGCACCATCGCCGTCCTCGGCTTCTTCACCCCGGGCGGGTCCGCCTCCTTCGGCTGGACGGCGTACGCGCCGCTGTCGAACGCGGTGACCTCGCCGGGCCTCGGCAGTGACCTGTGGGTGATGGGCCTGGCGATGTCCGGCCTCGGCACGATCCTCGGCGCGGTGAACTTCATCACCACGATCCTCACCATGCGGGCTCCCGGCATGACGATGTTCCGGATGCCGATCTTCACCTGGAACATCCTGCTGACCAGCATCCTGGTGCTGCTGGCCTTCCCCGTGCTGGCGGCGGCGCTGCTCGCCCTGGAGGCCGACCGCAAGCTCGGCGCGCACATCTTCGACTCGCCCACCGGCGGCGCGATGCTGTGGCAGCACCTGTTCTGGTTCTTCGGCCACCCCGAGGTCTACATCATCGCGCTGCCGTTCTTCGGCATCATCACCGAGATCCTGCCGGTCTTCAGCCGTAAGCCGATCTTCGGGTACGTCGGCCTGGTCGGCGCGACCATCGCCATCGCGGGCCTGTCGGTCACGGTGTGGGCGCACCACATGTTCGTCACCGGCCAGGTGCTGCTGCCGTTCTTCTCGTTCATGACGTTCCTCATCGCCGTGCCGACCGGAGTGAAGTTCTTCAACTGGATCGGCACGATGTGGCGGGGACACCTGTCGTTCGAGTCGCCGATGCTGTTCGCCGTCGGCTTCCTGGTGACCTTCCTGTTCGGCGGCCTGACCGGCGTCATCCTGGCCTCGCCGCCGCTCGACTTCCACATCAGCGACACCTACTTCGTCGTCGCCCACTTCCACTACGTGGTCTTCGGCACCGTGGTGTTCGCGATGTTCGCGGGCTTCTACTTCTGGTGGCCCAAGTTCACCGGGAAGATGCTCAACGACAAGCTCGGTAAGGTCCACTTCTGGATGCTGTTCTTCGGCTTCCACCTGACCTTCCTGGTGCAGCACTGGCTGGGCGTCATCGGCTTCCCGCGGCGGTACGCCGACTACTCGCCGGTGGACGGCTTCACCGACCTGAACATGATCTCCTCGGCCGGCGCGCTCCTGCTGGGCGCGTCCACGCTGCCGTTCCTCTACAACGTGTGGCGGACCTGGCGCTTCGCGCCCAAGGTCACCGTGGACGACCCCTGGGGCTTCGGCGGCTCGCTCGAATGGGCGACCTCCTGCCCGCCGCCGCGGCACAACTTCCTGTCGCTGCCGCGGATCAGGTCCGAGCGCCCGGCGTTCGACCTCAAGTATCCGCACATCACGGCCAAGCCCGAGCTCGTGGAGGAGGCCCGATGAAGATCCAGGGCTGGATGTTCCTGCTCTGCGGCGTCTTCTTCGCCGCGGCCGACGTGGTCTACTGGTTCTGGTCCAAGGAGCCGACCGGCACGACCGCCATGGCGATCTCCGTCGGCCTGGCCCTGATGATCGGCTACTACCTGCTGTTCACGGCGCGGCGCATCGGCGACCAGCCGGAGGACGACAAGGAGGCCGAGATCAGCGACGGCGCGGGCGAGATCGGCTTCTACAGCCCGCATAGCTGGTGGCCGCTGTTCGTCTGCCTGTCGGCCGCGCTCACGTTCTTCGGCTTCGCCGTGGGCATGTGGCTGTTCTTCGTCGGCGTGTTCTGCACGCTGATGAGCATGATCGGGTTCGTCTTCCAGTACTACCGGGGCAACTTCTCGCACTGACCCCTGACCCGGCGACGGCCGGCCGGCGATCCCGCCGGCCGGCCGTTCGCGTGTGCGCCAGGCCGGTTTTCCGCCGGCCTCCGGCGCCGTCGTTCTTTGCCGACCTTCGGTACGGCGTCTGCTCGCTGGGGACGTGCCCGGGGAATACTTCCCGGAAAGCGACCTGAGAGGGAGACGGACGTGCGTGCTCGTGCGGGGGCGCTGGCCCTTCTCGTGGTGGTGGCCGGGTGTTCCCTCTCCGACCGAGGGGACGAGGAACGCCGGTCGGGAACGCCGATCAGCATCACCCCGCTGGACGGGGCCGGGGAACTGCCGCCGGAACTGCCCATCCTCGTCGGCGCCGCGGGCGGCACCCTGACCCATGTGGCCGTACAGGCCGCTGGGCAGCCCGTGGAGGGCGTGTTCAGCGCCGACCGGTCCCAATGGCGCAGCGCCCGTCCCATGACCCCTGGCACGTCCTACAGCGTCGAGGCGACGGCCACCGGCCCGGACGGCCCGGCGAGCAGGACCGCCCGCTTCTCCACGCGGCCGGCCGCCAAGACCTTCGCCGTCGCCACCCTGGTGCCGAACAAGGAGGACACCGGCCTCACGGTCGGCGTCGGGATGCCGATCATCCTGACCTTCGACAAGCCCGTGACCGACCGGGTGTCGGTGGAGCGCAACCTCTTCGTGCAGGCGTCCAAGCCCGTCGACGGCGCGTGGCACTGGCTCGACGCCAAGAACGTCGTCTTCCGTCCCCGGCACTACTGGCCGCCGTACACGAAGGTCCGGGTGACCGCCCGCCTCGCCGGGATCAGGGGCGGCGACGGCATGTACGGCAAGCAGGACTACGTCCGCGACTTCAGGATCGGCCGGTCGCAGATCAGCGTGGCCGACACCCAGACGCACCACATGAAGATCGAGCTGGACGGCCGGCAGATCAAGGACATGCCGATCAGCGCGGGGAGCGGCGACGTCTTCCGCCACAACACGACCAGCGGCGTCCACGTGGCGATGTCCAGGGAGGACGTCACGGTCATGACCTCCCCGGACGCCGGTCCCGGCCAGGCGGGCTACTACGAGACGACCGTGTACAACAGCGTCCGGATCTCCAACACCGGCGAGTACGTCCACGGCGCTCCCTGGTCCGTCGGCGACCAGGGCAACTCCAACGTCAGCCACGGCTGCGTGAACGTCAGCCCGGAGAACGCCAAGTGGTTCAAGAACAACACCCTCGTCGGCGACCCCATCGTCGTGACCGGGACTCCGCGCAAGCTGGACGCGGACAACGGGTGGAGCTACTGGCAGGACGACTGGCCGGCGTGGCTCAAGCGCAGCCGCCTGCGCGCCGCCCTCTCCGACCCCCTCTGACCGGCCCCCTTTGACCGGCCCCGCTCACCGGCTCCGCCGGGCGGCCGACGGGGCCGGGGCCGGTCCGGGGGTCCGTTCACGCCGCCTCTCGTAGCCGTGGAACGCGGCCCAGCAGACGGCCAGGGCCGCGGCGAACGCCGGCAGCCACGCCAGGCGGGCGGCCACCCAGCCGGGATCGCCGGGGACGGTGTGCAGGCCGGGCAGCGCCCGGCCGGCGAGCCGCAGGGCCGCCGCCGTGACCGCGATCATGGTGGTCTGGTGCCAGAGGAAAATCGTCATCGCGGAGAGGTTGGCCGCGGCCACGAGCGCCCAGGCGGTGGGGCGGAGCAGCACCCGTCGCAGCGGGCCGGACAGCACCAGGGCCGCCCCGCACTGGGCCAGCCCGAACGTGACGGCCGCCAGGGTGGGCGGAGCCTGGTTGGAGACCGGCGCGCCCGGCACCCCGACCATGGACGCCGGATAGCCGGCCCACAGGACGAGGCCGGCGGTGGCCGCGGCCCCGCCGAGCAGCAGCGCCCATCCGGTCATCCGGGTGCCCAGGCGCCCACGCGCCCACAGGGCGCCGAGGGAGTACGGCACCAGCCAGCCGGTCCCCACGTTGATCCAGCCGAGCCAGGACGGCCCGCCCAGGCCGAACCGCACGAGGTCGACGGCCGCGACGGCGGCGAGCGGCCCGACGGGGTGCAGCCGGGCGGTGAGCGGGGTCGCCGCCGTCAGCGCCGCGAAGACCACCAGGAACCACATCGGCGACCACACCAGCTTGACCAGCGCGTACACGGTCCCGGGGTCGGCGCCCGCGGCGAGCGTCGCGACCGCAACCGCGCTCCACACTCCCAGCACGGGCGCGACCGGGCGGAACAGGCGGGCCGTCCGGGCGGCGGCCCAGCGCATGTGGCCGGCGCCCCGGTCCCGGGCCCGGCCGTGGCTCTCCACGGCCACCCGCCCGCCCACGAAGAAGAACACCGCCATGGTCTGCAGCAGCCAGGAGACGGGCGCGAGCCACGGCATGTACTTCAGCGGGCTGGTGACGCGCAGAGCGCCGCTGTCGGCGACCGGCGCGGTCACCAGCCAGTGGCCGAGCACCACCCCGAGGATGGCGAGGGCACGCAGCGCGTCGACGGCGCGGTCGCGCCCGGCAGGGGTCGTCTGTTCGACGCGCCGGACGAGGTCACCGATCACGACCCCGCCTCGGCGCTCGCCTGCCCGGAGACGATGCGGGCGATGTCGGCCAGCGCGGGGGAGCCGTCCTTCAGGTAGTCGCTGTGGCCGCCGCCCCCGGCGGCGAAGATCCGTGCGCCGAACCGGGGATCCACGGGGTCCGCGCCGAGCCCGATCGTGCCGAAGGGCAGGCGCACCGCCGCGTGCGGCAGGTGGCCGACCCAGTCCCCGGTGCCTCGGGCGGCCCAGACGGCGGCACGGGTGCCCATCGACGCGGCGTCGTCCACCCCGGCGCCGGGGCTGCCGTAGAGGACGACGTCCGCGACGTCCAGGCCGTGCGCGGCCCGGCCGCACACCACGCCGCCGTACGAGTGACACAGCAGGCTGACGCGAGCGGCGGGCTTGAGCCCGACCAGGTCCCGTACGAAGGCGCGCAGGGTGGGGGCGGCCTCGTCGGCGCGGCCGGGGGTCGCCGCCGCGAGGCTCACCGTGCTCGGGGTCCGGTACCCGAGCCAGGCAATGACGGCTCCCCGGCCCCCGAGCGCCCGCTGCAGCCGCATCGAGCCGCCCCGCAGCAGTCCGTACGTGTCGAGGCCGGTGCCGGATCCGGGGACGATCACCGCGATGCGGTCGGCCCCGGCCAGGTCGCCGAACACCTCGGCGGCCCGTCCGCCGTCCCGGCCGTCGAAGGACAGGAAGTGCCGCGCCGGATCGGCCATGGCACGCAGCATGGCGGCCCGCCACCGGTGGCCGCGCGCCGCCGCGGCCCGCATGGCCGCCTCGACGGCGCGCCGGGTGGCGGCGTACCGGTCCGCCAGAGCGGTGGGGGTCGCGGCCCGCAGCGGGGGCAGGGGCGGCGGGACGGGCGCGGGGACCGCCTCGGGACGCGCCGCGCCGATCACCGGGACGGCCAGCGAGGCGGTGACGAGCGCGGCCAGCAGCCTCCGGCGTCGCCGGGCCGGGCGTGGGCGGCTCCGGCCCAGACGGCTCCGGGTCAGCGGGCTCTGGGCCGGGCCGTGGCGGAGGAAGGCGAGAGAGACGCGTCCTATGTCCCTGCCGCCGGGCGGGAGGGCGGGCGGCGGCGGTATCCGGTCAGGGGCCGGCGGTCGTGGGGAGTCGATCACCCGGTTCACGGTGTCGCGAGGCGCGTACGCACCGCATCGGACCTTCAGGGACATTCGCCTCGGTGCCAGTCGACCATGGTTGTAGACCCCTGGTCGGATGCCGGGCTGAGGGCCGGCGGTTACGCTCTGATCATGCAGGTCACCTCCCCCAGCCCGCTGCTGAGGCGGCTGCCGCCCGGTGGCTGGGTGGTCCTGGCCTGGGGCGCCGGGCTGGCGTACACGTTCCTGACGCGACTGCGGCTGCCCGGCGAGTGGTCCTCCGCCGAGCGCCCGACGACGCAGCTCTACCGCTGGGACGGCCTGGCGGCCTTCGGGCTGGCCACCGCCCTGACGCTGGCGGGTGGCGTGCTGCTGAGCCGCCGTCCCCTGCCGGCCCTGACCCTGCTGCTCGCCGGGTCCGTCATCGCCACGATGCCGCTGGCGGCAGGGGAGATCCCGCTGCCCCAGTTCCTGGCGGTCGGTGTGGCGGTGTTCTTCATCGCCGCGGCCCGTCCGGGCGCGATCGGCGCCGCCGCCCTCGTCATGGCCCTCGCGGTGCTCACCGGCTTTCTGGCCACCCGGCTGCTGTGCGGCTGGACGATCGGCACCTCGGCCGAGCTGGCCGTGGCCCTGACGACCGTCATCGCCTGGCTGCTCGGCAACTCCGTGCGCCAGTCGCGTGAGCACGCCGAGGAGCTGAGCGCCCGCGCGGCGACCCAGGCGGTCACCGACGAGCGGCTCAGAATCGCCCGTGAGCTGCACGACATGGTCGCGCACAGCATCGGCGTCATCGCGCTCCAGGCCGGCGCGGCGCGGCGGGTCATCGACACCCAGCCGGATCGGGCACGTGACGCGCTCGGGGAGATCGAGACGGCCGGCCGCCAGACTCTGTCCGGGCTGCGCCGGATGCTCGGCGCGCTGCGGAGCCCCGAGCCGGGACGTTCACCGCGGCCGGCACCTCGGGAACCGGGGCCGGATCCGGCGTCCCTGAGAGCGTCTCCAGAACCGTCCCTGGAACCGGCGTCCCCGGATGCGGGGCTGGGCCTGGCCGACGTGGAGCGACTGGCCGCGCGGACGACGGACGCCGGGATACGCGTCGACGTGCACTGGCGGGGCGAGCGGCGTCCGCTGCCGCCGGAGATCGACGTTTCGGCCTACCGCGTCGTCCAGGAGGCCGTCACCAACGTGGTGCGTCACGCCGGTACGACGTCCTGCCGGGTGTCGATCGACTACCGGGACGACGAGGTACGCGTCGAGGTTCTCGACGACGGGCGGGGCGGCGGCAGCGTAGGGGCCGGCTACGGCCTGGTCGGGATGCGCGAGCGGGTCGGGCTGCTGCGTGGGTCCTTCTCCGCGGGACCCCGTCCCGGGGGAGGCTTCCGGGTCGAGGCCCGGCTGCCGGTTTCCGCGGCGGTCCCGTGACCGTCCGCGTGCTGCTCGCCGACGACCAGCCGCTGATCCGCGCCGCCCTGCAGATGGTCATCGCCGACGCGCCCGGTCTCGACCTCGCCGGAGAGGCGGGCACCGGCGCGGAGGCGGTGCGGATGGCGCGGGGGGTCCGGCCCGACGTCGTGGTGATGGACATCCGCATGCCGGAGATGGACGGCATCGAGGCCACCCGCCTGATCACCGCGGGCTGCGGGGCCCATGTCCTCGTCCTGACGACGTTCGACGACGACGAGCACGTCTACGGGGCGCTTCGTGCGGGGGCGTCCGGGTTTCTCGTCAAGGACATGGCCCTGGACGACATCCTCGCCGCGATCCGGGTCGTCGCGGCGGGCGACGCCCTGATCGCCCCGCGCGTGACCCGCCGGTTGATCGAGGAGTTCGCCGAGCGGCCCGCGCCCGGCCCGCGGCCTCGCCGCGTCGCGGGGCTCACCGAGCGGGAGACCGAGGTGCTGACCCTCGTCGGACGCGGACTGTCCAACGCCGAGATCGCCGCCGAGCTGTTCATCAGCCCCGCGACCGTCAAGACGTACGTGACGCGGCTGCTGGCCAAGCTCGACGCCCGCGACCGCGTACGGCTCGTCATCATCGCCTACGAGACGGGCCTCGTGTCACCCCCCGCGTGAGCACGAGAGCGCCCCGATGAGTGAAGCGGGAAACACCGAGCGAGCCGGAGGGGCGCGCCGGTGTCTGGACTGAGGAGCGCGCGCGGGAGCGAAGCGACCAGAGCGCGACGAGGGAAGACATCGGGCGTGAGCGCCCCGATGAGCGAAGCGGGAAACACGACGGCCCGGCGGGGGAGTGGTTCCCCCTGCCGGGCCGCTGCGCGCCGGTCAGGTCGTGCCGGTCAGGTTGTGCGTCAGAGGAGTTCCTTGCGCTCGCCGGCGCCGACGGCGGCGTGCTCCTCCTCGTGGTGGCCGTTGTGGTGGCCGTCGGTCAGCGGGACACGGTCGGTGCCGTACGCCTCGCTCATCCTGGTCCGGAGCCGGCCGATCGCGCTGCGGGCGCCCTTGGGCGGGATGCCGTCGCCGTCCGCCGCGCCCGTCAGGACCGGGATCTCCTTCTTGCCGCGGATGTGCTCGGCGATGTCCTCCGCCGGCGGCGTGTGGACCTCGATGTACTGGCCGTTCGGCATCCGCTTGATGACCCCGGACTCCACGCCGTGCGACAGCACCTCGGCGTCCTTGCGCTGGAGGCCGATGCAGATCCGGTAGGTGATCCAGTACGCGATCGCCGGGCCGATGAAGACGGCGAACCGCCCGATCCAGGTGGTCGTGTAGAGGTCGATGTGGAAGGTCGACGAGATCTCGTCGTTGGCGCCGAGCAGCCACAGGATTCCGTAGAACGTGATGGCCGAGATGCCGATCGAGGTGCGGTGCGGGTTGTTGCGCGGCCGGTCGCACACGTGGTGCTCGCGCCGGTCGCCGGTGACCCACTGCTCCAGGAACGGGTACAGCGCCAGGCCCGTCATGATGATGCCCATCGGCACCAGCGCCGGGATCAGCACGCTCAGCGTCACCGTGTGGTCGAGAAAGTTGATCTCCCACGACGGCATGATGCGGAGCGCGCCCTCCAGGAAGCCCATGTACCAGTCGGGCTGGGAGCCGGCCGAGATGTTCGCCGGGTTGTACGGCCCGAACAGCCAGATCGGGTTGATCTGGGCGAACGTGCCGAGCAGGGCGATGACCCCGAACGTGAACAGGAAGAACGCACCCGACTTGGCCATGAAGGCCGGATAGAACGGCGCGCCCACGACGTTCTTCTCGGTCCGCGCCTTGCCCGGCATCTGCGTGTGCTTCTGCACCCACATCAGGATCATGTGGGCCGAGATCAGCGCGAGCAGGATGCCCGGGATCAGCAGAATGTGGATCGTGTAGAACCGCGGGATGACGTCGTGGCCCGGGTACTCCCCGCCGAACAGGAAGAACGAGACGTAGGTGCCGACGATCGGGATCGACTGCGCGACGCCCTGGGTGATCCGCAGGCCCGCGCCGGAGAGCAGGTCGTCGGGGAGGGAGTAGCCGGTGAGGCCCTCCAGCAGCGCCAGCGTGAGCAGGCCGACGCCGATGAGCCAGTTGAGCTCACGCGGCTTGCGGTAGGCGCCGGTGAAGAAGATGCGCAGCGCGTGCACCGTCATGCCGGCGACGAACAGCAGCGCCGCCCAGTGGTGCATCTGCCGCATCAGCAGGCCGCCGCGGACGTCGAAGCTGATGTGCAGGGTCGAGGCGTACGCCTCCGACATGCGGACGTCGTACAGCGGGGCGTAGTTCCCCAGGTAGTTGACCTCGCCCATGCTCGGCTTGAACCAGAACGTCAGGAACGTGCCGGTCAGCAGCAGGATGACGAACGAGTAGAGCGCGATCTCCCCCAGAAGGAACGACCAGTGGTCGGGGAAGACTTTGCGCAGGTTGCGCTTGAGGAAGTTCCCCGCTCCCAGCCGGTCGTCGAGGAACGTCGACGGGCCCGTGATGGCCTTCGGAGGAGCGTTCATCACGCCTTCTCTCTTACTTCAGCTTCGGCGTCGCCGCGCTCCCAGAAGCTGGGGCCGACGGGGACCTTGAAGTCGGACTTCGCGACGAGGTACCCCTCCTCGTCGATGCCGAGGGGCAGCTGCGGCAGCGGCCGGGCCGCGGGACCGAAGATGACCTTGGCGCCGTCGGCCGCGTCGAAGGTCGACTGGTGGCACGGGCAGAGGATGTGGTGCGTCGTCTGCTCGTACAGCGCGGCGGGGCAGCCCACGTGGGTGCAGATCTTGGAGTAGGCGACGATGCCGTCGACGGTCCAGTTCTTGTTCGTGCCGGACTTGATCTCCTCCGGGCGGAACTTGAGCAGGATCAGCGTCGCCTTGGCCAGCGCGTTCAGGTCCTCCTCGTAGCCCTCGGGGACCACGGAGAGGATGCCGCCGGGCGAGTTGAAGTCGGCGGCGCGGATCGGCTGGCCGGTGCCCTCGACGACGAGCCGGCGCGGCTTGCCACCCTTCATGGGCTCTCCCCAGACGGTGTGCCGCAGCGAGGTCCCCGGCAGCGGGCCGAGGTCCTTCAGCAGCACCAGCGGGGCGAGGCCGAGCGGCGCCGCGGCCAGCAGCAGCGTGCGGCGCAGCAGCCTGTGCTTGACGAAGCCGCTCTCGTCCGCGCCCTGGAGGAAGGTCTCCTTGACGTGCTCGCGCGTGTCCCCGTCGGAGGCCATCAGGTGGCGCTCCTGGACCAGGTTGTACTTCGGCATGATCTGCCGCACCCACACCGTGACGCCCGCGCCCAGCGAGAGCAGGGCCAGCGCCAGCGTGCCGCCGAGCGCGTAGTTCGACGCGGCCGTCTTGTCGATCGTGCCGACCTGGAAGATCACGTACGCGGCGATGAAGGCCGCGCCGGCCAGGAAGGTGATCAGGAAGAGGAACGCGACCATGCGCTCCGCCTTGCGGACCTTGACCGGGTCCTGCGGGATCACACCTTCGACGCCCGCGGGCTCGTGGATCGGGTCGTGTTCCTCGATGGGCGCGTCGGCGGGCGGCGTGCCGATGACGCGCGTCGGCACCCGGCCGCTCTCGGGATACTCGTTCTGCTCTGTCATGCCTGCGCCCGTCGCTTCTTCGCGGTGATCCAGATGGAGGCCAGGATCAGGAGGCTGAGACCCACGACCCACGCCACGATGCCCTCGGTGACGGGGCCGATGCGGCCCAGGCCCGACCCGCCCGGGTCGACCTGCGACCGGACGTGGGTGATGTAGGCGATCATGTCACGCTTCTGCTCCGGCGTGATCGTGGAGTCGTTGAACACCGGCATCGCCTGCGGGCCGGTGACCATCGCCTCGTAGATCTCCGTCGGCGTCGCCGGGTTCAGCGACGGGGCGTACTTGCCGTAGGTCAGCGCACCGCCCGCGCCCACGAAGTTGTGGCACTGGATGCAGTTGGCCCGGAACAGCTCACCGCCCTTGGCGGGGTCGCCCAGCGCGGGGTTCACCTGCTCCTCGGTCGGCCGCGTCGGGCCGCCGCCCAGTGTCTGGACGTACGCCGAGAGCTGGTCGATCGCCTGGTCGGTGGCCCACTCGGGTCTGGGCTTGCGCGGAGCCTGGGGACCCGCGTCCGCGGCCGGCATGCGGCCGCTGCTCACCTGGAAGTCCACGGCGGCCGCGCCGACGCCGATGAGCGTCGGGGCCTTGCTGGTGCCCTCGGCGTTCAACCCATGGCAGCTCGCGCAGTGCGCGACGAAGAGGCTCTTGCCCTCCGCCGCGTCGTCGGCCTTGCCGGACGCGATCGCGGCGTCGGCGGTGCTGCCGTTCGGCGCGGCGAGCGCGTACCCGCCGCCGAGCAGGCCCAGCGCGAGCGCCACGACGGCGACTCGCGCGAGGGGATGGCGCCGTCGGGCGGTGATGGAGTTCACCGAAATCCCCGTTCCGATCATTTGATGATGTAGATGGTCGCGAAAAGGCCGATCCAGACCACGTCGACGAAGTGCCAGTAGTAGGACACGACGATCGCGCTGGTCTGCTGCTCATACGTCAAGCGCTTCGCGGCGTACGTGCGTCCCAGGATGAACAGGAACGCGATCAGACCACCCGTCACGTGCAGACCGTGGAAGCCCGTGGTCAGGAAGAACACCGAGTCGTACGGGGAGTGCGAGAGGACGTGACCCTCGCGCGCCAGGTTCCCGTACTCGTAAAGCTGACCGCCCACGAAGAAGGCGCCCATCAGGAAGCTTACGACATACCAGAAACGCAGCTTCTTGACCTGGCCTCTTTCCACAGCCCAGACGCCCAGCTGGCACGTGACACTCGACAGGACCAGAACGGTCGTGTTGAAGGTCGCGAACGGGACTTCGAGGTGCGCCTCGGGCCAGTGCGTGCCCTGGCCGAGGCTGACCGACCGGATGGTGAAGTACATCGCGAACAGCGCCGCGAAGAACATGAGCTCAGAGGACAACCACACGATGGTGCCCACCTGGACCAGGTTCGGCCGGCTGGACCCGTGCGGTCTCGTCGTCGTAGTAATTGCGGATGCTGTCGCCACGCCCAGCATTATTGCGGCTCTCCAGGTCGGGTCGCCCCACGACCCCCCGCTAGGGTCCGTCCGCGCCCTCGGAAGCGGGCATGCCATGGCGGGAGCCCCGGGGCTGCGAGCCTGGCAGCCGCGCCGGTAGCATCACGATGACCATACCCCGCGATTCGACAGTGAGCGTGTAATGAGGGTTCTCGTCTACAGCGACGACGCAGGCACCCGGGAGAAGGTGCGGCTGGCCATCGGACGGCGCCCCGCCGCTGACGTGCCCCTCGTCGAGATCGTCGAGTGTGCGACCCAGCCGGCCGTGCTCAGGCAGCTCGACTCCGGTGAGATCGGCGTGGCCGTGCTCGACGGCGAGGCGGTGCCGGCCGGCGGCATGGGAGTGAGCCGCCAGGCCAAGGACGAGGTGCACGACTGCCCGCCGATCCTGCTGCTCATCGCCCGCAGGGACGACCGCTGGCTGGCCAACTGGTCCCGCGCCGACGCGGTGGTCGCGCACCCGCTCGACCCCGTCGTGCTCGCGGAGGCGGTCGCCGACCTCATGCGGCGCCGCCTGAGCGTCACCCGGGCGCACTGACCTGCTCTTCCGGCGTTTCAGCCAGGGTCTTGCCGCAACTTTCACCCGGCGCCCTCTACGACCTGGCATCTCCGACCTGACCTCGACATATCGCGGAGCCCACGATGGACACGCGCACCACCTGGCCCTCGACGCTGAACGCCCTGCTCGCGGGGGAGAACCTGACGGCCGACGAGACGGCCTGGGTCATGGGGGAGATCATGTCGGGGGCGGCGACCCCGGCGCAGATCGCCGCCTTCGCCGTCGCGCTGCGGGCCAAGGGCGAGACGGTCGCCGAGGTGACCGGCCTCGTCCGCACCATGTTCGAGCTGGCCACCCCGCTCACGGTCGAGGGGCCGGTGCTCGACATCGTCGGCACGGGCGGCGACCGGGCGCACACGGTGAACGTCTCGACGATGGCGGCGATCGTCGCGGCCGCCGCCGGAGCGAGGGTCGTCAAGCACGGCAACCGCGCCGCCTCCTCGTTGTGCGGGGCGGCCGACGTGCTGGAACGCCTGGGTGTCGCGCTCGACCTGGCGCCGCGGCTCACCGCCAGGGTGGCGGTGGAGGCGGGCATCGCCTTCTGCTTCGCGCCCCTCTACCACTCCGCGCTGCGGTTCACCGGCCCGCCGCGCAAGGAGATCGGCGTGCCGACGGTCTTCAACTTCGTCGGGCCGCTGGCGAATCCCGCGCGCCCCGCCGCCCAGGCGATCGGAGTGTTCGACGCCCGGATGCTGCCGGTGATGGCCGGCGTGTTCGCCGAGCGCGGTGTCTCGGCGCTCGTGTTCCGGGGCGACGACGGCCTCGACGAACTGTCGACGGCCGCGCCGTCGACGGTCTTCGTCGTCCGGGAGGGCACCGCGACCCGGACCGTCTTCGACCCGGCCGACCTCGGCATCCCCCGTTCCGAACCGGGCGACCTGCGCGGCGGCGACGTGGACTTCAACGCCGCGGCGGTGCACGACCTGCTGCGCGGCAAGACCGGGCCCGTACGGGACGCCGTGCTGCTCAACGCGGCGGCCGGCCTGGTCGCGTACGACGGCCCCGGCGACGACCTCGTCGCCGACCTGCGCGCGGCGTACGCGCGGGCGGTGGAGGCGGTCGACTCGGGCAGGGCGGCGAAGACCCTGGAGCGGTGGGTGGACCTGAGCCGCACGCTCGGCTCCTCCGGCGCCTGACCCGGCCGCCGGGGCTCACGGCACCTGGGAGCGTGCGGCGCTGTTCGGCGGCTCGGTGGCCGAGCATCCGCTGCCGGGCGGCTTCGAGGTCCGCGTCCGCCTCCTGCGCCCCGCCTGACCGTCCCGGGCGGCCTGGCCGAGTCAGTCGGCGTCGCTGAGGCCGATCGAGAAGGCCGCCTCCAGGTCGTGGCGGGAGTAGGTCCGGAAGGCGATGTGGGTCTCGGTGTGCCGCACGCCGGTCACCTTGTTGATGCGGCCCGGCACGACCTCGGCCACCTCGTCGTACCTGGCGACCCTGACCATGGCCAGCAGGTCGAACTCGCCGGTGATCGAATACACCTCGCTGACGCCGTCGACCTCGGCGATGGCCTCGGCGACCTCGGGAATCCGGTCGACATCCGCCTTGATGTGGACGATCGCGGTGACCATTCGGGCCTCTCCTGCTGTGTCGCGGCTTCGCTGTCGCACCCGACACTAGTGCCCCCGTCAGCGCCCTCTATTTCGGGCCGGTACTGCGATGTCACCTGGCAGTGGCGCGGGCGGTGCCGCGCGCCGGGTCCTCCGGTGCGCGTGGGATCACCGTAGTGGGCGGCCCTCGCGGCGGTCGCCGCGCAGGTGCAGGTAGGCACGCTCGATCCGGCCGACCAGCCGCCCCGCGCCGTACGCCGGGAGGCTCCAGACGCCGTCGACCTGGACCAGGCGCACGCCGGGGGAGTCGAGCCACCTCAGCACGCATTCGGTCTCCTCGGCGCTGGCGGCGGGGGTCGGGCCGGGGCCCGGCGTCACCGTCTCCGCGGTGGCGACCAGCGCGTCCACGTACGGCGTGGGGTGGGCGCCCCGCGGCATGACGCCCGCCGCGGCGAGCCTGCCGTACCGGATGACGTGGATGTCCCAACCGCCGCCGAAGGCGGGGCTGGCCGCGACCATCTGGGGGATGCCGGTCAGCGACCGGAGGCGCTGCATGCGCGCCGCGGTCCGGACGTAGGCCGCGAGGCGGTCGCGGTCGACCGCCGCCTCCTCGTATCGCTGCTCGTCGGCCAGGCGCCGCATGCGCGCCTCCATCGCGGAGAAGACGGCCTCGGCGTCGTGCTCCATCGCGTGCCGGGCTCGGTCGGCGTGCCGGGAGTAGGTCTCCTCGCTCTCCCGCCCCTCGCAGGGCGCGCCGCAGCGGCCGATCTCCGCGAGCGCGCAGGCCGGCCGCCGCGCCCGGGCCGACAGCCGTTCGGTGCACTGGCGCAGCGGCAGCGCCTCGTGCATCGCCGTGCGCGCGTCGTCGGCCGTGCGGCTGCTGCCGAACGGCCCGAGATAGGCCGCACCGTCGTCGCGCACCTCCCGGACGACGCTGAGCCGCGGGAACGGCTCGTTCGTCAGCTTCAGCCAGACCACCCGCTCGGGGAAGCGGGACCTCCTGTTGTAGCGGGGCTTGGTCGTCCCGATCATCCGCAGTTCGCGGATCTCCGCCTCCAGCGCGGTGGCGCAGACGATGGTCCTGACCCGCTCGGCGATGCCGACCATCTCGCGGATGCGCGAGCGCGTCTCGCTCGCGGTGAAGTAGCTGCGCACGCGGTTGCGCAGGTTGGAGCTCTTGCCGATGTACAGCGCCTCGCCCCTGGCGTCCTCGAAGACGTACACGCCCGGCGCGCCGGGCACCCCGTCGGCGAGGTGGCGTTTTCGCTGCTGCTCGCGCGTGGGGGCGCGCACGAATCCGCGCAGCTCCTCCAGCGTGTGCACGCCGAGCGAGCCGACCCGGGCGATGAGACCGTGCAGCACGTCGACCGTGGCCTTGGCGTCGGCCAGCGCCCGGTGGCAGGGCTCGGTGGAACTGCGGAAGACCCGGGCGAGGGTGCCGAGCTTGCAGTTGGGGGTCTCGTCACGGGTGAGCACCCGGCGCGCGAGGTCGGCCGTGTCCACCACGGGGTTGGCCGGAGGCGGGTAGCCGCCCGCCTGGCAGGCCGCCTTCAGGAACGACATGTCGAACGGCGCGTTGTGCGCCACCAGCGCAGCCCCCGCGATGAACTCCAGAAAGCTCGGCAGCACCTCGGTGAACTTCGGCGCGGCCATGACCATCGCGTCGGTGATGCCGGTGAGCACGGAGATGAACGGCGGGATCGGGCCGCCGGGGTCGACCAGGGTGGCGAACTCGCCGACCACCTCGCCGCCGCGGACCTTCACCGCCCCGATCTCCGTGATGGCGTGCTCCGCGGCCGACCCGCCGGTGGTCTCCAGGTCGAAGACGACGAACGTCACCTCCCGCAGGGGAGTGCCGAGCTCGTCCAGCGTGCCCTGTACCGCGTCCACGCCAAGACCATAGAGATTCCGACCGACATTTGCCTTCCCTGGGCGGCCCGGGAGCTTCCTCCCGGGACGGCCCGGCCTGGCCGGACCGCCCCGGAGGAAACTAGCCGAAGGTCACGACGAGGCGGCCGTCGGAGGCGAAGGACCAGCGCGGCGCTCCCCGGTAGGAGGAGCAGCGGGACCCGTTCGAGCCGGACCAGAACTGGTTCGAACTGTCGGAGTTGCCGACGATCTTGTCGTTCGATCCGCCGCCGCTGCGGCACGAGGTGTTGTTGCGGAACACCGAGGTGCCCGCGTCGAAGGAGTAGTTGCGTTCGGCGTTGTCGACGCTGACGTTGTCCGAGATCGTCATCGTGCCGAGGTTGCGGTTGTAGGTGAACCCGTGGTGCCCGTTGTGATAGGCGATGTTGCGGCGGATGACGTGGTTGACCCCGATGTCCTCGCCGCCGAGCTTGTAGCCGTTGCGGTCGCCGGCCCCGGCCTGGCTGCCGTCGGTGAGGGTGCCGTTGTTGTAGGACAGGGAGTCTTCGATGGTGACCGGGCCGATGGCTCCGGTGTCCGTCTTGGTGTAGAGGTCCCAGCCGTCGTCGATGTTGTTGTGGGAGACGTCGTAGCGGAAGACGTTGCCGTTGCCGACGGTCAGCTTCGCGGCGAAGCCGTCGGCGTCCTCACCGTCGGAGTCGGCGTTGTCGTGCGACTCCGAGCTCACGACGAGGTTGTTGGACGGCCACTGGGCGCGGGGGGTGTCGGAGGCGATCCGGCCGAGTTGCAGCCCGGTGTCCCGGTTGAACCGCGTCACCGTGCGCTCGATGATGTTGTTGCTGCCACCGACGTAGATCCCGTTGTCGCCGGCGCGCTGGACGACGACGCCGTAGACGTGCCAGTACGACCCGTACAGCGCGAGCCCCCGGTTCGACGAGGACTGGCTCTGCGCGGAGAAGTTCAGCACCGGGGTCTCGCCGGGGTAGGCCGACAGCTTCTTGCGGGCGCTCGACGTGCCGTTGTTCCCCGCCGCGATGGTCACCGTCTGCGAGAGGTTGTACGTCCCGCCGCGCAGGTAGATCGTCCCGCCGGCGGCGACGCGGGTGATCGCCGACGCGAGCGTCGTCGGGTCCGAGATCGTCCCGGACGCACCTGTGGCGCCGCCCGGCGACACGTACAGCGCGGAGCCGGACGGTCCCGTGGGCGTGGACGTCGGTGTGGACGTCGGGGTCGACGTGGGCGTCGAGGTCGGGGTCGACGTCGGCGTCGATGTGGGGGTGGCCTGGGGAGTGCGGGTGGGGGTCGCGCTCGGGCTGACGTTGATGGTGTTGCAGGCCTCACCGTTCAGGGTGAACGCGGCCGGCTTGGGGTTGGAACCCGACCAGGTGCCGTTGAAGCCGATCAGCACCGAGGCGCCGGTGGCGATGGCGGCGTTGTAGTCCATGTTCCTGGCGGTGACGTTCTGCCCGCTCTGGCTGTAGGTGGCCGACCAGCCGACGTCGACCTTCTGGGCGGGGTCGGGGAAGGTGAACCCCAAGGTCCAGCCGTTGATCGCGCTGCCCAGGTTCTGGATCGTGATGCTCGCGCTGAACCCGCCCCACCACTCACTGTAGGTGTAGGTCACGGCGCAGCCGGTCGCGGCCTGGGCGGGCGCCGTGGCGGCCAGCGCCGCCGCGGCGAGGGTGACCGCCGCCGCCCCGGCGGCCAGGCGAGCCGCGCGGGCCCGGGGGATGGTGAGGCGCATCGAATCTCCCTGAGTGACGGGTGACGCCGTGTCGAGGCCCGGGAGGCGCCCGCACCGGCCGGCGACGGTGACGGCCGGGGCGGCTCCCCGTCGCCGCGGGGCCGCGTCCGAAGTGCCCGTACCGTAAAATCCACCGGGGAGTTAGTCAACGCGTCAAACTTATTCCACGCCGTATGCTGCGCTGACGCCTGAAACGAACGGCCCGTTCTTTCATTTCCCGCGGTTCCGCCCTTGGGTGGAGGCGGGCGTCAGGCCCGGTGCCCGGCGGAGGCGGCGGGGGACGCCCGCCACTCGCGCGCCAGCATCGCGTAGACCAGTTCGTCGCTCCACGCGCCGGCGAAGAACTCGTTCTCGACCAGACGGGCCTCCAGGCGCTTCGTCTCCTCCCGCGTACGGGCGTCCCAGTAGAGATACCGCGTGACCTCGGGAAGCGATTGGAAGGCGTGCAGGTCGTCGAGGTCCGCCTCGGTGAAGGGACGCAGGACCAGCCGGGGGGTGATGATCGGGTACGGCGGGGTGAACACTCCGCCGAGCGTACGGACCGGACCGCCCCGGGCGCCAGCGGATCACCGCGCGGCCGGTGACAGATCATGAACCGGACATGGACACGGTGCGACGGCCGTACCCTTGAAGAAGGACAAGAACAGAGGACTATCTCGCAGATCTTGCCGTGTGAGGGGCGCCGTGCGGGCGCGCCGCGAGGCCCGGCCTCGTCGGAGCCCGCTCCCGGGCCCCCACACCGGGGGCGACAGCTCCGCGAGGCGCCGCCGGGCGATCCCGGCAGGCGGCAGGTCTGCAGGAACGGCCGAGGAGCGACGAGATGAGTTCAGCCGGAGAAGGCCTGTCTCGTCCGTTGCCGGAGCAGGTCCGCTTACACGTCGTGGAGGTCGCGGGGCAGGTGCTGGGCACGATGCCCGCCGCGACCGTGCCGCCGCCGCTGCGCGGCATCGCCAGGTTCGACCCGCGCAAGCGCGCCCGCCTGGGCAGCGCACCGATCGCGGCCCAGCTGGAGAACGACAAGGAGTTCCGCGAGCAGGTCGCCGAGGCGCTGGAGACGGCCTGGCCCGAGCTGGTGGCGAGCCTCGCCGAGGGGACGGTGCCGCCGGCGGCCGAGCCGGTGCTGGTCGCGGCGGCGGCCTACCTGACCCGTCCGCCCGGCTGGCCGGACCTGGTCGAGCAGGCGCGGACCGACCTGGAGCAGGCCGCCGCGGCGGGCACGCAGCGGGAGCAGGCGGAGACGCGGCTGCGCGAGCAGCTCGCGGCGCAGCGCGCGTCCGCCAGGGAGGAGATCGACCGGGTCCGCGAGCAGCTCAAGGCGGCCCGCGCGGAGAACTCCGACCTGAGGCGCAAGCTGCACGACGCGCGTGAGCGGGTCAAAGCGGCCGAGGCCAGGGCGGCCGAGCTGGAGGCCGGGACGGCCGAGGCGCGGGCCAGGGCGGCGAGCGCCAACGGCGCCGCGGAGACCGAGCTGCGCAGGCTCAGGGAGCGCCTGGCGGACACCGAGCGTCAGCTGGAGGCCAGCCGCCGCGCCGCCCGCGAGGGCCGCAGCATGGAGGACGCCCGCGTACGGGTGCTGCTGGACGCCCTGCAGGACGCCGCCGCGGGGCTGCGCAAGGAGCTCGGCCTGCCGACCACCATCAGCAGGCCGGCCGACTACGTGAACGCGATCGTGCCGGGCGAGCCCGGCGTGACGGCGGTGCCCGCGCGGGCGCTGGCGAACGACGACCCCCAGCTCCTCGACCTGCTCCTCGCGCTGCCCAACCTGCACCTGATCGTCGACGGCTACAACGTGACCAAGACCGGCTATCCGACGCTGACCCTCGCCGACCAGCGCGCCCGCCTGCTCACCGGGCTGGGCGGCCTCGCCGTGCAGGCGCGCGTAGAGGTGACGTGCGTCTTCGACGGCGCCGAGCTGAACGGGCCCGTGCAGGTCTCAGCGCCGCGCGGGGTGCGGGTGATGTTCAGCGCGCCCGGCGAGATCGCCGACGACCTCATCCGCACGCTCGTGCGCGCCGAGCCGCCGGGGCGCGGCATCGCGGTCGTCTCCTCCGACCGCGAGGTGGCCGACTCCGTCCGCCGCATGGGCGCCCGGCCGGTGCCCTCGCTCCTGCTGCTGCGTCGCCTCGGCCGCGGCTGATCCGGTGCGGCACGCTCCGTACGGAGGCCGATTCGGTGAGTGATGACTGCCGCGAATAGCTGCGAATAGGTTGAAGCGCCAAGATCGCCTAGATAGAGTCGCGCCTCAGGTTCGTTGATCCCGAAGGGGGCCCGAGTGCGAGGGCGTGTGCCGGTGGCCGCTGGGTTGGCCGCCGTGGTCCTGCTGACGCCGCTGACGGGCGCGCAGGCCGATCCGAAACCCACCCTTGCCCAGGCCAAGGCGAAGCTGAGCCGGCTGAACGCGCAGGCGGACAAGCTCGTGGACCGCTACAACGCGGCCGGTGAGAAGTGGAAGTCGGCCAGGAAGAAGTATCTGGCGCTCAACGACGACTTCAAGAAGCAGAACGCGCGGGTCGAGGCGCTGCGCTCGGGGCTGGTGACCATGGCGGTCAGCAGCTACCAGGTGGGCGACATCGGATCCTGGGGCGTCTTCTACAACCCCGACCCCGACACCATGCTCAGCGGTCTCGCCACGTACAACCACATCTCCGCCGAGCGCGTCGGGCGGCTCCAGCAGTACGAGGGCGCCATCCAGGGCCTGAAAGACCGGCGGGACCAGACGAAGACGGTCTACGCCGAGGCCGCCAAGGTCAGGAGCGAGCTCGCCGACGAGAAGAAGAAGGTCGACGCGCTCGTCAACGAGCAGATGAAGCTGTTGCGCTCGCTCGGCACCTACAACGCGGGCAATCCCAACAGCGCGGGCGTCGCCTACAAGGGCTCCGCGTCGGGCAACGCCCTGTCTGCGCTCCAGTTCGCCTACAAGCAGGTCGGCAAGCCGTACCGCTACGGGAGCAGCGGGCCGGACTCCTGGGACTGCTCCGGCCTCGTCCAGGCCTCCTGGGCGGCGGGCGGAGTCGGCCTGCCGCGTACGAGCTACGAGCAGTGGGCGTGGGGCGCGAGCCGCCGCGTGTCCCTCGACGCGCTCCAGCCGGGCGATCTGCTCTTCCACGCGGGCTTCGGTCACGTGGGCCTGTACGCGGGCGACGGCAAGGTCGTCCACGCTCCGCAGACCGGCGATGTTGTGAAGATTGTCACACTCGCGGAGTATCACGCGATCGGTGCCGTCCGCCCCTGACGGCCAGTGTGATCTTTGTTCCGGATGTGCGCTAAGTGCCGAATTTGGGCGTTGCGATGCCTGGTGTGAGCAGAGTCACACTCATCCTGCTGTGGCGTGGGTAAGCTGCGGTTTCTCCTGTGCCGCCTTCGTTATCCGATCTTTATATGCCGGGGTGGCTTTGCCGAGAGCCGCCCGATCTGGGTAGCTTCTGGGCCGCGGCGAGCACGCCTCGCCGCGGCGAGCCCGGCCCGGCCGGCCGGGCCCGCGTCATCCACCGTCGCCGGCGCCGTCCGTCTACTTGCTCCCTCAGGGGATATTCCGGGCGCCGGGGACCTGCCGAGTCCGTGCAGTCAGGAGGCACGGAGCCGGGGAACCATCGACCTTCTTCGCGAAGGTCCGGGGTGAATCGGCGCGTCCACGCGCCGTAGGGCGACTTCCCCGCCCGAACCCGTCAGCTAACCCGGTAGGCGTACGCGGAAGATCCAAGGAGAGATCCTGTCTACCACCCCCGCTAGCCTGTCCCGTCTTGCCCGAATTGCCCTTGGGGGTGCCGCTTTGACGGCATCCGTGGGGATCGCCGGCGCGCAGCCGGCGGCGGCCGACTCGGTGACGGTCACGGTCACGAAGTTGGCCGCGGAGACGAACGCGAGGTCCGCCACCACAGGGGCGGCCAAGAAGGCCGCGAAGAAGGCGACCAAGAAGGCGACCAGGAAGGCGGTCGCCAAGCGGAAGAAGCTCAGCAAGGCCACGCTCCAGCTGGCCAAGGCGCAGCGAGCGGTCACGACCGCGAGGAAGCAGATCGGCGACCCCTACCGCTACGGCGCCAGCGGACCGGGCGCGTTCGACTGCTCGGGCCTGGTCACCTACGCCTGGCGCAAGGCCGGCGTACGGCTGCCGCGCACGACGTGGTCCATCCGCAGCGCCGTACGGAAGAAGGTGTCCTGGGGTCACTTCAAGCCCGGCGACCTCATCTTCACCAGCGGCGGTGGCCACGTCGGCATGTACGTCGGGCACGGCAGGATGATCCACGCCCCGCACAGCGGCACACGGGTCAGGATCGACAAGCTCGACTCCTACCGCAGGGCGACCTTCGTGGGCGCCGTACGCCCCGGCGTCTGATCGGTCCCCCGGTCCCCGGTGCCGGGCCCGTCGTCGCCGGCATCACTCCACGGCTCCGTCCTCCCCTCGCGGGTGGGCGGAGCCGTGGCGTTCCCCGACGCTGACAGGCCGGCTGACGGATCGGCCGGCGATGGCGGGCGCCTGGTAGCGTGCTCGCGTCAGGTCCCGCGGACGGGACGTCGCTGGCAGGCTCGAACGCCTCTGGAGACCCGGTAAGACCCCCTATGTGGCACAGGCTGGCGAAGCAGGAGACCGCGGGAGCGCCGTACGCGCGGCACAGGCCGGATCTGCGGCGTCCCCGCCGAGGAGCTCATGCTCGTCGCTTCGGCCCCCGCCGGTTCGCGTCCATGGCCGTCGCGCTGGCCGCGCTGCTGGCCGGTACGGCCGCCGCGGCGCCGCCCGACCCCCTCTCGCCCCTGCTTTCCCGGGCCCGCGCCGCCGTGCGCGAGCAGCCCGGCATGTGGACCGGCGCCTCCGTCGCCCGTGGCGAGCACGCCGTCGTCGTCGGCGCGCCGCGGCGGCTGGTCGCCGAGATCGCCCGGCTGGCGGGCCGCGCCGACCGCACGGTCACGCGGGTCTGGGGAGAGCACGGCGGCGCGGTGGTCCTCGTGCCGCGCACCGAGGAGCAGGCGGCCCTTCTGGCCGCCCCGGCGGTGGTCGGCGGCCTCGCGGCCGTCGCGACCGGCGACCGGGTGATCGTGCAGCCCGCCGCGTTCGCCCGCCTGTCCGCGGCCGGCCGCCAGGTCGTCGTGACCCACGAGCTGACGCACGTCGCGGCCTCCGGGCCCCGCGCGGTGCCGATGTGGCTCCTGGAGGGCTTCGCCGACTATGTGGGCTACCTCGACAGCGGCCTGCCCGTTCACACGATCGCCGCCGAACTCGCCGCGGACCTGCGAGCCGGCGGTGGAGCCGGAGCGGAAGCCGACACAGCGGTCGGCGCGGAGGCCGGCACAGGGGCTGGTCCAGCGGCCGGCACCGCGGCTGACACAGCGGCCGGCGCGCCGTTGGCCCGTCTGCCGGAACCCGCGGACTTCGCCGCCAGGCCCGCCCAGGCGTACGAGGAGGCCTGGCTGGCCTGCCGTTACATCGCCGCCCGGTTCGGTGAGCGGAGACTGGTCGCCCTCTACCGCGCCGCGCTGCGTGAGGACGCCGATGCCGCGCTGCGGGATGTCCTCGGGCTGACCACCGCCGAGCTGACCCGCCTCTGGCGGTCCTCCGTACGGGCCGAGCTGGCCCGGTCCTGATCCCGGTCCTGATCGCGGTCCTGATCCTGGGGCAGGCGAGAGGCGGGACGGGCCTGCGAGAATGCGTTCCCGGGCGGGCCGCGTGGCCGTGGGCCGTCCGCCGCACCGATGCCGGGGGTGAGGATGGCGAACAAGACGTTGATCGTCACGAACGACTTCCCGCCCAGACCGGGAGGCATCCAGGCGTTCGTGCACGGCCTCGCCTCCCGCAGGCCGCCCGGCTCGGTCGTCGTGTACGCGCCTCGCTGGAAGGGGTGTGAGGAGTTCGACACCCGCCAGCCGTACGAGGTGGTCCGTCATCCCTCCACGCTCATGCTGCCGACGCGTGCGGTGGCGGGCAGGGCGGCGGCGCTGGTGGAGGACGGCGCCACCGTCGTCTTCGGCGCCGCCGCGCCGCTCGGCCTGCTCGCCCCCGCCCTGCGTGCCGCCGGCGCGGCGCGGATCGTCATGCTGACCCACGGGCACGAGGCGTCCTGGGCACGGCTGCCCGGCGCCCGCGGCATGCTGCGCCGGATCGGGGCGGGCGCCGACGTCGTGACCTACCTCGGTGAGTACACGCGCCGACTGCTCGCCCCGGTGATTCCCGCCCCCCGGCTCGTACGGCTCGCTCCGGGCGTGGACACCGAAGCCTTCCGCCCCGGCGCGGGCGGCGGGCGGGTCCGGGCGGCGCTCGGCCTGGGCGACCGGCCGGTGGTCGTCTGCGTCTCCCGGCTGGTGCCCCGCAAGGGACAGGACGTGCTGCTGCGGGCCTGGCCGCTCGTCCTGCGGCGGGTGCCCGGAGCGGTGCTGCTGCTGGTCGGCGGTGGCCCTTCACGGCGGTCGCTGGAACGGGCGGTCGCCGGGGCGGGGCCGCGCGGATCGGTGGTGATCACCGGGTCTGTCCCGTGGGCGGATCTCCCGGCCCACTACGACGCCGGAGACGTGTTCGCCATGCCGTGCCGCAGCAGGTTCGGGGGGCTCGACGCCGAAGGGCTCGGCATCGTCTATCTGGAGGCGTCGGCGACCGGCCTGCCGGTGGTCGCCGGTTCCTCGGGAGGCGCCCCCGACGCCGTACGGCACGGCGAGACCGGCCTGGTGGTCGACGGCAGGTCGCACACGGCAGTGGCGGGCGCGCTGTGCGACCTGCTGGCCGACCCGGCCCGCGCCCGCGCGATGGGCGAGCGGGGCCGGGCCTGGATCGAGGAGGAGTGGGGCTGGGAACGCGTCGCGGCCCGGTTCGCGGCACTGCTGTGATGGGTCCTCAGCCGGTGAAGACCTCCACCAGCAGGAACCCGTTCAGCGCGCTGATCACGGTGGCGACGGCGATGCCGGCCGCGGTGGTCGCCCGGCGGTTGACCAGATCGCCCATCAGAGCGCGGCGGGCGGTGAACACGACGAGCGGGACCAGGGCGAACGGGATGCCGAACGACAGCGCGACCTGGCTCAGGACGAGCGCCCGGGTAGGGTCCATCCCCACGGCCAGGATCGCCATGGCCGGCAGGATCGTGACCAGGCGGCGCGCCAGGAGCGGCACGCGGCGGCGCAGGAAGCCCGCCATGATCACCTGCCCGGCGTACGTGCCGACGCTGGAGGAGGCCAGGCCGGAGGCGAGCAGGGCGAGCGCGAACGCGACCGCCGCCCCGGGGCCGAGGACCTCGCCGAGCCCGGCGTGGACGGCTTCCAGGCCGCCGAGGTCGCTTCCGTCGAAGGTCGCGGCGGCGACGGTGAGCATCGCCATGTTCACCAGCCCCGCCGCGCCGAGCGCGACGGCGATGTCGACGCGGCTGGCCTGGAGGGCCGCCCGGCGCGGGTCCCGGGCGCCTCGGCTCTGAGTGAGGGCTCGGGGCTGCCGGGTGAGAGGCCCATGGTGCTGAGGGATGCCCCCGGGTTGCCGCAGGAGAGCCCCCTGGTGCTGCGTCAGAGCACTGTGCAGGTAGACGACATGCGGCATGACGGTCGCTCCGACGATCCCGGTCGCCAGCAGCAGGCTGTCCGGCCCGGCGAGGCGGGGAACGAAGCCGCCCGCCACGCCCGCGAGGGACCCCGACAGAAGCCTCGCTGAGGAGAGGTCTGGACGGAGGCGGCGCCCCGCCCGTCCCGGCGGCGTGCTGGAACGGGCGGCGTGCTGGAACGGGCGGAAGGCGGAGGCCGGGCGGGAGCGGGCCCGGCGTCAGGTGAACTTGTCCTTGAGCTTGCCCATGGGGCCGACCTCGGTGCCGAGGGCGGGGCTCTGCGGCTCTCCCATGCTGCCGTCGTAGGTGTCGTACAGCTTCGGGTCGGGCGGCGGGGCCTGGGCGAGCCCGCCGAGCGGTTCGGGGTTGAGAAGATAGCCGAACTGGTGGCGGCCGCCGGGCTGCGGCCCGCTCGCCCAGCCGCCCGCCTGCGCCTCGATGCCGTCGGAGAGGTCCCAGATCGTCTCCGCGTGCTCGGCGTGCTCCTCGTCGAACAGGTCGTCGGGCACGACGACGTCCTCCAGCCCGTCCGACTGGAGTTCCTCGATGGCCTTCAGCCACAGATTCTGGTGCAGGGTGTCGCGGGCGAGGTTGAACTTCAGCATGTCCTTGACGCCGGGGTCGTCGGTCATGTGGTAGAGCCGGGCGGTCTGCAGCCGGCCGTGCGCCTCGGCCGCGACGTTGGCCCGGAAGTCGGCCAGCAGGTTGCCGCTCGCCACGATGTAGCGGCCGTTCCAGGGATATCCGTTGCTGTCGGCGGGCAACGGGCCGCCGCCGGCCACGATGGCCTGCTGGGGGTCCATCCCGCCCAGCACCGCGCCGACCACCGGGTCCATGGTGGCCATCTTCGTGACCGCCGTCGCGGGCGCGCCCTCCAGCAGGCGCGCGACCATCGTGGCGAGCATCTCGACGTGCCCGATCTCCTCGGTCGCGATGTCCATGATCAGGTCCTTGTACTTGCCGGGCATCCGGCAGTTCCAGCCCTGGAACAGATACTGCATCGTGACCGTCATCTCGCCGAACGCGCCCCCGATCAGTTCCTGGAGCTTGCGCGCGTACACCGGGTCGGGCCTTTCGGGCTTGGCCTCGAACTGGAGGTGCCGGGTGTGCCGGAACAGGGGACTCCTCGCGTCGGAGATCGCAGTGGAGTCGCAGGCCTTGTACGGGTTGAGGGCGCGACCCCGCCGGTGCGGTCGATGTCGGGCGGCGGGCCGGGGGGCACGCATGAATCCCAACACGGGCCGCAACGGCACAGCGGGAGCGACACCTAACGAAGGACCAATGGTTGGGCTCAGTGGGCGTAGAGCTCGTCGATCTGCTTGGCGAAGTCGCGCATGACGAGGTTGCGCTTGACCTTCAGCGAGGGGGTCAGGTGGCCGCTCTCCTCGGTGAGGTCGGTTTCGAGGATCACGAACTTCTTGATCTGCTCGGCCTTGGAGACCAGCCGGTTGGCGCCGTCCACGGCCTGCTGCACCTCGGCGAGGATCTCCGGGTCCGTCGCCCCGACCTCGCTCTTCCCGTTGGCCTGCTTCCACTGCTCCAGGGCCTCGGGGTCGAGCGTCACCAGCGCCCCGATGAACGGCTTGTCGTCGCCGACCACCATGACCTGGCTGACGAGGCGGTGCGCCCGGATGGCGTCCTCCAGCGGCGCGGGCGCCACGTTCTTGCCGCCCGCGGTGACCAGGATCTCCTTCTTGCGCCCGGTGATGCGCAGGTAGCCGTCGTCGTCGAGGCCGCCGATGTCCCCGGTGTGGAACCAGCCCTCGGGGTCGACGGCCTCCTTGGTGGCCCGCTCGTTGTTCCAGTAGCCGTCGAAGACGTGGCGGCCCTTCACCAGGACCTCGCCGTCGTCGGCGATGCGGATGCTCACCCCGGGGAACGGCTTGCCGACCGTGCCGACCTTGTTGGCGCCCGGGATGTTGACCGTCGAGGGCGCGCTGGTCTCGGTGAGCCCCCAGCCCTCGAACACCTCGATGCCCACGCCGCGGAAGAAGTGGCCGAGCCGCTCGCCGAGGGCCGACCCGCCGGAGACCGCCGCCGTCAGGGCGCCGCCCGTCGCCGCCCGCAGCTTGCCGTACACGAGCCGGTCGAAGACCGCGTGCTTCAGCCGCACGCCGAGACCGGCCCCGCCGGAGCTCTCCGCCCTGCTCCACTCCACGGCGGCCCGTACGGCGGCGTGGAAGATCCTGCCCTTGCCCTCGTCGGTGGCCTTCTGCTCGGCGGCGTTGTAGACCTTCTCGAACACCCGGGGCACGCCGAGCAGGAACGTCGGCTTGAACTCCCTCAGGTCGGGGGCGACGTTCTTCATGTTCGGGCTGTGCGCGAGCACGGTGTGGGTCTCGATCAGCACGATCTCGATCAGCCGGGCGAAGCTGTGCGCCAGCGGCAGGAACAGCAGGGCCGCCCGTCCCCGCACCTCGAACAGCGCCTCCAGCGGCCCCTGCGCGACGTTGCGCGCGGTGAAGAGCAGGTTGTCGTGGGTGAGCCGGCAGCCCTTGGGCATGCCGGTCGTGCCGGAGGTGTAGATGATCGTGGCGAGGTCGCGGCCGCCCCGGCTCGCCCTGCGCTCGGCCAGCGTGCCGTCGCCCACCTCGGCCCCGAGCCGCTCCAGCTCGGCGAACCCGCCGCCGTCGATCCGCCACAGCGACGGCAGCCCGGGCACGGCCTCGCGTACGGTCTCCTCGTGCGCGGCCGTCTCCACGATCGCGGCCTTCGCCCCGCTGTCGGTCAGGATCCACTTCACCTGGTCGGCGGAGGAGGTCTCGTAGACGGGCACCCCGACCGCGCCGGCCGCCCAGATCGCGTAGTCGGCGACCGTCCACTCGTACCGGGTGCGCGACATCAGCGCGACGCGGTCGCCGGGCTCGATCCCGGCGGCGATCAGGCCCTTCGCGACGGCCGCGACCTGGTTCCTGAACTGCGCGGCGGTCACCGGCGTCCACGGCGCGTCCGCCGCCGCCCCGTCGTCCTTGCGGCGGACCACGACGGCGTCCGGCTCGTCCACGCCGCGCCGGAACACCACGTCGGTGCAGTTCGCGGACGGAGGCACGTCCACCAGCACGGGAACGCTGAACTCGCGCACGGTCACTCCTTCGCGCACGGCCCCGCGGCCTCCAACGGCAGCGCCGGGACCGCGTGCGGACCATCACTCTTCGGGTCTCACTGGACGCTACCGTCCGAAGTTACACAGGGGTAGATCCGTCACCCAGGCGTTATCCGAAGCGTCGTCCAGAGCGTCATCGGGATCGAAAACGACGCTATCAGGGTCTCTGACACCTTCCCCCGCGCGGCGGGCCGGACACCTTTCCGTGACTCGAGCGGTGCTCGGTAAAGCCGCCGTTATCATCTCGTCATGCGAATCCACGTCGTCAGCGACGTCCACGGCCGGGCCGACGCGCTCGCCCGCGCGGGCGACGGGGCCGACGCGCTCGTCTGCCTCGGCGACCTGCTCCTCTTCGTGGACTACGCCGACCACTCGCAGGGCATCTTCCCCGAACTGTTCGGCGCGGAGAAGGCGACCGAGTACGTCGGGCTGCGCACGGCGGGGCGCTTCGACGAGGCGCGGGCGATGTCGGCCGGGCTGTGGGCGGCCCTCGGCGGTGACCCGCGGGAGCACATCGAGACGGCGGCCCGCCGCCAGTACGAGCGGATCTTCTCGGCCATGCCGACGCCGGCCTATCTCACGTACGGCAACGTGGACCTGCCGCGCCTGGGGACCGATCACCTGCGCCCGGGGCAGCGGGTCCTGGACGGGGAGGTCGTGGAGATCGGGGGGCTGCGGTTCGGGTTCGTCGGCGGCGGCCTGCGCACGCGGTACCGCACGCCGAACGAGATCGACGACGAGGAGTTCGCGCGCAAGGTCGAGGCCGTCGGCGAGGTGGACGTGCTGTGCTGCCACATCCCGCCGGCCATCCCCGAACTGCTCTACGACGTGGTCGCCCGGCGGTTCGAACGGGGGAGCGAGGCCACCCTGGAGGCGATCAGGAGGACGCAGCCGCGGTTCGCGCTGTTCGGCCACGTGCACCAGCCGCTCGCCGGACGCGCCCGGGTCGGCCGTACGGAGTGCGTCAACGTCGGTCATTTCCGCGGCCGTGGCACGCCTTTCGCCCTGGAGTGGTGAAGTACCGTTGGCACATGGCTGATCGCACTTCGTCGAGCATCACGATCGGCGCCGGCCGGTCGACAATCATGGCCGTCATCGCCGACTTTCCCGCGTACCCGCAGTGGGCGGGCCAGGTGAAGGCGGCGGAGGTGCTGGAGACGGACGAGGACGGCCGTGCCACCCGGGTCCGTTTCGTCCTCGACGCGGGTGTGATCAGCGACGAGTACGTCCTCGGCTACGACTGGGACGACGACGCGGGCGTGAGTTGGCGGATCGTCGACGCCGGCCGGATGGTCTCGGGCCTGACCGGCAGCTACCGCCTGACCGGCAACGGCGCCGGCACCGAGGTCACCTACGACCTCGCCGTGGACCTGAAGGTCCCCATGATCGGAATGATCAGGCGCAAGGCCGAGAAGGTCATCGTCGACACCGCGCTGAAGGGGCTCAAGCGGCGCGTCGAGGGCCGATGAGGGTCCTCCTCTTCACGGGGAAGGGCGGGGTCGGCAAGACCACCGTGGCCGCCGCGACCGCCACGCTCGCCGCCGGTCGCGGGCGGAGGACGCTGGTGGTCTCCACCGACACCGCGCACTCGCTCGCCGACGCGCTGGGCGTGCCGCCCTCGGACGCCCCGGTCGAGGCCGCGCCCGGCCTGCACCTGCAGCAGGTGGACACCCAGAGATCGCTGGAGCGGCACTGGGGCGAGTTACGCGACTACGCCCGCGACGTGCTGGCGGAGCTCGGCCTCGACGAGGTCACCTCCGAGGAGATCACGGTCCTGCCGGGCGCCGAGGAGGTCATCGCGCTGCTCGAACTGCGCGAGCAGGCCCGTTCCGGCCGGTGGGACGTGATCGTCGTCGACTGCGCGCCGACGGCCGAGACGCTGCGCCTGCTCGCCCTGCCCGAGGCGCTCGACTGGCACGTCAACCGGCTGCTCCCGGCGGGCCGGCGGCTGCTCGGGGCGCTGTCGCCGGTCATCCGGCACGTCGCGAAGGTGAGTGTGCCCCAGGGCGAGGTCATCTCGGCCGGAGAGCGACTGCACCGGGGCCTGCTGGAGGTGCGGGCGCTGCTCGCCGGCGACGACGCGTCCGTGCGGCTCGTCCTCACCCCCGAGGCCGTGGTCGTCGCCGAGGCCCGCCGCACGCTCACCTCCCTCAGCCTGTACGGCTACCGCGTCGACGCGGTGATCGCCAACCGGGTCTTCCCGGCCGAGGACGCCGACGAGTGGCGGCGCCGGTGGGTGGAGGCCCAGGCCAGGCAGCTCGCCGGCGTACACGAGTCGTTCGCGCCGCTGCCCGTCCTGACCGTTCCCTATCTTCCGGGCGAGCCCGTCGGCACCGAGGCGCTCGCGCGGGTCGGCGAGGAGCTCTACCGGGGCCGCGACCCGTTCGCCCGGCCGGACGTGGAGCCCCCGCTGCGGATCTCCGCCGACGAGCTGTCGCTCCGCCTGCCGCTCGCCGACCGCGACGACCTCGACCTCGCCCGCAAGGGCGACGAGCTCATCGTCACCGCCGGGTCCCACCGGCGCGTCGTCGCCCTGCCCGCGGCCCTGGCCAGACGGGAGATCTCCTCGGCCGCGCTCCGGGACGGCCGGCTCCGGGTACGGTTCGAGGCAGGAGGGGCGAGATGACGGATTCGAACGACAGCACCGCCCGCCGTCAGGACCCGGTCGGGTCCGCGGCGGAAGAGGCGATGAAGCTGCTCGACGCCGTGCAGCGGCGGATGGGCCGCGAGTTCGGCAAGGGCCTGGTGAAGGGCGGCGTGAGCGGCATCGGGTCCGCCTTCGGCGGCGCGAGCGGCATCGGGTCCGCGTTCGCCGGCGGCGGCGCGGGCCGGTCCGGCGACGTGTGGAGCGAGGCCGTGTCGGAGGACCACGACGAGTACGTCTGCCGCGCCTGCCCGGTGTGCCGGGTGATCGCCGCGCGCCGGGAGGCCGGCGGGGACGTCACCGGCCACCTGATCGCGGCCGGAGGTGAACTTTTCGCGGCGTTCCGGGAGGCGGTCGACGCCCTGCAGCGTCCCCCGGCTCGGCCCGACGGCGAGCGGCGATCCGGCGAGACCGAGGTGGAGCACATCGATCTGGCGTGACAGGGCTGTTAACGGGACGCGTCGGTGGAATTGCCACAACCCTGCGCGATCGGCTTCAATCAGCGCGGCGTAGCGGATCGGGCGGAAGGACGACAGCATGGCGCTGACCATCGGCGTGGACGTCGGCGGCACCAAAATCGCGTTCGGGGTCGTGGACGAGAGCGGCGGCATCCTGGAACGCGGCCTGCGGCACAGCCCCGCGGGCGACCCCGAGAAGATGGCGCTCACGATCGCCGATGTGGTGAACGAGCTCGCGGCGCGGCACGAGGTCGAGGCGGTGGGCATCGGCGCGGCGGGGTTCGTCGACGAGACCCGGTCGATCATCCGCTTCGCCCCCAACCTGGCCTGGCGGGAGGAGCCGCTGCGCGAGAAGGTCGGCGAGCTGGTCGGCCTGCCGGTCGTCGTGGAGAACGACGCGAACGCCATGGCCTGGGGCGAGTATCGCTTCGGCGCGGGCCGGGGCGAGAGCCACGTCGTGTGCGTGACCGTGGGCACGGGCATCGGCGGGGGCATCGTGCTCGGCGGCGACCTCTACCGCGGCCGGTGGGGGATGGGCGCGGAGCTCGGCCACATGCAGACGGTGCCCGGCGGCCGCCCCTGCGGCTGCGGCAACAACGGATGCTGGGAGCGGTACGCCAGCGGCAGTTCGCTGCTGGCGGAGGCCAAGGCGAACGCGGCGGCCGACCCCGCCGCCGCCACCCACCTGCTGCGGCTCGGCGGCTCGGTCGAGGGCATCCGGGGCGAGCACGTGACCGAGGCGGCCCGCCTGGGCGACCGCGCGGCGCTGGACGCCTTCGGGTCGCTCGCCGACTGGCTCGCGCAGGGCCTCGCGGACCTGGCCGCGATCCTCGACCCCGGGTGCTTCATCCTCGGCGGAGGCGTCTCCGGCGCCGCCGACCTGTTCGCCGGCCGGGTCCGCGACGAGTTCGCCGCGCGGCTGACCGGCCGGGGCCACCGTCCGCTCGCCGACATCCGGGTGGCCGAGATGGGCCCGTCCGCCGGTCTGGTGGGGGCCGGTGACCTCGCCAGGCTCCGCTGAGCACGTGCCGGAGGGCGCGTCCGGGAGCGTGCTGCGGGTCGCGACCTACAACGTCCGCGGGCTGAAGGACGACCGGAGGGCGCTGGCCCGGGTGATCAGGGCCCTCCGGCCGGACGTGCTGTGCCTGCAGGAGGTGCCGCGCCTGCCGGTGCGGCGGCACGGGCGGCCGGTGTTCAGCCGCGCCGTCCCGGTCTCCCTGACCGCCCTCGCCCGCGCCGCCGGGCTGTGCGTGGCCGCCGGAGGCCGGCTGAACGGGACCGCCGTCCTCGCCTCCCCGGCCGTACGGCTGCTGCGGGGGGAGGGGCGGCGCCTGCGGTGGTTCACCGGTCTCGAACGGCGCGCGGTCGCCGTGGCGGTCGTGGAGAAGGGCCGGGACAGGTACGCCGTGTGCTCGGCCCACCTCGACCTCCTGGCCGGGGCGCGGCTGAGCCACGCCGCCGAGATCGTGCCGATCCTGGAGGGCGCCGCCCGCGAGTTCGGGGCCGCGCCCGTGCTGGCGGGCGACCTCAACGAGCCCCCCGGCGCCCCGGTCTGGCGCCTCCTCGGGGCCCGGTACGCCGACTGCTTCGCCGCCGCGCCCGAGGCCGGGGGTTCCCGTACGGCTGACGGCATGGCGGAGAGCGGCGGCGGGGGCGGCGCGACGTTCCCGGCCCGCGACCCCCGGGTGCGCATCGACGCGATCTTCGCGGGGCCGGGCCTGATGGTCCTCTCGTGCGGCGGGGCGGACGTGCCCCCCGGCGATCTGGCCGCCGCCAGCGACCACCGCCCGGTCGTCGCCGAGGTCGTGTCCGGGCATCGCGCGGGGGGCCGCTCCGAGCCCGGAACCGCGACCTGCGCGACGAAGAGGGTCCCGTTCCCCGTACGATCGTTGCCATGACCCGACGCCGCATCCGGCGTGCGGTGCCGTTGTGTGTGCTGTCCGCCGGTCCGCTGGCCGGCCTCCTCCCGTGCGCCACATCGGTCGCGCACGCGCAGACAGGGCACGTGCAGACAGGGCACGTGCAGACAGGGCACGTGCATACAGGGCACGTGCAGACAGGGCACGTGCAGACAGGGCACGTGCATACAGGGACCGCCCCCGCCCGGCCGGAGCGAGCCCCGTCGGGAGACGAGGTCGCCCTGGGCCCGGGGCTCCCCACGGGGCATCTCAGGACCGACGCCTCGCTGTCCGACGTCGCCGGCCTCTCGGCCAGGGACGTCTGGGCGGTGGGCCAGCAGGAAGCCTGGGACTTCTGGCGCAACCGGGGAGTCATCACCCACTGGGACGGCTCCTCCTGGGGCGAGGTGCCGATCAGGGGCGACGCCACGGGCGCCGGGCACCTGCGGTCGGTCGCCGCCGCCTCCCCGGGGGAGGTCTGGGCGGTGGGCGACGGGCACGACGGCCTGCCGTATCTCGCGAAGGGGTCGGCCGACGGGTTCGACCGGGTCAGCGTGCCGCGGCTGCGTACGGGTGACTGGCTCGGCGGGATCGCCGCGTCCTCCGGCCGGGTGGCCGCCGTCGGCAGCCGCGACGGCCAGGTGTTCCTGCTCAGCAGCGGCGGCGCCGGCAAGGGGGCCGTCTGGAAGACCGGTCAGGGGCCCGGCGGAGCCCTGTACGGCGTGGCGCTGGCGGGCAGGTCGGACGGCTGGGCGGTGGGCGACTCGGGCGACGGTCCCCTGGCCATGCGCCTGGCCGGCGGCGGATGGAAGCGGGCCGACCTGCCGCGGATCAAGGGCGGCTTCCTGCGCGACGTCTACGCGGAGAGCCGCAAGCGGGCGGTCGCGATCGGCGGCGTCTACCGGGACGGGAAGATCTCCCCGCTGGTCCTCGACTGGGACGGCAGGCGCTGGAAGCGGGCGAAGCCGCCGGAGCGGCACGCCGAGCTGTACGGCGTGACCGGCGACGGCGAGGGCGTGTTCTGGATCTCCGGCTACGACCCCGCCCGCGCCGCGGAGGGGTTCCTGCTCCGCTACGACGGGTCGCGCTGGACCAGGCTGCGCGGCCAGGCGTCCGGCGCGAACCGCAAGGTGCGGTTGCAGGCGGTCACCCACGTCGGCGGGCTGACCATGGCCGTCGGTCACGTGCTGAACGGCAGGGACGGCAAGGAGCGCTACACCGACCTCGTCGAGCGGTTCGGCCCGTCGCACGCCCTCGCCGCCCGCTGAGCACAGCCCGGTGAGCCCACCCGGTGAGCACAGCCCGGCAGGGCGGTCCGGCGGGGCGGTCGGGCGGGGTCCGGCGCGGCAGGTGCGGGGATCAGATGACCGCGCCGTCGTCCCAGCCCGAGTCGGTGGGCGGGCCGTCGCCCATCCGTACGACGAGGACCACGAACCCGGCGATGAAGGCCGCCACGGCGGCGAACACGATCCACCCGTCCCTGGGCCAGTCGAGCAGCGCGGCCAGCAGCAGATAGGCGGGGCCGCCGAACAGCGCGAGCCACGACGCCCGCGTGATCGCGTCCGCCTGGGGGAGCGGCGGCGGGGGCGGCGGGATGTAGTGGTCGTCGTCCTCGCTCACCGCGACGGGGGCCGACCGGCCGTCCGCCTCGTCCGGGCCCTCGCCGGCGGCGTCGTCAGGATCGCCGCCGTCCGGGGCGCCGTCGCGGTCATCGCCGGCGGAGCCGTCACCGGAGCCGTTGCCGACGCCGTTGCCGACGCCGGGGCGGGGCTCCTCGGTCACGTTCTCGCGATCGGGCCATGGCTGATCGGCCGAGGCGTCCTCGGCCTTTTCGTTGAACGAGGCGACGATCTGGCGCCAGACCTCGTCCTCGTCACTTTGCGGTGTCACGTCGATCCCTGGTCACAGGTCCTTCGTCAAGGGTACCGAGGCGTGGGAGCGGATGAACTCCAGGCTCCCCTCGAAGATCGCGGGCGCGTCGTTGTCCAGGGTGGCGACGTGATAGCTGTCCGTCAGCTCCCTGACCTCCAGATTGTCCCCCAGCCTCGCCCGGAGGAACGCCACGCTCGCCGGCTTCACCACGTGGTCGTCCCTGCTGTGGAACACCAGCAGCGGCTGCGTCACCTCGCCGATGTCCCGCTGGACCAGCTTCCACAGCTGGGGGAGCGTGGCCGCGGCACGCACCGGTGTGCGCGCGTAGCCGAGCTCCGCCATGCCCTCCTTCTTGATGTCGCCCGCCACGCCGGGGACCGAGGGCACCACGAACTTCAGCGCCGGGGCGAACCGCAGCAACGGCGCGTCGCTGACCACGGAGGGGTTGACCACCACGACCCCGCGTACGGCGTCGCCGTGGACCTCGGCCAGGCGCAGCGCCATGCAGCCGCCGAGGGACAGCCCCGCCACGAACACCTCCGAGCACCGGCCGCGCAGGTCGGCGAACGCCTTGCCCAGCTCGGCGTACCAGTCCTCCCAGCGGGTGCGGCTCATCTCTCGCCAGCTCGTGCCGTGGCCGGGCAGGCGCGGCAGCGAGACGGTCAGCCCGGCCCGGGCCAGGTGCTCGCCCCACGGCCGGAGGGACTGCGGCGAGCCGGTGAACCCGTGGCAGAGCAGGACGCCGATCTCGCCGCCGTCGTGGTGGTACGGCTCCGCACCGGGCAGCACTGGCATGGGAGACCTCCGTCGGACGGCGGCGTGTTCCGCCCGATACTCGCACGTTGGTCAGCGTTAGTGCGAGAGGGCTGGGCGTGCGAAGATGACTTCACATCAGAGCCGAGGGAGTCCGCGTGTTGTACTGGGTGGTGAAGGCCATCCTCTGGCCGCTCCTCCACTTCGTGTTCCGCCCCTGGGCGGAGGGCGTGGAGAACGTCCCGAAGGAGGGCCCGGTCATCCTGGCCGGCAACCACCTGTCGTTCGCCGACCACTTCTTCGGCGCCGGGTTCCTGCCCCGCAAGGTCATCTCGCTCGGCAAGGCGGAGTACTTCACCGGCAGCGGGATCAAGGGCCTCGTCAGCCGGGCCTTCTTCTCGGCCGTCGGCACCGTGCCGATCGACCGCTCGGGCGGCAAGGCGAGCGAGGCGGCGCTGCGCACCGGACTGCGCATCCTCAAGGAGGGCAAGGTCCTCGGCATCTACCCCGAGGGCACCCGGTCGCCCGACGGCCGCCTCTACAAGGGCAAGACGGGCGTGGCGCGGCTCGCGCTGGAGTCTCGGGCGCCGGTGATCCCGTGGGCCATGGTCAACACGTTCGAGATGATGCCTCCCGGGCGGCCCGTGCCCAGGTTCGGCATCCGTCCCGGCGTCCGGTACGGCAAGCCGCTCGACTTCTCCCGCTACTACGGCATGGAGAACGACCGCCTGGTGCTCCGCGCCGTCACCGACGAGATCATGTACGTGCTGATGGAGCTGTCGGGCCAGGAGTACGTCGACAAGTACGCGGCGGCGGCCAAGACGGAAATGACCCGGGCGGCCCGCGAGAATTCCTAATACTTCCGGACTGGACGGGTAACGTGGCGATGTCCGCCGCGCACGTGATTCAGAGGTTCAGATCGGAAGGCGCATGCCCGAGCCAGCACACAGGTGCCGTACGTCGCCGTCGCCCGCCGGGCAGGGGTCCGGCCCAGGCCGGGCGTCACGGGGGCGCGCGGCATGAGCGTCCGCGAGGAGCAGCAGGCCGCGCCGGAATACCTGCCCCACCGTCAGATCCTGATCGTCCTTTCCGGGGTCGCCGCCGGGATGCTGCTGGCCGCGCTCGACCAGAGCATCGTCGGCACGGCCCTGCCGCGCATCGTCAGTGAGCTCGGCGGCCTCGACAAGCTCTCCTGGGTGGTCACGGCCTACCTGCTCACCTCGACCGCGGCGACCCCGCTGTGGGGCAAGATCTCCGACCTGTACGGCAGGCGAGTGATCTTCCAGACCGCGATCGGCATCTTCCTGCTCGGCTCGGTCCTGGCCGGGCTGAGCCAGGACATCGGCCAGCTCATCGCGTTCCGCGCGTTGCAGGGCCTCGGCGGCGGCGGCCTGATGTCGCTGGCGTTCAGCATCATCGGCGACGTGATCCCGCCGCGCGAGCGCGGGCGTTACCAGGGATACTTCGGCGCCGTCTGGGGCACCTCCAGTGTGGCCGGGCCGCTGCTCGGCGGGTTCTTCACCGACGGCCCGGGCTGGCGGTGGATCTTCTGGATCAACCTGCCGATCGGGGTGATCTCGCTCGTCGTGACCTCGGTGGCGCTGAAGATGCCCACCGTGCGCCGCAGCCACCGCGTCGACTACCTCGGCGCGACGCTGATCGTGGCCGCCGTGTCGTGCTTCCTGCTCTACCTCGACTGGGCGGGCAACAAGCTCGGCTGGACGGCCCCCGGCGCGCTGGCCCTGCTCGCCGCGTTCGTGGCGTTCGCGGCCCTGTTCGTGCTGGTGGAGCTGCGGGCGCCCGAGCCGATCCTGCCGATGCGCCTGTTCCGCAACGGGGTCTTCAGCGTGGGCAACGCCTTCAACTTCCTCGCGGGGCTCGCGATGTTCGGCGGCATGATCTTCCTGCCGGTCTACCTGCAGACGGTGCAGGGCATGTCGCCGACCGTGTCGGGCCTGGCGCTGCTGCCCGCGGTGGTCGGCATCTTCTCCACGTCGATCACCTCCGGCCAGCTGATGAGCCGCACCGGGCGCTACAAGATCTTCCCGATCCTCGGCGCTGCGGTCCTCCTGGTGGCCCTGTGGCTGCTGTCCACGATCCGGGTGGACACGCCGTACTGGCAGGTGGCGATCTACGCCTACCTCTTCGGCGCCGGGCTCGGGTTCACCATGCAGACGGTCGTCACCGCGATCCAGAACGCGGTGGAGCGGGCCGACATGGGCGTGGCGACCAGTTCGGCGACGTTCTTCCGGATGATGGGCGCCGCCATCGGCACGGCGGTCATGGGTGCGGTCCTGACCAGCCGGCTCACCCACCACCTGGCCGCGGAGTTCGGCGGCCGGATGCCTCCGGGAAAGGTGAACGCCGACAACGTGCAGGCGATCCAGCACCTGCCGCAGCCGGTCAAGGGCCACGTGCTGGTCGCGTTCACGAACGCGATCGACGACGTGTTCCTCACCAGCCTGCCCTTCGTCGTCGCCGCGCTGGTCGTGGCCCTGTTCCTCAAGGAGATCCCGCTGGCGTCCCGGGGCGGCGATGGCCAGGCCCAGGCCGGCATGGGCTGACGGCGCTGGAGTGGGGTCGGCCTGGGGTCGGAGCGGGCTCTGGTCCGGGCCGACCCGGAGCCGGGCCGGGCGGGTCCGTCCGAGGCCAGGGCCCGGTCAGGTGAGGCGGGACCGGATCTCGCGGATGTGGGCGGGAGTGGTGCGGCAGCAGCCGCCCACGTACTGGGCGCCCCGCGAGACCCACCCGGCCGCCGCCCCGCCGAACTCGACGGGGTCGGCGAGGCCGAGCCAGCGGCGGTTCGCGGCGTCCCAGCTCTCACCCGAGTTCGGATAGACGACGGCGGCCCCGCGCCCGACCAACTCGGGCACGAACCGGGGCGCCGTGCAGTTCACGCCGACGGCGACCACCTGGGGGAGCCCGGCGAAGATCGCGATGCACTCCTCGAAGGGCGTCCCGTCGCTGACGTGCTCGCCGTCCCGGCAGGAGAAGGCGACCCAGGCACGCACGGACGGCGTCTCGCGCAGGAGCCGCGCCAGCGCCAGGGCCTCGGCCCGCGAGGGAATCGTCTCGCAGGCCAGCAGGTCGGCTCCGGCCTCGGCGAGAAGGCCGAAGCGTTCGCGATGCCACTCGGCCAAGCCGTCCTCGTCCAGGTCGTAGTCGCCCGTGTATTCGGAGCCGTCGGCGAGGTAGGCGCCGTAGGGGCCCACGCTCGCCGCGACCAGCCCGTGCCCGGCCTCGTCCCTCGCCTGCACGGCCAGCGTCACCGACAGCCGGACGAGGTCGCGGGCCTCCCGCGGCGACAGGCCGTGCCGTACGAACCCGGGGACGCTGGCTTGATAGCTCGCCGTCGTGGCGACGTCGGCGCCGGCGCGGAAGTAGTCGAGATGCGCGCGGCGGACGACGCCGGGATCGTCGGCCAGCAGCCGGGCCGACCACAGGTCGTCGCTCAGATCGCAGCCGAGGGACTCCAGATGCGTCGCGAGACCGCCGTCGAGGACCACCGGATGCATGTTCGGCACACTACGCGCCGCATGTCCGTGAGCCGTCAGGAAGTTCGCCCGAAGCGGACGCCGGTCCTCTGTCGGAACCGCTGGTGGATCTATTACGTTCGCCGGGTATGGGGCTTAAAGAGCTCGTCAATCGGTTGCTGCGCCGCCGGTCTCGCGTCCCCGCAGGTGGACGGGACGATCGGCCCGACATGGGAGGGGTGAGGGAGCCCCGGCGTCCCGTCCCCACCCCGCCGTCCGACGTCATCCGCCTACCCGAACCTTCGTAGGACTTCGCTCACAGCGAACGCCTATGGCCGGGCCCGGCGCCTCCGCCGGTGCCCCGGCCACAGCCGCGCTAACCGGCGCTGCGCCCGAAAGCGCGCGGAGGCCACGAAAGGCTCGCCGGACAAGGCTGGATCCTGCGTTCTGTTCGTTCGGTCTTCCCCGGGATCGCCGGTGGCGGCGTGCCCGGGGAACCCAGAGGACGTCAGGACCGCTTCCAGAAGGGGCGCCTGCCCTCCTTCTCCGCTGCGGCGCCGTGCCTACCCTCGCGGTGACCGGTGCCGTGCTCACCCTTGCCGTGCTCACCCTCGCCGGGGCCGCCGACCAGGGCGGTCAGTAGTTCGGTGGTCCGCCGCCAGAGGTCGTCGAGGGAGCTGTCGGCCCACTCGGCCTTGTCGAGGTCGGCTGCCAGCGCGAGGAGATCAGGGTGATTTCCCACCATCTGGGCGACGACCCGCAGGCGGCTGGCGAGATCCGCCAGGTAGCCCCGGCGCTCCCGCTCCGGCAACGCCTCCGCCTGACCCAGTCGCGCGAGCTCCTCGGCCAGCAGGGGCCGTACGCCGTCGAGATTCGTCATCGCCGAGGGTGCGGGGCCCCGACGCGACAGGAAGCCTCCGGCGGGCAGCCCCCGGGACAGCCGTGCCTTGCCGCCGCCGCCCCGTTCGCCCGACACCGGGGGCGGAGACGGAGCAGGTGACAGAGGCGGGGGCGGCGCGGCGGCGAAGGGCGCGCTCGGCGCGGGAGCGCCGGGAGCCGCCCCGACGGGCGCGTCCGCCGCGCTGCTCGTGACGGCGGCCATCTTGGCCATCATCGGCGCACCGGCCACCATCATCGGCATCGCGGCCGGCATCTCCCACCCGCTCGGCAGCTCGACCGGCTGGAGGACGCGATGCTCCGGAGCGCCCTCACTGGTCACATGGGTGTCGACGGCAACGAACGCGGTGAACCGGCACAGCACGCCGAAGCGGAGCGAGATGTCGACGATCTGCTGCTCCAGGGAGCGGTCTCCCACCGCGTATCGGTCCTCCAGGGTGCGCAGATGCGCCCGCGCCCACACGGCCCGCGCCGCGTCGTCCCGCGCGGGACGGCCCTCGACGCGCTCCTCCCAGGGACGCCCGTCGGTCGTGCGGCCGTGCACGGTGAGAGCCCCCGCCGGCCGGCCCCGGAAACGCCCGGTCACGACCAGCGGGACCCCCGCGTACAGGGAACCGGCGTGCGTGACGGTGTCGGCCGCCAGCTCGACGCCGTCGGCCCGCACGGAGACGTCGGTCACCAGTGGCGAGCCGATCCGCCGGTGGATGTGCTCCATCGCCTCGTCGAGCCGGTCCTCCGACTCGACCAGTTCGCAGCGGCCGGAGCCGAGCAGGGCCAGCCGCCCGAGGAACCCCGCGTTCACCGCCCTGTCGATGCCCACCGTGTGGACCCGGGTGCCGCCCAGCCGGGAGCCGACGCGTTCGAGGATCTCGTCCTCGTTGCCCACCTGGCCGTCGGTGACCAGCACGAGCACCCGATCACGCGCGGGCTCGCCGGAAAGGTCGTCGCGCTCGCCCAGCAGGCGCAGGGCCTCCTCCAGTGGGGCGAGCAATTCCGTGCCGCCACGGGCGCCGAGCCGGGCGAGATGTTCGACGGCGCGGTACCGGTTGCGGTCGATCGCCTCCACCAGGCCACCCGGGAACGCGCGCTCGACCACGGAGTCGAACGAGAGCACGGCGAACCGGTCGTGCCGGGTCAGCGTGTCGACGATGCGGGCCGCGGCGCGCCGCGCCGCCACCATCTTCCATCCGGTCATGCTGCCCGAGCGGTCGAGCAGCAGGACGACGTCCCGGGGCACGGACCGTGCCGAGCCCTCCGGCGGAGGAAGGAGGGTGAGCACGAAGGTCCCCTCCGAGGCTCCCGGGGCACCGCCCCGCAGGTCGCCGGGCATATCGCTCGGCACATTCCCCGGCGTGTCGTCGGGCAGGGCGTCCGGGACGAGGACGAGGGACGAGGAGGCGTCGAACGCCAGGCGCAGGATGAAGTCGCGGTCGAGCCGTTCGCCGGGCCGCAGTGTGATCGTGTCGCCCTCCCGCTCGACCTCGTGCAGGCTGGAGCGGACCTCCCGCAGGCCGAGCCCGGCGGAGTCGATGGTCGTCGCCAGCGACAGCCGTACCGGGGACGGGAACCCGGGCAGCAGGACCGGCGGCGAGATCCGGGAGGCGTCGGGCACCGCGTCGGTGTCGGGCGCCACGCCGTCGCCCGCGGCGGGCTCGGACAGGGGAACCCCCGGGATGTAACGCGGCGCCACGACCAGCGGGAAGCGGAACTCGGCCGCGCCGTCCTCGTAGGGGAGCGGCTGGCTCATCGTGAGCCGGACGACCACGCGCTCCCGGGGGACGATGTTGCCGACCCGGATCGTGAACACGTCGGGCCGGTCCTCCTCGGCGATCGCCGCGCGCTTTCCCTCGGCGAGCGCGCGGTCGTAGTCGGCCCGCGCCTCGCCGCGCTCCTTGAGCACGCCGTCGATCACCCGGTCGTCCGCCTCCATGCGGAAGGCGGTGACCGCCGCTCGCGGCGGCAGCGGGAAGACGTACGTCGCCTCAAGCGACACGTCGAACGGGTTGCGGAAGGTCTGGACGACCTCGACACCGGCCACCAGCCCGGTGAGGCGGGCGGTGACGTCCACGCTCTCCAGAGGGAGGTTGCCCTTCTCGGTCTCGAGCGCGCCGAGCCCGGCATGCGGCACGGGCCGGCACTCCTCCGGCCGCAGAGGTGTGATGGGAACGGTCATCAGGTCATCCCCTTGTTTGTCGCGGAATCCGGTGAATTCCAGGGCGTCGTGGTCTCGGCGTCCTCGAAGGGCCCGGCCAGACCGAGCGCGCCGAGCGCCGCGAGGAGCGGGGCGGCGGCCCGGCGCAGCGTGGCCGTCTCGTCGCCGCCCGGAGGCCGGTGGGCCGATTCGAGCATGACCGTCACCCCGGGCGCGAGCCGGACGCCGAACAGGACGTCCCCCGGAGGTTTCCCCGCCGGCTCGCCGGTGACAGTCGTCGTGACGGTGTGGAGGTCTGGCGTGCCGGGCCGGCCGGGCGCGGTGCTCGGGCGCGGCGCCGGGACGGGATCACCGGGTCCGGCCCCCGTGGGACCGGCGCCCGCCGGATCGAAGTGGGTGGAGCCGGCCGGCCGGGCCCAGAACCGCTTCCGGTCCGTCGTCCGGGCCACGTCGGGGACCATGTCGGCCGAAGGCCGCCCTGGCTCAGCCGCTCCCTGTTCGGTCATTCCCGGTTCGGGCGGTTCGGCGAGGGCGTGGTCGGGGCCGGCCTGCGGTTGGGGCGCCTCGGTGAGCCCGGCGATCCGCTGGAGCATGGCGTCGGTCGCCCCCGCCAGTTCGGCCTGGATGGCGGCGATGGACAGCCCCTCCGCCTGGCGGCGTTTCACGGCCACGAGCTGGAGCAGGTGGCGGCTGCCGTAGAGGGCGAGCCTTCCGCGCCGGGCGGCGGGCGGGTCGAGCAGGCCGATCGTCGTGTACCAGCGGATGAGCCGTTCGTTGGGCACCTCGCGGACCCTTCCGTTGACGCGCGGCTCGGATCCGAGCAGGTCCGCCGCCCGCTCCGCCAGCTCACCGATCGTCCACGTCCCGCTCATGCCTCAACAATGACACTGTCACGATGACACTGTCAACGTCTGGGCTTCGTTCACAGGGAGGCGCGAGGGGTTCCCGGAGCGTTCGCCTCGATGGGAGATGTCCGTTCCCCCGGTGTTCACGCGTTGCCGATCCACTGGGCGTCCACGTGTACGACCCGCCGTCCGGGAGACAAAGACCCGGTCAGATGTGATCCGGGCGGGGTAGAGGGAGCGGGCGGCGTCAGGCGGCACACTCAACGACCGACCTCGGGGCCGGACGGCGCTGGGACGGCGCTGGGACGGCGACGTGAGAAGGCGTGCGTCCCGGCGACCCCGGGTGAGGCGACACCACCCGCCAGGGCGGACTGGGGATCACCCACTCGAATCACTGCGCCTCACGGCGCACGCACGACCAAAGGCATGACCAGGGGCAGGTCGGGAAGGCGGGTCAGCGTGCGGGGTACTTCATTGTCGGCGGCCGTGTCGGCGTTGCCGGGATCGCTCTGGCGGACGGCGTTCCCTCGCGGAGGCGACCCGTACGGGCACGGCGGGAACGAGCCCTCCGAGCGGAGCGACGCGGCCGGCCTGGTGGCCCGGCACATGGCGCGTGCCCTGCCGCCGGGGTTCACCGGCCGGATCGTGGCGTCGTCGGGGGAGCGGGCCGGCGGTGTGGTGTGGCACGCCGCTCCCGACGGGGGCGGATGTTTCCCGGACGGCGACGGCTGGATCTACGTCTCCAACTGCGCGCTGCCGCTGCTCGGCGGCGTGACCGCACTGCGCTTCGCGCCGGACGGGAGCCTGCGCAGCGGATACCGGGTGCTGTCCGGCGCGGACCGGAACGGGGCCGGCGCCGCGACCCCGTGGGACACCTGGCTGTCGGGCGAGCGGAAGGCGCACGGCACGGTCTTCGAATGCGATCCGTACGGCCTGCGCGCTCCGCTGCCCCGCCTCGCGATGGGCCTGTTCACCCATGGGGGCATGGTCTGCGACCCCAGCCGGGGATTCGTCTACCTCACCGAGGAGGAGCCGGACGGGTGCCTGTACCGGTTCCGCCCCGACGACTGGGGTGACCTCACCACCGGAGTCCTCGACGTGCTGATCGGAGCTCCCGGCGAGGAGGCCGTGGAGTGGGAGGCGGTGCCGTCCCCGGCCGCGTCCCGCGCGCCCGTACGTGACCAGGTCAAGGGAGCCCGGCGGTTCGCGGGCGGCGGCGCCTGCCACTACCACGACGGCGTGCTGCGGTTCGTCAGCGAGGGCGACGGCCGCGTGTGGGCCTACGACGCCGGCTCCGAGCGCCTTCATGTTCTCCACGCCCCCGGCACCCCCGGCGGCACCGGCATCCCTGGCACGGCCGACGCCCCCGGCACTCCTGTCGCCCTCGGCGTCGCGGAGGCCTCCGGTACTCCGGCCGGCCCCGGCGCCCTCGGAGCCCCAACCCGGTCGCGCGGCCTGGGCTCCTCCACGGTTCGGGAATCCGAGACGCGGCCAGGCGAGCGGGACGACGAGGAGGTCGTCCTCGTCGTGGAGGGCCGGGCGGTGCCGTTCCTGCGGATGCCGGACGGCTGGACGGTCACCGGTCCGTCCATGTCCCCGGCGGGCGACAGGCTCTATCTCTCCTGCCGCCCTCCCGCCGGTGACGGGTCCGGCGTGGCGCCCGTGACCATCGAGATCACCGGGCCGTTCGAGGACCTCGTACGCGCCTGAGCCGGGCCCGGCTCCAGGACCCGCCAGCCCCGAGCCCCTGATATCAGGCCGACCGGCGCCCTCAGCGGGGCCCGTGACGTCAGCAGTGGCCGTGGGGCACCGCCCGGGTGGCCTTCCGGCCGGCCCTGGCGACCGGTGCGAACTCACCGGCGGCGAGCGCGTAGCCGATGCCCGCCTTGTTCGTGTCCTTCGCGAAGACCATGCCCATCACCCGCCCCTCGCCGGTGAGGAGTGGCGCGCCCGACATGCCCTTTCCGATGTCGGCGCCCTGGAAACGGTGAACCCGCCGCCACACCGGGACGCGGTTGTAGATGTCGTACGTTTCGGCGGGCATGTTCGCACGGACGGTGGCGGGCAGCGCGATCGGGGATCTCTCCCCGTTCCGATAGCCCACGATCACGGCAGTGGTCCTCACGGCGCGGGCAGGCGGCAACGGCCGGGCGCGAAGGCCCGGCACCCGCACGACGGCGGCGTCCGCCCGAGGATCGAAGGCGACCACCGAAGCGCCGAACCGCCGCCCGTCGTCGAGGACCACCTTGAGGTCCCGGTCCACGCCCCCGACGGCATGCGCGTTGAGCAGCACCCTTTCGGGCGCGTAGACGAAGCCCGTCGCCTCCAGTCGCCGGTCGCACGCGGAGGCGAAGCCGCGCACCCGCACCACGCTGTGGGCCGCCTCGGCATGCACGCCACGCGCGGGGGCCGGGCTCAGGGCCGGTACGACGACGGGCGGAGCGGCGAGCGGAGCGCCGGACGGAGCGACGGACGGAGCGACGGACGGAGTGCCGGGTGGGGACGCCTCGCGCGGCTCACCCGTGGCGCCCGCCGTACCGGCGGCCGTGGCACCTACAGTGGCACCTACAGTGGCACCTACAGTGACGCTCGCTGTGCCGGTCGCCGCACAAGCCGCCACGCACCCAGCCATGCACCCCGTCAGGGCGACCGCTCCCGCGACCCGCCGTGCCACTCCTCGCATGGTGATCAGGCTAGGGCGGGGTCAGAGGTCGCGGGTCCATGTCTCCTCGGTGATGGGGATGCCCGACTCCTCGCCCGGGAAGCTGTCGGTCAGGGTGAACCCGGCCGCCTGGTAGATCCGGCGGGCGCTGACCAGCACGTCCCGGGTCAGGAGGGTGATCCGGCGATAGCCGGCCGCGGTGGCGAAGCGCAGGCACTCCTCGACCAGCCGTCCGCCGATGCCCATGCCGCGCGCGGACGGCTCGACCAGCAGCAGGCGCAGCCGCGCCGTGGTCTCGTCCTCGCGCGCGCAGAAGACGCACCCCGCCGGCTCGCCCGCGACCTCGGCGATCCAGCCCGCCTCCCGCCGGGGATCGTGGTCGTCCAGGTAGCCGGCGAGGATCCTGACGACGTACGCCTCGAACGACGCGCCCCAGCCGTACTCCTCGCTGTAGAGGGCCCCGTGCCGCTGCACGACCCAGCCGAGGTCGCCCGGCCGCGGCGGCCGGATCACGTACGGCTCGCGCGGCGCGGCCGGCGGGTCCAGCAGGCGCCTGACCGTGTCCATCGCGGAGACGAGCCGGCGGCGTCCGGGGTCGGCGAGCTTGTCGACCAGGGCCTCGATCTCGGCGGCCGAGCGCCGGTCGATCACGGCGAAGGTCTCCCGGCCCTTCGGGGTGAGCCGGACGACCTGGCGGCGGGCGTCCTCCGGCGACTTCTCGCGGGAGACGAGCCCGTCGGCCTCGAACCTGGACAGGATCCGGCTGAGGTAACCGGCGTCGAGGCCGAGCATGCCCCTGATGTCCGCCGCGTCGGCCGCCCGCTCCCGGGTGCCCAGCTCGAACAGCACCCGCGCCTCCGTCAACGAGTAGGGGGTGTCGTGCATCCCCGCGCCGAGCACCCCGATGACGGAGGTGTAGAAGCGGTTGAACGCGCGAACTTGCGGCACTATGTCCATTTTTAGTTGTCCGTCTCAAGGGAATACTTGACTTAGTCAAAGATAGAGGCGCCGCGTACGGTTGGGAAGACGGGTCACCAGGCGGGTGCGGTCTCGCCGTGCGAGACTGTTTTGGTCGTGGTCGGCCGGGTGGCGTAGCCTCTCTTGTTGGTCTAGACCATTGTCGTGAGGCTTGGGCGGAACGCGGTGTGGTGAGCACCGGGGTCCGCGTCGGGCCCGGCCGCGCCATTCCGCGTATCCAAGATGGAGGAATACCCGTCATGCGTATTGGAGTCCTGACCGGCGGCGGCGACTGCCCCGGTCTGAACGCGGTGATCCGCGCCGTCGTCCGCAAGGGGATCGGCGTGTACGGGCACGAGTTCGTCGGATTCCGCGACGGCTGGCGTGGGCCCCTTGAGGGCGACACCATGCCGCTCGACATCCAGGCCGTCCGCGGGATCCTGCCGCGTGGCGGCACGATCCTCGGGTCCTCCCGCACCAACCCGATCAAGATCGAGGGCGGTGTCGAGCGGATCAAGGAGAACCTGGCCGCGCAGGGCGTCGACGCGCTCATCGCGATCGGCGGCGAGGACACCCTCGGCGTCGCCAAGCAGCTGTTCGACCGCGACGTCAAGGTCGTCGGCGTGCCCAAGACGATCGACAACGACCTCAACGCGACCGACTACACCTTCGGCTTCGACACCGCGGTGAACATCGCGATGGAGGCCATCGACCGGCTCCACACCACCGCCGAGTCCCACCACCGCGCGCTGATCTGCGAGGTCATGGGCCGCCACGCGGGCTGGATCGCGCTGCACGCGGGCATGGCCGCCGGCGCCAACGTGATCCTCATCCCGGAGAAGCCGTTCGACATCGACAAGGTCTGCTCCTACGTCGAGTCGCGGTTCAAGACCCGCTACTCGCCGATCATCGTCGTCGCCGAGGGCGCCCACCCCATGGAGGGCCAGATGGCGCTCCAGGCCGGTGAGCTCGACGCGTTCGGCCACGTGCGTCTCGGCGGCATCGGCGAGCTCCTGGCCAAGGAGATCGAGAAGCGCACCGGCAAGGAGGCCCGCACCACGGTCCTCGGCCACATCCAGCGCGGCGGCACTCCGACCGCCTTCGACCGGGTGCTCGCGACCCGCTTCGGCCTCGGCGCGATCGACGCCGTGCACGACGGCGACTTCGGCAAGATGATCGCGCTGCGCGGCACCGACATCGTCCGCGCCGGGCTCGACGAGGCGACCTCCGAGCTCAAGACGGTCCCCGACTCCCGCTACTCGGAGGCCGAGGTCTTCTTCGGCTGATCACACCGATCGGCTGACCCGCCGGTCCGTGACGGCCCGCTCCGGCGGGCCGCCCACCGTCCGTCCGTACGGCTCCCGCGTCGCCGCGCGGGAGCCGTACGCATGAGAGGCCGGAACCCGCGGGATCGCCAACCGGAATCGCCCAGTATGTGAGCGGAGGGGCCGGCCCTCCCGGCTCAGTCACGAGAGGCGCCGCGCGATGGGCATCGAGGGACCGTTCTGGCGGGCGATCACGGTCTACCGCGTCGCGTCGCTCGCGTACGCGGCGCTGTTCGTGCTGGGGGCGGGAGGGTACGCGCGTCCGGTCGTGTCCTGGTCGGTCATCGGGGTGATGGCCGTCTGGACGGTCGCCACGCTCGCCCTGTATCCCGCCGCCCGGCGCGTGCCACTGCTGGCCGCCGACCTCCTCGTCACGGTCGCCTGCCTGCTGGCCACGCCCTACGCGCAGAGCCCCGCCGACGCGGCGGCCGGTGTGATGCCGCTGACGGCGACCTGGGTGGCCGGGCCGGTCCTCGCGTACGGCGTGGCCGGAGGACGCCGCGCGGGCGCGGTCGCCGCCGCGGTCGTGTCGGCGGCCGACCTGTGGCTGCGCGGCGGGAGCGGAGTCGAGCTCGCCTCGCTGCAGGTGAACGGCGCGGTGCTGCTGTTCCTGGCCGGAGTGGTCGTCGGGCACGTCGCCCGGCTCGCGCGGGAGGCGGAGGAGCGGATGCGGCGCGCCGTGCTGATGGAGGCCGCGGGCCGGGAGCGGGAGCGGCTGGCGCGCGGCATCCACGATTCGGTGCTCCAGGTGCTCGCCCTCGTGCAGCGCCGGGGCGCGGAGCTCGGCGGTGAGGCGGCCGAGCTCGGCAGGCTCGCCGGGGAGCAGGAGGCGGCCCTGCGGGCGCTGGTGCAGGCCCCGCCCATCACGCGGGCGCCGGAGCTCGCTCCGACCGGCCTGCGGGGACGCCTGCGACCGGCGTTCGCGGCGCGCGGGACGCGGGCGGAGCGCCGCACCGGCGCGGGAGCCGCGCCGGAGCCCCGGACCGAGCCGTACGCCGAGCCGTACGCCGACCTGCGCGACCTGCTGCGGCCGTACGGCACGGCCCGGGTGACCGTGTCCGCGCCCGCGACGCCGCTGCCGCTGCCCGCCGCGACCGCCCGGGAGGTGGCGGCGGCCGTCGGCGCGGTTCTCGACAACGTCGTACGGCACTGCCCGGAGGGCACCCGGGCGTGGATACTCGCGGAGGAGGACGACGACGCGGTGGTCGTCACCATCCGCGACGACGGGCCGGGCATCCCCGACGGACGGCTGGAGCAGGCGGCCCGCGAGGGACGCATGGGCGTCGCCCGTTCGATCCGGGGACGCGTGACCGACCTCGGCGGCACAGCGGCCGTCATCTCCTCGCCGTCGGGCACGGAGATCGAGCTGTCGGTCCCGGCGGGGGAGCGTGGGGAGGGCGGAGGACGGCCGTGGAGGAGGGCGTGAGCGTGGCCGGAGACGAGGGGGCCGGGCGGCCCCCGGTGCGGGTCATGGTGGTCGACGATCACCCGATGTGGCGGGAGGCGGTCGCCCGTGATCTGACCGAAGCCGGATACGAGGTGGTCGCCGCGACGGGGGAGGGCCGGCAGGCGCTGCGGGTGGCGGCGGCGGTCCGGCCGGAGGTGGTGGTGCTCGACCTGCACCTGCCCGACCTGCCGGGCGTGGAGGTGGCCCGCGGGCTGGGCGCGTCGGCGGCGCCGCCGCGCGTGCTCGTCCTGTCGGCCAGCGCGGAGGAGGCCGACGTGCTGGAGGCGGTCAAGGCGGGCGCCTCGGGATATCTGGTGAAGTCGGCCGGCCGGGAGGAGTTCCTCGACGCGGTCCGGCGGACCGCCGAGGGCGACGCGGTGTTCACCCCCGGCCTGGCCGGGCTCGTCCTGGGCGAGTACCGCAGGCTCGCACACCGGCGGCCCGGCGCCCAGGAGGAGGAGCAGCGGGACGGCCCCCGGCTGACCGAGCGGGAGACCGAGGTGCTGCGCATGGTCGCCAAGGGCCTGTCGTACCGGCAGATCGCCGAGCGCCTGGTGCTGTCGCACCGCACGGTGCAGAACCACGTGCAGAACACGCTGAGCAAGCTCCAGCTTCACAACCGGGTCGAGCTGGTCCGCTACGCCATCGAGAAGGGCCTGGCCGACCTCGACTGAGGGAGTGTGCGGCTCGGTGGCGGCGTTACAGTGGGAAGCTCGCACGTGGGCGACGCGTTGTCTTCCAGCGAACCCTTTCCCGGCCGCGCCTCCCCCTTGGCGCCGAGGCCGTCCCTGTCCGTCCGGAGGTTTCCACCCATGACCATGACCGCCCTGGGAGAGCCCTGTGTGCTGCTCAAGTTAGGCGAGGTGGTCCTGAAAGGCCGGAACCGCGAGATCTTCGAGATGCGCCTCCGGGCCAACATCAAGCACGCGCTCAAGGACCACCGCGTCGACATCCGTCAGCGGCACGGCGTGATCGCGCTGTTCCTGCCGTCCGGCACCGACGTCGAGGTGGCCGAGGCGGTGGCGGCCCGCGTGTCCGACGTGCCCGGCATCGTGCTGGTCCACCTCGCCTGGCGGGTCCCGAAGGACCCGGACACGATCACCAAGGCCGGCATCGAGCTGATCAGGGACAGCGACGAGGTCGCCCGTCTGGCACGGTTCGCGGTGCGTTCGCGCCGCCGCGACAAGCGGTTCCCGTTGCGCTCCAACGAGCTCGACCGCCTGGTCGGCGGGGCGATCAACGACACCTTCGGCCTGCCGGTGGACCTGAGCCGCCCGGAACTCACCGTGCACATCGAGGTGGACAAGGACGAGGCGTTCCTGTTCACCGACGGCCGGCCGGGCCAGGGCGGACTGCCGGTCGGCTCCAGCGGGCGGGGGCTCGTGCTGCTGTCCGGCGGCATCGACTCGCCGGTCGCGGCCTACCGGATGATGCGGCGCGGCCTGCGGGTCGACTTCCTGCACTTCTCCGGCATCCCGTTCACCACCTCCGAGTCGATCTACAAGGCGTACGCGCTGGTACGCAACCTGGACAGGTTCCAGGGAAAGTCGCGGCTGTGGGTGGTGCCGTTCGGCAAGGCGCAGCAGTCGATCAGGAACTCGGGGCAGGACCGGCTCGCGGTGATCGCCCAGCGGCGGCTGATGCTCAAGACGGCCGAGGAGGTCGCCCACCGCATCCGCGCCGAGGCGCTGGTCACCGGGGACAGCCTCGGGCAGGTCTCCTCACAGACCCTCACCAACATCACCGCGCAGGACCACGCCGTGGACATGCCGATCATGCGGCCGCTGATCGGCCTGGACAAGAGCGAGATCATGGCCGAGGCGCGCAGGATCGGCACGCTGCAGATCTCCGAGCTGCCCGACGAGGACTGCTGCACGCTCCTCTCGTCCCGGCAGGCCGAGACCCGCGCGAAGATCGAGGACCTCAAGCTGATCGAGCGGCGCCTGGACGCCGAGGACCTCGCCGCCCAGCTCGCCGACTCCATCCAGCCGTACAAGCTGGACGTCTGAGCCCGGTGCGGCCCGCGTGCCGCGGGCCGCACCGGACCCGGCGTGGTCAGGCCAGGGCGGGAGCGGCGGGCGCGGCTCCCCCGGTGGTGGTTTCCCTGACGGTGGTTTCCCTGACGGTGGCGGCGGTGCGGCCGACCAGCGAGGGGAAGTCGCGCATGATCGCCGCGAGCCCGTCGAGGTCGCCGTCGACCAGAGCCTGCGGGCCGTCGCAGAGCGTCTGCTCGGGGTGCGGATGCACGTCGATGATCACACCGTCGGCGCCCACCGCGACGGCCGCCCGGGTCAGCGGCAGGACGAGGTCGCGCCGGCCGCCGGAGTGCGACGGGTCGACGATCACCGGCAGGTGAGACAGCCGCTGGACGACCGGGACCGCCGAGATGTCCAGGGTGTTGCGGGTGGCGGGCTCGTAAGTCCGGATTCCCCGCTCGCACAGGACGATGTCGAGATTGCCCCGCTGGGCGACGTACTCGGCCGCCATCAGCCACTCCTCGATGGTCGCGGTCATGCCGCGCTTGAGCATGACCGGCTTCCCGGCGGCACCCACGGCCTGCAGCAGCGCGAAGTTCTGCGCGTTGCGGGTGCCGACCTGGAGCATGTCGGCGTACGACGCCACGAGCGCGACGTCATGGGCGTCCACGACCTCGGTGACGATCGGCAGCCCGGTCTGCTCGCGCACGTCGGCCAGGATGCGCAGCCCCGCCTCGCCCAGCCCCTGGAAGGCGTACGGCGAGGTGCGCGGCTTGAAGGCCCCGCCGCGCAGCAGCGTCGCGCCCGCCGCCTTGGCCATCTGCGCGGCCTCCAGCGTCTGCCGCGACGTCTCCACCGCGCACGGGCCCGCGATCAGCGTCACCGTGCCGGGCCCGATGGGCACGCCGCGCACGGTCACCGTGGAGCGATCGGGATGGTTCTCCCGGCTCACCAGCTTGTACGGCGTGGAGACCCGCACGACGTCCGCGACGCCCGGCATGGCCCGCAGATTGAGCGTGGCGAACTGCTCGACGTCGCCGATGAGGCCGATGATCGTGCGGTTCACGCCGCGGCTCGCGAACGCCTCCCCTCCGGCGGCGGCGACGAGGTCGGTGATCGCCTCGACGTCGTCCTGGGTGGCCTCGGGGGTCATGACGATGACCATGGTGTCTCCTCGTGCTCTCGATGTGGTCCGGACGGACGGTGCGAACGGACGGTGCGGGTGGATCGGTGCGGCTGGATGATGCTGGTCCGGAAAACGACGAAGGCCCCGGGTCCGTGGGGGACCCGGGGCCTTCGTTCTCCGTGGCTGTCAGCGCAGCGCTTGGAGGCGATCGGTCCTCACAGGTCCGTCGCCATACCAAAACGACCAAGCGGTACGCATGTGACGCAATATAGCGCACATCTCGATGCTCGCGTCGACCTCTCCCGTCCCGGGCGTGTTCCGTACGGCTCTCCGGCGGGCGTGGCCGGAGCGTGGCCGGAGCGGGGCCGCGCGCCCGGGATCCGGTGCGGGCCGGCTTTCCGGCGGGTGGCAGGATGGCCTGCGTGCCGGAGACACCTGAGGAGGAGACGCGACTGCCCCCGGGCCAGTACGTCCCGCGCGGACGGCCCGTCGTCCACTACGGTAGGGTGCCGGCGTTCCGCCCGGAGACGTGGCGTTTCCAGGTGTTCGGCGAGACGGCGACGGGTCGGATCCACGAGTTCTCGTGGGAGGAGTTCTCCTCGCTGCCGCACACGACAATCGTGTCCGACTTCCACTGCGTCACCAAGTTCTCGATCATGGGGAACGAGTGGGGCGGCTTTCCCGCCTCGGCCCTGCTCGCCCGCGTCGCGCCGGGGCCGGGCGTACGCCACGTGATTATCTGGGCGGAGTACGGCTACAGCGCGAATCTCCGCCTGGCCGACTTCGACCGCCCGACGACGCTGTTCGCCACGCACCTCGACGAGAAGCCGCTGTCTCCCGAGCGCGGCTTTCCCGTCCGGCTCGTCGTGCCGCATTTGTACGCGTGGAAGAGCGTGAAGTGGGTGCGCGCCGTCGAGTATCTCACCGAGGACCGGCGTGGCTTCTGGGAGGAGCGCGGTTACCACAACGTGGCCGACCCCTGGAAGGAGCAGCGCTACTCATACCAGGAGGAGCCGGGCGAGGGCCCGCCGTGAGGCCGCCGAAGGGCTACGGTGTCCGGCGTGTCGACAGCCGTGTGGGTCACGCTGTGCGCGCTCTGCGGAGTCTGCGGCGGCGTGCTCGGCCGCGCCCTGCCTCGTAGCGAGCCGCCGCCGGGAGAGGGTCAGGTGCGGGGCGAGGCGCCCGGTGAGGCGGCGTTCCGCGCCCTGCGCGTCGCCGGTCTGGCCGCGCGCTCGCTGCGCGCCGCCGGGCTCACCCGGGCCTCCGCCCGCCGCTCCGTACGGCACCTGCGGACGCTGCTGGGCACCTCCGGTCTGGTCGTCGCGACGCCCGACCGGGTGCTGGCCAGGGACGGCGCGGACGAGCCGGGCGACGAGGCCGTCCTCGCCGAGGTGCGCGCGGCGACGGCCATGGGCAGGCCGCGCGTCGTCCCGGCGTCCCGGGGAGGCGGCCGGCGCGGGGTGGTCGTCCCCCTGGCCGTGGAGGGCCGGGTGGTCGGGGCCCTGGCGGCGTACGACGCGCGGGTGGGCACGGCGCTCGTGCGCACCGCGACCGAGGTGGGCCGCTGGCTGTCGGGCCAGCTCGAACTCGCCGATCTCGACGCGTCGCGCAGGCGCACGCTGGAGGCGGAGGCGCGCGCCCTGCGGGCGCAGATATCCCCTCATTTCGTCTACAACTCGCTGACCACGATCGCCTCGTTCGTCCGGACCGATCCGGAGCGCGCCCGCGAACTGCTGCTCGACTTCGCCGACTTCATCCGGTACGCGCTGCGCCGGGCCGCCGACTTCACCACCCTCGCCGACGAGCTGACCTGTGTGGACCGTTACCTGCTGCTGGAGCAGGCGAGATTCGGCGACCGGCTGCGGTTCACCGTCCAGGTCGCTCCCGAGGTGCTGCGGGTCGACGTGCCGTTCCTGTGCCTGCAGCCCCTGGTCGAGAACGCGATCAAGCACGGCATGCCGGGGGAGGTGCGGGTCGTGATCAGGGACGCCGGGTCGGAGGCGCACATCTGGGTCGAGGACGACGGCGTCGGGATGAATCCCGAGCAGCTGCACGCCGCGCTGCGGGAGCAGCGGACCGGCATCGGGCTGAGCAACGTCGACGTGCGCATGCGGCACATCTACGGCCCCGGTTACGGCCTGGTCGTCGAGACCGCGCCGGGCAAGGGGACCCGCATCCGGCTGCGGATCCCCAAGACCCGCCCCCGCACCCGTCCCGGTACGGGCCCGGCCCGTCCCTGACCGGACGCCGCCGCCGTCACGCGGCCGTGCTGCCCGACGCAGCGCGGCCGTGCTGCCCGACGCCGCTCGCCGGCCCGGGGGCGACGGCGGCGAGGAGCGGCAACCTCAGGACGAACCGCGCGCCGCGCGGGGACTCCTCGATGCGGAGGCTGCCCTCGTGGGCGACCGCGATCGCCCGGCACAGGGCCAGGCCGAGTCCGCTGCCACCGGGGTCGAGGCGCCGCGCCGCGTCGAGGCGGACGAAGGGCTCGAACACCCGCTCGCGGTCCTCCTCGGCGATGCCGTCGCCGTCGTCCAGCACCGTGACCAGCGCCTGCCCGCCGACGGGCTCCGCGGTCACGTCCACCCTTGAGGTCGCGTGCCGCTGGGCGTTCACCAGCAGGTTCGTGACGACGCTGGCCAGCTGGACGCGGCTGCCGAGGACCCGCAATCCGGGCTCGGTCCTTGCGTACACCGGAATCTCTCCGCCGCGCGCCGCCACCTCGGCGCGTACGAGGGCCCCGAGGTCGAGCGGCTCGGACGCGCACGGGGCGTTGCGGAGCCGGGCGAAGGCCAGCAGTTCGTCGATGATCCGCTGCAGGCGCTCGGCGACCGGCAGGGACCTGGCGATCGCCTCGCGCGCGTCGATCTCCGGATAGAGCAGCGCCTCCTCCAGTCCGGTGCGGAGCCCGGTGAGCGGAGACTTCAGCTCGTGGGAGACCACGGCGGCGAAGTGCCGCTGCTGCGCGACCGCTGATTCGAGCCGGTCGAGCGTCTGGTTCGCGGTGCGGGCGAGGCGGGCGATCTCGTCCCGGCCGCGAGGCTGCGGCACCCGCATGGACAGGTCGTGGGCGGTGATCTCCGACATCCGCTGCCCGATCACCGTGATCGGCCGCAGGACGCGGCCCGCCGCCCGCCAGGTCGTCCACGTCCACAGCACGGCCAGCAGCGCTCCGCTGGCGCCGGCGAGGAGCTCCAGCCGGTGCCCGCGCAGGGAGGGCGGCTGGTCCGTGCCGGCGTACACGTAGTGGGGCTCGCCCCGCCAGATCTCCGCCGCCTGCAACGACGGGACCCGCGCCGCGGTGAGCATGACGCACCGGTCGCCGGAGCACTCGGTCACGTCCTGGAAGCGGTTGCCGCTGGCGGGCCGGACCGCGCTCAGCGGCCGCCAGCCGGCCACGGGGTCGCCCAGCACCACCCGGCCGCGCGAGTCGGTGAGCTGGACGAGGGGGACGCGCGCCGTCGGAGCCGGCGGCGGTATGTGGCCGGGCCGCATCGAGCCGATCCATTCGCTCGCGACGCGGCTCGTCTCGTTGAAGATGTCGGTCTCGACCCTGTTACGGATCAGCAGGCACAGACCGGCCGCGATCACGCCGACGAGGAGGACGGACAGCGCGGCCACCGTCAGCGTCACCCGTGCCCGGATGGAGCCGGAACGGGGAGGAAGGGAGCCCCGCCTGTTGCCCATCGACGTTCCTTGTTCGGCCTGATTTCCCTCGTCATCCTAGGCAACCATGCGGGACAAAAAGGCTGATAAAAGGGCAAATGGGTGGAGATGCCCCCTAAAGTGTTCCCGGGCTTGACTTGGGCTTTCCGCGTAGGCACCGGTGATGCCCCGGCGTGACGGGGTCGTCACCTACCGTCCGGTCACCCCTTGCGCGGGGGGCGGGCACACGGCACGGTGGACGCCATGCTGCGTGTCCTCGCGGTGGACGACGAGGTCCCCGCCCTGTCCGAGCTCGCCTTCCTGTTGCGCCAGGACGCCCGGGTGGAGCACGTGCGCACGGCCACCGACAGCGGGGCCGCCCTCCGCGACATGGTCCAGATGATCGCCGACGGCGAGCGTCTCGACGGGGTGTTCCTCGACGTGCGCATGCCGGGGCTCGACGGCCTCGACCTGGCCCGGCTCATCGGCGGGTTCCCCACGCCGCCGAAACTGGTCTTCGTCAGCGCCCACGACTGCGCCGTGCAGGCGTTCGAGCTGGAAGCCGTCGACTACCTGCTCAAGCCCGTGCGCCCCGAACGCCTGGCGGAGGCCGTGCGCCGCCTGTCGGCCGCCGTCGCGCCCCCCGGTGCGGACGAGGACCTGGAGACGATCCCCGTCGAGCTGGCCGGCCGCACGAAGTTCGTCGCCCGGCAGGACGTGTGCTACGCCGAGGCGCACGGCGACTACGTCCGCCTGCACACCGCCGAGGCCGTCTACCTCGTACGGATGTCCCTCGCGGCACTGGAGCGGCGCTGGGCGGGGTCGGGGTTCGTCAGGGCCCATCGCAGCACGCTCGTCAACGCGAGGCACGTGAGCGAGTTGCGTTTCGACGCCGGGCGGGTGGTCCTCCAGGTGGGCGGGGAGACGCTGCCGGTGAGCCGGAGGCTGACCCGGCAGGTGCGTGAGCAACTCGTCCGGCAGTTCCGCCCTTGACGTCGCAAATCGGACATACCACAACATAAGCGGTATTGAGGGTCTCATGCGTGTCATATTCAGATAAGGCCAGATAAAACGCTTCAGCTCCTCGTTTGTGATGCGACGCCGCAGGCAATCAAGAAACCGCGAGAAGGTGGCCCCGAAGCGGCCGTGAATACTTCGGGGTGATTGGCTCGCCGATCTGGCGCAATGAAAATCCTGTCGAGGAGGACGCGCAATGCCTGCTTTCACGAGGATTCTTGCCGGGCTGGCCCTGGGAACCGCTCTCACCGGTGGATCGTTCGCTCTCGCCGCCGCCGCGGGTGCCACGACCGTCCCGCTCGCCGACGGAAACGAGCACATCAACGACAACCAGTGGAACAACGACAACAACAACTGGTGGAACAACCAGAACTTCTGGAACCAGGGCCTGTGGAAGGACAGTGTCGACGACCACTCCGGCTTCGGAATCGTCGCCAAGGGCGTCGCCCTCGGATTCCAGGACAAGACGAACCGCGACAACGCCTGGTTCAACAACAGCTGGTGGGCCAACAACCAGTTCTTCAACAACCGCGAGAACAACGACCGGAACTTCAATCACGTGAACCGTGCTCCGGTGAACGAGCGGCCCACGACCCTGGTCGTGCCGGAAGTCATCAGGGACACCGTCGTGAAGGAGCGCCCCGTACGGGAGAAGAGGCACGAGTTCGGCGACGACAACTGACCGTCTCGGCGCAGTCCTGTCCCTGGGAGGGCTCGGACCGGCGCGAGCGTGACGGGTCGTCCGAGGCCAGGGCCGCCGTGACGGGGCCCGGAGCGACCGTTTGTCGCTCACGTGAGTCCGCTCGTCGTGTGAGGGCGGGCCGCATGGCGCTAACTAGGGACCGCTCGTCCGAAGGGCCATCCGGCGGCCCGATTACACCCCGTAGTGTTTCGCTCGTCGCAAGACACGCGGGGTAATCACCAAGTGAGCCGATTGTCACCAGGTGGCTACCAAGCGGGGCCCTGCTCGGGGGGGAAGGGCCCCGCCCGCGCGTTACCGGGGGACGCGGCGATCCGGCCATACGGGGGCGCCGGATCGCCGCGAACACCCCTGACCGGCGGCGACGCGCGACGCCGGCGGCCGCGGGCCTCCGTGGATCAGGCGCTGCTCAGCCGCTCCGGAGCTGCTTCAGCAGGTCGATGTCCTCGCGGTGCTTGTCCACCTTGCCGGGGGTCTCGATGCAGAGCGGCACTCCGGCGGCCGCCGGGTGCCGCATGAGATCGGCGAACGCCTGCGCGCCGATGTGCCCGGCCCCGATGTTCTCGTGCCGGTCCCTCTTGGACCCGCACGGGTCCTTGGAGTCGTTGGCGTGGATCAGCCTCAGCCGGCCCGGGGCGACCTCGTGCAGGGCGTCCAGCATCTCCTTCACCCCGCCCGGGGCGGCCAGGTCGTGCCCCGCCGCGAAGGCGTGGCAGGTGTCCAGGCACACGCCCGCCTTCGGATGGTGGTCGAGCGCCTCCAGGTAGGGCCCGAGGTCCTGGACCGTGGCGCACAGCATCCGGCCCTGCCCCGCCATCGGTTCGAGCAGCAGGTCGGGACCGTCGCCGGGCAGTTCGTCCAGCACCGGCAGAAGGTGCTCGTGGATCTGGCGCATCGCGTCCTCGCGCGACTGACTGACGGCGGAGCCGGTGTGCACGACCACCCCTCGCGCGCCGATCTCGGCGCCCCGGCGCAGCGTGTGACGGATCACCGCGATCGAGTTCTCCAGGGTCGCCGGCGTCGGCGACCCGCAGTTCACGAGATAGGCGGCGTGCAGGAAGACCGGCACGCCCGACTCGCGCAGTTTCGCGTCCTCGGCGGGGTCGCCCGCGCTGAGCGCCCAGCCGCGCGGATTTGTGACGAAGACCTGGATCATCTCCGCGCCGATCTCCGACGCGTACGTGAGCCCGCCCTTGGCCAGGCCGCCCGCGACGAAGACGTGACCGCCGATGAGATTGCCAGTAGTCATAATGCCCTCCAGGTTAGTCGCGGCCCGCCTGACCGCCCCCGTGACCACTCCCTTTGTCACAACGTACAAAGCGGCCCCCGGAGCAGGGCACGCGGTTCGGACCTCGCGCCGCTGGACCCCGCCGCGGCCCCGGCGGTTGACTGACGGGCATGCGCGAACTGAGCCGGGAGGACCTGCGGTCCTGCTGCGCCTCCGCCAGATGGGGGGAGGAGGTGGCCGCGCGCGGGCCGTACCGGGACCTCGACGGGCTGCGCCGCGCGAGCGGGCCGGCACTCGCCGCCCTGGCCTGGGACGACGTGCTGGAGGCGCTGGCAGCGCACCCCCGCATCGGCGAGCGGCCCGGCGGCGCCGGACGCGAGGCGGCGTGGTCGCGGTCCGAGCAGTCCGGAGCCGGCGGCGCCGGCCTGGACGTGCTCGACGCGCTCCGCGAGGGCAACGCCGCCTACGAGAGCCGGTTCGGCCACGTCTATCTGGTCTGCGCGACCGGCCGGGACGCCGATGACCTGCTGGCGGTGCTGCGCGGGCGGCTCGGAAACGACGAGGAGACCGAGCGCGGGGTCGTCAGGGACGAGCTCTCGAAGATCGTCGCGTTGCGGCTGGCCACGCTCTGGGAGGGCCCGTGAGCCTCTCGACGCACGTGCTCGATACCGCCGCCGGGACGCCCGCCGGGGACGTGCCCGTACGGCTGTCGCGGCGCGCGGCGCACGGCTTCGTGCCGGTCGCGGAGGGCCGCACCGACGGCGACGGCCGCATCCGGGAATGGACCCCGCTCGGCCGGGAGTGGGAACCGGCGCTCGACCCGCGTCCCGGGACCTACCGGCTCGTCTTCGACACCGCCGCCTATCTTGGGGACGGCGCGTTCTTCCCGGAGGTCAGCGTGGTGTTCGCCGTCCGGGAGCCCGGCGGGCACTACCACGTGCCGCTGCTGCTGAGCCCCTTCGCCTACTCGACCTATCGGGGGAGCTAGCCGTGGCCGTTCTGGGACCCAACAGGTATGGCAAGGCCGAGACGAGGGTCGTACGGGTGACCCGGCACGGCGACGCCCACCGGATCAAGGACCTCACGGTGAGCACGGCGTTGTCGGGCGACATGGCCGAGGTGCACCTGAGCGGGGACAACTCCGCCGTCCTGCCCACCGACTCGCAGAAGAACACCGTCTTCGCGTTCGCCAAGAAGCACGGCGTCGGGGCGATCGAGGACTTCGCGCTGCTGCTGGCGCGGCACTTCGTGGGCTCCCAGCCCGCGATCCACCACGCCAGGGTCGCCGTCGAGGAGCACGCCTGGGAGCGCAACGGCGCGTTCGGGCACTCGTTCGTCCGCTCCGGGCGGGAGGTGCGTACCTGCGTGGCGCATCACGACGGAACCCGGTCGTGGGTGGTCTCCGGGCTGCGCGACCTCGTCGTGCTCAACACGACCGGGTCGGAGTTCTGGGGGTTCGCGAAGGACGAGTACACGACGCTGCCGGAGACCCGCGACCGCGTCCTCGCCACCGCCGTCGACGTGGCATGGCGGCACGCGGACGCCGAGCCCCCTCAGGATTGGGACAAGAGCTACGAGAAGACCCGGGCGGCCCTGCTCACGGCCTTCGCCGACACCTACAGCCTGTCCCTGCAGCAGACGTTGTACGCCATGGGCACGCGCGTGCTGGCCGAGTGCCCGGGGATCTGCGAGGTGCGGCTGTCGCTGCCGAACAGGCACCACTTCCCGGTCGACCTCGCGCCCTTCGGGCTGCCCAACGACGGGGAGGTCTTCTTCGCCGCCGACCGGCCGTACGGGCTGATCGAGGGGACCGTGCTGCGCGAGGACGCGCCCGGCGCCGGTCCGGCCTGGGAGTAGCCGATGGACTTCCTGCGCCCGCGCACCTGGGCCGAGGCCCTGGACCTGAAGGCCGCACGCCCCGAGGCCACCCCGATCCAGGGCGGCACCGACGTCATGGTGGAGATCAACCTCGACAGGGGCCGCCCCGCCGCCCTGCTCGATCTCACCCCGATCCCCGAGCTGCGGGAGTGGTCGCGGGAGGGGGACGTGATCCGCCTCGGCGCCGGGGTGACCTACGCGCGGCTGATCGGGGAACTGGGGGCATGCCTGCCCGGCCTGGCCCAGGCGTCCCGCACGGTCGGGTCGCCGCAGATCCGCAACCGGGGCACGGTCGCGGGCAACCTCGGCGCGGCCTCGCCCGCGGGCGACAGCCATCCGCCGCTGCTGGCCTGCGACGCGGTCGTGGAGGCCGAGTCGGTGCGCGGCGCCCGGCTGATCCCGATCGGTGAGTTCTACACCGGGGTCAAGCGCAACGCGCTGGCGCCCGACGAACTGATCCGCGCCGTGCGGGTCCCGGTGGCGCGCGGGCCGCAGTACTTCTCCAAGATCGGCACCAGGAACGCCATGGTGATCGCGGTGTGCTCGTTCTCGATCGCCCTGCACGCGGCGGAGCGGCGGGTGGGCACCGGCGTCGGCTCGGCCGCACCGACGCCCCGCCGGGCCGTCGCCGCCGGGGAGTTCGCGGCCGCGCGGCTCGACTGGCAGGGGCGCTCGCCGCTCGATCCCGGCGTGGCCCGCCGCTTCGGCGAACTCGTCGCCGGCGCCGCCGCCCCGATCGACGACGTGCGCGGCCGCGCCGCCTACCGCACACACGCGCTGGCCGTGCTGGCCCGCCGCGCGCTCGGCTGGGCCTGGGCCGACTTCAGGGCCGGCACCAGGGCCGATTCCGGGCGCGATTCCGGGCGCGATTCCGGCGGCGGTTCGGGGGCCGGTGACGACAGGGGGAGCGCATGAGAGTGAACCTCACCGTGAACGGCCGCGCGACGGCGGCCGACGACGTGTGGGAGGGCGAGAGCCTGCTCTACGTCCTGCGTGAGCGGCTCGGCCTCCCGGGGGCCAAGAACGCCTGCGAGCAGGGGGAGTGCGGCTCCTGCACGGTCTACCTCGACGGCACGCCGGTCTGCGCGTGCCTGGTCGCCGCCGGCCAGGCGGAGGGGCGCGAGGTCGTCACGGTCGAGGGCCTGTCCCGCGGCGGCACCCCGTTCCCCGACGCCGGACCCGCGCACGGCGACGTTTCCGGGGAGGGGCTGCACGAGGTCCAGCGGGCGTTCCTCGACGCCGGGGCGGTGCAGTGCGGTTTCTGCACACCCGGTCTCGTCGTCCAGGCCCACGCGCTGCTGGCCGAGGCGGACGGCGTGCCGCCGGACGCCGACATCCGGGAGGCGCTGGCCGGCAACCTGTGCCGCTGCACCGGATACGAGAAGATCCTCGACGCGGTCCGCCTCGCCGCCACCCGCCTCCGGCCACCGCCGTGAGCCGGCCCTCGGCCGCACACCGACCGGCCGCCGCCCGCCTCCGTCCCGCCTGAGCAGGGAGTCTTCGTTGCGTGATCCCGCGCCACGGCGAGTGGTCGTCGAGAACGCCCACATCGTGCCCGTCAGGGGGGAGGAGATCCCCTCCGGCCACCTTGTGATCGAGGGCGACCGGATCGCCGCGGTCGGCCCCGGCCCCGCGCCGTACGCGCCGGGGGAGGCCGAGCGGATCGACGGCTCCGGCTGCCTGGCCACCCCGGGCCTGGTCAACACCCACCACCACCTCTACCAGTGGGCGGCCCAGGGCGTGACGCCCGACGGCACCCTGTTCGAATGGCTGGTCGCGAGCTACCGGCTGTGGGCGCGGATGGACGCCGAGGTCGTGTCGGGCGCCGCGACGGCCGGGCTGGCCTGGCTCGCCCTGTCGGGCTGCACGACCTCGACCGACCATCACTACATCTTCCCCAAGGGGCGGGGCGACCTGTTCGAGGCGGAGATCGAGGCCGCCCGCGCGGTCGGGCTGCGCTTCCATCCCTGCCGGGGGTCCATGGACCGGGGGACCTCGCGCGGCGGGCTGCCCCCGGACGAGGTCGTGGAGGACATCGACGAGATCCTCGGGGCGACCGAGGAAGCGGTCCGGAAATATCATGACCCGTCCTTCGGGTCGATGCTGCGCGTCGCCGTCGCCCCCTGCTCGCCGTTCTCGGTCAGCGGCGAGCTCATGACCCGCTCGGCGGAGCTCGCCCGCTCCCTCGGCGTACGGCTGCACACGCACGGCGCGGAGACGGCGGACGAGGATGAGCACTGCGTGGAGCAGTTCGGCGTGCTTCCGGTCGACTACCTCGACCGGCTCGGCTGGCTCGGCCCCGACGTGTGGCTGGCCCACTGCGTGCACCTCACCGACAAGGACGTGCGGCGCTTCGCCGAGACCGGCACCGGGGTCGCGCACTGCCCGTCCTCCAACGGCCGTCTCGGCGCCGGCATCGCGCGGATCAGCGACCTGCTCGCGGCGGGCGCGCCGGTCGGGCTCGGCGTCGACGGCCCCGCCTCCAGCGAGATGACCCCGCTGGCCGGGGAGATCCGGATGGCCATGCTCATGCAGCGGGCGAGGTACGGCCCGCGCGCGCTCACCGCCCGCCAGGCCCTGGAGACGGCCACCCTCGGCGGGGCCCGCTGCCTCGGCCGGGAGGCCGAGATCGGGTCGCTGGAGCCCGGCAAGCTCGCCGACGTCGCGCTGTGGCGCCTCGGCGGCTTCCACGCCGCGATCGACGACCCTGTCGTCGCGTTCGCCTACGGCGCCACCCCGCCGCTCGCCCGGTTGCTCGTTGGCGGCCGGACCGTGGTGGACGGCGGCGAACTGCGCACCGTGCCGGGCGAGGCCGCCGCACGGGCGGGAGCCGACGCGCACCGCCGCTTGCGCACCGGGGATCATTTCTGAGACGTTCGCAGACGGACTATCGGAAGGCCAGGCATGACAGCGCACACGGCATGGCACGCGGCATGACAGGGCACGCGGCATGACAGGGCACGTCGTCATCGCGCCGGACAAGTTCCGGGGGTCGCTCACCTCTCCGGAGGTCGCCGCGCACGTGGCCGCCGGGCTGGGCGACGTCCCCGTCGTGCCGCTGCCGGTCGCCGACGGAGGAGACGGCACGGTCGACGCGGTCGTGGCGAGCGGGTTCACCCGGGTCGAGACGGAGGTGACCGGCCCGGACGGCACGCCGGTCCCGGCGGCCTACGCCGTGCGGGACGAGCCGGGCGGCCGGGTCGCCGTGATCGAGCTGGCCGAGGCGTCCGGCCTGCGGCGGCTCCCGCGGGGCGTCGCCGCGCCGCTGACCGCCACCAGCCGCGGCGCCGGCGAGCTCGTCGCCCACGCCGTACGGCACGGCGCGGCGCGGATCGTGCTCGGCCTCGGCGGCAGCGCCTGCACCGACGGCGGCGCGGGCATGGCCCAGGCCCTCGGCGTACGGCTGCTCGACGCCGGGGGGAACGAGCTTCCGCCCGGCGGGGCGGCGCTGCGCGACCTGCACGCGATCGACGCCTCCGACCGGCTGCGCGGGTTCGAGGTCGTGGTCGCGAGCGACGTGGACAACCCGCTGCTCGGCCCGTACGGCGCGGCGGCGGTGTACGGCCCGCAGAAGGGCGCGAGCCCGGGCGACGTCGCCGTGCTGGAGGCCGGGCTGGCCCGGCTGGCGGCCGTCGCCGCGCACACCCACGGCCTGCAGGGTGCGGCCGAGCACGACGGCCCCGTCGGAGCGATGGGCGTGGCCGGGCGGGAAGGGGCGGGCGCGGCCGGCGGGGTCGGCTTCGGCGCGCTGGTCTTCCTCGGCGCCGAGATCCGGCCGGGCATCGGCTACCTGCTCGACCTGGTCGACTTCGACCGGCACGTGGCGGGCGCCCGGCTGGTGATCACGGGTGAGGGCGCGATCGACGAGCAGACCCTGCGCGGCAAGGCGCCCGTGGGCGTCGCGGCGGCGGCGGCCGGCCACGGCGTGCCGGTCGTGGCCGTCTGCGGCCGCCGCGCGGTCGGCGACGACGAACTGAGGAAGGCGGGAATCGAGGCGGCGTACGCGCTGACCGACATCGAGCCCGACGTCGCGAGGTGCGTGGCCGAGGCCGGGCCGCTGCTCGAACGGCTGGCCCGGCGGATCGCGGCCGAGCACCTCACCAGGCGGTAGGCACCGGCGCGAAACCAGGACGGGAGGCGCCCGGATCGCGGGAGGAGCGGTGGGTTCTTTGCAGGATCACGCGGGGGAAGAGGACGTCTCACCCGGCGGCGGCCGGCGATGCGACCTGGTGGTGCGGTCGCGGCGGGTCGTGACCCCGGAGGGGGAGCGGGCGCTCGCCGTCGCCGTGCGCGGGGGCCTGATCGAGGCCCTCCGGCCCTACGACGACCCGCCCGGCGCCGCCGAGCACGTCGACCTCGGCGACCTGCCGCTGCTCCCCGGGCTGGTCGACTCCCACGTGCACGTCAACGAGCCCGGCCGCACCCACTGGGAGGGCTTCGCGACCGCCACCGCGGCGGCGGCGGCCGGGGGCGTCACCACAATCGTCGACATGCCGCTGAACTCGCTGCCGCCGACCCTGGACGTCGCCTCTCTGGAGGTCAAGCGGAAGGCCGCCGAGGGGCGGTGTCACGTGGACGTCGGCTTCTGGGGCGGCGCGGTCCCGGGGAACCTCCCCGACCTGCGCCCCCTGCACGAGGCCGGGGTCATGGGCGTCAAGTGCTTCCTGTCCCCCTCCGGAGTCGAGGAGTTCCCCGAGCTCGACCACGACGGGCTGCGGGCCGCGCTCGCGGAGGTGGCGAGCTTCGGCGGCCTGCTGATCGCGCACGCCGAGGACCCGGCGCTGCTGTCCGAGCCCGGTGGCCCGGCGTACGACGACTTCCTCAGGTCGCGCCCGCAGGAGGCCGAGCGGCGGGCCGTGGAGCGGTTGATCGCGCTGGCCGCCGAGACGGGCGCCAGGGCGCACATCGTGCACGTGTCGGCCGCCGCCTGTCTCGGGCCGCTGCGGGAGGCGCGGGCGGCCGGGGTGCGCGTCAGCGCCGAGACGTGCCCCCACTACCTGACCCTGGCGGCCGAACAGGTCACCGGCCCGGCGTACAAGTGCTGCCCGCCGATCCGGGAGGCGGCCAACCGCGACGCGCTGTGGGAGGGGCTCGCCGAGGGGGTGCTGATGGGGATCGTCTCCGACCACTCCCCGTCGACGCCCGACCTCAAGGTGGCCGACTTCGCCGAGGCGTGGGGCGGGATCTCCTCGCTCCAGGTCGGCCTGCCCGCCGTGTGGACCGCCGCCCGCGCCCGCGGGTACGGCCTGGCCGACGTGGTCCGCTGGATGGCCGAGGGCCCCGCCCGCCTCGCGGGCCTGCCGTACAAGGGGGCGATCAGGCCGGGCAACGACGCCGACCTGGTGGCCTTCGACCCCGACGCCGAGTTCACGGTCGACGTGGCGGCGCTGCACCACCGCAACCCCGTGTCGCCCTACCACGGGCGGCGCCTCTCCGGCGTCGTCCGCACCACCTGGCTGCGCGGCGCGCCCACCGGCCTCGCCACTCCCGGCGGACGCCTGCTGACCAGAGGAGCGCGGTGAACGCCTTCACCCGTCTGCCCGACCTCGCCCTCCGCACGTACGGCGGGTCGGTCGTGGCGGCCAGCGACGAGTCGTTCGCCGAGCGGGAGGCCCTCATCAGGCCAGGACCGGCAGAGTTCCGGCCGCACACCTTCGGCGCGAAGGGCCAGGTCTACGACGGCTGGGAGACGCGCCGGCGGCGCGAGGCGGGCCACGACTGGGCGATCGTCCGCCTCGGCATGCCGGGGGTCGTCCGGGGCGTCGTCGTCGACACCGCGTGGTTCCGCGGCAACTACCCGCCGTACGCCTCGGTGGAGGCGTGCGCGGCGGAGGGGCACCCGGCGCCGGAGGAGCTGGACGGCTGGGTGGAGATCGTGCCGAAGAGCCCGCTCGGGGGCGACGCGGCCCACGAGTTCGCGGTCACCGATCCCCGCCGGTTCACGCACGTCCGGCTGAACATCTTCCCCGACGGCGGCGTCGCGCGGCTGCGGGTGCACGGCCGGGTCGTGCCCGACCCGGCGTTCCTGCGCGGGCTGACCGTCGACCTCGCCGCGCTGGAGAACGGCGGGCTCGTCACCGCGTGCTCCGACGAGTTCTACTCCTCGCCGGACAACGTCCTCGCGCCCGGCCTCGCCCGCAACCAGGCCGAGGGCTGGGAGACGGCCCGGCGGCGCGACGGCGGCAACGACTGGCTCGTCGTCGCCCTCGCCGGGCCCGGCCGGATCGCCGTGGCCGAGATCGACACCACCCACCTGAAGTTCAACGCCCCCGGCTGGGCCTCCCTGATGGGCGCCGACACCGGCCACGCCGCGCCGACACCGCCGGCCCTGGACACCGGCCAGGCACCCCTGGACGACGGCCGAGCGCTCCCGCCGGAGGACGACGCCGGTCGAGCGCCGCTGCCGGACGACGCCGCCTGGTTCCCGCTGCTGCCGAAGACCCGGCTCCAACCGGACACCCGCCACCGCTTCCGGCTCGACGACGACCGCCGCGTCACCCACGTCCGCCTCGACATCTTCCCCGACGGCGGCCTCGCCCGCCTCCGCCTCCCCGGCACCCTCCTCCTCTGACTACCCGAACCGGTGGAATCGCTGCGTACCGAGCATGTCGCGAAGTAGGGTGGCAGGACGATTTCGAAGGGTAGCGAAACGAGTACGACTCGTTCTGCTACACTGGGACCATTACTCCCCGCCGTCCTCCGGGACTGGCGGGGCTTTTTCATGTGGGAGACGACCTCGTGGCCGAACGTGTCGCGGTTTTCCTGGACTTTCAGAACGTCCATCTGAGCGGGCACGGTCTCTTCGAGAGTTACGGTGTGCCGCCATATAGATGCGTGCCCGATCCCGCCGGGATCGCCGACCTGATCGGTCAACGGAGGTCGCGCGCGAGTGAGGTGACGGCGGTGCGGGTCTACCGAGGCCGTCCTGATCCCAACTATCAGCCATTACCGGCAGCAGCAAACGATGCTCAGGCGGCGCGGTGGACACACGACCGCCGCGTCCAGGTGATTCGACGGCAACTCAACTACCGTGGCTGGACGGATGGGACGCCTCCGCAGGAGAAGGGCATCGACGTCGCCCTGGCCGTCGATCTCATCCACCTGGCGCTGCGGAGGCAGTACGACGCTCTGGTGCTGTTCTCGAGTGACACCGGCCTTCTCCCGGCGGTGGAGACGATCAAGGGGTTGCGACTCGGGCACATCGAGGTGGCCTGCTGGTCCGGGTTCAAGCCTCTCCGGATCAAAGGCACCAATCTTCCCTACTGCCACTTCCTGAACAAGGACGACTGGGCAGCGGTCACTGAGGACTGGACTGACCGCATCTGAGAGGCGATGGCCAAGGACCGTACAGATTTCGTGCCGCATACCGAAACCGGCGGTGAGAAGGCCGTCGCCGAAGCGCGACAACGCAACCAGGAGCACATAGACGACCACCGGCGCGCGGAGAGTTACGACGGCGGGCGGGTGGGGGTCAGTGCCAGATCGTGATGGTGCTGCCCTGGGGTTGCTGGCCGAGGGGGTTCTCGCCGACGACCCGCTGGGTGCCGACCAGCTCGCGGACCCTGACCCTGAAGCCGGCCGTCTTCAGCTCGGACACCGCGTCCCGCACCGCCTTGAACCGCACGTCGGGCACGTTCACGAAGTCGGGCGCCGCCTGCGAGGGGTCGGTCTCCCACGGCCAGTGGAAGCCCTGGTCCGGGCCGCGTGACACGGTCAGGTGGACGGTCGCCCCGGCCGCCGTCTCCGCGCCGCCCGAGGGGTCCTGCGCGATCACGGTGCCCGGTGGGGCGTCGTCCACCGTCTCGTCGATCTGGACGTTGAAGCCCTTGTCGCGCAGGAACTTCTCCGCCTGGTCGCGCATCATCTGCGTGACGTCCGGCATCAGCAGCCCGGCGCTGACCACGAAGTTGACCGCGCCGCCCTTCCTGACGCGCTTGCCCACCAGCGGGTTCGTACGGATGACCTGGTCACGCGGGATCGTCTCGCTCGCGCTCCGGCTGACCCGTCCGGGGGTCAGCCCGGCCTCGGCGATCTTGGCCCGGGCGTCCGCCAGGCTGAGGCCCTCTACCTTCGGCACCGGGATCGTCTCCGGGCCGGCCGACGGGATCAGCTTGAGCACCGCTCCCTTGACCGCCTCGGCGCCCGGCCCGGGCTCGGTGTTCAGGACGACGTCCTTGGGGACCTTGTCGTCGAACACCGGCTTGAGGACCTGCACCTCGAATCCGCGGTTCTGCGCCTCCTGCCGGGCGACCGTCAGGGGCTTGTTCACCAGGTCGGGCACCTTCGTGTAGCGGCCCTCGGAGAACCACCAGCCCGTGAAGGCGACGCCCGCGAGCATGACGAGGGCCAGTGCGGCGAGGAACCAGACCGGTCGTGGTCGTGCCCTGCGGGTCCCGCGGCGCCCTCCCGCCTCCGTGGGGCCGGTCACGACGCCGGTCAGCAGGTCCGCACGCGGCTGGATCACCGTCTGGCCGAGCTGCGCGTGCCCGGCTGTGCCGGACGCGGGGGTCGCGCCCGCCGGGGCCACGGGCGCGCGGTGCGTCCCCGTGCCGGCGCCGCTGTGCGCGCCCGTCGGGGAGCCCACCGCGGAGCCCACTACCGAGCCCGGGCGGGTGTGGCCGCCGGTGTGCCCGGTCCTCGGCAGCGTACGGTGGATCTCGACGGCGGCGACCAGCATGGCGGTCGCGTCCGCCGGGCGCCGGGCGGGGTCCTTGTCGGTGGCGGCGGTGACGAGCGCGTCGATCTGCGGCGGGATGCCGGGCACGACCGAGGACGGCGCGGGCACGGTCTCGTGCACGTGCCGGTAGGCGATCGACATCGGCGTCTCACCGGCGTACGGCGGCTGCCCGGTGAGCAGCTCGAACAGCATGATCCCGACGGCGTACACGTCGCTGCGCGCGTCGGCGAGGCCGGTCGTGACCTGCTCGGGCGACATGTAGCCGATCGTGCCGATCATCATGCCGGTCTTGGTCTGGTTGGTGGCCTCGATCGCCCGGGCCAGGCCGAAGTCCACGACCTTCACCCGGCCGTCGTCGGCGAGCAGCACGTTCTCGGGCTTGACGTCCCGGTGGATCAGCCCCGCCTGGTGGGCCGCGCCGAGGGCGGCGAGCACCGGGATGACCATCTCCAGGGCCTCGCGCGCCGGGAGGCGGCCACGCCGGCGCAGGATGTCGCGCAGCGTCCTGCCGGGGACGTACTCCATCGACAGGTAGACGTTCGCCCCGTCGGTGCCTTGGTCGAAGACCTGCACGATGTTCGGGTGCGAGAGGCTCGCCACCGACTTGGCCTCGCCGATGAACCGCTGGACGAACTGCGGGTCCTCGGCCAGCGAACGGTGCATCACCTTGACGGCGACCGTGCGGTCGAGCCGGATGTCCAGAGCCAGATAGACGGAGGCCATGCCGCCCCGGGCGATCCGGGACTCGACGCGGTAGCGCCCGTCGAGCTGCTGCCCCACGAGCGGATCGGTTAGCGTCGTGTCCACCCGCCCGAGTTTACGGGTGATTTGCCGTCGGGCGTGTTCCCGAATCCCAAACCGAGACCTGTCCGGATCCCTTTCGCAGGACCCGGAAAGCCGTCCCTCATGCGAAAACCGGCCTTACCCGGCGTCCGATTCGGAAACGCGCCGCTCACGCGGAGCGGACGGGCGAGGACGCCTCGGCGTAACGGCGGCGGGGGATGCGCCCGGACAGGCGGGCGAGCCGTCCGGCCGTGACCGCCTGCCGCATGGCGGCGGCCATGAGGCCGGGCCGGTGCGCCCGCGTCACGGCGCTGGCGAGCAGCACGGCGTCGCAGCCCAGCTCCATCGCGAGGGCCGCGTCGCTGGCCGTGCCGATCCCCGCGTCGAGGATGACCGGCACCGCGGCCGCCTCGGCGATCAGCTCGATGCTGTGCGGGTTGCGGATGCCGAGGCCCGAGCCGATCGGGGCGCCGAGCGGCATCACCGCCGCGCATCCGGCGTCCTCCAGCCGGCGCGCCAGCGCGGGGTCGTCGCCGATGTACGGCAGCACGACGAAGCCGTCGGCCACCAGCCGTTCCGCCGCGTCGAAGGTCTCGATCGGATCGGGCAGCAGGGTCCGTTCGTCGGCGATGACCTCCAGCTTCACCCAGTTCGTCTCCAGCGCCTCACGGGCCAGCCGGGCGGTCAGCACGGCCTCGCCGGCCGTGAAGCAGCCGGCCGTGTTCGGCAGCACCCTGATGTCCCGCGCCCGCAGCAGGTCGAGCACCGAGCCGCGGGCGGCCGGGTCCAGCCTGCGCATCGCGACGGTCGTCAGCTCGGTGCCGGACGCCTCCAGCGCCTGGTCGAGCACCTCCAGCGACGGCGCGCCGCCGGTCCCCATGATCAGCCGCGAGGCGAACTTCTCCCCGCCGAGCACGAAGACGTCGCCGGAGGCGTCCTGTTCCGTCATTCCCGTCATCCTCCCTGCACCGCGGTGAGCACCTCGACGCCGTCGCCGTCCTCCACCCGTGTGGAGTCCCAGGCGCCGCGGCTCACCACCTCGCCGTTGACCGCCGCCGCGACGCCCGACGTGAGCGCCGTGAGGGTCCGTACGGCGTCGCCCACCGTCGCCCCCTCCGGCAGCTCGGCCGGGCCTCCGTTGATCGTGACCTTCATGTGCGGAATCTCCCTGGGTCGCAGGACAGGGCGGCCTCCGGCACCGCGCCGCCGGTGAGGAGCGCGGCGACGGCCTCGGCGGTGATCGGGGACAGCAGCACGCCGCTCCGGCCGTGCCCGGTCGCCGCGAGGACGCCGGGGGGCCCGGCGAGGCCGATGAGCGGAAGGTTGTCCGGGGTCCCGGGGCGGAAGCCGACGGCCGTCTCGGCCAGTTCGAGCTCGGTGAGGCCGGGCACCAGCTCGCGGGCGTCGCGCAGCAGCTCGTACACCCCGCCGACGGTGACCCGCGCGTCGTACCCCAGCTCCTCGGAGGTGGCGCCCAGGACGATCTCCCCGTCGCCCCGGGGGACGAGGTAGGCGGGGGAGCCGTGCACCAGTCCCCGCACGCACCGGGTGAGGAACCCCCGGGGGCCCCGCAGCCGGAGGATCTGCCCCTTGACCGGCCGTACGGGCAGGCCGGGGAGCAGGGCGGCCGACCACGATCCGGCGGCCACCACGACCCGGCCGGCCGGGACGGTCCCGCCGGACGCCAGCCGCACCGACGGGGAGCCCCGCCCGGGGACGACGACCTCGGCGGCGCGTTCGGCCACCAGCGTGCCGCCCGCCTTCTCGAACGCGGTCAGCAGCGCGCGGACGAGCCTGCGGGGGTCGACCCAGGCGTCGTCGCGGGCCAGCAGGCCGCCGCGCACCGCGGGGGAGAGCATCGGCTCGAAGGAGCGGCACTCACGCCCGGTCAGCCGTTCGACCCGCAGGCCGAGCGTGCGCTCGAAGGCCGCGAGGTCGTCGAGGAGGGCCATGTCGTCCGCGCCGCGGGCGACCTCCAGCGTGCCCTCGGCGCGGTAGTCGAGGCCGGTGCCGGACTCGTCCTCCAGCTCCGCCCGGAACGCCGGCCAGGCGGCCAGCGACGCCAGCCCGAGCCGCAGCAGCGGCTCCTCCGTGTAGGTCACCTCGCTGACCGGTGCGAGCATCCCGGCGGCGGCGTGGGTGGCGCCGCTTCCCGGCGCGGGGTCCACCACGGCGACGGACAGTCCGCGCCGGGCCGTACGCCAGGCGGCGGCGAGGCCCGCCACGCCACCGCCCACGATCACGACGTCGTGGCCGGGCTCGCTCCCGGAGGGCCGTGTGGAGGACACCGCGCTCCCTTCGCCGGCATGACCCGGATCAGGTGGTGGGCGGTCGAGAGCCGTACGCTCTCCTCTCAGCCCGGTCCGCCGGGCTCCCGCGCGTCTTACGCCCCACAGCGTAGTACGTGGCGGATACCGGCGGATCGCCCGGTTCGGCGCTCGCGCGGGCGGGCGTGACGCGGCTCACAATCGGGGCTGCCCGAGATGTGCGCGCTCCTTGCCCAACTCGTTATGGGGAGCCGGTTGGCCAGGTCCCCTGTTGACAATCTATGGTCAAGGCGTGGATCACGTCGTGGTGGTGGGTGCCGGCCTGGCCGGCGTGCGAAGCATCGAGGCGCTGAGGTCCCGGGGGTTCACCGGGCGCATCACGCTCATCGGCGAGGAACACCATCGCCCCTATGACCGCCCGCCGCTCTCGAAGACGGTGCTGCTCGGCGACGCCGACTCCACCGTGGTCGACTCCGATCTCGACGCCATGGACGTGCGGCTGTGCCTCGGCACGGCCGCCAAGGGACTGCGGGACGGCGTGCTGGAGACGACCGAGGGAGAGCTGGAGTACGACGGCCTGGTCATCGCCACCGGAGCGACCCCGGTCCGGCTGCGGGGCGAGGGCCACCAGCATGTGCTGCGCACGATCGACGACGCGCTCGCGCTGCGCGAGCGGCTGGTGCCCGGCGCCCGCGTGGCCGTCGTCGGCGCCGGCTGGATCGGCGCCGAGGTCGCGACCGCGGCGGCCAAAGCGGGGTGCGCGGTGACCGTGGTGGAGGCGGGGGAGAGCCCGCTCGCCGCCGCGGTCGGCCCGGCGGTCGGCTGCCACACGATCGGCTGGTACGCCCGGGCCGGCGTCGAGCTGCGCCTCGGCGCGATGGTCGGGACGGTGGACGCCGACGGGCTCACGCTCATGTCCGGCGCGCGGGTGCCCGCCGACGTGGTGGTCTCCGGCGTCGGGGTGCGCCCCTCGGTCGACTGGCTCAAGGGCTCGGCCGTACGGCTCGACGACGGCGTGGTCGTCGACGAGCACCTGCGCACGTCGCTGCCGAACGTGGTCGCGGTGGGCGACTGCGCCAACTGGTGGTCGCGCAGGTTCGGCACCCGGCTGCGGGTCGAGCACTGGGACACCGCGCTCCAGGCCCCCGACACGGCCGCCGCCACGCTGCTGGGCGATGAGGCGGTCTACGACCCCGTGCCGTACTTCTGGTCGGAGCAGTTCGATCACATGCTGCAGTTCGCCGGACACCCGACCCCGGACGACCGGGTGCTGCTGCGCGGCGACCCGCGGGCCGACGGGAAGTGGGCGGTGTGCTGGCTGACCCCGGAGGACCGGCTCGCCGCGGTGTTCACCGTGGACCGGCCGCGCGACGTGGTGCAGGGCCGCCGCCTGGTGGAGGCCGGCCGGAGGCTCGACCCCCGGCGGGTGGCCGATCCGGCCGTGCCGCTCCGCGACTGCATTATGACGTAGTCGAGGTGTTTCCCGGAGGCTCGCATGTGGTAATGGTGGTTCCGTGACGCTTACTGTTGCGCAGATAGACCGGGAGACCGACCAGCTCGTCGGGGAGTGGCTCCCACTTCCGCAGGCCGCCGAGAAGCTGGGGCTCAGCATCGGCCGCACCAAGCAACTCCTGAAGGACAAGAAGCTCGTCGGCGTCCGGCGGGGCGGCGGCCAGCCGCAGATCCCGTCGGTGTTCGTCGCCCACGGTGAGGTGCTCAAGGGCCTGCCCGGCACGCTCACCGTCCTCTCCGACGCCGGGTACGACGAGGTGGAGTCGATCCGCTGGTTGTTCACCCCCGACGACTCGCTGCCGGGGGCGCCGATCGACGCGATCGTCAAGGGCCGGCACACCGAGGTCAAGCGCAGGGCCCAGGCGCTGGGCTTCTGACCGCCGCCGCATGGCATTGTTGGCCGGGTGAACGACACCCGGCGACGGCTCGCGCAGGCCAGGCTCTACCTCTGCACCGACGGCAGGAGGGACCGCGGCGACCTCGAGGACTTCCTCGACGCGGCCCTGGCCGGCGGCGTGGACATCGTCCAGTTGCGGGAGAAGGGCCTCGAGGCCCGCGAGGAGCTGGGCCTGCTCGAGGTGTTCCGCGCGGCCTGCGACCGGCACGGCGCGCTGCTGGCGGTCAACGACCGGGCGGACGTCGCGTACGCCGCCCGGCCGGACATCCTGCACCTCGGTCAGGACGACCTCCCGGTCCCCGTGGCCCGGGAGATCCTGGGCTCGGACGTGCTTGTCGGCAGGTCGACCCACTCGGCGGCCGAGGCGTCGGCCGCCGCGGTGGAGCCGGGCGTGGACTACTTCTGCTGCGGGCCGGTGTGGCCCACGCCGACCAAGCCGGGCCGTCCGGCGCCCGGCCCCGCGCTGCTGGAGCACGCCGCGAGCCTGGGCGCGGGCCGGCCGTGGTTCGGCATCGGCGGCATCGGCCCGGACAACCTCGACGAGGTGATGGCGCACGGCGTGCGCCGGGCGGTGGTCGTCAGGGCCGTCACCGAGGCCGAGGACCCCGGTGCCGCCGCCGCGGCTCTCAAGGCGCGCCTGTCGGCCGTCCCGCTGTGAGCCGGCCCCCGCCGGTCCCGGACGGGAACGGCGGGCCCGGTGGGGGCGTCGTCAGGTGCGGCGGGAGGTGGCGGCGACGGCCAGGGCGGCCAGCGCGGCGCGGGCGTCCTCCTCGATCGGCGCCTGTTCGAGGGCGTGCATCGCCTCGTCCAGATAGCGCTTGATCATGTCCTCGCAGTCCGTCAGCGCGCCGGTCTCCTCGATCACCGTGCGCAGCCGCCCGACCCCGTCGGCGTCGAGCCCCGGGTCGCCCAGCAGGGTCCGTACGACGTCCTGCTGGGCGGGGGTGGCCCCGGCGAGCGCCCGCGCGATGAGCACGGTCCGCTTGCCTTCGCGCAGGTCGTCCCCGGCGGGCTTGCCGGTCTCGGCCGGGTCGCCGAACACGCCGAGGATGTCGTCGCGGAGCTGGAAGGCGATGCCCACCCGCTGGCCGTACTGCACGCACAGGCGGTCGATCCAGGCGTGCCGGGCCTGGGCGGCGAGCACGAGCCCGAGGCGCAGCGGCTGCTCGACGGAATACTTACCGCTCTTGTAAAGGGCCACTCGCAGAGCGCTGTCGAAGGTGCTCTCGCCCTGCGCCTGCTCCAGCAGGTCGAGATACTGCCCGCACATCAGCTCGGTGAGCATGTAGTCGTGCAGGGGCTGGGCCGCGGCGATCGCCCGGGGGTCGAGGCCGCTGCAGCGCCACATCTCGCCGGACCACACCAGCAGCAGGTTGCCCAGCAGCACGGCCGAGCCCTCGCCGAACTGCCGCGCCGACCCGTGCCAGCCCGCGTCCGCGTGCATGCGCTCGAAGCGCCGGTGTGCCGAGGGCATGCCGCGGCGCACGTCGCTCGCGTCCATGACGTCGTCGTGGATCAGCGCACTGGCCTGGAGCAGCTCCAGCGACGCGGCGGCGAAGGGCAGGCCCGGCTCGTCGCCGCCGCCGCCGGCACGCCACCCCCAGTGGCAGAAGGCGGGACGCAGTCGCTTTCCACCGGCGAGGAAGTCCTCCGCGGCGGAGAGCAGGACGGCCAGGTGCGGGTCCTCGAAGTGGGGGCGCTGCCGGTCGAGGAATTCCCGGAGAACGCGGTCCACCTCCGTACGGATGTGGTCGAGCGTGGCGGCGGAAGTGGTCATGCCTCAGAGGGTAACCGGGGCAGATCCCGACATCACAGCGCAGATCCCCTCTAAATTGGTCAGCTCGCGCTGTTAGGTCAAAACGTCCGCATGCTCCGCCAGCGGCCCAGCGGCCCAGCGGCCCAGTCCACATGGCGAGACCGCGGAGGCCGGGGAGTGGCCCGCGCGGTAATCTTTCCCGTATGGCTCTCGGTCTGCCCTCGCGGCTCCCAGATCGCGTCCCGACGGTCCGCGAACTGCTGGCCGCGGGCGAGCGCTCGTTCTCGTTCGAGTTCATGCCGCCCAAGACCGACGAGGGGGAGCGCCAGCTGTGGCGCGCGATCCGCGAGCTGGAGGCGCTGCGGCCGACGTTCGTCTCCGTCACCTACGGCGCCGGCGGCTCGACCCGTGACCGCACCGTGGACATCGTCGAGCGGCTGGCCCACGAGACGACGCTGACGCCCGTGGCCCACTTCACCGCCGTCGACCACTCGATCCGTGAGCTGCGCCACCTCGTCGGCCGGTTCGCCGACGCCGGGGTGCGCAACATCCTCGCCGTGCGCGGCGACCCGCGCGGCGGCAACCCGCTGGACGAGTGGGTCAGGCACCCCGAGGGCGTCCTGTACGCCGAGGACCTGGTGCGGCTGATCCGCCAGGCGGGCGACTTCTGCGTGGGGGTGGCGGCCTTCCCGTACAAGCACCCGAGGTCGGCCACGATCGAGTCGGACACGAGCTACTTCGTGCGGAAGTGCCGGGCCGGCGCCGACTACGCGATCACCCAGATGTTCTTCCGCGCGGAGGACTACCTGCGGCTGCGCGACCGCGTGGCGGCCCAGGGGTGCGACACGCCGATCATCCCGGGCGTCATGCCCGTGACGCAGATGAGCACGATCGCCAGGTCCGAGCAGCTGTCCGGCGCGCCGTTCCCGCCGGAGGTGGCCGAGCGGTTCGCGGCGGTCGCCGACGATCCGGTGGCGGTCCGCCGCCTGGGGATCGAGCACGCCGCCGCGATGTGCCGGACGCTCCTGGACGAGGGCGCCCCCGGCATCCACTTCATCACCTTCAACCGGTCGAGCGCGACCCGCGAGGTGTTCCAGGCGCTGCACGGCGTGCCGGCCGTCGCCGGCTGACCCGTTCGCCCGTCCCGCCCGCGCCCGCTCAGTCCTCGTGAAGCGGCGCGGGGCCGGGCAACGGCAGCCGCACTCCGGCGATGACGTACTCCTCGTAGCCGCCCGGGAAGACGAACCGGGTCATCAGATCGGCGAAGCCCACATCGCGGTAGAGATGGCGGGCGGCCGTGGGGGCGTCGTGCGTGGACAGCACGGCGGTGCGCTCCGGGCGGCCCTCGCACAGCGCGTGGATCATGCGCCGCCCGACGCCCTTGCCCTGGTACTCGGGGCGCACGTGGATCTCGGCGATCTCCAGGGCGTCGCCGAACCACTCGTCGGCCACCACCGGGCCCGCCCGGTCCTGCAGGCCCCCGCGGACGACGTCGTGCCACCACTGTCCGGGGCCGCCGTGGAAGCCGTACGCGAAGCCGGCGACGCCCAGGCCCTGCGGGTCCTCGGCGAGTACGCAGGCGAAGCCGGGATAGGCGGCGTGGTTGCGCATTATCGCCATGCGGCCCGCGAGCTGGTCCGACGGCGGACGCATGGCGTCCGTGTAGATCTCCAGCACGGTGTCCAGCACCGCCCTGAACGTGTCGGGCCCCACCCGGCGCAGTCGGATCACCCGTCGCACACTAGCAAAGCGGCCCGAGGCCGGTCGCGGAGGTCATCCGACCTCGGCGGGCGTGCCCCCGGTGATCCGTACGAGCTCGTCGAACGAGGTGGGGAAGACCGAGTGGGGATGCCCGGCGGCGGCCCACACGACCTCGTGCTTGCCCAGCCAGGTGTCCACCAGCGTCCGCACGGGCGCGGGGTGCCCGACCGGGGCCACGCCGCCGATGGGCTGCCCGGTGTGCTCCCGGACGAACTCCGGCGCGGCCCTGCGCACCTTCGCGGCTCCGACGAGCCGCGCGATCAGGTCGGTGTTCACGCGATGGGCCCCGCTGGTCAGCACCAGCAGCGGCGCGCCATCCGCGTCGAAGATCAGGCTGTTGGCGATCGCGCCGATCTCGCAGCCGAGCCGGGCCGCCGCCGTGGCGGCCGTCGGCGCGGCGTCGTCCAGCACGACGACCTCGCCGGTCACCTGCCGGTCCCGCAGGGCCTGCTCGACTCGGACGACGTTGGGATGCAACTTTTCCGGCACCCGGCCACTCTAAACGGATTGCCAGGACAGACGCGGCCGATTATCGCCACTTGTGATCACACGGCTCGCAATCGCACCGTAAGGTGAGTCCTTTGTTCGGAATCAGGCTTATGAGGGGTTGGTCATGATGAGAGGTCGACGGCGGCCGGCCGTGGCCATGCTCGCCGCCGTGGGGGCTGTGACCTTCGCGACGGCCGGGGTCGCCGGCCCGGCGCGGGCCGCCGCGGTTCCGGCGGGAGCCGTGACGTACGCGAGGGCCGGGCTCGCCGGTGCGGCGTCGGCGGCCGGGGCGCCGGCGCTCACGGCGACGGCGGCCGGGGCGCGGGGAGTCCTGCCCGGACGGGCCGGATACCCGCCGTTCGAGGCGCCGGGGAAGACGCTCAGGCTCGGCGCCAAGGGCGACGCGGTGAAGGCGCTGCAGGCGCGGCTCAGGGAACTCGGCTACGTGCCCGGCAGTGCCGACGGCCGCTACGGCGGGGCCACGCTGACGGCGCTCTGGGCGTTCCAGAAGGTGCAGGGGATCAAGCCGACCGGCACGGTCGCCGCCCGCACCTGGAGGGCGCTGGAGAACCCCCGCGCGCCCAGGGTCCTCGTGCCCCGGGGCAGGGCCACCCGGGTCGAGGTGGACCTGACCAAACAGGTGATGGTTCTGTATCGCGCGGGCGTCCCGATGCTCATCAGCCACATCTCCAGCGGCAGCGGCGTCCCCTACACCGAGTACGCCGTGTGGAACGGCAAGAGGCAGGTGTTCTCCGGTAGCGCCCGCACGCCGACCGGCGACTACGCGACCACGTGGCGGGCCAGGGGCTGGCACCGGTCCTACCTGGGGCAGCTCTACAACCCGATCTTCTTCAACGGCGGCATCGCCCTCCACGGCGCGCTGTCGGTGCCGCTCTATCCGGCGTCGCACGGCTGCGTGCGGCTGCCGATGAACGTCGCCGAGATCCTGCCGGGCATGCTCGGCAAAGGTGTCCCCGTGCACGTCAGAGGCGCTTTCCGGCGGTAGCCCGCTGATGGGAGGGCCCCGCGCGACGTTTTCGCGTGGGGCCCTTCGTCGTACGTGCCCCCGCCAGTCCTCGAACCCTTGTTCGTTGACAGCCTTGACAGCGGCCATGGTCGAATCTATGTTCGATGGAGTGGGCGCGGGACTCGCGGCCTGTGCCCACACCGTCGGATCCGTGCCTACGTCGTCGGCGGAGACGGATGCGGCACGGCCCGCGGCGTGGGCCGGACGGGGAGAGGGGAAGCTCCTCGTCCGGCCGCCCACGGGAGCGTGAGAAAGCGTGTGGTCCCGGTGGTGCCCGGGATTACGCGGCCGAGCGAAATTGTCGGTGCTTTCTGCGACTGTGAAGTCACCGGCGGAGTTCGCCGGATGCCACGACTCAAGGAGGCGGGCATGACTGAAGAGAACGGCGACCAGCGGACCGGGCCCCGGCTTCCGCAGGCGGTCCTGGCGCGTCTCGCGGACGCCAGGGCGTGCCTCGCGGACGCCACCGTCGGGACCACGCCCGCGGACCGCTACGTGTCGGCCCATCTCGCGGCGCTGCGCGCGGCCGCCGGGATCCTCGCCGCGCGCCCCCGTCCGATGGACGGCCGCAGGCGGCGGCTGCGCAGCGCCTGGGAGCTGCTTCCCGAGGCCGAGCCGAAGCTCGCGGACTGGGCGGCCTACTTCGCGGTGAGCGCGACCAAGCGAGCGGCGGTCGAGGCCGGAATGGTCCGGGCCGTCACTCAGAACGACGCAGACGAGATCATAGCGGAGGCGGACAGGTTCGTCGGCGAGGTCGAGTCGATCCTCGGCCTGCCCGGCCGCCCCACCCTCCCGATGGCCGGCTGACGGCGTCAGGCCGGATCGCGCTCCAGCGGGCAGCTCATGCAGCGGGGCCCGCCCCGTCCCCGGCCGAGTTCGCTGCCGCGGATCGGGATGACCTCGATGCCGTGCCTGCGCAGGTGGTTGTTGGTCGTGGTGTTGCGCTCGTAGGCGACGACCACTCCCGGCTCCAAGGCCAGCACGTTGCAGCCGTCGTCCCACTGCTCGCGCTCGGCCGCGTGCACGTCCTGCGTCGGCGTGAGGACCTTGATGTCGTCCAGGCCGAGGGCTCGCGCGATCGCCCGGTGCATGTCCTCGGGCGGATGGTCGACGACCTTCAGCTCCTTGTCGGTGTCGCCCGGCTCCACCGTGTACGAGGGCAGCATGCCGAGCCCGGCGTACTTCGTGAACACCCCCACGTCGACATTGGTCATCACGGTGTCGAGGTGCATGAACGCGCGGGTCTTGGGGAGGTCGAGCGCCACGATGCGAGTCGCCGCGCCCGCGCGGAAGAGGTTCGTCGCCAGCATCTCCACCGCCTGCGGCTGGGTGCGCTCGCTCATCCCGACGAGCACGACGCCGTCGCCGAGCACCAGCACGTCGCCGCCCTCGATGGTCGCCGGGGCCATGCGGGTGCCGTCGTACCAGACGTCGAACCCCCCGCCGGACGGGTCGCCGTAGCCCGGGGCGAACATCGGGTGCCACCGGTAGACCGCCTCGTAGTTGAGGGTCTCGCGCCTGCGCGCCTTCTTGCGCATCGCGTTGATCGACACCCCGCCGTACACCCAGCAGGAGGTGTCGCGGGCGAACAGGTGGTTCGGCAGCGGCGGGAGGACGAAGTCGTCCGGGCCGAGCGCGTGGAAGACGACGGACCCCGGGTCGCAGCCCAGCTCCCTGATCTCGCGCTTGGTGATCCCGCCGGTCAGGTACGGCGCGAGCGCGGCGCCGTCGAGGGCGTCCAGCGTGTTGCGGATCGCGTCGCCGGCCAGCGGGCCGAACCAGTGCTCGTCGACGCTGCCGTCGAGGATGTGCTTGCGCGCGTCGGGGACCTCGATCACCTCCCGCAGGAGGTCGCCGAGGTGGTGCACCCTGACGCCGCGCGCGGTGAGCACCTCGCACCACTCCCGGTGCTCCTCCAGCGCGCGGTGCACCCAGAGCACGTCGTCGAAGAGCAGGCCGTCCTTGTTGCCGGGCGTGAGCCGCTTGAGCGCCAGTTCGGGGATGTCGACCAGGACCTGGCGGAGCCTGCCCACCTCCGAGCCCACAAAAAAAGTCATGTCCTGTCCTATCCCCGTATGACAGGAATCACTCGTGGCGCGGCTCCCCGGCGCGCGGAGGACCGACGGGGGCCGCCGCGGCGGCCCGGCGGCCGGAAGGAACGGTCGGCAGGAGTGGTCAGAAGGACTCGACGGCGCGGCGGGCCTCGGCGTCGAGCACGCCCCAGTTGATGAACTCCTCGGTCAGCTCGACGGGCGACTTGTCGTAGATGACCGCCAGCGAGCGCAGGTCCTCCTGCCGGATGGACAGCACCTTGCCGTTGTAGTCACCACGCTGGCTCTGGATCGTGGCCGCATAGCGGGCCAGCGGACCGGCCTTGTCCTTCGGCAGCTGCGACAGCCGCTCCAGGTCGATGACCAGCTTGGGAGCCGGCGCGAGCGGGCTGGGAGCGGCCCCGCCCGGCAGCAACTCGGAGACCGGCACCCCGTAGAAGTCCGCGAGCTCGGCGAGCTTCTGCACGGTCACCGCACGGTCGCCCCGCTCATAGGAGCCCACGACGACGGCCTTCCACCGGCCGCGGGACTTCTCTTCGACACCGTGCAGGGACAACCCCTGCTGGGTCCGGATGGCGCGCAGGCGCGCGCCCAGCGACTTGGCGTAGTCAGACGGCATCGTGTGGCCCCCGGCTTTCTATGTCTCTTCTCACTTGATTGTGCGTCCTTGTCCTAAGCGTTCCGAACACCGGGGCTGGCACCGGGGAGTGGCACTGGGCCCGGTACCTTCGGTGACCGCTGCGTCGGGTTTTACCCAGGAAGGTCGCGTGTTGTGGTTACGGACAGTGACGGTAAAGCCGACACTCCCAAAGGTCAAGCTGATTGGAAAAAAGAGCGCCAAACAGTGCTCTCACCGAAATCCCCGACACCCGATGTGATGTGGCTTCCGATCCCTCGGAGGCCGGGGGCGGGCGCCGCCCTCCCGGCGCATCACCCCTGGCGGGAGGGGGGATGACGGAGGGCCCTGATACTCTATGCAGACCTGACACCCTTTTAAGACCCGTCCCGTGAGGCGGGAAAGGTGGTGACTTTTTCATGTCCGATGCCCAAAATCAGGCCCGTGCCGTCCTGGAGGGGCCCGACATCCACCGGGCGCTCACGCGGATCGCGCACGAGATCCTGGAGCGGACGAGAGGCGCCGGGAGCGTCGTCCTGCTCGGCATCCCCACCCGTGGCGCCACCCTGGCTCACCGGATCGCCGGCCGGATCGCGCAGTTCGAGGGGATCAAGGTTCCCGTCGGCGCGATCGACATCACGATGTACCGCGACGACCTGCGCCTGCGTCCGGCGCGCCCGCTCGGCCGCACCGAGCTCCCCCCGGACGGCGTGGACGGCAGGACCGTCGTCCTCGTGGACGACGTCCTCTTCTCCGGGCGCACGGTGCGCGCCGCGCTCGACGCGCTGAACGACGTCGGCAGGCCCCGGGCGGTCCAGCTCGCGACGCTGGTGGACCGCGGCCACCGGGAGCTGCCGATCCGCGCCGACTACGTCGGCAAGAACCTGCCGACCTCCAAGAGCGAGAAGGTCAAGGTCTTCCTGCAGGAGACGGACGGGCGCGACGCGGTCGTGCTCATCAAGGGGGACGACCGATGAAGTCGCACCTGCTCTCGACCGGCGACCTCAGCCGCGACGACGCCCTCCTCATCCTCGACACGGCGGAGGAGCTGGCCCGGGTCTCGCAGCGGTCGATCAAGAAGCTGCCGACGCTGCGCGGCCGGACGGTGGTGAACCTCTTCTTCGAGGACTCCACCCGGACCCGCATCTCTTTCGAGGCCGCGGCCAAGCGCCTGTCGGCCGATGTGATCAATTTCTCGGCCAAGGGGTCGAGCGTGTCCAAGGGCGAGTCGCTGAAGGACACCGCGCTCACCCTGGAGGCCATGGGCGCCGACGCCGTGGTGATCCGGCACAGCGCCTCGGGCGCGCCGCACCGCCTGGCCAACTGGGTGCGCGGCAGCGTGGTGAACGCCGGCGACGGCACCCACGAGCACCCGACGCAGGCGCTGCTCGACGCCTTCAGCATCCGCCGCAGGCTCGGCCGGCTCGACGGACTGAAGATCTCGATCGTCGGCGACGTGCTGCACAGCCGGGTCGCCCGCTCGAACGTGCTGCTGCTGCACACGCTCGGCGCGGAGGTCACGCTGGTCGCGCCGCCGACCCTGCTGCCGGTGGCGGTCGCGAGCTGGCCCTGCCAGGTCTCCTACGACCTCGACGCGGTGCTGCCGAAGTCGGACGTCGTGATGATGCTGCGGGTCCAGCTCGAACGGATGAACGCGGCCTACTTCCCCTCGGCGCGGGAGTACAGCCGCCGCTACGGCCTCGACCGCGACCGCTTCGCCCGCCTGCACGACGAAGCGATCGTCATGCACCCCGGGCCGATGAACCGCGGCATGGAGATCTCCGCGGAGGTCGCCGACTCGCCGCGCTCGACGATCGTCGAGCAGGTCGGCAACGGCGTGACGGTCCGCATGGCCGTCCTCTATCTGCTGCTCGGCGGTTCCGAGCCCGCCATCGGAGGCGCCGAATGAGCGCGTACGACCTTCACGAGGGAGCTGTGACCACCATCCTCATCAGGGGCGCCCGCATCCTGGGCGGCGCCCCGCGCGACATCCTGCTGCGCGACGGCGTCGTGGCCGAGATCGGCGACCTCGCGGGCGCGGGCGCGGACCAGACGGTCGACGCCTCCGGGCTGGTCGCCCTGCCCGGCCTGGTCGACCTGCACACCCATCTGCGCGAGCCCGGCCGGGAGGACGCCGAGACCGTCGAGACCGGCACCCAGGCCGCGGCGCGCGGCGGATACACCGCCGTCCACGCGATGGCCAACACCTCCCCGGTGGCCGACACCGCCGGGGTGGTCGAGCAGGTCTGGCGGCTCGGCCAGGAGTCCGGCCACTGCGACGTCCAGCCCGTCGGCGCGGTGACCTCCGGCCTGGAGGGCCGCCAGCTCGCCGAACTCGGCGCGATGGCCGACTCCGCGGCCCGCGTGCGGGTCTTCTCCGACGACGGCAGGTGCGTGTCGGACGCGGTGCTGATGCGCCGGGCGCTGGAGTACGTCAAGGCGTTCGACGGCGTGGTCGCCCAGCACGCCCAGGAGCCCAGGCTGACCGAGGGCGCCCAGCTCAACGAGGGCGAGGTGTCGGCCCGGCTCGGCCTCACCGGCTGGCCGGCCGTCGCGGAGGAGGCGATCATCGCGCGCGACTGCCTGCTCGCCGCGCACGTCGGCTCCCGGCTGCACGTCTGCCACGTCTCCACCGCGGGCTCCGTCGAGATCATCCGATGGGCCAAGTCGAAGGGCTGGGACGTGACCGCCGAGGTCACCCCGCACCACCTGCTGCTGACCGACTCCCGCGCCGAGACCTCGCCGCTCGGGCCGTACAACCCGATCTACAAGGTGAACCCGCCGCTGCGCACCGCCGAGGACGTGCGGGCGCTGCGCGAGGCCCTCGCCGACGGCACGATCGACTGCGTGGCCACCGACCACGCCCCCCACCCGGTCGAGGACAAGGAGACCGAGTGGGCCGCGGCGGCCATGGGCATGATCGGCCTGGAGACCGCCCTGCCGGTGGTCCAGGAGGCCATGGTCGAGACCGGGCTGCTCGACTGGGCCGGCGTCGCCGACCGCATGTCCGCGCGCCCGGCCAGGATCGGCCGCCTGGCCGGGCACGGCCGGCCCATCGAGCCCGGCGCGCCCGCCAACGTCACCCTGTACGACCCGTCGGTCCGGCGGCCCGTCGACCCCGGCGCGATGGCGTCGAAGAGCCGGAACACCCCGTACGAGGGGATGACCCTGCCCGGCCGCGTGGTCGCCACGTTCCTGCGCGGCCGCCCCACCGTTCTCGAAGGGAAGCTCGTATGACAGCCCTGCTGGTTCTCGAGGACGGACGCGTCTTCGAGGGAACGCCGTACGGCGCCGTGGGCGAGACGTTCGGCGAGATGGTCTTCAACACCGGCATGACCGGCTACCAGGAGACTCTCACCGACCCCTCCTACCACCGCCAGATCGTGGCGATGACCGCCCCCCACATCGGCAACACCGGCGTGAACGACGAGGACCCCGAGTCCCGCCGCGTCTGGGTCGCGGGCTACGTGGTGCGCGAGCCGTCGCGGATCCCGTCGAACTGGCGCTCCCGCCGGACGCTCGACGACTACCTGCGCGAGCAGGGCGTCGTCGGCATCGCCATGTCCGGCACCCGGGCCCTCACCCGCCACCTGCGCGAGCGCGGCGCGATGCGCGCCGGCGTCTTCAGCGAGGGCGGCGACGTCGCCGAACTGGTCGAGCGCGTGCGGCGCTCGCCCGGCATGGAGGGCGCCGACCTCGCCCGTGAGGTCAGCACGCCCGAGCCGTACGTCGTGCCCGCACGCGGGCGCAAACGCTTCACCGTCGCCGCGGTCGACCTCGGCATCAAGGCGATGACCCCCGAGCGGATGGCCGAGCGGGGCTGCGAGGTGCACGTACTGCCCGCCACCGCCGGCGCCGCCGACATCCTCGCCCTCGGCCCCGACGGCGTCTTCTTCTCCAACGGCCCCGGCGACCCCGCCGCGGCCGGGTACGCGGTCGAGTCGCTGCGCGAGGTGCTGGACGCGAGCGTGCCGTTCTTCGGCATCTGCTTCGGCAACCAGATCCTTGGCCGGGCGCTCGGCCTCGGCACCTACAAGCTGCGGTACGGCCACCGCGGCGTGAACCAGCCCGTGCAGGACCGCAGGACCGGCAAGGTCGAGATCTCCGCGCACAACCACGGCTTCGCCGTGCGGGCGCCGCTCGACGGGCCCTTCGAGACGCCGTACGGCGCGGCGGAGGTCAGCCACGTCAACCTCAACGACGACTGCGTGGAGGGGCTGCGCCTGCTGGACCGTCCGGCGTTCAGCGTCCAGTACCACCCCGAGGCGGCGGCCGGCCCGCACGACGCCGCGTACCTGTTCGACGAGTTCTGTGACCTGATGGACAAGAAGAAGGGGGCCGAGGGTGCCTAAGCGTACGGACATCAGGTCCGTCATGGTGATCGGCTCCGGTCCGATCGTCATCGGGCAGGCGTGCGAGTTCGACTACTCGGGCACCCAGGCCTGCCGGGTCCTGCGCAGCGAGGGCTTCCGGGTCGTCCTGGTCAACAGCAACCCGGCCACGATCATGACGGACCCCGAGTTCGCCGACGCCACCTACGTCGAGCCGATCACGCCGGACATCGTCGAGAAGATCATCGCCAAGGAGCGGCCCGACGCGCTGCTGCCCACGCTGGGCGGCCAGACGGCGCTGAACACGGCTGTGGCGCTGCACGAGGCGGGCGTCCTCGGCAAGTACGGCGTCGAGCTGATCGGCGCCGACATCGACGCCATCCAGGCGGGGGAGAACCGCGAGCGGTTCAAGGAGATCGTCGCGAAGGTGGCCGCCGAGCACGGCCTCAACGCCGAGTCGGCGCGCAGCGCGATCTGCCACACGATGGACGACTGCCTGCGCGCGGCCGGCGAGCTGGGCTACCCGGTCGTCGTCCGCCCCAGCTTCACGATGGGCGGCGCCGGGTCCGGCTTCGCCCACGACGAGGAGGAGCTGCACCGCATCGCGGGCGCCGGCCTCGACGCGTCCCCGACCACCGAGGTGCTCCTGGAGGAGTCGATCCTCGGCTGGAAGGAGTACGAGCTGGAGGTCATGCGCGACCGGGCCGACAACGTGGTCATCGTGTGCTCCATCGAGAACATCGACCCGATGGGCGTCCACACCGGCGACAGCGTGACCGTGGCGCCCGCGCTGACGCTGACCGACCGCGAGTACCAGAACATGCGCGACGTCGCGATCGCGGTCATCCGCGAGGTCGGCGTCGACACCGGGGGCTGCAACATCCAGTTCGCGGTCGACCCGGCGACCGGCCGGATGATCGTCATCGAGATGAACCCGCGCGTGTCGCGGTCGTCGGCGCTGGCGTCGAAGGCCACCGGCTTCCCGATCGCCAAGATCGCCGCCAAGCTCGCGATCGGCTACACGCTCGACGAGATCCCCAACGACATCACCAAGGAGACCCCGGCGTCGTTCGAGCCGTCGCTCGACTACATCGTGGTCAAGGTGCCGAGGTTCGCGTTCGAGAAGTTCGCCGGGGCCGACCAGACGCTGACCACCCACATGAAGTCGGTCGGCGAGGCGATGGCGATCGGCCGTTCGTTCCCCGAGGCGCTGCAGAAGGCGCTGCGGTCGCTGGAGAAGAAGGGGTCGTCGTTCACCTGGGCCGGCGAGCCCGGCGGCCTGGACGCGCTCCTGGAGGCCTGCCGTCGCCCCCACGACGGGCGGCTGCGCACGATGCAGCAGGCCATCAGGGCGGGCGCCACCCCCGAGCAGGTCCACGAGGCCACCTCGGTCGACCCGTGGTTCGTCGACCAGCTCTTCGCGATCGACGAGGTCGCCCGGTCGATCGCCGCGCTCGACCGGCCCACCCTGGAGACGGCCAAGCGGCACGGCTTCAGCGACGCGCAGATCGCCGAGATCCTCGGCGTGGCGGAGGCCGAGGTGCGCTCGGCCCGCTACGAGCTGGGCCTGCGGCCCGTCTACAACACCGTGGACACCTGCGCCGCCGAGTTCGCCGCGCGCACGCCGTACCTCTACTCCACGTACGACGAGGAGACCGAGGTGCCGGTGGGGGACCGGCCCAAGGTGATCATCCTGGGCAGCGGGCCCAACCGCATCGGCCAGGGCATCGAGTTCGACTACGCCTGTGTCCACGCGTCGTTCGAGCTGGCCAAGGCCGGCTACGAGACCGTGATGGTCAACTGCAACCCCGAGACCGTCTCGACCGACTACGACACCTCCGACCGGCTCTACTTCGAGCCGCTCACGCTGGAGGACGTGCTGGAGGTCGTGCACGCCGAGCAGGAGACCGGGCCGGTCGCGGGGGTGGTCGTCCAGCTCGGCGGCCAGACGCCGCTCGGGCTCGCCCAGGCGCTCAAGGACGCCGGGGTGCCGGTGGTCGGCACCTCGCCCGAGTCGATCCACCTCGCCGAGGACCGCGGCGCGTTCGGCCGGGTCCTCGCCGAGGCCGGGCTGACCGCGCCCAAGCACGGCACCGCGACGACCGTGGACGAGGCCAGGGCGGTCGCCGAGGAAATCGGCTACCCCGTGCTCGTACGGCCGTCGTACGTCCTCGGCGGGGCCGGCATGGCCATCGTGTACGACGAGGACACGCTCGCGACCTACATGGCCAGAGCGGCCTCGGAGCACCCGGTGCTGATCGACCGGTTCCTCGACGACGCCATCGAGATCGACGTGGACGCGCTGTTCGACGGCGAGGAGCTCTACCTCGGCGGCGTCATGGAGCACATCGAGGAGGCCGGCATCCACTCCGGCGACTCGGCGTGCGCGCTGCCCCCGATCACGCTGGGCGGCTACGACGTCAAGCGGATCCGCGCCGCCACCGAGGCCATCGCCCGCGGCGTCGGCGTGCGCGGCCTGCTGAACGTCCAGTACGCGCTGGCCGCCAACGTGCTCTACGTCCTGGAGGCCAACCCCAGGGCCAGCCGTACGGTGCCGTTCGTGTCAAAGGCGACGGCGGTGCCGCTGGCCAAGGCCGCGGCGCGCCTGACGATGGGCGCCACGATCGCCGAGCTGCGCGCCGAGGGCATGCTGCCGGACGGCTACGACGGCGGCACGCTGCCGCTGGACGCGCCGGTCGCGGTCAAGGAGGCGGTGCTGCCGTTCAACCGGTTCCGCGGCGTCGACATCGTCCTCGGGCCGGAGATGCGCTCGACCGGCGAGGTCATGGGAATCGACGAGTTCTTCGGCACGGCCTACGCCAAGTCGCAGTCGGCCGCGTACGGCGCGCTGCCCACCAAGGGCCGGGCGTTCGTCTCGGTGGCGAACAAGGACAAGCGGGCCGCGATCTTCCCCGTCAAGGCGCTGGCGGACCTCGGGTTCGAGATCCTCGCCACGGAGGGCACCGCGGAGGTGCTGCGCCGCAACGGCGTCCGTGCCAGGGTCGTGCGCAAGCAGAGCGACGGGACGGGCCCCGGCGGCGAGCCGACGATCGTGCGGCGCATCCTCGACGGGGAGGTGGATCTCATCGTGAACACCCCGTTCGGCAGCCCCGGCCAGTCCGGGCCGCGCCTGGACGGCTACGAGATCCGCACCGCCGCCGTCAACCGCGGCATCGCCTGCATCACCACCGTTCAGGGCCTGGCCGCCGCCGTCCAGGGCATCCAGCACATCGTCCGGGGCGACATCGACGTGTGTTCCCTCCAGGAACACGCCAGGAGGCTGCGAGACTAGCCCGGGACAGCGGAGCGCGCCACGAGCGCAAAGGAGCAGGGAGTGACCGGGAGTCCGGTTCAGGTCACAGGCACGGTGCTGACGACGCGCAGGGTGGACGCCTACCATGCGCTCACCGTCGTCGCTCCGGGCATCGCCGACCGGTTCCGGCCCGGCCACTTCGTCACGGTCGCCGTGGGCGGCCGGAACACCTCGATGCTCACCCGGCGGGCCTTCACCGTCCACGACGTGAAGCCGGACTACGGTGGCACGGTGGAGCTCGTCTTCGGCGTGCGCGGCGCGGGGACGGCCTGGCTCGCCGACCTCAGGGCGCGCGACACGCTCGACCTGGTCGGCCCGCTGGGCCGGCCCTTCCCGCTGCCCCGCGATCCCTGCACCTGCGTGCTGGTGGGCGACGAGCACGGCTCGGCGGCGCTGTTCGCGCTGGGCGACGGGCTGCAGCAGCGGGGCTGCCGGATCGACTTCGTGCTCGGGGCGTCGTCGGCCGACCGGGTCTTCGGCGCCCTGCGGGCCCGCCGGATGGGCGAGACGACCACGCTGACCACCGCGGACGGCTCGCTCGGCATGCGCGGCAGGGTGACCGACGTGCTGCCCGGGGTCATCGCCGACGCGCGGGCCGACGTCGTCTACGCCTGCGGCCCGATGGAGACGCTGCGCGGCGTCACCGCGGTCGCGGCCGAGTTCGGCATCCCGGTGCAGGTCGCCGTGGAGGAGCGGATGGCGTGCGGCATCGGCGTCTGCATGACGTGCGTGGTGCCGATCATCGGCGACGACGGCGTGACCCGGATGGTCCGCGCGTGCGCCGACGGGCCGGTGTTCCGCGGCGAGCGCGTGCGGTTCGACGACGTCGGAACGATCCCGTTCGACGCGCTCGGCGCGCCAGGCGGACGGCATGCCTGAGCCGGGGCGGGGGCGCCGGCGGTGACGGCCGACCTCCGGACCTATCTGGCGCACGTGGAACTGCCCAACCCGATCCTGACCGCCTCCGGCTGCGGCGGGACCGGCCGTGAGCTCGCCCAGTTCTCCGACGTCCACCGGCTGGGCGCGTTCGTCACCCGGTCGATCACCATGGCCCCGCGCGCGGGACGGCCGACGCCGCGGATGGCCGAGACCCCCTCCGGGCTGCTGAACGCCGTGGGTCTCCAGGGCCCCGGCGTCGAGGCTTTCCTGGAGCGCGAGCTGCCCTGGCTGGCCGAGCGGGGCGCCCGCACGGTCGTGTCGATCGGCGGCGGCACCGTGACCGAGTACACGGCGCTGGCACGGCGCCTGGCCGAGGTCACCGGCGTCACCGCCGTCGAGGTCAACCTCTCGTGCCCGAACGTCGAGGACCGCGGCAGGGTGTTCGCCCGCGAGGGCTCGGCCGCCGCGGAGGTCGTGGCCTCGGTGCGCGCGGCCACGCCGTACGACGTGCCGGTGATCGCCAAGCTGTCGCCGGACGTGGCCGACGTCGTCGCGGTCGCGCGCGCCTGCGTGGACGGCGGCGCCGACGCCCTCGCGATGATCAACACGCCGGTCGGGATGAGCATCGACGTGGACACGATGCGGCCCGCGCTCGCGGCCGGCACCGGGGGACTGTCCGGCCCCGCCGTACGGCCCCTGGCGGTGCGCTGCGTGTGGCAGGTGCACGCGGCGCTGCCCGGGGTGCCGATCGTGGGCATGGGCGGCGTGACGACCGGCAGGGACGCCCTTGAGCTCGTCCTGGCGGGCGCCTGCGCCGTCGCGGTGGGCACGGCCCTGTTCCACGACCCCTACGCCTGCCCGCGCGTCCTCAGGGAGCTTGAGGAGCTTCTGCAGGCGCGCGGGTTCGACCGCCTCGCCGATGCCGTGGGCCTGGCCCACCGCCCGGCGGGCGCGCAACCACGCACACGCACGGATCTCGAGGAGAGTTCGCTTTGATCACGCCCGCCCCCATCGCCGTCGCCCTGGACGCGCCCGACCTGGAGACCGCGGCCCGCTGGGCCGGCCTGGTCACCCCGCACGTCTCCACGGTGAAGGTGGGACTGGAACTTTACCTGCGGTACGGGCCCGACGTGATCGCCTCGGTGCGCGGCGCGAGCGGCGTGCAGGTCTTCCTGGACCTGAAGCTGCACGACATCCCGAACACCGTGGGCGCCGCCGCCCGGGCCGTCGCCCGGCTGAAGCCCACCTACCTGACCGTGCACGCCGCAGGGGGTCCCGCCATGGTCCGGGCGGCCGTCGAGGCGTCCCCCGGCACGCGCATCGCGGCCGTGACGCTCCTGACGTCGCTCTCCGAGGCCGATCTCCGCGAGGTGGGCATCCAGGGACCCCCGGCCGACGCCGCGCGCCGTATGGCCGCCGTGGCCGTCGGAGCGGGGGCGCAGGCCCTCGTCTGCTCGCCCCGCGAGGTCGCCGCCGTGCGGGCCGAGGTCGGTCCCGGGATCACGCTCATCACCCCCGGCGTACGGCCCGCGGGCACCGGGACCCAGGACCAGGCGAGGGTGGCCACCCCCGAGGACGCGGTCGCCCAGGGGGCCGACCTCCTCGTGATCGGGCGTCCCATCACCGGGGCGCCCGACCCCGGCGCCGCCGCCGCCGCGATCGCCGCCGCGCTGCGCCGCGTGCGCCCCGTGGGGACCCCCTGAGCACCCCGGGCACCCCTGAAAGTCCCTGAACGTCTCATCGGGCCCGTCACCAAGCGTCATCCGGTTCCGGGCCTGCTGAGGCGGTTTTGATCTACATAGAGTAACTTTTCCAATACTGGAAGTAGTAAAATTGATTTTATGGTCCAAGAACCGTCTCTTGACGTTGCCGTTACGGCCAAGACCAGCTAGTTTCCCCCATCGTCCGAGTACATCGACATGAAATTCGAGGTGACCCGGCGTGGCTCTTCCTCCCTTGACCCCCGAGCAGCGCACCGCAGCTCTTGAGAAGGCCGCCAAGGCACGCAAGGAGCGTGCCGAGGTCAAGAACCGTCTCAAGCACGGCGCGGTTTCTCTGGCTGAGGTGCTGAAGGATGGGCAGACCGACGACGTCATCGGCAAGATGAAGGTCTCGGCTCTGCTGGAGTCGCTCCCTGGCGTCGGCAAGGTCCGCGCCAAGCAGCTCATGGAGCGCCTTGGTATCGCCGAATCCCGCCGCGTGCGGGGTCTCGGCGCCAACCAGCGCGCCTCCCTGGAGCGCGAGTTCGGCGGCGCCGAGAGCTGATCTCGGCGGCGTACGAACGAGTTCACGGGGGTACGGAGTGACCGACACGTCCTGGTCCGCTGGAGATCGGGCCCATGAGGCGGCCACCTGCAGCGGGTCCCGGGCACGCGGAGGTGACTCCACGCCCCGCCCGCGCCTGACGGTCCTGTCCGGTCCGTCGGGTGTGGGCAAGTCCACGGTCGTCGCCGAGCTCCGGCGGTCCCACCCGGAGGTGTGGCTGTCGGTCTCGGTGACAACCCGGAAGCCCCGTCCGGGGGAGACGCACGGCGTGGAGTACTTCTTCGCCGGCAACGACGAGTTCGACCTGCTCGTCGCCTCCGGCGAGCTTCTCGAGTGGGCCGAGTTCGCCGGCAACCGGTACGGCACGCCCAGGCGTCCGGTGCTGGAGAAGCTGGCGGCGGGCGTCCCGACTCTGCTGGAGATCGACCTGCAGGGCGCCAGGCAGGTGCGCAGGACCATGCCCGAGGCCCTGCTGGTGTTCCTGGCCCCGCCGACCTGGGAGGAGCTGGAGCGGCGGCTGCGCGGCCGCGGCACCGAGCCTCCCGACGTGATCGCCCGCCGTCTTGAGGCGGGGCTCGTCGAGATGGCGGCGGAGAAGGAGTTCGACCTCACCCTCGTCAACACGTCGGTCAATGACGTGTGCCACCGGCTGATAACCTTGCTGGGACACTCACCTAGCTAGGGGAATCACTGACGTGGCAAGCAGCGCCGCCTACGCGGAAGGCATCACCAACCCGTCGATCGACTCGCTCCTCGACATCGTCGACAGCAAGTACAGCCTTGTGATCATGGGGGCGAAGCGGGCGCGCCAGATCAACGCCTACTACTCCCAGCTCGGCGAGGGCCTGCTGGAGTACGTCGGCCCCCTCGTGGAGACCCACGCCCAGGAGAAGCCGCTGTCCATCGCCCTGCGCGAGGTCGCCGAGGGCCTGCTGACCTCCGAGCCCATCGAGGGCTGACCCCGCCCCGCACGGCTGAACGGGAAACCCCGAGCGAGCCGGAGGGGCGCGCCGGTTTCTGGACTGAGGAGCGCGCGGGAGCGAAGCGACCAGAGTGCGACGAGGGCTGTGTTCCCAGCGAGCCTCTGGCACGACATATCGGAAGTGAGCGCCCCGGTGAGCGAAGCGGGAAACACGATCGTGCTGGGAGTGAGCGCGGGCATCGCGGTCTACAAGTCCTGCGAGCTGCTGCGCCTCTTCACGGAGTCGGGGCACGACGTGCGCGTCGTGCCGACCAGGGACGCCCTGCGTTTCGTGGGTGAACCGACTTGGGCCGCGCTGTCGGGCAACCCGGTGACCACCGAGGTGTGGGAGTCGGTGCACGAGGTGCCGCACGTGCGCATCGGGCAGTCCGCCGACCTGGTGGTCGTCGCCCCGGCGACGGCCGACGTGCTGGCCCGGGCCGCGCACGGCATGGCGAACGACCTGCTCACCAACACGCTGCTCACGGCGCGCTGCCCGGTGGTGTTCGCGCCCGCGATGCACACCGAGATGTGGGAGCACCCCGCCACGCGCGCCAACGTGGGGACGCTGCGGGAGCGGGGCGCGGTGGTGATCGAACCCGCGACCGGCAGGCTCACCGGCGCCGACACGGGCACCGGGCGGCTGCCGGACCCCGCCGAGATCTTCGAGGTCTGCCGGCGCGTGCTCGCGGGCCGCGGCGGCGATCTGGCGGGACGGCACGTCGTCGTCTCCGCCGGCGGCACCCGAGAGGCGATCGACCCCGTCCGCTTCATCGGCAACCGCTCCTCCGGGCTGCAGGGATACGCCCTCGCCCGTACGGCCGTCGCCAGGGGTGCGGAGGTCACGCTGGTGTCGGCCAACGTGGCGCTGCCCGACCCGGCGGGCGCGAAGGTCGTGCGGGTCGAGTCGGCGGCCCAGCTCCGCGAGGCGGTCCTGGCCGCGTCGGAGCACGCCGACGCCGTCGTCATGGCCGCCGCCGTCGCGGACTTCCGGCCCGTACGGCAGAGCGGCACGAAGATCAAGAAGTCGGCTGCCGAACCCGATCCAATCCATCTCACGAAAAATCCGGACATCTTGGCTGAGCTGGGGGAGACCCGCCGGGCCGGGAGCGGGACGCACCCCCGGGTGATCGTCGGTTTCGCGGCGGAGACGGACGACGTGCTCGCCAACGGGCGCGCCAAGCTGGAACGCAAGGGCTGCGACCTCCTCGTGGTCAACCAGGTGGGGGAGAACCTCGCCTTCGGCACGCCCGACAACGCCGCCGTCGTCCTCACCGCGGAGGGAGAGCCGGTGGAGATTCCGAGGGGTCCCAAAGAGGATCTCGCCGACGTAGTGTGGAACCTGGTGGTACGGCGTCTCCCCTGACCCCTCGCGGACCTCGACCCCTCGTGGACCTCGAGTGGTGCCGGTGCGGGCGTCCGTGCCCACCTCCGCAGGGTGCGTCGAGGGAGCGATCGCCATGCCGGTGTCCGCCACGATCCGAGAGCGCTGCCGGGCCATGCTCGGCCCCGGCGAGGACATCCGCTACGTCTTTCCCGCGGTGGCGCTGCCTCCGCCCGCCATGATCAGTTTTCTCGTCGTCGTGACGAACCGCTCGGTCACGCTGCTGTCCACCAAGATGCTCACGCGGGACGAGCCGTCGCGGGTGTGGGCCCGCTATCCTCGCCGCACCCGCCTCGGACCGCTCGAGTTCGGGTCGGGACCGAAGATCGAGATCGACGGCATGACCCTGGAGGTCGACGACGAGTACGCGGCGGTGGTCGCGGCCGCCGACGCCGAGGCCTTCTCCCCGGGTGACCTGCCCAGAGATCCCCTCCCCGACCTCTGACGGGCGTCCGGCGCCTCTGCGGGCACGTCCTTCCCGCCGCCGATCGGGGGAGCGGTGACGGGGCCGGTACCCGGTATGGCTGTCCCGCGCCGCATCGCCTGAGGCTAGACTCGCGTGAGCATCGAACGCCGCCGGTAGGCCCTACCGCCGGTCGTTCACAGACGTCAGCAGCCGCTGCATGAGGAGCCCAGAGTTGTCCCGTCGCCTGTTCACCTCCGAGTCGGTCACCGAGGGCCACCCGGACAAGATCGCTGACCAGATCAGTGACGCGATTCTCGACGCGATGCTCAAGGACGACCCGAAGAGCCGGGTCGCCGTCGAGACGCTGATCACCACTGGCCAGGTCCACGTCGCCGGCGAGGTGACGACGGAGACCTACGTCGACATCCCCGCCCTGATCCGGGAGAAGATCCTCGAGATCGGGTACGACGCCTCCCACAAGGGCTTCGACGGCGCCTCCTGCGGCGTGTCGGTGTCCATCGGCGCCCAGTCGCCGGACATCGCCCAGGGCGTGGACGACGCCTACGAGCACCGTGCGGGAGAGGGCGCCGACGACTTCGACCGCCAGGGCGCGGGCGACCAGGGCCTGATGTTCGGCTACGCCTGCCGCGAGACCCCCGAGCTGATGCCGCTGCCGATCACGCTCGCGCACCGGATGGCCCGGCGCCTGTCGGAGGTCCGCAAGAACGGGACCGTTCCCTACCTCCGCCCGGACGGCAAGACCCAGGTCACGATCGAGTACGACGGCGACCGGCCGGTCCGCCTCGACACCGTGGTGGTCTCCACCCAGCACGCCCCGGAGATCGACCTGCGGGAGATGCTGGCCCCCGACATCCGCGAGCACGTCGTGGAGCCGGTGCTGGCCGACCTGGAGATCGAGACCGAGGGATACCGCCTGCTGGTGAACCCGACCGGCCGCTTCGAGATCGGCGGCCCCATGGGCGACGCCGGGCTCACCGGCCGCAAAATCATCATCGACACGTACGGCGGCATGGCCCGCCACGGCGGCGGCGCCTTCTCGGGCAAGGACCCGTCCAAGGTGGACCGTTCGGCCGCCTACGCGATGCGCTGGGTCGCCAAGAACGTCGTCGCGGCCGGTCTGGCCGACCGCTGCGAGGTCCAGGTGGCGTACGCGATCGGCAAGGCGCAGCCGGTCGGCCTGTTCGTCGAGACGTTCGGCACCGAGAAGGCGCCGGTCAACGTGATCCAGGACGCGGTGCTCCAGGTCTTCGACCTGCGCCCCGCCGCGATCATCCGCGACCTCGACCTGCTGCGCCCGATCTACTCCGAGACCGCCGCGTACGGCCACTTCGGCCGTGAGGGCGTCTCCTGGGAGTCCACCGACCGGGCCGACGCCCTGCGCACCGCCGCGGGCCTGTGACCCGTCCCTGAGGGACCTCGCCGCCTGTCGTCGCGCCGGTCCGGCGCCGCCCTTCGCGGCGGCGCCGGACCGGCGCGCCCGGCTGCGGCAAGCCGGCTTCCTGACCAGTCCCGGCGGCCCCGCCGGTTCGGCGCGACCACGGGCTGTTGCGGTCCGCCGGGTCTGGTAGGACGTACACGTGACCGAGCCGACCCGTGCCCCGCATCCGCAGGAGGCGCTCCTCCCGGCGCCTCCCGCCGCCGGGAAGCGGTTCACCCGGCCCACCGAGCGGACGCGTGGCGGCACCGAGCGGACGCGTGAAGACAGCGCGCGGACGCGTGAAGACAGCGCGCGGACACGTGCGGCGGGCTCCGAGCGGGGCCGGGCGGGCGCGCGCAAGGGGGCGCGTGAGGCGGCGGCGAGCCTTCCGGTCGCCCGGATCGTGGTGGACACGCCGTTACCGCACCTGGACCGGCCGTTCGACTACCTCGTCCCCGCCGCGATGGACGCCGAGGCCGTGCCCGGCTGCCGCGTGCGGGTCCGCTTCGCCGGCCAGCTCGCCGACGGCTACCTGCTCGAACGGCTGGCCGAGAGTGAGCACGAGGGACGGTTGTCCTTCCTGGAGCGGGTGATCTCCCCGGAGCCCGTTCTCACCCCCGAGATCGCCCGCCTGGCCCGCGCGGTGGCCGACCGCTACGCGGGGACCCTGCCCGACGTCCTGCGGCTGGCGATTCCGCCGCGGCACGCCCGGGTCGAGGCCGAGGCGCGCACCCCCGTCCGCCGGGCCGATCTCCCCGCCGATCTCCCCGGCGACACCGACGCCGATCTCCCCGGCGACACCGACGCCGATCTCCCCGCCGACACCGACGCGGCCGCCCCGGCGGAGGGCGACGAGGCGGGCCGGCACGCGGCTCGGGAACAGACGAGGCCTACGCCGGTGAGCGCGTACGCGGGTCCGTGGGAGGCCTATCCGGCGGGGGTCTCGTTCCTGGAGGCGCTGGCGGAGGGCAGGGCGCCGCGGGCGGTGTGGACCGCCCTGCCCGGCACGGACGCGGGCGGACCGGCGTGGCCCCACGCCATCGCGGCGGCCGCGCGGGCGACGCTGGAGGGCGGCCGGGGCGTCGTCGTGGTGGTTCCCGACGGCAAGGACGTGGCGCTGGTGACCGAGGCCCTCGGCGACACCCCGCATGTCGCGATCACCGCGGACCTCGGGCCCGCCGAGCGATACCGGCGCTGGCTCAAGGCACTGCGCGGGGAGGCCGGCATCGCGGTGGGCAACCGCCCCGCGGCCTTCGCCCCGGTGGCCCGGCTGGGCCTCGCGGTCATCTGGGACGACGGCGACGACCTGCACGCCGAGCGGCACGCCCCCTATCCCCACGCGCGGGAGGTCCTCGGCCTGCGCGCCCACCAGGCGGGCGCGGGCCTGCTCGTGGGGGGCTACGCCCGCACCGCCGAGGCGACGGCGCTCGTCGAGACGGGCTGGGCCGGCCCGCTGGTGCCCGACCGCGCGGCGGTCCGGGCGCGGGCCCCGAGGGTCCGCCCGGCGGGCGACGACGCCGAACTGGCCCGCGACCAGGCGGCCAGGGCCGCCCGCCTGCCCAGCGTCGCCTGGCGGGCGCTGCGCGAGGGCCTGGAGCACGGGCCGGTTCTCGTGCAGGTGCCGCGCAGGGGCTACCTGCCCGCGCTCGCGTGCCGCCACTGCCGCGCCCCCGCCCGCTGCTCGGGCGCGCCGCCGACGCGCCCCGCCACCGAGCCGTCGAACACAGGGCCGTCGAACACAGGGCCGTCGCCCACCGAGCCGTCGAACACAGGGCCGGTCTGCTCGGGACCGCTGGCCCTGCGGGGCGGGCACGCCATGCCGTACTGCCGCTGGTGCGGCCGGATCGCGGGCGACTGGCGCTGCCCCTCCTGCGGGGGGAACGGCGTGCGGGCCGTGATCGTCGGCGCCCGGCGCACGGCGGAGGAGCTGGGCCGGGCCTTCCCGTCCGTGGCCGTGCGCACGAGCGGGCGCGACGGGGTCCTGGCCAGGGTGAGCGGCGCCCCGTCGCTGGTCGTGGCGACTCCCGGGGCCGAACCGGTGCCCGCCGGCGGCTACGCGGCCGCTGTGCTGCTCGACGGATGGGCCCTGCTCGGCCGTCCCGACCTGCGCGCGGCCGAGGAGACCCTGCGGCGCTGGGCGAACGCCGCCGCGCTGCTGCGGCCGGCGGGTGAGCTGGTCGTCCTGGCCGACGCGGCGGTCCCGGCCGTGCAGGCCCTGCTGCGCTGGGACCCCGTCACCTTCGCCGAGCGGGAGCTCGACGACCGGGCCGAGCTGGGCTTCCCGCCGGCCGTGCGGATGGCGACGCTGACCGGCCCGGCGGCCGCCGTCAGGGAGACGCTCGCGGGCGCCGATCTGCCCCCGGGGGCCCAGGTGCTGGGGCCGGTGCCGGTGGACGGCGGGCAGGAGCGCGCCATGGTCCGGGTGCCGCGCCATCTCGGCTCGGCGCTCGCCCGAGCGCTCAAGGGCGCCTCCGGGGTGCGCTCGGCACGCAAGGCACCGGAGGTGGTCCGAGTGAACATTGATCCGCTCGATCTCATCTGACCGATTCGCCTCGCACAAAGCGAGCCGTTAGCGTGCGTGTGTGTCGATCGAATGGGTGAACCGGGCCGTCGACGGCCTCCGCGCCTGGGGGCGGGAGAGGAACGTCGAGGTCGACGTCGACGAGGTACGGCTGCTGTGCGACTACGCCAGCGACTATCTGGAGGTGAACGAGCTGGGTGATTTCCGGCCGGGCACCTTCGAGGAGCTCCTGCTGGAGATCTACCCGCGCAAGGTCATCGCGCCGCCCGAGAGCGCGCCGGAGACGGTCGCCGCGGCGCGCACGCTGGTCGAGTTCCTCCTGGACACGGGCGAGATCGGCGGCAAGACCGCCGCCCGCATGCGGACGACGATCGACGAGATTGAGCCCGAGATGCCCCGGGCGCTCGCCGACACGTCCAAGTTCGGCATGGCCAAGAGCCTGTTCAGCGCCATCGGCCCCGACTCGCTGGAGCTCGACGCCGCGGGCGGCCGGGCCGAGGGGGAGCCGGACGGCCCCGACTGCGACTGCCCCGGCTGCGCGCCGCTGCCACCCGTACGGCTCGCGCCGCCCGAGGAGGTGGCGCGCGCGGCGCGCGAGGTGCCGCTGCTCGCCGACGCCCACCGCGTGGTGACGTGGCTGGCGGAGGGCCGCCGCACCCTCACCCTGCGCCGCTCGCTGCGCGCCGCGGACGCCCGCGCGATCAGGGACGGCCTCGGCGTGCGACGGCCCGAGGCCGCCTGGCGCCTGGCGCTCGAACTGGGGCTGGCCCACTCCGGCCCTCCGGCCGTCGAGGCGGCCGAGGGCTTCCGCGACCTGGCGGGGCGCGGCGACGAGGAGGTGCTCGACCTCTGGACGGGGGCGCTGGAGCTGCTGGTCGAGGGTCTGGTGCCGCTGACCGGCGAGCGGGTGGTCGACGACGGGATGGCCCAGATCCACGATCTGCTCTACCGGCTGCAGTCGCCCGTCCCGGTGGACGCGCTCGCCGACTACCTGCGTGAGCTGGCCGACGGGCGGCCGGTGGGACGGCTCGACGAGGCGCTGAACGGCCTGGCGTACGCGGGAACGGTCCAGCGTACGGAGGACGGCCTGACCCTCACCCCGCACGCCCTGTGGGGCCTGCGCGAGGTCTACGCGGGCATGGGCCTGGACGCGCCGCTCGCCCCCGACCTGGCCGAGGGTGACGCGAGCGGCCTCATCGCCGGCCTCATCGGCGACGGCCCGGCGGACGAGGCGGCCGAGCGGGACATCGCCGAGTGGCTGTCCCGCCGTACGCCCGAGGAGGCCGCGGAGGAGCTGCTGGCCGCCGTCGCGGGCGCCCCGGCGGAGGTGCGCGGGGTCGCGGTGACCATCGTCGACCGGCTGGGCCGGGAGGCGGCTCCCGTCGTGCGGACCTACCTGGACGACGCCGAGCTCCGCCCGCACGCCATCCACTGGCTGTCCTCGCGCGGCCTGGAGGCCCCCGCGCTCACGCCGGACGAGGTGCTGTGGATGAGCGTCGACATGCTGGCGCTGGCGCTGCCCGCCGCCGAGGCCGACCCCGAGGGCTTCGCGGAGAACATCGCGGCCTCCGGCCCGCCCCCGCATCTGATCGAGGACATGTGGCGGGTGGAGCACCCCGACGTCGTCGAGGTCCTGGAGCTGCTCGGCAACACGCTGCGGGACCAGGCGGCCGCGAAGGCCGCCCGGAAAGCCGCCTTCAAGGCACGTTCGCGGGGCATCAGGTGACTGCTGTGCAGTAAGTTGCTGGAATGGCCGACAGCGACGTGCTCACCTTCCCGCCGGTCGACATCGCCCCCGACGAGGAGCTCGTCCACGCGGTCCGGGAGGTCCCCCTCGTACGCGACGCCCGCCGCCTCGCCGAGTGGGTCGAGGGCCGCTGCGCGGCCTCCCCCCGGGGCTTCTGCGAGGTGACCGAGCAGGGGCTGCCGCACCCGGCCGAGGCGGAGGCGGCCGTCGCCGCGCTGGGCCTGGCGGCCGCCCGGCTCCGGCTGCTGTGGGTGGTCGCGGTGAACGGCCGTCTCGTGGAGGTCACCCGCCAGGGCGCCCGCTCCGGGCCGGGCGTCCCGGACCCCATGGAGTTCTGGGACGGCGTGGTCATGGACGTGCTCGACCGGACGGAGGAGGGCCTCACCGGCTCGGCCGTGGTCGACGAGCATCTCACCGAGATCCTCGCCACGATCTACTCGGTGCGCGAGGGCATGCCGCTCGCGGCGCTCGCCGGAGGCATCCTGCAGGCGCACGAGGTGGGCTGCGAGGGGCGGGCGGCGGACCTGCGGCGGCTGCGGATGACCCTGCCGGGCGAGCTGTCGGCGGCGATGGCGCTGCTGGAGTACTGCGGCCTGATCGAGCTGACCGGCGAGCTGGTCCGCCTCAGCCGGCCGGGCGTGTGGGCGGTGCGCCGCGACCTGCTGCGGGAGGGGCACGACGCGCCGTCCCTGGGCGAGGTGGCCGCGCTGGCCGAGCTGGGGGCGGCCGACCTCATCGACGCGATGCTGCACGGCCGGGCGTCCGCCAGCGCCGCCACCCTGTGGCTGGAGCGCCGGGTCCCGGAGGACGCCGCGCGGGAGCTCATCAAGATCGCCGCGTCGGGTGACGCGGCCCAGCGCGGCACCGCGGGGACCGTGCTGGAGGAGCTCGGCCCCGAGGCCGCCCAGGCCGTACGGGAGGCCCTGGACGAGCCGATGATGTGGCGCTACGCCGCGGCCTGGCTGGGCGTGCGTGACCTGGAGGCGCCCGCCCTCGGCGAGGGCGACGGCGCCTGGGTGGCGGTGGACACCCTCGCCGCCCTGCTCTACATCGGCGCCCCGGTCGATTCGGTGGCCCATTTCGACCTGCTCGGCGAGGACCTGCTCGCGCTGGTGCCCGAGATGGGCCGGGCCGACCACCCCGACGCCCTCGCCGTGCTGGAGATGCTCGGCCGGCACCACCCCGATCCGCTGATCGCGAAGACGGCCAGGAAGACGGCGATGAAGGCGCGTTCACGCCCTTAGACTGTGGTGATCCTCCTCGTGTGCATGACGTGAACGGAGCCGACCCTTGGCCATTCAGCCGATCCGCCTGTTCGGCGATCCCGTGCTGCGCACGCCGGCCGAGCCGGTGGTCGACTTCGACAAGGAGCTGCGCAGGCTCGTGAAGGACCTGACCGACACGATGATGGACGCGCCGGGCGCCGGGCTCGCCGCGCCGCAGATCGGCGTCGGGCTGCGTGTGTTCACCTACTACGTGGACGAGCAGCTCGGGCACGTCATCAACCCCGATCTCGACCTCGGTGACGAGCTGGACGCTGACGGCGAGGAGGGCTGCCTGTCCTTCCCCGGCCTGTCCTTCCCCACGCCGCGGGCGATCCGGGCGGTCGCCAAGGGCTTCGACATGCACGGTGAGCCGGTGACGATCGAGGGCACCGACATCATGGCGCGCTGCTTCCAGCACGAGACCGACCACCTGGACGGCGTGCTGTTCATCGACAGGATGGACGTCAAGCAGCGCAAGCTCGCCATGAAGGCGATCCGCGAGGCCGAGTGGAGCGGCCTGTCGGCCCCGGTGGTGAAGCTCTCGCCGCACGCCACGCAGGGACGGGCCCTGTAGTGCGCCTGGTCTTCGCCGGCACCCCCGACACCGCGTTGCCGTCGCTGCGCGCCCTGCTGGACTCGCCCCGACACGAGGTGGCCGCCGTCGTCACCCGGCCGGACGCGCAGTCGGGCCGCGGGCGGAGGGTGCACCCCAGCCCGGTGGCCCAGCTCGCGGAGGAGTCGGGCATCGAGGTGCTCAAACCGGCGAAGGCCGGCGACCCGGACTTCCTGGAGCGGCTGCGGGCGATCGGCCCGGACTGCTGCCCGGTGGTCGCCTACGGCGCACTGCTCCCGCAGACGGCCCTCGACATCCCACCCCGCGGCTGGATCAACCTCCACTTCTCCGTGCTGCCGGCGTGGCGGGGCGCGGCCCCCGTCCAGCACGCCGTGCTGCACGGCGATGACCTGACCGGCGCCTCGACCTTCCGCATCGTGAAGGAACTGGACGCCGGGCCGGTCTTCGGCGTGCTGACCGAGCCGATCCGCGACGACGACACCAGCGGCACGCTGCTGGCCCGGCTCGCCGAGGCGGGCGCGGGCCTGTTGCTGGCCACTCTGGACGGCGTCGAGGACGGCGCGCTGGAGGCGCGCCCGCAGCCCGCGGAGGGCGTCAGCCTCGCCCCCAAGATCGAGGTCGACGACGCGCGCGTCGACTGGGCCGCGCCCGCGATGCGGGTGGACCGGCTCGTCCGGGCCTGCGCCCCCGCTCCCGGCGCATGGACGGAGTTCCGCGGCCAGCGGGTCAAGATCGGCCCGGTGCGGCTCGCCCCCGACGCGGACAAGCTCGCGCCGGGCGAGATCGCGGCCACCAGGAAGGCCGTGCTCGTCGGAACCGCCAGCCACCCCGTCGAGCTCGGCGAGGTGCAGCCGCAGGGCAAGCGGCAGATGACCGCCGCCGAGTGGGGCCGCGGTGTCCGTTTCGCCGACGGTGAGACGCTGGTCTGAGGGTTTCGGGCTGGTTCGCGGATGACAGGGTCGAGAGCGGCAGGGTTGAGGGCGGCAGGGTGAAGCAGGGCAGGGGTCAGGGCGGCGACGCCGCGGGCGGCGCGGGGCGCGGCCGGTGGGGCGGCCAGGCGGGAAGCCAGGGCGGCCCGAGCGGGGGCCAGAGCGGACGAGGACAGCGTGGCGGTTCCGGCCGGGCCCGGCCCGGAGGCGGCGCGCAGGCGGGGCACGCCGGGCAGGCCGCGCACGCGGCGAAGGCCGGGCAGCGGAGGCAGGGCCGTGGCCGCCCGCCGCGCGACGAGGCACGCAACGCCGCCTACGACCTGATGCGGGCCGTCGACGAGCGCGACGCGTACGCCAACCTGCTCCTGCCCACGCTGCTGCGGCAGCGGCGGATCGGCGGCCGGGACGCCGCCCTCGCCACCGAGCTGGCCTACGGGACGCTGCGCGGCCTCGGCACCTACGACGAGGTGATCGCCGCGTGCAGCGACCGCCCGCCGGAGAAGGTCGACCCGCCGCTGCTCGACGCGGTGCGTCTCGGCGTGCACCAGCTTCTGAGCACGCGGATCCCGCCCCACGCCGCCGTCAGCGCCACCATCGACCTCGTACGGCTGCGCGTCGGGCCGGGCCCGTCCAAGTACGCCAACGCCGTGCTGCGGAAGGTCGCGGGCCGCACGCTGGAGCAGTGGCTGGAGATCGTGGCGCCGCCCCGCGAGGAGGACCCGACCGGCAACCTCGCCGTCACCCACAGCCATCCGCGCTGGATCGTCACCGCGCTGCGCGACGCGGTCGGCGGCGACCTGGACGAGACGGCCGCGCTGCTGGAGGCCGACAACGAGCGGCCCCGGGTGGCGCTGGTGGCGCGGCCCGGGCGGGCCACGGTGGCGGAACTGGTCGACGCCGGGGCGGAGCCCGCCGCCTACTCGCCGTACGCCGCGTATCTGCCGGAGGGCGACCCCGGCTCCCTCGCGGCGGTGGGGGAGGCGCGGGCGGCGGTCCAGGACGAGGCCAGCCAGCTGGTCGCGCTCGCGCTGACCCGCGTGCCGCTCGACCACGACACGACCTGGCTGGACATGTGCGCGGGCCCCGGCGGGAAGGCCGGGCTGCTCGATGCGGTGGCCACCGAGCGGGGCGCCCGGCTGCTCGCCGCCGACCTGCAGTATCACCGCGCCCGTCTGGTCTGGGGCACCACCCGCGAGGCGAAGGTGATCACGGCGGACGGCACCCGGCCCGCCTGGCGGCCCGGCGCGTTCGACCGGGTGATGCTCGACGCGCCCTGCACCGGGCTCGGCGCGCTGCGCAGGCGGCCGGAGGCCCGGTGGCGGCGCGACCCCCGGAGCATCCCCGAGCTCACCGCGCTGCAGCGGCGGCTGCTCGACTCGGCGCTGGAGGCCGTCAGGCCGGGCGGCGTGGTGGCGTACGTGACCTGCTCGCCGCACCTGGCCGAGACCCGCGCGGTGGTGGAGGACGTGCGCGACCGGGCCGAGGTGCTGGACGCGCGGGCGTTCCTGCCCGAGGTCCCGGGGCTCGGCGACGGGCCGTACGCGCAGTTCTGGCCGCATCGGCACGGCACCGACGCGATGTTCCTGGCCCTGCTGCGCCGTCCCTGAGGAGCGCCGTCGCCACGGCCTCCCGGGGCGGCACGGGTCGGGCACCGGTCAGGCACGGGCAGGCACGGGGACATGGCGTCAGGGCTGAATAGACTGCAGGGACTATGGCCGTTCAGATCTCGCCCAGCATCCTGTCCGCCGACTTCGCCCGCCTCGCCGACGAGGCCGCGCGGGTCGAGAACGTCGCCGACTGGCTCCACGTCGACGTCATGGATTACCGGTTCGTGCCCAACCTCACGCTCGGCCTGCCGGTCGTCGAGTCGTTGCTGAAGACGACCTCGACGCCGGTCGACTGCCACCTCATGATCGAGGAGCCGGACCGGTGGGCGCCCGACTACGCCGAGGCCGGCGCGGGCAGCGTCACGATCCACGCCGAGGCGGCCAAGGCGGCCGTGCGCACGCTGCGGGCGATCCGCGCGGCCGGGGCCAGGGCCGGTCTGGCGCTGAACCCGGCGACCGCCGTGGAGGGCTACGAGGACCTGCTGCCCGAGATCGACATGCTGCTCGTCATGACCGTGGAGCCCGGCTTCGGCGGGCAGCGCTTTCTCGACATCGTGCTGCCGAAGGTGTCGCGGGCCCGCACGCTTATCGACAAGTACGGCGGCGAGGTGTGGCTCCAGGTCGACGGCGGCGTGTCCACGGAGACCATCGAGCGCTGCGCCGAGGCCGGGGCCGACGTCTTCGTGGCCGGCAACGCCGTCTACGGCGCCGACGACCCCGCCCGCGCCGTCGAGGAGCTCAGGAACCTCGCCGAGCGGGCCACCCCGCCCGCCTGACGGGGGTCAGGCCAGGGCGGGGTCGAGGACCACGTCCTCGCCCTGGGTGGTGGGCGCCTCGGGGAAGTGGCACGCGGTCAGGTGGCCCTCGCGGTTGCCGCTGAGCCGGACCAGGGGCGGCACCTCCTCGGCGCACTTGTCCTGCGCCTTCCAGCAGCGCGTGCGGAACCGGCAGCCGGACGGCGGGTTGATCGGCGAGGGCACGTCGCCCGCCAGGCGGATGCGCTCACGCGGCTCGCTCGACATGTCGGGCTCCGGCACCGCCGACAGCAGGGCGTGCGTGTACGGGTGCCGGGGCCGCTCGTAGATCGACGCCCGGTCACCGATCTCGACGATCTTGCCGAGGTACATGACCGCGACCCGCTGGGAGAAGTGCCGGACGATCGCGAGGTCGTGCGCGATGAACAGGAACGCGATGCCGAGGTCGCGCTGCAGTTCCTGCAGCAGGTTGACCACCTGCGCCTGGATGGAGACGTCCAGCGCCGACACCGGCTCGTCGGCGATGATCAGCTTGGGGTCGAGCGCCAGGGCCCGGGCGATCCCGATGCGCTGCCGCTGGCCGCCGGAGAACTCGTGCGGGAAGCGGTTGTAGTGCTCGGGGTTGAGGCCGACGATCTCCAGCAGTTCCTGCACCCGCTGCCTGCGCCCGCCGGGCGGGTCGATGTCGTTGACCTCCATCGGCCCGCGGATGATCGTGCCGACGGTCTGGCGCGGGTTGAGCGAGCTGTACGGGTCCTGGAAGATCATCTGGATCTCGGGCCTGATCGGCTTGAGATCCCGGCGCGAGCTGTGGGCGATGTTCCGCCCGCGATAGAGGATCTCGCCCGAGGTGGGTTCGAGCAGGCGGGCCGCGAGGCGGCCGGTGGTGGACTTGCCGCAGCCCGACTCGCCCACCAGGCCCACGGTCTCGCCCTCGCCGACGGCGAGGTCGATGCCGTCCACCGCGTGGACGGCCCCGACCTGGCGCTTGACCAGCGCGCCGCCCCGTACGGGGAAGTGCTTGACCAGGCCCTTGAGCTCCAGCAGCGTCTCGTTCATGCGGGGTCCTCCGTCCGGTCCTCGGTCTGCTCGGTCTGGGCGGTGCGAAGTTCGCTCTTCTGCGCGAGGGTGAGATAACAGGCGTCCCCGTGGCCCGTCTCGGGGGAGACGTCCGGCCGCTGCCCGAAGCACAGTTCGGGCCCCGCGAGCCGCGGATAGTCGCAGCGCGGGTGGAAGGGGCAGCCGGACGGCGGGTTGAGCAGGCTCGGGGGAGTGCCGCGCACCGGCTTCAGCGGGACGTCCACGCTGGAGTTCAGCCGTGGCATCGACGACAGCAGGCCCCACGTGTAGGGGTGGCGCGGCTCGCGCAGCACCTCGCGGACCGTGCCGCGCTCGGCCGCCCGCCCGGCGTACATGACGAGCACGTTGTCGGCGGTGTTGGCGACGACCCCGAGGTCGTGCGTGATCAGGATGATCGAGGTGCCGAACTGCTGCTGCAGGTCCTTGAGCAGGTCGAGGATCTGCGCCTGCACGGTGACGTCGAGCGCGGTGGTCGGCTCGTCGGCGATGAGCAGGTCCGGGTCGCAGACCAGCGCCATGGCGATCATGGCGCGCTGCCGCATGCCGCCGGAGAACTCGTGCGGATAGTGGTCCACCCGCACCTCCGGCTGCGGGATGCCCACCCGCCGGAGCATCTCGACGGCCCGGTCCCGGGCCTCCTTCTTGCTCGCGCCCCGGTGCTTGCGGAAGACCTCGCCGATCTGCCGGCCGATCGTGTGGAACGGTGACAGCGCGGTCAGCGGGTCCTGGAAGATCATCGCGACCCGGTCGCCGCGGAGCTTCTCCATCGTCGTGCGCTCGGCGGAGATCAGCTCCTTGTCCTCCAGCCAGATCTCGCCGCCGATCCGCGTGTACGCCGGATTGTGCAGGCCGAGGATGGCGAGGTTGGTGACGGACTTGCCCGACCCCGACTCGCCGACGATGCCGAGCGTGGTGCCCTTCTCCAGATCGAAGGACAGACCGTCGACGGCGTGGACGACGCCGTCCTCGGTGTCGAACTCGACGCTCAGGTCACGGACGGACAGGAACGGCCCGGGGCCGCGAGAGGTCCCCGGCTCGCCGCTCCACGACACGGTGGTCACTTGCTGCTCCAGTTCCAGATTTCGGGCGTACGGCTCGATGCGGCGCGGCTCAGGTCAGGCGGACCCGCGGGTCGATGAACGCGTAGAGCGCGTCCACCACGATGTTGAGGAGGACGATCATCGCGGCGCCCACGATGGTCACCCCGAGCAGCATCGGCAGGTCGTTGTTCTGCACCGCGCGTACGGCCAGCTCGCCGATGCCGTGCAGGGTGAACGTCTGCTCGGTGATGATGGCGCCGCCCAGCAGGGTGGCGAGGTCGACACCGAAGATCGTGACGATGGGGATCATCGCGCCGCGCCAGGCGAACCGGAAGAACACCGTGCGGTTCGACATGCCCTTGGCCCGCGCCGTGCGGACGTAGTCCTCGGCGAGCTGCTCCACCATCTGGGAGCGGGTCATCCGGGTGTAGTTCGCGGTGAAGATGATCGACAGCACCACCCACGGGAGGAGCAGGTGGGTGAACCAGCCCACCGGGTCGTCGGTGATCGGCACGTAGGACGGGCGCGGGATCAGCTGCATGGTGTCGACGAGGTAGAAGGCCAGCAGCGGGCCGATGAAGTAGATCTGCAGCGAGGCCCCGATGACGGACGAGGCGCTGGCGATCTTGTCGAGCGGTTGCCCGACCTTCCACGCCGCGATCATGCCGGTGATGATGCCGAACGCGAGGATGACGATCGACGCCCCGAAGGTCAGGGACAGCGTCACCGGGAAGCGGTCCACGATGGCGCCGAACACCGGCTCCTGGGTGGCGAAGGAGTAGCCGAGGCAGGGGGCGGGGCAGTCGCCGAACTGCACGAGCTCCCGGCCGGCGAAGATTCCCGCCAGCCAGTGCCAGTACTGCACGAACAGCGGCTCGTCCATGCCCAGGTTGTGCCGGACCAGCTGGAGCGTCTCCGGCGGGCAGATCTTGCCGCAGAACGCCCGGGCGGGGTCGCGGGGGACGGCGTAGAAGAGGTAGAACGTGACCGCGCTGATGATCAGCAGGATCATGAGGGCGCCGAGGATCCGGCGTACCAGGAAGCTGGTCATGGTCTCGTACGTGCTCCAGCGGTCGGAACGGGCGGGGGCCCGCCGCCCGCCCGCGGGGGCGGCGGCGGACCCGGGTGGTGCTACTTCACGTAGATGTTCAGCGCGGACTGCTCGCCCTGGATCGGGTCGAACCGCACCCCGCCGAGGCCCGAGCCGTACAGGCCGAAGTAGGTCTGGTAGAACTCGGGGATGATCGCGGCCTGTTCCATGATCTGCCGGTCGATCGCGGCCCACGCCTTGCCCGCCTCGGCGGGGTCGGTGGCCGCGTTGGCCTGGTCGATGGCCGAGTCGATCTCCGGCACGTTCAGGTGGCTGTAGTTCGGCGCGTTGTCGGAGATCTGGCGGCCGTCGAACTGCGGCTGGATCGCGGTGGAGCCGGTCGGCCAGTCGGCCGCCCAGCCGCCCCAGTAGACGTCGAACTTGTTGTCCACCGGGCCGATGGCGTCATAGTAGGTGCCCGCGTTCAGCGGCTTGCCCACCACCTTGATCCCGGCCTTGGCCAGCGCCTCCTTGATGGCGATGGTGACCTTCTCCTGCGTCGGCGTCTGGTTGTAGGCGTAGACGATGGTCGGGGTGGCGTTCCCGGCCTTCGCCAGCAGCGCCTTCGCGGCCTCGGGGTCGCCCTCGGGCTTGCTCGACTTCTCGTACAGGTCGAACGCCTCGTAGCCCAGCACGGTCGGGCTCATCACGGTGGTGGCGATCTTCCCGGCCGAGATCTCGCCGCCCTGGAGCTGCTGGATCTGCTTGGACGGCCAGGCCAGCTGGATCGCCTTGCGGACGTTGACGTCCGTGATCCGCTTGGTGTTGATGTTGTAGAAGGTCGTGAACGGCGTCAGGCCCTGCAGCGACCGCTTCATCAGGTCGGCGTTGCCGAGCACCTCCTGGATCCGCTCGGGGGCGACCGGGTTGTGGAAGGTGAACGCCTGCTTGTCGTTGCCCGCGTCGGCCATGAAGCGCTCGGTGGACTGCTGGCTCTGCAGGCCGAACTCCATGTGGAACTTGTCCGGGTACGCGTGCCGGATCGGGTCGGTGTTCTTGTCCCAGTTCTCGTTGCGCTCCAGGTCGAGCGACTTGTCCGTCACGTGACTGACGATCTTGTACGGACCGGACGACCAGGGCTGCTTGTCGTACTTCTGCTTGGTGTCGTGCGCCTTCGGCACGGCGCCGTAGCCGGTCATGGCGACGGTGAAGTTGAAGTCCGGGTGCGCCGCGTTCAGGTGGAAGACCACCGTCTTGTCGTCCGGCGTCTCGATCGTGTCGAGTTCCTTGCCGTCGTACGGGCCCTTGTACTGGTCGCGGAACGGCTTGTTCGCGTCGGGGACAAGCCAGGTCTCGGCGTAGTCGGGGCCCTCGGTGATGAAGTCGGCGAACAGGCGCTCGAAGCTGTACTTGACGTCAGCGGAGGTGATCGGCGCGCCGTCCTGCCACTTCAGGCCGTCCTTGAGGGTGAACTTCCAGGTCTTGCCGCCGTCGGTGGTGGCGCCCGTGTCGGTCGCGAGGTCGCCGACGAGCTTGATGTTGCCCGCGTCGTCCTGCTTGTAGTTGGTCAGCGTCCGGGTGAACAGGGCCGACACCGAGGCGTTGTAGTTCATGTAGACGCGGCCGGGGTCGAGGTGGCTGAAGTCGTCACGGTCGATCATGTAGACCGTGCCGCCCGGCTTGGCGCCCGGGACCTCGGGGGCGGGTCCCGCGGAGTCGTCGGCGGTGCCGACCGATATCGCGCTGACGGCCTTGTTCTCCAGCGGCTTCTGGGAGCTGCCCGCGGCGCCCTCGGGGGCCCCGCCGCCACCGCCCTTGGCGCAGCCGGCCAGCGCCAGCGCGCCCGCCGCGAGCACGGCCGTCATGGAGACGAATCGCCTGCTGTGCGATCTCATGTGGTCCTTCCTATGGAGATGCGCGCTCATGGGTCAGCGCTTGGTGCGTGGGTCGAAGGCGTCGCGGATGGAGTCTCCGAGCAGGTTGAAGGCCACCACGAAGATCAGCATCGAGACGCCGGGGAACAGCAGGTAGGTGACGTCGGAGTGGTAGACGTTCACGCCCACCTGGAACATGCGGCCCCAGTCGGGGGTGGGCTCGGTCATGCCCACGCCGAGGAAGCCGAGTCCCGCCTCCGCGCCGACGTAGAGCGGGAGCGCGAGCGTGGCCTGGATGATGATCGGCGTCCAGAGGTTGGGCAGCAGTTCCTTGAAGATCACCCGGGCCGGCGACGCGCCGGTCACGCGGGCGGCCTCCACGAACTCGCGGGCCCGCAGCGACAGCACCTGGGCGCGCAGCAGGCGGGCGATCGTGGCCCAGCCGAGGACGGTGAGGACGACGCAGATCGACACGTACCGCAGCCAGACGGGCGTCTCCTCCTCGGGCAGCACGAGAGCCGCCTCGACGACCGGGAGGAAGACGATCAGGAAGAGCTGCGAGGGGAACGCGAGCAGCGTGTCGATGACCCGCCCGATCACGTAGTCGGTGCGGCCGCCGATGTAACCCGACGTGATGCCCATCACGACCCCGATGATCGTGGTGAGAACGGTCACGATGACGGCGATGCTCAGCGAGGTGCGGATGCCGTACACCAGTTGCGTGAAGACGTCGCGGCCCAGGCCGGGCTCCAGGCCGAACCAGAAGTCCCCGCTGATGCCGCCGTTCGGCGCGACGGGATAGCCGAACGGGTTGAGCAGCCCGGGCTGGTTCTGCCCGTACGTGGTGTACGGGTCCTTGCCGTACAACCCGGCGATCACGGGAGCCAGGAGCGCGATCAGGAAGAAGGCGAGCACGACGATCGCCGAGGCGACGCCTGTCCTGTCGCGCCGGAAGCGGCGCCACATGAGCCGCCCGGGCGAGCGGCCGACGACGGCGGAACCGGACGCGGCCGGGTCCGCGGTGTCCGCGGGCTCCGCGGCGGCGTCGGTCGCGGTCGAGGGGGGGAACGTCATGGTTCGTTGCTCCCGGGTGGACCATTAACGATCGGAAGAGATCCGACTATAGGGAACCCTGGCAACTGATTTGGCAGGGGTCAATCACTTCGCGCGGACAGTTCGCCGCGTTCCTGCTTCGTTGTGCAATGTAAATCACCTTGTGTCCTGCGGCCGCGTTGACCTTGGTGGACGCGTCGCGGGACACTGCATATTACATGAATGCACTTATGTCACAACTTTGTGACATAACCCACACATACCCGAGAAGAAGCGCAACGGTAAGAATCCTTGTTCGATCACCTCTCCGATCACCGCAATCCCGCACTATGGCCGTCGAGCCGGGTATGGCTACACTGGTGGTAGCAGAGCAGCGTGCTCCGGGGTCGGTGTAATTCCGAACCGGCGGTGACATCCCTGCCCCCAGGGGTGAAGTCCGCGACCCGGCCGAAGCCATCGGCCGGTGGACCTGGTGAGACTCCAGGACCGACGGTGAAAGTCCGGATGGGAGGAAGCGCGCGAACGGGCGGCCGTGTGCCGCCGGGCGTCCCCCACGGGGCCGCTCCGGCAGCGGGCTGCCCGCGCAGGTGGTGCGTGGCCGCATCCCGATCGTTCCCCGGGGCCCGCCGTTACGGCAACGGCGAGAGGAAGACCGGGTGACCTCGCGGGACATCCTTCACATGCGGCGCGCGATCGCGCTCGCCGCCCGCGGACTGGGCGGCACCAGCCCCAATCCCGTCGTCGGCTGCGTCGTCCTCGACCCGTCGGGCGAGGTCGCCGGGGAGGGCTTCCACGCCTACGCCGGAGGCCCGCACGCCGAGGTCGTGGCGCTGCGCGACGCGGGTGGGCGGGCCCGGGGCGGCACGGCCTACGTGACGCTGGAGCCGTGCGCCCACACCGGCAGGACCGGGCCCTGCGCCACCGCCCTCCTGGAGGCCGGGGTGGCGCGGGTCGTCGTCGCCGTCCCCGACCCCAACCCCGTGGCCGCGGGCGGCGCGGAGGTCCTGCGGCGGCACGGCGTGCGGGTGGACGAGGGCGTGCTGACGGCGGAGGCCGAGGAGGGCAACGCCGCCTGGCTGACCTTCGTTCGGGCCCGCAGGCCCTTTGTGACCTGGAAGTTCGCCGCGACGATGGACGGCCGCTCGGCGGCCTCCGACGGCACCAGCCAGTGGATCACCTCGCCGGAGGCGCGGGCCGACGTGCACCGCCTGCGGGCCGAGAGCGACGCCGTCGTCGCCGGCATCGGCACCGTGCTCGCCGACGATCCCCGGCTGACCGTCCGGCCGCCCGCCGGATCAAGCGCCGAACCGAGCGTCGCGCCCGTGCTGCGCGTCGTCGCCGACCCCGGCGCCCGCACCCCCGCCGGCGCCCGCGTGCTGGACGGCGCGGCGCCGACGCTGGTCGCGGTGGCCGAGGACGCCGCCGTCCCCGCCCACCTGTCCCCGGTCGTACGAATCCCCCGTGTCCAGGGGGGAATAGATCTCCACGCCCTCCTGGCTGAGCTGCACGGGAGGCGGATCGTGAGCGTGCTGGTCGAGGGAGGTCCCACGCTCGCGGGCGCGTTCCTGCGGGAGGGCCTGGTCGACCGGGTCGTCGGCTACCTCGCCCCGGCGCTGCTGGGCGCCGGCGCGGCGGCCCTCGGCCCGGCGGGCGTGTCGACGATCACCGAGATCCACCGGCTGGAGTTCGCCTCGGTGACCCCCGTCGGGCCGGACCTCAAGGTGGTCCTGCGGCCCAAGACCCCCGCGCACCAGTCCTCCCTTCCCGCGCATCCCCTGGTCACCGATCCCCTGGTCACCGATCCCCAGGTCGTACAGTCCCCTAAGGAGAGCTGAGATGTTCACCGGAATCGTCGAGGAGCTCGGCGAGGTCGTGGCTCTGGAGTCTCTGGGCGACTCCGCGCGCCTCACGGTGCGCGGCCCGGTCGTCACCGGCGACGCCCGGCACGGCGACTCGATCGCCGTCAACGGCGTGTGCCTCACCGTGGCCGGCGCGGAGGGCGACTCCTTCACCGCCGACGTGATGAAGGAGACCCTCGTCAGGTCCGCGCTCGGCGCGCTGCGCCCCGGCTCACGGGTCAACCTGGAGCGCGCCGTACGGGCCGGCCAGCGGCTCGGCGGGCACATCGTGCAGGGCCACGTGGACGGGACCGGGGAGGTGCTGTCGCGCGAGCCCGGGGAGCACTGGGAGGTCGTGCGGATCTCGCTGCCCGCCGGGCTCGCCCGCTACGTCGTGGAGAAGGGCTCGATCGCCGTGGACGGGGTCAGCCTGACCGTGGCGGCGGTGACCGGCGACTCCTTCGCCGTCAGCCTTATCCCCACCACCCTGGAGCTGACCACGCTCGGCCGCAAGCAGCCGGGCGAGCCGGTCAACCTCGAGGTGGACGTCATCGCCAAGTACGTCGAGAAGCTGACCGCGGCGACCGCCAGGGAGGTCGTGGCGTGAGCTGGACCGAGGCGGGATTCGACGTGTACGGCCAGCACGTCCTGTGGACCGACCTGGTGGGCAACGTGTGCGCGCTGGGCACGGTCTGGCTCGCGATCAGGAAGACGATCTGGACCTGGCCGGTGCAGCTGCTCGGGTCGGTCCTGCTGTTCGTGGCGTCGGTCGGCGCGCACATCACGGGCAACGCGCTCAAGCAGGCGCTGTTCGGCGTCCTCGCGGTCTACGGCTGGGTGAAGTGGTCGCGCGGCACCCGCGGCGGCGCGCAGCTGCCGATCCGGTCGGCGCGGCCGGGGGAGCGGGCGGCGCTCTTGGGCCTGCTCGTGGCCGGGACGGTGGCGGTGGCGCTGACCTTCACCTTCCTCAACTCCCGGGGCTGGAACATCTCCTGGAGCCCGTGGCCCGACGCGTACATCTTCGTGGGCAGCGCGGCGGCGACGTGGGCGCAGGGCAGGGCCCTGGTCGACTTCTGGATCATCTGGGTGGCCGTCGACCTCGTGGGCGTCCCGCTGGCGTTCAGCTCCGGGCTGGTCGTCTCCGGGGTGGTCTACGGGCTGTTCTTCCTGATGGTGATGATCGGCTTCCGCGACTGGCTGCGCCAGTCGCGCGCGCTGCGGGCGGTGATCGCGTGAGCGGGATCAGGCTGGACCCGATAGAGCGGGCCGTCGCCGACATCCGGGATGGCCGGCCCGTCGTCGTGGTCGACGACGAGAACCGCGAGAACGAGGGCGACCTCATCTTCGCCGCGTCCAAGGCGACGCCCGAGCTGGTCGCCTTCATGATCCGCCACACCAGCGGCGTCATCTGCGTGGGCATGGAGGGCGCCACGCTCGACCGGCTCGGCCTGCCGCTGATGGTGCAGGACAACCGCGAGCGCCTGCGCACGGCGTACACGATCAGCGTGGACGCCAGGGACGGCGTGACGACCGGCATCTCCGCCGCCGACCGGGCGAGGACCATCAGGACCCTGTGCGACTCGGCGACCGAGCCGTACGAGCTGGTGCGGCCGGGACACATCTTCCCGTTGCGCTACCGCGAGGGCGGCGTGCTGGCGCGCCGCGGCCACACCGAGGCGTCGGTGGACCTCGCCCGGCTGGCCGGGCTGTCCCCGGCCGGCGCGCTCGCCGAGATCGTCAACGACGACGGCACGATGGCGCGCCTGCCGGGGCTGCGCGAGTTCGCCGACGAGCACGACCTCGCGCTCGTGTCGATCGAGCAGCTCGTCGAGCACCGCCGCCGGTCGGAGCGGATGGTCACCCGGGTCGCCGAGACCGGCATCCCGAACCGGTACGGCATGTGGCGCGCGTACGGCTACGCCAGCGCGCTCGACGGCGGCGAGCACCTCGCGCTGGTGTACGGCGACCTCGGCGACGGCGAGAACGTGCTCGTCCGGGCGCACTCCGAGTGTCTCACCGGCGACGTGCTCGGCTCCCTGCGCTGCGACTGCGGGGTGCAGCTCGACACCGCGATGCGGATGATCGCCGAGTGCGGCCGCGGCGTGATCGTGTACCTGCGCGGGCACGAGGGGCGGGGCATCGGCCTGCTGGCCAAGCTGCGGGCCTACGGCCTGCAGGACAACGGCAGCGACACCGTCGACGCCAACCTGGAGCTGGGGCTGCCGGTGGACGCCAGGGAGTTCTCCAACGCCGGGCAGATGCTCGCCGACCTCGGCGTGAGGTCGGTGCGGCTGCTGACCAACAACCCGGCCAAGATGCGGGGCATGGACGGTTACGGCGTCAAGGTCCTCGGCCGCGAACCCATGCCGGTGGCGATGAACCCCTACAACGAGCGGTATCTCACGGCCAAGCGCGACCGGCTCGGCCACGAGATCTCCGGCGGCGTACCCCGCGACATCCACGGCGAGCACTTCGGCAGGGAGGCCTCATGAGTGAGCGAAGCGAGCGAACGAGCAGGCACAGCGCGTTTCGCGCATGCGGCTCCGAGCCGTCAGGCGAGGAGGGCGCATGAGCGGCGAGGGACGGCCGGGCGCGGCGGCGGTGGAGGCGGGCGGGCTCACCGTCGGCATCGTCGCGGCCCGGTGGCACGAGAAGATCACCGACCAGCTCCTGGCCCGGGCCGTCCGGGCGGCCGAGGACAGCGGCGCGGCCGTGGTCACGGCCCGGGTGGCCGGGTCGCTGGAGATCCCGGTGGTCGCGCAGGCCCTGGCGCGGCGCTGTGACGCCGTCGTCGCGCTCGGCGTGGTGATCAGGGGCGACACGGCCCACTTCGACTACGTCTGCGACTCGGTGACCGCGGGGCTGACCAGGGTCGGCCTCGACGAGTCCACCCCCGTGGGCAACGGGGTGCTGACCTGTGACACCCTTGATCAAGCGGTCGAGCGGTCCGGCGTGCCGGGCAGCAGCGAGGACAAGGGGTACGAGGCGACGATCGCCGCCCTGGAGACCGCGGTCCTCCTGCGCGGCCTCGCCGGCTGACCCCCGCGCGATCCTCGCATCCGCAGCGCCGAGCCGGGAAGATGTCACTGGTGATCACGTTCCGTCCGTCCGCCGGGCATGCCGTACGCAGCCGTGAGGGGGATCGTCATGCCTGAGGGCGTGCCGTCGTTGCCCGTCACCTGGCGGCCCCGGAGCACGACGATCATCGCGTACGGCCTCGCGGCGGTGATGGTGACCGGCGCGATCGTGCTGGCGGTCGGCCTGCCGGAACAGTTCCAGCTGCCCGACCGGCTGGGCATGGTCGGCTTCGGGCTGCTCGTGGCGTTCGTGCTGCACCTGCTCGGCCGCCTGCGGGTGCGGGCGGACGAGCGGGGGATCACGGTGGTGAACCCGCTGCGGGTCCACCACTTCGAGTGGGCCGAGGTGCTCGACGTCACGATGGTGGAGGGCGACCCCTGGCCCAAACTGGACCTCGCGAACGGGCTCAGCCTGGGCGCGATGGGCATCCAGAGCACCGAGAGGGAGCGCTCGCGCCGGGCGGTCGCCCAGCTCACCGCCCTCATCCGGGAACGCGGCGAGGCCCCCGACCACCCCTGACGGCCGGGGACCTCGCCGCGGAGAGGCGGGCGCGCGGGGTCAGGCGGTCAGCCGTACGGGCGCGGCGCCGAGCAGGCCGCGGCGGCGCAGTTCGGGCAGTACGCCCTCCCCGAACCAGTAGGCCTCCTCCAGGTGCGGATAGCCGGACAGGACGAACTCCTCCACCCCGAGTGAGGCGTACTCCTCGACGAGATCGGCGACCTCCGCGTGGCTGCCGACGAGCGCCGTGCCGGCGCCGCCGCGCACCAGGCCGACCCCCGCCCACAGACCGGGGTGGATCTCCAGGTCCCTGACCCTGCCGCCGCGGAAGCCCTCGTGGAGCGCGAGCATCCGCTGCTGCCCGACCGACTCGCTGCGGCGGAGGACGGCCCGCGCCGCGTCGATGTCTTCGGGGGAGATCTGGTCGAGCAGCCGCTTCGCCTCCGCCCACGCCTCCTTGGACGTGTCCCTCGTGATCACGTGCAGCCGGATGCCGAAGCGCAGCGTACGGCCCTCGGCGGCGGCCAGTTCGCGCATCCGGTCGAGCTTGGCCGCGACCTGCGACGGCGGCTCGCCCCAGGTGAGATAGACGTCCACGTGCCGGGCCGCGACCGGGCCGGCGGCGGCGGACGAGCCGCCGAAGTAGAGCTCGGGCACGGGGTCGGGCCGCTCGGCGACCGTCGCGCCCTCGACGTCGTAGTAGTGGCCGGCGAAGTCGAACGGCCCGTCCCAGGCGCCGCGGACGATGGTCAGGAACTCCGCGGTGCGGGCGTACCGCTCGTCCTTGGCCAGGTGGTCGCCGAAGCGCCGCTGCTCGGCCGTCTCACCCCCGGTGACCACGTTGAGCAGCAGCCGCCCGCCGGAGACCCGCTGGTAGGTGGCGGCCATCTGGGCCGCCAGTGTGGGCGACAGCGCGCCGGGCCGGAACGCGACCAGGAACTTCAGCCGCGTGGTGACCTGGGTCAGCGCGGCGGTGACCAGCCACGCGTCCTCGCAGTAGGTCCCCGTCGGGGTGAGCACGGCCTCGAACCCCGCCTGCTCGGCCGCGCGGGCCACCTGGGCGAGATAGTCGATCGTGGGCGGGCGGCGCGTGGTCGCCGCGGACAGGCCGTGACCCCGGGTCAGGCCGTGCCCGCCGCCGACGATCGCCCGGCCGTCGCCGGACGTGGGCAGGAACCAGTGGAATCTCATTTCGCGGCCTTTCCGACGACATCGTTGAACCGGTCGTCAACGAACTGGGAGAAGGTGACCGTGCCGGGGATCAGGCCCTCGGCGCCGAAGGCGTCGGCGATCTCCTGCTCGGAGGAGACGACCGCGTCGTCGATCTCGACCGGGGTGGCCACGGCGTTGGCTACGGCGGCGTTCGCCACCTCGGCGGGCAGGCCGGTCTCCCGCGCCCAGACCTTCGCCCACTCGTCCAGGTGGGCGGCGGCCCAGACCCGGGCCCTGGCGAGGCGGGTGAGGAAGTCGGCGATCGCGGCCCGCTTGCCGGTGTCCTCGAGCGCGGCCCGGGCCGCAACCTGGAAGCCCAGGCCGTTCACGACGCCCGTGCCGTCGACCAGCAGCCGCGCCCCGTGCTGGATCTCCGCCTGGGAGGTGAAGGGGTCCCAGATGGCCCAGGCGTCGACCGTGCCGGAGGAGAAGGCCGCCAGGGCGTCGGCCGGCTGGAGATACTGCGGCTGGATGTCCGCGAAGGACAGCCCGGCCTTCTTCAGCACTGCGAGCAGGTGGTAGTGGGCCGAGCTGCCCTTGGCCACCGCGACCTTCCTGCCCTTGAGCTGCTCCGGCGAGGTGATCGCGGACCCGCCGGGGACGAGGATCGCCGACCCCTTGGCGCTCTGCCGGTAGGCCGAGACCACCTTGATCTTCGATCCGGAGGCGGCGGCGAAGACGGGCGGGGTGTTGCCCACGCCGCCGATGTCGACCGCGCCGGCGTTCACGGCCTCCAGCAGCGGCGGACCGGAGGTGAACTGCGACCACGTGATCGTGTAGGAGGTGCCGTCGAGCAGCCCGGCGGCCTTGAGGATGGCCTCCGAACCGGCCTTCTGGTCGCCGACCCGCAGAGTGACGCGTCCCTTGGCCTCGCCCGGCTGCCCGGCGGCGTCCTGCCCGGTCGAGCCGCAGGCCGCCGTACCGGTCGTCAGGGCGAGCAGCAGCGCGGCGAGGAGTCTCCTGGTCATTTCGTTCCTTCCGGGGGCACGCCCAGGGCGGCCAGCAGGGCCGCGCGCAGGGCGAGGAGGTCGTGGTGGTCGAGGTGCCGGGGGCGCGGCGCGGTGACGGTCCAGGAGTGGGCGACCCGCCCGCCGTCGAGCACCAGGATCCGGTCGGCGAGGGCCAGCGCCTCGTCCACGTCGTGGGTCACCAGCAGCACGGCCGGGCCGTGCGCCGACCACAGGTCGAGCACGAGGCGGTGCACGGTGATCCGGGTCAGCGCGTCGAGCGCGCTGAACGGCTCGTCGAGCAGCAGCAGGCGGGGCTCGCGTACGAGGGCCCGGGCGAGGCTCGCCCGCTGCGCCTCGCCGCCGGAGAGCGTGAGCGGCCAGGCCCCGGCGCGCTCGGTCAGGCCGACCTCGGCCAGCGCGGCGTCCGCCCTCGCGGCCGGTCCGGGCGCGTCCAGGCCGAGCGTGATGTTGTCGCGCACCCGCTTCCACGGCACCAGCCGGGGCTCCTGGAAGGCCACGGCCACCGAGCCGCCGACCTCGATGTCACCCTCGACCTCCTCGTCCAGCCCGGCGAGCGCGCGTAGCAGGGTGGACTTGCCCGAGCCGCTGCGGCCGAGCAGCGCGACGAACTCGCCGGGCGCGATCGTCAGGTCGAGGCCGTCCAGCACCGCGCGGTCGCCGAAGCGCCGGGTGAGCCCGCGTACGGAGGCGGCGGGCGGCCCGCCGGGGCGGCCCGCGTCGCCGGCGGGGGCCGTGCCGCTCAGCGGGACAGGAACTCGCGCCGCCATCCGAGCGCCCTCCTTTCGAGCAGCCGGACCAGGGCGTCGGTGAGCAGGCCGAGAGCGCTGTAGACCAGCAGGCCGACCACGATCACGTCGGTGCGGAGGAACTCCCGCGCATCGTTGATCAGGTAGCCGAGCCCGGCGTCGGCGTTGACCTGCTCGGCCACGATCAGCGCCAGCCAGGCCACGCCGAGGCTCTGGCGCAGCCCGACGAGGGTCTGGGGGAGCGCGCCGGGGAGCACGATGTGCCGCACCAGCGCGGCCCGGCCGAGCCGGAGCGTACGGGCGAGTTCGGCGAGTTTGCCGTCCACGCCCCGGATGCCGGAGAACGTGTTGAGGTAGAGAGGGAAGGACACGGCGAGCGCGACCAGCAGCACCTTGGGCGCCTCACCGATGCCGAACCAGAGGATGAACAGCGGGATCAGCCCGAAGAACGGCAGTGCCCGGAGCATCTGCATGATCGGGTCGACCGCGTTCTCACCGGCCCGGCTCAGCCCGGCCACCAGCGCCAGGACGACGCCGGCCGCCGCGCCCGCCGCGAAGCCCAGCAGGACCCGTTCGAGCGACACGGCGATCGCCGTCGGCAGCGTCCCGGACCGCACCAGGTCGAGCGCGGTCGCCGCGATCCGCGACGGCGCGGCGAGTGATCGGGCGGGCAGCAGCCCGCTGCCGCTCGCGGCCTGCCACAGCAGCACGACGACCACGGGGCTCACCCACCGGTACGACCGCCTCGCTGCGGCGCGGGCGGCGGCGGCACGGGGGCGGGACCGGGACTCCACCCGGACCCCGCCCCCGAGTTCGACGACGGACATGGACACACCTCGCAGGGAACGTCGGAAGATTCCCCAACAGGGTTACCGACATTTCCTACCAAGTCAATAGGATTACTGACGCTCTCGCGACGAGGCGCGGGCGGCGCGGGCGGCCAGCGCACGCAGATACGCGCGCAACTCCGGAGGCTCGTGCACCTCGAACTCGCAGCCGAGCATGAGCAGACGCGACGCGAGCCACTCCAGGGTGTCGGCCGGTCCGCGTACGCGGCAGCTGTGGTCGTCCACCGGCTCGACGCTCCCCGCGGCGGCGCCGAGCCGGCGTGCCGCCTGACCGGCCGGAAGGCGCAGGGTCGCCACCACCTCGTAAACGGGTGCGGACGAGTACAGCTTGGCGGCGACGAACTCGGCCGGGTCCTGTTCCGGTGGCACGCGGGCCGGGAACCGTACGCCGGTCGGGTGAGGGTCGCCGATGCGGTCGGCGCGGAAGAAGCGCCAGTCGTCGCGGTCGTCGTCGAACGCCAGCAGATACCACCGGCGTGCGGCCGCGACCAGGCGGTACGGCTCGGTCAGGCGCCTGGTCTCGGCGCCGTCGCCGGACCGGTAGGCGAAGCGCAGCCGCTCGCGGTTGGCGACGGCTCCGGCGAGCACCACCAGGGTCCGCAGGTCCACGGGCGGCTCGGCTCCCGCGAGCATCGGCACCGTCGCGGTGGCGAGTGCGCCCACCCGGTGCCGCAGCCGGGAGGGCAGCACCTGCTCCAGTTTGGCCAGGGCGCGCACGGACGCCTCGTCGATGCCCTCCACCGGATGCGCGGCGGCCGTGCGCAGGCCTACGGCGATGGCCACCGCCTCCTCGTCGTCCAGCAGCAGCGGCGGCATGGCCGCACCCGCGGCGAGCCGGTAGCCGCCCACCGCGCCCATCGTCGCCTGGACCGGATATCCCAGCTCGCGTAGGCGGTCGACGTCGCGGCGTATGGTCCGTGGGCTGACTCCCAGACGCCCGGCCAGTTCGCTCCCCGGCCACTCGCGGGGCGTCTGCAGCAGCGACAGCAGAGTGAGCAACCGCGCGGACATGTCACTCATGGCACCAAGCATGCCCGGTCATCTAGGACAGGTCACGACCTACATGCGCACTAGCGTCGATCCGTCATCGCGACGCATCGGGAGAGACATGAGCACAGAGATTCGCCCATTTCGTATTGAGATCGCTTCGGCCGACCTGGACGACCTGAACGACAGGCTGGACCGCACCCGGTGGCCTCGTGAGCTGCCCGGCGACGGATGGAGCCGCGGCGTCCCCGCCGCCCTCCTCCGGGAGCTCGCCCGCTACTGGCGCCAGGAGTACGACTGGCGCCGGCACGAGGCGCGGTTGAACGAGTTCCCGCAGTTCATGACCGAGATCGACGGCCAGGACATCCACTTCCTGCACATACGATCGGCCGAGCCCGGCGCTCTGCCGCTCGTCCTCACGCACGGCTGGCCGAACTCGTTCCTGGAGTTCACCGAGCTCATCGGCCGTCTCGCCGACCCCCGTGCGTACGGCGGCGACCCGGCCCTGGCGTTCCACGTCGTGGCGCCCTCCCTGCCGGGCTTCGGCTTCTCCGCGCCGCCGCGCGGCACCGGCTGGACCGCGGCGCGCGTGGCGCGGACCTGGGCGGAGCTGATGCGTCGTCTCGGCTATGAGCGGTACGGCGCGCAGGGCGGGGATTTCGGGGCCTACGTCGCCCCGGAGGTGGCCAAAGCGGCGCCGGACCACGTGGCCGGCGTCTACGTCGTCAGCGGTCTCGGCTTCCCCACGGAGAAGGACCTTCCGGAGATGACCGAGGACGAGCGGGCGGCCTATGCCCGGCTGATGGAACAGGACTGGATGCACGGCGTCGACCACCACGCGCTGCTGCGCGCGGCGCCGCAGACCTTCACGTACGGGTGGCACGACTCACCGCTCGCGGCGCTGGCCTGGATGACCCAGAAGTTCCAGGAGTTCAACGCCTCCGGCAGGCCACTCGAGGAGGTCGTCGACCGGGACCTGTTCCTGACCAACGTCAGCCTCTACTGGTTCACGGGGACGTTCGGGACGTCGGCCTGGCCCTACTACGAGAGCACCGGCTCCGGCTGGCCGGAGGGCCAGACCATCGCGCCGACCGGTGTGTACAGCGGACCGCCCGGCATCCGCCGGCTCGCCGAGCGGCACAACATCGTCCTTCACTGGCCGGAGGACAACCCGGGCGGCCACCACTTCATCGCGATGGACCAGCCGGATCACCTCGCGGCCGACATCCGCGCGTTCTTCGCCAGGGTGGGCTGACCGGCGCGGACCGGCCGCGCCGTCCTCACCCCGTCGCCTCACCTCGTCGCCTCGCGGAGGCGACGCGGCCGCCCGTCCGGTGGTCGCCCCGGCCGGGTACGCGGAGGCACCGGCCGGGCCCGGAGCGGCGGCCGCCGCCGTGGTCAGCTCGCGCCCGGGACGGTGACGTTCCGCTCCTTGAAGCCGAAGCCCTTCTTCGTGGCGTCCTGCTGGAGACCCTTCATGGCGTTCTCGCCGAGGTCGAGGTCCGCCACCGTCGCGTCGCCGCTCCGCAGTTTGCCAGTGAGAGCCGTGATCTTGGAGTCGACACCCTCGACGGCCCGGCACAGACCCGGGTTGGCCACGGCGAAACCCTTGGCCACCTTCAGCTCGTGCAGCGCGAACAGGCCCGCCACCGCGGCCTTGGCGAACGTCCGCTTGCGCTTCTCCGCTCCCTGCTGGAAACCGCCACTGCGCAGCGGTTTGTAGATGTAGCGGTGGAAGGCCCCGAGGGCGAGGCCCGCGTGCAGCGCGAAGCGCGTCTTGGCGAGCCGCCTGGCGTTGCCGGCCTGCGGGCATGGCGAGTCGTACTCGCTCTCCGTCGCGGACGGCGTGGCGACCACCGCCGGGCCGGCGGCGGCCGCGTCTCCGGACGCCACGTCGGTGGTCGTGCGTCCGCAGCCGGTGAGCAGCGCCAGCGTCAGTGTGACCGCGGCCGTGAGCGCGGTAAGGGATCGGGCATGTCGTGCGGCCATCGTTTCCCCCTGAGACCCTGTGGTTGCGCGACTGTGGTCGCGCGACCGAGGTTCCGCGGCTGGTTCCGCGGCTGTGGTCGCGCGGCGCGGTGCCCGCGCACCGTCCGCCCTGCCGACTCCGGACCGCCGCGGGCGTGTTCTGGACGAGGTTGCCGTACGGATGCCAAATATTCGGGCTTTTGCCGTATACAGAGGAGCCCATCACGATGACCGGCCGGGCACTTGACAGGTGCCGTTATGGGAGAACGTAGATATCGGGCCAGGAGAATGCAGGAACAGGCCATCACCGGTCGAACCAGAATGGGCCCCCGGACGATCCACGTCGATGGGGATATAGAGACTCGCGATGAATTCACCCTGGATTAGTACAGGTGTCGGCCGTCGGACTGGACGCGCTCGGGAGCCGATCCGGACTATGGGAGAGGAACACCCGAATCCACGCGTGACGTGATCGGAGAGGAGAACGGCCATGCGAGGTAGGCGACTCGGCATGACCATCGGCTCGGCGCTGCTCACCACGGTCGCGCTCTGGCCGGCGGCGGGATCCCCGGCGCAGGCGTCCGCGATCTCCAGGGGCGCGGTCGTCTCGCAGGCGGCTCCCGGCGCGTCCGTCGCGAAACCGAAACCGCCGAAGTGCACCAACCGCTGCACGAACCACCGCAAATTCACGTGCTGTCCGAAGTGCAAGCGCGTGCCGGGCAAATGTTAGCCGCCGATCGACTCGGAACGCGGAGGCGGCCGACGGCGTAGCGGGCGGCCTTCCGGCAGAGCCGCTCCGGGCATTCTCGCGGCCGCCTGAGACCGCCCGGATGTGACCGGCGCGCACTTTGCGGCCGGTCACATCCGCCCGCCGGAAGCGTCTCGAGCCTCTCGCCCTCTCCTGGGTCTTGAGCACCCTCCGGCGCACCGGATCCGGATCTCCCGGCCGGTGGGCGGCCCGCGCCGCCGGCCTATGCTGGCCGGCGACGACGGGAGAGCGCATGGCGGTGCTGATCGACCGGCCGAACTGGCCGGGTCCCCGGGGGCTGCTCTGGTCCCACCTGGTCAGCGACTCGTCACTGTGGGAGCTGCACGCGTTCGCCCGCCTGCTCGACGTGCCGGAACGCGCCTTCGACCGGGACCACTACGACGTGCCGGAGACGGTCTACGACCGGGCCGTCCTGCTCGGCGCCGAGCCGGTCGGCAGCCAGGAGCTGGTGCGGCGGTTGCGCGCGTCCGGTCTGCGTCGCCCGAAGGCCCGCAGCAGATCTACATTGTAAAGGCGGCCGCCTCAGAGAGCGGCCAGCTCCCGGGTCATGTTCGCGCGCGCCCGGTCCTCCCACAGGTCCCGGCCCACGGGAGTGCCGTACAGGCGGGGTTTGCCGAGCAGGGCGCGCAGCACGGCGGCGCGGCCGGCCCGGAAGGCGTCGCCGGGCACGTGCCGATACTCCTCCCGTACGGCCCGCGTGTACGCCTCGTACGCCTCGGGCGGCGCCCCGAGGATCGCGAGGTCGGCGTCGCACAGGACGGCCGCGTTCGCGTCGCCGGGCTCGTACGTGTGCCCGGTTGTGAGCCGCACCAGCCGGGCGACCTCGGCGACCCGTTCCGGGGGCAGACCGCAGGCGGGCAGCCGTGCCTGGGCGAGCTGGGCGCTGTGCTCCTCGTCCCGCCCGGGCCGCCCGTCGTAGACGGCGTCGTGGAACCACGCGGCCAGCCGTACGGCGTCGGCGTCCGCGGCCTGGGCGGCCAGCGGCTCGATCGCGGACAGGACCGCCCGCAGGTGGGCCGTGGTGTGGTAGCGGCGGTGCGGCTCCGCCCATCGGGCGGTGAGTTCCGCGGCCAGCGCCCGCCCGGCGGGGGAGCCGGTGAGGCAGGCGGGCCGGGGCGGGCTCCGGTCGTCGGACATGCTCCGACCCTAAGCAGTGTCCGGCGACCGGGTGGGAACCGCTGTGGGATTGTGCCAAGGCGGTGTCCCAGGCCCGCGCGGCTTTGGCGGATTCGGCCAGAGCGGCGCGCGACGGCCTGCGCGTAACCTGTCCGTGTGCTGCGGCGGATCACCACCATCTCCGACATCGACTCGCCGGCGGGGCTGGCGGAGCTGCTCGACCACCACGACTACCTCGCCGACGAGGGGCTCACGACCGCGGCCTATCTCGCGCTCAAGATGGGGCGGCCGCTGTTCCTGGAGGGCGAGGCGGGCGTCGGCAAGACCGAGCTCGCCAAGACCCTGGCGGCGATCCTGGGCGCGCCGCTCATCCGGCTCCAGTGCCACGAGGGCCTGGACGCCGCGCAGGCCATGTACGACTGGGACTTCCCCCGCCAGCTTCTCCACCTCAAGGCGGCCGAGGCGGCGGGGGCCGCCGACGTGGCCGCGCTGGAGGGCGAGATCTACGACCGGCGGTTCCTGATCGCCCGGCCGCTGCTGCGGGCCCTGGAGACGCAGCCCAGCGTGCTGCTGGTGGACGAGATCGACCGGGCGGACGACGAGTTCGAGGCGTTCCTGCTGGAGGTGCTGTCGGACTTCACGATCTCGGTGCCGGAGATCGGGACCATCAGCGCCCCCACGCCGCCCGTCGTCGTCCTCACCTCCAACCGGACCCGCGAGGTGCACGACGCGCTCAAACGGCGCTGCCTCTATCACTGGCTGGAGCACCCGGATCTCGACCGGGAGGTGGCCATCGTGCGGCGGCGCCTGCCCGGCTGCGCCGAACGGCTCGCGGGGGACGTGGCCCGGGCCGCCGGGCGGATGCGCGCGGCCGGCCTGCTCAAGCCGCCGGGTGTCGCGGAGACGCTCGACTGGGCCGAGGCCCTGCTCACGCTCGGCGCGGCGGAGCTCGACCCGGCCCTGGCCGCCGCCACGCTCGGCGCCCTGCTCAAGCACCGGGAGGACCAGGAGACGGTGCGAGCGGGAGGGCTGCTCCACGCGGACGGCGGACGTGGCTGACCCGGGCGACCGCCGCCCCACCGAGCGCCGCACACCCGAGGCTCAGGGGATCGGGCCAGGCCGGGCAGGCGACGCGGAACGGATCATGGGCGGGCTGGTCGGCTTCGCCCGGACGCTGCGGGCGGCCGGGGTGCCGACCGACCCCCAGCGCACGCGGAACTTCCTGGCGGCCCTCGCCCACCTCGACGCCGCCGTCGCGCGGGACGTCTACTGGGCGGGCCGCCTCACGCTGTGCGCCGGGCCGGGCGACCTGCCCCGGTACGACCGCTGCTTCGCCGCCTACTTCTCCGCCTCCCTCCGCCCGGTCCGCCGCGTCCGCGGCACGACGGTGACCGTGACCCGCCCGGTGGCGGCGCCGTACGGCACAGGCGGCCCGGAGACCACCGGCGAGCCGGGCGCGCCGCCGGCCACGGCGAGCGAGATCGAGGTGCTGCGGCACCGGGACGTGGCGCGGATGAGCGAGGCGGAGCGGCGGGAGGTCCACCGCCTGCTCGCGCTGCTGCGCGGCACGAGACAGGCGCGCAGGTCACGGCGCTACCGGCCGTCGCCCCACGGTCCCGCGTACGACCGGCGGCGCACGATCAGGGAGATCCTGCGCGACGGCGGGGAGCCGGCCCGGCCGCGCCGCCGCGCCCGCCGGCGGCGGCCGCTCCGGCTCGTCCTGGTCGTCGACGTCAGCGGTTCGATGGCCGCCTACGCCGGCACCCTGCTGCGGTTCGCGCACGCGCTGGTGAGGGCCGAGCCCCGGGCGACCGAGGTGTTCAGCGCGGGGACGCGGCTGACGAGGATCACCGGCGCGCTGCGCCACCACGATCCCGATCTCGCCATGGACGAGTGCTCGGCGGCCATCCCGGACTGGAGCGGCGGCACCCGCCTGGGCGAGGAGGTGCGGGCCCTGCTGCGGCTGCCCGACCCCCGGGGCGCGATCGTCGTGATCGCCTCCGACGGCTGGGAGAGGGGACCGGCCGACCTCCTGGGCGCGCAGATGGCCCGGCTCTCCCGGCTCGCCCGCCGGGTGGTGTGGGTCAACCCGCACAAGGGCGATCCCGCCTACCGCCCGCTCACCGCGGGGATCCGCGCGGCGCTGCCGTACGTCACGGAATTCGTGGCCGGGCACAGCCTGGCCGCGTTCGAGGACCTGGCCGCGCTGCTGGCCGGCCGGCGGGCGGATCCGGGCCGGGCCGTACGGAGGGGAGGGGCCGATGCGTGACGTGCTCGACCAGGTGCTGGAGTGGTGGGAGTCGGGGCGGCGGTTCGGGCTCGCCACCGTCGTCGGCACGTTCCGCAGCGCGCCGCGCCCGCCGGGGGCGGCGATGGCCGTGCTGGACGGCGAGGTGGTCGGCAGCGTGTCGGGGGGCTGCGTCGAGGGGGCGGTGTACGAACTCGCCACCCGGGTCGCCGGGGACGGGACGCCGGTCCTGCAGCGCTACGGCGTCAGCGACGACGACGCGTTCGCGGTGGGGCTGACCTGCGGCGGGATCATCGACGTGTTCGTGGAGCCGGTGTCGCGGCGCGACTACCCGGAGCTGGGGGAGATCGCCGCGGGCGTGGCGTCGCGGCGGCCGGTCGCGGTGGCCACGATCATCGGCGGTCCCGGCCGGGTGGGCGCCCGCCGGGTGGTGTGGCCGGACCGGGCCTCGGGCTCGCTCGGCTCCGCCCGGCTCGACGACGCGGTGGACGACGACGCGCGCGGCATGCTCGCGCAGGGCTCGACGGGCGTGCGGCGGTACGGCCCGGCCGGCGAGCGGCGGCTGGACGACCTGCCGGTGTTCGTGCTCTCCTTCGCGCCGCCGCCGCGCATGCTGGTCTTCGGCGCGATCGACTTCGCCGCGGCCGTCGCGCGGATCGGCCGCTTCCTCGGCTACCACGTGGTGGTGTGCGACGCCCGGCCGGTCTTCGCGACGGCCAGGCGGTTCCCCGAGGCCGACGAGGTCGTGGTGGCCTGGCCGCACGACTACCTGACCACCACCGAGGTCGACGGGCGCACCGTGATCTGCGTGCTCACCCACGACCCGAAGTTCGACGTGCCGCTGCTGGAGGCGGCGCTGCGCACCCCGGCGGCGTACGTGGGGGCGATGGGGTCGCGGCGCACGCACGAGGACCGGCTGGCGCGGCTGCGCGAGGCCGGGCTGTCGGAGGAGGAGCTGTCCCGGCTGCGCTCGCCGATCGGGCTCGATCTCGGAGCGCGCACGCCGGAGGAGACCGCCGTGTCGATCGCGGCGGAGCTGATCCGGCTCCGCTGGGGCGGTAGCGGCAGGCCGCTCACGGAGACCTCCGGCCGCATCCACGGCGAGCGGTGACGCGACGTGACGGACGAGGGGATCGTCACCGGGCTGCTGCTGGCCGCCGGGGGCGGCAGCAGGTTCGGCGGGCCCAAGGCACTGGTGGAGTTCGAGGGGGAGCGCCTCGCCGGCCGCGGCGTCCGGCTGCTCGCCGAGGGCGGGTGCCGGCCCGTGCTGGTCGTCGTCGGAGCCGCCCAAGCCGCGGTCGAGGCCGAGCTCAGGGCCATGACCGAGAGCACGTCCGAGAACACAGCGGGGGGAGCGAAGCCGGGCGCGGCCGGGGGTGGGGTCGAGCACGCGGCCGGGGGCGTGGCCGCGGATGCGGGATCTGGTGTGAAGGCGGGCGCGGAGGTGGGCGTGGTCGTCGTGCGCAATGAGCTGTGGGAGACGGGCATGGGCTCGTCGCTGCGGGCCGGGCTGCGCGCGCTCCCGCCGTCCGCCGCCGCGGTGGTGATCGCCCTCGCCGACCAGCCACTCGTACGGCCCGAGGCGGTGCGCCGCCTGGTCGCGGCGTTCCGGGGCGGAGCCCGGGTCGCCGTCGCCGCGTACGGAGGCGTGCCGCGCAACCCCGTGCTGATCGCCCGCGAGCACCTCGCGGAGGTCGCGGCGCTGGCCGTGGGCGATGTGGGGGCCCGTCCCTTCCTGTGCGCCCATCCCGACCTCGTCACGGCCGTGGCCTGCGACGACGCGGGCGACCCGGCCGACGTGGACACCCCGGACGACCTCCGGCGGCTGCGCGGCGGCCGCCCGGCCTTATGATCACGAGGAATCATCCGGCCGAGCGGGAGCGTGTCATGGCGGAGCAGGCGCCCGGCGGGTTCGACGTCAATCAGCCCAACGTCGCCCGAATGTACGACTACTACCTGGGCGGAAAGAACCACTTCCCCGCCGACCGGGCGGCGGCCGAGCGGGTGATCGAGCTGTCGCAGGGCCATGTGCGGGAGGCCGTACGGGAGAACCGCGCGTTCCTCGGCCGGGCCGTGCGCTTCCTGGCCCGCGAGCGCGGCATCCGCGCGTTCCTCGACCTTGGCGCGGGGCTGCCGACGCAGGGCAACGTCCACGAGATCGCCCTCGACGTCTCGCCCGACGTGCGGGTGACGTACGTGGACAACGACCCGGTGGTGGCGGCGCACGCGCGGGCGCTGCTCGAAGGCGACCTCCGGGTGCGTTTCGCGCAGGCCGACCTGCGGCGGCCGGAGGAGGTCGTCGCCGCGGCGGAGGCGAACGGCTTCGCCCTCGACCGGCCCGTGGCGCTGCTGCTGTTGTCGTGCCTCCACTTCGTGCGCGACGAGGAGGACCCGGAGGGGCTCATAGCCGCCTACCGCGAACTGCTCCCCTCCGGCAGCCACGTCGTGATCTCGCACGTCAGCGCCGATCCCCTTCCGGACGCGATGGCCGCGATGAGCGGTGTGTACAGCAAGGCGAACGCGCCGTTCGAGGCCCGGCCCGCCACCCAGATCGCCCGGTTCTTCGACGGGTTCGACCTGGTGGAGCCCGGAGTCGTCGAGTTGAACCGGTGGCGGCCCGAGCCCGACGCGCTGCCGCTGAGCGGGCCGGTCCTGCCGGTGCTCGGCGGAGTCGCCCGACGCCCCTGAGGCGCCCCCGAGCCGCCATCGGACCCCCATGTGCCGCCACCGGAGCCCCCTGTGCCGCCCCTTGGCGGAGTGGCCGCGGCCGGTCGGTGTCGTTAGCCTTGGTCACACCGACGGAACATCATTCGGTTACTCACCGGTGTACGCGCGGAAGGACGAGGCGGATGCGGATCGGGATGGCCCTCAACTACTCCGGGGGCTTCAAGGAGACGGTCGCGGAGCTGGCCGACTACGAGCGGGCCGGGCTCGACATCGTGTTCGTCGCCGAGGCGTACAGCTTCGACGCGGTCAGCCAGCTCGGCTACATCGCGGCGCGGACCGAGCGGCTGCGGATCGCCTCGGGCATCCTGCCGATCTACTCCCGCACGCCGGCGCTGCTGGCCATGACGGCCGCGGGCCTCGACTACGTCTCCGACGGGCGTTTCACCCTCGGCCTCGGCGCCTCCGGGCCGCAGGTGATCGAGGGCTTCCACGGTGTGCCGTACGACGCGCCGCTCGGCCGCACCCGCGAGATCATCGAGATCTGCCGCAAGGTCTGGCGGCGCGAGCGGCTGGAGTACGAGGGACGGCACTACACCCTCCCTCTGGAGGGCGGCACCGGCCTCGGCAAGCCGCTCAAGCTGATCAACCACCCGGTGCGCGAGCGCATCCCGATCGTCGTCGCGGCGATCGGGCCGAAGAACGTCGAGCTGGCCGCCGAGCTCGCCGAGGGCTGGGAGCCGATCTTCTTCATGCCCGAGAAGGCCCGAGAGGTGTGGGGCGCGTCGCTGGCCGCCGGGGGGGCGCGCCGCGACCCCGCGCTCGGCGAGCTGGACGTGATCGCGCAGGCCGTGCTGGCGATCGGCGACGACGTCGAGGACGTGCTGGACCTGGGCCGCTCGATGGCCGCCCTCTACATCGGCGGCATGGGCGCCAAGGGCAGGAACTTCTACAACGACCTCGCCCGCCGCTACGGCTACGAGAAGGAGGCCGAGCAGATCCAGAACCTCTACCTGGAGGGCAGGAAGGAGGAGGCCGAGGCGCTGGTGCCGCGGGAACTGCTCGAACGCGTCTCCCTGGCCGGGCCGGAGGGCCACGTCAGGGAGCGGATCGCGGCGCTGCGCGAGGCCGGGGTCACCACGCTCAACGTCGCCCCGTTCGCGCACACCCACGAGGAGCGGGTCGGGCTCATCGAGAAGATCAAGGACCTGGCGTCCTGACAGGCGGCGCGCCCGGGCGAGCGGGGGCGGGGAGCGCCCGGGGCGCCCCAGAGCGTGAGGTGCGTGCGGTGCACAGGGCGAGCGGGGGCGCCCGGAGGACGGCGGTAAAGTCCGTTTGTGACTGATGCCGCAAGGACCGCCGACGGGACCGCCGGAAGGACCGCCGGAAGGACCGCCGAGGAGGCCCACGCCGCGCGGCGCGCGCGGCTGGCCGCGGCGCTGGGGGAGCACGAGGCCGGGGCGGTCCTCGTCACCTGGCCGGTGAACGTGCGTTATCTGACCGGGCTGACCAGCTCCAACGCCGCCGTGCTGGTCACCGCGGCGGGGGAGGCCGCGCTCGCCACCGACTCGCGCTACCGGGAGACGGCCGAGGCGGTGTGCGCGGGAGTCGAGGTGATCGAGGACCGCGACGTGACCGGGGTGCTGCTCGACCGGTGCGCCGGCGCGGCGCGGGTCCTGGTGGAGGGCGACCACATGCCGGTCGGGCTGTTCCAGCGGCTCTCGGAGCGGCTGTCCCGCCGTCACCCCGACAGCCGCCCCGGCAGCCGCCCCGGCCGCCGCACCGTGCTCAGCCCGGCCGGCGGCCTGGTGGAGACCCTGCGCGCCGTCAAGGACGAGGCGGAGATCGAGGCGCTGCGCCGCGCGTGCGCGCTCACCGACGAGGCGTTCTCCCTCGTCGTGGAGCGCGTCGCGGCCGGCGTCACGGAGCGGGAGATCGCCCGGTGGCTGGAGGCCGCCATGGTCGAGCTCGGCGCGGACCGGCCCGCCTTCGACTCCATCGTGGCGAGCGGCCCGAACGGCTCGATCCCGCACCACTCGCCCTCCGAGCGGCGCGTCGAGCGCGGCGACCTCGTGACGATGGACTTCGGCGCGCGCTACGGCGGCTACCACGCCGACATGACCCGCACGGTCGCGGTGGGCCCGCCCGCCGTCTGGCAGCGCGACCTGTACGACCTCGTACGGCGGGCGCAACGCGCGGGCCGCCACGCCGTACGGCCGGGGGCGACGGCCGGCGAGGTGGACGCGGCGGCGCGCGAGGTGATCGCCGGGGCGGGCCACGCCGAGCGGTTCGGCCACGGGCTGGGGCACGGAGTCGGCCTGGAGATCCACGAGCTGCCGTTCCTGGGCCCTGGCAGGACCGGTAGACTAGAGGATCGAGTTCCGATCACCGTCGAGCCGGGGGTCTATCTTCCGGGCGCGGGCGGTGTGCGCATCGAGGACACGCTGGTCACGCGTGCTGACGGGCCGGAGCTTCTCACACTGACGACCAAGGAGCTGCTCGTCCTCTAGGGCAGCCGCACGCGGGAGACGCACGTGGCGACGACGAACGACCTGAAGAACGGACTCGTGCTCAAGCTCGACGGCGGAGAGTTGTGGACCGTTGTCGAGTTCCAGCACGTAAAGCCGGGTAAGGGCGGCGCGTTCGTCCGTACCAAGCTGAAGAACATCATGTCCGGGAAGGTCGTCGACAAGACCTTCAACGCCGGCGTGAAGGTCGACGTGGCGAATGTCGACAAGCGGGAGATGCAGTACTCCTACCTCGACGGCGACGACTTCGTGTTCATGGACACCGAGACCTACGACATGGTCAACATCGCGCGTTCCGTCGTGGGCACGGCCGCCAACTACATGCTGGAGAACACCACGGCGACCATCGCCTTCAACGAGGGCAACCCGCTGTACGTCGACCTCCCGGCGGCCGCCGAGCTGACGATCGCCCACACCGACCCCGGCCTGCAGGGCGACCGCTCGACCGGCGGCACCAAGCCCGCCACGCTGGAGACCGGCGCCGAGATCAAGGTCCCCCTCTTCATCACCACCGGCGAGAAGGTCAAGGTCGACACTCGCACCGGCGAGTACCTCGGTCGGGCCTGACGTGTCGGCTCGGGGGAAGGCCCGCCGCCGCGCGCTGGACGTCCTCTTCGAAGCCGAGGCCCGGCAGGTGAGCCCGCTCGACGTGCTCGCCGAGCGGGTGGAGCGGGCGGACCCGCCGGTCAACGAGTACACCTCCTTCCTCGTCGAGGGCGTGGTCCGGCACCTCGACCGGATCGACGAGCTGATCTCGACGTACGCCGAGGGCTGGACCCTGGAGCGCATGCCCGCCGTGGACCGCAACGTCCTGCGCGGCGGCACGTACGAGATGCTGTGGTCCGAGGAGGTCCCCGAGGGCGTGGTGATCAGCGAGTGGGTGCACCTGGTGGGGGAGCTGTCGACCGACGAGTCGCCGCAGTTCGTCAACGGCCTGCTGGCCCGCTTCAAGCAGCTCAAGCCCTCGTTGTCGCTCTGAGCCGGGAGGAGGCCGCAAGTGCGTGACGCCACACGCCGCGCCGTCGTCTGGGAGGCGCTACGCGCGGTCCTCGCCGAGCGGGCGGCCGCCCTCGGGCGCGAGACCCTCGACATCGTGGACGCGGGCGGCGGCACCGGCGGCTTCGCCGTGCCGCTGGCCTCGCTCGGCCACGTCGTGACCGTGGTCGACCCGACTCCCGACTCGCTGGCCGCCCTGGAGCGCCGCGCCGCCGAGACGGGCGTCGGGGTCAAGGGCCTGCAGGGCGACGCCGCCGACCTCGGCGACCTGCTGGAGCCCGGCAGCGCCGACCTGGTCGTGTGCCACAGCGTGCTGGAGTACGTCGAGGACCCGGCGGGCGCGCTGCGCGCCGTCGCCGGCATCCTGCGGCCGGGCGGCGTGGTGAGCGTGCTCGCCGCCAACTCGGTCGCCGCGGCCGTCCACCGCTCCCTGGCCGGGCACTTCGACGAGGCCCGCCAGGCCCTGTCGGACCCGGCGGGCCGCTGGGGCGACCGCGACCCGACGCCGCGCCGCTTCTCCCGGGAGGCGCTGGCCGCGCTGCTGGGCACGGCGGGCTTCGCGGTCGGCGAGGTGCACGGCGTGCGCATCTTCGCCGACCTCGTGCCGGGCATGCTGGCCGAGAGCGACCCCGACGGCCTGGTCGCGCTGGAGCGGGCGGCGGCCACCCACCCCGTGCTGCGGGACATCGCCACCCAGATCCACGTCATCGCGTACCGCGAACAGACGCGGATGGGCGCGGACGGACGCGAATAGAAAAGACGTTCGGGTGGGGTGAGATTGGCGGGGCGGTGGTCGGGTAGGGTGACGTCATGTCCCGGAACCAGCTGCTGCCCCGGGATCCGTCGCCGCCGCCGGAGGGGCCCGTCGACGACAGCGGCTGCCCGATCCTGCACGTGGACATGGACGCCTTCTTCGCCAGCGTCGAGCTGCTCGATTACCCCGAGCTCCGGGGCACCCCCGTCATCGTGGGCGCGGCGGGCGCGCGGGGGGTCGTCCTGAGCGCGACCTACGAGGCCCGCCGGTTCGGGGTCCACTCCGCGATGCCGATGACCCGCGCCCGGCGCGTCTGCCCGCAGGCCACGGTGATCCCGCCCAGCCACGGCAAGTACGCCGAGGTGTCCCGCGGCGTCATGGAGATCTTCAAGTCGATCACCCCCGAGGTCGAGCCGATCGCCTCCGACGAGGCGTTCCTCGACGTGGGCGGGGCCAGGCGGAGGCTCGGCAGCCCCGCCGCCATCGCCCGGATGATCCGCGCCCAGGTCGCGGAGCAGTACGGCATCACCTGCTCGGTGGGCGTGGCGAGCACGAAGTTCGTGGCCAAGCTCGCCTCACGGCAGTGCAAGCCGGACGGCCTGCTCGTGGTCCCGGCCGGCAAGGTGGTGGAGTTCCTGCACCCGCTGCCGGTGGCCGCCCTGTGGGGGGTGGGCGAGCGCACCGAGCAGGCCCTCGTACGGCTCGGCATCCGGACCGTCGGCGACCTGGCCCAGGTGCCGGTGGCGACGCTCCGGCGTGAGCTCGGCGTCGCGGGCGCGCACCTCGCGGCCCTCGCCTGGGGGCGCGACGAACGCCGGGTGGTGCCGCACGCGCCCGACAAGAGCATCGGCAACGAGGAGACGTTCCCGCACGACGTCGACGACCCCGAGACGATCAGGCGTGAGCTGCTCCGGCTGTCGGAGCGGGTCGCCGCGCGGCTGCGCGCCGCCGGGCACGTCGGCCGCACCGTCAGCGTCAAACTCCGCCGCTCGGACTTCACCACCATCACCCGGTCGCGTACGCTGCGCGAGGCCACGGACGTCGCGAAGGAGATCTACGACACATCATGCGAGCTCTACGAGGCGGCAGGGCTGGAACGGGTGCGGCTGCGGCTGGTCGGGGTGCGCGTGGAGAACCTCGGCCCGGCCGCCGCGGCGACCCGCCAGCTCGGCCTGGGCGAACGGGAGACGGGCTGGCGGGAGGCCGAACAGGCCATGGACCGGGCGGCCCGCCGCTTCGGCCCGGACGCGGTGAAGCCGGCATCGCTTGTTCGGCGTCCGTTTGGTCCAATAGGTCCATGACGTCGCCTCCCGTTTGGACCGCGTTGGTCGTTTTCTTTCGCCTACGTCTGAGGACTCGTATTCTGGGGATAACCGACCGCGAGGTTCGGACACCCCGTGTCGTCCGTTGCCGTCTTCCCCTGAATGGGGCCGTCCTTGGGAGGCGCCGTGCCGTTGTCTGAGCACGAGCAGCGCTTGCTCGACCAGATCGAGCAGGCCCTCTACGCCGAGGACCCGAAGTGGGCGAACACCGTACGGATCAGTGATCCGCGCAGCCACTACAAGCGCCGCCTGGTGAAGGCCTCCATAGGCTTCGCACTCGGCGTGGTCCTGCTGATGGTCGGCGTCGTCGCGGCATTGATCTGGCTCGGTGCCGCCGGCTTCGTGGTCATGCTGGCCACCTGCCTGTGGGGCCTGTCGAGCTGGAAACGCATGAACGGGTTCGGTGACTCCCCGTCGTCCCGCACCCGAGGCCGCCGCCCCCAGCGCCGCAGCTTCATGGAGCGCATGGAGGAGCGCTGGCGCCGCCGCCACGACGAGCACTGACACGACGAGCACATTTACACGACAGCACTGACACGACGAGCACTGATCCCCGCGCTCGTTCACACGTTCTGAACCACCCCCGGTGGGCCCGCAAAGCGGGCCCACCGTCTCGTCTCTCCGGCCTCGTCGGCGGGGGCCGTCCGCCTGCGTTCGTCTTCACAGGCTCGTCGGCGGGGTTCGTCTGCCTGGGTTCGTCGGCGGGGGCCGTCCGCCCGGGCCTGGGCCGGCCCGCCGTCGGCCCCGCCGCTCAGCGGCGGGTGCCGGTGAGGGTTCGCTCCCGCGCCGCCCCGGCGTCGTGCCGCGCCTCCCCGGCGGCCGGCCGGCGGAACGGCCCATCCGGGCCGCCCTCCCGGGCCCTGCTCAGAGGCGCCTTGCTCAGTCGTGCCCTGGTCAACCGTGCCCTGCTCAGTCGTGCCCTGCTCAGCCGGGGCGTCAGGTTCTCCATCCGGTCGAACACGTCGAGCGCGCTCTCGCCGAACGCCCGCACCCGCAGCAACGTCGACGCCGGAGCCAGCGCGGCCCCCAGCCTCCGCCACCGCGACAGGTGCGCGGCCAGCCCGCGCCTGATCCGGTGAAGGTCCGCGGGGACCGGGCCGGACGCCGGGGGAGCCGGCGCGTACCGCAGCCGTTCCTCGGCCGTGACGACGCGGGCGAGCGACTCGGCGGCCCCCCGGTCCAGCGCGTACCTCTCGCCGACGCGGCGGCCGACCGCTCGCGGCGTCTCGCCCGGCTCCCCGGCCATGCCGAAGTCGATCAGCGTGTCGCGCAGCTCCGCCCACGCCGCGTGCGGCCCGCCGGACGACCGGGCCAGCCGGCGGTCGCGGCCACGCCGCACCAGCAGGCGCGCCGCGGCGGGCAGCAACAGCAGCACCAGCGCGCCCGCGACCCCGAGACCGGCCTTGACGCTCGTGGGCGTGCCCGGGTCGGCGGCGACGGCCGTGCCCTGCGACTCGCGGTCGAGCTGGCGGGGGTTCGGCCGCGACGGGCCGCCGGCGCCGGTCGTCTCCTCGTCGTCGTCCGACCGTCCCGCCGAGGGACCGGCCGAGGGCTCGGCCTCCGGGGCGACGGGCCGGGTGTACTCCGGCACCTGGGCGCTGCCCTGCCCGCCGGCGCCGGCCGGAGTGGGCTCGAACCGCAGCCAGCCGACGCCGTCGAAGAACAGCTCCGGCCAGGCGTGGGCGTCGTGGGTGCGGACCGTCCACCTACCGTCGATCTTGCTGCCGCCCGTGTAGCCGATCGACACCCGGGCCGGGATGCCGGCCATCCGGGCCATCGCGGCCATCGCCCCGGCGAACTGCTCGCAGTAGCCGGCCCGGTCGCGCAGCACGAAGCGCGACAGCGCCTCGGCCCCCGACCCCGACGCGCGGAGGCTGTAGGTGAAGCCGCCCTTCTGCGTGAACCACTCCTGGAGCCTGACCGCCTTCTCGTACGGCGTGGCGGCCCCGGCGGTGACCCGGCGGGCGAGCGCGTTCACCCGCGGGTCGAGCCCGTCGGGCAGCCGCAGGAAGGGCTCGCTCTCGGGCCGCTCCACCGCCGAGCGCAGCGCCCCGAGGCCGGGATCGGGCTCGTCGGTCACCACCTGGTAGTCCAGGCCCGCCACCTCGTCGCGGGTGGAGAAGACCATGAGCGACCCGCGGTCGGCCCGCCAGTCACCGTCGGCGTCGACCTGCCGGGCGGGATACGGCAGGGGCAGGAAGTGGAGCCGGTCGAGGTCCTCGCTGATCGTGACCCGCATCGTGGCCCGCTTCACCGGCACCCCGGGGCCGAGGCCGGGCACGGGCGGCAGCGGCCCCTCCGACACCCGGTCCTCCGGGCGTCCCCGCAGCGGGTTGAAGGTCCACTTGGCGCCGTCGAACACGTCGAGCGCGTAGATCCGCAGATAGTGCGGCTTGTCGTCGCTGCTGCTGTAGGTGAGGACGGTGGCGTTGCGGTCCTGCCTGAGCTGGCCGCCGAGCTTGGCGGTGGCGTCGGGGATGCCGATGTTGCCGCCGCTCCCGCCCAGGCCGTTGCCCACGCCGAAGCCGAACAGCGGGTCGGGGGACAACGCCGGCAGGATCGCGGGCACCAGCACCGCGAGCACGATCGCCGTCACGCCGACGCGCTTGCCCGACAGGGCCAGCCGCTCGGTGTCCGGCGTCACCCCGGACGCCGGGCCGCCGGACCGGCGGACCACCACGGCCCGGCCCCAGCCCTTCAGCCGCTCCCGGCCGTCGGCGACGAGCAGGCCGATGTATCCGAACGCCGCGACGACGAACGCCGGCCATCCGATCGGCTCGGGGAGCACGGCGGCCGGCACGGTGAACAGGGCGAGCATCGGCAGCCCGGCCAGCGCGGCGCGGCGCAGCCGCACCGCGAACAGGTCCACCAGCAGGGCGATCACCGCCACGCCCGTCGTGGTGAGCAGGGTGATGCCGGGGTTGGCCGGCACCGGGGCGGCGTACCGCTGGATGTCGTCGAAACCCTCCCCGACCAGCGCGACGAGCCCGGCGAGCGAGTCGAGGGTGGGGATCACCCGGAGGAACGCCTCCTGCGCGGTGAAGGCGGCCGTCAGGTAGACGAGCACCGCGACGGGCGCGACCGTGGGCGCCACCCAGGGACGGGCGCCCAGGCGGGAGGCCACCGCCCCGGTGGCGGCGACGACCAGGATGACCCCCATGCAGGACCAGAACCACGCGCCGCCCTCGAAGAGCGCATAGAGCGTGATCGTGACCGCCGCCGTGGCGAGCCCCGCCGTGATCGGCAGTTTCATCAAGATCCTCCGTGGAAACCCCCGCCCTCAGGCGGGGGAGGAATCGGACCCCCTGCGGAGCAGGGCAGGGGCAGGCGGTTCGCCGCCAGGCGAAACGCCGTACGAACAAACATGCGATCGGCGACTGATCGGGTGGCATGATGTGCGGCGTGGCGCAGACGGTGAAGCGGGCCTACAAGTACCGCTTCTATCCCACCCCCGGGCAGGCGTCCGAGCTTGTCCGGACGTTCGGGTGCGTGCGCCTGGTCTACAACAAGGCCCTGGAAGAACGCACCCGCGCCTACACCCGGGAAGGCGTCCGCGTCTCCTACACCGAGTCCTCGGCCGCGCTGACGGCGTGGAAGCGCACCGAAGAGCTGGCGTTCCTGGCTGAGGTGTCCTGTGTGCCGTTGCAGCAGGCGCTGCGACACCTGCAGGCCGCCTTCGCCCACTTCTTCGCCAAGCGGGCCGGGTACCCCACCTTCAAGTCGCGGAAGAAGTCGCGGGCGTCGGCCGAGTACACCCGCTCGGCGTTCCGCTACCGCGACGGTCGGCTCACGCTGGCGAAGATGGACGACCCGCTGAACATCGTGTGGTCGCGTCCACTCCCGCAGGGCGCGGAGCCGTCCACGGTGACCGTGAGCAGGGACGCGGCCGGGCGATGGTTCGTGTCCCTCCTGGTGGAGGAGACGATCCGCCCCCTCGACCCCATAGGGGACGTGGTCGGGGTGGACGCGGGGATCACCAGCCTGGTGGCCCTGTCCCGCCCGATACCCGATCTGACCGACGAGGACGGCAAGGTCGCCAACCCCCGGCATGAGCGCACCGACCGGCGCAGGCTGGCTAAGGCCCAGCGCTCGCTCGCCCGCAAAGCGGCGGGCAGCGCGAACCGGGCCAAGGCCAGGGTGAAGGTCGCCCGCGCCCACGCGCGGATCGCCGACCGGCGCCGGGACTTCCTGCACAAACTCAGCACTCGGCTCGTCCGCGAGAACCAAACGGTCGTGATCGAGGACCTGGCCGTCCGCGCCATGGTCAAGAACCACTCCCTGGCACGCGCCATCTCCGACGCCTCCTGGCGGCAACTCCGCTCGATGCTGGAATACAAAGCCAGGTGGTACGGGCGGGAACTGGTCGTGATCGACCGGTGGTTTCCCAGCTCGAAGCTGTGCTCGGCCTGCGGGGCACTGCAAGAGTCGATGCCGTTGCACGTCCGGGAGTGGGCGTGCGCCTGCGGCGCGGTCCATGACCGGGACGTCAACGCCGCCAGGATCCTCGCCGCCGGGCTGGCGGAGAGGTGAAACGCCTGTGGAGCTGGTGTAAGACCTCAACGGAGTCCTCCGAGCGGGCAACCGGCGGCGAAACAGGAAACCCAACCTGTGAGGGTTGGAATCCCCTCCCTTCAGGGAGGGGAGGATGTCAAGGGTTCCACCTCTTCCCCCGGGGCCGGCCCGGCCGGCTCAGGCCGCGCTCCTGCTGTTTCCGGCTTCGGGCCACACGGTCGCGAGCGACGCACCGGCGGGCAGGTCGAGCACCCGCCAGCCGGCCCCGGTCAGCACCGACCGGGCGGCCTGCGCGTGCCCGGCGCCGGAGCCGTCCCAGCTCCCGAGGTCGAGCAGCACCGCCACGGCGGTCACGCCCGGGTGCCGGAGCCGCGCGAGGGCGAGGGCCTCCTCGGGGTCGACCGCGCCGAGGACCGCGATGATCAGGCCTTCCCCGCCGCCCTGGCGCAGCACGCCGATGCCGTGCTCAAGCGACCGCGACGAGCTCTGCCGGACGACCGCGAGCGTGTCGAGCAGCGACCACGACTGGCCGGTGTCCACCGTCTGCCGCGCGCCCTGGTCGGTGACCAGGCGCAGGGCGAGTCCCTCGGCGGACAGGTGGACCCCGATGGACGCGGCGGCGGAGACCGCCACCTCGAACGACGAGCGCGGCCCCTCGCCCCGGTGGGCGTACCTGCGGGTGTCGAGCAGCAGCGCGCCGCGGCTCTGCCACTCCTGCTCCTCGCGCCTGACCATCAGCTCGCCGCGCCGCGCGGTCGAGCGCCAATGGACCCGGCGCAGGTCGTCCCCCTGGCGGTACTCCCGCGGCGCCACGTCGTCGTCGCCCGCCGCCGCGACCGACCGCGTACGGCTGTCGCCCCCGCCGGTGTAGTCGCCCGACAGGCGCACCGGCGGCAGCGGCACCACCTCGGGGGTGACCACGAGCGTGTCGGTGATGGTGAATGAGCGGGCCAGCTCCACCAGCCCGAACGGGTCGGCGATCCGCACGGACAGCGGCCCGATCGGGAATCGCCCGCGCAGGTCGGAGCCGACCTTGTAGTCGATCTCCCGGACGCCGCGCGGCTCCATCCGGTCCAGGACGAACCTCGGCCGGGTGCCCAGCGCGTACTGCAGGGTGTCTTCCACCAGCAGCAGCCCGGTGGGCAGCCGGGTGACGTTCTCCAGCCGCAGGGTGACCGTGCTCTCCTCGCCGGCCTGCACCCGCGCCGGGCCGAGCCGGCGGGTGCAGGACAGGCGGTAGCGGGTCCGCGTCACGACCAGCGACGCGATCAGCGGCATCGCGATGATCAGTACGGCCACGCGCAGCAGGTCCTGCTCGCCCAGGACCAGGGCGCACACCAGGGCCGCCACGCCGGAGGCGAGGAACGACCGTCCCCGCGGGGTCAGAGCCTTCAGCCCGGGCATGGGCACTCCGTCACTCTCTCGTCAGTGCGCGTCGGGGACTCAGTGCGCGTCCGGGACGGGGACGCGCCGCAGCAGCTCGGCGACGAACTGCTCCGGCTGGCGGCGTTGTCCCTGCGCCTCGAGGCTGGGCAGCAGGCGGTGCGCCAGCACCGGAGCGGCCAGGTCCTGCAGGTCGTCGGGGATCACGTAGTCGCGCCCCGACAGCGCCGCGTGGGCCCGCGCGGCGCGCACCAGATGGAGGGTGGCCCGCGGGGAGGCGCCCAGCCGCAGGTCGGAGGAGCTCCGGGTGGCCGCGACCATGTCGACGGCGTAGCGCTTGACCGGCTGGGAGACGTAGACGGCGCGGACGGCCCGGATCAACGCGGCCACCTCGGCCGTGGTCGCGACCGGCTCCATCTTGTCCAGCGGCTGGGAGGCGCCGTGGACGTCGAGCATCTCCAGCTCGGCGGCGGGCTCGGGGTAGCCCATGGCGATCTTGGCGGTGAACCGGTCGCGCTGCGCCTCGGGGAGGGGATAGGTGCCCTCCATCTCGATCGGGTTCTGCGTCGCGATGACCATGAACGGCGACTCCAGCGCGTAGGTGACGCCGTCGACCGTCACCTGGTGCTCCTCCATGCACTCCAGCAGCGCCGACTGCGTCTTGGGGGAGGCGCGGTTGATCTCGTCGCCGACGACTATGTTCGCGAACACCGGGCCCGGCTTGAACTCGAACTCCCGCGTCTGCTGGTTGTAGGCGCTGACCCCCGTGATGTCGCTCGGCAGCAGGTCGGGCGTGAACTGCACGCGCTTGACCGGGCAGTCGATGGAGCGGGCCAGGGCCTTGGCGAGCATCGTCTTGCCGACGCCGGGGACGTCCTCGATCAGCAGGTGGCCCTCCGCCAGGAGCACGGTGAGAGTCAGGCGGACGACGTCGCTCTTGCCCTCGATCACTGATTCGATCGCGTTGCGGATCCGGTGCGCGGTGTCGACCAGATCCTCAAGCGGGGCGGTCGCGTCGGTGACGTCGGATGTTACAGCCACCAGGCCTCCATGAGGGTGCGTCCCCGAGAATGGGGCGTTAAACGTTCCTTTTCCATTCTGTGTACTGACCTTATGTCCCCTCTGGTTCGCGGGCGACTTTGTCCGGAAAACGGAGTGAACTGCGGGTAGAGTCCGGACCTTTCGAGGTCACGTACCGCGACCAGCCGAATCCCGGGGGCCGATCCTGGCCGCTCCACTTCCCCCCACCCGTTCCGGGCCGCTTTCCCCACCGGTTCCCCGGCCGGCCTTCCCGCCGGGCCGGAACACCGTACGGGCCGGGGCTCGCGCCGTGGGCCGACACGCCCGTGCGCGGGCGGGGGCGGCGCGGCGCCCCACTCCGACCCACCCCGTTTCACCTGCGAAAACGCCGCCGGTTTTGATTGCGGACACGGCCGGAATCAGTTGACGGTGGGGAGAAGTGGAGTATGGTGGTGCGCAGTGGAGGGCAGAGGCTACAGAGCTGAGCGCTCCGCAAGGCACAGGAGGTGGGTCCGGTGTTTCTCGGCACCCACCACCCGCGCCTAGACGACAAAGGACGGCTGTTCCTGCCGGCGAAGTATCGCGAGGAGCTGGCGGAGGGTCTGGTGATCACCAAAGGCCAGGAGCGCTGCCTCTACGTCTTCCCCGTAGAGGAGTTCCAGCGCATCACCGAGGCCCTGCGCACCGCACCGGTGACGGCAAAGGCGGTCCGCGACTACAGCCGTGTCTTCTTCGCCAGCGCGTCCGACGAGATGCCGGACAAGCAGGGGCGCATCACGATTCCCCAGACGCTCAGGCGGTATGCCGGGCTGGAACGCGACTGCGTCGTCATCGGCGCCAACACGCGTCTGGAGATCTGGGACGCCCAGGCGTGGGACACCTACCTGGATGCCCAGGAGCAGGCATTCTCCGATCTGTCGGAGGAGGTGCTGCCCGGGATCCTGTAGCTCGATTCCCTTTCTCGTTCGATCAGAAGACCCGTCGGTGACGTTCGGCGAGGTCTCCACCCGCTCCCAAAGGGCAGCTGATGCACCTTCCCCGGTGTCAGACGCCACGGAAGGCGACGCGGATGGGGACCTGGCCGGGCGGGTCGGTTCCCTGGGGGAACCGGCATGGGTGGGGATCCGTTGGGTAGTCACCGGCGGCACAGCCGCGAATCCGCGAGTAATGCGGCGTAATGGGGGTTGGAAGCGTTGTCGCACGAGCCCGGTCAGCCGGGTGGTCACGTTCCGGTCATGCTCGATCGCGTACTGGAGTTGCTCGCTCCGGCGCTCACCGGACCGGATCCGGTGGCCGTGGACGCCAACCTCGGTCTCGGCGGGCACGCCGAGGCGCTGCTCGCCGCCCACCCCTCCCTCCACCTCGTCGGAATCGACCGCGACCCCACCGCCATCGCGCGCTCCACCGCGCGGCTCGCGCCGTACGCGGACCGGATCACCCTGGTGCGCGCCGTCTCCGACGAACTGGCCGACGTGCTCCGTGACGCCGGACGGCCCCGCATCGACGCCGCGCTGTTCGACCTCGGCGTGTCCTCCCCTCAGCTCGACGAGGCGGAGCGCGGTTTCGCCTACTCCTACGACGCCCCCCTCGACATGCGGATGGACCGCGACCAGGAGCTCACCGCCGAGCGGGTGGTGAACACCTACCCGGCCGCGGACCTGATCCGCATCCTGCGCGACTACGGCGAGGAGCGCTTCGCGGCACGCGTGGCGAACCTCATCGTCAAGGAGCGTGCCAAGGACCCCATCACCAGCACCAAACGGCTCGCCGACCTCGTCCGCGCGGCGATACCCGCCGCGACGAGGCGGACCGGGGGCAACCCGGCCAAGAGAACGTTCCAGGCGCTACGCATCGAGGTGAACGGAGAGCTGACCGCGCTGGAGCGCGCGCTCCCCGCCGCGCTCGGCGCGCTCGCACTGGGCGGGCGCGTTGTCGTGCTCGCCTACCACTCCCTGGAGGACCGGCTCACCAAGCGGGTCCTCGTGGCGCGAACCAAGGAAACGGGCCCTCCGGGGCTGCCGGTCCCGTTGGAGGCGCACCAGCCTCGGTTCCGCCTTCTGACGAGGGGAGCGGAGCTCCCGGACGACGAAGAGGTGGCCCGCAACCCGCGGGCGGCCTCGGCCCGCTTGCGGGCGGCAGAGAGGATCCGCGAGGGATGAGGACAGAGCAGGAGAGCAGGAGGGCGGCCGGACGCGTGGCCACGCCGTCCCGCGTGCCCGGTCGCGTGCCGGGCCAGGCCGCCGGATCGGCGGGCGAGACCGTCGCGACTCCCGAAAAGCCCCTCGGCGGCGCGCGCCGCCGGCGTGAGGACGACCAGCCGCGCCGGACCCGGCCCGCCGCCGCGGGCGACGCGCTCCCGCGTGAGGCCGTCCCGGCTCCCCGCGGCGGCGCGGCCGGACGGGGCCGTGCGGCGGCCCCCGCCTCACCCGCCGACGCGAGGACCCGCCAGGACGGGCCCGCCCGCAGTGGTGCGGCCGGACGCGGCCGTGCGGCGGAAACGGTCCCGCCTGCCCGCGGCGGCGCGCGGGCTCGGCAGGATTCCGCCCGCCAGGGTGGGTCCGCTCCCGCCGAGGCGAGGGCCCGGCAGGAGGCGCCCGCGGCGCCCCGCAAGGGCAGGGCCCCGGCGAAGACCGCCGCCGGGCCCGCCGCGGCCCCCAAGCGCAACGCCGTACGGACGTCAGCGGCGGGCCGTGTCGCGCCGCCCAGCCAGATGCCGCCCAGCCAGATGCCGCCCAGCGAGATGCCGCCCAGCGAGAGGCCGCTCCGTGCGAGGCCGGGCAGGGAGACGCCGGGCAGGGGCGCGCCGGAGCGTGCGGCGCCGTTCCGGGAGAGCCGGGAGCGGGGGGGCCGGGACACGGCCGAGACCGCGCCCGCGCCGGGACGTGCCCGGCGTGGCGCGGGCGCCGCTGCCTCCCCCGTGACGTCCCCGCGTGCCAGAATGGCGCGGCGAGCGTTCCGGCGGCCACCGCGTGCGCCGTTCGTGCTGCTCGTCGTGGGTCTCATGTGCGGGGGTCTGGTGACCCTCCTGCTGCTCAACACGGTCCTCGCGCAGGACTCCTTCAAGCTGAGCGATCTGCGGTCGAGCATCGACGATCTGCACCAGCAGGAGGATGACCAGAGGAACCTGCTGCGCACGTGGACCCAGCCCGGCGCGGTGGACGAGGCGGGCCGCGGGACGGGTGAGGTGCAGCCGGACCACTCCGCCCCTCGGTTCATCAGGACGGGCGAGGGCACGGCCGGGCAGCAGACCGGCGAGACGAGCACGGGCGCGGGCACGGAGGAGGGCACGGACCGGTGAGAGACAGCGGCCGGAACCCGGGTCCCGGCCGCGGCGGTCCCACCGGGCGTGGCGGTCCCACCGGGCGTGGCGGCGGCCAGGGCCCGGGCGGCGGCAGGCGTGACCCGGGGTCACCGGGACGGTCCTCCCGTGAGGACGGGCCGCCGAATCCCGGCCGCCCCGGCCGCCCCGGCCGCCCCGGCCGTCCGTCCGATCCCGGGTCCGGCGACGCGTCCGGCCGCCCGGCACGCCCGGGCGCCGACGGCGGACGCGCGTCGCGGGCCGAGAGCGGCGGCCCGGATCGGGGCCGTGAAGGAGCCGCAGGGCGGGCTCGCGACGCCGGCCGCACGCGCGGCCCCGCGGACCGCGACGCCGCGACCCCCGGCCGTCCCGCCCGCGCGGCGACCGGCCGCGGCGGCGACCGCGCGGCCCGTGACCGTACGGACGGCGCCCGCGCGCCTGGCAGTCGCGCGGGGGCCATTCGTGCGGGGGGTAACCGCGCGGGAGGCGAGCGAGCGGCCGATCAGCGGGTGCCGGGCGACCGCGCGTCGCGGGCCGAGAGCGGCGGCGCGTCGCGGGCCGAGAACGGCGGCGCGGGGCAGGGCCGGGCCCGGGCGGGCGGCACGCCGCCGCGCACACCGACGGGCACGCCGCCCCGCGCGTCGTCCCGTGCACCGGGGGGCGCGTCGGGGCGCACACCGCCGCGTCCGCCTCGTGCGCCGGGCCCGCCTCCACCTCCGCGCCCGCCGGCCGTGCTGCGGCTGGGCAACCCCGTACGGCGGCTGCGGGCGGCGATGCTGGTGATGGCGATCGTGCTGTCGTTGTTCGCCGGACGGCTCGTGCAGTTGCAGGGGCTCGACTCGAAGGTGCTCCAGGCGAAGGCCGTACAGCAGCGGGTGCAGCCGGAGATCCTGCCGGCGCGGCGCGGCGCGATCACCGACGCGGAGGGCAACGAGCTCGCGGTGACGGTCGAGGCCAGGGAGGTCTACGTCGACCCCAAGGACGTCGACCCGGCCAAGCGCGACCTGGTCGCCACCACGCTGGCGCGCGAGCTGAACAAGCCCAAACAGGACATCGACGCCGCGCTGGCCAAGGTCACCCAGCGCTACATCCCGCTGGCCCGCGACGTCGCGCCGCTGCGGGCCAAGCGAATCATGGGGTTCAAGCTCAGGGGCGTGGGCACCAAGGAGACCTACCGCCGACTCTACCCCGGCAAGTCGCTCGCGGGCGGCCTGATCGGCTTCACCGGCGTGGACGGCCGGGGCCTGGAGGGCCTGGAGAGCGCGTACGACGACGTCCTCGCGGGCCGGGACGGCAAGCAGAGCATCGAGCTCGGCGCGAACCGCCAGCGCATCCCGATGACGCGCAGCCAGCTCGAGGCGCCGGTGCCCGGGCGGGACGTCCGGCTGACCATCGTCCGGGACCTGCAGTGGGCCGCCGAGCAGACGCTGGCCCGGCGGGTGCGCGACACCGGGGCGCGCAGCGGCAGCGTGATCGTGATGGACATCCCCACCGGCCGGATCCTCGCCATGGCCAACGCGCCCCAGGCCGACCTCAACGACTGGCAGTCCGCTCCGGCCGACGATCGCGCCAACCGCGCGGTGTCGGAGATCTTCGAGCCGGGCAGCACCAACAAGGTCATCACGGCCGCCGCGGCGATGGAGGCGGGGGCGGTCACGCCGGACACCGTCTTCCGGGTGCCCGACCACATCCAGTGCGCCGACCAGCGGCTGAAGGACGCCCATCCGCACGGGCCCGAGTCGATGACGTTCACCGGCGTCCTCGCGGAGTCGAGTAACGTGGGCACCATCATGGCGGCGGAGAAGATCTCCAGTCAGCGGTTGTACGACATGTTCCGCTCCTTCGGGTTCGGCGCGCGCAGCGGGTCGGGCGTCCCCGGCGAGCAGGACGGCCTGCTGCCGAGGTGGGAGACGTGGTCGGGCAGCCAGCGCTGTACGATCGCCTACGGCCAGGGCATCTCGGTCACCGCGCTGCAGATGGCCAGCGTCTACCAGACGATCGCCAACGGAGGAGTGCGGGTGACCCCCTCGATCGTGGCGGGCACCACCGACGCGCACGGCGCGTTTGTCCCCGCTCCGGCCGCCAGGAGCACACGGGTGATCAGCGAGACGTCCGCCCGGCGCATCGCGCTCATGCTGGAGGCCGCGGTCGGCCACGAGGGCACGGGACAGGAGGCCTCGATCGAGGGCTACCGTGTCGCGGGCAAGACCGGCACCGCCATGCGGTACGACGAGAAGTGCGCGGGATACTGCGGATACACCGCGACGTTCGTGGGCTTCGCCCCCGCGGACCAGCCCCGGCTGATGGCCCTGGCCGTCATCCAGGATCCCAAGAAGGACCACTACGGCGGCGCCGTCGCCGCCCCGGTGTTCAAGGACGTCATGACTTTCGCGTTGAAGAACAGGAAGATCCCCCCGACCGGCACGAAGGCGCCCGCGATGGTCCTTCGCCCCGCGGGGTGACCGGGACCGTACCGGCCGGGGTGGAGAGCACGCGAGCCCCGGTGGCGGAGGGCGGAGTGGCGGAGCCGGACGGCGGAGGGGGGTACGCTCTCGCCGTGCGTTCCGCGTCGTCCATGCGTCCAGAGGCGGTCCAGGCCCGCCCGCTGTCCGCGCTCGCGTCCCTGCTCGGCCCGTCGTCGTCGGCCGTACCCTCCCCCGGAGCGCGGGTGGTCCGCGGCGCCGTCACCGGCGTCACCCTCGACTCGCGCCGGGTGCGGCGCGGCGATCTGTACGTGGCGGTGGCCGGGGCCTCCCGGCACGGCGCGGAGTTCGCCGGCGCCGCCCTCGCGGCGGGCGCGGCGGCGATCCTCACCGACCCGGAGGGCCGTGACGCGGCCGTGGCCACGGGCCTGCCGGTGCTCGTCGTGCCCGACCCGCGGGCGGTGCTCGGGCAGGTCGCCACCTGGGTGTACGGCAAGCCCGCGGCCGGCATCACCCTCATCGGCGTGACCGGCACCAGCGGCAAGTCGACCTCCACCTTCCTGCTGGAGGCGGGACTGCGGGCGGCGGGCCACCGCACCGGCCTCGTCGGCGGCGTGGAGATCCGCGCCGGGGACGTGCGGTTCACCCCCGACCTGACCACCCCCGAGGCGACCGACCTGCAGGGCCTGTTCGCGCTGATGCGCGAGCAGGGCGTGAGCGCCGCGGCCATGGAGGTCTCCAGCCACGCGCTGGCCCTCGGCCGGGTGGACGGCCTCTTCTACGATGTGTCGATCTTCACGAACCTGTCGCAGGACCACCTGGACTTCCACCGGGACCTGGACGACTACTTCGCGGCCAAGGCGCGCCTGTTCACCCCCGAGCTCAGCCGCCTCGGGGTGGTGAACGCCGACGACGCCCACGGCCGCGAGCTGGCCGGCACGGCCAAGATCCCGATCATCACGTTCTCCGCCTCGGGAGCGCCGGAGGCCGACTGGCGCGCCGAGGACGTGCGCCTCGGCTCCGCCGGCAGCAGATTCCGCCTCGTCGGTCCCGGAGGCGTGGAGGCCGACGTGGCGGTGGCGCTGCCCGGGCCGTTCAACGTGGCCAACACGCTCGGCGCGCTGGTCGCGCTGGTGGAGACGGGCGTCCCGCTGCAGGCCGCGGTGACCGGTGTCGGCGAGTTCACCGGCGTCCCCGGCCGGATGGAGCGCGTGCCGGGCGACGGCGACGTGCCCGGGGACGTGCAGGTGATCGTCGACTACGCGCACAAGCCGGGCGCGGTGGAGTCGGTGCTCCGATCGCTGCGGGCGGTGCTGGACGACGGCCCGGACAAGGGGCCGGACAAGAGACCGGACAAGAGACCGGGTGACAGGCCGGACGGGGGACCCGGCGGACGCCTGGTCGTCGTGCTCGGCTGCGGCGGCGACCGCGACCGCGGCAAGCGCCCCCTGATGGGCGAGGCCGCCGCCCGCCTCGCCGACGTGGCGATCCTGACCAGCGACAATCCTCGTACGGAGGACCCGCTCGCGATCCTCGCCGCGATGCTGGAGGGCGCTCTGCGGGTACGCCAGCAGGAGAGGGCGCACGTCGTCGTGGAGCCGGATCGGGCGGCCGCCATCCGCCTGGCCGTCGGCGGTGCTTCGCCCGGAGATGTGGTAGTTGTGGCGGGCAAGGGACACGAGCTGGGGCAGTATGTCGGGGGCGAGGTCATCCCCTTCGACGACCGTGAGGTGGCCGCAGCGGCCCTCGCGGAGCGGAACCGGGCACGGCGGGCCGCAGGGGAGACCGCCGGTGCGTGAGGCGGTGTTACGGGGCGTCCCAGGCGTCCCGGTTCACGGTGCTCCGGTGCATGGTGCTCGGGTGCATGGTGCTCCGGTCCACGATGCTCCGGTGCATGGCGCGCCGGTTCATGGGGGCCCGACAAGCGACGCGAAAGAGAGCAGGACAGACACATGATCCCGTTGCCGCTGGCCCGGGTCGCCGAGATCACGTCCGGAGCCCTGAACGGTCTGGCCGACCCCGCGGCCGTGGTCCGAGGACCGGTCGTGATCGACTCGCGGGCGGTCGTGCCCGGCTCGCTCTTCGTGGCGATCAAGGGGGAGCGGGCCGACGGGCACGACTTCGCCCGGCAGGCCCACGAGGCGGGCGCCGTCGCGGTCCTCGCCACCCGGCCGGTCGACGCGCCGGCCGTGATCGTGGGGGACCCCCAGACCGCCCTGGCCGCCCTGGCGCACGCCGTGGTGACGGAGCTTCCCGGCGCGACCGTGGTGGGCGTGACCGGATCCGCGGGCAAGACCACCACCAAGGACCTGCTGGCCGGTCTCGCCGCCCGGATGGGCCCGACGGTCGCGCCGGTCGGCTCGTACAACAACGAGATCGGCCACCCGCTGACCGTGCTCAAGGCCGACGAGGGCACCCGGTTCCTCGTGCTCGAACTGAGCGCGCGCAACATCGGCCACATCGCCTACCTGGCGGAGATCGCCCCGCCGCGCATCGGCGTGGTGCTGAACGTCGGCACCGCCCACCTCGGCGTGTTCGGCGGCAAGGAGGCGATCGCCCGGGCCAAGGGCGAGCTCGTCGAGGCGCTGCCCGCCGACGGGACCGCGGTGCTCAACGCCGACGATCCGCTGGTCGGTGAGATGGCCGGCCGTACGAAGGCCCGGGTGACCTGGTTCGGCCGCTCGGCCCGCGCGCACGTGCGCGCGGAGGACGAGACGATCGACGCGGCCGGCCGCGCCTCGTTCACGCTCCGCACGCCGTCCGGCGCCGCCCCGGTGCGGCTGCGCCTGCACGGCGCGCACGCCGTCGAGAACGCCCTGGCCGCCGCGGCCGCCGCCTACGAGCTGGGCCTGCCGGTCGCGGCCATCGCCGAGGAGCTCTCGACGGCCGAGCCGCGCAGCCGCTGGCGGATGGAGGTCACCGACCGGCCCGACGGCGTGACCGTGATCAACGACGCGTACAACGCCAACCCCGACTCCATGCGGGCCGCCTTCGGCAGTCTCGGGGTCATCGGCGCGGGGCGGCGGCGGTTCGCCGTGATCGCCGCGCTGCGCGAGCTGGGCGAGGACGCCCCGGCGCTGAACGAGGCCCTCGGGCGGCTGGCCGCCGGCGCGGGGCTGGAAGCGGTGATCGTCGTGGGGGAGGACGCCGGGCCGGTGCTCAGGGGCGCCCCCGGCGCGATCCACGTGCCCGACGCCGCCGCGGCGGCGCGGGAGTTGTCGGACCGGCTCGCGCCCGGGGACGCGGTGCTGGTGAAGGGGCCGCGCGCGGCCGGGCTGGAACGGGTCGCCGAGGCGATCCTCGGAGGTGACACCCGGTGAGGAACATCCTCATCGCGGGGGCGATCTCGCTGCTGCTTTCCATGGTCGGCACGCCGCTGGCCATCCGGCTGTTCGCCCGGCGGGGCTACGGCCAGAACATCCGGGAGGAGGGCCCGTCGGGTCACTACGACAAGAAGGGCACTCCCACGATGGGCGGCACGGTGATCGTCATCGCCGCGCTGATCGGTTATTTCACGGCCCACGGGGTGACCGTCTTCTCGGCGGTCAGCGATCCTCCGACGGCCTCCGGCCTGCTGGTGCTGTTCCTGATGACCGGCCTGGGCGCGGTCGGCTTCCTCGACGACTTCATCAAGATCTACAAGCAGCGCAGCCTGGGCCTGCGCAGCGGCGCCAAGGCCGCCGGGCAGCTCGTGATCGGCGCGATCTTCGCGGTGCTGGTGCTGCGCTTCCCCAACGCCTACGCCGTCACCCCGGCCGACACCCACGTGTCGTTCCTGCGGGACATCGGGCCGTCCATCGGGCTGATCGGCTTCGTCGTCTGGGTCCTGTTCTTCATCGTGGGCTTCTCCAACGCGGTGAACCTGACCGACGGGCTCGACGGCCTGGCCTCCGGCGCCACCTGCCTGGTGCTCGCGGCGTACGTGCTGATCGGCAACTGGCAGCTGCGCAACAGCTGCACGACGGTCGGCTTCGGCCCCAACTGCTACTGGGTGCGGGACCCGCTCGACCTGGCGGTGGTCGCGGCGGCGGTGCTGGGGGCCTGCCTGGGCTTCCTGTGGTGGAACGCCCCACCCGCCAAGATCTTCATGGGCGACACCGGCTCGCTGGCCCTCGGCGGAGTGATCGCCGGCCTCGCCTTCACCACCCGGACGCAGCTCCTGCTGGTCATCCTGGGCGGCCTGTTCGCGCTCATCACGATGTCGGTGATCATCCAGGTCGGGTTCTTCAAGATGACCCGCAAACGGGTCTTCCGGATGGCTCCGCTCCAGCACCACTTCGAGCTGTCCGGCTGGGCCGAGACCACGATCGTGGTCCGCTTCTGGCTGATCGCCGCGCTGTGCGTGGCCGCCGGTCTCGGCCTGTTCTACCTCGAATGGATGCCGAAGCAGTGAGTGTGGTCGTCGCCGGTCTCGGCGTGTCGGGCGCGGCCGCGGCCCGGGCCCTGGCCCGCCGCGGCGAGCGGGTGATCGTGCTGGAGGCGGTGGACGGCGAGCGGCAGCGCGCCGCCGCCGCCGATCTCGACGCCCTCGGGGTCGAGGTGCGGTTCGGCGAGCCCGCCCTGCCCGGGGACGCCTCGCTCGTGGTCACCTCGCCCGGCTGGCGGCCCGGTCATCCGCTCCTCGTCGCGGCGGAGAAGGCGGGCGCCGAGGTGATCGGGGAGGTCGAGCTGGCCTGGCGGCTGCGCGGGGAGCACGCCGCCCCCTGGCTGGCGCTGACCGGCACCAACGGCAAGACCACCGCCGTCCGCATGCTCGCCTCCATCCTGACGGCCGCCGGGCGCCGGGCCCTCGCCGTGGGCAACGTCGGCGTGCCGATCGTGGAGGCCGTGGACGGCCCCTACGACGTGCTGGCCGTCGAGCTGTCGAGTTTCCAGCTCCACTGGTCGTCGAGCCTCGCGCCGCTCGCGGGGGCCGTGCTCAACGTGGCGCCCGACCACATCGACTGGCACGGCTCGATGGAGGAGTACGCCGCGGCCAAGGCGCGGGTCTTCACCGGCGCCGGGACGGTCGTGTTCAACGCCGACGACGCGTGGTCGTCGCGCCTGGCCGAGCCGTACGCCTCCCGGGTGGGCTTCACGCTCGCCGTGCCGCGGCCCGGGCAGCTCGGGATCGTGGAGGACCTGCTGGTCGACCGGGCCTTCGTGGCCGACCCGGCGCGTTCGGCGGAGGAGCTGGCCTCGCTGGAGGACGTGCGTCCCTTCGCGCCGCACAACGTCGCCAACGCGCTCGCCGCCGCGGCTTTGGCCCGCGCCCACGGTGTGCCGCCCGAGGCCGTACGGCGGGGACTGCGCGAGTTCACGCCCGACCCGCACCGCATCGCGCACGTCGCGACGGTGGGAGAGGTCGACTACGTGGACGACTCCAAGGCGACCAACCCGCACGCGGCCGCCGCGTCGCTGGCCGCCTATCCCTCGATCGTGTGGATCGCGGGCGGCCAGCTCAAGGGCGCCGACGTGAGCGACCTCGTACGGCAGGCCGCGCCCCGGCTGCGCGGCGCGGTGCTGCTGGGGGCCGACCGCGAGCTGATCCGCCGGGCATTGGCGCGACACGCCGCGAATGTCCCCGTCGTGGACGTGCCGGGGCAAGACACTGGGGTCATGGACCGTGTCGTCACCGAAGCCGCCCGGCTCGCCTCTCCGGGTGACACCGTGCTGCTCGCCCCCGCCGGGGCGTCACTGGACATGTACGCCGGCTACGCAGCGCGTGGGGAGGCCTTCGCCCGAGCCGTGCACCGCCTGGCGGCGCGGTGAGCGGCGGCGCGGTGAGCGGCCGGACGCCGGGCCAGGCCGGCAGCTCGACCGGCGCCCGGGCCGGCGGGGGAGCCGGCACCCGGGCGAGCCGGGCCCAGGGTGAGCGGGCCCAGGGTGAGCGGGCCCAGACGGAGCCGGCCCAGGGCGAGCGGGCCCAGCGTGATCGGACGCCGGGCGAGCAGACGCCGGGCGGCTGGGCCGGCGCCCAGGTCGCGGCGCTGCGTGAGCTGCTCGGCCGCCCGCTGACGTCCTACCACCTCGTGCTGGGCTGCAGCGCGCTGCTGCTCGCCCTCGGGCTGATGATGGTGCTGTCGGCGTCGAGCATCGAGGCGCTGCAGCGGACCGGGAACCCGTTCTACTGGTTCGTCAAGCAGGTCACGTCGGTGGCGATCGGGCTCCCACTCATGTGGGTCTGCTCCCGGCTGCCGCAGCGGTTCTTCCGCCTGACCGGCTATCCGCTGATGGGCTTGTCGGTGCTCGGCCTGCTCATGGTCATCTTCCTCGGCCAGGAACTGCTGGGCGCCCAGCGGTGGATCGTCATCGGCCCGTTCTCCGTGCAGCCGTCGGAGCCGGCGAAGCTGGCCCTGGTGCTGTGGGGGGCCGACCTGCTCGCGGCGCGGGCGCGCGGCGGCCGCATCGAGTGGCGTCAGCTGCTGATCCCGCTGATGCCGGGCGTGGCCCTGCTGGCCGTCCTGGTCATGATCGGGCGCGACCTCGGCACGACGTTCGTGCTCATGATGATCTTCCTGGCGCTGCTCTGGGTGGTCGGCGCGCCCGTGCGGCTCTTCGGCGGCATCCTCGGGCTGCTCGCGCTGGCGACCGCGACTATGATCATCGCCGAGCCCTACCGGCTCCGCCGCCTGACCGGCTTCCTGAATCCCTGGGAGACCGCGCAGCACGAGGGGTTCCAGTCCGTGCAGGGGCTGATGGCGATGGGGTCGGGCGGCTGGTTCGGCATCGGGCTGGGCGCGAGCCGGCAGAAGTGGAACTATCTGCCCCACGCCGAGAGCGACTTCATCTTCTCCATCATCGGAGAGGAGCTCGGGCTGCTGGGCACGCTCGTGGTGGTCGCGCTGTTCGGCCTGCTCGGCTACGCGGGCCTGCGCATCGCCATGCGGACCAGGGACCCCTTCGTCCGGCTGGCGTCGGCCGCCGCCACCGCCTGGATCGCCGGGCAGGCCGTCGTCAACATCGGCGCGGTCATCGGGGTCTTCCCGGTCACCGGCATCCCGCTGCCGCTCGTGTCGTACGGCGGATCGGCGCTGCTGCCGACGCTCGCGGCGCTCGGCATGCTGCTGTCGTTCGCCAAGCGGGAGCCGGGCGCGGCCGAGGCGCTGGCGGCCCGTGGCCTCGGACCGGCCGCGCGGGCTCTAAGCTGGCTTGGCCTGAACGCCCGAGCCTGGCGCCGGCCCGCGTCCCCGCGCGAGGCCGTCCGGCGGACGGCACGGCCGCGTACGGCACGAGTGAAAACGACGCGGGAGCAGCCGCGGGAGCATTCGCGAGAACGTCCGCGGGAACATCCGCGAGAGAGCAGGGAGTGACATGAGGGTGGTCCTCGCCGGCGGCGGGACGGCCGGCCACATCGAGCCGGCGCTCGCGCTGGCCGACGCGCTTCGCCGGCTCGACCCGAGGATCGGCATCACCTGCCTCGGCACCGAGCGCGGACTCGAGACCCGCCTGGTGCCCGCGCGCGGCTACGAGCTGGAGCTCCTGCCCGCCGTGCCGCTGCCCCGCTCGCTCAGCCCCAAGCTCCTCACCGTGCCCGGCCGGCTCGCCGGGGCCATCGGCAGTGCCGCCGGGATCCTGGAGAGGGTCGGCGCGGACGTCCTGGTCGGCTTCGGCGGCTACGTCGCCACCCCCGCCTACCTCGGCGCCCGGCGGCGCGGCGTGCCGATCGTGGTCCACGAGGCCAACCCGCGGCCCGGCCTGGCCAACCGGCTCGGCGCCCGCCTCACCGAGCACGTCTTCACCGGGCACCCGGACGCCGTGCTCCCCAACGCGGAGTACGTCGGCATTCCGCTGCGCCGGGAGATCGGCATGATGGACCGCCTGTCGATGGGGGACAAGGCGCGGTCCTACTTCGGGCTGGAGTCCGACCGGGTGACGCTGCTGGTGTTCGGCGGCTCGCAGGGCGCCCGCTCGGTCAACCAGGCGGCGCTGGAGGCCGCGCCCCACCTGCGCGCCGCGGGCGTCCAGGTGCTGCACGTGGTCGGGCCGAAGAACACCGTCGAGATCGAGCCGCCGCCCGGCGACCCGCAGTACGTGATCCTCCCGTACGTCGACCGGATGGACCTCGCCTACGCCGCGGCCGACCTCGTCCTGTCCCGCGCGGGCGCCATGACCTGCGCCGAGCTGACCGCCGTGGGGCTGCCCGCGGCGTTCGTGCCGCTGCCGCACGGCAACGGCGAGCAGCGCCTCAACGCCGAGCCGATCGTCCGGGCCGGGGGCGGCCTGATGGTCGACGACGCGGATCTGTCGGCGGCCTGGATCGTCCACACGCTGCTGCCGATCCTGAACGACCCCGAGCGCGTGGTCGCGATGTCCGAGGCGGCCTCCCGGATGGGCCGCAAGGACGCCGACACGACGCTCGCCCGCAAGGTGCTGGAGATCGCTTCCCGATGAGTCTCGTCAAGCTCGTGGACCCCGTCCCGGCGGCCGACCTGGGGCGGGTGCACTTCATCGGCATCGGCGGCTCCGGAATGTCCGGCATCGCCCGGATCCTGCTCAAGCGGGGAGTGCCGGTGTCGGGCAGCGACGCGCGCCCGTCCGCGCAGCTGACCGAGCTGCGCGAGCTGGGGGCCACCGTCCACGTCGGCCACGCCGCCTCCCACATCAAGGACGTCGACACCGTCGTCGTCTCCACCGCGATCCGCGACTCCAACCCCGAGCTGGGCGAGGCGCTGCGCCAGAACCTGCGGGTGATCCCGCGCGCCGCGGCGCTGGCCTCGGTGATGTCCGGCCGCACCGGCATCGCCGTCGCCGGCACCCACGGAAAGACCACGACCACCTCCATGCTGACCGTGGCGCTGCAGAAGTGCGGCGAGGACCCGTCGTACTGCGTCGGAGGTCAGCTCGTCACGACCGGTCTCGGCGCCGACGACGGCACGGGCGAGGTGTTCGTGGCCGAGGCCGACGAGAGCGACGGCTCCTTCCTCATGCTCGCGCCGCGGATCGCCGTCGTGACCAACGTCGAGGCCGACCACCTCGACAACTACGGAGACCCCCAGGCCGTCCACGACGGCTTCGCCCGCTTCGTCGAGCACGTCGGGTCGCTGCTGGTCGTCTGCGCCGACGACCCCGGTGCCGCCGCCCTGGTGCCGATCGCCCGCGAGCGCGGCCTCGCCGTCGTCACGTACGGCGAGAGCGCCGGGGTGGATCTGCGCACGACCGACGTCGCCCCGCGCGGGCTCGGCGTGGAGTTCCGGGTGGAGCTCGGCCCGGGTGCGCCCGGCGGGCCCGGACGCGGAGAGGTGCGCCTGGCCGTGCCCGGCCGGCACAACGCGGTCAACGCCACCGCGGTGATCGCCGTGGCGCTGCACCTCGGCCTGCGCTTCGACGACGTCAAGGAGGGCCTCGCCGCCTTCACCGGCGCCAAGCGGCGCTTCGAGTCCAAGGGCGAGGCCCGCGGCGTGACGGTCTTCGACAGCTACGCCCACCACCCGACCGAGCTGACCGCCGACCTGCGGGCCGCCCGCGACGTGGTCGGCGGCGACGGCCGGGTCATCGCGGTCTTCCAGCCGCATCTCTACTCGCGCACCCGGTTCTTCGCCGACGAGTTCGGCGCCGCGCTCGGCCTGGCGGACGAGGTCGTCGTGCTCGACGTGTACGGCGCGCGGGAGGACCCCGAGCCCGGCGTCTCCGGGGCGCTCGTCGCCGGGAAGGTGCCGCTGCCGGCCGAGCGGGTGGTCTACGCCCCCGACCGCGCGGCCGTGCCCGCAGTCGTCGCCGGCCGGGCCCGCGCCGGGGACATCGTCCTCACGATGGGCGCGGGGGACGTCACCGAGCTCGGCCCGCGAATCGTCGCGGAGCTGTCCGCCCGGTGAGGCGGGCCGTCCGGCGCTCGGCGCTCGCCACCCTGCTGACCGGCGGTGTCGTGGGCGTCGCCACCTGGGTCGTGTTCTTCTCGCCCGTCCTCGGCGTGCGGGAGGTCGAGATCACCGGCAACGGCCGCGTCCCGGCCGAGGAGCTGCGCGAGGCGGCGGGAGTGCGGACGGGCACGCCGCTCGCCACCGTGGACCTCGCCGGGGTCGAGGGGCGGGTGCGGGCGCTGCGCGCCGTCGAGTCGGCCACGGCCGGCCGCGTCTGGCCCGGCACGCTGCGGATCAGCGTGGTCGAGCGCGTCCCCGCGGCGGTGGTCCCCCTGGGCGTCGAGACCGCGGTGATCGACCGGTACGGGGTCGTCCTGCAGCAGGTGACGGTCGCCCCGCCGCGGCTTCCGGTGCTGCGCGTCGAGCGGGCCGCCGCCGACGATCCCGCCACCCGGGCGGGCCTCACCGTGCTCCGGGCGCTGCCGGCCGACCTCCTCGACCGGCTGCGGGAGCTGCGCGCTCCCTCGCCCCGGTCGATCACCCTGAAGCTCACCGACGGCCGCTCCGTCACCTGGGGAGACGCCGGCGACTCGGCCCGTAAGGGGCGGGTGCTGCTCGCCGCGCTGGCCAAGCCGGGGAAGAGCTACGACGTCAGCTCACCCGGGCTGGTGACGGTCAGGTGAGAAATCTCACTGACCGTGCTCGGACCGGCCGAAGCCGTCCTGGAACGGGGCATCGTGCGAATAGGACAGCGCGCGACACGCCGGACTGCCTTGCGGCGCGGTTAGTTGACCCTGGGGGAGGCGCAACCCTACTGTCCGTATCAATCCTCAGGTTGACATAACTCTAAATCTCAACTTGAGGGTGAGAGTTCAAGAGAAGAGACGGCGGGCCCTGCCCGCATGAAAACGCAAACGAGCGGAAAGGCCCCTCGTCGTGGCAGCACCGCAGAACTACCTCGCGGTCATCAAGGTCGTCGGCATCGGCGGCGGCGGAGTGAACGCCGTCAACCGGATGATCGAGGAGGGACTCAAGGGCGTCGAGTTCATCGCCATCAACACTGACGCCCAGGCGCTGCTGATGAGTGACGCCGACGTGAAACTCGACGTGGGGCGCGAGCTCACGCGGGGCCTCGGCGCGGGCGCCAACCCGGAGGTGGGCCGTAAGGCGGCCGAAGACCATCGGGAGGAGATCGAGGAGGTCCTCAAGGGGGCCGACATGGTCTTCGTGACCGCCGGCGAGGGCGGCGGCACCGGAACCGGCGGTGCGCCCGTGGTGGCCAGCATCGCCCGCTCACTTGGTGCGCTCACGATAGGAGTCGTCACCCGGCCCTTCAGCTTCGAGGGCAAGCGCCGGGCCATGCAGGCCGAGGCCGGAATCGAGACCCTCCGCGAGGAGGTCGACACGCTGATCGTCATTCCGAACGACCGGCTGCTGTCGATCTCCGACCGCCAGGTGAGCGTGCTCGACGCCTTCAAGGCGGCCGACCAGGTGCTGCTGTCCGGTGTGCAGGGAATCACCGACCTCATCACCACGCCCGGTCTGATCAACCTGGACTTCGCCGACGTCAAGTCGGTCATGTCCGGCGCGGGTTCGGCTCTCATGGGCATCGGGCACGCGCGGGGCGACGACCGGTCGGTCGCCGCCGCCGAGATGGCCGTCTCCAGCCCGCTGCTGGAGGCGAGCATCGACGGCGCCCACGGTGTGCTGCTGTCCATCGCCGGCGGCTCCGACCTCGGCCTGTTCGAGATCAACGAGGCGGCCCAGCTCGTCAGCAACGCCGCCGCCATCGACGCCAACATCATCTTTGGCACGGTCATCGACGACGCGCTCGGCGACGAGGTGCGGGTGACGGTCATCGCGGCCGGGTTCGACGAACCCGCTCCGGTCAAGCCGGTGGCCGCTCCGGTGGCGCGCCCGCAGCAGGCCCGCCCGGCGCCGGCCCAGGCCGCGCGTCCCGCCACCCCGGCACCGGTCAGGCCGGAGCCGCGCCCGGAGCCGGCTCAGCCCGCCGTACGGCCGGTCGGCTCGGCGACGCCGCCCGCCCCGGCGCCCACGCCGCCGCCCGCCACCATGCAGCCGGCACAGGCCGCCACCATGAACGCCCAGCCGCAGGCGGGCGCCGTGCCGCCGCCGGCCCAGCCGGTGGGCCAGCCCGCCCAGCAGGCGGCCGCGCCGCAGGCCCAGCAGGCCGAGGGAGTCACGCCGTTCCCCCGGGACGCGGCCGACGGCGCGCGTGACCAGGGCGTCACCGGTCCGGTGTCGATCCCGCGGCCCGCACCGGAGCCGCCGACTCCGATCACCTCCCGCGCCTCCCAGCCGGGCCCCCGGCGTCCGGTGGTGTTCGAGGAGCAGGAGGAGGAGCTCGACGTGCCGGACTTCCTCAAGTGACCTTCCCGCCTGGCCCGCCCGATCCGCCCGGCCCGCCCGGCGTGGCCGAGGTGAGGGGCGCGACGGGGCGGCCGCTCGCGGGTGGGGTCAGTGACTGACCGGCGAGACGACCGGCGGGACGACCTTCCGGCTGACCGGCAGGCGGACCGGCGTGCGGAGCTGGCCGCCGCCTTATCGGAGGTCGAGAGGCGCGTCGAGGAGGCGTGCCGGGCGGCCGGCCGGTCGCGGAAGGAGCTCACCCTCATCGCGGTGACCAAGACCTACCCGGCCTCCGACGTCCGGCTGCTCGCCGGTCTGGGCGTCTCGCACGTCGGCGAGAACCGCGACCGGGAGGCGGCGGACAAGGCCTCCGCCTGCGCGGACCTCGGCCTCACCTGGCACTTCATCGGCCAGCTGCAGTCGAACAAGGTCCGCTCCGTCGTCGCCTACGCTCACATGGTCCACTCGGTCGACCGTCCCCGCCTGGTGGAGGCGCTCGGCCGCGAGGCCGTACGGGCCGGGCGCCAGGTGGACTGCCTCATCCAGGTCTCCCTCGACGAGGGGACCGGGCGGGGCGGCGCGCGGCCGGAGGAGGTGCCCGCCCTCGCGGAACTCGTCGCGAAGACCGAGGGGCTGCGGCTGCGGGGGGTCATGGCGGTCGCCCCGCTGGGGGAGGACCCGGCGCCGGCGTTCGCCCGGTTGCGGGCCGTCTCCGGGCGGCTCCGCGAGGACTACCCCGAGGCGGACGTGATATCGGCCGGAATGAGCGGAGACATCCCCCAGGCCATCGCGAACGGCGCGACACACCTGAGAGTCGGTACGGCGTTGCTCGGCCGCAGAAAGCCCTTCGTCAGGTAATGTCCCCCAAGTGGACCACGGTGTCCGCGCTCCAGGTAGAGGTCGATCAGCGGTGAGCTCCAAGGGGGGTACGGCTACCGCCCTGGCCTTCCCCAGGGACCTTGTAGGCACCAGAAACGCGGAGGACGACGAGCGATGGCCGGCGCGATGCGCAAGATGGCGGTCTACCTCGGTCTCGTGGAGGACGACCGCTACGAAGACAGGTACACGGCGGAGTACGGCACCGACGAAGACTACGGCGACGAGGACTACGAGTCGCCGCGGCGCGGCTTCGCCGCGTCCTCCGGCGCGCACGCCGGGGCTCAGGAGCGCGATGAGGACACCGAGACGTCCGTCCCGGCCCCGCGTCCCCCCACGGCCGTGCTGGAGCGCCGTACGACCGATCTGGCGCGGATCACCACCCTGCATCCGCGCACGTACAACGAGGCGCGCACGATCGGCGAGCACTTCCGCGAGGGCACGCCGGTCATCATGAATCTGACGGAGATGGTCGACAGCGACGCCAAGCGCCTTGTCGATTTCGCGGCAGGTCTCGTCTTTGGCCTACACGGCAGCATCGAACGTGTTACCAACAAGGTGTTCCTGTTGTCCCCCGCCAACGTTGAGGTGACCGCCGAGGACAAGGCCAGAATCGCGGAACGCGGCTTCTTCAACCAGAGCTAGAGTTCCATACATGAACAGTGACCGGCTGAGCGGCGCCCGTGCGGCCCGCAGGCGGCGGAACCGAGGGGAGGCGGGGCTCAACCGTGGGGATCATTAGCGAGATCTTGGTCATCGCCCTGACCCTCTACCTGGTTCTGCTGATCGGCAGAATGATCATAGATACGGTGCAGGCGTTCGCCCGCGCCTGGCGGCCCACCGGGGTCGTCCTGGTGCTGGCGGAGGTCACCTATACGGCGACCGACCCACCCCTCAAGTTCCTCCGCCGTTTCATTCCGCCCCTCAGGTTGGGTACGGTGGCCTTTGACCTGAGCTTCACAGTGCTGTTCATTGTGGTTTTGGTCTTGATCCAAGTCGTGAACGCGCTTCCACGTTGATCGGGTAACACGCTCTACCGGACAGACTCCAAGCGCGCCAAGGAGACCCAAATGCCGTTGACGCCCGCTGATGTGCGGAACAAGCAGTTCAGTACCACCCGGCTGAGGCCGGGGTACGACGAGGAGGAGGTCGACGCGTTCCTCGACGAGGTCGAGGCCGAGCTTGACCGTCTCATCCAGGAGAACGAGGAACTCCGCGCGAAGCTGGCCGAGTGCCTCAGGGGCAAGGTCCCCGGCGGCATGGGCATGCCGGGCTCCATGCAGATGGCGTCGGCTCCCGTGGCCGAGCCCAAGCCCGAGATGATGGCCCCCCAGCCGGAGCCGATCAAGCCTCCGGAGCCGGCGCGCCCCGAGCCGGTGCCGGTCGGCATGGGCCTGCCGCCCGCCGAGGACAACATGGACACCGCGGCCCGCGTGCTCGCCCTCGCGCAGCAGACGGCCGACCAGGCGATCGCCGACGCCCGCCGCGAGGCGGACGAGACGGTGACCCGCGCCCGGCGTGAGGCCGACGACATCCTCGGCAAGGCCCGCCGCCAGGCCGAGCAGATCATCGGCGACGCCCGCGCCCGGGCCGAGACGCTGGAGCGCGACGCCCAGGAGCGGCACCGCCAGGCCATGGGCACGCTGGTGCAGACCCGCGACGAGATCGAGCGCAAGGTGGAGGACCTGCGGATCATCGAGCGCGAGTACCGCAGCCGCCTCAAGCTGTTCCTGGAGGATCAGCTCAGCAAGCTGAACGTCTCCGCCGAGGGCAGCGGCCCCTTCCCGATCCTCGGTGGCGGTCCGGCCATGGCCCACGCCGCCGCGCCGGGTCCGCAGCAGGTCACGGGTGCGCCCAACCCGTTCGCCCAGGAGCCTCCCCAGCACTCCGGCGCCTTCCCCGGTCCCGACGGCCCCCACAACGACCGCCGGTAAGCAGTGGCGGGTCCCACCACGGACCCGGTAGCTCGGAGAACCCCCGTGATCCTCATCAGTGCCGCACTCGTCCTCGCCGCCATCGTCCTGCTCATTGCGGGCGTCGTGCTGGGGACGCCCCCTCTAGTGATGTGGTCGATCGTCGTCAGCGTGCTGTCGGCGGTCTGTCTGCTGATCGGAGCACTGCTGAGGCGCCACGAGCTGTTCCCGTCCGGCGGGCGTGCCGCCGAGGGGACCGCTCCCACCCCCCAGGGTTCGACCGCGTCCCAGCTCGCGCCCGTGGGCGCCATGAGCGGGGCGTACGGCGGAACCCTCGCTGGGGCACCAGCGCACCCGGTGGCGACGCCCATGGTGGCGGCACCGCCGGTCACGCATCACGGGGCTGTACCACCCCAGGCTTTTCCGGCACAGCCCTTCCCCTCCCAGGCGTTCCCCGCGCAGCCCTTCCCGCCGCAGCCTCCCCAGCGGACGGCACCGGTCTCCCGGCCGCCCGCCACCACCGGCCGCGGCCTCGCCCTCGACGCGATCGTCCTGGTGATCCCCGGACGCAGGCGCTTCCACCTGGCCACCTGCCGCCAGCTCGCGGGGCGCGAGACCGAGGAGCTCACCTACGAGGAGGCTCGCGAGGAGGGCTTCACCCCCTGCACCACCTGCCTCCCCGAGATCTCCGCCCGTACGGCGGGGCCGGAGGAGCCCACACCACGCGACGGCGCTCCGGGCGACGACAAGGCCCGGGCCGACGCGGCCCCCGGTGACGCGGCTTCCGACGGCACGGCCGCTGACAGCGCGGCCCACGGTGATGCGGCCCAGGGTGATAGGGCACAGGGGTACAGCGCGGTGAGCGACGCCACCCTCCGCGCCGAGGCCCCCCGCAGTGCCACGGCCGGTGACAGCGTGGCCGGTGACAGCGTGGCCGGTGACAGCGTGGCCCGTGACAGCGTGGCCCGTGACAAGACGGCCGACGACGACACGACCCGTGTCGGCACTCTCCGCGCAGACAAGGGCGGTGACACGGCCGGGGATAGCCCGGCTCGTGACAAGACGGCCGGTGACGCCGCTCTCCGCGCCGACGCTCCTGGCGCCGAAGCCGGGCCCACGACGACGCACCGCCCCGCAGGGGCCTCCGCGGCCACCGACCCGAAGCCTTCCCGTTCCGCTCCCGGCAGCGCGACTTCTGGTACCGCGACTTCCGGCGCCGGGTCGTCTGGCGCCGGCAAGTCCGGTTCGGCCTCGTCTGGCATCGGTTCGTCGACCGTCTCATCGCCCGCGTCCGGGCCGTCCGCGGCCGGCTCGTCGACAGGGCCCGATAAAACAGACGAAACGCGTGAGAAGTCGTCCGGCGAAACCGATGACGAGGGCGATGATCACACGTCGGTGGACTGGTTCGGCCGGAGCACGTCGAAGCCGTCCGGAGCCGGGAGCCCGGCGTCCGGCACCGGGTCGTCTGGGTCGTCCGCATCGTCTGGGTCGTCTGGGTCGTCGGGATCGACAGGAGCGGCTGCTTCCGGGTCCTCGGCGTCTTCTGTGTCGTCGTGGCCCGTGCGGTCCTGGTCGCCGTCCGGCACCGGGGACGAACCGGGCCGGGCCGACGACGAGACGGACGAGTCGATCACCGACACGGCGGAACACGACTGGTTCAGGCCCGGCAAGCTTCGGCCCTGGGACCCGGCCCCGGCCAACGCCGCTGGAGGCGAGGACCCGGGGGAGAGTGCTTCCTCCCGTCCCGCCGAGCCCGCCAAGCCTGGTGAGACCAAGGCACCGGGCGAGAAGCCGGTGGAGCCGGCGGAGACCACCGAATCCGGGCGCGCCGGGTTCGAGGCGTCCGCCGGCCCCACCACCGCAAAGCCGGCCCCCGCCACGTCCGGCGACGACGCGGGCGTCACGTCAGCCGCGGACGGCGACGGCGATTCCGGCGCGGGCGCAGGTAAGAGCGGCGGCGCAGGTAAGAGCGGCGCGGCCGAGCGAGCCGGCCGCGCCGATGACGCCAGCGGTGCCGATGACACTGACGGTGCCGATGACACCAGGGGTGCCGATGACACTGACGGTGCCGGTGACGCCAGCGGTGCGGATGACACTGATGACGCCGATGTCCCCGGTCACCCCGCCGAGCCGTCCGCGGACGCGGACCGGAGCGGGGACGCGCGGGTGCGGGTGATGATCGGCACACGGCGCTACCACAACGCCGATTGTCCCCTGGTCAGCGGAATCGACGACAGTGATGTGGAGACCATGACGCGGGCCGAGGCCGACGCGTCCGGCCTCACCCCCTGCTCGGTCTGCCGGAACGGCTGATCCTCCCGGCCCGAGCGGGCCGGAGACTGTTCCCGCCACCCCACGATCGACCGGCCCGCTGCGGCGGGGAGAGGCGGGCGGTGCCCGGCAGGTCGCCGGACACCGCCCGGCTCGTTCAGGCCTTGCGGAGCCGGAAGGACAGGCCGAGGTCGGTGTCCTCGTGAGCCGGCAGGTCCTCCTCAGGGCCGGCCCCGCCCGCGGTGATCTCGGTCATGCTCGCCGCCAGCACTTCCTCGGCGACGGCCGCCCCGCTCTCGCGCAGCGCCCCGGCCAGCTCGCCGTCCGCCGACCACCACAGATCGATGCGGTCGGTGATGGCCAGGCCGGTGGACTTGCGGGCCTCCTGGACGAGCCGGATCACGTCGCGCACCAGGCCCGCCCGGCGCAGCTCGTCGGTGATCGCCAGGTCCAGGGCCACGGTCTCACCGGTGCCGGTGTCGACCGCCCCGGTCTCCACGGCCCAGCCCGACTTCGGCTGCTCGGTGACGATCACGTCGTCCGGGCCGAGCTCCACCGTGCCCAGCTCCCCGGCCTCGACCCTCGCGGACCCGCCCGCGCGCAGCGCACGGGCCAGCTCCGCCGGGTCGGCGGCCGACACGGCGGAGGCCACGAGCTTCGTCTGCGACCCGAACCGCTTGCCGAGGCTGCGGAAGTTCGGCTTGACGGTGAACGTCACCAGGTCGGCGGAGAAGCCGGACAGGTCCTCAAGCCGCTGGACGTTCAGCTCGTCGGCGATCAGCTCGCGCAGCTCGCCGGGGAGCGCGGCCCAGCCCGGAGCCCCGACCAGGGCCCGCCCGAGCGGCTGGCGGGTCTTGACCGAGGAGGAGGCGCGGGCCGACCGGCCCAGCTCCACGAGCCGGCGCACCAGCGCCATCCGCTCCGACAGCTCGGGGTCGAGCAGCGCCGCGTTCGTCTCCGGCCAGGACGCCAGGTGCACCGAGGCCGGAGCGTCCTGGTCACGCAGCGCGTCCCACAGATAGTCGGTGAGGAACGGCACGAGCGGGGCCATGAGCCGGGTGACGGTCTCCAGGCACTCGTACAGCGTCGCGAAGGCCGCGGCCTCGCCCGTCCAGAAACGGCGGCGCGAGCGGCGGACGTACCAGTTGGACAGGTCGTCCAGGAACTCGGTGAGCCGCCGTCCGGCACGGGCCGTGTCGAACTCCTCCAGCGAGGCGGTGACCTCCGTCACCGTGCGGTGCAGCTCCGCCAGCGCCCACCGGTCGATCAGCGGCCGGTCGGCGTACGCCGGCGCGTCGGCCACCCGGGCGGGCGACCACGACTCGGCGTTGGCGTAGAGGGTGAAGAACGACGCGGTGTTCCAGTAGGTCAGCAGGACCTTGCGGACGATCTCCTCCAGCGCGGCGTGACCGATCCGCCGGGGCGCCCAGGGGGAGCCGGAGGTGGCCATGTACCAGCGCAGGGAGTCGGCGCCGTGCTGGTCCATCAGCGGCATCGGCCGCAGCACGTTGCCGAGGTGCTTGCTCATCTTCCGGCCGTCCTCGGCGAGGATCAGCCCGAGGCACAGCACGTTCTCGTACGACGAGCGGCCGAAGACCAGCGTGCCGACGGCCATCATCGAGTAGAACCAGCCACGGGTCTGGTCGATCGCCTCGCAGATGAACTGACCCGGGTAGGACTTCTCGAAGACGTCCTCGTTGACCAGCGGCGCGCCCCACTGGGCGAACGGCATGGCGCCCGAGTCGTACCAGACGTCGATCACGTCCGGCACCCGGCGCGCCTCCGCCTGACACGCCGGGCAGGGGAAGGACACGTCGTCGACGTACGGGCGGTGCGGGTCGAGCGCGGTCAGGTCGCGGCCCGCCAGCTCGCCCAGCTCCTTCAGCGAGCCGACGCAGGTGACGTGGTCCTCGTCGGCCGAGCAGACCCACAGCGGCAGCGGCGTGCCCCAGTAGCGGGACCGAGACAGCGCCCAGTCGACGTTGTTACGGAGCCACTCGCCGTACCGGCCGTGCTTGATCGTCTCGGGGAACCAGTTCGTCCGCTCGTTCTCGGCGAGAAGCCGGTCCTTGACGGCGGTGGTCCTGATGTACCAGGAGGGGAGCGCGTAGTAGAGCAGCGGGGTGTGGCAGCGCCAGCAGTGCGGGTAGCTGTGCTCGAAGTGCTCCCCGCGGAACAGCAGGCCGCGCTCGCGCAGGTTCTCCGTCAGCGGCTCGTCGGCGTCCTTGAAGAACAGCCCGCCCACGAACGGCACGTCCGGCGCGAAGCGCCCGTCGGGGCCGATCGGGTTGACGACCGGCAGGCCGTACTGCTTGCAGACCGCCATGTCGTCGGCGCCGAAGGCCGGCGCCTGGTGGACCAGGCCGGTGCCGTCCTCGACCGTGACGTACGTGCCGAGCACGACGTAGTGGGCGTTCTCGATGTCCACCAGGTCGAAGGGGCGCCGGTAGGCGGTGTGCTCCAGCTCCGAACCCTGGTAGCTGGCCAGCACTTCGGCATCCTCGCCCAGGACCCGCCGCAGCAGCGGCTCGGCTACCACGAGCACCTCGTCACCGCGCCGGGCCGCGACGTACGTCACGTCGGGGTGCACGGCGACGGCGGTGTTGGACACCAGGGTCCAGGGGGTGGTGGTCCAGATCAGCAGAGTGGCGCCCAGGTCGGCCAGGGGACCGGAGACGACGGGCATCCGGACGTAGACCGACGGGCTGGACACGGTCTCGTAGCCGCCGGGCTGGCCGAGCTCGTGGTCGGACAGGCCCGTGCCGCAGCGGGGGCAGTACGGCGTGATCCGGTGGTCGCGGAACAGCAGGTCCTTGTCCCAGACGACCTTGAGCGACCACCAGACGGCCTCGACGTACTGGGGGTCCATCGTGCGGTAGGCCTGGGACATGTCGACCCAGTAGCCCATCCGCTCGGTCATCTCCTCGAACGCGTCCACGTGCCGCAGCACCGACTCGCGGCAGCGTTCGTTGAACTCGGCGATGCCGTACGCCTCGATCTCGGGCTTGCCGGACAGGCCGAGTTCCTTCTCCACGGCGACCTCGACGGGCAGGCCGTGGCAGTCCCAGCCCGCCTTGCGGGGCACGTGGTAGCCGCGCATCGACTTGTAGCGGGGGAAGACGTCCTTGAAGACCCGGGCCTCCACGTGGTGGACGCCCGGCATGCCGTTGGCGGTGGGCGGGCCCTCGTAGAACACCCAGGAGGGGCCGGCGGCGTTCTGTTCCAGAGACCGCTCGAAGATCTTCCCGTCCCGCCAGCGTTCGAGGACCTCTCGTTCGAGGGCCGGCAGGTCGACCTGCGCGGGAAGTGAGCGGAAGTAGTGGGAAGACATCGTCGGGTGTGACCCTCCACGCGGTGGCTGACAGTGCATGTTCACGCGTGAAGGGACGAAGCCGGGGACGGCTCCGCGGTACCACCCTTCTTGACGCCCGCTGCCGGACGCCCTCTCGTTTGGCTGCCGCTGCCGGTTCTACTCGGCCGATGGCCTTTCCTCCGGCGGCTCCGGGGTGATCTTCCCACCGCGGCCCGCCCCGGGCTCACACCATCCCCGGGTCGCTGAGCGGGCGGATGCGGAGGTACTCGTCCCCATCAACGCCTTGCAGACTACGAGGATAACGCGGACCGGCCGTGCGGGCTTCCCGATATGTGGGCGGCGACCGGCGACAGCGGGCGGAACCCGGGTGAGATCCGGCGTGAGGTGGGAATACGTCGGAGGAACATACGCGGACACCGGGAGGAACTGGCCGAACGTGCCATTTGGTACGGATGGGGTAAAAGCCTCGGCGAGGCCGTTGCCGATTCGTTATCGGCGGCCTATGCTTCCCGGACCTGGTCGAAGTGCTCCTGCGCGAAGGGGAGGCCCGCAATGACGACCCGCACGGCGAGAGCCGCCATCAGTGAGGACGTCTGGTCCGCCGAGGAGCTCGCCGGGGTCCGCGAGCGGCTGCGGCACGAGATCGAGGAGCTGCGCGCCGACATCGCCAGGGCGGAGGAGCAGCTCGCCTCGGGGGACGTGAGCCAGGGCGCGGGGGACGATCCGGCGGACGCCGGCGCCAAGACCCATGAGCGTGAGCGCGAGATCGCCCTTACCCTGAATGCGCGCGACCTGCTCGCGCAGAACGAGCGGGCGATCGCCCGCGTCGACGCAGGGACATACGGAGAGTGCGAATCGTGCCACAAGCCGATCGGCAAGGAGCGCCTGCGGGCGTTCCCGAGGGCGACGCTGTGCGTAGCGTGCAAGCAGCGGGAGGAGCGCCGCTGAGCGGCGCCGACCCGGCGAGGCCCAACCGGGCGCGGAGGATCGCCCTCCTCGTCGTCGTGGCCACGGTGATCTACGCGCTCGACCAGGTCAGCAAGTTTCTCGTGGTGAGGTTCCTGGAGCACGAGGAGCCCCTGACCGTCGTTCCCGGCGCGCTCGTCCTGACCGTGATCCGCAATGCCGGCGCCGCCTTCAGCATCGGCACCGGCATGACGATCGTGTTCACGGTGATCGCGCTGACCGTCGTCGTCGCGATCGTCCGTACGGCCCGGCAGCTGCGCAGCCTGCCCTGGGCGATCACGCTCGGGCTGCTGCTCGGCGGGGCCGTCGGCAACCTGACCGACCGCATCTTCCGGTCGCCGGCGCCGTTCCAGGGGCACGTGGTCGACTTCATCCAGGCGTTCCCGGTCACCCGGTTCCCGGTGTTCAACGTCGCGGACTCGGCGATCGTCTGCGGCGGCGCGCTCGCGGTGTTCCTGGCCTGGCGCGGCTACCAGATCGACGGCACCCGCCAGATCGAGGAGGAGACCTCCGGAACCGGCGCGGAGCACGCGGCGGAGCCTGCGGACACCCGCGAACAGGCCCCTGAGCAGAACCGGGAGCAGGTCCGGGAGCAGGCGGGGGACCGGTCGAGGGAGCGGGCCGATGGGTGACCGCCGCAGTCTTCCGGTGCCCGACGGGCTGGAGGGCGAGCGCCTCGACGCCGCCCTGGCCCGGTTGTTCGGCTTCTCCCGCACCCGCGCGGCCGAGCTGATCGCCGCCGGGGAGGTGCTGGTCGACGGCGCGGTCCCGGCGAAGTCCGACCGCGTCCACGCCGGCGCCTGGCTGGACGTCACGATCCCGCCGCCCCCCGCCGCCCCGATGCCCGTGGCCGAGCCCGTGCCCGGCATGACGATCGTGTACGAGGACGACGACGTCGTCGTGGTGAGCAAGCCGATCGGGGTGGCCGCGCACCCCACCGTCGGCTGGACCGGCCCCACCGTGATCGGCGGCCTGCTCGGCGGCGGCCATCGCGTCTCCACCAGCGGCGCGGCCGAGCGGCAGGGCATCGTCCACCGGCTGGACGCCAACACCACCGGCGTCATGGTCGTCGCCAAGAGCGAGCGAGCCTACACGCACCTCAAGCGGGCCTTCAAGGAACGCACCGTCGACAAGCGCTACCACGCCCTCGTCCAGGGGCACATGGACCCGCTGCGGGGCACGGTGGACGCCCCGATCGACCGGCACCCCTCAGGCGACGGACGCTTCGCGGTGGTCGCCGGGGGCAAGGACTCGGTCACGCACTACGACACGATCGAGGCGTTCCGGGCGGCATCGCTGCTCGACATCAAGCTGGAGACCGGCCGGACCCACCAGATCCGGGTCCACATGGCCGCGCTCAGGCATCCGTGCGTGGGCGACCTGCTCTACGGCGCCGACCCGACCCTGGCCGCCCGCCTCGGCGTGCGCCGGCAGTGGCTGCACGCGGTGTCGCTGTCGTTCGAGCACCCGGCGACGGGGGAGTGGATGACGTTCACCAGCGACTATCCCGACGACCTCGGCCGCGCGCTGGAGATCCTCGGCGACGAGGGCTGAACGCGGGGCGACTCAGGCGTTCCAGTCGGTCTCCGGCTGGGTGTAGCCGTCCGGGAAGTCCCCGGAGACGTCGCTCGCCCCGGCCTTGTCGCCGTTACCGGTGCCCTTTCCGTTTCCCTGGTTTCCCTGGTTGCCCGGGCCCTGGTTTCCGGGGTTTCCCGAGTTTCCCTTGCCCTGGTTTCCCTTGCCGGTGGGCGGCTGGGCCGCGCCGGCGTTCGGGCCCTTGGCGGGCTTCGGGGTGCCGGGGCCCGCCGCGGCGGGCCCGCCTTTTGGGGCCTTGGCCTTACCGCCGGGCTTCGCCTGGCTCTTCGCCTTCGGCGCGGACCGCTCGGTGGCCCTCTCCGTGTGCCCGCCGCGGTTCTCCTGCGCCTGCCGCCCGTTCCCTCCGTAGGAGCCGGCCCCGGAGTTCGCCACCGGCCTGGTCGCCGTACGGCCGGAGGCGCCGCTTCCGGTGTCCTCGGTGGACCCGGAGGCCGCCGAGCCCCCGGCCTCGCCGGGCGTGGGCTTGGCGGTCTTGGTCGCGAAGACGGTCACGGTGGGCACGCTGACGGCGGCGGCCCGGGTGTCGCCCGCGGTCCGGGCGGTCGCGAACGCCGCCGCGCCCGCGGCCACGCCGACCAGGGCGACGAGCGCGCCCGTTCCGACCGCCATCGTCCAGGGCCTGCGGCGCGGGCTCGCCGGGGCCGGCGCGGAGACCGGGCTGAAGGCAGGAGTGCGACCGGCGACCGGTGCGGGGACGGACGCGGGCAGGGGAGTGGGCACGGACACGGGAACGGGGGTGGGCGCGGTCGCCTCACCCTGGTCGAACAGCGGCACGAACCGGGCGAGCCGGGGCGCCTGCCGGGGGCGCGGCACCACCGGGTCGGCCACCCGCCCGGTGGCCACCGCGTGCAGGTGCAGCACCGCCTGGTCGGCCGTCATCCTGAGATCGGGGTCCTTGACGAGGAGTCCCGCGATGACCTGGGTCAGCGGCCCGGCCCGATGTATCGGTCCCGCATCCTCGTACATCACCGCGGCCAGCGTCGCCAGCGCGTGGCCCCGGTTGAACGGCGAGCGCCCCTCCACGGCCAGGAACAGCGTCACCCCGAGAGACCACAGGTCGGACGCCCGCTGCGCCTGCTGCCCCGCCGCCCGTTCGGGGGCGATGAACGCCGGCGTCCCGACGAGCATCCCGGTGCGGGTGACCGGGGAGTCGTCCTCCATCGCCGCGATGCCGAAGTCGGTCAGCACGACCCGTCCGTCCTCGGCGAGCAGGACGTTGTCGGGCTTGACGTCCCGGTGCAGCACTCCGTTCGCGTGCGCGACGCGCAGGCCGGCCAGCACCTGCGAGCCGATCTCCGCCACCCGGCGCGGCGGCAGCGGGCCCTCCTCGCGGATCACCGATCCCAGCGTCCGGGACGGGACCAGTTCGAGCACGATCCAGGGGTAGCCGCCCTCCTCGAAGGCGTCGTACACCGCCGCCACGTTCGGATGGCTGATCCGCCCGGCCGCCCTGGCCTCCCGGAAGGTCCGGACCGTGAAGACGTCCCGTTCCGTGCCGGTCATCTCGGCGGACTGGTGCAGTTCCTTGACGGCGACCTCGCGTTCGAGCACCTGGTCGACCGCTCGCCACACGGTGCCCATGCCGCCCCGCCCCAGCGGCTCGATCAGGCGATAGCGTCCTGCCACGACACGTTCGGAGGTCTGCGCATCAGCCATGATTGTCGCGCTACCCCACTTGGGGGAACGCATGCGACACAGTTACTGTTCTGGGACGAAATTCCCCTTGACCCTGCGGATCTTTGCCAAATCGTTATCCTGGTCTGAAGGTGCGCGCGAAGGCGTTGAAGTAGGACAAACCGGAAGTCCATCGAGGGTCCGCGACCTGCCAATAGAGCATGATGGACCGGCCGTCGGCGAGCCGGAAGGCGCGGTCGAGCACCCGCACCTTGCCGGAGCTGGTCATATGGGTGAACTCCCAGTCCACAGCGGGAACACCGAGGTAGCTCCGGTACGTCATGTTGATGCGCTCGTAGCCGCGCAGGTATCCCTTCTTGGTCGAGGTCGCCTCGACCGTGCGCACTGCGGCCCACGGGTCCCTGGCCTCCCAGGGCGTCAGGTCCACCTGCAGGTAGTCCCGCCCGGTGGGGTCGTGGAAGCGCACCCGGGTGGCCTCCCTGCCGAACGGGACCCAGCCGGAGGGCAGGGCGATCGAGAAGCCCAGCGGGTCGCGGTGGGTCGTCCAGCCGGCGGGCAGCGCGGCCGGACGCGGGGACGGCTCCGTGGACGCCTCCGTGGACGGCTCCGTGGACGGTTCGGGTGACGGCGTGGGGTCCCCGGTGCCGTCCCCGGTGCCGTCTCCGGGCACCTGCTGGGCGGCCGACGCGGGATCCTCGGCGACCGACCCCGCGGCGGTGAGCGTGCGATAGCCGTACCACCCGCCCGCCACGACACCCACGAGCAGCACCGGAAGCAGGACCAGCAGGGCCGCCCGGCCCGCCGGGCCGCGCCGTCGGCTCGACGGGGGAGGAGGGGACTGCGGAGGGTGCGTGGCGGTCGCGCCGTACGGGCCCGGACCCGGCTGCGGCGGCGCCGGCGGCGCGCTGTTCCAGGGGCCGCCGGAAGGCCGGTGGGGTCCGGACGGGTTCGGCTGCCAGGAGCCGGGTGGGGGCGCGGCGGCCGCCGGTCCGGGGCCGGCCGCCGCGGCGTTGCGTAGGGCGGCGTTGAGCAGGGCGGCGGTCTCGCCCGGGGAGATGCGGTGCGCGGGATCCTTACGCAGCAGGCCTTCGAGCACGGGCGTGAGGGCTCCCGCCCGCAGGGGCGGCGCGGGATCGTCGTGCAGCACGGCCGCCATCGTGGCCACCGCCGAGTTGCGGTCGAACGGCGTCCTGCCCTCCACCGCGGCGTACAGCGTCGCGCCGAGGGACCACAGGTCGGACTCGGGGGTCGCGGGATAGCCGTTGAGCCGCTCGGGCGGCAGGAACGCGGGCGTGCCGGTGATGTCGCCGGTCATGGTCAGCCCGGTCTCCTCCGGCATGGTCGCGATGCCGAAGTCGGTGAGCACGACCCGGGTCTCCCCGCTGAGCAGCACGTTCTCCGGCTTCACGTCCCGGTGCAGCACGCCGGCGGCGTGCGCGGTGCACAGCGCGTCGAGGACCTGCAGGCCGATGGCGGCCACCCGGTCGGGCGGGAGCGGGCCCTGGTCGCGTAGCACCTGCCCGAGGGAGCGCGACTGGACCAGTTGCATCACGATCCAGGGCCGGCCGTCCTCCTCGATGACGTCGTGAACGACGACGACGTTGGGATGGTCGATGCGGCCCGCCGCCCGCGCCTCGCGGATCGTCCGCCGGTTGAACGTGTCCCGGTCCTCCTCGGAGGTGGGATGGTAGAGCACCTCTTTCACGGCCACCGTACGGGCGAGCAGGTCGTCATGGGCACGCCAGACGACGCCCATGCCCCCGCGGCCGATCGGTTCGAGCAGGCGATATCTGCCCGCCACCCGACGCTCCTCGTCCACCCGCCCCTCCTCGGAACCCCCTGAATGGTCCCACAGGCGGACGCCCGGCCGTTCACCGTGACGGAAATCCCCGGCGCCGGGGAGACGGGCGACGGCGGGAGCGCGCGCACGCCGTGCCGCCGCCACGGTACGCCGGCGTGGCCGAACCTGATGCGCAGTCGTTATGGCGCGTTATAAAAGGCGGATTCGGCCCACTCTTATCGCCCTGACCTGCGGAGATGTCGCATCTCACACTTTCCCTCATTGCTCCGTGGCATTTTCGACACATCTTGTCGGCCTTGTCCGGTTTATTGCCTTCTAATACTGTCCGCAGTGACTTTGTCGTTTCCCGGACGGAGCTCCCCCCGAGACATCCCGTCCCCCGCCTGGAGGCGAAATGCGGTTGCGCACGACCACGTGCGGAAGATCCCCCTACGGCAGGGCGCTCGGCGCCGCGGTCCTGGTGTCGGCCGCGCTCGCGCTGACGCCGGTCTCTCCCGCGCAGGCCGATCCGGCCGCGGCGGCCGGGAAGAAACCCCCCGCGCCGTGCGGTGATTCAAGCGCGCACCTGGACAAGGTGCCCACCCCCGAACAGTTCTTCGGCTTCCCGCTGGGCAAGGGACAGCCCCGGGTGCTCACGACCGAAGAGATCACGAAATATGTGGAGGCCGTCGGGCGCGCCTCCGACCGGGTGGTCACCGGCACGATGGCGCGCAGCGTGTCCGGCCAGGGCCTGCCCTACGCCATCGTGTCCGATGCCCACCACATGGTCCCCGGACAGCTGAAGAAGATCACCGACCAGATCCGTTCGCTGCGCGACCCGAGGACGCTGCGGGCGGACAAGGCCGCGCGGATCGCCGAGGACTCGCCCGCCATCGTCTGGATCGCGGGCAACGTGCACGGCGGTGAGAAGAGCGGCGCCGACGCGGCGCTCAAGACCCTGTACGAACTGGCCGCCGGCCTGTCCTGCGACGTGGTCAAGCGCAACGACAACCTGGTCACGGTCATCGTGCCCACCCAGAACCCGGACGGCCGCGACGCGAATCGCAGGCAGAACGACTACGGGTTCGACCTCAACCGGGACTGGTTCGCCCGCACCCAGCCGGAGACCGACGCCAAGATCGACATGCTGCGGGCGTACCCGCCGCAGGTCTTCGTCGACGCGCACGAGATGGGCGGGCGGCAGTACTTCTTCCCGCCCAACGCCGACCCGATCCACCACGAGATCGCCGACCAGCCGGTGAACTGGATCAACCGCATCGGCGCGGCGAACGCCGCGGGCTTCGGTTACAACGGCGCCTGCGGCGGCGCGGTCACCACCGAGTGCTACTTCAACTACGCGACGTACGACCTGTTCTACATGGGCTACGGCGACAGCGTCCCGGCCGCGGGCTTCGGCGCCGCCGGCATGACGTTCGAGAAGGGCAGCACGTCGGCCGTCGAGGACCGGGTGCAGCAGCAGTTCAACACCCAGTGGGCGACCACCGGCTGGGCCGCCGACAACCGGCGCGAGGTCCTGGACGGCTACTTCTCGATCTGGCGGACCGCGCTCGCCGAGGGCGCCGCCGGCGCCCTGGAGCCGAACGAGGTCGTCCAGCCGAGCAACACCGTCCGGTTCCCGGTGCCCGGCATCACGGTCCGGTCCTACTTCCTGCTGCCCGGCCGGCAGATCGGCGACGTACGCAGGCTGGTCGACCGGCTGCGCGCCATGGACGTCGAGGTCTACCGGGTGAAGAAGCCCGTGAAGGTGCCGACCGCCCACGTCTTCGGCGGGCGCACGGCGCGCGACGTGACCGTGCCCGAGGGCGCCTACTGGATCCCGATGGACCAGCCGCAGAAGCACTGGATCCAGGCGGTCATGGGCGAGGACCCGTACGTCCCGTTCCCCTACTTCTACGACGTCTCCTCGTGGAGCAACCCGCTGCTCGCGGGCGTGGACACCATCACCACCGGCGACATGCTGTCGCCGAAGGCCGACCTCGTCAAAGACGCCGACGGCGGCGTGGCCTCCGCGGCGCCCCGCGGCGGGTCCTACGCCTACCCGATGGACTCGGCCGCCGCGTCGGAGCTGACCTTCCGGCTGCTCGGCGCGGGTGTCCCGCTGACGCGCGACACCCGGAGCGGGCTCGTCGGCCTGCCCGCCACCGCGATGAACCGCGGCGAGCTGGACAAGCTGGCCCGCTCGCTGGGCGTCACCGTCGAGGGCCGGGCCGGCCCGGCCTCCGGCGCCGCGCTGCGCACTCCCGACGTCGGCCTGTTCGCCGGCACCGGCGTCTCGACGACCTCCGGCTCGTACGGCGAGGCGCGGTACGTGCTCGGGGCCCGCTGGGGTCTCGGCCTCACACCGGTCACCACCGCCGACGTCAACGCCAACACCCCCGCGTTCACCGGGCGGACGGTCCTGCTCGTCCCGGACGGCAGCAGCTCCAACGGCGGGCTGACCGCGCAGGGCCTGGCCAACCTCCGGCAGTGGGTGGCCGCGGGCGGCACGTACGTCGGGCTGCGCAACGAGGGCACCCGGGTCGCCCGGGCGGCGGGCCTCACCTCCACCACCGAGAAGGCCAAGCCGACCGGCTACCAGGTCATCGGCTCGCACTTCCGGGTCGACGTGAGCGCGGGCAGTCCGGTCGCGCTCGGCCGTCCCGCCGAGGACTTCCAGTTCAACAACGGCGACCCCATCCTGAACCCGAGCCAGACCGGCGTGAACGTGCTCACCTATCCGTCCGGGGACACGTTCTGGTCCAACGGCTACACCGTGGGAGCCGAGGCGCTCAAGGGCACGGCCTCCCTCGTGGACGAGCCGAACGGCGCCGGGCACGCCGTGCTGTTCGCCTACAACCCGCTGTTCCGGGCCTACAACGAGAACGGCATCCACCTCCTCGCGAACGCGCTGCTCCACCCGGCCGGGGCACCCGCCGCGCAGCAGCGCGCCCTCGCGGCCCCGACGCCGGGTCAGTCGCCGGCCCAGCAGTCGGCGGAGTCGCTGCGCGCCGCCGCGGCGAAGGCGGAGGAACCGCCCAACCTGGGCGGCGAGTGGCGTCCGATCGTGATCGAGGTGGCCGGCGCCGACCTCGCCCGCACCCAGGCCGTGGTGGCCCGGTACACCGGTGCGGCGAGCACGGCGACGGCGGGAGACTCGGCGTACGTCACGATCCCGAACCCGGACGGCCTGGCGGCCGACGAGCACCCGTTCGTCCGCGACCTGGTCCGCGACCTCGGCGCGGCGGGCATCCCGCTCCGCTCCGTCGTGGCCTGATCCACCGCACAATCACCCTGCACCCTGCACAATCACCCTGCACCCTGCACAATCACCCTGCACCCTGCACCCTGCATCGGGCGGCCGGCCTCCGGCCGCCCGGTCCCCCGGAAGCACCGAAGCCGGAAGCACCGAAGCCGGAAGTATCGAGCCGGACCATCGAAAGGACCCCCATGACATCGCCTCGTACCCGCCGGGCGGCGCGGTTCGGCGGCGCGGCGCTCGCGGCCGCGCTGCTCACCGCGACCCAGGCGACCGCCTCCCTCGCGGCGCCCGGAAACCCCGGGGAGCCGCGCTACTCCGCCGGCGCCCCCTCGCTCGGCGACCCGTACTTCCCCGACCAGGGCAACGGCGGGTTCGACGTGCGGCACTACGACGTCACCTTCGCGTACGACCCCGCCACCAAGATCTTGGACGCCACGACGGTGATCACCGCGGTCGCCACCCAGGACCTCGACCAGTTCGACCTCGACTTCCGCGGCCCGGAGATCACGTCTCTCAAGGTCGGCAAGCACCCGGCCGAGTTCCGCCGGGACGGGCAGGAGCTCGTGATCACCCCGCGGCCGAAGCTCAAGACCGGGGAGACCTTCACCGTCACGGTGGCGTACAAGGGGACGCCGCCCGTCATCACCGACCCGGACGATTCGATCGAGGGCTGGGTGCCGACGGACGACGGCGTGTTCGTGCCGGGCGAGCCGCAGGGCGCCCCGGCCTGGCTGCCGTCCAACGACAGCCCGAAGGACAAGGCCACGTTCACCTTCCGCGCGACGGTCCCCGAGGGCGTCACGGTCGTCGGCAACGGCCGCCTGGTCTCGAAGACGACCAAGAACGCGAAGACCACGTTCGTCTGGGACTCGGCCGAGCCGATGGCGACCTACCTCGCCACGGTGACCCTGGGCAACTTCGTGGTCAGCGAGACGACCACGCCCAGCGGCATCCCCGTCTACACGGCGGTGGACCCGCGCCTGGTGACGCAGTCGGCGGGCGCCGTCGCCCGGATTCCCGACATCCTGGAGTACTTCTCCTCGGTCTTCGGGCCGTACCCGTTCAACACGGCGGGCGCGATCATCGACCGCGCGCCCAACGTCGGGTACGCCCTGGAGAGCCAGACCAAGCCGATCTTCTCCAGCGCGCCCAGCGTCGGCACAATGGCGCACGAGCTCGCCCACCAGTGGTACGGCGACAGCGTCTCCCTCGGCAGGTGGTCCGACATCTGGCTCAACGAGGGCTTCGCGACGTACGCGACCTGGCTGTGGACCGAGCACAGCGGCGGCGCGACGGCGCAGCAGACGTTCAACGGCTCCGGCAACTACGGCCGCGCGGCGACCTCGTCGTTCTGGCAGGTCGTCACGGCCGACCCCGGCCCGGAGGACATGTTCGGCAACGTGCCGTACAACCGGGGTGCGATGACGCTGCACGCGCTCCGCGGCAAGATCGGCGACACCGCGTTCTTCCGGCTCGTCAGGGACTGGGCCACCGAGCACCGGTACGGCACCGTGAGCACCGCCGACTTCGTCAAGGCGGCGGAGAAGGTCTCGGGTATGGACCTGAAGACGTTCTTCGACGTGTGGCTCCACCAGAAGGGCAAGCCCACCGCCTGGTGAGCCCGTCCCGGCGGCTCCCGCCGCTTGGGCGGGAGCCGCCGGACGCGCGGCCGGTTCATGATCGAAGCCGCAGGGCGAGCTGGATCCGGTCGCGCAGGCCCAGCTTGCGCAGCACGCTGGAGACGTGGTTCTTCACCGTGCCCTCGCTGATCGAAAGGCGCGCGGCGATCTCCCGGTTGGCCGCTCCGGCGGCCACCATCCGCGCGACCTCCAGCTCGCGCTCCGACAACAGCTCCCGTCCGGGGAAGCCGGCCGAGCCCCGCAGCGGCAGCTGCCGCAGCTCGGCGACCAGCCGGGCGGCCACCGGGCTGCCCAGCACCGTCTGCCCGCGGCTCACCCGGTGGACGGCCGCGACCAGTTCCTCGGGCGAGCAGTCCTTGAGCAGGTAACCGGTCGCGCCGCCGCGCAGCGCGCCGAAGATGTACTCGTCCTCGTCGAAGGTGCTGAGCACGATGACGGCCACCTGCGGGTGCTCGGCGGCCAGCCGGGCGATCAGCTCCACGCCGTTCATGCCCGGCATCCGCATGTCGACCAGCGCGACGTGGGGGCGGCACTCGCCGATGACATGGAGCGCCTCGTGCCCGTCGGCCGCCTCGCCCACGACCTCGACGCCGTCCTCGACCTCCAGCAGCTTGCGCAGCCCCTGCCGCATGAGCGCCTGGTCGTCGACCAGCACCACCCTGACGCGCGTCATGCCACGACCTCCGTGAGCGGCAGCTCGGCGCGCAGCTCGAACCCGCCGCGCGTCGCGTTGGCGCCGGTCAGCGTGCCGCCGAGCGCCCTGGCCCGGTCGGCCAGCGAGGTCAGCCCGAAGCCGCCGGACGACCGGTCGTCCCGGCCCTGCCCGTCGTCGCTGACCACGAGCACGACCCGGTCGTCGCCGAAGGTGAGCGTGCCCCGCACGTGCTCGGCACCGGCATGCCGCAGCGCGTTGGTGAGCCCCTCCTGCAGCACCCGGTAGAGGACGAGCTCGACGTCGGGCGTGAGGAGCCGTTCCTCGCCCCGCACCTCGAACCGTACGCTGATGCCGGTGCCGTCGAACGACGCGGCGAGCTGTTCGAGCGCGGCGCTGCCCACCCGGCCGTCCAGCGCGAGCGGGCGCAGCGCGCGCACCCAGCGCCGGGCGTCCGCCAGCGCCTCGACGGTGAGCTCCTTGGCCTGGCGGACCTCCTCCCAGGCGGCGTCGGGGCGGCGTTCCCGGAAGCGCTCGGCGTTCTCCAGGCCCATCTTGACGACGGTCAGGTGATGGCCGACGGAGTCGTGCATCTCCGCCGCCATCCTCGCCCGCTCCTCGGCGACGGCCAGCTCCCTGATGCGTTCGAGCAGCCCCCGCGCCTCCTCCCGGCTGCGCCGCGCCGCCAGCGTGGAGGAGGTCATGCCCAGCACGAACGCCGCGAGCACCGCGCCGAGGCCCATCTCCTGCAGGCCGTCGAGCACGGTCTTGTGGAAGATCAGGGGGACCGCCGCGAACATCACCACCGCGAGGCAGGACAGGATGACCGTCGCGGCCCGCATGCTGTAGATGAAGGCCAGGTTGGCCACGGCGATGAGGATCAACGGGAGCTGGGTGCTGTAGGCGCCGCTGATGCCCAGCATGGTGGTCGCCACAAGGAACAGCGGGGCCGCCCAGCGGCGGCCCTCCGCCGGGTCCCAGGGCAGCAGCGGCCACAGCGCCACGACCAGCCCGAGGTTGGCGGCGAAGAGCACGTACTCCAGCACGCTGCCGACGCCGAGCAGCACCGCCTGCACGAGGCCGGCCGCCATGACCGCTGTGACCGCCCAGAACACGAGGTTGAACAGGAACGGCCGGTCGGCGTCCCGAAGCCAGTCGAAACCCGCCATGCTCCGACCCTAGATCGCCACGGTCCGGATGTAACCCGCCATAGGGACCATGACCGGAGTCATGCCGCCGCCGTGCGGCCCGTGCCCAGCCCGTCCCGCACCCGTGCCCCGCCCGCGTTCGTACGGGCGGGGCACGGCGAGAGCGTTTAACTCGCGGAGCAGGTGACCGGCGAGGGCACGTCGTTCGCGCCGGTCGCGTTGCCGGTGAAGCCGAACGACGTGGACGCGCCGGCCGCCAGGGAGCCGTTGTAGTTCACGTTCTTCGCGGTGACCGCGGCCCCCGACTGGGAGACCGTGGCGTTCCAGGAGGAGCTGATCGTCTGGCCGTTGCGGTACGACCAGCCGGCGGTCCAGCCGGAGATCGAGGTGGTCCGGGTGTTCTTCACCGTCACCTCGGCCTGGAACCCGCCGGGCCAGGAGTTGGTCACCGTGTACGTCGCCGTGCAGCCCTGTCCCGGGTTGGGGGAGGCCGACGGCGAGACCGACGGAGACGGAGACGGGGACGGCGAGGGCGAGGCGGACGGCGAGCGGGACGGCGAGGGCGAGGGGGACGGCGACGGGGAGGGTGACGACGTGCCGCCGCCGCTCGCCTTGAGCACGGTGACCGAGTACGGCGGGAGCGTGATCGAGGTGGCCGACGACGCGCTGCTCGTGCTGATCGAGGTGGCGCCCTTGCGCCACTGCACGACGGTCGCCGCGTTGCCGGGGGAGAAGCCCGAGTAGGACAGCGACACCGTCGTGGAGTTGTTCAGGTCCTTGTTGATCAGCACGACGTTGACGCCGTTCGAGGTCTTCACGGCGTGCGCGGCGAGCTGCGAGGTGGACGAGGACGCCTTGACCAGCGTGTCACCGGGCGACCCGGCCTTGCCCACCATGGACAGGCCGAAGTACGGCGGGAACGGCGTGTTCGCCGCGGGCTCGCCGGAGGCGCCGGAGGACAGGATGCCCTCGTCGTGGTAGTCGGGGGTCCCGTCGTCGCCGGTGGCCGGGCCCTGGCTGGTCCCGTTGTGCAGGTTCCACCAGTCGAGGTTCATCGCGCCGTTCTCGAACCACGTCAGATAGCTGTCGGTGGCGAACAGCGCCGCGGTCGCGGTGGTGAGCTGATAGCTGGGGTTCAGCTCGGTGACCGAGATGCCGATGCTCGACGCCCTGCTCCCGGCGTACTTGGCGATCAGGGAGCGGACCGTGCTGGTGATCGTCGAGATCTGCGAGACCTTGCCGAGGCTGTCGGCGGCCGAGGTGGCGCCGGGATACCAGTGGACGATGACGAAGTCGGCCTTGTCCTTCACGATCGACATGACCGTGTTGTTCCAGTCGGCGCTGTCGCCGGAGCCGACGATGCCGTCCGGCCAGCCGCCCGGGGTGGTGAGCACCACGCCTATCTTGATCGTGGAGTCGACGGCCTTCATCGCCGTGATGTACTGGAGCACGTTGTTCGCGTACGCCTTGGGGCTCTTGTCGGAGTGGTTGTCCTGCTCCCAGCCCGAGCCGTAGTGGCCGTTGCCGTAGACCTCGTTGCCGATCTCCCAGTACTTGACGCCGTACCCCTTGGTGACGTTGGCGTACTTGACCCAGTCGGCGGCCTCCTGGGCGGTCCCCGAGCCGTAGTTGGCGATGATGACCGGTTGCGCGCCGGCCGAGCGCACCGTGCCCATGTAGGTGTCGAAGTCGGTGTTCGGCGCCACGTAGCCGCCGTCGGCGGTGTTGGTCTTCCAGTGGTAGATGTCGCCGTACGACCCGCCGGGGTAGCGGACGGCGGTGAAACCGGCGTCGCGCAGCAGGCCCGCGATGGGGGCGCTGTTCATGTTCCCGTCGTAGACGGCGACGTTGACCCCGTGCCCGGCGGCGGGGATCGTGCCCAGGGTCGTGCCGGTGTTCACCGTCACGGTGGCGGAGGTCGCGGCCGACGCGGGCGCGACGGTGACGGCCGTGACCGACGCGGCGGCGAGTGCCGCGGACGTCAGCAGTGCCAGTCCGACGCGCCGCCGGCCTGTGAGCGAGGCGTGCATGGAGGAGCTCCTTCGAGCGATCGCGCTGTCGCCCGTGCCGGGCGCAGATCGAGCCGCATCCTGTTCCCCGCCGCCCCGTACGGTCAACGAGAAGACCCCCCGCAACCCTCTGACCTGGGGTCGATTTCGTATGGAGTTGCAACTTTCATCGCGTCGTCATGGTCATGTCACGGCGACAGCAGGCACGCCAGGGCGTGTTCGAGCTCCTCGGGCGTCGCGACGGGCGCCGCCCAGGGGACCCGGACGAGATGCCCGGGTCCCGGCCGCAGAGTGGCGCCGTAGCGGTCCAGCTCCCACAGCCACACCTCGCCGTGGCCCGCTTCGCCCGCCAGCCTCTCCGCCGCCTCCCTGAGCTGCCTTGAGTGGGACTCGTTGACGTGGCGCACCATGCGTTCGGCCGGCGGTAGCAACGGGTCGGGGGCCGAGGCGAGGTAGGTCTCGGCGTCGAGGACGCCCGAATCCCCGCCGGTCAGGTAGATCACGTGGCAGACGTCGACGCGCAGCAGCACGGGTTCGCCGCCCTCGACGGCCGCGAAGAGGTCCTCGTCGGGGCACGCCTCCGCGATGGCGACGGCGGCGGCGCGGGCCTGCCGCCAGGGCCGCGAGGGTGCGGACGCGCTCGGGGACCGGGGGAGCGGTGACGGGATGCCGCATGGGAGGCTCCTTCAATGGAGGTTAGGCTCACCTTAGTAAGGCTTACCTAACTTGAAAAGAGGGTGTCATGCGTTACACGGGACCGAAGGTGCGGCTGTCGCGACGGGCGGGCGTTCCGCTCACCCGGAAGGCGGTGAGGTACTTCGAGGCCCGGCCCTACCCGCCCGGCGAGCACGGCCGCAGGACCAACCGCCGCACCACCGGTGACTACGGCATGCGGCTGCTGGAGAAGCAGAAGCTCCGCTGGTACTACGACGTGTCCGAACGTCAGCTCCGCCGCTACTGGGACCTCGCCGTCCGCCGTCCCGGCCGGTCCGGCGAGGAGCTGGTGGCGCTCCTGGAGACCCGGCTCGCCTCCCTCGTCCTGCGGGCCGGCCTGGCGCCGTCCATCTACGCCGCCCGGCAGTACGTGAACCACGGGCACATCGCGGTCGATGGCCGCAAGGTGGACATCCCCAGCTATCAGGTGAAGCCGGGCCAGTCGGTGGCCGTACGGGACCGGTCCGTCAGGATGCAGCCGTTCGTCGCCGCCGCCGAGGGCACGTACGCGGACGAGCGGACCGCCCCCTATCTGGACGTCGACCACCGCGGGCTGCGCTTCACCCTGCTGCGCCGCCCCGCACGTGAGGAGATCGTGGTCCCGGTGGACGAGCAGCTCGTGGTCGAGCACTACTCCCGCTGACGCCCCGGCCCGACGGTTCTCCGCGCACCGGGGCGGGCACCGCCGAGCGCTCAGAAAGGGCCTGACGAGGCGCTTCAGCGGCCCATCGCCAGGTCGGCCAGGCTCTCCTGCTCGGCGATGGCCTGGCACAGCTCGCGCAGGTCGTCGCCGTCCACGGTGCGGAAGGCGCCCGCGTCCTCCGCGCTGAGGGAGAACGGACGCTCCCGGGTCGCCCAGAAGCGGCCCGCGTCGCTCCGCATGATCCGCCACTCGGCGAACGTCGTCCCTCCGGTGTTGCCCCTTTCGTGTGGCATGAGCCGGGAATCTCCTTACTGATCGTGGGTCGTAGGGTGCCGCGAACGCCTGCGGGTCCCGCCTTTTACCAGGTCATGGACTTCGGACGATGCAATCATGGGGAACGGCCGGGGATGCCGGATAGACGATCGGCGCTGGGCGCCCGGCCTCCAGCGCCGGCCAGCATCCGGAAGGTGTCCGTGCCGCGTTCCTCCGAGCCGGTCGACCCGGCCGCTTCCCCCTGGCATCTGCTCGGCTCCGCCGTACGGCACTGGCGCGAGGAGGTGCGGCATCTCAGCCAGCGCGAGGTGGCCAAGGCCGCCTATCTGGACGACGGGGACCTGTCGAAGTGGGAACGCGGGCTCGCTCGCCCGCACGCGGACGTGGTGGCCCGGCTGGACTCCGCTCTCGGCGCGGGTCAGCACCTTGTGGCGCTGCACGCCACTGTCGCCGAGCTGGAAAGGCTGCGTACGGTGGCGACGGGACCACGAGCGGAGGAGGAGATCGCGACGGAACGCCGGCATCTTCTGCAACTCGCCATCGCCGGGACGCTCGGCGCCGGTTCAGAGCCCGTTCGGCGGCTGCTCGGTGACGCGTTCGGCCAGGAGTTCCGGTCCGTCGAGGACTGGGAGCCGGTCTGTGCCGATCACCTGTACGCGCTGCGCACCCGCCCCCCGGCCCAGGTCGCGTCCGATCTGCTTGTCGATCTGCTGGCCGTGCGGCGGCAGTCGCAGACGGCGCCGCCGACTCAGGCCGTCGAGCTGCAGCGCATCACCGCCGCGCTCGCGTCCGTGGAGGGCAACGTGCTGACCCGCCTGGGCGAGCACGCCGCCGCCCTGCGCTGGTGGCGTACGGCCCGCCAGGCGGCCGACGCGTCCGGCGACCTCGGGCTGCGGCTGATGGTGCGTGCGGAGGAGGCGGGCCACGGGCTGTACGGCCAGCGCGACCCGGAGGCCGTGCTGCGGCTTGTCGAGAGCGCCGAGCGCATCGCGGGCGGGCCGACGGCCGACCTGCTCACCACCCGGTCGAAGGCGTTGAGCATGCTGGGCAGGCACGACGAGGCGCGCGGCACCGTGCGCGCCCTCGTCGCACTCGCGGCCGGCGGTGTCAAGGGCGACACGTTCGGCTTCTGGAAGCCCGACCAGATCCACTTCGCGGAGAGCTGGGTGTACGCCGGGGCGGGTGACGAGGCGGCGGCGGACCGCGCGAGGCAGCAGGTGCTCGCCGCCACTCGTGACTACCAGTACGACGCCAACGTCCGCCTGCACGAGGCGCTCTGCACCGTCTCCAAGGGAGGAGTGGACACGGGCCTGCGCCAGGCCGCCACCGTGATCACCACCCTTCCGGCCGCCTACCGCAGCCACCACATCGTGCAGACCGGGCGTCTTGTGCTGCGGGCCGTACCGGCGGACCAGCGCGGACGCAGGGCCGTCGGCGAGTTCCGCGAACTCCTCGGAACAGGCGCCGGGGCCGCTACGGCGTGATCCGCGACGACGGGATCACGGCGTCCGGAAGCCGCGGAATGTCACGCGCCTGCGGACCGCGAAGCCGAGCCGCTCGTAGAGCGCGATCGCGGAGGTGTTGGCCTCGGCCGCGTGGAGGAACGGGCGCTCGTTCCGCGCGATGATACGTGCGACCAGGGCGTTCACCAGCCGGGCGGCATGCCCCCGCCCGCGGGCTTCGGGGGCGGTGCAGACGGCGCTGATCTCGGTCCATCCGGATGGGCGGAGCCGTTCGCCCGCCATGGCGACCAGGGCGCCGTTCTCGCGGACACCCAGGTAGGTGCCGAGTTCGTGGGTGCGGGGCCAGAACGGTCCCGGCCGGGTCCGCGCGGTGAGATCGAGCATCTCCGGCACGTCGCCGGCGCCCAGTTCGACCGTCTCCGGGTCGGGCTCGACGTCGGCGCGACCGGGGCTCGCGGGAAAGACCAGCTGGAGGCCGTCGAGAGTGAAGAGCGGCTCCCAGTCCTCGGGCGGGGTCGCCGGGCAGCTGAACAGGTCGGCGAACCCGCCGCGACCGAGCAGGCGCGCGAGGTCGTCCCACTCCGCCGGGTCCGGCTCGGCGGACACCGTGGAGAAGCTCGCGACCTCCGGCAGGTAACCGGTCGCCCGGCCGAGCCGGCGGGCCAGGTGCGCGTGGTGGCCGCGGAGCGACGCGCCGACCGGGTCGTCGAGTGCGACGGTGTCGCGGTCGATCATCGCTTCGTGCCCTCCCTGCCGGGCCTTCCGTGCCGGGCCGCGACCTGTGTGCAGCCGCAGTCTAGCCAGGCGGTTCCTGAGCTGCCGTCCGGAGGAGGTCGTCGCGGACGCCGGAGGCCGGTGAGACGGCTGGATCGACGAACCACTCCCGCCCGAGCAGGAGGCCGAACACGGGCGCGGGAAGCCGGACCAGGACCCGGAAGACCGCCCCGGCCCGGCCGCGCCCGTACACCTGCGACCGGTGGGCGGCGAGGGCCGCCCGCTTCTGCCGGGCGAAGCGGCGCACGTCGATCCGGTGGGTGATCTCGGCCCGGGAGCTGTAACCGACGGTCTCGTGGCGGACCGGGAGCCGGAGGAACCGGAGCAGGCTGAACAGCCGCACCAGCGGCTCCCGTGGCATCGTCGCCTCCAGGACGCGCGTACCAGTCATCTCGGCGGCGAGGGCGCCGACGCGGTGCACCTTCACGTGGTCGCGGTGCCCGTAGCCGCCGTGCGCGTCGTAGCTGAGCAGTAGATCCACGTGCTCGTCGCGCAGCAGCCCGGCCAGCCGCGCGGCGGCCTCGTCCTCCGGCGCGCGGGCGAACCGCGGGCGATCCGGCGGGTCGGGGAACAGGATCGGCCCGTGCCCGCTGTCGGCGTAGCCCAGGTGCACGACCCGGGCGACGCCCAGAATGGTCGCGGCGGCCCGCAGTTCGTCCAGCCGCACCCGTCCCTCGGGGCCGGTGGCTTCGCCCATGACACCGTCGGAGGCGACCACGACGATCACCCGATGTTTCTCGGCCGCCAGCCTCGCGAGCGTGCCGCCGGTGAGCAGTGCCTCGTCGTCCGGGTGCGCGTGAAAGGCCAGGACCGTCGCCACCCCGGCCACCCTAGTGGGCCTCCGGTGCTCGTCGCGGGTGAGCGCACGCCGTCCGGGCGTCCGCCGCTACACCAGGCGCGACCTGCGCCGGCTCTACCGCGTACGGGCACCGCGCGGGCTCGGGCTGTCGCTGGAGGAGGTCGTGGCCGTCCTCGCGGGCTCGGCGGACGGCCCGGAGTCGCTGCGTGACCTCCCGGCCGAGCAGTTGCGCACGGAGCCGGCCGCGCCGGGTACCGGAGGCGGCCCTCGGGGCGAAGTGAACCTTTCACGGGATCCGCCGCGTCTCCCGAGCACCGGATCGAGCGGGGGAGCGGGAGCGTTGACCGGCCGGAAGGATCGGCCTACCGTGCGGGTCGCACGCCCCCGTCCCTTTCGTCCGCCGGAGGTCCCGTGTTCCGCACCGTCGCAGCGCGCCTCGTCCCCCTCGCCGCCGCCGCCCTCGTGGCGGCCACCGCGCTCCCCGCCTCGGCCGAGGTCGTCGACCCCGCACCGATCGCCCCCAACCAGTACTTCTACGGCTTCGTCAATGGCCAGACCGGCCACGCGACCATCAAGATGGCGTGCTTCGGGCCGGTACGCCCAGGACAGACCGGTCATCCGTTCGCCGGGCAGACCGTGGAGGTGCGGCCCGTAGCGATCTCGTCGTCGGCGGTGAGCATGGGCTACACCGGCAGCGGCGGCACCACGATCGTGGTGGACCTGGGCGACCCGTCGGCCGTCGCGAAGTCGCTCGGACTGCGCTACTACGGGGTCAAGGCCGAGATTCCGGTCACCGCGACCCTTCCGTGCTACGGGTCGGGGAAGGTGACGTTCACGCCGGTGCCCACCAGCTGGACCGCCCGTGCGGTGACCGTCGTGGTCGACTACGTCGGCCAGCCCTGACCCGCATCGCGCCGCCGCCGGCCGTGACCACCGTGCCGTGACCACCGGGCACCCGAGTACGGTTGCCCGGCGGCCAACGGCGTGGCACGTCCGGCGGTCGCCGCTTCTAGGGTTTGAAAGTGGCGGCGATGGTCTCGAAGGTCTTCTTCTTCTTTTTCCAGTCCTCATCCTGGGTCTTGTAGAGCAGCGCGTAGCCGTTGTTCTTGTCGGTGACGAACCCGCGGTCGATGACGCGTGACCGGTAACGGCTGTCTCCGAAGGTGAACTCCCAGTCGGCCGCGGTCTTCCAGTAGTCCTTGACCTCTCGGATCTCGATGAGTTCGTAACCGGGGAAGTTCCGACTCATCCCCGGCACATCGCGCCGCCAGACCTTCAGGGCGTCCGACTCGGGACTGGAGGTGTGGTGAACCTCCAGGTAGGTGTGCGAGTCGCCGCGGAAGCGAACCTCACCGTTGCCACTGCCGTCGACGTGCCAGCCCTTCGGCAGCGCGAGCGAGAAGCCGCTCGGGTGCTTGTACTTGTGCCAGCCGTCGGGGACGTCCCCCGGCCCAGGCGCTTCGGAGGTCTTGGAAGGCTCGGGGGACGGCGTAGCCGTCGCCTCCTCCGAAGGGGACGCGGACGGCGCGGCCGAGGCGGGCGGCGAGGCGGAGGGCTCCTGGGTTTTCTTCCCCGTCCCGGCGGGGGCGGCGGCCGACCCGGAGGAGGGCTCGCCCTCCGAGCCGCTCCTGCCCGCCTGTACGCCGAGGTAGCCCGCGACACCCACGATGACCAGCAGCCCGGCCAGTATCAGTGCGGCCTTCAGCAGGCCACCGGGCGCGCGCGACGTCACGGGCGTCGTGGTGGTGTCGTGCCAGACGGGCCCTTCCTGGGAGAGCACGGCCAGGGGCTCCTGCGACCCGCCGACGCTGCCACCGGCCGCGCTGCCACCTCCCGCGACGCCTCCCGCGAAGCCGACCGCTCCGGCGCCCGTGCCCGGCGCGTCCGCTGTGCTGCCTCCTGTGCTGCCTCCTGTGGTGTCCGCTGTCGTTTCCGTGCGGAGACGCTCGCTCGCGCCGTTTCGCGCGGTGCTCGCGGCCCCCGCCGCAGCGGCCGGGCTTCCAGGAGTCCTCTTCGAGGTGTCCTTCGTGGTGTCCCCGGCGGGCTTTCCGGCGGGCTCGCCGCCCTTCCCGGGCTCGTCCCGGCGGTCGGTCGCCGGGCTCGCCGGGGGCTTCGTACGGGCGGGCGGGGCGGCCTGCACGCCGGTCTCCGGCATCTCGTTCGCCTGCCCGGCCTCGTCCGAGGCTCCTTCGCCCGGAACTCCATCGCCCCGGGCAGCCGCAGCCGAGACGGCCTCGGCCGAGCCGGGGGAGCCGTCGTCCTGGACGACCGGGATGGGGGAGGTGGTCTCGCCCGGGCTCTCGGCGTCGCCGGCCCCGGCATGACCTGCGGCATGACCCGGGCCGTCACCGCTTCGGCCGGGCTCGGCGTCCGGCCCGTCGCCGTTCCGGCTGGGTGCCGGGGAATGGTCGTCGCGCCGCGCGGACGCGGCCGGAGGGTACGGCGTCACACCGCGGGAGGCTTTGCCCGGTTCGGACCTGGACGCGGACGTCCGGGACTTCGGGGACTCGGACGCCTCCGGCGTCATGGGCCGGGGCGAGGCGGGCGCGGAGGGGGAGACGGGCGTGGCAGGCGCGTCGGGCCGGGTCGGTGGCGCAGCCAGGTCCCGCGCCGCCCGCTTGAGCTGCCGCACGAGTTCGTCGTAACCGGGCCGGGCGGCGGGCTCCTTGGCGAGCATGCGCATCAGCACCGGGCCCAGCGCGCCCGCCCGGTGGGCCGGGGCGGGGTCATCGTTCAGGACGGCGTGCATGGTGGCCATCGCCATGCCACGGTCGTGCGGGGGCCTGCCCTCCGCCGCGGTGTAGAGCGTGGCGCCGAGCGACCACAGGTCCGACTCGCGCTGCGCGGCCTCGCCGCGGAGCCGTTCGGGGGCGATGAAGGCGGGGGTGCCGACGAGGCCGGTGCGGGTCATCGTGTTGTCGGCTTCGAGCCGGGCGATGCCGAAGTCGGTGAGGACCACCCGGCCGTCATCCGTGATCAGCACGTTCTCCGGCTTGACGTCACGGTGCAGAACGCCCTGGCGGTGGGCGGCGCGCAGCGCGTCGAGGATCTGCAGCCCGATCTCGACCGTGCGCTCGGGGGACAGCGGGCCGTCCTCCCTGATCACCTGCCCCAGCGAGCGGGACTGCACGAGCTGCATGATGATCCAGGGCCGGTCGTCCTCCTCGATGACGTCGTGGACGACCACCACGTTGGGATGGGTCAGACGCCCCGCGGCGCGGGCCTCGCGCATGGTGCGGCGGTTGAGGTCGCTGAGCTCGTCGCCCATGGCGCTGTCGTAGCGGACCTCCTTGACCGCGACGGGGCGGTCAAGCAACTGGTCGTGGGCCCGCCAGACCACGCCCATGCCACCCCGGCCGATCGGCTCCATCAACTGGTACCGGCCTCCGACGAGCCGGCTTTCCGCACGCGCCACTCGAACCCCTTCCTGGACCCATGAATCGTCCCACGGATGGCAAAGGGATCAACCGCCCCTACGGCTCGTCATCCCGAGATCCGAGACAAATCGGTTCGAGTCGTGGCCCGTCGCTGCTAAGGTCCTAGATATGGGTAGGTACAGCTCGTTTACGAGGCCGGTTCCGGGAGGGCCGGTCGCGATCGTGAGCTAGCGACCATCCGGAGCCGGCTTGAGGCAGGGACGCCAGCGTCTCTGCCTTTTTCGTTGTCAGAACGATCTGGCCAGAGCTACTGAACAGAATTTCCCGGCCTGCGAGGAGCCCGCATGTCGAAGGCAGTCCAGCTCGACCGCGACGCCGTACGGATCGGCGACCTGATGATCGGTCACGGGCTCCCCGTGGTGGTGATCGGCGGGGACAACGCCCGGTGGCTGCGTCTGCCCGCCGACGATGACCCGCCGCAGGCCCAAGCGGCCGGAGCTCTCGAGGAAGCGGTCGGAGCTCTCGAGGAAGCGGTCGGCGAGACGATCGGGGACAGGGTCGGGGAGATGAGGGCGCGCTGGGCCGGGCCGCTGCTGGTGGAGCCCTCCTCGGCCGCCGACCTGCCCGCCGTGGCCCGGCACGCCGACGCGGTGGTGATCGGACCGGACTGGGCCCGCGAACCCTGCCTCGTCCGCGCCGCGGCCCGGCTCGGGCTGCCCGTGATCATCCTGCGGAGGGTCGATCAGCGGGGACGCGCGGCGACGCTGGAGGAGTGGCTGGCCGTCGCCGACGACTGCGCGGTCGAGGGCAACGAGGCGATCGTGCTCTGCGAGAGCAGGGGCAGTACGGAACCGGCGGTCACGGCGTCCCGCCTTTCGCCGTCCGATCTCGTGCCCGCACTCGACCCCGACCCCGCACTCGACCCCGCACTCGACCCCGCTCCCGACTCGGCCGCCCATGCGGCTTTCGATTCAGCCCTCCGCTCAGCGCCCGACCTCGCGCTCATGCGCGCCGCGCGGGAGCGGACCGGCCGGCCGGTGCTCGCCGCGCTGGGCCGCGACGGCGGCCTCGCGGGTGCGGCCGTCGCGGCGGGGGCCGACGGCCTGCTGCTCGACCCCGCCGCACCACCCGAAGCACGCGCGGCGGCCGACGAGGTGGCGACCGTCCTGGCGGCCCTCGTCCGCCCGTGGTCCCCGCGGACCCTCACCGAGGCCCGGGGAGAGATCGACCGGGTGGACGCGGCTCTCGCCGTCCTCCTCGAACGACGGGCCCTGCTGGCCGCGCGGATCCAGCGGCTCAAGCCCGTCGGCGGCTTCCGGGGACGGGACATGGAGCGCGAGCGCCGCCTGGTCGAGGGCATGGCCCGGCGCGCCCCCCGCCTCGGCGTACGGCGGCTCGCACCGATCATGAACGCGGTGATCGAGGCGGGCCTGCACGCGGCGGAGGAGGAGAGAGCCCGGAACCGGGACGGTGGGTGAGCCCGAGTCCCACTGCCCGCGTCAGGCGCCGACTGCTCTGCGTGTGCTGCAGGGGCGCCGATAAGTGCTTCAGTGACCGCTTCGCAGGGTGTTTCGCCGAGGAGCGCCGTGGTGGCGGGTGTGACTGATCCCTCCCCGTGTGCTGCTGCTTGTTCTGCCGGTGGCGGCCGGTGCGTCGCCCGAACCCGTACGGCGGCCAGGCGCGTGGGGAGAGGAGCCTCGAACCGGCGTGTGAGCAGCGGAGGCGACCGGCGGGTTGTGGCCGAAGACGCGGGCGAAGGTCCGGGCGACGTCAGGGCTGAACATCCGGGCGAAGGTCTGGGAGAAGTCGTGGCCGGCCGCCGGGAAGCGCATCGGGGAAACGGCGGGAGCTGCCCGGCCGCCTCCCGCGGCCAGAGGAACCCGGTTGCCTCCCGCGGCCGGTGTAACCCGGCCGCCTCCGGCGGCGAGGGGGAACGTCCCGCCTCCCGCGGCGAGGGGGTGGCTGCCGTTTCCGGGCGCGGGGGTGGCCCGGTTTCCGGGGGTCCCCGCGCCGCCGGACGCCGTACCGCCCGTCTGGGACGCGGCGTCGTCGTGCCGTCGGCGTTCGGCCTCCCGCTTCTTCTTCTCCTTCTCCTGCTTCTTGCGTTGCTTCTCCAGCGCCTCCTTCAGGCCCGGCGTGAAGCCCCCGCCGAACCTGGACATGTCCGGCGGGGTGAAGTCGTACGCCGGGGTTCCCCGCAGGGCGGCGCGCATGGAGTCCACCCAGATCGGGCCGGGCAGCGAGGCGCCCTGGACGGCGCCGTAGTACCGGCCGCCGATGGTGACCCCCGTGAGCGGATAGCGGTAGGAGCCGCGAATGTCCCCGACGCTGACGGCGGCGGCCAAGCCGGGCGTGTACCCCGCGAACCAGGCCGAGGTGTAGCCGTTGTTCGTGCCCGTCTTGCCCGCGGCGGGGCGGCCGATCGACTGCCCGCGCATCGTGCCCCTGGTGAACACCCCCGTGAGCACGTGGCTCACCGCGTCGGCGACGGCCGGCTCCAGTGCGGTCACGCAGGCGGGCGGCACCTCGGTCCGGGTGCCGTCGTGCTCCACGACCGCCGCGATGGCCATCGGCCTGCAGTAACGGCCGCGCGAGGCCAGCGCCGCGTACGCCGCCGCCACGGTCGTGGGGTCCATCTCGTTGGCGCCCAGCGTGAACGTCGGCACCTCGCGGAGCGGCGCGCCGTCCGCGCGCCGGATGCCGAGCGAGCGGGCCGTCGAGACCACGTCGCACAGCCCCACCTCGCGCTCCAGCCGCATGTAGAAGATGTTGACCGACTGCCAGGTGCCCATCTCCAGGCTGTACGGCCCGCCGCCGCCCTCGCCGCCCGCGTTGTGGATGACCGTGTGAGGGTCGTTCACCGCCCGGCCCGAGCAGTCGCGGTAACCGTACGACGGGACGTACGAACCGGGGATCGTGAAGCCGTCGCCGAACCGCATCCCCTGCTTCAGCGCGGTGGCCAGCGTGAACACCTTGAACGTCGAGCCCGCCTGGAGGCCGAGGCCGCCGCCGTGCGCGACGTCGGCCGCGAGGTTGTAAGTGGTGTTGCGCCCGAGGGCGCGGTCGTGCGGGTTGCGCCCGTACCGCTTGCTCACCGCCATCGCGCGGATGCGCCCGGTGCCGGGCTCGATCATCGTCTCGGACGCCACCTGGTTGTCGCGCGGGCTGACCCGCGCGGCGACGGCCCGGTCCGCGGCCCGCTGCGCGGCCGGGTCGATGGTCGTCCAGATCGTGAGGCCGCCCCGCTGGAGGCGCCGCTCCCGGTCGGCCCTGGTGTAGCCGAACGCGGGGTTCGTCAGCACCTCCCGCTCGACGTACACGCAGAAGAAGGGGTACGCGCTGCCCGCGCAGCCGCCGGGTTCGGGACGCAGGTGCAGCGCCAGCGGCGCGGCCGCCGCGTTCCGGGCCCGGTCCCGGCCGATCAGCCCGAGCTCGGCCATCCGGCTCAGGACGAGGTCGCGCCGGGCGCGCAGCCGCCCTCTGTGGTCGTCGCCCAGGGAGGGGTCGGTGTCGTACGGCGTGCGCACCGCGCCGGCCAGCGTGGCGGCCTGCGTCAGTGAGAGATCGGCGGCGTCGACCCCGAAGAACCGCCGGGCCGCCGCCTGGACTCCGAACGCGCCCGCGCCGAAGTAGGCGATGTTGAGGTAGCGCTCCAGGATCTGGTCCTTGGTGTACTTGCGTTCCAGCGCCAGCGCGTACCGCAGCTCGTCCAGTTTGCGGCGGAAGGTGCGTACGAGGGCCTGCGCGCGCTCCTGCTCCGTCTCGGCCTGGGTCAGCATGATGTTCTTGACGAGCTGCTGGCTGATGGACGAGCCGCCCTGCCGGACGCCGCCCGCCCGGGTGTTGGTGACGAGCGCACGCAGCGTGCCCTTGAGGTCGAGACCGCCGTGCTCGTAGAACCGGGAGTCCTCGATGGCCACGATGGCCTGCCGCATGACCGGGGCGACCGCGCTCAGCGGCACCGACTGCCGGTTCTGGTAGTAGAACTGGGCGATCTGCCGGCCGTCGCGGTCGAGCAGCCGCGTCATCTCGGGCAGCGGCTCCTCCCGCAGCGGTGCGGGCAGCTCGGTGAACGCGGACGCGGCACGCTTGGCCGCCAGGCCGGCCCCGCCCACGAAGGGCATGACCAGCCCGGCGACCAGTCCGCCTCCGGCCGCGCCGCACAGGCTCAGCGAGAGGAGGGCGCGCCCGAGGCCGACGCGCCCGAGATCAACGTGGCCGAGGAGACGAGAGGTCACGGGATATCAGTGCGACCTCTGGCGTTCTCCCAAACCCGGGAGACGAAAAGCTTTACGTCAGCCTGTTGATCTTCAATCCGAGAGAGGTGAACTGTTCGAACGGCCTGTGGTACCCGCGTTCGATGTGGTTGACGCCGCGCAGGGTCGAGGTGCCCTCGGCGACGGCGGCGGCCAGCACCGCGGAGAACCCGGCGCGGATGTCGGGCAGCGTGACGTCGGCCCCGCGCAGGTTGGAGATGCCCCGTACGACCGCCGAGTGCTTGGCGTTGGTGTCGTGGTAGCGGCAGGCCGGTCCACCGAGGCACTGGGCGAACACCTCGATCTCGCAGCCCATCTTCTGCAGCGCGGGCACGTACACCAGGCGGTTCTCGAAGACCGTCTCGTGCAGCACCGACATGCCCTCGGCGCGGGTGAACAGCACCATGAGCGGCGTCTGCCAGTCCGTCATGAAACCGGGATGGGTGTCGGTCTGCACGGCCGCCGCGCGCAGGCCGTCCGGCGCGGAGGCGCACAGCCAGTCGTCGGTTATCTCGAACCGCGCGCCCATCCTGGCGAGCGTCGTGATGGCCGTGACCAGCCGGTCCTGGTGGCAGCCGTGCACCCGCACCTCGCCGCCCGTCACCAGGCCCGCCACGAGGTACGAGAACGCCTCTATGCGGTCGCCGGCCAGCCAGGTGGAGGCGCCGTGCAGGCGCTCGACGCCCTCGATGACGATGCGCCGGTCGGGGCTGAGCTCGATCATGGCGCCCATGCGTTGGAGGAACAGCGCGAGCTCGACCACCTCGGGCTCCATGGCGGCGCCCTTGATGACGGTCTTGCCCTCGGCGAGCACGGCGGTCATCAGGATCGTCTCGGTCGCGCCCACGCTGGGGTAGGGGAGCGAGATGCGGCTCCCGCGCAACCGGGCCGCCTTGGCCGTGATGCCGTTGTCGCCGACCTCGATCTCGGCGCCCATCGACCGCAGCGCCTCGACGTGGAAGTTCACCGGCCGCCTGCCGATCGGGTCGCCGCCGACCAGCGGCACGAACGCCTCGCCCGCCAGGTGCAGCAGCGGGCCGAGCATCAGGATCGGGATCCGGTTGAGGCCGGTGTACTCCTCCGGGACCCGCGGCCGGATGTCGCTGCCCCTCTCGATGGTGATCTCACCGGGGGTGATGTCCACATGGATGCCGAGGGCTTCGAGCATGGCGGCGGTCAGCCCCACCTCGCCGACCTCGGGCGCGTTCTGCAGGGTGCTCGGACCGGTTCCGAGCATCGCCGCCACCATGTGCTTGGAGACCGCGTTCTTCGATCCCCTGACCTCCACGTCGCCCCGCAGCGGGCCCGACGGGTCGATCTGCCATACCTCTTCGCTCACTCGGCCTCCTTGGCCCCACCCATGCCGTGCGTCCCCCGCACTCGGTGCTGCAAGAGTACGGGACCGAATTCGATCGCTATGTGAGTACTATCGGGACGGTGCGGCATGTGAAGGGCAATCTGGCGACGGTCGTCGTGACCGTCCTGGTGCTGGCCCTCCTCGGCGCCGTCGCCGGGTACGTGTGGTCGGTGCTCGCCCCCGCCACCCGCTACGTGATCGTCGAGGGAATGCGGAAGCCCATCGACCCGGAGACGCAGTCGCTCATCGAGGCCGACGGCTGGTTCGCCGTGGTCACCGGTGCGTTCGGCCTGGCCTCCGGCATCGCGGCGTACGTGCTGTCGCGCCGCCACCCGCCGGTCGAGGTGCTCGTGGGGCTCGCCGGCGGCGGCCTGCTCGCCGCGTACGTCGCCCTGCTGGCCGGCACGTCGGCGAAGGGGACCGTCCAGGCGGCGGGACCCGGCGGCTTCACCACCACGACATCCCTGGGAGTGACGGCGTACGGCGTGCTGTTCGCCTGGCCCCTGCTGTCCACCGCGATCTACTGGGTCGTCGAGTTCGCCGTGAGCTACCGTCAGCGCGAAGCCTGACTGCCGGTCGCCATGCCGGTCGCCATGCCGGTCGCACGCCGGTCGCACGCCGGTCGCACTGCTGGTCGCACTGCTGGTCGCACTGCTGGTCACACTGCCGGCTCGGGCAGGCGGGGAGCGGTCCGCCAGAAGCCGGTCGCCTGCTCCAAGGCGTGCCCGAGACGCAGGACGTCCATGTCGGCCCACGGCCGGCCGACGATCTGCAGGCCGACCGGGAGCCCGTCGGACGTGAAACCACAGGGCACCGACATCGCGGGCGCGTGCAGCACGCTGATCCAGTAGCAGGAGCGCATCCAGGCCAGGTAGTCGGGCATCTCCACCCCGGCCACCTCCGTGACGTACGGCTGCCCGACCGGGAACGGCGGCACCTGGCTGACGGGCGCCACGAGGAAGTCGTACCGGCCGAAGAAGCGCCGCATGCGGTGCCAGAGCCGGGTGCGCAGACGCTCGGCCCGCCCGAGGTCGGCTCCGGTGACCTTCCGTCCTTGCTCCACGTTCCACGCCACGTTGGGGCCCACCTCGGGGAAGTCGCCGAAGGTGAGCGCGTAGTGCCACGACCGGTAGACGCGGAACGCCTCCTCCGCGTCGGACAGGTCCAGGTCCACCTGCTCGACCTGCACGCCCAGGCCGGCCAGCGCCTCCACCGCCCGCGCCGTCGCCGTCGCGGTACGCGGGTCGACCGGCAGGCTTCCGAGATCGGGGCTGAAGGCCACCCGGACGGACGTGAGGTCCATGTCGAGCGGTTCCGCGAAGGCCGACCCGTCCTCACGAATTGCAAGCGGAGAGACCGGGTCGAACCCGGCTATTGCCGACATGAACAGTGCCAGGTCGCCGGCCGTACGGGCCATCGGTCCCGCGACGCTCAGCGTGAACCAGGCCGCCGTCGGCGACTTCGACGGCACCCGGCCGGGAGTCGGCCGCAGGCCCGCCACGTTGCAGAAGGACGCGGGGTTGCGCAGGGAGCCGCCCATGTCCGAACCGTCGGCGAACGGCACCATCCGGCAGGCCAGCGCCGCGGCGGCCCCGCCACTGCTGCCGCCCGCGCTCTTCGACAGGTCGTAGGGGTTGCGCGTCGCGCCGAAGACCTCGTTGACCGTGTGCGACCCGGTGCCGAACTCGGGGGTGTTCGTCTTGCCGAGCGCGATCCCGCCCGCCTCGCGGATGCGCCGCACCAGGGGATCGTCCTCGACGGGCACATGGTCGGCGAACGCCCGCGAGCCGTACGTCGTCCGCACGCCGGCGGTGTCGGCGAGGTCCTTGTGTGCGACCGGGATGCCGTGCAGCGGGCCGCGCACCAGGCCACGTGCGAGGTCCTCGTCGGCCCGCGCGGCCTGGTCGAGCGCCCGCTCGGCGGTAAGCGTCACAATGGCGTTGACCTGCGGATTCGTCTCTTCGATCCGCCGCAGGCACGCCTGCGTCAGCTCGACGGCGCTCACCTCCCGGGCCCGCAGCAGCGCGGCCATCTCCGTCGCCGTCAGGTCCGCCGGCCCGCCGTCGTGGTGGCCGTCGTGGTGGCCGGCCTGTTCGCCGTGTTCGCTCACACTTCCCCCGATCTATCCGGCTGTCGCCAGTGTCGAGGCGGGCGAGCCGTACCGGCGATGGCAACAGTCGACAGGTTCACAGCTTGGCGATTCACAGCTTGGCCATTCACAGCTTGGCGATGGGTGCGGTCACCGCCTGCGCGAGCCGGACGAGGTTCTCCGGTGCCGTCTCGATCTGCAGGCCACGCCGCCCGGCGGAGAAGTAGACGGTCTCGAAGCCGAGCGCCGACTCGTCCACCACGGTCGGCAGTCGCTTGCGCTGGCCGAGCGGGCTGATGCCTCCGACGACGTAGCCGGTGGTCCGCTCGACCTTGGCCGCGTCGGCCATCGCCGCCCGCTTGCCCTTCAGCGCCGCCGCGAACGCCTTGAGGTCGAGCTTGCCCGCCACCGGTACGACCGCGACCGCCAGGCCCGCCTCGGTCTCCGCCACCAGCGTCTTGAAGATCCGCTCGTACGGCACTCCGAGCGCGTCGGCCGCCTCCTCGCCGTACGCCTGTGCGTTCGGGTCGTGGTCGTAGGGGTGGAGGGTGAACTCCGCCTTCGCCTGCGTGAGGGCGACCGTCGCCGGAGTGCTCTGGCCGCCCTTGCTCTTGGTCTTGCTCACGCCCGCAAGCCTAACGGCGGCACCCCCGCCGTTCCCCGTCCAGTCGTCCCTGCCGCCCCCGCATCCCTCTCCGTCCCCGCGTCGCTTCCGCACTGCCCGGCCACTGCTTCCGCGCCGAGCCTGCCCGCGCCGATCGGGCCGAGGCAGGCAGCAGGAAAGCCGAGCAGGCGGGCCAGGGCCGGCCGTACCAGTGGGCTCACTCGCGTTGCCGGAAGGAAGCGAAGCGGCCAAGGTAGGTGAAGGCCCAGCGATCTTCGCCGACCTTCCGGCGCAGGTAGCGGCCGGGACGGCGGTAGCGATCGCGGTTGTGGAACTGGCAGGCCGGTCCCAGTAGCTTCAGGTCGGTCAGCCCTCCGCTGCACCAGTTGTCGGCGTGGTCGATCTCGCACATCGTGGCGGGGAGGGGGCAGCCCTCGACCCAGCAGGTGGCGTACCGGGCGAAGACCGCCCGGCGCTGTGCGGGCGTGGCGAGGCGGACCTTGCGGCCCATGTCGAGCACCTGCCCGTCGGCATCCATCACGATCCGGACCAGAGCGCTGGTGCGCGCCAGGCGATGCACGCTGGTAACGGGGAGCATCTGCCCGGTCGCCAGCAACAGCCCGGGCGCGGTCCCGAGCAGCGCCCACGCCAAAGCCGTCGGTGTCCCCGGCCCTCCCTCCGGTCCGTCTCGTGTGCCCTCCGGTTCGTCTGGTGTCCCCTCCGGTTCCTCCGGGATTGCCACCGGTTCCTCCGGAATTTTTCCCGCGGCCGCAGTCCGCTCAGGACTGCCCTGCTCAGTTCTGCCCTGCTCAGTTCTGCCCTGGTCGGGAATGGCCTGGTCGGGTGCGGCCTGGTCGGGTGCGGCCTGCTCCGTCCTGGTTCCGTCGGCGGGGGCGGGGGCGGGGGCGGGGGCAGGGACACCATCGCCGTAAGCGGGATGAACGCGGCTGGATTGGAAGCAGTCACCGGACACACGGCCAGCAGGATCGTCATCGGCCGCAGCGGTGCTGTCCGGGCCGCTGTACTCCGGGCCGCTGTACTCCGAGCAGTCGGGCTCGGCCTTCTTCGCGGCACCCGGATTTCCGGCTGGAACGGGGTCGTCGTCAGGGACCGGCCCCTTGTCGGGAAGGGGGCTGTCGGCGGTGGCCGGTCCTTTGTCGGAAGCAGGGGCGTTTCCGGGGCTGGGGGCGCCGCCCGTGACGGGGTCGTCATTGGGAAGGGACTCGGCTCTGACCATCACAAGAAGCTCGGCGGCGACCTTCTGCCCGAGGAGCGCGATGAACGCGTCCGCGTTACGCACCCGTCGCGGCCGGTCGTCTCCCTCGGCTCTGGGCTTGCCGTAGGTCTGCAGCAAGGTCATCAGGCGCGCGGCCGCCTCGCGGGGAAGGTAGAACTGCCCTTCCACTCCGCCGTTCTTGGTCGGGCGTACCGTCATGAAGCGCCGCTGGTAGTCGGCTTGCTCATCCTGCTCCTCCCCGTCGGGATCCAGCAGTGCCCGCAGATACCGTCCCGCCTTGGAGACTTCCGCGGCGGTCGCCTTTTCGGCCAATTCCACCAGAATCGGCTCGGCCAGCGCGGCATTGTCATCCGACATCCCGGCTGTCGCGGCGCAGATGGCCTCCGCCACCCCGGCCGCCATCTCGCCTGAGGCGAACCGCCGCGCCACCTCCGGCAGACGGGAAAGCTCCTCGCTGAGAGTCAGCAAACGACCCGCCTCAGGAGTGCTCATTCCCCCAACGGTGCGCAACCAGGTCCGCGTCGAGGCGTGCCCATGCTGCTTGGCCTGTCCCGTTCGATGTACGCGGCCAACGCGCTCGGCCAGCGCACTCATAATCCGGTCACGGGCGAACAGCAGGTCCTCGGCTTCGGCCAGACAAATCTCCGGCGCATCCGGTGCCGGCGTCAACGCCAACGCCTGCGCCGTCTCGCGCAATGATGCCACCAGCATCCACGACGACCGTTCCCGATGGCTGGTACGACCGTCGGCGTCGGCGCCCGCCGAAGCTCTGGTGTCTCCGAATCCGGTGCCTCCGAATCCAGTGCCTCCGAATCCAGTGCCGTCGAATCCAGGGTCACTGGATTCGCGATCCGGTCCGCTGCTGTTGTATCTGCGGCCAGTGCCAGGACCGGCCGCCTCGCTGCCGGTTGCTCCGTGTTCGGCGTCGTCGCAATCATTCGAACGATGAAGGCCGCCAGGACCAAAGCCGAACAGACCCATGGCACCTCCTCATTTACCAATTCGAAAGCCTGTATGAATTCTCCCATGCTCCCGCTGTCGATAACAGCCTTGCCGGCTACATTGTTGGAGCTGCAGGTTGCCCTCCATCAAAAGGATTTTCCGGGCATTCTCCCTAATTGCCTTTTTCTGGGCAGAGCCTGCGGCGAGTCGGGGCGGGCAGGCTGTGGCGGAGTGAGGGGTGGGTGGGCCGGCCACACCGGAGGACTGGAGCCAGCGCCGTGAAGTCGCAACTGTGGCCGAGGCGGTTATTTGGGCCGACCTCCGTCGCGAGTGCCGTGAACTGGGAGTAGCAGGGCGTCAGCGAACGGCGGGGCAGAGGGCGCGAGCAGGCAGCGGGAGAGACAGGCTGGGGGACAAGGCTGATGAGCGAGGGTGCGTCGGGCCGCCACGCGCCGGACGGCGGCCAAATACCGGGACCTCGGTGCCGTCCGGCATGGCGGTGCACGCTCAGGGGCGCGGCAGGGGGTGGAGGGGCAAGAGTGCGGCAGGGCGGTGCAGGGCAAGGGTGCGGCAGGTGGGCGTGTTCGGGGCGCAGGTCGCGTTACGGTGCGGCGTTCTGGGCGGCGGCGAACAGGTCCCTGGCCTCGGTGCCGCCCGGCCAGGCTGCGGCAGGGCAGGGACGCGGTAGGGGCGGTGTGGTCGGAGCGGTGTGGTCGGGCGCGGGTCGCGTCAGGGTGCAGCGTTCCGGACGGTGGCGAACACGCCCCGGGCCTCGGTGCCGTCCGGCAGGCGCCAGCCGGCCGTCACGTGTCCCTGAGCCCCCGTCGTGTCCTCTTCGCCGGGCGGCAGCACGCGGTTCACCCGGATCACCAGTCCTCCGTCCTGGCCGCGCTGCGGACCTTCCGCCCAGCCTTCCGGTGTGACCGCACCTGCCTGTGTGACCGAGTCTGCCCGTACGACCGAGTCTGTCCGTACGGCGATGTCGGTGCATCTCGGTCCGCCGGCCGCGGCCGGCGACGTGACCGGGCCGGTGATCTGAGGTCCCGTGATCTGAGGTCCCGTGAAGCCGCTGACGACGGAGGGGTCGGGGGTGTTGCTCACGCTCTGGGCCTGCGGCTCGGCCGCGCCCTGGAGGAGCGCCAGAAGTTGTGCGACGAGGATCGGGTCATGGGCGCCGTCGTAGATCCACCGCGGTCCGAGGACCCCGTGCTCGGCGGTGCCGATGAGGGCATGATCCGCTCCGTCGAGCGGCGCCCCCCGGTAGGTGAGCGGCACGAGGTAGGAGAGCGGCTCGTCGCCGGAGTCGTCGGTGACGACCATGAACTCGATGCCGACCTCACCCCGCGGGTCGTCGAGCCGGAAGCCGCCGGCTCTGGCGAGTTCCGGGTGGCGGTCCCCACCTTCGTACCAGGGCTGGGAAGGAAGCCACGCGGCGAGGAGCTCCAGCTTGCCGGGCGTCAGCGTGGTTTTGTGGATGACAGCCATGCTCGAAGGCCCTCCGTCGCGATCTCGTCACCATGCCGTTCCTCGCCACCGGTGCCGCGAGCCGGTGATGATCAGCATCTTACCGGCGGCGGTCACGCGCGGGCTCAAGGGGAGATCACCTCCGTACCCGCCCTGGCCAGGGCGGACGCGAGGGCGGGCGAAGGTTCCGCGTCGGTGACGAGACCGGACGGGCCGTCCAGGCCGCACACCCGGTAGGCGGCGACCCTGCCGTGCTTCTCGGTGTCGGCGAGCACGTACGTCCGCGCGGTGCGGGCGAGGATCACGCGCTTGGTCGCGACCTCGTCCAGGAAATAGTCGGTGAGCCCGGCGTGCGCGTCCACGCCGCCCGAGCCGACGAAGGCGACGTCGGCGCGCAGGTCCTCGAAGAACTCCACGGTCCAGGCGTTGGAGACGGCCAGGTCGCCCTGCCGGACGCGCCCGCCCGCCACGAGCACCTCGACGCCGGGACGGCCGGCGAGCTCGGCCGCCACCAGCAGCGAGCAGGTGGCGACCACCCCGCGGAACGACGGCGGAACGGCCCGCGCCAGGTGGACCGCGGTGGTCCCCACGTCGATGATCACAGTCTGCCTCGGCCGCAGCAGCCCCGCCGCGAGCCCGCCGATCACGGCCTTCGCCCCGGACTGGCTGGTCGAGCGTTCCAGGTAGGACAGCTCCTCCCCGGTGCCCGACGGGGCCGAGGTCGCCCCGCCGTGCACCCGGACCAGCAGCGCCCGGCGCTCCAGGACCGCCAGGTCGCGCCGTACGGTCTCGTGGGACACGCCGAGCAGCGCGGCGAGGTCCTCGGTACGCACGGTCCCCTTGCGCCCGAGGGTTTCGATGATCCGCTGGTGGCGCTGGGCGGGAAGCACGCGACTCTCTTTTCGACTGACCGAACATGACCGATGTCGCCCGAGAGTGTGGATCGGCGCCCGAAAACCTGTCAAGCGCCGGGCCCGAATCCGGGCGATCGGCACGACGTCCCAGCTCCAGAGGGATACGCGCGCCGGTGAAACGCCCGTCCCGAATGCTGGACACACACGGATGTGCCTGTGGTCGTCCGTAGACTGGGACGGTGATTTCCCGTATCGACCTGCGCGGGTCCCTGCCCGGCGACCTGCGCGACGTGCTGCCCCGAGCCGAACTCGACGTCGAGGCCGCCCTGGAGAAGGTGCGGCCCATCTGCGAGGAGGTCCGCCATCGCGGCGCGGCGGCCGTACGGGAGCTGACCGCGCGGTTCGACGGCGTCGATATCGAGTCCGCCCGGGTGCCCGCCGAGGCGATCACCCGCGCGCTCGCGGAGCTGGACCCGGCCGTGCGCGCCGCGCTGGAGGAGTCGATCCGCCGCGCCCGCCTGGTCCACCGCGACCAGCGGCGCACCGACACGACCACGCAGGTCGTGCCGGGCGGCACGGTCACCGAGCGCTGGGTCCCGGTCGACCGGGTGGGGTTGTACGTCCCCGGCGGCCGGGCCGTCTATCCGTCCAGCGTGGTCATGAACGTCGTCCCGGCCCAGGAGGCCGGGGTCGCCTCGCTGGCCGTGGCATCGCCCGCGCAGAAGGAGTTCGGCGGGTTGCCGCACCCCACGATCCTCGCCGCCTGCGCGCTGCTCGGCGTCGAAGAGGTGTACGCGGTGGGCGGCGCCCAGGCGGTGGCGATGTTCGCCTACGGCACCGAGGAGTGCCGCCCGGTCGCGATGGTGACCGGCCCGGGCAACATCTGGGTGGCGGCGGCAAAGCGCCTGCTCAAGGGACGCATCGGCATCGACTCCGAGGCCGGCCCGACCGAGATCGCGATCCTCGCCGACGAGACCGCCGACCCCGCCCACGTCGCCGCCGACCTGATCAGTCAGGCGGAGCACGACGTGATCGCGGCGGCCGTCCTGGTCACCACCAGCCCCGAGCTGGCCGACGCGGTGGAAAAGGAACTGCCCGGCCAGGTCGCCGCGACCCGCCACTCCGAGCGCATCACGGAGGCGCTGGCCGGCCGCCAGTCGGGCATCGTGCTCGTCTCGGACGTCGAGGACGGCCTGAAGGTCGTGGACGCCTACGCCGCCGAGCACCTGGAGATCCAGACCGCCGACGCGGCCGCCGTCGCCGCCCGCGTGCGCAACGCCGGCGCGATCTTCATCGGGCCGTACGCGCCGGTGTCGCTCGGCGACTACATGGCCGGGTCCAACCACGTGCTGCCGACCGGCGGCTGCGCCTGCCACTCCTCGGGGCTGTCGGTGCAGACGTTCCTGCGCGGCATCCACGTCGTCGACTACAGTCGCGAGGCGCTGGCCGGGGCCGCGCCGTATGTCTGCGCGCTCGCCGACGCCGAGGACCTGCCCGCCCACGGCGCCGCCGTCCGCGCCCGCTTCGACTGGGAAGTGCCCTCATGACGACCCTCGACGACCTGCCGATCCGCGACGACCTGCGCGGCAAACAGCCGTACGGCGCGCCGCAGCTCGACGTGCCGGTGCAGCTCAACACCAACGAGAACCCCTACCCGCCGCCGGCCGCGCTGATCGACGACCTCGCCCGGGCCGTACGGCGGGGCGCGGCCACGCTCAACCGCTACCCCGACAGGGACGCCGTCGAGCTGCGCAAGGACCTCGCCGACTATCTCGGCCACGGGCTGACCGCACGCCAGATGTGGGCGGCCAACGGCTCCAACGAGATCATCCAGCAGATACTGCAGGCGTTCGGCGGCCCCGGCCGCGCGGCCATGGGGTTCGAGCCGTCCTATTCGATGCACCCGATCATCGCGGGCGGCACGAACACGCGGTGGATCGAGGGACTGCGCGAGGAGGACTTCGCGCTCGACCCCGCCGCCGCCGTGGCCGCGATAGAGGAGCACCGCCCCGACGTGGTGTTCCTGACCTCGCCGAACAACCCGACCGGCACGTCCCTGCCGCTGGAGGTGATCGAGCGGGTCCTCGCCGCCGCGCCCGGCATGGTCGTCGTCGACGAGGCGTACGCCGAGTTCGCCCGCACCGGCACGCCGTCGGCGCTGACGCTGCTGCCCGGCAACCCCCGGCTGATGGTGACCCGGACCATGTCCAAGGCGTTCGCGATGGCCGGCACCCGGCTCGGCTACCTCGCCGCCGACCCGGCGGTGGTCGACGCCCTGCTGCTGGTCCGCCTGCCGTACCATCTGTCCACGCTGACCCAGGCGGCGGCCCGGGTGGCTCTCGCGCACCGCGAGGAGCTGCTCGGCACGGTCGACGCGCTGCGCGGCGAGCGGGACGCCACGGTGGACTGGCTGCGGGGACGCGGCCTGACGGTCGCCGACTCGGACGCCAACTTCGTGTTGTTCGGCAGGTTTCCCGATCGGCGGTCCGTCTGGGAGGGACTGCTGGAGCGCGGGGTGCTGATCCGGGAGACCGGGCCCGCGGGCTGGTTGCGCGTGTCGGTCGGCACGCCGGAAGAGATGGCGGCGTTCCGCGCCGCGCTGGAGGGGGTCCTCGCATGACCGAGATCGACGAGCGGCGCGGCCGGGTCGAGCGTACGACGAAGGAGACGTCGGTGCTGGTCGAGGTGGACCTCGACGGCACCGGGATCGTCGACGTGGCGACCGGCGTCGGGTTCTACGACCACATGCTCGCCCAGCTGGGCAAGCACGGCCTGTTCGACCTCACCGTGAAGACCGAGGGCGACCTGTACATCGACGCCCACCACACGATCGAGGACACCTCGATCGCGCTCGGCGCGGCGTTCCGCGAGGCCTTGGGCGACAAGTCGGGCATCCGGCGGTTCGGCAGCGCCTCCTGCCCGCTGGACGAGGCGCTCGCGCAGGTCACCGTGGACCTGTCCGGCCGGCCGTACCTCGTCCACACCGAGCCCGAGGGCATGGCCCCGATGATCGGTCCCGACTACGACACGACCATGACCCGGCACATCCTGGAGTCGTTCGTCGCGCAGGCGGCGGTCTGCCTCCACGTGCACGTGCCGTACGGGCGCAACGCGCACCACATCGTGGAGGCGCAGTTCAAGGCGCTCGCGCGGGCGCTGCGGGAGGCGTCGGAGCGGGACCCGAGGGCGACCGGGGTGCCCAGCACGAAGGGCGTCCTCTGATGACCTTCGCGTCCGGGGGAATGATCTTCATCGCGCTATTCCTGATCGGCGGGGTCGTCTCCGGCATACGGCAGGGGATCAAGCTGCTGGCGGCGATCGCCGGCGTCGGCGCGGCCCTGGCCCTGACCGCGGGAGTGATGTGGTGGCAGTGAGCAGGCGCGTGGTGGTGCTCGACTACGGATCGGGCAACCTCCGGTCTGCGGAGCGGGCGCTCGCCCGGGTCGGCGCCGACGTGACGGTCACCGCCGACTTCGACGCGGCCGTGGAGGCGGACGGGCTCGTCGTCCCCGGCGTCGGGGCGTTCGCCGCCTGCATGGAGGGGCTGAAGAGCGTGCGCGGCGACCAGATCGTCGGGCGCCGCCTGTCCGGCGGCCGGCCGGTGCTCGGCATCTGCGTCGGCATGCAGATCCTGTTCGGCAAGGGCGTCGAGCACGGCGTCCACACGGAGGGCTGCGGCGAGTGGCCGGGCACGGTCGAGCGGCTCGACGCGCCCGTGCTGCCCCACATGGGCTGGAACACCGTGACCGCCCCCGAGGGCAGCGTGCTGTTCCAGGGGCTCGACGAGGCGACCCGCTTCTACTTCGTGCACTCCTACGGCGTGCGGGAGTGGCTGCTCCAGACGGGCGACGGCTTCCGCGAACCGCTGGTCACCTGGGCCGAGCACGGCGTGCCGTTCGTGGCCGCCGTCGAGAACGGGCCGCTCATGGCGACCCAGTTCCACCCGGAGAAGTCCGGGGACGCGGGCGCCCGGCTGCTGTCCAACTGGCTCAGCACGCTGTGAGCGGGCGCGGCACGCGGCATCCCGGTGCGGCGGTGCGACACTGGGGAGCGGCGGTGCGCGACATGAACAACGACGCGATCAGGAACGCGATCAGGAATGCGGGAAAGAAGATGGGCACCGACCTGGGAATGAGCCTGGAAACGGACGTGGACGCGGCCGGGCCGGGCTATAACCGTGACCAGAAGAGCCCTGACCGCGGCTGTGACCAGACCTGACCTGACCACAGTCGTGATCGCAGTCGTGATCGCAGTCGTGACCACAAGACCAGAGCCGTGACCGAGAGACCTGAGCGGGAGGCTCGATGAGCAAGGAGCGGGCCCGCCGGAGGGCGGAGCGCGAGGCCGAGCGCGAGCGCCTCGCGGCGGCCCGCGCCGAACGCGACGCGAGAGCCGCCAGGCGGCGCGAGCTGCGCGGCAGGCTCGTCGGGCCCATCCGGGCCGCGGTGCTCCCGCGGCCCGCGCGGCTGGTGCGGGTCGCCCGGCAGCGGGGGTATCTCGCCCGCCGCCGCCGCACCGAGAACGGGGTCGCGGTCACCCTGTGGTTCCTCGTCCAGGCGCTCGCCTGGATCTTGTTCGAGTCGTGGATGGCCCGGCTGGGCGTCTTCCTCGGCTCGATCCTGCTGCTCCCGGTGCTCGTCACCATCGTTTTCGACCGGAGGTCTTGACCCAATGTCGCTCGTATTGCTCCCCGCCGTCGACGTCGCCGACGGCCAGGCCGTACGCCTCGTGCAGGGCGAGGCGGGGACGGAGACCTCGTACGGGGATCCGCTCGCCGCCGCCCTCGCCTGGCAGGAGGCCGGCGCGGAGTGGATCCATCTGGTCGACCTCGACGCGGCGTTCGGCCGGGGAGGCAACCGCGAGCTGCTGGCCTCCGTCGTGGGCAGGCTCGACGTGCAGGTCGAGCTGTCCGGCGGGATCCGCGACGACGCCACTCTGGAGGCCGCGCTGGCCACCGGCTGCCGCCGGGTCAACATCGGCACCGCCGCGCTGGAGGACCCGGCGTGGTGCGCCAAGGCGATCGCCGAATACGGCGACCGCATCGCGGTCGGGCTCGACGTGCGCGGCACCACGCTGGCCGCCCGCGGCTGGACGAAGGAGGGCGGCGACCTGTGGGAGGTCCTCGACCGCCTGGAGTCCGAGGGCTGCCCCCGCTACGTCGTCACCGACGTGACCAAGGACGGCACGCTGCGCGGTCCCAACCTCGACCTGCTCCGGCAGGTCTGCGCGCGGACCGACCGCCCGGTCGTCGCCAGCGGCGGGGTGTCGTCGCTCGACGACCTGCGGGCCATCGCGACGCTCGTGCCGGACGGCGTCGAGGGCGCGATCGTGGGCAAGGCCTTGTACGCCCGGGCCTTCACGCTGCAGGAGGCGCTCGCGGCGGTGACAGCCGGATGAGCATCCCGACACCTGCCCAGACGTCTGCCCAGACGCCCGTACAGCCACCGGCCCCGCCACCCTCGGCGCAGATGCCCGAGGGCCGGATCTCCTCCGGCGGTCCCTGGGAGGACCGGTACGGCTACGCCCGCGCGGTCGTCGCCGGGCCGCACGTGCTCGTGTCCGGCTGCACCGCCACCGTCGGCGGAGAGGTGCAGCACGTGGGCGACGCCTACCGGCAGACGCTCACCGCCTTCTCGATCGCGCTGGACGCCGTCGAGAAGGCCGGCACGACGCGGGCCGACGTGGTGCGCACCCGCATGTTCGTCGTGAACGCCGACGACTTCGACGCCGTCGGCAAGGCGCACGGGGAGATCTTCGGCGACGTGCGGCCCGCCTGCACGAGCGTGCAGATCGCCGGGCTCGTCGACCATCGCATGCTGGTCGAGGTCGAGGTCGAGGCCTACCGCGCGGCGCGCGGCGGCGGGGGCTGAGCGATGACGGTTGCGGTGCGCATCATCCCCTGCCTCGACGTCGACGCCGGACGGGTCGTGAAGGGCGTCAACTTCGAGAACCTCAGGGACGCGGGCGACCCTGTCGAGCTGGCCGCGCGGTACGACGCCGAGGGCGCCGACGAGCTGACCTTCCTCGACATCACCGCGTCCTCCGGTGAGCGGGAGACCATGCTCGACGTGGTGCGCCGTACGGCCGAGCAGGTGTTCATCCCGCTGACCGTCGGCGGCGGCGTGCGGTCGGCCGACGACGTGGACCGGCTGCTGCGCGCGGGCGCCGACAAGGTCGGCGTCAACACCGCGGCGATCGCCCGGCCGGAGCTGCTGACCGAGGCGTCCCGCCGGTTCGGGTCCCAGTGCATCGTGCTGTCGGTGGACGCGCGCCGGGTGGTCGACGGCCCGCCCACGTCCTCGGGCTTCGAGGTGACCACGCACGGCGGGCGCCGGGGGACCGGCATCGACGCGGTGGGGTGGGCCAGGCGCGGAGAGGAACTGGGCGTCGGAGAGATCCTGCTCAACTCGATGGACGGCGACGGCACCAAGGCGGGGTACGACCTGGAGATGCTGCGGGCCGTACGGGCCGCGGTGAGCGTCCCCCTCATCGCCTCCGGCGGCGCCGGGCGGCTGGAGGACTTCCCGCCCGCCGTGGAGGCCGGAGCGGACGCCGTGCTGGCCGCCTCGGTCTTCCACTTCGGCCAGCTCAAGATCCACGAGGTCAAGGACACGTTGCGGGCGGCCGGTCACCCGGTCCGCTGGACACGCTGAACAGGCAGAACACGGGGAACACGCGGAACACGCGGAACACGCTGAAGACGCAGGACAGGCCGGGCACTCCACCGCCCGGCCTGCCCCGTACGTCTGATCTGCCCCGTACGTCCTCGAAGGTCGGTCGCCGGTCAGTCGTCGTCGATCTCCACGATGGCCGTGGGGAAGGCCGCGGGGCCGGTGCCGAGCGAGGAGGACGCCTGCGACTGGTACTGCCACTGCGCCTGGTAGGGGCCGTCACAGCCCCGGCCGGACACCTGGTGGGCGGAACCGGTGTGGGCGACGGGGACGACCGTCTCGGCGAACGCTCTGGGCGCCGGTTGCGCGGCCGCGAGACCGATGGCGGCGAGGACCGCGAGACCGAGCGGGCTCGGGAATCGCATGGCGGGCATACTGCCTCCTGTCCTGCTGACGTCTCCTGCCTGAACGGGCGTGGGGGTGATCCGGATCGGCATCTCCAATGGTCACCGGGCCTGCCGTAGCCGTCCAGGCATTCAGCTATAAACAGGGCGACATGCGGACGAATCGGGCATAAGTGATTTCGCGCCCTTTTCTCTTCTTGGTGGGGAAAGATCATGCTTTGTCGGGGCGAGGGGTGGGCGGAGCCGGGCCGTGACGGTCGTGGCCGTCACGATCGCTCGCGCCGTATCCGCCGTCGCCGCATAGGCCGCGCGAGCCGCCGTCGCCGGGCGGCGACTCCGCCGGTCCGGCAGGTTCGAGAGCGGGCTGGTGTGAGAGCGGGCTGGTGTGAGAGCGGCCTGTACGGGTAAAGGGGCTGGACCGGTGACGCGCACCTCGCCGTTCCCGAGTGAGGTAAGGGTCGCGAAGGACTGCGAAAGACCCGGCCTGGCGGCCGCGGCTTCGGTCGCGGACAGTGGCGTGCCCGGTGCGTCAGGTGACGAACTGAGGGGACGGGTCGGAGAGACGGGTGGGAAGAGCCGGCGGAGCGAGGGCGATTGCCCTGCCGGCCCTGTGGGCCCGGTGGGCCCTGTCGGGAGAGCGTGGCCGTGCCGGAACGGGTTCCTTCACGGCCCCGTGAGGGATCTCGCGGCCGGGATGCCGCGAGGGTCGGCTCAGTCAGGACCGGCTCAGGACCGGCTCAGGACCGGGGTAGGACCGAGGTGAAGAAGGTGGCGAGCCGGCTGGCCCCGGTGTTGACCGTGTCGAACACGCCACGGACGGCGCCCGCCGCCGCGTGCGGCTGGTTGTAGAGGTAGAAAACTACGAACGCGATGGCCGCGTACGTAAGAACCTTCTTCAACTTCATCGGGGGGGCCTCCTGCTGTCGGTTTCCCGGACGTTTGTACCCGGCGGCAGGAATGATCATAACTAGCCGCGAGGACACGAGCCCGTTCCGCTCTCATCGTGAGACGGACTGGAGGCGCGGCTGAGACGGACGCGGCGCCGCCTCACGCCCGCCCCGGCGGTCAGCCGGAGACGAGCGAGGTGAAGAAGGCCGAAAGCCGCTCCGCGCCCGTCGTGATGCCTCCGAACAGGTTCCTGACCGCGGCGGCGGCGTTCGCCGGCTGGGTGAACAAGTAGAAGATCACAAACGCGACGGCCACATAGGTCAGGACCTTTTTGAGGTTCATCGGGGCTCCCAAACACTCATGTCTGGATCACATGCTGCCCCATATCAAGATGTTTACGTGGGAATTCCGGGCAGTTCCCACTGTGGCCTGATCACAGGCCGAATCTCGCCTGCCGCAGCCGGGCGACCGCCTGGTCGTCCCCCTGGTAGGTCACCCGGGCGTGCTCCTGCCGGCCGAAGGCGAACAGCAGCAGCTCGGCCGGCTCGCCGGTGACCACGACGGCGGGCTCGGCCATGCGGCCCGCCGTCCTCGTCCCGTCCGGGCGCCGGAGCACGACGCCCACCGGCGCCCCGCGCATGAACAGGCGGGCGCCGCCCCGCAGCCGCCGCCAGAGCGTCTCCTGGAGGTCCTCGGGGAGCTCCCGCGGCTCCCACCCGGCCTGCGCCCGGCGCACGTCCTCGTGGTGGACGAACAGCTCGACGGTGTTGACGACCGCGTCCAGGCCGGGCACCAGTCCGTACGGCGTCCAGCGCGGCGGGCCGTTCCGCACGAGCCCCACCAGCTCGGGGTAGGAGTGGCGCAGCGTGAGACGCTCCTGCACGGCGGCGGTGTGGCCCGCCAGGAGCGGCAGCGCGACTCCGGGGGCCGCGTCGAGGCGGCGCTCGCGCAGGACGAGATGGGCCGCGAGGTCCTGGGTGGCCCAGCCCTCGCACAGCGTGGGCGCGCCGGGGCCGAGGTCGTCGAGCAGGTCGCAGAGCGCCGCGCGCTCCGTACGGGCGTGAGTCACGTGATCAGCCTACGGCCGGCGCCCCGGCCGCTCCGAAGCGGAACGGCCGGAATAAACCGCTTGATCAGGATGATAGGGAGTATCTAGGGCCCGCGACTGCCGGGGTCTGCCCGGGTCTGCCCGGGGCGGAAACCGGCGGGAGGGGCACTAGGACCAATGGCTCGGCCGGGCGTGGGCCCTCCGGCCGATCCGGCGGCCCGCCCGCATGGGTATCGTCCCCGTCCGGGGCGCTCACAGGGAGCGGACCCCGGACGATCCCCGACCGGAAGGAAACACCCCGCGTGCCGACGAAGGAGTCTCCCGCGCGGCCCGGCAGCTCGATCATGCTCCAGGGTCTCAAGGTCCTCGGCGTGGCGATCAGGACGGAGCCGCGGATCTTCATCGGCGCGGTCCTCGCCAGCGCCCTCTACGGAGGGATGACCGTCGCCTCGTCCTGGGCGCTCGGCTGGGCGACCGACAACGCCTTGCTGCCGGCGTTCCGGGACCACGAGGCCGCCACCGGCGGGCTGGTCGCCGCGGCGGCGCTGATCATGGGCGTCGCGGTGCTCAAGGCCGCGGGCGTCATGGGCCGCCGGATCATGGCCGGCATTCACCAGTACCGCATGCAGGCCCACTCGCGCCGCGCGGTCACCCGCCAGTACCTGCGGCTGCCGCTCGCCTGGCACCACCGCCACCCCACCGGGCAGCTGCTGTCCAACGCCAACTCCGACGTCGAGGCGGCGTGGGCCCCGCTCGCGCCGCTGCCGATGGCGGTGGGCGTGGTCGTGATGCTCGTGACGGCCGCCGTGGCGATCGTGCTGGTCGACCCCGTCCTCGCCGTCGTCGGCTTCCTGATCTTCCCCGCCGTGGCCGTGCTCAACCTGGTCTACCAGCGCAGGCTCTCGCCGCTGGCCATGCGGGCCCAGGCGCTGCGGGCCGAGGTGAGCGAGGTCGCGCACGAGAGCTTCGACGGCGCGCTCGTCGTCAAGACCCTCGGCCGGGAGGACGCCGAGACCACCCGGTTCCAGGCGAAGGCCGACGCGCTGCGGGACGCCAACATCGCCGTCGGCCGGGTCCGGGGCCTGTTCGACCCCCTGCTGGAGGCGCTGCCCACGCTCGGCGTGCTGGCCGTGCTGCTCGTCGGCGCGGTGCGCCTGGAGTCGGGCGGCGTCGCGGCCGGCGACCTGATCCAGGTGGCCTACCTGTTCACGCTCCTGTCCTTCCCCGTCCGGGCGCTCGGCTGGGTGCTGGCCGAGCTGCCGCGCAGCGTCGTCGGCTGGACGCGGATCAGGGAGGTCCTCGACGCCACCGGCTCCATGGAGCACGGCACGGCCCGCCTGGACGCCTCCGGCCCGGCCCGGCCGGCCGCCGAGGGCGTCGGCTTCGCCTACGTCCCCGGCAACCCGGTGCTGAAGGACGTGACCTTCGCGGTCGCGCCGGGCCGCACGACCGCGATCGTCGGCCCGACCGGCGCGGGCAAGTCGACCCTCACCCAGTTGCTGGCGCGGCTCGTCGACCCCGGCGAGGGCGTCGTACGGGTCGACGGGGTCGACCTGCGCGACGCGGCCAGAGGGGAGGTCAGCCGCTCGGTGGCGCTCGTCCCGCAGCAGACGTTCCTGTTCGACGACACCGTGCGCGGCAACGTCACCCTCGGCGAGGCCGTCCCGGACGAGCGGGTCTGGGCCGCGCTGCGCCTCGCGCAGGCCGACGGGTTCGTCAGCGCGCTGCCGTCCGGCCTCGACACCCGGATCGGCGAGCGCGGCGCGACGCTGTCCGGCGGGCAGCGGCAGCGGCTCGCGCTGGCCCGCGCCCTCGTGCGCGAGCCCCGGCTGCTGATCCTCGACGACGCCACCTCCAGCGTCGACCCGCAGGTCGAAAAGCGCATCCTGTACGGCCTGCGCGACGGCGCGGCCGAGGCCACGGTGATCGTGGTCGCCTACCGGATGGCGACGATCGCCCTCGCCGACGAGGTCGTCTACCTGGAGCAGGGCGTCGTCGCCGACCACGGCGCGCACGAGGAGCTGCTGGCCCGTTGCGCGGGCTACCGCGCCCTCGTCACCGCGTACGAGCGCGAGGAGGCCGAACGGGCCGCGCTCGACAGCGGCGAGGAGGTCGTGGCATGACGAACCTTTCACGGCTTTCAGTGAGGAGTGTGGCCCGGTGACCGCCGTCACGGACACGGGGAAGACCGACGGGAAGACCGGCGGGAAGACCGGGGAGACCACCGCGTTGCGGTCGGCGGAGCGCGGGGCGGTGGAGACCCTCAGGCAGGGCCTGCGGCTGTCGCCGGAGTTCCGCCGCGGGATCGCCGGGACCCTGGCGCTGGCCGTGCTGGCCACGCTGGGCAAGGTCGTGGTGCCGGTCGCCGTGCAGCAGGTGATCGACCGGGGCCTGGGGCAGGGCGCGCCCGACGTGCCGTTCATCCGCGACGCCGTCGCCCTGTGCGCGGTCGCGGTGGCGCTGACCGCGGTGTGCGGCTACCTGATGAACGTGCGGCTCTACCGCTCCACGGAGTCGGGCCTGGCCACCCTGCGCGGCAAGGGCTTCCGGCACGTGCACGACCTGTCGGTGCTGACCCAGAACAGCGAGCGGCGCGGCGGCCTGGTCTCGCGGGTTACCGGAGACGTCGACCAGATCAGCTCCTTCATGCAGTGGGGCGGGCTGATGGTCATCGTGTCCGTCGGCCAGCTGCTGGTCGCGACCGTGCTCATGGCCGTCTACTCCTGGCAGCTCACGCTGCTGGTGTGGGCCTGCTTCCTGCCGGTGATGCTGGCCCTGCCGCGGTTCCAGCGCCTGGTGGCCAAGGCGTACACCCGGGTGCGCGAGCGGGCCGGCGACGTCCTCGCCGCCGTCAGCGAGTCGGTCGTCGGCAGCGCGGTGATCCGCGCGTACGGCTCGGAGGACCGCACCGCCGAGCGGATCGACAGGGCGGTGGACGGGATGCGCGCGGCGCAGACCCGGGCCCAGAAGATCGTCGGTTTCACGTTCCCGACCACCGAGCTGGTCGCCTCGGCCGCCGTCGCGCTGGTGGTCGTCGCCGGGGTCGAGCTCGGCGTCTCCGGGTCCATCACGGCGGGCCGGCTCATCGCGTTCCTGTTCCTGATCACGCTGTTCGTCAGCCCCCTGCAGACCGCGACCGAGGTGCTGAACGAGGCACAGAACGCGATCGCGGGCTGGCGCCGCATCCTCGGCGTGCTCGACACCCCGGCCGATGTGGCCGACCCGGAGAACGGCGCGACACTGCCGCGCGGCCCGATCGAGGTCCGCTTCGAGCGCGTCGGCTTCGCCTACCCGGGCGGGCCGCCCGTCCTGCACGAGGTGTCGGCCGAGATCGCCCCGCGTACGCGGGTCGCGGTGGTGGGGGAGACCGGCTCGGGCAAGACGACCTTCGCCAAGCTCCTCACCCGGCTCATGGACCCGACCTCCGGCCGGATCCTGGTGGACGGGGCCGACCTACGCGAGGTCGGCTTCGCCTCCCTGCGGGAGCGGATCGTCATGGTCCCCCAGGACGGCTTCCTGTTCGACTCGACCCTGGCCGGCAATATCCGCTTCGGGCGTCCCTCCGCCACCGACGAGGAGATCACGCGGGCTCTGACCGAGCTCGGCCTGGCCGACTGGCTCGACGGCCTCCCGGCCGGTCTGGACACCCCCGTCGGCCAGCGCGGCGAGTCGCTGTCGGCCGGTGAGCGGCAGCTGGTCGCGCTGGCCCGCGCCTACCTCGCCGACCCCGACCTGCTGCTGCTCGACGAGGCCACCTCCGCCGTGGACCCCGCCACCGAGGTGCGGCTCGCCCGGGCGCTCGACGGGGTCACCCGGGGCCGTACGGCGGTCTCGATCGCCCACCGCCTGTCGACCGCCCAGGCGGCCGACGAGATCCTGGTGTTCGAGCACGGCCGGATCGTCCAGCGCGGCCCCCACGCCGTGCTCGCCGCCCAGCCCGGCGTGTACGCCGACCTCTACGCCTCCTGGACCACCGCCACCACCGTCCGGTGACACCGGGGAGGGGCGGCAGGGAGCGGGGGCGGCGGGGCGCTGCGGCACAATTGGCCCCATGGCCCTCGACCCGAAGATCGCCGACCGGCTCAAGCGCACCCCGGACGGCCTGGTGCCCGCGATCGTCCAGCAGCACGACACCGGCGAGGTGCTGATGCTCGCCTGGATGGACGACGAGGCGCTGCACCGCACGCTCACCACCGGCCGGGCGACCTACTGGTCCCGCAGCCGGGGGGAGTACTGGGTGAAGGGCGACACCTCCGGCCACGTGCAGTGGGTCAGGCACGTCGCGCTCGACTGCGACGGCGACACGGTCCTGCTGAAGGTCGACCAGGTGGGCGCCGCCTGCCACACCGGCGACCGCACCTGCTTCGACGCCGACGTCCTCGATGTCCTCGGCGTGACCGGCGCGCCGTGACCACTCCCACCCCTGCTTCCGCCCCGGATCACGCCGCCGCGCCGGGCCGGGCCGGCCGTACGGCGGGGCGCTCGCTGCTCGTCTGGCTGGCCGCCTGCGCCGCCGGCGGCGGCCTCGCGCTGCTCGCCGCGGGCAGGCGGTGGGTGACGCTCGGCGCCGCCGGGGGCCCCGGGGGAGCGGGGCAGGACGGCCTCACCGGCGGCGACCTGGTCGCCTGGCTCCCACCCGCCGCGCTGGCCGCGCTCGCCGCCGCGGTGGCCGTACTGGCGGCGCGGGGGATCGGGCGGCGGGCGATCGGCGGGGTCGTCGCGTTGCTCGGCGCGGCGGTCGCGGCCGGAGCCTGGGACGGCACCCGAGACGCGACGGTCGCCGCCGCGGCCCGCGCGCACGCGACGACGGCGACGATCTCCGGCGCCGCGGTCCCGGTGGAGTCGCGCGCCTGGGTCTGGCCGCTGCTCGCCGCCGCGGGCGGGCTGGTCCTGCTCGGGTCCGGGGTGGTCGCGGCGGTGCGCGGCGCGCGCTGGCCCGGCATGTCGGGCAGGTACGAACGGGACGCCGGGCACGCCCGCGCGGAGCCGGGACGCGCTCCGGCGCGGGACGCCGACCGCGCCATGTGGGACGCGCTCGACGAGGGCGAGGACCCCACCGACGACCGCCCAGACGGCCCCACCGACGACCGCGGGCGCTGACCCGCTCACCCGGCGGCGAGCCGGCCTGGGTGCTGGACCGTTCCCAGCTCAGATTACAAATAGCCCACAAACCGGGTTTTCGCTCCGATCGGTCGCCCGGCTGTCTGTAGGCTTCGCGGCGACTTCGTTGATCGCACAGGAGACCGGATGAGCCACGGGTACCTGCCGGGTGACTCGGGTGGCCACGGCCACCCGCCCGGCGCGGGCGGCGTGCCGCCGGTCTCCGGCTATGGCCACGGCTATGGACACGGGTACGGCTATCCGCCGCCGCCCCCTCCGTACGGGTACCACCAACCCCATGGTCCCCGCACGAACGGCATGGCCGTCGCTTCGCTCGTTCTCGGCGTCCTCGGCCTGCTCTTCTGCGGGATTCCCGGGATCGCCGGCGTCATCTGTGGTCACGTCGCGTTGCACCAGACACGCCGGACGGGCGAACAGGGCCGGGGTCTCGCGATCGCCGGGCTGATCCTGTCCTACGCCGGCGCCGCCGTCTGGCTCCTCTACGCGATCGGGCTGGGTCTGCTGGCGGCGCTGAGCGTCGCGCACGTCGCCGGTTAGTCCCCGCCCCGGGTCTCCTCCCCTTCGCGTTCCTTCTCCCACTTTCGCTGGAGCTCCACATGACCTACGGCAACGACCCGTACAACCAGGGTGGTTACCCCCCTCAGCAGCCTCCCCAGCAGCCTGGCGGGCAGGGCGGTTACCCGCCGCCCCAGGGCGGCCAGTACGGCCCCGGCCAGTACGGCGGCCAGCCCTCCGGCGGCTACGGCGGCCCCGAGCTCGCCCACTGGGGTCTGCGCGTCGGCGCCTACCTGATCGACGCGCTGGTCATCGGCATCCCGTCCGGCATCCTCTACACCATCGGCGGCTCCATGACCGCCAGTTCCCTCGAGGTGGACCCGGACACCGGGCAGCTCACCTCGACGGGCGGCAGCGGGATCGGCGTGGTCATCTACTTCCTGGGCCTCGTCGTCGCGCTCGGCCTCACGTTGTGGCTGAAGTACCGGGAGGGCACCACCGGCCAGACGGTCGGCAAGAAGGTCCTCGGCATCAAGACGGTCAAGGAGGAGACGGGCGAGTACATCGGCTTCGGCATGGCCTTCGTCCGGTACCTCTGCCACATCATCGACGGCCTGCCCTGCTACATCGGCTTCCTCTGGCCGCTGTGGGACGCCAAGCGGCAGACCTTCGCCGACAAGATCGTCGGCACCGTGGTCGTGCGCGCCTGAGCGTTAGGCTGAGCACGTGGACGTGACCGGACGGCGCGCGCGGGACCGGATATGGTCGCTGTGCGCGCCGCTCGGCGCCGCCGCCGGTCTCGCCGCGGCGGTGGCGTACCTGGCGGTGGTCGACCCGCACGAGCCGGGTCACTACCCCGTCTGTCCCTTCTACTACCTCACCGGTCTGTACTGTCCGGGTTGCGGCGCGCTGCGCGCCGTGCACGATCTCGCGCACGCCGACCTCGCCGGGGCGGCGCGCATGAACCTTCTCTTTGTCGTCTGCGTTCCTGTCGCGATCGCGGCCTGGGCCAGGTGGACGTTACGATCATGGCAGGGGCGGCCCGTGGGCCCGGGCGCCGCACGCCCCGCCTACCTGTGGGGGCTGATCGCCGTCGCGGCCGTCTTCTGGGTAGTGCGTAATGTGCCTTTCGGGCATTTCCTCGCTCCGTGACGCGACCCTGTGGCCGATCGACGCGAGACGGGCCGATACCATCGCAGGGCAGGAACGCAGAGCAGCCGACCGAGAGCAGCCGACCGGAGGGACCCTTGCGCGTGAGCGAGCGGACAGGTGATTCGCGCGAGCTCCGAGCCGAAGGCGAGGAGGACGCGTGAGTGTTCTTGACGACATCATCGTGGGCGTGCGGGAGGACCTCGAGGAGCGGCAGCGCGACGTGCCGATCGAGGAGCTCAAGCGCATCGCCGCCCGCGCCCCCGAGCCCCTGGACGCCTACGCCGCGCTCGGCGGCGACCGGGTCTCGGTGATCGCCGAAGTGAAGAGGTCGAGCCCGTCCAAGGGCGCGCTCGCCGCCATCGCCGACCCCGCCGCGCTCGCCGCCGACTACGAGGAGGGCGGCGCGCACGTCATCAGCGTGCTGACGGAGCGGCGCAGGTTCGGCGGCACGCTCGCCGACCTCGCGGCCGTGCGGGCCGCGGTCGACGTGCCCGTCCTGCGCAAGGACTTCATCGTCACCTCCTACCAGCTGTGGGAGGCCCGGGCGCACGGCGCCGACCTCGCCCTGCTGATCGTGGCGGCCCTCGACCAGCAGGCGCTCGTCTCGCTGATCGAGCGGGCCGAGTCGATCGGGCTCTGCCCGCTCGTCGAGGTGCACACCGAGGAGGAGCTGACCCGCGCGGTGGACGCCGGCGCGAAGGTCGTCGGCGTCAACGCCCGCGACCTGAAGACGCTGCAGGTGGACCGCGAGGTGTTCGCCAGGCTCGCGCCCAAGGTGCCGGACGGCGTCATCAAGATCGCGGAGTCCGGGGTGCGCGGGCCGCACGACCTGCTCGCGTACGCGCGGGCGGGAGCCGACGCGGTGCTGGTGGGCGAGAGCCTCGTCACCGGCAGGGACCCCAAGGCCGCGGTCAACGACCTGGTGACCGCGGGCGCGCACCCGGCCTCGCGGCAGGACACCGGCTCCGAGAGGCACCCGTGAACGACAGCACCGCAGAAGGAGGCCGCGTGACCTCGACGGACGAGACCCTCATCACCCCCGCCGACCTGGCCGGGGGCGGAGTCGGCGGCGACGATCCGGACGCCCGGGGCAAGTTCGGCATATTCGGCGGCCGGTACGTGCCCGAGGCGCTCATCCCGGCCCTCGACGAGGTGGCCGCCGAGTACGAGAAGGCCAAGACCGATCTCGACTTCGTCCGCGAGTTCGACCACCTGCTGCGCACGTACGCGGGCCGTCCCACGACGCTGACCGAGGTGCCGCGCTTCGCGGAGCACGCGGGCGGCGCCCGGATCCTGCTCAAGCGGGAGGACCTCACCCACACCGGCGCTCACAAGATCAACAATGTGCTCGGCCAGGCGCTGCTGACCAAGCGGCTGGGCAAGCGGCGGGTCATCGCGGAGACCGGGGCGGGCCAGCACGGCGTCGCCACCGCGACCGCCGCGGCGCTGATGGGCCTGGAGTGCGTCATCTACATGGGCGCCGTCGACTGCGAGCGCCAGGCGCTCAACGTCGCCAGGATGAAGCTCCTCGGCGCGACGGTCGTCCCGGTCACGAACGGCAGCCAGACCCTCAAGGACGCCATCAACGAGGCGTTCCGCGACTGGGTCACCAACGTGGAGCACACCCACTACCTGTTCGGCACGGTCGCCGGGCCGCACCCGTTCCCCGAGATCGTCCGGGACTTCGCCCGGATCATCGGAGTCGAGGCGCGCCGCCAGGTGCGGGAGCTCACCGGCGGCCTGCCCGACGCGGTGTGCGCCGCCGTCGGCGGCGGGTCGAACGCCATCGGCCTCTTCCACGCCTTCATCCCCGACGAGGGCGTCCGGCTGTACGGCTACGAGGCCGGCGGCCGGGGCGCGGAGTCCGGCGAGCACGCGCTCACCCTCACCCAGGGCAGCGTCGGCGTGCTGCACGGCGCCCGCACCTACGTCCTGCAGGACGACGAGGGCCAGACGATCGAGTCGCACTCGATCTCCGCCGGTCTCGACTACCCCGGCGTCGGCCCCGAGCACGCGTGGCTGAAGGACAGCGGCCGCGCCACCTACGAGGGCGTGACCGACGAGGAGGCCATGGAGGCCTTCGCCCTGCTCGCGCGCACCGAGGGCATCATCCCGGCCATCGAGTCCTCACACGCGCTCGCGGGCGCGCTGCGGCTCGGCCGCGAACTCGGCCCGGACGCCCTGATCCTGGTGAACCTCTCGGGACGCGGCGACAAGGACATGGGCACCGCCATGAAGTACTTCAACCTCTGATCCAGCATCGATAGGGCATCCCGATGACGACACTCCAGGCGGTGTTCGACAAGGCACGCGCCGAGGACAGGGCCGCGCTCGTCGGCTACCTGCCGGCCGGCTTCCCGACCAAGGACGGCGCGGTGAAGGCCGCGACCGCGATGGTCGAGGCCGGCTGCGACGTGATCGAGATCGGCCTGCCGTACTCCGATCCGCTGATGGACGGCCCGACGATCCAGGACGCGGTGCACCGGTCGCTGGAGAACGGCACCCGCATCGCCGACGTGCTGCGCACCGTCGAGGGCGTGGCGAAGTCCGGGGCCGCGACGCTGGTGATGACGTACTGGAACCCGATCGACCGCTACGGCGCCGAGCGCTTCGCGCGCGACCTCGCCTCGGCGGGCGGCGTCGGGACCATCACTCCGGACCTGACGCCCGAGGAGTCCGGGCCCTGGCTCGACGCGAGCCGGGAATCCGGCCTCGGCACGGTCTTCCTCGTCGCGCCCAGCTCGCCGGACGAGCGCATCGCCCGGGTCGCCGCCTGCTGCACCGGTTTCGTGTACGCGGCCTCGCTGATGGGCGTGACCGGCGCCAGGGAGTCGGTCAGCTCGGCGGCCGAGGGACTGGTCAAAAAGACCAGGGCGCACACGTCGCTGCCGGTCTGCGTGGGTCTCGGCGTCGGGAACGGCGCCCAGGCCGCCGAGGTCGCGTCGTACGCCGACGGGGTCATCGTCGGGTCGGCCTTCATCCGGCGGCTGCTCGACGCGCCGGACGAGACGTCCGGACTCGCGGCGGTACGCGAACTCGGGGAGGAACTCGCCAGGGGTGTCCGGCGCTGAGCCGGATCTCCGGCTTTCTCCCCCCGGTACCGCCGCGAACAGCGGAAACGCCACCGCTTACCATGCTCTTATCCCACACATGGTGAGGTTGGGTCCCGGTACTGTTCAGTCGGTGTTGCCTACCGGGCGAGGAGTCTGATGGTTCAGTTGGCATCCGGCGCTCAGGTGTCCGGCCGGTTACCGTCCGCGAAACCGGTGTTCCCTTGGGTCACGACCGCGGCGCGCGTCGTGCTGGCGGCCGTGCTGATCGTCGCCGGCGCGCTCAAGATCGGTGCGCCCGCGCTGTCGGTGCAGGCGGTGCGCGCCTATCAGCTGCTGCCGGAGTCCCTGGCGCAGGTCGTCGGGTACGGCCTGCCGGTCGTGGAGATCATCGCGGGCCTGCTACTGCTCGTCGGCCTGTTCACCCGGGTGGCGGCGGGAGCCGGTGGCGTGCTGATGGTGGCCTTCGTCATCGGCATCGGGTCCGCGTGGGCCAGGGGGCTGCGCATCGACTGCGGCTGCTTCGGCGGCGACGGCACCCTCGCCGCGGGCCAGGATCCGAACTACTTCTGGGAACTCGCACGTGACATCGGGCTGCTCGCCTGCGCGGCGTGGATCGTCGTGAAGCCGGTGAGCCGTCTGTCGCTTGACTCGGCTCTCGGTTTCGGGGGAACCCGGGAGCCGGTGGACGAGGACGGTCCGGACGAGGACCGGGACGACCGCGTCTGAGAGACAGGACCGCGGGTCCGGCGCTGGGCCCGGCCGCGGTGACAGCAGGGGGGAAGGTTCGTGAGCAAGCGGACGAGTGAGGCGGCCAAGGCGCGCATCGCGGCGCAGCGGGAGGCGCTGCGCAAGCAGGACCAGCGCAGGCGCGTCACGATGATCGCCACCATCGCGGTGGTCGTCGTGGTCGCGGCCGCCTTCGTCGTGTGGTCGGTGCGGCAGGGCGCCTCGGAGAAGGTCGCCGGCGGCCTCGCCGCCGTGACCGTGCAGGAGGACGGGACCGTCGTGATGGCCAAGCCGGGGGTCACCACGCCCGTGGTCGACGTGTACGAGGACTTCCAGTGCCCGGCGTGCAAGCAGTTCGAGGAGACCAGCGGCGCCACGCTGAAGAACCTGGCCGCCGAGGGCAAGGCGAAGGTCGCCTACCACGTGATCACGATCTTCCCGCAGGAGCCGACCAAGGGCAACTCGCTGCGCGCGGCCTCGGCCGCCCGGTGCGTCACGGACGGCCGGCAGTGGGTGGCCTTCCACGACAAGCTCTACAAGAACCAGCCGAGCGAGACCTCCAGCGGGTTCTCCGTGGACCAGCTGATCACGTGGGGCAAGGAGGCGGGCGTGACCTCCTCCGGCTTCGACGACTGCGTGCGCAAGCAGGGCAACGTCCAGGCGCACCAGACGTACACGCAGCAGGTCATGAGCACGCAGAAGCTGGGCGGCACGCCGACCGTCAAGGTCAACGGCAAGGAGCTCGACAGCACGACCGCGTTCGTGCCGAGCGCGCTGCGCGACGCCGTGGTCAACGCCGCCAAGGGCTGACCCCGGCGAGAGAGGCTCAGCCCCGGTGTCGATGCTCGGGGGTGTCGATGATCCGGGTTTCGCCGCCGTGTGGCGGGTGAGCATTCCGGCATGCCCCGCGACGACCGTTCCGCCCCACACTCCGCGCCGGTCGGTGACCTACCCGGATGACCCGCCGGCGGGCGGCCGGAGCACGTCCAGGTACCGATGAACGCGGCGGGCACCGGACTCGCCCCCTCTTGCGGTAACGTCACGTTACATGCCCCTCCTCGCCTCGATTCCCAGCCCGTCACAGGGGGTCTGGAATCTCGGACCGATCCCGATCCGCGCGTACGCCCTGTGCATCGTGCTCGGCGTCGTCGTCGCCGTCTGGATCGGCGAACGCCGCTGGCGCGCCCGCGGCGGCGCCCCGGGGACGGTCACCGACCTCGCGGTCTGGGCCGTGCCCTTCGGCCTCGTCGGCGGACGTCTCTACCACGTCGTCACCGACTGGCAGATCTACTTCGGCTCCGACGCGCCCAAGCGGCCGATCGACGCCCTGTTCATCTGGGAGGGCGGCCTCGGCATCTGGGGCGCGATCGCGCTCGGCGCGCTCGGCGTCTGGATCGCCTGCCGCCGCCGCGGCATCTCCTTCACCGCAGTGGCCGACACCCTCGCCCCCGGCGTGGCCGTCGCCCAGGCCATCGGCCGCTGGGGCAACTACTTCAACCAGGAGCTTTTCGGCGGCCCCACCACCCTGCCGTGGGCGCTGGAGATCGAGCCGGGCCGCCCGGGCACCGTCCCCGGCGTGACCACCTACCACCCGACCTTCCTGTACGAGTCGCTGTGGGACCTGGCGCTCGCCGGCGTGCTGATCCTGGCCGCCCGCCGCTTCGGCCTCCGCCACGGCCGGGTGTTCGCGCTGTACGTCGCGGGCTACACGCTGGGCCGCTTCTGGATCGAGGGGCTGCGGGTCGATCCCGCCCACGAGATCCTCGGCCTGCGGCTGAACCAGTGGACCTCGATCGTCATCTTCCTGTGCGCCGTCGCGTACCTGCTGCTGTCCCGCAACCGGACGGGGGAGGAGCCGGTCGGCGTCCTCGCGGGGGACGGCGAGGGCGCCGACCCCGCCCACCAGCGGGACCAGGCCGACGGGCCCGAGCTCGGCGGCGGGGAGGCCGGCGGCCTGATCACCGCCCAGGGAGACACAGCGGAGACGGACGGCACCGGCTCCGCTTCCGTGGACTCCGCTTCCGCGGGTTCCGAAGACGCCGCGGCGGACTCCGGTGAGGGGGACAGGGCGCCGGCGGGCGCCGGCGCCACCGGCGACGGCGGGACCATGCCGGATCCGGAGGCCGGGCGGCGATGACCGAGGCCAGGACGGGGGCACGGGCCGAGGCACACCACCAGCACAGGGACGTCACCGGCGGATGGCTGCGGCCCGTGGTGTTCGGCGCGATGGACGGGCTGGTGTCCAACTTCGCGCTCATCGCGGGTGTCGCCGGTGGCACCGCCGAGACCAGGATCATCGCCCTCGCCGGCATCGCCGGCCTGGCCGCCGGAGCGTTCTCCATGGCGGGCGGCGAGTACGTGTCGGTCGCCAGCCAGCGCGAGCTGGCCGAGGCCGAGATCGACGTCGAGCGGCGGGAGCTGGAGCGGCATCCCGAGGCCGAGGAGGCCGAGCTGGCCCAGATGTACGTCCAGCGGGGCGTGGATCCGGAGACCGCCAGGGAGGTCGCGCGCCAGATCTCCCGCGACCCGGAGGAGGCGCTCGCCGTCCACACGCGGGCCGAGCTGGGCGTGGACCCCGGCGACCTGCCGTCGCCGCTGCTCGCCGCCGGGTCGTCGTTCTTATCGTTCGCCCTCGGCGCCCTGGTCCCGCTCCTGCCGTACCTGCTCGGCGCGCGGAGCCTGTGGATCTCGGCCGCCGCGTCGATGGTGGCGCTGTTCGTCGCCGGCGCGGTGGTCTCGCGCGTGACGGCCAGAAGCTGGTGGTTCAGCGGCCTCCGCCAGCTCGTGGTGGGGGCCGTGGCGGCGGCGCTGACCTGGGGACTGGGGTCGCTGATCGGAACAGGCGGTCTATGACCAAGCGCAAGCGCCGGTCGTCCGCGACGGCCGAGCGCTGGGCCGGATCCACCCTCACCGATCTCGGGCTGGACGACCGGCAGCAGCGCGTGTTCGTCTGGTCCGTGACCGCCGTGGGCGTGCTGGCGATCGCCCTGGTGCTGACACTGGTGGTCAACGCGCTGGGCGGAGGCGGACCCGCGGCGGCGCCGACGGGGGCGTCGGCGGACATCTCGGGCCAGGGACTGCCGTCGTCCTTCCAGTCCTGGCCGTCTCTCAAGGAGTTCGCCCCGATCGCGGACCGCAAGGCGGACGCCGCGCCGCTGAGCGTCCAGGAGGTGTTCGGCGCTCGGACGCTCAGCGCGGGCAAGACCACGCTGCGCCGCCTCACCAGCCGCCTCGACCAGGCCTGCGGGGGAGCGGTGTGGGGCGCCGACCTCGCCGACTCCCTCGCGGAGGCCGGGTGCACCCAGGCCGTCCGCGGCCTGTACGCCACGGCCGACGGGGTCCACCTGGCGCAGTACACGCTGTTCAACCTGTCGTCCGTCGCCTCCGCCGAGTCGCTGGCGACGTCGCTGGCGACGCTCTACCGGGGCTCCTGGGTGCAGCCGCTCGGATCCCCCCGGGCGAAGTTCGGCACCTACAGCGAGGCCAGCGCCCAGGTCATGGGGCACTACCTCGGCGTGGCCTGGATCGGCAGGACCGACGGCGCCGAGCCGGGCGAGAACGACGACTTCGTCATGCTCGGCCTGGCCGTGCGGGAGGCGGAAAGAGCGGTCTTCCGCCGGGTGGTCGCGGTCGCCGGCGTGCCGTCGGAACCCGCCCAGCCGCCGGGCCCGGCCGACACCGCCCAGCCCGCGGAGGACCCGCCGGCCGATCCCGGCGCCTCTCCGGCGTCTTCCGTTACAGCGCCGCCGTCCCCGTCCGTCCCGCCCGCCCAGCAGTAAGGGCCGGCAGCAGGACAGCGCACTGGCCGGGGTCCCGGGAACGCGCCTGCCCGCGCGGCTGATCGCGGTGCGGGACTCGCCCTGCCGGTGGATCCCCGGCGAGGGTCAGGCCGGGGTGGGGGCGGCGATCTCTTCCGTCATCTGGGCGAGGCGGTGGAGCGGGAGTTCGAGCGGGGTCGCGTCGCCGGCCCAGGGAGCGGCCGACTCCACGGCGGCCCTGGCCTGCCGCTTGGTGAGCCCGGGCGTTTCGGTGAGGTCGGTCGTCGTCGGGCCGGTCCTGGTGAGCGCCTCCCGCCAGGTGTTGGCGAGCTTGCCGTGCGCGCTGTCGAGGATCGCGCGGATGATCCGGTCCGGCCCGCCCTCCGGCGGCGCGAGCCGTACGGCGTCGAGGACACGGCCCTCGGCGGCGAGGTCGTAGACCGGGGCGAGCAACGCGGCCAGCGCGGGCAGCCCGGCGACCGGGCCGGCGGTGAGCACCCGCACGTGCCGGGCCCGGGTGGCGAGCAGCAGGCGGGGCAGGGCCGCCTCCAGCCCGGCCGGCACCGCGATCGCCACCCGCTCCGGGTCGGCGGCGTACGGCTTGGCCAGCAGCGTGGCGAGCCGGGTGCGGGGCACCTGGGGCAGCAGGCCGCGCGGCCAGTCCCCGGCGAGCAGGCCCGGCCCGAACGCGGTCACCGCCGCCTCGTCCGCCGCCCTGTCCGCCGCCCTGTCCGCCGCCCTGTCCGCCGCCCTGTCCGCCGCGCTTTCCGCACCCGGGCCGGCCGCGCCGCCTGCCGCCTTCGCCGCCGCCCTGCCGGGACGCCCGGCGGGGGCGGACTCCACGGCCTGGGGGCCCTGCGTGTAGATGGCCGTGGCGAGGCGGTCGAGCCGCGCCGCGATCGCGGGCCAGGTCTTCGTGGTGGGACGCAGCACGTAGAGGTCCGCTGCGCTACCGATCGCCTCTGCCCCGTGATATCGGTTGAAGTGCGGAAATATCGCCTCATGCAGAAGATTGAGGTCGACAAGAGCCTTCTGCACCTTCAGCGCGAGCATCGGGGTGCGCTCGGAGGCGCCGTACGCCACAAGGATGCGTCCCCGCTCGCGGTCGCGCAGGCCCTCGGCGGCCCGGGCGGCGAACAGCCCGATCCCCTCCGGTGTATACGGCGGGTCGGTGATCGCGAGGTCGGCCCAGCCGCGCAGCGACGGCGGCAGGCCGAGGCGCAGGTCGGCCCACCGGGTGCGCACCCCGAGGTCCTGGGCGTCGACGAACTCCAGGATGCGGTCGTCGATGTCGGCCACCGCCACCTCTACCTCCGGGTGGACCATCCGCACGGCCAGCGAGGTCAGGTCGTGGTCGCCGACGCACAGCAGGCGGGCGCCGGGCAGCCAGAACCGCCGCCCCAGCAGGAGGGCGCGGCGCAGCACGGTCTCGGCGGTCGCGGAGACGTGGTCGAGCGCGTGCCGGCCCCGGGGAGCCTCGGCGATCAGCCGCTCCAGGCGGGCCAGGGTTTCGGCGTGTTCCGGCACCATTTCGGACACCGGATTCCCCAGATCGGAAATATCCGGCTCGACCCCCGCGTTGAAGCGGTTGACCTGATCCATGGGTATCCGGACACGGTCGCCGCTGTGCTCAAGGGGGAGCGCCCGCAGCAGCGACTCGATCGTCCGCCGTGGCGTCGCGGTCTCCCGTACCAGGTCAGGCAGGGTCCACCAGCGGCCGCCTGACAGGAGCGCCAGTGCCCCGCGCAGGCCCAGGCCGTCCACGCCGGCCTCCGCGAGCAGTTCGTCGATCGCCTCATGTCCACCCATGCGCAAACCCTATCGAGGCCCCATCCAGCGCGCTGACCTGTGCAGGTTCGCGAAGCGGACCGGGGGGGCACTATTCCGGCAGCGTGTTGTAATCTCTAAGCACCACAACCGCAGCAGGGCCAGCGTCGTCCCTCTGTTCCACGCAGAAGTTGACGACGGGAGTGACTACATGCCTGCTGCCCGCCTTGGCCTTCCCGGAGGTCTCCCCGAGCCTCAGGGACTCTACGACCCCGCCTTCGAGCATGACGCCTGCGGCGTCGCCATGGTCGCAGACGTGCAGGGTCGCCGCAGCTACGACATCGTCGCCAAGGCACTGACGGCCCTCCGCAACCTCGACCACCGGGGCGCGAGCGGCAGCGAGCCGGACACCGGCGACGGAGCGGGCATCCTCACCCAGATCCCCGACGCGTTCTTCCGCGCCGTAACCGCCGAGCTGGGATGGCCCGGCGAGCTTCCCGCGGAGGGCGCGTACGCCGCGGGCACCGCGTTCCTGCCGGCGGACGAGCAGGCGAGGGCCGCCGCGAGCGGGATCATCGAGCGGATCGCCGCCGAGGAGGGCGTGAACATCCTCGGCTGGCGCGACCTGCCGGTGGACCGCGACCTGCCCGGCGCCACCGCGCGGGCGGTCATGCCCCACTTCGCGCAGCTGTTCGTGACCGCGCCCGGCGGCGAGACCGGTGCCGACCTCGACCGGATCGTGTTCGCCTTCCGCAAGCGGGCCGAGCACGAGGCGGACGTCTACTTCTCCTCGCTGTCCTCGCGGACCATCGTCTACAAGGGCATGCTGACCTCGCTGCAGGTCGAGCCGTTCTTCGCCGACCTGTCCGACGAGCGCTACGTGAGCGCGATCGCGCTGGTCCACTCGCGCTTCTCGACCAACACCTTCCCCTCCTGGCCGCTGGCCCACCCGTACCGGTACGTCGCGCACAACGGCGAGATCAACACCGTCCGCGGCAACCGCAACTGGATGCGCGCCCGCGAGGCGATGCTCGCCACCGGCCTGATCCCGGGCGACCTGCGGCGGCTGTTCCCCATCTGCGACCCGGACGGCTCCGACACCGCCTCGTTCGACGAGACGCTGGAGCTGCTGCACCTCGGCGGCAGGTCGCTGCCGCACGCCGTGCTGATGATGATCCCGGAGGCGTGGGAGAACCACACCGAGATGGACCCGGCCCGCCGGGCCTTCTACGAGTTCCACTCCACCCTCATGGAGGCGTGGGACGGCCCCGCGTCGATCACCTTCTCCGACGGCACGCTGGTCGGCGCGGTCCTCGACCGCAACGGCCTGCGCCCGGGCCGGTTCTGGGTCACCGACGACGGCCTGGTCGTGCTCGCCTCCGAGGCCGGCGTGCTGTCCGACATCCCGCAGGAGAAGGTCGTCCGCAAGGGCCGCCTGCAGCCGGGCCGGATGTTCCTCGTGGACACCGCGCGCGGCCGGATCATCGAGGACGACGAGGTCAAGGCCGAGCTCGCCGCCGCCGAGCCGTACGGCGAGTGGCTGCACGCGGGCCTGGTCCGCTTCGAGGAGCTGCCCGAGCGCGAGCACGAGCACCCCACCCACGAGGCGCTGGTCAAGCGGCAGCAGACCTTCGGCTACACCGAGGAGGAGCTCCGGATCATCCTCACGCCGATGGCGCGGAACGGCGCCGAGCCGATCGGCTCGATGGGCACCGACAGCCCCGTCGCCGTGCTGAGCGAGAAGCCGCGGCTGCTGTTCGACTACTTCAGCCAGCTCTTCGCGCAGGTCACGAACCCGCCGCTGGACGCCATCCGCGAGGAGCTCGTCACCTCGCTGCAGTCGACGATCGGCCCCGAGGGCAACCTGCTCGACCCCGGCCCGGCCTCGTGCCGCCGGCTCGTGCTGCCCTACCCGGTGATCGACAACGACGAGCTCGCGAAGATCGTTCACATCAACGACGAGGGCGCGCTGCCCGGCTTCCAGCCGTACGTCGTGTCCGGCCTGTTCGACGCCGCCGGCGGCGGCGAGGCGCTGGTGCGGCGGCTGGAGGAGATCCGCCTGGAGGTCTCCCGGGCCATCGAGGACGGCGCCCGGATCATCGTGCTGTCCGACCGCGGGTCCTCCCGCGAGCGGGCGCCGATCCCGTCGCTGCTGCTCACCGGCGCGGTGCACCATCACCTCATCCGGGAGAAGTCCCGCACCCGGGTCGGCCTGGTGATCGAGACCGGCGAGGCCCGCGAGTGCCACCACATGGCCCTGCTCGTCGGGTACGGCGCGAGCGCGATCAACCCCTACCTCGCCCTGGAGACGGTCGAGGACATGATCGCGACCGGTCAGCTCGACCTGGACCCGCGCAAGGCCGTGCGCAACCTCATCAAGGCGTACGGCAAGGGCGTCCTGAAGGTCATGTCCAAGATGGGCGTGTCCACGGTCGCCTCCTACACCGGCGCGCAGATCTTCGAGGCCCTCGGCCTCGGCGCCGAGGTCATCGACAGGTGCTTCACCGGCACCACCTCCCGTCTCGGCGGCGTCGGCTTCGACGTGCTGGCCAGGGAGGCGCTGGAGCGGCACGCGCGGGCCTACCCCCGCGCGGAGAACCCGCACCGGCGGCTGGAGGTCGGCGGCGAGTACCAGTGGCGCCGCGAGGGCGAGCCGCACCTGTTCAACCCGACCACCGTCTTCAAGCTCCAGCACTCCACCCGCACCCGGCGGTACGAGATCTTCAAGGAGTACACGTCCCTGGTGGACGGGCAGTCCCAGAAGCTCATGACGCTGCGCGGCCTGTTCCGGCTGCGTCCCGCCGGCGCGCCGATCCCGATCGACGAGGTCGAGCCGGTCGAGTCGATCGTGAAGCGGTTCTCCACCGGCGCCATGTCGTACGGCTCCATCTCCATGGAGGCGCACGAGACGCTGGCCATCGCGATGAACCGGCTCGGCGCCAAGTCGAACACCGGCGAGGGCGGCGAGGACCCCGAGCGGCTGCACGACCCCGAGCGGCGCAGCGCGATCAAGCAGGTGGCCTCCGGCCGGTTCGGCGTGACCAGCGAATACCTCGTCAACGCCGACGACCTGCAGATCAAGATGGCGCAGGGCGCCAAGCCCGGCGAGGGCGGCCAGCTGCCCGGCCACAAGGTGTATCCGTGGATCGCCAAGACCCGGCACTCCACCCCCGGCGTCGGCCTCATCTCGCCGCCGCCGCACCACGACATCTACTCGATCGAGGACCTCGCCCAGCTCATCCACGACCTGAAGAACTCCAACCCGCGCGCCCGCGTCCACGTGAAGCTGGTCGCCGAGGTCGGAGTAGGGACCGTGGCGGCGGGCGTCAGCAAGGCCCACGCCGACGTCGTGCTGATCTCCGGCCACGACGGCGGCACCGGCGCCTCCCCGCTGACCTCGGTCAAGCACGCGGGCGCCCCCTGGGAGCTCGGCCTGGCCGAGACCCAGCAGACGCTGCTGCTCAACGGGCTGCGCGACCGCATCGTCGTGCAGGCCGACGGCCAGCTCAAGACCGGCCGCGACGTGGTCATCGCGGCGCTGCTCGGCGCCGAGGAGTACGGCTTCGCCACCGCTCCGCTGGTCGTCTCCGGCTGCGTCATGATGCGGGTCTGCCACCTCGACACCTGCCCGGTGGGCGTGGCCACGCAGAACCCCGAGCTGCGCAGGCGGTTCAGCGGCAAGCCCGAGTTCGTGGTGAACTTCTTCGAGTTCGTCGCCCAGGAGGTGCGCGAGTACCTCGCCGAGCTCGGCTACCGCTCGCTCGACGAGGTCATCGGGCGGGCCGACCTGCTCGACACCACCCGCGCGGTCGAGCACTGGAAGGCCGCCGGCCTCGACCTGTCGCCGATCCTGCACCAGCCGGAGCTGCCCGAGGGCACCCCGCGCCGCAGGGTCGCCGAGCAGGACCACGGGCTCGACAAGGCGCTGGACAACACGCTGATCCAGCTCGCCGAGGGCGCGCTGAGCCTCGGCGAGCCGGTCACGCTGGAGCTGCCCATCCGCAACGTCAACCGCACGGTCGGCACCATGCTCGGCCACGAGGTGACCAAGCGGTACGGCGGTGCGGGCCTGCCCGACAACACGATCGACGTGTCGTTCACCGGCTCGGCGGGCAACTCGTTCGGCGCGTTCGTGCCGCGCGGCGTCACGCTGCGGCTGACCGGCGACGCCAACGACTACCTCGGCAAGGGTCTGTCGGGCGGCCGCATCGTCGTCCGGCCGCACCCCGACGCGCCGTTCGAGGCCGAGACGCAGGTCGTCTCGGGCAACGTCGGCCTGTACGGCGCGACGTCCGGCGAGGTCTTCGTCCGCGGCATCGTGGGCGAGCGGTTCTGCGTGCGCAACTCCGGCGCGACCGCCGTCGTCGAGGGCGTGGGCGACCACGGCTGCGAGTACATGACCGGCGGCAGGGCCGTCGTCCTCGGCGCGACCGGCCGCAACTTCGCCGCCGGCATGTCGGGCGGCGTGGCGTACGTGCTCGACCTGCGGCCCGAGCGGGTCAACCGCGAGATGGTGGAGCTCGAGGCGCTGAACGACGAGGACGCCGAGTTCCTGCGGGAGATCGTCGACAGGCACCTCACGGAGACCGGATCCACGGTCGCCAAGGCGCTGCTGGCGGACTGGGACGCCGCGCTCGGCCGGTTCGCGAAGATCATGCCGACCGATTACAAGCGGGTCCTGCTGGCGCGGGCCGCCGCCGAGGCCGAGGGCCGCGACATCGACGAGGCGGTCATGGCCGCCGTCCACGGGTGACGCCGATGAACGTCGTCACCACCACCGTTCCCACACGACGATAAGGGGGGTACACCGATGGCTGACCCGAAGGGGTTCCTGACACACGGGCGCGAGCTGCCGGCGCGCCGCCCGGTCGACGTGCGCATCCGCGACTGGCGCGAGGTCTACGAGGACTTCCCCAAGCCCGCGCTGACCAAGCAGGCGGCCCGCTGCATGGACTGCGGCATCCCGTTCTGCCACAACGGCTGCCCGCTCGGGAACCTCATCCCCGAGTGGAACGACCTCGTCTACCGCGACGACTGGCGCGAGGCGATCGAGCGGCTGCACGCGACCAACAACTTCCCGGAGTTCACCGGCCGCCTGTGCCCCGCCCCGTGCGAGTCGGCGTGCGTGCTCGGCATCAACTCCGACCCGGTCGCGATCAAGCGGGTGGAGGTCGAGATCGTCGACCGGGCCTTCGCCGAGGGCTGGGTCACGCCGCAGCCGCCCGCCGTCAGGACGGGCCGGAAGGTCGCGGTCGTCGGCTCCGGCCCGGCCGGCCTCGCCGCCGCGCAGCAGCTCACCCGTGCCGGGCACGACGTGGTCGTGTTCGAGCGGGCCGACCGGATCGGCGGGCTGCTCCGGTACGGCATCCCCGAGTTCAAGATGGAGAAGCGGCACGTCGACCGCCGCATCGCCCAGATGGAGGCCGAGGGCACCGAGTTCCGCACCGGCGTCGACGTGGGCGTGGACGTCACGGCGGCCGGGCTGCGCGCGGAGTTCGACGCCGTCGTGCTGGCGGGCGGCGCCACGGCGTGGCGCGACCTGCCGGTGACCGGCCGCGAGCTCAAGGGCGTCTACCAGGCGATGGAGTACCTTCCCCCGGCCAACAAGGCCCAGGAGGGCGACTACGCCGAGTCGCCGATCTCGGCGGAGGGCAGGCACGTCGTCGTGATCGGCGGCGGCGACACCGGCGCCGACTGCATCGGCACCGCGGTCCGGCAGGGCGCGCTGTCGGTCACCCAGCTGGAGATCATGCCGAGGCCGCCGGCGGCCCGTCCGGGCAGCCAGCCGTGGCCGACGTACCCGATGCTGTTCAAGATGGAGAGCGCGCACGAGGAGCTGGAGGCCGGGGCGGGCGACCGCGTGTACGCGGTGTCCACCACCGGGTTCGCCGGCGACGACGAGGGCAATGTGCGGGCGCTGCGCCTGGTCGACGTCGAGGGCCCGGCGGCGGGGTTCGCGCCGATCCCCGGCACCGAGCGGGAGATCCCGGCCGACCTGGTCACGCTCGCCATGGGCTTCCTCGGCCCGGAGAAGGGCCCGCTGCTGAACGACCTCGCCGCCCTGTCGGGCGACCCGGAGTCGTTCTTCGACGCCCGCGGCAACGTGGCCAGGAACTCCTCGTACGAGACGTCGGTGGAGGGCGTGTTCGCGGCCGGCGACATGGGCCGCGGCCAGTCGCTGATCGTGTGGGCGATCGCCGAGGGCCGGTCCGCGGCGGCGGCGGTCGACCGGCACCTGAGCGGCCGTACGGTCCTGCCCGTGCCGATCCCCCCGACGGCGCGGCCCCTCGTCTGATCGCGATGTGCGCCGCCGGCGCGGTTCCCAGAGGATTGGACCGCGTCCGGCGGCATTACCCGGCAAACCGGGAATACCTCCATCTCGGGAGGCCAGGCCGCGCGGCGGCCGGCCCGTGCGGCTCTCGGGCCACGCGGTCCGGCGGGTTGCGGCGCGCGGCTGGCTGCCGGGAAGATGCTGAGCCCGATCACGGGCCCGGAATCGAGGAGGAGCGTTGCACGCACGGGGGCGGCTCGCCGGGGCCATCATGTCGATCGCACTGCTCGGCGGGCTGGGCGCCTCGTCCAGCGCACCAGCGATACCGGGCGTCCCGGCGCTGATCCTGTTCAGCACAGCGGACGCGCTGAGCACACCCGCTCCACCGGGCCCCTCGGGGTCCGCGACCGCGGCCGGGCAGGCCGGTGACTACCTGGTCTTCTACGTGGACGGCGGGCGGGCCGCCGCGCAGCGGGCGGCCGAGGCCGCCGGCGGCACGGTGCGGGCCCACGACGACCGCCTCGGCTATCTCCTCGTGCGCACCTCCGCGCCCGAGCGGATCGGCGCCGACCCCGCCGTGGTCGGCGTCGCCCGCGACCGCCCCATCGGCCGGACCGCCGGCGCTCCCGTCTCCGCCGGAGCGTGGCGTACGACAGGGCGTACGACAGGGCGTACGACAGGGCGTACGACCCCCGGCGCGACGCGCCCGGACAGGGCCGCGCGGGCGGGGGAGAGGCGGGCGGGGGAGAGGTGGGCAGGGGGCGCGGAACCGCTCGCCGACCGGCAGTGGGACATGAGGATGATCGGCGCCACGCCCACGGGCTCCTACGCGAAGGCGAGGGGCAGCCACAAGGTGCTGGTCGGTGTGATCGACACCGGCGTCGACGGCCGGCACCCGGACATCGCGCCGAACTTCAACCGGGCGCTGAGCCGTAACTTCGTGACCGACCAGCCCACCGACCCCAACGGCAGAAAGCTCGACGGACCCTGCGAGTACAAGGGGTGCAAGGACCCGGCCGACGTCGACGACGACGGCCACGGCACCCACGTCGCGAGCACGATCGGCTCGCCGATCAACGGCATCGGCGTCGCCGGCGTCGCCCCCGACGTGTCGCTGGTCAACCTGCGCGCCGGCACCGACTCGGGCTTCTTCTTCCTCAAGCCCACCCTGGACGCCCTGGAGTACGCCGCCGACGTCGGCGTCGACGTGGTCAACATGAGTTTCTACGTCGACCCCTGGACGTTCAACTGCCCGGACAACCCCGGCGACACGCCCGCCGAGCGGTCGGAGCAGCGGGCGATCCTGGAGGGGATGCGGCGGGCGGTCAACTACGCCCGGTCGCACGGCGTCACGCTGATCACCGCCATCGGGAACGCCGGGGGAGACCTCGGCAAGCCGAAGACCGACACCTCCAGCCCCGACTTCCCGAAGGGCTCGGAGAAGAACCGGTCCGTCGACAACTCCTGCCGCAACGTCCCGGCCGAGCTCGACGGCGTCATCTCGGTGTCCGCGGTCGGCCCGAGCGGCCGCAAGGCGCCCTACTCCGACTACGGCACCGAGCAGACCGACATCTCGGCGCCCGGCGGCGACGTCTTCGACGGCGGCACCGCGCTGCGCGGGATCGACCGGGAGATCCTCGCCGCCGCCCCCGAGCACGTCCTGCGCGCCCAGGGCCGCCTCGACGCCAAGGGCATGCCGAAGGACAACTCGGTGATCCGCGAGTGCCGTGCCGGCAAGTGCGCCTACTACCAGTACATGGAGGGCACCTCGATGGCGGCGCCGCACGTGACCGGCGTGGCGGCCCTCATCATCGGGCGGTTCGGCAAGCCGGGCCCGGGCGGGCTCCAGATGGACCCCGCGGAGGTGGAGCGCCTGCTCTACGCCACGGCGACGCCGAAGGGCTGCCCCTCGCCGCGCACCTACCGCTACGGGACCGGCGAGACCCAGGTCTGCGAGGGCCCCGCGAGCCGGAACGGCTTCTTCGGCCACGGCCTGGTCGACGCCGCCCGGGCCGCGACCGTCGCCCGCTGACCCGCCTGAGTGCCGACCCGCCTGAGTGCCGACCCGCCTGAGTGCCGACCCGCCTGAGTACGGAACTGAGTAGGCCGCCGGATGCCCGGCGGCTGTACGGCGATCTACCCTCGGCTTCTCAGGAGGGCAGATCATGATCTACCGGTTCGTCTGGCAGGCCACGATGGCCGCGCACTTCCTGGTCATCGCCTACATCGCCCTGGGCGGCTTCGCCGCCTGGTGGCGGCCCCGGCTGGCCTGGCCGCACCTCGCGCTGTGCGCCTGGGCGCTCGTCCAGCTCACCGGGCTGGTGGAGTGCCCGCTGACGGCGCTGGAGAACTGGGGACGCGCCCGGGCGGGGGAGCGGGGCCTGCTGCCCGGCGGCTTCATCGACACCTACATCGAAGGGGCCGTCTATCCCGAGGAGTACGTCACGGCCGTCCGGCTGGCCGTGATCGCCGTCGTGCTCGTCTCCTGGGCCGGTCTGGCCGTCGTCATCCGCCGACGCCGCAGACGTCCTTCGCGTACGACAGGAACGTCTGCTGCACCGGCGCGGGAGGCGTCGCGATGAGGTAGCGCCGCTCGCCCGCCCCCACCGTCCCGTAGACCGGGAACAGGTACGCCTTCTTCGCCTCGGCGAAGGCGTGCCAGTCGCAGCGGGCGGGCGTGACCTCCACCGGGATCTCCAGGCGCGGCGACCCCGGCTCCAGCACGGCCACCGGACGGCTGCGGCCCGACAGCGGCCTGACGGTGTAGTGCGTGGTGGCGCCCAGTTCGTCGATCGTCACGGGCTCCGCGCCCTGCTTTCTGGTCACCAGGAGCACCCCGCGCAGCGCCCGGCCCGCCCTGGTCCACGTGTCGCCGAAGGTCACGTCCGCCGCCCGGCGCAGGAGGTACGCCCCGCACTCGGCCTTGACCAGCCCCGCCAGCAGCGGGTCCGGATGGCGTACGGGGAACTCCGCCCTGCGCGCCGGTCCCTCGCCCGCCTGCACGGTCGCCACGACGGTGGCGGGGCGGACCGGCGGGATCGTCGCGGGGTCGCACCGCGCCTCGCCGTAGGGAATCCGCAGGTCGGTGCGCGGAGTCCGGCCCAGCGTGGAGTCCACCCGGGCCGGCGGGAGCGTGGCGAAGGAGCCGGTGACGAGCTGCACGTCGAGGAACCGGACGGGGGTGTCGCCGTCGTTGCGCACGGAGACCTCGAGCTCGTGGGCCGCCTCGTCGCTGCGCCACTGGTTCAGTGACACGGAAACACCCGGCGGAGGCGCGGGGGATTCGGTAGCCTGGCCTCCGCACGCCGCCAGGGTGAACAGCGCCGTTATCGCCCCCCATGCCCGGGTACGTTCCATGGCTGCAGGCTAGGGCACGCGGGTGATCGCGTGAAGTGTCTGAACATTTGGCGACGGCTGTATGTGCCGTCACATCGAGTGGTCTGTACCAATTAGGGTAGTGTTGTGAGTCGTCGAGCAAAGATCGTCTGTACCCTCGGGCCCGCCACCTCCTCGCCGGAGCGCCTTCGCGAGCTCATCACGGCGGGCATGAACGTGGCCCGTTTCAACCTCTCCCACGGCAGCCATGAGCTGCACAAGGAGGTGTTCGACCGGGTCAGGGCCGCCGCCGACGAGCTGGGCTGTGCCGTCGGCATCCTGGCCGACCTCCAGGGACCCAAGATCCGCGTCGGACGCTTCGCCTCCGGCCCCGTCCGGCTCGGCTTCGGCGACGTCTTCACCATCACCACCGAGGACGTCCCCGGGGACCGTGACATCGTTTCCACCACCTACGATGGCCTGCCCGGCGACGTCGGTCCCGGCGACACCATCCTCGTCGACGACGGCCGCCTGAACCTCGAGGTGACCGCGGTCGAGGGGCCGCGCGTCGTCACCCGCGTCGTCATCGGCGGCATGATCTCCGACAACAAGGGCCTCAACCTCCCCGGTGTCGCCGTCAGCGCCCCGGCGCTCACGGAGAAGGACGTGGCGGACCTGCGCTGGGCCCTGCGCACCGGCGTCGACATGATCGCCCTGTCGTTCGTCCGGTCGCCGGAGGACGCGGCCCTCGTCCACGCGATCATGGAGGAGGAGGGCGTCCGGCTCCCGCTCCTCGCCAAGATCGAGAAGCCGCAGGCCGTCGAGTGCCTGGAGGAGATCGTCGACGCCTTCGACGGCGTGATGGTCGCCCGCGGCGACCTCGGCGTCGAGCTTCCGCTGGAGCAGGTGCCGATCGTCCAGCGCCGCATCATCGAGCTGTGCCGTGAGAAGGCCCACCCGGTCATCGTGGCCACCCAGATGCTCGACTCGATGATGAGTGCCCCGCGGCCCACCCGCGCCGAGGCGTCCGACGTCGCGTACGCGGTGATGGACGGCGCCGACGCGGTGATGTTGTCCGGCGAGACCTCGGTCGGTACCTACCCGATCGAGTCCGTGGCCACGATGGACCGCATCGCGGTCGCGGCCGAGGGCACCACGCTGCAGGCCACCCACAACCTGGACCGGCTGCCCGAGACGACCGGCGGCGCCATCGCCCGCGCGGCGGCCGAGGTCGGCGCGATCGTCAAGGCCAAGGCCCTGGTGGCGTTCACGATGTCCGGTGAGACCGCCCGCCGCCTGGCGCGCTACCGCTCGTCGATCCCGCTGCTCGCCTTCACCTCCAACCCGCAGGTGCGCGGCCAGCTCGCGCTCACCTGGGGCGTCGAGACGTTCGAGGTGCCGTTCGTCCACCACACCGACGACATGGTGCGTCAGGTGGAGGCCTCGCTGCTCGCCCTCGGCGTGTGCGAGAAGGGCGACAAGATCGTCGTCGTGGCCGGCTCCCCGCCCGGCAACCACGGGTCCACCAACGCGCTGCGCGTCCACACGGTCGGCTCGCTCGTCGCCCACCCGGCGGGCTGACACCGGCGGCCCGCGGGGCCGGGCCGCACGGGCCCGGCCTCCGTGGGAGCTGTGATCCCCGGCGGCGGGATCAAACCGCTTGCGGACGCGGCGTTCTTCGACGGAGCATGGCAGGAGCGAGTAATCCGCCCTGTCAGACGCCGGAGGAGCGCTGCGCCCGTTGATGGCATCCCCCCAGACCCCCGGGCCCGTCCACGGCCGGTCGTCGTGGCGCTCACTGTGGCGGCTGCGGGCCTACCTGCGGCCGTACGCCGGCAGCCTGGTCGTCTCGTGGTTCGCGGCGCTCGGCGGCATCTCGGCCGGCACGGTGATCCCTCTCGTCGGCAAGGAGATCATCGACGGGCCGGTGGCCCACGGAGATCTGGCCGGGCTGGTCCCGCTCGGGCTGCTCGCCCTCGGCCTCGGTGTGACCGAGGCGGTTCTCACGTTCGTCCGCCGGTGGTCGCAGGCCGGGCCGGTCCTCGGCCTCGAGACCGCGATCCGTGACGACGTCTACCGGCAGCTCCAGCGGCTGCCGATGAGCTTCCACGACGGGTGGCAGTCGGGCCAGCTGCTGTCCCGCGCGACGAGCGACCTGTCGACGATCCGCCGGTTCCTCGGGTTCGGCGTGCTGTTCCTGATCATGAACATCCTGCAGCTCACCGCGGTGACGGTGGTGCTCCTGCGGATGTACTGGCCGCTCGGGCTGCTGGTCGCCGCCTCCGCGCTCCCCGTCGTGGCCCTGTCGCTGCGGTTCGAGCGGCGTTACATCGGCATCTCCCGGCGGCTGCAGGACCAGCAGGGCGACCTCGCGACACTCGTCGAGGAGTCGGCCGTCGGAGTCCGCACCGTCAGGGCGTTCGGGCGGCGCGAGCACGTCTTCGGGGGCTTCACCGCCGCCGCGCGGGAGGTCCGCCGCACCACCCTGGGAAAGGTCCGCCTGGCCTCCCGGTTCTTCACCTTCCTCGAAGTGGTGCCGAACGTCACGCTCGCACTGGTCCTGCTGCTTGGCGCCATCGCCGTCGGGGCCGGCGCGCTGACGCTCGGCACGCTGGTCGCGTTCACCACGCTGGTCCTCCAGCTCGTCTGGCCGGTCGCCTCCCTCGGCTACATCCTCGCCATGGGGCAGGAGGCGATGACCTCGGCGGACCGGGTCGTCGAGGTGCTCGACACGGTTCCCGCGATCCGCGGCGGCGCGGCCGTCATCGAGCGCCCCCGCGGCCACGTCCGCTTCGAGGGCGTGGAGTTCCGCTTCCCCGGCGCGGACCGCCCGGTGCTGCGCGACGTCTGGCTGGAGGTGCGGCCGGGGGAGACCGTCGCCGTCGTCGGGGCCACCGGTTCGGGCAAGACGACGCTGACCACCCTCGTGCCCCGCCTGTGCGACGTCACCGCGGGCCGCGTCACCATCGACGGCCACGACGTACGGCACCTGTCGCCGGTCTCGCTGCGCTCGGTGGTCGCCACCGCGTTCGAGGAACCCACGCTGTTCTCCATGAGCGTGCGCGAGAACGTCACGCTCGGCCGCGGAGACGCCACCGAGGAGGAGGTCAGGCAGGCCCTGGAGATCGCGCAGGCGACGTTCGCCTACGACCTGCCATGGGGGCTCGACACCCGCATCGGCGAGCAGGGCATGTCGCTGTCGGGCGGCCAGCGGCAGCGGCTGGCGCTGGCCAGGGCCGTGCTCGGCGGCCCGCGCGTGCTCGTGCTCGACGACACCCTGTCGGCGCTCGACGTGGAGACCGAGGCGCTGGTGGAGGAGGCGCTGCGCCGCGTGCTCGCCGACGCCACCGGCATCGTCGTGGCCCACCGCGCCTCGACGGTGCTGCTCGCCGACCGCGTGGCGCTGCTCCGCGACGGCACCATCGCCCACGTGGGACGGCACGGCGACCTGCTGGCCACGGTTCCGGAATACCGCGAACTGCTCGCCCAGGACGCGGGCCTCGACGCCGAGAGATCCGCGCCATGACCCAGGAAACCGACAGCGAATCGGATGTGAGCCCCCCGATGGGCGAAGCGGGAAACACAGCCTGGCGGGGGGTCGCGGCCGAGGAGCGGGACGAGATCTCCGAGCGGGTCTCCCTGCTGCTGCGCACCCGGTCCCGCCGTCTGCTCGGCGACCTGCTCCGCCCGCACCGCCGGGCGATCGCCGTGCTCACCGCGGTCATCGTCGTGTCCAACGCGGCCGGGCTGGCCCTGCCGTACCTGGTGAAGAAGGGCATCGACGACGGGATCCCCCCGATGCTGCGGGGGCACGGCGCGGGGGCCCTGCTGGCCGTCGTCGCCGCGGTGCTGCTGGCCGCGGTCACGCAGGCGCTCACCCGGCAGGCGTTCCTGCAGATGGCGGGCCGGATCGGCCAGGACGTCCTGCTGGAGCTGCGCCGCCGGGTCTTCGACCACTTCCAGCGGCTGTCGCTGTCGTTCCACGAGAAGTACACCTCGGGGCGGGTCATCTCCCGGCTGACCTCCGACGTGGACGCGATCGCCGAACTGCTGGACTCGGGCTTCGACGGCCTCGTCACCGCCGTGCTCACCCTGTGCGGCACCGCGGTCATGCTGCTGGTGCTCGACGTGCGCCTCGGTCTGGTGGCGCTGCTGCCGCTCCCGGTCCTGCTGCTGTTCACCCGGTGGTTCCGCCGGGAGTCGAGCGTCACCTACCGCCGTACGCGGGAGGCCGTCGCGCTCGTGATCGTCCACTTCGTGGAGACGATGACCGGGATCCGGGCGGTGCAGGCGTTCCGCCGGGAGCCGCGCAACCAGGAGATCTTCGAGCGGCTCAACGCGGACTACCGCGACGCCAACGTGCGAGGCTCGCGACTGGTGGCCGTGTTCATGCCCGGCATCAAGCTGATCGGCAACGTCACGGTCGCCGTCGTCCTGCTGTACGGCGGCCTGCTCGCGCTGCGCGGCACGGTCACGGTCGGCGTGCTCGCCGCGTTCCTGCTCTACCTGCGCCAGTTCTACGAGCCGATGCAGGAGATCAGCCAGTTCTACAACGCCCTCCAGTCGGCGGGGGCGGCGCTGGAGAAGCTGTCTGGGGTGCTCGAGGAGCGACCGGCGGTGGCCGAGCCCGCCCGGCCGGTGCCGCTGCCGCGGGCCGCCGGGGAACTGCGCTTCGAGGCCGTCCGGTTCGGCTATACCGAGGGCCCGCCGGTGCTGCCGCTGCTCGACCTGGAGATCCCCGCCGGGCAGACGGTCGCCGTCGTCGGCACGACCGGCGCGGGCAAGACCACGCTGGCCAAGCTCGTCGCCCGGTTCCACGACCCGGTGGCCGGGCGGGTGCTGCTCGACGGCGTGGACCTGCGCGGCCTGGACGAGGACACCCTGCGCCGCCACGTGGTCATGGTCACCCAGGAGAACTACCTGTTCAGTGGGACGATCGCGGACAACGTGCGCTTCGGGCGCCCCGACGCGCCGGACGCGGAGATCGCGCGGGCCGTGGAGGCCATCGGCGCCCACACGTTCGTCTCCACCCTCCCCGAGGGATACGAGACCCAGGTCGGCAAGCGCGGCGGCCGGATGTCGGCGGGGCAGCGGCAGCTTGTCGCGTTCGCCCGGGCCTTCCTCGCCGATCCCGCCGTGCTGATCCTGGACGAGGCCACCTCCAGCCTCGACGTGCCCAGCGAGCGGCTTGTGCAGCGGGCGCTGCGGACGATCCTCGCCGACCGGACCGCGCTGATCATCGCCCACCGCCTGTCCACCGTCGAGATCGCCGACCGGGTGCTCGTGATGGAGCACGGCCGGATCGTGGAGGACGGCTCGCCCGACCAGTTGATCGCCCGCTCCGGCCGGTTCGCCCGCCTCCACCATGCCTGGCTCGACAGCCTCGCCTGACCCTGTCCGCGGCGTCTTGGTACGGGGGCGGTGGCGAGAAGCGCGGTGCGGAGGAGTGCGGGTCAATACTTCGGGCCCACGAACCGGTCGAGGCGGGCCACGGCGTCGCGTCGGGCGACCGAGATCTCGTTGGGCTTGTTGTGGCGCCACGCGACGCCGAGGCGGTCCAGCGTCTCACCGCACAGCCGGAGGATGTCGGCCGACTCGTTCTTGAACAGGTATCGCGGGTACTCGTACCACTTGTCCTCCCCGCCGACCGGCCGCCGGACCCGGTTCGTCCCCCGGTAGCCGTCCGAGTGGATGAGACCGCGCGCGAAGAGCCCCGGATGCTCGGTGACATCGCGGGGATCTCCTCGCAGCGCGGGCAGGTCGCGGCCCGGGCGGGAGGCCGGTCAGGGTGGTCCCGCCACTCACGGAGCGTCGAGGGGGAGATGCCCAGGCGACGGCTCGCCTGAGCCAAGGTGAGACCGGAGTCGAGGTGAGACCGGAGTCGAGGAGACGGAGAGCCCGGCGGCGAGTCGAGGAATCGTACACACGCCCGATCGTGGCAGTCGCCACCGACAGTTTCCGAGCGAACACATGAGGTGAAAAGTGCCCCGGGTGGGACTCGAACCCACACTGTACGGGTTTTGAATCCGCTCCCTCATGCCATTGGGGTACCGGGGCTTCAATCCGGACATTGCCTGCTTTGTCCGAACCCGTCGCACAGTAGCCTACCAAACAGGTGATCACCCACGAGGCCCCTGGCGTGGTTCCAATGTAGCGGACATCGGTAACCTCTTGTGCGTGAGTACGCAGCGGCGAGTGGTGATCGCGGAAGACGAGGCGCTGATCCGCCTCGACCTCAAGGAGATGCTCGAAGAGGACGGCTACGCCGTGGTCGGGGAGGCCGGTGACGGCGAGACGGCGGTCAAACTGGCCCTGGAACTCCGCCCCGACCTGGTGATCCTGGACGTGAAGATGCCGGTGCTCGACGGGATCTCGGCGGCCGAGCGCATCGTCTCCGAACGAATCGCCCCCTGTCTCATCCTCACCGCGTTCTCGCAGCGTGACCTGGTGGAGCGGGCCAGGGACGCGGGGGCGATGGCCTACCTGGTCAAGCCGTTCACCAAGGGCGACCTGGTCCCCGCGATCGAGATGGCGGTCACCCGGCACGAAGAGATCGCCGCGCTGGAGAAGGAGGTCTCCACGCTGTCGGAGCGGCTGGAGACCAGGAAGCTGGTGGAGCGGGCGAAGGGCCTGCTCATGGCCCAGCACGGGTGGACCGAGCCGCAGGCGTTCCGGTGGCTCCAGAAGGCGTCGATGGACCGGCGCATGAGCATGCGCCAGGTGGCGCAGATCGTGGTGAACGAGAACGGCGGCGGGGCCACGGCAACCGCCTGACCACGCGCCCCTGCTGATCGTCCAGGAGAAGACTCCTGGTCAGGGACGTGTGCCGCTAAGTTGAGGAGTTATTACGACTCCGCATCCAAGTGCGGACAGTTCTGATGCATCCCTGGTCGGGGGCACCCCCGGCTATGTACGTTTCAGCCATTCGATCGGGACAGTCGGCAGCGCTGACGGATTCCCGGGCCTGGATGAAGGAGATGCTTTCATGATCCGCATTGCCCCCCTCGGGCGGGCTCTGGCCGTCGCCGCAGCCGCCACGCTCGCGCTGGCGGCCTGTGGCGGTGGCGAGGACAGCGCCGCCCCGAGCGCCTCGGCCCCGGCGCCGGCGGCCTCCTCGGCCCCCGCCGACGCGCAGGGCGACGGCGTCCTCACCATCGGCACGTTGCTGCCCCAGACCGGTTCGCTCGCCTTCCTCGGCCCGCCGGAGTTCGCGGGTGTGAAGCTGGCCGTCAAGGAGATCAACGACGCCGGCGGTGTTCTCGGCAAGCCGGTGATCGAGATCGACACGGACTCGGGTGACACCTCCACCAACATTGCCTCCCAGTCTGTCGACAAGTTGCTGCAGCAGAAGGCCGACGTGGTCGTGGGCGCCGCGTCGTCCTCGGTGTCGCTGTCGGTCATCGACAAGATCACTGGTGCGGGCGTCGTGCAGATCTCGCCGGCGAACACCTCCGACCAGTTCACCACGTACGACGACAAGGGCCTGTACTTCCGTACGGCGCCGCCGGACGTGCTGCAGGGCCGCGTGCTCGGCGACCTCATCCTCGCCGACGGCAACGACACGGTCGGCATCCTCGCCCTCCAGGACGCGTACGGCACGGGTCTGGCCGACAACGTGCAGAAGGCGGTCGAGGGCGGCGGCGGCGAGGTCGTGGAGAAGGTCATCTACGACCCGAAGGCGGCCGACTACTCGGCGGACGTCGCCAAGATCAAGCAGAAGAACCCCAAGGCCATCGCGCTGATCGGGTTCGACGAGACCAAGAAGATCGTCCCCGAGCTGGTCAAGCAGGGCCTGACCGCCAAGAAGGTGAAGTACTACTTCGTCGACGGCAACCTGTCCAACTACGGCACCGGCAAGGACGGGTTCCCCAAGGGCACGCTCGACGGTGCGAAGGGCACCCAGCCGGGCGCTCAGGTCTCCGACGACTTCAAGGAGAAGCTGAAGTCGGTCGACCCGAGCCTCAAGGACTTCAACTACGGCCCCGAGTCGTACGACGCCACGATCGTCACCGCGCTCGCGGCGATCGCCGCCAAGAGCGATGTGGGCAAGGACATCGCGGCGAAGCTGAAGGACGTGTCCAGCGGCGGTGAGAAGTGCACGGACTTCAAGTCCTGCGCCGACCTGCTGGCCGCGGGCAAGGACATCGACTACGACGGCGCGTCGGGCCCGATCGAGTTCAACGACGCCGGTGACCCGGCCGAGGCCACGATCGGCGTCTACGAGTACGGCGCCGACAACAACAACAAGAACGTCGCCTTCAACACCGGCAAGATCTCCGGCTAGCCGGGCGGCACGACGGTGAAAGGGGCGGGCCGGTCCTACCGGCCCGCCCCCGCTGCGTCGTCCGGGTGCGCGTTATCCGGGTGAAGGACGGCCGCAGGCGGTGAGGACGGCGGCGGACGCCGTACGGTACTCGCGCAGCAGGCGGGGCCGCCGGGAGTCCGCCGTACGGGCGAGGGAGAGGGTCCCGGCGAGGCCGTCGACGGCCGCGACGGCCGGAGCGGCCGGGGCGGGCAGCCGGGGGCCGTACATCGCCATGGTCCCGCGGAGGTAGCCGAAACGGCCGCGCACGTCCCCGTCCCAGTGCTGGGCCTCCTCCTGCCCGGCGGGCAGCAGCGACAGCCCCAGATAGCCGATGGCCGACACGACGCGGGCGCAGGGGTCGTCCCCCGCCTTCGCCCCGGTCACGTAGACGGCGCCGGCGGCGTCCGGCGAGGTGGTCGCGCCACGCGGCGTGGGCGCGTGATCCGGGGCCTGGCAGGCGGACAGGTTCACGACGAGAGCGGTGGCCGTTGTGACGACCAGCGCCGCCCGTGGGAAGCTTCGCGTCATACGCCTCATTGTGCGCGTAAGAGTGCCGGACGGGGTGCCGGACGGATGCGGATCCGGTCACAGATCCACGACGAGGACCCCGGCGGAGAAGTTCCGCCGGGGTCCTGTGAAGGGGTCGTGCGGCCGGGCTCAGGCCCGCGCGAGCGTGCCCAGGTAGAGCTGGATGACCTTGGGGTCGTTGATTAGGTCGCGGCCGCTGGCCATGTAGGCGTTGCGGCCCTGGTCGAGCACGTAGCCGCGGTGGCAGATCTGCAGGCAGCGGCGGGCGTTCTGCTCCACCATGATCACTGTGACGCCGGCCTTGTTGATCTGCTGGGCCTGGATGAAGACCAGGTCCTGCAGCTTGGGCGACAGGCCCGCGGAGGGCTCGTCGAGCAGCAGGACCGACGGCTCCGTCATCAGCGCGCGGCCCATGGCCACCATCTGCCGCTCACCGCCGGACAGCGAGCCCGCGCGCTGCTTGCGGCGTTCCCGCAGGGCGGGGAAGATCTCGCAGACGAACTCGAACCGCTCCTTGAACCTGCCGGGCACCTGGAAGGCGCCCATCTCCAGGTTCTCCTCGATGGTGAGGCTGGGGAAGACGTTGTTCGTCTGCGGGACGTAGCCCACCCCCCGGGACACCAGCGCGTGCGCCTTGAGGTTGGTGATGTCCTCGCCGTCCAGGGTGACCGAGCCGCTGCGTACGGGCACGAGCCCGAAGAGGGTCTTGAGCAGGGTCGACTTGCCGGCGCCGTTGGGGCCGATGATGCCGATCAGCTCGCCCTTCTTCACGTACAGGTCGGTGCCGTTGAGGATGTTGACGCCCGGGATGTAGCCCGCGTACAGCTCGTCGGCGCGCAGCAGCGCGCTCTCGGCCCCGGCGACGTGCTCGGAGCGGTCGGTGACGGCCGCCCGGGAGACGCTCTCGTCGTCGTCCATCCCCGTGTCCGCCCTCGTGTCCGGCCCCGTGTCCGCTGACCTGGCCGTCTCGGCCGGCTTCGGCTCGGCGGCGTCGGGCGTGACGGCGGCGTCCGGTGTGACGGAGCGGTCCGGCTCGGCTGCGCTCATGCCTTCTCCTCGATCTCGGCTTCCAGCTCGGCCTCGGCCTCCTGCAGCTGCTCCTCGAACTCCTCCGCCGACATCGGCGCGTCGTGGTGGGCGCCCAGGTACGCGTCGACCACCCGCTGGTCGGACATGATGGTGTTCGGCGGCCCCTCCGCGATCACGGCGCCCTGCGCCATCACCACGACCCAGTCGCTGATGTCGCGGACCATGTCCATGTCGTGCTCGACGAAGAGCACGGTCATGCCCTCCTCACGCAGATCCTTCACGTGCGCGAGGAGCGACTGGGTCAGGGCCGGGTTCACGCCCGCCATGGGCTCGTCCAGCATGACCAGCTCGGGGCCGACCATCAGCGCCCGGGCCATCTCCAGCAGCTTGCGCTGGCCGCCGGACAGCGAGCCGGCGAAGTCGTCGCGCTTGGCGTCGAGCTTGAAGCGTTCGAGAAGCTCCTCGGCCCGCTCGGTGATCTCGTCCTCCTGCCGGCGCCAGCTGCCCGGGACAAGCGCGCGGAAGAAGTTCTCCCCGCGCTGGTTCTGCGCGCCGAGCCGCATATTCTCCATCACCGTGAGCTTCGACAGCGCCTTGGTGAGCTGGAACGTGCGCACCATGCCCGTGCGGGCCACCCGGTGCGCGGGCACGCCCTTGAGCTGCTTGCCGTTGAAGGCCCAGGACCCTTCGTCGGCGCTGTCGAAGCCCGTGAGCTGGTTGAAGAACGTCGTCTTGCCGGCGCCGTTCGGCCCGATGAGCGCGGTGATCGAGCCGCGCTGGATCTCCAGGTGGGCGACGTCGACGGCGGTGAGGCCGCCGAAGCGGCGTACGACGTTGTCGACGACGAGGATGGGGTCGGGCTTGGCGACCCCCGGCTCGCGATCGAGGCCCGCGAAGGCCGTCACCGCCGCCGCCTTCCTCGTCGTGGTGCTGTCAGCGTGCATCGAGCGCGATCTCCCTCTTGTCGCCGAAGATGCCCTGGGGCCGGAAGATGAGCAGGAGCATCAGGCCGAGGCCGACCAGCATGAACCGGACGGCGCCGATGTTGTTCACGGTGAAAAGCGAGGGGAGCATTCCGGCCGAGACGGCCTCGCTGAGCGTGTTCCCGACGAAGACCAGCAGCACCCAGAAGATCGCGGCGCCGACGACGGGGCTGAAGACGCGGGCCGCGCCGCCGAGGATCACGATCGTGTACGCGTAGAAGGTGAACTCGGTGCTGAACAGGTCGGGCTGCACCGACGCCTGGCCGAGCGCGAACAGGAAGCCGCCGAGGCAGCCGACCAGGCCGCCGAGCACCAGCGCCTGCATCTTGTAGGAGAAGACGTTCTTGCCGAGGCTGCGCACGGCGTCCTCGTCCTCGCGGATGGCCTTGAGCACGCGGCCCCACGGGCTCTTCATGAGCAGGTAGACCAGCCCGCAGCAGATCGCGATGAGCACCCAGCCGACGGTCAGGATCCAGGTCACCCGCTCGTTGAAGCCGATCGGGCCGATGCCGTACGTGCCGGGGGAGTAGGGGTTCATCGCGAAGAAGTCGCCGGAGAAGTTCTGCCGGCCGTCCGAGCCGCCGAAGACGCTGCTGAACTCCACCGACCTGAAGACGAGCCGGACGATCTCGGCCGCCGCGATGGTGACGATGGCGAGGTAGTCGGCCCGCAGCCGCAGGGTCGGGATGCCAAGCAGGAAGGCCAGCACGACGGTGGCGGCCAGGCCGATCGCGATGCCCAGCCAGAACGGCAGGTGGAAGGTGGCCACCGTGACGGCCATGCCGTACGCGGCGACGCCGAGGAAGGCCGCCTGGCCGAAGTTGAGCAGCCCGGCGTAGCCGAACTGGATGTTGACGCCGATCGCGGCGAGCGCGTAGACGACGGTCTCCAGGCCGATCGAGGCCTTGACCGTGGTGATGAGGATTGCGTTCCAGTCCACGTGTGGTCTCCGATCAGCCGATGCGCTCGCGCCGGCCGAGAATGCCCTGCGGCCGGAAGAGCATGACGAGGATGAGCACCAGCAGCGCGCCGACGGTCTTCAGCTCGGTCGGCACCACGACGGTGGACAGCTGGATGAACAGGCCGACGACGATGGAGCCGACGAGGGCGCCGAACGCGGTGCCGAGCCCGCCGAGGGTGACACCCGCGAAGACGAGCAGCAGGATCTGGAAGCCCATCTGGTAGCCGACGTTCTGCGACAGGCCGAGCATGACGCCCGCGAGCGACGCGATCGCCCCGCCGACGGTCCAGATGATCCGGATGACCCGGTCGACGTTGATGCCGGAGGAGGCGGCCAGCGCGGGGTTGTCGGCGACCGCGCGGGCGGCCTTGCCGATGCGGGTCTTGAGCAGCGCGAGGCCGACGATCACGAGCACGAGGAGCTCGATGCCCATGGCGACGAAGTTCTTCGGCGCGGCGGAGATCGGGCCCACCTGGACGCCCGGCTGGGCGTTGTAGTTGGCGTACGGCGCGCCCTCACCGCCGAAGAAGAACAGGAAGACGTACCGCAGGAACAGGGCCAGGCCGATCGAGATGATCATCATGGCCACGAGGCTGCTGCCTCTCCTGCGCAGCCGTCCCCAGAAGAACCGGTCCTGTCCGTACCCGAAGATCCCGCCGATCACGACGGAGATCAGCGCGGCCCAGACGAGGTGGACCCCCACGACGACGTTGAAGAAGTAGGCGCACATCGCGCCGAACGTGAGCAGCTCGCCGTGGGCGAAGTTGGTGAGGCCGGTGGTGCCGAACACCAGCGACAGGCCCATGGCGGCGAGGGCGATGATGAGCCCGAGGTTGAAGCCCTCGAAGGTGAGTTGCGCGACCCGGTCCCAGAACGAGGTCCCCCCGTCGTCGGCGGACGCGGCGCCGCCCTTCGCGCCGGCCGGCACGAGGGCGAACAGGACGTTCCGTACGCTGCCGTCGTACACCTGCACGTCGAGCGTCGACCTGTCCTGGAACTTCAGGGCGATCCCCGCGGGGAGCGTGGAGGCGTCCAGGGTGACCTTGTACTTGCCCGCCTTGGGAACGGGCACCTCCCACTTGCCGTCGGCACCCGAGGTGGCGTCGTCGACGGGTTTGCCGTCCTCCGCCACCACACTGATCTTCACGCCGTTCACCGGCTGGCCTTGGTTTTGGAGTGTGCCCTTCAGTGCCTCTCCGTCCGCCCACGCGGGGGCGGTGAGGAGAAAGACGAGTCCACCCATGAAGGCCGTGAACGCGATCACGGCTCTGCGCAATGGTGCTCCTCTGATTCAGGTCGTGGCGGGGTCGTGCCCCAACCGCGGACGCGCAACATCGGACAGGTTCTGTCTTGTTGTGGCCGGAGCATAAGCCTGGGACGCCCGGTTCAGGGTTGTTCGTCACCAATCGGTGACCATGGTGTGTCACTGACGTGAGAAAAGCTTTCGCAGGTCAGCGGGCTGTCATGAGTCATTCGGGGCGACGGTGCTGAGAACCGGCGGCGCGGAGCGACGATGAGCCCGTGGGGTGACCTTTGGGACCGTACACAGCTTCCCCGGCTCCGCACGTTGTCTACTCGGTTCCCCACGGGCTCTGGAGCCACAACGCTAGCGACCGGAGCGACCCGCGTGCAAAGAGAGTCGCAAGCCGTTCCGGTTTGGCCCTCGATGCGTCCCGAGAGCCGGTTGCACCTCTTGTCCGCATGCCGGCGTCCCGGGCGTGCGCGGCCCGCTCATTCGGGCCTGATGAGACAGGTGAGGCGGGACGTGCAGACCATCCGGCCCTCGCTGTCGGTGATCTCGATGGCGTACGTCGCGAGCGTGCGCCCGCCGTGCACCCGGGTGGCGACGGCGGTGACGTGTCCCGAGGTGGCGGCGCGGTGGTGGGTGGCGTTGATCTCGATGCCGACGACCCTGCGCCCCGGCCCGGCGTGCAGGGCGGCGCCGGTCGAGCCGAGTGTCTCGGCCAGCACGCACGAGGCGCCGCCGTGCAGCAGGCCGTACGGCTGGGTGTTGCCCTCCACGGGCATGCGGCCGACCACCCGCTCCGCGCTCGCCTCGAGGAACTCGATGCCCATGCGCCGGTGCAGGCCCGGCGAGGCGTTCATCTCCGCCACGAACTCGTCGGGATTCGTCAACGTCAAGGGGACGCCTCCGGTGGGAAGACCACGGGTTTCTGTCGTAGAGGGAGACTAGGCTGCGGGTGTGCCGAAGAGTGAAGCGACCCCCACCCGTCCGTGTCTGCTGCTCCTGGACGGGCATTCCCTCGCCTATCGCGCGTTCTACGCGCTGAAGGACGCCAATCTCATGACCACGGACGGTCAGCGCACCGAGGCCGTCTACGGTTTCACCTCGATGCTGGCCAACATCCTGCGTGACGAGCGGCCGAGTCACCTCGCGGTCTGCTTCGACCGCAGCGAGCCCACCTTCCGGCACGAGGCGTACGAGGCGTACAAGGCCAACCGGGCGGAGACCCCGGAGGACTTCCGCGGCCAGATGCAGCTCATCTTCGAGCTGCTCGACGCGCTGCGGATCCCGCATCTGTCGCTGGCGGGCTTCGAGGCGGACGACGTGATCGCGACGCTGGCGACCCGGGCCTCCGCCGAGGACATGAGCGTGCTCGTCGTCACCGGCGACCGCGACGCGCTCCAGCTCGTGAACGACAAGGTCACGGTGCTGATGACCCGGCGCGGCATCAGCGACATGACCCGCTTCACCCCCGAGGCCGTGGTGGACAAGTACGGCCTGACCCCCGCGCAGTACCCGGACTTCGCGGCCCTGCGCGGCGACCCGAGCGACAACCTGCCGAACATCCCGAGCGTGGGGGAGAAGACCGCCACCAAGTGGATCGCGGAGTTCGGTTCGCTCGACGAGCTGGTCCGGCGGGCCGACGAGGTGAAGGGCAAGGCGGGCGACAAGCTCCGCGAGCACCTCGGCCAGGTGATCCACAACCGGATGCTGACCGAGCTGAAGCGCGACGCCCCGGTCGACGCCGAGGTGTCCGCGCTGACCATGGGCGGGTGGGACCGCGAGGAGGTCAACAAGCTCCTCGACTCGCTGCAGATCCGGGGTGAGCTGCGCGAGCGGCTGTTCAAGACCCTCGGCACCACCGAGCCCGAGGCCGGCGAGGGCTTCGAGCTGGAGGTGACCGTGCCGGAGCCGGGCCGGGTGGCGGCCTGGCTCGCCGCCCTCCCGGCCGGCCGCGCCGGGCTGGCCTTCCAGGCCGCGTACGGCAGCGGCACCGGGCGGCTCGACGGCATCGCGATCGCCGCCCCCGGCGGCGCCGCCTACCTCGACCCCACGCGCCTCACCGAGGAGGACGAGGCGGCGCTGGGCGCCTGGCTGGCGGACGAGAGCCGGCCGAAGGCCGTGCACGACGCCAAGGGCGCGCTGCTGGCGTTGTGGGCCCAGGGCCACGACCTGCGCGGCCTGACCTGCGACACCGCGCTCGCCGCCTACCTGGCCATGCCGGGGCAGCGGTCGTTCCCGCTCGACGACCTGGTGCTGCGTTACATCCACCGGGAGCTGCGGGCGGAGTCCGCCCCCGGTGGGCAGACGTCGCTGTTCGAGGACGCCGACGAGGGCGTGGCCAGAGATCTGGCCCTGCGCGCCCAGGCGGTGCGCGACCTCGCCGACGCGCTGGAGGGTCATCTGTCCAAGCGTGGCGGCACCCGCCTGGTGACCGACGTCGAGCTGCCGCTGGTGCGCGTGCTGGCCGAGATGGAGCGGGCCGGCATCGCCGCCGACCGGGAGTACTTCGCGGGGCTGGAGGCCGAGTTCGGCGCGGCGGTCAAGCAGGCGACCGAGGCCGCCCACCAGGCCGTGGGGGAGCAGTTCAACCTCGGCTCGCCCAAGCAGTTGCAGGAGATCCTGTTCGGCAAGCTCGGCCTGCCGAAGACGAAGAAGATCAAGACCGGATACACGACCGACGCCGACGCGCTCGCGTGGCTGGCCCAGCAGACCGACAACGAGCTTCCGGTGATCCTGCTGCGCCACCGCGACCAGGCCAAGCTGCGCACCACGGTCGAGGGCCTGATCAAGGAGATCTCCGACGACGGGCGGATCCACACCACGTTCAACCAGATCGTGGCGGCCACCGGGCGGCTGTCGAGCGAGAAGCCGAACCTGCAGAACATCCCGATCCGCACCGTCGAGGGCCGCCGCATCCGCAGGGGCTTCGTGGTGGGGGAGGGCTACGAGACGCTGCTGACCGCCGACTACAGCCAGATCGAGCTGCGGATCATGGCCCACATGTCGCGGGACGAGTCGCTGATCGCGGCGTTCGAGTCCGGGCACGACTTCCACAAGGCGACCGCGTCGCGGGTCTTCGACCTGCCGCCCGAGCAGGTGGACGCCGACCTGAGGGCCCGGATCAAGGCGATGAACTACGGCCTCGCCTACGGGCTGTCCGACTTCGGGCTCTCGGGGCAGCTCAACATCCCGGTGGCGGAGGCGAAGGCGCTCAAGGAGGAGTACTTCGAGGAGTTCGGCGGCGTCCGCGACTACCTGGAGGCGATCGTCGCGCAGGCCCGCAAGGACGGCTACACCGAGACCATCCTCGGCCGCCGCCGCTACCTGCCCGATCTCACCAGCGACAACCGGCAGCGCCGGGAGATGGCCGATCGGATGGCCCTCAACGCGCCGATCCAGGGCTCGGCCGCCGACATCATCAAGGTCGCCATGCTCAACGTGCAGCGGGCGATCGCGGGCATGCGCTCCCGCATGCTGCTCCAGGTCCACGACGAGCTGGTGTTCGAGGTCGCGCCGGGCGAGCTGGAGGAGCTCACCGAGATCGTGCGGCAGCGGATGTGCCGGGCCTACGACCTGAGCGTGCCGCTGGAGGTCGGCGTCGGCGTCGGCGCCACCTGGGAGGACGCCGGCCACTGACGGTCATGAGCGGGCGGGCCTGTGGGCCCGTCCGGCCCTGGTCAGACCGGCCTCCTCGACCTCCAGCAGGCTCGCCTCGTGCCGCTCCGCCTCGTACGCCGTCCGCCCGCCGCGCAGGCCGAACAGGCGTTTGCTCAGGGCGATGTACAGGACGGCCGCGATGTTGACCAGCAGGAGCACGATCCGGAACGGACTGACCTTCTCGGCGATCTCGTAGCTCTCCACCGGGATGAACGCCGAGGTCACGACCACCGAGAAGTACTCTCCCCAGCGCCTCAGCAGCCACAGGCCCGCGCCCTCGACGAGCATCAGCGCCGCGAGGGCGAGCAGGGCGAGGACGATCCCGGCCAGGGTGCTCGTGCGCGCGGCCAGCACGGTCCGCAGGGTGTGCACCACGCCTGACTGGTCGAGGTTCCACCCGAGCCGGTGGGCCAGCGGTTCGACCAGCGGGAGGTTCTCGTCGAACGCCCGCCGCACCGCGTCGTGATGCGCGCGGAACCGCCAGACGCCGTACGCGCCGCCCAGCACGAGCACCGCCTTGGCCCAGCGGAAGACGGCGATCGTCCGCAGCACGGCGGCGTCCCGCAGCGCCCGGCCGCGCAGCACGACCGGCGCGTCCCCGGCCGGTCCCGCGCCGCGCGGCGGGCCCAGGGTGAAGTCGCCGCAGCGCAGGCAGCGCCACGCCTCTCCGAGCGGGGTCTCGGCGCGTAGCCGGGCCCGCAGCGCGTCCTCGTCCGGCGCGTAGGTGACGTGTCCGTGCCGTCCGCAGGCACGCAGGCTCCAGTCCACAGAAAAATTGCAACACAGATGAATAGGGACACGGCGGGCAGTAAGGTCAAATAACTGTGCGCAACCTTGCCCGGATGACCGCCGCCGCCACCATCCTCGCCGCCACCGTCGTCGTCGTCGTGGTCGGCCTCGTCGTGCTCGTGCTGCTGACCCGGTCACAGGGAGGCGGCTTCCAGGGGGACGGCCGGTCGAAGGTCCAGCCCCAGCCGTCCGCCTCGTCGGCGCAGCCCAGCGCGCCCCCGGTGCGCGCCACCGCCGAGTCGGCGAAGAAGGTCAAGGCGAACGAGGCCGGGCTGATTCCCGTGATCATGTATCACCGCATCCTGCCCAAGCGGATCGCCTCGATCGACCGGACCCCCGACCAGCTGCGCAAGGAGCTGGAGCGCCTGGCCAGGAGCGACTACGTGCCGATCACCGCGGCCGAACTGGTCGCCGGGAAGATCGACATTCCCGCCGGGACCCATCCCGTCGTCCTGACCTTCGACGACGGACATCCCAGTCACTTCGCGACGGACCGGAACGGCATGCCGGAGAACGACACGGCCGTCGGGGTCATCTACGAGGTCGCCGCGAAGTATCCGAACTTCCGGCCCACGGCGACCTTCTGGGTCAACCGTGACCCGTTCGGCCTGCGCGACCGGGCGCAGCAGAAGAAGGCCGTGAAGTGGCTGCTCGACCACGGCTTCGAGGTGGCCAACCACACCTACTCCCATCTGGATCTCCACCGGCTGTCGAACAAGGGGGTGAGCGAGCAGATCGTCCGGCAGGAGCGGCTGCTGAAGAAGATGGGCGTGCCGTCCTCCACCACCTTCGCCCTGCCGTACGGCTCGCGCCCGAGGAAGCTGAGCCGGGCGCACGACGGGAAGTGGGACGGCACGGGGTACCACTTCGACGCCGTCTTCCTGGCCGGAGCGGAGCCCACGGTTTCGCCGTTCGCGAAAAGCTTCCCGCGTTACGCGATCCCGCGGATCCAGTCCAACGGAAAACACGGGGACTGCCGGCGGTGGTGCACGACCTACTGGCTGGAGTGGCTCGGCGAACACCCAAAGGAGCGTTACACCTCGGACGGCGATCCGGACCGGGTGTCCGTGCCGCGCAAACTCCGGGCAACGCTCTCGCCGGGCCGGGCCACGTCGGTGATCACGTACTAGGCGAACGCGTCCGGTTGCCTCGGATTGACCCGGCTCGCCATGTCTCATATGCTGATCGCTGCGCTGTGGGCTCGCGCGCGTCACGGACGGAGCGGGCTCGCGCTCGGTCATCTGGTCGCTACCAGGCACAAACGGCATCCCGGTGAACGAAAACGGCCCGCCGCGCTTCTGTCACAACGACATCTGTCCGGTTCGGAGCAATTCCACACATGACGAGCAGCACTGAGGCCACCTCGAGCACCCCGCAGGTAGCGGTCAACGACATCGGTTCCGAGGAGGCCTTCCTCGCCGCGATCGACGAGACCATCAAGTACTTCAACGACGGCGACATCGTTGAAGGCACCGTCGTCAAGGTCGATCGAGACGAGGTCTTGCTCGACATTGGCTACAAGACCGAGGGCGTCATCCCGTCCCGCGAGCTTTCGATCAAGCACGACGTCGACCCTGCCGACGTCGTCGAGGTCGGAGAGCACGTCGAGGCCCTGGTCCTCCAGAAGGAGGACAAGGAAGGCCGCCTCATCCTGTCCAAGAAGCGCGCCCAGTACGAGCGCGCCTGGGGCACGATCGAGAAGATCAAGGACGAGGACGGCATTGTCACCGGCACGGTCATCGAGGTGGTCAAGGGCGGCCTGATCCTCGACATCGGCCTGCGGGGCTTCCTCCCCGCCTCCCTCGTGGAGATGCGCCGGGTCCGCGACCTGCAGCCGTACGTCGGGCGCGAGCTCGAGGCGAAGATCATAGAGCTCGACAAGAACCGCAACAACGTGGTCCTGTCGCGCCGCGCCTGGCTTGAGCAGACCCAGTCCGAGGTGCGCCAGACGTTCCTCAACACCCTCCAGAAGGGCCAGGTCCGCAAGGGCGTCGTGTCCTCGATCGTCAACTTCGGCGCGTTCGTCGACCTCGGCGGCGTCGACGGTCTGGTGCACGTGTCGGAGCTGTCCTGGAAGCACATCGACCACCCGTCCGAGGTCGTCGAGGTGGGCCAGGAGGTCACCGTCGAGGTTCTCGACGTCGACATGGAGCGCGAGCGGGTCTCGCTGTCGCTCAAGGCGACGCAGGAGGACCCCTGGCAGCAGTTCGCCCGCACGCACCAGATCGGCCAGGTCGTGCCCGGCCGGGTCACCAAGCTGGTGCCGTTCGGCGCGTTCGTCCGGGTCGAGGAGGGCATCGAGGGCCTGGTCCACATCTCCGAGCTGGCCGAGCGCCACGTGGAGATCCCGGAGCAGGTCGTGCAGGTCGGCGATGAGATCTTCGTGAAGATCATCGACATCGACCTGGACCGCCGCCGCATCTCGCTGTCCCTCAAGCAGGCCAACGAGGGCGTCGGCGCCGAGGTCGAGTTCGACCCCACGCTGTACGGCATGGCGGCGACCTACGACGACCAGGGCAACTACATCTACCCCGAGGGCTTCGACGCCGAGACCGGCGAGTGGCTTGATGGCTTCGACAAGCAGCGTGAGGAGTGGGAGCGGCAGTACGCCGAGGCCCAGTCCCGCTTCGATGCCCACCGCTCGCAGATCGAGAAGGCCCGCCAGGAGGAGGCGGCGGCCAGCGAGGCCGCTCCGTCGTCCTACAGCGGCGGCGGCGAGACCACCGCGCAGTCGTCCAGCAGCGGCGGCAGCGGTAGCGGCGGCGGCGGCGCTCTCGCCTCCGACGAGGCCCTCGCGGCCCTGCGCGAGAAGCTGGCCGGCGGCCAGAGCTGACGCAGGGTCTGGTCGGACACCGCGACACCATAGGGAAGGCCCCGCTTCGGCGGGGCCTTTCCGCTGTCCGCGACCGGCGCGCCGGTCGCGCCGGGCCGATCGCCGATAGGGTGGCGGTGTGGTGGAGATCACGAGGGCCGTGCCCGGGGACGCCGGGGAGATCCTCACCCTGCAGCGGGCCGCGTACGTGATCGAGGCGCAGCTTTACGGCGACCCGTTCATCGCGCCGCTCGTGGAGTCGCTCGACCAGGTGCGTATGGTGATCGAGACGGCGCTCGTGCTCAAGGCGACGGACGGCGGGCGGGTGGTCGGCGCGGTCCGGGGCCGGCTGTCCGGCACGACGTGCCTGGTGGGCCGTCTCGTCGTCGCACCCGACCGGCAGGGGCAGGGGATCGGCACCGCGTTGCTGGCCGCGATCCACGAGGCCGTGCCCGAGGCGGCGGCGTTCGACCTGTTCACGGGGCATCTGTCGGAGGGGAACCTGCGGCTCTACCGGCGTCTCGGCTACCGCGAGACCCAGCGGGAACGGGTGCAGGACCACCTGATGCTGGTCCACCTGCGCCGGGAGCCCCAGCCTGCCCGATAGGCTGCGGGACGTGCTGAAGGTCGGGCTCACGGGCGGCATAGGTTCGGGCAAGAGCGAGGTGTCGCGCCGGCTCGCCGCCCGCGGCGCCGTCGTCGTCGACGCGGACAAGATCGCCAGAGAGGTCGTGGAACCCGGCACCCCCGGGCTCGCGCAGATCGTCGCGGCGTTCGGCGAGGGCGTGCTCCGCCCCGGCGGAGCCCTCGACCGGGAACGGCTCGGCTCGATCGTCTTCGCCGACACCGAGAAGTTGCGGGTCCTCAACGGGATCGTCCACCCCAAGGTGGGCGAGCGCAGTGAGCAACTGCAGCGGGAGGCCCCGGACGACGCGGTCGTCGTCTACGACGTGCCGCTGCTGGCCGAGAACAACCTGGCCCCCCTGTACGACGTGGTGATCGTCGTGGACACGCCGGACGACGTCCGGCTGGAGCGGCTGCTGCGGTCGCGCGGCATGCCGGAGGCGGACGCCCGCGCCCGGATCGCGGCCCAGGCCTCCCGCGAGGACCGCCTCAGGATCGCCGACATCGTGATCGCCAACGAGGGCTCCCTGGACCAGCTGGAGGCCCAGGTCGACAAGGTCTGGCAGGACCTGAGCACCCGCGCCTCCTCCTAGCGCTGACGCCCGGCGAAGCCGGAGCCCGGACGAAGCGCGCCCGGCCTACTTACGAATCTACATCGTAAAGGCGTTCGCGTGATGTTCCTGCCACCCGCATGGGCCCGCGCCTTGACGGATCTAGCTAATGCCATTAGCTTTAAGGCTATGAAGATGAGCCTGGAGGACGGCGTGACCGAGAGTGGCGTGACACAGTTCCTGAAGATCGGCGACGGTGAGATCGCGTACGACGTGATCGGGGAGGGCCCGCTGGTCGTGATGGTCCCGGGCATGGGGGACAGCAGGCGCGCCTACCGCTTCCTCGCGCCCGCGCTGGCCGCCGCCGGCTACCGCGTGGCGGCCATGGACCTGCGCGGGCACGGCGAGTCGAGCCTCGGCTGGGACTCCTACACGCGCACCGACACCGCGAACGACATCGTCGCCCTGATCGAGCACCTGGGCGGTCCCGCCGTGGTCGTGGGGCACTCGTTCGCCGGAGGGGCGGCCACCATCGCGGCGGCGCGGCGGCCCGAGCTGGTCGGCGCGCTCGTGGAGATCGCCCCGTTCACCCGGCCGCAGCAGCCCGACCTGGGCGGGTTGCTGCGCAACGGCCACTACCGCAGGGGCATGACGCTGCTGATGGGGGTGGCGATCCTCCGCAGCACCGGCCTGTGGAAGAGCTACCTCGGCCACGCCTACCCCGGCGTGAAGCCCGCCGACTGGGCGGGATACCTGACCACTCTCGACGGCGACCTGAGCAGGCCGGGCCGCATGGCCGTGGTCGGCGCGATGGGGGCGTCCGCCCCCAAGGACGCCGGCGCGCACCTCGGCCGCGTCCGCTGCGCCGCCCTGGTCGTCATGGGGACCCGCGACCCCGACTGGGCCGACCCCCGAGCCGAGGCGGACGCCGTGGTCGCCGGCATGCCGGCCGGGCTTGGGAAGGTGGCGATGATCGACGGCGCCGGGCACTACCCGCACGCGCAGCACCCCGGCGAGGTCGCCGCCGCCGTGCTGGCGTTCCTCAAGGAGGAGGCTCGTGCCTAGAGCGTCTCTGTCTCCGGACGCCGTCGTCGGCCTCGCGCTGCGGATCGTGGACGAGGAGGGCCCGGACGCGCTCACCCTGTCCGCGGTCGCCGGGCGGGCGGGGGTCGCCACCCCCTCGCTCTACAAGCACGTACGCGGCCTGGCCGAGGTGCGTGGCCAGATCTGCGGGCGGGTGCTGGCGGAGCTGACCGAGATCGCGGCGGAGGCGGTGCTCGGCCGGTCGGGCGACGACGCGCTGCGCGCCCTGATGGACGGCTGGCGGTCGTACGCCGCCCGGCACCCGCACCGCTATGCGGTCCTGATCCAGGCGCCGCTGCCGGAGACGGCCGAGGCGGGGGAACGGCTCGTCGGCGTGATGCTCGCGGCGCTGCGGGCGTACGGGCTGGAGGGGTCGGCGGCGATCCACGCGGTCCGCTGCCTGCGCGCCGTGACGCACGGTTTCGCCGTCCTTGAGGCGGAGGGCGCGTTCCGTCTCGCCGAGGATCTGGACGAGAGCTACGCCCTGCTGGCCCACATGGTCGTCTCCGGGCTCCGCACCGCCCGCGAAACGAGCGCCGCCAAGATCACGCCCGGGCGCTGAGCTCGGGCGCCGGACCCGCGACGTGTCAGAAGGGCTCGTCCAGGGCCAGCCGCCGGACCTCCGGCAGGTATTCGTCCAGCTCACCCGGCTCGAACCGGCACATGCCGAGCACGAACCAGAACTGGCCCGTCACGTCGCCCTCCAGCTTGTACAGCCCGCCGGGGGAGAAGGCGGCCCAGCCCTCCGGCAGGCCGAGCAGGGTCGCGCGGCGGGTGCGCCCCGGGACGTCCCACAGGATCCGCCGCCGGTCCCGGTGGCCGACCGGGTGCTGTTCGGCGTCTCCGGGGTGGCCTGCCTGCTGTTCATCGCCGCGATCCTGGCGGGCGTCGAGATCGGCGTCGCGGCCCTCGTCGCGGCGGTCGCGGTGGTCGCCGCCTTCGCCTGGCGCGACCGGGCGAAGCTCGTGTGGGGCCTGCTCCCCTGGCGGCTGCTGGTCTTCGTCACCGGCCTGTTCCTCGTGGTCCCGACGCTCAGCCGCCTCGGCCTGGCGGACGTGATGCGCGGGCTCGTCGGCGTGGGCGGCGACGGAGACGGCGCCTACCGCGCGGCCGCCGCCGGGGCCGCGCTGTCCAACGTGGTCAACAACCTCCCGGCGTACGTCGCGGGCGAGCAGGTCATCCCCGCGGCCAACCACACGCAGTTGCTGTCGCTCCTCGCGGGCACCAACCTCGGCCCGGTGATCACGCGTGGGGGTCGCTAGCGACCCTGCTGTGGTTCGAGTGGTGCCGCCGGGGGGACGTGCGGGTGCCGCTGGCCAAGTTCGTCGCCACCGGCGCGGGCCTCGCCGTGGCCGGCCTCGCCGCGACGGTGACCGTCCTGGTCCTCACCGGCTGAGCGCGCCTCAGGGCCTGGTCCTCACCGGCTGAGCGGGCCGCCGGCCCGGCCAGGCGGCGTACGCGTGGAACGCCTTCTTCGGCTCCTGCGACCCGTCCGGCAGGCAGCGGACAACGCCGTACGCCGCGAGGTCGAGGTCGTGGGCGGCCGGCGGCTATGGACACTGTTGAGAACGACACAGGAAAAAGTTGTCGAAATCCTCATGAGCCAGGAGGGTGTTCCTGGTATGGGATCGTCCCGTGACAGATGAACAGGGTCCATCGCGGCGGCGTCTCCCCGCGGGAGACATCGCCAGGGTCAGCGTCTTCGCCGCGCTGATCGCCGTGCTCGGCCTGCCGGGCACGCTGAACGTCTTCGGCGACGTGGTGCCGATCACGTTGCAGACGCTCGGCGTCATGCTCGCCGGGGCGATCCTCGGCACCTGGCGGTCCGCCCTCGCCGTCGCGGTCCTGCTCGTGCTGGTCGCCGCGGGGCTTCCGCTGCTCGCCGGCGGACGCGGCGGCCTCGGCGTCTTCGCCAGCCCCTCGGCCGGCTTCCTGATCGGCTGGCTCCCCGGGGCGGCCCTGACCGGCTGGATCGTCGAGCGCGGCGGCCGCGCCCCGGGCACGACGCGGATGCTGGCCGCCTGCCTCGCGGGCGGCGTCGGGGTGGTCTACCTGTGCGGCATCCCCGTGCAGGCGCTGGTCACCGGGCTCCCCCTGGGCAAGACCGCCCTGCTCAGCGCCGGATTCCTGCCCGGCGACCTGATCAAGGCGGTGCTGGCGACGGTCGTGGCGCGGGGCACCCAGCGGGCCTACCCGGACGCGATCCCGGCGGTGCACCGCGAGCGGCTGCGGACCGGGGGACGGTGATCCACCCGTGCCGGTAGCCGACCGGGTCCTGCGCCACGCCGCCGGCCGTCCGCACCAGGTGGCGGTGTCCGGCCCCGGAGGCGACCTGACCTACGCCGAGCTCGCCGACCGCGCCGGACGGGCCGCCCGCGATCTGCGCGACCGGGGGGCCGGGCGCGGCGCGCTGGTCGCGGTGGGCCAGGCCGACCCGGTGGATCTGCTCGTCGCCGTGCTCGCCGCCGACCTCGCGGGCGCCACGCCGCTGCTGTGCGACCACACGTGGAGCGAGGAACGGCGCGAGCAGGTCATGGCCGCGGTGCCGGTCGCCGCCCGCTTCGACGCCCCGCTGCCCGGGGCGGGCGGCCCGCCCGTACGGCACGATCCGGCCCCGGGCGACCTGACCTGGGCCTGTTTCAGCTCCGGGAGCACCGGAAGGCCGCGCGCGGTGGTGCGCACACGCGCCTCCTGGACCGGGTCGTTCCCCCACCTGGACGAGCTGACCGGGATCGGCCCCGACGACGTCGTGCTGATCCCCGGCCCGCTGGTCTCCTCCCTGTACGGCTTCGCGGCGGCGCACACCCTGGCGGCGGGCGCCACCGCCGTGGTGCCCGGCCGGTGGTCTCCCGCGGCGCTGGCCGGGCAGTTGAGCCGGGCGACCGCGGTCCACGTCGTGCCCCACCGGCTGCCGGCCGTGCTGGACGCCCTGGAGGCGGCCGGCGGCCCGCTGCGTACGGCCGTGGTGGGCGGGGCCGCCCTGGACCCCGGCGCCCGGACCCGCGCGGCGCGGGCCGGAGTGCGTGTGGTGTCCTATTACGGCGCGACCGAGCTGTCGTTCGTCGCCGTGGACGCCGACGGCCGCGGGCTGCGGTCGTTCCCCGGCGTCGAGATCGACGTCAGGCCGGAGCCCGGGCACGCCCTGGGTGAGGTGTGGGTGCGTTCCCCCTGGCAGTGCGAGGGCTATCTGGCGGGCGCCGCCGGCCCCCTGCGCCGGGACGGCGACGGCTGGACGACGGTCGGCGACCTCGCCGAGCCGTACCGGCCGGGCGAGGTCCTGCGGCTGCGCGGCCGCGGCGACGGCGCGATCCAGACCGGCGGCGCCACGGTGGTGCCCGAGGACGTCGAGGAGGTGCTGAGAAAGGTGCCGGGAGTGAACGACGTGGTCGTGGTCGGCACGCCGCACCCCTACCTCGGCGCGGTCGTCACCGCGGTCGTGGAAGAGGCCGGCGAGGGCGCCTCGCGGGGCGACGGCCTCTCGCGGGCGGCTCTGGAGGAGGTCGCGCGCGCCGAACTGGACCCGGCGCAGCGGCCCCGGCGCTGGTACGCCGCCCGGTCCCTGCCCCGCACGGCCGCCGGGAAGCCGGCCCGCGGCCTGCTCGCCGCCCACCTCGCCACCCGTTTCGCCGCCCGTTTCGCCGACGACCCGGAGAGCGGCGATCCCGCGCGCCGGAGCCCCGAGAACGGTGGCACGGTGACCGGTGGCCTGGAGATTCGGCGGCTCGGCTGAGATGGACGATCAGCCGGTGATCGTGGCGGCCCGCCGTACCCCCATCGGCACCGCCGGTCACGCCTTCGCGACCGTGCCGGTCCACCGGCTCGCCGCGCCGGTCGTCGAGGCGGTGGTCGGCGACGCCGCGCCTCTCGGCGTGCCGGTGGACGACGTGGTGCTGGGCAACTGCACGGGCCCCGGAGGCAACCTGGCGCGGGTTTGCGCGCTGGCCGCCGGGCTGGGGCCGCGGGTGCCGGGCGTCACCGTCGACCGGCAGTGCGGCAGCGGGCTCGCCGCGATCCTGCTGGCGGCGCAGGCCGTACGCTGCGGGGAGGCCGCCCTCGTCGTCGCCGGCGGGGCCGAGAGCGCCTCGACCGCGCCGCTGCGGGTCAGCCGGCGGGAGGGCGAGCCGGGCGTGCCGTACGAACGGGCGCCGTTCGCGCCGGAGGGCCACCCGGACCCCGACATGGGCCCGGCGGCCGAGGCGCTCGCCGCCGCGTACGGCGTGACCAGGGAGCGCCAGGACGACTATGCCCGCCGGAGCCACGAGCGGGCGCTGGCGGCCCGCGAGGCGGGCCGGTTCGAGCGGGAGATCATCCCGATCGGCGGCCGGACCGACGACCAGCGGCCGCGTGTCCTGCGGCCCGCGTCGCTGGCCCGGCTGCCCGCCGCGTTCGTGCCGGGCGGCACGGTGACGGCCGGAAACTCCTCCCCGGTGAGCGACGGCGCCGCGGCCGTGGCCGTCGTGCCGGAGCGGCTGCGCGCCGCGGCCGGCCTGCCCGGCCTGCGCCTGCTGGCCGGGACCGTGACCGGCTGCGACCCCGCGCTGCCCGGATGGGGGCCGGTGCCCGCCGTACGGCGAGTGCTGGAGCGGACCGGGACGGACCTGGCGCGGGTGGCGGCGGTGGAGCTCGTGGAGGCGTTCGCGGCGCAGGTGCTCGCCGTCACTGACGCGCTGGGTCTCGACCCGCTCGGCGCCGACGCGGACCGGGTCTGCGCCGACGGCGGCGCGCTCGCCCTCGGCCATCCCTGGGGCGCGAGCGGCGCGGTCGTGGTGACCCGGCTGTTCAGCCGGCTCCTCGGCGAGGGGGCGCCGCCGGGCACGCTGGGCCTGGCGGCGGTCGCGGTCGGCGGCGGTCTGGGGATCGCCGCCCTGTTCGAGGTGGTCTGAGTGATCCGGCTGACGGACGTCCATGTGCGGCTCGGGCAGCGGGAGGTGCTGCGCGGCGTCACAACCACGCTGGCCGAGCGCCGGGTGGGGGTGATCGGGGCCAACGGCTCGGGCAAGAGCACGCTCGCCCGGCTGCTCAACGGCCTGGTGCTGCCGTCGTCGGGCAGCGTCACCGTGTTCGGGCTCGACACGCGCCGGCACGCGGCCCGGATCAGGCGCGGGGTCGGGTTCCTGTTCACCGACCCCGACGCGCAGATCGTGATGCCGACGGTCGCCGAGGACGTCGCCTTCTCGCTGCGGCGCAAGGGCCTGTCACGCGATGAGACCGGCCGCCGGGTGCGCGAGACGCTGGAGAGGCACGGCCTCGCGGAGCACGCCGACCACCCCGCGCATCATCTGTCCGGTGGCCAGAAGCAGCTGCTCGCGCTCTGCTCGGTCCTGGTGCTCGAACCGGAGATCCTCGTCATGGACGAGCCCACCACCCTGCTCGACCTGCGGCACTCCCGGCAGGTCGCGGGCGTGCTGCGGACCCTGCCGCAGCAGGTGGTGGTGGTCACCCACGACCTCGCGCTGCTGGCGGACTTCGACCGCGTGCTCGTGGTGGACCAGGGCCGGGTCGTCGCCGACGCCGATCCCGCCACCGCGATCGGCCACTACCGGAAGATGATGGCGTGAAGGGCCTCACCGGCGCCTACGTGCCGGGCGGCTCGCCCGTGCACCGGCTGCCCGCGGGCGTCAAGCTCGCCGGGCTCGCCGTGTGCTGCACGGTGCTCCTGCTGCTGCGCCCGCCCGCCGCCCTGGCGGTCGCCGCCGCCGTCGTGGCGGCCCTGTACGCCGTGTCGGGCGTGGGGGTGACGGCGGCCTGGGCGCAGGTGCGGCCGGTCCGCTGGTTCGCCCTCGCCCTCTTCGGGGTGCAACTGGTGGTCGCGGACCTGGCCGGCGCGGTGTCGTCCACGCTCCGCGTCGTGCTCGCGATCGCCCTCGCCGGGCTGGTCACCCTCACGACGCGCACCGGCGACCTCATGGCCTTCCTGGAGCGGTGCCTCGCCCCCGCGCGGTTCGCCGGGCTCGATCCGTACCGCCTGTCGCTGCTGCTGTCCCTCACGCTGCGCAGCGTGCCGGTCGTCGCGGAACTGGCAACCCGGGTCAGGGAGGCCCAGCGCGCCAGAGGGGTCGAACGGAGCCCGCGCGCCTTCGCCGTCCCGCTCGTGGTGGGCGCGCTGCGGCACGCCGACGCCCTGGGCGAGGCGCTCGCCGCCCGCGGCCTGGACGACTGACCGGCCCCTCCTCCGCCGCTCGCCCTCCGCGCGGGTGGCCGGACCTTCGGCTACATCGGCGGGAGTGCGGGAGCGAGGCGGCGGGCCTCGGCGACCAGGTCGAGGAGGTCGCCGACCAGGGTGGGCGGCGCGGCGACGAAGCTGCGGTCCTCGGCCGGTCCCTCGGCCGACGCCTCGAAGGGCACGCCGTCGAACCCCCGGATCTCCACCCCGGCCTCCCGCGCGAGCAGCGCCCCGGCGGGCAGGTCGAGGCCCTCGGCGTGGTAGCCGATCATGCCGTCGATGTCGCCGCGGGCGAGCATCGCCCAGCACAGCAGCGGCGCCCACAACTGGAGCACCCGCCGGGCGCGGACCTCCATCGTCATCCTCAGCGACCGCGCCGCCGGGTCGCGCCGGGAGACCCCGTGGCCCTGCGTCCAGCCCAGCACCGGGCCGTGCGGGAGGTCCCGCCGCGGCGGCCCGGTCAACGGCCCGGCGGGCCCGAGCGCCCCGGCGTCGCGTACGGCCGACCAGGTGTGGCCGGACACCGGTTCGTGGACGACGCCCACCACCGGGCGGGAGCCCGCGCACAGCGCCAGGCCCACGACGTACGCCGGGAGGCCGATCGCCACGTTGTTGGTGCCGTCGAGGGGATCGACCAGCCAGGTCCATTCCCCGCCCGCCGCTCCGTCCCCGCGCGGGCCGTCAGGGGATTCGGCAGCGGAGCCGGCGTGGACGCCCGACTCCTCGGCCACGATCCGGTGGGCCGGGAACTCCGCCCGGAGGCGTTCGACGATCAGCTTCTCGGCGGCCAGGTCGAGGTCGGTCACGACGTCGCCCGATGTGCCCTTGGGGCGGGCGGCGGCCGCGCCCGGCACGCTCTCCCGGAGCGTCGACCCGGCGGCCAGGGCGGCCTCCACGGCTATCCGCCTTGCGTGTTCGAGGTCCACAGGCTTCTCCTGGCCAGCTCGGCGGCACGTGCGGTGTCGGCGGCGTCGAGGCGTTCCCGCCTGACGTGGTGGAGGGGCGCGGCGAGCGGCCCGAGCGACAGGTCTTCCCGTTCCGGCCGGACACGGCCGAGGGCCACCGTGGCGGCCTCGCCGTCGCCGGGGATGACGCTGCTGTGGAAGGCGCCCGCGACGAGCGTGTAGGTGTCGCCCGCCGCGAAGAGATCGGCGCGCCCGGGGGCGTACCGGACCGTCCTGCCGGTGGGCCGCAGGACGTCGCCCTCGGGGGCGCTGACCACCTCGAACACGCGGTGGGTGGGGGACTCGGCCGTGTCGGTCAGCGCGGCGTGCACGTTGCACACCTGGCCGTACAGGACGTGGCTGATCAGGTCCCAGCTGTGGCAGTGGATCTGTGAGGTGGTGCTGCGCGCGGGCCGGGCGGCGGAGGTCCAGATGTGCACGCACACCCCGAGGCCGCCGTCGCGTTCCACGGGCAGGCAGAGGAACCCGAGCGGGTGCCGCACCCCCAGGATCGGGGTGCGGCCCGCCGCGATCTCGGTGAGCACGCCCAGCGCCCACTCGCGGGCGTTCCCGCCCGTCAGCACGCCGAGCACCTCCCGGTATCTCATGGGCGGTCCCCCCATGGCCGGCGTGTCGGTGGCCGGCGTCTCATGGCGCGTACGGGTCCTTGGCGCGCAGGGCCTTGCGGGTGACCTCGACGACGTCGCGGTCGGTGAACGACTTGGGCAGGGGAAGCTCGACGCCGTCGAACAGCCTGCGGACCTCCTCGACGGTCGGCTCGTCGCTCAGCTGCACCGACCGGTAGCGGTCGATCGGCAGGCGGCGGGCCTGCTCGAAGCTGGTGCGCAGCTCGGCGCCGCAACCGCCGTAGAAGAACGAGCCGCTGTAGGCGATGATCGCCCGGTTCGGATCCTCGGAGGTCATGATGAGGGAGCGGTCCGACATGTCCCAGCGGAAGGTCGTCATGACCGGGGACAGGCCGACCGCGATGTCGAGCAGGCCGTACCGCTGGCGGTGCCAGAACGCGGCCAGGACGCTCGCGTACGACTCCTTCCTGGCGCGTTCGGTCGTCCACGTCTCACCGGTGCCGTCCGGGCGGTCGGACAGCGACCTGCGGTAGTGCGCGTAGCTCTCGCACACCGCCTCGTCGGTCGGATCGATGATCTCCATCCGGATCGTGAGGTGCCGCCGGTCGCGCCGCGCGGCGGCCACGCACTCGGGGAGCGTCACGGCGCGCATGTAGGTGCCGGTGCCGCCCTTGAACGTCCAGTGGTCGGTGCCCCGCCGCGCGTCGGCGTGCGCCTGGGCGATCTCGTGCCGGCTGCCGAGGACGCGGATGACCGCCATGTCCTCCAGCGCCCTGCGGGTGCCCGCGACCAGCTCCTCCAGCTGGTCGAGCCGGTCCAGCCGCTCGGGCAGCCGCGCGAGGACGCCGGAGGTCGCGTGCATGGCCTCCTCCACCGGCTCCTGCCGGGCGCGGTCGCGCAGCAGCGCGGTCGCCACCAGGGCGAGGACGACCAGCGTGGTGCCGCTGACGAGCTGCGACCTGACCTTGTCGGGGATCACGTCGTCGGGCAGCACGCCGAGCACGCCCACCACCACGGCCAGCACCAGGGCGATGGCGCCGTCGACGTTCTTGCCCGCCCACGCGGCGGCCTGGCCGACGGCATCTCGCAGTCCCGCCATAGGTCAGCCCCGCCATCCCGTGATTTCCGGCATCCCGTGATCCTCGGCCCCGGCTCGCATCGTAACGAGAGCGTCATGCCCCGGCAAAGGTGCGGCGGGGTGATGTGCGGCTGCCCCTCAGCCAGGCGCCGCGCCGGGCCGTGAGCGGGGCCCCGGCGTGCGGAGGGGAGCGGAAATGTCGGTGGCCGCGCGTAGGTTATGGAGGTGTGAACGGCGGCGGGCCGGGCGCGTCCCCGGTTCCCGTCCGGTGGGCGGGGCGAGCGAGGAGCTGAGCGGCGATGACATCCATGACGGACCTGAAGCGCAGGGTCGCGCCCTTCGAGGTCGTCACCGACATGACGCCGTCCGGCGACCAGCCCACGGCGATCGCGGAGCTGGAGCGGCGGGTCAACGCCGGGGACAAGGACACCGTCCTGCTCGGCGCGACCGGCACCGGCAAGACGGCGACGGTCGCGTGGCTCATCGAGCGGGTCCAGCGGCCGACGCTGGTCATGCAGCCGAACAAGACGCTCGCCGCCCAGTTCGCCAACGAACTGCGCGAGATGATGCCCAACAACGCGGTCGAATACTTCGTGTCCTACTACGACTACTACCAGCCCGAGGCGTACGTCCCGCAGAGCGACACCTACATCGAGAAGGACTCCTCGATCAACGAGGAGGTCGAGCGGCTGCGTCACTCGGCCACCTGGTCGCTGGTGTCCCGGCGCGACGTCGTGGTGGTCGCCTCGGTCTCCTGCATCTACGGCCTGGGCACCCCGCAGGAGTACGTCGACCGGATGGTCAAGCTCAAGGTCGGCCAGCGGATGGACCGCGACCAGCTGCTGCGCAAGCTCGTCGACATGCAGTACGCCCGCAACGACCTCGCCTTCACCCGGGGCACGTTCCGGGTGCGCGGCGACACGGTCGAGGTCATCCCCGTCTACCAGGAGCTGGCCGTCCGCATCGAGATGTTCGGCGACGAGATCGAGAAGCTGGCGACGCTCCACCCGCTGACGGGCGAGGTCGTCGCCGAGGACGACGAGCTGCACATCTTCCCCGCGTCGCACTACGTGGCCGGTCCCGAGCGGATGGAGCGGGCCATCGGCGGCATCGAGGCCGAGCTCGCCGAGCGGCTGGCCGACCTCGAACGGCAGGGCAAGCTGCTGGAGGCCCAGCGGCTGCGCATGCGCACCACCTACGACATCGAGATGATGCGTCAGGTCGGCACCTGCGCCGGCATCGAGAACTACTCCCGTCACATCGACGGGCGGGGGCCCGGGACGGCGCCGCACACGCTGCTCGACTTCTTCCCCGACGACTTCCTGCTCGTGCTCGACGAGTCGCACCAGACCGTCCCGCAGATCGGGGCCATGTACGAGGGCGACGCCTCGCGCAAGCGGACCCTCGTCGACCACGGGTTCCGCCTGCCGTCGGCTATGGACAACCGCCCGCTGAAGTGGGAGGAGTTCCTGGGGCGCATCGGCCAGACCGTCTACCTGTCGGCCACGCCCGGGCCGTACGAGCTGGGCCGCGGCAAGGGCGACGTGGTCGAGCAGGTCATCCGCCCCACCGGCCTGGTGGACCCCGAAGTGGTCATCAAGCCGACCAAGGGCCAGATCGACGACCTCATGGAGGAGATCCGGGCCCGGGCGGAGCGGGACGAGCGCGTCCTGGTCACCACCCTCACCAAGAAGATGTCCGAGGACCTGACCGACTACCTGCTCGAAAACGGCATCCGGGTCCGCTACCTGCACAGCGAGGTCGACACGCTGCGCCGCATCGAGCTGCTGCGCGAGCTGCGGATGGGCGAGTTCGACGTGCTCGTCGGCATCAACCTGCTGCGTGAGGGCCTCGACCTGCCCGAGGTGTCGCTGGTGGCGATCCTTGACGCCGACAAGGAGGGCTTCCTGCGCTCGGAGACCTCGCTGATCCAGACCATCGGCCGCGCGGCGCGAAACGTCTCCGGCCAGGTCCACATGTACGCCGACAAGATCACCCCGAGCATGGAGCGGGCGATCGAGGAGACCAACCGGCGCCGGGCCAAGCAGGTGGCCTACAACGAGGCCAACGGCATCGACCCGCAGCCGCTGCGCAAGAAGATCGCCGACATCCTCGACAGCCTGGTCCGCGAGGACGCCGACACCGCCCAGCTTCTCGGCGGAGCCGGGCGGCAGCAGTCGCGGGGCAAGGCGCCGGTGCCGGGGGTCGCGTCCCGTGGCGCGGGCCAGCACGCGAAGGCGATCGCGGGCGAGATGCCCCGCGCCCAGTTGGAGTCGCTGATCGAGTCGCTCACCGAGCAGATGCACACCGCCGCCGCCGACCTGCAGTTCGAGGTGGCCGCCCGGCTGCGCGACGAGATCAAGGAACTCAAGCGGGAGGTCCGCGACATGCGCGAGGCCGGCGTGAAGTAACGGATGCCCCGGCGTCAACTGTAGGCGGCCTGCCGCAAGGTGTTGTCCAGCGAGACGCGGGCGGCGTCCGTCAGGTTACGGTCGTAGGTCACCACCACCGAGATGCCGTTGTCCCACATGGCGAAGAAGGCGCTGAAGGCGTTCGGCCGGGTCGCCGTGGACTGCCAGTTCCCGTGGTGGAACAGATTGCGCCCGTGCGCCGTGGGCACCACGAACACGCCCAGGGACGCGGCAGGCCTGCCGCTGACGGCGGAGGCGTCGATGAAGCGGTGCGCGGCGGGGCTGAGCAGCCGGGCGCGCGGGTCGAAGGCGCGGGCGAACATCGCGTAGTCCACCGCCGAGATCTCCCAGCCGCCGAACGCCTTCATGGCGCGGGTGCCGGGGCCGATCCTGCCCGTCGCACCGCGCGGCGCCAGCGCCATCCGGCGGCAGTAACTCTCGTACGGCTGCCCGGTGACGCTCTGGATGACGAGACCGAGGATCGCGTAGTTGATGTTGTTGTAGACCTCGTCGTGCTTGGCGCTGATCGGCCGCGCCAGGGCGCGGCGCACGAGGGGCACGTCCGAAGAGAAGGCGTTCCTGACGCCGACCAGCCCGTTCTGCGTGGGATCGTAGGTGATCCCGCTGGTGTGCCGGAGAAGCTGCTCGATGGTGATGTCGCGAGCCGTCCGGCTCGCCCGGTATCCCAGGCGCAGCCGGAAACTCCGTGGCATCGCCGCGAGCCGCGTGTCGAACCGGAGCCGCCCGTTGTCGATGAGCGACATGAGGCAGACGGCGGTGATCGCCTTCGACAGCGAGGCCACGTTGACCGGCGTCTCCGCCGATATCTCGTTGTAGCCGTAGGAACCGGTGAGAGCGTTGTCGCGCATCACGGCGAGCCCGGCGTTGCTGACGCCGTTGGCGGTCATCCACTGTTTCAGCGCGGCGTTGACGCGGTCCTCGACGCCCGCCCGGGCGTTGACGTGGGCGTTGACGTGGGCGTCGGCGGGGAGCGGCGCGGAGGCCAGCACCGCCACCGCCGCCAGGATCGGCGCCATGGCGCGCCTCAGCGAAGTGATCACGGGAGAACCTCCGGGGGTGGTCGAGACGTGGGACTCAGGAGTGGGGCGAACGGGGCACGGCGGGGACGAAGGAGCCGGGGCCGGCCCTCGGTGGAGGCCCGCTCGGGCAGGGAAGGACGTTGGTGCGGGCGTGTTGTCACGTTCCATCGATCGTGGTCATCCGGAAATCACCGAAATAGTGATGTTTTTCTGGCCATCCGTCGGCAAGTGAGGCGGATGCGGGGCCGCCGACGCGTGGGGCAGGAGCGCACCGCCGGGGACATGGAGCCGGGGTCGTCCGTTGAGGGGAAGGCGGGAGTTTCCCGCCGCATCGAGGAGGTGGCTCATGTTCGCGGCGCTCACCGGGCTCGGGCTGTCGACCGCGGCCGGGCTCAACGCGTACATCCCGCTGCTGTTCGTCGGCGTGCTGGCGCGCGTGACCGACGCGGTACGGCTGCCGCACGAGTACGCCTGGCTGTCCGACACCTGGGTCCTCGCGATCATCGCGGTGCTGCTGGTCGCCGAGTTCGTCCTCGACAAGGTGCCGGTGGTCGACCACGTCAACGACCTGATCCAGACGGCGGTGCGGCCGGCGTCCGGCGGGGTGGTCTTCAGCGCCACGGCCGCCGCGGCCAAGCTCGACAACTCGGCCTGGATGGCCGATCACCCTGCGGTGGGCTGGATGCTGGGCATCGCGGTGGCCCTCGCGGTGCATCTGCTCAAGGCCGGGGCCCGGCCGTTGGTCAACGCCACAACGGCCGGCGTGGGCGCACCGGTGGTGAGCACGGTCGAGGACGTCGGCTCGATCGGGATGAGCCTGATCGCGATCTTCCTGCCGGTGCTCGTCGTGGTGGCACTGGCCGTGCTGGCGTTCGTCGCCTGGCGGGTATTGCGCCGCCTGCGACGCTTCAGGGAGGCGCGCCGCGCCCGCGCGGCGTCCCCGCCCGTCTGACCCCGTGCCGGGAGCGAGTAGGCAGAGGACGGCTCAGCCCATGAACTGGCTCAGGTCCAGGTCCAGGTCGATGTCCACGTCGAACCCCGCGTAGGTGACGAGGCGCTTGCGGTGGATGCCCGTCGGCACGTACGCCTTGACGCTCGGCTCCAGTTCGAACGTGTACGCGACGGCGTGCTGGTCCTCCTGCTCTATCCGCCAGAGGTACCTGATGCCGGCGTTCGAGTACTTGATCGGCTTTGTCACTCTGTCCCTCTCCGCCGACTCGGGAGAGACCACCTCGACCACGAGATGGACCTCCTCCGGCCGGTACCAGGTCCTCCGCAGGTCCGAGAGCGCTTCCCGCCCGAGGACGAGGACGTCGGGTTCCGGCCGCTGACGCGGCCCCAGCGTCACCGACATCTCCCTGGCGACCGCGAGATGACCCGGCGGCCGGATGCCATGGTCGCGGTCGGTCAGCAACGTGACCATGAGCATGTGGAAGACGGTCTGGGGAGCTCTGAAGACGAGGGCCCCGTCGATCAGTTCGACATGGCGGGGCGCGTCGGGGGGAAGGTGATCGAGCATGTCAGCGGTCCACCCGCCGGGCGGGCCGGGATGGAACCACTCGGGCAGAGCCACGGCCATCCCGTATTCCTCCTCGTCCCCGGACGATCACCTGCCATCACGATCCTGGCACGATTCACGACCATGGGTGATCGGTTTCAGGGGGTGGGGCCTCGGTCGCCCGATCCCTTCGAAGGAGGGGCGCACTTACGTCGTCCGCCGGGTGCTCGTACTCGCCGCGCCGGTCAGGCCGGCCGTACGGGTCAGGCCGGCCGTACGGGTCAGGACAGCGGGGCGGGTCTGCCTGCCGGATGGGGTGGGGAGAGCGGGGTGCGGGCGATCGCGGAGGGGCTGTGCCAGCCGAGGCCGGGGGAGTGCCGGCGGACGACCTTGGCCGGTACGCCGGCGATCACCGAGTGGTCCGGGAACTCGCCGCGGACGACCGCGCCGCCCGCGACCACCGACTGGCGGCCGATCCGGGTCCCGGGCAGGATGATCGCCCCCGTGCCGATCCAGGAACCCGCGCCGATCGAGACCGGCCTGTTGCGCGGCCACTGGCGGCCGATGGGCGTCTCGGGGTCGTCGTACACGTGGTTCTGGTCGGTGATGTAGACGTAGGGGCCGGTGAACACGTCGTCGCCGATGTCGATCGACTGGTGGCCGACGATGTGGCTGCCCCGGCCGATCGAGCAGCCCCCGCCGATCCGGACGATCGGGTCCGGGCCCAGGTCCACGCCGGGCCCCATCCCGGCCGTGATCGAGACCCGCTCCCCGACCAGCGTGTGCGGGCCGATCTCGATCCACTGCTCGCCGAAGATCGCGCCCTGCGGGAACGAGATGCACGCTCCCTCGCCCAGGCTGCGGAACCGGTATCCGCCGGTGGCGGCGGGGCTTACCGCCGCCGCCTCCCGCACGTAGGCCCACCAGCGGTGGGCCATGCGGCCCACGGCGCGCTTCACGAACGACATAACGCGACAAGTTACCGCTTGGTCGCCTTGTCCCGCTATTGCGGATTAGTGCACGTGACAAGCCCAATGTTGCCCAGCGTTTGATATTCTGAGAGCCCGTGGGCAGGCGGCGTCCATCCGGAGCGCCGGTTCTACGAACGACCACGGGAGTCTTCTTGCGCAGCGCCGCACAAACCAAGCATCTGTTCGTCACCGGCGGCGTCGCCTCCAGTCTCGGCAAGGGGCTCACCGCCTCCAGCCTCGGGCGCCTCCTCAAGCTACGCGGTCTCCGCGTCACGATGCAGAAGCTCGACCCCTACCTGAACGTCGACCCCGGCACGATGAACCCCTTCCAGCACGGCGAGGTGTTCGTGACCGACGACGGCGCCGAGACCGACCTCGACGTCGGCCACTACGAGCGGTTCCTCGACACGGAGCTGCACGGCTCCGCCAACGTCACCACCGGCCAGGTCTACTCCAACGTCATCGCCAAGGAGCGGCGCGGGGAGTACCTGGGCGACACGGTCCAGGTGATCCCGCACATCACCAACGAGATCAAGGACCGCATCCGGGGCATGGCCGGGCCGGACGTGGACGTGGTGATCACCGAGGTGGGCGGCACGGTCGGCGACATCGAGTCGCTGCCGTTCCTGGAGGCCGTACGGCAGGTCCGCCACGAGGTGGGCCGCGACAACGTCTTCTTCCTGCACGTCTCCCTGCTGCCGTACATCGGCCCGAGCGGGGAGCTGAAGACCAAGCCGACCCAGCACTCGGTCGCCGCGTTGCGCAGCATCGGCATCCAGCCCGACGCGATCGTCTGCCGGTCCGACCGGCCGATCACCTCCTCGCTCAAGCGCAAGATCAGCCTGATGTGCGACGTGGACGAGGACGCCGTCGTCTCGGCGATCGACGCCGCCTCGATCTACGACATCCCGAAGGTGCTGCACACCGAGGGGCTCGACGCGTACGTGGTGCGCCGGCTCGGCCTGCCGTTCCGCGACGTGGACTGGACCGAGTGGGACCAGCTCCTGCGCCGGGTCCACCGCCCCGCCAAGGAGGTCACGATCGCGCTGGTCGGCAAGTACATCGACCTGCCCGACGCGTACCTGTCGGTGACCGAGGCGCTGCGCGCGGGCGGTTTCGCCAACGACGCGCGCGTCAACATCCGCTGGGTCAAGAGCGACGACTGCGAGACCCCCGAGGGCGCGGCCCGCGAGCTGGACGGCGTCGACGGCGTGCTGGTTCCCGGCGGGTTCGGGGTGCGCGGCATCGAGGGCAAGGTCGGCGCCATCCGGCACGCCCGCGAACGGCGCGTCCCGCTGCTCGGCATCTGCCTCGGCATGCAGTGCATGGTCATCGACGCGGCCCGCCATCTGGCCGGGATCGAGGACGCCGACAGCACCGAGTTCGACGCCGAGACCGCGAACCCGGTCATCTCGACCATGGCGGACCAGAAGGACGTGGTCGCCGGCGAGCGCGACATGGGCGGCACGATGCGGCTCGGCCTCTACCCGGCCAAGCTCACGGAGGGCTCGCTCGCCAGGAGCCTGTACGGCAAGGCGAAGGTGGAGGAGCGGCACCGGCACCGCTACGAGGTCAACAACTCCTACCGCGACCGGCTGGAGAAGGCCGGCATGGTGTTCTCCGGGCTGTCGCCGGACGGCCGCCTCGTGGAGTACGCCGAGCTGTCGACCGACCTGCACCCGTTCTTCATCGGCACGCAGGCGCACCCGGAGTTCCGCTCCCGGCCGACCCGGTCGCACCCCCTGTTCACGGGCCTGGTCCAGGCCGCCCTCGAGTACGCGGGGCAGCGCGAGAACGCGGCGAAGGCGGGACGGGCCAAGTGAGCGTGGAGGACGCGGCGAACACGGAGGACGCGGGGAACGTGGACGTGGGGAACGTGGCGGACGTCGAGGAGTCCTGGAACGTCGTCGCCACCACCCGGCACTTCGCCGGGCGGGTCATCTCGGTGCGCACCGACACCGTGGAGATGCCCGGCGGCGTCGTCGCCGACCGCGACTACGTCGTCCACCCCGGCTCTGTCGCGGTGGTCGCGCTGGACGACGAGGACCGGGTGCTGCTGATCCGTCAGTACCGCCACCCGATGCGGCGCCTGATGTGGGAGCTCCCGGCCGGCATCCGCGACGTGCCGGGGGAGCCGCTGGTGGAGTGCGCGGCGCGCGAGCTCGCCGAGGAGGCCGCCTACCGGGCGCGCACGTGGCACACGCTGGTCGACCTCGCCACGTCGCCCGGCATGTCGGACGAGCGGATCCGGATCTTCCTCGCCCGCGACGTGGAGCCGATCCCCGACGAGGAGAACACCTACGTGCGCGAGCACGAGGAGACCGACATGCCGGCGGTCTGGATTCCCCTGGTCACGGCGGTGGAAAAGACGCTGAGCGGAATGATCCACAATTCTCCCGCCGTCGCCGGTATCCTCGCGGCGTACGCTGCTTCCGCCGACGGATTCAAGGGCCTTCGTCCCGCCGACGCGCCGGAGGCATGATTCCGTAGGAGACGTCCTGAGCGAGCCCGAGGCGGTGCTGTCCAGCTACCTCGCCCACCTGGCGGTGGAACGGGGGCTGTCTGCCAACACGCTCGCGTCCTACCGGCGTGACCTGCGCCGATACGTCCAGTATCTCCGGGCGCGCGGGCTGGAGACGTTCGGGCAGGTCGCCGAGGCGGACGTGGTCGCCTTCCTCGCCGCGCTGCGGGAGGGCGACGACGACCACCCTGCCCTCGTCGCCAGTTCGGCCGCCCGCGCCGTGTCGGCCGTACGCGGGCTGCACCGCTTCGCGCTGCGGGAGGGCGTGGCCGGGCACGACCCGGCGCACGAGGTGCGCCCGCCGCGGCAGCTCCGCAGGCTCCCCAAGGCGATCACGGTGGCGGAGGTGGAGCGGCTCATCGCCGCGTGCGGGCCGGAGGACGCCCCGCTCGCCCTGCGCAACCGGGCGCTGCTGGAGGTCCTGTACGGCACCGGCGCCCGGATCTCCGAGGCGGTGGGGCTGGCGGTGGACGACGTGCCCGCGGGCCACGCAGGGGACCGCCACCATGACCATGACCATGACCACGACCACGACCACGACCAGGTGCGGCTGCGCGGCAAGGGCGGGCGGAGCAGGATCGTGCCCCTCGGCCGCTTCGCCGGCCGGGCGCTCGACGCGTACCTGGTCAGGGCGCGGCCCGGGCTCGCCGCGCACGGCCGGGGGACCTCCGCGCTGTTCCTCAACGCGCGGGGCGGGCGGCTGACCCGGCAGGGCGCGTGGGAGGTACTGCAGGTGGCGGCGGAACGGGCCGGGCTTTCCGGCGTATCGCCGCATATGTTGCGACATTCGTTCGCAACCCACCTCCTCGACGGCGGAGCCGACGTTAGGGTTGTCCAGGAACTGCTCGGCCACGCCTCGGTGACCACCACGCAGGTGTACACCCTGGTGACGGTCGACAAGCTCCGCGAGGTCTACGCGGCGGCGCACCCCCGCGCCCTGCATTGAGGTACGCATCCGCGGGCGCGTGGCGCGCCGCCTTGCCGCATGCGTGCCGACCCTTTAGATTCGATCAGGTTCGAGGCCGTCAGGGGAGGACCAACAGGTGACTGCGACCACAGAGCCGACGTGGACCGCGAGGTCTCCCGGCGGTGCGATCGGGCCTACCGGCCGTCCCACTCCGGCGTTCCCCGATCCGACACCGCCGGAGTCGCACGGGCCCGCGCGCATCGTCGCGATGGTGAACCAGAAGGGCGGCGTCGGCAAGACGACGACGACCATCAACCTGGGCGCCGCGCTCGCCGAGGTGGGGCAGCGGGTGCTGCTGGTGGACTTCGACCCGCAGGGCGCGCTGTCGGTGGGGCTCGGCATCGACCCCCGGCCGCTCGAGGCGACGATCTACGACCTCCTCATGGAGGAGCCCGACGTCACCGTCGAGGACGTCCTGCTCGACACCACCGTCGACGGCATGCAACTCCTGCCGAGCAACATCTTCCTGTCCGGCGCGGAGATCAGGCTCGTCAACGAGGTCGCGCGGGAGTACGCCCTGCAGCGGGTGCTGGAGCCCCTGCTGCCGTACTACGACATCTGCCTGATCGACTGCCAGCCGTCGCTCGGCCTGCTCACCGTCAACGCGCTGACCTGCGCGCACAGCGTGATGATCCCGCTGGAGTGCGAGTTCTTCGCGCTGCGCGGCGTGGCGCTGCTGATGGAGTCGATCGGCAAGGTCCAGGAACGGCTCAACAAGAGCCTGGAGATCGACGGCCTGCTCGCCACCATGTACGACCCCCGGACGCTGCACGCCCGCGAGGTCCTATCGACGATCATGCAGGGCTTCGGCGACAAGGTGTTCCACACCGTCATCAACCGTACGGTGCGGTTCCCGGACGCCACCCTCGCGGGAGAGCCCATCACCCAGTTCGACCCCGGCTCGATGGGCGCCACCGCCTACCGCGAGCTGGCGCGTGAGCTGCTGGCCCGGTGGCCCGCCCGCGTCTGACCCTGACGATGTAAGTGCCGGCGACGATGTGGGTGCCGGCGCTCGTGCCGGTGGAGGACAATGGCAGGCGTGACGACCGGCCAGGAGACGGACCAGGGGAGCGAGGAGAGCGCGCCGGGCGGCTTCCAGGTCCACCTGGACGTCTTCGAAGGTCCGTTCGACCTGCTGCTCGGGTTGATCTCCAAGCACAAGCTGGACATCACCGAGGTCTCCCTGCACAAGGTCACCGACGAGTTCATCGCGTACATCCGGTCTCGGGGCCCCGAGTGGGACCTCGACCAGACGAGCCACTTCCTGCTGGTCGCGGCCACCCTGCTCGATCTCAAGGCGGCCCGGCTGCTGCCCACCGGCGAGGTGGAGGACGAGGAGGACCTCGCCCTGCTGGAAGCCCGCGACCTGCTGTTCGCCCGGCTGCTGCAGTACCGGGCGTACAAGGAGGTCGCGAAGATCTTTTCGGGGCGGATGGCCGAGGAGGCGCTGCGCTTCCCGCGCGAGGTGCCGATGGAGAAGCGCTTCGCCGACCTGCTGCCCGAACTCGTGCTCGGCATCGGGCCCGGGCAGCTCGCCAAGATCGCCGCCAGGGCCTTCACGCCCAAGGCGCCGCCGTCGGTGTCGGTCGCACACATTTATCAACCGCTCGCCAGCGTCCGGGAGCAAGCCGCTATCCTTGTGGAGCGGTTGAGGCGGGTGCAGACGGCGACCTTCCGGGCGCTGACCGCCGACTGCTCGGGAACCTTCGAGGTCGTCGCCCGGTTCCTGGCCGTCCTTGAGCTGTTCAGGGAGGCCGCGGTCTCCTTCGAGCAGGTCGAGCCGCTCGGCGATCTGTACGTCACCTGGACGGGAACCGCCGACGGCGACGTCACGGTCGGCGACGACTACGACGAGGGCCGGCGCGAGGAGCAACCGGCGGAGCCGTCCGGCATGCCGGAGGAATGACCCGCCCGCGCCGGGCGCGGGACCGCGGCAGGGTGGTGAGTCCGGCCACACGTTCCCGGAGCGATCCGGACGCGACGGCGAGGCCGGGACGGCGCGGCGGGAGGCGGGACCATGGACGACGAGCGAGGAGCGATGACAGCGAGCGGCACCCCCGGTCCCACCGACGGCACACATGGCACAGACGTCACCGACGTCACCGATATTGTGCCCGGTCCCGCCGGTGACGCCCCACTTCTCGCCGAGGCCGCGCCGTCCCCGCCGGACGACGCCGCTCCGGGCGGCGTGGAGACGCCTTCGGAGGGGTCTTCGGATGGGCCGTCGCTCGCGCAGGCGCTCGAGGCGATCCTGATGGTGGTGGACGAACCGGTCGCGGAGATCACCCTCGCGCAGGTGCTCGAACGCCCGACGGCGGAGGTCGCCGCGGCGCTCCGCACGCTCTCGGCGGAATACACGGCGTCCGGGCGGGGTTTCGACCTTCGGGAGGTGGCCGGAGGCTGGCGCTTCTACACCAGGGCGGAGTGTGCCGCGCTGGTGGAGAGGTTCGTCAGGGACGGCCAGCAGGCGCGGCTCACGCAGGCCGCGCTGGAGACCCTCGCCGTGGTCGCCTACCGGCAGCCGGTCAGCCGGGCCCGGGTGGCGGCGGTGCGCGGCGTGAGCAGCGACGGCGTCATGCGGACGCTGGTCGCACGAGGCCTCGTGGAAGAGGCCGGAACCGACCCGGAGAGCCAGGCAGTGCTCTACCGGACGACGAGTTACTTCCTGGAGAGACTGGGGCTGCGGAGCCTTGACGAGCTTCCCGAGCTCGCCCCGTTCCTCCCGGACGACATGGAAATTCTTGAGGAGCAGAAGTAGTGAACAACAGGCGTGGCACCCCGTCCGGTGAGGGACGCGGTCGGAGCCGGAGCACCGGTCAGCAGGGCGCGAGCGCGCGCGGATCCCGAGGCGGGTCCGGCGGCTTCCGTGCCCAGAGCGACCGGCGCGGCGGTTCCCGCGTCCCTGGATCCCGGTCCGGATACGGTTCCGATTCCAGGTCCGACTTCAGGCCGGACTCCAGGCCGGACTCCAGGCCGGACTTCAGGTCCGATTCCAGATCCGACTCCAGGCCCGACTCCAGGCCGGACTCCAGGCCGGACTTCAGGTCCGATTCCAGATCCGACTCCAGGCCCGACTCCAGGCCCGACTTCAGGCGGTCCCGCGACGGGGACGCCCCGCGCGGCGACCGGTACGGCGACCGCCCTGCCAGGGAAGCCCGCGCCGGAGACTCCCGTAGTGGAGATTCCCGTGGCGGGGACTCCCGTGGTGGCGACCGCCGCGACGTCCGCCCCGGCGGACGGCGTTTCGGCGATGACAACCGCACATCGTTCCGCGCCGAGCGCGGCGGCTCGCGCGGCGGGTACGGCGGGCCCGAGGGAGGCCGCTCCGGCGACCGCGACGGCGGGCGCGACAGTGGGCGCGACAGTGGGCGCGGCTTCGGCCGTGACCGTGGGCCCGGCCGTGACCGTGAGCCTGTCCGTGACCGGGGTGGTTTCGGGCGGGACCGCGACGGCGGGCGCGGCTTCGACCGCTCAGGTGGCTCCGACCATGCGCGCGGCTTCGGCCGGGACCGCGACGGCGGCAGGGGTTTCGACCGCGACTCCAGTCGTGAGTCCGGCCGGGACCGGGACGGCGGGCGTGGTTTCGACCTTGAGTCCGGCCGGGACCGCGGTGGCCGTGAGTCCCCGTCCGCGGGTCGCTCCACGTTCCGTACGGAGGGAGCCGGGACGCGCGGCCGGTACGGCAGGCCGGAGGGCGGCCGGGACGGCCTGCGTGACCGTGGCCCCGACCGTGGGACGGACCGTGGCTCCGACCGTCCCTTCCGGGGCGGCGAGGAGCGCGGCGACGGCTATGCCGCCCGCAGCGTCGGCGGGGCCGGCGCCGCCAGGGGCTCCTGGCGCGACGATCGCGAAGCCCGCACCGACCATGGGTCCCGCACCGGCCGCAGCAGCAGCGCCGAGCGGGACAACCGTGGCCAGCGGGACAACCGTGGCGAGCGCGACAGCCGTGCCCAGCGGGGCGACCGGAACGAGCGGGGCGGCTTCCGGGCGGCCCGTGGCGGGACCCGGCGTGACGAGGTGCAGACGATCGGCCGTACCGGTGGAGCGACGCGGGGCCGCTTCGGCGGCACCGAGGGAGGCGCGCGACGCCCGGTGCGCGGCGCCGGCGCGGGCCGTCCCTTCGGCGCCGGGTCCGCAGCGGGCCGGGGCACGGGTGGACAGGGCACCGGTGGCCGCGGTACGGGTGGCCGCGGCACGGGTGGTCCGGGCCCGCGGGGCCAGGCTGCCGGGGGCCGGGGAGCAGGGAGTAAGGCAGCGCAGAGCAACCCGTTCAAGACCTCCCGGCAGCCGCTGCGCGACCCCGACTTCTACGACGAGAACTACACCGACGAGCGCGACACCACCGAGGTGCCGGGCGGCGACCGGCTCCAGAAGGTGCTCGCCCAGGCCGGGGTGGCGAGCAGGCGGGCCTGCGAGGACATGATCGGCGAGGGCCGGGTGACGGTGGACGGCCAGACCGTGCGCCGCTTCGGCGCCCGCGTGGATCCCGAGAAGCAGGTCATCCATGTGGACGGCAAGCGCATCCCGACCTCCACCGAGACCGTCTACTACGCGCTCAACAAGCCGATCGGCGTGGTGAGCACGATGGACGACCCCGAGGGCCGGCCGTGCCTGCACGACTACGTGCAGGACCTCGCGCCCCGGCTGTTCCACGTCGGGCGGCTCGACACCGAGACCGAGGGCCTGCTGCTGTTCACCAACGACGGCGAGCTGGCCCACCGGCTGACCCACCCGAGCTTCGGTGTGCAGAAGAAATACTGGGCCAAGGTGCCCGGCCCCGTCTCGCGCGACCTGCACAAGGTGCTGCGCAAGGGCGTGGAGCTGGAGGACGGCCTGGCCAAGGTCGACGAGTTCCGGATCGTGCAGGAGCACGGCCAGCAGGCGCTGGTCGAGATCATCCTGCACGAGGGACGCAAGCACATCGTCCGGCGGCTGCTGGAGACCGTCGGGCACCGGGTGATCGACCTGGCCCGCATCGAGTTCGGCCCGGTCAAGCTCGGCCGGCTGAAGCCGGGCACGATCCGCACGCTCACCGTTCAGGAGATCGGCGAGCTGTACGCGGCGGTCGGCCTGTAGCCTGGCGGCCGAACTGCGGGCATACACCCGCAAGCCGGGCAGAATAAGCGGAACAGGCGGTAGATGGGCCGCACTCGCCCTCGGCGGCGAGGCGGCCCGTCTCAGCGAGAGGGGAACGACATGGTGCGGGCGGTTCGCGGAGCCATCCAGGTCGAGGGCAACGATCGTGACGCGATCCTCGCCGGGACGACGGAGCTGGTGAGCGAGGTGATGGGCCGCAACAACCTCACCACCGACGACGTCATCAGCGTGATCTTCACGTGCACGCCCGACCTCACCGCGGAGTTCCCCGCCCTCGCCGCGCGCAAGCTCGGGTTCCACGACGTCCCGCTGCTGTGCGCGACCGAGATCGACGTGCCGGGCGCGCTCCCGCGCGTGGTGCGGCTCATGGCCCACGTGCAGACCGACCGGCCGCGGCAGGAGATCCAGCACGTGTACCTGCGCGGCGCCGTGGCGCTTCGCGTGGACATCGCCCAGTAGGAAAAGCCAGTAGGAAGACGCCCGGGCCGGGGATCCGGTAGAACGGGCTTCCCACATCCACAGGCATTCGCCCGCGGGACGCGTCCCCGGGACGGTGACGGCAGGAAGAACACGATGACTCCCATCGAGGGCGCCGGGATCGGCAGCGTGCTCGTTGTCGGGACGGGCCTCATCGGCACGTCCATCGCACTGGCGCTGCGGCAGCGGGACCTGCGGGTCTTCCTCGCCGACCGGGACGCGGGAGCCGTACGGCTGGCGCGTGAGCTGGGCGCGGGGGAGGACTGGACGGGCGCGCCGCAGGTGGATCTCGCGGTCCTCGCGGTGCCGCCCCAATTCGTCGCCCAGCAACTGCTCGACCTGCAGAAGCAGGGCGGTGCCCGCTTCTACACGGACGTGGCCAGCGTGAAGGCCCTTCCGCTGGCCCAGGCGGCCCAGCTCGGCTGCGACCTGACGACGTACGTCGCGGGGCATCCGCTGGCGGGCCGGGAGCGGTCCGGTCCCGCGGCGGCCCGGGCCGACCTGTTCCTCGGCCGTCCGTGGGCGTACTGCCCGACGGAGGACGCCGCGCCGGAGGCGGTGGCCGCGGTGCGGGAGCTGATCGACCTGTGCGGCGGCAACGCCGTGCGGGTGGACGCGGGCGAGCACGACCGGGCGGTGGCGGTCGTCTCGCACGCTCCCCACGTGACCGCCGCCGCCGTGGCCGCCCGGCTGGCCGAGGCGCCGGAGACGGCGCTCGGGCTGTCCGGCCAGGGCGTGCGCGACGTCACCCGGATCGCCGCCGGCGATCCGGCGCTGTGGATGGGCATCCTCTCGGGCAACGCGCTGCCGGTGGCCGAGGTGCTGGAGGCGGTGGCGGCCGACCTCGGCGCCGCCGCGAAATCGCTGCGCGCGCTGGCGGGTGACGGCGCGGCCATGGACCAGATCGCCGACCTGCTGGCGCGCGGGGTGCGCGGCACCGGCAGGATCCCCGGCAAGCACGGCGGCCCAGCGCGCACGTACGCGGTGGTGCAGGTGCTCATCGGCGACCGTCCGGGCGAGCTGGCCCGCCTGGTGCAGGCGGCGGGCGAGACGGGCGTCAACATCGAGGACATCCGGCTGGAGCACGCCCCCGGCCTGCCGCTCGGCGCCGCGGAGGTGTACGTCCAGCCGGAGGCGGCGGCCCCGCTGTCCGAGGCCCTGCGCGAGCGCGGCTGGCAGGTCGCCAACTGACCCGGGCCCCCGCCGCGTCCGGCGACCTCCGGGTCTCCCGTGATGATGATGACGACGACGGCGGGGCAGGGGTGACGTGGCGGCGCAGCACGGGGGCCGCCCAGGCGATCACCCCGACGGCGGTCACGGTGAGCAGCCCGCCGGTGAAGATCACGACGCGCGGGCCGTACAGCGTGCCGGTCACACCGTGGAGCACGTTCGCGAGCTGCGGCCCTCCGACCAGCACGACGGTGAGCGCGCCCTGGACGCGCCCGCGTACGGAGTCAGCGGTGTGCGTCTGGATGATCGTGGTGCGGAAGGTGCTCAGCACGAAGTTCACCGCGCCGCCGAGCGCGAGCGCCGCCAGCGCGAGCCACAGCTCGCCGGCCAGGCCGACGACCATGACCGTGATCCCCCACGCGACGGCGGCGCCCGCCACGAGAGCGCCGTGGCGGCGGACGCGCGTGAACGCGCCCGACAGCAGTCCGGCGGCGAACACCCCGGCGGGATAGGCCGCGTAGAGCAGCCCGGTTTCCGGGCCGCCTCCGGCCGTGCCGCCGAAGACGTGGCGGGCCAGTTCGGGAAACAGCGCCGACGGCATGCCGAAGACCATGGCCGCGAGGTCAACGGCCAGCACGGAGGCCACTAGCCGGTTGCCCGCCAGACACCGGAACCCGGCGAGTGCCCGGCCGATGGCCGATGAGGTACGGCGGCCGTGCTCGTCGCCCGTCCGGTCGGCGGTGGCGGGCAGCGGCGGCAGCGGCGGCAGCAGGGCGTCGGCCCACACCACGGCGAGCAGTGCGAGGGCGTCGAGCAGATACAGCGTGCCGAGCCCGAGAACGGGGATCAGCACTCCCGCGAGCATCGGCCCCAGGATCGCCCCTCCGTACCGGACCAGCGAGGTGAGGCTGTTGGCCGCGGGCAGAAGTTCGGGCGGGACGAGGCGGGGCACGGTGGCCCCGGCCGTCGTCAGGACCGCCCCGTACGCCAGTCCCTGGAAGGCCACCGCCACCAGCAGGGCGGGCAGGGAACGGCCGCCGAGGACCGCCAGGACCCACAGCGCCGTGTACGTCAGCGCCAGGCCGAGGTCGGCGGCGAGCAGTACAGTCCGCCGGTCCAGCACGTCGGCGAGGGCGCCGCTCCACACCGCCGCCGTGACCAGTGCGGCGAGCGACACCCCCGCGGCGGCTCCCACGGCCGCCGACGAGCCGGTCATCGTGAACAGGTGCGTCGGCACCGCGACCACGCTGAACGACCCGCCCACGGCACAGATCACCGATGCGGCCCACATCCGCCGGAAGGCCGGGACGGCCAGCGGCCGCAGGTCGATCGTGAGGGCCCGTGCCGAGGCTCTCGCGGAAGGGCGGGACGGGCGCTGCTCCGTCGCGGCGCTCATCGCGCGGTCCCGCCGTCGCCAAGGGCCGCGGGCCCGTCGGCAGCGGTCACGGCTGAGGTCACGGCTGAGGTCACGGCTGAGGTCTCCGTGACGGTCGCCTCGGCGGTCACGTCGGCGACCACGCAGGCGACGTTGTCGGGGGCGCCGGCCGCGTATGCCAGGTCGATCAGCTCGTCGACGACCTGCCGCGGGCCGCCGGGACCGGCCAGCGTCTCGCGCAGCACGCGGTCCGGCACGACGGCCGGCAGCCCGTCCGAGCAGAGCAGGTACCGGTCGCCGGGAACGGCCTCGTGGAGCGACAGGTCCGGGAGAGAGGCCGCCGTGCCGGTCAGCGCGCGCACCAGAAGCGGGCGCCGCGGGTCGGAGACGGCCTCCTCGGGCGTGAGCCGCCCTTCGCCGACCAGCGACTGCACATACGTGTGGTCCTGGGTGAGCCGGAACAGGCCCCCGTCGCGGAACAGGTACGCCCGGCTGTCGCCGATGTGCGCCAGGGCGAACCGCGGCCCCGCCCACACGAGCGCGGTCAGCGTGGTGACGGTCTCTCCCGACGGCGTCGAGGCGGCGATGTCCCGGATCGCCCGCTCGGCGTCGCGGACGGCGTCGGCGAGCGCACCGAGCAGGTCCTCGGGCAGCTTCTCGGGCAGGTCCTCGGGCAGGGCCTCCGGCACGTCACCGGGCGGGTCGTCGGGCGGGCCGCCGTCATGGGCGGACCGGCTCCGCAGGCGCCTGACCGCCTCGACGGCCGCCGCGGCGGCACGGTCGCCACCCGGGCCGCGCATCCCGTCGGCCACCGCCAGTACGCGCTCGCCCGCGTACGCGACGTCCTCGTTGCTCGTCCGCACCGGTCCCCGTTCCGACCGGGCGGCGTAACGGATCTCCGGCATGGTCGTGCTCGTTTCCACGGCATTGTCCCTTCCCGACAGGTGGCCCGACAGGTGGCCCGACAGATGGCCGACGAGGAGGGTGGCGAGCCGGCCGCGGGCCGCGGTCTCGGCCGTGACCTGCCGCCAGTAGGCGGCGACCGCCTCGGCGGCGTCCGGCGCGGGCAGGTCGCACACCTGCCGGACGCGCGCCAGCGGCATGCCGAGCCGCCGCAGCGAGGCGATCAGGCGGGCCTGCTCCAGCTGGCCGGGACCGTAGTAGCGGTATCCCGACTCGCCGTCCACCGCGGCCGGCCGCAGCAGCCCGAGCTCGTCGTACAGACGCAGCGCCTTGGGCGACAGCCGGGCGGCCCGCGCGAAGGCGCCGATGGTCAGCAGATCTCCCACCACTCCTCCTCGTCCCGGCCTGCATGGCCGGTGCCGACGATGCTGGGGCTTCACCCAGGGGCAAGGTCAACACCCACCGGACCGGCGGCGCCTGAGCCCGGCCGCCGATGCAAGCTTTCCGGCGGTATCCCGGTAGCCTCGGTGACGACGATTCCGAAGGATAAGGAGAGACCGGTGTCGGGTCTGGTCGTCGCGATGGACGGTCCCTCGGGGTCGGGCAAGTCGAGCGCGTCGCGGGGCGTCGCGCGGGCCCTCGGCCTGCGCTACCTCGACACGGGCGCCATGTACCGGGCGGTCACATGGTGGATGCTCCAGCGGGGCGTGGACCTGGAGGACCCGGCGGCGATCGCCGCGAGGTCGGCCGAGCCCGCGCTGACGATGACCATCGACCCGGACGCGCCGGGTGTCGCCGTCGACGGCGTCGCCGTCAACGGGCCGATCCGCGGCACTGAGGTCACCGGCGCGGTGTCGGTCGTGAGCGCGGTGCCCGAGGTGCGCCGCCGGCTCGTGGACCTGCAGCGAGAGATCATCGCGGGTTCCCTGCCGGACGGGGGGATCGTGGTCGAGGGCCGCGATATCGGCACCGTGGTCGCGCCGGACGCGCCGGTCAAGATCTACCTCACCGCGAGCGCCGAGGCACGCGCGCTGCGCCGTACGGCGGAGCTGGAGGGGACGAGCGTGGAGACGCAGCGGGCCGCGATGGCCCGCCGCGACACTCTCGACTCGACGCGCAAGGCCGATCCGCTGGCGAAGGCCGCGGACGCGGTGGAGCTCGACACCACGCCGCTGGACCTGGACGAGGTCATCGCCGAGGTGCTCCGGATCGTCAAGGAGCGGGTCTGACGGATGAGGCAGGGTATGGACGTGACGGTGGAGTACGACGAGGACGAGGGCGGCTGGATCGAGGCCGAGCTCGCCGAGCTGTCCGCCGATGAGGCGGAGCGGGAGCCCGACGCGGGCCCGCTGCCGGTCGTCGCCGTGGTGGGGCGCCCCAACGTCGGCAAGTCGACGCTGGTCAACCGCATCATCGGCCGTCGTGAGGCGGTCGTGGAGGACGTGCCGGGGGTGACCCGCGACCGGGTCACCTACGAGGCCACCTGGCGGGGCAGGCGGTTCACGCTGGTGGACACCGGCGGCTGGGACCCGGACGCGACCGGCATGGCGTTGCGCATCGCCGAGCAGGCGCAGATCGCGGCCGAGCTGGCCGATGTGATCCTTTTCGTGGTGGACGCGAGCGTCGGGGCCACCGACTCCGACGAGACCGTCGGGGCGGTCCTGCGCCGCTCGGGCAAGCCGGTCGTGCTGGCCGCCAACAAGGTCGACAACCAGCAGATGGAGCTGGAGGCGACCGGGCTGTGGTCGCTCGGATTGGGCGAGCCGTACCCGGTCTCGGCCCTGCACGGCCGCGCCAGCGGCGACCTGCTCGACGTGGTGCTCGACGCGCTGCCGGAGACGCCGCCGCAGACGTTCGGCGACCGGCGCGGCCCGCGCCGGATCGCGCTGCTCGGCAAGCCCAACGTGGGCAAGTCGTCACTGCTCAACAAGGTCGCCGGCGAGGAGCGGGTGCTGGTCGACCCGATGGCCGGCACCACCCGCGACCCGGTGGACGAGCTGGTCGAGCTGGGCGGCCGGACGTACCGGTTCATCGACACCGCCGGCATCCGGCGGCGCGACCGCGAGCTGAAGGGCGCGGACTTCTACGCGGCGATGCGCACCCGGGCCGCGCTGGAGCGGGCGGAGGTCGCGGTCGTGCTGATCGACGCCTCCGACGTGCTGACCGAGCAGGACCTGCGGATCATCGGCCTGGTCATCGAGTCGGGCCGGGCGATGGTGGTCGCGTTCAACAAGTGGGACCTGGTCGACGAGGACCGGCGTTACTACCTGGAGAAGGAGATCGACCGGCAGCTCGTCCGCACGCCCTGGGCGCTGCGGGTGAACATCTCGGCGAAGACCGGCCGTCACGTCGAGAAGCTCACCCCGGCCATCGAGCGGGCGCTGGAGTCGTGGGGCACGCGGGTGCCGACGGCCCGGCTCAACCAGTTCCTCACCGAGCTGGTGCAGGCCACGCCGCCGCCGGTGCGCGGGGGAAGGCAGCCGAAGATCCTGTTCGCCACCCAGGCCTCGACCGAGCCGCCGAAGTTCGTGCTGTTCACCTCGGCGTTCCTGGAGGAGACCTACCGCCGCTTCCTCGAGCGCCGCATCCGGGAGGAGTTCGGCTTCGCCGGCTCCCCGATCGACGTCACGATGAAGATCCGGGAGAAGCGCAAGAAGAAGTAACCCCCCGGCCGCATCCCCGGCGGCCCGGCCGTGGGGGGATGGTAGGGCAGGCCCTACCCCCGGGACTGCCGCCCACAGGATAGATCATCGGTGCCCGGGTCAATAGCGTTGGGGGCATGCGCCGACTTCTCTCCCGTCTGGCCGGTGACACGGTCTACGTCCTCATAGGTTTTCCGCTCGCGACGATCACGTTCGTCCTCACCGTGGGCGGCCTGTCCGCCGGTGCGGGCCTGCTGGTGGTCTGGCTGGGCGTGCCGGTCCTCGCGCTCACCCTCCTCCTGACCAGGGGGATGGGTGACGTCGAACGGTTGCGCATGCGGCCGGTCCTGGGCCGGGAACTGCCCCGGCCGCGCTATCCGCGCGCACCGGAGGGCGCGGGCATCCTGCGCCGCACGGTCACGCCGCTCGCCGGGGGCCAGCCCTGGCTCGACGCGCTGCACGCCCTGCTGGCCTTCCCGGTCGCGGTCGCCGCGTTCTGCGTGACCGTCACCTGGTGGGCCGTGTCGATCTCCGGGCTGACCTACCCCCTGTACGGATGGGTCTTCTCGAACATCCCAGACAACCACCAGCTGCCCGAACTGCTCGGGCTCGGCCGCGGCTACGCCGTGGACAGCGCCTTCTATCTGGGCCTGGGCGCCCTGTTCGCGCTCACGCTCTACCCGGTCGTCCGGTCCTGTGCGCTGATCCAGGCGTCGCTCGGCCGGGCGCTGCTGACCGGCGTCGCCGAGCTGCAGGAGCGCATCGAGGACCTGACCGAGGGCCGCAATGCCGCCGCCCACGCGGAGGCGGACGCGCTGCGCCGCCTGGAGCGGGACATTCACGACGGTCCCCAGCAGCGCCTGGTCCACCTGGCCATGGAGCTGTCGCGGGCGCAGCGGGAGCTGAAGCGGGACGCGACCGCCGCGCACGAGACGATCGGCAAGGCCATCGGCGCCACCCGGGAGACGCTCGACGAGCTGCGGGCGCTGTCCCGCGGCATCGCCCCGCCGATCCTCGCCGACCGCGGACTCGCCCCCGCGCTCGCCGCCCTCGCCGGCCGCTGCACGGTGCCGGTGGAGCTGGACGTCCAGACGACCGAGCGGTATCCCGCCCTGATCGAGAACACGGTCTACTTCGTCACCGCCGAGGCCCTGACCAACGTGGCCAAACACAGCCGGGCGACGTCCTGCATGGTCGGGCTGACCCGGATCGGGGACGTCCTGCTGCTCACGATCGGGGATGATGGGGTCGGCGGCGCTCACGTCGCCAAGGGACACGGCCTGTCCGGCCTGGCCGACCGCCTGCGGGCGGTCGACGGCGAGCTCACGGTGCGCTCGCCCGCCGGAGGACCGACCTCGATCACGGCGGAGGTTCAGTGCGCGTAGTGGTGGCCGACGACGCCGTCCTCATCAGGGAGGGGCTCGTCCGCCTGCTGGAGGAGTTCGGCTGCGAGGTCGTCGAGACGGCCGGAACGGGGGAGGGGCTGGTCGAGGCCGTCGTCGCCCACCGGCCGGACGTCTCGGTGGTGGACGTCCGGATGCCGCCGTCGTTCACCGACGAGGGCCTGCGGGCCGCGGTCGAGGCGCGGGAGAAGGTGCCGGGCGCGCCGGTGCTGATCCTGTCGCAGTACGTCGAGGTGTCGTACGCCGACGACCTGCTGGCCGACGCGCGGGGAGCGGTCGGCTACCTGCTGAAGGATCGGGTGGTGGACGTCGAGGAGTTCATGGACGGGCTGCGCCGGGTCGCCGCCGGGGGGACGGTCTTCGACCCGCAGGTCGTCGCCCAGCTGATGGTGCGGCGGCGCCGGGACGACCCGCTGGCCTCGCTGACGCCGCGCGAGCGGGAGGTCCTCGGACTGATGGCCGAGGGCAGGTCGAACCCCGCGATCGCCCGCCGTCTCGTCGTCACCGAGGGCGCGGTGGAAAAGCACATCCGCGGCATCTTCGCCAAGCTCGGCCTGCACGCCGAGGACGGCGACCAGCACCGCCGCGTCCTGGCGGTGCTGGCCTACCTGCGGTCCTGACGGCACGCCGCCCGGGCCGCCGCCCGGGCGGGTCGAGGACCCGGCGCGGGGTGAGGGCGCGCGGGGCAGGACGGCACGGGGTCGGGCGGGCGGGAGTCAGGCCGGGTGGTTGCCGTTCGTCATGTCGTACGGTGTGGTGACCCCCTCGTACGCGAGATGGAACTCCATCCCCTGCGCGGCGTGCGCGAGATCGTGACAGTGGGACATCCACACGCCGGGGTTGTCCGCCACGAGGGCGACCTCCCAGACCTCGCCGGGGGCGACGTCGAAGGTGTCCATCGGCAGCCCGGTCGCCAGCACGCCGTTCCGGGACAGGATCCGCACGTGATGGCCGTGCGGATGCATCGGGTGGGTGTCCGTGCCCCGGTTCACCACCCGGATCCTGACGGTCTCCCCCTGCCGGACGACCGGCGTGGGGATGTTCGGCCACGCCTTGCCGTTCACCGTCTGGGCGAGTCTCGGCAGGCCGCCGGAGACGGCGAGCGTCTTGTCCAGCACCCAGGTCGTCTCCCGGTCGAACCGGGCGGGCAGGGCGGCGGGCGTGCCGTACCGGGTGATGTCCACGATCGGCCCGGCCGCGGGCGGAGGCGTCGCCGGTCCGTTGACCAGCAGCGCGGGCCGGTTTCCCGCCGTCAGCAGCACCGGCCCGGAGGGCACGGTGAAGGTGAGGTCGTAGCGCCCGCCCGCCGCGAGGTGCAGGCGCGCGCCGTCGAGGTCCGTCGCCCCCGGCACGTCCCCGCCGTCCACCGCCGCGATCCGGTACGGCGCGCCGCTCAGGCCGAGGACCACGGGCTGGGTGTCGGTGTTCACCACCCGCAGTCGCGTACGGGCGCCGGGCGGAAGCGGGAGATGGGTAAGCAGGTCGGACGGCGCGGCGCCGTCCACCGACAGCGTCGGGCGCGAGCCGAAGGTGTGCAGCGCGAGCACGTGGTCCTCGCTCTCCGGCACGGGGGTCGCCGGGTCGACGACCAGCAGGCCGAACAGCCCGCGCGGCACGGCGACGCTGGAGTTCTGGTGGCTGTGGTACCAGTACGTGCCGGCGTCCTCGGCGCGGAACCGGTAGACGTGGGTCTGGCCGGGCCAGACCGCGTCCTGGGTCACGCCGGGCACGCCGTCCTCGGCGGCCGGTACGTCGTACCCGTGCCAGTGGATCGTGACGCCCTGCCCGGTGCCCGCCTGTTCGGCGCTTTCCCGCACCGGCAGCCGGTTGCGCAGGACGACCTCGACCAGGTCGCCCTGCCGCACCCGCAGCACCGGCCCGGGCACCTGCCCGTTGAACGACCACGCCTCGGCGCCGCCGCCGGACGGCAGCCGTACGGTGGCGGGCTGGGCGGTGAGCGTGAAGCGGCGGATCCGCTCCCTGGCCCCGGCCGGGCCGCCCGCCGCGGCGGGGGCGGGGCCGCGCAGCAGGTCGACGGAGACACCGCGCCCGCCCGCGTCGTGCCCGCCCGCGTCGTGCTCGGAGTGGAGGTGGCCGCTCGGCCACCCGCCGCCGATCGTGAGGGCGAGCGCGAGGGCGAGCACGCAGGTTCCCGCCGCCTGCCAGGCGTGCCGGGGAGAGCGGGCCGGGCCGAGCAGCCGCCACGTCGCGGCGGACGCCGCGGCGAACAGCGCGAGCACCGCCGCCGCGCCTCCGGCCGTGACCGGATAGGAGATCACGACCGCGCAGGCGATCCCGGCCACCGCGCCGTACGCCGTCACCAGCAGGGGGAACGCGACGATCCGGGCCGAGCCGGCCGGGATGCCGGCCGGGATGCCGGCCGGGATGTCTGCCGGGAAGTCACTCGGGGAGCCGGTCGCCGTGCCGCGCAGCAGGCGGGGCAGGCTGACGGCGGCCGACACGAGCGCGGGCACGACGACCAGGGGCAGCGCCAGGGCGACCTTCTCGGCCACGAACCACCAGCCCGCTCCGGCCAGGCCGGCGGTGACGGCGACCCGGAGCGCGGTCACGACGATCGCCGCGGCGCACGACGCCGCGGCGATCAGGCGGGTCCGCCGCCCGGCCGCGGCGGGCTGCCGGAGGCCGGTCAGGGCGATCCCGGCGGTCGCGGCCCAGGCGGCCGCGACCAGGACGAAGAGGATCTGATCGAGAGCGATCAGCCGAGCGATGGTCACGCCGCGGCGTGCGCCGGGACCGCGGCGGTGCTCTTCGTGAGGGCGTGGGCCCGCCGCACGAGGACGACGGCGGCGGCGAGGATCGCCACGCCGTCGAGGGCGTGGAAGCCCAGGACGAACAGGCCGGCGGTCGTCGTGGCGGTCTCCGACGCCCCGGCGAGCTCGGCCAGCGGGAAGATCACGAACAACTGCACGGCCACCAGCACGAACGGAACGATCGCCAGGCCCGCCGTCCGGCCGCCTGCGCGGGCGGCGAGGGCCGCGATGGCGGTCACCAGCGAGACGAGCGGGATGACCATCGTGCCGTTCATGGCGTGGTAGCCGATGGCGGCGCCCGGGTCGCCCGGCGCCGGATACGGCCGCTCGAACGCGCCGAACGTGGCGAGGTAGAACTGGGCGAGCACGGCGACGAGTTGCACGACGGCGAGACCGAAGAACACCTTGCGCATTGTGGGGCCTCCTGTGAGGTACGGGCGGAGCCCCGGGGGTTCTGCGGGGCGGCGAGCGCCGGAAAGGTACGCGGCCATGGTGGACCCGTGGGTGTCCCGGGCGCCCGGGACACCCGTCCCGCCCCGCCGGGAAGTTACGCGAGGCGCGGCGAGTCGCGGCCGGATGGGGCGGGTGGTCAGCGCATCCAGGGCGGGACGATCCGGTCGGTGCCCTTGGGCGCGAGGTCGCAGGCGTCCTCGGCGGTGACCCCGCCGGGAACGTAGACCTCGGCGCCCGCCGGGGCGACGGCGATCGCGCTGAAGCCGGACTCCGCGTCGCTGTGCACCCTGCGGCTAAGGTCGGCCGGCAGGACGATCGTGTCCCCCGCTCCGACGCCGAAGGTCTCGCCGTCGAGGTCGACGGTCGCGCCGCCGGACAGGAAGGTCCACACCTGCTCCCTGTCGCAGGAGTGCAGGGGCCCGCTGTTGCCCGCGGGCATGTCCACACGCCACACGGCGTGCGCCGCCCCGCCCTGCGTCGGGGAGGCGAGGGTGGTCATGACGCCGTTCGGCGTGGTGCTCCGGCGGCTGTCGGCGGAGTGGATGACAGACATCGGTGACGTCTCCTAGAATAGACAACGTTGTTGTCCTTAATAGTGAACCAGGTTGTCTATCGTGTCAATCGACCCACCCGGATTCGAGCTGCCGCTGCGGCTCTTCCTGGGATTTCGCGTGCTCATCGACGACCTGCACGCGGAGCTGGCCCGTCAGGGGCATCCGCACTCCCGGCCCATGCACGGATTCGTCCTGCAGGCGATCGGCGTCGAGGGCACGACCGCCGTGGACCTCGGCCGTACGCTCGGCGTCAGCAAGCAGGCGGCGGGCAAGACCATCGACACGCTGGAGCGCCTGGGCTACGTGGAGCGCGCCCGCGACGCCCGCGACACGCGCCGCAAGATCGTGCGGCTCACGCCGGCGGGCGTCGACCTGCTGGCCCGCTCGGCCCGCATCTTCGACGATCTGCGGGCCCGCTGGGCCGCGATCATCGGCCCGGAACGGCTCAGGGAGCTGGAAGCAGACCTGCGCAGGGTCACGCCCGCGGACGTCTTCCGTCTCGACGTGCCCGGCTGGTTCGGCGCCTCCTGACCCACTGCCGGGCTTGCGGGCCGGCTCAGTTCGCGGAACGCCGGGGGAGGGCGAGGGCGGCGACCGCACCCAGCAGGCACAGCCCGCAGGTGATCAGGAAGATCTCGGTGTACTCCGCGTGCAGCGCCGCCCGGACCTTCGCGGTGTAGCCGGCGAGCCTCCGGGCGTACTCGCCCGCGTCCACGCCGAACGGCAGCGGCGTGTCGAGATGCGCGGTGAGCGACTGGAACCGGTGGAAGCCCCACGCCGAGAGCGCGGCGACGCCCAGCAGCATGCCCATCATCCGGGCCACCACGACCGCCGCCGACACGACGCCGTGCCGTGCCGCCGGGACCACGCGCAGCGCCGCGGAGGAGACGGGGGCGATCACCACGCCGAGGCCGATGCCGGTCACCACGAGGTCGACGTCCATGCGCACCCCGGCCGAGGCCAGGTCGAGCGGCCAGCGGGAGATCATCCAGTAGCCCGCCGCGGCCAGGGCCATGCCCGCGACGGCCACCGGCCGCTCGCCGAACCGGCGCACCAGGAATCCGCCGAGGAAGGCCGCCACCGCCAGCGCGGCGAGGAACCGGGTGAGCACCAGGGCGCCTCCCACCGCATCGCGGCCGAGCAGCGTCTGTGCGACGAGCTGCACGTCGACCAGCGTGACCAGCAGCGCCGCCCCGGCGAGCAGGCTCACCGCGAGCGTGGCGAGCAGCGGCCCGCGGGGCACGCCCGTCAGGTCGAGCAGGCGGACCGGCGAGCGGATCTCCCACACCACGAACAGCACGGCCGCCACCACTCCGGCGACCACGCACGGCAGCCCCCACGGCGGCAGCACCGTCGCGCCGGGGGAGGGGTTGTAGAGCCCGGCCACCAGCAGGCCGAGCGCCGGCGCCAGCAGCGCCCCGCCCCCCAGATCCAGCCGGGAACCACCCACCCGCGACGCACCCGCCGGTGGGGTGTCCGGCTGTGCGCCGTTCACGGGCGGGCCGTCCGCGTACGGCTCTCGCCCGCCGGGCACCGCCGCCTGCACGGCGACGGCGGCGATCAGCGTGAGCGGGAGGTTGACCCAGAAGACACCGCGCCATCCGGCGAGCGCGGCCAGGCCCGCGCCGTAAAGCGGGCCGAGCACGCTGCCGAGTTCCTGCGCCGCGCCCACGGCGCCGAGCGCCACCGGGCGGGCGCGTTCGTCCCACAGGTCGCCGATGAGGGCCATCGTGATCGGCAGCAGCGCGCCGCCCGCGACCCCCTGGAGCGTACGGCCCGCGACGAGCATCGGGATGCCCGCCGCCAGGGCCGTGAGGAGGGAGCCCGCGGCGAACCCGGCCAGGCACCCGTGGATCAGCGCCCGTCGGCCGTACCGGTCGGACAGCCGGCCCAGCAGGGGCATCGCCGCGACGTATCCGAGCAGGAACCCGGTGACGACCGGGGTCGCCCTCTCCAGGTGGTTGAGCGGCACGCCGACGTCGGCGGCGACGTCCACCAGGATGGTCACGACGACGTACGCGTCGAGCGCGGCGAGCAGCACGGCGGCGCCGCCGACGGCGAGCGCCAGGCGCCGGCGCCGCACGGGGGCGGTCACGGCGTGGGCGGGGTGATGGTCACGGGGGCGTCGTAGTCCGCTAGGGTGACGGCGGCCGAGCCGCCGCCGAGCGGCAGGTCGATCTTGAGCAGGCGACTGGTGGCCTTGTCGATCCAGAGCGTGCCCGCGACCTTCTGCTGGACACCGGGGACCAGCGCGGCCAGCGCGTCCTGCGGCAGGGTGGCGGACAGGCGGTAGGCGGCGGCGTCGCCGACCTTCTCCTCCGCCTGCGTGCGCACGTCCTGGGCGGCCGACAGCAGGCCGGGCACGCCGGTCAGCACGGCGGAGGGGTCGTAGAGCGCCGCGAGCTGCTGCCGGGTCATCGTCTGGTAGCCGCCGGTCGGGCCCTTGAAGTAGACCGTGCCGCCGACGAGCACGAAGTCGATCTCCTGCAGGCCCAGCATCTCGATCTGCACGGTGCCCTTGGCGTCACCCTCCCTGGTGAGGCTGCCCTCGGCGTGCCGTACGGGCACGGCGGGCTTGTCCTTGGTCTCGATCGTGAAGGCGACCGTCCTGACCGCCCGCATCGCCTCGGCCGACCGCTTCATCAGGGCGGGGCCGTCCGGCAGGGCCGTCTCGCTCTTCGCGTCGCAGGCGGTCACGAGCAGGAGGCCGGCCACGACCAGCCCAAGGATTTTTCGCACAGCCGGATCGTAGCGAGCGGGTGGGGGTGGCACGCGTTCCCGCGGGAATCGGTTTGACGCACCAGGTCAGGGGAACTCGGGATCGGTGCAGTTCCCCCGCCACCCCGTCGTCACTGGTCGGCCCGCCGGACGCCGCGGACCCCCTGCAGATGGTCGATGACGGGCGTGTAGATCCGTTCCAGCGTGGAGACCTGTTCGGGAGTCATCAGGTCGATGAAGTGCCGGCGGACGCTGTCGACGTGGTCCGGCGCCACCTGCCTTATCGTCTCCCAGCCCTGGTCGGTCAGGACGGCGAAGGTGCCCCGCCGATCGTCCTCGCACTCTTCACGGGTGACCAGCCCGGCCGCCTCCATCCGGGAGATCTGGTGGGACAGGCGGCTGCGCGACTGGATGGTCGCGTCGGCGAGCTCGCTCATCCGCATACGGCGGCCGGGGCTCTCGGAGAGGTTGACCAGGATCTCGTAGTCGTTCAGCGACAGGCCGCTCCCTTGGAGCTCTCGATCGAGTTGGAGGAAGAGAAGTCGGTGCGCAGCCAGGTGGGCCCGCCACGCGCGTTGCTCGTGCGGGGTCAGCCAGCGGTGGTGGTCGTCCATATCGACCAGCATAAGATCAAGTGAAGGGATGGAGCGGGTATGCCTGACGGCGAGAACGGCGAGAGCCTGGGCACCGTGATGGTAGCGGGCGCGGCCAATCTCGCGATCGCTTCGGCCAAGCTCGTGGCCGGCCTGATCAGCTCCTCCTCGGCGATGCTGTCGGAGGCCGCCCACTCGGCCGCCGACACCGCCACCGAGGTCGTGCTGTTCGCCGCGATCCGGCACGGCGAGCGGCCCGCCGACGCCCGTCACCCCCTCGGGCACGGCCGCGCCGCCTATCTGTGGGCGATCGTGGCGGCCTGCTTCACGCTGGTCGTGGGGGCCGGCTTCTCGCTCACGCACGGCTGGCAGACCATCACCAGGGGAGAGGACCTCGGCGACGTCCGCGTGTCGTACATCGTGCTCGCGGTGTCGTTCGCGATCGAGTCGATCTCCCTCCTGCGGGCCCTGCGCCAACTGCGGGCCGAGGCCCGGCGGTGGCGGGTGAGCCCCGGCCGGCTGCTGGAGCGCACCTCCGACACCATGCTCAAGGCGGTCGTGCTGGAGGACGCGGCCGCCCTGATCGGCATCGCGGTGGCGGCCGTCGGCCTGGTGCTGTCACAGCTCACCGGATCGGCCGTGTGGGACGGCGCCGCGTCGATCGTCATCGGGCTGCTGCTGCTCTGCGTGGCGCTGACCCTGATCAGGACGAACGCCTCGCTGCTGATCGGGCAGGCGCCCCCGGCCGCGCTGCAGGAGAAGATCAAGGCCGTGCTGGCCGAGCAGCCGGAGGTCGAGGGGGTCGTCGAGCTCGCCGCCGTCCTGATGGGCCCCGGCCAGATCCTGGTCGCGGCGAAGATCGACTTCGTGGACGAGACGACGGGGGAGCGGCTGGAGATCGCCGCCGACCAGGTGGAGCGACGGCTCACCGAGCGGTTCCCGGAGATCAAGCAGGTGTTCCTCGACCCCACTCCGGGCCGGTCAGCCGCCGAGGAGGTGTAGCTTGGCCGGCTCGTCGGTGACGGCCGAGGCGATCACGGTGCCGGCCGTCCACTCCAGGAAGTGACGGCCCTGCCACTCCAGCGCCACCGTCAGCCCGTCCACCAGCGGCAGGGCCGACAGGTCCGCCTCGCGCAACCGGCCGAGCGTCAGTTCACCCCGCTTGACCAGGGCCTCCTTGCGGACCCACTGACGGATGAGGCCGCGGTTGTCGTCGCCCACCAGCTTCGCCTCGGCGGGGGTCAGCGCGAGTGCCACGAGGTTCTCGTCGGCGGGGCCGCCCGTGACGTGCTCGGCGTCCACGCCGACCCGGCCGTACCCGGCGACCGCGCAGACGTATCCCGAGGTGTGCGTGAGGCTGATCGACACGTCGGGGGCCTCGGCCAGCCAGGGCCGCCCGTGCGCCTGCCCGCACTCCTCGCAGCGCTGCACCACGGTCAGCATGCGGGCCCGCGTGCCGAGCAGTTCGGCGGCGCAGTGCCGTACGAGCAGGTGGGCGGCGACGAAGTCGCGGCGGTCCCCGCTGCGGGTGAAGCGTTCGGCGCGTTCGCGCTCGGCCGGCGTCAGGGTGCCGCCGACGAGTTCGAGCACGTCGTCGGTGTGGCCGGCCACGGCCAGTGGAGGGCGCACAACGTCACTGTAGGACAGCGATGTGACGATCAAGTGAACTGGTGGGCTCCTACCGGATGCCGAGGCGCTCACCCGGCCGGGGCCACCCCGTGCGCCGGGCCTCGCCCGCGCTCACCCGGCCCGCCCGGGTGGCCGTCCGCGCCCCGGCCTCACCCGGCGAGCGCGGACATCCAGTCCTCGATCTCGTCCGCGCGGCGCGGCAGCGCGGCCGACATCAACCGGGCGCCGTCGGACGTGATCACCAGGTCGTCCTCGATGCGGACGCCGATCCCGCGCAGCTCCGGCGGCAGCGTCAGGTCGTCGGGCTGGAGATAGAGCCCCGGCTCGATGGTCAGCACCTGGCCCTCCTCCAGCACGCCGTCGAGGTAACTCTCCGCCCGCGCCCGTGCGCAGTCGTGCACGTCGAGGCCGAGCATGTGGCCGCTGCTGCACAACGTGTAGCGCCGGTGCAGCCCCGCGCCGGCCTGCGCCCGCGTGAGCAGCCCCCACTCGACCAGGCCGTCGGAGATGACCCGCATCGCGGTCTCGTGGAAGTCGCGGAAGCGCGCCCCCGGGCGCAGCTCGGCGATGGCCGCCGTCTGCGCCTCGTACACCAGGTCGTACACCTGCCGCTGCACCGGGCCGAACCGGCCCGACAGCGGCAGCGTGCGGGTGACGTCGGCCGTGTAGAGGTTGTCGCCCTCGACCCCGGCGTCGAGCAGGAGCATCTCGGCGGGGTCGAGCCGCCCGTCGTTGCGGATCCAGTGCAGCACGCAGGCGTGCGCCCCCGAGGCCACGATGGACTGGTAGCCCACCGCGTTGCCCTCCAGTCGCGAGCGCAGCCCGAAGACGCCCTCGACGTACCGCTCACCGCGCGGGTGCGCGACGGCCGCGGGCAGCGCGCGCACGACGTCCTCGAACCCGCGCACGGTCGCGTCCACCGCCTGCTGCAACTCCGCGATCTCCCACTCGTCCTTGACCAGCCGCAGCTCCGCCAGGACCGCGGCGAGTTCGGCGTCGCCGTCCGCGGGGGAGACCAGCGCGTCGACCGAGGCGTCCACCCCGCGCAGCACCCGGGCCGGGCCGCGCAGCGCCGACGGCAGGTCGTCGATGGGCGCGCACTCGATCTGGTACGCCGCCTCGGCCTCGGCGAGGCCGGGCCGGCGGCCCACCCAGAAGTCGCCGTACCGCCGGTCGCGGTAGAACTCCTGCGACCCGGCGCGGGACGGGCGGGGGCGCAGGAAGAGCCGCGCCTCGCCGGACGGCTCGACGACCAAGACCTCGTCGGGCTCCTGGGCGCCCGTCAGGTACGCGAACGCGCTGTGCGCCCGGAACCGGTGGTCGTCGTCGTTGCTGCGCGCGAGCAGGGTGCCCGAGGGGACGACCAGCCGCTCGCCGGGCAGCCGCTCGGCGAGCCGCGCCCGCCGCTTGGCCGCGTACGCGGCGACGGGCAGCGGCGCGGGCGCGGTCTCCCCGGCGGCGGCCCAGCCGCCCCGCATGAACTCGTCCAGCGCCGCCGGGATCGGGAGATCGTGACTCCCCGTGTTGAGCTGCCTGCCGGTCATCGATCATCTCCAGGTCACGGCGATATTTGGCCATCGTAGGGGTGTAGGCCCTTGACGAGGGAGGACGGCCGCTGTTGCCTGGGGAAACAGGATGTGCCGTGCCGGGCGGCCGGCGCGGGAGACAGGGGGCGGGTCCCCCGAGTGCCCCTGGAAGGCGGTGTCGATGCTCATCGGGACGATCTTGCAGAGCAAGGGAACAGGCGTGGCGACCGTTCCACCGGACGCGACGGTGTCAGAGCTTCTCGCCCGGCTGGCGGAGCTGAACATCGGTGCGGTGGTGGTGTCGCAGGACGGCCTGTCCATCGACGGCATCGTGTCGGAGCGCGACGTCGTCCGGCGGCTGAACGAGCACGGGGCCGCGCTGCTCGGCCGGCCCGTCTCGTCGATCATGACCCCGGAGGTGCGCACCTGCGGCCCGGACGCCAACGTGGACGATTTGCGCCGCACGATGACCAACCACCGGATCCGGCACGTGCCCGTGGTCCGGGACGGCCGCCTGGCGGGCATCGTCAGCATCGGCGACGTGGTCAAGACCTCGATCCAGGAACTGGAGAGCGAGCGGGAGGCCCTGGTCGGCTACATCAACGGCTGACGGCTCACTCCACGGGGCGGGGCAGCCTTCGGCCGCCTCGCCCCGTGCCTTCGCGCGGGCACCGATCTAGACTGGCTCGGGTGAAGCTGAAGCTGGATCTCCACGACATCTACAACAAGGGCGGCGAGATCGACCGGGCGCTGCACGGCATCATCCAGGAGGCCGTACGCAAGAAGGCGACCCAGGTGGAGATCATCCCTGGCAAGGGATCCGGCCAGCTCAAGAAGAAGGTGCTGCGCTTCCTGGAGAAGAAGGAGATCAAGGCGCTCTACCACCGGATCGACAAGGACGCCAAGAACCACGGCCGCCTGTTCGTCTACTTCCAGTGGAAGTGACAGCGGCCGGCCGCTGAGGGCGGCCGGGGCCGGGGTCGTCAGAGCTTGCGGACGTGCCACGCCTCCTCGGCGGCGGCCAGCACGCCGTCGAGAGACGCTCCGCCGCCCGCGGCCACGACCGCCGAGACGGCGCCCTCCACGAAGGGCACATCGGCGATCACCACCCGGCCGGGGCTCTCCAGCAGCCGGGCGGTCAGCACGGAGCTGCCCAGGTCGGGGATCAGCACGACACCGTCCCCCTGGTCCACCTCCTCGACCGCCGCGCTCACCCGGTCGGGGCTGGTGCCGAGACCACCGTCCTCGGTGCCTCCGGCCGCCGCCAGCGGCACCTTCGCCCCGCCGATCTGCCTGGCCAGCGCGGCCACCTCGGCGGCCAGGCCGCCGCTGTGCGAGATCAGTACGATGCCGACCATTCGTCACTCCTGCCGTCCTGCCTGATCGGAACATGGGCTGAGCACGCCGCGCACCGCCGGCCGCGGCTCCCGGTCATCGGGAGGCGGCGGCCCTGAGCGCGCCGAAGACGAGAGCGGTCGAGGCCGCGCCGGGGTCCTCGTGCCCGGCACTGCGGGGTCCCAGATAGCTCGCCCTGCCCTTGCGCGCCTGCAACGGCAGGGTCGCCCTCGCCCCCTCCGCCGCCGCCGTGGCCGCCGCCTCCAGGGCCTCCTCCTGCTTCAGCCCGTCCCGTACGGCCCGGGACAGCGCCGCGGCGGCGGGGGCGAGGGCGTCGACCATCGTCTTGTCGCCCTCCGCCGCCGAGCCGAGGCGCCGTACACCGGCCAGGGCCGCGTCCACGCCCGCGCTCAGCTCGGCCGTCGCGATGTCGGGGGCCTCGCCGAACGTCTTGCCCATCTCGCGGAAGGCCGTGCCGTAGAGGGGGCCGGAGGCGCCGCCCACCTTGCTGATCAGCGTGGTTCCCACCAGCACGAGGAGCGCGCCGGGGGTCCGCGGCGGGGCGGCGGCCAGCGCCTCGCCGACGGCGGTGAACCCGCGGTCGAGGTTCGTCCCGTGGTCGGCGTCGCCGATCGCGGCGTCCAGTTCGGTGAGGTGGTCGCGCCCGGCCCGTACGGCGGCGGTGATCTCCTCGATCCAGGCGGCGAAGAACTCGGTGTTCACGAAGCGGCTCCCAGGGCGGATCTCAGGGCGGATCTCAGGGCGGATCTCAAGACGGGTTCCGGGACGGACCTCGGGGCGATCTCACAGCGGACCACGGCTTGTTTCCGGGACGCGTTCCGAGGCGGCTCCGGGGCGCACGTCCCGGCCGGAGGGCCGTCAGCGGCCCCAGCGCAGCGCGGGCGTCTCCACCGGCGCGTCCCAGAGGCGGGTGAGCTCGCCGGTCAGCGCGCAGGTCGTCACCATGAAGCCCTGCATGTCGAGGCTGGTCACGTAGTCGCCGACCAGGCTGCGCACGACCGTCGCGCCCTTCTCCCGAAGGTACGCCTCCACCTCGGCGAAGACGACGTACAGCTCGATGAGCGGCGTCCCGCCCATGCCGTTGACCATCACCAGCGTCTCGCCGGACGGCGGCAGGTCGTCGCCGATCGCGTCCACGGCGATGCGGGCGATCTCGCGGGCCTCGCCCAGCGCGGCGCGGCTGCGGCCGGGCTCGCCGTGGATGCCGATGCCGAGCTCGATCTCCGTCTCGCCGAGCTCGAAGGTGGGCCTGCCGGCCGCCGGGACGGTGCAGGGTGTCAGCGCCACACCGAAGGACCGGCTTCGCTCGTTGACCTCCCGGGCCACCCGCGCCACCTCGGCGAGGGGCGCGCCGGTCTCCGCCAGCGCGCCGGCGATCTTCTCCACGAACAGCGTGGCCCCGGTGCCCCGGCGGCCCGCCGTGTAGAGGGAGTCGCGCACGGCCACGTCGTCGTTCACCAGCACGGTGGCGACCTCGACGCCCTCGTCGCCGCTGAGCTCGGCGGCCATCTCGAAGTTGAGCACGTCGCCGGTGTAGTTCTTCACGACGTACAGCACGCCCGCGCCGCCGTCCACGCCCTTGGTGGCCTCGACGAGCTGGTCGGGCACGGGTGAGGTGAAGACCTCCCCGGGGCAGGCCGCGTCGAGCATGCCGTGCCCGACGAACCCGGCGTGCAGGGGCTCGTGCCCGGAGCCGCCGCCGGAGACCAGCCCGACCTTGCCGGGACGGGGGCCCTCCGCGCGGAAGACGACGGCGTTCTCCAGGTCCACGCGGAGCGAGGGGTGGGCGGCGGCCATGCCGCGCAGCGCGTCGGAGACGAGCGAACCGGCGCTGTTGATCAGCTTCTTCACAGACGTCTCCCTCGTGCCTGCTCGTGCTTCCTCGCGAAGTCGCGGGCCCGGCCGGCCCGTTCCCGACCTTCGTCCGGCCGGACCGGCGACGTCAAGGGGCGCGCCCGTACGGCTCCGCTTGTGTAAAGAGCGTCATATGGCGTCCGGGGGGACGGTATAGGAGGATCAGCGGGGGGTGTCCTGACAGTTGGGAGGCGGAATGTCGGTGTTGCGGGATCTGCTGGACGGCACGCGGGGAGGGGGGATCGACGTCCTCGACCTCACCGCGCCGCTGAGCGAGCGGACACCGATCCTCGCCGAGGAAACGCCGATCGCGGGCATCAGCCCGGTCCGCGTGCCGGCGCTGGTGGAGCGGTGAACGTCGCGGAGGCCGTCGGCGCGGTCCTCGCCTCCCTCGGCGTGCGGGCGGCCTTCGGTGTCGTCGGCAGCGGCAACTTCCACGTCACCAACGCGCTCGCCGAGCACGGCGTGCGCTACGTCGCGGCGCGGCACGAGTGCGGCGCCGCCACGATGGCCGACGCCTACGCCCGGATGAGCGGCACGGTCACGATCGTGTCGGTCCACCAGGGGCCCGGCCTGACCAACGCGCTGACCGGCGTCACCGAGGCCGCCAAGAGCCGGACGCCGCTGCTGGTGCTCGCCCCGGAGGCGACCTCGCCCACCTCCAACTTCCGGATCGACCAGGCCGCGCTCGCCGAGGCCGTGGGCGCGCACTGCGCCCGCATCGGGTCGGCCGAGACGGTCCTGGACGACACCGTGATGGCCTTCCTCGCCGCCCTGCTCGGGCGGCGCACCGTGGTGCTCAACCTGCCGCTGGACGTGCAGGCCGAGGAGCTTCCCGAGGAGACCGCCGAGTCCGTACGCGAACTGGTGGCGGGCCGGGGCGGCGCGCACCGCGGCGTGGCGAGCCGCGTCCCCGCGCCCTGGGGGCTCACGTTCCCCAAGGAGCCGTCCCTGGAAACGCCGACCGGAACGCCGACCGGAACGCCGACCGGAACGCCGGCGGAGGAGGGGGAGCCGGAGGGGCTCGCGGCGGAGCCGTCCGACGCGCTCACCCGGTTCGCGCGGCTGCTGGCCGGGGCGAGCCGCCCGGTCTTCGTGGCCGGGCGGGGCGCGAGGGGCGCCCGCCGCGAGCTGGAGGCGCTCGGCGAGCAGGTCGGCGCGCTGTTCGCGACCTCGGCGGTCGCCAAGGGCCACTTCCACGGCAGCCCCTGGGACCTCGACGTCAGCGGCGGGTTCGCAACCCCGCTCGCGGCCGAGCTGATCCGCGACGCCGATCTGGTCGTGGGGTGGGGGTGCTCGTTCACCACGTGGACCACCCGGCACGGCACGCTCATCGGGCCGGAGGCCGCGGTGGTCCAGGTGGACCTCGATCGCGACGCCCTCGGCGTCCACCGCGAGGTGGACCTCGGCGTCGTCGGCGACGTCCGCGAGACCGCGCGGGCGGTCGCCGCCCTGCTCGCCGGGCCCGGGGGGCGGAGCGAGCCCGCGCCCGGCTACCGCACCCCCGAGATCGCCGCGCGGATCGCCCGCGAGGGGCGCTGGCGCGACGTGCCGTACGAGGACACCGGCGCCAGGGGCCGCATCGACCCCCGCACGCTGACGATCGGGCTCGACGACCTGCTCCCGGAGGAGCGCCTGGTGGCCGTCGACTCGGGCAACTTCATGGGTTATCCCTCGATGTTCCTCACCGTGCCCGACGGCAGCGCGTTCTGCTTCACCCAGGCGTTCCAGTCGATCGGGCTGGGCCTCGCCACCGCGATCGGGGCGGCCCTCGCCCGGCCCGACCGCGTGACGGTCGCCGCGCTGGGCGACGGCGGCGCCCTGATGGGCATCGCCGAACTGGAGACGGTCGTACGGCTCGGCCTGCCGATGATGGTCGTCGTCTACGACGACGAGGAGTACGGCGCGGAGGTGCACCACTTCGCCCCGCACGGGCTCCCGGTCGGCGCCGTCACCTTCCCGCCCGTGGACATCGCCGCCATCGGCCGGGGCTTCGGATGCGAGGCGGTGACCGTGCGTACGGAGGAGGACCTGGCCGGCGTCGCCGCCTGGCTGAAGGGCCCGCGCGACAAGCCGCTCGTCGTCCACGCGAAGGTCACCGCCGACACCCCCGCGTGGTGGCTGGAGGAGGCGTTCCGCGGACACTGACAAGCGGCGGGCCGCTCGTCACGGCACGGCGGAAGGGCGGCCCTCTCCCTCGAAGAGGGGCATCCGCGCATGCGCGGGGTCGTTCACCTCGGCGGCCAGCAGGGCCACGCCGATCTCCCCCTTGTAGAGGCTCTCCCGGCGGAACGCGTAGCCCTCGATGGAGGCCGCGGCGCGGTCGGTCAGGGCGCGTGCGCGGGCGAGCCAGACCGGCTCCCCGAGGTGCCGGTGCAGGCAGAGGAGGGCGTAGGCGCGCCCCGCGTAGCCGCAGCAGAGATCGCCGGGCGCCCCGGCCCGGTCCTCGTACGCCGTCCAGGCGGCGCCCCGCGCCAGGTGCTCGAACCGGTCGTCGCCGAGGAGCGCGTGTGCCAGGACCCAGAGGGGGACATGTCCCGCCGCGCCGTTGCACCAGCTCGCGCGCAGGTCGGAGCCCTCCGCGGAGCAGAACGCCACCACGGCGTCGACGATCGTCGACGGCGTCCGGAACCGCTCCAGCAGCGCCGCGGTCCTGGCGTCCACGACGGTGGTCGTCGTGCGGGAGCGCGGGCGGGTCACGCAGTGGTCGCCGTCCTCGTGTTCCATCCGGTCCCGCATGCCGGGGGCGAGCCGGGAGACGGGGACGATGACGACGTCCTCGGGGAGGAGCAGGGAACCGAGCATCCGACCGTCCTTCAGCCGCTCATGAGGACCCGCGGCCACATGCCGCCGGCCGGGATCCACGTGTCGGTGTCCACGCCCCCGGCGCGCAACCGGTCGAGGGCGAACCGCCACGGTTCGAGGCCGTCCATGTCCGCGGCGCGGGTGGCGATCAGGTATTCGGCGAGCCGTTCGCTCACCCACATCCGCCAGCTGGAGGGGGCTCCCCACTCCCGCCCGTACGCCGGCGGGTCGGCGCCCCAGGACAGCAGGCCGTCGCCGGTCACGGCGGCGGTGAACGGCACGCCGTGGGCGGCGCGTCCGGCGAGCGCCGCCTCCAGCGTGCCGGCGGCGCGCCGCAGGTCGTCGAGCCGGTCGAAGTAGGCGACGATCTTGTCCGGGCGGCACACGCCGGGCAGGTCGCAGCCCACCTTGAACGCCCGCACGCCGGGAGTGACCGCCAGCGACTCCGCCACCGTCCCGACGACGCCCTCCATGGCGTCGAGGGCCGGGCTCACGTAGAGCTTGTAGCCGCTCGCCGGCCGGCCCGTCTCGCCGGAGCGGGACCGGAGCCACCACTGTCTCCAGTGGCGGGAGGTCGTGGGGGAGTGACCGGCCTCGGACCACGCCGCCGTCCACGCGGCGCCCGGTCTGATGCCCAGGTAGGAGGCGACCGCCTCCTCGCCGGGGAACCGGCGCCTCAGCCGGGGGGAGAGGGGCAGTCGGCCGTAGGCGTAGAGCCTGCCCGCGAGCATCGGTTCGGCCAGGTGCCGGAGTCGCTGCCCGTACCGCAGGGCGGCGATCGACAACTCGCCGATCCGGCCGGTCCCGCCGGCCGAGGGCGCGCGGAAGACGAGGGGCCCGGCCGGAGGACCCGACACGTACGACCCCTCATGCCTGATCTGGAGCACGCCGTCGGTCACCAGACGCGCGACGGTCTCTTCCAGACGGTCGCCGAGGCGGGCCGCGGCGTACCGGGGAAACGGCCCCGGCTCGGCCAGCGAGAAGAACAGCAGGGCCGTCTCGCACGACACGGACCGCCAATCGAGTTCCGCACCAGGACGGGGGCGGAGCACCCCGTAGTCGTCCTCGCCCGCCGAGCCCGGTTGTGCGCGTTCGGCCGCGCCGAGGCGGTCCGTCAGGACGAGCTCGTAATCGGGGTTCGCGCGGAAGACGGCGCGTTCGATGTCCATTTCCGGTCCGTTTCCGATCACGCGCTCACGTAGGCCGCTGAAACGGTCACCGTTACTGTTCGGTTTCCCGTCCCAGAGCGCGCTCGGCCTCGGAGATCTCGTCGAGTTGTTCGCGGAGCGCCTTGGCGGCGTTGTCCATCTCCTTGAGCCTCGCCTCAAGCCGCAGTTTCAGCACCGGTAGGTAGTCGGGATCGACCAGCACTCCCTGCCGGTCCGCCGCCGCGTAGACGGCCTGGCTCCAAAAGTCCGCGCACGTCGGCGCGAGGGTGATCTGGTCCTCGGTGGTGTGGATCGCCCCGCCGGTCCCTCCCGTCGGCCCCTGGTGGATGGGGCTCGGCAGCGAGCAGTAGTGCGGGCACAGGGTCTGCGGCGGGCACGTCGGGGGAGGCGGGCAGCCCACGCTCACCGTGTGCCACAGAGCCCGCAGCTCGCGCCGGCGTTCCCGCACGACGCTCCCGCGTTCCCGCACGACGCTCCCGCGTTCCCGCATCCGGCGGCGTCCGCCAATTCGACGAGTGACCCGCCTTCGCAGGGCAGCTGAACTCTCAGCCTCTTCGCGCGAAAGGACATGGCGCACCTCGATCCCGCAGATTTCGGGAAATCGTCGTGGACGAACTGTAGTCCCGGAGAAGGGACGGAGTCGACACTTCTTCCTGCCGGAAAATAACGCTATCAAGGCGGAAACAGTTGATTTCCGGTGCTATGTGGCTTAAGTCGTTCGACGCCTCCGCGGGACGTCACGCCGCCCCCCGATGAACGGCCGGGTTCCGCGGCGGCGAAGCGGTGTTTCGCGGTTTGACTGGTTCGCAACACCGCTGTTACACAGAGGGGTTGACCGCGGGCGAAGGTACGGGGATAACTGGTCCGAGTGGCCGGGGGCCTCGCAACCGTCACCTTGGAGCCGTGCATGAGCATCGTGCCCTCGTCCCCGTTGGTCGGGCGCGCACCCGAGCTGGCGACCCTGATCGACGCGATGACCCGCCCGCCGGCGGTCGTCCTGGTGGAGGGCGAGGCGGGCATCGGCAAGACCCGGCTCGTCCGCGCCGCGCTGGACCGGCTCCCGCGCGGCGACCGCGCCGTCCTGCTCGGCTACTGCCACCAGATCCGCGAGCCCTTCCCGTACGGGCCGGTCTTCGAGGCGCTGCGGGACATCAGGGGACGGCTCCCGGCGGCACATCGCCTCAACCCGGTCACCGGGGCACTGCGCGGGCACCTGCCCGAACTCGCCGGCGCGCTGCCGCCGTCGCCGCAGCCGCTGAACGATCCGCGGGCCGAACGGCACCGGGTGTTCCGGGGGATACGCGCCCTGCTGACGGCCGTCGGACCGGCCGTGCTGGTCATCGAGGACCTGCACTGGGCCGACGACGGCACCCGCGACCTGCTGCGGTTCCTCAGCGGCCAGCCGCCCGGGGGCCTCGCGGTCGTGGTCACCCGCAGGGGCGAGGACGGCGGCCCGCCCGGACCGCCGCTCGGCCTGGCCTATCGGCACCAGCCGGACACCACGCACCGGGTGGTCCGCCTGACCCCGCTGGACGCGTCCGGCGTGGGCAGCCTGGCCGGCGCGCTGCTGGAGTGCTCCGACCTGCCGGCCGGGTTCGTCGCGCGGCTGCACGAGCGCACGGCCGGCATCCCGTTCGTGGTGGAGGAGATGGTCCGTTCGCTGCCCGGCGTCGAGGAGCCCGACGCCCTGGAACGTGCCGGTGTGCCGCTGCTCCTGCGCGAGGCGATGGCCGAGCAGATGGCCTGCCTGTCCCCGGCGGCGGTGGGCACGGTGCAGGCGGCGGCGGTGCTGGGGCTCCCCGCGGACGAGCACCTGATCGCCGCGGTGAGCGGCGACTCCGCCGGGCTGGGCGAGGCGCTGCGCGCCGGGGTGCTGCACGAGCACCCCGGCGGCCGGTACGGCTTCCGCCACGCGCTGGCCCAGCAGGCCGTCTACGACGCGATCCCCGGACCGGACCGCAGACCGGCGCACGACCGGGCGATGACCGCGCTCGGGGCGATGGAGTCGCCGCCGCTGGTGCAGCTCGCGTTCCACGCCCGGCACGCCGGGGACACCGCGGCCTGGATCGCCCACGGCACGGCCGCCGCCCGGCAGGCCACCGCGCTCGGCGACACCGCCCTGGCCGTGGAGGTCATCGAGGGGATGCTCGACGATCCCGGCCTGCCCGCCCCCGCCCGCGGCCCGCTCGCCCTCATGCTGAGCCGGCTCGCCGCGACCGGCCTGTCGCACCAGCGGGTGGTACGGCTGCTGCGTCACCTGCTGCGCGGCGAGTTCCTGTCCGGGGACGTGCGCGGCGAGGTGCGCCTGAACCTCGGCCTGGTGCTGTCCAACCAGGCCGGCGACGTCGCCGCCGGACGGCCGGAGATGACGGCCGCCCTCGCCGAGCTGAGCGACCGCCCGACGCTGGCGGCGCGCGGCTGGGCCAGCATGGCGATGCCGGAGTGGGGCGACGAGCCGGTTTCGGAGCACGCGGGGTGGATGGCCCGCGCCGAGGCGCTCGTCGCCGCCGCCGACAACCCCGAGCTCGCGGCGGCGGTGCTGGCCAACCGGGCCTCCTTCGAGATGACGATCGGGTCGGCCGACGCCTTCGCCGTCGCCGCCCGGCTTCCGGTCGCCGACCCCGTCACGGAGGTGCGGCGGGAGGCCGCCCGGGCGTTCTGCAACCTGCACGACTCGGCGACCACCCTGGGGCTCTACGGGGCGGCCGAGCGGTTCGCCCGGGAGGGCCGGCGGCTCGCGCTGGAGACCGGCGCGCAGTATCCCGCCTATCTCGTCGAGGCCTCGACGATCCGCAGGGAGTGGCTCACCGGACGCTGGGACGGGCTCCGGGACCGGGCGGCGTCGCTGGGGGAGCTGGCCACCGAGACCCCTCTGATCGCGGTGGACCTCTGGCTGGTGCTCGGCCTGCTCGCCCTGGCGACCGGCGAGTGGGAGGAGGCACGCGGGCACCTCCACAACGCGGGGCTGGACGCGCCGCAGGCGCGGCACGCCCCGGTCGTGGCGGCCGCCGCCGGGGGCCTCGTCGACCTGCACCTCGCCCGCGGCGGGGTGGACGCCGCGGCCGCGGAGGCCGAGCGGGCGGTCGCCCGGCTGCGCCGCAAGGGCGTCTGGGTGTGGGGCGCGACCCTCGTTCCGTCCGCCGTGACCGCGTTCGCCGCGGCCGGGCGGTTGCGGGCGGCGCACGACCTGGCGACCGAGTACGCCGGCGGCGTCGCGGGCCGGGTCGCCCCCGCCGCGTACGCCGCGCTCGACACCGCGCTGGCCGCGCTCGCGTCGGCGGAGGGCCGGAACGCCGACGCCGCCGGCCTGTTCGCCCGCGCCCGCCGGGCGTACGCGGTCCTGCCCCAGCCGTACGCCGCGGCGCGGGCGGCGGAGGGCGAGGCGCGGGCCCGGCTCGCCCTCGGGGACGGCGCCGCGACGCCCGCCCTCAGGGAGACGGCCGAGCGGTACGCCCGCCTCGGCGCGACGCACGACGCCGCCCGCTGCCGCCGGCTGCTGCGCGAGATCGGCGTGGAGGTCCGGCTGCCGGGCGGGCGGGGCAGGAAGGCCGGCGGGCTGTCGCAGCGGGAGAAGGAGGTGGCCCGGCTCGTCGCGCTCGGCCGGACCAACCGGGAGATCGCCGATGTGCTCTTCCTGTCGACGCGCACGGTGGAGACCCACGTCGCCACCGTGCTGCGCAAGCTCGGCGTACGCTCGCGGACCCAGATCGCGCCGCCCGCCTGACCACGTCTCCCCGGCGGGACGCGGAAACCCCCGAAACCGGTGGGGCCGGTCCCGGGGGTTCTCGTCGCCGTCGCTCAGACGGTGATGCTCCACGAGTCGAGATAACCCGTGTCGAGGGTGTACTGGTCCCTGACCTCCAGGGTCCAGGTGCCCGCCGCGGCCTGGGTGACCGCGACCGAGTAGGTGCGGGTGCCGAACGACGTGCAGCTGCTGCCGCCGCTGGACTTGACGGTGTACCACGTGCCGTTCGGGCCCTGGAGCCTGATCCGCAGGTCCTCGGCGCAGGTGTGCGAGATGGTCACGCTGAGCTGGACCGGGGACACCGCGTTACCGCTCGCGGTCGACGTGATCGGACTGGTGATCGTCGTGAGGTCGTTGATGGGGTAGTCCGTGCCGTTGGTGAACGTGCGTCCGCCGGAGCTGCCCGACACGGTGAGGGTGTACGTCGCGGTGTGGCCGCCCGACGAGCCGGTACCCGTGATGGTCACCGGGTAGGTGCCGGAGGGCGTCGACGCGCTGGTGGCGATGGTCAGGGTGGAGGAGCCGCCCGAGGTCACCGAGGACGGGCTGAAGGACGCGGTGGCCCCCGACGGAAGCCCGGAGGCGGTGAGGGCGACGCTCTGCGCGCTCCCCGAGGTGGTCGACGTCGAGACGGTCGTGGTGGCCGCCGAGCCGGGAGCCACGGTGCCCGCGGTCGGGCTGAGCGACAGGGAGAAGTCGTTGCCCGAGGCGCTGCAGCTCGGCTCGCCCGACTGCACCGGGACGCCGACCGCGTTCCAGGCCGCCTTGGTGGCCGCGCACTCGGCGCTGCTCGCGCCGTACAGCTCGACCGCCGCCGCCAGCGACGCCGACCTGACGCCCGCGTACTTCCAGGTCGAGGTCTTGCGCTGCAGCGCGCCCATGTAGATCTTGCCGGCCTTCTGGATGGAGATGCCGGTCACCGACGAGGGGCCGCCGGAGCAGATCGGGCTGTTCGGCTTGCCGCCGCCCGGCGAGGAGCCCTCGGCGAGCAGGTAGAACCAGTGGTTCAGCGGGCCGGCCGCGGAGTGCACCTCGGTGCTGGGGATCGAGGAGGAGTAGCAGTTGGGGTCGCCGGCGAGCGACGGGTTGTACATGTACCGGATCGGCCCGCTGCCGACGAGGTTGACCAGCTCGCCCACCTGGTAGTCCGGCGCGTCGTTCGGGTTGTTGGCGTACGCCTCGGTGAGCGCGCCGAAGATGTCGCCGGTGCCCTCGTTGATGCCGCCGTTCTCGTTGCCGGAACCGGCGGCGCCGGGGGTGGTCTGGAAGATGGCGTGGCCGAACTCGTGCGCCACGACGTCGATCGAGGTGGCCTGGCGGGCGTTGTCCTGCGAGTGGCCGAAGTTGGTGTAGCTGCCGTTCCAGTACGCGTTGACGTCGGCCAGGCCCACACGGGTGGGGAAGCCGCCTCCGCTGCCGTTGATGCCGTTGCGGCCGAGCCAGCTGGAGAGCATGTCCCACTCGCGCTGGACGGCGTAGAGCGCGTCCACGCAGGCGGTCTCCAGGTTCGTCCCGCCGCCGGTGCCCCACGCGTCGTCGGTGCCGGTGTAGGCCGACCCGTTCTGCCCGCCGCACTTGAGGCCGCTGCGGGTGGAGTCGGTCAGCGAGTACGACGTGCCGGAGCCGCTGGTGTTGATGGTCACCGTGCCGTAGTAGTAGCCGGTGCCGGTGCCCTCCCTGACCTGGTCGTAGGAGTCGGCGATCTCACCGGTGGCCGCGTCGACGAACACGTGCTGGATGCTCGGATGGCCGGCGGCGATGCCGGAGACCACGGCCTCCCAGGCCAGGCGCGGCTTGTGGCCCCAGGCCAGGACCACAAGGCGCGGGGCGGCGCTGTCGTCGACCCGGGTCAGCACGGTCTTCGCCGTCTCCGTGGCGCTCGCGGCGCTCACCGACGGCGTGGTCGCCACGCCCAGGGTGGTGGCGCCGGAGGCGGCCGAGGTGTCGCGGACGCGTCCGTTGCCGTCGGCGACCACGACCGCGTCGCCGCCCACCATCGGCAGGCCCTTGTACGTGCGTTCGTAGCTGACGTAGTACATGCCGCCGGCGCCCGCCGTCACGGCGCTGCGCCGGTAGCTCTCGTTGGGGGTCACGCGCAGGTCGTCCAGGCCGCTCGCGACGGCCTGGTCGGCCGCGGCCGCGGCGCGCTGCGCCGGGTCGGCCGCGGCGGACCGCACCAGCTCCTGGCTGCCCGGCGGGGGTTTGGCGGCCGCTTCGGTGGTGGGGGCGGCCAGGCCGGCCAGGGCCAGCGCGGCGGCCGTCGCGAGCAGTGCTCCACGCCTCATGGGCGTCGTCCTTTCTCTGCCTCCCACGCCGCGTCCGCTTGGGTGTGCGGGCGACGGCGGTCGCGCCGCCGGGGGAGAGGCCGGCGGCGGACACGGTGGGATCGGGGGGTGAGGGAGAGAAACGCGTGGTTCCGGGGGAGCCGGGGCGAGGATGGCCCGCCCGCGTCATCCGGAACCTAGGAAGAGGTCACGTCACGGTGCTCCTTGCTCTGTCGTCGCGGCCGGAGTAGGCGTCCGTAGTGAGGGTCCGTAGTGGTGGGCCGGGTCCGGCTGGGGGGTGGCGGCCTCTGCCGAGACGCTAGAGCCGTGATCAGTGCCTGAATATCCGTAGAAGTATCCGTACATATACGGAAAAGCCGGTAAGGGGGGAGCATGCTGCGGTAGATGGGCCCAGTGGGGAGTCGGCACTGTGCGGTGGAACGGGCACCGGTGCGGTGAGAGCGCGCTGAGACCCGCACGGCCCGGCGGGCGTTACTTTCGGACCATGGACCAGATGACCGAGGCGGAGTGGCGCGCGTTCGCGATGGCGGAGACGCGCACGGGCACGCTGGCGATCACCAGGATGGACGGGCGCCCGCACGCGACCCCCGTCTGGTTCGCCCTGGACGGCGGCGACGTGGTCTTCACCACCCACGAGAGCAGCGTCAAGGCCAGGGAACTGCGCCGCGACTCCCGGGCCACCCTCTGCGTGGACGACCAGCGTCCGCCGTACTCGTTCGTGATGATGGAGGGCGAGGCGGCGCTGTCGGGCGATCTCGACGAGGTGCGGCGGTGGGCGGCCGAGATCGGCGGCCGTTACCTGGGCGAGGAGCACGCGGAGGAGTGCGGTGAGCGCGCCGGCGTCCCCGGCGCCCTCCTCGTACGCCTGAGCGTGCGCAAGGTCGTCGCCTACAAGGAGATGGCCGCCTGACCCTCCTGGCACCGGTGCCTACCCGGCGGCACGAGCGGGTCGTCCCGGTGGCCGCGGCCATGACGGCCGGACGGCCGCGCGCGGGGTCGGCGTGCCAGAGCCGGCGGGCCGGAAACCTGCCGAGGTCCCCGCCGCAGCGCCGACATAACCCCACGCTCAGCCTCAAACAGGACCTGGCTCGGTCGCGGCTCCGGCTCCGGCTCCCCTTTCGCTGGGGGCGTGGCGAGAATTGACAGGACCGAACCAACTATTCCACTTGCGCTCGTAACTTTCTCCGGAATCGGCGAAAGGTTGAGAACCTAGTTGACAAAGATGCGTGACCCGGCTCACACTTCCGAGAGTCGTCGCGTTATCCGTAGATCATCGCCTCACCGGGTCGGCACTTGTGAGGTCGGTGTACGAAGCGCGATGCACTTCTGTCCCGACATAGGAGTGACATGTCCTCACGCACACGATCCGGACTGCGGTCGCGATCGGCCCTCGCCTCCGCTGTGCTCGCGGTGCCGGCCCTGGTGCTCGGCTCCACGGGCCCGGCCGCCGCCGCGGAGTCCGGAGCGGCGCCCGTCCTCGACACGGCCACGTTGTCGCCGGTCGCCGAGCCGAACTACAACGGCGCGACGAACACCGCCTACACCCCGTCGACCACGACCGGCACCGGTGGCTGGTTCACCAACGACGAGGTGACGCTGAACCTGTCCGCGACCGATGACGACGCCGTCGCGTCGTTCCTCGTGACGGTGGGCACGGACGCCGCCGTCACGGTGCCGGCCGTGCCGAACGGCAACCGAGGCACGGCCACCTATGTCGTCAGGGGCGACCGCAACAGCACGGTCCGCTACGTCGCGGTCGACGCCGCCGGCAACGCCTCGGCCGCCAAGACGATCAGCGTGCGGATCGACACCAAGCCGCCGGTCGCGGCCTGGCCGGGCGTCTCCGGCGGCAAGGTGGCGCACAGCGCGGCGGCCGCCTCCATCACCCCGACGCGCACCGACCCCACCCCCGGGTCGGGCGGGGCCGCGGTGCGGGACATGTGGATCGACGGCAAGTGGACCTACCCCCTGCCGCTGGACCCGGCCACCCTGTCCGTCGGCGTGCACACCTGGGCGGTCACTCTCGGAGACGCCGCCGGCAACGGCGCCAAGTACACCCTGACCTTCCAGATCACCACCTCGGTCGGGGACGTCAGGGCCCTGGTCCAGCGGTACGTCTCCGCCGGGAAGGTCTCGGCGTCGAACGGCGACCGCCTGCTCGCACTGCTCACGGAGGCCGACGCCGGCGGCGACGCCGCGATTTCCGCGTTGACGCGCTTCGGCGCGCTGGCCGCCCAGGTCGTGCCCGAGGGCCACATGCGCGACTCCCTCGTCAAGGACGCGGCCTACCTGGTGAAGGAACTGCGCGGGGTCCAGCACCCCGACGTCGCCACCGGCGTCACCGTGAGCGCGGCGCGCGGTATGGACCGCGCCCCCTTCCGGCTCCCGGCCGAGTCCGTGCGCAACAAGAAGCCGAAGTTCCGGATCCTCCTCTTCGGCAACCAGCCGGGCGCCTTCCGGCACGAGCACATCCCGCTCACCATGGCCGTGATCCAGGACATGGGCCGGGCCAACAACTTCGACGTCGACGTGTACGACTACCTCGCCCCCGACGTGTCGGTGCCGAACCCGTTCGAGAGCATCGAGCGCCTGTCGAAGTACGACGTGGTCGTCGGCGTCTCCAGCGTCGGCAACGGCGTGTTCTCCACGGCCCGCCCCACTCAGGCCGACCCGAACGTCAAGGTCGACGAGCAGGCCGTGCTCAAGCAGTTCGTCAACCAGGGCGGCGGCTTCGTCGCCCTGCACGGCGCCACCGACTCCATGCACGGGTGGGACTGGTACAAGGGCCTGGCCGGCGGCGAGTTCGACAACCACGGCTCCAACGGCAGCGGTCTCCAGAACACCTGCGGGGCCTGCAACATCGGCGAACTGGTGACCGAGGACGACACCAACCCGGCCACCGGCAAGTTCCCGGACCGGATGAAGATCGTCGACGAGCTCTACAACTGGGTCGGTCTGCCGCGCCAGAAGACGCACGTCCTGCAGACCCTGAACGAGTCGACGTACGTCGGCAGCATCGGCGCCACGGCGGGCCGGGTCGAGGGCGCCGACCACCCGATCTCCTGGTGCCAGAACTACGACGGCGGACGCTCGTTCACCCAGGCGCTGCTCCACAACTGGGCGAACACCCTCGACCCGGTGTTCCAGAAGAACATGCTCGAGGGCATCAAGTGGGCCGCCGGTCAGACCGAGGCGAACTGCGTCAGCCACGAGGAGGTGCGCAAGCTGGTCGCCGCCGGCGTGGCGGACGGGTCCGTCGGCGCCGACCTGGCCGCCCGCCTCAGCCAGCCGCTCACCGCGTCGTACGACGACTACCTGGTGAAGGACTACGCCGGCGCCCTCGCGCAGGCGAAGACCTTCCGGCAGCTGGTCGACTCCAACCTCCACGGGCCCCGGCAGGCCACGTTCCGGAAGCGGGCCGACGAGCTCGTCTCGTGGATGAAGGTGCTCGACGGCAGGAGCGTCCACCTGGGCTTCGTGTCCCAGCCCAAGACGACGGCCGTGGGCGCGGGCGAGGTCGCGGTCTTCTCCGCGCCGGCCGAGGGCCGGAACGTCGCCTACCAGTGGCAGGTGAAGGCGCCGGGCTCGGCCGGCTGGGCCGACATGACCGGCGAGACGTCCTTCGCCATCGCCGTCACGGCGGCGCGGGAGGTCTCCGGCTCCGAGTACCGGGTCCGCATCACCGACCCGACCGGCGAGGTCGTCTCCCGCTCGGCCTCCCTCAAGGTCAGCGGGCGCTGACCCCCTCCCGGTGGCCCGGGCGCGCCGCGCCCGGGCCACCGGTGCCTTTCCGACGAGACGCCTTTCCGACGACACCAGGAGTGGATCGATGCGCCAGGCCCTCACCTGGGTCGCGCTCGCCGTGACGTCGCTCGCGTTCTGCGCCGGGTGTGGCGGCGCCACGTCCGCCGCCCCCTCCGCCGCCGACCCCGCGAACGGGCCCGCGGCCGGTACGGCGGAATCTCCGGTCACGTGCGACCTGCGGCCGCGGACGGCCCCCGGCGAGACGACCTCCTGGACGCATCCGGCGAAGTCCTTCTACGATCCGTCCGACGAGGACATCCCCACCAGGACGAGCCTCGACCACCTGCTCGTCAAGGACGACGCCCTGGTGATCGAGTACTCGGCCCGGCTGCCCGAGGCGTCACTGAAGGCGCTGCGTGAGTGGACGTACCTGCAGACCGCGACCGTGGCCCTGCCGGGGCCCGACACGCCCGCGGTGCGGGCCGTGATCGCCTCGACCGAGCTGGTCTGCGACGGCCTCGACACGCTGCGATTGTCGGACCTGGCCCGCGACAGAACCTTCGGCCAGGTCGCCGATCACGGCGAGGCGGGATGATCGGCGCGGCCGGAATGGGTCCCGTGTCCCGCATTGGCGCGTGAATTCGCGTTCCCGCCGAGTGACAAGCCACGCGCGCCGGGTGGGAAACTTATCGGGTGGATACATCGGTCCCAGGCCGCCCCGAAACGAAACTGCAGGCCAGAATACTCACGCGATTACGTGATGCCGGTCCGCGATCCCGCATTGAGCTGGTGGACCACTTTGAAGTGTCACGTACGACGATGGGGGCGGAACTCGGCCGGTTGACGGCGTTGGGCCTTATTGCCGAAATCGGCCCGGCCGCATCCCGCGGAGGGCGGCGTTCGACGGTCATCGATATAGCGGGCGGCATCAGATTCGTCGCGATCGCCGTGGACACGGGCGCGGTGTCCGTCGCGATCACGGACGGCAGGCTGCGGATCGTCGCGTTCGAACGCACCGAGTGCGACGTACGCCAGGGTCCCGAGCAGGTGCTCGAACTCGCGGCCGAACGCGCTCGCGGGCTGCTCGCCAAGGCGGGGGTGGAGCAGCCCCTCGGAGTCGGCGTCGGCGTCCCCTGCCCGGTCGACTTCCGCCGCGGAATCACCGTGGCGACGCCGGTCATGCCGGGATGGGACGGGTACCCCGTCCGCGATCTCCTCGCCCGGTGGTTCGAATGCCCGGTCGTGCTGGACAACGACGTCAACGTCATGGCCCTCGGGGAACAACACGCGGGCGCGGCGCGCACGGTCGAGAACTTCCTGTTCGTCAAGATCGGCGTCGGCGTCGGCTGCGGAATCGTGGCGAAGGGCGAGCTCTACCGCGGCATGGACGGCTGCGCGGGAGACATCGGACATATCCAGGTCGCCGACTCCGACGCGGTCTGCGCGTGCGGCAACAGCGGCTGCCTGGAGGCGACCTTCGGCGGCGAGGCGCTGGCCCGCGACGCCCTCGAAGCGGTCAGGTCGGGGCGTTCGCCCATGCTCGGGGAGCTCCTCGAACGCGACGGGACGCTGAGCGCCGCCGCGGTGGCCGAGGCGGTCGCCGCCGGCGACGCCACGTCCCTCCAGCTCGTGCGCACCGGCGGACGGCGCGTGGGCGAGGTGCTGTCGGGCCTGGTGTCGTTCTTCAACCCGAGCCTCATCGTGCTGGGCGGCGGGCTCGCGGTGCTGGGCCACGTCCTGCTCGCCGAGATCCGGAGCGTCATCTACCGGCGCTCGCTGCCCCTGGCGACGAAGAACCTGCCTATCGTGCTGAGCGACGTGGGCGAGCACGCCGCGGTCATCGGCGCGGCCCGGCTCGTGAGCGACGAGGCGTACGGCGTGCCCCGCTGAGCCGCGCGTCTCCCGTTCGGCGGCGCGTCGCGTGCCGGACGCGCGGAGCCCCGGCTCACCGGGCCGGGGCCGGGCCTCGCGATCACCCGCCGCACGGCGGCCCGCGTCAGTCGCTGCTGATCGCGTCGACGAGGTCGCCGACGGGCACGTCGGGCAGGGCGCGGGCCACGTCGGCCAGCGCGATGATGCCCACCAGCTTGTGGCCGTCGATGACGGGCAGGCGGCGGACCTTGTGCGAGGCCATCGTGTCGAGGATCTCGGCCGCGTCGTCGTCGGCGCCGATCGTGACGGCCTCGCCCTGGGCGAGCTCTCCGGCCTGGCACGACCTGGGGTCCCTGCCCCGGGCCAGCACCTTCACGACGATGTCGCGGTCGGTCAGCACGCCCGTGAGCCGGTCGTCGGCGCCGCAGATCGGCAGCGAACCCACGTCGAGGCGGGCCATCTTCTCGGCGGCCTCGTAGACGGTCTCGTCGGCGCGCACGAACTCCGCCCAGGGAGTCATGATGTCGCGAGCGGTCGTCATGCCTTCTCCTCTCCTCGATGTCTGTCCGCCGCGGCCGGGGGCCTCCGCCGGCCGGGGGATCCACGCCGTCTACCCTCGACCGCGTCAGGTACACGGCCGCCCCGAAATCGCCCGTGCAGGGGATTGGTTTGTACCTTGCGCGTCATGAGCGTGATGGTGCGCAACAACGTGCGAGTCATCGGCCGGCCCGACGGCCGGCCCGGCTGCGGCCGGTCAGCCCGATGTGGGCGGCGCGCCCGTGGGCAGCGGGGTCGGCGAGCGGGTGGGCGAGGGAGCGGGCGACGGCTCCGGCACTCCGGGCCAGGGGGAGTAGGTCGCCCGCCACTCCCCGGGCGGCAGGATCGGCACGTTCACCCGCGTCTCGCCCGCGTTCTCGAAGCGGAACGTGACGGGGATCGAGGCGCCGGCGGTCAGCGGGCGGGTGAGGCCGGCGAGCAGCACCTGGGGGAGCGCGGTGCCGCCGACGTGCTTCCCGCCGGGCACCTCCAGGCCGCCGGCCGGCAGGCGGGCCTCCCGGAAGACGCCGCCGGTGTCCACCGACACGAGCCGGTCGGCGCGCCCGCTCTCGTTCAGCAGCATCAGGTACATCGGCATGTCGGCGCCGGGCGCGGCCGGTGTCGGCGGGCCGATGACGAACGCGTTGCGGAGCAGCAGACCGGGCAGGTTCGCGTTCGCCCCCTCGTTCTGCGGAATCGTCTCGGTGTACCAGTCCTGCTTGATGTCGGAGCAGGCGGCGGTCAGGGCCGCGGCCCCGACGAGAAGAGCTGCCAGGAACTTACGCATGTCGACCTCGGCTCGCTCGCGGAGCGTCTCTCGGCCTCGGTACCCGAAAACGCGCCCCCTACCTCCCGAAACACCCCAACTAAGCGGTAGAGCGTTCAGTCCACTGCTCCAGGCCGTGGACGAGACACTGGCAGTGCATGCAGGTTGCATGCTAGCGTGTGGGAATGGGGATCATCCAGGTTCGAGACGTACCGGACGGGACCGAGCGCACTCTCAAGGAGAGAGCGGAGCGGGAGGGCAAGTCGCTCACCGCGTACGTGCGTGACCTGCTGAACGAGGAGGCGGCCTCCCCCACCCCGGACGAGGTGATGGCGCGGATCGCCGGTGACGAGCCGGTGGCCTACGACCCGGACTTCGTGCGTGAGATCCTGCGCGAGGGCCGCCCGTGAGCCTCGTGGTGGACACCTCGATCGTCTTCCGCCTGCTGGCGAACGTGAAGGGCGACGACCTGCTCCGGCAGAGGCTGGCCCGCAGGTTGCACGCGCCCGCGCTGATCGACGTCGAGATCGCCTCCGTCGTGCGCGGACATCTGATCACCGGCAAGCCGGAGGTGCGCATCTCGGGAGCACGGGCCCGGACGATGCTGGAGCGTTACGCGCAGCTCAGGATCGTCCGGCATCCGATGCTGCCGCTGCAGCCCAGGGCACTGGAGCTCCGCGACAACCTCACCGCGTACGACGCGATGTACGTGGCGCTCGCCGAGGCGCTGGAAGTCCCGCTTCTCACGGACGACGCCAAGTTCGCCGGCTCCACCGGCCATCGGGCGGAGATCCACCGGTATCCCCCGCCGGCGTTATAGCGGCGCAGCATGCCGGGCAGGGTCGCGTTCGCCCCGTCGTTCTGCGGGATCGTCTGGAACGGCAGGGCGCTCAGATGCGGTAGGCATCCAGGCGGTCAGTAGCCGAGGGTGCCCAGGTCGGGCTGCTGCCAGCCGCCCTGTGGCACGTCGCCGCGGTACGGCCCGCCGGCCACCGGCGGCACGAAGGTCTCCTTCACCGTGCGGACGTTGACCCACCGGATCAGGTTGAAGATCGAGCCCGCCTTGTCGTTGGTGCCCGAGGCCCTGGCCCCGCCGAAGGGCTGCTGCCCGACGACCGCCCCGGTGGGCTTGTCGTTGACGTAGAAGTTGCCCGCCGCGAAGCGCAGCCGCTCCGTGGCGGCCTCGACGGCGTACCGGTCCTCGGCCATGATCGACCCGGTCAGCGCGTACGGGCTGACGCTCTCCATCTGGTCGAGCACGGTGTCGTACGCGGCGTCGTCGTAGACGTGGACGGCGAGGATCGGGCCGAAGTACTCCTTCACGAAGACCTCGTCGGCCGGGTCGGCGCACTCCAGCACCGCCGGCCGCACGAAGTAGCCGGTCGAGTCGTCGTAGGCGCCGGCCAGGACCTCGATCGAGTCCGTCGACCGGGCCCGGTCGATCGCCTCCCGGTGCTTGGCGAACGCCCGCGCGTCGATCACCGCGCCCATGAACGTGGACAGGTCGCCCGACACGTCGCCGACGGTGAGCGACTCGGCGGCCGAGACGAAGTCGTCGCGCATGCGCGCCCACAGCGAGCGCGGCACGTACGCCCGGGACGCCGCCGAGCACTTCTGGCCCTGATACTCGAACGCCCCCCGCAGCAGCGCGGTCGCCAGCGCGCCGGGCTCCGCGGAGGGGTGGGCGAGGACGAAGTCCTTGCCGCCCGTCTCGCCGACGAGCCGGGGGTAGCCGCGGTAGCCCGCGATGTTCTCCCCGACCGTGCGCCACAGGTGCTGGAAGGTGGCCGTCGAGCCGGTGAAGTGGATCCCGGCCAGCTCCGGATGCGGCAGCGCGACCTCGGACACGGCCGCGCCGTTGCCCGTGACCATGTTGATCACTCCGGGCGGCAGCCCGGCCGCCTCCAGCAGCCGCATCGTGAAGTGCGCGGAGAACTGCTGCGTCGGCGACGGCTTCCACACCACCACGTTGCCCATCAGCGCAGCCGCGGCCGGCAGGTTGGCCGCGATGGAGGTGAAGTTGAACGGCGTGATCGCCAGGACGAAGCCCTCCAGCGGGCGGTACTCCATCCGGTTCCACACGCCCGGCGACGACTGCGGCTGCTCGGCGAGCAGCCGGCGGGCGTAGGAGACGTTGAACCGGAAGAAGTCGATCAGCTCGCAGGCGGCGTCGATCTCGGCCTGCTGCGCCGACTTCGACTGGCCGAGGATGGTCGCCGCGTTCAGCGTGGCCCGCCAGGGGCCGCTCAGCAGTTCGGCGGCCCGCAGGAAGACCGCGGCGCGCTCCTCGAACGGCAGGGCCCGCCAGCGCGGCGCGGCCTCCAGCGCCGCGTCCACCGCCGCCCGGACGTCGGCCGCGGTCGCGTCGGCCGTATGGCCGAGCACGGCGGCGTGGTTGTGCGGCTGCACGACGTCGATCGGGGCGCCGCCGGCCAGGCGCCGCTCGCCGCCGATCGTCATCGTGAGGTCGAGGGACGCCCCGGCCAGCTCCTTGATCCGGGTCTCCAGGGCGGCGCGCTCGGCGCTGCCGGGCCCGTACCCGTGCACCGGCTCGTTCGCCGGCACCGGGACGTCGGTGATCGAATCCATCATCCACCCCTCAGAGCACGAAGGAAGAAGGCGACGTTGGCCGGGCGCTCGGCGAGGCGGCGCATGAAGTAGCCGTACCAGTCGTCGCCGTAGGGGACGTAGACGCGCACCCGCGACCCGGCCGCGGCCAGCGCCGCCTGCCTGTCGGCCCGGATGCCGTAGAGCATCTGGAACTCGTAGTCGTCCGGGCCGCGCCCGGCGCTCACCGCGAGCGACTCGGCGATCGCCATCAGCCGGTCGTCGTGCGTGGCCACCATGGGATGACCGCTGCCCGCCATGAGCACCCGCAGGCACCGCACGTACGCGCGGTCCACGTCGGCCCCGCGCTGGTGGGCCACGGAGGCGGGCTCGGCGTAGGCGCCCTTCACCAGGCGCACCCGCGACCCGGCGAGGTCGCGGCAGTCGGCCTCGCTGCGGAACAGGTACGCCTGGATCGCGACGCCCGTCTCCGGGAAGTCCTCCCGCAGCGCGCGCAGCGCGCCGAGCGTCGCGTCGACGGTGGTGTGGTCCTCCATGTCCAGGGTGACGGTGGAGCCGCACTCCCGCGCCGCGGCGCAGATCTGCCGCGCGTTCTCCAGGGCGAGGCCGGGATCGAGGGCCTGCCCGACGGCCGACAGCTTGACCGACGCCTCGGCCCGGTCGCCGAGGCCGAGCGGCCCCAGCGCCTCCAGCAGCGAGACGTACGCCTTGGCGGCGGAGACGGCGGCCCCGGAGTCGCGGACCTCCTCGCCCAGATGGTCGATGGTGACGGAGAGCCCCGAGCCGGTCAGGCGGCGCGCCGCCTCGACGGCGTCCGCGGCTGACTCTCCCGCCACGAAGCGGTCGACGACCTTGCGCGTGAGCGGGAAGCCCGACACGGCCCGGCGGGCGAGCGGGCTGCGCGAGCCCGCGAGAAGCAGGGAACCGAGCATGGTCACAGGCTAAATCCGCACGTCACCAAAGTTCCACGGACATCCGCCACAGCATTTTTGGACAAATGCACAACAATGTCAGTATGCAAGACATCGTCGATGAGATCTCCCGGCTGCTCGGCGCGTCGGTGACGCTCGAGGACCGATCGTTCAACCTCCTGGCGTACGGCGCGCAGAGCGGGGACATCGACAGCGTCCGGCAGGAGTCGATCCTGCGCAGGCGCGCGTCCGACGAGGTGCGGGCCCACTTCGAGGCGTACGGCATCGCGACCGCGACCGGGCCGGTGCGGATCTCCGGGCTGCCCGGTGTGCTCGGCCGGGTGTGCGTGCCGCTGCGGCACGACGGGGTGACCTACGGGTACCTGTGGGCGCTGGAGTCGGGAGAGCTCACCGACGAGCGGCTGGCCGCCGCCGGGCCCCTGGTCGGCCGGGTGGCCGCGCTGCTGGCCGCGCAGGCCCGGGGCCGGTACGCCCCGCTGCGCCAGTTCTTCTCCGCCGACCCGGCGGCCCGCGCCGCCGCCGGGGTGGTGGCCGACGGACCGGTGACGGCCGTCGCGGTCCGGACTCCGGCGCGGGAGGCGGCCCAGCTGTCCGCCCTGCCGCGGACGCTGCCGCGCGGCGTGCTCGCCGACCCCGACGTGACCGAGTCAGGGACAGGTGAGCCCGGAGCGGCTGCGTTCGGAGCGGCTGCGTCAGTGGTGGGTGGGGGGATCCTCGCGATCCTCGCGCCGGCCGCGCAGGCGGCCCGGGTCGCGGGGCTGCTGCACGGCCTGTACGGCCTCGCCGCCGGGATCGGCGGCCCCCGCGACGACCCCCGCGACGCGTGGGAGAGCTGGCGCGAGGCGCTGCCGGCCCTCCGGGTGGCCGAACACGCCGAGCGGCACGCCCCGGTCGCCGACTGGGCCACGCTCGGCGTCTACCGGCTGCTGGTCCGGCTGTCCCCGCGCGACCTCGCCGGCCTCGCCGCCGAGTCGGCCGCCCTCACGCCCCGGATCGCGGCGAGCGTCGAGGCGTACCTCGACCACGCGGGCCACGCCGGTGAGACGGCGGCGGCGCTCGGCGTGCACCGGCAGACGCTGTACTACCGGCTCGACAAGGCGGCCCGCCTCACCGGGCTCGACCTCGGCGACGGGGAGGACCGCCTGCTGCTCCACCTGTCGCTGAAGGCGGCGGCCCTCCTCGGCGGCGCCTGACCCGCCCGCACCGCGCGCGGGCGGGCGGCGGTCAGCGCCGGGCGGTGGTCAGCGCCGGGTGGTCAGCGCTGCGCGGCCCGGTAGACGCGCAGCCAGTCGACGAACAGGGTCCCGCCGCAGGCATCGGAGCCCTCGCAGACGTTGCGCAGCGACACGCCCATGCGCTGGGCGGGGACGCGTCCGGTGTAGTCCCAGACACGGGTGCCGTCCAGCCAGACGCTCACCCGGTCGGGCAGCCAGTCGACGGCGACCGTGTGCCAGAGCGTGAAGTCGGCCCGCAGCGCGCCATGGGTGCGGTCTCCGCTGTCCGAACCGACGAAGGCGTTCGCCGCCTGCCGGTCCGGGTCGCCGATGGCGGCCAGGCCGATCTCCGCGCCGCCGCCGCTTCCCGGCCGCAACGACACCACGGGGGTGCCCGAGCCCTTGGTGGCACTCAGGCGCACCTCCCAGCGGCCGTACTGCTGGGTGAGTCTGCCGGTCAGGCCGGTCCCGCCGGTCAGGCGCAGCGTCCCGCCGCCGATGCCGCCCGCTCCGCGCGAGCCGGAGGCCGTCCAGGCGGACGGGTCGAGCTGCCGGCCGAAGTCCTCGGTGAGGACCGGGCCGCTCCATCCGGCCGCCGTGCCGTTCCCGGCGCTCGGGCCCCCGGCGGTCCCCGCCGGCCGATCGGTGATCACAGGGTCGCCGGGGACGTCCCGCGGCTGGACGATGTCCACCTGCCGGGGGCCGGTGCGGGCCGGCGCGGCGAGGCGCATCGGCGGATCGGTCCCCTCCCCGGTCTCGTCGGTGGTCCCGTCCGCGGACTTGCCGGTGCTCTTGCCGGTGCCGGTGCCGGTGCCGCTGTCCCTGGCGCCCGGCGCGGCCGTGGGCGGGGGCGTCGCCCGCTGGACGAGCGACGGGCGCGGCGCCGGGCCGGACGAGGGGGCGGGACCGGGCGCGGGGGCGCCGATGCCGACCGGTTCGTTCGTGATCTTCTCGGCGGCCGTCTCCGCGGCGTCGTCGCCGATTTCGTGCACGGACCGGCCGTCGGCCTCGGCCGACACGCCGGAGGAGGTTCTGGAGGCGCCCTTGGAGGTCCTGTCGCCCGCGGACGCCTTGTCAGCGGGTTCGGCGGCGCCGGGGACGGAGGTCCGGGTCGCGCCCGCTCCGGCCGCGTTGGGCGCGGAGCCGGGAAGGTCGGGGGAGGAGGCGGGGGGCCGCGCGGCGGACTCACCGCCCGCGTTGAACACCTTCGTGGAGTCCCCGCTCGAACATGCGGTGGCGGCGACGATGAGCATCGCCGCCGCCACGGCTGAACCAGGTCCATGAAGTGACATGAGCCGAGTTAACCACAGGAATTGACATTTATAACGAGGTGAAACTGGTAATGCCGCTTGTCGGTCAGGCGCACGTCTTCTCGTATACACGGAGCAGTTCCATGCTGATGCGCTCGACCGAATAGCGGGAACGGGCGCGGTCGGCCGCCGCGTACCCGATGGCCGTGCGCAGCGTGGGGTCGCCGAGCAGGCGGCGGATGCGGTGGGCGATCTCCAGCGGGCGGTCGGGCCGGGTCAGGAAACCGGTCACGCCGTCCACCACCGAGTCGAGGTGGGCTCCGGACGCCGAGGCGATGACGGGGATCCCGCACGCCATGGCCTCCAGCGCCGCCGTGCCCGTGGGGACGGTCGGCGGCAGCGACAGCACCAGGTCGGCGCTGCGCATGAGCTTGGGCATCGCCGTGTGCGGGACCATGCCGAGCGTCTGCACGCGGTCGCCCACGCCGTGCTCGCCCGCGATGGCCCGCAACCGCTCGATGCTGGGGTCGTCCCCACCGGCGATCACCAGTTCGGCGTCGGGCACGGCCCGCAGCGCGTGCACCGCGTACTCCGCTCCCACGTGACCCACGTGCAGCAGGCGGGGCCGCTCGCCCCGCGGGAAGGCCGGGCCCTGGCGGCGGAAGCGCTCGACGTCGATGCCGTGGGGGACGACCGAGATGTTGCGGCGGGGCACGCCCATCCGGATCAGCTCGGACTCCTCGTCGGCGCAGGCGGCGATGACGGCCCGGGCCCGGCGGCCGATCGCGCACTCCAGCCGGCGCACCGGCGCGGGGGTCCGGCTCTCGTCGTGGTGGCTGTGGAAGGTCTGGGTGACCGGCACGTCCATGCCCTCCGAGCCCGCGATCGCGGCCAGGCCGCTCGACCACGAGTAGGCGTGGATGATGTCCGGCCGGTGCTCCCTCCACCGCTGGGCCAGCCCGGCGCTGAAGTCGGGGATGTAGGGGAGGAGGTCGCTCTCCGACAGCTCCACGTCGGGTCCGGCGGGCACGTGCTCGACGCCGGCGCCCTTCGTCTTCGACCGCGTGTAGACGGTCACCCGGTGGCCCCTGGCCAGCTCACGCGCGATGGCGGGCGTGTCGGGAGTGAGTTCGTGCGCGGAGACGATCGCGATATCCATGGCACACCTCAAGACAGGAAGGCGCTTGAAAAGGTGTGCCTGCGTCCTAGGCACGATCGATGTAGAGGATGTTTACCTTACTCCGAATCGAGCTAAACACCTAATCCGGAAAAATCATGCGATCTCCCGCGCCCCGGGGACGCCCCGCCTCAGCGGGATCGGCGCAGCGTGAGCACGGTGATCTCGTCGACGGCGTGCGTGCCGCAGAAGCCCCGGTGGTCCTCCTCGATCGCCTTGACGACCGTGCTCGGGGGCTGGCCGGCGCAGCGGGCGAGGACCTCGGTGAGCCGATCCTCGCCGTAGTTGTCCCCGGCGGGGCTCTGCGAGCCCACCAGGCCGTCGCTGTAGAGCACCAGCGTCTCCCCGGCCGACAGCGTGAGGTCCTCGGTCGCGGGCACCGAGCCCTCCTCGAAGCCCAGCGGCACCCCGCCGCCCTCGGAGAAGCGGACGCCGCCGCCCTCCTGGACCAACGCGGCCGGGTGGTGGCCCGCGGAGGCCAGCCGCACCTTCCGCCCCCGCACGAAGCCCGCCGCGGCCATCACGAACAGGCCCGTGTTCTGCGCGACGAGCGCGTCGCTGACCTTCCGCAGCGCCTCTCCGGGGTCGTCCTCCCACACGCTCAGCACGCGCAGCCCGTTGCGGACCACCGCGGTCACGGCCGCCGCCTCCTCGCCGCGCCCGGCCGTGCTGCCGACGACGAAGCCCCAGCCGTTCTTGACCGGGAACACGTCGTAGAACTCGCCGCCGATCGCCCGCATGCCGGAGCCGGGGTGGTAGACCGCCGCGATCTCGAAGCCGGGGATGTCGGGCAGCGTCCGGGGGAGGACCCCGGTCTGCAGCGTGTCGGCGGCCTGCGAGCGGCGCTGGAAGCCCCGCTGCGCCCGCATCGCCAGGCCGAGGTGCAGGCCGGCCTCCTCCATCAGGCCGAGGTCGGCGAGGCCGAACGGAGGGCGCTCGCGCAGGCGCACCAGCGTGAGCACCCCGCGCACCTCCTCCTCGGTCCGGATCGGCACGCTGAGCAGGGAGCCCGCCCGCATCGCCTGCAGCACGTCACCGCCGAGCAGCGAGTCGTCGCTCAGCATCTCGTGGACGACGCCGCTGTGCGTGGTCAGCACCTGCGCGACGACCGGCGCCGCGGCGGGGGAGGCCTCCTCGACCGTCCGTTGCAACCGGCCGACCGGCTGGTCGCTCGGCCCGATGACGACCGACCTGACCGGCTCGCCGTCCCCGGAGACGTCCGCGATCACCCAGTCGGCCGTCTCCGCGGCCAGCAGCCGCGCCGCGCGCAGCAGGGCGACCGGCTCGCGCAGGCTCTCCTCGTCGAGCAGCAGCCGGGTGAGCCGTGACAGCAGCTCGTGCCGCCGCGCCGCCGCGAGAAGGTCCGTGTCGTCGGGGACGTCCGCCTCCGCCGCCGGTTCCGGAAGCTGGACCTCCGTCGGCAGCACGACCCCGGCGAGCATCTCCTGCGGCTCGCCCGGCATCCGCAGGCGGCTCAGCACCAGCCGTACGTTGTGGGCCCGGCCCTGGTGCGCCAGGCGGGTCGGGAACGAGACGCTGTCCTCGCCGTGCAGTACGGCGGCGAGGCGCTGGCGGAACGCCGCGCGGGCGGCCACGTCGACGAGAAGCGGGAAGGCGCGGCCGATGAGGTAGCCGGCCGGGCTGCCGAGCAGGCGGGTGGTCTCGTTGTTGATGCGGCGCACGGTGCCGCCCGTGTCCATGATGATCACGGGGATCGGCAGCGCGCGGAATACCTGGCGCAGCAGCTTCTGCTCGCGCTGGCTGCCGCCGTCCCTGCGCCTGCGGCTGCGCGTCACCTCGGCCACGGCCTTGCGCAGCAGTTCCTCGGCGGTGTCCAGCTCGCGTAGCATCGCGTCCGGGTCGGGAGCGTCCCGCAGCGTGGCGATGCGGTCGGCGAGCCCGCTCAGCGCGCGCTCGAGTTCGGCGGTGTCGGGCAAGCTGCCCCCCTCTCTCGACGTAGACGCTACGCCAAACAACGGGTCTAATCGATCCGGCCTGGATTAACCCCGAACCTATGGGAATGGTCTTTCTACCATGGAGACAACGTCCATCCTCGCCCGTGACCTCGCGGCTCTCGGCCGTGTGACGGAAGGCACGTCCGCCGAGGGCGTCCTGCGCGGGATCACCGAAGCGGTGGCCCGGGGCGTCCCCGGCTGCGCGGGCGGCACCGCCGAGCTCTGGATGGAGGAGCGGGTGCTGCTCGCCGCCTCCCACAGCGAGCTCACCGCGCTCATCGACCGCGAGCGCGACCTGCGGGAGGGCCCGTCCAGGGAGGCCCTGACGAGCGGGCGCCCGGTGTCGATCCCGGACGTGATGCGCGAGTCCCGCTGGTCCCGCTACGCCGCCACCGCCGTACGGCACGGCGTGCGCTCGGTCCTCGTCGTGCCCGTCGCGGTCGACAGCGCCGTCGCGATCATCGGCCTGTACGGCGTGCGTCCCGGCGTCTTCACCGCCGGTGGCTCGCTGATGGCCCTGCTGCGCGAGCAGGTGACCGTGGCGCTGGCCAACATCTGGGAGTTCGACGACGTGCTGACCGGCGCGGCGCAGATGCAGGAGGCGCTGGCCGGCCGCTCGGTGATCGACCAGGCCAAGGGGATCATCATGTCCAAGAGCGGCTGCTCGGCCGAGGAGGCGTTCGAGGAGCTCCGGCGGGTGTCCCAGCATCACCAGGTCAAGGTGGCCGACCTGGCCCGGCTCCTGGTCACCGAGCACCAGCAGAAGCACGGGGGAGCGGCGCCGGAGTGATCACGCATCCCGATGGCCCCCGGGCCGGCGCGGGCACGGGCCGGCCCGAACGGTTCAGCGGATCCAACGGCTCGGCGATTCGGTTCAGGCGGTTCAGGCGGCGAACGCGGCCAGGGCCTCGTCGAGGGTGTCGAACAGCGGCAGCCGCTGCGACAGGCCCGTCACCCACATCACCTTGGAGTTCGGGTACTGCACGGAGACCAGCGCGAAGTTGCCGCCCGCGGTGGTGGAGCGCTGCCAGTTGTGGACGATCAGGCCGAGCGCCCGGGAGTCCATGAACGTGACTTTGCCCAGGTCGAGGATCATGTCGGGGCCGTGGTCGTCCGCCGCCGCGTCCAGGAAGTCCGAGAACTGATCACGTGTGGTGGCGTCGAGGACACCGTTCACGTGGATCACCACGATGTCTCCCGCCATGCTCGACGACAGGGACAGCAATCCGTTGTTCGACACCTCGCGCCTCCTCTGCGGCAACATTACTGGCGCGGAAGGGGTGGTGAAACTCCCGACTTTGCGGCAATATACTGAAGCAGAGGTCCAGCAGAGGGCCTCGTCTCGATACTGTAGCGAGGCGTGCCTTCTGCCTGGTCACCCCAGTCGCGTAGGCGCCCTCGCGAGAAGAAATACGAGGGGACTGCGCAGATGGCTGCCGAGGTCCGTGCAGAGACCGCCAGCAATCCGACCGCCGAAGAGCTCCTGGACGAGCTCACCCGGGACGACGTGTCCGAGGCCCGGCGGGAACGCCTCCGTGAAATGATCGTTGAAATGCACCGTCCGATGGCGAGGGACATCGCCCGGCGGTACCTCAACCGGGGCGAGCCGATGGAAGACCTCCTCCAGGCCGCGTACGTCGGCCTCATGAAGGCCATGAACGGCTTCGACCCCACCCTGGGTCACAGCTTCCGCGGGTACGCCATGGTCACCATGACGGGTGAGGTCAAGCGGCACTTCCGCGACCGCACCTGGGCCGTCCGGGTGCCCCGCCTCTACCAGGAGCGCCGCGCCGAGCTGAACCGGCACGTCGCCGACATGACCCAGGAGCTCGGCCGGTTCCCCACCGTCGCCGAGCTCGCCAAGAAGATGGGCCTGTCCGAGGAGGACATGCTCCTCACCATGGACGCCTCCGCGGCGTACAGCACCCTCTCGCTGGACGCGCCGATCGGCGCGGACGACGACGCCGCCGCGCTCGGCGACGTGATCCCCGAAGAGGACGACGCGCTCGACACCCTGGTGGACAAGGAAGCGCTGAAGCCCCTCCTCGACCTTCTCCCCGAGCGGGAGAAGAACATCCTCCTGCTGCGGTTCTACGGCAACATGACGCAGGCCGAGATCGCGGCGGAGTTCGGCATATCGCAGATGCACGTGTCGCGGATCCTCCGCAAGACCCTCGACCAGCTTCGGGCGGAGCTCGTCGCGGGATGAGAAGATCGCGACGATACCCGGGGCACCGCCTGTGTTCAGGCGGTGCTCCGAGGTATCTTCGTCCTGCCAACAGCCCACAGGTCCTGAGATAGCCCGAATTGGCGTCGGGAGGCGTGTACCGCGTGAAAGATGACGGCGTTCCCGCGCACGTCACCGGAGCGGCGAGGGAGCGTACCTTCTCCTTGGCCGATCTTCCTGATCTGCGGGAGTTCGCCGCCGCCGAGGCGCAGCGCCGCGGCATGCCGGAAGACGCGCTGGGCGATTTCCTCGTGGCGCTCAACGAGGTCGCCACAAACGCGGTCACACACGGGTCGACGAAGGCCCGGCTGGGATTGTGGCGCGAGGGGCCGGCCCTGGTGGTGGCGGTCCACGATGACGGCCGCGCGTGGCGTCCGCCGGCCGTGCCGGGCCACGACCCGCCGCCCGAGAACGCCACCAGAGGCATGGGCCTCTGGGTGGCCCGCCTGCTGAGCGACGACCTCCGTGTCACCACCGGACCCGGCGGGAGCACCGTGATGATGCGTTTCCGCCTGGAGTGAGGGTAAGGGACGGCCATGGCTGTCCCACGGATTCTGATCGTCGGCGGCGGATACGTCGGCATGTACACCGCACTGCGCCTGCAGCGCAGACTCCGCCGGGGCGAGGCCCTCGTCACCGTCGCGGACCTCGACTCCTACATGACCTACCAGCCCTTCCTGCCGGAGGCCGCGGCCGGCAACATCGAGGCCCGGCACGTCGTCGTCCCGCTCCGGCGGGTGCTGAACCGGTGCCAGATCCTCAGTGGACGGATCACCCAGGTACGGCTGGCCGACCGCAGGGCGGAGTTCGAGCCGCACGAGGGGCCCGCCCTCACCATCGCGTACGACTACCTGGTCATGGCGCCCGGATCGATCTCACGGCTCCTGCCGATACCCGGCCTGGCCGAGAACGGCATCGGGTTCAAGACCATCGAAGAGGCCATCGCGCTGCGCAACCACGTGCTCGGCAGGCTCGACGTGGCCGCGTCCACTCCCGACCCCGAGGTCCGGCGCAGGGCGCTGACCTTCGTCTTCGTCGGCGGGGGGTACGCCGGGGTGGAGGCCCTGGCGGAGCTGGAGGACATGGCCGCAGACGCCTGCAAGTACTTTGACGGGCTCAGCCGCGCCGACATGCGCTGGGTGCTCGTGGAGGCGACGGACCGCATCCTGCCCGAGGTGGGGCCCGACATGGGCAGGTGGACGGCCCAGCAGTTGCGTCAGCGGGGCATCGAGGTCCGCATGGGGACGATGCTGAAGTCGGCCGAGAGCTGCCACATCGTGCTCAGCGACGGCGAGGAGTTCGACACCGACACCCTCGTCTGGACCGCCGGGGTCAAGCCGCACCCGCTGGTCCGCGCCGGGGACCTGCCGGTCGACGAGAAGGGCCGGGTCAGGGTCGACGCCGGGATGCGCATGCACGGGACCGACTTCGCCTTCGCCGCCGGCGACTGCGCCGCCGTCCCCGACCTCACCCGGCCGGGGGAGTTCTGCCCGCCCAACGCCCAGCACGCCGTACGGCAGGCCAGGACGCTCGCCGACAACGTGCTGGCGACGCTGCGCGGGCAGCCCCGGCGGCCGTACCGGCACAAGTACGCGGGGTCGGTGGCGAGCCTGGGGCTCTACAAGGGCGTGGCGCAGATCTACGGCCGGGAGCTCCGGGGGTTCCCCGCGTGGTTCATGCACCGCACCTATCATCTGATGCGGATGCCGACCTTCAACAGGAAGACCCGGATCGTCATGGACTGGACGCTCGGGATGTTCTTCCCCAGGGAGATCGTGTCGCTGGGGGCCATCGAGGAGCCGCGCAAGGAGTTCACCCTGTCGGCCCGCTCGTGACCGGGACCGTCGTGCCCGGCTGATCCGGTGGCGCGTACTCCGCGCTGACACAGGAGTGCCGCGTGACCAAGGCCCGGAGGTCACGCGGCACGTTCGTGGTGTTCGCGTTCGGTGCGGTTCCGCCTGTACGCGTCCTGCTCGTGCGTCCTGCTCGTGCGTCCTGTGGTTCCGTTCGAGTGGGTCCTGCGGACCGGTTCCCGGGTGGGGTCCCGGTCCGGGGGACGCACGTCGCGGGGGAGGATCAGCGGCGGACCCGCCCACCGCGCCAGCTGCCGCGGTTGACGCCCGCGGTGCCGATGCCGGCCTGATGCAGGGCGAGCAGGCACAGACCGAGGGCGATCAGCGCGGTCATGCCGATGCCGATACTCGCGTTGAGGAGATCGAGGAGGAAGGCGATCCCGAAGACGATCGCCGCGGCGATGGCGAGCATTGTTACCTCACTTCCGGGTCAACTGGGCAAGTAGCGTGCGGTACTCGTGCAGGGCCAGGCGCAGCGCCTCGGTGTCGCCCCGCTCGTTGTCCTTCCACTGGCCGACCAATGCCTCACGGCGGGAGGTGAAGGCCGACAGGGCCTCCTCCACCAGCGCGTCCGCCTGCTCGACCGACTGACGGGGATCGTCGACGAACCCCGACTTGATCTCACGCCACCGGCCTTCCAGCACGTCGTCCAGAACGGCCCCCGTGCCCGAGGCGTTCGTGGTCGCGGCCGGGTAGGCCACCGGCCCGTCGAGTGTCCCGTCGGTGTCGGGGGTGGTGGCGGTGTCGAAAGCACCGGCGGTGTCCGGCGTGGTGTCCGGCGTGGTGGCGTACGCGGTGTCCGGGGTGGCGGGGTAGGCCACCGGTCCGCCGGCGGTGGTGTCCGCGGACGTCAGGGCGTCCCGGTCCGCGGCGGGGGTGGTCCCGTCGTCGCCGGTCGGGTCGCCCGCGACGAGGACGTCATCCTCGACGCCGTCCCGGCGCGAGTCCCGGCGCGAGTCATGCGGCGACTCTTCGGACGACGTGAGGACGTCGTCGCCCGCCTGGCCGTGCGCGTCCCCGAAGCGGTCGTCGGCGCGGTCGTCGGCGCGGTCCGCTTCGTTCCTTTCCGCATAGTTCGCGAAGTCAGGGTCGTCGCCGGTGCCCCGCACCGTGCCGTCGCCGTACGCGGTGTCGTCGGTCGTGGTGTCCGTGGTGTCCGTGGTGTCCTGGACCGTGCCGTCCCGGTAGCCGGCGGTGTAGGCGTCGCTGGGCGCGTAGACCGGGCCGGGACCCTCGTGCTCGTCCCGCCTGGCGTCATCGAGAGCCCGCTCGCGACGGGCCTCCTCCTCCAGGGGTTCGGGGGTCTCGGGAGTCGGCTGCTCGGCGACCTCGTCGCTCTGGTCGTACCGGTTCGTCCGCATGGTCATCGCCCCGCATTCCGTACGTCGGTCCGGTGGCCGTTCACCGGGACGCCGTCGTAATCGTCGTGATCGTCGGTCGTGTAGGCGGTGCCGTTCCGCGCGGCGCCGTCGCTGTCCACGTGGTCGTCTGCGCTGTCCACGTGGCCGTTCAGGTGGTCGTTCGTGTGGCCGTTCACGGGAGCGTCGGCGCCGTCGCCTAGAAGCTCCTGGAACAGCGCCCGGTAGTGGACCATCGCCTGGCGAAGCTCTTCGGTGGTGGCGTCCTGGCGGGCGGCCCGGGTGCTGATCTCGTGGGCGTTGCGGTAGTGGTCCAGAGTGGTCGAGTGGGCCACCGACAGGTCGCTCAGCCGCTGCTCGAAGTCGTCGGTCGGGTAGCCGCGCGCCGCCATGACCGCGGTGACCAGGGCGTCGGCCTCGGTGACGGCGAATCCGGGAGCGTCGACGAAGTGCTCCTGCACGTCGGTCCACTTCCGCGAGTACTCGTCCCGGGTGTTCGGGTCGAGCGGGCGGATGTCCAGCTCGGCGTGGCGCTCCTCGCGGGCGCGCAGTTCCTGCTCGGCCTCCTTGCGGCTGTCGCTCTCCCGTACGGCCCGGTCGTACTCGGGGCCGAACCGGTCCTGCAGTTGGCGCCGGCGGTTGCGCGCCGACACCAGGTAGCCGACTGCCAGGATCACCAGCACGGCGACGATCGCGACGGCCACCCATGCCACGGCGGTCATATCTGCCTCCAGGGGTGAGTGCGTTGTTCATCCGCACTGCCCGGGAATACGCGCTTCACGCATTGCGTAATCGTGGATTCTGCGGGTAATGGGCCGTTGACCAGCAGAGGAGGTTGCCATGGGCTTCGGGGCCAGTCTCGCCTTCATCGCGGTCGGCGCGGTTCTCGCGTTCGCCGTGAAATGGGACGTTCCTGGAATCGACCTGCAGATGATCGGGTGGATTCTCATGCTCGTGGGCATCGCCGGCATGGTGCTCACCAGTCGCTACACCCGCCGGCCGGGGATGGCCGAGGAGACGGTGGCGACCATCGAGCCGGACACGATGTACACCGTTGATCCGGCGGCGGAGCCGCACACCCACGTGCGCGAGACCGAGACGCACAGCACCGTCCACCCGACCGTCCACCCGGGGGAGCGCCGCGTACACGTGCGCGAGGAGACCACGCCCCTTCCGCGCGACGGCGTCTGAGCCGTACGCGGAGGGTCCGCCGGAACGTGTCCGCGGATGTGCGGATGTCACCGCCCGCCTGTTTGTTTCTCCAGGGCCAGGCGGGGTCGCTCAGCGGGCCTGGCCCGTCGCCTCCCGGGCCCGCTCGGTGGCCTGGCGGGCCTCGGCGAGGACCCGGGCGACGTGGGAGCCGGCTCCGGCGGGCACCTCGTGGAAACCCCGCTCGGGGTCGTAGGCGATGTCGAGTCCGTTGTCCACCAGCCGGGTGGCCCACCGTACGGCGGTGTTGAGCTTGTCCGCAGGGATGCGGCGGCCCTGGGCCACGGCGGAGAGATTGCGCAGGTTGGTGGCTGGGCCGCTCTGACTGTGCGCACGCCTGAGCGTCCACGGCAGGGCCCGGCTGTGGTCTGTCATGCGCTTCGACAGCCCCGCCGCTCGCTTCGCCTGCAGAATGCCGGACTCCGTCACGCCGAAGTGGTCGGCGAGGCGTGCGTTCGTCCATCCCTCAGCGGCCAGCCGCGCGAGCTCCTCCTGGTCGATGCGCGTCTTCCTCCCCATGATCACCAGCCTAGGCCGACCCGGCCGGTCATGTACGCAGACGGCCGGAAACTGCGCTAAGGTTTGCATGTGCTCGGGGAGACCAGGGCAACGGGACGTAGCGCAGCTTGGTAGCGCACTTGACTGGGGGTCAAGGGGTCGTGGGTTCGAATCCCGCCGTCCCGACACTGTTCTAGCAGGTCAGAGGCCTGATCACTCTCCAAGTGATCAGGCTCTTTTGTTGTCTGACCGTCGTTTGACCGTGAAGCTGAACGTGCCGACCGCTCCCGACCGGTGCCTCTCAATACCGGAGCTGACCAGGGGATCCACGGTCAACGAAGGTGCACGGCCGTTCCAAGATCGTGAAGCGGTGTCGTTAGGCCCAGTGATGTTGATCGCGATCTGATCACGTACGGCGTGTTTGTCCTGGAATGAGCTGAAGCTCCAGCTAGCAAGGGTCTTCTCACAGATCAGCTTGCGCGCATGGAGCTTCAGCGTGACCCAGTGTGCCACCGTGGCCGCCGAACCGGTAACGGCCGAGCCCGTCATCCGTGTCCCCCTCGGCGAAGCATGCGGCGACCTGCTCAAACTGTTCAAAGGCGTGGCCGATGGGCGCTCTGATCAAGGACGTGACCATCCGGTGGCGGCGGTGCTCGCCCTGGCTGCGGCGGCGACCGTGGCCGGGATGACGGGCTACCGCGCGATCACCGGCTGGATCGCGGATGTCCCCGCCGAGGTCCTGGCCGACCTCTACATGCGAGCAGGAGCGGCCCCGGCACCCGCGCCAGGCATGACCACGATCTGGCGCGTCCTCACCGACACCGACGCCGACACCCTGGACGCCGCGATCGGCACCTGGCTCACGACCAACCTATCGACCTGTATGAACGCCGGCGATGAGACAGACCAAGAGGGGACGCCGCTTGCCCATCTGCGGCTGGACGGCAAGACTGTCCGGGGCGCCAAGAACGACAACGGAACCCAGCGGCATCTGCTCGCGGTCATGCTGGGACCGCCGGACACGGCCGTGGTAGCCGCGCAAGCCGAGGTGGACGGTGCCAAGCCCCGTGAGACCATCACCGCCCGGGAACTGCTCAAACGCCTGGATCTGACCGGTACGGTCACCACCGCCGACGCACTGCACACCGTCAAGGCCACCGCCAAGGTGATCCACGCCCGGGGCGGCCACTTCGTCCTGCCGGTCAAGGAGAACCGCGGCAAGCTGTTCGATGCCCTGGACGCGCTGCCCTGGAGGGACACCGAGATCGCCCACACCAGCACCGGCAAAGGCCACGGCAGGATCACCACCCGCACCATCCAGGTCCTGCCCGCTCCCGACGACCTCCCCTTCCCGCACGTCAGCCAGGTCTTCCTGATCGAACGGTACGTCACCGACCTGCACGGCAAACCGATCTCCGCCGTCGCCCAGCTCGGCGTCACCAGCCCCGCCCCCGACCAGGCCACCCCCACCCACCTGGCCGGATACGTCCGAGCACAGTGGGGCATCGAGGTGCTGCACTGGATCAGAGACACCCTCTACCGCGAGGACCGCTCCCGTACCCGCACCCGCTCCGGGCCCCGAGTAATGGCCTCCCTGCGCAACCTCGCCATCGGCGCCTTACGCCTCGCCGGCCGAACCGACATCACCGAAGCCACCCGCTGGGCCTGCCGCTACATGACCAAGCCGTTCACCATCCTCGGCTTAACAACATGATCTTGGAACGGCCGTGGCCTCATTAGGAGACGAAGTCTCCACGTATGGCGTGCAGTGCTTCGTAGAGATCGTCCCAGGGGAAGGAAACCGCTCCTGGTGCGCCTGAGTTGGGTGCGGGGAGACTGTCCCAGTCGAGGATCACCCGTATGCCCCATTCCTCGAGCCGGGCCACGCTGCTGGGGAAGGCGGGATGCCTCGCAAGTGCGTGGTTGGGCCAAGGGACGGCGACGATCGGCAGGCCGAGCCCGAGGGCTTCGTTCAGCAGACCCAATGCCAGGGTGTCGCTGATGCCCTGGGCCCACTTATTGGTCGTGTTGAAGGTCGCCGGGACAACCGCCATGGCGTCGGCCGGGGGCAGCACGTCCGGTTCCTCCGACCGCTTGTAGTCGTGCCGTACGGGATAGCCAGTGAGCGTGCTGAGCCGCTCGGTGTCGATGAACTTCGTGGCTGACGGCGTCGCGATGATGCAGACCGTCCAGCCGTCCGCCTGAAGGCGCTCGACGAAGGCGGGAAGGTCACCCGCCGGCCGACCTCCGCACGCGATCACATACAGAACCGGCTTGCCCTCTGCCATATCCCGCCGTTCTCCATTCCTCTATGATCACCATCGGTTACTGTCCGCTGACCCACGGGCACGGTTACCGTGGTCGAGGCGAACACTACGTCCCCAACGTGAGGTCGTGCCATGGCGACTGAGCACGTGAAAAGTGGAGAGCTGGACCGGCGCATCGGCAGGCGCGTCCGAGCGCTTCGGTTGCGTCGAGGCCTCGGACTGCACGCCTGCGCGGAGTTGTGCGGACGGACCGAGGAGTGGCTGCGCCAGGTCGAGCGCGGTGAGCAGCGCCTGGACAAGCTCTCCACCCTCGTCGCCCTTGCGAACGTGCTCGGCGTACGAGATCTGAGCCTCATCGTCGAAGACCGGCTGCAGGGCATGACGTGCACCGTCACTGATGGCGGCAGGATCCGGCACGAGGCGGTCCCCGCCATTCGCCAGGTACTGTCCACGCCGATCTATCCGCCGCAGCCCGTGGACGACCTGCCCGCCGAGAGCGAGAAGCTGCGGCGCCGGCTGGCCGTCGCCTGGTCGGCCTGGCACGGGTCGGCTCGGCCGTACACCGCTTTGGGTGCGGTGGCGCCCGGCCTGCTACAAGACGCACTGAACCTGCACCGAGCGGCCGCGCCCAGCATGCGGTGCACCACCTGGGCGCTTGTCGCCGCGACGTTCCAGCTCGCGCAGCGCTTTCTCTACTGCGTCGGGGAGGCCGAGCTGGCGGCCCGCGCAGCCGACCGCGCGATGGTCGCCGCCGAGGAGACCGATGATCCGCATCTGATCGCGATCTCCGCCTGGACTTCCACGATGGCTGCACTCGGGCGCGGCCAGGTTGACGAGGCCTTCGAGGTGGCGTCGACCGCGGCGACCTACTTGGAGCCGGGGTCGAACTCCTCGCAGGCCGTGCTGTCGGCGTGGGGTTCCTTGCACCTGTTCGCCGCCATCGCCTGCGCGAAGAACCACCGCGGCGCTGACGCCTGGCGGCACTGGGACCTCGCTCACAGGGCCGCCTCCGCTCTCGGCCCTGCTCATCACAACCCTTTGACGATGTTCGGCCAGGCCAACGTCGCCATCTACGGCGTCGCGATAGAGGTGGAGACAGGGAGGTCCAGCGCGGCGATCGACCGGGCCAAGGCCATCACCATCTCGGCGATTCCCTCGACGAATCGGCGGGCCCAGCACCTGCTGGATCTGGCGCGAGGGCATATGCGGCAGCGAGATTTCGACGCAGCCCTCACCTGCCTCCGGATGTCAGAGACACAGTCGACGGAGACCGTCGTCTTCAATCCGCTCGCACGGCAGACCATCGGCGAGATGATCGAGGCGAGGCGCCGCCCTCCGGCTCTGTTGCTGGACCTCGCGACAAGAGCCCGCGTCATCGCCTGAACGCCACCCCCAACCGCTGGTTGGGTTTGCCCACGTGAGCCGGCCGTACGGTCGCGTCATGAGTACGCAGCTTGCCGATCGGGCGGTGGTCCGCGACGCGCTCCAGTCGCTCGCCACCGCGCTCGAAGTCCGGGGCTTCGCCGCGCGACTCCGCAGCGGTGAGGGGTCCTCGCTCCACCTGTTCGTGATGAACCCTGAGGCTCCCGTCCTCACGGAACACGTCATGATCGCGCCGGATGCGGAGGGGGAGTGGAGCTTCTGGTTCTCCTGGCCCGAACGGATCGCCCTCGTCACGAACGTCACCGAGGCCGCTGACCGCATTGAGCGTGTGCTGGCCGAGGTAGACCGTTAGCCGGAACACACCCGTATGGTCTCGCACGGTGCACCTCGCGGCGATCCCAAGGACGCGCAGCTTCCCGCGCCGTTCCACGGCGTCCACGTCGCGCCACCGCAGACAGGCTGCGAAAGGCTCGTGTGGAGGAAACCGACGGCGCGGTGCACGCATCTCCGGGTACGACGGCACACCTGTGAGTGCCAGCCGGTGGTCTACGAGCTGTGCGTTTCCGGCGGCCTGGTGTTCATCCGCCGCTCCGTCCGCAAGCCGACCGGTTTGTCCGTACGCGAGACGGAGTGGCTCCTGACGGCCAGAGCCATGGAGCTCTGGCAGCGCCTGCTCACCGGGCAGGCCCGATAGCTCCCCCTCCACCAGCAATCCCACGTCAGAAGGAGAGTGCCTCAATGACCCTGAGCGCCCAGCTCGACGCGTTCGCCGTCGACTTGCCGGTCGCCTTCGACCCGCGCTGGAACCGCATCCCCGGGATCACCGTGGACGGAGCCACCATCACGGTCAACCCCGAGAAGTACTTCTTCCGGTTCGAGAACTCCACCTGGCTCCTGTGTGACTGGAACCTCGTCGCCGGCCAGCTTCTCGGCATCGAGGAGTCCGCGGAGACCGCCGTCGAACAGCTCGCCCTGGAGTTCGTGCAGGAGCACGGCTTCTCCACCTCCGACGCCGGCCGAGTGCTGGCCACGGCCTGGGAGGTCTACAGCTACCTGTTCCGCGAGGAGCACCTGCCCACCCTCGGCCTGCCTCAGATCACCGCCGGCCACCTGCGGATGCTCCGCGAGGCGGCCACCTTCATGGCGCTCAACAAGGTCGAGCTGGACGGCCACATCTCCAACGTCGGCCCGTGCTGGTTCTTCCCCGCCGCGACCTCCGTCGTCTACGAGCTGGACGAGGAGGAGGGCGGCATGCTCGACGAGGTCTACCACGGCACCTGGTTCAACGAGTACCGCCGCATCGAGTCGATCAAGGCACACGCCGCGCTCGGCGGACGGCTGGTCCACGGCTGCCAGTCCGTGCCCAACCAATCCGGCGGCGCCTGCGTGCCGTACGGCGCCTCGATGCAGACCTTCCGCACCGAGCTGACGAGCTTCCGTGAGGAATGGCTCGCCAAGGTCTACGCCTGCCGCACCGCCAGCTGACCCTTCCCGTACGGCCCGCGCTTCGGTGAGCGCGGGCCGTACGCCCCCTGATTTCCAAGGAGTGATCGTCGTGGACGAGTTGACCGTCACCCGGCTGTGCGCCGAGCTGTGCGCCAAGGCGAGATTCCCGGGTGAGCCGAAACGCGAGCCGATGCGCGCCTGGTCGCTGTCGGCGGTGGAACGCCTGCACTTTCCCGACGGCTCCACGGCCATTTTCAAATTCGCCGCCGAGCCGTTTACCGACGAGGACCGGGCCCTCAAGCTGGCCGCTGTCCATGGCGTGCCCGTCCCCGACCTGTACGCCTCCGCCGTCAGCGGCGGCATCCTCGGCATGCTGATGCAGGACCTTGGCGAACCGGTCCGGGAGGCAACGGACGACGACGGGGTCAAGGCGGCGGTCGTCCTCCACCGGGTTCGCCCCTCGGAGATCCTGCCGACGACCCTCGACGCCGACGAACTGCGGGCCTTGCCCTTGCGCGCGCTCGCACACCTGGACTACCTGCGGCAGGTCCGGCGCTGGGAATCCACTCTCGACATCGCCGAGATGCTCTCCGCCCTGGACAAGGTGGCTCCCGCACGTGCCCAGAGGGCGGAGCTGGCGCCGTTCGGGCTGTGCCACTCGGAGTTTCACCCCAGCTCGCTGCACGTCGGGCGATCGGGATGGCGACTGCTTGACTTCGCCCGCGCGTTCAACGGCCCCGGATTGCTCGACCTGGCCTCCTGGCCGGGAACCCAACAGGCCGCCAACGTCCAACGGGTCCGTAGGCTGATCGAAGCCTACGTCGCTGTCGGCGGATCGCAGGAGGCCTTGGCGCCACGGGGTGGTCTGTCCGCCGAGGCGTGGGCCCTCGGCTGGCACCGGGTCTGGATCGTGGAGTGGTTCATGGACCAGACCGTGCACTGGATCAACGACCCAAGCAGCGATCCGGTCTACATCAAGGCCGTACGGCGTCACCTCCGCGAAGCCGTACGGCTGCTCGTGCCATGAACCGCCAGGCATGGCAAGAGCACGCCCGGCAGCGTCAGGCCGTCGAGCCGGCACTGCCGGCGGCGGCTCCGTCTCGCATGTACTGGACGCCGGAGCCTGACGGTGGGCCAGGAGCCGAGATCCTGGGACACCTCGCCTGTGCGCGCGTCCTCGAGTTGGGGTGTGGCGCGGGCCATCACCTCGCTCACCTTGTCGGAGTCCACGGCGCCACCGGGGTCGGCGTCGACATCTCCGAGAGGCAGATCGAACGGGCGCGCACGCGCTATGGGTACCTGCGGGGGATCTCCTTCGTCACCGCCGACGCGGTCCAGTTCCTGGCGACGTCGTCCCATCCGTACGACGTCTGTTACTCCGTCTTCGGCGCCGTGGGACTCACCTCGCCGAATGTGCTCGTGCCGTTGATCACGCGGGCGCTGCGGCCCGGCGGAGTGCTGGCCTTCGCCGTTCCGCATCCCAGACGCAGTGACCGGAATAGCACGTTGCTGTTGCCGTCCGGCGGCAGAATGCCGATCCGCCGCTGGGAGCCGAGCGTGCTCGGCTGGGTTGCTCTGCTGTCGGCAGCCGGATTCCTAATTGACGACCTCCAGCACCTGGGTGAGTCGCGATCCGGCCCGAAGACCTTGCTCGTTGTCGCCCGTAGATCATGACGGTTCGAGGAGGCTGTCGTGCCCGAGGTTTATCTGCTCATCGACGTCGACGGCGTGCTGATCCCGTTCCCCGACAGCGAGGGGAACGGGCCGGCTACTCACGTGAGGCACAGCGTCGTCCCCACCGGCTATGACGCGGGCTCACCCGTCCCCATATGGCTGAATCCCAGGCACGGCCCCATGCTGGCTGGGCTGATCAGCGAGCTGCCTCTGACACCGGTCTGGTGCACCAGTTGGCGTGGCGACGCCAGCCCCTTGATCGGCGCCAAGCTGGGCCTGGAGTCGTTCCCGCATGTCGAGCTGGCGCGTCAGGACGTCACGACGAGCCACCCCAACGGCTACCTCTGGAAACGGGACGACGTCTCAGCCTGGCTCGACGCCGCTCAGGCCGTCTGGATCGACGACGACTTCACCCCCGCCGACCACGCCTGGGCCGCAGGCCGGACGGCAGCAGGCATTCCCACCTTGCTCGTCCAGCCGGATCCCAGAGTCGGGCTGCTGCCGACGCATCTGGAGACGATCCGTTCGTGGATGGCCGAGTTCGCCAGCAAGCCCTCCCGGCCCTTCAGGGCCCTGCGCGATTGATACGAGCGTCGCCCGAGCAGCCCGTCAGCAGATGGGCTTGCGATACCGGGACAGGCGCAGTTCGTATCCGGTCTCCGCACCAGTGGCGGTGAGTGCCGTTCCGCTGCTGGTCGCGGCGCTCCAGATCCAGGGCAGCACGTGATGGATGGAGGAGGGGCCGGGTGAGGCGCAGATGGCCTGCCGTAGGGATAGGCGCAGCTCCTGCAGCTCCTGCAGGTCCATCGCCGCGTGACTGAGGGCCCGTTGCCGTCCGTCCCGGGCGGTGGCGTGGGCCAGCGCCATCGCCTCTTCGACGGGTTCGACCGTCGGCTGCGTGTCGGTGACGGGAGCCTCGATCTCGGCGTCGGGCATGTGCTGGAGCCGGGCTGTGCGCCAGGTGCTCCAGTCGGTTCCGATGCTGTCCAAGGCGGCCAGCAGCAGTTCGACGGCGCGCCGCTCTGCGTCGTCGCCGTCTCCCCAGACAGCGGTGATCAACGGGATGACCTGAGTCCAGGTGAGGTGGTTGAAGCGCGTCCGCGCCTGGGTGGCCGGCGGTGTGTGGGGCATCGGCGGAGTCAGGTAGGTGAGGTCGATGCGGCGAGCCGGATGATGATGTTCGGCGAGGGCGAGGTACCCCGAGAGCTGCCCTTGACGGTGACTTGCGGTCTCGGTCTTCAGCTCGATCATCCACAGGCGCTCGGGCCAGAGCATCGCGTAGTCCGGTGCTCCGCCCTGTTCGTCGTCATGCCGCCGTGGAAGGTCGAACTCGTCGACGAACTGCGGCCGAACTTCCCAGGCACCGGTGCCGAACGAGAGCGCGTCCAGCTCAAGCAGGAAACGGGCTCCGCGGCCCGAGGGAGCGTTGGGCGTGTTCCACCGCGGATAGGGCCCGCCGAGGATCAGCATGGTCAGCAGCCGCTGGCAATATTCTTCCCGGCCGAGCCGGAGCTGTCCTATAAGGCGCAGAGGATCTTCGATCGCCATGACCGTCACGATCTCACGGCTCGGCTCGGGCCGCCCAGGGCCAGGATGGCGGAGCGCACGAGAGCCGGGGAGACAACCAAGGTCTTCCCGCTCCCCGCCACTACCTCGTCGGCTTGCTTGCCTGCCGCCCGCCGTCGGAGTTGGACCTTGAGGCTGCCGTGACCGCGCCGAGGGTAGCCACCCGGATGTTCGAGGTGTACTGCGATGCCGTCGCGCTGTTGGCCACGGTGGTGTCGTCGAAGAGTGCCGAGACCAGGGCGGGATCTCGGCGGCGGTCGAGGATGGACAGCGCGACCATGACGCTCGGACGCTCCCCAGGAGTGGCCGTATCGAGAGCAGCTCGATTCAGATCCGCAAGCACCGCGTTCGTGTAGCCGACGACGTCTCGGTACGCCCCCACGAGGGCTCCTACCCCGGATGCTCCCACCTGGCCGTTAACGGCAGCGGTGGTTCTCGACATCGTGTGGATTGCTTCAATCCGGCCGGGTGGTGACCTGCGCCAGATCACGATGGCCGAGTTCGGCGAGGGCTTCTGTGGCGTGTCGGACGGAAAGCAGGATCTGCGACATGTCCGCGGTCGTCGGCGCGAGCTCGGCAGGGGACTTCAGCGTCGGCAGGTTACTCAGCTCGAAGGTCCACTCCGGGTTGGTCGAGATGAGACGGCCCAGGCGGATGGTCATCTGATCGAGGTGATCCGCGGGGCCTGGACGTCGCTGGTCGAACAGGAGCCGCTGCCAGCGGTGCCGTACGGCCTGCCAGCGGTCGAGCACACGGTGAAGGCCTCCCGCGGACAGGCGTAGCGTGCGGCGGACGAGCAGTTCGCGGGCGGGATGCAGTTCGGTGTGCCGCCGCGTCAGCATTGTGACGGCCTGGTAGGCGCAGTGGAGGGCCACGACAGCGGCGGTGGCGTTGCGCCGGCAGTCCGCGGACGACAGCTGTCCTCCCGCCTCGGGCTGAGCCGTGCGTATCCCCTCGGCGTTCGTGATGATCCCGGCGCAGAGCTGCCCGACTGAAGCGGTCGCAGGTAGCACCGACGGCGGCTGGGTCGCCCTGAGGGGTACGGCGACCAGCGTCTCGGCGGCTCCCGGCGCCGTCACCCGAAAGGCGATGTCACCTGCGGTCCGCAGCGCGGTGACCAATCGGTCGAGCCGTACGCTGTCCAGGCGCCCGCTCTGCGCACTTCGGCTCGGGCCGCCTTCATGACTCGGCCGAGGAGCTGTGCCTGGCGTGCCACGACGTCCAGCACCGCGTGCCGGACGCCCATGTCCTCGATCGCGTTCGCCCAGTCCGACCGCGGGTTGTAGTGCGTCCTTCAGCAGGTCATGGCCGGTACCGAGGGCGAGCGCGGCGCCGCCGACATGGACCGGGACGGGATGCGCGGCGTTGCGACCCCGGCCGGCGAGTTGCCGGTCGAGGTCGCGCAGGATCACGTCGGCTTCCTCAAGCAGGACGCGCGGATGGTTCATCCGGTCCCAAAGATGGGACAGCCGCCATGGGCGCGGGGGCGCGTTCGGGCGCGAGATCGTCCAAGTATCTGAGCAGGACCGTCGTCATCCGGCGCTCCGGATCAATCGTCGCGATGGCGGCGACACCGGAAACGGAGCGCTCGGCGCAATAGACGGCGGTGTTCATCTGCTCGGACGCCTCACGCAAGAAGTCGCCGAAGGCCGTTGTCATAGCCGCTCACCCGCCCAGGAAAAGCTGGATGCGGGTGCCGCAACTTGAAGCGGTCAGCGCGGCAAGCCGGACGTCCGGGGTCTTCAAATCGAGAGCTCTTCCGACGCGCCCTCGAACGCGGCGCTTCCGCGCACGCAGCGGACCGGCGCACGCGGCGTTGGCGTTCTACCCTTCGCCGGGCTTCGCCGTGCTCTTCGGAACCTTGCTGCTGCGGGAGTCGCTGACGCCGGTGGCCTTGTTCGGTCTGGTCGCGATCGTGGTCGGTGTCGCCTGACGAGCAGGACGGACTTCTGAGTGGATGCCGTGCTCCGCTCACAGACGCATCCCTCCTGACTTTGGTTACCCACGCTTGGCGACTGGGCGCCGGCGTGTCACCGACGCCGAGCTAACCGAGGACTACAGCGGCGTCCTGCTCGCCTTCACCCCCGCCCCCGGCTTCCGCCGGACCGGGCGCCTCCGGCGGGTGTGACGCCGCCGCTGGCCCCGCGGTCCTCGACGAGGGTTGCCCTTCCAGTGCGCGATCGCCGGGAGCGGCGCGTGCGCCAGCCCGTCCACGGGCAGGGAGAAGGCTCGCGCCGCCAGCCCCCGCCGCGGAGATCGTCAAGGCCTCCGGCCCGCGGAAGATGCCCTGCTCGGGGTGGTTGAGGAAGCGTTCGAGGGGGCCTCCCGCATCGGTCGGTCCGCGAGGGCGAGGTGGTGGTGATGTACTCAGGGCTGTACGAGGCGGGGCACAGATGTTAAAACACGGTTAAATCGTCTTGACGATACGAAAGTCGGCAATCTGGCGACGAAATGAGCCCTGCGGAGCGACGAAAGGCCGAGTTGTTGGCACACCTCCGGCCGATCTCCTTCGCATCACCCGCACCCCAACCATCCGAGCACCCCCCACTACCCCGGCACCTCTCGCAGTACCCCGGCAACAGCGCGGCGGCGCGCCGCCTTGCCTGGCTTAACCCCCCAAGTCAGGAAGGACCCCGATGTCACCACGTCCTCGGCCGTGGATGAGGCTGCTCACCACGATGTCGCTGGTCGCCAGTGGAGCGGCGGTCGCTGTGGCCACCGGCCCGGCGGCCCACGCCTCCACCATTCCCGCCTCCGACTACCAGCAGATCTCCCTCGCCAGCGGCGGCGCGGAGCTCGGCGAGCCCATGTCCCTCGCCGTGCTGCCCGACCGCTCGGTCATCCACACGGCCCGTGACGGCACGGTCCGGGTCACCGACGCTGCCGGCAACACCAAGCAGGCCGGCAAGCTCAATGTCTACACCCACGACGAAGAGGGGCTCCAGGGTGTCGCCGTCGACCCGGGCTTCGCGACCAACCGCTATGTCTGGCTGTACTACTCTCCCACCCTGAGCACGCCCGGAGGCGACGCGCCGACCACCGGCACCCAGGCGCAGTTCGACCAGTGGAAGGGCAACCTTAACCTGTCCCGGTTCACCCTGAACGCCGACAACACGCTCAACATGGCGAGTGAGAAGGTCGTGCTCCAGGTCCCCAACGACCGCGGGCAGTGCTGCCACGTCGGCGGCGACATCGACTTCGACGCGGCGGGCAACCTATACCTCACCACAGGTGACGACACCAACCCGTTCGATTCCGCCGGGTACGCGCCCCTGGACGAGCGGACCGACCGCAACCCGCAGTTCGACGCGCAGCGGTCCTCGGGCAACACCAACGACCTGCGGGGCAAGCTCCTGCGGATCCACCCGGAGGCCAACGGCACCTACACCATCCCGTCGGGGAACCTGTTCGCCCCCGGGACGGCGAAGACCCGGCCCGAGATCTACGCCATGGGCTTCCGCAACCCGTTCCGCATGTCGGTCGACAAGGCCACGGGCATCGTCTACCTGGGCGACTACGGCCCCGACGCCGGAGGCACCGACGCCACTCGCGGTCCCGGCGGGCAGGTCGAGTTCAACCGGATCACCGGTCCGGGCAACTACGGCTGGCCGTACTGCACCGGCACCAACACCGCGTCCGAGACCTACGGCGAGTGGACCTTCCCCAGCGGTCCCTCCCTCGGCAAGTACAACTGCGCGGGCGGCCCGGCCAACAACTCCTTCCGGAACACCGGCCTGACCACGCTGCCCGCGGCCAAGCCGAGCTGGATCAAGTACGGCGGTGATTCGGGTTCCCCGCCGGAGTTCGGCAGCGGCTCGGAGTCGCCGATGGGCGGCCCGGTCTACCGGTACAACGCCTCGCTCAACTCCAGCGTCAAGTTCCCGCAGTCGCTCGACGGCAGGTTCTTCGCGGGGGAGTACGGCCGCCGCTGGATCAAGGCGATCGAGGTCAAGGCCGACGGCACGTACGGTGACATCGGGGCGTTCCCCTGGACCGGCACGCAGGTCATGGACATGGCCTTCGGCCCCGACGGTGCGTTGTATGTGCTCGACTACGGCACGGGCAGCAACAACCAGGCCCTCTGGAGAATTGAGTACATCGGAGGGACCAACCGCAACCCGATCGCGAAGGCGTCGGCCGACAAGACGTCCGGACCGGCTCCGCTTGCGGTGACGTTCTCCTCGGCGGGCAGTTCCGACCCCGAGGGCGGCGCGCTGACCTACTCGTGGAACTTCGGCGACGGCACCACCTCCACCGCGGCCAACCCGAGCAAGACCTACACCACCAAGGGCACCTACACGGCGACGCTGACCGTCAGGGACCCCCAGGGGCTGACCGGGTCCGCGAACGTCATCATCACCGTGGGCAACACCGCGCCGACGGTGGCGCTGGCCCAGCCGGCGGACGGCCAGCTGTTCTCCTTCGGTGACACAGTGCCCTTCCAGGTCAACGTGAGCGACCCGGAGGACGGCACGATCGACTGCTCGAAGGTGACGGTTACCTATTTCCTCGGCCACGACAGCCACCGACACCAGATCACCTCGAAGACCGGCTGCACGGGCTCCATCGCGGTGCCGGTCGACGGTGAGCACGACACCGCGGCGAATATCTACGGTGTCTTCGAGGCGTCCTACACCGACAAGGGCGGCCTGACCTCCACCAGTGCCCGCACACTCCAGCCGCGGCACCGGCAGGCCGAGCACTTCTCGGCGCAGTCGGGCATCCAGCTCGCCGACCACACCTCGGCGGAGGGCGCCAAGACGGTCGGCTACATCGACAACGGCGACTGGATCTCCTTCACGCCGTACAACCTGAGTAATGCCACCAGCATGACGGCCAGGGTCTCCTCGGCGGGCTCCGGCGGCACGCTCGAGGTGCGGGCCGGGTCGGCGACCGGCACGCTGCTGGGATCGGCGGCCGTCGCGAGCACCGGCAGCTGGGACACCTTCGTCAACGTCACCGTGCCCATCAGCAACGCGCCGAGCGGCACGACCACTCTCTACCTGGTGTTCAAGGGCGGTGCGGGCAACCTGTTCGACCTCGACGCCTTCACCTTCAACACCGGCACCAGCCAGACGGTCGAGGGCGAGGCGTACACGTCGCAGTCCGGCGTGCAGCCGGCCGGCCACGCGGGGGCCAGCGGCGGTTACACGCTCGGCTACATCGACAACGGTGACTGGGCCGCGTACTCACAGGTGAACACCCAGGGCGCGAAGAACTTCTCGGCCCGGGTGTCCTCGGGCGGCGCCGGCGGGACCATCCAGATCCGCTCAGGGTCGCAGACGGGGACCGTGCTGGGTTCGGTCAACGTGGCCAACACTGGGAGCTGGGACACCTTCACGACGGTCTCGACGACGCTGACCGGTTCGGCATCCGGAACCCTGTTCCTCACCTTCACCGGCGGCACGGGCTCCCTGCTCGACGTCGACACCTTCACCATCACCCGTTAGCGGCAGGCCGCGGTGCGGAGGCCGTCAGGCGTCCGCACCGCCGCCTGGCACGCCAGGACGAACGGCGTGCCGCACACGGAAGGACCGGCCATGCTCACAGTCTTACGTAAGGTGTTCCGGAACGCCGTGTTCCGGTGCGGCGTGGCGGCTGCCGTCACGCTCACCGCGACCGTGTCACTCCCCACGGCCGCGCAGGCGGCCGACCCGGCCTACAAGGTGCTCGTCTTCTCCAAAACGGCCGGCTTCCGGCACGACTCGATCCCGGCGGGCATCCAGGCGATCCGCGACCTGGGTGCCGCGAACAACTTCACCGTCACCGCCACCGAGGACTCGACGGCCTTCACCACGGCCAACCTCGCCCAGTTCAAGGCGGTGGTCTTCCTCAGCACCACCGGGGACGTGCTCAACGACGCCCAGCAGACCGCCTTCGCCTCCTACGTCGACGGGGGCGGCGGCTACGTCGGCGTCCACGCCGCCGCCGACACCGAGTACGACTGGCCGTACTACGGGCAGCTGGTGGGTGCCTGGTTCAACAGTCACCCGGCGATCCAGCAGGCGAACATAAAGACCGAGGACGCCACGCATCCCGCGACCACCGGCCTGCCGGCGACGTGGACGCGGACCGACGAGTGGTACAACTACCGCACCAACCCCCGGTCCACCACCCACGTGCTGCAGAGCCTGGACGAGACCAGCTACAGCGGCGGGAACATGGGCGACCACCCGATCACCTGGTGCCACCCGCAGGCCTCCGGACGGTCGTTCTACACCGGCCTCGGCCACACGATCGCGTCCTACTCGGAGGCGAACTTCCGCGGTCTGCTGCTCGGCGGCATCAGGTACGCCGCGGGCATGGTGCAGGCCAACTGCGCTCCCCCCGGCAACGGCGGCGGCGGCACGATCGAGGCCGAGTCCTACACCTCGCAGTCAGGCATCCAGCAGGCGTCCCACACGACCGCCAGCGGCGGCAAGACGGTCGGCTACATCGACAACGGCGACTGGGTCGGCTACTCCTCGGTCAGCACGGCAGGCGCGACCGGGTTCACCGCCCGCGTCTCGTCCGCCGGAGCGGGCGGCACCATCCAGGTGCGGTCCGGCTCGCAGACCGGGACCCTGCTGGGCTCGGTCACCGTCCCGGTGACCGGGAACTGGGACACCTTCACGACCGTGTCCACCACGCTGAGCGGGTCGGCTTCCGGGCCGCTGTTCCTGGTCTTCACCGGGGGAGCCGGCAACCTGTTCGACCTGGACACGTTCTCACTGACCAACTCCGCCGCGACCACGGTGGAGGCGGAGTCGTACACGTCGCAGTCGGGCGTGCAGCAGGCTAACCACGCCACGGCGAGCGGCGGCAAGACGGTCGGCTACATCGACAACGGCGACTGGGTCGGCTACTCCTCGGTCAGCACCCAGGGGGCGAAAGGCTTCTCCGCGCGGGTCTCCTCCGCGGGGGCCGGTGGCACCATCCAGGTGCGGTCCGGCTCGCAGACCGGGACCCTGCTGGGCTCGGTCACCGTCCCGGTGACCGGGAACTGGGACACCTTCACGACCGTGTCCACCACGCTGAGCGGGTCGGCTTCCGGGCCGCTGTTCCTGGTCTTCACCGGGGGAGCGGGCTCCCTGTTCGACGTCGACACCATCACCATCACCAAGTAACCGAACTGGTGGTGCCCGTCCGAGGCATCGGACGGGCACCACCGGCCCACCGCCAGAGCGGTCAGCGGAGGACGCCGCTGTAGGCGTTGAGAGCGGGCTGGCCGCCGAGGTGGGCGTACAGCACGTTGGCCCCCTTGGGGATGTCGCCTGCGCCGCGCGATCCGAGGCGGAAGGCGAACGCGCCCACCAGAACAGCCCGAAGGCGACTCAAGGCGACTGCCCTATCACCGTCAGCATCTCCACCAACCTCACCGTGTCGCCGGTTGTCCGCTATCTGCTGGTGGCGTGGTCGGACGTGAACTCCCGGACACCGCTGCGGTGGATCCAGGTCGGCGTCAATAACGGAACCGCATCCCTCGCCCTCAACGCGGGTAAGGTGGCGACGCTGATGGCCATCCGGGTGGACACGTTGCCCGTCTCGGTGGACGCCTCCAGCGGTGGCTTCGACACGTCGGTGGACTGGTCCGCCTCCCTCCCCCCCAAGGTCCCCTAATTCCTGTCGCTAGGTGGTGTTCGACAAATCATGGCCCTGCCACGCGTGGCCCAGGCGGCGCCTCGCTGCGTTCTCGTCGTCGCCCATAGCTCCGGCTATGGGTTCCTCCTCGGCCTTGCGATGCGTCCACCTGGATCCCCGCTCGCGACCGGCAGCATTTGTCATACGCCCCCTGGGAGGCCGTTATGAGACGCCATGACACTCGACGCATGGCGGCCTCCCGCGCGGCCCTCCGTCTCGCGGGGCCGCCCCTGTTCCTTCTCTGCTCGTGCACGCCCCTCGCCAGCGAATTCATCCAGGTGGTGAACGAAACGGGCGAGGTGATCACAGTGTCCGTGCAAGGACACCCGCGCCCATTCGCCACGCTGACACCGAACGCGGTCACGAGCATCGACCCGCAGGACGAGCAGTGCGATAGGCCGCGTCCGGACGACGCGATGGTCGCACGTACGGAAAGCGGCACGACCTACACGTACGGCCCTCCCCTGTGCCGGGGTAAGACCTGGAACGTCGGCCGCTGACCACCGACCGGCCAGGGCGTCAGATCAGGTTGTCCTCGACGGCCAGGCCGAACTCGCCCTTGCCGTACATCGCGAGGGCCAGATCGACGTCATTGGCCACGTGGACGCTGCCCGACTGGGCGCCCGCCAGGCCCGCTCGATCGGGTCGCCCCGGCTAAGGGAGGTGCCCCCGGCCGTCTTGGCAGGATGTCGATCGCCTCCAGCGCCCGCTCGGTGGCGGCACCTGGTCTCTGTGCACCCACAGGCGCAGCTCGGCCGGGATCGTCTCGCCCCGCACCGCGTGCTCGTACACCTCCCGCACGTTGCGGTCGGCCTGCAGGATCGCCGAGCCGATCTCCGACGCAGCCTGGGTCACCGCCACCTGCGCGAACTGGTCCTCGGCGAACCGGCCGCCGTCCAGGCTGAGCCGTACGCGGTCGCGCATCGCGGTCGCGTACGACGGGTCTATACGATCAACGGTCTAACCTCGGAGACCTGAGGGACTGAGGTGCCTCCAGGAGACACCCCCGATGAGTGAAACGACGATCGGCGAGACGGCTGAACCGGCGGCCGGATCGGCACCGGCGTCGCCGCCATCGGCGCCGGCTACAAGGAGCGCTACTTCACCGCCGCCGACCTCGTCGAGACCATCTTCCGCGGCATGGCCGACAACTCTGTCGGCCGGGTCATCGACGACCTGCTCCGTAACGACCTGGTCATCATCGACGAAGTAGGCTTCGCCCCACTCGACGACACCGGCGCCCAACTGCTGTTCCGGTTTGCCGCCGCCTACGAACGCCGCGCGCTGGGCATCGGCTCGCACTGGCCCTTCGACCAGTGGGGCCCGCTTCCTGCCCGAGCACACCACCGCCGTCAGCATGGTCGACCGGCTGCTCCACCACAGCATCGTCGTGGTCGCCGAAGGCGAGTCCTTCCGCATGAAACCTGACTTGGCTCACATCTCAAGATCACCGTTGAATGCAAGGCGCTGACCTCGCGGTTTCCCGTCGGGAACGGCGAAAAGTGCGCACTAAGTCGATCATGTCTCTACCCTGGTGGCCGTGTCTGCGTACGTGCGGACGGTGAAGACGGCCTCAGGCGCCCGGGCGGTGCAGTTGCCTGGCCTCTGTCGAAGCCGGAGCGCTTCAGTCTGAACACCGGCGGGGGCGCCCGGGAGAGCCGAGGGTGACGAGGCCTTTTGAGTGACTAACTGAGTGACCACGCACCCGGACGTGTGCGGATGCTGACGGACTAGCAGGGATTGTTTTCCCAGCTCAGGGTAGCTTTAGTGCCGCAAGGACGGACCAGTTGGGTTGCCTGGGGGTCAAGGGGTCGTGGGTTCGAATCCCGCCGTCCCGACACTGTTCTAGCAGGTCGGAGCCACAGTTCCCAAGATCGGGGATTGTGGCTTTTCTGGATGGACGCCGCCGAGGACGACGACCTGTCCTACCTGCGCTCCTTCACCAACGGGCTCCGCCGCGACTTGGATGCCGTCGTCGCCTCACCCTGCCCCGCAGCTACTGAGCACACGGTCACGGACAGCGCTCCCGCGGTTCCCCGCCATGGCGGTGAACCGCGGGAGCGCTGGCTACAGCGACCTGAGGAAGGCCAGACCGTCCACGGCGAGGGAGTCCTGGCTCGGTGCGAGCGGACGCCAGATGGAGGCCGCGGTGGCGATCGTCTGGTTGTGGGCGGTGAAGGACTCGATGACGAGGGGGCCCGCATAGCCCGCTTCACGCAGGGCCTGGGTGAAGGCGGGCCAGTCGAAGCGGTCGGCGCCCGGTGTGCCCCGATCAGTTCCGCAGACCTGCACATGCGCGATCCGGCCCGCCGCGGCACGTACGGCTTGCGCCGGATCTTTCTCTTCGATGTTCATGTGATAGACGTCGAGGGCCAGGCCGCATCCGTCGGGCAAGGCATCGAGGGCCTGCTCGACGGTGTTGAGGATGCTGGTCTCGTACCGGTTGAGCGGCTCGACCGCGACCGCCACGCCGCGCTCGCCCGCGTAGTCGACCACGGGTTCCAGGTTGTTCCGGAGCTCCGTGTAGATCGCCCGGCGCTCGTCGTCCGACATCCGCCAGGTCCTGCCGACGGAGGCGTAGGCGGGCCCGCCGATCACCGGCGAGCCCACGGCCACCGCCACGTCGACGCAGTGCCGCAGGTAGTCCTGCGTCTCCTCGACGACTCCAGGCGCGGTCGCCACGAGCTCCCGCCCCGGCGGCATGACCAGCACCACCGATGCCTTCAGCCCGTGCTCGGCCAGCAGCGCCGCGGCCTTGTGAGGATCCCAGTCGCCGGGCCGCTCCACCGGCAGCTCGATCACGTCGAACCCCCAGGCCGCGACACGGGGCACCAGAGATGCGAGGTCGCCGTCGGTCGGCGGCGACACCCACACCCAGGTGTTCACTCCGAGAGGGAACCCGCTCACCCCTTCTTACCGCCCCACTTCTCGGGGAATCCCGGCATGTCCTCACAGCCGCACAGCGCGTAGTGCAGCGGCGGCATGTTCGGCTGCAGGTACCGGTCGAGGTTCTCGGACGTGATCTTGGGCTGCGGAAGGTTCCACACCTTCGGCACCTCCTGGCCCTTGAGGACCTTCAACGCGGCGATGATCGGTGTGCGCCACTGGTAGGTGGGGTAGGTGGGCGCGACGGCGGTGAGATCACCTTCCTTCCACTTCTGCAGGAAGTCCTGCTGGTCCTCACCGTTGATCGGCGGAACCGGCAGTCCGGCGTCCTCAAAGGCCTCGATCGCGGCCACCGCGGTCGCGCCGGCGTCCATCCAGACGCCATCGATCTTGCCGTAGCGCTGGATGTAGTCGCTGACGATGCCCTTGGTCTTGGCCGCGTCGCCGTCGGTGAACTCGACGCCGACCACCTCGACCTGGCTCTGGTCGAAGGCGGCCTTCGCCGCCGACCAGCGGGTCTCCAGGACGTCCACACCGGGCAGGATGCGCAGCGCGAGCACCTTTCCACCGGCGGGGACCTTCTCGATCAGGAACTCGGCCGCGTCGGCACCGAACGCGTAGCCGCCGATCGGCTTGATGAACGTCACCGGGCAGTCGGTCTCCACACCGCGGTCGAAGACGATGACTGGGACCTTGGCGCAGGCACCCTTGACGGCCGGGGTGAGCGTCGCCGTCGTGTTCGGCGAGACGATCAACGCATCGCACCCCTTGGCCTGCAGCTCGGCGATGTCAGAGATCTGCTTGTCGTCCTTGCCCTCGGCGTCGAGGGCGGTGAGCTTGGAGATCTCCTTGTGCAACGCCACCTCTGCCTGCATGGTCTTCCAGCCGACCTGCCGCCAGGGGTTGTCGACCGCCGCGTTGGAGAAGCACAGGTGGTACGGCCCGTCCTTCTTGTGCTTGGCGGTGGAGACCATCTGCGGCGCGATGGCCTGCTCCCAGGGCTTGTCCGCCGGTCCCTCCGCGGTCTGCGAGCGCATCGCGAGCTGGGCGTCGTAGTCGGCCTGGACGAAGAACTCGGACTGCTCACCGGTCCCCGAGGCCGGCGCCGTCGACTCGGCCGCTGTCGGCGCCGTGCTGGCGGCCGCGTCGGCGGCCGTGGTGGTGCTGGGCTTGTCGCTGGTGCAGCCGCCGACGGCGAGCACCGTCAGAGCCGCAACGGCGAGGGTGAGCGGTCTATGACGCGACATGGGCGTCTCCTTTTATTTTCGGGGGATTGAGGAAGGGAAGACGGATGGCCCCGGCCGCTACGGCGGCGATGATGACGACGCCCTGCACGGTGTACTCCAGCGCCCCGGAGATGCCGTACAGGTTGAGCAGGGTGAACAAGGCCTCCAGGGTGAACGCCCCGGCCATCGCGGCGACAACCGTGCCGCGGCCGCCGCCGAGGACGACGCCGCCCAGGACGACTGCGGTGATCGCCTGGAACTCCAGTCCCTGGCCGACCTGGGCGGACACTCCGGCGAACCCACCGAGCAGGATTCCGGCCACTGCGGCGGACAGGCCGGAGAGGGTGAACGCGATGATCTTCACCCGGGTGACCCGTACGCCGGACAGGGCGGCCGCGCGCTCGTTGTCGCCGGTGGCGATGAGCGTCCTGCCGAAGTTCGCCCGCATCAGCAGCACGGCCGCCACGGCGAGGACCACGACGATGAGCACGGCCCATCCGGTCTCTCTGCCGAATACGCGGAAGGCCGGGGAGAGCGCGCCGCGCGGTGCGCCGCCCGTCCACAGGAAGACCGCGCCGGACAGCACGAGCATCATGCCGAGCGTGGTGATGAACGACGGCACGCGGAGGAGGGTCGTCAGCACACCGTTGACCAGACCGACGAACAGGCCGAGAACGATCAGCAGGGCCAGAACCGGCCAGGTCGCCGCCTCGTCCCCATCGATCAGGCGGGCGGCGACGACCACCTCGACGGTGATCAGCGATCCGACCGACAGGTCGAACTCGCCGGAGACGATCACCAGGTACTGCCCGGCGGCGAGGATGACCAGGGGCGCTGCGCGCCTGACGAAGGAGAGGAACCCGGCGGGCTCGAGGAAGAACGGGTTGGCGATCGCGATGGCGGCCAGCAGCACCGCCAGCACCGCGAGGATCGGCAGCGTACGCTTCACGTCCGCCTCCTTCCGACCAGGCCCGTACGCCGGGCGTAGACGGCGACGGCGACAATGATCACCACGCCCCGCACGACGTCCTTGAAGAAGGAGTTCACTTCCAGCTGGTTGAACACGCTGTCCAGGACGGCGAGCAACAGCACGCCACCCACGGTGCCCGCGACTCCGCCTCTGCCCCCGGCCAGCGCGGTGCCGCCGAGGACGACGGCGGCGATGGACTCGAGGTCGTATCCACCGTCGGTGCCCACGGTCGGGGCTCCGGCGCCGAGCCTGCCGGCCAGCAGCAGTCCGGCGATTCCGGCACAGAGCGAGCACAGCACGTGCGCGATGATGATCACCCGATCGGTGCGGATGCCGGACAACCTGGCGACCTCGACGTCACCGCCGACGGCGTAGACGCGGTAGCCGTATTTGGTCCGGCTGAGCAGGAACCAGGCGACGAGCGCGACCGCGGCCCAGAGCAACGCCGAGACGGGCACCGGGCCCAACCGGTCGTAGCCGAGGCTTTGGAAGGACTCCGGCACCCGGCCGGCCGGGCCGTTGTAGAGGTGGCTCAGGATTCCCTTGATGATCAGCGCGACGCCGAGCGTGGCGATGAACGCGTGCACTCGCAGCTTAGTGATCACCAGACCGTTGACCAGCCCGACCAGCACGCTCACTCCCACGACGGCGCCGACCGCGAGCACGATGTTGGAGTCCTGGCCCGCCATGGTCACCGCCGCGACCAGCGAGGTGAGGCTGATCAGGTAGGCGACCGACAGGTCGAGGGATCCCGCCAGGATGGCCAGCGTCTGGCCTACCGCGACGATCCCGAGCGCCGCTGAGCGCTGCTGCACCCCGACGACGGTCTCCATGGTGAGGAACTGACCCCCGTCCACGGCGACCAGCGCCCAGCCCACGAGGATCACGCCGGCCAGTGCCAGGAAGACGACACTCGTGGGGTTGACCAGCGCCGCGAACCCGGCCCTGCGGTCGGAAAGCACGTTCTGGGTCATGGGGACACCTCGCCCGCGGCCAGGCTCATGATGGCCTCCTCTGAGGAGCCGGCGGGAAGGGTGCCCATGATGCGGCCCTCGCGGAGCACGACGATGCGGTCGCTCATGCCGATCAGCTCGGGCAGCTCTGAGGAGATCATCATGATCGCGATACCGTCTTCGGCCAGCTCGCGCATCAGGTCGTGGATGGCCGCCTTGGCGCCCACGTCGACGCCACGGGTGGGCTCGTCAAGCAGGAGCACCTTCGGGGCGACGGTCATCCACTTGGCGAGCACGACCTTCTGCTGGTTGCCGCCGGACAGGTAGCGAACCTCCTGCTCCTCGCGGGGCGGCCTGAGCCGTACCCGCTCCAGCAGTTCACCCACCCTGCCGCGGCGACCACGACGGCCCATCGCACGGGTCACGAGAAGGGCGTTGTCGCGCACCGACTGGCGCAGGGCCAGGCCCTCGCTCTTGCGGTCCTCGGTCACCAGGCCGATTCCGGCGCGGATTCCCTCCCGGACCGAGTGCGGGCGCACCGGCGTCATCTCGCCCCGGGTGAACGGCTCGGCACCGAACAAGGCCTTGGCCAGCTCCGATCGGCCGGATCCCTGGAGCCCGGCGATGCCGACGATCTCTCCCGCGTTCAGCTTCAGGTCGATGTCGTGCAGCCGGCCGTTGCCGCCGCCGGTGACCTGGAGCCGTGTCTCCCCAACCGAGGTGGAGCGTGCCGGGAAGTAACCGCTCAGATCGCGCCCGACCATGAGGCGGACCAGATCCTCGGAGGTGACGTCCTCGGTGGCGACCGTGGTGACCAGCCTGCCGTCCTTGATGACCGTCACGTGATCGCTGAGGTCGAACACCTCGCGCAGCCGGTGGGAGATGTAGAGCACGGCGATGCCTCGTTCCTGCAATCGCCGCACCAGCCGGTAGAGCAGTTCGACCTCGTGCTCGGCGAGTGCGGCAGTGGGCTCGTCCATCACGACGATCCGGGCATCGAGCGACAGCGCCTTGACGATCTCTACGACCTGCTGCTGAGCGACCGACAGGCGCTTGACCGGCTGTCGGGGGCCGAAGGAGTCCTCACCCAGCTCGGCGAGCAGCCGGGCGGTCGCGGTGTCCATCGCGGTCCGGTCGACCAAGCCGTGACGTATCGGTTCCCGGCCGAGGAAGACGTTCTCGGACACGGTCCGCTCGGGCAGCAGGTTGAACTCCTGGTAGATGATCGCCACGCCGGCGCGCTGAGCGTCCAGCGGATGGCCGAACGACACGCGCCGGCCGTCGATCTTGATCGTTCCCTCGTCCGGTGCGTGCACTCCGGCGAGGATCTTCATGAGCGTGGACTTGCCCGCTCCGTTCTCCCCCACGATCGCGTGGACCTCGCCCGCCGCGATCGCAAGGTCGACGCCGGATAACACCCGCACGCCGAAGAAGCTCTTGCCGATGCCCGTCATGGCCAGCATCGGGTCTACTCCGCACCGGGAACGGAGGAGAGGAAGGCCGTGCGGATTCGCTTGGCGCAGTCACTCGCAGGGGTGAAGGAGGTAAAGGCCCGCCCGATGCCGTACTGCTGAACTCTCTGGATTCTCGACCCGGGCACGCCGTTAATGCACGTCATAAAATCGCTCCCAACGGCACCGTCTGCTTGTCAGAACCTTCAGGTGTGCCGCTCGTATCGCCGTGATCGTATAAGCGACTTATGACTTTGGTCAAGCAAAAGACCCGTAGAATAAAGCATAAGGACCATTCGAGCATGAAGGAGTGCCGGTGACTCAGGGCATGCCCAGCGGACCCGGAGCGGGAGCACTGCTCTCGATCCTGCGCGACGGGCGGGCGCGCACCCGCGCTGAGCTGGTCCAGCTCACTGGTCTGTCGAGGAGTGCGGTGTCCCAGCGCATTGACGCTCTGCTGCACCAGCGCTTGATCCTGCCCGCCGAGGAGACGGCTCCGTCGGGCGGCAGGCCCGCCACCGCCTTCTCCTTCAACCGTGGGGCCCGCTTGGTGCTCTCCGCCGACCTCGACGTCACCCACGCCAGGGTCGCCGTCAGTGACCTCGGTGGCGCGGTCCTGGCAGAACGTGCCGCCGACCTGCCCATCGACCGCGGACCGGAGCCGACGCTGAGCTGGGTTCTCGACACCTTCCGCGAGTTGCTCGCCGAGTGCGGTCGCACTGTTTCGGACGTATGCGGAGTCGGCGTCGGCCTCCCTGGCCCTGTGGACCACGAAAGCGGCACGGCGGTCAGCCCCCCGATCATGCCGGGCTGGGACGGCTTCCCCGTACCTGACTGGCTCGGCGAGCGGCTCGGCGTTCCGGTGCTCGTCGACAACGACGTGAACATCATGACGCTGGGCGAGCACTGGGCCGCCTACCCCGGTGTCGCGCACCTCATCTTCGTGAAGGTCGGCACCGGCATCGGCTGCGGCATCATCGCCGGAGGCCGCCTGCATCGCGGCTCGCGGGGCGCGGCAGGGGATATCGGCCACATCCGCATATCCACCCTCGACCAGGTGCAGTGCCGCTGCGGCTACTTCGGCTGTCTGGAGGCCGTGGCCGGCGGCGCGGCCCTGGTCGCCCGCCTCCGCGACGTCGGGCATGATGTCGCCGACGGCCGGGACGTCGTCCGCCTGACCAAGGAAGGCAATCCCCAGGCCATCCGCCTCGTCCGGCAGGGCGGCAGAGAGGTCGGCAGCACGCTCGCCTCGATCGTCAACTTCTTCAACCCCACGATGATCGTGATCGGCGGCGACCTGGTCGAAGCCGGCGATCACCTTCTGGCAGGCGTCCGTGAAATGATCTACGGCCGCTCGTTGCCACTGGCCACCCAGAGTCTCAGCATCCGCGCCAGCAAGCTCGGTGACCGGGCGGGCGTTACCGGCGCCGCCGTGATGGTCATCGAGCGCATCCTGGCTCCAGAGACGGTCGATCAGACAGTTACCACCTAAGTTCTGCCGAATCATGGCATATCTCTGGCCGATCGTCGGCAGAACCCGCTCCTAGGCTCCAGCAGGTTCGTCGTCTTCCTCGGCCCCTGAAAGCCGGAATTACGGCCCACAGACCCGTCCACGGCAACGGGGTGGGGTGGGCCACCCTTTTTCGGCGAAGGGTGGCCCGTTTCCTTTCTGGCCGTTTTCTTTCTGGCGTCCCGCCGCCGACTCAGGATTGGTTGAACAGCGAAAGCGTCAGGGTCGAGTGGTATTCGCCGGCGGCGACGTCTACCGCAGTCCGCAGGGCGAGGTCGGCGTTGACCTTCGAGGTGCCGATCTCGTCGGTGGAGTTCGCGGCCGACACCAGCAGTTCCTGGCCCTGCAGACCCACGGCGGGCGCGCCGGTGCCGTCGGAGATGACGCTGGAGATCGGCTCGCCGGCCGCCACCGCACCGGTGGAGGAGTCGGTCAGCAGGCGCGGGGTCCATCCCAGGTACTGCGGGCCGATGGTCTTGGCGGGGTCGCCGGTCGCGGTGAACTGGCCGGCCTGGCCGACGACCGCCCAGTACTCACCCGCCGGGATCTCCTCGGGCAGGCGGGTGTCGCTCACCGTGACCGTCGGCATCGTGCCGGTGAACTGGCGGGCGGCGGCGTCGGAGCCGTTCTCCTGCAGGGAGATCCCGTTGTTGTCGGCCACGGTCATCGACAGCTGACCGGGAGTGCGGATGGGCTCGATGTTCACCGACACATCGATGCCGCCATCAGGGCCGTCGGCCGCCATCGCGGGACCGGCCACACCCGCAAGCGCAAGGCCGAGCACCGACGCGGCCAGTATCTGGGTAGTTCTCGTCTTCACGTAATCGCTCCATTTATGGGGGGCATGGGAGGCGGGGCCGGCCGGCCGATCGTCCAGACGGCCGACCGGCCGGCCCCATTTCAGTACGGCTCGTTCAGCAACAGCTCTAGCCGCAGCTGATCGCGTTGTAGTCGGCGTCGTAGGTCGAGGTGACCTGCTTGCCACCGATCGTCGCGGTCCCCTTGACAGTCACCTTGCCCGCGCCGATCTGCCCGGCCCGCGCGTTGAAGGACTGATAGGCCTGCTTGCCCGGGGCCACGTCGGCCACGGTCTTGGAACCGTACGGGGTCGTCAACATCACGTCCGCCGGCACATCGCCGTCGTTGACGGCCGTCACCGCCAGGTACGCCGACGTACCCACGCAGCGGGACGAAGCGGTCACGGTCAGCGGAACCCGCGGAGAGGAAATGGTCACCGTGAGGGTCTTGGCACCCTCGACGTTGCCCGCCTTGTCCGTCGAGCGGTAGGCCAGCGTGTGCGAGCCGTCGCCGGAGACGACGACCGGCCCGGTGTACGGCTTCCAGTCACCGCCGTCCAGCTTGTACTCCGTCCGGTCGACCCCGCTGCCCTTGTCCTCATCGACGGCGGTCAGCGTGACCGTGACCGGACCGGTGAACGAGCCGCCCTCCGGCTGCGCCGGGTCGGTCGTCGCGGTCGTCACCGGCGGCGTCTTGTCGGCCGCGGCGACCGGGGTGAAGCGGAACCGCTGGTTGTCGGCGTTGTTGCAGGTCCACTGGATCACCTTGGCGCCGTCGGCCTTGGAGTTGCCGTCGATGTCGACGCACAGGCCGCTTACCGCCGGATTGACCTGGTAGGCATCTCCGAACTGGATGAGATAGAACCGCTGGTTGACCTGGTCCTTGTGTCCATCGGGATGGCAGGAGTACTGGACGAGCTGGGTGCCCGTCGCGGTCGAGCCGCTCGGCACGTCAAGGCACTTGCCGCTCTTGACGTTCTTGAGCTGGTAGGCGCCCGCGGTGAAGGGAACGGCCTCCCACTGCTGCTCGGTGCCCTGCGTCGCGCCCATCTGGACGATCTTGGCATCGTCGGCGGTCGAGGCGTTCTGCGGCGTGACGTACTTGCCGCTGCTCTTGGAGGAGATGGTGTAGACACCCTTGGCCCCTCCTCCGACCGTGATCGTCGCGACCATGCCCGCCCACTGCTTGCCGTCGTAGCCGGAGTGGAGCCTGCAGATGACCGTCCAGGTCCCCTCCCGATCGAAGGTGTATGAGACCGGCGGACCTCCCGGCGAGACGGCTCCCTTGGTGACCTCGAAGATGTCGCCGCCGTTCGGGTCCGGATTGCCGCCGGGCGGCACGAGCCAGACATCGTGCGGCATCCCCGCGTCGGGCACGTTGAAGTGCCAGGTGACGGTGCCGCCGCGGGCGATCTCACAGTTATTGGGATTCCACCCCGTGCCCGTGGCGAAGATGTCGCACGTCGTGGGGAGCGTCCTGCCGCCGTCGATCACCGTGAAGACGGCGCTCTGCGACGCGGAGGTGTTCCCGGAGTAGTCGGTGGCCCGGTAGTCGACCGTGTACGCCTTCGGGTCCTTGAACTGGACCGGTGCGTCGTAGGTGGTCCACGCTCCGCCGTTGACGCGGTACTCGACCTTCTCCACGCCGGCACAGCCGACATCGGTGGCGTTGAGTTTGAGCGAGGCCGAGTCGATGTAGGCGTTCTGCTGGCTGGGGTGGGCCCGGCCCTCGACCTGGTGCGAGACCGTCGGCGCCTGGGTGTCCTCCGTGCACTTGCTGGAGGGCTTGAACTCGATCTTGACCAACTCCATCTTCGCTGTGGAGTTGAGCTGAGCGCGGCAGCAGCCGAAGGTCCAGCGCCCCATGTAGAGGGCGCCGTCGGGCCCGAACCTGGTCGGGATCACGAAGCTGCTGTTCGGCGTACCGAAGTGGTTGACCGGCAGCCAGTCGTTGACCCGGAGCAACTGGTTGTTGTCCTGCCGCAGGCGCGCCTCCTTCCAGAACCCGTTGTCGGCGCCACGGTTGGTGATCAGCCACGAGCCGTCGTAGTAGGGCGGGAAGGCGCCGGGACCGTAGGTGTCCTTGTATCGGTAGACCGGGCCGGTGACCGGCTGCATGCCGCCGGCGCCCAGGTCACCGAAGGCCATCAGATCCTGACCGCCGGGGTTGCCGGGGTACTTGCGCCAGATCGTCGCTGGTTTCGCGGGGCCGGGGATTTCATCGAGGCCCTGGAATGTGGGTTGCGAATTCTTACCGCCCGCCGGGGCCCAGGCGAGGTCGGCCGGGATCTTGTCGAGCGAGCAGTCGTACTGCTGACCGGTCGAGGAGTTGGTCTCGTAGTTCCAGCGCCACGTGGTGTTGGTCTTCGCGTTGTCGCCGACGCAGAACGGCCAGCCCTGGAAGCCGGGCCCGTCGACCAGATCCCACTCACAGGTGCCGGCCGGGCTGCGGTTGGCCTGGTCCACCGTGTTGTCGTGGCAGTACTCGCCGACGACGACCGTACCCGGGTGGGCGGGGTCGGCGTGCACCGTGAACGGCTGCCGGAAGCCCATGGCGTAGATCTCCGGTCGGGTCTTCGGGGTCCCCGGCGGGAACATGTTGCCCTTCGGAACCGTGTAGGTCTTGTCCAGGCCCGGGTCGGGGGCCTGCCCTGGGCCCGGAGCCGGGATGTCCTTGACCGGTTTGACGCGCAGGATCTTGCCGCGCAGGTCGGCGGTGTTGGCCGCCGTCTTGCGCGAGTCCCAGCGCTCGGAGGCGCGATGGTCCATCGGCGGGTAGGCGTTGTGGCCGGGCGCGTTCGGGGAGACGTCGTCGCCGACGCCGATGTAGAGGCTGCCTTCGGAGTCGAACACCAGGCTCGCACCGCCGACATGGCCGGGGCCGTTGTCGGTGGGGCCACCCGGGAAGCCTGAGGGGTTGCCCGAGATCTTCGCCTTGGGCACGCGCAGGATCTCCCGCTCATCGTATGGATGTGCCGGATCCCCGCCTGCTTGTGCGGGCTCGAACGCGGTGCCGGTCTTGTTCAGCGTGAAGCGGCTGATCAGGTTGTAGCCGACCGCTATCTGGTTGCCCGTGGTCGGCCAGTCGGGGTTGCGCGGGGAATAGTAGACGTAGATGTCGCGCTTGCTCGGGTTCGATAGGTCGAAGCCCGGCTCCAGGCTCATCCCCAGTACGCCGTCCTCGGAGTTGCCGTGGTCGGCGCGGGTCGGGATCGTCGCGACCGTGGTCGAGTTGTTCGCCGGGCCGTTCGGATCGTGCATCTTCACGTAGCCCTGGGACTGGTAGCCCGTTGTGGGGCCGATCTCGGTCCAGTAGACCTTGCCGTCCGCCGCCACGTCGAGAGCGACCGGGCCGTTCGCATTGTCGACCAGGGTCGTGCGGGTGAAGTTCGACCACACGGTGCCTGAGCAGTCGGTCTTGTTCCCCTCGCCGGCGACCCAGCGCACCCCTCCGACGATCTGCTTGACCAGCGGGTTGTCGCCGCCGTTCTCGCTGTAACGCACGCCGAAGTGGCCCTGCGAGGTCACCCAGGTCCGGCCGTCATCGTAGGCCCGCGGGGTGCTGGTGCCGTCCTTGACCCTGTCGCCGTCGTAGAGCTTGCACCACGTCGTGGGGTGGTCCTGGCCCATTTTCTGGGTGCCGGTGTTGTAGGTGCGCTCGTCGAAGGTCTCGAGCACGTGGTGGGTGCCCCGGACGCTGCGGACGAAGTTGTAGTGCTCGTCGGCGAGCTGGTAGGTGTCGGCCAGGTCTTTGGTGGAGAGGTGGTTGTGGTCGGCAACCTGGACGGTTGCGGCGTTGCCGGTCGCCGACCCGTTCGAGTGGGCGGTCATCGTCGTGCCGATGACGCTGTCCGGCCCGCCGTCCCACCAGTCCCACACGGACACGCCGGCGCCGGCGTCGGTCATGTTGTGCACAGCGGCGATCCCGCCGCGGTTCTGGGTGAAGCGGATCAGCGCGTCGCGCTGTGCCTGGTCGAAGAGCGGTCCGGTCCGACCGCCGCCGGCCCACGACCACGATGCGTTCAGGAACAGGATCGCGTTGTATTGGGCAAGGTTATCGTCGGTGAAGATCCGGGGGTTCTTGTTCGGGTGGTTGCAGTTGCTCGTGCCGCCACCGTTGTTGTCGCAGTCCTCCCAGTCGACCTCGTAGCCTGCGGCCTTGAGAGCGGTCTGCACCACTGGGCGGCCGTTGTCGATCGCCTCGGCGTGCCGGTACCCGGTCGTGCCGGTGTAGATGAGGACCCTCTTGCTGTCCTCCGCCCGGGCGGAAGCCGCAAGGAGGGCTTTACCAGCTTGCCCGGTGCTCGTCGCCGGGGCAGCAGCCGTCAGGTGGGTGCTCTCCGCTTGGGCGGCGGTCACAGGGGCGAGCATCTGAGCCCCCAGAGCGACCGCAGTCAGTGCGACTAAAGAACGCCTCACGCTCCGCGCGGGCGGCGCGGCGTTCCGCATACCACTCACTTCCTCTCCCAATGCGGCGGCGACCAGCCCCGCGGCCGGAGCGATGTGGTTCGACCGCCTGAAGGTTAGACGTAGCGTGTGCGCCTTTTGTCCAGATGTCAAGGACTTTCGCCAGTGAATCGCCAAAGCTGGTACTAGTAGTGCCACCCTTTTGTTTACCAAAGGCGTTAGTTGTCTTGATCGAGGCGGTTCCGTCCGCTAGCGTCCCCGCTATGAGCGGGCAGAGGGTTCACCGGCGGCTTCCCGGCGTCGCTGCGGCCACGGTTGCGATCGCCGTCGGAGCACTGGCTCTGACCGGATGTAGCGACGAGTCCGGAGAGGCGAAGGCGCGAGGGCGCGACCTTACCGCGCTTCAATGCCCGATGGTGGAGACGGGACAGAGTGGTGGCGTCAGCCAGTACAGGCCCGCGGAGAACGCCTTCGATACGGCGGAGCTGCTCGGGCTGGAGCTCGCCGAGGCGCGTGAGAAGGCGGCCCGCCACAACTGCGGAATCATCGTTTCGCGCGAGGACGACAAGAGCCGGCCCGTGCCGATAGAGATCGACCCGACCAGGATCTACGTCTACGTCGCGGATGGCGTCGTCAGCTATATAGAGGGGGTCGGTGGTGGGCTCTAAGGTCGGCGACCCGATGCGACCTCTCACCAGGGCTTCCGTAATCTCCGCCGGTCGGCGGTCACGGTGGGTCGTGATCGCGGTGTGGCTTGCGCTCGCGATGCTCGCGGTGCCGCTACAAGCCAGGCTCGGCGAGCGGGCCGCCGACGAGAGCGAGACCTTCCTCGTCCGGGGATCGGAGTCGGCGACGGTCAAGCGGATCATCGACGAGCGGTTCCGGCGCGGCAGCGAGACAGCGGCGGTGATCGCCTACTTCCGCGAGGGTGGGATCACCGCGGACGACGGACGGCGCGCCGACGCCGACGCCCTCGCGCTGTGCCGGTCCGGCGCGATCCCGAACTTGACGATGGTCGCCACCCCGTACCAACGCGCGTGCGGCGAGACCGATCCGCTCGACATGAGCCCGGGCGCTTCGCTGCTCACCTCACCCGACGACACCGTCATCTTGAGCACGGTCCTGATGACCGACGACTCGACGCCCGACATCGAGCAGGCGGTCGCGGCAATCCGCGAGATAGTCCCGTCGGCCGCCGGCGACGAGAGCGGATTGAGGGCCTTCGTGACCGGCCGTGCCGGCTTCGAGGCCGATCGAAAAGCTGCGCTCAAAGGGATCAACGGGACCCTCTTGGCAGTCACGATCGCCGTGCTGCTGCTCCTGCTGCTCCTGACCTACCGCTCGCCGCTGGTTGCGCTGGTGCCGCTGGCCGTCGTCGCCCTCGCCTATCTCGTCACCGCCGGCCTCGCCTACGGCCTCGTCGCCGTTGGCCTCACCGAGGTCAGCGGCCAGACGACCGCGATCCTGATCGTGCTGATGTTCGGTGCGGGCACCGACTACTGTCTGCTGATCGTGGCGCGGTTTCGCGACGAGCTGCGCCGGGCGCGGGACGTCGAGGAGGCGATGGTCGCCGCCGCCCAGCGCACCGCCCCGGCGATTTTCTCCGCCGGAGCAATCGTCGTCGGCGCGATGCTGGTCCTCGCCCTTGCCGACTTCAACGCCATGCGCGAGATGGGCCCGATCCTCGCCCTCGGTGTCGCGATCATGGTGTGTGCCGGCCTGACCCTTCTGCCCGCGGTGCTCACCGCCCTCGGACGACGGGCGTTCTGGCCCGCTGTTCCCCGCCTCGAGCCCGAGTCCGCACCTGCGGTCACGTTTTGGGGGCGCGTCGCGGGCCTCGTTCACGCACGCCCGGGAGTGATCGCCGCGGCGGTCACCGCTCTCCTCGCCGCGGGCGCGCTGGCCGGCATCGGCGGGCGTCCGGCGCTCGACTTCTCCGAGTCCTTCCGCGAGGCGCCGGACTCGGTCCGCGGCCAGCAGGTGATCCGCGACCACTTCATCCCCGGCCGGGCGGCGCCGCTTCGCATCGTCGTAGCCCACGAGGTGGGCGGGAAGGTCCAGAGCGCTCTCACCGAAGGCACGCACACACCCGTCGCCGATATGCACGCGGTGGCCAGGTCGGTCGGGGCCGACGGCGACTCCCTGGGTGCGGAGGCCCAAGGCCGGCGAAGGTCCGCGACGGACTTGCTCATCTTCGACGCGGACCTGCGGATGGATCCGTTCTCGGAGCAGGCCACCGACGCCGTCCCGGTGCTGCGCGAGGTCGCCGGGCGCGCGGCCGACGGCCACACCGTCCTGATCGGCGGGACCGTGGCCGAGAACTACGATGCCCGCCAGGCACTCGAACGTGACACCAGGCTGATCGTCCCGGTCAGCCTTGCCCTGATCCTCGTCGTCCTCGCCGTGCTCCTGCGCGCGGTGGTGATGCCGCTCTACGTGATCGCGACCGTGGTCCTGTCCTTCGGCTTCGCCCTCGGTGTCGGTTCCCTCATCTTCACCCACATCCTCGGCCAGCCGGCCTCAGACCCGAATCTGCCGATGTACGCGTTCATCTTCCTCGTCGCCCTGGGCGTCGACTACAACGTGTTTCTCCTCAGCCGGATCAGCGAGCGGCGTCGACAGCACGAGACCCGCCGCGCGGTGACGGAGGCCCTTGAGCGGACGGGCGGCGTGATCACCTCCGCCGGCCTCGTGCTCGCCGCCACCTTCGCGACTTTGATGGTGCTTCCGATGGAGGCGCTGTTTCAGATCGGCTTTGTGGTCACCCTGGGCCTGCTCGCCGACACCTTCCTCGTCCGGGCACTGCTCGTCCCCGCTCTCGCGGTGATGCTCGGCGAGCGAAACTGGTGGCCGTCCAGGCAGACCGCTACCCCGGGCTGACGGTCGCCGGGCTGTACGGACGCGACCCGGGCGCGGCGACGGCGGGACAGGCCGACGCCGATCCGCTGCTCGCCGATCGCGCGCTGTGACCCCACGCGATTGGCCGGCATGTGCATGGCGTAATTCCGAAACGTATCGTCATGTTCGCGTAACGCAGGCAGTCTGCACGAATAGGCGATCCTGTCAAGGCTCTTGACCATTGCCGTCGGCTCAATTTAATGTGCACTCGTCGGCTACATCGATAGTTATCAATGTAGTGGTCCACCTGATCGAGATGAGGGGGCGCTTCGTGGAAGGAAGGGAGCGCACCGCATCCTCCACCACATCGCCCGCGACCCCGGCGGTGGACCTTCCCGCCGGCTGGCGGGGGTCGTACGTCTGGGCCACGCTCATCGGCCTGGCCATCGGCGTGCTGCTCTGCGTCCTCAATGTGCTGGTCCTGTTCCGTACGGGGACGTCCTTCGGAGGGTCGGCGCTGGTGGCCGCGCTGGGCGCGGCGCTGCTCCGGGTGGCGGGGGCGCTCAGCTGGCAGGGACTCTTCGTCGTCTTCTCCATCGCGTCCAGCGGATACATGGCGACGGCCGCGCTGGACACCGGCATCGGGGCCGTCGTACTGCGGGCCGGCGAGTTGCCGGCCTGGGGCTTCCTGGTGGTGCTGGCGATGGCCGCGAACGCCGTGGGCATCTTCCTCGGCGGGCTCGTCGCGCGGACACTGGTGGTCGCCGAGAGACTGCCCTACCCGACCCTGAAGCCGGCCATCACCCTGATGGCGTCGCTCAGCGCCCCGAAGGACGGGGAGAGCGACCGGCTCGGCCGCATGCTCCCCATCGCCGCCGGCGTGGGCGCCGCGTCGGCCCTGGGGGTCGCCCTGTGGGGCCACGACGTCACGCCGGAGGTCACGGGCACCCATCTGGCCCTGGCACTCTCGCCCCTGTTGTACGGGGTCGGGTTCCTCATCGGCCCGCGCGCGTGCGCGTGGCTGGCGGCCGGCGCCGCGTACACCGTCGTCGTGTGGGCGGTCCAGGACGGCACGGCGGGCCGGTCCGTGGCCTACACCGGCCATCTGTCCTATCCCTGGGTGCTCGCCGCCGGTGTCGGCCTCATCCTCGGCTACTCGATCGCCTCGATCGCCCGGGTCCGCGGCCCGCTGGCGCGGTCCCTCCGGGGGGGCCGCCTGCTCCCGGGCCGTACGCGGTGGCTCGCCGTCGCCGTCCTCGTGGGAACGGCGCTCCTCGCGCTGGCGTACCCGTCCCTTCTGCGCTATCTCGGCTACGGCCTGCTCGGCATTGTGCTGCTCGCCGTGATGACCGTGTTCCTCACCCGGGCCGGCGGCGAGATCGGGCTGGTGCCGTTGTCCCCGGCGCTGTACTTCAGCGTCGTGGCCTTCGCCGTGTCCGGCATGGACCAGACGGCGGCGTTGCTCATGGCGTCGACCATCTGTTGCGCGGCCCTCGCCGCGGTCTACTTCACCTACTCGGTGAAGGTCGCCCATGACCGTCCCGAGAGCCTGCCGGAGCCGCCCAGGCGGCTGACGGGCTGGACGCAACTGGCGGGCGGCCTGGCCGGCGCCGTCGTCGGCGTCCTCGTGATCGCGGTGCTCAGCCGCGCGAGTGTGCTCGGAGGACGTTCCTTCCCCGCCCCTGTGGCCACCGCGGTCCAGTTCGTGGACGCCACCGTCCGGGGATCGGCCGAATACCCCGCTACCGTGGCCCTCGCACTGGCCGTCTCGGGCCCGGTGGGCCTGGGCCTGGCCTTCACCTCGGCCATGCCCACGATGATCGGCCTCGGGGTGCTGCTTCCCCCCGCCTACTCGCTGACCCTCGCCGCCGGCGGCCTGACCCAGTGGCTGCTCACCCGCCGCAACCCCGGCCGGCGCAGCGGCACCGAGATCGTCGCCTCCGGGCTGATCATCGGTGAGGGCCTGATCACCGTGGCGGTGCTCATCGTGCGGGAGGTCCTGCGGTGACCCGTCACCTGGGGCACGCGCCCCACCAACGACTCTCCCCGCCGCGTCGCGGCGGGGAGCGGGCCGGAGAGCGCGGCAGAGATCACAGTGGAGGAGGTGATACCTATGATCGCCATTTCCATGATCGAGAACGCCGAAGTGTCCGAGAAGCAGACCGACTGCTGCACCGCCATGCGCGGCCGGAAGAACCTCGACGTCGTGACCAGCATCATGGCCAACGACCCCGACGGCTGCGAGTGACCGTGGCCGGCGGACCGTACGACACGGGTATCCCCTGCCGCGCCCTCCAATTCCCGGCCCACCCCCTCACCCACCCCACGACCCACCCCCCGGCGGCACCACGGACCCCGTTTCTGGGAGACACACCATGCTTGTGAGCCCGAACACCGTCACCTTCTCGGTGGAGCTCCCCGAGGGCACCCTGGACCCGGCCTATCTCGACGAGGGCGGCAAGGTGAGCGTCCTCGCCAACGCGGTGTCCGGATCGATGGACATCGTCACCCCCGCCGAGGTCGCCGTGCTCGAACGGGTCCGCGCCGGGGACGCCGCCGTCGACCGTGAGCTCGTGGCCGGCCTGCTGGAGCGCGGGTACGTCTGCACCGACGCGGTCGAGGAGGAGGCGCGCTACCGCGCCATCGTCGACGGCTACTTCCAGGCGATCCAGGAGGCGCCGTTCCAGTTCATGTTCATCCCGTCGTTCGTGTGCAACCTGGCGTGCCCGTACTGCTTCGAGGGCGAGCTGACCACCAGGAGCCCGCGCATGGACGAGGAGATGATCGAGGCCGCGTTCGACACGATCCCGGAGATCCAGGACCGGCACCAGAACTCCGGCCCGCCGTACATCACCCTGTTCGGCGGGGAACCGCTGCTGGACACCGCATACCAGCGCGGCGCCGTGGAGCAGATCCTGCGCGGCTCCTACGATCGCGGCTACCCGGTCACCGCGATCACCAACGGCGTGGCGCTGGACGCGTACGTGCCGATGCTGCTCAAGTACGGCTGCGAGGAGGTCCAGGTCAGCCTGGACGGCACGCCGAGGACCCACGACACCCGGCGGGTGTTCCGCAACGGCAAGCCGACGTTCGAGCTCATCGAGCGGAGCATCGACGTGGCCGCGGAGGCCGGCATCCGCGTGCTGATCAGGGTGCTCGTCGACGAGGACAGCGTGGACGACATGCCGCGCTTCGCGGAGTTCGCGCAGACCAAGGGGTGGCTCGACCACCCGAAGATCCGCCTGTTCAACGGCTTCACCAAGGCCACCACGTTCCTGTACGTCACCCCCGACCACCCCGAGGAGAAGCGCAAGCGCATGGTCCGGGGGGACGTCAAGGCCGGGCTCCAGGAGGCCTTCTGGAGCATGGTCAAGCAGAACCCCCTGGTGGACCGCATGCTGCAGCCCGACCTGGCCCGCATCAGGTCGGCCGTCCTGGAGGGCGACCGGCTGCGGCCCAACCTCCAGGGGTGCAGCGCCGGCACGAGCGTCGTCGCCTTCGACCCCAACGGCAAGATCTACGGCTGCCCGGAGACCGTGGGCCGTCCCCAGCACGCCTGCGGGACGTTCTACCCCGAGTTCAGCTACGCGGCCGGCTATCGGGACCCCTGGCGGCACCGCCACGTGGACACCGTGCCCATGTGCCGCGACTGCAACGTGAAGTTGTTCTGCGGGGGCGGCGGCTGCCCCATCAAGGCGTGGGCGGCCAACGGCGGCGACTTCAACACCTGCTACTGCCCCAAGGTGTCCAGCATCACGACGCGGGTCGAGACCCAGCTGGCCTACCTGCTGCCCATGGCGTTGCGCAGGCAGCAGGAGCACGCGAACCGACCGGAAGGAGAAGAGGGAACGTGGGAGCAGATGACACGCGTGGGTTCGTTTCCCTGGATGAGCTGATCCGGCCGCGGACGGCGGCCGGGACGGTCGCCGAGCCGGACGCCTGCGGATGCGCCCCGCAGACCGCGGACCAGGCGTCGGGCTGCTGCGCGGCCCCGGAAGCGGCCCCAGCCGACCAGGGCCCCGTTCCCGTCGAGACGCACGTGAAGAAGCGCTACGACGCGCTCGCGGTGCAGGGCACCAGCACGCTGTGCTGCTCTCCCACATCGGTGTACACGCCGGAGGAGCTCGCCGAGATCCCCGACTGGGTCCTGGAGCTGTCCAGCGGCTGCGGCTCGCCCATGAACGCGATCGGCCTGCGCCCCGGGCAGACGGTCGTGGACTTCGGCTGCGGCGCCGGCCTCGATCTGCTGATCGCCGCGCGCCGGGTGGGTGAGACGGGCCGGGTCATCGGCGTCGACGCGTCGATGCAGATGGTCAGGACGGCTCGCCGCGCGGCCAAGGAGATGGGCCTCAGGAACATCGACGTGCGGGTCGGCGACATCCGGCGCCCGCCGGTGCGCGAGGCCAGCGTCGACGTGGTGATGAGCAACTGCGTCCTCGGCATGTTCCCCGACAAGAAGGAAGTGCTCCACGCGGTCGCGGCCGTCCTGCGCCCGGGAGGGGTGGCGGTGATCTCCGACGTCGTGTACTCCGACGACGGCCCGCCCCCGGCGGACGTGGCGGCCGGCGAGTCCGCCGGCGCGGAGGACTTCGCCCGGTGCGTGGTGGGCATGACCGAGAGCCAGTACCGCGACCTGGTGCTCGGCGCGGGCTTCGGCAGCGTGGACATGCGCAGCGACGGGCTCGTCCCGTACCGCGACGGCGCGCAGGTCACCAGCGCCATGATCTTCGCCTACCGGGACGACAGCCCCGCGCAACCGTGCTGCTGACCGGCGCCTCGCCCGCGCTCTTCCGGGACGCCGGCCTCCGGGCCGGCGACTACGCCGAGGTACGCGTCGAACGCGCCAGGACCGTCGACCTGGTTTGGCGCGGCGACGGCCTGGAAAGCAGCGTGACCAGCCGTGACGAGGGGTGCTGTGCCCGGGTGATCGGCCGGTCGGGGTCGGCGTTCGCGTCGAGTACCGCCGTGGACGCCGCGCCGGTGCTGCGCAGGGCCGCGCGGGACGCCGTCGAGCTGGGGTGTGCGGCGGGACGTCTCGCCGCACACCGGCCCTACCGGGACGACCATCCCGGCGAGACCGGCGAGACCGGCGAGACCGGCGAGACCGGCGAGATCGGTGAGCTCGCCGAGACGGTCGGCCTGGCGGAGAAGGCGGAACTGCTCGGCGCCTACCACGCGGCGGCGCTGGCCGCGCATCCCGGCGTGACCGGGGCGCTCGTCTATTACCGCGAGTCGGTCGCGGACGTGGAGCTGTTCACCAGCGAGGGGACCGGTGTCTCCTACCGGCGCAGGGACCTGACGCTGCAGATCACCGTCTACGCCGACGGCGGCGCCGCAAGGACCGCCGGCTCGGTGTCGGCCGGCAGCGGCGGCGACTTCTCCGTGGTGCGGGGCCTGGCCCCGGACGTGGAGGCCGCCGTCGCGACCGCTGTAGATCTGCGCGCCGCCCCCGTCGTGGCACCCGGGGAGTACGACGTGGTCTGCGACGGCCCGCTGGCCGGCATCTGGGCCCACGAGACGATCGGGCATCTCGCCGAGGCCGACCACCACCTCGGGGACGCGCCTCTGCAACGGTCCCTGGCCCCCGGACGCCGGCTCGGCCCGTCCATGCTGACGATCACCGATCATCCCGGACGTCCCGGCGCGCGGGGCTTCGTGCCGGTGGACGACGAGGGCACGGCGGGGTCTCCGGTGGAGCTGCTGCGCGAGGGTGTCGTCACCCGGCCGCGGCTGCACGACCGCTCCACCGCGGCGGCCTTCCGCGAGGAGCCCACCGGCAACGCCAGAGCCCTGAACTTCCGCCACCCGCCGCTCCCTCGGCTGCGGACGATCGCCATCGCCCCCGGCGCCGCGTCCGAGGAGGAGATGATCGGCGGGGTGGCGCGCGGGCTGCTGGCCCGTGGCGTGCTCGGCGGGCAGACCGACCGCGCCGGCTTCACCTTCCTGCCGGCGGAGTGCCGGGAGATCCGCGACGGAGAGGTTCGCGGCCGGGTCAGAGGCGTGGTGCTGTCCGGCGACGTGCTCGGCGCCTTCGCGGCCATCGACGCGATCGGCCGTGAGCAGTGGCGCGGCGACACCTCGGCGAGCTGCGGCAAGCAGGGCCAGAACGCGCTGCCGGTCAGCTCCTGGGGCCCCGCGCTGCGATTGCGAGGCATACGTGTCACCTCTGGCTGACCGGCTGGAACAGGTCGGAGCGGAGGCCGCGGCCCGCGCCGACCACTGGGAGATCCTGGCCGTCGAGCGCGACGACACCGTGGTGGAGGTCGGCTCGGGCGTGCCCGACCTGGTCAGATCCGCGCACGAGACGGCGCTGTGCCTGCGGGTGCACCACCGCGGCCGGGTGGGCACGGCCACCACGACCCGCCTCGACGACGTGCGGGAGCTGGTCGGCGACGCCGTACGGAACGCGGCGCACGGGCCCCCGGCGTCACCCGACCCGGTCGCCGGGAGGAACGCCGCCCCCGAGACCGCCGGGACGTCCGCCGCAGACGGGGGAACCCGATCCGTACGGCTCCTGGCCGAGCGGCTGGGCGCGCTGCAACGCCCGGCCGGGCTGACCGTGCACGGCACGGTGACCCGGACGGAACAGGCGGTGCACCGCGCGGCCCCGGACCGGCGGACCACGACCTCGGACCGGTTCTTCCACGTCGCCGCGCTGGCGGAGGGGTCGGCCGTCCAGCTGCCCTGGACCGGCTGGACCCGGACGCCGGAGCTGCCCGCCGCGCTCTCCGCGTGGCTGGAGGCCGCGGCCGGCTGGGACGGGCTGCCCGCCGCCGACGCGCCCTCCGGCGACCACGACGTGCTGCTCGCGCCGTCCGCGGTGCACACCCTGCTCACCCCGCTGGTCACCGCGCTGAACGGCACCGCCGTCACCGCGGGCCGCTCGTTCGTCGCCGGGCACCTGGGCGAGCCGTTCCTGCACCCCTCGATCGGCCTGCGCGACCACCCCTCGGAGCCGGCCGTGCCGGACGACGAGGGCACCGGCGGGCTGGCCTGGCCGGGCAGCGACGACGACGGCGTGCCGTGCGCGCCCCTCACGCTGGTCGAGCGGGGAGTCCCGGTCCGGGCCTACCACAGCGTCCGTACGGCGGCCGCGTGCGGGACGGCGGCCACCGGGCACGGGTTCCGGGGCAACGCGCTGCGCCGCACGATGCTCAAGCCCGCCACGCCGGTGCTCAACGGCGCGACGCTGTCCGCCGGACCGGCCGACGCCGGTTCCTTCGACGACCTGCTGGCCGGCGTCCGCGAGGGGGTGCTCGTCGAGTCGCTGATGGGCGGGCACCAGCGCGCCGGCCTCTCACCGGTCGTCGAGGGCAGGCTGCGGCTCGGGTTCCTGATCAGGGACGGACGGGTGGCCGGGATCCTCCGGCAGCGTCCGATCGCCCTGGACCTGCGCGAGGTGCTCGGCCGCCGCTTCCGCGCGGTCAGCGACCGCCGGTGGGCCGTGAGCAGGATCTGGTCGGGCCGCCTGCCGTTCGTACTGGCCGGCGGGACATGACGCGAGGAGCGGCCGATGTATGACGTGATCGTGGTCGGCGGCGGCGTCGCCGGGGCCGCGAGCGCCGCCCTGCTCGCGCGGGAGGGCCTTCGGGTCCTGGTGTGCGACCGCACCCGGTTGCCCGCCCCGGCCGTCTCCACCCATTTCTTCGGCCCGACGACGCTGGCCTTCCTGGACCGGCTGGGCGTGCTGGAGGAGGTGCTCGCCACCGGCGCGCCACCGCTGCGGCGCTGGCACCTGGAGGTCGAGGGCGGCTACTACGGTGCGCCCATGCTGCCCCGCTCGCCGTACCACTACAACCTGTGCGTACGCCGGGAGACCCTGAGCGGGGTCCTGCTGCGCGCCGCGGGCCGGCACGGGGCCGAGATCAGGGAACGCAGCCCGGTGCGGTCCCTGCGCCGGGACGGTGACCAGGTCATCGGCATCGAGGGCGCGGGGTGGTCGGAGAAGGCCAGGATCGTCGTGGGCGCGGACGGGCGGGGATCTCCGACCGCCCGTCAGGCCGGCGCGGCCACGACCTTCGACGCCGGGGCCATGCGCTGCACGTTCCACGCCTACTGGGAGGACGTCGTCCCGCTGCCCTCGCCCGCGCTGGAGCTGTGGCACGACGGCGGCCACGTGCTCCAGGCCGGCCCCTGCGACGGCGGGCGGTGGGTGGTCATGCTGTCGGCGCCCGTGGGGGAGTACGCGGCGATCCGGGCGGAAGAGGGATACGAGGGGTACGAGCGCCGGCTCCGGTCGATCCCCGCCATGGCGGACCGGTTGCGTACGGCACGGCGGGTCTCGCCCGTGTACGCGTCCAAGAGCCTGCGGAACTTCCACCGCGAGCCGGCGGGGCCGGGCTGGCGGCTGGCGGGCGACGCCTACTGCCACAAGGACCCGCTGTTCGGCGCGGGCATCACCGACGCCTGCGCGGCGGCGGAGACGCTCGCCGCCACGGTGCCCCTCGCGCTGGACGGCGACACGCCGCAGGCCCGGGCGAGCTACGCGGCCGCCCTGGACGAGCGCGTCGGACGCAAGGTCCGCGCGGGCCTCGCTGGGTTGCGCATCGACCCGCCGGAGCCCGGCCAGCTTGCCTGGATCCGCGGCGTGCTGGCCCATCCCGGGCTGGCACTGGAGATGACCCGCCGCTGCTCGGAGCTGTTCGCCGGGCTCCCCGAGGACCGGCGCGACTTCTGGCAGAAGGTCGCCGACGGCGCCTCGGAAGTGCTCGGCCTGCCCCCGGCGGCCTCCGTGGACCCGTCGTGACCACCGTTCCCGGCTATCTGGCCGGGCGCGTCGAGGACCTCGCGGCGCTGCAGGCCCGGGTCGCCCATGCCCGCTGGCTCGCCGCGACGGGGCAGAGCGAGGACCATCCGGCGCTTCCGGAGGGCGGCCTCACCTGGCTGACCGACGGCGGGCTCGTCCTCCTGGCCCTGGAGCACGGCGACCTCCACTACGCCGGGGAACTGGTCCTCTGGTACTTCCGCGTCCGGCTGGCGGAGGCGACCGCGCGGCTGCGCCTGCTCCAGCGCACCGTCACCGCCGAGGCCGGCGGCAGGACGCTCACCCACGGGGAACTCGTCGCCTTCTCACGGACCGTCACCGACGACCGGCGGCGCGCCGAGGTCCGGGCCGCCCTGGCGGACGTCGGCGAGCGGCTGCGCGAGGGCCGTCGGCGCTGGCTCGACGCGTACGCCGAGGCGCGGGCCGAGCTGGGGTTCCCGACGCACGCCGCGCTGGTGCGGGCGCTGCACCCGGAGGTGGACCGGTTCGTCGCCCACGCCCGGAGCTGGCTGGACGCCACACGGGCGGCGTTCCTCAGGCGATGGGACGACTGGCGGGCACGCGACGCGATCTCCACCCCGTCCATGGGGGACGCCCGCCTCGTCGCCGCACGCGCCGTCCTGCCCGAGGGAGCCTGCGGCGCGCTCGACGGCGTCCGCTCCACCGTACGCGCGTGGGGTTTCGGCGGATGCCTGGACCGCGTCGTCGTCGACGACGTCGCACGGCCCGGCAAGTCGGGTACGGCGTTCTGCTCGCCGGTCGCGCCGCCGGCCGATGTGCGGGTGTCCGTCACGCCGGGCACGACGCTGGGGCACCACGCCACGCTCCTGCACGAGTTCGGGCACGCGCTGCACTTCACCGCGGGCACCCGGCACCCCGCCGACCTGTGGCGGACGCATCCGGCGCTGACCGAGGCGTTCGGCTTCACCCTGGAACAGGTCGTCCGGCGGCCGGACTGGCAGCGGCGCCACCTCGGCGTCACGGTCGGCGCCGAGGCGGTGGAGCGCCTGGCCTTCGCGCGTGAGCACGTCCGGCGCGTGGTGGCGACCGGCCTCTGCTACGAGATGGCCGTGCACGACGGCCATCCTGACCCGGCCGCGGAGTACGCGCGCTCGTACGAGCGGGAGTTCGGCGTCGCGGTGGACCGGGGGGCCGCGTGGGATCGGCTGCAGACCTACCTGGAGGGCAAGCCCTGCTACCCGCTGCTGTATCACCAGGCGTTCGCGCTGCGTGAGACGCTGTGGGACCACCTGGCCGGCCGGGCGGGGGAGCGGTGGTACGCGGGCCCGGACGCCGGGCCGGCCCTGCGGGAGCTGTTCGAGAGGTTCGCCGCCGGTCACGGCGCGGAGGAGTGGCTGTCACCCGGCGGCGTCGCGCTCGGACAGGTCCACGGCGAGGGCGAACTCGGCCCTGGCCGCGCCGGTCAGCCTGACGAACGGGTCGTCGGCGGGCAGGCCGTCGACCAGGCGGTCGATCACGTTCAGCGTGCGCCGTGAGACCGACCAGGAGGGGAACATCCGGACGACGACCGTACGCGCCGGTTCCCGGTCTCCCGCGGCGGCCGGCAGCGGTGGGACGTCCTTCGCGTAGCGCCGCGCGAACGGCGCGAGCAGGTGATGATGCGCGGGGTGGGCGAAGCCGTCGGCCAGCGCGCGGACCTGCGCGACGCTCCCGCTGCGCAGGATGGTCGTCCACGCCTGCTCCTTGGCCTCCGCGGTGGGCACCGACGCCCTGAGCAGCTCGGCGAGCCGGTCTCCCACAACGGTGAAGGCGCCGCTGACGTCGTCCAGGGGCTCGCCATGCGCGACCATGGACCGGGCGAGTCTGCGGCGTAACGCGTCGTCCACGGCGATCGGGGCCGCTCCGTGGAACCATTTCCGCACCGTGCCGACGTGGCCGGCCGTCAGCGCCGCGTCCGTGACCGCCCGCGCCGCCGCCAGCCTCTGGTCCGCGTCGCCGTCCGGGGTGTCGACAATGTGCAGCAGGTGGTCCACGTACGACGGCCAGCCGTGGGCGCGGGCCCAGCCCTGCTCGGTGTAGGCCGTCAGCACGGTGGCGACCCGGACGAGCAGCCGCTGGAACACGCCGATCTGCGTCTCCGCCGTAAGGCCGCCGAGGACCATCGTCAGGAACCGCCGCGGCGGCAGCTCCCCGTGCCGGACCATGTCCCACGCCGCCGTCCAGCAGAGCGAGCGGGCCATGGGATCGGCCAGCCGGCCGATCCGGTGGACGACCTCCTCCGTCGAGCGCGGGTCCAGCACGATCCGGCAGTACGTCAGGTCGCCGTCGTTGGGCAGCACCAGCGCGCCGGAGTGGGCGCCGACGAGCGCGTCCACGCTCGTGCGCGGGCCGTCGGCGTCGAGTTCGTGCCTCCGCAGGCGGACGAGATCGCCGTGGCGGTCCTCCGCGTAGACGCCCACCGCGAGACGGTGCGGCCTTGGCGACCCGACCTGGAGCAGGTCGAAACGCGTGAAGCACCCGCTCTCGTCGACGTCGAAGTCGGCCCGCACCTCGGTGAGCCCGGCCGTCAGCAGCCAGGCGTCCGTCCAGGCGGTCAGGTCCCGGCCGCCCGCCTTCTCCAGGGCGCCGAGCATCTCGGCCCGGCCGGCGGTGCCGTGGGAGTGGTCCGCGAAGTAGCGCCGCATGCCCTCCAGGAACCCCGCCAGCCCCAGGCGCGCCACGAGCTGGCGCAGCACGCTCGCGCCCTTGTGGTAGGTCAGCGCGTCGAAGGCCGCCCCGGCGGCGTCGACGTCGGGGACGCCGGTCACGACGGGGTGGGTGGAGGGCGACTGGTCCAGCAGGTACGCGTGCGCCTTCTTGCCGGCGGCGAAGTCGGCCCAGGCGTCGGCGTCGTCCGTGAGCCGGGTCAGCGCGTGGACGCCCGCCCAGGTGGCGAACGCCTCGCTCAGCCACAGGTCGTCCCACCAGCGCAGCGTGACGAGGTCGCCGAACCACTGGTGGGAGATCTCGTGGAAGATCATCTCGTCCCGGCGGCGGTGCGCGTACCGGGTCACCGCGCGGTCGAACACGAACGTCTCCGCGGCGAACACGCAGGCGGCGTTCTCCATCGCCCCGAAGTTGAACTCGGGCACGAAGCACAGGTCGAGCTTCCGGAACGGGTACGGCGTCGCGAAGGCCTCGGCGAAGAACGCCGTCCCCGCTCCGAGCCGCTCCAGCAGTACGGCGGGGTCGAGGTGCGCCGCCAGGGAACGCCGGGAGTGCACCCCCAGAGGCACGGCGCCTTCGTGGTTCACCGTCCACGACGCCCACGGGCCGGCCGCCACCGCCACCACGTACGTGCTGATCGGCGGGGTCGGGGCGAACCTGTGGACGCCCGGGGTGCTGGAAAGCACGGGGGCGTTGGACAAGACGGTCCAGCCGTCGGGAGCGGTCACGCTGATCGTGAAGGGCGCCTTGAGGTCGGGCTGGTCGAAGCAGGCGAACACCCGGGGGGCGTGGCCGGGCTGCAGGTGGCTGTAGACGTACACCTGCCGGTCGGCCGGGTCGGTGAACCGGTGGAGGCCCTCGCCGCCGGTGGAGAAGTCGTAGTCCGCCTCCACGGTCAGCTCGTTGACGGCCGCCAGATCGGGCAGCGGAATCCGTCCCGCGCCGTCGTACTCGACCGGCCGCCCGTTGAGCACGGCGGAACGCACCCGCCGGGGCAGCGCGTCCGCCCAGCTGGAGGCACCCGGCCGGGCGCAGGTGAAGCGGACCGTGCTCCTGGATCGGAACACCGGTTCCCCGGTCCGGCTCAGATCGACGTGGAGGTCGTAGGACCGCACGCGGAGCAGGGAGCCGCGCTCCGTCGCCTCCGCATGGGTCAGCGGGGGACGTGGTATGACGAGACCTCCTGGGCGGAAGGGTTGTCTAGACTCGTGGGGGATGCGGCCGGGTGACCCACGCCCGGGGCGCTTAGGGAGAGGACCCGATCGCCATGGCCGAGCACGACGAGCCCGTGCTGCTGCCGCATGAGGATCTTCCCGTGGTCGAACCCGGTGTGCCGCGCCCGGCGCGGGTGACGGAGCCGATGACCAGGGAGCGGAGCATCACGCTCGCCGCGGGCTTCAAGGCGCTCGGCGACCCCGTACGGCTGCGACTGCTGTCCCTCGTCGCCTCTCACCTCGACGGCGAGGCGTGCGTGTGCGACCTCGTCGGGGCGTTCGACCTCACCCAGCCGACCATCAGCCATCACCTCAGGGTTCTCCGGGACGCCGGGCTCGTCACGTCGACCCGCCGGGGCACCTGGGTCTACTACCGGGTCGTGCCCGAGGCGCTCACCGCCCTGACGGGCATCATCGCCCTGCCTTCCGTCGCCACGAGATAGGCGATCCGGCGGGCGGTCGGGTGCCGATGCCGTCATTGCGGAAATGATGCGCGGATAATTATGCGCACAGATAGCTCCATGCTTATTATAGCACCTGTATTGACCGTCATCAATACCCCTTTTCGGCACGGCACCGCGGCATTGTTAATCATTTGTTGCCTGGCGTCAAGGATCTTGACCTTGTGGAACAGAGGCGGTTAGCTGACTGCGAATGGCGGATCACTGACACCACCTCGACACCCTGTGACGCGCATACTCACTCGTGCCGTGCGATGCGGCGATATCTGTACGGAGCACCGTTACCAGAAGTGAGGCGAACGCCGGTTGATCACCTTCATGACCTTGAGCGGTTTTCTCGGGGCGGGCAAGACCACCACTCTCGTCGCGGTCGCGAAACATCTCCAATCGCAGGGCCGCAGGGTCGCGGTCATCACCAACGACCAGGGAACCGAACTGGTGGACACCCAGCTCGCCAGGTCCGCGATCGCGGAGGCCGGCGAGGTCACGGGTGGATGTTTCTGCTGCCGGTTCGAAGACCTGCTGACCGTCGCGCAGCGCCTGGTCGACGGTCATCAGGTGGACACACTGCTCGCCGAGGCGGTGGGCAGTTGTACCGATCTGCAGGCCACCGTCATCCGGCCGCTCAGCGCCCACTACGGTGAACATTTCACGCCCGCCCCCCTCCTCGTCATCGTCGAACCGGAAAGGCTTGACGCGCTCCGTACGTCGCTGCCGCTGGACGACACGGAGTCGGACATGTCCTACCTGTTCGGCAAGCAGTTGCAGGAAGCCGATGTGATCGCGCTCAACAAGATCGACCTGCTCGGCGCGGCGGAAGCCGCCGCCATCACCGCGGATCTGCGCGAGCGATACCCCACGGCCACCGTGCTCGGTTATTCGGCGAAAACCGGTGAGGGGCTGGAACGACTGGTGCCCCTCTGGCTGGGCTCGGCTCCCGCGGAACGCGGCCTCGACATCGACTACGACCGCTACGCCAACGCCGAGGCCGCGCTGGCGTGGCTGAACCTCAGCTTTGACGTGACGGCGGCGGAGGGCTTCGACCCGGACGCCTGGGCTCGTGCGCTGCTGGAGCACCTTTCCGCGACCGCCGCCCGCAACGGCTGGATGATCGGCCACGTGAAGGTCAGCCTCGAGTCCGCCGGTGACCTGAGCAAGGTGAGCGTGACCGCCGGCGGCGCCGAGCCGACCGTGGACGCCGTTGCGGGGAGGCCGTTCACCGGGGCGGAGGCACGGCTCAACGCCCGCGTCGCGTGCGAGCCCGCCGAGCTCGACGCCGCGGTGGCCGAGGCGGTGGAGGAGGTGTCCGCCGCCACCGGCACATCAGCCGTACAGAGCGCCGGCGTCCCCTCGTTCAAGCCCGGTTACCCGCGTCCCACCTACCGGATCCCCGCCGCGACAGGATGAGGTGTCTGCGGTACGTGTCGGTCACCGCCGTCGGCACCCGCCGTCAGCACCCGCCGGAGGAGACGGGAGCGCCGATGCCGATCTGCGGCGTGGCCTAGGTTGTGGTGATCGGGCGCCGAGCGCTGTCGCACACTCGTGTCCTTCAGTGTGCGGAGGGGGCGAATCTACGGTGCCAGGCAAGGGAGACGTAGACCAGCGCCACCAGCACGGGAACCTCGATCAGCGGGCCGACGACCCCCGCCAGGGCCTGGCCGGAGGTGACGCCGAAGGTGGCGATGGCGACTGCGATCGCGAGTTCGAAGTTGTTGCCGGCCGCGGTGAAGGCCAGCGTGGCGGTCCGGTCGTACGGCAGGCCGATCGCCTTGCCGAGGGCGAAGGTGCCGAACCACATCAGGGCGAAGTAGGCCAGCAGCGGTAGGGCGATGCGGGCGACGTCGGCGGGCTCGGAGGTGATCGTCCTGCCCTGCAGGGCGAACAGGATCACGATCGTGAACAACAGCCCGTACAGCGCGAAGGGGCCGATCTTCGGCAGGAACTCGTTCTCGTAGCGTTCGCGGCCGACCCGGCGCTCACCCAGGCGGCGGGTGAGGAATCCGGCGAGCAGCGGGATGCCGAGGAAGATGACGACGTTGAGGGCGATCTTCCATGCGGAGATGTCGAGGTGCTGTCCCTGGCCGAGTCCGAGCCAGCCCGGCAGCACCTGCAGGTAGAACCAGCCCAGCAGGCCGAACGCCAGGACCTGGAACGCGCTGTTGAGCGCCACCAGGACGGCGGCGGCCTCGCGGTCGCCGCAGGCGAGGTCGTTCCAGATGATGACCATGGCGATGCAGCGGGCCAGCCCGACGATGATCAGGCCCGTACGGTACTCCGGCAGGTCCGGCAGGAAGATCCACGCCAGGGCGAACATCACGGCCGGGCCGATCACCCAGTTGACGACCAGCGAGGAGATCATCAGGCGGCGGTCGCCGGTGACGGCGTCCAGCTTGTCGTAGCGGACCTTGGCCAGCACCGGATACATCATGATCAGCAGGCCGAGGGCGATCGGCAGGGAGATACCACCGATTGCGACCTTCGACAGCACGTCGTTCAATTCCGGGACGGCGCGGCCCAGGCCGAGGCCCAGGGCCATGGCGGCCAGAATCCACACCGCCAGGAAGCGGTCCAGCATCGACAGCTTGCCCGCCACGCCGCCGCGCGCGGCGCGTGCGGAGTCGGTGGCTTTCATGGGCAGGCCCTCTTCCTGTCGGCGGCGGCGGTGGCGCGGGCGGTCTCGGCCAGGCCGGCGAACCGCCCCGCCAGAGCGGCGATGACGTCAGGCTTGAGCCGGTAGTAGGTGAACCGGCCGCACGGCTCGGTGTCCACCACTCCGGCGTCCCGCAGCACCTTCAGGTGGTTGGACAGGTTGGTCTGCCGCGCGCCGGTCTCTTCCACGAGGTGCGTGGTGCACAGCGTTTCCCGGGCGAGCAGGGTCACGATCCGCAGCCGCAGGGGATCGGCCAGCACCCGCAATAGATCATTGTCGACTGACATCAGCATGTACTGATACTGTCACATCAGCCGGTGCTGATGCGAATCCGACGCCCCGGCCGCCACCTCCTGCACGCCCCCGCCGGACCTGGAGGGTTATCCGTGACCACATCACCATCGCTCGCTCACATCGACCTGCTCGCCACCCTGTCCCGGACCTGACCCCCACCACCATCGGCAAGGAAGAACGATGATGCCCACGACCACTCCCGTCGCGTCCGTGCTGTTCGTCTGCGTGCACAACGCCGGACGCTCCCAAATGGCCGCCGGCTTCCTCTCCCACCTGGCCGGCGACCGGATCGAGGTCCGCTCCGCCGGGTCGCTGCCCGCCGAGCAGGTCAACCCGGCCGCAGTGGAGGCGATGAAGGAGGTCGGCATCGACATCTCCGACCAGACCCCCAAGGTGCTGACCCCCGAGGCCGTGCGGGCCTCCGACTACGTCATCACCATGGGCTGCGGTGACGCCTGCCCGATCTTCCCCGGCAAGAGGTACCTCGACTGGTCCCTGGACGACCCCGCCGGCCAGGGCGTCGAGGCCGTCCGCCCGATTCGTGACGAGATCAGAAGTCGCATCGAATCTCTGATAGCCGAGATCGACGTCCGATCGGAGAGCTGACGCTTCTCCGCACGTACGGCCTTGCCTCGTCTTCCAGCCAGGGGGCTGCTCCTGGTGCTGACGGGAGGGAGGCGCACGGGCAACGTTCGCGGCAGACCCTCGCCGAAGCCGCGGTGACGGTTACGCGCTGTCAGGCAGGGCGGAGGAGGGCGACCAGGAAGGTCGAGTCATCCCTGAACGGGCGCAGGTCCCAGGTGGACAGCAGCATGTCGGGCTCGAGTGCGCAGGCCGCCGCGTCCGCGAAGAACTCGCCGAACTCGTAACCGCGGCCGGCGCCGAAGCCGATCGCGGCCCGGCCGCCGGGCGCGAGGTGCGCACGGATGCGCGTCAGCACGTCACGACGGGTGGTCGGCGCGAGGAACGTCATCACGTTCCCCGCGCAGACGACGGCGTCGAACGGCGTGGTGATGCCCTGCGAAGGAAGGTCGAGTTCGGCCAGGTCGCCGACCAGCCATCGCGGGCCGGGGTGGTCCTGCTCGGCGGCCTCGATCAGAGCCGGGTCGACGTCGACGCCGACGACGTCGTGGCCGGCCTCGGCCAACGCACCGCCGACCCGGCCGGATCCGCAGCCGGCGTCGAGGATGCGGGCGTGGCGCGGCACCATGGCGTCCACGAGGCGAGCTTCCCCGGCGAGGTCGTCACCGGCGCGAGCCATGGAGCGGAAGCGCTCGATGAACCAGGTGGAGTGATCGGGGTCGGCGGCGACCTTCCGCATCCAGATGCTCTGTTCAGTCATGCCCGCATTCTCCCGGACCAGAGCAGGCGACAGGCGACCGCCGAATGGATGCACCGGCGAAGCCGACGCCCAGATCCGGTCGCCCGGGCGGCCTCGGCCAGGACGCCAGGAGCCCGCCTACTTCGTGAGGGGGCCTGCGGACGGGCTCAGGCCGGCCGGGCTGCGGACCCCGGCGCTCAGCGCGGAGAGAGGCTGCCGTGCTCCGTCGACGCCGCCGGCGAGAGACCAGACGATCATGGCGATGGCCCCGATGCTCCAGAAGGCCGCGATGAGGAGATAGCTCGCCGTGGCGCCGATCTGCACTGCCAGAGTTGGCAGGTAGAGAGCCCCGTAGGCGGCGCCGAGCCGCCCGACGGCGACACTGGTGCCGATTCCGGCGGCTCGCAGGTGCGTGGGGAACAGTTCGGTGAAGGTCGGATAGGCGGCCGTCCAGGCTCCCGTGGCGACGGCGTTCGCCAGCATGGTCGCGCCGAGGACCCAGCCCTTGTCGCCCGTTGCCGTGGCCGCCGCGAGCACGCCGACGCCCGCCGCGGCGAGCGCGTAGAAGGTGCCGACCGACCATCGTCGCCCGAGGCGATCGAACGCGAGGGTCATGCCGATGCCCCCTATCAGGGCGCCCACGTTTCCCAGGATGAAGAAGAAGGGAATCTCCGCGTCCGTGTAGTGCACCTGCTTGAGGACGACGATGGACAGAAGCGCGGAGAGCCCGTAGTACCCGAAAGCTTCGGAGAGGTCCAGCACGCAGCCGAGCAGCAGGCGCCCCGGATAGCGGCGGACCAGTTCGACGAGGGCGGAGCGATGCCTTGTCGCGGGGGCTTCGGGCGCGTCCCCGGGGACGGCCGCGTCGGGGCCGATGCCCGCCCGCTGCTCCATCCTCCGCAGGATCGCCTCGGCCTCCTCCACCCGCCCCTGCGAGGCCAGCCACCGCGGAGACTCGGGAAGGCGACGCCGGAACAACAACACGAGCAGCGCCAGGATCCCGCCGAGCGCGAAGCCGTACCTCCAGGAGACGGCCGAGGCGAGGGCGAAGGTGTTGAGAAGCAGGAAGGCGATGAAACCGCTCGCGATGGCGCCTATGGACCAGAAGTTCATCACCGCGGCCGCGCTCCTGCCCCGGACGCGGGCCGGCATGAACTCCATGATGGCGGCGTTGATGATCCCATACTCCGCGCCGACGCCGAGCGCCGTCAGGAAGCGGAGGACGTAGAGGACATCCAGGTTGGGGCTCGCGGCGGTCAGTACGGTGAATCCGCTGTACCACAGGAGAGTCACGAGGAAGAGCCGGCGCCTCCCGAACCGGTCCGCGAGCATCCCTCCGGCCAACGCCCCGACCAGTACGCCGAGCAACCACACCCAGAAGATCCGGGACGACTGCTCGACCGTCGCCTGGAAATGCTCGCTGAGTGGATTGATGACACTGCCGACGAGATTGACTTCCAAGGAGTCGAAGAGCCATCCCGCGCCGAGGGCCATCAGGATGGACAGATGGGTGCTGCTCCAGCGGAGCCGATCCAGTCGTGTGCCGATCGATTCCGCGCTGAGGGCGTCCGGTGAGGTGGTCATGCTCTCCCTTTGAAACCGGTACGTGGGCGTACGGCCGCGGCGCCGGACGATGGTCAGCCGGCAGCGCTCAGTCAACCGGCGCAGTAGTTGGGTGGCAGCAGCAGGTTCTGCGCCTGCAGTTCCTCGAGAAGGACCTGCACCGCTCTGCTTCGGGCGGCGTCGACGAAAGCGGCGAGCGGCGGTAGTTCGGCCGGATGGGCGAGGAACGGCGGTTCCAAGGCCAGCCGCGGGTGCCATGACCAGCCCTGATCCGTGAGGGTCAGCTCCGGAAGCGGCCGGCCTGCCGCACCGATGTAGCGCATGGTGGGGGAGTGCCCGTCGGAAGGCCGCACGTGTGAGATCGCACAGCCGGCCGCGGCCTCGGTCAGGTCCTCGACACCTATCGGCGGGCGGGTGTACCAGATGTGATCCGGCAGGAGCGGCGAGCCCCACAGGGATCGGACGGGAATCGAGGGATCGGGGTCCGGCCAGGCGTCCTCGCCCAGGCCGAGAGGCTCCAGCAGACGGGGGACGCTGGAGTCGTACACGTGGAAACGTCCTTTGGCTCTTTCACGGGTCGGTAGCACCTCGAGGCAGGTCGTCCACCAGCCCGTGGTCACGGTGCGGGCGAAGGCCTCGGGGAACTTCGCCCGGCGCAGCGCCTCGGCGTGTGACCGCCAGTCGTAGTGCAGGCGGATGATCCGCGCTCGCGCGACTCCGTCCTCGAGGTCGACCAGTGCGTAGCGAACACGCCGGTCACCGTCGTTGGCCGGCCGCCCGATAACTCCGACGTTCACCACGAGACTGTCTCCGATGCGTCTGATCCAGGGCAGTCCCGAATGCGTGCACATGATGACGTCGGCGCCGCTCGCCTCCACTCGGCGGCGATGCTCCGCCTCGGGCAGCGATTCCCACCAGAAATCGTTGAGGCCCGTGGTCGAGCCGTGCACGAAATGCACGTCGCAGCCATCCAGCTTCTCCCGCCGCTCCGTGCGAAGCGTCCCCATCCACGCCGCGAACCGGCGGTCGGTGGTGCGGAGGGTGAAGTCGTACATCATCTCGGCGTATTCCTGGTCACGGGGGTCCCGATATCCGCAGCCGCAGTCCTCCGCACCCGAAGCGATCGCCACGTCGTAATTGCCGGCCACGCAGACGACGTCGTTGCCGGTCAGCAGCGGCCATACGGCGTCCGGCTCCGTGCCGTACCCGCCGAGATCTCCGAGGCAGTACAGGCGGTCGGCGTGGTTACGGCGGGCATCGTCGATGAACGCCCGAAGAGCCCAGGGATTGGAATAGACACCACCGCAGACGGCGATCCTCATTCGCCCGGCCTCGTCTTTCCCCTCTACTCGGCTGACGCGTCGGCGGTGTCGGCGGCGGGCGCGCCGCAGCACGGCGCACTCTGCTGCGCCAGAGGATGACCGGGGTCGAGCGGGCGGAGGTCGCATCCCATCTTCTTGTCGAAGATCACGAGCGTGCCGAAGGCGAACTCGATCGGCCGCCGCCAGCCCTGCCACGTCTCCGGGGGGTAGACCCAGTGCTTCGACTTCACCTGGGTGTGGCAGCAGTGGACCGGGGTCGAGCCTCCCTGAGGGACCTCGCGCCAGCCGAGCTCCGCCGCCCGCGCCGGCACGTCCTCGAACGCCTCGAACGTCTGCGCGGCCTCATCCCGCATATCGATGCCGACGTGGTCCATGAACGGCTTCGACAGGGTGACGGCCCCGGGCATGTTCTCATCCTGCGCGATGGGGATCGAGGAGAAGATGAGATTGATCGCCGCGTCCGTGGAGTACTTGACGTACCCCGGCTCGGCGTTCTCGGGGCGATAGCCGAGTTCCTTGAGCTTGCCGTGCGGCAGCGCGTCGACGTCGTCGACCTTGACGTGGGCGTGCACCGAATCGGTGTACTGCAGCATGGCCGCGTAGGGGAACTCCGGTGTGAGCACGGACAGTATCTCGCCTCGCTCCACTTCGCTGACGAGACCGAGTTCTTCGACATTGGCCAGAACCTGCTCAACCGCAGAGTGATCGAACCGCATGAGGATCTCCCGAGTCGTAGGACAGGTCAGCGAGAAGGGACGTCGTCGCCTCGCAGAATGACCTGGTTCTGCCGTCGGTGCGGGCCGGTTTCTGCCGCCCAAAATAGACCGGCCGCATGTCATCACTGTCGTCCTCGCGCAGGTCATCGGTGAAGCGCTGCTCCCGGGCAACAAGTTGCCAGGCAACTTGTTGCCCGAACCGATGCCAGACGAGTGAGCCATCCGGCCGCCATCTGGCAACGGCCGGCGTTGTGTACGCACACGAACAGGACGCTGGGCACCGGGGGCATGACTGGTCCCTTCGACCGGTCGGGGAGGGGGCAGAACCGCCGCGTTACGCGAGCAGCAGGTAGGCCCCCGCGGCCACGGCGGCGGCGACGGGCGGTGTGCACAACCACGCGATCAAAAGATCACGGACCGTCTTCTTGTTGAGCCTGGAGAGATCGTTGGCCGCGATGCCGGAGATCGCTCCCGCCGAGACCTGCGTGGTCGACATGGGCAGGCCCAGCATGGCGCCCAGCCCGACGAGACTCGCGGTTGTGAGGTTGGCGGTGAAACCTTCGACGTGCGGAATCTTGATGACGGAGTACGCGAGCCGGTTGGCGATGCGGGAGCCCGCCACGACACCTCCGACGGCCATGGCCGCGGTGACGGCGAACAGCAGGCCGGTCGGGGTCATCCCGCCCATCAGCGCGAAGGAGCCGATGGCAACGATCTTGGGGGCGTCGTTGAGGCCCCGCGCGAAGCTCGCCAGGCCGCTTGTCGCCCAGTGGGCGATCCCGATGGCCTGCTGTGCCTTGGTCGGCCCGGCCTGCTCCGTCACGGTCGTCACCGGCGCCGTGTCACCGTCCGGGACCGGAGCCGGGGTCCTTTCCCTTCTCGCGGTACGGATCGTCACGACCTTCCGGGTGATGATTCCCAGTACGGCCGAGATGGCGTAGGCGACCAGGATGCTCAGCAGCAGCGGCTGCACGACCTTCCCGAGCAGTCCGCTCCACTCGACCGAGGAACCGGCGAACAGGCTCCCGGCGCCGAGAAGCGAGCCCACCAGGGCATGGGTGGTGGAGACGGGCAGCTTCAGGACCGTGGCCAGGACGACCCAGAAGATGGTCCCGATCAGCACCGCGACCGTGAAAGCCGGGGTGGGCTTGGCGGAGACGATGCCTTTGGAGAACAACTCGGTCATCTTCGAGGCCAGTGTCAGCGAGACGAGGCAGCCGAGGGCGGTGGCCACCGTGCCCCATGCGATGGCCGTGCGGATTTTGGTCACACCCGCGCCGGCGAGCGTGGCGACACCCTTCGGCACGTCGTTCGCTCCGTTGGCGGCGGCCAGTACGAGCACGAGCACGAGTACGAGCACTTCCATGCGTCTGCCTCCGGGGGTAGCGGTGCTCGTGAGTGAAAGCGGGCGCAGCAGGAGGTATGGCTGGGCTGGACTACACGGCGGAAGGAAGAGCGGTTCTCGAAGCCGGCGTATCGGACGCCGTCGCCTGTCCGGCGTTCACCCTTTCGTCACCCTGCGTTCATGATCGCTGTTCATCTGCCCGGCGGCAATAGCGCCCGGACTTTCGCGTGGGCTCCGAGGTTCTCGGGACCTCACCGGGTGACGGTCGTCCGCCAGGGCAGGTGCACCGGCTTCGGCGGGGAGATCGCCGGCGAGCTTCCCCGCCTAGCGTGGGGACCGGCAAACCCGTCAGGCATGTCGCGCGGGACCTTGGTATCAACGAGTGCGGGCGTGTTCGAGCGCATGGCGACACCGATCTGGCCGACCTCCACACCTTGATGACGTCACGCGCGCACAGCAGACGCGGGGTGTGCGAGCTCGGCGTGTTGTGTAGGAAAACCCTGCGATTTCGGTCGAGCGCCGTGAACCTCGGACCGGCAACCAGCGCGTGATTCGATCTCGCCGCCCATGTCGTCGTTCGGCTCGTCCTGTAGGAGGCTCATGCTCCAGGCCAGCATCTCCGCAGTCGTCCGGTAGTTGAGCTTCAACTTCCTGGAGCGGCCGACGACCTCGGTGCTGACCTGAAACAACGAGACCAGATTGTCATAGATGCGCTGGTGAGTGTCTCCGGCGACGAAGAGGTCGTCGACTCCGTACGGCATCGCCGCCCGAAGGAGCCGCCACTGCCATGTGGCGGCGCGACCGCGTCGGACACCCCGCCGGCCCCGGCCTGATCCATCATTCAAATGCCGACAGCCAATACAACTGTTTCCGCTTCACCGCCGACCTGTTCCCTGAAGGCGAGCCACAGTGGCCCAGTCGCTTACGCCTCTGCCTCGAACAGCGGCACCGTACCCGTCCGAAAGAGGCTCTCGCCTTCCGCCACAGCTTCTTGCAGTTGCTCGACGAGTTGGCGCAGGCTCGCGTCGGGGGTCCCGGCCAGCCACTTGCCGATGAACTCGCGGAACAGCCGCTGGTAGCGGGCGACGCTGGCGTTCTCCCGGTCGCGGAGAGCGGGGACCCGGCCGACCAGGCGGTAGCGGCGCAGCGACACCTCGGCGTCCGTCACGTAATGCGCCAGCACGATGCGGACCGCGTCGGACACCGCGACGATCGCGGTGTCCGCGGTCGAGGCGCGCAGGCGGGCGTCCACCTGGGCGAGCAGCGTGTCGTGGTCGGGGAAGATGGCGTCTTCCTTGGACCGGTAGTAGCGGAAGAAGGTGCTGCGGCTCACCCCCGCGCGGGCCGCGATGTCGTCGACGGTGGTCTCGTCGTACCCGTTCTCGTCGAACAGGGCCACCGCCGCCTCGGCGAGTCGGTGGCTGATGGACGGTGTGGACATGGGGCCATTGTCGCGGACCCCGGGCTTGTCCAGAGTCGCGAGACTCAGTATCGTCATGGTGAAACTCAGTCCTATCGGAGAAGGTCTGCAAGGTCATGGACCTGGCCGTGAAGATCGGGGCGCCCATCGTCGGCATCAACGAGGGCGCGGGGGCGCGCATCCAGGAGGGCGTCGTCTCGCTCGGCCTGTACGGCGAGATCTTCCGTCGCAACGTGCACGCCTCGGGCGTCATCCCGCAGATCTCGTTGATCATGGGCGCCTGCGCGGGCGGCCACGTCTACTCGTCGGCCCTCACCGACTTCACGATCATGGTGGACGAGGCGTCCCATATGTTCGTCACCGGCCCGGACGTCATCAAGACGGTGACCGGTAAGGACGTGTCCTTCGAGGAGCTGGGTGGCGCCCGCGTGCACAACAGCCGCAGCGGCAACGCCCACTATCTCGCCGAGGACGAGGACGACGCGCTGGACTACGCCCGCGCGCTGCTGTCGTACCTGCCGTAGAACAACCTCGACGACGCGACGGCCCTGGAGTTCCCGGCGGACCTGGAGATCGGCGAGGGCGATCGGGCCCTCGACACGCTGATCCCCGACTCGGCGAACCAGCCGTACGACATGCACGAGGTCATCGCCGCCCTGCTGGACGACGGCGAGTTCCTGGAGGTGCAGGCGTTGTTCGCGCCGAACATCGTGGTCGGCTTCGGCCGGGTCGAGGGACGGTCGGTGGGCGTCGTCGCGAACCAGCCGGCCAGTTTCGCCGGGACGCTCGACATCGCCGCGAGTGAGAAGGCCGCGCGGTTCGTGCGCACCTGCGACGCGTTCGGCATCCCGGTGCTGACGCTCGTGGACGTGCCGGGCTTCCTCCCGGGCACCGACCAGGAGTGGAACGGCATCATCCGGCGCGGTGCCAAGCTGCTGTACGCCTACGCCGAGGCGACGGTGCCGCTCGTCGCGGTCATCACCCGCAAGGCGTACGGCGGGGCGTACGACGTCATGGGGTCCAAGCACCTCGGCGCGGACGTCAACCTGGCCTGGCCCACCGCCCAGATCGCCGTGATGGGCGCGCAGGGCGCGGTCAACATCCTGCACCGCAGGACGCTGGCCGCATCGGACGACCCCGACGCACTGCGGGCCGAGCTGGTGCGTGAGTACGAGGACACCCTCGCCACGCCATACCTGGCGGCCGAACGCGGTTACGTCGATGCGGTGATCGCGCCCCGCGAGACCCGCAGGGAAGTCGTCCGCGCGTTGCGGATGCTGCGCGGCAAACGGGCCGCCCTGCTGCCCAAGAAGCACGGGAACATCCCGCTGTGACCGAGTTCCGGGTCATGAAGGGCGCTCCGTCGCCCGAGGAACTGGCCGCGCTGGCCGTGGCGCTGCTCGGGGTGCGGCTGCCCACCACACCCGCCGTACGGCCGATGCCTTGTGGCTGGCGCGATCTGGCGCGCCGGTCTGGGCTGCGCGGTCCCCTTACGACCGGTTCCCAGGGGTGGCGTGAGTCGAGATGGAGCCTTGGAGGACGTCTGTGAGCACGACCATGCGGAAGGTGCTGGTCGCCAACCGTGGTGAGATCGCCCTCCGGATCGCCCGGGCCTGCCGGGATGCCGGCCTGGCCAGCGTGGCGGTGTACGCCGACCAGGATCTGGACGCGCTGCACGCGCGGGTGCCGGACGTGGCGCACGCGCTGGGCGGGCAGAGCCCCGCGGAGACGTATCTGGACATCGCCAAGATCCTGGCGGTGGCCGCGAAGACCGGCGCGGACGCCGTCCATCCCGGCTACGGTTTCCTGGCCGAGAACGCGGACTTCGCCCAGGCCGTGCTCGACGCCGGCCTGATCTGGATCGGCCCGCCGCCCTTGTGATCCGACGGGCAGGGTGTCGGCCCTGCCCGCGCGACGCAACCCCGTTCACCGGGTCTCGTCACAGACGATGTCGCCCTCCCTCACTCACGCAGCTCCGCAGCCGGACGGCGGGGTGCGCGGGGGACCGCCGGGCCGTACCCGAGCCTCATGATCATCTGGATGTGCCCGCGCCGGTGGTGGGGGTCGCTGCGGCGGCGCATGTCGCGCAGATCGAGCGGCTGGTTGAGGAACGAGGCGGAGATGCCGTGGACGGTCGCGGTCAATAGCAGGCGTTGCAACGCCTGGCCGGCGCGCAGCCAGTCGAGGGGGCCGTCGCCCGCCGTGGTGAGCACCGCCAGCTGGGGAAGGGCCTCGAAGTGGACCGGCCCACGCTCCCCGTGCGGTCCGAAGTCACGGACCGGCGCCGGGTCGTCGGCGCAGCCGGGCCCCTGCACGTAGGACGGCAGGCCCTCGCGACGGTTGCCGCTCATCGTCCACGCCCGCAGCTCGGCCTGGTAGTCGCCGTCCTTGGCCAGCTCGTCGTCGGCGATGGCGACGTACTCCAGCAGGTCCGACGCGGCGTGCCGGCCGAGCAGGACCAGGCAGGCCCCCTCACAGGAGGCCGCGTGGCGCAGGTCGGCGAGCACCTGCTCGGGAACCCGCCGTTCGCCGAACGGCTCCCGGTTGGTCCGGCGCAGGCCGATGCGGTCGTACAGCTCGCGCGTGCGCGCGGAAGCCGGCCGGTACGTCGACACGCGGACGGCGGCCAGGAGCCGCGGTTCCTCCGCGGTGTTCGGCAGCAGCCAGACCAGGGGCCGGTGACCGGCCGTCCGCACGGCGAGCCGGAGGTTGAACAGGGCCGCGCCACAGCTGACGTGCAGCGAGCGCCCGCGGGGGTCGCTGACGCGCAGCCGCCGGTCGGGGTCGGCCAGCAGCTCGGCGAACTCCCCGCGGATCGCTTCGAGCCGCCAGGGCTGCGTGTTGAGCACCGAGGGCGCCTGCCCGGCGACGGTGAGCAGCCGGTGGAAAGCGCGTTCTGTGGCGAAGGGAGACATCACGGCGCACCTTCTTCATCGAGTCTTCTGTGGAGCCCGCGGTCGGCACCCTGAAACAGCGCGACCCAGGCTGGGCGATCAGCGCGACCGCGCGGACCCGCGGTGCGCGCTGGGCCCTCAGCCTGGCTAACGGGTCCGCTTCCGGAGCCGTGCCAGCTCGGTCCGGAGTCTGTCCTGCATCTCGGCGATGGCCCCGTCCATGGTCGCCGCGTCGGCGTGCGCGTGCAGCGGTTGGCCGTTGACGTCGAGCACCGCCCGCGCGGCGTAACGGTCCGGCGGGGCCAGCCCGGGCGAGTGCTTCAGCGTGACCCGGGCCGCGAGGATCGGCCTGCCCGTGAAGCGTGCCAGCGCCGCGACGCGCTCGCGCGCCTCGGTGATCGCCTCGGCGGGGACCTGCCCGCTCGTTTCCACCACAACCGCGTCGGAATCGAATGTCGTGTTCACGCTGCCAGTTTCATGGCCGTGCCGGTCCGGCGGCAGGGCCTGTGGGACCGGCCGATGAGGACTTCCGTCGCCAGATCGAGGGACTGATCACTCTTGCCGGGCTTCCCTCCCGCGGAGACCAGGCCGGCGAGGCCGTTGCGCTGCCCGGGCTTCCCGAACCGCCTGGAGCCGGTGCGATCGCCGTCGGCGTGAGGCCTGTTCTCGCGTCTCGGGCACCCCGCCTTCCCGCCCCCGCGTCGCCGGGCCCGTGCGGACGCCGGGGGAGAGGGGCCGGACCCGGCCGGCGACCGCCGATTCGATGACCTTGGTCCTTGGGGGCGGGGTCCTTGCGCAGCGGTGCGGGCGCGCCGGCATCAGAAGGATGAAGGTGACAAGCTGGCCGACCGAGCCCCACGAGGTGATCCAGATGACCGACTCCCCGACCGGAGCCGCCCTGCCCGCCGACGCGCACGCCGCGATCGACACTCTGGTGACCGGCGCGCTGAAGGCACTGACGGAGTACGAGTCCTTCACCCAGGAGCAGGTCGACCACATCGTCAAGAAGGCGTCCGTCGCCGCGCTGGACCGGCACGCCGCGCTCGCCCGCCTGGCGGTCGAGGAGACCGGCCGCGGCCTGTTCGAGGACAAGGCGGTCAAGAACATCTTCGCCTGCGAGCACGTGACCCACAGCATGGCCGGCCTCAAGACGGTCGGCGTGGTCTCCCGCGACGAGATCAGCGGCGTCGTCGAGATCGCCGATCCCGTCGGGGTGGTCTGCGGCGTCACGCCGGTCACCAACCCCACCTCGACCACGATCTTCAAGGCTCTGCTGGCACTGAAGACCCGCAATCCCATCGTGTTCGCGTTCCACCCCGCGGCCCAGCGCTGCAGCGCCGAGGCGGCCCGGATCGTCCGCGACGCCGCCGTCGCCGCCGGCGCGCCCGAGCACTGCGTCCAGTGGGTCGAGGAACCCTCGCTGGAGGCGACCGGCGCGCTGATGCGCCACGAAGGCGTGTCGGTCATCCTCGCCACCGGCGGGAACGCCATGGTCAGGGCCGCGTACTCGGCCGGCAAGCCGGCTCTGGGCGTGGGGGCGGGCAACGTCCCCGCCTACATAGAGAGGACGGCCAAGCTGCGCCGGGCGGTGCACGACGTCGTGCTGTCCAAGACGTTCGACAACGGCATGATCTGCGCCTCCGAGCAGGCCGTCATCCTCGACGAGGAGGTCTACGACGCCGTGCTGGGCGAGTTCGCCCGGCTGCACGCCTACGTCGCGACGCCGGAGGAGAAGGCGAAGCTGGAGGAGTTCGTGTTCGGGGTGTCCGCGCGCGGCGCCTCCTGCTCCGAGGTGAGGCTCAACCCCGACGTGGTGGGGCGGGCTCCGCACTGGATCGCCGAGCAGGCGGGTTTCGCGGTGCCGCCGGACACCTCCCTGATCCTCGTCCCGGTGGACGAGGTCGGCCCGAACGAGCCGCTGACCAGGGAGAAGCTCTGCCCGGTGCTCGCCGTGCTCCGCGCCCGCACCCGGGAGGAGGGCCTGATCCTCGCCGAGCGCATGGTCGAGTTCGACGGCCTCGGCCACAGCGCCGTCATCCACACCGAGGACGCCGCGCTCGCCGAGCGGTACGGCACCAGGGTCAAGGCGGTTCGGGTGATCTGGAACGCCCCCGCCTCCCAGGGCGGCATCGGCGACATGTACAACGCGTTCCTGCCCTCGCTGACCCTGGGCTGCGGCAGCTACGGGCACAACTCGGTGTCGAACAACGTCTCAGCGGTCAACCTGATCAACATCAAGCGGATCGGGCGGCGCAACAACAACCTGCAGTGGTTCAAGGTCCCACCGAAGATCTACTTCGAGCCGAACGCGATCCGCTATCTGGCGGACATGCCGGACGTGCACCGCGTCACGATCGTCACCGACGCCGTGATGACCCGGCTGGGGTACGTCGACCGTGTCTCCGACGTGCTGCGGCGGCGCGGCGAGCGGGTGGCCCTGCAGATCATCGACGCCGTGGAGCCCGAGCCGAGCGTGGCGACCGTCGACAAGGGCGCCGACCTCATGCGCGCCTTCCGCCCCGACACGATCGTCGCTCTCGGCGGCGGCTCGGTGATGGACGCGGCCAAGGTGATGTGGCTGCGCTACGAGCACCCCGAGGTCGTCTTCGCGGACATGAAGGAGAAGTTCTTCGACGTCCGCAAGCGAGCCTTCCGCTTCCCCGCCCTGGGCGAGCGAGCCCGTCTGGTGTGCGTGCCGACCACCTCGGGCACGGGCGCGGAGGTCACGCCGTTCGCCGTGATCACCGACACCGCGACGGGCAAGAAGTATCCGCTGGCCGACTACGCGCTGACCCCGAGCGTCGCGATCGTGGACCCGGTCCTCGCCGCCGATCTGCCCCGGGTGGTCACCGCCGACAGCGGCTTCGACGCCCTCACCCACGCCATCGAGTCGTACGTGTCGGTGTACGCCAACGACTTCACCGACGGCCCCGCCCTGCACGCCATCCGGATCATCTTCCGGTATCTGGAGCGCGCGGTCACCCGCGGCGCCGCCGACCCGGAGGCCAGGGAGAAGATGCACAACGCCGGCACGATCGCCGGCATGGCCTTCGGCAACGCCTTCCTCGGGATCGTGCACGCCATGTCCCACACGCTCGGCGCCACGTTCCACGTGGCCCACGGGCGCACGAACGCCGTCCTGCTGCCGCACGTGATCCGCTACAACGGCACCGTCCCGTCGAAGCTGTCGGGGTGGCCCAAGTATGAGGACTACCGCGCTCCCGAGCGGTTCCAGGAGATCGCCCAGATGCTGGGCCTGCCCGCGGTCACGCCGGCCGAGGGGGTCGAATCGCTCGCCGCGGCAATCGAGCGCCTGCGCGACGCGGTCGGGATCGAGCGGTCCTTCCAGGACATCGGCGTCGACGAGAAGGCGTTCCTCGACGCGCTCCCGCAGCAGGCGCTCAACGCGTACGAGGACCAGTGCGCGCCGGCCAATCCCCGCATGCCGATGCTGGAGGACATGCAGGCGCTGATGCGGGCCGCCTACTACGGGCGTTCGCAGGAGTAGCGGCCCCTCTCCGGTGTGTGCGTACACCGCGAGGGCTTAGCGTATGGGCATGATTCGTGTGTTCCTGGTGGACGACCACGAGGTGGTCCGTATGGGTGTCGCGGCGCTGCTGGAGGCCGAGGACGACATCGAGGTCATCGGCGAGGCGGGGACGGCCGAGTCGGCCGTGGCCCGCATCCCCGCGCTGCGGCCCGATGTGGCGGTGCTCGACGTACGCCTGCCCGACGGCAACGGCGTGGACGTCTGCCGGGAGGTGCGCTCGAAGGTGCCCGGCCTGGCCTGCCTGATGCTGACCTCCTACGCCGACGACGAGGCGCTGTTCAACGCGGTCATGGCCGGCGCGGCCGGCTACGTGCTCAAGCAGATCCACGGCTCGGACCTGGTCGGCGCGGTGCGCACGGTGGCCGCCGGGCAGTCGCTGCTCGACCCGCAGACCACGGCCGCCATGCTGCACCGTCTGCGCGACCAGGCCACGAAGAAGGACCCGCTGGCCGCCCTGTCGGACCAGGAGCGGCAGATCCTTGAGTTGATCGGCGAGGGCCTGACCAACCGCCAGATCGGCGAGCGGATGTTCCTGGCCGAGAAGACGGTCAAGAACTACGTGTCCACCCTGCTGAGCAAGCTCGACATGCAGCGCCGCACCCAGGCCGCCGCGCTCGCCGCCCGCCTCAAGGCCGAACACCAACAGTGACGTAGCGCAGACCTGCCGAACGATGTCACTGTCACCGCGGTCAAGCTCGACAGACGCATCAGGGAACGTACCGCAACAGCGGAGGCCGGCGGCGTCCGCACGCGGCATGAGGTGATCAGCCCAGCGGGACGCTCCACTCCAGGCGGGTGCCGCCGGTGCCCGGGGTGGTGAGGGTGAAGGCGCCGCCGAGCCGTTCGGCGCGGTCGGCGAGATTGCGCAGGCCGCTGCGGCGGCCCTCGGCCGGGATGCCGACGCCGTTGTCCTCCACCACGAGGGTCAGCCGCCCGTCTCCGGCCTGGACGGCGACGTCGGCGCGGGTGGCCTTGGCGTGGCGGACGAGGTTCGACAGGGCCTCGCGCAGGACGGCGAGCAGGTGTTCGGCGACCTCGGCGGGCACGTCGTTGTCGAGCCGGCCCTCCAGGCTCAGGCCCGGCATGAAGCCAAGGTGCCCGCGGGCACCCTCGACCAGGTCGACCACCTGGGCGCGCAGGCTGGGCAAGGCATCCTCGCGCGGCGTCTGCAGGGCGAAGATGGTCGAGCGGATCTGCCGGATGGTGGTGTCCAGCTCGTCGATCGCGCTTTGCAGCCGGGAGGAGGCCTCCGGCCGCTCGACCAGCCGCACCGTGCTCATCAGGGTCATCGCGACGGCGAACAGGCGCTGGATGACCACGTCGTGCAGGTCCTTGGCGATGCGGTCGCGGTCTTCCAGCAGGCCGAGCCGCTCGGCGTCCCTGCGGGTCTCGGCCAGCTCCAGCGCGACGGCCGCCTGCCCGGCGAAGGCGTGCAGCGTGCGCAGCTCCGACTCGCTGAACGGCATCCGCCCCGAGCGTTTGACCAGGGCCAGCACCCCGCGCACGGCCCTGGCCGCGCCCAGCGGCACGGCCGCCGCCGGTCCCACCGGCGGGTCCTCGGCCCAGATCAGGTGCACCTGGCTGTGGTCCAGATCGTCCAACGCCAGCGGCTCACCGCTCAGGAACGCCCGGCCGGCGAGCGAGCCCTCGACCGCGACCGCGTCGTCGACAAGCCGGACACCCGGCCCGTCCTCGGCCGGCTCGACATCCTGCAGCGCGACGCGCAGCATGTCGTGGCCCCGGTCGGGCAGCAGGATCGCCACGGCGTCGGCGTCGGCCATCTCACGGGCACGCCGGGCGATCAGCGTGAGGACCTCCTGCGGCTCACCGCCCGACAGCAGCCGGGTGGTGATGTCCGAGGACGCCTGCAGCCAGGTCTCCCGGCGGCGGCTCTCCTCGTACAGGCGGGCGTTCTCGATCGCCACTCCGGCGGCGGTGGCCAGGGCGACGACGATCGCCTCGTCGTCCTCGTCGAACTGCCCGCCGCCGCGTTTCTCGGTCAGGTAGAGGTTGCCGAACACCTCCTCGCGGACCCGGATTGGCACCCCGAGGAAACTGCCCATCGGCGGATGGCCGGGCGGGAAGCCGTACGACTCGGGGTGCCGGGAGATGTCGGCCAACCGCAGCGTCTGCGGCTCCTTGATCAGCAGGCCGAGCAGGCCCAGCCCGTGCGGCCAGTGCTCGATCCTGGCGATCTCCTCCTCGCTCAGTCCCACCGGAACGAACTGGACGAGCGTGTTCTCTTCCCCGATCACGCCCATCGCCCCATAGGTCGCGTCCACCAGCGTCGCGGCGGTGGCCACGATGCGGCGCAGCACCGTCTCCAGGTCGAGGTCGCTGCCGATCGAGACGACCGCCTCCAGCAGTGCGTGCACCCGGTCCCGGGTGGCCAGCACGGCCTCCAGACGGCTCTGCAGTTCGGTCAGCAGATCGTCCAGGCGCATGCTGGGGATCAGCGAAGTGGGCTCCTTCTCCATCATGGTGCGAAGTTTCGCATCGAGTAGACGCCAGTGCCCACCCCCGGAAGCAGGGGTGGGCACTGGAGCCGACGGGCCGCGTGATCGAATGCGGTCTACTTGAGGATCGGGAGGCGGCGGACCAGCGGGGTGGCGGCCCACCACCTGCCGAGTCCGATGGTCTGGCCGGCGCCGGCCAGGGCGAGGCCCGCGAGGACGAGGGCGTAGACGATGTGCTCGTCCATGAAAGGGTTGGTGGTCAGCGGCAGTTCGGCGGCCCACATCATCAGCAGGAGCAGTCCGCCGGTGATGGCGGCGATGCGCATCCCGATGCCGAGGATGAGGGCGGCGCCGATGCCGGCGAGGCCGGTCATGAAGAGCCAGTCGACCCAGCCCTGGCCGGCGAGGGTGTCGAACAGGCCGCCGAAGGTGTTGTCGGCGGTGCCCTTCAGGAAGCCGGTGGTCGGGCTGCCGCCGTTGATCCACGCCTTGGCGGTGGGGGTGGCGAAGCCCCAGCCGAACAGCTTGTCCAGGAAGGCCCACAGGAACACCCAGCCGATGGCGATCCGGGCGGCGGCCCACACGTACCGGACCGGGCCGGCGGTGGTCGTCTGAGGCGCGGGGGTCTGGGCCGTGACGGGGGGAGTGGCGTCGTCCACGTCGTTGCCGTGGTGGCGCCTTTCGATGGTGGCCATGACCGGCCCCTTTCAATGACTTCATCTCTTTTCGACACTTAAAGCAAACCGCGATCACCGGCTGTGCCGCAGGAGTCGTACGGCACGCTCCGGTTGTCTCGAAGTCCCGCGATCGTGGGACTTTCGGCCCGAGTCCGTCATCGGAGTGTCAGAGCGGACATCGGCGATCTTCCGGGGGGCCCTCCGACTCCCGGTTGGCCGCAGAGATCATCTTCGATCGAGGCCTGGGCGACCTGTTCGTGGTGCGCACCGCGGGCCACGTGATGGGCGCGGAGGTGCTGGGCAGCATCGAGTACGGGGTGGACGTGCTGGACTGCCCGCTGGTGGTTGTCCTCGGCCATGACTCGTGCGGCGCGGTGGGCGCCGCATGCGCCGCGCTGGAGGACGGGATGGCGCCGACCGGCTACGTCCGTGACGTCGTCGAGCGTGTGACGCCCAGCGTGCTCGCGGCGCGGGCGGCAGGTCGTGTGGAGGCCGACGAGATCCTGGCCGAGCACATACGGCACACCGTCGACCTGCTGTTGGACCGCTCTCGGGTGCTCGCCGAACGGGTCGGCGCCGGTCGGGCCGCCGTCGTGGGCCTGTGCTACCGCCTGGCCGACGGCAGCGCCCAGGTGGTGGCGGCCCGCGGCCTCGAAGTCACCGCCGGCTCCGCATCCTGACCGGGGCGAGAGGCTTCGCCATGGCTACCGGTTGAGCCGTCCTCGGCGTGACATTCGTCGTCCTGCCCCCGTCGTGGCGTCGTCCCCGCCGCCTGCGAGGAGGGCGGGATGGACGGCGTACGCCACCGATCCGCTGTGGGCGTCAAGGACGCCACCAACGACGGTGGACGGGACAGGACACGACCACGTGCGCCACCGCTGCTTCGCCGCAGACGGCCCGGTACGCCTCACGGGCGGTGGTGCGGATGCGTTCCGGGCATGCCGAGGTGGCGGGGCGGATGGACACGTAGACGTGCGCCATGCCGTCGACCTCCGCCAGGCGGACGTCGTCCACCACGTCGGTGAACGCCTTCTCCAAGGCCTCCCGCACCGCGAGCCGCGTGAGCGGACCCGTGGCCTGTTCCCGATCTTCCTTGTCGTTGCGTCGCCGGGGGATCAGAGGGGGTTCGGTGCTCAGGATCGTCATGGCTCCACCGTCTCGCCGGCCGCCCCTGCCCGGGGAGGGCCGAAGGTCCCCGGACCACCCGACGGTCGTCGGCTTCCGAGAGGCGGCACGAGTCAGACGCTGGTGACGCCGTGCGCGGCGAACTGGGCGTGCACGCGCTCCAGCAGGGCCCGGTCCGGGGGCCTGACCGCGGCCAGGGGGAAGGCGAGCCCGAGCCGGGCGTACTTGCCGGCGGCCATGCGGTGGAAGGGCAGCACGTCGACCCGTTCGACGTTGCCGAGCGTCGCGACGAACCGGGCGAGGCCGTCGACGTTCTCCTCGGCGTCGGTGTGGCCGGGGACCAGGACGAACCGCACCCAGACCGGGCGGCCCAGGTCGGCCAGCCGGCGGGCGAAGCGCAGGGTCGGCTCCAGGTGTGCCCCGGTCAGCCGCCGGTAGCCCCCCGGGTCGTACGACTTGATGTCGAGCAGCACGAGGTCGGTGTCGGCCAGCAGCGCGTCGCTCGCGCGGTCGCCGAGGTATCCCGAGGTGTCCAGCGCGGTGTGCAGGCCGCTTGATGTCGAGCAGCACGAGGTCGGTGTCGGCCAGCAGCGCGTCGCTCGCGCGGTCGCCGAGGTATCCCGAGGTGTCCAGCGCGGTGTGCAGGCCGCTGTCGTGGCAGCGGCGCAGCAGCTCGCCGGTGAAGCGGGGCTGCAGCAGCGGTTCGCCGCCGCTGACCGTCACCCCGCCGCCGGCGACGGAGATGAAGCGGCGGTAGCGGTCCACCTCGGTCATGACCTCGTCCACGGTGACCCCGCGGCCGTCGCGCATGCGCCAGGTCTCGGGGTTGTGGCAGTAGAGGCAGCGCAGCGGGCAGCCGCAGGTGAACACCACGAAGCGGGTGCCGGGACCGTCCACGCCGACCGACAGGTCCCACGACTCGATGACGCCGGCGCCCGCCGCCGGCTCCGAAGCGCGGAGCTCGGCGGCGGCGTCCTCCAGCAGCCGGTCCCGCATCACAGCCGCCCGTGGAAGGTGCGGTCGATCACGTCCTGCTGCTGTTCGCGGGTGAGCCGGACGAAGTTCACGGCGTAGCCGGAGACCCGGATCGTGAGCTGCGGGTACTTCTCGGGATGGTCCATCGCGTCGATCAGCGTGGCCCGGTCGAGCACGTTGACGTTCATGTGGAAGCCGCCCGCGTCGAAGTAGCCGTCGAGCACGCCCACCAGGTCGGCGACCCGGTCGCCGGCCGTACGGCCCAGCCCCTCGGGGGTGACCGTGCTGGTCAGCGAGATGCCGTCCTGCGCCTGGTCGTAGGGGAGCTTGGCGACCGACAGCGCCGAGGCGACCAGGCCGTGCCGGTCGCGGCCGTTCATGGGGTTGGCGCCGGGGGCGAACGGCGTGCCGGCCCTGCGCCCGTCCGGGGTGTTGCCGGTGTGCTTGCCGTACACCACGTTGGAGGTGATGGTGAGCACCGACTGGGTGTGCTCGGCGCCCCGGTAGGACGGGTGGCGGCGGATCTTGTCCATGAACGACCGCACCAGGTTCACCGCGATGGCGTCGGCGCGGTCGTCGTTGTTGCCGTACGCCGGGTAGTCGCCCTCGACCACGTAGTCCACGGCCAGCCCGCTCGCGTCGCGGATCACCCGGACGGTCGCGTGCTTCACGGCCGACAGGCTGTCGGCGGCCACCGACAGGCCCGCGATGCCGCAGGCGAGGGTGCGCTTGACGGGGTAGTCGTGCAGCGCCATCTCGACGCGCTCGTAGGCGTACTTGTCGTGCATGTAGTGGATGACGTTGAGCGCGTTCACGTACGTCTTGGCGAGCCAGTCCATCATCCGGTCGAACGCCGCCGCGACCTCCTCGTAGTCGAGCACGTCGCCGGTCACCGCCGGATGGGCCGGGCCGATCTGCTCGCCGGTCATCTCGTCCCGCCCGCCGTTGATCGCGTACAGCAGGGCCTTGGCGAGGTTGACCCGCGCGCCGAAGAACTGCATCTGCCTGCCGACGGGGGCGGCCGAGACGCAGCAGGCGATGGCGGTGTCGTCGCCGTACGCCGGCCGCATCAGCTCGTCGCTCTCGTACTGGAGGGAGCTGGTCTCGATGGACAGCCCGGCGCAGAAGCGCTTGAACGGCTCGGGCAGCCGCGGCGACCAGAGGACGGTCAGGTTCGGCTCCGGGGCCGGGCCGAGGTTGCGCAGCGTCTGCAGGTAGCGGTAGCTGGTGCGGGTGACCAGCGGCCTGCCGTCGGCGCCGATGCCGCCGATCGACTCGGTCACCCAGGTCGGGTCGCCGGAGAAGAGCTGGTCGTACTCGGGGGTGCGCAGGAAGCGGACGATGCGCAGCTTGACGACGAAGTCGTCGACGAGCTCCTGGGCCTCCTGCTCGGTGAGCCGGCCTTCGGCGAGGTCCCGCTCCAGGTAGACGTCCACGAAGGTGGAGGTGCGGCCCAGCGACATCGCCGCGCCGTTCTGTTCCTTCACGGCGGCGAGGTAGGCGAAGTACAGCCACTGGATCGCCTCGTGGGCCGTCGCGGCGGGGTGGGAGATGTCGTGGCCGTAGGAGGCGGCCATGGTCTTCAGCTCGCCGAGCGCGCGGATCTGCTCGGCCAGTTCCTCCCGGTCGCGGATGACCGCGTCGGTGGAGAACTCCCCGTCGAGCGAGCGCAGTTCGGCCCGTTTGGCCTCGACCAGCCGGTCCACGCCGTAGAGGGCGACGCGCCGGTAGTCGCCGATGATGCGCCCGCGGCCGTACGCGTCGGGCAGGCCGGTGACGACCCCGGCGCGGCGGGCCGCCCGGATCTCGGGGGTGTAGGCGTCGAAGACGCCGTCGTTGTGCGTCTTGCGATATTTCGTGAAGATCTCCTTCACCTGCGGGCTGAGCGTGTACCCGTAGGCGGCGAGGCCGTTCTCCACCATCCGAAGCCCGCCCGCCGGCATGATGGCCCGCTTCAGCGGGGCGTCGGTCTGCAGGCCGACGATCAGCTCCCGGCCCCGGTCGATGTAGCCGGGCCGATGCGAGGTGATGGAGGAAGGCGTGGCGGTGTCCACGTCGTACACCCCGCGCCGCCGCTCCTCGGGGAACAGGGCCGACACCTCCGCCCACACCGCGCGGGTCCGCTCGGTCGGGCCGGCCAGGAACGACTCGTCGCCCTCGTACGGCGTGTAGTTGGCCTGGATGAAGTCGCGCACGTCCACCCGCTCGCGCCAGGCCATGCCGCGGAAGCCGCGCCACGCCTCATGCGCGGCTTGCCGCGCGGTCTCCTGTGCCCTGACCGCTGTGACCGTCATCGCCGTCCCCTCTCGCTCGTTCCGCCGCTTCAACTGTCGCCGCCGCCGTCGCCCTGCCTCTGCGAGCGGAGGTCATCGATCACGGGGACCAAAGTCATCCGGGGGGTGGAAGGGGACGGGCGGGGACCTTGTCATCGGTGGCGCCAGGTGTGGGTGTCGTCCTCCTCCCACTCCAGGTGGTCGATCACGTCCACCACACCGTTGACGCCGCGCGCCATTCGGGTGGCCGTCAGGGCGTCGCTGCGCCAGTGCAGGCGACCGGTCAGCGTCACGACGCCATGGTCGACCGTCACGGTCACCATCGACAGGTCGCGGAAGAGGGAACGGCCGAACGTGTCGATCGTGATCTCACGGGCGATGTCGGCGTCCGGACGGGTGAACACCCGCAGCAGGTCGTGCCGGCCGACCATGCCTTCGAGCGTGCCGTCCTCCCCGACGACCGGCAGGTGCGTGACGCCGTGTTGGTCCATGAGCCGGATGGCGAACACCACCGCCGTTCCCGGGCCGATCGTGACGGCCGGGGAGGTCATCAGTTCGGCGGCCGTGTCACCCCGCGACTTCTTGCGCCATCCGCGCCCCGTCCGGCCGAACAGGCGCCGCAGCCGCGCGCGCAGCGGCGGCCGGTAGCTCTCGTGGGCGTACTGCTCCTTGAACTCCTCCTTGAGCAGCAGGTCCGCGTCCGTGACGACTCCGATCACACGGTCGCCGGCGTCGAGCACGGGCACGGCACCCAGGTCCGCGGCGATCAGCACCTGGGCGACCGTCTTGAACGGCGTGCCGCCCTCCACCACAGGGACGTCGCGGGCCATGACCTGGGAGACCTTCACACGCATCTCTTCCTCCTCGGGACATCTCCCGCATCCCATCGCCGCCACCCGGTGCAGGCGGAGAGGCGGAAGGCCTTCGCGCGGGGGCTGTTGCGCCTCTGTCTCCGGCACTTACGCCTCTACAGCCGCTTCGTGCCGATACAGACGATGGCGGCACAGCCAGAGCTGAGGAGGATCACCATGAGGATCGGCATCAACGGGTTCGGCAGGATCGGCAGGGCCGTGCTGCGCCGTGCGCTCCCCATGGGCATCGAGGTCGTCGCGATCAACGACCTCGCGGACGCGGCGACCCTCGCCCATCTGCTCAGGTTCGACTCCACACACGGCCCCCTCGGCGTGCCGGTGACCGCGAGCGCCTCCTCCATCGACGTGGACGGCCGCGGCATCCCGGTCACCGCGCACAGCGATCCGGCGCACATCGACTGGGCGGCCTATGGCGCCGATCTGGTGATCGAGGCCACCGGCAGGTTCCGCACGCGGGACGACGCGGCCCGCCACCTCAAGGGCGGCGCCCGCCGCGTGCTCATCTCCGCGCCCGGCAAGAGCGTGGACGTCAGGCGTCAACGACGCGGCCTACGACCCCCGCCGCCACGAGATCGTCTCGATGGCCTCCTGCACCACCAACTGCGTGGCCCCGATGGTGAAGGTGCTGCACGAGAACTTCGGCGTCGTCCGCGGCTTCATGACGACCGTGCACGCGTACACGGCGGACCAGCGGCTGCTGGACGCGCCGCACAAGGACCCTCGCAGGGCCCGCTCGGCCGCCGTGAACATCGTCCCGACCACGACCGGGGCCGCCCGGATGGTCGGTGAGGTGCTGCCCGAGCTCGCCGGCCGGCTGGACGGCGTCGCGCTGCGCGTCCCGGTCGAGGACGGATCGCTCACCGACCTCGCCGTGGTGCTGTCCCGCCCGGCCGGGGTGCAGGAGGTCAACCGGGCCTTCGCCGGAGCCGCCGACCGGGAGCTGAAGGGCGTGCTGCGCTACAGCACCGACCCGATCGTGTCCCGCGACATCGTGGGCGACCCCGCCTCCTGTGTGTTCGACTCCGCGCTCACTCAGGCGGACGGCGAACTGGTCAAGGTCTTCGGCTGGTACGACAACGAGTGGGGTTACGCCAACCGGCTCATCGAGATGGCCGCCCGCATGGCCGACTGACGGCCGGAGCAGCCGACGAGGCTCAGGACCGTACAAGCCGTATCGAGACGTCTTTCCATCCCCGCCTGCGTCCGCGGAGCTCTGCCCGCGCGGGCGCCGCGGGAGGACGCGGAAAGCCCGGTGAAAGACATCCCAGGAGCTTAGATGTCAAGCAGCGACCGATTCGGGGTGGCTGGACCACGCGGTGGCTTCGTCGTAGAGGGTTCCGGTCTTGAGGCAGCCGTGCAGGATGCCGACGAGGCGGTTGGCGACCTGACGCAGCGCTGTGTTGTAGTCGGCGTCGCGGGCGCGTTGCCTGTCGTAGTAGGCGCGGGCGCCGGGAGAGAAACGGATGGCGGCAGCTGCCTGGGTGATCAGGGCGTCGATCAGGCGGTCGTTGTGCACGAAGCGGGCGGCGATGACCTTCTTCTTGCCCGAGGCGCGGGTGATCGGGCTGGTGCCGGCGTGGTTCTTGCGGGCCTTGGCCGAGGTGTAGCGGTCGGGGTCGTCACCGAATTCTGCGAGCACCCGGGCGCCGAGGACCGCTCCCAGCCCGGGTTGGGAGCAGATGATCTCAGCGGCCGGGTGTCGGCCAAAATGCGCCTCGACCTCCTTGTGCAGGGCGGTGACCACCTCAGGCCGGCTCAACTGTTCGGTGCGCAGCGCGGCCTGGATGGGCGCGGCCTTGGCAGCCAGATCGCCTCGGCGGCCGGCGCGTTTGAGTGCCGACGCAGCGAGTGCCGCAGCCGTTGGGTATGGCGGGTACGTTCCCAGATCAGCGTCTTGTGCATCCGGGCCACGACCTTGACCGCCTCGGCTTGCGGGCTGTCGCCGGCCACCGGCCGCAGCTGGTGGGAGTCCGTGCGGAACGCTCAGCCGTTCCCGGTAGCGGGCGGCCTGCAGCGGGTTGACCGCATACACCGTGTACCCGGCGGCGACCAGCGCCGCCACCCACGGCCCGCGGTCGGTCTCGATCCCGATGATCACCTCCGCCTCTTCGGCCTCCTCGCCAAGTTGCTCGCCGACCATGGCGTGCAGCCGGGTCATCCCTGCCACACCCTCCGGCAGCCGCGCCTTGGCCAGGCGCCGGCCCGAGGCGTCCATCAGCTCCACATCGTGGTGCGCCTCGGCCCAGTCATCTCCCACGAACAGTCGCAATGTCTCTCCCGGTTCCAACAGCGCTGGTCAGCGGCCTGCGGGAGAACCATCAGCGACCTAATGAAGCAGTGCTCACGCCGACAGCGGGCGGGCACGACATCCCATCAGCGATCAACTCTCCCGGCCGACCGGCAAGGGCACGATCTTTCACCAGGACTCGGGGTCCAGGAGGGACAAGTGCTCACTTACCGGCGGCTACCAGGCACCGAGTCTGCCGGATGGCGACTCGCTAACACTCATTAGGAGAAGGCAATGCGTGCAGCGGTGGTCACCCGGTTCGACAACCCGATCGAGATTCGTGACGTTCCGGTGCCGGAGCTGCGGCCCGGCCAGGTGCTGGTCCGCATCGAGGCAAGCGGACTGTGCCACACCGACATCCACGCCGCCCGCGGCGACTGGCCGATCAAGCCGGCTCTGCCGTTCACGCCCGGACATGAGGGCATCGGCGTGATCGAGCAGGTTGGCGCCGGCGTCACCGGCCGGGCCGTGGGGGAGCGGGTTGCGGTCCCATGGCTGGGCTACGCCTGCGGCATCTGTGACTACTGTGTGAGCGGGCGCGAGACGCTCTGCGAGCACCAGCTGAACACGGGCTACAGCCTGAACGGCTGCCACGCCGAATACGTCGCCGCCTACGCCAGTCATGTGGTGCCCGTGCCCGAGGCCGTGAACTCGTTCGACGCCGCTCCTCTCACCTGCGCCGGGGTCACCACGTACAAGGCCGTCAAGGTCTCCGGGCTGCGCCCGGCCGAGCGCGCGGCGATCTTCGGCATCGGCGGGCTGGGGCATCTGGCGCAGCAGTACGCGCAGATCTTCGGCGCCGAGACCGTCGCGGTCGACGTGACGGGCGAAAAGCTCCTCCTCGCCGGTGAACTCGGCGCCACTCACGTCGTCAACGCCGCGGCCGACGACCCGGTGGCCGCGATTCGCGACCTGGGCGGTGCCGACGTGGCCGTCGTCCTGGCGGCCGACCCGCGCGTCCTGCAGCAGGCGCACGTGTCGCTGCGTCGGGGCGGACGCCTGGTGCTGGTCTCGCTGCCCCGGGACAACGCAATGTCCCTGCCCGTCTTCGAGACGGTGCTGGGCGGCATCAGCGTGATCGGGTCCATCGTCGGCACCCGCGCCGACCTGGCAGAGGTCTTCCGCCTGCACGCCGCCGGCCGCACGACCGTGAAGTACGAGATCCGCAAACTCGACGACATCAACCAGTCCTTCGAGGACATCCTCGCCGGCCGTATCCCCGCCCGGCTGGTCTTCGAGCTGTGAGACGACCATGACCACCCTCGATTCCCGGCCCGTCCCTGCCGCCTCGCCGTCCTGGCCCACCTGACGCGGGCCCTTCCCCGGCGATAGGCCACTCCGATCGGAGTGCCGGTCTCACGGTGAACGGTCTCCGGCGGCCTGGGCCGAAGGTCCTCCGGCGGGATGCCTTTGGCCTGCGGCCTTCCCGTACAGCCGAATGATCTGCTTGGGGGCATGGAGATCAGCGTGCGAGAGCCGGCCGGACTGAGCGCGGAGGCGGCATCGGAGCGGCTGGCCGAGTACGGGCCGAACGAGTTCCCGCAGCCGAGGCCGCCACGCCTGCCCGTCCGGGCCGCCCGCCAGCTCGCCGACCCCATGTCGATCCTGCTGCTGACAGCCGGACTGGTCACCCTGGTCGTCCTCGGCGAGGTTCCCGAGGGAGCGGCGATCTTGACCATTCTCCTGGTCAACGTGGTCATCGGGGTGAGCCAGGAGACGAAGGCCGACCATGCCGTACGGGCGTTGCGCACCCTCACCGCGCCCATGGCCAAGGTCGTCCGCGACGGCGTCGTACGGAGGGTTCCCGCCGCCGAGGTCGTACCCGGCGATGTCGTGCAGGTCGCGGCCGGAGACCGCGTTCCCGCCGACGCGCGGCTGTCGCAGGCGAACGCCCTGGGCGTGGACGAGTCCATGCTCACCGGAGAGTCGCTGTCGTCCGACAAACGGGCCGCGGAAGCGGTCGGAGCCGGCGGCACGCTCGCCGACCGCCGTGACGAGTTGTTCGCCGGGACGCTCGTCGTCCGGGGTTCGGGGGTGGCCGAGGTGACCCGGACCGGCGCCCGCACCGAGATGGGGCGCATCGCCTCCGCGCTGGGCGGCGGCGTCAAGGGCCCGCTGGCGGTGGAACTCGCACAGGTGTCGCGGCGGATCGGCCTGGTCGCCGTCATGGCGGGTGCGGTGATGATCCTCATCGGACTCACCCGGGTCCAGCGGGGCGAGGCCACGCTCCTCGACATCATCCTGGCCGGGGTGGCGCTGGCCATCGCCGCCGTGCCGGAAAGCCTGGCCGCCGCCGTGACCACGGCACTGGCGCTCGGCTCACAGCGCATGGCGACGCTCGGTGTGATCGTCCGGCGGCTGCCGGCCATCGAGGCGCTCGGCGCGACCACCGTCATCGCCACGGACAAGACAGGAACGCTGACCACCGGGCATCTGACCGTGGCCGACCAGGTGGCGGTGTCCGAAAGCGACCTGTGGCGTGCCGCGCTGCGCTGCAACGACGCCCGCGACGGGCTCGGGGACGCGGTCGACGTGGCCCTCGCCGTGGCCGCCGAGCGGCACGGGACGAGGCTGCCGCCCGACGAGGAACGCCTGGCCGCCCGGCCGTTCGACGCCGAGACGAGGTCGATGGCCGTGATCACCGCGGCCGGCGAGGGCGTTCCTCTGCTGACGGTCAAGGGCGCCCCGGAGGTGGTGCTCGCCCGGTGCGTTCCCGGCCCGGAGACCGAGCGGCTGGCACGAGCGGTGCCCGGTCTGGCGGACCGGGGCCTGCGGGTGCTCACGCTCGCCGACAAGCACACTGACGACCTGGACGCCACAGGGCTGCGTCCGCTGGGCCTGGTCGCGCTCAGCGACGAGATCCGGCCCTCGGCGGCGCGGGCGGTGGCGGACTGCCGCGCCGCCGGCATCCGCGTGGTGATGGTGACCGGCGACCACGCCGACACCGCCCGCGCCATCGCCGAGGAGGTGGGCATCGACGCCGACCCTGTGGTGACGGGCGCCGAGCTCCAGACCCTCGGAGATTCGGACGGCGATCGTTCGAAGCGGTCCGCCCGGCTGCGCGAGGCGGCCGTGCTGGCCCGCGTCGACCCCGCCACCAAACTCGACCTCGTACGCGCCCTGCGTGCGGACGGCCAGGTCGTGGCGATGACCGGCGACGGCGTGAACGACGCCCCGGCGCTGCGCAACGCGGACGTGGGGGTGGCCATGGCCGGGGAGGAGGGAACGGACGTGGCCAGGGAGGCCGCCGCCGTCGTCGTCACCAACGGCGACCTCGGCACCATCGTCGCAGGGGTGCGCGAGGGACGCCGGCTCCGCCACAACGTCGCCTCGATGGTCGGATATCTGCTCACCGGCAACCTCGCGGAGATCCTGATCGTCCTCACCGGCCTGATCGCCTGGCCGGATCTGGTCGTGCCGCTGCTTCCCGTGCAGTTGCTGTGGATCAACCTGGTGCTGGACGGCATCCCCGCCATCGCGCTCGGCGTCGACCGGCCCGCCGGCGACCCGCTGGCACTGCGCCCTTGCACCGGAGGTCTGCTCTCCTGGCCGGTCCTGACCCGGATCGCGCTGCGAGCGGTGGCCGTAGGCGCGCTCGTCTTCGCGGCCGTCGAGGTCGCCCGCCGCCTCGGCTGGAGCGAGGAACAGGTCCGCAGCCAGGCCGTTCTCGCGCTGGTCTTCGCCCGCTTGACCCTCGCCTACGTCGTCAGGGCCCGCCGCCGGACCTTCGAGCGCGGCTGGTGGCGGGGCCGTGCTGTAATGGTCGCGGTGACCGCCGCCGCGGCGCTGCAGGTGCTCGTGACGGTGATTCCGGCGCTGGGCGCGCCGCTCGCGCTGGTGCCTCTGCCACCCGCAGGCTGGGCGATGGCGCTGGGCGCCGCCGTACTCTCGGCCCTGGCGTGCGACATGGTGCGCTCCAACCGGAACGGCAGCGGCCATACGGTCCAGGGTCGGCCCCCACGCGGTGCGTAGCCACCGGCAACCAGCCACGGCCTGACCTCGTGCGCAGTTGATCACACCGGAGTCATTGGGTGCCCGCCGCAGGCCCGGACGCGCCTCGCCTCATCGCGCTGTCAGGCAGGGCGGCGCTGTCAGGCAGGGCGGAGGAGGGCGACCAGGAAGCTCGAGTCATCCCTGAACGGGCGCAGGTCCCAGGTGGACAGCAGCAGGTCGGGTTCGAGCGCGCCGGCTGCCGCGTCCGCCAGGAACTCGCCGAACTCGTAACCGCGGCCGGCGCCAAAGCCGATCACGGCCCGGCCGCCGGGCGCGAGGTGCGCACGGAAGCGCCGCAGCACCTCACGACGGGTGCTTGGCGCGAGGAACGTCATCACGTTCCCCGCGCAGACGACGGCGTCGAACGGCGTGGTGATGCCCTGCGAAGGAAGGTCGAGTTCGGCCAGGTCGCCGACCAGCCATCGCGGGCCGGGGTGGTCCTGCTCGGCGGCCTCGATCAGAGCCGGGTCGACGTCGACGCCGACGACGTCGTGGCCGGCCTCGGCCAACGCACCGCCGACCCGGCCGGATCCGCACCCGGCGTCGAGGATGCGGGCGTGGCGCGGCACCATGGCGTCCACGAGGCGGGCTTCCCCGGCGAGGTCGTCACCTGCGCGAGCCATGGAGCGGAAGCGCTCGATGAACCAGGTGGAGTGACCGGGGTCGGCGGCGACCTTTCCGCATCCAGATGCTCTGTTCAGCCATGTCCGCATTCTCCCGGACTGGAGGAGGGTGATGGACGACCGCCGGACGGAGGAGGGCGTCAGCGGTTGGCCGAAGCCTTCGTCAGCAGGTTGAGGCTCTCGGTGCCTCATTGCCCAGTGGCCGGCCGCCAGGGCAGGTGCACCGGTTCGGCGGGGAGGTCGCCGGCGAGCAGCCGGGGCAGCAGCGCGCCGATGCCGACGGGGAAGACGAGGTCGGAGGTGGCCTGAAGCTCGTGGACGGTCCACCAGCGGTGCGCGGCGATCGCCTCGAGCTCGTGGGCCTCCAGGTCCAGGGGAGCCAGGGCCAGACTGTCGAGGCGGGTGAAGAAGAACGAGTCGACAGCGTGCAGGGTGAACTCGCCGAATCGGGCAGGACCGGAGGAGACGGCCACCACCGGACCCAGCCGCTGCGGAGCCAGGGTGTGACCGGTCTCCTCGAACAGTTCGCGCGCCGCCGCCTGAGCGAGGGTTTCCCGGTCTTCGACACCGCCGCCGGGCGTGGCCCAGAAGTGGGAGACGGGCAGATCGTCGGAGGCCCGGAAACGGAACAGCAGGAGCCGATCGTCGCGGTCGACCAGCAGAACACGGGCGCTGGCCCGCACGGCGGGGGTGGTCACCCTGCCGATCCTAGGCACAGGCGGCGGAGCGAGGCAGGGGGAGGGAAACTGTCGCCGGAGCGTTTCCGAGGAGCCGCAGACGACTTACCGGGGGACTGGTTCGGTGACCGCCGTAGCGGTGTCCGGCAGCTGAAACTTTCAGCTTCCTGTTTCTCGATATTTCCGGGTTCCTATCCCTCGTAGGTACGGACACATGACGCGGGAATGGTGATCACGCCGCTGACGTGGAGCGGGAAGGAGTAGGACTCCTCCTGTGGGGATGGCGCTGATGAGGATGCCTGTGCGCCGCCCCGGTGGCGATGTGGTGGGGGACGACTCCCGCGAATCGCGATGCTATGTTTCGCGCTGTATCCAGTTGTTGTTGCGTAATTGAGACTGCTCTACTTTCGCGTCTCGACGTATCCGAACCGGTTCGACGGTAGTGGCACCCATGTTCCGCCGTGCATCGGCACGTCCTGATGCGGCTGCTGAGAGCAATCCCATGCAGCCGGCCTGCCGTCCGCCACGACAAGACCTGTGAAAGAAGACAAAGGAGGCCACTCTTGAATCTGCGGCTCTTACACAGAGCGCGGCTGTGGGTGAGCATGGTCGCCGGCGCCCTGGCCGTACTGCTGCCGGTGGGGGTGCTGACGGCCGTCAACGCCCAGGCGGCCGCGGGCTGCCGTGTGGCGTACGCGGTCACCTCTCAGTGGCCGGGCGGTTTCACCGCCGACGTGGGCATCACCAACCTCGGTGATCCGATCAACGGATGGAAGCTCACCTGGACGTTCCCCTCGGGGCAGCAGGTCACCCAGCCGTGGAACAGCACGATCACCTCGTCGGGCGCGCAGGTCACCGCCGTCAACGTGAGCTGGAACGCGGCCATCGCGACCAACGCGACGGTCTCCTTCGGCTTCAACGGGTCGTGGTCGAGCGCCAACACCGCGCCGAGCGTCTTCACGCTCAACGGCGTCGCGTGCACCGGGAACGTCGGCTCGCCGTCACCGAGCCCTTCGCCGTCGCCCAGCCCGTCGCCCTCGGCGAGCCCGTCGCGATCCCCCAGCCCTTCGCCGTCGGCGAGCCCGTCGCGGTCCCCCTCGCCGTCTCCCTCGCCTTCGGCGTCGCCCAGCCCGTCGCCGTCTCCCTCGCCGTCGGCGTCTCCGCAGCCGGGCGACGCGATGGCCAGGGTGGCGGCCATGCAGCCCGGCTGGAACCTCGGCAACACCTTCGACGCGATCCCCGACGAGACGTCATGGGGCAACCCGCCGACGACCCAGGCCATGCTGCACTACGTGCGGTCCCAGGGATACAACAGCATCCGGATCCCGATCACCTGGAGCAACCACCACGGCCCGGCGCCGGACTACACCCTCGACGCCGCCTGGCTGAGCCGCGTCCGCCAGGTGATCGACTGGTCCCTCGCCGAGGGCTTCTACGTGATGATCAACCTGCATCACGACTCCTGGCAGTGGATCAACGGGTACCCCGGCGACCGTACGACCGTGCTGAACCGGTACAACGCGCTGTGGCGGCAGCTCGCCGGCACGTTCCGTGACTACTCGCAGAAGCTGGTGTTCGAGAGCATCAACGAGCCGCAGTTCACCGGCACCTCGGGTGACAGCGAGAGCGACCAGGTGCTGAACGAGCTCAACACCGCGTTCGTCCGCCAGGTGCGCGCGTCCGGCGGCGGCAACGCCACCCGGCTGCTCGTGCTGCCCACCCTCTACACCAGCTCCGAGCAGGCCCGGCTGGACGCGTTGACGGGCACCTTCAACCAGCTGCGCGACCCCAACCTCGCCGCGACGGTGCACTTCTACGGGTGGTGGCCGTTCAGCGCCAACATCGCCGGCGGCACCCGCTACGACAGCAACGTCGAAAGCGACCTGGTCGGCGGCTTCGACCGGGTGTACAACACGTTCGTGTCCCGCGGGATCCCCGTGATCATCGGAGAGTGGGCGCTGCTCGCCTACGACTACACCCGGCCCGGCATCATCGAACGCGGCGAGTTCCTGAAGTACATCGAGGCCGTCGGCTACAACGCCCGCATCCGCAAGCTCACCACCATGCTCTGGGACGCGGGCTCGTTCCTGGAGCGCAACGAGCTGCGATGGCGCGACCAGGGCATCTACGAGACGATGAAGGCCAGCTGGACCGTGAGATCCGGTACGGCCTCCTCCGACCAGGTGTATCTCCCGCGCAGCGGCACGATCACCGCCAGGTCGCTCACGCTCAACCTCAACGGCACCTCGTTCCAGGGCCTGCGGCAGGGCAGCACCAACCTCGCGAACGGCACGGACTACACCGTGTCCGGCACCACGCTGACGCTCACCGCGGCCGCCCTCACCCGGCTGGCCGGCAACCGGGCCTACGGCGTGAACGCCACCATCGAGGCCCGCTTCTCCCAGGGCGCGCCCTGGCAGATCAGCATCATCACCTCCGACCCGCCGACCCAGGCCGCCGCCACCGGCACGACCTCCTCGTTCTCCATCCCCACCCAGTTCCGCGGCGACCAGCTCGCCACGATGGAGGCCAAGTACGCCGACGGCAGCGCCGCCGGACCGGCCAACTGGACCTCGTACAAGGAGTTCTGGGCGAGCTTCCAGCCCGACTACACCGCGAACACGATCATCCTGAAACCCGAGTTCTTCGCCGAGGTCAACGACGGCCGCGTCACCCTCACCTTCCACTTCTGGAGTGGAACGAAGATCACCTACTACATCACCAAGTCCGGCACCAAGGTGACCGGCAGCACCACCTGACCAACACACCGACGCGGGGTCGCGGCCACATCGGCCGCGGCCCCCGTCTCCGGTGCGGGTGAACTCCAGAAAGCGAGAACCAGTGGACCTGTCGTTTCTCCGCGGTCGTGGCCGGCGGCGCCGGCTCGCCATGGGCGCGGCTGTGGCACTCGCCGGTGCCGTCCTCACCAGCCCGGGCACCGTGGCCCAGGCGGCGACCCCGGCCGTCGAGGTCACCGTCAACGCCCGTGAGGGCCTTGGCACCGTGCCCGGCACCGCGTACGGCCTCAACCAGGCGGTTTGGGACGGAAACATGAACACCCCGGCGTCGGTGGACCTTCTCGGCAAGGCCGGCGTGCGGATGATGCGGTATCCCGGCGGCTCGTACGGAGACGGCTTCCACTGGAAGACCAGCACCGTCTCCGGCGGCGGGTACGTCGCGCCGGGGACCGACTTCGACTCCTTCAGGGGCACGGTCAAGGCCATCGACGCGCAGGCGATCCTCATCGCGAACTACGGCTCCGGCACGGCCCAGGAGGCCGCCGACTGGGTGAAGTACGCCAACGTCACCAAGGGGTACGGCGTCAAGTACTGGGAGATCGGCAACGAGATCTTCGGCAACGGTCACTACGGCGCCGACTGGGAGCTCGACTACCACGAAAGCAAGAGCCCGGCCACGTACGCGAACAACGTGGTGGAGTACGCCCGGGCGATGAAGGCGGTCGATCCCACGATCAAGATCGGGGCCGTGGTCACCGATCCGGGAAACTGGCCCGACGGCGTCGTCGGAGACGGGGACACCGCCGCCTGGAACCAGACGGTGCTGTCGATCGCGGGACCGTACATCGATTTCGCGATCATGCATTACTACCCGAACCACACCACCGCCGCGGACGTCCTCCAGCAGGTGCGGCTGCTCCCCGGCGAGCTGGAGCAGGTGCGGCGGCAGATCGACCAGTACGCCGGCCGGAACGGCCCCAACATCGGCATCGCGCTGACCGAGACCTCCTCCAACTACCAGTCGGACACCCAGATCGGCGGCCTGTTCACCGCGGACGTCTACTTCGCGGCGCTGGAGAACGGCGTCTTCACGGTGGACTACTGGGACACCCGCAACGGCATGGGCGACGTCACCACCGCGCCCGACGGGACGACGTCGTACGGTGACGGAGGCCTGCTGTCGAGCGGCAACTGCAACGGCGACAACGTCTGCGAACCACCGCTGAACACGCCGTTCGCGCCCTACTACGCGCTGCAGATGCTCAGCAGGGTGGCGCTGCCCGGTGACACGCTGGTCAGGGCCGCCTCCGACAACCGGCTCGTCACCGTGCACGCGGCCCGGAACGCCGACGGCGGCCTCAGCGTCGAACTGGTCAACCAGGACCCCGGCAACGCCTACACCGTCCACCTCGCCTACGACGGCTGGACCCCGAGCAACGCCACGCCGACCGTCCACACGCTCGGCTCCGGGTACACCGCGATCGCCACATCCACGCGGGGCACCGCGAGCACGCAGGTCGTCCCGCCGTACTCGATCGTGACGCTCAAGCTCACGCCGTCGGCCACCAACCCGGTCAGCACCACGCTGACCGCGCCCGGCAGCCCGGTGGCGAGCGACGTCACCGCCGGCACCGCGACCATCTCCTGGCGGCCGTCCACCGGCGGCGCCGTCACCCGCTACGCCGTCTACCGGCAGTTCGGCACCAACAGCGTGCTGCTCGGTGAGTCGACCTCGACCTCCTTCACCGCACGGAACCTGGTCCCCGGCACCTCATACACGCTGAACGTGCTCGCCACCGACCAGAAGGGCCATCTCTCGATGCCCTCGACGCCGGTCACCTTCGTCACGGGGACGCCGCGCGACAGCACCTGCGCCGTCACCTACACCCTCGCGACGGGCTGGGGCAGCGGTTTCGTGGCGAACATCAGCGTCACCAACACCGGTCCCACCCCCATCACGGGGTGGACACTGGCGTTCAGTTTCCCGGCCACGACCGAATCGGTCTCCGACAGCACCTGGAACGGCACCTTCTCGGCGAACGGCACCCACGTGGTCGTCACCCCGGTCAGCTCGAACACCTACCTCGCTCCGAACGCCGGCAACACCGTCAGCCTCGGGTTCGTCGGCAACCAGACCGGCGCCAACCCGCCGCCCGCCTCCTTCACCCTGAACGGCACCGTCTGCACCACGACCTACTCGTACTGACCCGCCCGCGGTGCGGGCGGTCCGGCCCGCACCGCCCGGTCGTACGAGGAACACGTGTCCTCCCCAGCTGTCCAAGATCGGCGATTCGCCATCATCGAATCGATACGACCAATCTCATGATCAGGAGACGACATGCCCCCTTCGACGCTGTCCCGGCTACACCGGCGAACCGCTCTCGCCGGTACCGCTCTGCTCGCCGGAGCCCTGCTCACCGCTCCGTCCCTGAGCGGCACGGCCACGGCCGCCCCCTCCGTCTACGAGCCGACCTGGGCGTCGGTCGACCAGCACCCGGCCGCCCCGGAGTGGTTCCAGGACGCCAAGTTCGGCGTCTACTGGCACTGGGGCGCGTTCGCCACGCCGGAGTACGGCACCGAGTGGTACCCCCGCACGATGTACCTCAACGGCTCCAGCGAGAACAACCACCACAAGAGCGTCTACGGCGACCCCTCGGTGTGGCCGTACCACAACTTCATCGACGGCGCGCGAGACAAGGCGGGCAACTGGGTGCAGTTCACGCCCAAGCTCAAGTCCGCCGGTGGCAACTTCGACCCCGCCGAGTTCGCGCAACTGGTCTCCGACTCCGGCGCGAAGTTCGCCGGTCCCGTGGCCGAGCACCACGACGGCTTCTCCATGTGGAACAGCCAGGTGAACGAGTGGAACTCGGTCGCCCGCGGGCCCAAGCTCGACCTGGTCGGCCTGTTCGCCGACGCGATCCGCGCCAAGAACCTGAAGTTCATGGTCTCGATGCACCACCTGTACAACTTCACCGGCTACTACGACCACGTGCCCGCCCAGCCGACCACCACGCTGAAGAAGCTGTACGGGCAGCTCCCCAACGCCCAGGAGCAGCAGCTCTGGTACGACAAGCTGAAGGAGGTCGTCGACAAGTACCGGCCGGACATGATCTGGCAGGACGGCGGCCTCTACCTCGTCGACGAGGCCAAGCGGCTCAACTTCCTGTCGTACTACTACAACCAGGCCAACTCGTGGGGTAAGGAGGTCGTCGCGGCGTACAAGGACGGCTTCAACACCAACGGTGAGGTGTACGACTACGAGCGCGGCGGCCCCGCCGACATTCGCTCCCCCTCCTGGCTGACCGACGACTCCGTCAGCAACCCCTCGTGGTCCTACACCCCGACACTCACGTACTACAGCTCGGCCGCGCTGGTCCACGCGCTGATCGACCGGGTGAGCAAGAACGGCGACATGCTGCTCAACATCTCGCCCAGGGCCGACGGCTCGATTCCGCAGCCGCAGAAGGACCTGATGAACGCCATCGGCGGCTACCTGAAGCGCAACGGCGAGTCGATCTACGCCACCCGCGCCTGGACCACCTACGGCGAGGGCCCCACCAAGATGGGCGGCGGCAGCTTCGTCGAGCCTCGGGCCGGCACGGCACAGGACATCCGCTACACCCGCAGCAAGGACAACACCGTCCTGTACGCGACCGTGCTCGGCTGGCCGGGCTCGACGCTCAACCTCGCCTCGCTGGCCGCCGGGAAGATGGACCTGTCCAACCTGAGCAAGGCCGAGCTGATCGGCAACACCGCCGGCACCTACGTCAACCTCCCCACCCGCACCCAGGACAGCTCCGGCCTGCACATCACCCTGCCCAGCCAGCCGTACTCCGCGCTGGCCTACGTGGTCAAGCTCACCTTCACCGGGCCGATGAAGAACTCTCCCAGCACGACGACCGGCGCCCTGCGCGACGTCAACTCCGGCAGGTGCCTGGACGTCGCCAACGTCTCCCAGACCAACGGCGCCCAGACGCAGATCTGGGACTGCAACGGCGGCGTCAACCAGCAGTGGGCGACCACCGGCGCGAGCGAGCTGCGGGTGTACGGCAACAAGTGCCTGGACGTCAACGGTGCCGGCACGGCCGACGGCACCAGCGTGATCATCTGGGACTGCAACGGCCAGAACAACCAGAAGTGGCGCCTCAACTCCGACGGCACCATCACCGCCGTCGGCGCAAACAAGTGCCTGGACGTCTCGGCGTTTGGCACCGCCAACGGCACCAAGGTGCAGATCTGGTCCTGCACCGGCGCGAACAACCAGAAGTGGACCCGAAGCTGACGCCGCACCCCACATGTTCCGGAAAGGACTGCCCATGCACCCCCCCAACAGGTTCGGATCCGCGCCGAGGACACGCGCCCTCGCGAGGAGAACGCTGACAGCGCTGTCCGTGCTGGGTCTGGTCGTGCTCGCGCCGGCCACGGCCGCCCCCGCCTCGGCGGCCTCGGTCCAGGTCGCGCCGGTGGCGCCGTCGGAATCGTCGGCCACGATCATCGCCAAGGCCGCGGACATCGTGCCGTCGCCACGCCAACTGGCCTGGCAACGGCTGGAGCAGTACAACTTCATCCACTTCGGCATCAACACCTTCACCGGCAGGGAGTGGGGCACCGGCACCGAGGACCCGAACGCGTTCCAGCCCAGCGGTCTCAACACCGACCAGTGGGCCGCCGCGATAAAGGCCGCCGGGTTCAAGGGGGCGATCCTCACCGCCAAGCACCACGACGGGTTCCTGCTGTTCCCGTCCAAGTACAGCAGCTTCGGCGTCGCGTCCTCCTCCTGGCAGAGCCGCCAGGGCGACGTGGTGAAGAGCTTCACCGACTCGATGCACAAGTACGGATTGAAGGCCGGCCTGTACGTCTCGCCGGCCGACCTGCACGAGAACCAGCCCGGCGGGAAGTTCGCCAACGGCAGCCCGTCCAGGCAGGTGACGATCCCGACCGACTCCTCCGAGATCGTCAACGGGGTGACGTTCACCTTCAACTCCGACGACTACAACACCTACTTCGAGAACACGCTCTACGAGCTGTTCACCCGCTACGGCGGCATCGACGAACTGTGGTTGGACGGCGCCAACCCGACCGGCCGCACCCAGCCCTACAACTTCAGGGACTGGACCACCATGGCCCGCAGGCTGCAGCCCAACGCCGTCATGGAGGGCGACGGCGGGCCGGACGTGCGCTGGGTCGGCAACGAGAACGGCTACGCGCGCCAGTCGGAGTGGTCGGTCGTGCCGACCAACGGCGATCCCGCCACCGCCGCCGACACCGCGCTGCCGGTGCCCGGGTTCAACACCGCCGCCGACGTGGGCGGCGACGCGGTGCTGTCCCAGCGCAAGTCGGACGGGACCAGTGCGTGGAACGTGCTGCGATGGTCCCCCGCGGAGTGCAACGGGACGCTGTCGGCGCGCCACAACTGGTTCTGGCAGACCGGCGAGACCTGGCGGAGCCCGACCGAACTGCTGGAGATCTACTACGGGTCGGTGGGACGCAACTGCAACTTCCTGCTGAACATCTCCCCCAACCGGCAGGGCCTGCTGGACCAGTCGGCGATCGACACCCTGTCGCAGTTCGGCACCACGGTGTCGCAGACGTTCGCCACCAACCTGGCCGCCGGCGCCGGCGTGGCCAACGACAGCGGGACCTCCAGCAGCACGGGTCACACCCCGAACCTCGCGCAGGACGGCAACCTGGACAGCTCCTGGCAGCCGACGGGCACGACCGGCGGGCTCGTGCTGACCCTGCCGTCGGCGCAGACCTTCGACGTCGTCTCGGTGCAGGAGGACCTGAACATCGGCCAGCGCACCAGGTCGTTCGCGCTCGACTCGTGGAACGGCAGCTCCTGGACCCAGATCGCGACCGACACCACGATCGGGCACAAGAAGCTGATCCGCCTGGCCTCTCCCGTCAGCACCAGCCGGGTGAGGCTGCGGATCACCGGCGCACGGGCCAATCCCGCCATCGCCGAGGTCGGCCTGTATCGCCGCCCCGGCGGCGGCACCTCGCCGGCGAGCCCGATCAAGGGTGTCGGCTCGGGCAGGTGCCTGGACGTCGCCAACGTCTCCCAGACCAACGGCACCCAGACGCAGATCTGGGACTGCAACGGCGGCTCCAACCAGCAGTGGACCGCCACCAGCGCCAGTGAGCTGCGCGTCTACGGAAACAAGTGCCTGGACGTCAACGGTGCCGGCACGGCCGACGGCACCAGCGTGATCATCTGGGACTGCAACGGCCAGAACAACCAGAAGTGGCGCCTCAACTCCGACGGCACCATCACCGCCGTCGGCGCCGGCAAGTGCCTGGACGTCAACGCGGCGGGCACCGCCAACGGCACCAAGGTGCAGATCTGGTCCTGCACCGGCGCGAACAACCAGAAGTGGACCCGAAGCTGACGCGGTGACGGCGAGTGCTCAGCGCTTCGGGGGCGCTGTGCTCTCGCGGACGGTGAGGGTGGTCGCGATCTCCAGCCCGACCTGGGTGATCTCCTCGCCGCGCCCGAGGGCCAGCGCCAGCTCGGTCGCCGCGGCCGCCATCTCGTTCAACGGCTGGTGAACGGTGGTCAGCGGCGGGTCGACCCAGGCCACGACCGGCAGGTCGTCGAAACCCACCACGCTCAGGTCCTGGGGGATGGACAGTCCCGCCTCGCGGGCGGCCTGGTAGACGCCGAGCGCCTGCAGGTCGTTCGCGGTGAAGATCGCGCTCGGCCGGTCGGGCCGGGAGAGCAGGTCGCGCGCCGCGGCGTAGCCGTGCTCGTGGGTGAGCAGGGTGCGGACCACGAGGCCGGGATCGGCGGGCAGTTCTGCCTCGGCCAGCGCGGAGAGGTAGCCGGCCAGCCGGGCACGGCAGAACGGGTGATCCGGGCCACTGATCATGGCGATCCGGCGGTGCCCCAGCTCGATCAGGTGCCGCGTCGCCGCCTGGCCGCCTCTCCAGTTGGTGGCACCCACGAACGGCACGTCGTCCGGCAGTTCGTCGATCGGGTCGAAGACGACGAACGGGATGCCCTTCGCGGTCAGCTGGTCACGCTCCGCCTGCGTCAGCTGCGCCACCGACAGGACGCACTGAGGGCGGCGTCCGACGGTGTCGTCGATGGACATGCCCACCGAGTCGTGGAGGCCGAACTCCGAGACCATGACTCCGACGCGGTTCTTGCGCGCCACCCGCTCGACCCCACGGATGATCTCCACGGCCCACATGCTCTCAAGCTCGCGGAACACCAGTTCCACGACGTTGCTCCGGTTGCCGACGGGCTTGCGGTATCCGTACTGGTTGACCAGTTCCTCGATCCGGGCGCGCGTCTGGGCCGACACCCCCGAGCGCCCGTTGATCACCTTTGACACGGTGGGGATCGAGACCCCGGCGGACTCGGCGATGTAGGCGATGGTGACCGACCCCGGCCCGCCGCCCGTCGAGCTCTGCTCGTCGGCCGCGGGTCCGCCCGATCGGTTGTCCGTCACGTTCGCCCTTCCCTCGTCGACGGCGCGTCCGTCACGCCGTCCGCCTGAGTAGACCGGCCTCGACGCGACGGTCTGGAGCCATTCTGGCACCCGTGGTGGCCGGGTGGTTCACCCCTTGACGGCGCCTGTGAGAACCCCCGTGCGGAAGTGCCTCTGGACGAACGGGTAGACGACCAGGAGCGGCACCAGAGTCAGCACCACCACCGCCATCTGCGTCGACAGGGGAGCGGTCCGCGCGTACGCCATGCCGAAGCCCGCGTTGACCGATCCCGGCATCCCGGCCCCGCGGTTGACATAGGTGAGCAGCACGTACTGCAGCGGCCACTTCTCGCTGTCGGTCGGCAGGTAGAGCATGACGGTGAAGAAGGAGTTCCAGTAGCCGACGGCGTAGAAGAGGGCGATCACCGCGGTCACCGCGCGCGAGGCCGGCAGGACCACCGACCAGAGGATCCGCCAGTCGCCCGCGCCGTCCATCCGCGCCGCGTCGACCAGTTCGGCGGAGGTCCTCGTGTAGAAGGAGCGGAGCACCAGGATGTTGAAGACCGAGACCGCGCTCGGGAGGACCAACGCCCACCAGTGCCCGTAGCCGCCGAGCCCCGTCACCACCAGGAAGGTGGGGATCAGCCCGCCGCTGACGAACATCGTGACGATCAACAGTGCCAGGACGAGGCGGTGCCCGGGCGAACCGGGCCGCGACAGTCCGTACGCGCACAGGACCGAGACGACCATGGACAGCGCCGTGCCGGCGACCGTGATGCCGAGGCTGACCACCAGGGCGGTGCGTACGGTCGGGTCGGTCAGCATCTCCCGGTACGCCTGGAAGGTGAGGCCGTCCGGCCAGATCACGAGGCCGCCGGCCCGGTTCACGGCGCCGGGAGTGGACAGGCTGGTCACCACGACGATCCACAGCGGGACCAGCATGACCGCCAGCACCCCGCCGAGGGAGAGGCCCTTGGCGGACCGGCCCGCGACGGTCGGCCGCTCCTGCCAGGGCGGGCGTTCCGCCCGCGCCCGCGGTGCCCTCGCCGCGCTCGTGCCGTCTGTGAGCACCTTGGTCAACTCCGGTACAACCCGTCCTCGCCGAAGGAATGCGCCAGCCTGTTGGCGCCCCAGATGAGCAGGAGCGAGATCACGCTCTTGAAGAGTCCGGCCGCGGCACCCAGGCTGTAGTCGGCCGTGCCGATGCCGTAGTAGAAGGCATAGGTGTCCAGCACCTCCGCGGCGTCGTGGCCGACCGCGTCGCGCTGGACGAGGAACTGCTCGAAGCCGACCGAGAGCGCGCCGCCGAGGCGGAGCACCAGCATCAGCGTGATCACTCCGCGCAGGCCCGGAAGGGTGATGTGCCACATCCGCCGGAAGGGGCCGGCGCCGTCCACGGCCGCCGCCTCGTAGAGCCCGGGATCGATGGCCGACAGAGCGGCCAGGAAAACGACGATCCCCCAGCCCGCCTCCTTCCAGACCACCTGGGAGGTGACCAGCAGCACGAAGGTGCCCGGATCGGTGGTGATGTCCCACGTCTGCAGGTCATGCGAGCGCAGGAACTGGTTGAGCGCGCCCGCACCGCCCAGCATCTGCTGAAATATCGTGATGACCAGCACCCACGAGAAGAAGTGCGGCAGGTAGACGACGGACTGGATGAAGGTGCGCACCCGCACGCTGAGCACCGAGTTGAGCAGGAGCGCCAGCGCGATCGGGATCGGGAAGAACAGGACCAGCTGGACCAGGCTGAGATAGAGCGTGTTCCGCAGCGCGCCCCAGAACAGCGGGTCGGCGAACAGCCGGCGGAACTGCTCGAAGCCCGCCCAGTCGCTGTTCCCGACCCCGGCCGGCGGGTCGTAGTACTGGAACGCGGTGACAAGTCCGAACAGCGGGGCGTAGTTGAAGATCAGCAGCAGGAGGACCGCGGGGGCCACCATGATCAACAGAGAGCGGTCGCGCCGCAGCCTGACCACCAGGCTCGGACGCTCCCGCGACGGGCGCGATGTGCTGCTCACCGGCCCGTGCCGTACTTGTCCAGCACATTGTCGGTCATCCACTGCCTGAGCCGGTCGCCGCCGCCACTGGTCTTCCAGGTGGAGACGGCGGCCCGGACCTCGGAGACCTCCGTTCTCCCGTGGTAGCAGTCCTTGACGGCGTCCTCCACGGCCTGCGCGGCACTGGCCGCCGACAGCGACCGGGGCATGCCGATGTTCATGTTCCAGAAGACCGGCTTGTAGAGCGCCCTGACGTTGGCGGCCTGCCAGGCGGCGTGGTCCCTGGTGACGACGGCGGCACCGGGGTTGCTGATCACGGCGGGCGGCGAGGCCAGGAACGGGAAGGTCATCGCCTGGACGAACTTCCTGCCGTCCTCGGTCGCGGTCGGAACCCCGTCCTTCATCGTGAAGTGGACGCCCTCGACCCCGAAGTTCACCATCGTGTACTCGGCCGAACCGAAGGGGGCGGCCAGATAGTCGGCGACCGCCAGCAGTTCCTCGATCTGGTCCGGCCGCAGCCCGCTGTTGAGATAGCTGACGACGTTCGTGGAGGGTCCCATGGCGACGCGGGGCGCGCTCGTGCCGTCGGCGGCGAAGAAGTCGAAGGCGCCGCGGCGGTAGTCCTCGTCGGCGGCGGTGCCGGACTGGTGGTCGGCGACGCTCCAGGCGCCGGTGCCGCCCCCACTGATCAGCACCTTTCCCGAGTAGAAGCGGGTGGCGGCGTCCGCGTTCCGGCCGGCGACGGCGTCCGGATGCAGGTAGCCGGCCCGCGCCATGCGGTGGTGCCAGTCGAGCGCCTCGAAGAACTGCGGCATCTCGTACTTGTGGATCAGCCTGCCGTCCTGGACGTCCCACGTCAGGGGGACGTTCCAGGCGGGGAAGAGATAGGTCCACACGTCGTCGAAGGCCCAGACGCCGCGTCTGGCGTCCGTCAGCTCCTTGCCCAGGCTCATCAGGTCGTCGGCCGACCGCACCTGGCCGGGGGTGATTCCCTTCGCCTCCAGGAGGTCCCGGCGGTGGAAGACGGCGCCCGCGACGACGAAGTCGCTGGAGAAGGAGGGGATGCCGTACAACCTGTCGCCCCACGCGCCGGTCTGCCAGGCGCCGGTCGGGATGGCGGCGAGGTTCGGATATCTCTTGATCTTGTCGCCCGCCAGGTAGGGCGTCAGGTCGGCGAGTTGCGTCCCGGCCAGCCCGCCGACGTCGAAGAGGGAATTCCACCAGGTCGGCAGCTGGATCCAGTCGGGCAGGCGCCTGGCGGCCGTCATCGTCGGGATGATCGTGTTGTAGTTGTTGCCGTCCGCCGGCTTCATGGTGAGCGTGACGCCCAGGGCCGTGTTCACGGCCTCGTAGAAGGAGTTTCCCGCAGGCGGCACCGTGCCCCACAGCGGTGTGACGGCGGTGTAGCTTCCGCCCCTGCCCGGAGTTCCCCGTACGGTGGCGACCCGGCTGGAGGGGTAGGCCAGGAAGGCCGGATCGGTCGCGGCTCCGGCTCCGCCCGCCACGGACGGGATGTCCGGCCTGACCGAGGCGCTGGGCACGTAGGACGGCAACGCCGCTCGCAGGCCCGCCCCGGTGTTCGCGCCGGCCTTCTGCCGCGCCCCGCCGCCGCAGGCGGCGATCAGGGGAGTCGCCGCGGCGAGGGCGACGAAGCTTCTGCGGTTCAACTCGGGTCTCACGGTGGGGGCCGTCCCCTTCGAAGTCGTCGAAGCGCTTCTACGTCGCCGCGAGACTAGTGACCCGTTTTCCCGGAGAACAAGAACACTCCGTAAATTGAAACTTTCGGCGACATGGTCGGCCGCCTCTCCCTCGATGAAGGAATCACGGTCCTGACGGTCAGGGGGCGAGGGAGAAGTAGTTCTCCTCCTCCTGGACGAAGTGCAGTCGCAGCACCGAGTGCAGCCCGTACAGGCAGGCCCGCAGGTCCTCCAGCTGCTCGGGCCGCAACCGGCCGGCGGCGCCGGCGACTCTCACGTGCCTGCCGATCCGGCGGGCCAGGCGATCGATCTCGCTGTGCGCCCGGCTCATCGTCGCGGTCGCCTCCCCTCCGCCGAGGGGACCGGCCAGCGCCGGGTAGAGCTCGTGCTCCTCGGCGCACTCGTGCGGCAGCAACCGCTCGGTCAGCAACCGGTCGACCTCCCGTACGGCGTCCAGCGCGCGCGGCCCGTGCTCGACGACGAGCAGGCTCGCGGCGTCGCGTACGGCGTCCAGCACGTCGGCGAGATCGTCGTGCTCGGCGGCGAAACGGCGGATCAGGTGCTCGGTGGCCGGCTCCAGCACCGGCCCGGCGCCGCGCCGGGGCAGCACGGCACGCAACGCGTTGACGATGACCACCACGTCGATCCCCTCCTGCAGCAGCGCCCCGGCCGCGGGGGGCAGCAGGCCCAGCAGCGCGGCCACCATGGCCGCCAGCGACAGGGCCATGCCGCCCGCGGCCGACTGCACGGCGATGCGCCGCGTGCGCACCGCGATCTCCATGGCGTCGGCGAGCCGGTCCACCCGGTCGGTGACCAGCACCACGTCGGCGGCCTCGGAGGAGGCGGTGGACCCGCGCGCCCCCATCGCCACCCCGACGTCGGCCGCCGCCAGCGCCGGGGCGTCGTTGATGCCATCGCCGACCATGACCGTCACGGCCCGTGCGGCCTCCGCCCTGACCGCGGCGACCTTGTCGGCGGGCGACTGCTCGGCCCGCACCTCGTCCAGCCCGACCACGGCGGCGACCTCCCGGGCGGGCTCGGCGCGGTCGCCGGTCAGCATCAGCAGGCGGCCGATTCCCGCCGAGCGCAGCCGCCGCAGCGTACGGGGAGCGTCGTGCCGCAGGGGGTCCAGCAGCAGGATCGCACCGCACAACGCGCCGTCGACGGTGAGCCAGGCGACGGCGGCGCCGTCCAGGGCGGCCCGGTTGTCGGCCGCGCGAGCCCAGCCGGGCAGGGCTTCGAGCGGTGTCACCGTCCTGCCCACGGTCACGCGCCGCCCGTCCACCGTGCCGGCCACTCCGCGGCCGGGCTCCTCGGTCACCTCCCGCGGCGCCGGCAGTGTCAGGCCGCGGGCCCGCGCCTCCGCGACGATCGCCTCGGCCAGCACGTGAGCGGACATCTGGTCGAGTGACGCCGCCAGCCGCAGCACCTCCGACGGCGTACGGCCGGGGGCGGCGACGACCTGCAGAACCCGCGGACGGCCGGTGGTCAGGGTGCCTGTCTTGTCCAGCAGGAGAGTGCGGGCCCGCCCCAGCCGCTCCAGCGCCCCGCCGTCCCGGACGACGACACCCCGGCGCGCGGCCCGCGACAACCCCGAGACGATCGCGACCGGAGCGGCCAGCAGCAGCGGGCACGGGGTCGCCACCACCAGAACCGCCACCGCCCGCACCGCGGACCCGCTGAGCCACCACGCCGCCCCGGCGACCCCCAGCGACAGGGGCAGGAACCAGGCGGCGTACCGCTCGGCCAGCCGCACCACCGGCGCCCGCTGCGCGCCCGCCTGCTCGGCCAGCCGGACGATCTGCGCGTACGTGCTGTCCTCGGCGGTCGCCGTCGCCTCGATGTCGACCGCGGCGCCGGCGTTGACCACGCCGCTGCGGACCGCCTCGCCGGCGCCACGCTCGACCAGGGCGGACTCCCCGGTCAGCGCGGACTCGTCCAGCATCGCCGGCCCGGCCAGGACCCGGCCGTCCACCGGCACCACCTCGCCCGGGCCGGCCACCACCACGTCCCCGATCCGTACGTCCGCCAGGGGGACGACGACCACGTCGCCGCCGCTGCGGCGACGGGCGGAGCGCGGCGCATGCTCCAGCAGCGCACGCAGATCGCGCGACGCGCGGCGCTCCGCCGCAGCGTCCAGCGCCCGACCGGTAGCCAGCATCAGCGCGATCAGGGCCCCGGCCAGGTGCTCCCCGACGGCCAGGGTCCCGGCCAGCGCCAGCGCCGCGATCAGGTCGACACCCGCCCGCCCCTTCCGCACCGCGGCGGCCACCCAGACCATCGCGGGCACGACGGCCACCGCGGTCCCCGCCGTCCAGAACCCGTCCGCGACGGCCGTGGCCCCGGCCAGCCAGGCCGCGCCACCGCCCACCAGCGCGCCGCCGGTCGCCACCAGGAACGCCTGTTCCCGCCACCGATCACCCAGGACGCCGAGAGTACGCGGCATGTCGAGCCTCCACGCGTGGAAGTGTCGCCGAAGTGTCGCCTCCATCCGACAGCCCCGACGGGCCGGCCGACAGTGCCGAACGGCCCCCGAACCGTCACCACTCGGCAACCGCTGCCGGCGGTAGGCTGCTGTGATCCGAATGGGCCCGCGTTCCGGGGGGACGATGTCCACTTCCCTTCTCCTGTGCCTGGCCGGGGCCGCCCGACTGTCGTACGGCGAAGTGGTCGGCGCATGACCATCCGGGCCGCTGACCGGCAGCGGGAGGGGGCGTCGGGCCGGGCGAGCGGGCGGTTCCCGTGGCTCGCTTTGGTGGCCGCGGGGTACGTGGCGGCCCAGCTGGCCCTCGTCACGCCTCTCCTCGGGCTCGGCTGGGACGAGACGGTGTATCTGTCCCAGGTCGATCCGCGTAATCCGGCCGCCTACTTCAGCGCGCCGCGTTCGCGGGGGATCAGCTTCCTGGCGGCTCCCGTGCTGGCCGTCACCGGCTCCACGCCGGTGATCAGGATCGTGCTGGCGGTGCTGTCGGCCGTCGCGCTCTATGTGGCGTACCGCGTCTGGCGTCCGCTGCTCGGACCGGGCCGGACCGCGCTCGCCGGCCTGCTGTTCGCGGGCCTGTGGGTCACCGTGCTGTACGGCCCCCAGGCCATGCCCAATCTGTGGGTGGCGCTGTCGGCGGTGGCGGCGACCGGCTGGTTCCTGCGCGCCCAGCGGCCCGGCGCCTCCTGGGGCGTGCTCCTCGGCCTGGGCGGCGCCGTCGCGGCGGCCACCCTTTTCCGGTTCTCCGACGGCGTCTGGCTCGCGGCGCCGCTGCTGGCCGCCTGCGGCGTGGTGCCCGCCTGGCGGCGCCCGGCCCCGGCCCTCGCCGTCGCGGGCGGGCTCGCCGCGGGCGCCGCCCAATGGGTCGCCGAGGCGTACGTGCGGTGGGGCGGCGTCGGCGCCCGGCTGCACGCCTCCAGCGCCACCGAAGGCGGCATGGGCCTGCACTGGGCCGGGGGAGACGCCTGGCGCAGCCTCAACGGGCCCCTGCTGTGCCGCCCCTGCACGGTCCCGCTGACGCACCCGCCGCTCACGCTATGGTGGCTGGCCCTTCCCGTGCTCGCGCTGACGGCCTGCGCGGCGGCCCTGCGCACCGGGCGGGCGGCCGAGACCATGCTGCCGGCGGCCTGCGCCGCCGCGCTGAGCGTCCCCTACCTCCTCCTGATCGGCTACTCCGCGCCGCGCTTCTTCCTGCCCGTCTACGCCCTGCTGGCCCTGCCCGTCGCCACGCTGGCGGCGGGCACGGTGCGGGCCGTCCGCCCGGCCCCCGGCCGGGTCGTCGTCGCGGGTGTCCTCGCCGTGCTGCTCGCCGCGCACCTGACGGTGCAGTACGAGGTGCTCCAGGAGAGGGCCGCCGGCGCGCGGGCCACCGCCGACCGCTACCAGGCGGTCGCAGACGGGCTGCGCCGCCTCGGCCTGCGCCCGCCCTGCCTGGTCACCGGCAGTCACTCGCAGCCGATCGGCTACTACGCCGGCTGCGCCTCCGCCGACGTCAGCGGCAACAACCAGAACATCACCGAAGCCGCCCTGCTGCGCCGCGCCGCGACCGAACCCACCGCGGCGCTCGCCGACAGAAGCTCCCCACCTCCCGATTACGCCCACGCGTGGAGGGCCCACCGGCTCCGGGGCACCGGCTACACCGCCTACCTCCCTCGCCGCGCCGCCGGCGGCCGACAGCCCTGACCGGCGTCCGATTCCTTGACCACCGCGAGTCCCGGAGATGCGGCCGGCGGGGTATCACCGTCAGAAGGGCTGGTGTTCCGTCGCGACTTCCATGACCGCGCGGGAAACCGCTCTGCTCGTGCCGGACCGCACGCACATCGGGGGGTCACATGGAAACCCGAGGTCTCATCTGCTGGAGAGTCTCGCTCACGACCGCGGGCACGGTCGTCGTTCTGTCCCTGGGAGCGGGGTGCGCGATGGCGGCGTCCGCTCCTCGTTCGGACGACGTCGACCCGTCGACGCGTACCAACGTCACGAAGTCGCTGAAGGGCGAGGCGCTGGCGAACGTCACCTACCGCGCCTATGCCAAGCAGGCCGACCGGGAGAACCTGCCCGATGTCGCGAACCTGTACCGGCACACCGCGCACAGCGAGTTACGCGAGCACTTCACCGAGCAGGCGGAGCTGATCGGCCTGGTCGGCGACAACGCGGCGAATCTCCGCGACAGCATCGGCGGCGAGTCGTACGAGGCGACGACGATGTACAAGAAGTTCGCCCGGCAGGCCAGGGCGGACGGCGACCAGGAGGCCGCCAGGCTCTTCTCCGAGGTGGGCCGGGACGAGGCCAGGCACCGGGAGAAGTTCCTCCAGGCGCGGAAGGCCGTCACCGACCCGTCGTCCGGGGCGACCATCCCGACCGACGTACGGGCCGAGCCGGTGGAGATCCAGGCCGGCCCGTCCAAGGTCTCCTCGTCCAGGACCCTGGAGAACCTCCGGGCGGCGATGAAGGGCGAGGCCTTCGCCTACGCCAAGTACACCCTCTACGGAGACCGGGCGCGGGAGACCGGGCAGCCCAGGCTCGCCAGACTGTTCCACCGCACCGCCGCCGTCGAGCGCACCGAGCATTTCGCCGAGCACGCGAATCTCGCCGGCGCGGTCCGCGACACCGGGACGAACCTGTGCGCGGCGATCAAGGGCGAGACGTACGAGGGCACGCGGATGTACCCGGGCTTCGCCCGGCAGGCCTCGGCGGCCGGCGACACCGAGGCGGCCGCAGTGCTCAACGGCACCGCGAAGGACGAGCTGAGGCACGCGAAGGCCTTCTCCGGAAAAGTCGCCAAGCTCGGCAGGCAGTGCCCCACGTCGAGCTGACACCCGAGGAGTAGTCGATCGACTCCGGCTTCGCCGTGCTTCGCGGCGGGGGTGGCCGGTCGCCCCCGCCCCGGCGGGTGGTGGAAATACCCTAGGGGGGTAGGGTGTTGGACAGGACGCCGAGGCAGGACAGCCTCCGGCGCCGTTGCCCGTCATTACCGATTGATTGTCAAGCTGAGGAGAAGCGTCATGACGACCGCCACCTACACTGTCACCGGCATGACCTGCGGCCATTGCGTCAGTTCCGTGAAGGAAGAGGTCGGCGAGGTCCCCGGTGTCACCGGTGTCGAGGTCGATCTGGCCACCGGGCTCGTGACCGTCGAAAGCGACGACCCCCTCGACACGGCCGTGATCAGGGCCGCCGTCGAGGAGGCCGGATACGAAGTGGTGGATCATCCATGAACACACCGGCCCGGATGGGCGCCTACGCACTCGGCCTCGCCGTGGCCTTCGCGGGAGCGTTCGGCATCGGCGGCGCGGTCGGCGCGACTCCGCCGTCGGCGCCCGTGACGAGCGGACATGGAGGTCACGCGACACCGGCACCGGCCCCTGCGACCCCGGCACCGGCCGCGCCGAAGGCGGACCACGTGCCGGGAGGGCTCCAGGTTTCCCAGAGCGGCTACACCCTCACCCCTCGGACCACGACGATCACTCCTGGCGAGCGGACCGAGTTCCGGTTCACCGTGGACGGCCCGGACGGCCGCCCGGTGACCGCCTACGAGACGCGGCACGACAAGAAGCTGCACCTCGTCGTGGTGAGCCGCGACGCGACGGTCTTCCGGCACGTGCACCCCGAGCTCGCCGCCGACGGAACCTGGTCGGTTCCGCTGACGCTGCCCGACGCCGGTGCCTACCGGGTCTTCGCCGACTTCGTCCCCCAGGGCGGGGAGGCCCTGACCCTCGGCGCGGACCTGTACGCCGCCGGCGACTACGCGCCCCGGCCGCTGCCGCCGGCCGGCCGTACGGTCACGGTGGACGGATACACCGTCCGGCTCGACGGCACTCTCACGCCGGGTACGGCGAGCAGGCTCGTCGCCGAGATCAGCAAGGACGGCAGGCCCGTGACCGACCTGCAGCCGTACCTCGGGGCCTACGGCCACCTCGTCGCGCTGCGCGTGGGCGACCTGGCCTACCTGCACGTCCACCCCGACGGCGCCCCGGGCGACGGCGTCACCCCGGCAGGGCCGGGCATCACCTTCCACGCCGAGGTGCCCAGCCGCGGCGACTACCGGCTCTTCCTCGACTTCCAGCACGACGGGACCGTGCGCACCGCCGCCTTCACCGTACGGGCGGGGCAACCCTCCGGGGCCGCTCCCGCCGGCACGGCAGGCCACGGATCCGAGCACACCCACTCCGGCCACTGACGCCGGGCATGACGCGGAAAGGAGGGGTGATGGTCTCCATCACCGGTGACCGGCCGCCTGGCGCGGTCGAACTCTCGATCGGCGGCATGACCTGCGCGTCGTGCGCCAACCGGATCGAGCGGAAGCTCAACAAGCTGGACGGCGTGACCGCGACGGTCAACTACGCCACGGAGAAGGCGAAGGTGACCTTCCCCGAAGGCCTGGACCCCCAGGCGCTGGTGGCGGAGGTGGAGAAGGCCGGATACACCGCCAGACTCCCCGAGCCGCCCACACCGGATCAGGCGCCCTCGGAGCCGGACGAACTCGGGGTCCTGCGGACCCGGCTGCTGGTCTCCGTGGCGCTCGCGGTGCCGGTGATCGCACTGGCGATGATCCCGGTGCTGCAGTTCACGTACTGGCAGTGGCTGTCGCTGACGCTCGCGGCCCCGGTCGTCGTGTGGGGCGGCCTGCCCTTCCACCGGGCCGCCTGGACCAACCTGCGGCACGGCACGGCCACGATGGACACGCTGGTCTCGCTCGGCACGATCGCCGCGCTGGGCTGGTCGCTGTGGGCGCTGTTCCTCGGCGACGCGGGCGTGCCCGGCATGACCCACGGATTCGACCTGACGATCTCCCGCACCGACGGCTCGGGTGACATCTACCTGGAGGCCGCGGCCGGGGTCACCGCGTTCATCCTGGCCGGGCGCTACTTCGAGGCCCGCTCCAAGCGGCGCGCAGGCGCGGCGCTGCGGGCCCTGCTGGAACTCGGCGCCAAGGACGTCGCCGTGCTGCGCGACGGCCGCGAGGTGCGCGTCCCGGTCGGCGAGCTGAAGGCGGGCGACCACTTCGTCGTACGGCCGGGGGAGAAGATCGCGACCGACGGCGTGATCGAGGAGGGCTCCTCGGCGGTCGACGCCTCCATGCTCACCGGCGAGTCGGTCCCCGTCGAGGTGCGGCCCGGCGACACCGTCACCGGGGCCACGGTCAACGCGGGCGGCCGGCTGGTCGTCCGGGCCACCCGGGTCGGCTCGGGTACGCAGCTCGCCCAAATGGCGCGTCTGGTCGAGGAGGCGCAGACGGGCAAGGCCCAGGTGCAGCGCCTCGCCGACCGCGTCTCCGGCGTCTTCGTGCCGATCGTCATCGCCCTGTCGGTCGCCACCCTGGGCTACTGGCTCGGCACGGGCGAGGGCGCCGGGGCGGCCTTCACCGCCGCGGTGGCGGTGCTGATCATCGCCTGCCCATGCGCGCTCGGCCTGGCGACCCCGACCGCCCTGCTGGTCGGCACCGGCCGCGGCGCCCAGCTCGGCATCCTGATCAAGGGTCCCGAGGTGCTGGAGTCGACCCGCGCGATCGACACAATCGTGCTCGACAAGACCGGCACCGTCACCGAGGGGAGGATGACCCTGGCCGGGGTCCACCTGGCCGACGGGGAGGACCACGACGAGGTGCTCCGGCTGGCCGGGGCCCTGGAGCACGGCTCCGAGCACCCGATCGCGCAGGCGATCGCCCGGGGCGCGGCCGAGAGGGTGGGGGTCCTGCCGCCGCCGGAGGACTTCGCCAACGTCGAGGGCCTCGGCGTGCAGGGCATCGTGGACGGCCACGCCGTTCTCGTCGGCCGGCCCCGCCTGCTGGAGGAATGGTCACAGCACCTTCCCGAGGAGCTGGAGAAGAGGCTGGGGGAGGAACAGGCCGCGGGCCGTACGGCGGTGGCGGTCGGTTGGGACGGCCGGGCGCGTGCGGTGCTGGTCGTGGCCGACGTCGTCAAGCCCACCAGCGCCGACGCCGTCGCCGAACTGCGCGCGCTCGGGCTGACGCCGGTGCTGCTCACCGGCGACAACGAGGCGGTCGCGCGTACGGTCGCGGCCGAGGTCGGGATCGACGAAGTGATCGCCGAGGTGCTGCCCGCCGGCAAGGTCGACGTGGTGAAGCGGCTGCAGGCCGAGGGCCGGACGGTCGCGATGGTCGGCGACGGCGTCAACGACGCCGCCGCGCTCGCCCAGGCCGACCTGGGCCTCGCCATGGGTACGGGCACCGACGTGGCCATCGAGGCCGCCGACCTGACTCTCGTCAGGGGGGACCTGCGGGTGGCGGCCGACGCGATCCGGCTGTCGCGGCGCACGCTGCGCACGATCAAGGGCAACCTGTTCTGGGCCTTCGCCTACAATGTGGCGGCCCTGCCGCTGGCCGCCGCGGGCCTGCTCAACCCGATGATCGCCGGGGCGGCGATGGCGTTCTCCAGCGTCTTCGTCGTCAGCAACAGCCTCAGGCTCCGCCGCTTCCGCTGAACCGCCGCGGCCACCGGGATGTACACGACCCATGTGTCGCGTACATCCCGGAGTAGGTTCAGGACGCGTCCGGAGTGCCGGTGCTCCGCCATCGGTAGTGGGCGTCCGGCAGGTTCTCCTCGTTGCCGCTCCCGTCCCGTTCCTCGACGAGGGTGAAGCCGTGCCGTTCGTAGAGACGGCGGGCGCCGTCGTTCTGCTGGAAGACGTACAGGTCGAGCACGTGGGGGTGCGTCTTCTTGGCGTGGCCGAGCAGCGCGGTGCCGACGCCGCGCCCCTGGGCGGCGGGCGCGACGTACAGGTGTTCCAGCCAGTCGCTCTGGAAGCAGGCGAAGCCTGCGATCTCACCGTGTAGCTCGGCGACCCACACCTGAGAGGCCGGGAGCATGATGTGGGTGATCCAGGCCCGGGTCTCCTCGTCGGAATGCAGGCGCGGCAGGTAGGTCATCTCCGCCCGGGCGGCGAGGAACACGTCGGCGATGTGCCCGGCGTCCCCAGACCAGGCACGCCGGATCAGCGGCAGCGCATCGAGCGATTGACCGGGTTTGCTCCCTCGCATGGGCTGAGGTTATCGAGTGGACGTCGCCCGACGCAGCGGCCACTCACGAGAATTCCCGTGCTGTGCAGACGAACCAGACCGCCTTGCCCTCCGGTGCGGGGTCGACGCCCCACCGGTCGGCGTAGGCCGTGACGATCGCCAGCCCGCGGCCGTGCTCCTCGTCCGGGCCGGTCGGGAGCAGGGCGGGCCACACGCCGCTGTGGTCGGCGACCTCGCCTCGTACGCTCCGTCCGTGCCGGAACAGGGCGAGAGTCACGGGTGATTTCGCGTGCACGATCGCGTTGGTCACCACTTCGGAGACAACTATGGTCACGTCCTCAGCGAGGATGGACAGGCCCCAGGCCGCGAGGGCTTCCCGGGTGTGCCGGCGCGCACTGCCCACCGCTTCGGGGGTGGCGGGCAGGTCCCAGCATGCCTCCTTCGCGCCGTCGTCACTTATGGGAGGCGGGGGGATGAGGTTAGGGTTCTTCATCAGGTCAGGTAGCTCCGAGTTCCTGATCCAGTCCTCGGGCGGGTGGTCGCAACACCACGCCCGAGGACGCCGGGGGTTTTGTCTCCGCTCGCTTCGATCAACGTTCTCGTGTAACGGCTCCCCAGAAGATCGTCGGCAACGCCTCCCGTCGCAGAGGGTTACGAGTAGCCTCTTCATAGTTATCTAGCCCAGAGATACTTTCAAGGCGAAAGTTTCTATGCGGTAAAGGTTCTGATTGTGCTGAGGAGTAACCATGGCGAGCCCTACAGTCCGCCGACGCCGACTCTCGGCCGAGCTCATACGCCTGCGCGAGCAAGCCGGGCTCAGCGTCGAGGAGGCCGGGCGCCGACTGGAATGGTCGCGCGGTCGTCTCAACAAGATGGAGGCCAACAAGTGGACCAGGCCGGACCTGGGCAACATCCGGGCGCTCCTCGACCTGTACTCGGTGACGGACCCGGTGCAGCGTGAAGCCGTCCTCACCCTGGCCCGTCAGTCTCGGGAGAAGGGGTGGTGGGCCAACTACCAGGATGTGTGGCGTGGTTCGCTGGCGGGATTCGAAGCGGAGGCAGCCCTGATCAACACGTATGAGGATCTCCGGGTGCCTGGGCTGCTCCAGACCGAGGATTACGCTACGGCGATGTTCAAAGGCGGCCGGGTGCTTGAGGATGCCCAGATCCGCCGCCGTGTGGAGGCACGGATGGCGAGGCAGAGCGTCCTCCGCGAGGAGACGCCGCCCACCCTGTGGGCGGTGATCGACGAAGCCGCGCTGAGCAAGACCGTAGGCGGTTCGGCGGTGATGCGGCAGCAACTGCGACATCTCATCGACATGAGCACCAAGCCGAACATCTACATCCAGGTCCTTCCGGACTCGGCTGGAGCCCACGCCGCGATGGATGGCGCCTTCACGGTCTTGAACTTTCCGGATCGGAGCGATCCGAGCATCGTCTACATCGAGACCGCCACAAGCGACCTGTACCTGGAGACTCAGGAAGAGCTGGAGCGTTATAGCCTGATCTTCGACCTCGTACGGTCGTCCGCGCTCAGCCCGGAATTATCGGTGGCCTACTTGACCACGTTGATCGAGCAACCTCGCTAGGAGGCGATCATGGACCTTCCCCCGCGCTACCTCCTCGAATGGCAGAAGAGCTCATATTCCGGGTCCGGCGACAACTGTGTCGAGGTCGCGGTGCTTGCGGGTGGGGGACGGGCCGTACGGGACTCCAAGGACCCGGACGGGCCCGTTCTGACGTTCACCTCAGCCGAATGGCGCGCCTTCATCGGAGGCGTCAAGCACGGCGCGTTCGACTGACGGCCACCGTGCCCCTGGCCGGGAGGTGTAGTCGCCCGCCGCGACCGGCCACCGGTGGCTGACCATCGTCGCCGGTCAGCCGTTCGCGAGCCGGAACCAGACCACCCGCCCCGCCTCGCTCTCGTGCCAGCCCCAGGCCGCCGCCAGTTCCTGGACCAGCCACAGCCCCCGGCCCGTGCACGTCTCCGCGTCGGTGCCGGTCTGTACGCCGGGTGCGCTCGTGGCCGAGCCCGCGTCGACGACGTCGACGTGGAGCGTTCCGGAGCGCCGGGCGACGGCCACGGTCACCTGGCCGCTGGGCAGTCGCGAGTCGGAGTGCCGTACGGCGTTGGCGACGAGCTCGCTGACCAGCAGCACGGCGTCGTCGGTCCGCGGGTGGCCGGTCCCGGCCAGGAGCACTCGCAGGTACTGACGTGCCTCGCGCACCGACGCGGCCTCGCCGGGCAGGTCGATCCGCCCCAGCAGCCCCACCGCCTTCGTCGCGTGCTGCGGGAGACCCGCACAGCCGGGATCGACGTACGGCTCGGGCGTCACCCACCTTGCCGGTGAAAGCGGAAACGAGGAAGGCCGAACGGCCTGCTTTCCCTGGTCGCCCGTCCGCATCTTCGACCCCTTCTCGCCAGGTTGGCACCCGTTTAGCGCACTCGGTCATCGATTGGTAACGCACCGTGAGTGGCTCGTCTTGATGGTTATCCTTCGGAAGCAACGAGGCAAGCGAAATTGCAAATTTGCTCTGCGCGGCGTCTTCGCCTGTTTCCCTGATGCGGTCTCGCCTGGGGCGGCACACTGTGCGTGACGATCAGGGAGGTTTCCGTGACGAACGGGCGTGGTCCCACGGTCCGGCGTAGACGGTTGGCCGGTGAACTGCGCAGGCTGCGCGAACGCAAGGAGCTGACCCTGGAGGACGCCGCCGAGCACCTCGGCTGGTCGGCGGCGAAGGTGTCCAGGATCGAGACGGCCCGCGTCGGGATCACCTCGCCGGACCTCACCCGCATGCTCGACCTCTACGAACTGGCCGACGACAGGCGGGCCGGCCTCCACGCGCTGGCCAGGACGGCGCGCACCCGAGGCTGGTGGGACGCTTACGCGGACTCGCTGCCGAGCGACTACTCGGCCTACATCCAGCTGGAAGCCGATGCGGCGTTCATCCGCAGCTACGACGGCATGATCGTGCACGGCCTGCTGCAGACCGACGAGTACGCCCGGGAGATCATCCGCGCCGCTCTGATGGGCCTGTCCTCCCCGGCCGAGGTCGAGCGGCGGGTGGAGGTGCGCATAACCCGGCAACGGCTGCTGCTCCGGGACGAGAGCCCACTCCGGTTCTGGACCGTCGTCGACGAGGCCGCGCTCACCCGCAGAGTCGGATCCGAGGCGATCATGCGCAAGCAGTACGAAAGGCTGCTCGAGTTCGCGGACCGGGACAACATCACAATCCAGGTGCTGCCCTTCACCAAAGGCGCGCATCCCGCGACGGCCGGGACTTTCGCCCTGCTCGAATTCCGTGAAACCCACGATCCAAATGTGGTGTACGTCGAGGGCACGACAAGTAACCTGTACGTCGAAAGCGATGCCGAGATCTACCGGTATTCGCTGGCCTTCGACCATCTTCGAGCGATGGCGCTCGACCCCGACGAGTCGAGGCGGCTCGTCGCGCGACTGGCCGAAGGGTCCCGATGAGAGCGATTCTGCCGAGAGAAGCCAAGGGGTTGCCTGTGTACCTGTCTCGCGTCACATGGCGAAAGAGCCGTCGTAGCGGCAATGGCTCGAACTGTGTCGAGATCGCCGTCGGCGACGCCGCCGAGGCGGGTACGGAGCACAAGGCGGATGCCCGGCGGTTGTTCCTGGTCCGCGACTCGAAGAATCCGGACGGTCCGGTTCTCGCGTTCACGCAGTCCGAATGGGATGCCTTCGTCGGCGGGGTCAAAGACGGCGAGTTCGACGACCTGAACTGACCACCCGATCGCTTCCGGTCCGGGTGGCTCCCTGTCGAGGGTTGGTGGCGGCGCCGGGCTGATCGGGCTGTTACCGAAGGTATGCCGCGAGGCCGAGTCGCTGGTCGCGTACGGCTCCGGCGACGAGGCCCGCGATCTGGCGGGCGCCGTACGCCTCGAAGTGGGTGTGGTCGTTGGCGAAGAACGCACCCACCGGGCCTGAGGTGTAGTCGCCGTTGTACGGACAGAAGCGCAGGCTGTTGTAGAGCGTGTAGCTCAGCTTGTGCAGGTCGATGACCAGGGTGCCGGTGGCGGAGCCGACGTCGAAGGTCTCGGTCAGGTAGCCGCGGTTGGGCGTGGCGGTGCTTCCGCTGCAGGTCAGCGCGGCCACGGGGGTCACCAGCACGGGATTGGCGCCCCGCTGCTTCGCGGCGCGGACCATGGCGGTGAGGAGTTCGCGATAGCGGGCGGAGCCGACGTGCCGGGGGCAGGTGGGGGAGCCGTCGTTGATGCCGAACTGGACGAACAGGTAATCGCCGGCCTTCATCCCGGTGGAGGCGTCGAGCATGGACTGCCAGCGGGCGGCGTAGGCGGTCGAGCTGAGGACGCATTCGCCTGAGGAGTTGGTGGTGCCGGTGACGGCCGACTCGTAGAGCCACGTCTGGATGCTGCGGCCGCCGACGGCGTTGTTCGCCACGGTGGCGTTGGCGGTGAGGTACTGGCCGAGCTCGCGGCCCCAGCCGACGATCGGGTCGCCGGAGCTGTTGGCGACGGTGGAGTCGCCGGCCAGCCAGACTGTGATCTTGCCGGGAGTCGGGGTGGCGCTCGGCGTCGGGCTCGGGCTCGGGCTCGCGCTCGGCGTCGCGCTGGGGCTCGGGCTCGGGCTGGGGGAGCGGGTCGGGGAGGCGCTGGGGCTGCTGGTCACTCCGCCGGTGCAGGTGGCGCCGTTGAGCGTGAAACTCGCCGGCACCGGGTTGGCGGAGCTCCACGAGCCGTTGAACCCGAAGTTCGCCGATCCGTTGCCCGGGATGGTGCGGTTGTAGTCGACGTTCTTGGCGGTGACGTTCGCGCCGGTCTGCGTGACCGTCGCGTTCCAGGCCTGGGTGACCTGCTGCCCGGTGGAGAAGGTCCAGGTCAACGTCCAGCCGTTGATCGTGTCGCCGAGGTTGGTCACGGTGACGTCCGCGCCGAAACCACCGGTCCACTGGTTGGTGATCCGGTAGGTGACGGCGCAACCGGTCGCGGCGCCGGCGGGTGATAGGCCCACCACCGACGTCAGCACCGCTGCAGCGGATGCGATCGCCATCGCGGCGCGCCGCCGGAACATTTTCATCAGCGGGTTTCTCCTTCTCGGGCGTTCCGCCGTTCAGGGGACCGGCGCGGCGTGGTGGGCGGAAGTGGATCTCAGCGGGCCGGGAGGCGCCACGGGGTCGTACGGTGGCCGCGTGATCGGCCGGGTCGCGTCAGATCAGCGCGCACGTGGCGCCGTTGAGGGTGAAGGACGCCGGGGCGGAGTTGGCGCCGTTCGAGTTGGCGGTGAAGCCGGCCGTCACGGAGGCGCCGGGTGCGAGGGCGGGGCTCCACGTGGGGTTCGTGACGGTGACGGCCGCGCCGGTCTGGGTGAACGTGCCGTTCCAGCCCTGGCTGATCTGCTGGCCGTCGGAGAACCTCCAGCCCAGCGCCCACCCGTTCAGGGTGCTGGTGCCGGTGTTGGTCACCCGTACCTCGCTCTGGAACCCGCCGGGCCACTGGTTGGTCACGCTGTAGTGGACGGCGCACGCGCCGACCTGGCCGCTCGGGGTGGCGCTGGGCGTGGCCGAGGGCGTGGGGGTGGGGGTGCGGCTGGGCGACGCGGAGGGGGTCGGGGTCGGTGTCGGGCTGGGAGTGGCGGGCGGAGCGAGATGAGCGGCCACGATCGGTGCGAGTTTTGCCGTGATCGAACGGTGACCGGCGTCGTTGGGGTGGACGCTGTCGGACAGGCCGTCGGACGGCACCCATCCGTCGGTGGCGACGAAGAAGACGTTGCGGTCACCGGCGTTGTTGACGGTCTGCACCGCGGCCTGGGTCTGCGGGACGAACCGCCCGCGGAAGGTCTGCAGGGCCAGGATCGCGGCCTTCGGGTACTTGCTCCGGATGGTGCGCAGCAGGCCGGTGTAGGAGTCCTGGAACTGCGTCGTGGAGACGCCGTGGCCGGCGTCGTTGGTACCGAGGTTGATCACGACGACGTCCGCCTGATAACGGGCGAAGTCGTGGTCGACGGCCCCGTCCGCGGCGCTGACCTTCACGAAGCGGCGGTCCAGGCCGACGCAGCCGTCGGCGGTGCTGACCAGGCAGGCGCCGCCCTCGGCGACCTGCATGTGATCGAGCCCGAGCTGGTCGCCGACCAGCCATCCGTACGCGGTGAGGGCGTTCTTCGAGGTGGTGGTGCCGACGGTGATCGAGTCGCCGACGAACTCGACCATTCCCCGGGCCGGCTGGGCGGGCAGCGTGCGCGCGCCCAAGTCGAGTACCAGTCCTTGGAACACCGCGTCACCGTGATAGGAGCCGGCCACCACCCGGTAGGACACGCGTAGGGTGTGGTTGCCCGCCGAGAGCGGGGTGGACGTGAGGTTGACCGTGCCCCGCACGTTCTGCAGGTAGACGTCGGGGCGGCCGTCGATGCTGTAGTAGAGGTCGATGGCGTTGCGCTGCTTGAGCTTGACGGTGGTCCCGGTGAACCCGGTGGTCAGATAGGCCCCGGCCCAGCCGGGGACGTAGGCGCCGCTGTCGCGGGTGTCCCAGCGGCCGACGAAGCGGATATTGGGGTCCGTGGGTGTCCCGTCCCCGGCGGCGGCCTGCGCTCCGGGTGGCGACGCGAGCGCGGTCGCTACCGCGGCGACGACGGTGCCGAGGGCGACGGCCAGGCGCGTGAGCTTCATTAGAACCGTCCAACCTGGTGGGGGCCGACGTCATGGGACGCTAAGAACGCGAACACGCTGGAGTCAAACGCGCCCTGACGCCATGTCGTGACGATGCGAAGGAGACGTCGTCTCCTTTCAGGTCAGCCCCGCGAAGGCCGCCGGCGGCGTACGGTCTCCACCTGAAACGTTCGGAAACGCCAACCCTGCTGTCGCTCGGTTCTACTCGTACGGCTCGGTCTTGTCTCCAGCGGTTTCAGCGGCGGGTGAGGGTCCAGGCGCCGTCCGCGTGGACGCTGACGAGCCGGGTGCCGACAGGCAGAAGGGCCTTGCCCCGATACGTGCCGATCTGGTTGAAGAGCAGGTCCCCGTACGAGCCGATGCGGGTGTAGGCGTGCACGATGAAGTTCGACTCGCCGTTGTGCGCGGCATGGAGGGTGCGCAGTCCGCGGGTGGGGGAGAGCTTGAGGATCTGGTCGCCGGTGCCCCGGATCGTCACCGAGCACCAGCAGCGTGCCTTGCTCAACGGGAGGAACGTCGCGGTCCAGGATCCGTCGGCCTTGATCTCCAGTGCGCTCGTGCCCTTGGTGCCGTAGTCGTTGTAGAGCACCGTCCCCTTGTAGGGGCCGATCTCGTTCACCAGGTACTCCCTGGCCTTTCCGCGGGGATCGACCGTGCGCACGATGAAGTTCGACTCGCCGTTGTGCGTGAAGCGGATGAGGCCGGGCTTCTTCGTGGCGTGGATGCGGACGACGTCGTCGCCCTCGCCGCGGTAGGTGGTGTCGGCGTGCGCGGTGGCCGGGGCGATGAGCGCGGCGGCCACCAGGGTCAGGACGGCGAGCGTACGGCGGAACATGAGCGTTCTCCTCGAAGGGGGCGTCCAGTCATTGAAGCTTTCAAAGTAGATCAGGCTGTGAACCGAACACACAACTCTATGACTGGTTTCGGTAATAGTTCCGGCCGCCGTGGCTGTAGTAGTGCATGAGAAAGAAACCGCTGGACCCAAGGAGGCAAGCGGTCCATCCGAAGAACGAGAGTGAGTGCGAGGAGAGTGGCGCAGGTCAGTCGGTTCTTGCGGGGGGTGTAAGTCAGTTGCCGCCCCATTGGGCGGTTGTCGCCGGGGCGTGGCCGCGGACCTGCAGGACCTTGGCGAAGTCTCGCTGGCGCTGGCGCAGGCCGTGTACGAGCATCACCTCACGGGCGCCCACCTCGTCGGCGATGTCCAGAAGCCCCCGTCTGTCGGCGTGGGCGGACAGGCGGATCATCTCGACGCGGGCGCGCAGCGGGATCTCCTTCTGCACGCCGTGATCGTTGACGGACAGGTAGGGTGCCTGCTTCTCGACCAGTTGGAGCAGCCTGGCGCCGGGGGACTCCTCGTCCTGGTAGCCGGAGAGGAACAACGCGCTGCGGGGCTCCGGCAGGATCCGGGCGGCCCACTGCACGGCGGGACCCCCGGTGAGCATGCCCGACGTCGTGATCACGACCCCGGAGGTGAACGCTTCCAGGTCACCGGGACGCCGTGCGCGGGCCACGCCGTCGCCGAGGACGCGCAGCGGAGCCGGCCGGTCCGCAGTGACGCGCTCGAAGGACGACGTCACATCGGCGGCCATCCCGTCGAGCAGCACCGGCACGTGCGGCAGATGCCTGCGCATGATCATTGCGAGTTCCTGCGCCCGGCCCAGCGCGAAGGCCGGGATGAGCACCCGCCCGCCGGCCGTGTACACCTCCTCGACCGCCCGGACGAGGTCGGTGACACGAGTCTCGCGTGCGCTGTGATCCTCAGCGCAGCAGGTGGACTCCATGACGAGGAGATCCGCCTCGCGGGCCGAGTCGGGCAGGGAGTAGCCGTCCACGGTCTCCTGGCGGAAGCCGGAGATGTCACCCGTGACGACGACGCGCTGGTCCCCGGCCCGGACGACGACTCCGGCGGCGCCGAGGATGTGCCCGGCCGGGAACAGCTCCACCGAGAGATCACCGATCCTGCGTACGGCGCCGAACGGGACCTCCTCGCAGCGCTGTACGGCCGCCTCCACCGCACGGCGCGAGTACAGGACCGCGCCGTCCGCGCCCCATCGGTGGTGGAGCCGTTCCCGCTCGCTCATCAGCTTCGCCGAGTCGGCCCACATCCGGGGCATCAGCGCGGTCGTCTCCGGAGTGGCCAGGATCCGCAGATCCGGCAGGCATTCGACCAGGGCAGGGACGTAGCCGCAGTGGTCGGTGTGCGCGTGGGTGACCACGACGGCGTGGACCGGCCCGGTCAGGGCCTGGTCGACGTCGCGCGGCGGAAGCGCCGGGTCGCCGGGCCGCAGCCCGGCGTCGACGAGCAGGCGGGTCCCGCCCGCCTCGACGAGCACGCAGGACCCGCCGATCTCCTCGGCGCCTCCCAGGGGGTGAACGCGCAGGTGACGTTCGCCGGTCACGGTCACCCGATGCGGCGCCGGCACCGGGCGCGGGGGCGCGGCCAGGGTCTGGAGCGCCGTCGCGAGAACCTCCGGCGCGATGCCGGCGGTCCGCGCCGCGCGGACGAGGGGAGCCTCGGACTCCTTGTCCGGTACGGTCCGGACGTTGCGCGGGTCCCGTGCCTCCGGTCCCTCGTCGTCGGCGTCGGGGGCCCGCTGCAGGACCGCCAGCAGGGTGGACGCCAGCACGCGGGGATCGCGCAGCCGCCGTTGCAACGCCGCCACCTGGGTGTCCAGCTCCTCGGCCCGCTTCTCGGCGTCGGCGAGCGCGCTCCTGGCGCTCTGGAAGGCCTGGTCGGAGTGCTCGTGCCGCCCCTTGGCCGTCGCCAGCCTGGCCCGGAGATCGTCGGTCTTCTCCTGATGGCGCTTGCGCAGGGTGCGGCGCGTGGCGCTCTCCCTGTTCAACCGCTCCGCGAGGCGTAAGCCGGCCCGGACGACGTCGTCGTCGGGCGAGAGGAGCAGGATGACGACGGCCTTCGCGTCCGGCTGGCCGCGGTCGTCGGACAGGTCCTCGCGGAGCCGGGCGCGGAGGGCCGGCACCCGGACCAGCGCGTCGACGATCATTTGGCGGTTGTCGGCGGTGAACCGCTTCGCGTCGTGTCCTCTCCCGGCCATCCCCGGCCGGGAGAGGATCACCTCCGCCGCGGCGTGCAGAACCGGGAGGAGAAGGTCCGTCACCGCGAGAGCCCCATCCGCAGGGTGGCCTGCAGAAGGACGGGCTCCGGCTGCAGCGTCCCGTCGTCCTGGGGAACCAGCGCGCCGAGAATCCGCAGCACCTCCACCAGGTCCGCGGTCGAGGTGAAGCCCTCCTCCAGGAGATTCGGCTCGGACAGCCGGGTGTCGTCGGCGAGGATGCCGGCGAGCGTCTCCGGGCTCTCCGCGGCGTCGAGGATCTCCACCAGAATCTGCCACGCGGCGTCGAGCGCCGGGCCGGCGAGCACCCCGGTCGACCGGACGAACTCCTCCGGAGCCTCGGCCAGGTAGTCGCGGCAGCGCTCCAGAGCGTGTTCGGGGTCGGTGTCGCGGGCGGCCAGCGTCCGGACCACCCTGCTGATCAGCAACGGCCAGCCGCCGGTGGTGCGCAGCAGCGCGTCCTGACTCGACCTGTCCCGGAAACCGAGGTCGACCTCGTGCATCCACTGCCGTACGGCGGCCTGGTTGAAGCGCTGGAGCTCGATCAGCTCGGCGCGGCCGGTCAGGCCGCCGGAGCCGTCGCCTCCCGCGTCGGCCCCGCGCCCCGCCGAGAGCCACTCCGAGGCGCACTCGGGCGGCGCCACGAGGGCGATGGACCGGGTTCCCTTGGTCGGCGCCGTGATCGCCTCCGCCGCCTTCCGTACGAAGGCGGCCGCCTTCGTGGACTGCTGGCCGGCGAGGTCGACGATCACGATGTCGTGGTCGAAACTCAGCTCGGCGCGCTGCAGTGCTCCTTCGAGAGTGAGACCGTCCACCCCGACTCGGAGCGTCCGGGCCTGTCCGGTGTGGGAAGCCGTCTCCTCCAGAGCGGCGGCCACCCGGTCGATCTGCAGGGCCGGGGAACCGGCGATGAGATGCAGCGTGTTGCGGCGGCCGAGCAGCCGCGTCACCTGACTGCCCGCGAGAGGGGAGCGCTCGTCGTTTCCCGTGTAAGGGTCGCGGTAGGCCTGCGCGTCGAACTCCTCGGGCCGCTCGAACGTCTCGGCCTGATCGAGCACGGTCACCACCTCGTCGGCTCCGCCCAGCAGGTTGAGGATGTGCGGGGTGCGCAGCCGGTAGTGTTCGCCGTCCGCGGCGAGGACGCCGAGGTTGACGCATTCGTCCAGCAGCCCGCGGAACCCATCGCTGGTCGAGTCCGCGAATCCGTGCGGCCACCAGGTCAGGCATTCGGCCCGTAGCCGCTCGGCCGTCAGCTCGCCGACGGCGCCCTCGTCGAGCGCGTGGAACGCGACCGTGTAGGCGATGACCTTGTATCGCTTGTCGAGGTTCAGGGTCCATTCGAAGCGGTCATGGAAGCCGCGCGCCAGCTTGTTGTCCCGCCAGACCGCCTCCACGTCCTCGCGCGTGATCTCGTACGGCAGGGCCGTGTGCGTCGCCGAGCTCCGGCGCAGCCGGGTCAGCAGGGCGTCGGCGAACAGCTGGATGAGGGCCGGAGCGTTGTTCGCCTCCGCGATCACGCGCGCCCCCAGACGGGGGGAGAACCTGAACCCGAGCGCCTCCAGGGGCTTGGTCAGCAGGCTGTACGCGTCCTGCGGGTCGAGCGGGCCGACCGCGATGGGGGTGCCCAGATGCGCGAGCGGCTGGTTGGGCAGGCTTTCGAAGCGCGCCGTCTGGTGGAGACCGGCGAAGACCATCTTCACCCGCCGGTCCGTCTCGTTCATGAGGTTGCGCAGCGAGATGACGTTGCCGAAGGACGCGTCCCGCGCGTCGGCGTTGAGGAACTCGTCGGCTTCGTCCAGCAGGATCAGCAGCTGCCGCGCCGGGTCGGCCTCGATCCACTCCTTCACGCCTCGGCAGATCTCCTCCGGGCCGGCAGAGGGCGCCGAGGACAGCGGCAGGACCTCGGCCTGCCTGAGCCGGTCGGCGAGGGTCCGCCACAACGCGGCGACCGACTCGATTTTGCCGATGTTCTGGATGACCTCGGAGACGACCACCCGGTTCGGGTCGGTCTTGCGGATGTGCCGCTCGGCCTTGCGCAGCAGTGCGGACTTGCCGAGCTGCCGCCCGCCGTAGACGAAGGAGGATCCCGCCCGGCTGATCACCTCCTGCAGTTGGTCCCGGCGGCCGTAGAACATCTCCTCCGGAACGTCGCCCGTCGGCGCGTACGGATTGGTGGCGGTGAACGGGGCCAGCAGGCTCACCGTCGTGCTCCAGTCCGCGTCGGGCAGGCAGGCGAGGTAGCTGATCGCGGCGTCGTCCAGGAACGCCGCGACCGGCGTGGGACGTCTGCGGCTCACCGCGGCCAGCTGGCGGCGCTGCTCCACGGTGAGCACGCCGAAGTACAGAACGAGGACGGTCTGGTCGGCCGGCTGGTCCTTCAGCCACTCGACGACCTGCTGCGGCCCGGGCGGCCGCCACACCAGCAGGAGCTGGAGCCGGTCACCCGACGGGCTCATCCGGGAGCCGAAGACCGGCAGCTGCGGGTCCATGATCGTGCGCACCTGGTCGAGCGTGATCCAGAGCCGGTCCCGCTCGGCCCGGGACGCCCCCTGCTCCCCTTCCAAGCCGATCACCTGCAGGATGGCGCTGACGGCGGACCTGAGGTTGCCCGCCGCCTTCGGTCCCTGGGATACGGCGTGCCAGAGACGCAGACCCTCTCCCGCGACGGCTCGCCGGGTACGCGGCACGCCGGAGATCGACAGCTCGGTCCTCCGCAGGAGGGCGCTCAGCTCGCGCTCGCCGACCTCCTGGCCCGTACGGAGCGCCTCCTTGAGCCGTTGCAGCCACTCCGCCCCTTCCTGCCCCTTCTGGCTGGCGGGCAGCCGGGCGGACATCTTCTCGAAGGCCTGCGGGAAGTCCGGGAAGAACCGCTCCAGGTGGTGAACCGTGTCCGAGATCTCCGGCAGCCGTTTGCCGCTCTTCGCCTGGGCCGTGAACTCGCGGGCGGTGGTCAGGTCACCGTCCTCGATGTAGGTGCCGATGCGGTCCCGGACGGCGGCGACGTCGGCGTTCTCGGCGCTCAGGGTGGTCAGCACGGCCAGCTCCGCGGCGATCTGCTCGTCGCGGACCCGCGCGGCGTCCCGCTCCAGCACGTCGAGCTCGCGGGTGATGACGTCGAAGTCGTCCCGCTCGTCGTTGCCGAGGGCCTGGAGCGCGGCGGAGAACCGGTTGGCCGTCACCTCGGGGAGCACTCCCGCCCGGCGCCACTCCGCGATCCGGTCCTGGATGCCGTCGACGCGGTCGTCACGCTTGTGCCGGGCCTCGTCGACCAGCTTGTCCCTGCGCTGGCGGAGCTCGGCGTGGAGAGTGTGGTCCTGCTGGGACAGCACCGACACGAGGGCCCGCGTGCCGCGGTGGTCGCCTGCCCCGGCGCGGGCCTCGAAGGCCGCCCGCCAGTCGCGGTCGCCGGCGCAGAGGGGGAGCAGGTCGTCCAGCGCGGGCCGGGCGCGCGGCGTGACCGTGTCCCCGTCGAAGCCGATGGCTGGAGACAGGAGCAGGTCGCCGTTGAGCAGGTGGCTGATCAGCGGCTCCGGTTGGGTGAGCGGCCCGCCGTCCAGCAGTCGCAGGGTGTCGCGGACCAGCAGCGAGACCCCCCTCGCCGCCGCGGCGACGAGCGGGTCGGCGGAGGCCTCCAGGTCGGCGATCTCCTCCTCCACCCGTGTCCGATTCTCGTGTACGGTCGTGCGGAGTTCGTGGAGGTGCCGGACGACCCGGGAGACGCCGGAGCCGTCCGTCTGGAATGACTCCACCTTCTTCACGGCGGCGACCCAGCCGGCCACGAGGTCGAGCGCCTTCTCGATCTTCTCGATCAGTTTCGCCCTCGCGCCGGAGTGGATGCGGTCGGCTCCCTTACGGGAGGCCCGGGCCTTGCCCGTCTCGTCGATCAGCCGGTCGATCTCGCCGCCGGTTCTGATCCGGTCGAGCTCGCGTTCGGTCTCGTCGACAAGAGACTCGTCATTGCGGGCGGCGATCGCCAGCAGCTTCCCCGGGCCCGAGGAGTCGTCCAGGATCAGGGTCTTCCAGACCTCGGTGGCAAGCGCGTACTTGATCTTCTGAGATGGGCCCTCCTCCAGGAACCTGGCCGCGGCGGCGGTGGCCCGCTCCCGGCTTTCGTCCGCCTGTGAGGCGTCGTGCATCCGTCCGGACAGGCCGGGCACCAGATAGGCTCCGTTCTCCGCCATCGCGCGGAACGCCTCGCCGTACGCCCTGAGACCGCGATAGCGCGACAGCGCCGGAGACAGCTCGCCCAGCAGACGGGTCGCCTCCGGGGTGGGGTGAACCAGGCCGCTGCGCAGCGCGGCGGCCCAGGCCAGCAACTGGCCCGGAGTGTCGTCGCCGAGAGCCCTCATGGTCACGTTCCCGGCGGCTTCGGTGAAGGCGGCCGACAGCCGGCCGGCGAACTCGCTCATCTCGGCGGCGATCGCGGCGCACCGCCGCGCGCTCACCTCCGCGGGCGATCGACCGGCCGCCTCACGCAGCCACGCCGCCAACCCGAACCGCCCGGCGCGGAGCGCGGCGGCCTCGGCCCCGGCTTCGGCACTGGTCGGCTCGATGCTGGTCGGCTCGGCACTGGCCGGCCCGGTGGCGGTCGGCTCTGTGCTGGTTGGCTCTGTGCTGGTCGTCTCCGCGGTGCCGCCGGAGGAGAAGGCCCGCCGGGCGGGTTCCCCCTCGGCGCCGTTGTTCGCGCCGTTCGCGCCGTTCGCGGTCGTCTCCGTGCCGGAGGAAGGGCCGAGATCCTGCGGTGCGGTCGCACCGCTCCTCACCGGAGGCGGCGGGTTCTTGATGGACGGCGCCACGGTCTCGATGAAGGCGTCCAGGTCCGCGAGCACGTCCGGCTCGTCGATGGCGTGCGGCTCGTTGGTGCCGTGCGGCTCGTCCGGGTCCTGCGGCTCGGCGGGGACGTCCGGGCCGGCGTTCCCGCCTACGTGCGCCGGCTCGGGCGGAACCGCCGCGGCGGACGGCGAGAAGGGTGCCCGCGGCTCGTCCGGCTGCGGGGCGACCCCTCCCTCGTCATCCTGCGCCCGGTCGGCGTGCGTGGAGCCTTCGGACGGTGCGCCGTCCGGTGTGGTGGCCGCGTTGTCGTCGCCCTTCCCCTGAGGCGCACCGCCGGACGGGAGGGCCGGAAGGATCACGTCGGCCGGGTCCGGAACCGTCAGCAGACCCCGGACGGCGGCCGGACCCAGCTTCCGCAGTTCGGGGGGCGCCTCCCGGAGAAAGCGGTCCTGCACGTCGGCGATCTGGTCCAGGGAGTCGTCGCCAGGGTCGCGGGCCAGACTGATGAGCTCCGCCAGCGACTCCAGGACCGGGCTCTCGACCGTAGCCGCCTCGCGGACCGTTTGCAGGAGACCTTCGAGACTTGACGGACCGTCGATGTGGGCCAGGGCGAGGATTCGTCTGCGCCGGGCGTCCGCGGATTCGAGCTGGACGATCTCGTGCTGGAGCGAGTCGGCGGTCGTGCCGGAGAGCGTGGACCCGCTTACGGCCTCGATCCTGCTTCGCAGCCCGTCGAACTCCTGCACGCCGCGCAGGATCATCTCGACATCCTCGTCGAGAGGCCGTCCGGCGTCGGCGAATGCCCGCCGGATCCGGTCGGCGGCGTCCGTGGCGTTGCCGAGCGTCCGGCGCAGGAGATCGAGTTCCTCACGTAGCGTCGAGGCGGACGATCGCTGATCGTTCTCAGCGGCTTCGCGAATGATCGGGAGCATCTCTTCCTCTTCGTCATGAGACGCGTCGGCGTGGGGGGTCTGGAGCGACCCATGGGATGGGAGGGACAGGGCGGCCTCCCGGAGCCGGGAGAATGTGATGGGCGTTTCGGGAAGCACGGGATGACCGGCACAAAGTTCCCGCCAGGCGGACCGGACCGCGTCCGCCGCGGCGGGATCCATCCGGTCGGTGGAGCCCACGAGCAGGGCGAGCGCCACGGCCGACAGCGGCAGGTCGTGGGAGTAGATGTGGGCGAGGACGAGATCGATCATGCTCTCGCCGAGACCCTGGGCAGTGGTCAGCGTCCGGGTGAGCACAGGGGCCGCGGAGAGGGCGTCGGCGCCGTCGGCGGGGCTCAGCAGGCGGGCGCACGCGACCTCGGAGAGGTTGTCGTGGTTGTCGAAGCCCTGCAGGAAAGGCATGCTCAGCGCACAGGCCAGGGAGGTCGGCAGTCTCCCGTCGTTGCCCTGGAGAATGCGGACGAGGTTGATGAGCGCGGGCCGGGGTATCGGCCTGGCGTCGCCGAGTCTGACGTGGCTCAGTACACCTTTGCGGACCATCGGCGGGTAGTGGCGGATGACCATCAGGTCGTCCGGGGTCACGCGGGTCGTCACATCCGCCGTGATCAGGCCGACCTGTGCGAACGCGGTCAGGGCGCCGACGTCACCGAGTGGCGCGGGGTGCCGGTCATGCGGGCCCTTTCCGTTGCAGATACGCCGCATCGTGTCCCCCTTCTTTTCGTGGGGCGCGAACCGTCCGTGGACAGAGAAGCGTCGATCATGCCGCCGGGTCCGGGCGAAGTACGGCTGGGTGAGGGCCGCGCAGGAGGGGTGACAAGTCCCTGCCGGCCAAGGATCGGCGCACGGGATACCCGGTGGACGAAAGAGACCATACTCGGACTGCCTGCAAGAGGCAACGGTGAACGCGATTCACAGGTAAACCCGTGCAAATCGGTCGTATATGTACATATAGGCCAAGCGGTGGGCGTCGCCGTGGAGGCAGGCGAGCGTGGACCCCTGGAGCGTTCCGACTTCTGGCGATCGGCGGTACCGCTGTGCGCGGACGACTCGGCGCCGACGGCATACAGGGCGAGGACTGTTGCTCTGAGTGAGTTGACGTGCACCCTCGGGGAGCGGTTTACTGGTCTCAGTCGCCCCACTCATTTCGATGGGTGGGCGTGGGCCTCGTCCATCGGGCGAGGCCCTGGTTTTTTCTCCGTCGATTCACCAGTCGAATGGGCGAGTGATTTTTCCCTGTCGGTCGTGAACCACTTCCGGAAACTGGGACACCCGCAGCTCGCTGGGCCGGATCTGTTTGAAGAACGACGGAGGGACCCTCTCCAGCGCCCGTGCGCGCCGCGTTACGGGGAAGGGGTTGAGGACGCCCACCGGCAGGCCCAGTTGGTGGCGAACGATGCGGATGGGCTCGGCCAGGTCGCCGTCGTTGCTGACAACCACAGCGATGTCGCAGTCGCCGAGGAACGCGTCGGCGATGAGATGGGCGGCGAGGTTGACGTCCGACCCTTTCTCTTCGGTCTTGATCACCTCCACGGTAGTAGGACCACCTGGTCGTGGGTAGGCCAGTGGCATTCGAGTGATCGTCTGCTGGAAGTACCCCAGATGGATGCTCAAGTGAGGAATTGTGGCAAGCGCCCTGTGGTAGATCTCCTGCCGGCTATGGCCGTTATCGCCGATCCTCGGTGTTGTGCGGGCGGTGAAGTAGCGGATGTGACGGATGTTGTCCCGCGGCAGGAGACGGCGGGAGAGGGCATCGAGGTCCAACCACTTGTATGGGGTGCCCTTGAGGGAGCCGTAGTAGAGGTTGAACCCGTCGATGTAGACGCTGGTTAGCACAGTGTAAATATAACGTCACGGAAAGTTAGGACGCCTGGGATTGGTCGAACGGGAGTGCGGGTGCGGAGCGGTCCAGCCAGGCTGCTCGCCGACCGGCCGCCGCGACCGGGCTCGACGCGCGGGACCTGGGCGGAGATCGGGTGGACGATCTCGGCCGCCTGTCCCTGTGGCCTGGAACCTACGGCCGCTTCGCGGGGCCCGGTCCGGTGAGGCCGGACACGCGGCTGTGAGCGACTCGCCGCGGATTGGTTACGGCGCCTGGAGCACCTGGGTCAGGGGAGCGGTCGCGACCATCGTGCTCGCCGCCTCGGAGAGCTCGTCGTCGAAGGTCACCAGCGCGTCCGCCTGGAGCCGGGTCAGCGCGATGTACTCCGCCCTGTAAGTGTCCGGCCAGCCCAGCGTGCGGGCGACCTCCCAGGCGACGGATTGGAGCACGCGGTCCCCGAGCAGCCGGATACGCAACGAACGGATGCCGTCGAGGATCGTCCTCGCCGCCCGCTCATCGATGTCGCCTCGGCGGACGGAGCCGTACACGAGCGCGAGTGCCTGGGATCGCAGCAACGCCGGCGCGAACAGCGCATGACCCGGTGGAATCGCCAGACCGCCGGTCGCGAGCCGGACGGCGACCGGAGCGTCGACGACGAAGCGTGTCATGCGAGCAGCCTCCCACAGCACCGTCGGCTCACAGCACTACCGGCTGGTCACCGGTTGCTCTGGTGCGAGCGGCCCTGAGAGCGCCGCTGGGCGGTCTGCTCGCGCGGCACGTCGGCCGTCGCCGGTCCGTGTAACTTTCAGCCGAACTTCGATCGCGGCCAGACGCGACAGGCCCCGTGGGCGGCACCGGGACCGTGCCGTGCCGAGTGCCCCGTCGTGCGCCGCCGGCCCGTCCGTTGACGCCCGAACCAGGACGTGCGTACGGTCCGCCTGCGAACCCGAAGTCACTACGAAGGAAATCGTTTGTCGGGCTCACCACGAGCGGCGATGCGGCGAATGTGGCACGTGGAGTGCGTGAAGGTTTTCGTTCCCCGGTCAGTCGCCCCGCCATCGGCAACCAGCCGGAAACCGGTATCTCGGCAACTTCGCGCCCCGCCTCGGCGGCTCCCGCTCAGGCTCTCCTCTCCAATCCACCACCGCCTTCGAGGACACACATGCGACTCTTCTCCCATCGATCGGGGACGGCGCTGGCCGCCGTCCTCTGTGCCGGGGCCACCGCCCTCACCCTCTCGCCGGCCGCCCAGGCGGCGGCCGGCTGCAAGGTCACCTACACGATCAGCAGCGAGTGGCCGGGCGGTTTCGGCGCGAGCGTCGGCGTCGACAACCTCGGTGACCCGGTCAGCGGCTGGAAGCTGACCTGGACGTTCGGCGCCGGGCAGGCCATCTCCCAGCTCTGGAACGGCAGCTACACCCAGTCGGGCGCGCAGGTCACCGTCACCGACGCCGGCTACAACGCCTCCATCCCCACCGGCGGCTCGGCCGGCTTCGGCTTCAACGCGTCCTGGAACGGCTCCAACCCCGTCCCCGCGAACTTCGCCCTCAACGGCACCCCCTGCACCGGCGCCGTCAGCAGCCCGTCGGCGAGCCCCACCCGGTCGCCCAGCCCAAGTCCGAGCGCATCCCCTTCACAAAGCCCGTCCCAGAGCCCTTCACCGAGCGCCTCGCCAAGCCCCTCACCGAGCCCGTCCCAGAGCCCTTCACCAAGCCCGTCGCCAAGCCCCTCGGGCAGCCCGCCTCCGGCGAACCCCGTGGGCAAGGTGCTCACCGTGGCCGCCGGCTCTCCGTTCCGGCCGGTCACCCACGTCGCGACCGGCGGTCTGTACGGCCTGGCGGAGAACAGCAGGCCGGCGGACTCCACCCTGCTGCCGCTGAAGGTCAACTCGCTGACGCAGCCGGCCCCCGGGGTGGGACAGCGGCCCAACGGCCAGCCGCCCGGCGGAGACTCGCTGCTGGTGGCGCCGCAGGCCACCCGGGTCGGCGCGGGGGAGTACATCCGGATGCCGGACATCTACTCCAACTTCCCCTACCAGTGGGTGAGCTGGAACGACTGGCTCGCCAAGGTGGACACGATGGTCCGCGCCCGGCTGAACGCCACCTCGGTGAGCAACATCCTCGGCTGGGAGCTGTGGAACGAGCCGGACTGGACGTGGAAGACCGCCAACGCCGGGGCCTTCAACGACGGCTGGACGCGCACCTTCCGGGCGGTGCGGGCACTGGACACCACGACGCCGATCGTGGGGCCGAGCATCTCCTACTACAACCGCTCGTGGCTGTCGTCGTTCCTCAGCAGCGCCAAGGCGGCCGGCACGCTGCCGGACATCATCTGCTGGCATGAGCTGGGCAGCCCCGACAACATCGCCGCCAACATCGCCGACTACCGCGCGCTGGAGTCGTCGCTGGGCATCAGCCCCCGGCGGATCTCGATCAACGAGTACGCCGCGACGAGCGAGGTGGACGTCCCCGGCCGGATCGCCAGCTACGTGGCCAAGTTCGAGCGGGCCGGGGTGGAGTCGGCGCACCGGGCGTTCTGGTACGAGTACGGCACCATGAACGGGCTGGTGACCAACAACTCCCAGCCCACCGGGACCTGGTGGCTCTACAAGTGGTACGGCGACATGGCCGGCCGGATGGTCACCACCACCCCGCCGAGCCAGGCCGGGCTGGACGGCTTCGCTTCCTACGACGGCACCCGCAAGATCGTGAACGTGATCCTGGGCAACGAGGCCGGCACCAACACGGTCCGGCTGACCGGCATCGCCGCGCTCGGCCCCTCCGTCCAGGTGACCGTGGAGTCCACGCACACGCAGAGCCGCTCCACCTCGGCCCCGGCGGCCACTCCTGTCTCCAGCACCGTCTATCGCGTGACCGGCGACCAACTGCTGGTGATCGTGCCGAACATGGCCGCCTCCGACGGATATCACGTGGTCGTCCAGCCGGCCAGCGGAGTGCCCTCCTATCAGCAGCGGTACGAGGCGGAGGACGGATCGGTCTTCCGCGCGCAGCGGCTGACGGCCTCCAGCGCGTCCGAGGGCGGCTACGTGGGCCGCATCGACAACGCCACGAGCACGCACAGCACCGACAGCTACGTCGACTTCGTGGTGAACGTGCCGACCGCCCGGACCTACACGATGACCATCGGCTACGCCAACGGCGGTGGCGCCACCGCCACCCAGGGCCTGGCCGTGAACGGCGGATCGTGGGGCACCGTCAGCTACCCGGCCACCTCCGGCTGGGGCCAGTTCGGCGCGACCACCGACACAACCGTCAGCCTCAAGGCCGGATACAACGTGATCCGCCTGGCCAAGGGCTCTCCCGGATTCTCCGGTGCCACTGGCAACGCCGAACTGGACTACATCCAGCTCACCTGAGTCGCGCCGTCACACCCGACCGCCCGCGCCGGCAGCACGCCGGCGCGGGCGGTCGCCGTCATCAGGCTGCTGTCATCAGGTGGACTTCGCTGCACGCGGATGTAGACCAGCCCGAAGACCAGCGCGATGACGATCAGCAGGTTGCCGACCGCGGCGCCGGGCCCGAACGCCGGGAGCAGGTTGCCGAACCCCAGCCGGTACGACCAGGTGGCCAGCGTCGTGGAGGCTCCGCTGGGCCCGCCCTTCGTCATGATCCAGATGATGTCGAACACCTTGAGCGTGTAGACCAGCCCGAGCAGCAGCGTGATCGCCGAGACCGGCCGCAACAGGGGGAACGTCACCTGCCAGAACCGGGTCCAGCCCGTCGCCCCGTCGATCTCGGCCGCCTCGTGGACCTGCGCCGGGATCGCCTGCAGGCCGCTGTGGAGCACGACGAGGTTAAACGGGATGCCGATCCAGATGTTGGCGATGGTGACCGACCACAGCGACCAGTCCGGCGAGGTCAGCCAGTTGACCGGAACGAGGCCCAACGCGCCTAGGACGGCGTTGACCACCCCCGAGTCGCTGTTGAGCATCCACGACCAGGTGGAGGACGACACGATCAGCGGCAGCAGCCACGGCACCAGGAACAGCGCGCGCAGCGTCGCCGACAGCCGGAAGTGCCGGGTGAAGAACACCGCGAGGGCGAGCCCGATGGTGAACTGGAAGACCAGCGACACCACGGTGAACACCACCGTGTGCCACAGCGCGGGCCCGAAGGTCGCGTCGCGGACGACCTTCAGATAGTTGGCGAGCCCGGTGAACGGCGCGTCGCCCCGTACGAACGACCGCACGGTGTGTAGTCGCGCAGGCTCAGCTCGACGTTCCGGTAGAGCGGATAGGCGTAGAACGCGAGCAGGTAGGCCACCAGGGGCGTGAGAAACGCCCAGGCCGCCCACTGGCCCGGCCGGTTACGGCGGGCGAGAACCCGGCGGACGCCGCCCTGCCCGCGCGCCGGGGCCCGCTCCCGCCGGTCGCCCGCCGGAGGGGAGCCGGCGTCCGTGTGGCGTGTTCCATGCTTTCCCTCGCCTGACTCTGACGTCCGTGGGCCGGGTACGGGCTTGGGCCCGGGCCCGGGGCGGGCGCCCCGGGCCCGTGGCACCTACTGGGTGGCGCTGGCCGCCGCGGTCTGGGCGGCGGCCAGCGCCTCCTGCGGCGGCTGCGATTCGCTCAACGCGGCCTGCGTCGCCTTCCACAGGGGCTCGGAGATCTTGGGGTACTTCGTGCCGAGGTCGTCGCTGGTGCGGCCCTTGGCCGCCTTGACCGCCTCCACCCACACCTTCAGGTCCGGGTTCTGCTCGACCTGCTTCGCCTGCACCTCCTCGGTCGGGGCGATGTACGACAACGTGGTGTCGGTGGTCAGCGAGTTGTCGGTGCTGGCCAGGCAGGTCACGAGCTTCTGCGTCGTCGCGTAACGGGCGGTGTCCTGCTGCACGGGGACGCTCACGAACTCGCCGCCGGTGGGGGCGGGAGCGGCGCCGCCGTCCTTGGCGGGGATCGGGATGATGCCGTACGGGAACCCGGCCTTCTTCGCGTTGGCGAGCTGCCAGGTGCCGTTCTCGGCGAAGGCGAAGTCGCCGGTCGCGAACTCCTGCCAGCTGGTCGTCTGGGTGTTGTTGATCACCGAGTTGGGGGCGTACCCCTTCTTCACCCAGTCGGTCCACAGCGACAGCGCCGCGACGCCCTCCGGCGAGTCCAGCTTGGTCAGGTTCGCGCCGGAGCCCCAGAACCACGGCAGGAACTGGAAGCTGCCCTCCTCGGTGCCGATCGCGGAGAACGTGATGCCCTTCTTGCCCGCCGCCTTCACCTTCTCCAGCGCCGCCGTCAGCGACGCCCAGTCCTTGACGCCGCCGGCGTCCACCCCGGCCTTCTTCAGCACGTCCTTGTTGTAGTACAGCGCGAGGGTGTTGGCCCCGATCGGGATGCCGTACGTCTTGCCGCCGATCTGGCCCGCCGCGAGCAGGTTCGGCGAGGCGGCCGAGGTGTCGATCTTGGTCTCGTCCGTCGAGGTCAGCATCCCCGCCTCGGCCAGGGTCGAGACGACCGGGTTGTCCACGATGAGCACGTCCGGCGAGTTGCCCTGCTGCGCCGCGAGCAGCGCCTTGTTGGTCAGGTCGGTGGTGTCGTAACCGGTCCGCTTGACGGTCACCCCGGCCTGCGTCCCGCACTGGCCGAGCAGCTTCACCCAGTCGGAGGTGTCGTCGAACTGCGGGTACGGATCCCAGATCGTGTACGTCCCGCCGCCGGCCGCCTGGCTCGCGCCCACCGGAGCATCGCCGCCGGAGGACTCGCCGGAGCTTCCGGAGCACGCGGTCAGGCCGCCCGCGACGGTGAGGGCCACCAGGCCCAGGCCGGCGACCCGCCGTCTCCTGTCAAGGCTTTCCATGTTCGTTCTCCCTGTTGACGGCCGGCGTCCGGCCGATGTTGTCGCGTTCTCCGATGCGGCGCGGCCGCGTGGTCATCCCGTGGCGGCGACCGGGACCCAGACCCGCATCGGGCCCTCGCTCCGGTTGCCCCACAGGAAGTACGGCACCGCCGTGAGGGTGAGCGGGCCGCCGTGACGCTCCCTCGCGGGCGCGTCGGCGTACAGGGAGACGCCGGGCTCGGCGAGCGTGCCGCCGGCCGTGAGGACGACCGGGAACTCCGGCAGGTCCTCCCGGCGCCCCGCCTCGACGGCGCCGGCGGGGTCGAGCCGCACGTCCTCCAGCACCGTGCCGGGCGGCAGGTCGGCCTGCTCCAGGCAGTAGACGAGCGGTCCCCGGGCCAGGGCGACGCAGCCGCGCACCGCGTCCACGCGGGGATGCGCGGTCACCCGCCGGACCGGCATCTCCAGGTCGAGGACGACCGTCGTGCCCGGCGCCCAGACCCGGGTGAGCCGTACGTAGCCGTCCCGGGCGGGGGCGGTCACCGGTCCGCCGCCGATCCGGACCGCGTACGCGTCGCACCATTCCGGCACGCGCAGCGCGAGCGTCCAGGGGGCGTCGGCCTCGGACGTCACGGTGAGCTCGATCCGGCCCTGCCAGGGGTATTCGGTGCGCACGTCCACCCGCACGGCGGCCCCGGCGACCTCGGCGGTCACGCTGCCCGCGGCGTACAGGTGGATCTGCAGGCCGTCGTCGCCCGCCGTGGCCAGGTAGCCGTGCAGCGAGGCCATCAGCCGGGCGATGTTGGGCGGGCAGCAGGCGCAGGAGTACCAGGGCAGCCGCCGCGCCTGCCCCTCCTCCCCGGAGCCGGTGTGGCCGGTGCGCGACTGCAGGGGGTTGGAGTAGAAGAAGTGCCTGCCGTCGAGGGACACGGCGACGGCGACCGCGTTGTACAGCGCCCGCTCCATCTCGTCGGCGTACCGGGCGCGGCCGGTCGCCAGCAGCAGCCGCCAGTTCCACTGGAAGCTCGCGATCGCCGCGCAGGTCTCGGCGTACGCCCGGTCCGGCGGCAGTTCGTACGGATCGCCGTACGCCTCGTCACGGTGGCGCGACCCGTGCGCCCCGGTGACGTAGGTGCGCCGGTGCACGGCGTCCTCCCACAATCGCTCCGCCGCGTCCAGCAGTGTGTGGTCGCCGGTCTCCACGCCGACGTCGACCATCCCGGCGAGGAGATAGAGCTGCCGTACGGCGTGCCCGGTGACCTCCGCCGCCTCGCGTACGGGCACGTGGTCCTGGTAGTACGCGGGGCCGAACCGGCCGGGCCCGAGCAGTCCCCGACCGCGCAGGTCGAGGAACCGGCGGGCCAGGTCGAGGTAGGGCCGGTGCCCGGTCAGCCGGTACAGCTCGGCGAGCGCGGTCTCGATCTCCGGGTGCCCGCAGACCTCCTCGGCGCCGCCCGGCCCGAAGCGCTCCACCAGCAGGTCGGCGAAACGGCGGGCGACGGCCGCGAGGTCGGGGCTGACGCCGGTCCTCGCGGCGGCGACGGCGGCCTGGAGGAGGTGACCGGCGCAGTACAGCTCGTGGCTCCACTCCGGCCTGCGCCAGCGTTGGTCGGGCGCGGCGACGGTGAAGTAGGAGTTGAGGTAGCCGTCCGGTCGCTGGGCGCGGGCGAGCAGCGCGGTCGTGTCGTCGACGAACGACCGCAGCGAGGCGTCGCCGGGCGAGGAGGCGAGCTCCCAGGCCGCGCCCTCCAGCGTCTTGTGGACGTCGGAGTCGGCGAACCACATGCCCGTGAAGGCGTCGCCGGACTCGCCCGCCGCCGCGCGGAGGTTGGCGATGTTGCCGTGAGCGTGCAGGTTCTCCACGCAGTGCGGGAGCGTGTCCTCGGCGTTGCGCCGCTGCCACCGCCCCAGGAGGCCGCCGGGGTCCAGCCGGGCCTCGTGCACGCCGAGCGGCCGCAGTGCGACGACGGCGCCGGGCCGGGGCGCGACCGGTGTGACCGGGGCGACCGGTGCGGTGGACTCCCTTGGGCCGAGGCCGGGGGGCGGGGGGTCTGACAGCTTCTGCTCGGTCATCCTGATCTCTCGTGCGGGGAGGCTCGCGGGGACCGCCGGCCAGGGAAACGAGGAAGGGGGGAAATCCGGGGCAGCTGGAAACAAAGGAAAACGATTGCCGACAAGCTACCAATGTGGTGTTGGGGCGTCAACACCGCGTTTCCGGCGCGTTACCCGGGCTCCATCGCGCTATACAGTGAGTTGCGGCAACGTCCCCGGAAACTGGAGGAAACGTGGGGAGACCGGAGCGTCACGCCACCATCGCCGACGTCGCGGCACTGGCCGGGGTGTCGGTGGGCACGGCCTCCAAAGCGCTCAACGGGCGCGGGTCGCTGCGCGAGGAGACCCGGACGCGCGTGCGTGAGGCTGCCCGGCAGCTCAGCTTCCAGGCCAACGCCGGCGCGCGGAGCCTGCACTCGGGGCGCACCTACACCGTCGGGATGATCACCACGGACACCATCGGCCGGTTCAGCATCCCGGTCCTCATGGGCGCCGAGGACGCGCTCGGCGCCGGGGAGATGTCGGTCTTCCTCTGCGACGGCCGGGACGACCCCATCCGTGAGCAGTACTACGTCAAAACCCTGCTCAGCCGCCGGGTCGACGGGATCATCGTGACCGGCCGGCGCACCGAGGCGCGCATGTCCATCGGCCCGAGCCTGCCCGTTCCCGTGGTGTACGCCTTCATCAGTTCCGTCGACCCGGGGGACTGCTCGGTGGTCCCCGACGAGGCGGGCGGAGCGCGGAAGGCGGTCGAGCACCTGCTGGCGGTCGGGCGCACCCGGATCGCCCACGTCACCGGGCCGGAGCATCACAACTCCGCGCGGGTGCGCGCGGCGGCGGCGCTGGAACGGCTGGCCGAGGCAGGTCTCCAACCGGTCGCGCCGCCGCTGTTCGGCGGCTGGAGCGAGGCGTGGGGACGGCAGGCCGTCGGAATCCTGCTGGCGGGCCGGACGGAGTTCGATGCCGTCTTCTGCGGCAGCGACCAGATCGCCCGCGGGGTGGGCGACGCGCTGCGCGCCGCCGGGCGGCGGGTCCCGCAGGACGTCGCCCTCGTCGGCTTCGACAACTGGGACGTGATGACCGACGGCGCCCAGCCACCGCTGACCAGCGTCGACATGGATCTCGAAGGTCTCGGCCGGTCGGCGGCCGAGATGCTGCTGGCCGCCATCAACGGCACCGCCTCTCCGGGCCGGCACGCGCACCCCTGCCGGCTCGTGGTGCGCGAGTCGACCATCGTGCCGCTCGCCTGAGCGCGACAGTCTCTGTCGGTGCTGCGGTGCTGCGGTGCTGCGGTGCTGCGGTGCTGCGGTGCTCCGGCCCTCGGTTCGGCCGGGCTTCGGTTCGGCCGGGCTTCGGTTCGGCCGGGGAGCGCGTCAGGTCGTGGGTGCCGCGTAGAGGGTGCGGGCGACTCCGACCCGGTTGGACACACCGAGCTTGGCGAAGATCCGCGACAGGTGCATCTCCACGGTCTTCTGCGTCACGTAGAGCCGGTCGGCGATCTCCCGGTTCTTCAGCCCCTCGCTGACCAGCCGGGCTATCTGCCGCTCGCGTTCGGTGAGGGAGGCCGCGCCCGGCCGCTCGGCGGCGGGCGGCCCGGCGGTGCTTCGCGGTTCGGCGGTGCTTCGCGGTTCGGCGGTGCTTCGCGGTTCGGTGGTGCTGTGCGGTTCGGTGGTGCTGTGCGGTTCGGTGATGCCCTGCAGTCCGGTGGTGCTCTGCGGTCCGGCGGCGGCTGATCCGACCACCGGCACGGTCAGGTCCGCGGTCGTGCCGGCCGTCAGGCCGTTCGCTTCGATCAGGGTCCGGTGTCCACCGGGGCCGCCCGCGGCCGGTCTCGCCTCCGCGACCATCCCGGCGGCGAGCGCTCCGGGCCAGCCCTGGACCACGGGCGTGCCGTACTCGGCCAGGTGGCGTCGCAGGGCGTCGAGGTCGCCCATGCGTGCCGTGACCAGGCAGCGCGCCGCGAGCACCGAGGAGTGAAGCGCGGCGCTGCCGGACAGCCAGGCCGCGCGCACGGCCTCGTCGGCGCTCTCTTTCGCCGCCGTGAGCAGGCCGGCGGCACACAGCGCCGCGACGCGTGCGACCAGCGCGTGGCTGACGACCGCCTGCCTGCCGGCCGACCTGCCGGCGGCCACGGCACGATCGAGATGCCGTATCGCGTCGTGCGGCCGTTCGAGCACGAGAGCGGCCCACCCGATCCAGAGCGGTGCGTCCGGGCGCGCCGTGAGCTCCTCGTCGGGGAGCGCGTCGAGGACCGCGGCGGCTCGGGGAAGGTCGTCGAACGTCCCCGCGGACGGCGTGCCGGCGAGGACCGCCGAAACGGCGAGCATCCCGCGCGCCGCGCAGCCCAGCAGGCGCAGGCCGAGCCGATCGGCGATGTGGACGGCCCGCGCGGCGTCGGCGTGCGCAGCGCCGGGGGACCCGCTCGACACTTCGAGCCATGCCCGTTCGAACGACAGGGCCGCGCGATCGGCCTCGTCCCGGGCGTGCGCCAGCTCGGTGCGCACCAGGGCGCGCGCCTCGCCGGACCGGCCCAGGTCGTGCAGAAGGCGGGCCTGGTCGGCGGCCACGACGGCGCGCCGGCCGCCCGCGCCGGGCGGGATCAGCCGCAGGGCCTCGGCCAGGGCGTCGCAGCCCTGCCGCAACTGGCCCGCCGCCTCGCAGGCTCTGCCGAGCGCCAGCAGCAGACCGGTGCGAACGGCGGCCTGCCCGCGCTCGCCGGACCGCTGGTTCTTGTCGGCCTGCGCGTCATCGCCGTCCGGCCCGTTCCCGTCGTTCGGCCCGTCATGGCCGTCCGGCCTGTTCCCGTCCTCCGGCCTGTTCCCGTCGTTCGGCAGCAGTTCGAGCGCCGCCCGCCGCCACTGAGCCGCCTGCCGCGGGCGCGCGGCCTCGACCTCGTCGGCGGCCGCGGCGAGGAGCGCGACGGCGGCGCGGTCGCCCGGCGTGGCGACGCGCGTGAGGTGCGGCGCCGTCTCGACGGCGGACGCCCGGCCGCCGGCCGGTGACCGGGCGGCCCGCGCGTGGGCGCCGAGCCGCCAGCCGGGACTCACATTGTGATAGACGGCACGGCGGACCAGGGAGTGCCGGAACCCGAACCGCCCGGTCCCCGCCACGAGGCGGATGAGGTCGTGGGAGGCGATCTCGTCGATCGCCGAATAGGCGTCCTGCTCGCCGACCTCCGCGACCGCGGCCACCGACGGCACGGTGATCGGGTCGCCGAGCACCGCGCACGCGGCGATGACCAGTCCTCCCAGGGCCGAGAGGCGGGCGACCTCGGCGGCCAGCGCCGAGGCGAACCACGGCGGCACCGGGGCGATGTCAGCCTCGTCGATGCCGGGCGGGCCCTGCTCCAGCACGTCCGCCAGGGCACGGAGGTAGCCGGGATTGCCCTCGCTCGCCCGATACAGCTCCCCGCGTGCCTGCGCGGGCAGGTCCTCACCGAGCAGAACCCCGGCGTGACTTTCGGCCAGGGGTTCCAGGCGCAGCCGGGCGACCTCCCGCGCCGAGTCGGCTGTGGCGCGTAGCCGCGGGGACACCTGCCGGTGCCGATGCGCGAAGGCCAGGAGCACGGGGGCGCGGGGCGGAGTGCACATCAGCCGGCACACCACGTCGACGGTGCCCGCGTCGGCCTGATGCAGATCGTCGAGGACGAGGGCGACCGGCCGGGACGACGCGAGATCCTCCAGCAGCGCCCGAACGGCGTGACCCGCGCGGTAGGGCGCCGCGACGTCCGGCGGCGACGACGCGGAGGCGTCCGCCGCCAGTGAGGGGAAGACGGCCGCCAGCACGTCCCGCTGCGCCGCCGGCAGCCGGTGGAGCCGTTCGCTCGCGGCGACGGAGAGCCGGCCGTCCAGCGCGTCGACGATCGCGCCGAACGCCAGGTCGCCGTCCACCGGCTGCGGCCGTCCGGCGAACACCGCGATCTCCGCCTCCCGTGCGATGCGGACCACCTCGGCGAGCAACGCGGTCTTGCCGGTTCCGGGATCTCCGCTGATTTCGAGGAAGGCCGGGCGGCCCTGCGACAGGCCCTGGACCGCGGCCTCGATCTCCCGGCATTGCGACTCCCGTCCGATAAGCGGGCTGACCGGCCGGGGTGGCGCAGGGGCCGCGATGACCGGCCTGTTGTCAAAGGCCGGATAGCGTTGCGGCGGCACACTCATATCCTTCACCCATGGCCTCGCACTTTTGTCGGACACTGGTCGGAATGCGCATCAATAGATATTCGGGCGCGGGTGCGGAACAATCGGCGGTTAATTGGATGCGCATCGTGGGAGCGCTCCCACGATTTTCCCAAGCTTGTCGCTCTCTGTCAGGGGCTCCCGCCTGGCAGCACGTGTCCTGGCAGGATGTTGTCAGGTGACGGCCGGCGCCGAAACTCTGGGCGCTTGCTCTGTCGGAGCCCACGGACCAGGGCGTCGATCGAGGCGGGCGCGGGCGTGCCGGGCCGGTCGGACCCGGCGCGAATCCCCGGGAATCGAATTACGGGCGGAAGAAATCCGGGCCGGTCCGCCGTCACCACTTCCCAAAACCGCACCACCGCACAGGTGGGTCAACGCTGCGTGAGCGTTTGACGACTTCCCGTCGGAGACCGGTCGCCGTCTTCGTGGGACGGACGGTTGCCAAACCAGATGGCAACGGACGCCACCGGGACGGCTCGGCGGACCGGCTCTAATATGACGATGCCTGGCAGGCCGCCGGGGAGTGCTGGGCCGCATAACTACCAAGTGACGCGGTACGGCGATATGCGGTGTACGAGGTAGGTGGCGTGTGGATTCGCAGGCTTGCCGCAACAGTGTGCTGCAGGGTTTCGGTTTGGATAATGCCAGCGAGTCGGTTTACCTGACGATTCTGGCGGATCCCGGCAGCACGGTAGCCGATCTGACCCTCCGGCTGGCCCTGGGCGAGGACGACGTCCGGGCCGCGCTGGACCGTCTGCGACGGCTCTCGCTGCTCCGGCCGTCCCGGGAGGACCCGGGCGTGTTGTGCCCGGTGAGCCCGGGAATCGCCCTGGAAGCCCTCATCAAGCACCAGGAGGCCGAGCTGGTCCACCGGCAGAACCGGATCGCGGAGAGCCGGGCGGCGATCGCCGTGCTGGAGGCCGAGTACGCGATCACCCGGCACGCGTCCGGAGACGTCCTCGAACGCCTCGCGGACATCGACGCGATCCGTGAGCGGCTGGTGCAGCTCGCCCGCGACGCCCGCCACGAGTTCCTGTCCCTGACGCCGGTCGGCACGCCGTCCGCCGAGAGCACGGCGAGCCGGATGCTGGACGAGCAGATGCTGGAGCGCGGGGTGGCCGTCCGCGCCCTCTTCCTCGACACCATCGACCGGGATCCGGTCACCTCGGGCCATGCCCGCCGGCTCACGTGGCTGGGTGGCCGGGTGCGCACCCTTCCGGTGCTGCCGATCCGGATGATCATCGTGGACCGTGAGGTGGCGATGGTCCCGGTCGATCCCGAGCACGTCGCGCTGGGCGCGGTGCTGGTCCGCGGCGAGGGCATGGTCATGGCGATGCGCACGCTGTTCGACCTGATGTGGGAACGCGGCCGGGACTTCGGCGCGTCCCGCACCCGCGACCGCGACGGTCTCACCGACCAGGAGCGCGAGCTGCTGAGGTTCCTGTGTGAGGGGCACACCGACGAGGCGGTCGCCCGCAAACTCGGGATCTCCACCAGGACCTGCCGCCGGATCACCGCCGACCTGATGAACCGGCTGGGCGCCCGCAGCCGGTTCCAGGCCGGGGCACGGGCGGCGGAACGCGGCTGGTTCCGCTATCCCGCGCCCGAGCCCGGCATCTGGGCGGACGCCCCGACCTCGTGACGTCCGACGCCCGTACGGCATCGGACGTCCTGGTGACATCGGGAACCCTTGTGACATCAGGCGCCCGCCGGTTCGCGGTCTCCGGCCAGCCGGTCCCGCAGGTGGTCGACGAGCGCCGCTGGTGTCGGGTGGTCGAAGGCGATGCTGGCGGGCAGGGCCAGCCCGCTGGTGGCCGCGAGGCGGTTGCGCAACTCCACGATCATGAGCGAGTCCAGGCCGAGCTCGAACAGGGTGGCGTTCGGCTCGATCCAGTCCGCGGCGTGCCCGCTGACCTCGGCGACCTGCCCGACGACGAGGTCGAGCAGGAGCGCGTCGCGTTCGTCCGGTGACAGACCGGACGGCGGCAGCGCGGCCATGACGTCCGGCGCGGCCGCGGCCTCCGGCGTGGTCACGGTTCCGGTACGCGTCGCCGCGAGGTCCAGATCGGCCGGCACGATCAGTGGCTCCGCCAGGGCGAGCGCGTCGTCGAACAGCCCGAGCCCGTCCTCGACGGACAGCGGAGTGATCCCGGCGCGCCGCATCCGCTCCAGATCGGCGTGACCGAGGCGGCCGCCCATGCCGTCGGACTCCCACAGCCCCCAGGCGAGCGACGTCGCGGGAAGCCCGAGCGAGTGGCGGTGGCGGGCGAGGGCGTCGAGGAAGCTGTTGGCCGCCGCGTAGTTCGCCTGGCCCGCGGTGCCGAGCACGCCCGCCACGGAGGAGAACAGCACGAAGGCGTCCAGGTCGAGCCCGCGGGTGAGCTCGTGGAGGTGCCAGGCGCCGTCGGCCTTCGGCCGCATGACGTCATCGACCTGCTGAGCGGACATGGCGGTGATCACGGCGTCGTCGAGCACGCCCGCCGCGTGGACGACCGCGCTGAGCGGGTGGTCCGCCGGGACCGCGGCGAGCAGCGCCTCCACGGCGCCGCGGTCGGCGACGTCGCAGGCGACGGCCCTGACCTCCGCCCCGAGGCCGGCCAGATCGGCGACGAGCCGGCGGGCGCCGGCCGCGGCGTCGCCCCGGCGGCTCGCCAGGATCAGGTGGCGTACGCCGTGCTCGGTGACGAGGTGGCGGGCGAGCAGCGCGCCGAGGCCGCCGGTGCCGCCGGTGACGAGCACCGTGCCTCCGGGATCGATGCGCCGTCCGGCCCGGCCCGTGATCAGGGGGACCTGCACCGGCTCGGGACGGTGGAGTATGCCGTCGCGGATGACGATCTGCGGCGCGCCGGTGGCCACCGCCGCCGCGATCGCGTCCTGGGACGCGGGCGCCCGGTCGACGTCGACGAGCGCGAACCGGCCCGGATTCTCCGCCTGGGCCGAGCGGATCAGGCCCCAGGACGCGGCGTTGGCGAGGTCCTCGACCGGGTCGCCGGGCAGGGCGGCCACCGCGTGCCGGGTGAGGAAGACCAGCCGTACGCCGGCGGGAGCGTCGTCGGAGAGCCACCGCTGCGCGAGCTCCAGCGTGCGGCGGGTCGCGCGGCGCGCGGCGGCGGGCGTGTGGTCGTCCGACGGCAGCGGCACGACCACCGCGGCGGGCGGCTCCCCGTCCGTCGCGACCGCCGCCCACGCGGCGGAAAGATCGCCGTCGGGCACCGTGACCACAAGTCCCCGCTTCTCGTACGGCTTCTCGTACGGCTTCTCGTACGGCGGCTCGTGCGGCGTCTCGACGACGGGCCAGGCGACGCGGTACAACGCCCCGCGGCGGCCGACCGTACGCCCGAGCCGTTCCGGCGCGATGGGCAGCAGATGCAGCGACTCGACGACGACCGCCGGGTGGCCGGTCTCGTCCCACCCGGTGATCGACACCGCTCCCGGGCCGGCCGGTGAGATCCGGACCAGGAGCTCACGCGCGCCGTGTGCGGAGAGGGCGACCCCGTTCCAGATGAACGGGATGCGCGGCCGCCCAGTGTCGTCGCCGGTGCCGCCGGTGCCGCCGGGGGTGCCGTCTCCGGCATCGGCGACCAGGTCGACGAGCCGCTCCGGCGTGCCGTCCAGGCCGAGCCCGTGCATTGTCGCGTCGAGCAGCGCCGGATGCGGGCCGAACAGGCCGGGATGCAGGCGCCGGTCCTCGGGCAGCCGAAGCTCGACGTAGAGGTCGTCGCCGTGCCGGTGGGCGGCGCGGACGCTCTGGAACACCGGACCCCATCCGTAGTGGCCCCGGTCGTTGAACCGCTGGTAGAAGTCCCCGACCTCGATCGGGATCGCGCCGTCGGGGACGCCGGCGGGCCGGTCCGTTCTCGCGGGCCCGCTCGGCGACGACGCGACGCCGCCGGGCCCGGCCGGGCCGAGGACGCCGGTGGCCAGTTGCGACCAGGGACGCCCGCGAGCCTCGGCCTCGCCCCTGCACCGCAGCGAGAACTCCCGCCGCCCAGCCGGGCCGGCGGGTCCGGCCCGCAGCTGCAGTTCGACCCTGCCGTCGGGCGGCACGATCAGAGGAGCCTTGTGCGTCAGCTCGACGACCTCCGCGCACCCGACCTGCCGGGCCGTCCACGCGGCGAGCTCCAGGAACGTCACACCCGGCACGACGACGCGGCCGTGCACCTCGTGGTCCGCGAGCCACGGCTGCGTACGCGCGGACAGGCCGCCGGTGAACAGCATGCCGCCGTCGTCGAGTTCGATCGCCTGGTCCACCAGCGGATGGCGCTCCGCGGCCCGCGAGACGCCGGAGGCGTGACTCCGGCCGGCGGCAGGCAGCCAGAACCGCCGCTGGTCGAAGGCGTACGTCGGAAGATCGACGGCCGTGCCGCGCCCGGCGGGCAGGACGTTGCGCCACACGACGGCCCGGCCGTGACAGTACGCCTCGGCCAGCGCGGCGATCAGGCCCTGGGCCGCCCCGAGGCCGGGCCGCACGACCGCGATCCCAGTGGGCGCGGCGGAACCGAGCACGAGGACACGACCCGCCCCGCTGTCGAAGAGCAGCCCGGTGGTGTCCCATGTTCCGGTGCCGTCCCATGTTCCGGTGCCGTCCCATGTTCCGGTGGTGTCCCGGCGGGTCCAGTGCTCGGGGTCGGCCAGAGCGTCGGCGGTCACGAATCCCCCGGTCGGGCCGTGGACGATCGGAATGGCGGGCTCGCTGAACCGGGTGCGCCCGACGACCGCACGGACCTCGCGCAGCGCCGCGTCCGCGTCCTCGCCGGTCCGCTCGCCGCCCCGTTCCGCGACCTGTCCCGTGAGCCGTCCCGTGAGCCGTCCCACGAACCGGCCCAGGGCGACGGCCAGGGCCGCGGCGTCGGTGAGGGAGAGAGCGCCGGCGACGTACGCGGCGGCCGGCTCGCCGCTCCCGGCCCCGAGAACGAACTCGGGCGTGACCCCGAAGTATTCGAGCAGCCGGGTGAGCGCGACGTCGGCCGCGAACCGGGCCGCGTACGCGTGGGCGGAGCGGCCGTCCCCGAGGGAGCCTGGGGCGGCGCGGAGCACGTCGCGCAGGGGGGTGTCCAGATGGGCGTCCAGCACGCCGCAGACGGCGTCGAACTCCGCGGCGAACACCGGGAACGCCTCGTACAACCCGAGCACGCTATCGGTCTGCCTGCTGCCGATCTGCCTGCTGCCGGTCTGCCTGCTGCCGGTCTGCCCGCTGTCGGTTTGCCCGGGGTGAATCGGCCCGGTGCTGACCAGCCCGGTGCCTTCGGGGTAGAGGAACGCGGTCCGTGCCGCCTTCGCGACGCCCTGGACCACCCTGGTGACACTGCCGGGAACGCTGCCGGGGACGACGGCGGGGACGGGGCCGGGATGGTCCTCGCCACGGGCGAGCCGATCCAGCGCCTCGGCGACCTCGGCGTGGGTCCGGCCGGTGACGGCGGCCCGGTGCTCGAACGCGTGCCGGGTCGTTACGAGCGCGTGGGCGACGTCGTCGAGGGGGAGCTCCGGGTGACGCCGGGCGAAGTCGCGGAGCCGGGCCGCCTGCGCCCGCAACGCCGTCTCCGTGCGAGCGGAGACGAGCCAGGGCGCCGGCGACGCCATCTCTGTCCGCGCCGAGACGGACCAGGGCGCCGGCGCCGGCGCCTCCGTGCGCGCCGAGACGGACTCAGGTGCCGACGTCTCCACGCGTGCTGCGACAAGCGCCGACGTCTCCACGCGTGCTGCGACAAGCGCCGGTGTCTCCACGCGTGCTGCGACCAGCGCCGGTGTCTCCGTACTCGCTCCGGGGATGTGGGACGGCGGATCTCCGTCCAGGGGTTCCGGCGTCTCCCGCGGTGCGGGCTGCTCGATGACGACGTGGGCGTTGGTGCCGCTGATGCCGAACGACGAGACGCCTCCGCGGCGCGGCCGGCCCGTGCCGGGCCAGGCGGTCGGCTCGGTCACCAGGCGAACCGCGCCCGAGGACCAGTCGACGTGCGGGGTGGGCCGGTCGACGTGCGGCGTCTTCGGCAGCACGCCATGCCGCATCGCCATGACCAACTTGATGATCCCGGCCATTCCGGCCGCCGCCTGGGTGTGCCCGATGTTGGCCTTGACCGATCCCAGCAGCAGCGGCGGCCGCGCGTCCCGGTCCTGCCCGTACGCGGCGAGCAGCGCTCTGGCCTCGATGGGGTCGCCGAGCGCGGTGCCGGTGCCGTGCGCCTCCACGACGTCCACCTCGGCCGGGCCGAGCCCTGCCGCGGCGAGTGCCTGCGCGATGACCTGTTCCTGCGCCGGGCCGTTGGGCGCGGTCAGCCCGTTGCTCGCGCCGTCCTGGTTGACGGCGCTGCCGCGCAGGAGGCCGAGGACCCGGTGGCCGTTGCGGGTCGCGTCGGAGAGCCGTTCGAGCAGGAGCATCGCGGCGCCCTCGCTCCAGGCCGTGCCGTCGGCGGCGGCGGCGAACGGCTTGCACCGGCCGTCGGGAGCCAGCCCGCGCTGCCTGCTGAACTCGGTGAACACGGTCGGGGTGGCCATCACCGTGGCGGCGCCGACCAGCGCCATGCCGCACTCCCCGGAGCGGAGCGCCTGACCGGCGAGGTGTACGGCGACCAGCGACGACGAACACGCGGTGTCCACCGTCAGGGCCGGTCCCCGCAGGCCTAGGCCGTACGCGACGCGGCCGGAGTTCACGCTCGCCGCGGTGCCGGTCAGCAGGTGACCGGCGACGTCGTCGGGAACGTGCGTGCCGTTGCCGCCGTACTGGTGTGACGACGCTCCGACGAAGACACCGGTGTCGCTCTCCCGCAGGGCGGCGGGGTCGATCCCGGCGCGCTCCATGACCTCCCACGCGAGCGTGAGCAACAGCCGCTGCTGCGGGTCCATCGCGACGGCCTCGCGCGGGCTGATGTCGAAGAAGGCGGGGTCGAACTCCCCGGCGTCGTCGAGGAAGCCGCCGAGGTTCGTGTACGACGTGCCGGGCCGTTCGCCGTCCGGGTCGTACAGCCGGTCCAGATCCCAGCCCCGGTCGGTGGGGAACTCCGACAGCGCGTCGGCGCCGGACATCAGCAGGTCCCACAGGTCCTCGGGGGAGCGCACGCCCCCCGGATAGCGGCAGGCCATGGCGACGATGGCGATGGGGTCCGCGTCCGGGTCCACCGGCGCGGGCGCGGCGGTGGCGGCCGGGCGCGCGACGCGCTCGGACGCGCCGGTGAGCTGGGCGAACAGGAGGTCGGTGACCGCGGCCGGGGTCGGATGGTCGTACGCCAGCGTGGCGGGGAGCGCCAGGCCGGTGGCGGCGGTGAGCCGTTCCGGCAGCTCGACGGTCATCAGGGAGTCGAACCCGAGGTCGCGGAACGGCCTGCGCGGGTCGACCCCCTCCGCGGACTCGCCGACGATCGCCGCCGTGTGACCCAGCACCACGTCCAGGACCCGGGGTCGCCGCCGGGCGGCGGGCAGGACGGCGAGCTCCTGCCGCAGCCCCTGGCCGGACGTTCCGGGCGCGCGGCCGGGGTCGCCCCCCGGAGAGCCCAGCGCCTCCCGCGCCTCCCGTGCGGCGGGCAGGTCGTCGAGCAGCGGACGGGGCCGCGCCGCGGTGAACGGGGGCACGAACCGCTCCCACGCGATGTCGGCGATGGTCACGCAGGTCTCGTCGTCGTCCAGCGCGTACCGCAGCGCGGCCATCGCCTGCTCGGGCGGCAGCGCCTCGACGCCGTGCCGCTGCAGGTGGCGGGCGAACGCGGCGTCCGCGCCCATCCCCGGCCCGGCCCACAGGCCCCAGGCGAGCGAGGTCGCGGTGCGGCCACGGGCGCGGCGCCGCTCGGCCAGGGCGTCGAGGAAGGCGTTGGCCGCCGCGTACGCGGCCTGGCCGGTGGTGGCCCACAGGCCGACGCCCGCGATCGAGGAGAACAGCACGAAGGCGTCCAGCGCGGTCTCGCCGAACAGGTCGTCGAGGTTGGCGGCGCCGGCGGCCTTCGAGCACGCCTCCGCGAGATCACCCGCGGTGAGATCCTCGATCGGCACGCGCCGCCCGACCCCCGCCGTGTGGAACACCGACCGGATGGGGCCGTGCTCGGCGGTCACGGCGTCGATCAGATCGGCCAGCGCGGCGCGGTCGGCCACGTCGCAGGAGGCGATGGTGACGGCGGCGCCGAGCGAGGTGAGCTCCGCTTCGAGGGCCTCGGCGCCGGGTGTGGCACTGCCCCGGCGGCTGACGAGCACCAGGTGCTCCGCGCCGCCGGTGGCCAGCCATCGGGCGACGTGGGCGCCCAGACCGCCGGTGCCGCCGGTGACGAGGATGGTCCCGCGCGGGCGCCAGGGTTCGCCGGCGGACGCCGGCCGCGACGCCGTCACCAGCCGGCGACCGAACAGCCCGGCGGCGCGGATCGCGATCTCCTCCTCGTTTCCCGGCCCGTTCAGGGCCGTACGTAGGAGAGGCGCGGACCGGGTGTCGGCCGGAAGGTCGACCAGCCCGCCCCACGAGCGCGGGCGTTCCAGGGCGACGGAGCGGCCGATCGCCCATATCTGCTCCTGTGCGGGGCTTTCGACCGGGTCCGTGGAGCCGGTGCCGACGGCTCCGCGGGTCAGCAACCACAGCGGCGCGTCGAGCGCGGCGTCGCCGAGCGCCTGCACCAGCGTCAGCGTCGCCGACAGGCCGCCGGAGATCTCGGCGTGGCGCGGGTCCGGGCGGTCGTCGAGCGCCAGGAGAGACAGCACGCCGCCCACCCCCGCCGCTTGGTGACCCGCTGTGCCGTGACCCGCGGTTGAGTGGCCTGTGGTTTCGTGACCCAGTGCGGCGCGCAGCCGCGACGCGAGCACGTCCCGGCCGACCTCGCCGCCCACCTCGGTGATCGTACGGACGTCGGCGCCGCCGTCGGTGAGGGCGTCCGCGCAGGCGGTCACCCATTCGTGGTCCGCGTACCCGGCCGGGACGACCAGGAGCCAGACGCCGCGCGGGGCGGGGGCCGCCGTCACGGGGATCGGCCGCCAGGCGACGCGGTAGCGTCGTCCGTCGGCGACCGCCCGTTCGCGGTGCCGCTGGTGCCAGTCCGACAGGATCGGGACGACCGCGCCCAGTGACGACCGCTCGTCCGCGCCGGTGACTCCGAGCGTGTCGGCGACCGCGCCGGTGTCCCCGCTGCGTACGGCGGCCCAGAAGCGCGTCTCCGCGGGCGCGGCCGTGGACGGCCGCGCTGCGCTTGGGTCAGAGCCGGGCGCGCCCGTGCCCGGCGTGGCGGTCAGCCAGTAGCGCCGGTGCTGGAAGGCGTACGTGGGCAGGTCGGCGCAGGCGGCCGCCCACCCGAGGCGACCCGCGTGCGGGGGCACCCCAGCGCCGCGAGCGCGTGCCCAGGCGACGGCCCGGTCGGCGGTCTCGGCCTCCGGACGCCCGCGCTGCATGATTGGCATGAACTCCGGCGCCGGGTCGGGCGTGGGCGACAGGGCCGCGAGGGTGGTCCGGGCGAGCGGCGCGAGCACGGCGTCGGGGCTCAGCTCCAGATAGGTGGTGACGCCCTGTTCGGCGAGCCGGTGGACGCCGTCGAGGAACCGCACCCCCTCACGCGCGTGCCGCACCCAGTACGCGGGCGAGCACAGCTCCTCCGGAGTGGCGATCCGGCCGGTGAGGTTCGACACGACGGGGATCGCGGGCGGCCGGAAGGTCAGGGCGGCGGCGACGTCGAGGAGGTCGCCGAGCATGCCGTCCATGTGCGGGGAATGGAAGGCGTGGCTGACGTTCAGCCGCCGGGTCGCCCACCCCAGCTCCTCGCAGCGCCGCGCGACGTCGAGCACGGCGTCGGTGTCGCCGGAGACGACGACCGCGGCCGGGCCGTTCACGGCAGCCACGCCGGCCTTCTCCTCATGCCCGGAGAGCAGCGGGCGTACGGCGTCCTCGGCGGCGCGGATCGACACCATCGCACCGCCCTGCGGCAGTTCCTGCATCAGCCGCCCTCGGGCGGTCACCAGCGTCGCGGCGTCGGCCGTCGACAGCACGCCCGCGACGTGCGCGGCGGTGAGCTCGCCGATCGAGTGGCCGATGAGATAGTCCGGCGTGATGCCGCGCTCGCGGGCCAGCGCGTACAACGCGGTCTCCAGGGCGAACAGCGCGGGCTGGGTGTAGCGGGTCTGGCCGAGCAGTTCCGCCTCGGGCGACCGGGCCGGCGCCCACATGACGTCGCGCAGCGGCCGGTCCAGGTGGGGGTCGAGGTGCGCGCAGGCCTCGTCGAGCGCGGCCGCGAAGACCTCGGACGCCTCGTACAGCTCACGGCCCATTCCGGGTCGCTGGCTGCCCTGCCCCGCGAACAGGAAGGCGGTCCGGCCGGTCCCGCCCGTCGCGCGCAGCACGCCGGGCGCGGCCTCGCCGGCGGCGACCGCGCCGAGGCCGGACAGCAGGGCCGCCCGGCCCGCCGCCGTGATCACCGCACGGTGCTCGAAGACCGTACGGCCCGCCCCGAGGGCTGCCGCGACGGTGTTCGCGTCGAGGCCGGGGCGGGCGGCGACGTGGTCCCTGAGCCGCTGCGCCTGCGCCCGGAGGGCCGGCTCGGTCTTGGCCGAGATCAGCCAGGTCGCGGGAGATTCGTCGTCCGCATGGGTGGATGTCGGCGGTGTGGTTGTCGGCGGTGTGGTTGTCGGCGGCGCGGTCTCCGGCGGGGCGGCGGCGGGGGCCTGCTCCAGGATGAGGTGCGCGTTGGTGCCGCTGATGCCGAAGGACGACACCGCCGCACGGCGCGGACGGCCTGCGTCCGGCCAGCCGGTCGCCTCGGTCAGGAGGCGTACGGCGCCGGAGGACCAGTCCACCCGGGGGGTGGGCCGGTCGACGTGCAGGGTCCTCGGCAGGACGCCCGCGCCCATGGCCATGACCATCTTGATGACCCCCGCCGCACCGGCGGCGGCCTGGGAGTGACCGATGTTCGACTTCACCGAGCCGAGCAGCAGCGGCCGGTCGGCGGGCCGCTCCCGGCCGTAGGTGGCAAGCAGGGCCTCGGCCTCGATCGGGTCGCCGAGCGAGGTGCCGGTGCCGTGCGCCTCGACGGCGTCCACGTCCGCGGGCCCGAGCCCGGCGGCGGCCATGGCGGCCCGGATCACCCGCCGCTGCGCGGAGCCGCTGGGCGCGGTCAGCCCGTTGCTGGCGCCGTCCTGGTTGACCGCGCTGCCGCGGACCAGCGCCAGGACGGGGTGGCCGTTCCGGCGGGCGTCGGACAGCCGTTCGAGCACCAGCAGCGCCGCGCCCTCGCCCCAGCTCGTGCCGTCCGCCGCGGCGGCGAACGGCTTGCACAGGCCGTCGGCGGCGAGCCCGCGCTGCCGTCCGAACTCGGTGTACATCGTGGGAGAGGCCATCACGGTCACGCCGCCGGCCAGCGCCATGCCGCACTCGCGCAGCCGCAGCGCCTGGCAGGCCATGTGGACGGCGACCAGCGACGACGAGCAGGCGGTGTCGACGGTCACGGCGGGGCCGCCGAGGCCGAGGGTGTAGGCGATCCGGCCGGAGATGACGCTGCCCGTGCCGCCGGTCATGAGGTAGCCCTTGAGCTCGTCGGGTCCCTCGTGCCCGCGCGGGCCGTACTCCTGCGGGATCGCGCCGACGTAGACGCCCGTGTCGCCGCCCGCGAGCGTCGCGGCGGGGATGCCGGCCCGTTCCAGGGCCTCCCAGGTGACTTCGAGCATCAGCCGTTGCTGCGGGTCCATGGCCAGCGCCTCGCGCGGCGAGATGCCGAAGAAGTCGGCGTCGAAGCCCGCCGCGTCGGCCAGGAAGCCGCCGACGGCGGGGACCTCCCAGCCGCGATCGGCGGGTACGTCGGACACCGCGCAGACGTCGGACTCCACCAGCCGCCACAGGTCCTCGGGGGACCGTACGCCACCGGGGTACCGGCAGGCCATCGCCACCACGGCGATCGGATCGTCGGCGTCGATGTCGGCGGCGGCGACGGAGGCGGAGGCGGTCGCGGCGGTCGTCGTACCGGCCGTCGCGGTGCTCGCCGGGGCGTCCGCCGATTCGCCCTCCTGGCCGAGCGCCTCGGCGACCAGGTGCTCGGCGAGGGCGACCGGCGTCGGATGGTCGTAGACCAGCGTCTCCGGCAGGCGCAGCCCGGTCGCGGCGCTCAGGCGGTGGCTCAGCTCGACGCCGGTGAGGGAGTCGAAGCCGAGGTCGCCGAAGGTCTGCCGCATGCCGACGGCCTCCGGAGCGGCGTGGCCGAGGAGGTCGGCGACCTGCGTACGCACCAGCGTGACCACCGCCTGACGCCGTTCGGCCTCCGGCAGCCCGGCCGTCCTGCGCCGCCACGCGGCGCCGTCGTCCGCCCGCTCCGGCGTCGCGACCACGGCGGGGGAGCGGACCGGAGCGGGGGTGGGGGCCGGAGCGGGGGTGGGCGCCGCCTCCGACGCCCCGGCGGCCCTGGCGGGCGCAGGCTCCGACGCCCCGGCGGCCCTGGCGGGCGCAGGCTCCGACGCCCCGGCGGCCCTGGCGGGCGCAGGCTCCGACGCCCCGGCGGCGATCGGGGTGATCCAGTGCGACGTGCGCTGGAAGGCGTAGGTCGGCAGGTCGACCAGGGCCGCCTCGTCCCCGATCACGGCGGGCCAGTCGACATCGGCCCCGTGGACATAAGCCAGGGCCACCGAACGCAGCACCCCGAGACGGTCCGGCCCGGCAGCGAGGGCAGTGCAGCCCCTCACGCCGCCGTTCGTCTCGTCGGCGTCGGGCATGGCGGTGAGTGCGGAGTCGATCGCGCCCGTCAGCAGGGGTCGCGTGGCGACCTCGACGAAGACCCGGTGGCCCTCGCGGGCCAGGGCGTCGACGAGAGAACCGAGCCGGTCAGAATCGCCGGCTGGCGCGGCGCCAAGGGCGCCACCGACCGAGGCCCGGTCGAGCCTGCCGCCCGTACACGTCGAGTAGCAGGGAGTCTCGCCGGCGTCTGGCACCGTCGCGCCGGGCGGGCCGGCCGGGTGAGGACGTGCGGCGTCGGTGCGGGTGATCAGGTCGGCGGCTTCGGCGGGGGTCAGGAGACCGGCCGCGCAGGCGGCAGCGATCTCACCGTCGAGGTGGCCGACGACCGCGCCGGGCCGTACGCCGAAGGAGCGCAACGTCGCGGCGAACGCCACCGCGACGGCCCACGACACGGGCCGGGCGACCTCCGGCGCGTCGGAGGCGGGTGCTCCGGGCGCGCCGCGCAGGACGTCGAGCGGCGACCAGCCGGTGCGCCGCTCGACCTCCGTCGCGCACGTCTCCAGGTGGCGGCGGAACGTCCGCCCGGGAGGGGTGGCCGAGTCCAGCAGCCCGGCCGCCGCGGCGAGCCGGCCGGGGACGTCCTCGGGCGTCCCGGGGAACACGAGGACCACCGTGCCCTCGTCGTCGGCGCCGCCGCGCAGGAGGTCACCGGCGGAATCGCCCTGTTCCGCCGCGGCGAGACCCGTCAGGAACTCCGGCTGATCGGAGGCCAGGACGACGGCGCGTTCCCGCAGGGAGGCCCGGGTCACGACGAGCGAGCGCGCCACGTCCGCCGTCCCGGGGTGGGGGTCGGCCTCGGCGAACTCGCGGAGACGTCCGGCCTGGGCCCGCAGGGCCTGCCCGGTCTTCGCGGACAGCACCCACGGCAGGAGCAGGTCACCGGTGGTGGCGGCCCGCGCGGCCGGGCGCTCTGCGGGGGGGTCCGCCGGACGCGTCACCGGGGGGTCGATCGGGAGCACCGCCGGGGGCTCGCCGAGCACGACGTGACAGTTGGTGCCGCCCACGCCGAACGAGGACACGCCTGCAACCAGCGGCCGGTCGGGCCGCGGCCAGGGGGACAGCTCGGTCTGGACCCGCAGGCCCAGCCGGTCCAGCGGAATCTCCGGGTTGGGCGTGACGAAGTTCAGGCTCGGCGGGAGCTCCCGATGGGCGAGGCTGAGGGCCACCTTGAGCAGCCCCACGATTCCCGCCGCGCCCTCCAGGTGGCCCACATTGGTCTTGGCGGAGCCGACGGCGAGCCGGTCGCCGTCCGGCCGTCCCGCGCCCAGGGACGCGCCGAGCGAGGCCGCCTCGATGGGGTCGCCGACCCGCGTGCCGGTGCCGTGCAGCTCGACGTACTGGACCTCGTCGCGGCCGACGCCCGCGCGGCGCGTCGCCAGCTCGATCACTCGCTCCTGCGCCGCACGGCTCGGGACGGTCAGCGCGCCGGTGTTCCCGTGATCGTTCCCGTCGTTGTTGACGGCGCTGCCGAGGATCACGCAGTGGATCCGGTCGCCGTCGGCCTGGGCGCGGCGCAGCGGCTTGAGCACGACGGCCGCGGCGCCCTCGCCGCGGACGTATCCGTTCGCGCGGGCGTCGAAGGTGAAGCAGCGGTGGTCGGGCGACAGCCCGCCGAAGCGCTCCGCGCCGACGGTGCTCTCGGGCGCGATGTTCAGGTTGACCCCGCCCACGACGGCCAGCTCCGCCTCCCCGTTCTGGAGGCTCTCGCAGGCGAGGTGTACGGCCAGCAGCGACGACGACTGGCCGCTGTCCACGGCGAAGCTCGGGCCGCGCAGGCCGAGGTGATAGGAGATCCGGTTGGCGATGACGCCGCGGTTGGAGCCGGTCAGGGTGTGCCGGGTGATCCCCTGCGGCCCGTCGCGGTGGAGCACCGTGCCGTAGTCGCCGGACATCGTGCCGACGAACACGCCGACCTGGCGGTCCCTGATCGAGGTCGGCGCGATCCGGGCGTTCTCCAGCGCCTCCCAGGCGAGCTCCAGCATGAGCCGCTGCTGTGGGTCCATGGCCGCGGCCTCGTTCGGTGAGATCCCGAAGAACTCCGCGTCGAACTCGTCGATCCGGTCGAGGAACCCGCCGGGCCGATGCCCAGGCCCGGCCTCCGGCCGTCCGGGCGGCGGATCGGTGATCGCGTCCGTGCCCGTCCGCAGCAGCCGCCAGAAGCCGCCCGGGTCGGGCGCCTGCGGAAGCCTGCAGGCCAGGCCGAGTACGGCGATCGGCTCGGCGTGGCTCATCGCTGCGCCTCCCGGCCGTCGCCCTCGGCGAGCACGGGCTGGCGGCGCCAGGCGGCCGGGTCGCCGGTGTCTTCGGGAGCGCGGGCGCAGATCACGTACCGGCCGGGCGCCATCGCGGAGTAGCGGCCGTTCAGCAGGCCGAGGCAGGCGCGGTGGGCCTCCCGGGGCGTACGGACCGGGCCGCCCGCGGCGACGTAGGCGGTCAGGACCGGACGGCCGTCGTCGCCCGGCTCGGCGAACACCCGGGCCGGCGCCTGCACGGCCTCGTCGACCACCGCCTGCACCTCCGGCAGTTCGACCCAGCAGTTGTCCATCCGCAGCCACTCCGGGCCGCGGACGACCGGCGTCAGCCCGGTGATCTCGGTCATCCGGCGGAGATCGACGTCTCCGGTGGCGGCCGCGGCGAGGAGCCGGTCGATCCCGAGCAGCAGCGACTCGATCTCGGCCGCGGGGATCAGGTCGGCGTGGCCGGTGGTCAGGCCGAGCAGCGGCTCGCCGTCGGAGTCGATGACCCGCATCAGGAGCAGCACCCGGAAGTACGGCGGGATGTGCCAGCGGAGGGCGGTCCGGGAGAGCGCCTCCTGTGCCGCCTCCGGCGGCCCGGCCGGCCGCACCTCGCCGTCGAAGAAGATGTTGATGTTGGAGGCGCAGTCGCGCTGGAACAGGGTGCCCCGGCGGTCGCCGATCTCCTCCTGGAGCTCCTGGAGCAGCCTGACCTCGTACAGCCCGTGCATGGCGGCCCGGAGCGTCGCGCCGCCGGTCCGCCGGACCAGCTCGTCGAAGCTGGTGGTGCCGGCGTCGACGGCGAGCAGGCTGTCCTGCGCCAGGGTGCCGACGTAGTCGTGCATCTCCCTGCCGATCCGGTTGTTCGCCAGCGACGCGAACACCAGGTCAGAGACGCCGGTGCGCCAGGAGAGCACCGCGCAGAACGCGGCCGACAGGACCATGGGCAGCGTGGTCTGCGTGCGCGCCGCGATGTGCGGCAGCGCGAGCCGCAGCGCCGGCGAGTCGAGCCAGCAGCCGAGCGGCTGCCCCTCGCCGCCGGAGGAGGGCACCGCGTAGTCGTGCTGCACCTCGCGCTCGTCGCCGCCGACCGGCCGGGGCATGGCGCACAGGCTCTGCGGCATCCGTGACGTCAGCTGCCGCCAGTATCGGAGGGACGCCTCGGCGCGGCGCCGGCCGCGGGCGGAGTGCTCGACGATCGCCTGGTCGGCGGGCTGGTGCGTGAGGGGCCCGGCGTGGCGCTCGTCCGGGTCGCGGATCAGCTGGTTGAACTGCCGGACGATCACGGCCAGGCTCTCGCAGTCGACCGCCAGGTGGCTGCACGCGATGAGCACCACCCGGATGGCGCCGTCGTGCATGGCGACGGCGGCCCGGAACAGCGAGTCCGCCACGTCGTCCACGGGTGCGGCCTGGAGCGCCGCGATGAGGTCGGTGATTTCCTCGTGGGCGACGGGCGAGCCGGCGGCGGCGTCGGTCTCGTACACGTCGACGGCCACCTGACCGGAGCCCGACACGACCTGGCGCCGCCGGTCGCCGGTGACGAAGGAGGTCCGCAGCGATTCGTGGCGCTCGACCAGGACCGCGAGGGTGTCGGTCACGTCGCGCAGGGTGGTGCCGTCCGGCACCGTGACGGCCCACTCCATCATCCGGTAGAGCCCCGCCCGGGTGTCGTCGCCAAGCCATTCGAGGGTGTTGATCTGCCCGAGCGTCAGCGGCGCCTCCACCGCGCGTCCCCCGGCGAATTTCACGTGAATGCGTTCGGTGAATACCAGGCCACCCATGCCGCCTCCTGAACACCCAGCGCTCGGGGGATCGATGAATTTCACACGGAGGGTATTCACCGGGCGGCCGGCGGCCTATTGGGGAAATCTCCACATCTGTCGCACCACCGGGCCGGCGGGCGATGGTAGGGAAAACCCCAATATCCATCCGGGACGGCTCGGCCTAGCGTGTGCCTCGTTTGAATCCGATGACGCATGTGGAGGCACGTGTCATGCCCACCGCCCCCGTCCCGGCCATTGAGGCGGTGCAGGGTTTCGTCCCGCGCCGGTCGGTCGCCATCGAGGAGGTGGCCGACCGGATGGGGATCAACCGGCACCAGCTCCGGCTCTTCCAGCGCGTCCACGGCCTGGCACGGCTGCCCATGGACCCCGACCTCGACCTGCTCGACCTGCTGGGCACGCCCGCCCGGGCGCTCGTCCCCACCGCGGCCGACCGGGACCGGATCCGCTACCTGATCTACGCGCACACCGCCCCGGACGTCGCTCCCGCGCACGTCAGCACCGCGCAGGAGCTCTGCCGCAGGCTGGACCTGCCCAGAGCCGAGGCGTTCGCGGTCACCCAGCAGAACTGCGCGAGCGGGCTCGCCGCCGTCGACGTCGCCGTACAGCTTCTGTCGGCGGACGGTGACACAGAGGCGCGCGCCCTCGTCGTGACCGGTGAGAAACCGACCTCGCGGATCTTCTCGGTGATCGCCAACACGACGCTGATGGGGGAGGGGTCGGCCGCCTGCCTGGTCGGCGTCGGCGGCGCCGGCCGGCGCATCCGGTCGTACGCGGTGCGGACGCGCGGTGAGTTCGCGCAGCTGTACCGGCCGCAGCCCGACGTGCTCGCGGATTTCTTCACCTCCTATACGCCGACCGTTGTCGGGATCCTCCGCCAGGCCGTTCACGAGGCGGGCCTGCGGCCGGAGGAGATAACGATGATCGTGCCGCACAACGTAAACAACTCATCGTGGCGGAGCGTAATCCGAGAACTGGGTTTCGGGGTCGAGCGAATTTATCTCGACAATGTTCCCCGGCTCGGCCACTGTTTCGGATCGGACCCATTCATCAATCTCGCCAGCATGCGTGACGAGGGCCGGCTGCGCGACGACGGCGTCTATCTGCTCGCCGCCGTCGGCCTGGGCGCGACGTACGCCGCGATGGTGATCGGCGGATAGGGGCAACGCTGTGACACGTGAGAGCACCGACTACCTCCGGCGGCTGAAGACCGCGCTGACCGGGGATCCGGCCACGCCGCTGGCCTTACTGTGCAACTTCGAGGTGGAGACCCAGTGGGCGCGGCACCACGTCGGCCTGCCCGCTCCGGCGGCGGCGCCGGCTGAGGTGGTCCAGCGGATGGAGGAGCTCGGCCTCCTCCTCGCCGGGCCCGGCGACGTCATCCTCGTCAAGAACGCGCCCGACCAGGGATATCTCCGCTACCTCGGCGAGGATCTCGGGATCGGCCTCCCGGCCGTGCTCGTCCCGGAGACGACGGCCGGGGACAGGTCGACCGCGGAGGACCTGCTGAGCTCGCCGCAGGCGCTCGACCGGCTGAGCGCCCTCGGCCGCCGGGGCGCCCGGCTCATCCCGATGGGGACCTCGGAGTTCGAGGAGAAGCTGGCGGTCTCCGCCCAGGTGCCGCTGGCCGTGCCGGACGCCGCGACGTTCGAGCGGGTGAACAGCAAGATCTACAGCCGCCGCGTCACCGAGGAGCTCGGGCTGCCGCCCGTGCCCGGGTGGTGCTGCGAGACGCTCGGCGAGCTGCGCCACGCGCTCGCCCAGGCCGCCGGCCTCCCGGGGCCGGTGGTGGTCAAGGACGCGTACGGCGTCTCCGGCAAGGGGCTGGTCGTGCTCGACACCGCGGCGAAGGCCGACCGGCTCGTGCGCATCCTGGAACGGCGCGCGGCCCGCACCGGCGACGACCGCGTCGCGCTGGTGGTCGAGCACTGGATCCCCAAGCGCGCCGACCTCAACTTCCAGATCACCATCGACCGCCGCGGCGGCGTACGGCTCGACTTCGTCAAGCAGGCGCTGACCGAGCGCGGCGTCCACCAGGGGCACCTCATGCCCGCCGACCTGAGCGACGACCAGCACGCGCTGCTGCGCCGCGCCGCCGAGGAGGTGGGCGGCCGGCTGGCCGCCGACGGGTTCTTCGGGGTGGCGGGCATCGACGCCATCGTCGCGGACGACGAACGGGTCTACCCCGTCCTGGAGATCAACGCCAGGTTCAACATGTCGACCTACCAGGGCGGGATGACCGAGCGCTTCCTCGCCCCCGGTCACGTCGCCCTCGCCCGGCACTACCCGGTGCGGTCCGCGGCGCCGCTCGTCTTCGACGACCTGCGCCGGGTCCTCGGCCCGCTGCTGTTCCCGGCGTCCGGCGGCCGGGCGATCGTCACCTGCTTCGGCACGGTGAACATCGGCACCGGCAACGCCGGCACCGGTGACGGCACACCGCACCAGGGACGGCTCTACACCCTGCTCACCGCTCCTGACCACGACCGGCTGACCGCGCTCGACGGGGCCGTACGGGCCGCTCTCGCCGGCGTGATCCAGCCCAGGGGGAACTCATGACCGACGCGTACGCCGTGCAGGGCATTCCGATCGCCGATCTCGCCGACCGGTTCGGCACCCCTCTGTACATCTACGACGCCGATGTGCTGGCCGACACCTACACGGAGCTCCGGCGGCGCCTCCACCCCGCCGTCGACATCTTCTACTCGGCCAAGGCCAACCCGAACGTCAGCGTCTGCTCCGTGATGCGGTCACTCGGCGCCGGCCTCGAGGTGTCGTCGATGGCGGAGCTCGCCACGGCGCGGTGGGCCGGTGTGGCGCCTGACGACGTCATCTTCCTCGGGCCGGGCAAGTCCGAGGGCGAACTACGGGCCTGCCTGGAGGGCGGCATCGCGGCCGTCGTCTGCGAGTCGCTCGAGGAACTGGCCGCGCTCGACCGGCTCGGCGGGCCGGGGAGCCGCGCCCTGCTGCGGGTCAACCCGGCGTTCACCACCAAGGGGGCCCGCCTGGCGATGGGCGGCAAGCCCCGGCAGTTCGGCATCGACCACGAACTGCTGCTGGAGAGCGCGTCGTCGCTGCGCGCGCTGCGCAACGTGCGCGTCACCGGGATCCACGCGTACATGGGCACCCGCATTCTCGACGAGGACGGCGTCGTCCAGAACACCGCCGGCATCCTCGCCGCGGCGCGCGAGCTGAGCGCGACGCTCGGCTTCCCGCTCGAAACCGTCGACATCGGCGGAGGGCTCGGCATCGCGTACTTCGAGAACGAGAAGGACCTCGATCTCGACCGGCTGACCGACGGGGTCAACGCGGTCGTCGCGGAGTTCGCGGCGGAACACCCGGGCTGCCGGGTGATCATGGAGCTCGGCCGCTACCTCGCGGGCCGCTGCGGCACGTACGTCGTCCGGGCGCGGTACGTGAAGCAGTCGAAGGGGGAGTGGTTCGTCGTCACCGACGGCGGGATGAACCACCATATGGCCGCCGTCGGGGTGGGCAGCTTCGTCAAGCGCAACTTCCCCATCCGGTCGATCGACCACCCGGGGGAGCTCGCCAACCGCCGCTACACCATCACCGGTCCGCTGTGCACCCCCGACGACGTGCTCGGCCGCAAGGTGGCCCTGCCCGAGGTGCGGCCCGGCGACCTGATCGGGGTCGAGCGCTCGGGCGCCTACGGTCCCACGTCGTCCCCGGTGCTGTTCCTCAGCCACGGATACCCGGCGGAGGTCCTCGTCTCCGGCGGCACCGCGCATCTCGTCCGGCACCGCGACACCGTCGAAGACCTGCTCGGCAGGCAGATCCTCGTCGACCGGCCGGTCGACCAGCCTGTCGCCCAGTCGGTCGCACAGCCTGTCGCGCAGTGAGCAGTTCCACAGTGAGAAGGGAAAACGGGTAATGAACCGATCCGAGATCGTGACAGCAGTCGTCCGGGCCGTCGGCGAGGTGCTCCAGCGGGACGTGCCCGACGTGACGGAGGACACCCGGCTGTTCGACGACCTCCAGCTCGACTCCACGTCGATCCTCGAACTGCTCATGGCGGTCGAGGACACGATGGACGTCGAGATCGACCCCGAGGGTCTCGACATGGACAGCTTCCGCACCATCGGCACCCTGGTCGACTACCTCCAGGGGCTCGTGGACCTGGTCCCCACCGGCAACGCCGGCTGACGCACGGCCATGGCCCTGTCACTGGAGACCGCGGTCGCCTACGTGCCGCACGCCACCCGTCCGTGCCACTTCGAACCCGACATCGCCGAGTTCAACGAGGGCGTGCTCGCTCCGTACGGGATGCGTTTCGACACGTCGTTCGCGGCGGGCGGGAGCAACGCGACCTTCCTGGAGCTCGCCGAGGGGGTGCTGCGGGCGGCCCCCGGCCCGCTGCCCGGCCCGGACCTGCTGATCGTCGCCTACGCGCTGCCCGACCCGCACGCGCCGGAGAAGACCCTGGCGGCGCACCTCGGTCACGTGCTCGGTGACCGGTCCATGAGTTTCGCGGTCTCCGAGCAGGGGCTCGGCGCGCCGTTCACGGCACTGCGGATCGCCGGCGCCTATCTGCGGTCCGGCCGCTGCCACAGCGCCGCCGTGGTGATCGTCGAGCAGACGACGTACCCCTACCCGGAGCCGTTCGTCCAGGACGGCGACCTGGTGGACTCGGCGGTGCTGCTGGTGCTCGGCGCCGCGGGCGGCTGGGAGCTGGCCGGGCTCGCCTCGGCCGGGCCGGGCCGGGACCTCGCCGCCCTGCTCGACGAGCCGCCGGGGCTGCCGGAGGGCGCCGATCCCGGGGAGCGGCTGGTGGTGACCGGTTCGTGGGCCGAGGCCGCCGACACGGGCCCGGCCGGGCCGAAGGCCCACCAGGCGCCGCCCGGCTCCTACTGCACCGGCGTCTGGCTGGAGTTCGCCAGGCACCACGCCGAATGGGGCGCCGCCTACCGGACGGTCGTGCTCGGCGACACCGATCCGCGCACCGGGATCAGTCACGTCGCCACGTTCACCCGCCCCGAGGCCGCCGCCGACGTCCCCCGGGGAGAGAGCCGATGACGACAGCCGTTCTCGGAAGTTATCCGTCCCTGCTCGACGCCCTGCACGCCGACGTGACGTCCGGCGGGTTCGTCGCGTCACCGTCCGGATGCGTCCTCGCGTCGGCGGAGGCGCTCGGCGTGGCCGGGGCGGGGCGGTTCGGCCGCTTCGGGCTCGCGTGCGTGCCCGCGTCCGCCGGCAGCGCCCACGACGACGCGACGGCCGCCCGGTTCGCCGAGGGGCTGCTCGCGCTGCAGCGCACGGTGCTCCGCGGGACGCTGGCGCACACGATCACCCGCCTGGGCGAACGGGTCAGCGAGGGCACCAGCCTGCTGGCGCGGCCACAGCTCCAGGCCGACCTGGCCGACGTCGCGATGGAGTTGCAGGAGGAGGCGGCGGAACCGGAGGAGGCGGCCGGCCGTGACGTCCGCTGGGCCCGCCACCGGCGCCTGACCCGCACGGGCCGGGTCCTGCTCCGCCTCCTCGGCGGTTACAGCATGCTCGCCGAGGGGCCCGGCGCCGACCTCTATCTGGCCGAGGTGGCGGGCAACGTCTACCTCCAGCCCGGCCCGGACCACCGCGCGGAGGACCACCATGCCTGAGTTCGCGCCGTACGCCCTGGACACGCGCGGCGAGCGGATGCACGCGCTCGAACGGTACTTCCGGGAGGCCGCGCGGGAGCTGCGCGAACCGGGCGCGGCGCTCGACGCCGACCCGGACGCCGTCCACCGGTTCCTCCACCTGCCCGCCGTACGGCTCCAGCAGCACATGCTCACCCCGGCCCGGTTCGCCCGGCACGACGACGTCCTGCCGTCGTTCGTGCCCGCGGAGGCCTCGTGCGCCGAGTGGATCCTCGCGGCGGAGTGGCTCGCGTACGGCGATCCGGGCATGACGCTGGCCAGCCCGGGGCCCGCCCTGTCGACGGTGGTCCTGCGGGCCCTCGCCGACGAGGCGCAGCAGGACTGGTTCTTCGGCCGGACCTCCGACTGGCCCACGTGGGCCTTCTTCGCGCTGACCGAACCGGAGAAGGGCTCGGCGGCGACCGAGCTCACGGCCCGCCTCGACGCCGACCCCTCCGGCGACGGCTGGGTGCTGAACGGCGAGAAGATGTACATCGGCAACGGCGCGCACGCGCGGGTCGGCGTGGTGTTCTGCCGCCGGGCCCCGGGACCGTGGGGCATCGAGGCGGTCATGGTGGACACCGGCGATCCCGGCTTCCACGCCGAGACGCTGCCGCTCATCGGGCTCCGCGGCGCGCGGATCAGCCGGTTGCGCTTCGACGGGATGCGCATCCCGCCCGCGCGGGTGCTCGGCCGCCACCGGCCGCGCAGCCGGCGCGGGCTGCAGGGAGCGCTGCAGGCGATGCTGTGGTTCCGGCCCAGCGTCGCCGCGTTCGCCCTGGGCGTCGGCCGGGCGGCCTGCGACTACGTGCTGGCGCAGCGTCCCGCGCTCGCGGGCACCGGCCGCGCCGAGGTCGACACCATGATCGACCGGCTGAACCGGCTGCGCCGACTCCTCCGCGACGTCGCGGCGGAGATCGACGCCGGGTCGCCCAACACCTTCCGGGTCAGCGGCGTCAAGATGCGCGCCGCGCGCCTCGCCGAGGACGCCACCCTGCTGGCCGCCCGGCTGCTCGGCCCGGCGTCGCTGGTCGAGCATCCCTGGCTGGACAAGGTGTATCGGGACGTGCGGGCCTTCGAGTTCATGGAGGGCACCGGCAACATCCACCGCCGCGGCGTCTTCCAGGGGCTGTTGCGAGACGACTATTTCACCTCGCGAGACCGGGACGTCCGCCCCGGCCGCGTGGCCGAAGGGGTGGTCTGATGCGTGTCGGTGTCGACCTGATGTCCATCGGCGAGCTGGAGCGGCTGCGCGCCCGCCGCTGGTTCGACGACTACGCGTTCGCCCCCGTCGAGCTCGCGGCGGCCGAGGGCCTCTCGGAGGAGCGCGCCAGAGAGTTCCTGGCCGGCCGGTTCGCCGCCAAGGAGGCCGTGCTGAAGGTGTTCCGGCTGGGCCTGTTCCAGGGCGTCGCGCCGCGCGAGATCGTGGTCGCCCGCGCCTCCTCCGGAGCCCCCGAGGTCACGCTGGAGGGCGCCGCCCGCACGGCCGCCGACGCCGCCGGAGTCCGGGGCGTCGACGTCTCCATCACACACAAGGGTGACCTGGTCGTCGCGGTCGCGGCGGCCTGGTCGTGAGCACATCAGGAGCGGCCGTGCCCATCATCCAGGCCACCGGGCTGACCCGTACGTTCACCGTCGGCGGCAAGACGGTCGAGGCCGTCCGGGGCGTCGACTTCGAGGTCCGTCCCGGCGAGATCATCGGATTCCTCGGGCCGAACGGCGCCGGGAAGACCACCACCCTGCGCATCCTGACGACGATGCTGAAGCCCACCTCGGGCCGGGCGACCGTCGTCGGGGTCGACGTGGACGCCGACCCCGCCGGTGTCCGCCGCCGCATCGGCTACGTGGCGCAGGCCGGCGGCACCGACGGCAACTCCCGGGTGGGCGAGGAACTGATCCTGCAGGCGCGGCTCTACGGGATCGGCAAGCAGGACGCGGTGCGCCGCGCCGCCGACCTGTGCGAGCGTCTCGACCTGACCGGCCTCGCGGACCGGCCCATCCGTACGCTGTCGGGCGGCCAGCGGCGGCGCACCGACATCGCCCTCGGGCTCGTCCACGAGCCGCCGCTGGTCTTCCTGGACGAGCCGTCCGTGGGCCTGGACCCGCAGAGCCGCAGCGACCTGTGGACGCACATCCGCCGCCTGCGCGACGAGCTCGGCACCACGGTCTTCCTGACCACGCACTACCTCGACGAGGCCGACACGCTGTGCGACCGGATCCTGGTGATGAACCACGGGCGGGTCATCGCGGAGGGCACCCCCGACGCCCTCAAGCACCGGATCTCCGGCGACGTGGTCAGCCTGACCCTCGGCGGCGACGCCGACCGCGCGAAGGCGGTGCTCGCCGAGTGCCCCGGCCTGGACGAGATCGCCGTCTCCGGGCAGACCGTACGGCTGACCGCGCGCGGCGGCGAGCAGGCGCTCGTCTGGCTGATGCGCACGGCGGACCAGGCCGACCTCGACCTGCGGTCCGTCAACATCGCCCGGCCGACGCTGGACGACGTCTTCCTCGCCCTGACCGGATCCTCGCTGAACGAGAAGCACTCGTGATCCCGGCGCGGCGGCGGCCCCGACCCTAGAGGAGCGTGCATGTCCCTCATATCCGAGAGTTCGCTGATCTTCGTCCGGCAGATGCGGCTGTCGCTGCGCTCCCCGGCGTGGCCGATCATCGGCCTGTTCCAGCCGGCGCTCTATCTGGCCTTCCTCGGCCCGCTGCTGGTCAGCGTGGCCGGGGCGGGGGTCGACGGCCTGCCGGCCGGGGCGGCGTGGCGGTTCTTCGTGCCCGGCCTGCTGATCCAGCTCGGCCTGTTCGGCCCCCTGTTCGCCGGTCTGTCCATCATCGCCGACCTGCGCTCGGGGGTGTTCGAGCGGATGCGGGTCACCCCGGTGAGCCGTTTCGCCCTGCTCGCCGGCCGGGTCATGCGGGACACCGTGGTCCTGCTCGTCCAGACGGTGGTCCTGCTCACCGTGGCGTACGCCTTCGGCCTGCGCGCGCCGCTGGTCGGCCTCCTCCTGATGTTCCTCTTCGTCGCGGCCATCGCGGTCGGGCTCTCCGCCCTGTCGCACGGGCTCGGCCTGCTCGTGCGCAGCGAGGAGTCGTTCACGCCCCTGCTGAACGTGGCGGCCATCCCATTGCTGCTCCTCTCCGGGATCCTGCTCCCGATGACCCTCGCGCCCCAGTGGCTCGACGTCATCTCCCGGCTCACGCCGTTCCGTTACATCGTGGACGGCATGCGCACCGCCCTGTACGGCGACTACACCGGTTCGGTCATGGTTACGGGCGCCGCGGTCGCGGTCGTCACCGCCGTCGTCTGCCTGGTGCTCGGCGCCCGCCTCTTCTCCCGGAGGCACGCGTGACGCCCTCCTCAGGCGGGCGTCACGGCAGCGCGTCCCCGCGACGGTCGCCCAGCAGTTCCCGCAACCGGCCGACGCGCGGGTCGTCCGACTCCTCACAGATCGTGAGCGCCTCGCGGAGCGCCACCCGGGCGGGGGCCTCCGCGCGGACGTCGCGGTAGACCTCGCCGAGGTGGAGCAGCGTGGTCGCCGCGCCGTGCCGGTCGTCCAGCTCACGCCGCACCCGGAGCGCGGCGCGCAGGAGATCGACGGCCCGGTCTCCGCATCGGAGGGTCTGGTAGGCCACGCCCATGGTGTCGAGCACGCGCGCCTCGCCGTTCCGGTCGCCGAGCTTGGTGAACACGGCGAGCGCGTCGGAGAGGAACCGGAGGGCCTGGTCGATCTGACCCGTCCACAGATAGGTCTCGCCGATGCGGCCGAGCGCGGTGGCGGTCTCGCGCGCGCCGCCGATCTCACGGCTCAGTGCGAGCGCCTCGCGCAGCCGGGCGAGCCCCGTCTCCGTACGGCCCAGCGTGCGGGAGATGTCGCCGAGATCGTTGAGGCAGGCGCACTCGGCCGCCCGGTCGCCCAGGCGGCGCAAGATCACGAGCGCCCGCTCGCAGCACTCCAGCGCCTCGTCGAGACTGCCCAGGTCCCGGTGGACCGCGGCGAGGCCGTCCAGCATCCAGGCCTCACCCGCCTCGTCCTTGCCGTCCCGCGCGGCGGTCAGGCCGGCCTGGTACGCCGAGACCCATTCGGCCCACGGCTTGCGCAGGACGAAGTAAGCCCCCCCGGCCTCGGCCAGCCGCCAGGCGAGGGCGCTGTGGCCGGCCTCGGCGGCGTGCCGTACGACGGCGGCCAGATTGGCGCGCTCGGCGTCGAACCAGTCGAGCGCCTCGGCATAGCCGGCGAACGTGACCGGCCGGCCGTCGGGCGGGTCGGACCGCGCGCGGCGACGCAGCGGATCGATCCGGCGACCGGCGGCGTCGGCGGCGTGCAGATACCAGCCGAGCAGCCGGCGTACGGCCGCGGACCGGTCCTCCGCGGGCTCGTCGGCCTCGGCGCACTCGGCGGCGTACAGCCGGACCAGGTCGTGGAAGCGGTACCGCCCGGAGGAGACCTCCTCCAGCAGGTGGACGGCGGCCAGCGCCTCCAGCAGGCGCCGCGCCTGGGAACAGCCGGTCCCGGCCAGCGCGGCGGCCGCCGGAACGCCGAGATCGGCGCCGCGGTGCAGGCCGAGCAGCCGGAACATGCGGGCGGCGTCCGGCGGCAGCGCGCGGTAGGACCAGGAGAACACCGAGCGGACAGTGGTCGCCTCGTCCTCGGTGGTGGCCAGCAGGTTCAGCCGCTCGCGGGTGACCGCCAGCTCGGTGGCGAGGGCCGCCAGCCGCACCGACGGCCGTGCCTGCGCCCGTTCGGCCGCGATGCGCAGCGCCAGCGGAAGATAACCACACCTCCTGGCGATCTCCGCCGCGGCCTCGGGCTCCTCCGCGACGCGCCGCCCGCCGATGGCCTGCCCGAGCTGGGTCAGCGCCTCGTACTCCGGCAGCGGCGCGAGCACGACGCGCGCGGCGCCGTCCCTGGCGACCAGGCCGGACAACCGGCTGCGGCTGGTCACCACCAGCCGGCACCCGGCCGAGCCCGGGATCAGCGGGCGCACCTGGTCGGACGTCGCCGCGTTGTCGACGACGATCAGGACGCGCCTGCCATCCAACAGGGTGCGCAGCCGGGCCGCGCGCGACTCCAGCCCGGCCGGGACGGACGCGGGGGAGCAGCCGAGGTCGCGGAGGAACCGGGCGAGCACCTCGGCGGGGTCGGCCGGGGCGCCGGTCGGACCGAAGCCGCGCAGATCCGCGAACAGGCACCCGTCGGGAAACCGGCGGGCGGCGCGGTGGGACCAGTAGAGCGCCGTCGCCGTCTTGCCCACACCGGCCGGGCCGGAGACGACCACCGTCTGATGACTCCGCCGGGCGTCGTCGAGGCCGGCCAGCGCGGCCGCGCGGCCGGCGAAGGCGCGGGGAGCGGCCGGAAGCTGCGCCGGACGCTGGAACGCGTCCTGGTGCCGGCGTCGCGCCGGCACCAGCCCGGCGAGGGCCCCCTCGGCGCGGAGCACCTCGTCACACCGCCTGGCCACCAGCGGCGTCGGCGGCCGTTCGCCCGTCTCGATCCTGCTCAGATAACCCTTGCTGTAGTGGGTCAGCGCCGAGAGCGACGCCAGCGACAGGCCACGTTCCCTGCGTAGATCCCGGAGTGCGACTCCGAACGACGCGTTCTCCATCGAAACCCCAGATGCGGCGAACTCGGACCGCCGTGACGGGCGGTGCCTCCGGGACGTCGCCCCCTCTGGACCCCCTCTCGGCACACCTCGTTCCAAGCGATCAGGTGGCCCTCTGCCGCGCCCAGCCGGTGTACGAGAAGGCCATCCCGCGATCTATCGACTATTCAAGCACTAATTGCCTCAATTGCCATATAGGTATCGTTTGCGCCAGTTACGGACTGATATGTTCCCGGTTTTCGGCTCTGTCATAGATTCGGGTTGTCCCGCCGAACCACCATGCGTCCTCCACGGCGGTGAGCTCTTTGGCGGCGATGTTCCGCTGCTTCCCCGTGATGACGTGAACCACAGCAGATCGGGCTCATGCAACTCGGCGCGGGTGACACGGACCGAGCACGAACGACGCTGGCCGGCCTGCTCGATGACCTGACCTGGCTCTACGGCCCGAACCACCCGATAGCCATGAAGGTGCGGGAGAGCCTCAGCCGCCTGGCGATATGAGAGCCAGCTGCGGCAGGGCCTTCAAGCTTTGCCGGGCATCACAACTTGTGGATGCGGTTCACATATAAGGCTTGTGTTCCCGCTGTTCCCCAGGTAGATTGCACTCGCGCTTGACCTTTCGTTCGAAGGGACCCACAAGGCCGTGCATCAGCCATCGGCCGCGCGTGGTTGCGCCAGCGCGGGAGGACTGGTGCCGTATTCCGGCTTGGATGGGAGGTTTGTCGGATATGTTCCCTTGGTTTAACTAGCTGGGCTATTGCGCAAAAGCGCAACACGATGTAGAAGATTGAACTTCTTACATTTGCGCATAAAAGGCTGGCAATCCCGTGAAATGTCGGCCGCGACCGTTGCCGGCGAGGGCAAAGTGACGGGCGTCAGGCTGGAGGGGCTTGCAGTGGTCAGCGGAGTGGTCCCCGGGGACGACGCGAGCGTCGTCGCCGTGAAGTGGCCTGGGTCGTACGCGGTCAACCTGACCTACCGGGTCAGTGTCGGCCGGGTCGAAGGCCAGCTCCTCTACCACGACCACGAGTCGCGGCTGACGATACATAAGGCATCGGCCGCCTTACGGGTTCGACGGTGATGGGGCGCACTTCAAGCTCGCTGTGGAGGCGTCGCGCATCCGCATGGCCGCCGGGTTCGACCCGATGCTCGCCGTCACGATCAGCGACCTGGGGCCGCTGCCGCACGAGATTCAGCCGGTGTACGGCGAGCTCATCGAACGCATCCCGCTGCGCTCGTGCTGGCTGATGACCCCGGCGCCGGCAAGACCATAGGCCGGCCTGTACATGAAGGAGCTGATGCTCCAGGGTGACTTGGAGCGATGCGCGGTCGTCACAGCCGGCGGTCTGGTCGAGCAGTGGCAGGAGGAACTGCAGGAGAAGTTCGGCCTCCAGTTCGGGCTGCTCACCCGTCAACTCGCCGAGGATCACTTCGACCAGAGCGTCACCGAGAGCCCGCGTCCTCAAGTTCGATCAGGCCGGCTTCGAGGACAGATGACGTGAGCGTCTGCCTGTCCACACCTCGGCGGGCAGGCAGCCCCCACTGCAGTGGAGCTGGAGTCCCTACTTTCCGTCCTAAACCATCTATCAATCGGTCGGTGATGGGAAAGTCTCCATAAAAAGATCAACACATGCTGTCAGACCCCCGACTGATCGCACGGAGTTCGTATGCCGGTGGAGAAAGCAGAGAAGGACGTCCAGACACTGGTCGGACAGATCGCGAGCAGGGAGATCCTCCTGCCCGAGATTCAGCGCGGCTATGTCTGGAAACCGACGCAGGTCGCCAAGCTGATCGAGTCGCTGTATCGCGGCTACCCCACCGGGTCGCTGTTGTTCTGGAAGACGAACGAGACGCCGGTCACTCGTCGGCTCGCGATCGGCGGCCCCAACGGGCAGCCGGCTGTGCAGCCGCTCTACCTTCTCGACGGACAGCAGCGCCTCACCTCGTTGTATCGAGTGCTCAACGACGACGCCGAAGCACAGATCGTCTTCAACGTCGAGACCGAAGCGTTCCAGAACCAGAGCGCGGCGACCGCCAAGGACCCCCGGTGGGTGAAGGTCTACGAGGTCGCGCGTCCCGGTGCCAAGCAGTTCCCCATCACCACCCGGCTCTGTCAGGCGGTCTCCACTCTCGATCCCGATGTGGTTGGAGAGCGGATCGGCAAGCTCGCGGCGATCCGCTCGCGAGCGTTCCACATGGAAATTCTGACGGAGTATCCGTACGACGAGATCGCGCAGATTTTCGTCCGGGTCAACAGCGGTAGGCCTCTCAAGACGAGTGATCTTGCCCTGGCGACGCTGTCCGCCCGCTGGCCCAAGACGGTGGAGAAGCTGGAGGACGAGGCGAAGCACTGGGCCGCTAAGCACTACCCGGACCTCGATGTCACCTTCCTCACCCGCGCACTTACTGGCACGGTGCTGGGGCGAGGCCTGTCCACGTGGTCGCATGGGCGGCTGATCGCTGCCAGCGACGAGGAACTGGAACAAGGGTGGGCCACGGTCCAACGGGGACTACGGCGGCTCGTTCCGTTGCTGAAGGAGAACCTCAAGGTCAGCAACAGCAACCTGATTCCCTCGCACGTCGCGCTGCTTCCGCTCATTGTGCTGCTCGGCGAGTGGCCGGATGCCCCGATGGACAAGGACACGGCCGACGGCATCATCTACTGGTTCCTTCTCGCCAACATCCGCAACCGGTATAGCAGTTCGGCCGACACCCGACTGGGCCAGGACATCCCCGCCGCACGGGAGGCCGAGCCGGTCAAACGGCTGCTGAACAACCTCGGCATTCGGGGTGCGCGCATTGAGGTGACCCCGCAGGACCTCGTCGGTCGTACCGTGGGCAGCCCGTACTTTTTCCTGAGCTTTCTCGTGGCCAAGCACGCAGGCGGTCACGACTGGTGGTACGGCACGGAGATCTCCGCCATCGCTGAGGCCGGACAGAAGCTGGAGTACCACCACATTCATCCCCAGGCCACGCTGAAGGACCACGCGAACGGTTACAGCAAGACCGAGATCAACGACCTGGCCAACCTGGCCTTCATCTCAGGCAAGGCCAACCGGAAGATCAGCGACCGGTCACCCAGCGCGTACTTCGTGGATGACAAACTCCCGCCGCTGACCGAAGCGGAGCTCGCCGCGCACTTCGTACCGTACGAGGCACCGCTGCGTCACGCTGAGGCATACCGCGACTTCCTGAGCGCCCGCCGGGTACTGCTGGCCGATGCCATGACGGCACTGCTCAGCAAGTATCGGCCCAAGTGGCTGGACGAGGACGTCGAGGCGGCGGACCCCCTCGCCGGCTGCTCGCTTGAGTTCCAGCTCTACCAGAGCGCCTGGGACTCGGGGCAGATCGTCGCTCGGGCAACCGGACCCGGCTTCGACTGGGTCGGGTCGTTCAGCCTGGCCGAGCTGGAAGCCGCGATCGACGCCGCTGACGGCGGGCTGGACAGCGACATCGAGATCTCGAAGGACACCGTGCCGGTCCGCGTCGAGAGCGATACCGTCATGATCCCGATCGGGCCGTTCCTCACCACCGGGACCATCGAAATCTGGCGGAAAACCCTGCAGCGGGAGAAGGACGACGCGCAGCCGCTCTCCCGGTGTCCCAAGATCGACCCCCATACCTGGGAGGACGAGCCCATCTCCTTCCCGGTAGCGAACATCGAGTGAGCGAAGAAGTAGTGAGAGTAACTGTGACTCGAAGCGACGAGGCCTGAAGTGTTGGGGCCTGGCGGCGAGAACCGAATCAGGAAAGTCAGCGCCACGGAACTGCTCGACATGCGCGAGCGCGCCTGGTCCAAGAAGCTGCGAGGCGCGTCTCTCGTGGCCGAGATCGACGTCAAGGACGCGCACAGCGAGCAGGTGGCCTCGGTGCTCGGCAGGGCCTATGAGAAGTGGGTCGCCAGCGGACGGAAGCCCGAGCTGTTCTTCCGCCGCTGGCCGGCCTGCGTAGGCGTGGCAATGACCGGTGTCGCCGCTCGTGACCTCAAGCAGGGCACGTTCTGGCCCGAGCTCTGGAAGGCCGTCCGTTATCGAGGGCTGCCGGAGGAGCAGACGATCTGGGGTCGCGGGTTCTCGGTCGCCGTCGACGCGCTGGGGATGCCGACCTTCCCCGGGATGCCCATGCCCTACGTCGGTCCGATCCTGATGCACGCCGGCATCCCCGTCTGCTGCCTTGAGGGCTACCTCACTCTTCTGCTCCGCCGTCGGTCCCAGGATCGTGGGCTCGACGCCGAGGGCTTCGTCTCATGGGCGACGGCCCCGGGAGTCGAGACTCGCCTGTACGACGTCCATATGCCGGTGCGCAGGTTCCTGGAGCACGGTACCGAGTACGCGCTGGATTTCGTGGACCGTTCCTTCGAGCTGCTGGACCGGCTGCGTGAACCGGCCGCGGAACTGGACGGCATCGGGCTTCCACCGCGGGTGACGGAACGTGCTCGGCAGCTCGCGTCCGAGGGCGGGCTCGATCTAGCGACCCCTCGTTCGCCGGCAACCGGCAGAACCAGGGTGGAACGGCCGCGCATCGCCCTCGACCCCTTCGGCGGCGGAATCGAGGTCGTCCTGCCGCCCGTCGGCGACACTCCGGACGGCATCGCACGATGGAACGTGACGGCCGACGGCGTGACGACCACGGTGCGGAGCCAGGCCATGTGGGTGGGCGTGGCGGAGGCCCCGTCGACCACGCACAGCCTGTTGCGGCCGGTCCGGACCGTGGTCGTCGCGATGGATGGCTGGCCCTACCAGACCGAGCTCCAGGTGGTGGACCCGGCCGCGCCCATGCTCGTCTTCGGCGAGGACGGCCGACGGCTCCCGGCGACCATGCCGCTGCCACCCGACAGGGTGTGGGTGGCGCATCCGGCGGACCACGAGCTGCTCCCCGACGGACCACTTCATGTGGTGATCGAGGGGCAGCTCCCCTTGGGCTGGGAAGGGTGGCGCCTGCGGAAGGTCTCGCTCAAGGACGTCCGCTCGCTCGGTCTGGACACGGCTCCGGCCGCACGGCGTACCGTCCGGGGACACACGCATGCGCGGATTTCCACGGGTGATCCGGTCGCCGGTGTCACGACGCCGTACGGCTCGCCGGTCTTCTCTCAGGTGCCCGAGATCTGGCTGCCCGGCAACGCCGGGGCCGAGGCGACCTGGCACGTGGAGATCCGGCGCAGCGGGGCGGATGCCACGCTCGTCAGCGAAAGCTACCAGTGCAGGGAACCCCTGACGGTCACCGACCTGTGGGACGCGTTGCCTCGGCCGCTGGTCGGAGCCTTCGACATCGTCGTGCGCGGCCCCCTCGGCCGCGGTGTCAGGCGATCGCTGTCTATCGCGGAAGGGGTCGTCGCCACCTTTACGCCCCGGGTGCGGCTGTTCGGCCCCGCAGGCCTGGCGGACGGCCGTGTGGAGCTGTCCGCCCCCGTCGGCGCTCGGGTCGAACCCCGTGTGACCAGGTTCTCGTCCGGGGAACTGGCGAGCATCGTCGAGTACCGCGCAGAGGACGAGACCGAGCCCCTGGTCGTCACCCCGCCGCACGTCCAGGTGATGCAGGACCGGCTGGGCGAGGCGCCGGCGTGGCGGGCGGGTCCGCTGCGGATCCCCACGGACGCGTTCGCCGACGAGCCGGGCACCCTGCTCGTTCGCATCCCGCATCTCAGGCAGATGCCGCCCCTCCAAGTCATGACGGCCGGCCAGGTCGTGCAGGACATTCTCACGAGCGGGAGCGTCCAGGCCGACACCGCTCGGTATGACCTGGTCAGGATCAAGGACACGGTCACCGACAAGCAGCAGGCCGATCTCCTGGTTGAGGCGGACGGCAGGCTTGTCAGGGTCGCGAGCGTACGGCCTCGCCGGCTCGCCACCGCCGCGAAGGTGGAGGGCGACCACATCCAACTGCTGGAGTGCGTCCTCGTGGAAGGGCTGACCGCTGGGGTCTACGCCGCACGTGCGCCATGGCGCGAGCCCGTCATCGTCCCGGTCGAGGAAGGCGGCACGGTTCCGCTTCCCTGGGACCTGTACTCCTGCGGATCCCTGCTGGTGGGCCTCCAGGTCGACGACCCGTGGGTGCCCGTCGAGTGGCCGCGCTGGCCCGACAACCACTTGGTCGCATCGGCGGACGGGTTCCTCGTCTCCGAGGACCCGGAGGAGGTGGCGCTGTCGCGCTACCTCGCGGGGGAGGGAGGCTTCCCCGACGAGGTCAGAGACCTGAGCCGGATCTGGACGTTGATCGACCTCGCCGACCGACTGCGGGTCTCCTCGGTGGTTCGGCGGTTCGTCCAGGAGTGTTCCCAGCCGATCCTCCGGCGCCCCGAGGATGCTCTGACGACCCTGGTGAAGCTCGGCCTCGAACCGGACAGGTCACTGCACGCCTTGATCAGGTCGGGACTGGCGGCGGTTGCCGTACCACAGCTCGATACTGCTGCGGTGGCGAAGATATGGGCGACGACTCCGGCGGCCGCCGTGCTCGCCGGAGACCTGGACGACGAGGACTGCTTGGCCGCGGCCGAGCGGCAGTGCGGTGATGCCCTGATCGAGATCCGGTCCATCGGAACGGATCCCTCGCCCGAGGCGGGACGGTTCGGCTCGGAGACGGATCGGCTGGCCCAGATGACGCCGCAGCAGTTCGACGGGGTCCTGCGCGCGGCTCATATCGTCCCGAAGGCGCTGCTCGACGCCGACGCGCGAGCTGCTGGTGCGCTTCAGCTTTTCAGAGCCCGGCACGAGCCCGCGGCCAAGGAGACGGGCATCGTCGCCGCGCACGCCGTGAAGACCGCCGCGCGGCTACTGGAGCGGCCGGAGTTGCTCCGGCAGGTCGTCCAGCGAAAGCACCCCCAGGACCGGGGCGGCTGGTACAGCCTCCCGGCGGCGTCGGCGGCCTTCGCTCTTATCGCCCGGCTCGCGGCCAGAGGTGACGAGGCCTGCCGCGCCGCCGAGCAGATGTTCCGCAACGACTGGGCTCGCCTCGCGAGCGTGGCGCCCGACCTGGTGACAATCGATCTCGTGCTGGCCGAGCTGCTGACCGGCACCGTCAAGACGGAGGCGCAGTGACCCATACGCTGGACGCGTTGTCCACCAGCGGACTCATCGTCGAAAGCTACCGTCGCTACCTGCGCTCTCTGTTGCCGGTTCGCGAATCCCACATTGCGGACGCGCTGAGAGACGAGATCAAGCGCAGCCCCATGCTGACCAAGGGACCGCTGCTGGAGGCGACTCCGCCCTACGAGACGAGTGCGTCCCTTCGGGAGCTTATCCAGGAGGGGGTCCTGCACCCCGCATTCCAGGCTCTGGGCGGACGGGAGTTGCCGTTGGACCGGGCTCTCTACAAGCACCAGGAGCAGGCGCTACGTAAGGCGACCAGCGGCAGGAATATCGTGGTCGCCACGGGCACCGGTTCCGGCAAGACCGAGAGCTTCATGCTGCCGATCCTGAATTCGCTCATCGCCGAGCACTTTCGCGGGCAGCTCGGCCCCGGTGTCCGGGCGCTGCTGCTCTATCCGATGAACGCACTCGCCAACGACCAGCTCAAGCGGCTGCGGAAGCTCCTCGAGAAGGTTCCCCAGATCACGTTCGGCCGGTACACCGGTGACACCCCGCAGAGCGCTCGCGTCGCGGAGGACAACTTCGAGGCGCTCAACCCGGACCAGCCGCGGCTGCTCAACGAGCTGCTGAGCCGCGATGAGATGCGGGCCACGCCGCCTCACATCCTGCTCACCAACTATGCGATGCTGGAGTATCTGCTGCTGCGGCCGGCGGACCTGGACCTGTTCGAGGGCCGCACCTGGCGATTCATCGCTCTGGACGAGGCACATGTCTACGACGGGGCGAAGGCGGCCGAACTGGCCATGCTGCTGCGCCGGCTGCACGACCGGGTCGCGCCGGACCAGCCGTTGCAGTGCATCGCCACGAGCGCCACCGTCGGCGACGATCCCACTGCGGTGACCGACTTCGCCACCAAGCTCTTCGACGTGCCCTTCGAATGGGTGCCCGGAGACGCATCCCGTCAGGATCTCGTCGGCGCCAGCCGGGTGAAACTTCCGGACCCGCCGTTCTGGGGACCGCTGCCGGCCGGGCTGTACCGGCAGCTCGCGCAGGCGGACGATCCCGGCGCGGAGATTCTCATGCTGGCCAAGGAGCGCGGTTTCGTCGGCGACGACCCCGGTGTCGTCCTGGCCCACGAGCAGAGCATGGCCGACATGCGCAAGCGCCTGGCCGCCGGACCCCAGACGTTCGGAGAGCTGGCACGACTGCTGTTCGACCCGGACGAGCAGCCAGAGGAGTCCCTGGGGGCGGTGGTCGCCGTCGGCAGCCGGGTGCGCGACCTCACCGGCTCACCCGTGCTGTCGGCCAGGTATCACCTGTTCGCGCGGGCGACCGAGGGCGCTTTCACCTGCCTCACCGGCCGTGGCCCACACGTGTCGCTCGGCCGTCACGAGATCTGCGTCACCTGCCGCGGGGCGATGTTCGAGTTCGGTGCCTGCAAGAGATGCGGCGCCGTCCATCTGGTCGGTGCCGTACGGCACATCGGCGGCGGTTATGTCTTCGCCCCCAGAGTCAGGCAGGACGAGCAACGTGTCTGGCTGCTCCTTGGGGACGCTCCCGTAATCGCCGACGAGGACGACGAAGACATCGAGGGGACCCGGGAGGTCAAGGGGGAGCTCGTCTACCTCTGTTCGGGGTGCGGTGGTCTGTACTCCGGCGTTGGGCTCGGTTGTCTGCGGGATGGGTGCACGAAGACCACGCTCTGGCCGGTCCACCGTCTCAACGTCCGGCAGGACTCGCCGATCGGGTGCGGAGCCTGCGGCGCGCGCGGCGCGGGCATGGTGCGGCACTTCGAGAGCGGCAACGACGCGGCGGTGTCCGTGCTCGCCACAGCTCTCTACCAGGCGTTGCCGCCGGCGAACGAGGACGCCGTCGCCGACCAGCCGGGGGAGGGCCGCAAGCTGCTGTCCTTCAGTGACAGTAGACAGGCGGCAGCGTTCTTCGCCCCCTACTTGGAGTCGAGCTACGGCGGCATCCAGCATCGGCGCCTGATGCTGGAAGGGCTCCAGGCAGCCACACGCGACGACGAGGCCGTCGCGGTCGCCGACCTCATGTTCCACGTGGCGAAGCGGGCCGACCGAGCCCTTGTCTTCCCCCGGCGCATGACCCGTCAGCAGCGCGAACGCGAAGCCGCTCTGTGGATCATGCAGGAGCTCGTCGCGATGGATGATCGCCAGTCTCTGGAAGGGCTTGGCCTCCTGAGGGTCGATCTGGACCGGGAGCGAAGGTGGCAGATTCCGCCGGGCATGAAGGCCCTCGGGCTCACCGAGCAGGAGTGCTGGGCGCTGCTGTCGGAGCTGGTGCGAACCCTCCGCCAGTCGGGTGTGGTGAGCATGCCCGACGAGGTCGACCCGCGGGATGAGGCATTCGCTCCGCGCATCGGGCCTCTCCACATCCGGGAGGAGGGGTCGGAGCCGGGCAGGAAGGTGCTCAGCTGGCTGCCGACCCGCGGGTCCAACCGCCGTCTCGACTACCTGCGAAGGTTGCTTTCGGCGATCGGGTCGACGGACGACCCCTCGGACGTGCTCCGAGGGTGCTGGAAGGTGCTCGCCGGGCAACGCGACGGCTGGCTCGTCAGCGAGACCGTGCGCGCGCTGGGGACGGTCCGGCAGCTGGACCACACGTGGCTCCGGCTCGCGCCCGTCAGGGGCCATGTGTACCGATGCGATCTGTGCCGCCGGATCGCACCCGTCTCCATCCGTGGTGTGTGCCCAACGATGGCCTGCACCGGCAGACTGCTCCCCTCCGATGTTCCGGTGCCTGAGCAGGACGACAACCACTATCGATCCCTCTACCGGTCGATGACGCCGGTGCCGATGGTGGCCCGAGAGCACACCGCGCAGTGGACCAGCCTGGAAGCGGCTGACATCCAGCAGAAGTTTCTGCGGGGTGAGGTCAACATGCTCTCGTGCTCCACCACCTTCGAGCTCGGCGTGGACGTCGGCGAGCTGCAGTCGGTGGTGTTGCGAAACATGCCACCGACCACCGCGAACTACGTGCAACGGGCCGGCCGCGCGGGCCGCCGTACGGACTCCGCCGCGCTCGTGGTCACCTATGCGCAGCGGCGCTCTCACGACCTTTCCCGGTTCCAGGACCCGGCCAGCATGATCGCTGGGCAGGTGCGGGCGCCGTTCGTGCCCCTGGGCAACGAGCGGATCGACCGGCGGCACGCTCACTCGATCGCCTTGTCCGCGTTCTTCCGTCATGCCCGCGAGACCGCGGGACAGACGTGGAGCACGGCCGGGGACTTCTTTCTGCCGTACGGCGACGATTCACCCGCAGAGAGAGTACGGACCTTCCTCACCCCTGTGCCGAGAGACGTGCTCGCGTCGCTGATGCGGGTGCTCCCGCCGGAGGTGCAGCGAGAGATCGGCGTCAACAGCGGTGAATGGGTGGACGAGCTCACCCGGCTGCTGGACGAGATCGGTCGCCAACTCGACCAGGACGTGGAGATTTTCGAGGAGCGCCGACGCAAGGCGTACGAGGACCGCAAGGACCACCTGGTCAACCGGTTCTCGAAGACCATCAACACGCTGAGGCAGCGGGAACTACTCGGTTACCTGGCCAACCGGAACGTGCTGCCGAAGTACGGGTTCCCCGTCGACACCGTCGAACTGCGCACGAGCTACTCGGGAGAGCCGGTCGGCACCAAGCTGGAGCTCACCCGAGATCTGTCAGCGGCCATCTACGAGTACGCCCCTCAGGCCGAGGTCGTCGCCGGTGGCCTCCTATGGCGCTCGGGTGGCGTGTACCGGCTGCCGGACCGCGAGCTCGTCAGCAAGTACTACGCCGTGTGCGAGCACTGCCAGCACTACCGGGAGGGGGACGAGGAACTCGACGCGATCTGCCCGATGTGCTCGATCGTTTCACAGGCGGCGTCCCGGCAGTACTACGTGCCGGAGTTCGGTTTCGTCGCCGACGGAAAGCCGTCGAAGACCACCACGACGCCGCCGAAGCGTACCTGGAACGGTGCCACTCACGTCCTCTCGCTTGCCGCGAGTGAGGTTCAGGAGGTGAGCTGGACAGCTGCCAATGGCGGAGTCGTCACCGGGCGAGCGGGATCGCGGGGACGGCTCATCGCCATTTCCGAAGGACCGACGAGGGCCGGCTACCTGATCTGCGACTGGTGCGGAGCGGGCGTGCCTGTTGGAACGAAGATCGGACCGACCCACACCCACCTTCTTCGTGGCACCGACTGCACAGGTTCGTTCCGTCCGCGCGCACTGGCGCATCCGTACGAGACTGACCTGCTGGACCTGCATTTCGATCACCTGGCGATGCCGCTGTCCGCCTCGCCCGTGCACTGGCGCTCGACGCTGTACGCGCTACTCGAAGGCGCGGCCGAGCGCCTGGAGCTTTCCCGGGACGACATCGACGGTGCCCTTTTCCCCCGGCCCGGCAGAAGGGTGGGCATCGTCATGTTCGACGCGGTACCGGGAGGCGCGGGAAGCGTTCTACGCATCGCGCACCGGTTGCAGGACGTCGCAGAGGCCGCTCTGCAGCGCGTGTCCGAGTGCGATTGCGGTCCGGAAACGTCGTGTTATGGATGTCTGCGCAGCTTCCGGAACCAGAGATTCCACGAGGAACTGAGCCGCGGCGCCGCGGCCGATGTCCTTCTACCGCTGGTGGACATCAGGACCTGATCCGGACCTATCCGAGGCCAGGCGCCCCGGCAGATGCGGGAATGCCGCCTTTGCCGAGCTTGGCAGTCGGACGGTCCACGGGAAGAGCAACGTGACCCGTGGACGCAGGCAACAGCCTCTTCTTCGAGCCACCAAGACTGAATCTGCCGACTGGTTGGGAGAACGGTGATCGGTGGTCGTCCTCCCAACCGGTCAATCACCCCGGCGGGCGCTCACCTGGCCTCGTGGGCTACGCGTGCTCTCTGACGGCCGAGGCCGCCGTGGCCTGGTTGTGGGTGACGGGGCGGCGCCGGGCCGGCAGGCCGAGCATCGGGTTGGCGACGCCCCAGACGGCGCCCTTGCAGACCAGTTCCTTGTAGAAGGCGGCGAGCCGTCCGGTCAGGGCCGCCCGTACGGCGCGGTCGTCGGCGGTGACGAACTGGATCAGACCGTCCCTGCGGCCCAGCGAGACGCACTGGTTGAAGTAGCGGATCGGCGCGTTGGGGAGCTTCCCGCCGGTCAGGCGTGCCGCGATCGCGTCCGCGGCCTGCCAGGCGCTCGGGGTGCCCGAGGCGCACGACATCCGCAGCGGCTTGTTTCCCGGGCCCATCGCCATGGCCGCGTCGCCGACGGCGTACACGTCCGGGTGCGAGACCGAGCGCAGCGTCCCGTCGACCACGATCTGACCGGTGTCGCCGACCTCCAGGGTGGTCGCCTTCGCGATGGGGTGGATCGCGAAGCCGGTGGTCCACACGGTGACGCCGGCCGGGATGGCCGTGCCGTCGGCGGTGACGACGCGGTCGGCTTCGACGGAGGCGACGGTGACGTGCTCGTGGACGGTGACGCCCAGCCTGCCGAAGACCTTCCGCAGGTGCTCGCGGCCCTTGGGCGAGAGCCAGTCGCCGAGCCCGCCGCGGGCGGCGATGGCGACGTCGAGATCCGGGCGGGCCTCGGCGATCTCGGTCGCGGCCTCCACGCCGGTGAGGCCCCCGCCGACGACGACCACGGTCTGCCCGGCGCGGAGCCGGGCCAGGCGCTCGCGCAGCCGCAGCGCGCCGGGACGGCCGGCGATCTCGTACGCGTGCTCGGCGGTTCCCGGGACGCCCTGGGAATTCCAGCCGCTGCCAAGGGCGTAGACGAGCGTGTCGTAGGCGAGTTCGCCGTCACCGTCCGCGCCGGTGACGGCGACGATCCTGCGGTCGGCGTCGACGCCGGTGACCTTCGCGATCCGCACTTCGACACCGGTGCCGGCGAACATCTCGCCGAACGGCCGGGGCCTGAGGTCCTGACCGGTCGCCAGCTGGTGCATGCGGACGCGTTCCACGAAATCGGGCTCGGCGTTGACGAGGGTGATGGCGACGTCCTCGCGGCGGAGCCGCTTCGCGAGGCGTCCGGCGGTGATGGCTCCGGTGTATCCGGCGCCGAGGACGACGATGCGGTGCTGCATGTCCGTGCTCCTGTCGTGTGGTGATCTGCCCCTTGAACCGGGCAGCGCGCCGTTTGCTGACAGGAACGCGATGTGAAGCACCTCACACCGCGCTCAGAAGGCGGTGGCCAGCGGCTTCCCGTGGTCGGCCGCCGCCCAGCGCGCCGTGGCGCGTTCGAGCTTGTCGGGGTTGACCTGGTTGCGGAACGCGGCGATGCCCTCGGCGGTGACCTCCAGGCACATGACGCCGACGACCCGGCCGTCCACGACGGCCACGACGGCGGGGTCGCCGTTGGCGGTCGACGCGTAGAGTTCGGGCGCGCCGCCGGCCAGGGCGCGCTTGGCCTCGCCGGGCTTGAACAAACCTCTGAGGAACTTCGCGACCGCGACCGCGCCCTCGAACGCCTTGGCGCGGGCGGGCACCTTCCCGCCGCCGTCGCCGATCGAGACGGCGTCCTCGGTGAGCAGCCGTACGAGCGACTCGATCCGGCCGCTGGCGGCGGCCGCGAGAAACTCCTCGACGACCCGCCGGGCGGCGGCCTGGTCGATCTCGGCGCGGGCTTTGCCGTCCGCGACGTGCTTCCCGGCACGGTGGAAGATCTGCTGACTGGCGGCCTCGGTGATGTCGAGGGTCTCGGCGATCTCCCGGTGCGGGTAGCCGAAGGCCTCCCGCAGCACGTACACTGCCCGCTCGCTCGGGGAGAGGCGCTCCATGAGGGTGAGGACGGCGTACGAGACCGACTCGCGCTGCTCGGCGGTGTCGGCCGGGCCGAGCATCGGGTCTCCGGCGAGCAGCGGCTCGGGCAGCCACTGGCCCACATAGCTCTCGCGGCGGGCCCGCGCGGAGGTGAGCAGGTTGAGGCACAGGTTGGTGAGCACCTTCGTCAGCCAGGCCTCGGGGACCTCGACGCGGCCGACGTCGGCGGCCTGCCAGCGCAGGAACGTCTCCTGTACGGCGTCCTCGGCCTCCCCGGCGGACCCGAGGAGCCGGTAGGCGATGGCCTCCAGGCGCGGCCTGGATGCCTCGAACCGGTCGACGTCGCTCGCGGTCAAGGGCATGCCCCGATCCTAGGTCGCCGATCCGCCACCCCCGCGCCGGGCGCGTGGCCGGCGTTCAGGCCAGGAAGTCAGGGGTCGGCCGCGAGGATTTCGCGGGCGATCATCAGGGCGAATCCGAGCAGGTTGAGGCCCTGCCAGGTGGCGGGGGAAGCGGCGCGTTCGTCGCCGGCGGTCAGGCCGATGCCCCAGATCCGGTCGTTGGGGCTGGCCTCCACCAGGACCCGGCCGGTGGTCGCGAGCAGGAAGCGGCGCAGGTCCGCGTTCTGGCCGAACTTGGCGAGGCTGCCGCGGACCACGATGCCGAACCGCTGCGCGTTCCAGACCTGCTCGTCGAAGTCGCGTACGGTCCGGCCGAGGGTCTTGGCCTCGTTCGGGTGACCGGCGGCGAGGACCCTTTCGGCGGTCTGGTCGTCGCCGAACAGCCAGGCCTTGTTCCCGTCCCCGCCATCGACTTGTGCCCGGCGCTGCGGCGGCGTCGCGCCGCCGCCGCAGCGGGGGAGGGGAATCAGCAGTAGCCGAGCATGGTGGTCAGAGCGGACTTCTCGGCGCTCTGCAGGGTGAGGCCGTAGTACCACTTCACCTGGATCCACGCGCGGGCGTAGGTGCACCAGAAGGAGGTCAGGGACGGCTTCCAGGTGGCGGGGTCCTGGTCGCCCTTGGCCTGGTTGACGTTGTCGGTGACGGCCCACAGCTCGGGGCCGCCGAGGTCGTTGGCGTACGCCTGGCGCTGGGCGGTGGTCCAGGCCCAGGCGCCGGACCGCCACGCCTCGGCGAGGGGGACCATGTGGTCGATGTCGACGTCGGAGGCCGCGTGCCAGGTCGCTCCGTCGTACGGGCTGTACCAGCTACCGGAGACGGAGGCGCAGCTCGAGTCGGTGACGACGCCGCTGCCGTCCCGCTTGAGCACCGTTTCGCGGGTGTTGCAGGTGCCCGAGATGGTGATCCAGTGCGGGAAGAGGTCGCGGTTGTAGGTCGACTGGTGCGACTCGGCGGCCACGGTGAGCGAGGCCAGCCGGGAGGCGGCGGTGCTCGCCGACGGGATGTTCGGCGGGGTGGCGAGGGACGGGCCGGTGGTCAGGGTGAGGAGGAGGGACAGGGCGCCGAGGGCGGCGGCGAGGGCGGCGAAGGCTCGTTTCACGAGCGTCCCCTTCTGCCTGCTGCTCCGGCCAGGAGAGGGGGCTGGACACGAACGGAGCAGTCAGACAGCTCGGAGATTCGCTAATGGCGATAAATCCGGAAATAGCATGTCGTAGTTAGGCGAATTGACCTTTTTTGTCGGGCTTCGCCGACGACATCCGCGAGGTAGGGTCGTACCTGCTCAAAAGGCCTTTCAGGGCCGCGGGAGGCGAGGGTACGCCCCGTCATCGAACAAATGAAGATTGTGTAAACGGCGAGCGGATCCGTCTTCCCGGCGGTTCCGGCCGCATCTGTTCGGAACTGTGTCCCGCAACGGTTCGGCATGGCGACGTTCGTCCTCGTGCCCGGCGGTTGGCACGGCTCCTGGTCGTTCGAGGAGGTGGTCCCACTGCTGGAGCGTGCCGGTCATGCCGTACACGCCCTGACCCTGACCGGTCTGCGGCCGGACGACGACGCCGCGACGGTCGCGACCGCCAATCTCGACACGCACGCCGGCGACGTGATGCGCCTCCTCGATCGCGCGCACGTCACCGGCGCGACGCTGGTCGGCCACAGCTACGGCGGGATGGTGATCGCCGCCGCCGATCGCGCCGACGGCCGCGTCTCACGACTGGTGCATCTCGACGCCTACGTGCCTCGCGACGGCGAGTCGTGCTGGTCGTCGACGACCGAGCGATACCGGGAGGCGTTCGCGGCCGACGCCGCGACCACCGGCTACGCCGTCCGGCCGCCGGACGGCGTGGATCCCCGCTGCCGTCCCCATCCCCTCGCCTCGTTTCTGCAGACGATCCGGCTCACAGGCACGCTCGCCCGGGTCCCCCGCCGGGAGTTCGTGTACTGCTCGGGATGGGCGGACCGGACACCGTTCGCCGCGCTCCGCGCCCGGCTGCGAGCCGATCCCGGGTGGCAGGTCCACGACCTCCCGACCGGCCACGACGCGATGCACGAGGCTCCGGAGGCGTTCGCCGCCCTGCTGCTCGGCGAACGAAGCGCGCATGCGGCGACGCCGGGACGGCAGGCGTGCCCCTGAAGGGCCGCACATTGGCGTCCGTGCCGCCGCCAGGAGGTCACGTCCGCCTGCCCGCCTCCCGTGATCTCGGGGAGGATCCGTAGGTCAGGTGTGGCTGATCATCACGTGCTTGACGCGGGTGTAGGCGTCGAGGCCGTACCGGGACAGGTCCTTGCCGGTGCCCGAGTGCTTGAAGCCGCCGTGCGGCATCTCCGGGACGAACACCTGGTGGCAGTTGACCCAGACCGCGCCGAAGTCCAGCGCGGCGGACAGCCGCATGGCCCGCCCGGTGTCCCTGGTCCACACGCTGGAGGCGAGCCCGTAGTCGACGCCGTTGGCCAGGGCGACGGCCTCGTCCTCGTCGGCGAACGGCTGCACGGTCACCACCGGGCCGAAGACCTCCTGCTGCACGATCTCGTCGTCCTGGCGCACCCCGGCGACGACGGTCGGCGGGAAGAAGAAACCGGGACGGCCGAGCCTGCCGCCGCCGGTGACCACGCGGGCGTGCGCGGGCAGCCGGTCGAGGAAGCCCGCGACCCGCTCGGCCTGGACCGCGTTGTTGGCCGGGCCGAGGAACACGCCCTCCTCGTCGGGGTGCCCGACCACGAGCGCCCGCGCGGCCTCGGCGAGCGCCTCGACGAACCCGTCGTACGCGCGCCGCTCCACGAGCACGCGCGTGACGGCGGTGCAGTCCTGCCCGGTGTTGAAGAACGCCGCCGAGGCGATCCCGGCGGCCGTCGCGGCCGGGTCGGCGTCGGCGAAGACCAGAGCGGGGGCCTTGCCGCCGAGCTCCAGGTGGACGTCCTTGAGGTCGCCCGCCGCGGCCGCCATCACCTCGGCTCCGGCCCGCGTCGAGCCCGTGATCGCCACCATCTCCACTCCGGGATGGGCGACCAGCGCTCGGCCGGTGTCCCGGTCGCCGCACACGACGTTGACCACGCCCGGCGGGAACACCCGCGCGCACATCTCGCCCAGCAGCACGGTCGAGCCGGGCGTCGTGTCGGACGGCTTCAGCACCACGGTGTCGCCCGCCGCCAGCGCCGGGCCGATCTTCCAGGCGGCCATCATCAGCGGGTAGTTCCACGGCGTCACCTGGGCGACCACGCCGATCGGCTCACGGCGCACGAACGAGGTGTGCCCCTCGGCGTACTCGGCGGCGCCGAGGCCCTCCAGCAGCCGCGCGGCTCCGGCGAAGTAGCGGACGGCGTCGACGGCCCCCTCCACGTCCACGCTCAGCGCGGTGGCGCGCGGCTTGCCGGTCGCCCGCACCTCCGCCTCGGCCAGCGCCTCTCTTCCCTCCACCATCAGATCGGCCAGCTCCAGGAGCAGTCGCTGACGCTCGGCCGGGGTGGTGCGCCGCCAGGCGCGGGCGGCCTCGGTGGCGGCGGCGACCGCCCGGGCCACATCCTCGGCGCCCGAGAGGGCCGCCCGGGCGTACACCTTCTCGGTGGACGGGTCGACCAGGTCCGTCCAGTCGCCGGACGCCGGCTCGCGGCTCTCTCCGGCGATCACATTCCGTACCGTGTCCATCAGCCGGTCTCCCTCGATGTCCAGAAGGGCCCTACCCACGGCCGGCGTCTCCCAAGACGGCCGTTTCCCCGGCTCCTGCCGTGGTGCGGGTCAGGACACCGTGAGGAAAGCCGAAAGGAGTATTTTCCCCGGTCCCCATGGTTGCTTTGGTGCTTGATGAGCGCCGACAAGGAGGAGGCCTTTATCCAGGCCTCGCGCAGCTTTCAGCGGTTCCCTGACAAAGTTGCTTCTGTTGAGACTATCTTTCGCTGAAACTGGAGGTTAGTCTCTGCATTTAAGACCCGGACACCTGCGACATATAGCCCCATCCCCCCAGTCGCGCGGAAGCGACCGGATCAAGGAGGATCATTGAGAGTGCGACAGTACAGGTCACGTCACAGGCTGAGTCGCAAGGGCAGAGGTGTCGCGGGCCTGGCACTGGGTGCGCTTCTCTCGGTCTCGTTCGCGACGACGCCCTCGCACGCTGCCGAGGAGAAGCTCAACGAGGGTCTGGTGCACCACTTCGCCCTCGACGAGACCAGTGGGACGACGCTGGTCAACTCGGGTAGCGCGGGCTCGGCGGCGAACGCCACGCTCGTGCATCCGGAGAAGGCGACCTTGACTGGCGACGGAGTCAGGTTCAACCCCGGCTCCTACGCGAGCGCCCTCGATGGTGCGTACGTGGCGCTGCCGAAGAACATCACCGCCGGCATGTCGAACCTCACCATCGACTATGACGTGTGGATCGACCCGGCGAACGTCGGCGAGCACCAGATGTGGGGCTTCGGCGCGAAATCCGGCTCGTGCGACGTTGACACCGGCGCCCAGGGCTCCATCTTCGCCTCGAACACCCAGCGGTTCCGCGTCGCGGTCGGTTCGGCGAACCTCCAGCAGAACCGGGTCCGCATGACCGAGGGAGCGTGGACGCACGTCACCTACACGCAGTCACGGAACGCGAACGGTACGAGCTGGACCGGCACGCTTTACCTCGACGGCGTGCAGCACGCGACGTCGACGAACCTGACCACGCCGCCGTCGGTGAACGCCGCGGGGACCAACTGCAACTTCCTCGCTCGCTCCCAGACGGCGGGCAACTACTCGTTCCGCGGAACGATCCGCGACTTCCGGGTCTACGACCGGGCGGTGAGCCTCGACGAGACACTCGCCCTGGCGAAAAAGACCGTCGCCAATGGCGTTCACGCCGACGCCGCCGCCATCGACCTCGGCCTGACCAGTGCGATCGTACGCGACATCGTTCTGCCCAAGGTGGGATCCGTGGCGGGCTCGGCCATCACGTGGACGAGTTCGGACCCGTCGGTCGTCGAGGTCGCCACCCCGCCGGCCCTCCCCAGCGCACGCAAGGTCGCGGTGACCGGCAGGATCACCCGGCCCGCGCAGGGGCAGCCCGACGCGACGGCCACGCTCACGGCGACCGTCCGCAAGGGCGCCCAAGAGGTCACCACCCGGGAGATCCCCATAGTGGTGAAGGCCAAGTTCGGCGACGCGCAGGCGGTCGACCGTGACGCTTTCGACCTGACCCTGTACGCCACCGGCGACGTGCGCGGAAACATCAACCTTCCCGCCGCTGGCGAGTTCGGATCCACGATCACCTGGAAGTCGACCACCGGCCTCGTCACCCCGACCGGTGAGGTGACCCGCCCGGCCTTCGGCCGTGCGGATGTCACCGCCGCCCTGACGGCGACCATCACCAAGGGTTCGGCCTCGAAGACGAAGTCGTTCCCGGTGACCATCACCGCCAAGCCCCGTTCCGAGAAGCACGAGCGGTACTTCATGGGGTACTTCAAGGGCGAGAACCTCGCCGACGGCGAGCAGATCATGTTCGCGACGTCCAACGGAAACACCGCTCTGGACTGGACCGGTCTGACCGGAGGCTGGCCGTCGCTCGTCTCCCAGCTGGGTGACCAGGGCCTTCGTGACCCGCACATCGTCCGCTCACCCGACGGCGACACGTTCTACATGATCGCCACCGACCTGAACTGGTACGACCAGGGCGGATATGCCATCAACGACACCCAGTACATCGAGGTGTTCGAGTCGCACGACCTGGTGAACTGGACTCCTCAGCGGCACGTGAAGGTCGCGCCCGACAACGCGGGTAACGCCTTCGCACCCGAGTCGCTGTGGGTCGAGGAGATCGGCGCCTACGCCGTGTTCTGGGCGCAGTCGATGTGGAACGACCCCGTGAACCGCACCGGTCAGGGGAACGCGCAGATGTGGTACACCACGACGCGCGACTTCCAGACGTTCTCCGCTCCCAAGGTCTGGCAGAACCCGGCCCCGCTGTCGCGGATCGACACGACCGCGATCCGGGTCGGTGACCACTACTACCGCGTGACCAAGAACGAGGCCGGCAACCAGGGCTCGGACATCTTCTCGGAGAAGCACACCGACTTCCTGGACAGCAACATCAACAACTGGACGTTGCTCGCTCCGGCTCTGGGGCGCACGACGTGGGACGCCAACCAGGGGTACGAGGGGCCGGTCATCTTCAAGGCCAACCCCGGTGACACCTCCTGCCCCGGCCAGTTCTACCTCTGGGGTGACCGGTACACGAACGGTGGTGGATACCAGGCCGCGTGCCACGAGAACATCGAGGCTCCGACCTGGAACGCCAAGGCGCTCACGATGACCAACGCGGGCGTCGTCCGTCCGCGTCACGGCACCGTGATCCCGCTTACCCTCCGCGAGTGGAACGACATCCGCGGGATCCCGAACAGCGACGTCACGACCACCACCAAGGTGGCTGTCGCGCCGTACGCGAGCGGCGCCCAGACGACCACGGCCACCGCCACGGTCGAGGCGGCCGACGGGTTCGAGACCGGCGGTCAGGTGCGGTTCAGCATCGGCTCGTGGTCGGAGCTCGCCCACCTGAAGGACGGCGCGGCCACGGTCACGCTGCCGACGGGTCTGCCCGCGGGCACCCGGACGGTCAAGGCCGAGTACCTCGGCTTCGACCACCTGAAGGCGTCGGAAGGTACGGCGTCGTTCACGGTGCCGGTCGCTCCGGAGCTCGCGCTGACCGTGACCGCCACCGCCCGCTGCGTGGGCACCACGGCGTACGTGGCCGTGACCGCGGTCAACGACGCCGCCGTGCCGGCGAACGTGACGCTGACCACCCCCTACGGTTCGAAGGCCGTGGCCGACGTCGCCCAAGGCAAGCAGGCCTACCAGTCCTTCAACACCAGGGCCGGGCAGATCGCCACGGGCACGGCGACCGTGACGGCGACCGCGACGATCGATGGCCGGCAGGTCACCTCGACCTACGACCCCTCCTACACCGCCATCAACTGCGCCTAACCCGACCGGCCACGGCGCATTCCCGCTACTGAACCGGGGCCGGTCGCGTACCGGTCGGCCCCGTCCCCATAGATCGATGTCGCATGAAGACCCGGTGACCGGAACAATCCACACCGATCACCGGGTCGCGACGATCCCCCATAGCGCGTCGCAGCAGAGCGGCGTCGCAGGCATCCGCAGAGCTCCCGATCATGCCGCGTTGCTGGAACTCATCGGCAACCAATGACTCCAGGCGAGCAGGCGCGATGGGCGCCCAGACCAGCGGTCCATCATGCCGCTGCATGGTCCGGGGCGGCCGTGTCACGAATCGCGATCAAGGGCTACAGGCACGATCGCGTCAGGCGTCGCGAGTAGCGGCAGATGCGCGGCCCATCATCAGTGGGTACTGCCACGGCGTCACCTGGGCGACCACGCCGATCGGCTCACGGCGCACGAACGAGGTGTGCCCCTCGGCGTACTCGGCGGCGCCGAGGCCCTCCAGCAGCCGCGCGGCTCCGGCGAAATAGCGGACGGCGTCGACGGCCCCGTCCACGTCGACGCTCAGCGCGGTGCCGCGCGGCTTGCCGGTCGCCCGCACCTCGGCCTCGGCAAGCGCCTCCCTGACCTCCGTCATCAGGTCGGACAGCTCCAGGAGCAGCCGCTGACGCTCGGCCGGGGTGGTGCGCCTCCAGGCGCGGGCGGCCTCCGCGGCGGCGGCGACCGCCTGGTCCACGTCCTCGCCGCCCGAGCGGGCCGCCCGGGCGTACACCTTCTCGGTGGACGGGTCGACCAGGTCCATCCAGTCGCCCGACGCCGGCTCGCGGCTCTCTCCGGCGATCACGTTCCGTACCGCGTCCATAGCCGGTCTCCCTCGATGTCGAGGGAGTCCCTACCCACGGCCGGTGCCTCCGAAGACGGCTTCCCCCGGGCCGGGGACCCCTCACGAACTGATCTGCACCCGGCTGTGGTCTCCCAGGACCAGCCGGTGCGCCCGGGGCGTCTGCGCGGCCGGGGTGACCTCCACGTCCCGGCCGATCAGCGAGGCCTCGATCCGCCCGACCCCCGAGATGGCGGCGTCCCGCAGCACGATCGAGTACTCGATCTCGCTGGCGACGATCTGGCACCGGTCGCCGATCGACGTGAAGGGCCCCACGTAGGAGTCCCGGATCATCGAACCGGCGCCGATGACGGCCGGGCCGACGATCCGTGAGCGGCTGACGTCGGCCCCCGCCTCGATCACCACACGCCCGATGATCTCGCTGTCCGTGACGACGCCGTCCTGCCGCGACTCCAGGGACTCCAGCACCAGCCGGTTGACCTCCAGCATGTCGGCGACGTTGCCGGTGTCCTTCCAGTAGCCGGAGATCACCGTGGAGTCCACGCGCCGGCCGGAGTCCAGCAGCAGCTGGAGGGTCTCGGTGATCTCCAGTTCGCCGCGCGCGGAGGGCTTCAGCTCCGCGATCACCTCGTGCACCACCGGGGTGAACAGATAGACCCCGACGAGCGCCAGGTCGCTCTTGGGGCGGGCGGGTTTCTCCTCCAGGCCGACCACCCGGCCTCCGGCGTCCAGTTCGGCCACGCCGAACTGCCGGGGATCGGGCACTCGCGTGAGCATGATCTGCGCGTCGGGCCGCCGTTCGGCGAAGCCCCGCACGATGCCGGTGATGCCGCCGAGCACGAAGTTGTCGCCCAGGTACATGACGAACGCGTCGTCGCCGAGGAAGTCCCGGGCGACCAGCACCGCGTGCGCGAGCCCGAGCGGCGCCTCCTGCCGCAGGTAGGTCACCTCGATCCCGAACGCGGAGCCGTCCCCGACGGCCGCCTCGATCTCCGCGTGGGTGTCGCCCACCACGACGCCGACGTCGCGGATGCCCGCCTCCGCGATCGCCTCCAGGCCGTAGAAGAGCACCGGCCGGTTGGCCACGGGCACCAGTTGCTTGGCATGGGTGTGGGTGATGGGACGCAACCGCGTCCCGGAGCCGCCGGCCAGCACGATCGCCTTCATCGGCGTGTCTTCGGCGAGGGCGGTTTCTCCCCTGCGGAGAAGCGCTCGACCACCGCCGCCACGGCGGGGTCGGCGAACCGCGCCGACTGGTGCCGGGCCTCGAAGTCCAGCTGGTCGCGCAGTGTCGCCGCGAAACCCGAGTCGAGGAGCGCACGGGTCGCGACGACGGCGGCGGGCGCGGCGGCCAGCCCCCGGGCCGTCGCGAGAGCCTGGTCCGGCAACTCGTCGTCGTCGACGCAGCGCCAGATCATGCCCCACCGCTCGGCCCGCTCGGCCGGAACGCGTTCGCCCGTCAGGGACATGCCCAGAGCACGGGCGCGCCCGACGACCCGGCCGAGGACCCAGGTCGCGCCGAGGTCGGGCACGCCGCCGAGAGGCACCACCTGCGGCAGGAGGAAGTACGCGGACCGGGCGGCGATGACCACGTCGGCGAGCAGCGCCAGGCCCACGGCGCCGCCGGCGCACGGACCGTTGACCGCGGCGACCAACGGCAGCGGCAGGGCCTGCACCACCTCGGCCAGCGGCGCCATCGTAGCGGCCAGGTGGTGCGCGACCTCCGCGGGCATGTCCTCGCTCGCCGCGAAGTCGCGCAGGTCCGCCCCGGCGGAGAACGCGCGGCCCGCGCCGGTGAGGACGATGGCGCCGACGTCGGCGCGGGAGCCGAGCGACTCGAGCTCCTTCCTGAGCCGGTTCATCAGCTCCCAGCTCAGGGCGTTGAGCCGCTCGGGGCGGTCCAGGGTCAGGACGGCGACGCGATCGGCGATCTCGGTACGCAGCATGGTCTCAGCCCCAGGCGTGGTCGGACGGATCCGGCCCGAAGTGGCGGAGACAGACGGATCCCCAGAGGAAGCCGGCCCCGATCCCGGCCATGATCATGATGTCTCCGTGGCGGACGGAGTTCTCCATCGCCTCGTGCAACACGGTGAACATGCTCGCCGCTCCGGTGTTGCCGAGCCGCCCCACCGTCGTGGGCACGCGATCCGCGGAGATGCCCAGGCTCGACACCGTCTCGTTGATGATGTTCTGGTTGGCCTGGTGCAGGAGGAAGTGCCGTACGTCTCCCAGGTCGACTCCGGCGCGCAGGGCGGCCTGCCTGATGCTGCCCGGCAGCTGACCGGTGGCCATGTCCCAGACGACCCTTCCGTTCATCTTCAGGAACTGGCCGCGCTCGTCCACCGTTTCGGGGCTGGTCGGCCTGCGGGAACCACCCGCGGGGATCTGCACCTCGTAGGAGAGTTCCGCGCCGGTGTGCCAGGACAGCAGCCCGAAGCCGCTCGCCGTCGGGCACAGCAGCGCGGCTCCGGCGGCGTCGCCGAAGAAGACCCGTGTCCCGCGGTCCAGCGGGTCGGTCAGCCGGGAGCCGGCGTCGGCTCCGATGACCAGGATGTTGCGGAAGGCGTCGTTCTGCAGCAGGTGGGCGGCCACGAGGATCGCCTGGATGCCGCCCGCGCAGGCCGACTGCGAGAGGTCGAGCGGAAGCGCGCGCCGCGCGCCGAGCGCCTCGGCGACGATCAGCGCGGTGGAGGGGAGCGGCTGGTCGGGGGTGAACGTGGCGACGATGACCACGTCCAGGTCGCCGGCGTCCACGCCGGACCGGTCGAGCGCCTGCCGCGCGGCGGCGATGCCCATGTCGGACGTGGCCATGCCGTCGGCGACGAAGCGCCGCTGCCTGATCCCGATGCGGGAGGTGATCCACTCGTCGGAGGTGTCCAGTGTCTCGGCCAGGTCGTCGTTGGTCACGACGCGCTCGGGCACGTAGAGCCCGGTCGCGCTGATGCCGACAGGGCGGGTGAGCGGTGTCGCGGTGCCGGCGATCGCCGACCCCTGATCCAGACGGAACGTTCTCTGCACGTGTTGTCTCCGATCTGTCATCCCGGCGCCCGAGGGGGACGACACCGTCAGCCCCGTATCGCGCTCGGCATGGCGAGCCCCCCGTCACCCGCTCCGGTCCCTGGAGCGGGCGCCCCCGTGGGCGGGCGTCGGCTCGGCTCGACGCCTGTTTCCCCGCGCCCATGGTTCGCGTGCTGCTGGGAAAGCTAGCACCGAATTGTTGGGCGAACCATGCTTTTTTGTGTCGCGATTTTCCGGGGTGACCGGCAGTTTTTTTCTGCCGCCGAAACCGCGTGGACCGCTCCGCCCCGGGCCGATGAGCATGGGCGGCGGCTCCTTTTCCGGGTGTGGCGCCGGCCGGTCGAACGGGGGGCCGGATCGGCGGCGGTTCCGCTGAACTGACTGGTCAGACGCTTGGCGGGCCTCGCCTTTCTCGGGTGTTCGCCCGAAGGTCCGTGACCGCCGATGAAAATGTGTCGGCCAGGTTTCGCGATTCTGCCGCCTGAACCGCATTGTCCGGGCGGGGCCGGACTGCGAATCATTCGGTTTCGAAACGGGGCGGTTGTCGGGCGGCGGCCGTGGAGCACGAGGGTGTGGGGGCGACGCGATGACCGACGAACAGAAATACCTGGATTATCTCCGGCGCGCCACGGCCGAGATGCAGGATCTGCGGGAGCGGCTGCGCGCGGCGGAGGAACGCGAGCGCGAGCCAATCGCCGTCGTGGGCATGGCCTGCCGCTACCCGGGCGGGGTGAGCTCGCCGCAGGACCTGTGGGACGTGGTGTCCGGGGGACGCGACGCGGTGTCGGAGTTCCCGCGCGACCGCGGCTGGGACGTCGCGGGACTGTACGACCCGGAGCCCGGCAGCCCCGGCAGGACCTACTCGCGCCACGGCGGTTTCCTGCACGACGCCGCGATGTTCGACGCCGGCCACTTCGGCATCAGCCCGCGCGAGGCGCCGTCGATCGATCCGCAGCATCGGCTGCTCCTCGAATGCTCCGCCGAGGCGTTCGAACGGGCCGGCCTGGACCCCGGATCGTTGCGGGGCAGCAGGACCGGCGTGTTCAGCGGGGTGATGCCGAACGAGTGGTCCGGTCAGATGGGCAGCCTCGCCTCCGGACGCGTCGCCTACGCCTTCGGCCTCGAAGGACCGGCGGTCACCGTGGACACCGCGTGCTCGTCGTCCCTGGTGGCACTGCACCTCGCCTGCCAGTCGCTGCGGAACGGCGAGTGCTCGCTCGCCCTGGCGGGCGGTGCGACGGTGATCGTGGCGCCGGACACGTTCCTGGAGTTCAGCAGGCAGCGGGGACTGTCCCCGGACGGGCGGTGCAAGTCGTTCGCCGACTCCGCGGACGGCACCGGGCTGGCCGAGGGCGCCGGCGTCCTGCTGCTGGAGCGGCTGTCGGACGCCAGGAAGCACGGCCACCCGGTGCTGGCCCTCGTCCGCGGGTCCGCCGTCAACCAGGACGGCCGGTCGAACGGCCTCACCGCGCCCAACGGGCCCGCCCAGCAGAGGGTCATCCGCCAGGCGATGAACGCCGCCGGGCTGTCGGCGGCGGACGTGGACGTGGTCGAAGGGCACGGAACGGGCACGAGGCTGGGCGATCCGATCGAGGTGCAGGCGATCCTGGCGACCTACGGCCGGAGCCGGCCCGCGGACCGGCCGCTGCTGCTGGGCTCGATCAAGTCGAACATCGGCCACACCCAGGCAGCCGCCGGCGTGGCGGGAGTGATCAAGATGGTGCTGGCGATGCGGGCCGGCATGGTGCCGCCCACGCTGCACGTGGACGAGCCGTCCCGGCAGGTGGACTGGTCCGGCGGGGCGGCGACGCTGGTGCTGGAGCCGACCCCGTGGCCGGAGACGGGCAGGCCGCGCCGGGCCGCGGTGTCGTCGTTCGGGCTCAGCGGCACCAACGGGCACGTCATCCTCGAACAGCCGCCGGACGACGACGCGCCGCCGGCCGCGGGCCCGCGGGTGCTGCCATGGATGCTCTCCGCGCGGACCGAGGAGGCGCTGCGGGGCTACGCCGACAAGCTGCGCGCGTACGCGGTCGCCGATCCCCAGGTCGAGCCGGCCGACATCGGCGTCGCCCTGACGCGGCGTCCCCTGATGGCACACCGGGCCGCCGTCCTGGCCGCCGACCGCGAGAGCCTCGTACGCGGACTGGCCGCGCTGGCCAGGGGCGAGCAGGCGGCCGACGTGGTCCACGCCCAGGCGTCGCCGGGCCGGCTCGCCGTGATGTTCTCCGGGCAGGGCTTCCAGCGGGCGCGCATGGGCCGCGAGCTGCACGGCGCCTTTCCCGTCTTCGCCGACGCCTTCGACGCGGTCTGCGCCGCGCTGGACGAGCACCTCGACCGCCCGGTGAGGTCCGTGGTCTTCGCCCGCCCGGACACCGCGGAGGCGCGGCTGCTCGACCGGACCGACTACACCCAGGCCGCGACGTTCGCCCTGGAGATCGCGCTGTACCGGCTGCTGGAGAGCTTCGGCGTCCGGCCCGGCTTCCTGATCGGGCACTCGGTCGGCGAACTGGCCGCCGCCCACGTCGCGGGCGTGCTCTCGCCGGCCGACGCCGCCCGCGTCGTCGCGTACCGCGGCAGGCTGATGCGGGAACTGCCGGGCGGCGGGGCGATGCTCGCGGTCGCGGCCCCCGAGGCGTGGGTCCTGGAGCGGCTCGCGCTTCTCGGCGCCGACGTGAGCCTGGCGGCGGTGAACGGACCCGCCGCGGTCGTGGTCTCCGGCGAGGAGGCGGCGGTCGCGAAGGTCGCCGCCGACTGCCGCGCCCAGGGTGTCCGCGCCAGACCGCTCCGCGTGTCGCACGCGTTCCATTCGGCGCTGATGGAGCCGATGCTCGCGGGGTTCGCCGACGTGCTCGCGTCGGTCGCGTTCGCTCCGCCCCGGCTGCCGGTGGTGTCGACCGTGACCGGGACGCCGCTCGGCGACGACCAGGCGACCTCGGCCGGCTATTGGCTGTCGCAGGTGCGGCGCACGGTCCGGTTCGGCGACGGCGTCCGGTGGCTGCGCACCCAGGGCGTGACCCGCTTCCTGGAGATCGGGCCGGACGGCGGGCTGACGACCGCCGCGCGTGAGGTGGCCGACGCCCACCCGGACCCGGACCCCAACCCGGACCCCAACCCGGACCGCAACCCGGGCCCCGACCCTGACGTGGCGCCGATGTTCCACGCGGTGCTGCGGCGGGGGCGGCCGGAGGCCGAGTCGTTCCTGAACGCCCTGGCCGTGGCGCACACCCACGGTGTCGCCGTGGACTGGTCCCCGGCGATCCCCGGCGTGACGCGCCGGGTCGACCTGCCGACGTCCGCCTTCCAGCGGCGGCGCTACTGGCTCGACGACACGGCGGCGCCGAGGGACCCGAGCGGGTTCGGGCTCGGGGCCGTCGACCACCCGCTGCTGAGCGCGGCGGCGGACGTTCCCGGCACCGGCGACCTGGTCCTCACCGGACGGATCTCCCTGGACACCCACCGGTGGATCGGCGACCACGCGATATGGGACGTCGCGCTGCTGCCGGGCGCGGCCCTCGTCGAACTGGCCGCCCGGGCCGGGGAGCTCGTGGGCTGCGCGCGGGTCCGGGAACTGGTCCTGCGGGCGCCGCTGGCGATGCCGGAGCGTACGGCGGTGCACCTGCGGCTGGTCGTGCAGCCGCCGGACGACCAGGGGGAGCGCGCGATCAGCCTGTACTCCCGGCCGGAGGACGACGACGCGGACGCGCCCTGGGTCTGCCACGCCTCCGGTTTCCTCGCCCCCGGGGCGGAGACCCCGCAGACCGCGGAGACCCGGGAGGCTTCGGAGGCCGCGGCGGCGCGTGAGTGGCCTCCGGCCGGCGCGGTCGCGGTGGCGCTGGACGGCGCCTACGACCGCCTGGCGTCGAGCGGTTACACCTACGGCCCCGCCTTCCGCGGGCTCCGGTCGGTCTGGCGGCGTGGTGAAGAGGTGTTCGCCGAGGTCGCGCTGCCCGACGACCAGCAGGCGGGAGCCGGGAGGTTCACGCTGCACCCGGCGCTGCTGGACGCCGCCCTGCAGGCGGCGGTCGTGGACGGCCTGGGCGCCGCCGGTGAGGAGTCGTCGGCCCGGCTGCCGTTCTCCTGGCACGACGTGACCCTGCACGCCGCCGGGGGAGTGGCGCTGCGGGTCCGGCTCACCCCGGCCGGGCCGGACGCGGTCGCGCTCGCGGCGTACGACACTTCCGGCCGTCCCGTGGCCACGGTCGGCACGCTGGTGCTGCGGCCGGCGTCGGCCGAGCAGGTGAGCGCGGGCCGGACCCGGGACGACTCGCTGTTCACCGTGGACTGGACGCCGGCCGGGCCGGCGCCGCAGGATCCGTCCGGCGTGCCGCGCGGTGGCTGGGCGTCCGTCGGAGCCGACGACGTACGCGTGACGAACGCCTTGCGGTCGTCGTGGGGCGACAGCCGCTGGCACCCGGACATCGCCTCCCTGCGGGAGGCCGTCGCCGCGGGTGAACCGGCCCCCGCGCTGGTCGTCGCGCTGTGCACACCACCTGCCCGGGAAGCACCGGTCGTCCGGCAAGCGGCCCGGGAAGCACCGGCCGCCGGGGACGTCCCGTCCGGCGTGCTCGGCACCACCGCCGGGACGCTGGCGCTCGTGCAGTCGTGGCTGGCCGACGATCGGCTCGCGTCGTCGAGGCTGATGATCGTCACACGGGGTGCGACCGCGGCCGGGGGACGGGTCCCGGACCTGGCCGGCGCGGCGGTCTGGAGCATGCTGCGGTCGGCGCAGACCGAGCACCCGAACCGGTTCCTGCTCGTGGACCTCGACGACGAGGAGGCGTCCGTCCGTTCGCTGCCCGCCGTCGCCGTCCTGGACGAGCCGCAGGTCGCGATCCGCGACGGCGAGCCGCTGGCGCCGCGGCTGACCCGCGCCGGGGCGCCGGAGCCGCCGCCCTCCCTCGCCGACCCGGAGGGTACCGTCCTGATCACCGGCGGCACCGGCGCGCTGGGCACGGCCGTGGCCCGGCACCTGGTGACCGCGCACGGCGTCCGTCACCTGCTGCTGGCCGGGCGCCGCGGCCGGCTGGAGCCGGGTGTCGAGGCGGAGCTCACGGAACTCGGCGCGGACGTGGACGTCGTCGCCTGCGACGTGTCCGACCGCGACAGCGTGGCGCGTCTGCTCCGGGAGATCCCCCCGGAGCGTCCGCTGACGGCCGTCGTCCACGCCGCCGGGACGCTCGACGACGGGACCGTCGAGACGCTGACCCGCGCGCGGCTGGAGGGCGTGCTGCGGGCCAAGGCCGACGCGGCGTGGCACCTGCACGAGCTGACCGGGGACGCGGACCTGCGCTCGTTCGTGCTGTTCTCCTCGCTGGCCGGGACGTTCGGCACGCCCGGGCAGGCCAACTACGCGGCGGCCAACGGGTTCCTGGACGCACTCGCGGAGCGACGCCGGGCCGCCGGCCTCGCCGGCCTCTCGATCGTCTGGGGCGCCTGGGAGAACGGCGGCATGGCCGGCCGGATCGCCGAGGCCGACCGCGCCCGGATGGCCCGTGCCGGGGTCGAACCCCTGCCGGCGGACGACGGGCTCGCGCTGTTCGACCGCGCGAGCGCGGCCGGTGCCGCCGCGGTCGTCGCGGCCCGGCTCGACCTCGGCAGGCTGCGGAAGGAGGCGGTCCGCTTCGACCAGGTGCCGCCACTGCTGCGCGGCCTGATCCGGCGGCCGAAGACACGGGCGGGGACGCCGGGCGCCCAGGCCGAGGCGCTGCGCGCGCGGCTGGCGGAACTGCCGGAACAGGACCGGATGCGCGAGGTGCTCGGTCTCGTGCGCGAGCACGTCGCCGCCGTGCTCGGACACGCCGCGGCGGCCTCCGTCGAGACCGGCCGGGGGTTCCTCGACATGGGCATGGACTCGCTGATGGCGGTGGAGCTCCGCAACCGGCTGGGCGCGGTGACCGGCCTGCGGCTGCCCTCCACGCTGGTCTTCGACTACCCGAGCGTCCAGGCGGTGGCGGGCTACCTGGTGGCGGCGTTGCTGCCCGAAGCCGCGCCGGACGCCGGGCGGACCGCCGAGGACGACGCGATCAGGCGGGTTCTCGCGACGCTCCCGGTGGCCCGGCTGCGGGCGTCCGGCCTGCTGGACGCGCTGCTGGGGCTGGCCGACGACCCGCTCGGGCAGGACCCGCCGCAGGCCGACGGCGAACTCGCGATCAAGGAAATGGCCGTGGCCGACCTGGTGGCCCGCGCCTACGAACGAGCCGGCTCGTAGACCCCGCACTCCTCCCGACCGTGACGTCCCGCCGCCGTGCCCATGCCGTGCCTGAAGGAGCGATGAGACACCATGCCGTCCGACTCTCACCCGACATCGTGGGGGCACCCGACGCTGTGGGGGCTGTCCGCCCCCTACGCGGGCGCTCTGCGCGCCCAGGCCCGGCTCCTCCTCGGACACCTGGGCGGCGGCCACCAGCACGGTGACCGACACGGTGACCAGGAATGGCGCCCGGCCGACGTCGGGTGGTCGCTGGCCCGCGCCGGCGCCGGAGGCGCCCACCGGGCGGCGATCGCCGGCGAGGACCCCGCGGCCTTCCTGGAGGCGCTGCGGGCGCTCGCCGAAGGAGGCGGCGCCCCGGGGCTGGCCGAAGGGCGCGCCCACCCCGGCGGGGTAGTGTTCGTGTTCCCCGGCAACGGCTCGCAGTGGCAGGGCATGGCGGTCGACCTGCTCGCGTCCTCGCCGGTCTTCCTGGCCCGCATGGAGGAGTGCGCCCGCGCGCTGGAGCCGTACGTCGACTGGGCGCTTCTCGACGTGCTGCGCGGGGCGCCCGGCGCGCCCCGCCTGGACCGCACGGACGTGATCCAGCCCGCGTTGTTCGCGACGATGGTCGCGCTCGCCGACCTGTGGCGGTCGTACGGCGTCGAGCCGTCGGCCGTGCTCGGCCACAGCCTGGGCGAGATCGCCGCCGCGGTGGTCGCCGGGGCGCTGACCCTGGAGGACGGGGCACGGGTGGTCGCCCTCTGGAGCCAGGCGATGCTCCCCATGACCGGCCACGGGGAGATGGTCTCGGTGCTGGCGTCGGCGGACGAGATCTCCGCCCGGGTCGGCGCGTACGGCGGCCGGCTGGAGATCGGCGTCCTGAACGGCCCGCAGTCGGTGCTGGTCTCCGGTGACCTGGACGCGGCGCGGCGGCTGGTCGAGGAGCTCACCGCGGACGGCTTCCGCGTCAGGGCCACCGGCACGAACCTGGCCGTGCACTCGCCGCACATCGACGCGATCACCCCGGACCTCCACGACAGGCTGCTCCCGATCCGGCCGCGGCGGGCCCGCATCCGCTTCTACTCGTCGCTGCTGGGCGGCGTGCTGCCCGACGACGTGCCCCTGGACGCCGGCTACTGGTGCCGGAACATCCGCGAGCCCGTCCGGTTCGAGGAGGCCACGCGGGCGGCGCTGGACGACGGATACGGCGTGCTGCTGGAGGTGAGCGTGCACCCGGTGCTGACCGGGGCGGTGCGCCAGACCGTCGAGGCCACCGGGGCCGCCGTGTCGGTCCGCGGGTCGCTCCGCCGTGACCAGGCCGACCTCGGCAGGGTCATGCGCGCGCTGGGCGAGTTGCACGTCGACGGCGTGCCGCTGGAGTGGGACGCCGTGTACGCCGGGCACGAGCCCCGCGAGGTCGCCCTGCCGGAGACCGCGGCCGCCGCCGCCGAGGAGGAGGACGGCCGGCCGCCGCTGCGTGCGCGCCTGGCGGAACTGACCGAGGCAGGACAGCGCGCGCTGCTGCTCGACCTGGTGGGCCGGGAGCTCGCGGCGCTGCTCGGCACGCCCGGCCCGATCCCGCCGGACCGCCAGTTCCGGGACCTCGGGTTCGACTCGGTGACCGCCCTGGAGATCCGCGGCCGGCTCATGGAGGCGGCGGGCACGCGGCTGCCCGCGACCATGGTGTTCGACTACCCGACTCCCGGTGAGCTCGCCGAGTTCCTGCGCGTCACGCTGGCGGGCGCGGAGCCTGCCGCCGCCGTGGCGCCCGCGGCCGCCGCGTCCGACGACCCCGTCGTGATCGTCGGCGCCGGGTGCCGTTATCCCGGCGGGGTCCGCGGGCCCGAGGACCTGTGGACCCTCGTCAGCGAAGGGGCCGACGCCATGGGGCGGTTCCCGGACAACCGGGGATGGGACCTCGAGGGCTCCTACGACGACCAGACGCGCCGGGCCGGGACGCACTACCAGCGTGAGGCCGGTTTCCTGCACGACGCCGACCTGTTCGACGCCGACTTCTTCGGGATCAGCCCGCGCGAGGCCCTGGCGATGGATCCGCAGCAGCGACTGCTGCTGGAGACCTCCTGGGAGGCGTTCGAGCGGGCCGGCATCGTGCCGGCCTCGCTGCGCGGCAGCGCGACCGGCGTGTTCGTCGGCGCGATGACCGTCGACTACAGCGCGCGCCTGGAGCGGCGCCCCGACCTGGAGGGGTACGTCCTCACCGGGAACACCGCCAGCGTCCTGTCCGGCCGGATCTCCTACCTCTACGGTTTGGAGGGGCCGTCGGTCACCGTGGACACGGCGTGCTCGTCGTCGCTGGTCGCGCTGCACCTCGCCGTACAGGCCGTGCGGCGCGGGGAGTGCGGCCTGGCGCTGGCCGCCGGGGTGGCCGTCAACGCGAGCCTCAACATCTTCAAGGAGTTCGCGCGGCTGAACACGCTCGCGCCGGACGGCCGGTGCAAGCCGTTCTCCGACGACGCCGACGGGTTCGGCATCTCCGAGGGCGTCGGCGTGCTCCTGCTGGAGCGGCTGTCGGACGCCCGGCGCAACGGCCACGAGGTGCTGGCCGTGATCAGGGGATCGGCGGCCAACCAGGACGGCGCGTCCAACGGGCTCGCGGCGCCGAACGGCCCCTCCCAGCAGCGGGTGATCCGCGGCGCGCTCGCCGACGCCGGGCTCCACCCGTCCGAGGTGGATGTGGTCGACGCGCACGGCACCGGCACCCGGCTGGGGGACCCGATCGAGGCCCAGGCGCTGATGGCGACGTACGGGCAGGGCCGCGACCGGCCGCTGCTGCTGGGCTCGCTGAAGTCGAACCTCGGCCACACCCAGGCCGCCGCCGGCGTCGGCGCGGTCATCAAGATGGTCGAGGCCATGCGGCACGGGGTGGCGCCCAGGACCCTGCACGTGTCCGCGCCCAACTCCCACGTGGACTGGTCGGAAGGCGCGGTGTCGCTGCTGACCGAGAGGGTCCCCTGGCCGGACACCGGCCGGCCGCGCCGGGCCGGTGTGTCGTCCTTCGGCGTCAGCGGGACCAACGCGCACGTGGTGCTGGAGCAGGCGCCCGACCTCGATCGAAACCTCGATTCCGGGCCCGGGCCCGCCGCCGTCGCGGACCCGGCCGGCCCGCCGCCCGGGCCGGTGACGGTGACCCTGTCGGCCCGCGGTCCGGCCGCCCTGCGCGGGCAGGCCGCGCGGCTGCGGTCGTGGCTGGAGTCCCGGCCGGACGTGCCGGTCGCGGACGTCGCCCTGGAGCTGCGCGCGGCGCGCTCCCCGATGGACCACCGGGCCGCCGTGGTGGCCGCCGACCACGGCGAACTGACGCGCGCACTGACCGCGCTCGCCGAAGATGCCCCCGACTTCGGCGTCGTGTCCGGCGTCGCACGGCGGTCCGGTGCGGTGTTCGTGTTCCCCGGCCAGGGCGGCCAGTGGCCGGGGATGGGGGCGGGCCTGCTGCGCTCGTCCCCGGAGTTCGCCGCCGCCGTACGGGCGTGCGACGAGGCGCTGACCCCGTGGACCGGTTACTCGGTCCTGGACGTCCTGTCGGGTTCGCCGGACGCGCCGGGCCTGGACCGGGTCGACGTGGTTCAGCCCGTCCTGTGGGCGGTGATGGTGTCGCTGGCCGAGGTGTGGCGCGCCCGCGGCGTGGTGCCCGCCGCGGTCGTGGGCCACTCGCAGGGCGAGATCGCCGCGGCGTGCGTGGCCGGGGCGCTGTCGCTTCGGGACGCGGCGAAGGTGGTCGCGCTGCGCAGCCGCGCGCTGCGGGACCTGTCCGGTTCGGGGGCGATGGCCTCGGTGGCGGCGCCCGTGGACGTGGTGGAGCGGCTGCTGGCCCCGTGGGGCGAGACCCTGTCGGTGGCCGCGGTCAACAGCCCGCTGTCGACCGTGGTGGCCGGTGAGGCCGGGGCGCTGGGGGAGTTCGCGGACCGGTGCGCGGCCGACGGGGTCCGCGTCCGCCGGATCAAGGTCGACTACGCCTCCCACTCCCCGCAGATGGAACAGGTGCGGGAGACGCTGCTGGCCGAGCTCGCCGACGTGGAGCCCCGCGCGTCCGCCGTGGGCTTCTACTCGACGGTGACCGGAGACCTGCTCGACACCTCCGGGCTGGACGCCGCCTACTGGTACGAGAACCTGCGCGGGCGGGTGCGGTTCGCCGACGTCTGCGCCCGGCTGATGAGCCGGGGCCAGGACTTCTTCGTCGAGTGCGGCCCGCATCCCGTGCTGACCATGGCCGTCGAGGAGTGCGCGGAGGCAGCGGAGACCGCGGGGGTGCGGCCCGTGGTGATCCCGACACTGCGCCGCGACGAGGACGGGCCCGCCTCCCTGCGGGCCGCGCTGGCGCGGGCCTGGGTGAACGGCGCGCCCGTCACCTGGGACGAGGACCGCCTGCCGCGCCCGGCGCGGCGGCTCGGGCTCCCCACGTACGCGTTCCAGCGGGAGCGCTACTGGGCCGAGACGGGCGGGGCGCGGTCCGCCGGCGCCGGCGCCCTCGGCCTGACCCCCACGGAACACCCGCTGGCCGGCGCGGCCACCGAGATCGCCGACGACGGCGGGGTGCTGTTGTCGGGCCGGCTGTCGGCCCGGTCGCAGCCGTGGCTGGCCGACCACGTGGTGTCCGGTTCGGTGCTGTTCCCGGGCACCGGATTCGTGGAGCTCGCGGTGCGCGCGGGCGACGAGGCCGGCTGCGGGCAGGTGGAGGAGCTGACGCTGGAGGCCCCGCTGGTCCTCCCGGCCGACGGCGACGTGCGCCTGCAGGTCCGCGTCGGCACGGCCGGCTCCGGACGCCGCGGCGTGTCGGTGCACTCCGCGGGCGAGGACGGCGGGTGGACCCGGCACGCCACCGGGGTGCTCGGCCCGGTGGGGGCGGCGCCTTACGAGGAGCTGCGGACCTGGCCGCCGCGCGGCGCGGCGCCGGTGGCCGTCGACGGCTTGTACGACCTGCTGGCCGAGCGGGGCTACGGGTACGGCCCGGCGTTCCGCGGGCTGCGCGCGGCCTGGCGGCGGGGGGACGAGGTCTTCGTCGAGGCGGTGCTGCCGGAGGACGCCGCCCGTGGCGCGGACGGCTTCGGGCTGCACCCCGCACTGCTCGACACGGTGATGCACGGGTTGTTCCTCGGCGGCTTCCTCCCCGGGGACGACACCTGGTTGCCGTTCTCGTGGCGGGGCGTCTCGCTCGCGGCGTCCGGCGCGACCGAGGTGCGGGCCCGGCTGTCGCCCGCGGGGCGGGACGCCGTCCGGGTCGTGGTCGCCGACAGCACGGGGAGCCCGGTCCTCTCGGCGGAGTCCATGGTCCTCCGGCCGGTGCCGAAGTCGCGGCTGCTCGCCTCCGGCCTGGCCGACTCGCTCTACACCCTGGGCTGGACGCCCCTGGACTCCGCCGCCGGTCCTGCTCCGGACCTGCCCGGCACGTCCGGCTGGGCCGTCCTCGGCACGGGCAGGCCCGAGCTGGACGAGGTTCTCGGCGCGGCTCGCCACGCCGGTTTCCGGGAGCTCGCCGGCGCGCTCGACTCCGGCGCGTCAGCCCCGGACGTCGTGCTGCTGCCTGTCACGCCGGCGGTCCCGGGCGACGCCGCCGAGGTCGGGCGGTCGCTCCGGGACCTGCTCTCCACCCTGCGGTCGTGGCTCGACGAGCCGCGCCTCGGCAGGTGCGCGCTCGTCGTGCTCACCGAGAACGCGGTGGAGACCGGCGACGGCGGCCCCGCGCCTGCCGCGGCCGCCGTCTGGGGATTCGTCCGCGGCGCGCGGGAGGAGCATCCCGGGCGCTTCCTGCTCGGCGACGCCGCCGGCGCGACCGGCCGGGCGTTGCGCGCCGCGGTGGCGTCCGGCGAGCCGGAGTTCGCCGTACGCGGGGACACCGTCCTGGTCCCCCGGCTGGCCCGGGCGGCCGCGGACGAGACGCTGACGCCTCCCGGCGACGGCACGCCGTGGCGCCTGTCGGTGGCCGGCGAGCGCGGCACGTTCGACGACCTGTCGCTCGTGCCGTCGCCGGAGGCGGCGCGGGACCTGGCACCCGGCGAGGTGCGGATCGAGGTGCGCGCGGCCGGGCTCAACTTCCGCGACGTGGTCGTCGCCCTGCGGATGGTGCCGGGCCAGGAGGGCATCGGCACCGAGGGGGCCGGCGTCGTCGTCGAGACCGGCCCGGCGGTGACCGGGCTGGCGCCGGGAGACCGGGTGATGGGGATCTTCCCCGACGCCTTCGGCTCCTCCGTCGTCGTCGACCACCGGCACGTCGTACAGATGCCGGCCGGCTGGACGTTCGAGCGCGGAGCCTCGGTGCCGGCGGCCTTCCTGACCGCCCTGCACGGCCTGCGCGACGTGGCGAGACTGTCGGCGGGGGAGACGGTGCTGGTGCACGCCGCCGCGGGCGGCGTGGGGACGGCGGCGGTGCAGGTGGCCGGCGCGCTGGGCGCGCGTGTCCTCGCCACGGCACATCCGGACAAATGGCCCGCCTTGAACGCCATGGGCGTCGCGGAGGCGCGGCTCGCCTCGTCCCGCTCGCCGGAGTTCGAGGAGCGGTTCCGGGCCGCCACCGGCGGCGCCGGGGTGGACGTCGTGCTGAACTCCCTGACGGGTGAGCTCGTGGACGCCTCGCTCCGGCTGCTGGGCTCCGGCGGCCGGTTCGTCGAACTGGGCAAGACCGACATCCGGGATGCCGCCGAGGCCGAAGCCGCTCACCCGGGCGTGCGGTACCAGGCGATCGACCTGAGCCGGGCCGATCCCGACCTGGTCCGGCGTCTGCTGACCGAGCTGGTGGACCTGTTCGAGAACGGGACGCTGACGCCGCCCCCCGTCCGGACGCAGGACGTGCGGCGCGCGCCCGAGGCGTTCCGGTTCATGAGCCAGGCACGGCACGTCGGGAAGATCGTGCTGCGGATGCCGCGCCGCCGGGACCCGCGCGGCACGGTGCTGATGACCGGCGCCACCGGGATGGCCGGCCGGGTGATCGCACGGCACCTCGTGGCCGCCGGCGGCGTCCGCCGCCTCGTGCTGGTGAGCAGGCGCGGGATGTCGGCCCCGGGAGCGGCGGAGCTGGCCGCCGAACTCGCCGGGCTCGGCGCGGTGGTCGCCGTCGAGGCGTGCGACGCCGCCGACAGGGAGGCCGTCGCCGCGGTGCTGGCGAGGATCCCGGCGGAGCACCCCCTCACCGCCGTGGTGCACGCGGCCGGTGCGCTCGACGACGCGGTCCTGGACACGCTGACCCCCGGGCAGATCGACGCGGTCCTGCGGCCGAAGGTGGACGGCGCGCTGGTCCTGCACGAGCTCACCGCTGACCTGGACCTGGCGGAGTTCGTGCTGTTCTCCTCCGCCGCCGGGCTGACCGGAAGCGCCGGGCAGGCCCACTACGCCGCGGCGAACACCTTTCTGGACGCGCTGGCACAGCACCGGCGCTCCCGGGGGCTGCCGGCCACCTCGATCGCGTGGGGCCTGTGGGCCGAGCAGAGTGAGATGACGGCCCGGGCCGACCACGGCCGGCTCGCCCGCCTCGGCCTGCTGCCCATGTCCGGAGAGCAGGCGGCGGGGCTGTTCGACGTCGTCACCGGCATGGACCACGCGCTGACACTCGCCGCCAGGGTGTCGACGACCGGCCTGCGCGAGCAGGCGGCGGGCGGCACCCTCTCACCGCTCTGGCGGGGCCTGGTGCGTACGGCCGCCCGGCCCGAGGCGGGCACGGCCGGCGGCACGGACGGCGCCTCGCTCACCCACCGGCTGGCCGGGCTTCCGGACGGCGAACGCCACCGGACGCTCCTCACCCTCGTGCGCGCCCACGCCGCGACCGTGCTGGGGCGTGCGTCCGGCGCGACGATCGACCCCGGCCGCGGGTTCCTCGACCTCGGGTTCGACTCGCTCAGCGCGGTGGAGTTCCGCAACCGGCTCAGCGCGGCCACCGGCCTGCGGCTGCCGTCCACCCTCATCTTCGATCACTCGAACCCGGAGGTTCTGGCCGGATACCTCGTCACCGAGCTGGCGCCCGGGGATCAGCCGGCGGAGCCCGGCGGCGACGGTGAGGAGGCCGAGCTGCGCCGCCTGCTGGCGTCCATCCCGCTGGAGCGGCTCCGGCAGGCCCGGCTGGTGGACGTCCTGCGTGAGCTGGCCGGTCGTACGGAGGAGGCGCCGGAGACGGTGCCGCGGGCGGACGAGAGCGCGATCGACGCGATGAGCGTGGACGAACTGCTCAAGCTGGCCCCCGGGATGAGCGCGTGAACAGGTCGGAAGGGTGGGACGGACGATGAACGCATCCCTCGAAGAGGTAGTGCGGGCCCTGCGGTCCTCGCTGAAGGAGGCCGAACGGCTGCGGGAGGAGAACCGGCTGCTCGCCGAGCGAGGCCGGGAGCCCATCGCGATCGTCGGGATGGCCTGCCGCCTTCCCGGCGGGGCGGACTCGCCGGAGGCGCTGTGGACGCTGCTGTCGGAGGGCCGCGACGCCGTCCGCGGGTTTCCCGGTGACCGCGGCTGGGACGTCGAGCGGCTCTACGACCCCGACCCCGACGCGCCCGGGAAGACCTACGTCCGGGCGGGCGGGTTCCTCCCGCAGGCCGCGCACTTCGACGCGGGGTTCTTCGGGATCTCCCCGCGTGAGGCGCTGGCGATGGACCCGCAGCAGCGGCTGCTGCTGGAGTCGTCGTGGGAGGCGCTGGAGTGGGCGGGCCTGGACGTCTCCTCCCTCCGGGGCAGCCGGACCGGGGTGTACTTCGGCGTGCTGCCCTCGGAGTACCTCACGGACCCCCTGCGGGCACCGCAGGACGTCCAGGACTTCGCGGCCACCGGCAACTCGACGAGCATCGCCTCCGGCCGGCTGGCCTACCTGCTCGGGCTGGAGGGGCCCGCCGTCACGGTGGACACGGCGTGCTCGTCGTCGCTGGTGGCACTGCACCTCGCCGTGCAGGGACTGCGCCAGGGAGACTGCGCCCTCGCCCTGGCGGGCGGGTGCACGGTCATGTCCAGCCCGGCGACCATCGTCACCTTCTCGCGTCAGCGCGCGTTCTCGGCCGACGGGCGGTGCAAGGCCTTCGGCGCGGCGGCGGACGGTTTCGGGCCCGCGGAAGGCGCGGGCGTCCTGGTGCTGGAGCGGTTGTCCGACGCCCGGCGCAACGGGCACCGGGTGCTCGCGGTCGTGCGCGGCTCGGCGGTGAACCAGGACGGCGCGAGCAGCGGGCTGACCGCGCCGAACGGCCCCTCGCAGCAGCGGGTGATCCGGGACGCCCTGGCCAACGCGGGCCTGTCGCCCGCCGACGTCGACGTGGTCGAGGCGCACGGCACGGGCACCACCCTCGGCGACCCGATCGAGGCCCAGGCCCTGCTGGCGACGTACGGCGCCGGACGACCGGACGACCGGCCGGTGTGGCTGGGGTCGGTGAAGTCGAACATCGGCCACACCCAGGCGGCGGCCGGCGTGGCCGGTGTGATCAAGATGGTGCTGGCGATGCGGCACGGGACGCTGCCCCGGACACTGTGGGCGGACGAGCCCTCCACGCACATCGACTGGGCCGCCGGCGCGGTGCGGCTGCTGTCCGAAGAGCGCGGGTGGCCCGCCGGAGAGCGGGTGCGGCGCGCGGGCGTGTCGTCCTTCGGGCTCAGCGGCACGAACGCCCACGTGGTCATAGAGGAGGCGCCGGACGAACCGGCCGGCCCCGCTCCCGCCGCCCACCCCGCCGCCCACCCCGCCGTCCACCCCGCCGTCCACTCAGCCGCCCACTCCGGCGGGCCGTTCCCGTTCGTCCTGTCGGGCGCGGGCGAGGAGGGCCTGCGCGCCCACGCGCGGCGCCTCACGTCGTTCGTGGAGGGGCACGAGCCGCTGCCCGTGTCCGGCGTCGCCGCGGCGCTGGCCTCCCGGGCCGCGCTGTCGCACCGCGCGGCGGTGATCGCGAGTGATCGGGCCGGTCTGCTCGCGGGCCTGGCCGCGGTCGGCGACGGCGGCACGGCCCCCAACGTGGTGAGCGGGGTGGTACGGGCCGCGAGCGGCCGCCCGGGTGTGGTGTTCGTCTTCCCCGGTCAGGGGTCGCAGTGGGCGGGGATGGCGGTGGAGCTGGCGGGGTGGTCGCCGGTGTTCGCCGCGCGGTTGGAGGAGTGCGGGCGGGCGCTGGGTCGCTTTGTGGACTGGTCGTTGGGGGAGGTGCTGGGGGACGCCGCCGCTTTGGAGCGGGTGGATGTGGTGCAGCCCGCGCTGTGGGCGGTGATGGTGTCGCTGGCGGGGGTGTGGCGGTCGTTCGGGGTGGTGCCTTCTGCGGTGGTGGGTCATTCGCAGGGGGAGATCGCGGCGGCGTGTGTGGCGGGTGCGCTGAGTCTGGAGGACGCGGCGCGGGTGGTGGCGGTGCGCAGTCAGGTGATCGCGCGGTCGCTGGCGGGGCGCGGTGGGATGGCGTCGGTGGCGTTGCCGGTGGAGCGGGTACGGCGGCTGCTGTCGGGGTGGGAGGGCCGGATCGAGGTCGCGGCGGTGAACGGCCCGTCGGCGACGGTGGTGTCCGGCGACGCCGAGGCGATAGAACAGCTGGCGGCCGAGGTGAAGGCGATCCCGGCGGACGTCAAGGTGATCCCGGTCGACTACGCCTCCCATTCGGCGCACGTGGAGGCGATCCGCGACGAACTCACCGAGGTCCTCGCCCCCCTCACCCCCCGAACCACCGAAATCCCGTTCTTCTCGACGGTGACCGGCGACTTCGCCGACGGCGCGACGCTGGACGCGGACTACTGGTATCAGAACCTGCGCCGCACGGTCCGCTTCCACGATGCCGCCCGGACGTTCGACGACCACGTGATGATCGAGTGCAGTCCCCACCCGGTGCTGACCCCGGCGGTCGACGTCACCTCGGTCGGCTCGCTGTCACGCGGCCGCGGGGGCGGCGGCAGATTCCTCCTGTCCGTGGCGGAGGCGCACGCGAACGGCGTGCCGGTCGACTGGCGCGCTCACCTAACCGGCGCGGGCCCGCGGGTGGACCTGCCGGCCTACGCCTTCCAGCGCCGGCGCTACTGGGTCGACGGCGGCAGGGCCGGGGCCGCCGACGCGGCCGACCTGGGTCTGTCGGCGGCCGGGCACCCGCTGCTGGGCGCCGAGGTCGAGCTTCCCGAGTCCGGCGGGTTCCTCTACACCTCCAGGCTCTCCCTCGCGGGCCAGCCCTGGCTGGCCGACCACGCCGTGCAGGGGATCGTCACGGTGCCGGCGACGGCGTTCGTGGAGCTGGCGCTCCATCTGGGCGGCCGCCTCGGCCGTGACCTGGTCGAGGAGCTGGTCGTACAGACCCCGCTCACGCTGCCGGCCGACGGCGGCGGCGTCCGGCTGCGGGTGGCGGTCACCCCACCCGCCGACGCGGGACGGCACACGATCACGGTCTACTCCAGGGACGAGCGGGCACTCGGCGAGGCCGGATGGACGGCGCACGTCACCGGAGTCCTCGCCTCCGGCGCGCCGCCCGGCGCTGAGCTCACAGAATGGCCGCCGGCCTCCGCCGAAGGGACCGGCGCCGCCGACGTCTACCGGCGGCTGGCCGCGCAGGGATACGACTACGGCCCGGCCCTGCGGGGGCTGCGCCGGACCTGGCGGCGAGGGGAGGAGATCTTCGCGGAGGCCGTCCTGCCGGACGGCGTGCCGGGCGACGGCTTCGGCGTGCACCCCGCCCTGCTCGACGCCGCGCTGCACGGCATCGTCGTCGACACCCTGGAGCTGCCGTTCTCGTGGCGGAACATCGCCCTCCACCGCACCGGGGTCACCACGCTGCGCGCCCGCCTGGCGCCCGCGGGCCCAGGGTTGCCGGTCAGCACCGGACTGTCGGTCGAGCTCGCCGACGGCGAGGGCAGGCCGGTGCTGACCGCCGGCTCTCTCGTCTCCCGGCCCGCGACCGCGGGGCTCTTCGGCCGTCCGGCCGTCCGGCCGTACGCGATCCGGCCCACGGCCGTCACGCCTCCGCCGGATCGCCCGGCCGTGACGACGGCTGTCGTCCGCACCGCGGCCGAGCTCGGCGAGCCGGAGTCGGCGCCCGACGCCGTGCTGCTGCTCGCGGCCCCGGTCGAACGGGTTCTCCAGGTGGCGCAGGCCTGGCTGTCAGGCGAGCGCCCTCCGACGTCACGCCTGATGGTCGTCACGCGGAACGCCGGGACGGACCTCGGCCAGGCCGAGGTGCGGGGACTGATGCGGTCGGCCATCACCGAGCATCCTGACCGCTTCGTCCTGGTGGACACCGGTGACCCGGACGCGATCGCCGGCCAGGCCGCCGAGATCCTCGCCACCGGCGAACCCGAGGTGTGGGTGCGCGACGGGGTGTTCGAGGCGCCGCGCATGCGCCTCACCGAGCCCGAGTCCGAGCCCGCGCCGGACGATCCCCCGTGGAGCGACCGGGACCGCGTGCTGATCACCGGGGGCACCGGAACGGTCGGCGCGGCGCTGGCCCGCCACCTGGTGCGCGCCCACGGCGTGCGCCGCCTGGTGCTGGTCAGCCGCGGCGGCCCGGCCGCGCCGGGCGCCGCCGGGCTCCGCGACGAGCTGACGGACGAGCTGGGCGCCGAGGTCGCCGTCGTGGCCTGCGACGTCACCGATCGGAACGCCCTGGCCGCGGTCCTGCGGGACCACCCGGTCACGGCGGTCGTGCACGCCGCGGCCGTGCTCGACGACGGGGTGATCCAGACGCTGACGGCCGAGCGGCTGGAGACCGTGCGCGCGGCGAAGGTGACCGCCGCCGTCCACCTGCACGAACTCACCCGCGACCGGGACCTGACCGCGTTCGTCCTGTGCTCGTCGGTCGCCGGGGTGTTCGGCGCGCCGGGCCAGGGCAACTACGCCGCGGCCAACTGCGCGCTGGACGCGCTCGCCGCCGCCCGCCGCGCCGAGGGCCTGCCCGCGACGTCGCTCGCCTGGGGCCTGTGGTCGGAGGAGAGCGGCATGACCGGCCACCGCACCGGCACCGACCGGGCCAGGCAGGTCCGGCTCGGCATCGCCGCGATGTCCACCGAGGACGCGCTTCTGCTCTTCGACGCCGGCCTGGCCACGGGCGTGGGCACTCCCGTCGTCGCCCGGCTGGACCACGCCACGCTGCGTACGCGGGCGGCGTCGGGGGAGGTGCCCGCGATGCTGCGCGCCCTCGTCCGGGCGCCGGTGCGGCGGGAGGCCGCCGCGTCCGGCGGCGCCGACACTGTGATGGGCGCCAGGGGGGACGGCGCGGCGGGCCGCGTCGCCGCCCTGCCCGCGGCCGAACGCCTCGACGCCGTGCTGCGGCTGGTGCGCGATCACGTCGCCGGCATCCTCGGGCACGACTCGGCCGCCGAAGTCGACGGCGACCGCGCCTTCAAGGAGATGGGCTTCGACTCGCTCACCGCCGTGGAGCTGCGCAACAGGCTGAACCGGCAGTTCGCGCTGCGGCTGCCGGCGACGCTCGTCTTCGACCGGCCGACCCCCCGGGCGGTCGCGGAGGCCGTCGTGGGGGCACTCGTGGACGAGTCGCCGGACGGGCGCGCGGAGCCGGTCGCGCCGGTCACCGCCGCCGCCCGGTCCGACGAGCCCATCGCGATCATCGGCATGAGCTGCCGCTTTCCCGGCGGGGTCCGGTCGCCCGAGGATCTGTGGCGGCTGGTCGCGTCCGGCGGCGACGCGATCACCGGCTTCCCCACGGACCGGGGGTGGGATCTGGCGAACCTGTTCGACGACGATCCGGACCGGCCCGGCCGCAGCTACGTGCGCGAGGGCGGTTTCCTGACCGACGCGACCCGGTTCGACGCCGGGTTCTTCGGGATCTCCCCGCGCGAGGCCACCGCGATGGACCCGCAGCAGCGGCTGCTGCTGGAGGCCGCGTGGGAGGCCCTGGAGCGGGCCGAGATCAACCCGGACAGCGTCCGCGGCAGCCGGACCGGCGTGTTCGCCGGCGTGATGAACAGCACCTACGGCGCGCGGCAGCTGAACGCCCCCGAGGGGTCGGGCGAGTACGAGGGCTACCTGGCCAGTGGGTTCGCCGTCAGCGTCGCGTCCGGGCGGGTCGCCTACACCCTGGGCCTGGAGGGCCCGGCCCTAACCGTGGACACCGCCTGTTCGTCGTCGCTGGTGGCGCTGCATCTCGCGGCGCAGTCGCTGCGCCGGGGTGAGTGCACGCTCGCGCTGGCCGGAGGCGTGACCGTCATGTCCAGCCCGTTGCTCTTCGTGGAGTTCAGCCGTCAGCGTGGTCTCGCCCGGGACGGCCGGTGCAAGCCGTTCGCCGCCGCGGCCGACGGCACCTCCTGGGGCGAGGGGGCCGGTGTCCTCGTGCTGGAACGCCTGTCGGACGCGCGCCGCAACGGGCATCCGGTACTGGCGCTGCTGAGGGGAAGCGCCGTGAACCAGGACGGCGCGTCCAACGGCCTGGCGTCGCCGAACGGGCCGTCGCAGCAGCGGGTGATCCATGCCGCGCTCGCGGACGCCGCTCTGTCCGCCGCCGACGTCGACGTGGTCGAGGCGCACGGCACCGGGACGACCCTGGGCGACCCGATCGAGGCCCAGGCGTTGCTGGCGACGTACGGGCAGGGGCGCGAGCGGCCGCTGCTGCTGGGGTCGCTGAAGTCGAACATCGGCCACACGCAGGCCGCCAGCGGGGTCGGCGGCGTGATCAAGATGGTCGAGGCCATGCGCCACGGGGTGCTGCCCAGGACGCTGCACGTCGACGAGCCCACCCCGAACGTGGACTGGTCTGTCGGCGCGGTCGAGCTGCTCACCGGGCACACGGCCTGGCCGGAGGCCGGCCGGCCACGCCGCGCGGGCGTGTCGGCGTTCGGGGTGAGCGGGACGAACGCACATGTCGTGCTGGAACAGGGGGAGACGAATGTCTGAGATTGACGGCGACCGCACGGCGCCGGCGATCGTGCCGTGGGTGGTCTCCGCACGGAGCGCCGCCGCGCTGGACGCCCAGACGGAACGGCTGAAGGAGTTCGTCGCGGCCAGCCCGGACCTCGCGGCGGCCGACGTCGGATACTCGCTGGCCACCACCCGGGCCACGCTGCCGTACCGGGCGGTGCTGCTCGGCGCCGGCCGCGCGGAACTGCCGGCGGGCGCGGACGTCGTGCGGGGCGGCGGGAGCGAGCCGCGGCGCGTCGCGCTGGTGTTCCCCGGTCAGGGGTCGCAGTGGGCGGGGATGGCGGTGGAGCTGGCGGGGTGGTCGCCGGTGTTCGCCGCGCGGTTGGAGGAGTGCGGGCGGGCGCTGGGTCGCTTTGTGGACTGGTCGTTGGGGGAGGTGCTGGGGGACGCCGCCGCTTTGGAGCGGGTGGATGTGGTGCAGCCCGCGCTGTGGGCGGTGATGGTGTCGCTGGCGGGGGTGTGGCGGTCGTTCGGGGTGGTGCCTTCTGCGGTGGTGGGTCATTCGCAGGGGGAGATCGCGGCGGCGTGTGTGGCGGGTGCGCTGAGTCTGGAGGACGCGGCGCGGGTGGTGGCGGTGCGCAGTCAGGTGATCGCGCGGTCGCTGGCCGGGCGCGGTGGGATGGCGTCGGTGGCGTTGCCGGTGGCGGAGGTGCGGCGGCTGCTGTCGCGGTGGGAGGGCCGGATCGAGGTCGCGGCGGTGAACGGCCCGTCGGCGACGGTGATCTCCGGCGACGCCGACGCGATGCGGGAGTTCGTCGCCGCGGCCAGGGCCGAGGCGATCCCGGTGGACGTCAAGGTGATCCCGGTGGACTACGCCTCCCATTCGGCGCACGTGGAGGCGATCCGCGACGAACTCACCGAGGTCCTCGCCCCCCTCACCCCCCGAACCACCGACATCCCGTTCTACTCCGCGGTCACCGGGCAGCGCCTGGACAGCGCCGGGCTTGACGCGGGCTACTGGTTCCGCAACCTGCGCGAGCCGGTCCGCCTCGACCTCGCCGTGCGTGCCCTGCTCGACGACGGCGTCAACGCGTTCGTCGAGGTGAGCCCGCACCCCGTGCTGACGGCGGGTCTCTCGGACCTCGCGGAACGGGCCGGGCGGGACGTCGTCGCCGTGGGATCGCTCCGCCGCGACGACGGCGGGCCCCGGCGCTTCCTCGCCTCGGCGGCGGAGGCGTGGACACGCGGGGCGCCGGTCGACTGGACGCCGGCCTTCGGCCCAGGGGCCCGCGTGGTGAGCCTGCCGACCTACGCCTTCCAGCGGGAGCACTACTGGCTCGACACCCCCGTCCCACCGGCCGCCTCTCCCGTGGACGACTGGCGTTACCGGGTCGAATGGCGGGCCGTCGCGGCGGACGAGGCGCCCCGGCTGCGTGGGACCTGGCTCGTGGCCACCGGGGACGAGCCGGCCGGCCCGGTCACGGCCGCGCTGGTCACCGCATCATTGGCCGCCGCCGGCGCGACCGCGGTCGCCGTCCCCGTGGAGTCGCTGCCGGAGGTCGCGGCCCGCACCCCCGGCCTGGCCGGCGTGCTCTCCCTCGCCGCGCTCACCGACTCCGACCCCTTCGGCGTCACGCTCTCCCTGATCCAGGCCGGTCTGGAGGCGCCGCTGTGGGTCGCCACCCGTGGCGCGGTCGCCGCCGGCTCCCCGTCCCCGCGTCAGGCGGCCGTCTGGGGCCTCGGGCTGGTCGCCGCGCTGGAGCACCCCGGCCGCTGGGGCGGCCTGGTCGACCTGCCCGACGATATCGATGCAGACGCCGACGCGGCGGTCTACCGGCGCCTGGCGGCCGTGCTGGCCGGCGGAGGCGAGGACCAGGTCGCGATCCGGCACGAGGGGGTCTTCGGCAGGCGGCTGACGCGGGCTCCCCGGGCCGGCCGCACGCAGGCCACCTGGCGGCCCCGGGGGACCGTGCTGATCACCGGCGGCACCGGGAACGTCGGCGGGCGGATCGCCCGCCGGTTCGCCGCCGACGGCGCCGAGCACCTGGTGCTGACCGGGCGGCGCGGCCCCGACGCGCCGGGCGCCGCCGACCTGGCGGCCGAGCTGACCGCGCTCGGCGCGCGGGTCACGATCGCCGCGTGCGACGCCGCCGACCGCGCCGCCCTCGCGCGGCTCGTCGCCGCGGTGGAGACGGACGGCCCGATCCGTACGGTGGTGCACGCGGCCGGGATCCCGCACTGGCGGGACCTGCGCGACCTGACCCCGGCCGAGGCCGCCGAGGTCATGCACGGCAAGGCGGTGGGGGCGGAGAACCTCGACGAGCTGTTCGACCGGGATCTCGACGGCTTCGTGCTGATCTCCTCGGGCGCCGGCGTGTGGGGCGGCGGTGGCCAGGGCGCCTACGCGGCCGCGAACGCCATGCTCGACGCGCTGGCCGTGCGGCGCAGGTCGCGCGGGCTGCGCGCGGTGTCCCTGGCCTGGGGCGTGTGGGCCGGCAGCGAGGGCGGTGCCGACGGCATGGGGGAGCGGCTGGCGCGTCTCGGCCTGCGGCCGATGCGCTCCGGCGACGCGCTCACGGCGTGCTACGAGGCGCTGTCGGACGACGAGACCTTCCTCTCGGTCGCCGACGTGGACTGGGCGGCGTTCGCCCCGGCGTTCACCGTCGGCAGGCCGAGCCCGCTGATCTCCGAACTGCCCGAGGTCCGCCGTGCGCTGTCCGCGGCGCCCGCGCCGCCCGGCGACCGCGCCGAACCCGCCGGGCTCGGCGTGGTCGCGGCGGCCGACCGCCGCAGGGCCGTACGCGAACTGGTGTCCGGCACGGTCGCCGCGGTGCTCGGGCACAGCGACGCGGCGAAGGTGACGGGACGGACGTTCCGGGAGATGGGCTTCGACTCCCTGACCGCCGTGGACATGCGGACCAAGCTGGCGGCGGCGACGGGGCTCACCCTGCCGAGCAGCCTCGTCTTCGACTACCCGACGCCGGAGGCGCTCACCACCCACCTGCTGACGCGGATGTACGGCGACGCGGCCGAGTCCCGTCCCACCGCCGCGACCGTGGCCACCGCCGACGAGCCCATCGCCATCGTCGGGATGAGCTGCCGCTTTCCCGGCGGGGTCCGGTCGCCGGAGGACCTCTGGCGGCTGGTGGACCAGGGGGTGGACGCGATCACGGAGTTCCCGCGCGACCGCGGCTGGGACCTCGAGGCGATCTACCACCCCGACCCCGACCACCCCGGCACGACCTACGTGCGGCACGGCGGCTTCGTGGCGGACGTCGCCGGCTTCGACGCCGCGTTCTTCCGGATCGCGCCGCGCGAGGCCCTGGTGATGGACCCCAAGCAGCGCCTGGTGCTGGAGACCTCCTGGGAGGCCTTCGAGCGGGCCGGGATCGACCCGACGGCGCTGAACGGCACGAGCACCGGCGTGTTCGTCGGATCGAGCAGCCAGGAGTACGGGCCGAGGCTGGAGGAGGTGCCCGCGGAACTGGAGGGCCACGTCGTCACCGGCAATCTGGACGCCGTCCTCTCCGGGCGGGTGGCGTACTCGCTGGGCCTGGAGGGCCCGGCGCTGACGGTGGACACGGCGTGCTCCTCGTCGCTGGTGGCGATGCACCTGGCCGCGCAGTCGCTGCGCCGGGGCGAGTGCTCGCTGGCGCTGGCCGGGGGCGCGGCGGTGATGGCCAACCCCGGTGTGTTCTTCGAGTTCAGCCGCCTGCGCGGGCTCTCTCCCGACGGCCGGTGCCGGTCCTTCGGGGCGTCCGCGGACGGTACGGGCTGGGCCGAAGGGGTCGGCGTGCTCCTGCTGGAGCGGCTGTCGGACGCCCGGCGCAACGGGCACGAGGTGCTGGCCGTGCTGCGCGGGTCGGCGGTGAACCAGGACGGCGCGTCCAACGGGCTGACCGCGCCGAACGGGCCGTCCCAGCAGCGGGTGATCAGGGCCGCGCTGGCCGACGCCGGCTTGGAGCCGTCCGACCTGGACGCGGTGGAGGCGCACGGAAGCGGCACCACGCTCGGCGACCCGATCGAGGCGCAGGCGCTGGTCGAGACGTTCGGGCGGGATCGCGACCGGCCGCTGTGGCTGGGCGCGCTGAAGTCGAACATCGGCCACACCCAGGCCGCCGCCGGCGTCGCCGGCGTGATCAAGATGGTCGAGGCCATGCGGCACGGGGTGCTGCCCCGGACGCTGCACGCCGACGAGCCCTCGCCGCACGTGGACTGGTCGGCCGGGGCGGTGTCGCTGCTGACCGAGCGGACGGAGTGGCCGGCCACCGGCGCACCCCGGCGCGTCGGTGTGTCGGCGTTCGGGGTGAGCGGCACCAACGCCCACGTGGTGCTGGAGCAGGCCCCTGAAGAGAAACAGACGCCGGAGCCGGAGCGGGAGTGGCGGGGCCCGGTGCCGTTGCTGGTGTCGGGGCGCGGCGCGGAGGGGCTCCGCGGGCAGGCGGAGCGGTTGCGGTCGTTCCTGGCGTCGCGGCCGGAGGCGGCGCTGACGGACGTCGCGGTCTCGCTGGCCGGTCGCGCCGCACTGGAGGACCGGGCGGTCGTGCTCGGCGGTGACCGGGAGGAGGCGCTGGCCGGTCTGGCGGCGGTGGCGCGCGGCGCGTCGGCGGCCGGTGTGGTGCGGGGCCCGGTCGGCCTGGACGGTCCGGACGGCGCCCGGGGCATGGTGTTCGTCTTCCCAGGCCAGGGGTCGCAGTGGGCGGGGATGGCGGTGGAGCTCGCCGCGTCCTCGCCGGTGTTCGCCGCACGGCTGGACGAGTGCGCGCGGGCGCTGGACCGCCACGTGGACTGGTCGTTGCGCGACGTGCTGGGCGACGCCGATGCCCTGCGGCGGGTGGATGTCGTGCAGCCCGCGCTGTTCGCGGTGATGGTGTCGCTGGCGGAGGTGTGGCGGTCCTTCGGGGTGGTGCCCTCGGCGGTGGTCGGCCACTCGCAGGGGGAGATCGCCGCGGCATGCGTGGCGGGCGCGCTCAGCCTGGAGGAGGCCGTGCGCGTCACGGTCCTGCGCAGCCAGGTGATCGGCCGCTCGCTGTCCGGCCGGGGCGGCCTGGTGTCGGTGCCCGCGCCGCTCGCCGAGGTGGAGGAGTGGCTGGCCGGCCGGGACGGCCGGCTGTCGGTCGCGGCGGTCAACGGCCCGCACGCCACCGTCGTCGGCGGCGATCCGGAGGCGCTGGAGGAGGTCCTGGCCGGATGGGACCGCGCCCGGCGGGTGCTGATCGACTACGCGTCGCACACCCCGCAGACCGAGGCGGTGCGGGACGAACTGCTGGAGGTGCTCGGGCCGGTGGCGGCCCGTGACGGCGAGGTGCCGTTCTTCTCCACCGTGACCGGAGGCTTCGTCGAGGGCGCGGCGCTGGACGCGGAGTACTGGTACGGGAACCTGCGCAGTCCGGTCCGCTTCGACCAGGCGCTGCGTGCGTTCGCGGACCACGTCTTCGTCGAGTGCAGCGCCCACCCGGTGGTCACGGCGGGCACGGACGTCGTGTCGGTGGGATCCCTGCGGCGCGGTGACGGCGGCATCGGCAGACTCCTGACGTCGCTGGCCGAGGCGCACGTGCGGGGTGTCCCGGTCGACTGGCGGACCGCCCTGGAGGGTGCGGGCCGGCGGGTGGACCTGCCGACGTACGCCTTCCAGCACCGGCGCTTCTGGCTCGACGGCACGTCCGCCTCCCAGACGCTGGTGGACACGACGACCCGGCTGGCCGACTCCGGCGGCGTGCTGCTCACCGGCCGGCTGTCCACCGGCACGCGGCAGTGGATCGCCGACCACCGGGTGCTGGGCACGGTGCTCCTGCCCGGCACGGCGTTCGTCGAGCTGGCCGTCCGCGCCGCGGACGAGGCCGGCTGCACGATGGTCGACGAGCTCACGCTCGAAAACCCCCTGGTGTTCCGGGACGGCGGCCTGGTTGACATCCAGGTGAGCGTCGGCGCCCCCGACGGCGCCCCCGACGGCTCCCCCGACGGCTCTGGGCGCCGCTCGCTCGCCGTGCACTCCCGCGCGGCCGGCGAGACGGAGTGGACCCGCCACGCCACCGGGACGGTGAGCCGGGCCGCCGCCACCGCCGGCCCGATGCCGTGGCCCCCGCCGGACGCGACACCGGTCGACCTCGGCGAGGTGCGCGCCGCGCTCGCCGCCCACGGCTACGACTACGGTTCCGCCTTCGGCGGGCTGCGGCGGGCGTGGCGGCGGGACGGCGAGTGGTTCGCCGAGGCGGCATCGCCCGCAGGTCTCGCGCCCGAGGGGTTCGTGCTGCACCCGGCGTTGCTGGACACGGCCCTGCAGCCCGCCGTCCTGGAGCTGAGCGGCACCCCGCGGCTGCCCTTCGCCTGGCAGCGGGTGTCGGTGCACGCGGCGGGGGCCACCACGGTCAGGGCCCGGCTGACCCCCTCGGCCGACGGCGTCTTCTCCCTGCACCTCGCCGACGACGAGGGCCGGCCGGTGCTGACGGCGGAGTCGGTCGTCATGCGGCCGGTTCCCGAGAGGATCGGCGCCGCCACTCCCTTGCTCGTCGTGGACCGGGTGCCCGCCGAGCCGCCCGCCGCCGAGCCGCTGGCGATCACCTCGGTCGGCCGGATCGACGAGCGCACCGAGATGGCGGACGTGGTGCTCCTCACCGGCGCCGACGACGTGCTCGGCTCCCTCCAGGCGTGGCTGGCGGACGAGCGGTTCGCCGGCTCCCGGCTCGTGGTGGTGACCACGAACGCCGATCACGATCCGGCGGCCGCCGCCGTCGCCGGCCTCGTCCGGTCGGCCCAGGCGGAACACCCGGGCAGGATCGTCCTGATCGACGCGGACACCGTCGTCGAGGGGCTGGTCGCCGGGATCCTCGCGATGGACGAGCCCGAGGTGACCGTACGCGGAGGAGAGGTCTTCGTCCGCCGCCTGAAGCGGGTCACGGCGGAGGGCTCCGTGTGGTCGGCGGACGACTGCGTGCTGATCACGGGCGGCACCGGGACGCTCGGCGGCCTGATCGCCCGGCACCTGGCCACCGCGCACGGGGTCCGCCGCCTCGTCCTGGCCGGACGCCGGGGGGCGGAGGCGCCGGGCGTACGCGAACTGGCCGAGGAGGTGCCGGCCGACGTGACGGTCGTCGCGTGCGACGTGACCGACCGGGAGGCGCTGGCGCGGGTGCTGGCCGACCACCCGATCACCGCCGTCGTGCACGCCGCCGCCGTGCTCGACGACGGCGTGATCCAGTCGCTGACGCCCGAACGGATGGCGAGGGTCCATGACCCGAAGGTGCTCGCCGCGCGTCACCTCGACGAGCTGACCCGGGGCCGCGACCTGACCGCCTTCGTCCTGTTCTCCTCGGCGGCCGGAGTGTTCGGCGCGGCCGGGCAGGGCAACTACGCCGCCGCCAACGCGGCCCTCGACGCGATCGCCCAAGGGCGGCGCGCGGACGGGCTGCCCGCGACCTCCCTGGCCTGGGGGCAGTGGGCCGAGGCCAGCGCCATGACCGAAGGGCTGGCCGGAGCCGACCGCGCCAGGCTGGCGAGGTCGGGGCTGTCCCCGCTGGCCACGGACGAGGCGCTGGCGATGTTCGACGCCGGGGTGGCGGCCGGGCAGGCGGCCTACGTCGCCGCGCGGCTCGACACCACCCGGGTGCGGGCGTCGGAGGCGCATCCGCTCCTGCGCGGCGTCGTACGCGGACCGCTTCGCCGCGCGGCCTCCGGCGGAGCAGGAGGAGAGTACGGCCGTCAGCTGGCGGCCCTGCCCGAGGGCGAGCGGGCGGGCGCGGTGCTGCGCCTGGTGCGTGAGCGCGTCGCCGACGTCCTGCGCCACCACAGCCCGCAGTCGGTGGAGGCGGGCAGGTCGTTCGACGAGCTGGGCTTCGACTCGCTCACCTCTGTCGAACTGCGCAACACGCTCAACGCCGAGCTGGGCCTGAAGCTGCCCGCGACGGTCGTCTTCGACCACCCGAGCCCCGCCGCGCTCGCGGAGCGGCTCATGACGGAGCTGACCGGCGCCGGCGCGCGGCGGGTGGCGCGGGCCGCCGTACGAGAGCCTGTCGCCGCCGCCCCGGCCGGGGACTCCGCCGACGACCCGATCGCCATCGTCGGGATGAGCTGCCGCTATCCCGGCGGCGTGCGCACCCCGGACGACCTGTGGCAGTTGCTGCTCGACGGCGGCCAGGGCGTCTCCGCGTTCCCGGCCGACCGCGGCTGGGACCTGGCGAACCTGTTCGACGACGACCCGGACAGCCACGGCCACAGTTACGTGCGCGCGGGCGGGTTCCTGCACGAGGCCGGGGACTTCGACGCCGCCTTCTTCGACATCTCGCCCCGTGAGGCGCTGGCGATGGACCCGCAGCAGCGACTGCTGCTGGAGGCCTCGTGGGAGGCCGTCGAGCGGGCGGGGATCGACCCCAGGTCGCTGCGCGGCAGCCGTACGGGCGTGTTCGCCGGCATCATGACCGGCGACTACGCCATGCGGATGCGGCGGGTGCCCAAGGACGTCGAAGGCTACCTCGGGAACGGCAACACGGGCAGCATCGCGTCCGGGCGGGTGGCCTACTCGCTGGGCCTGGAGGGCCCGGCGCTGACGGTGGACACGGCGTGCTCCTCGTCGCTGGTGGCGATGCACCTGGCCGCGCAGTCGCTGCGCCGGGGCGAGTGCTCGCTCGCGCTGGCGGGCGGCGTGACGGTGATGTCGAGCCCCGCGTTCTTCGTCGAGTACAGCAGGCAGCGCGGGCTGGCGCCCGACGGGCGGTGCAAGCCGTTCAGCGACGACGCCGACGGGACCGCCTGGGCCGAGGGCATCGGGATCGTGCTGCTGGAGCGGCTGTCGGACGCCCGGCGCAACGGGCACGAGGTGCTGGCCGTGCTGCGCGGGTCGGCGGTGAACCAGGACGGCGCGTCCAACGGGCTGACCGCGCCGAACGGGCCCTCGCAGCAGCGGGTGATCAGGGCCGCGCTGACAGACGCCGGTCTGGAGCCGTCCGACCTGGACGCGGTGGAGGCGCACGGCACCGGAACCCGGCTCGGTGACCCGATCGAGGCGCAGGCGCTGGTCGAGACGTTCGGGCGGGATCGCGACCGGCCGCTGTGGCTGGGCGCGCTGAAGTCCAACCTCGGCCACACGGGGGCCGCGGCGGGTGTCGGCGGGGTCATCAAGATGATCCAGGCCATGCGGCACGGGGTGCTGCCCAGGACGTTGAACGTGAGCGCGCCGAGTTCGTACGTGGACTGGTCGGCCGGGGCGGTGTCGCTGCTGACCGAGCGGACGGAGTGGCCGGTCACGTGCGGTCCCCGGCGCGTCGGTGTGTCGGCGTTCGGGGTGAGCGGGACCAACGCGCACGTGGTGCTGGAGCAGGCACCGGAAGAGCAGCCGGAGCGGGCGCCGGAGCGGGAGTGGCGGGGCCCGGTGCCGTTGCTGGTGTCGGGGCGCGGCGGGGAGGGTTTGCGCGGGCAGGCGGAGCGGTTGCGGTCGTTCCTGGAGTCGCGGCCGGAGGCGGCCCTGACGGACGTCGCGGTCTCGCTGGCCGGTCGCGCCGCGCTGGAGGACCGGGCGGTCGTGCTCGGCGGCGACCGGCAGGAGGCGCTGGCCGGCCTGACCGCGATCATCGACGACGACACGGCCGCCAACGTGGTGAGCGGGGTGGCGTCAGCCGCGGAAGGCGATCGGGGCGTGGTGTTCGTCTTCCCCGGCCAGGGGTCGCAGTGGGCGGGGATGGCGGTGGAGCTCGCCGAGTCGTCGCCGGTGTTCGCCGCGCGGCTGGACGAGTGCGCGCGGGCGCTGGACCGCCACGTGGACTGGTCGTTGCGGGAGGCGCTCGATGACGCGGCGGCCCTGGAGCGGGTCGACGTGGTCCAGCCCGTCCTGTGGGCGGTGATGGTGTCGCTGGCGGAGGTGTGGCGGTCCTTCGGGGTGGTGCCCTCGGCGGTGGTCGGCCACTCGCAGGGGGAGATCGCCGCGGCGTGCGTTGCGGGCGCGCTGAGCCTGGAGGACGCGGCCCGGGTCGTGGCGGTGCGCAGCCAGGTGATCGCCCGGTCCCTGGCGGGGCACGGCGGCCTGGTGTCAGTGCCCGCGCCGCTCGCCGAGGTGGAGGAGTGGCTGGCCCGGGACGGCCGGCTGTCGGTCGCAGCGGTCAACGGCCCGCACGCCACCGTCGTCGGCGGCGATCCGGAGGCGCTGGAGGAGGTCCTGGCCCGATGGGACCGCGCCCGGCGCATCCCCGTCGACTACGCCTCACACTCGGTTCACGTCGAGAGCATCGAGGACGAACTGCTGGAGGCGCTGGGGCCGGTGGCGGCCCGCGACACGGAGGTGCCGTTCTTCTCCACCGTCACCGGCGGCTTCGCCGAGGGCACGACGCTGGACGCGGAGTACTGGTACCGCAACCTGCGCAGCCCGGTCCGCTTCGACCAGGCGCTGCGCGCGTTCGCGGACCACGTCTTCGTCGAGTGCAGCGCCCATCCCGTGCTGACGAGCGCGGCCGACGGCGTCACCGCCGTCGGGACGCTGCGGCGCGGCGACGGCGGTCTCCGGCGGCTCTACACCTCACTGGCCGAGGCGTACGCGGCGGGAGCGGGTGTGGCGTGGCGGGCCGCGCTGGAGGGCGCGGGCCGGCGGGTGGACCTGCCGACGTACGCCTTCCAGCACCGGCGCTACTGGCTCGACGCCGGAGGCGCCGCGGACGTCTCTTCGGCGGGCCTCGACTCCGTCGACCACGCCATGCTGTCCGCGGCGGTGTCGCTCGCGGCCTCCGACGGGCACGTCTTCACCGCGAAGGTGTCCACCGGCACGCATCCGTGGCTGACCGGGCACACCGTCCGGGGCTCGGTCGTGGTGCCCGGCACGACCTTCGTCGAATGGGCCGGCCGCGCGGGGAGCGAGACCGGCTGCCCCTTCGTCGAGGAGCTCACCATCGTGGCGCCCCTGGTGTTGGAGAGGGACGGCGCGCTGGCGGGAGACGGCGCGTTGCGGGGGAACGGCGCGACGCAGGTCCAGGTCACCGTGGGCGCGGGCGACGAGGACGGCCGCAGGTCCGTCTCCGTGCACGCGCGCGCCGACGGCGGTGGCGACTGGACCCTGCACGCCACCGGAACCCTCGCGCCCGACTCCCCGGAGCGGCCCGGCGACCTCGCCGAGTGGCCGCCGCCCGGCGGTGAGCCACTCGACACCGCCGATCTCTACGACCGGCTCGCCGACACCGGCCTGGGGTACGGCCCGGCGTTCCAGGGCGTACGGGCCGTCTGGCGGCGCGGCGAGGAGATCTTCGCCGAGATCGAGCCCCTCGGCGAGCTCGACGCGGCCGGGTACGTCCTGCACCCGGCGTTGCTCGACGCCGCGATGCACCCCCTCGCGCTCGTGACCGAGGCGGGTGCGCCGATGCTGCCCTTCTCGTGGTCCGGCGTGGCGCTGCACGCCACCGGCGCGACCACCCTGCGGGTGCGGATCACCCCCACCGGCGCGGACGGGTTCGCGCTGCTCGCCACGGACGCGTTCGGCGAACCGGTGGCCACGGTGTCGTCGCTGCTCCTCCGCGCGATGGACCCGCCCGGCGGCGACCACCTGTATCGCACGGAATGGACGGAACTGCCGGTGCCCGGGACCCCGGCCGCCGGACCCTGGGCGGCCGGACCCTGGGCGGTCGTCGGCGGCGACCTGCCCGGGATGGAGGCCTTCGACGGCATCGCGGAGCTGCGGGCGGCGATCGAGGCCGGGCTGCCGGTCCCGGCGGTGGTGTTCGCGCCGGTCGAGCACGCTGCCGAACCCCCTGCCGAGCCCGGTCTTCCCCACGCCGTACGCTCCGCGACCGGCCACGTGCTGCGGCTCGTGCAGGCGTGGATCGCGGACGACGCGTTCGACGAGTCGCGGCTGGTGCTGGTCGGCCGGGAGGCGGCCGAGGCGGAGCCCGCCGCTCTCGCCGGCGCCGCCGCCTGGGGGCTCGTGCGGTCCGCCCAGGCGGAACACCCCGGCCGGTTCCAGCTCTTGACCGTCGACGTGGACGAGCCCGGCGCCGGACCGCTGAAGGCCGCGGCCGCCCACGACGAGCCGCAGATCGCCGTACGCGACGGGATCGCCTTCGCGCCGCGCCTCGTCCCCGCCGCGACGGACGCCGCGACCAACGGTGCAACCGACGCGGCGCCGGACGGCCACAGCTGGGACCCGGACGGAACCGTGCTGATCACGGGTGGCACCGGCACGCTGGGCGGGCTGGTCGCCCGGCACCTGGCGGCCGAGCACGGGGTCCGGCGGCTCGTGCTGGCCGGCCGGAGCGGGGCGGCGGCCGACGGCGCGGAGAAACTGGCCGCCGAGCTGGCGGAGCTCGGCGCCGAAGCGGTGATCGTCGCGGCCGACCTGGGCGACCGGGACGCCGTGGCCGGCCTGCTGGCGGCGCGTCCGGTCACCGCGGTCGTCCACGCCGCCGGGGCGCTCGACGACGGGGTGGTCGCGTCGCTGACGCCCGAGCGCCTGGACGCCGTGTTCCGGGCCAAGGTGGACGCCGCGTCGCACCTGCACGAACTCACCCGCGACCTCGATCTCACCGCGTTCGTGCTGTTCTCCTCGGCCGCCGGGGTCCTCGGCGCGGCGGGCCAGGGCAACTACGCGGCGGCCAACGCGTTCCTGGACGCGCTGGCCGCGCACCGCCGGGCCCTCGGGCTGCCGGCCACGTCGGTCGCCTGGGGAATGTGGGAGGAGACCAGCGGGCTGACCGGCGGCCTCGGCGAGCAGGACCGCAGGCGGATGGCCGCGTCCGGGGTCGTCCCGCTGACCTCGGCGCAGGGCCTCGCGCTGCTCGACGCCGCGGTCGCGCTCGGCGAACCGGCACCGGTGGCGGCGCGTTTCGACCTCGCGGTGCTGCGTGGGCGGGCCCGGGACGGCGTGCTGAACGCGCGGCTCCGCGCCCTCGTGCCCGCCGCGTCCCGCCCGGCGGGCGGAGGCGGCACGGGTGGTGGGAACGGCGCTGCGGCAGGAAGCGGTGCGGGGGGCCACGCCCTGCTGCGCCGGATCGGGAGCCTTCCCGAGGCGCAGCGCGAGCAGGCGGTCGTCCGGGCCGTCCTCGCCGAGACCGCGGTGGTGCTCGGTCACCGCCCGGGGGACCTCACGCAGGCGGACCGGCGCTTCCGGGACCTCGGATTCGACTCCCTCACGGCGGTCGAGCTGCGCAACCGGCTGCGGACCGCGACCGGGCTGAAGCTGCCGGCCAGCCTGGTCTTCGACTATCCGACCCCCCGCGCGATCGCCGAGTTCCTGCTGGCCGAGCTGGCTCCCGCGCCGGACGAGGCGGCCACCCGGGACGCGGCGATCCGCGCCGCCCTCGCGGCGATTCCCCTGGACACCCTGCGCGACAGCGGCCTGCTCGACCGGCTGCTCCATCTCGCGGGGCAGCCGGGGGCCGAGGGCCGGCACGACGACGAGCAGATCGACTCGATGGACGCCGAGGCCCTGATCGCCATGGCCAACAGCGTCACTGACTGATGACAACAGCCGTTCGGAAGGCGCCATCCATGACAAACCAGGACAACCGCGTTCTCGACGCCCTGAGGACCTCGCTGAAGGAGACCGAGCGGCTGCGGCGTCAGGTGGCCGCGTCCCGGGAGCCGGTCGCCGTCATCGGGATGAGCTGCCGCTACCCGGGCGGCGTCACCAGCCCCGAGGACCTCTGGCGGATGGTGTCCGCCGGCGAGGACGCGATCGGCGGGTTCCCGGACGACCGCGGCTGGGACCTGGCGAACCTGTTCGACGACGACCCGGACAGCCACGGGCACAGCTACGCCCGTGAGGGCGGGTTCCTGGACGGCGTCGCCGGGTTCGACCCCGAGTTCTTCGGCATCTCACCCCGGGAGGCGCTCACACTGGACACCCAGCAGCGGCTGCTGCTGGAGACCTCCTGGGAGCTGTTCGAGCGGGCCGGGATCGACCCGGCGTCGGTCCGGGGCAGCCAGACCGGCGTCTTCACCGGTGTCATGTACAACGACTACGCCGTACGGGTGCGGCCCGTGCCCAAGGAGGTGGAGGGACACCTGGGCAACGGCAGCGCCGGCAGCCTCGCGTCCGGGAGGGTGGCCTACACCTTCGGTCTGGAGGGGCCCGCCATCACCCTGGACACCGCGTGTTCCTCCTCGCTCGTGGCGATCCACCTCGCCGTCCAGGCGCTGCGCCGGGGCGAGTGCGCGCTGGCGCTCGCGGGCGGCGTGACGGTGATGTCGACCCCCGTCCTCTTCGTGGAGTACAGCAGGCAGCGCGCGCTCGCCCCGGACGGGCGCAGCAAGCCGTTCAGCGACGACGCCGACGGCACCTCGGGAGCCGAGGGCGCCGGGCTGGTGCTGCTGGAACGGCTGTCGGACGCCCGGCGCAACGGCCACCGGGTGCTCGCGGTGATCAGAGGCACCGCCGTGAACCAGGACGGCGCGTCCAACGGCCTGACCGCGCCGAACGGCCTCGCGCAGCAGCGGCTGATCCGGGCGGCGCTGGCGGACGCCGGACTCGCGCCCGCCGACGTCGACATGGTGGAGGCGCACGGGACGGGCACCCGTCTCGGCGATCCCATCGAGGCCCAGGCCCTGATGGCGGCGTACGGTCAGGACCGGGAACGCCCGCTGTTCCTCGGCTCGGTGAAGTCGAACATCGGCCACACCCAGGCCGCCGCGGGCGTCGCCGGTGTGATCAAGACGGTCGAGGCGATCCGGCACGGCGTGCTGCCCAGGACCCTCCACGTCCGTACGCCCAGCTCACGGGTGGACTGGTCGGCGGGTGCGGTGTCGCTGCTGACCGAGCCGGCCGAGTGGCCGGGGACCGACCGGCCGAGGCGCGCGGCGGTGTCGTCGTTCGGCATCAGCGGCACCAACGCCCACGTCATTTTGGAGCAGGCCGACGAGCAGCCGGACGGGCAGCGCGGCGAGCAGGCAGACGAGCCGTCCGGTGAGTGGTCCGCCGATGCGCCCGGAGAGTCGTCCCGGGAGGCGCTCGCCGTGACCGGGCCACGGAGGCCGGGGACGCCGGAGTCGTTCGCCTGGCCCGTCTCCGCACACGACGAGCCCGCCCTGCGCGGGCAGGCCGACCGGTTGCGCGCCTTCCTGGCGGAGTCGGACGCGTCCGCCGCCGACGTCGGGTGGTCGCTGGCGACCACCCGGTCCTCGCTGGAGCACCGCGCGGTGGTGCTCGGGCCGGATCGCGCCGGCCTGGCCGACGGCCTCGCGGCACTGGCGGAGGGCAGGCCGGCGCCCGGCGTCGTACGCGGCCGGGTGGCCGAGGGCGGCGTGGTCTTCGTGTTCCCGGGTCAGGGGCAGCAGTGGGCGGGGATGGCGGCGGGGTTGCTGGCGGAGTCGCCGGTGTTTTCGGCGCGGGTGGGGGAGTGTGTGGCGGCGTTCGAGCCGTTGGTGGATTTCTCGTTGTGGGAGGTGCTGCGCGGCGGCGGCGACGGTGCCGGTGGTGCGGGGGCGCTGCTGGAGCGGGACGAGGTGGTGCAGGCGGCGTTGTTCACGGTGATGGTGTCGCTGGCGGAGGTGTGGCGGTCGGTGGGGGTGGTGCCGTCTGCGGTGGTGGGGCATTCGCAGGGGGAGATCGCGGCGGCGTGTGTGGCGGGGGCGTTGAGCCTGGAGGACGCGGCGCGGTTGGTGGTGTTGCGGGGTGGGCCGATCCGGCGGGTGTTGGCGGGTCGTGGGGGGATGGTGTCGTTGGGGTGTTCGGCGGGGGAGGCGGAGGTGTTGCTGGGGCGGTGGGGTGGGCGGTTGGTGGTGGCGGCGGTGAACGGCCCGCGGTCGTGTGCGGTGTCGGGGGAGTTGGGGGCGCTGGCGGAGCTGACGGCCTTCTGTGAGGGGTCGGGGGTGCGGGTGTCTCGGGTGGCGATCGAGTATGCGTCGCATTCGCCGCAGGTGGAGGCGGTGCGGGAGCCGTTGGGTGAGGCTTTGGCCTGGGTGGAGCCGCGTGAGTGTGGGGTGGGGGTGTATTCGTCGGTGACGGGGGGGTTGGTTTCGGGGGAGGAGTTGGGTGGGGGGTATTGGTTTGAGAATTTGCGGCGGCCGGTGGATTTCGCGGGTGCGGTGGGGTCGTTGCTGGGTGATGGTTACGGGTTGTTCGTGGAGTGTGGTGCGCATCCGGTGCTGGGGTTGGGGTTGCGGGGGATTGTCGAGGAGGCGGGGGTTGAGGCGGGGGTGGTCGGCTCGATCCGCCGGGGCGACGGTGGATTCGCCCGGTTTTTGACTTCGGCGGCCGAGGCATACACCCACGGCGCCCCGGTCGACTGGCCCGCCCTCCTCGGCGGCGGGGGCCGGACGATCGACCTGCCCACGTACGCGTTCCAGCGCCGCCGGTTCTGGCTCGACGCCCCCGCCCGGCGGGAACGGGACGCCGCGGGGCTCGGCCTGTCCGAGCCCGGCCACCCGCTGCTCGACGCCGCGGCGCCGCTGCCGGCGTCCGGCGGCTTCCTGTTCACGGCGAAGCTCTCCCTCGGCACGCATGCCTGGCCGGCCGACCACGCGGTGCACGACGTCCCCCTCCTGCCCGGGACGGCGCTCGTCGAGCTCGCCCTGCACGCGGGCCGACAGACCGGCTGCGACCTGCTCGAAGAGCTCACGCTGCAGTCACCCCTGGCCCTTCCGCGCGACGGCGGGGTGCGGCTGCAGGTCGTCGTCGACGCGCCGGACGACGCGGGACGCCGCAAGATCGTCGTGTACTCCCTTGACGAGAACGAGCCCGACGACGCGGGCTGGACGACGCACGCCGTGGGCTTCCTCTCGTCCCGGCCGGGCGGCGAGGCCGTCTCGCTCACGCGCTGGCCGCCGCCCGCCCCCGAGCTCGACGTCGACGGCCTTTACGACCGTCTCGGCGACAGCGGATTCCACTACGGCCCCGCCTTCCGGGGGCTGCGCCGGGTGTGGAGGCACGGGGACGAGACCTACGCTGAGGTGAGCCTGGCGCGGGACGCCGCCTTCGACGCGGCCGCCCCCGATGGGTACGGCCTGCACCCGGCCCTGTTCGACGCGGCGCTGCACGCGATGTTCGTCGGCCGTGACGGGGACGGCGCGCCGGCGCCGCGGCTGCCGTTCTCCTGGACGGACGTCTCCCTTCACCGGTCGGGTGCCAGGGATCTGCGCGTCCGCATCGTGCGGCGCGGCGAGGAGGCGTGCTCGCTCGACATCTGCGACGCGCGTGGCGTGCCCGTCGCCTCGGTGGGGTCCGTCGTCGCCAGGCCATTCTCGGCCGACCGGCTGCCCGGGACGCGCGCCCCCGGCGCCGACTGCCTCTTCCGCCCGGAGTGGGTGCCGGTGGATGCGCCGCCCGCCGCCGGGATCCTCTTCGCCGGCGACCTCGACGACGTGCCCGAGGAGGTGCCCGGCGCGGTCGCGATCGAACTGAGCCCTGCCGAAGAAGAGGCGGCTGATGGGAAGGGGGCTGACGGGGACGGGGACGCGGCGTCGGCCGCTCGCGTCAACACGCGCCGCGTCCTCGCCCTGGCGCAGCGGTGGCTGGCGGAGGAGCGGTTCGCGGACGCGAAACTGGTCGTCGTCACCCGGGGCGCGGAGGGCGACCCGGGGCAGGCGGCGGTGTGGGGGCTGATCAGGGCCGCGCAGGCCGAGCATCCCGGCCGGTTCGTGCTCGTCGACGTCGATGACACCCACGACCATGATCACACCCACGACCATGACCGCGGCCACAACTATGACCACGGCCACGGCCAAGGCCGCGACAACGACCGCTACCGTGACCATGACCGCGACCGCGACAGGTCCGCGGTGGCCGCGGCGGTGGCGACGGGAGAACCGCAACTGGCCGTGCGGAACGGCAGGCCGTACGCTCTGCGGCTGACCCGGGTGCGGGAGGCGCCCGCCGCGCCGTCCCGCCCGCTCGACCCCGAGGGCACGGTGCTGATCGTCGGCGGCAGCGGCGGCCTGGGCCCGGTGGTGGCCCGGCATCTGGTCGCCGCGCACGGCGCGCGGCACCTGCTGCTCCTGTCTCGCCGGGGGTCCGGGGCGCCCGGGGCCGGGGAGCTCGCCGCCGGCCTCGCCGAGGCGGGCGCGTCGGTGACGTTCGCCGCGTGCGACGCCTCCGACCGCGGGGAGCTGGAGAGGGTCCTCGCGGGGCTCGACCACCCGCTGACCGCGGTGATCCACGCCGCGGGGGTGGTCGACGACGGGGTGATCGAATCACTGACCCCCGAACGGATCGACACGGTGTTCGCGGCGAAGGTGGACGCCGCGGTGAACCTGCACGAGCTGACGCGTGACGCCGACCTGTCCGCGTTCGTCCTGTTCTCCTCGGCGGCGGGCACGTTCGGCGGGCCGGGCCAGGGCAACTACGCCGCGGCCAACGCCTTCCTCGACGCGCTCGCGGTCCGGCGGCGGGCCGCCGGCCTGCCCGCGACGTCGCTGGCCTGGGGTGTCTGGGCGGAGGCCGGCGGGATGGCGGGCCGCGCGGGCGAGGCCGGCGGGCGGGGCCGGATGGCCCGCAGCGGGGTCCTGCCGATGTCCGCCGAGCTGGGCCTGGCGTTGTTCGACGCGGCCGTCGCCCGCGACGACGCCGTCCTGGTGCCGATCCGCCTCGATCTCGGCGAGGTGTCGTCCTCGCTGCTGCGCGGCATGACCCGGAGGCGGACGGCGGCCGCGCCCGTGGCGGCGCAGTCGCTGGCGGACCGGCTGGCGGCCATGCCCGCGGCGCGGCGGGACCGGACCCTCACCGACCTGGTCCTCGGGCACGTGACGACGGTGCTGGGATACGAGCCGGGCACCGCCGTCGATCCCGCCCAGTCGTTCAAGAACCTCGGGTTCGACTCGCTGCTCGCGGTTGACCTGCGCAACCGGCTCACCGAGACGACCGGGCTGCGGCTGCCCGCGACGCTGGTGTTCGACCACCCCACGCCGGCGGATCTCGTCGCCTACCTGCGGCCACAGCTACTGGCGGACGAGCCGGACCCCGACGGGCCCGGCGCGGCCGGGGCGCTGCTGGCACGGCTCGACGACCTGGACGAGGCTCTCGGCTCGCCGGCCGTGACAGACGCGGAGCGGGCGGCGCTCGTCGCCCGGCTGAAGGCCCTGACCGCCAGGCACGCCGCGGGCGCGGCCGGCGCCCCCGCGGTCGGCTCGACGGTCGTCGACGACGCCACCGACGACGAGATGTTCGCGCTGATCGACAGGGCGATCGGCACCGCCTCCTAGTGCGCTGTCCGCCAACGTTCACCGGGGCGGAGGGAGCGGAGCGGAAGGGAGCGAGGACCGCAGCGAAGGCCCAGCGAAGCGGGCTTCGCGAGGACCGGAGGTTCCTTCCGGCGCAGTGACCGACCAGGCCGGCGCAGTGACCGACCAGGCCGGCGCAGTGACCGACGAGGCCAAGTTCGTGAGACACCCCACTAGGCCTGTTCCCCGGGCCCGCTCCCAGGCCTGGCACCGCCTACCAGGTGCACCCGACGACGTCATGAATCCGGAGGAGACTGATCGTTTTGCGTGTCTTGTTCACATCGTTCGCCCTGGACGCCCACTATCTCGGTTCCGTCCCGCTGGCCTGGGCCCTGCGCGCCGCCGGGCACGAGGTGCGGGTGGCGAGCCAGCCCGCCCTCACCCGTACGATCACCGCGGCCGGGCTGACCGCCGTACCGGTCGGCGACGACCGGGAGATGAGCGGGGCGATGTCAGGCGTCGAGGTCGACGACGCCGGCACGCCGTGGAACGCCGTCGACCTCGACCCCGCCCGCCCCGAGGTGCACTCCGCCGAGTTCGTCGGCGCGCTCCACGACATGCTGCCGAAGGCGTTCTTCGCGCACGTCAACGGCGACGCCATGATCGACGACCTGGTGCGGTTCGCCCGATACTGGCGACCCGACCTGGTGATCTGGGAGCCGTTCACGTTCGCGGGCGCGATCGCCGCCAGGGCGGCGGGGGCGGCGCACGCCCGGCTGCTGTGGGGTGCGGACCTGTTCCTCGACCAGCGGGTGGCGTTCCTGGGCCACCTGGCCGGCCGGCCGGGCGGGCCGCACCGCGACCCCCTGGCCGACTGGCTCACCGAGGTGCTCGACCGCTATGCGCTGACCTTCGACGAGACCGTGGTCCGCGGGCACTGGACGATCGACCAGATGCCGGTCAGCATCCGGCTGCCGCTCGGCGAACCCACGGTGCCCATGCGCTACGTCCCGTACAACGGCACCTCGGTGCTGCCCGGCTGGCTGCGCCGGCCGCCGGACCGCCCGCGCGTGTGCGTGACCGTGGGACTGACCGCCAGGGACGGCGCGGACTACCTCGTCGGCTCCCTCGCGGGGCTGTTCGACGCGATCGGCGACCTGGACGTCGAGGTCGTCGCGACCCTCAACGCCGAACAGCGCGAACGGGCCGCGATGTTGCCGGACAACGTCCGCGCCGTGGACTTCGTCCCGCTGCACGCGCTGCTGCCCACCTGCTCGGCCATCGCCCACCACGGCGGCGCGGGCACCTGGTCCACGGCGGCCGCGTGCGGCGTGCCGCAGTTCGTCTTCCCCTCGGTCTGGGACAACTTCTACCGGGCGCGGCGGACCGCCGAGATCGGCGCCGGGCTGACGGTCCCGCAGGACGCGCTGACTCCGGCCGCGCTGCGCGGCGGGCTGGAGCGGCTGCTGTCGGAGGAGCGGTTCGCCGACGGCGCCGAGCGGCTCCAGGCCGAGATGGCGAGTGACCCGAGCCCGGCCGACGTGGTGCCCACCCTGGAGAAGCTCACCGCGCGGCACCAGGAGTTCGACGCGTGACCACGTACGACGACCGCCGGCATCCGGGAGGATCCCCATGCGAGTACTGATCGTCGCGCTGGGCACGATGGGCGACGTCGCGCCGTACACGGGCCTCGCGGCCCGCCTGGGGGACGGCGGGCACGAGGTCGCCGTAGCGGCCTATCCCCGGTTCGCCGGCATGGTCCGCGCCACCGGCGCGGAGTTCCGGGAGGTCTCCGGCGACCCGGCGGCGGCCGGCGGGTGGACCCAGGCCGAGGACGGCAGGCAGGCGATCCGGAGCATGCGGGAGACGGTGCTCGAACGCGGCCGGGCCATCCTCGACGCCGCCCGGTCCCGGCGACCGGACGTCCTGCTGCTGTCGCTGCCCGCGATGCCGGGGCTTCAGGTCGCCGAGAGCCTCGGGGTCCCCTGCGCCGGCGTGTTCCTCGACCCGCTCTATCCCACCGCGGAGTATCCGCCGACCTACCTGCCGATCAGCCGCTCGCTGGGGTCGTGGGGCAACCGCACCGCCCACCACCTCATGAACGGCGTCTTCTCGCTGCTGCTGGACGGCGCGACGAACCAGTTGCGTGCGGGGCTGGGACTGCCCGCGCTGAGCCGGCGGGAACTGGCCCGGCAGATCGCGCGGACGCCGGTGCTGCACGGGATCAGCCCGGCCGTGCTGCCCCGGCCGGCGGACTGGCCGGAGACGATGGAGATGTCCGGCTACCTCTGGCCGGCGGTCGCGCCCGGCTGGCGGCCGCCCGCGGAGCTCGCGGACTTCCTCGCCGCGGGGCCGCCCCCGGTCTTCGTCGGCTTCGGCAGCCGGAGCATGTCCGGGCAGGAGGCCGAGAGGATCGCCGGGATCGTCGGCGAGGCGCTGCGGCGCACCGGGCGGCGCGGCGTGCTCCAGGCCGGGTGGGCCGGGCTGACCGGACACTCGGACGACGTGCTCACGATCGGCGAGACGCCGCACGAGTGGCTGTTCCCGAGGACGGCCGCGGTGGTCCACCACGCGGGAGCCGGCACGACCGCGGCCGGGCTCCGCGCCGGCGTGCCAACCGTGACCATCCCCATCCTCGGTTCCCAGCCGTTCTGGGGCGGCCGGGTCGCGGCGCTGGGCGCCGGTCCGGCGCCGGTTCCGTACCGGAAGCTCAGCGTCGACCGCCTCACCGGGGCGATCTCCGCGGCCGTGTCCCGTCCCGCGCACCGGGCGGCGGCAGAGGCGCTGAGCGGGCGGATCGCCGCCGAGGACGGCGCCGGGAGGGTCCTCGCGGCGCTCGACCGGCTGGCCGGCCGCGCCGCGGCCGACGGCCGGACGTGAGACGCGCGAGGAGGCCGGGGCGCCGGCAGCTTCTCCGCCGTTTCTGCCTGGTTCCGCGGGGTGCGGGGGTGAATGATCCCGCCAGGCGGAATCTTTCTCCGCTGTCTGTTTTGATCTGGGGGCACACGTGACCGTCTTCCATCCGTACGACGTCGCCGCCTTACGGGCCGAGTTTCCCGCGCTCAGGGCGGGCTCGGCCCATTTCGACGGCCCCGGCGGCCCGCAGGTGCCGCGGGCGGTGATCGACGCGATCGTGGAGGCGATGTCCAGCCCGCTCGCCAACCGGAGCAGCAACACCACCGGCGGGCGCAACGCGGACGCCATCGTCGTCCAGGCCCGGCAGGCGCTCGCCGACTTCTTCGGCGCGGACCCGGGCGGCGTCGTGTTCGGGCGGAACGCCACCCAGCTCGCCCACGAGTTCTCCCGGACGCTGGCCAAGACCTGGGCCCCCGGCGACGAGGTGGTGGTGACCCGGCTGGACCACGAGTCCAACATCCAGCCCTGGGTGCTGGCGGCGGCCCACGCCGGGGCGACGGTCCGGTGGGCCGACTTCGACCCGGAGACCGGCGAGCTGACGGCGGACCACGTGCGGCGGGTCCTGTCGGACCGGACCCGCCTCGTCGCCGTCACCGCCGCCTCGAACCTGATCGGCACCAGGCCGCCGATCCGGGAGATCACCCGGCTGGCGCACGAGGCGGGCGCGCTGTGCTACGTCGACGCCGCCCACTACAGCGCACACGTCAGCGTCGACTTCGACAGCTTCGGCGCCGACTTCGTCGCCTGCTCCGCGTACAAGTTCTTCGGGCCGCACCTCGGCGTGCTGGCCGCGCGGCCGGAGCTGCTGCGCACCCTGAGTCCCGACAAACTGCCGGCCGCGACCGACGTCGTCCCCGAACGCTTCGAGCTCGGCATCCTCCCGTACGAGGTGCTCGCCGGGGTCCGGGCGGCGGTGGACTTCCTGGCCGGGCTGAGCCCCGTGCGGGCGGCCACCCGCCGGGAACGCCTCGTGGCGGCGCTGGGCGCGATCGAGGCGCACGAGGACGCGCTCCGGCTCCGGCTGGAGCGGGGCCTCGCCGAGCTGCCCCGGGTCACGGTGCACTCCCGGGCCGCCCTCCGTACGCCCACCCTGTTGCTGACCGTCGAGGGACACGACCCCCGGGACGTCTCGCACCACCTCGCGGCCCTCGGCATCGACACCGAGTCGGGCACCTTCTACGCCGCCGAGGCGTCCCGGCGGCTGGGCCTGGGCGACCGGGGCGGGGTGCGCGTCGGGCTCGCCCCGTACAACGACGACGACGACATCGACCGCCTCCTCGCCGGCCTGGCGGCGTACGTGCGCGACCGCGTCCCGCCCGGGCGGGAGCGAGACCGGCTTTTCGTAACCCCCTGACCTCGTTCGCGCACTTCTTCTCAACGATCGGAATCACCCTTGACCGAGACACTCCTCGACGACGTGTGGGTCCGCCGCTACCACGACGGACCCGGGGCGCACGGACCCGGCGGGCCCGCCACCCTCGTCTGCTTCCCGCACGCGGGCGGATCGGCGAGCTACTTCTCCACGCTGTCGGGCCTGCTGCGGACCAGCCACCGGGTGCTGGCGTTGCAGTACCCCGGACGGCAGGACCGGCTGCGCGAGCGCTGCCTGTCCACCATCGACGAACTCGCCGACGAGGCCTTCACCGCGCTGGAACCCCTCATGGGCGGCCCGGTCGCGCTCTTCGGGCACAGCATGGGCGCGATGATCGCCTTCGAGGTGGCGACCCGGATGAAGCGGCGGCGCGGCCTCGACCCCGCGGCGCTGTTCGTGTCGGGCAGGCGGGCCCCATCGCGGGACCGCGACGACGAGATCGTGCACCTGGGCGGCGACAGCGCTCTCGTCGCCGAGATGAAGCGGCTGAGCGGCACCGACGCGCGCGTCCTGGACGACCCGGAGGTGGTCGAGATGATCCTGCCGGCGCTGCGGAGCGACTACCGCGCGGTCGAGACCTACCGGTACCGGCCCGGGCCGAGGCTCGGCTGCCCCACGATCGCGCTGACCGGCGACGACGATCCCAAGGCGGGCGCGGACGAGGTCGACGCGTGGCGCGAACACACCTCCGGCGAGTTCCGGATGCACGTGTTCCCGGGCGGGCACTTCTACCTGAAGGAGCACTGGACGGCCGTCGCCGACGTCATCGCCGGACAGCTCGGCCGGGCCCGCCCGGACCAGCCTCGGTGAGGGCCGGTGCGGGGGCCGCCGTGGACGAGCCCGCCGGCGTACGCGCCCCGCGACGGACCGCCGCGACCATCGCCGGCTCCTGGCCGGTGCTCGCCGTGGCGGGCGCGCTCGCCCTGGCGCTCGCGCTGACCGGCGGGCGGTACGGCTACTTCGGCGACGAGCTGTACTTCTGGGCCGCGGGTCACCATCTCGACTGGGGATACGCCGACCAGCCCCCCTTGCTGCCGCTGCTCGCCCGGGCGATGGACGTCGTCGCTCCGAGATCGCTGGTGGTGATGAGGATTCCCGCCCTGGTGTGCGCCGTGGGCGGGGTGCTGTTCGCCGCGGCCGTCGCCCGTGAGATGGGCGGCACCCGCCGGGCGCAACTGCTGACCGCCGCCGCCGTCGCCGGGTCGCCGGTGCTGGGCGCGGGCGGGCACGTGCTCGCCACCACGCCCGTGGACACGTTCCTGTGGATCGTCGTCACCTGGCTGCTGGTCCGGTGGATCCGGCTGCGTGACGACCGGCTGCTGCTGTGGTCCGGGCTGGTCACCGGCCTCGCGTTGCAGGGCAAGTACACGATCGTGTTCTTCTGGCTGGTCGCGGGCGTGGCGATCGCGGCCGTCGGGCCGCGCGACCTGCTGCGGCGACGGCCGTTCCTCGTCGGCATGGCGGTGGCGGCGCTGTCCTGCGTCCCGGCCATGCTGTGGCAGGCCCGCAACGGCTGGCCCCAGCTGGAGCTGGGCGGCGTGCTGGCCGGGGAGCACAGCCCGGCCGGGTTCTTCCTCCTGCTGCTGGGCTCGGCGGGCGTCCTCGGCACGCCGCTGCTCCTGTACGGCCTGTGGCGCGCGTTCCGGACGCCCGAGTATCGCTTCCTCGGGTGGGCTCTGGCCGGGTTGGTGCTGGTGTTCGTCCTCACCTTCGGCGCCGGCTACTACGTGACGGGGCTGTTCGCGGCGCTGTGGGCGGCGGGCGCGGTCGGCCTGGACCGCGTACGCGGCCGGTGGCCGGTATGGGTGGCGTGGCCGCTGGCCGTGCTGTCGGCGGCCATGGTGCTCGCGGTGCTGCCAGTGCGGCCGGTGGAGACCCTCGCCGGGCAGGACGGCGCGGAGAACCTCGTCAACGCCGAGAGCGTCGGCTGGCCGGAGCTCGCCGACGCGGTGGCCGGGGCGTACCGGGCCCTGCCGCCGGAGGTCCGGAGGCGCACCGTGGTCGTCACCGGCCACTACTGGAGCGCGAGCGCGATCGAGCGTTACGGCCCCGCACGCGGGCTGCCGCACGGCTACAGCCCGCACCGGGGTTTCTGGTACTTCGGCCCGCCCCCCGACGACGCGACGGTCACGCTGTACGTCGGCGACCCGCCGGCCCGTCTGCGCGACTCCTTCACCCGGGTCCGCCGCGTCGCGGCGGTCGACAACGGCCTGAACGTGAAGAACACGTTCCAGGGCGCCCCGATCTGGCTGTGCGAGGACCAGCGGGAGCGGTGGTCCGCCCTCTGGGGACGGCTCCGCGTCCTGTAGCCCGGCCGGCCCGGCGGCACGCGCGCCAGGCCGGCCGTCACGCGGGCCCGCTCACGATCGGGGCGGCCGCGCCATCGTCCGTTCGGGTTCGAGACCCAGCCCGTCGCCCCCGGCGAGCATGTCATCGCAGACCCGGTGGAAGTGGGTGATCAGGCACTCGCGTTCGTTGAAGATGTTCTGCCGGTACGCCGACGACCGGGCGACGGCCGCGACGTTGACCCACTCGTCGACGTCCTGCTGCACCACGGCCTTGATGCCCTCCCAGAACATCTCCGCGAGGTCCTGGTAGTCCTCGTCGTCCGTGTCGTACTGCAGTTCCCACGCCTCGAAGCGGGTCCTGTTCACGCCGAGCGGCACCGAGCGGAAAAGCTGGGTGTGCACGTTGTGGCAGTTGAAGACCGCGCTGGGGAACAGGTTGTAGTTGCAGATCGCGAGGGAGGTGTGGTCGAGCGTCCGCCCTAGCTCCTCCAGCACGCCCATCAACGGCACGACCATCATGCCGTTGCGGCCGAAGACGTCCATGGTCGCCTGCCGGGCGTCCTTCACGTCGGCGGCGGGGATCTGGTGCAGCGCCTGCGCGTGGTAGAACTCGCTGAAGGCGTCGATGACGACCTTCCAGTTGACGTCGACCTCCCATTCGACCTTCTCGACGAGCTTCATGTCCTCCATGCGGAAGGCGCCGAGGTCGCCGGCGATCTCCGGGCCGATCCAGTCGAGCAGCGGCCCCGCCACGCCCGGCCCGGCCAGGACCGCCCACACCCAGCCACCCCACTCGTCGAGTTCGACGGCGGGGGAGCACAGGCCGTCCAAAGTGGCGCGGTCGAAGTCGGGGCGATCCGGAACGCCGATCACCCTGCCCTCGACGTCGTAGGCCCAGTTGTGCCAGCGGCAGGTGAACCGGCGTGCCCCGACGCCGTTATCGACCACGATCCGGGTGCCGCGATGCTGGCAGACGTTGTGGAAGCCGGCCAGGCCGCCGTCCTTGCGCCGGGTGACGACGATGCTCTCCCCGTGGCCCTCCCACACGTGGTGGTCGCCGGGACCGGGGATCTCGCTGGAGCGGCAGATGATCTGCCAGCTCCGGTTGAGGACCCGGAGCCGTTCCAGCTCGAAGCGTTCGGGGTCCCGGTAGACGTCGGCGTCGAGCGTCGACGGCCCGATCGGCGGCACGTTCGGGATCCCGGGGCCGAAGCGGGCGGGCAGATCGCCGCGGGTGGGTTTGAAGACCACAGTCGGACCTCCGTCGGTCTGAGCACGATGCCCGGCTTCCGATTCACCGGGGATGCGACCGGATCATGCGCACTCGCGCGGGCGGGGTCCAGGCAGAACCGATGGCGACTATCCGAAGTGACCGGCCAAAGCCCGTTATCCGGCGTTTTCTGCCGATCCGCTATGTGTAACAGGTTTCGCCGCTAATTCTGCCTGGACCCTGTCCCCGGCGTAGCCCGAGGATGCGCAAGCAGCGTGATTCCGTCGAGAGCCGACAGACGGGGCGGGGCTCCGGCGCGATCCGAGATCTGCGCGCGGGGGGACGAGGGGAGAGTTGTCCGTGGGCGCCGAGAACGAGGAGAGACTGCGCGGCTATCTCAAGCGCGTGACAGCGGAACTGCTGGAGACCAGGGAGCGTCTCGCGGAGGCGGAGGGGAGCCACGGGGAGCCGATCGCGATCGTCGGCATGGCCTGCCGGTTCCCCGGTGACGTGCGTTCCCCCGAGGACCTCTGGCGACTGGTCGAGAACGGGGACAGCGGTGTCACCGGGTTCCCCGAGGACCGGGGCTGGAACCTCGCCGCGCTCGGCCCCGACAGCGAGGACCCGGCGTCGCGGTGCGCTTCGCGGCACGGCGCCTTCCTCCACGACGCCGCCTGCTTCGACGCCGAGTTCTTCGAGATCTCACCGCGCGAGGCGGTCGCGATGGACCCGCAGCACCGCCTGCTGCTGGAGATCGTCTGGGAGGCGCTCGAACGGGCGGGCATTCCGCCCGAGTCGCTGGGCGGCAGCGCCACCGGCGTCTACGTCGGCATGATGGCCGGCGACTACGCGATCCCGATGGCCACGTCGAGCCGGGGGACGCCCGGGCTCGGCGGGTTCCTCGTCAACGGCAACACGAACGCCATCGCGTCGGGGCGGATCGCCTATACCTTCAACCTGCGGGGTCCAGCGGTCACGATCGACACGGCGTGCTCGTCCGGGCTGGTCGCCCTGCACGACGCGTGTCACGCGCTGCGCCGGGGCGAGATCTCGGTGGCACTCGCCGGCGGGGTCGCGGTGATGTCGACGCCCGCGCTGCTGGTCGAGTTCACCCGCCAGGGCGGGCTCGCCGCGGACGGCCGGTGCAAGGCGTTCGCCGCCGCCGCGGACGGGACCTCCTTCGCCGAGGGCGTGGGGATGCTCGTCCTGGAGCGGTTGTCGGACGCCCGCCGCGCCGGTCACGAGGTCCTGGCCGTGGTACGCGGCAGCGCGGTGAACCAGGACGGCGCGTCCAACGGCCTGACCGCGCCGAACGGAGCCGCCCAGCAGCAGGTGATCCGGCAGGCGCTGGCCGCCGCCGGCCTGGCGCCGTCGGACGTGGACATGGTGGAGGCGCACGGGACGGGCACCCGTCTCGGCGATCCGATCGAGGCGCAGGCGCTGCTGGCGGCGTACGGCCGGAACCGGGAACGTCCGCTGTTCCTCGGCTCGGTGAAGTCGAACATCGGTCACACCCAGGCCGCCGCGGGCATCGCCGGCGTGATCAAGACGGTCATGGCGATGCGCAACGGCGTCATGCCGCCGAGCATCGGGATCGACGAGCCCACCCCGCACGTCGACTGGTCCGCCGGCGACGTCAGGTTGCTGACCGAGACGACGCCGTGGCCGTCGACCGGGGGGCCGCGCCGGGCCGGAGTCTCGTCCTTCAGCATCAGCGGCACCAACGCGCACGCGCTGATCGAGCAGGCGCCCGCCGAGGACGCCGGCGACGCCGGCGACGCCGGCGACGAAGCGCCCGCCGCGGACCTGGCGGCCGTCGCGTGGCCGCTGTCGGCCAAGTCGCGCCCGGCGCTGCGCGCCATGGCGGCGGGGCTGCTCGCGCGCCTCGACGCGGAGCCGGAGGTCTCCCCCGCCGACGTCGGCCTGTCCCTCGCCGCCGGACGCGCCACCCTGAAGCATCGCGCCGTCGTCGTCGGCGCCGGCCGGAAGGACCTGCGTACCGGCCTTGAGGCGCTGGCGGCCGGAGAAGCCGCGGACACCCTCGTGGAGGGCTCCGCGACGACGAACCCGGGCCCGGTCTTCGTGTTCCCGGGTCAGGGGCAGCAGTGGGCGGGGATGGCGGCGGGGTTGCTGGCGGAGTCGCCGGTGTTTTCGGCGCGGGTGGGGGAGTGTGTGGCGGCGTTCGAGCCGTTGGTGGATTTCTCGTTGTGGGAGGTGCTGCGCGGCGGCGGCGACGGTGCCGGTGGTGCGGGGGCGCTGCTGGAGCGGGACGAGGTGGTGCAGGCGGCGTTGTTCACGGTGATGGTGTCGCTGGCGGAGGTGTGGCGGTCGGTGGGGGTGGTGCCGTCTGCGGTGGTGGGGCATTCGCAGGGGGAGATCGCGGCGGCGTGTGTGGCGGGGGCGTTGAGCCTGGAGGACGCGGCGCGGTTGGTGGTGTTGCGGGGTGGGCCGATCCGGCGGGTGTTGGCGGGTCGTGGGGGGATGGTGTCGTTGGGGTGTTCGGCGGGGGAGGCGGAGGTGTTGCTGGGGCGGTGGGGTGGGCGGTTGGTGGTGGCGGCGGTGAACGGCCCGCGGTCGTGTGCGGTGTCGGGGGAGTTGGGGGCGCTGGCGGAGCTGACGGCCTTCTGTGAGGGGTCGGGGGTGCGGGTGTCTCGGGTGGCGATCGAGTATGCGTCGCATTCGCCGCAGGTGGAGGCGGTGCGGGAGCCGTTGGGTGAGGCTTTGGCCTGGGTGGAGCCGCGTGAGTGTGGGGTGGGGGTGTATTCGTCGGTGACGGGGGGGTTGGTTTCGGGGGAGGAGTTGGGTGGGGGGTATTGGTTTGAGAATTTGCGGCGGCCGGTGGATTTCGCGGGTGCGGTGGGGTCGTTGCTGGGTGATGGTTACGGGTTGTTCGTGGAGTGTGGTGCGCATCCGGTGCTGGGGTTGGGGTTGCGGGGGATTGTCGAGGAGGCGGGGGTCGAGGCGGGGGTGGTCGGCTCGATCCGCCGGGGCGACGGCGGTTTCGCGAGGTTCTTGACTTCGGCGGCCGAGGCATACACCCACGGCGCCCACGTCGACTGGCCCGCCCTCTACGCCGGGACCACGGCCAGGCGCGTGTCCCTGCCCACCTATCCCTTCCAGCACAGCAGATACTGGGTCGACGCCCCCGCCCGGCGGGAACGGGACGCCGCGGGGCTCGGCCTGTCCGAGCCCGGCCACCCGCTGCTCGACGCCGCCGTCGATCTCGCGGGCGACGGCGGCGAGGTGCTCGTCGGGCGCGTCTCACCCGCCCTCCACGACTGGATCCCCGACCACGCGGTGGCCGGCACCGTCCTGCTGCCGGGCACGGCGCTGGTCGAACTGGCCGCGCACGCGGCGGCCCGCGCCGGGCTCGGCGGCGTCGAGGAACTGACCCTGCACGCGCCCGTCGTCATCCCCGCCGAAGGCGACCTGACCGTGCAGATGGTCGTGGGACCCGACGACGGCACGGGCCGGCGGTCCCTGAGCCTGCACTCGCGGCCCGCCACCGACGGCGAGACCGACTACGAGGCCGCCGCCGACGGGCCGTGGACCCGGCATGCGGAAGGCACCCTGCGAGCCGACGCGCCCGGCGACGCGGACGCGCCGGAGTGGGACGACCTGCGGGGTTCCTGGCCCCCGCCGGGCTCCTCTGCGGTCGACGTCACCGGGGTGTACGACCGTCTGGACGAAGGCGGATTCCACTACGGCCCCGCCTTCCGCGGGCTGCGCGGTGTGTGGCGGCGCGGCGAGGTTCTGTTCGCCGAGGTGGCCCTGCCCGAGGTCGCCCAGGCCGCCCCACAGGGATACGGCGTCCACCCCGCGCTGTTCGACGCCGCGCTGCACGCGATGCCGGCCGGCCAGGCGGCGACCGGACAACAGGCCGGGGACAAGGCTGGAGAACAGGCCGGGGACCTGCGGGTGCCGTTCGCCTGGCACGGCGTCGCGGTGCACGCCGCCGGGTCCGGCACCCTGCGGGTCCGTTTCTCCCGTACGGGTGACCAGGGCGTGGCGATGCTCGCCGCGGACGAGACCGGTGCGCCCGTCCTTTCCGTCGAGTCCCTGGTGACCCGCCCGATCACGGCCGAGCAGTTGCACGCGGCGCGGGGCTCCAGCCGCGACTCGCTGTTCCGCCTCGACTGGCCGGCCCTCCAACCGCTGCCCGCCCAGCGCGTACGGGCGGAGCGGTGCGCGGTGCTCGGCGGCGAGCCCGCCCCCTGGGCGGCACACCACTACCCGCACCCGGCGACGCCGGCCGACGGATCGGGCGCCGCCTCGGCCCGGTGGGTGGTGGCCGACGGAGCAAGCAGTGGGGCGGCGGACGCATCAGGCAGCGGGCTGGGTGACGCTCTGCCGGATGCTCAGACCGACTCAGCGGCCGGTGGGCTGGCGGATGCGCTCAACGGGTTGCCGGAGTCCGGTGCTTCCGTGCCGGAGTACGTCGTGGTGCCGCTTCCCGAGCCCGTACCGGGTGCTCCCGGTGGCGTCGCCGGCGCGGTCCGGTCGTCCGTCGGCGAGGTGCTCGCCCTCGTCCGGCGCTGGCTGGCCGACGAGCGGTTCGCCGCTTCCCGGCTGGTCATCCTGACCGGCAACGCGGTGGCGCTGGAGGGCGACGGCCTCCCGGACCTGGCCGCCGCGTCGGTCTGGGGCCTGATCCGGTCGGCCCAGTCGGAGCACCCCGGCAGGCTGACGCTGGTGGACACGGACCGGACGGCCCGGTCCGCCGACGCGCTGCCCGCCGCCCTGGCGTGCGGCGAACCACAGGTGGTGATCCGGGAGGGCGTGGTCCGGGTGGGCCGGCTCGTCCGGGCCGACGTACGGGCGAACGCGGCGGCGGCGCAGCCGGCCGGGGGCACCGAGGGAACCGTACTGATCACCGGAGGGCTCGGCACGCTGGGCGGCCTGGTGGCCCGGCACCTGGTCACCGCGCGGGGAGCGAGGCGGCTGCTGCTGCTCGGCCGCCGGGGCGGCGACACGCCGGGTGCGGACCGGCTCGTCGAGGAGTTGACCGCGCTCGGGGCGAGCGTGACCATGGCCCGGTGCGACGCGGCCGACCGCGCGGCCCTCGCGGACGTGCTGGCCGGCATCCCCGCCGAGCACCCGCTGACGACGTTGATCCACGCGGCGGGCCGCACCGACGACTGCGTCGTCTCGTCGCTGACGCCGGAGCGCCTGGACCGGGTGCTGCGGCCCAAGGTCGACGCGGTGGTCAACCTGCACGAGCTGACCCTCGGCCACGAGCTGACCGAATTCGTGTCGTTCTCGTCGGTGTCCGGCGTTCTCGGCGGGGCCGGCCAGGCGAACTACGCCGCCGCCAACGCCTTTCTCGACGCCTTCGCCGAGTATCGCCGGGGCCTCGGGCTGCCGGGGCTGTCCCTCGCCTGGGGGCAGTGGGCGCAGCCCAGCGGCATGACCGGCGCGCTGGACGAGACCGAGCTCAGACGGCTCGCCGCCGCGGGGGTCGTGGCCATGTCGTCGGAGGAGGCCCTCGCGCTGTTCGACGCCGCCAGCACCGCCGGGACCGCCTGCGTGGTGACGGCCCGCATCGACTTCCCGGCGCTGCGCTCCATCGCGCGGGCGGGTGAGCTGCCGCCCGTCCTGCGCTCGCTCGTGCGTACGCCGACCCGGGCGCCGGGGCAGGCACAGGGCACGCAGACACAGGGCACGCAGACACAGGGCGCGTCCGACTCCGCGTCGTGGCGCCGCGAGCTGGCCGCACTGCCCGAGGCGGACCGGCCGGGCAGGCTCGTCGACCTGATCCGCGTCAAGGCGGCCCTGGTGCTGGGCCACCCCGAATCCGCCGCCGGGGCGATCGACGCCGACGGCGCGTTCAAGGAGCTCGGCTTCGACTCGCTCACGGTGGTCGAGCTGCGTAACCGGCTGGCCGACGTGACCGGCCTGCGCCTGCCGGCGACCCTGGTCTTCGACTACCCGACTCCCGCCACGCTCGCGGCGCACCTGCTGTCCGAGCTGGCGCTGGACGCGGTCCCGGGCGCTGTCGCGGCCGGGATGCCGGACAGGGTGCCGGACGGGGACGGCGAGGACGCGGTGAACGCCGCCGTCGAACACCTGCGCCAGGTGGTGGCCGCGCACCCGCTGGACGACACCGCACGCGGACACCTGGCGTCCCGGATCAACGGTCTGCTGCGCGAATGGACCGCCCAGCCCGCCGAACCGGCCGCCCGGCTGGACTCCGCGAGCCCGGACGAGCTCTTCGCCCTGCTCGACCAGCAGTTCAACGGCCGCTGACGTACGGCGCCCGCCCACACGAACTCACGGAGGGTACACGCAGTGGTGGACACATCTTCCGCCTCGGTCGTCGAGGCGCTGAGGACCTCTCTGCTGGAGAACGAACGGCTTCGGATGCGCAACCGGCAGCTCGCCGCGGCGTCCCGGGAGCCGCTGGCGGTGGTCGGGATGGCGTGCAGGCTGCCCGGCGGCGTCCGCACTCCGGCGGACCTGTGGCGGCTGGTCACCGACGGCGAGGACGCCATCGGGCGGTTCCCCGACGACCGCGGCTGGGACATGGAGACGCTCTATCACCCCGATCCGGACCACCCGGGCAGCTCGTACGTCCGGGAGGGCGGGTTCCTCTACGACGCGGCGGACTTCGACGCGGCCTTCTTCGGCATCTCGCCCCGCGAGGCCCTGGCGACCGACCCCCAGCAGCGGTTGCTGCTGGAGTGCTCCTGGGAGGCGCTGGAGAACGCCGGGATCGATCCGAAGTCGCTCGCGGGCAGCCGCTCCGGCGTCTTCATGGGCCTGATGTACCACGACTACGTGGGCAACACGAGCTCCGGCAGCATGGTCTCCGGCCGGATCTCCTACACCTTCGGGCTCGAGGGCCCGGCGATGACCGTCGACACCGCGTGCTCGTCGTCGCTGGTGGCCCTGCACTCGGCCATGACGGCGCTGCGCCAGGGGGAGTGCTCGCTGGCCCTGGTCGGCGGCGCCACGGTTATGGCCGGCTCGTTCTCCTTCGTCCAGTTCTCGCAGCAGCGGGTGGCCGCCCCCGACGGCCGGTGCAAGCCCTTCTCGGCGGCGGCGGACGGCTCCGGCTGGTCCGAGGGCGCCGTCGTCGTCGCGGTGGAGCGGCTCGCCGACGCCCAGCGGCTGGGGCACCGGGTCCTCGCGGTGCTGCGCGGCTCGGCGGTCAACCAGGACGGCGCGAGCAGCCGGCTCACCGCCCCCAACGGGCCGTCGCAGCAGCGGCTGATCCACCAGGCGCTGGAGAACGCGGGACTGTCCGCCGCCGAGATCGACGTCGTCGAAGCGCACGGCACCGGGACCAGGCTGGGCGACCCGATCGAGGCGCAGGCGCTGCTCGCGACGTACGGGCAGGACCGGCCGGCGGACCACCCCCTGCTCCTCGGCGCGCTGAAGTCCAACATCGGCCACACCCAGGCCGCGGCCGGCGTCGCCGGCCTGATCAAGATGGTGCTGGCGCTGCGGCACGGCCTGGTGCCGGGCACCCTGCACGTGGACGCGCCCACTCCGCAGGTCGACTGGACGACCGGGGCCGTGGAGCTCGTCACCGAGACCCGGCCGTGGCCGCGCACCGGCCGCCCGCGCCGGGCCGCGGTGTCGTCGTTCGGCCTGAGCGGGACCAACGCGCACATCATCGTGGAGCAGGCGCCCGAGCCGTCCGCCGCCGACGAGCCCGGTCCCACGCCGGACGGTCCCGCGCCCGGCGGTCCCCTGCCCTGGGTGGTGTCGGGCCGGTCCGCCGCCGCGCTGCGGGCGCAGGCGGCCACGCTGGCGTCGTTCGCGGAGTCCCGTCCGGACGTGCGGCCGTACGATGTGGGCCGGGCCCTGACCACGCGGTCGGCCTTCGAGCACCGGGCCGTGCTGGTCGGGCGCGGCCGTGAGGAGTTCCTCGACGGCCTGGCGGCGGTGGCCGCCAATGCCGAGGCCGCCGGAGTGGTGCGGGGCGCGGCCCGCGCCACCGGCCGCACCGTGTTCGTGTTCCCGGGGCACGGCTCCCACTGGGCGGGGATGGGCGCCGGTCTGCTGGACACCGAGCCCGCCTTCGCCGCGGAGATGGCGGCCTGCGACGCGGCGCTGCGCGAACACGTCGACTGGTCGCTGCTCGACGTGCTGCGCGGCGTTCCCGGCGCGCCGCCGCTGGAGGGCGAGGACGTCGTCCAGCCCGCGGTCTTCGCCGTCATGGTGTCGCTCGCCGCGGTGTGGCGCTCCTACGGCGTCGAACCGGCCGCGGTGCTCGGGCACAGCCAGGGCGAGATCGCCGCCGCGTACGTCGCGGGCGCCCTCACCCTGGAGGACGCGGTGCGCGTCGTGGTGCTGCGCAGCCGCGCGATCGCCCGGACCATGACGGGACGCGGCGCGATGGCGGTCGTGTCGGCCGGCGGGGACACGGTCCGCGACCTCCTCGGACCCTGGGAGGGCCGGCTGGTCGTCGCCGCCGTCAACGGCCCGGCGTCCACCGTCGTGTCCGGGGACGGCGACGCCGTCGGCGAACTGCTCGCCCGCTGCGAGGCCGACGGACTGCGCGCCCGCCGGACGTCGGTCACCTACGCCTCCCACTCGCCGCAGATGGACGCGCTCAGGGACGAACTGCTGGCGGACCTCGCCCCCGTACGACCGAGGCGTTCCGCCGTCCCGCTGTTCTCGACCCTGACCGGAGACTGGGCGGACACCTCGGCCGGCGCCGCGCGGATGGACGCCGGCTACTGGTTCCGCGCCCTGCGGGAGCAGGTCCTGTTCGCCCCCGCCGTCGAGGCGCTCGCGGCGCAGGGCTTCGACTGCTTCCTCGAGATCAGCGCGCACTCGGTCCTGGTGCCCGACATCCAGCAGGCGCTGGAGGCCGGCGGCCGGCCGTTCTGCGTGGCCGGGACCCTGCGCCGGGGCCACGGCGACCGGAGCCAGTTGCTCGCGTCGCTGGGCGCGGCGTACTGCGGCGGAGTCCCGGTCGACTGGCGGGTGGCCTTCCCCCAGGAGACCGGGGAATCCGGGGGAGCCGCCGACCTGCCGACCTACGCCTTCCAGCGCCGGCGGTTCTGGCTGAACACCGGCACGCCGGGCGGCCCGTCGGGGGAGAGCGAGCTGCTCGCGGCGCTGCCGTACGACGAGGACGACCACGACGACGTCCGCGAACGGCTGCTGTCCACGACGGGCGACAAGCGGGAGCGCGTCGCGCTCGAACTGGTCGTCGGCGCGATCGCCGGCGTGCTCGGGCACCACTCGACCGAGGAGATCCCCGCCGACGCCGATCTCCTGCGCCTGGGCTTCGACTCGCTGACCGCCCTGGAGCTGCGCAACCGGCTGAACCGGGCGACCGGGCTGGTCCTGCCGGTGAGCATGGCTTTCGACCAGCCCACCCCGCTCGCGCTCGCCCGGTTCGTCCTCGCCGAGATCGCCGCGGACACCGGAGCCGCCGGGGCGGAGGACGGCCCCGCCCTGCTGCGGATCGCGGCCGACCGCCGCCGGGGAGAGGTGGCGGACCACCCGATCCCGCTGTCGTACGCGCAGCAGCGCCTGTGGTCGCTGGAGCAGCTCGTGCCGGACAGCGCCGCGTACAACCTGACGTTGTCGGTCGGGGTGAGCGGAGAACTGCGGCCGGAGGCGATGGAGAAGGCCGTCAACGAGGTCGTCAGGCGGCACGAGATCCTGCGCACCCGGTTTCCCAGCCCCGGCGGGAAGGCCCGGCAGGAGATCCTGCCGGAGCTCACGATCAGCGTGCCGGTCGTCGACCTGACGGCGGCCGAGGACCCGGAGGCGGAGTACGCGCGGATCGCCGGCGAGGTTGCCCGGCGGCCCTACGACCTCGCCGAGGCGCCGCTGCTGCGGGTGACGCTGTTCCGGTTCGGGCCGCTCGAACACCGGATGCTGCTCGGCATGCACCACATCGTGGCCGACGTGTGGTCGGGTGGTGTGTTCGGGATGGAGCTGACCGCCGCCTACGAGGCCTACGTGAGCGGCCGCGACCCGGAGCTGCCGGAGCTCGCGGTGCAGTACGCCGACTACGCCCTCTGGGAGCGCGAGCGCTTCGCCGGTGAGGGGCTGGCCGCCCGGCTGGAGAGCTGGCGGCGGGCGCTCGGCGGTGATCCCACCGGAGTCGAGCTGCTGCCCGACCGGCCCCGGCCGGCCACCCAGCGCTTCCGCGGCGGCAGCATGAGCTTCGAGCTCGGCGCGGAGCTGACCGGCAGGCTGCGGTCGCTCAGCGGCGAGCGCGGCGTCACCCTCTTCACGACCATGCTGGCCGCGCTCAAGGCCGCGCTCTACCGGTACGCCGGCGACACCGGGAACACGGGCGACGTCGTCATCGGGACCGCGATGGCCAACCGGAACCACGACGCCGTGCAGGAGCTCATCGGGTTCTTCGTCAACATGGTCGTGCTCAAGACCCATGTCGGCGACGACCCCACCATCGCGGAGCTGGTCGACCGGGTCGGCGAGACGGTCCGGCACGGCTACGACCACCAGGACGTCCCGTACGACGCGGTGGTCGCCGAGCTCGCCCCGAACCGGGGACTCACCGCGAACGCGCTGTTCCAGGTCGTCTTCGACATGAAGCGGCACCGGGCCGGCGCGGGGCGGGACGACCTGGCGGACATCGTCGAGGTGCACAACGACACCAGCAAGTTCGACCTGGAGGTGTCGGTGACCGAGATGTCCGACACGCTGCTGGTCGACGCCGAGTACAACAGCGAGATCTTCGACCACGACACGATCGAGCGGTTCCTCGCCGGATACCAGGTGCTCCTGGACGCGTTCGCCGACCGGCTCGACCGGCGGGTGTCCGAACTGCCCGTGCTGCCGGCCTCGGCCGAGCGGGAGATCCTCCTCGACTGGAACGACACCGAGCGCGTCTACCCCGAGGAGCGCGTCCGGTGCCTGCACACGCTGATCGAGGAGACCGTCGACGAGCGGCCGGACGCGATCGCGCTGACCTTCGAGGGCGAGCACCTCACCTACGCCGAACTCGACCGCCGCGCGAACCGGGTGGCGCACCGGCTGCGGGCCATGGGAGTGCGCCCCGACCAGCCGGTCGGCATCTGCGCCGAACGCTCCCTGGAGATGGTGGCCGGCCTGCTGGGCATCCTCAAGGCGGGCGGCGCGTACGTGCCGATCGACCCGACGTATCCGCGCGAGCGCGTGGCCTTCATGCTCGCCGATGCGGAACCGGCGATCCTGCTCACCCAGCAGCGGCTCGTGGACGGCCTGCCGGAGCACGGCGCGGTGGTGGTCCCGCTGGATCGGGCAGGGGAGTTCGACGCCGAGCCGGACTCCCGCCCGGAGAACATCGCGGGGCTGGACGACCTGGCGTACATGATCTACACCTCGGGCTCCACCGGGCGGCCCAAGGCGGCCATGATCAGGCATCGCGGGGTGGTCAACCGGCTGCACTGGCAGCAGGACTACTTCCGGCTCACCCCCGGCGATCTGGTCCTGCAGAAGACGCCGTTCAGCTTCGACGTGTCGGTGTGGGAGTTCTTCTGGCCTCTCATGATCGGCGCGCGGATGGTGATCGCCCGTCCCGAGGGGCACAAGGACCCCGAGTACCTCGCCGGGGTGATCCGGGAGCACGGGATCACGACGCTGCACTTCGTGCCCTCGATGCTGCGGATCTTCCTCCAGCACCCAGGCATCGAGGACTGCCGGTCCGTCACCCGGGTCATCGCCAGCGGTGAGGCGCTGCCCCTCGCCTCGATCCGGTCGCTGTACGAACGCCTGCCCGCGGCGACGCTGTACAACCTCTGGGGGGCCACCGAGTGCTCGGTGGACAGCACCTGCTGGGAGTGCCCGCGCGACCCCGGGACCTCCGTGGTGTCGATCGGCACGCCGATCGCCAACACCCAGGTGTACGTCCTCGACCGGAACCTGCGGCCGGTGCCGTTCGGCACGCCCGGCGAGGCGTACATCGGCGGCGTCGGGGTGGGCCGCGGCTACTACCGCAGGCCCGAGCTGACCGAGCAGCGTTTCCTGCCGGACCCCTTCAGCTCCGAGCCCGGCGCCCGGCTGTACCGCACCGGCGATCTGGCGAGGTTCCGCCCCGACGGGACGATGGAGTTCCTCGGGCGCACCGACTTCCAGGTCAAGGTGCGGGGGATGCGCATCGAGCCGGGGGAGATCGAGGCGGCCCTGGCCGAGCACCCCGCCGTGCGCGACGTCCTGGTCGTGGCCCGCGACCTCCCGCACGACGCCGAGAGCAAGCAGCTCGTCGCGTACGTGGTCCCCGAGGACGGCATGGTCGCGCCCGACTCCGCCGCGCCGTCGGCCGTGTCGGCCTGGCGCGACCTGTTCGACCAGAGCTACCAGCGGGAGACCGCCGGCGCGGCCGACTTCAACACCGTCGGCTGGGACAGCAGCTACACGAGCGAGCGGCTGCCGGACGACGAGATGCGCGTCTGGCGCGACTCCACGGTGGAGCGCATCCTCGCCCTGCGGCCCAGGCGCGTGCTGGAGATCGGCTGCGGCACCGGCATGCTGCTCGCCCGGATCGCCCCGCACACCACGGCGTACTGGGCGACCGACCTGTCCGGCAAGGCCCTCGACTACGTGCGGGAGCGCCTGGTGCCCGGCCTGCCGGACACGGTGGACGTCCGGCTGTTCGAGCGGGAGGCCCAGGACTTCACCGGCCTGGACGGCGAGCGGTTCGACGCCGTGGTGATCAACTCGGTCGTCCAGTACTTCGACAGCCCGGGACACCTCCGGGAGGTCGTCGGCAGGGCGCTGGCCTGCCTGCGGCCCGGCGGCGCGCTCTTCCTCGGCGACCTGCGCAGCCTGCCGATGCTCCCGGCCCTCCACGCGGAGATGGAGCTGGCGCGGACCGAGCCGGGGCTCACGGTCGGGAGCCTGCGCGAGCGGATCCGCCGGCGCGGGGCGTACGAGCGTGAGCTGCTGCTCGCGCCGGAGTACTTCAGCGCGCTGCGCGAGGAGGTCCCGGCCGTCAGCCGCGTGGAGATGATGCTCAAGCGCGGCGACCACCACAACGAGCTGACCCGGTACCGCTACGACGTCGCCGTCCACGTCGGAGAGGCGGCCGGTGCCCAGCCGCCGCCGGAGACGGTCTCCTGGACGTCGGTGGACGAGGTCCGCCGGGTGCTCATAGGCCGCCGGCCGGACGTGCTGCGGGTCGACGGCGTGCCCAACGCCCGGGTCGCCTCGGTCAACGCCGTCCTCGCCGCGATGGACGGCGCGCCGGCGGACGGCCCGGTCGACCGGCTGCCCCGTACGGAGGACCCCTCCGGCGTCGAGCCCGAGGTCTGGTGGCGGCTGGGCGAGGAGCTCGCCTACCAGGTGAACGTCGCCTGGATGGGCGGGGCGGCCGACGGCGCCTACCGGGTGACGCTGCACCGCCCGGAAGCCGGTCATCTCGTCGACTGGACGGACCCGGGCGAACCGGGGCGTCCGGCCGCGCACTACGTCAACAACCCGCGGCTCGCCGCGCTCAGCCGCTGGCTGAGCGGCGACGTCGGGAGCTTCCTGCGGGAGAAGGTGCCGGACTTCATGGTGCCGTCGGCCGTCGTCGCCATCGCCGAGTTCCCGGTCAGCGCCAACGGAAAGCTCGACCGCGACGCGCTGCCGCCGCCGGAGCTGGGCGTCGAGCCGGAGCAGGGGATCGTCGCCCCCCGCACCGAGATGGAACGGCGGATCGCGGAGATCTGGAAGGAGGTGCTCGGGGTCCACGAGGTGAGCGTCGACCGGGGCTTCTTCGCGTTGGGCGGCGACTCGCTGCTCGGCATCCAGATGGTCAGCCGGGCCAAGGCCATCGGCCTGGCGCTCAGCCCCCAGGACGTCTTCCAGAGCCACACCATCGCCGACCTGGCGGCCCTGGCCGAGTCCCGCGGCCGGGTGGACGTCGCGGGCGCGGGCCAGCGGGACCAGCGGGTGCTGGAGTGGGCGCGGTCGCGCCACCCCGGCGCGGAGGACGCCTACCCGGTGACTGGCATGCAGCGGTACATGCTCGACCGGATCCGGCAGCGGCCGGGGTCCGGCGTCTACGTCACCCAGCAGTCGTTCCGCCTCTCAGGCCAGGAATTCGACCCGGTCGCGCTGGAGCGGGCCTGGCAGCACACCGTCGACCGGTTCCCCAACCTGCGCTCGGCTTACTTCCAGGACGAGGACGGCGGGTGGGTCCAGGTCGTCCGGCCGGACGTGCGGCTGCGGATCCAGACGTACGACCTCCGGGGCCTGCGGCCGGTCGAGCAGGAGCGGCGGCGGCACGCCCACCTCGAGGCGCAGCGGCGGCGCGGGTTCACCGGCCCGCCGCCGCAGGTGCGGCTGCTCCTGTTCCGGATCGAGGACGACGTCTACGACTACGACCACTTCTTCTGCATGGCCGCCCAGGACGGCTGGAGCTACCAGATCATGATGCCGGTCCTCCTCGCCGCCTACGAGGCGTTCCGGGCGGGCGGCGAGCCGGCGGACGCGCCCTTCACCTCGACGTACGGCGACTTCTGCGTCGAGCAGAGCCGGCGGGACATGACGGAGGCGGAGGCGTTCTGGCGGCGTGAGCTCGCGCCCCTGCCGTCCGCGGCGCCGTCCATCACCCTGCCGGCCGCTGAACGGCCGGCCGACCACGTGACGCCGCTGCTGCAGGAGAGCGCGACGGTCCCGCCGGAGGTGGCGAACGGGCTCCTGGAACTGTCCAGGACACACGGCTTCAGCATCAACAGCGTGCTGCACGGCGCGTGGGCCGTCATGCTCAGCGCCATCACCGGCGCGCGGGACGTGGTGTGCGGCGCGGTCTTCTCCGGGCGGGGCAGCACGTCGGTCGATGTCGACCGGGCGACCGGCCTGATGTTCAACATCCTCCCCCTGGTGGCCAGGGTGGACCCCGACGCGCCGATGCTGCCGTGGCTGGCCGAGATGCAGGAGAAGATCTCCGCGATCACCGACCACGAGTACGTGCCGCCCGCGGCGCTGTACGAGATCACCGGCGCGCCCGCCGGGGAACCGCTCTTCGAGAGCTACCTCGTCAGCGAGAACCTGCCGAGGCTGACCGAGAACCTGCTGCGGTTCATGTCGGTCCTCGGGGCGATGCCGGCCCAGGTCCTGGCCCAGACGGACCACCCGCTCCGGGTCGAGAGCGCGATCTCCGGGGAGTTCATGCAGATCTCCCTCAACCACCTGTCCGGCTACTTCCCGGAGGGCACGCCCGCCCGCTGGCTCGCGGCGTACGTACGGATTCTGACGGCCGTCGCCGCGGACCCGGGGGGCCGCATCGGGGATTACCTCCCCGCCCCGTCCGTGGACCGGACCGGCGGCAATTGATCTCAGGAATCGGCGGGCGATCCCCGGTGCCGCCCGCCGAGCGCGCAGGACGAAACGGAGGCTTCACCCATGAGCGTGGTGACCGGATCAATCATCATCGACGCCGACCCGGAGGCGGTCCTCGCCATACTGCTGGACCTCGCCGACTACCCCTCCTGGCAGCCCGGCGTCGAACGGGTCGACATCGAGGACACCGACGAGCGGGGACGTCCCCGGCAGGCCACCTGGCACGCCAAGGCCATGGGGCTGCGGGCGACGCATTCTCTCCGGTATGAGTATCCGGCGGAGGGCTGTTTCGAGTACCACCTCGTCGGCAGTGAGGTGATGACCCGGTTCGATTTCAGCTGCACCGTCACGGGGGACGGCGGAGGAAAGAGCGAGGTAAGCGTCTCGCAGGAACTCGGAATCAAATGGGCCATGCCGGAGGCCATTCTGAACAAGAATGCGCGGAAGGGAATCGGCAAAATGCTGGACGCGCTCAAGCGAAAGGCCGAGGAGGCCCGCCCGCGGTGACCTGACGACCCCACGTCCGCCCCGCCCGGTACGGCGTTGCCGCCGTACCGGGCAGTTGGCGCGCGAGATCCCCCGCCGCAATGCCGGCCATTTAAAACGGTCCAATACGGGCTGGCCGCGTCCGGCCGCGCCCCGCTCCAATTCGCTACTGCTGTAATTGACGCCTGCAAGATCGGCTGTGTACTGTTGGGGAACGCGAGTTTTCCAGTTGATGGGTGAAATCTCAACTAAAACTCGGCGCGGGGAGTTTCTGCTTGTGTTCGGCACCGGGGGAAGGTGTGGAATGGGGTTACCTGACGAGTTGGAGAGCCATAACGAGCTCGCGGCGCTGCTGCGAGGGCTGCGAGAGGAAGCCTGCCTGACCCAGGAGGAGCTGGCGGAGCGGTCGGGGGTCAGTGTCCGCGCGATCTCCGACCTGGAACGGGGGCGGACGAAGAGGCCTCACCGCAAGTCGGTGAGCCTGCTGGCGGAGGCCCTGATGCTGGAGGCCGACGCGTCCGAGAGGTTCCGGCAGGTGGCCCGGCGGCAGGCCGCCGGCGTCCCGGCCCCGCCGGCGCGCCCGCACATCGCCGTCGGGACGCCGCCCGTAGAGGAGTGCCCGCCGAGGGGCGTGTCACAGCCGGCCACGGCCGAGCTGATCGAGTGGATGTACCAGGTCCTGGTCGAGCAGCCGACCCGGCAGCACGGCCCGGACGAACCGGGGTCGTCCGGGCCGAGGGTGGTGCAGCTCGTCGGCGGCTCGGGCGTCGACAAGGCCGCGGTCATCGTGCAGGCGTCGGCCCGCTTCCGGAAGTACTTTCCGGACGGCCAGTTCTACGTCAACGCCGAGGGGGGCGCGCGCGGACCGGCCGGGCTGGTCAGCTCCCTTTCCCGGGTCTTCGGCGTCGGCAGCCGGCACCCCGGCACGCTGGTGGACCAGACCATGACCCTCCGGGCGATGTTCCGCTCGCGCCGGGCCCTGGTGGTTCTGGACAACGTGGCGGACGCGGCGGAGGTGCGCCCGCTGCTGGCGACCGACGGCAACTGCGCGGTGATCGTGATCGCGCAGAACAGGCTCGATCTATTCGAGGGCGTCTGGACGGTCGGCTTCTGCCCGCACGACCGTTCCGGCGACACGCAGCACGTCCTGCTCAGGACGGGCTGATCCGGTCGGTGTCGTCGGGCGTCCGGCGGACGGCGCGTGTCAGGCGCCGCCGCCGGGCGCCCGGTTCCGTACGGCCGGGGCGTACCCGGCCGGCTTGTCCCCGATCTTGACACCGGGGCTGACCAGCCGGCCCTGGTAGCCCGGCGTGAACACCTGGCGTGCTGATCGAGCAGTCCGGCGGCGAGACCTGGAGGCTGCCCTGGACATGGGCAGCGCCCACCTCCGCACCGGCCGGACTCGGGCTGGTATGGACGCGTTCATCGTCTGCTCCGGCCTGTCCTTCTCCTGGTCCGACGGCACACCCGTCTTCACCGGCCTGTCCTGCACCATCGGCGGCGGCCGCACCGGGCTCGTCGCCCCCAACGGCGCCGGCAAGAGCACGCTGCTCAAGCTGATCGCCGGCGAGCACCGGCCCACCGGCGGCGCCGTCGCCGTCGAGGGCGAGCTCGGCTACCTGCCGCAGAACCTGCCGTTCACCGCCGGCCTGACCGTGGCCGAGGTGCTCGGTATCGCCCCGGTGATCGCCGCCCTGGACGCCATCGAGTCGGGCGACGCGAGCGAGGAACACTTCACCGCGATCGGCAACGACTGGGACATCGAGGAGCGCACCCGCGCCCAGCTCGACCGGCTCGGACTCGGCGACCTCGCCTTCGACCGCGCACTGGGCACGCTGAGCGGCGGCCAGGTCGTCTCGCTCGGCCTGGCGGCCCAGCTGCTCCGGCGGCCCGACGTGCTGCTGCTCGACGAGCCGACCAACAACCTCGACCTCGCGGCCAGGCGCAGGCTCCACGACGTGCTCGGCGACTGGACCGGCTGCCTGCTCGTGGTCAGCCATGACCGGGCCCTGCTCGACCGGATGGACCGCATCGCCGAGCTGGAGCGGGGCGAGATCCGCTTCTACGGCGGCGACTTCACCGCGTACGAGGCGGCCGTACGGGCCGGGCAGGAGGCCGCCGAGCGGACCGTGCGCGGCGCGGAGCAGGAGCTCAAGCGGGAGAAGCGGGAGATGCAGCAGGCCCGCGAGCGCGCCGAGCGCCGGGCGGGCAACGCCGCGCGCAACCTCAAGAGCGCCGGCCTGCCGCGCATCGTCGCCGGGGGCATGAAGCGCGGCGCTCAGGAGTCGGCCGGGCGGGCGGGCCAGATGCACGCCGCCCGCGTCGGCGACGCCAGGGCGAGGCTCGACGAGGCCGAGCGGGCGCTGCGCGACGACCAGCGGATCACGCTGGAGTTGCCGGGCACGAACGTGCCCGCCGGGCGCACGGTCTTCCACGGCGAAGGCCTGCGGGCCCGCGACCTGTTCGCCGGCCCGGGTCTCGACCTGACCATCCGCGGTCCCGAGCGCATCGCGCTGACCGGCCCCAACGGCGCGGGCAAGTCCACCCTGCTGCGCGTCGTCGGCGGCGACCTGGCGCCCGACGGCGGCATGCTGCGGCGGGCCGACGGCCGGGTCGCCTACCTGTCGCAGCGGCTCGATCTGCTCGACCTCGACCGGACGGTCGCGGAGAACCTGGCGGCCTACGCCCCCGGCATGCCTCCGGCGGAGCGGATGAACCTGCTGGCCCTCTTCCTGTTCCGGGGGACGCGCGCCCACCTGCCGGTCGGCGTGCTGTCGGGCGGCGAACGGCTGCGCGCCACGCTGGCCTGCGTTTTGTGCGCCGAGCCGGCCCCCCAGCTTCTGCTGCTCGACGAGCCCACCAACAACCTCGACCTGATGAGCGTGGCGCAACTGGAAAGCGCGCTCACCGCGTACGAGGGGGCGTTCGTGGTGGTCAGCCACGACGAGCGGTTCCTCGCCGAGATCGGAGTGGAGCGGTGGCTGGACCTCTCCGGCGGTCACCTCCGCGAAACCCGCGGCCCCACCCCCGTCTGACACCTGGCCCTCCAGGGCGCGTCGGGGGCACCAGGCGCGCCCCGGTGCCGCACGGCCTCCATCCGCCGGGCCGGTGTAGTAGCCGGATGCGGGCCGCATCCTGACGGCTTTCATCCGAAAGGGCGCAGAAGAGTCCATTGCCCTGCAATGTGTGCTAGACCGTAATTGCGGATAGAAGTGATCACAAGGGGGTATCCCTGCAGCGGGACGGGACTATGGCCTCGTTCGTCAAATGCCGGGGCTGGTCATGTCCGTCTGGAACGCTCAGGATGGAAGTCATGCCAGGGCGATTATCACTATGGGCGGGCGGCCTTCTCATCGTTGCCACCATCGCGGGAACCGCGGTCTACTTCGCGGTGCTCGGGCTTGACAGAGCGGACAAGCTGGCGAGCGTCATCGGTGCGCTGGCAGCGATAGCGGGCATAGGGCTGACGCTCTATGGAATGTTTCAAGCCCATCGCGCGGCCTCTGATTCGACGATAAGATCACCCGCCGTGCAGAACGTGATCAGCGGAGGCTCCCAACACGGCTCCGTCCTCCAGGCCAGGGACATCCACGGAGCGGTGCGCTTCGGCGTGCCCGGCGATCTGACACCGGAGAGCCGCGACAGCGATCTGTGACTGCCCGGCTCATTTCGCCTGATCTCCCCGGTTCACAGGATCGGGTACTGAGCGAAGCTGTACCGCATGGAGGATGCCCAATCGGGCGGCATCGAGGAGTCGACCAGCGTGACGAATGGCCTGCGTGTAGTCCTGATCTCTTTCGCTGTGAGCGGTTTCAAACTTCTGTACGACACCTGCGTTCAAGCGGGGCACACGCCGGTCGCATTCGTGCACGCCCGATCACTGCGCCAGCAGAGAACCACTAGCAGACGTTCTGCGGAGGCCATCGCGGACATTGGTCAAGCACTGCCGCCGTAAGCATTCACGTCATGCGCGCTTTGTGACCGATGGCTTGCTGGTGTGACGTTCCGTCACTTTGATCGTTGATCTCCGGCATGCTGTGATGGCCGTGTGCCTGGCCTGGAAGAGATGTCGCGTGAGGAGCTGATCGCTCTTGCGCGCGCTCTGGCCGAGCGGACGGTGATCCTGGAGAAGGAGAATGCCGAGCTGCGCGAGCACGTGGCCGTGCTGGAGCAGGAGAATGCCGCGCTGCGTGAGCGGGTCGCGCGGTTGGAGCGGCTGATCTCGCGCAACAGCGGTAACTCGGGGATGCCGCCCTCGGCTGATGATCTGCCGGGTAAGAAGCAGCCCAAGGCCTCTTCCGCGGCCCGTGGGGCGGGCAAGCGCAGGCCGGGCAAGCAGCCGGGCGCTGCCGGGGTGAGTCTGGCGTGGTCGGATGAGGTCGCCGAGCGCGACATGGTCGAGCACTTTCCCGAGGGGGCCTGCGGGTGCGGGGCCGATCTGGCCGGAGCGGCCGATCTTGGGGTGACCGGCCGGCATCAGCAGATCGAGATTCCGCTGGTGACCGCCCGCCGCCTGCAGCACAACCTGCACACGGTCGCCTGCCGGTGTGGTGCGGTGCATACCGCTGCCCGCCCGGACGGGGTGAGTTCCGCGCCGGTCAGCCTCGGGGTCAATCTGCAGGCGTGGTGTGTGTATCTGCTGGTGGTCCACGCGATCCCGGTGCATCGGTGCGTGGAGTTGGTCGCCTCGCTGACCGGGGCACAGCCGTCGGTGGGGTTCGTGCACGGCCTGATCGCCCGCGCCGCGGGCCTGGTCGCCTCGGCCGATGCGCGGATCCGTGCGCTGCTCACGCTGGCGTACGTGGTGTGCTGCGATGAGACGCCGATCCGGGTCGGACCGAAGAAGGCCAAAAAGTACCTGCTGGTGGCCTGCACGAAGGTGTTCACCTCGTACATGCTCGGCGACCGGGACATGGCCACGTTCAAGAAGTTCGTCGTCGCCGAGTTGACCGGCGTCGTCGTCCACGACCGCTACCAGAACTACGACTCGGCCGAACTCGGCGAGCACGACCACCAGCTGTGCGTGGCTCACCTGCTTCGTGATCTGCAGGACTGCGCCGAGACCTACCCTGGTGCGGCCTGGCCGGCTCAGATCCAGATCGCGCTGCGCGGACTGATCCACGCCGCCAACCTCGCCCGCGAGCAGGGCAGGGACGCCATCGCCGAAGGCACCCGGAGAATGTGGATCAGCAGCTTCCGGCACGGGGTGCGGGTGGGCCTGTCGGAGGTTCGCCGTCTTCCCGGCCCGGCCAAGACCGTCACCCAGCCCGTCGGCCGCGTGCTGCTGGAGGTGTTGCGCGACCGCGAGGACGACGTGCTGCGCTTCGCCCGCGACCTGCGGATTCCTCCCACGAACAACCAGGCGGAACGCGATGTCCGCCCAGCCAAGACCCAGCAGAAGATCTCCGGCCGGCTCCGCTCCGAACGAACCACCGCGCACCGTTACGCCATCCGCGGCTACCTGTCCACCGCGGCCAAGCACGGTGCCGATGTCATGACCGCGATCCGAGACGCCCTCGTCGGCCGCGCCTGGATGCCTCCCGATCCCACACCGGCCTGACCCCAACACCCACCCCGGGACGACTCGCGGCCATGCACCATCACACACCGCGATCAAGCAACACCGGAATGCATCAGAGCTGAATGCTTACCTGCCGCCAGGCATGGATCTGCTGCTCCCTGGTACGGCAGGCGGCGTGGCGAAGGCGTTGGCCGGTTATCAGGCAGACCTCATCGTCGTGTACGGCTGTCCATGGAAGCTTACGCGGGAGGTTCTGCAAACCACGCGACTCGGTGCCATCAACGTGCACACCTCTCTGCTGCCTCGTTATCGAGGGCCTATACCGATTCACTGGGCGGTCCGCAACGGCGATCCGGAGACCGGAGTCACCGTCCACTGGATGGACGACGAGTTCGACAACGGGAACATCCTCGTGCGAAAAGGTGGTATCCAGATCGAGGACGACCTGGTCACCGAGGGGTTGTGGCGGGAGATCAACGAGGCCATCGCGGAGCTGCTCCCTGCCGCCATCGAGCTCGCAGCCGCCGGTGCCGAGGGCGAGCCTCAGGACGAGACCGACGCCGACTATGGCGGCTGGATGGAGCCGGACTTCATGTTCGTGGACTGGAGTCGTGGCGCACGCGAGATTCACGACCAGGTCCGTGTTTTCCGGTTCGGGCTGTTTGGGCAGCTCGGGCCGTTCGCCCGGATAGATGGTGAATGGAGGACACTGCTGCGAACCGCCCTTGCACCGGCAAGTGGGGTGGAGATGATGTGCGGTGACGGACCGATCTGGATAACTGAAATGGCACCTGCCGTCCCTCCTGACCGTTGACGAGACATCTCGTCCGAATAATCCCGACTGACTGATCACCCAGACAACAACCGGGTTCACAAATCTGCAAAGGAGAACACTGATGACTCGTGCATGGGAGGCCGACCCGTAAGCATTCAGGCCGTTCGCGAGGAGTGATATGCGGATCGCCTGTGTGACGGTCCGTCATTTTGATCACCTGTCTGCGATGTGGTGAGATCGTCGGGTGTCCGGCCTGGAGGAGATGTCGCGTGAGGAGCTGATCGAGCTCGTCCGCGTCCAGGCCGCCCGCCAGGAGGCGTTGATCGCGCGGTTGGCCGCGATGGTCGACGCGTTGGAGGAGGAGAACGCCGAGCTGCGCGAGCGGGTGGCGCGGCTGGAGCGGGCGCTGTCGCGTAACAGCGGGAACTCGGGGATGCCGCCCTCCAGCGACGATCAGCCAGGTAAGGCGCAGCCGAAGGACAAGCCCGCCACCGCCTCGAAGGCCGGCAGGGACAGTGCCAAGCGCAAGCCGGGCAAGCAGAAAGGCGCGCCGGGTACGCATCTGGCCTGGTCGGACGATCCGGATGAGATCGCCGACACGTTCGACCACTTCCCGGAGGGGATGTGTGGGTGCGGCGCCGATCTGGCGGACGCGACCGATCTGGGCGTGACCGGGCGTCACCAGCAGATCGAGATTCCCTTGGTGTCGGCGCAGCGGTTCCAGCACGATCTGCACACGGTGGCCTGCCGGTGCGGCACGGTGCATAGCGCGCCTCGGCCGGAAGGGGTGCCGGAGGCCGCGGTCAGCTTTGGGGTGAAGCTGCAGACGTTGTGCGTGTACTTGATGGTCGCCCACGCGATTCCGGTGCAGCGCTGCGCGGAGCTGGTCGAGTCGCTGACCGGCGCGAAGCCGTCGCAGGGGTTCGTGCACGGGCTGCTGAAGCGTGCCGCCGCCGCGGTCGCCGCCGCCAACAGGCGCATCTGGATGCTGCTCACCCTCGCCTACGCGGTCTGCTGTGACGAGACACCGATCCGGGTCGGGCCCAAGAAGGTCAAGAAGTACCTGATGGTCGCCTGCGATCGTCTGTACACCTGGTACCTGCTGGGGGATCGTAGCCTGGACACCTTCGAGCAGGTCATCCCGCATCTGGGCGGGGTCATCGTGCATGACCGGTACCAGAACTACGACTCGGCCCGGCTCGGCTCGCACACCCATCAACTCTGTGCGGCCCACCTACTTCGTGATCTTGAGGACTGTGTCGAGACCTACCCGGGCCGGCACTGGCCCGAGCAGATCCAGCGCGCCCTGCGCGGGCTGATCCACGAGGCCAACCTCGCCCGGAAGGCCGGCGCCGCGCAGATCGACCCGCGGGTCAAGGCCGGCCTGATCAGAGGGTTCCGGCACGGGGTCCTGGTCGGCCTGTCGGAAGTCCACCGCCTGCCCGGCGGCAAGCAGGTCAAGCAGCCGATCGGCCGCCTGCTGCTGGAAGTCCTGCGCGGCCGCGAGAACGACGTGTTGCGCTTCGCCCACGATCTGAACGTCCCGCCCACCTCCAACCAGGCAGAACGTGACGTCCGCCCGGCCAAGACCCAGCAGAAGATCTCCGGTCGGCTCCGCTCGGAGCGGGCCACCGAACACCGGTACGCCATCCGCGGCTACCTGTCCACCGCCGTTAAACACGGCAGCAACGCGGTCGCCGTCATCCATGACGCTCTACTCGGCCGCCCCTGGATGCCACCCGGCCCGGCAACACCCTGACCCAGCCCCACACGCTGTAATCCCGCACACCCACACGCGATCACACATGGTGATCGCTCAACGTCGAAATGCGCTTGGGCTGAATGCTTACGCCGACCCGTCGGCGACGATGGTCCGGCGGATCGGCAAATCGGCGGCCGAACTCAACTGCACCGGAAATGACGATGGTTGTCCCGACATCTGGGAACTCGACAACGGAGATATAGCGGTGATCGGAAGAGATCTCACACGTTCCTACGAATCGCGCCTGCCCGAGAGTGTGGTCATCGCCGAGGATGAAAAGCTGGTTATCATTCCCCGGGTCATGCTCATCGCGGCCAAGGCGGACTTACCTGATGCGTGATCTTCTCGAGGATTTCCACGGCGAGGAACTCACCCGAAAGGCCTATCAAGACGACTTCAGTGAACATTTCTGGGCTATCCGCGAGCATGGTTTCTGGTAACTGGTTAGGTCTCTCCGGCCGTTGCCCGATTTGATCATCTTCTGGTGATCCGCGATCATCGGTGGGTGTCCAGTTCCCCCGCCGCCAAGCCGTCGTACGACGAGTTGGCGGCGTTGATGGTACGGCTGAGCGACGCGCTGGACAAGGCGAATGGGCGAATAGCTGAGCTGGAAGCCCGGCTGGGGCTGAACTCGGACAACTCCTCCAAGCCGCCGAGCTCGGATGGGCTGGCCAAGCCCGCGCCCAGGTCGCTGCGTAAGGGCGGGCAGCGTAAGCCCGGTCGTCCGAAAGGAACGCCTGGAGCGACGCTCGCGCAGGTCGAACGCCCCGACAAGTGGGAGCGGCACGAGCCGAAGCAGTGCCGGGGCTGCGGGGACGGCCTGGCCGGTGCGCCCGAGGTCGGCATGGAAAAGCGGCAGGTCTTCGACATCCCGCCGATCAAGGTGCAGGTGACCGAGCATCAGTTGGTCGAGCGGCGGTGCTGCGACTGCGGCGTCGTCACCAAGGGCACCGCGCCCGCGGGTGTGACCGCGCCGGTGCAGTACGGCTCCCGGATCACTGCGATCATCGTGTACTTGTACGTCGGGCAGTTCCTGTCCAAGGATCGCACTGCTCAGGCGCTGGCCGACCTGTTCGGTGTCCCGGTGACCGGCGGCACTGTGCTGTCGATGACCGCCCGGGCTGCCACCCGGTTGGATGGTTTCCTGGCCCGCGCCGTTGAACAGATCGCCGCCGCGCCGGTCGCGCACTTCGACGAGACCGGGTTCCGCGTCGAGGGCAAGCTGCACTGGGTGCACTCGGCCTCCACCGGCACGTGGAGTCTGATCACCGTGCACCGCAAGCGTGGCACCGCCGCGATGGACGCCGCCGGGGTGCTGCCGGCCTTCACCGGGGTCGCGGTCCACGACGCCTGGGCGCCCTACGACACCTACACCGACGCCACGCACGCTCTTTGTAACGCTCATCTACTGCGCGAGTTGCAGCAGGTCATCGACACCACCCCCGAAGGTGAGTGGTGCTGGGCCGAGCAGGCCACCGACGCGCTGCTGCAGATGAAGGTCCTGGTCGAGGCTGCGATCGAGGCCGGCGGGCTGAAGCATCTGGACCAGGTCGCGCTGGCGGAGCAGGCCCGGCTGTGGCGATCGGCAGCTGCGATCGGCAGACACGACACCCGTTCCCGGACTGGCAAGCTGATGAAGAAACACCACGCGCTGGCCACGCGGATGCTGGATCGGCAAGACGACTACCTGCGGTTCACCCGCGACGAACTCGTCTCGTTCGACAACAATCCCGCGGAGCGCGAGATCCGGATGATCAAGCTGCGGCAGAAGGTCTCCGGTTGCCTGCGCACTCTGGCCGGGGCCGAGCAGTTCTGCGCGATCCGCAGTTATCTGGCCACCGCCCGCAAGCACGGCGTCAACTTCTTCCACGCCCTCACCGAACTCGCCGAGGGATACCCCTGGCTGCCCGAGGCCACCCCGGCGCTCGCACTTCTCAGCGGAACCCGGGAACCCGCCGGCAACTCGCCGCTGGCTGCCGCAGCCTGATTTCACGCGCACGGCTCTGGTACCTAACCAGTTACGGTTTCTGGAAGCTGGAACGGCGACAGGCGTTCCAGGAGCCGGAGGACGAGAGTTGGGCAGCGTATTCAGCCGGCGACTGGAAGAGGTCGCTCCGGCTGCTGGACGAGCGGCGGGACGCCATCCGGGACTACTACCGGCGAATCGATGAAGCCGGGTTCCGGACGCGACGCGTACGAGTTGTAGAAGAACCGGTCACTCCATATCTGCGCTGGGAGCTGCAACTCCTCCGTATTCGGCACCGATACGGCGGTCTTGTCCGAGTGGTCGGCGCGGCTGAGGTGCGAGCGCTGGAGACAGCGAGTCCGCTGCCGGAACTGGTGGTACTGGGTGACGACGTCATGTACGAGGTGCTCTATGACGAGCACGGCATTCTCTCCGGCGGTGTGCGATATGCGGACCATTCGCTCATCGAGCGTTGCAGAACGCTGATCGAACGTCTGTATCGGGCAGGCGAGGACGTGACGGATTACTTCGCCCGCAATGGAGCCACGCTCGAACTCTCCTGTTCCGGTGCCTGACGTCGTACGTCGGGTTCCGGATCGACGCTGTCGTTCAGGGTCTCGGGGAGTCAGAAGGAAGGGAAACGGTGGGGTCCAGGAGACCGGAGGGCGCGGGCGACAGGCACGACGGGAGTACGCGCTCGGAGTTGTCCGGCAGCGCGAGCGATGTGGTGCAGGCACGGGATGTGCACGGAGGAGTGCATTTCCACGGCCCGGTGCCCGCACCCGGGCATGTCCCGCGCCAGTTGCCCGGCGACGTCCGCGGGTTCGTCAACCGGGTGAACGAGTTGGACAGGCTCACAAAGGTTCTGATCCCGGACGGCGACCAGTTCCGGTCCAGCGGTGTCTGCATGATCGCCGGTACCGCCGGAGTGGGAAAGACCGCGCTTGCACTGCATTGGGCGCACCAGATCCGGGGGCGCTTCCCGGGCGGTCAGCTGTATGTGAACCTGCGCGGGTACGACCCGGGCCAGCCGGTCACGGCGAACGAGGTTCTGGACCGGTTCCTGCGCGCTCTGGAGGTCCCGGCGGCGGCGATCCCGCCAGATCTCGAAACTCGCTCGGCGATGTACCGTTCGCTGCTGGCAGGCCGGCGGATGCTGGTGGTGCTCGACAACGCGGCGAAGGTGGCCCAGGTACGTCCGCTGCTGCCCGGCACGGACACGTGCCTGGTGATCGTGACCAGCAGAGACCGCCTTTCCGGGCTGATGGCGCGTGAGGGGGCGCACCGCGTCACCGTGGACACGCTGCACGAGTCGGAGGCACTGGAGCTGATCCGCCGGGTGACCGCCGGCTACCGGGGAGAGGATGATCCGCAGGAATTGGCCGAGCTCGCACGCCTGTGCGCCAGGCTTCCGCTTGCCCTGCGCATCGCGGCGGAGCGCGCCGCCAGCCGGCCATGGATGCCGCTGCGAGAGCTGATCCAGGACCTGCGTGACGAGTCGGCGCTCTGGGACGCTCTCACCGCGGAAAGCGGCGACGAATCCGATGCGGTGCGTACTGTGTTCGCCTGGTCCTACCGCGCACTGCCCGAACCGGCCGCACGGGCGTTCCGGCTCCTGGGTCTGCACCCGAGCCCGGAGTTCGGGGTGCCGGTAGTGGCAGCAGCCGTCCCGAGCACGCCCGCCCAGGCTCGGCAGATGCTCGACACGCTCGTGGGCGCGCACCTCATCGAGCAGATCGGACCCGACCGCTACCAGTTCCACGACCTGATGCGCGCCTACGCGGTGGACCAGGCCGTCGCTGAGGAGAATGCGGAGAGCCGCCGCGAAGTGCTGCGGCGGGTGGCCACCTGGTATCTGCGCACCGCCGCACACGCCCAGGAGATGCTGGCGCCGCTCGACCGGCCGATCCGTCTGGATCAGCCGGATCCATCCGTCAACACGCTGACTTTTCCCGGATACCAGGAGGCGTTGCGCTGGTTCAATGTCGAACTTCCGAACCTGGTCGCAGCCGCACGGGCGGCGGAGCAGAACGGTCTGGACGACCTCGCCTGGCAGATGGCGGCCGTCACCCGTGGCTACTGCGCACGGCACAATCCTTTCGAGCCGTGGTTCGGGCTGGCCTCCATCGGGCTGGAGGCCGCCCGCCGCGCCGGCGACTCGTACGGTGAGGCGGAGGTGCTCGAAAGCCTCGGTAAGGCTTATGTCCAGTCCCACCAGCTCGACAAGGGCGCCGAGCATCACCGCATGGCACTCACACTCAGACGAGAGATAGGAGACGGCCTCGGAGAGGCCATATCGCTCAACGCCCTGGGGCTGGTCAACCTTCGCCGCCGCCATCTGCGTCAGGCGCATGCCGACTTCGAACAGAGCCTCGACGCGCTCAGGCCGCTTGACGAGCTCCGCTGGGAGTCAACCGTACTGGCGAACCTTGCCGAGACGGCCTATGAGATGGGCCGCCTCGACGAGAGCGCGGACTTCGCCGGGCGGGCGCTCGACGGCTTCCGGCAACTGGGCTTTCCGGACGGGCAGGGGAACGCCCTGCGCCTGATGTCCATGGCGCGACGCGAAGCCAGACACGCCGGCGAGGCCGCTACCTACATCGAGGAGGCCCTGAGCATCGCGCGGGACCGGACCAACCTGATGTGGGAGGGCTACTGGCTGCTTGAGTACGGCCGGGTGCAGCTGGCGGCCGGACGCCCCGCCGACTCGCTGGTGTCGTTTCAGCGCGCGTCGAGCCTTCAACGGCGCCTGGGCGACTGCAGCCGCGAAGCGCGAGCGCTGGACGCGACAGGCGAGGCGTACCGTGCGCTCGGCCGACCCACGGAGGCGCTCGACTTTCATCGCCGGGCGGCGACAGTTCATCGTGAGCTTCGGGATCAGTGGCAGCTGGCCATCGCGCTGGCGAACATGATGACGGCGATCACACAGGCGGGGGCCGGTGAGGACCTCAGTTCGTACCGGGAGGAAGCCCTTACCGTGCTGGCCGAGTTCGACGACGCGAGAGCACGCGAGTTGCGGAATCGGATCAGCGGCTGAAGGACGGCAGGTCCTTGACCCTCGGTGTTCGGCGCTGGTCAGGAGGGATAGCGGTCGGTCCAGTTGTTGGGGAGGGAGGGGTCGGCCATGAGGTCGAAGGTGAGCTCCACGATGGTGGAGCGGCCCTCGACGGCGTCGAGCCAGTCGGCGGGCAGCGCCCGCAGGCCGTGCCGGGCGCCCAGGATGTTGCCGCAGACCGCGCCGGTGGAGTCGGAGTCGCCAGAGTGGTTGACCGCGAGGAGGAGGGCTTCGCGGGGGTCGGGTTCGGCCAGCGCGCAGTAGACGGCGATGGCGAGTGCCTCCTCCGCGACCCATCCGGCGCCGAGCGACTCGACCTTCTCCGCGGTGGGCCGCCGGGAGTCGGCGGCCAGGTGGACGGCGGCGCGCAGCGCGCCCGCCGTCTCCTCGTGCCCGGGGCAGCCGGCGAGGCGGTCGAGCGCCCGCCGTACGGCGCGCTTCAGGGAGTCGCCGCGGACCAGGTCGTGGATGATCGAGGCGAACGCGCCGGCCGACAGCGAGGCCGTCGGGTGGCCGTGCGTCAGGTAGGAGCAGCGGCCCGCCGTCTCGAACGGGTCGAACACCGACAGTCCGAAGGGCGCGGAGCGCATGACCGACCCGCAGCCCTTCGACAACGCGTTGATCTCACCGATGGCGCCCGGGGCCGGGACGTCCACGCGCCGCCCGGCGGCGAACAGCCCGGACAGGCAGGCCGTGCCCGGCGCGCGCCTGGCGTAGAGCCAGGCCTCCTGGCGGAGCCACCCGTTGCGTACGGCCTCGTCGGCGGCGGGCGGCGCGGCGAACTGCTGGGTGTCGAGCCAGCGCAGGTAGGCGTCGTGGACGGCCGTCACCGGGTCCACGCCGTGCAGGCGTGCCCGGATCAGCCCTTCGGCGGTGAACAGGGTCATCTGTGTGTCGTCGGTGATCTCGGGGGAGACCATGTCGCGCAGCCCGTCCGGCCCGTATGTGTCACGGATCCGCGCGAGGGGCGTGAACTCGACCGGTCTGCCCAGGGCGTCTCCGATCGCGCCACCGAGCACGCAGCCCATGAACCGCGAGTAGTACCCCATGCCTCACCGGGCCAGGGAGACGGTCACGCCGCCGGAGAAGATCGAGTCGTGCAGTTCGACCGACCTGAGGGTCAGGTTCTTCGGCACGTCGAACAGCAGGATCCCCTTGACGCTGTTGCCGGGGTTGATGTTGTTGAGGAACGCGTTGGAGTCCTTGAGGCCGATCGCGGCGGCTCCGGAGTCGGCGTCGAAGGTGCGGCCCCTGGCGTCGACGAGCTTCTGCGCCGAGTCGCTGAACAGCTGCGCCTCGTCACCGATGTTCTTCACGGTCAGGTGGACGAGGACGTACTGGCCCTGGGCCTTGGAGACGGTGAAGCTCTCGCCGACCTGGGACAGGCCCTTCTCGACCTTGGTGACCTTGAAGGCGAACTTGCCGTCCTTGACCACGTCTCCGAGGCCGGGGGCCTGGGGCTCCTCCGGCTCGTCGGCTTGGGGCTGCTCCGGATCGCCGGTCCGGGGCTTCTTCGGCTTGGCGGCCTGGCCGGTGTGCTCGGAGGAGCCGGCCGGCTTCGCGCTCGTGTCGTCCTTCCCGCCGCCGCCGCCGAGGAGCGTGCCGAGGACGATCAGGCCCACGAGTACGGCGCCGCCGATCAGCAGGGCTTTCAGGCAGCCGCCGCCCTTCTTCTGCACCACGACGGTCTGGGGGTACGGCGGCTGCTGGGAGCTGGTGTGCATGGGAGGCCTTCTCCATCGATGGTGTGAACAGCGACAGGCGCAAGTACAACACACTGTGAACCGCAGACACAAATAGTCAATTGGTTCCCGAGGTCAAGGTCCCCGCGTTCGGCGTGAGTAGACCGACGCCGATGGCGCCCCGAACAGGGTGTGTGGCTACACTGTGAATGCCATACACGCTGGTCCTGCCAGCACGAGCAGGAGGAGGCCGATGATGGCGGGAGACGAGGCGACCGTCACCGCGGCCGATATCGCCCGGATGGTGGGCGTCGGCCGTGCGGCGGTGAGCAACTGGCGGCGGCGGTACGCGGACTTCCCGGCGCCCGTCGGCGGCACCGCGACCAGCCCCACGTTCTCCCTCGAAGCGGTGGAGGAGTGGCTGCTCGGCCAGGGCAAGGTGGCCGAGGTCCCGCTCAGGGAGCGGGCCTGGCAGCAGATCAGGAACGCCGCCGACGACCTGCATCTCGGCGCGGTGGTCGCCGAGGCCGCGGAACTACTGCTGGGGCAGGGCAGACGACGTCTCGTCGCGGCCCCGGCCTGGCGGCTCCTCCAGGAACTCGCCGAGGAGCAGGGGAGCGCCGAGGCGGCGCGGTTCCTGCTCGACCGTTACGCCGAGGTCCACTCCCGCCGCCTGTTCGAGACCCCGCCGGAGATCGCCCGTTTCATGGCGGATTTGGCCGGTTCGGGCATTCGGTCGGTCCTCGACCCCGCCTGCGGCCTCGGCACGCTGCTGAGCACGATCGGCCACCTCGACCAGGCCCACGGCCAGGAGGCGGACGACACCGTCGCGCGCCTCGCCCGCACGCGGCTGGCCCTCGCGGGCATCGAGGGAGCCGTACGCACCGGTGACTCGCTGCGCCACGACTCCTGGCCCGGCCTCACCGTGGACGCGGTGCTGTGCCACCCGCCGTTCAACGAGCGCAACTGGGGCTACGACGACCTGGTCAGCGACCCCCGATGGGAGTACGGGCTGCCGCCGAAGGCCGAGTCGGAGCTCGCCTGGGTGCAGCACGCCCTGGCGCACCTGAAACCCGGCGGTGTCGCCGTCCTGCTGATGCCCGCCGTGGCCGCCAACCGCCGGTCCGGCCGCCGGATCAGGAGCAACCTCCTGCGTCAGGGGGCGCTGCAGGCGGTCATCGGCCTGCCGTCCCGGATGGGCGTGGGCACGGGCCTGCCGCTCCACCTGTGGGTGCTGCGCAAGCCGTCCGGCCACGACCCCGTTCCGTCCCACGTCTTCCTGGCGGAGGCCGAGCCGGAGACGTTCGAGGAGATCGCGAGCCGCTGGCACGAGACGCGTACGGCCCCGGATCCGGAGGCGCGGGGGACCGGTCCGGCGCGTACGGTCCCCATCATCGAGTTGATGGACGAGAACGTCGACCTCACCCCCGGCCGGCACGTGAGCGCGGACGACCAGGCCCCGGAGCAGCAGTTCCCGGCGGTGCGCGAGCGGCTTCTCGAACGCATCGACCGGCTCTCGGCGATGATCCCCGACGTCGTCGCCGTCCCGGCGAAGGCGATGCCCACGGTCGATCTCGCCGAGACCGAACGGGCCGGGGCGATAAAGGTGCTCAGCTCCGGGCGGTACGACGTCACCGGTTCCGGCGATCTCGTCCTCACCGACCAGGACCTCTTCTCTGGCGCCGCGCCGCAGGCCCGCACCCAGCCGGACGACCGGGTCGTCACGGAACCGGGCGACGTCGTCGTCGCCGCCAGGGCGGGGGAGCTCGCCGTCCGGGTCGTCGCGGACAAGGGCGTCGTGCTCGGCCCGCGGCTCACCCTTCTGCGGCCCGACCCGCAGCGCATCGACGCCTACTTCCTCGCGGGATTCCTCAGAGCGCTCTCCACGCCGTCACCCGGTGGCACCCAGTCGAGCATCAGCCGGTTCGACCCGCGCCGCGTGCAGGTCCCGCGCGTCCCCGTCGAGGAGCAGCGGCGGTACGGCGAGACGTTCCGCAAGGTCTTCGAGTTCGAAGACGAGCTTCGCGACATCGGCGTCGCCGGCCGCGCCGCCGTCGCGTCCATCGTCAAAGGCTTCGGCAGGGGCGAGCTCGCACCCCCGGAGTAGGAACCTCCGAAGCGACCCGGGGGTGCCTGAAGCCTGGCCGAGGCCGGGCGGATCCGCGGTGTCCGCCCGGCCTCGGGATCGATCGGTTCAGGTGGGCCGGGTCATGGGCAGTTGCCGATGTCGCTTTCGGCGGAGGCCAGGACGACGTTGGTCTTGGCCAGGCCGAGGGCGTCGACGGTGACGTGGACGGCGTTGACGGTCAGGCCCTTGTCGGGGGTGGTGAACGAGGTCTGCTCGTTGAGGACGAGCTTGACGACGCCGACGTCGATCGCGGTGTTGGGTGGGATACTGGTCGGTTCTGCGATGACCACCGTGTTGCCGACCTTGAGGAAGGCGATCGTGGTGGTTCCGGTTGATCCGGCGCAGGTGGTGGTGGAGCTGGAGTTGACGGTCTTGACGGTGATCACCGGGATGCCGGTGATCCCGATGGTGGTGTCGTCGATGGAGGCGGTGGCCACGGATTTGCCGGGGAATCCGGTGGTCGCGACCTTGGCGCACAGGGCGTGCGCGCTGATCAGTCCGCTGAGGGTGGCAGTGCAGGGCACCGAGGTGGCGCTGGTCGAGGTGGTGGAGACGGGGCCGGTGTCGGGGGTGCGTGCGATGTTGACCAGCTGGATGCCGGCGAGGGCGGCGCTTGCGGTCAGGCCGTAGGCCCGTCCGGTCAGCCGCTGCGGCGTGACGGTGACCTGTTCGTCGCTGCACGGTGAGGTGACGGCGTTGTTGTTGGCGTCGCCGCTGTAGGTGGCGGTCCACCGGTAGGTGCCGGCCGCGCCGATGGTCACATTGCCGGATGCGGCGGCGCCGCTGCCGGACAGCGTGCCGGTGCGGGTGGCGATCGGCGTCGCGCAGGCGGTGTCGCCGGGGCCGTACAGCTGGAATGTGACGGTGCCGGTGGGGTGGAACCCGCCGGAGACGGTGGCGGTGTCGGACACGACGCCGCCGGCCGGCACGGACCCCGACGGGGTGGTGGCGATGCCCGGGGTGGCCTTCACGACCACGACCTGTTCATCGCCGCACGCGGAGGTGACCGGGTTGTTGGCGGCGTCGCCGCTGTAGGAGGCCACCCAGCGGTAGGTGCCCACCCCGCCCGCGGCGACGTTCCCGGACGCGGCGGTGCCGCTGCCCGACACCGTCCCGGTACGAGTCGCGATGGGCGTCGCACAGCCCGTGTCACCGGGCCCGAACAACTGGAACGTGACGGTGCCCGTCGGGTGGAACCCGCCGGACAGGGTCGCTGCGTCAGAGACGTTTCCGCCCGCGGGCACCTGGCCCGATGGCGTCGTGGCGATCGTTGGGGTCGCCTTCGGGACGTGCTCGGTGATCGTTTCAGTGAAGCCCGGTGACAGGACGCCGTTGAGCAGGAAGTCCACCTTGCAGGTAATGGTGCTTCCCGGTACGGCTCCGGCGCCGACGGAGACGGTCTCGGTGAAGGTGGCGTCATCGCCGCTGGTCACCGTCCGGGTGCCCGGGGTCAGGGACACCGACAGGTTCGGATCGCAGTCGCGCAGCTGGTGGGTGACCGTGACCGGCAGGTTGTGCAGGGCCGTCAGGATGGTGTCGCTGACCTCCGAGGAGTTGAGGCCGGAGAACAGCCGTCCGCCTGTGGCGTTGGTGATCGCGGTCGCCTGTCCGGTCGAGTCCAGCCCGGACAGGTCGAACGCGAGCACGGTGATGCCGGCTGCCTGCAGGGCGCTGATCGCATTGGCCAGCGTATGACCGTTGCTGGGATCGTGGCTGGGGGCGTCTCCGATCAGCAACACGATCCGCGTGCTGTTCGGCCGGAAGGCGACCGCCCCGGACGCGACCTGGAACAGACCGTTGATGCCGTCCTCGGGGTAGTCGCCGCCGCCCGACGCGACCAGGGAGTTGATGCCGTTGGTGACGTCGGTCTGGTTGGCGGTGAGGTTCTGCGCCACCCGGAACGGTGTCGCGTCCCCCGCGTCCTTGTACTCGGTAACCGCGAACTGCGCGTCCGGCTGCGCCGAAGCGACGGTGGACAAGATGGTGTTGGCGTTGGTCCGCACGTTCGCGATGACCCCGCCCATGCTCCCGGTCGTGTCGATCAGGAAAGTGATATCCGGCTTGGGCGGGATCGCCGGAGTGGACACGGTCTTGGCGATCGTCGTCGATCCGCCCGGACCCAGGTTCAGCGTCACGTCCGCCGGGGTGACCCCGGGCGCGGCGGACGCCGTCCCCACCCCGGCCACCAGTGTTGCAGCGGCCACCGCCACGCACACGGCGGCCCGTACTCCTCGCGTCATTCTCACGGTGTCATTCCTTCTGACGCGGCGTTATGCCGCAACGAATTCGGGATCACTGGCCGTGCAGATCTCGGTGATTGCGCCGCGCGGAACGTCCTCTCCTCATGTGTCGGCGCGAGTGGACACCAATTCGCATCAGCCGCTGATCAATGAGGGGGTGTGGCCACGGTCATATGGTGACCGGTCGTCTAATAGATGTAAATAGGCCACTTACGGAAAGTTCCCGACTGGCCACAGTCGGCCACTCCACACCGATGGGAGGGTCGAGGCTTTCGAGCCTATGGATCGCCTGAATCGCGGTTATGGACATCGCCAAAGAGTCGACAGGCGGCTGTCACGGCTATGTGGCGTTTTGTCCTGATGTTTCATGATATTCGGCTTGTCGTTATTATCGGCGGTAAGGGCATGCACCGCCTCTTTATGTGCGGCGCCGCCTGCTGGCGCTACTTAGGATCGTCCGATCGCATGCCGGGCACTCGTACCGGACATCCGGCTGTCCTGTTCGGGTCTGCTCGTAGCGGACGAGCATGCGGCGGCAGCGTCCGCACTCATCGCCGAGGCGGCCGCTTCCGGGTGCCATGCCGGAACGCCGACGCTGCATGCGTCGTACGGCGTCGGCGAACGCACGGTGCTCGGTGCGCAACACCACACCGGGGTAGGGGCCGAGCAGCGATTCACCGGCGGACCAGACCACGTCGCCGATCACGGCGCAGGACTCCAGGATGGGCAGGCAGGGACGGACGTTGACACCTTCGCGCCGGGCGTACATGGCCTCGGTGGGCACGTGGCCATCGGCCTCCGGCTCGACCCAGACGGTCACCGCCTCCGACTCCGGGTCGTCGTGGCGGATTTCCCGCAGAGCGGGGAGGAGGTCGATCAGTCCCCGCACGGGTGAGCCCGGCAGCCACATGTCGACGGTGGCCGCTCGGCCGATATCGTCTCGCAGGCGCTCGTCGATCCCGCTCGTCACACGTTCGGTGACCCCACGGGAGAAGGCGGGCACGTGCTCCCAGGGCAGGCTCGTGGCCTGGTCGAGCAGATGGGCGAAGAACGTCCAGACAGGGTCTCGGGTGGACCCGGGCGGGTGCAGGCGATCGAGTGCGCCGACGACCACCAGGTGATCACGGGCGCGGCTGGCCGCCACGTTGAGCAGGCGAGCCCCCTCGCTTCCGGTGTCTCCCTCGGTGAACCACCGGTGCAGCCGGGACACGCCACGACCGCTGTCGACCGTGTCGTACACGACGATGTCGCGCTCACCACCCTGAAAGCGGTGCACGGTGGAGGCCGCCCACTCGTCGAGGTGCGCCTCGGGCAGAAGCGACTCCAGCAGTCGGGCTTGAGGCGCGAACGGACTGATCAGAGCGATGTCCCGGGCCTGTTCGCTCACTCCGGACACCAGCGCGGCCGCCAGTTGCGCGTGCATCAGGTTGTAGCGCGAGAAAGCGCCCTGCCGACGGGCGGTGCGCGCCTTCATGCCGGAGGTGTCGACGACCACCAGTTGGGCGCTTGCCCACGGTGCCCGGCTGCGGACCGGTCTGCGTGCGACACTCCGGGCCGTCATGAGCGGGCTCTCGGGATAGAAGGCCGTGCTGACGATATGGCCGATGCGCCGGCGCATCCGGTACTGCTCGGTCAGGGCGGCCAGGCGAGGGGGCGTCCGGCCCTCGGAGACGGCGGTCGCGATCCCCGCTTTTTCGAAAGGGCTGCGCCGCAACCATTCCTGGGCGGCGGGGGTGTCCGCGACGACGACCGGCGGCAGCTGACGGAAGTCTCCGGCGATCACCGTGTGCCCGCGGCCGGCCCCGGCGACGAGCATGGCGAGGGCGGCGCTGGTCATGCTGGCCTCGTCGAGGACGACCAGGTCGAAGGAGATCTCCTTGAGCGTTTCCAGGACGACCTGGTGAGCGGTCGCGGCGACCACGGTCGCCTCCCGGCAGATCTGCCGCCGCACGTCACGCAGACTCTTGTCCAGCTCACGCACGACGGCCTGCAGCGCGGCGATCTCCGTCTCCGCGCGCAGCCGGGTGGTCTCCTGCTCGAGCGTGAGCCGCCCCTGGTGCGGCTTCAGCGCGTCCAGTGTCCTGCGCAGTTCGCGCAGCCGGCCGCTCACCTCCACGCGGTGCTTCGCCAGCGGAGCGCCGCGCTCGGCGGCGATCTCGTCGATGAGGACGCGGCCCTCCGCCCGGTCGGCCAGCGACTGATCGGCCGGCTGGCCGAGGCGCACCAGAGCGCCGTTCGCGAGCTCCGGCATGCGCTTCAGCAGTGACTGGACCGCCACGTCCAGCGCCGCGTTCGTCGGTGCGGCGAGCAGCACCCGCTTCCCGCGCCCGCACAACTTCGCGACGATCGCGGAGACGGTCGTGGTCTTGCCGGTGCCCGGAGGACCCCACAGCCACGTGAGCGTCGGCGTGAGGGCGAGCTCCACGGCGTTGCGCTGGCCGCCGTTCAGTCCGTTCCGCTCTTCAAAAGTCCACTCTTCAAGACGCAGTTTCCCGCGTACGGCCTCGACAGCAGGCCGGAATCAACGCGCCGCAGGCCCGCCTGCTGCACCGCCTCGACAAGGGCCTTACCCGGTACGGGACCGGCGGCCAGCGCCTTCCGTACCACGGTGACCAGCTTCGGCTCCCGGCGAACCGCCATGAGACTCCCATCGGCCGGTAAGCGGGGCCGCGACGCCCCGGTCTGTGTCAGGGGCCGCCAGTAGATCACTAGTGAATAGGAAACACAAGTCTCTATTGCTATAGACAGGTATCGATGATCTGTCGTAGATTGCGGCGCGTGCTACCGGACTGGATCTTCCAGCGATCGGTTTTGGAGCGGTCCTTCAGTTATCACGCGGAACCCGCATTACGGTTTCCTGGTGTGGCGGAGCACGGCGCAAGCTGGCAAGGGTGGTCGGCGAGGGGTGAGCGGTGACGAGTGCGACGGCGGAGAGGCCGGGCATCGGCGAGCTGGTCGCGGTGCGCGGCCGGCGGTGGGTGGTCGGCGAGGTCGAGCCGGGTGAGTCCAGCACTCTGGTGACCCTGCAGAGCGTCGAGGACGGCCGGTACGGCGACACGCTGGAGGTGGTCTGGGAGATCGAGCCCGGCCGCCGGGTGCTGCCGAGCGGTTCGCTGCCCGACGTGACGCCCGACGGGTTCGACTCGCCCGAGCGGCTCGCGGCGTTCCTCGACGCCATCCGCTGGTCGGCCGTCACCAGCGCCGACGTCAAGACGCTGCAGGCGCCGTACCGCTCCGGGGTGGCGATCGAGGACTACCAGCTCGAACCGGTCTCCCGCGCCCTCGACGCGCCGCGCGTCAACCTGCTGCTCGCCGACGACGTGGGCCTCGGCAAGACGATCGAGGCTGGGCTCGTCGCCCAGGAGCTGCTGCTGCGCCACCGCGCCCGGACCGTCATGATCGTGTGCCCGGCAGGCCTCACGCTCAAGTGGAAGGACGAGATGGCCGAGAAGTTCGGCCTCGACTTCACGATCATCGACACCGAGCGCTGCGCCCAGGTCCGCCGTACGCACGGCAGCGCCGCAAACCCGTTCACCGTCTATCCGCTGAGCATCGTGAGCCTGCCCTGGCTGCGCGGGCGCAAGGCGCAGCGGTTGCTCGACGAGGTGCTCGACCCGGGCGCGCTGGAGCGCCGCTTCGACCTGCTCGTCCTCGACGAGGCCCATCACGTCGCGCCCGCCGCGCCCCGCCAGGTGTACGCGGTGGACTCCCAGCAGACCAAGCTCATCCGCCGCCTCGCCCCGCACTTCACCCATCGGCTGTTCCTGTCGGCCACGCCGCACAACGGCTACCAGGCATCGTTCACCGCGCTGCTGGAGATCCTGGACGACCAGCGCTTCGCCCGCGGCGTCGATCCCGACCCGGCCGCCGTCGGCGAGACGGTGATCCGGCGGCTGAAGCGCCACATCGTGAACGCCGACGGCACCAAGCGGTTCGTCGACCGGGAGGCGAGCGCGATCCCGGTCCTCTACCCGGCCGACGAGCGCGGGGTGCACGACCTGCTCAAGCGGTTCGCCGAGGTGCGCCGCGCCCGGCTCAACCGGAACGTCAAGGGCCGCAAGGCGGCCGACCTCGTCACACTGCTGCTGAAGAAGCGCCTGTTCTCCAGCCCCGCCGCCTTCGGCCACACCCTCGACGTCTACCTCGACGGCGTACGCGAACCCGTGGAGATCCGCGGCGACGGGCAGGGCGGCGCCGGGCAGGACGACGGCGACGAGGAGTGGATGGAGGACTTCTGGGAGGAGACGGCGACCCTCGACGACCAGCCGCTCGCCGAGGCCGAGGACGACGCGCTCTCCCTTGCGGCGCCGCTGCAGGGCGTCGCCGGCGACGAGGAGATCGAGCTGCTCCGCCGGATGCGGGCCTGGGCCCGCGACTACGACTCGTCGCCCGACGCCAAGGCCCGCGAGCTGATCGACTACCTGCGCGCGGTCTGCCACCCGGGAGACACGTGGGAGAACGAGCGGGTCGTCGTCTTCACCGAATACCGCGACACCCAGAAGTGGCTGGTCGACCTGCTCCGCCAGGAGGACCTCGGCGGCGACCACCTCGCCGTGCTGCACGGCGGCATGGCGACCGACGAGCGCGAGCAGCTCCGGGTGGCGTTCCAGAAGGACCCCGCCGAGCACCCCGTACGGATCCTGGTCGCGACCGACGCAGCCAGCGAGGGCATCGACCTGCAGAACCACTGCCACCGGCTGGTGAACTACGACATCCCGTTCAACCCCAACAAGCTGGAGCAGCGCATCGGCCGCGTCGACCGGTGGGGCCAGAAGCGCACGCCGGACATCCGCCACTTCGTGGGCACCGGCTGGGACACCGCCGTCGACTCCTACGAGGCCGACCTGGAGTTCCTCTCCCGGGTGGCCGGCAAGGTCGCCCAGATGGAGGAGGACCTCGGCGCGGTCAACGCCGTGCTCGCGCGGGCCGTGCAGCGGCGCATGCTCGGCGACATCCCCGACTACGACGTGGAGCGGGCCGGAGCCGCCACGAGCGCCGTCCCGGCCGAGACCAACGTCCGCGACCAGGTGCGCAGGCTGCGCGTCAACCTGGACGAGACGGTCGCCGCCCTGGGCATCACCCCCGGCAACGTCAAGCGGGTCGTCGACACCGCGCTCGAACTCGCCCGGCAGCAGCCGCTCACCCCGCACCGCGACGAGCGGCACCTCGCCGAGGGCCTGTACGGCGTGCCGCCGCTGACCGGCTCGTGGGAACGCGCGGGCGCCGGGCTCGTCGCCAAGGCGACCCGCAGGGACGAGGCCCCGCGCCTGCGGCCGGTGACGTTCGACCCCGAGGCGACGTTCGACCCGGAGGGCCGGGTGCGCGACGACGTCGTGCTCGCCCACCTCGGCCACCCGCTCGTCGCCATGTCGACGCGGCTGCTGCGCGCCGCCGTCTCCAACGCCGAGATCGGCCTGCACCGCGTGACGGCCGTCGTCAGCGACGACCCCGCCCTGGAGACCGTCCTCGCCGGGGCGTTCTCCCGGTTCGTGCTGGTCGGTGGCGACGGCGTACGGCTGCACGAGGAGGTCCTGCACGCGGGCGGCTGGGTGCCCGGGACCGGCCGGTTCCGGCGGCTGGAGAACCTGACCGTGCTCGGCGGCATCCTCGGCCGCGCCCTCACCCAGGGCACTCCGGCCTCCCCGCCCGTACGGGCCCGTCTCGCCGAGGCGTGGCCGCGCGTCGCCGGTCCGCTGCTGCAGTCGATCGACTGGCGCACCGAGCAGAAGCAGGAACAGCTCGACCGCAAGCTCGCCCAGCGGATGGAGGCCGAGACGGCCCGCGTCACCGCCAACCTGGAGAGGTTCGAGGCCACCCTGCGGGCCAAGCTCTCCGAGGGCGACCAGGGCGACGCGCTCTTCAGCCGGGCCGACGCGACGGCGTCCAAGGAGGAACGCGACCAGTATCGCCGGGACCGCAGGTCCTGGGAGGAACGCCTGGCCGGGCTCGGCCGTGAGCACAACCGTGAGCTGGACGCGATCGCGGCGCGTTACCGCGATCCACGGCCGCACCGGTTCCCGGTGGCCGTGGTCTTCGTCGTGCCGAGGCGGGAGGCCGTCAGGTGAACAGGTTCAGGAGCATGGCCGGCCGCGACGCCGACCACCAGGGATGGCTCGCCCTCGTCGAGGTGACCGGGCCGTTCCTCAGCCTCCCGGTGCTGCGCGCCACCTGGCCGGCGCTCGACGCCGTCGACCGGCAGCGGCTCGACCGGCTCCGCCTCGCCCACACCGCGTGGCAGCAGAGCCGCGACCTCCGCCCCTGGATCGAGCACGTCCTGCGCGGCCTGCTGCGCTGGGGCGACGCCGTCCACGTCGGCGGGCTCGACCACCTGGCCCTCGATGTGCCCGAGCACGACACCACGATCACACCGTCGTTCGCGCTGGCCGTGCCGGGCCACCAGCCCAAGCCCGACACCGTACGGCTGCTCGGCATGGTCACCAGCGGGCACCCGACCGCCCGCATGAAGCACGCCAAGTGGGCCGCGACCCCCGCCGACCGCATGGCGCAGCTGTGCCGCCACCACGGCGTCGAGCTGGGCCTGGTCACCGACGGCCGCTGGTGGACGCTGGTCTGGGCGCCGCGCGGCGGCGTGACGACCACCGCCGTCTTCGACGCGATCCCGTGGCCGGAGGCCGCCGAGCGCGACGTGCTGCGGGCCTTCGTCTCGCTGCTGGGCGTTGACCGGTTCTTCTCCTATCCGGAGCCGGAGCGCCTGCCCGCCCTGCTGAAGGCCAGCCTCGACAGCCAGGAGGACATCACCGATGCCCTCGGCGTTCAGGTGCGCCAGGCCGTCGAACTGCTCGTCGCCGCCGTCGGCCGGGCCGGGGTGCCCGGCGACGTCACCGCGCACGACGTCTACCGCGGCGCCGTCTCGGTCATGATGCGCGTCGTCTTCCTGCTGTTCGCCGAGGAACGCGGCCTGCTGCCGTCCGACAACAAGGTGTACGCCACGGCGTACTCGGCCGGGCGGCTCTGCGCGGAGCTGGAGCAGCGCGCGATCGAGGGCAGCGAGGAGGAGCTGACCCACAGCCACGCTGCCTGGCACCGCCTGCTCGCGCTCTTCCGCGCCGTGCACAGCGGCGTCGACCACCCGCGCCTCACCATGCACGCTCACGACGGCTCGTTGTTCGACCCCGACGCGTACGCCTGGATGCCGCTCACGATCGACGACCACACGGTCATGCACATGCTGCGCGCGGTGCAGTACGTCGAGGTCGGCAGCGGCCGGAACCGCGAGCGCCGCACGCTCAGCTTCCGCTCGCTCGACGTCGAGCAGATCGGCTACGTGTACGAGGGCCTGCTGTCCTTCGACGGCTTCCGCGCGGCCGACGTGGTCGTCGGCCTGGTCGGCAGGCCGGGCAAGGAGGAGGAGGTCGACCTCGCCGGGTTGGAGGCGCTCGCCCGCGAGAGCGGCGACGACCTGGCCGAACGGCTCGCGGAGAAGTATCGGGACTCGGGCATCGGCAGCGCGGCCACGCTGCGCAGGAGGCTCGCGCCGCTCGACGAGACCGGCGAGCTGGAGGCCACGCGCCGCCTGCTCGCCGTCACCGACGGAGACGCCGGCCTCGCGCGCCGGCTGCTGCCGTACGCGGACCTGCTGCGCGACGACCTGCGCGGCCTGCCGGTGGTCATCCTGCCCGGCACGCTGTATGTCACCGAGTCGGCGCTGCGCAAGAACACCGGCACGCACTACACGCCGAAGTTCCTCGCCGAGCAGGTCGTGGAGGGCGCCCTGGAGCCGCTCGTCTACTCGCCCGGCCCGCTGCAGACGGCCGACCGCACGCAGTGGAGGCTGCGTAGCTCGGCCGAGATCATCGGCGGGGACGGCCACCGCGGCCTGAAGATCGCCGACATCGCAGTGGGCTCGGCCGCGTTCCTGGTGGCCGCCGCGCGTTATCTGGGGGACCGGCTGATCGAGGCGTGGTCGCGGGAGGGCCGGGAGGAGGCCGCGGCCTACCTGGAGACCGCCGAGGACCGCACGGCCGACGCCGACGCGGACCCGGTCGTCATCGAGGCCCGGCGGCAGGTCATCGAGCACTGCCTGTATGGCGTGGACATCAACCCGATGGCCGTCGAGATGGCCAAGCTGTCGCTCTGGCTCGTGTCGATGGACGCCACCCGGCCGTTCACCTTCGTGGACGACCGTCTCGCGGTGGGTGACGCCCTGCTCGGCATCACGTCGCTGGAGCAGCTCGAATACATGCACCTCACGCCGTCGCGCGGGCGCAAGCTCTTCAGGGACGCGGCGCTCGACTTCACGGCGGACGTGCAGCGCATGGTGCGCGGCACGGCGGAGAAGCGGCGGCGCCTCGTCGGCATCACGGTGGAGGAAAACGGGATCGACGCGCTGAACAAGAAGCGCAGCATCCTCTTCGAGATCGAGAGCGAGACCCGCCAGCACCGGTTGTTCGCCGACCTGCTGGTGGGGGCGTCGCTGCGGTACGCGGTGGAGCAGGGCAGGATCAGCGACCCGGACGCCGACCCGGAGATCGGCAGGCTGCGTGGTTTCGACCGGGCCTCGCTTCTCGCCGCGCAGGTCGCGAGCAGCGTGGTGAACGGCGAACCCGGCATCCTCCCGAAGGCCGAGGAGGCCCGGCGGGAGTGGCTCGCCACCGACCAGGTCCCCGGCACCTTCGACCGCCGCCCCGTCCACTGGCCGCTGGTCTTCCCCGAGGTCTTCGAAGAGAAGCCGGCCGACGGTTCCTCTGATTCAGACGACCCTGCGGCCGATTCCCCCGGCCCCGGATTCGACGCCATCATCGGCAACCCGCCTTTCCTCGGCGGCTCCAAAATCAGCGGATCAAACGGGCCTGCCTATCGAGAACACTTGGTTTCTGCTGTAGCTGGTGACACAAAAGGCAACGCCGATTTAGTCGCCTACTTCGCGCTACGGGTACATGTGCTCTTGAACCGCAGAGGGCAGGCAGGGCTGATTGCAACCAACACGCTGGCACAGGGAGATACTCGCGAGGTCGGCCTGGATCAACTAGTGGGGAACGGAGTCGCTATCCGCAGGGCTATCAAGAGTAAGCCATGGCCATCCAAAAGCGCGGCTCTCGAATATTGTGCCATCTGGACTAGTCGATGCTCGCTGAGAGAGCATGGAGATCGGACGCTCGATGGGATAGCTGTTCCGGCCATCACACCTTCGCTCGACGCAGAATCGCGCGCAGTAGGTAACCCCTATCGGCTGACGGGAAGCGCCGGGATCGCTATATTCGGCACGTATGTCCTCGGGATGGGCTTCACAATGGAGCCGGAAGCCGCAAAGGGCCTTATTGTCAGCGACCCGCGCAATGAGGAAGTTCTCTTCCCGTATCTTAATGGGCAGGATGTAAACTCTCGCTCTGATTGCTCTGCCAGTCGCTGGATTATAAACTTTCGAGACTGGCCGCTAGCCAAGGCGCAGTCCTATGAGAAGTGCTTTCACATTGTGCTTCGCCATGTGAAACCTGAGCGGGATTGTAACAACAATGCCCAAGTTCGAGAGCGATGGTGGCAATATAAGCGGCCAACGATAGAATTATATAAGGCCATCGATGGGTTGAGGGATGTGATCGTGCTCGCGCTGGTCAGTAAGGTTGTGATGCCGGTGATGGTGCCGACTGGGCAGGTGTTCGCTCACAAGCTTGGAGTTTTTGCGACGGATGACACCGCCCTGCTCTCGCTGCTATCGAGCGCACCTCACTATTGGTGGACAGTCAGAAGAAGCTCCACAATGAAAACGGACATCAACTACTCGCCGTCGGATGTATTTGAAACGCTAGCGCTGCCCAAGTTAACCGAGGAGATGCGGGAGCTGGGCAATCGGCTCGACACGTACCGGCGGGATCTCATGCTCGCCCGCAAGGCCGGGCTGACCGCGACGTACAACCTGGTCAACGACCAGGCGTGCCAGGACGAGGACATTGTCGAGTTGCGCCGCATTCACCGGGACATCGATGCGGCGGTCTGCCGGGCCTATGGCTGGGACGGCATGCTCGACAAGCTTGACCACGGCTATCACCAGGTGGGCGGCCGAGAGACGCGTTACACGGTCGGCCCCTACGCTCAGCGCGAGTTCGTGGACCGCCTGCTCGAACTCAACCACGCGCGCTACGCGGAAGAGGTCGCCAAGGGCCTCCACGACAAGAAGACGTCCGCCAAGCCCAAGCCGACCAACTCCGCCCGCACCACCAAGGAGTCCGGGGACGCCCCGCCCAGCCTGTTCTGAACCGGTAGCGGTTTCGCTCGGCAGCGGTCATAGTTCGAGTGACAGGCGATGTGCCGTGGTGCGTCTGCCGGAACTCGGGGCCGATCGTCTGGACCAGCAGCGTCGGTGTGCGAGGCAGGACCTTGCTCGCTCGGCACCCGAATCGGGAAGGAGCGTGGGCATGCCGGACCCTTCCGAGGTGATCACTACGAAAGGCAGTGACCGCTACCACGTCAGCGAAGAATGTCCCATGTGGCTTGCGGGCCGGCTCGGCAGCGAGAGCCAGGGCAACCACTTGCATAACGTCCTTCGGATGCCCGCAGCGGAAGCCCGAGCCGACGGCTGGACGCCCTGCCCCGGCTGCATCGGCAGCGGACAGGTGTGAACCTCCGATCCCAGTCCGGGACGTCCTCGCCGTCCAGCGGCCCGCTCGATAAGCGCTGATCCCGTCTTCAGTCCCTGGCTTGCCGACCACGTCCCATATGGCCTATAGGCGGGCGCGAGGCGGCGCCCCAGTGGTGGCGCCTGCATGTCGACCGGCCGAGGGAAATCCCGCCTCCTTTATCGGCGCGTCCGAAAACGGGCGATGATGCCGTTGTCCTATCTGTGGAACGTAGTAGTTCTGATCGCGCAGGTACTCCGCCCCATCGAGCTCTTATCGAGCCCTTATTGCCAGTGTTGCGTGGGGCAATCGGCGAGGCATAGGATGCCCGTGACATGCTGGGTGATGACATTGCTTTCTCATAGGCGGATGCTTTCCTGTCTGCTTGCTGATACTCCGCCATCCCTGCTTGTCTGTGCTCCCGTGTTGTGCGACACTCAGGGCAGCCTGCATGAATGGATGGGGGGAGTGCCGTGCCTCGTCCCTGGGAAGCCGACACTACGGCCGAACTTCGGAGACGTCTCGGGAAATCCGCGCTCGAATTGGGCAACACAACCGGAAGCCCGTCATGCCCGGACATCTGGGAGCTGTCGAACGGGGATATCGGCGTAATCGGCCGTGACCTTACCCATGCCTATGCTGATCGCCTTCCCTCGGATGTGAGTGTTGGCGAAGACGAACGGCTCGTAGTCATCCCCCGCAATATGATCATCGCCGCCAAGTCGGACATTCCAGATGCTTGAGGATGTAGTTCAGGCCCGTTCTACTGCCCTGACCTCCGAACAGTACCTGTCCGATTTCTGGCCGTACTTTCAGAAGTTGCAGGATGTCTTTTGGAAGCTCGAGACTTATCAGAATTTCCGGGAGCCGGATGACGCCAGTTGGCGGGCACTCGACGCCGGAAACTGGAACGAAGCCGTACGTCTCATCGACGAACGTCGCGACGAGATCCAGGAACCCGTCCGGCAATCCCGTGATTTCTCGATGCGACGAGTGCGTATTGTTGAGAAGCCGTTCACTCCGTATGTCCAATGGGAGCTGTACTACATTCGACTCCGGGCTCAGGCGGGCGAGGATATTCGCGTTCTCGAATCCGATGTCCTGCCGAAGTCCGGATTCTCCTATCGGTTGCCTGAGCTGGTGATACTGGACTCGGCGGTGATGTATGAAGTGCTCTATTCGGCAGACGGAACACTCGCAGGAGCACGGAAGATCGTCGACAGGGGACTGATCGACTCCTGCCGACGGGACGTGGAGAGATTGTTCGACATGGGGCGCGACCTGCTTCCATACTTGCACGAGGAGCGTGCGGCGCTGCCTCCACCTCTCCAGCAGTCCGATAGTCCCGTCACCTGAGCCATTGAGTCCGCGACGCCCCATTCCCCGTGTGGCCGGCGCCATCGGCCGCCGCTTCGCCGTTATCGCATCCCTCTTCGTGTCCATCGTCCTCGTTTCCGTTCTCGTCGTTTCCCCACCCCTGTTCCTCGACGTGTTGAAGGGTAAGCGCAACGACTGGATGCTGCTCAGTGACATAGGGCAGACGTACGGGGTGGCATCGGCGGTACTGGCGGTCTTCGCCCTGATCGGCGTGTCGTTCTCTCTGATTCTTCAGGCGCGAGAGGCGAAGGCGGCTCGGGAACAGGCCCTGCGAGCGCTGCACGGCGACCTCATGAAGATGGCGATGGAAGATCCGCTTTATCGCGCATGCTGGGGGCCGTTCTTCTCCGCGGAAGAGGAGGACAGCCAGAAGGCGCACATGTATGTCAACATGATCATAAACCACTGGCTGTTGATGTGGGAATTACGCGCCATCACCGAAACGCATCTGAGAGAAATTTCCCGCACGGTCCTTGAAGGCCCGATCGGGCGTAAGTTCTGGCATGACGTCAGAGCTCTCCGCATATCCAGCACGGGCACGCGCCGCGAGCGCCACTTCAACCGGATCCTGGACGCCGAATATCAAGAAGTAGTTCGCAGGAATCCGGTCGCCCCTACCTGGGAACCGCCCGCCAGGGCCGATGTGCTTCCTCATGCGAGGGTTATCGAGAGACAGAAATCCGTATACGAGGTCGTACTGACACAATCCCTGGCCGTGCTGGGCGCCGTGCTCGCCATCGAGCTCATGCGCAAGGTGGCAGCGGCCGTCGCCAGGCAGCGGCGCGCTTGAACTCGTCTTTCTCAACGGTCCTATGAGTAGCGGCGCCTTCCTCGTCGAGACCGGGCCGGGATTGTTCTCCCAGCCACGCTCATAGCATGGCCGGTGGGCAACGCGTTCATGCCCGCGTTGAACGTCGTCCTACAGGGTTGTTAGCTTGCGCCCATGTCAGATCTGGGACATGTGGCTTGGCCACCTGAGCTGATCCGGACCGAGCGGCTCGTGCTCCGTGAGGCCGAGGCGCGGGACCGTACGACGTTCATCGAGCTGCTTGCCTCGCCAGAGGTGCACACCTACCTCGGCGGTCCCCGCCCGCGTGACGAGCTTGAGCGTGAGATGCCCGAGGTGCCCGAGCGGTGGCCCGGGAGTTTTGTCGTCGAACTCGACGGGGCGATGATCGGTCAGATCCTGCTCAGGAGAGCAGTCGGGCACCGTCGCCCGGCTGCTGTGGGGAAGGCCGATCTTGGTTACCTGTTCCTGCCGAAGGCCTGGGGGCAAGGGTACGCCGCTGAGGCGTGCGCGGCGGCGCTCGACTGGTTCGACGGCGTCCTTCCCGGCGAGCCGGTGGTGCTCACCACCCAGAGCGCCAACGTCGCTTCGATGCGCCTTGCGGCAAAGCTGGGGTTCACCGAGGTCGAGCGGTTCCAGGCCTGGGACGCCGAGCAGTGGCTCGGCCTACGGCCCCCGGCCATGTGACGGGGCTACGCGATTCTGGCTCCGACGCTTCCCTTGATGCTGTCGGTGATGTTCACGATGGTGGCAGCGACGGATGGGACATCAATGTGCGTGACGTCCTCTCAGGGCCTGGAGACTCATCCGGCTGACTGTTCGGGCTCGTCGGTGAACAGGTCGGCGGCGCAGGTGGCGGTGGCGGCGCGTCGTGTCCATTCGTCGAGCCTGTCCAGGTCCGTGCAGCTGGTGATCCGGGTGCGGTCGGCGTCGGAGACGGGAATGCCCCGTACCTGCAGGAAGGTCAGTACCGCCCTCGCCTCGCCCCTCGCACAGCCTTCTTGAAGACCCTCAGTACGGCCGGTCTCCAGGCCTTTGCCGTAGTGCTTGCGGGCGAAGGGGCTGTAGACCGGCCAGGCGGTTGATTCCATCAGCTTCTCCATGATGTGTCGGGCAGCCAGTGAGGCCATGCGGTATGCGTACTCATAGTATTGCGGAGCGTGTTCGTCGGGGAGGTGTTGCAGCGCGGCCATGAACGCCTCCACCACCGGAACGTGGTCTCCGTGGGTCATCACCGACAGCGCGGCCATCTCCGGATGCGTCGCCGCCTCGGCCGGGTCCGTGACAGGTGGGATATGTTCAGGACCGATTACCTGGCAGGTGAGGGTGGTGCCGGGCAGCTTGGTGGTGATCGGCTCGGCCGCCCAGGCGGCGGTGGCGGCGTTGGGGCAGATCATCAGCATGGTGACCGTGCAGTCCAGTTGTAGCCACAGCGCTGCGACGTACCGCGGCAGCTGTCGCCGCTTTTCCTCCTCCTTCGTGCGCTGGATCTCCACGATGATGGCGTGGGCGGGGGAGCGCAGGGGCCCGACAACGATCACCGTGTCGGGACGCAGGTCCAGGGACGGGCGGTCGTTGAGCTCGTTGCCCACCAGTTGGACTGGCAGCCCGTCGGGCATGTCCACACCCAACCGGTCGCGCAGCATCTCCACCGCGAGTCGCGGCCGGTTCTGGAACATCAAGTTCAGTGTGTCGTGCAGGGGGGATGGCATGGCACGCAACGCTACAGCACTATTACTCATAGTAACGACGCGTTCCCTAAGATCACGCCTGATCGATCTCCGTCACCGGACCACTCGTCCACTGGGCGAGGTGACACGACCTGTGTCAGTTATCCATGGCGCCGTGCGTGAATCCACCGCCGGGCGGGTCGCGTACTGGCATATCGCAAGGGCCTGACTCAGCAGGTTCTCGCCGATCGCCTGGGCTGGTCGGCCAGTTGGCTGCGCCTCGCAAGGTCAACCGCCGAGAGGCGGTGCCGTGACGAGCTTCCATCGGTACATGCCCTCGTCCCGGTTGAGGTCGATCAGTGAGACGTGCGTAAGGGTGATGGGCACGATCTCGGCATGCCGGGTCAGGGTCTCCCGGATCGGAGCCAGGGGAGTGCCGGAAGCGTTGGCGTAGGCGAGGCTGACGTGCGGGTGGAAGAGGTCTTCGTCCTCGGGCACACGAGCGTTCCCCCAGACCTTTGCGATGCTCTCGCGGATGCCCTGGCGAACGGCGGCTACGGCCTCGGCCGGCCGCACTGGCAGGAACACGCCTTCGGTGCCGACGACCACTGGGCACAGCTCGACCGAGATGGGAGGGAAGGAGGCCACGCGCTCGGCCGCCGCCGTACTGATCGCGGTCAGGTCCCCGTCGTTTACCTCGTCGGTGAAGCCCACGCCTTGCAGCGTCATGTGCAGCCACTCAAAGGGAACGGGATCGAAAACACCCGCCTCTTCGAGGTGGGGACGCATCCGGGCCGCGAACTCGCGTAGGGCGGGTTGATCACCGACAAGGAAGTGCCAGGTGTAGAACGACCGGCCGCGCCGCCAGCCTGGGCGCCACCACCAGTGATCACGCGTCCGCTCCTCGGGTTCCGTCATGAGATCACCTCCGCCTGATTCCGGCTCTTCATCGGCACCGTTCGATCACTTCTCGCACTTGGTGTACGTCTCGGTATGGCGCAAGGCGGCCGAGGACGACGCGATGACGGCGCGTGGTTCGGTCGCTGGCGAGGTCCTTCGACAGGTCGAACATCCGCGATGCCGTACGTGCGGCCTCCTCCGGCTCGTTGGCGTCCGCGAGCGCGACGGCGAGCCAGGAGAGGTACAGAGCGAGCTCGCGGGCGTGGGTGGCGTCGTACTGGCGTAGGACGTCGGTGAGCAGCGGTACCGCGCGAAGTGGTCGCCGTAGTTCCGTGTAGGCGCGCGCCTCCATGATCTGTAGTTCGTGCGCGTTCACCCAGTACAGGTAAGCGGGCTCATCCTCGTCACTGTGATCTTCCAGGGCCGCGCTGGCCTCGCTCAGCGCTCGCATGGCCGCGTCGGCTTCCTCGACCTGGACATGTGCCCAGGCAACTCGATCCCAGGCGAGGGCGCGTGCCCGTGCCGGCGCATGTGGTCCGGCCGCATCAACTGCCGCGTGCGCGAGCGTCACCCCCTCATGCGGGTCGCCGACGTTCGTGATCTGGTAGGCGAGGGAACCGAGGAGATTCGATTCCAGAGTGCCGTCTCCGGCCTCCTGAGCGGCCCATATGCCGAGGCGATAGGTTTCCGCTGCCTGCTCGTGGTGTCCCGCATCGCTGGCGACCCACCCGGCGATCTGGGCAAATTCACCTATCCTGCCGAGCAGTGCGCGTCCCGTGTTCTCGGAATAGGTGGCTTCGCGGTAGAGCCGTGTCGCGGCGTCGAGTTCGCGGAACGCAGGCTGCAGAAGGTCGCCGCCTGCCAGTACATCGTCAGCCAGCCGCAGACGATGAACCGCCGCGGACAGGTCGATGATCGTGCTCATTCCGATGCGCCGTCCGGTCCGAGGGAGGCGCGAAGTGAGGGCGCCACTGTCGGGCAGCTTGGCGAGCACATCGTCAAGAGCCGGGCGGGAGGGCGCTTGTGGCATGTCGAACAACTCGGCTTCACTGATTTCGAATACGCGGGTGTACAGCAGCCGGTACGGATCGCGCGGTTGGTTGTGGCCGGCTTCGTATGCCTTGATCCGGCGGATGATCGTTTCCCGGACGGGCAGGCACTTGCGTGTCTCGTCGTCGGCGGCCTCGACGAGGCGGCGGGCCATCTCTTTCTGACTCCACAGTCGGCTGCGCCGCTCGGCGCGTAGCCGTATGGCCCACGGGGGGAGCTCGGCGTCCATCGCGTACACCTTTTTGTCAGACCGGGGCTTTCTGACCGCCCCAAGTGTCCCTCAACTACATCTGTGATGAGGGTGTTACACGCTGTTGTATCTGGAGGTGAAGACGCAGACAAGCCGGGATCCGCAGGTGCAGGAACACCATACGGACCCCTTGATCAGGATGGTGGTCCTGACCCATGACACAGAGTAGGGGTGTTGCCGCCGGGCGTCCGGTGTTCGCGGGGTGGCGGATCATGCGGAGCGACGCGGGGCGGTTGTGGGCGACGCGGGAGCGGCCGTTCCCCTCGGCGGTGGAGGAGGCGGGCGCGCATCGGACGGTCGACGGCGATGACCTGGTGGCGTTGTGCCAGGCGATCGCCGTGCAGGAGGGCATCGCCGAAGGGGTGGCCTGGTGACCGCGCCCGCCGTGGTGCCCGACGCCGCCACCGGTGAGGACGACGACGAGGAGGACTGTCCTGGTGTGTCGCCGCATCCGGCCGTGCCGCGTCCCGGGTGGACGAGGTTGTGGTGGATCGAGGAGAGCCTTGGGCGTGGCCGGGTCGTCGCCCACACCTGCGCCTGTCAGATGACCTCTTATGAGCTGGTCTGCTGCGGCGGGGTCTACCAGTTCTGCCGCCGGGCCCTGGCCCGCCACGATGTGCCGCCGGTGTCCTGGACGGCCCGGCGGTGGTGGATCGAGGAGGCGCACGAGTGGTGGCACCGCCTGCTGGCCGGTCAGTCCCGATGAAGCTCCCCGCCGGTCACGCTCTGGCCGTGGCCGGCGGGGCCAGGGCGGCCTGCCGTACGCCTGAGGGGGCTTTCCACGGCAGGCCGCTCGCTTGCACGACGATCCCGCGCCGCTCAATGCGGCACAGGAATAACCGCGAGCTAATCACGAGAGGGGTCCTATGTATTTCCGTGAACCGACCGTACGATGGGCCGGTTGGGCGACATCATGGAGCGGGGACGCGTGGACCGGGTTGTCTGGAGGATTTCATGACGCTTCGCCTGAGGAGCTTCGTCACCATTTCCCTGCTCGCCGGCCTGATGCTGTCCGCCTGTACCGAACCCGCACCCAGGCTCCCCACCGCAGCCCAAGTCGAACCCGCCCTCAAAAGCCACATCGACGTGACTATCAAGAACGCCGTATCCAAAAACGTGAGCGTGGCCGATCCTGGCGGGAAGGACATCCCCTGCGGAAACGGCAGGTACAAGCGCACCTATGCCGTGAAGGCGGACTCTGTGTGGGACTCCGACTCGGATATCATCGCGACCGCTCTGATCGGCGCCTTGCAATACGCGGGAAAATACAAGTTGGTGAGCGCTAGCGAAGACCTTACCCAGAGGGAGGCGGTGAGTGCTCAATATCGAACGCGCATCACCCTTTCTTCTCCAGCCAAGGGCAAGATGATAGTGCGGGGTGAGACGGAGTGCTTGCCGTTGAGTTGATGGTCACTCAAGTTGTGCTGGCCCGCGCAGCTCCACATCCTGCCTCGCTCCGCTGAACGAAATCTTCAGCTGCTGCTGAGCCTCGCCGATCTTTGTCTTGTCTGGTCCACCAGATCCGTTGGCGATGAGCCAGTTGTCGAAGTTCTGGAGTGCGGACTTGTCCTTGACTATCCTGTCCAGAGGTAGAAGCTTCCCGTCCTTGTCGGTTATAGGCGGATGGGAGAAACGAGGGTCGGTGGGAGGAAATTCGGCCTTGAACCCGTTCGACATCAAGGTGGTGGCCAGCCAGCTCTCTCGTGCCAGCGAGGCTGCACGATCCCTCTTTTCGAGTTCTCCCACCCGCGTTTTGCCGGGGGTGAGTATCGGCTCCATCCCGAGAGGTGTGAGAGTAGAGACTCCGAACCACAGCAGTTGTCCCGACTCCGGAATCCGGAATCCGACCACACCGAGGGCAACGCCGGCGAGGAAGAGTTCGGTCTTGATTCGCTGTTGCTCCTCTGCGTCAAGCGCGGCCTGACTCTTCCGCTCCGCCATGAGCTGCATGCCAGATACATAGCCGAGTGCCTGCATCGCTCGCTCCAAGTTGTCGATGCTCCCCGTAGCACGATCCTTGCGCGCGGCGGCGTTGACGATTCTGTTGGTGAGGTTTCCCATTCCCTCTTCGAAAGGCTTGATGTGGTCGGGGGAGTCCGCGAAGGTCTTGACGAAGGCGTAGGTGTCCTTCGGGCTCAGCCGGAAGGCGGGGTTCAGGCCGGGGATGATGGTCTTGACCGGGCCGAACGCGCTCGGCTGGGTGCGGTTGGCGTCGCCGAGGTTGGCGCCCTCGGTGATCTCCGTCGCGTACGCCCCGGCGATCTCGGCGAGGTGGACGCGGGTCGGTTCCTGGATGTCGAGCTTGGGCAGCTCGCGCATGAGCTGGAAGGCCATTTGGGCGGTCTCGGCGGAGTGGGCGCCGTCCTTCTCGTCGTACGCTCCGGACGCGGCGGCCAGCATGCGCCCGAAGGCGTCCGCACGGGAGTTCTCGTTCTTCTGTGCTTCCGGCTGGAGCGGCGCATGCCATCGAACCTCGGCCCTCTCGTTCAGTGCGCTGAGTGCCTTCGGCAGGGAACCGTACTCCCTGGACGCGGTGGAGAGCGCCGTTCTGGCGGCCTTCGCATTGTTGCCCAGGGCGTTGAGAAAGCCCGCCAGGTCCGTACCGCCGACAGTGCTCCCCTTGCCCAGCGCGTGCAGGCTCACGACGGCGGCGAGCCAGTCGGCGGGGAACTTGCCGGCCCGCAACAGGTCGCCCAGTCGCCGTTCGCCATGCTCCGGAACGGCGGCCTGGCCGTTGCGAAGTTCGGCGAATCCGGCGTCCGCAGGTGGGTGTGGTCCGGTGGGGTAAGTCGACAAGGGCGGCAACCAGGCACCAGTTGTCGGAGGGGCCTTCCCGGTAACGAGTTCGTACCTGACCTCGGCGAAGCCCGGCACGGCGGCGCCCTCCCGGACGGCCGTGCCGAACGCTTGGCTCACCACGTCGAGCGCCTTGTCGGGGGCGTCCATCCCGGCCCTGAGCTTCCCGGTGAGCCCGAGGGTCCCCTTGGCTCCGAGCGCCGCGAAGAAGGCGGCGACGAAGTCCGCGTCGTTGCGGTGCGCGTCCAGTTCCGCGACCAGGCGGGCGAAGGTCTCGTCGTTCGTCTTTCCGATGGGAACGCCGTAGTCCCTCGCATCGGTGCGGGAGAACCGCTCCGCGAGTGCCCTGCCCTGACGTTGCGCCTCGGACGCCGTGAGCACGGCGCTTTCGTCGAGCGGTACCAGCCCGGAGGCCATGCCGGGCAGCCACCCCGCGATGTTCTCCGACGCGAGGATCGTCGCCTGCCGGCGCCGCAGCTTCGGCAACTCCGCCTCAAGCCAGGCCAGCACTTCTCCGACCGGGTTCAGCGCGGCGGCCGAGACGTTCACCGAGCCCAGCACGCGCCGGATGGCGTCCGTTTCCTGCCTGATGACGTCGTGGCTGCGCGTGAGGGCGTTGATGAACTCGCTCATCCGCCCCGGGTCGATGCCGCTGAAGTCCGGCGACAAGGGTCCCGTTCCCGGGGATGTCGGCTCCGCCATCGTTTCCCCCGTCCGCCCGTACGTCCGTGCTGGGGTCCTGCGGTCCCAGGTAGCAGAGGCTTGCTGGTCGCTCAGGCCTACCGGCTGCCATGCCGATCGGAACCCCCCCCGAACATCCCACCAAGCCGAAGGGTAAGACACCGACGTGCTCCTGAGAAGGCGTTGGAGTGGCCGAACAGACGCTACTCGACCAGGAGGTCCAGGATCGGGCTCGCTTTCGCGATGCCCGATCACCCCGATGGTCGGCACAAGTGGTGGCGCGGTCTGCCGGCCGGTCAGGCCCGGTGAAGCTCCCCGCCGGTCACGCTCTGGCCGTGGCCGGCGGGGTTAGGGCGGCCTGCCGTACGCCTGAGGGGGCTCTCCACGGCAGGCCGCCCGCTGCGCGACTCGTTCTAGACGCGCCATTCGTCCTGGTAGTCGTCGTGCCAGTTGTAGGCGGCGGCCTCCAGCTTGAGCAGGTGCTCCGCCTGGGAGTGCTCCTCGATCGCCAGGTAGAAATCGTCGAGGAGGACGGACTCCAGGAACGCCACACGATCTCGCTTCGCCCACAGGTCCCGCTCCGCCCTCCAGTCGCGCACGCCCCTCCGCGCGACCAGGTCCGTCTCGTGGAGGCCCTCCTCTATGCGGGCGTTCAGGAAGGCGATGATCTCCCCGAACATGGACTCCCCGAGGTTCGCGCGGGTTCGGCGGGCCGCGGCGATGATCTCGCGATAGCGAGCGGCGAGAGCGGGCTCCTCCGCTGTGGCGAGCCGCGTCCACGGGAAGCGCAGGACGATCGCCTCCCCGTCGGCCGGCTCATTCTCACCCACGAACGCCGCGGCCCGGAGAAGCGCGACCGCCAGCAGCGGGCGATTACGGACGATCCCCAAGAGGGTCTCGTGATCAAGTGTGGCCATGGACCGGACATTACAATGAGTGACCAGTTGATCGCCAAGGGTACTTGACTAAGGGGTGGTTTCCTTCTCCCAGGTAGAAGCTCTCTTCGCCAGGGCATTCCCACGTCTCGATCGCGGCCTGCCCTGCCGGTGTCGGCGTGACACGGCGTCGCGCTGTGTCCGGTTGCGGCAGAGGCGAGGGGTTTGCCGGAGAGATGTACCCCTTATCGGACCGCCCATAAATCACGGCGACGATAATAATCTCAAGAACTGAGATAAATCCTCCGCCGTGGGTGACCAAGGCTGGCGAGCGACTCGATCTTGAGGAGTTTGGTGAACGCTTCGCGATGGCCTGGTCGCGCCTTCGGCAACGTTTCCTGAAGGGTGAGTGCCGACAATCGTATCATGAGCCAGAGCGCAATCGATCTCAGGAGGTCTATCACCGAGGCGACTCGGACCGGGCTGTGAACCTGCTGCGAGAAGAGGCAGAGTCGGACAGGCCGCTCTTCGACGACATCAGGCATCGCGGGATCGAGTACGCGCGAATCCGGCTCGTGCATGTCCGAGGGTACCGACTCTGCCACTATGTCACATTCGTCGGCGTTGGGTCCTGCCGCGCCATCTCACATAGACTTGCTCAGATAGCCGGCCGGTAGAAAAAGGTCCGGCGGCGGCGGACCCGGCCGTCATGGAACTCGAACCAGTCCGCGAAAAGTTCGTCCAGCGCTGCGCCCTCCCTGGACACGCCGCTGAAGTGACCCCAGCAGAAACCCTGGAGAGTATCGCTCACCACGGAACGCAGCTCGTGGACTCCATTACCGATCGGGCGTTTCTCCTGGTAGAAGTCACAGAGATCGTCCACACCGATAATCTTGGGAAACCCTGGACGGTCGTAGGTGATGTCGCTTGTGACCAGTTCTCTGAGCGTGGCCCAGTCGTTCGTGTCGATCGTCGAGAAGAGTGTTCTGATGATCTTTTCGTGGGGGTCCATCGCGCCTCCTTCCGAGGCACCTTAATCGGACGCGGTGACAACGTCGGGGGGTTGCAGATCCGACTCCGTCAGCGTTCTCAGCTGTTGGTGGTCCATGTCGCGGAACCACGACATGAAATGCCGGACGAAAATACCCTCCGGGTCGGTGATGATGAAGATCCCCATGATCTGTACGGCGTCCTCATCACGCAGCCTGGGCGCGTGCTTGTGGATCTGCCAGATGATCGAGCCGCCGTCCTCGTGTTTGACCAGGACGAAAGATGTGGGGAGAGTCGCTCGAACCTCGGCGACGCGCAGACGCTGAGCTCCCCATTTGGAGCTGTGCCTGGCGATGCTCCGGTAGTGGTGCAGATAGGCGGGCGCGAGTTGTTCGGCGAGATGCCCAGGGCTGCGATCGCCGTTGCCGTCGGACTGGATGATCCGGTGATAGGTCACCTCACCGAACCGCCTCTCGAACTCGCTGAGGTAGGCACGTTGGATGTGCGCCCACCGCGGCTCGTTAGAGGCCTTGAACACCTCAACGTAGGAATTGACAGCATAGATGTGGGCGCCGCGCGGGGCCATGCGGATGACCTCGCCCGCATCACGGTGCAGCCTTTCGACGTCCTCGGCGCGGTCGGCCTTGTAGTAGGTGGCCTTCAGTAAGGACTCGCCGTTGGCGAGGGAGTTCACTGCCTCCTGGAGGCGGACCAAGCCCAAAGGCAGCTGCCGGACGATGTGCTGCAGGGCGACCACGAGCGCCAAGCCTGACACCGCAAACAGGCCGACCGCCGTCCATCCCACCGCTCCAAGGGGGGAACCGACAAGGATGATCAACGAGCTTCCGAGGGACGCGGCGTGGACCATCAGCAACATGATCACAAACGCCGGAGAACGCATCAAGGAGCCTCCGAGGATGGCCGGTGCGGGGTCCAACCACCCGCACACGTATGGATCGTGTTGTAGGTAATACCTTAACTCCGGGCTCGTCCGGAGTGCTTACCGATTACCGTTGATATCGGGAGCTGTGGGACAGCCGGAGGCAACGTGGGATCCATCCAAGTGCGCATACCGATCAGAGACGGACAATCTGGTACTAATCACTACCTGATAGCCGAAGTGGACGCTGACGACGCGCTGGAGCTCGCCTCCTTGGACGGAAGGCTGGAAGAGGCTTCGCGTTCGCTGTCGGCGGCTCTTGACGACATCAGCCCCGCCCTCGAAACGATAATGACGAAACTCCAGGCGGCCACCCGCCAGCCCAAGGAGATCCAGGTGGAGTTCGGCCTCAAGTTCGGCGGCGAGTTGGGGTTGATTTTCACGAAGGGAACCGCCGAGGCGTCGTTCAACGTCACGATGACCTGGGCTCCGCAGAATCCGGCGTCGTGACCGGGAGCGCGTCCCGGCCGGAACGCGCGACGGTCCGCATCCTCGCAGGAGGTAAACGGCCCGTGGGGCTTGGCTTTCTGGTCGGCCAGGAGCAGATCGTCACGTGTGCACATGTCATCAACTCGGCGCTCGGTCGAGAACAGCGCGAATCGGCCGCACCACCAGATGGCGCACTGATCTTCGTCGACTTCCCACTCGGAGGCGACGGCCGCCATAGCCACGTCCGTCCGGCAAAGATCATCAGGTGGCATCCGGGCGGTGACCAACCTTTCGACTGGAGCGACGTCGCCGGGCTGGAACTGCTGGAGCCGCCGCCTCCATTGACAGCCCCAGCCCGGCTCCGAGCGATCGGCAGCCCGGCGGGGACGTACATCCAGGTATGGGGGCCTCTGCCGAAACGTCAGTTGATGGGGCACGTCACCGGCGAACTCCTCGGTGCGGCCGACCCCGTTCGCAGCCAGGTCGACCAGCGAATCGCATCAGGCATCACAGCCGCAGCCGGCTTCAGTGGAGGGCCGGTCTGGCACCGGGACAGCGGTGAGGTCGTGGGCATGCTCCAGGCGATTGCCGGTGATCAGCAGATCTACATAATCGGACTGCACGCGCTCGCCGCGGCCTGGCCCGCAGTCCTTCACCAGCCGCCCCGTAATCCCTACCGGGGGCTGTTGCCCTTCGAGGAGTCGCACGCCGAGTTGTTCTTCGGCCGCGGCGAATTCGTCCAGCGACTCGTTGAGGACGCCAGGTCCCGGCGGCTGCTCGCCGTGACAGGTCCTTCAGGCTGCGGAAAATCGTCCGTCATCAGCGCGGGGCTGATCCCTCGGCTCCGGCGCGAATCCTCGATACATGTTGTGCGCGTCCGGCCAGGAGACCTGCCGACGTTCTCACTGGCCTGTGAGTTCGCCGCCGCCGAAGTCCGAGACGCTCATGTCCAGATGTCCCAGATCGACCAGTGGCGTACGCGCCTCCTGGAACGGGGCCTGATGGACGCGGGGCGTCGGCTGGCGATCGGGCTGAGGGTGGACCGGCTGGTCGTGGTGGTTGACCAGGCCGAGGAGATCCTCACGCGCTGCGCTGATATCGAGGAACGTTCCGCTTTCCTCAACCTGCTGGCGGAGACCGCCACGGAGCTGAGGCCGTCGGAGCAGGCCGACGTCACCGTCGTCCTGACCATACGTGAAGAACATTTCGGCGGCCTTCTCCAGCACCAACATCTCGGCGAGTATCTTCAGGCCCGTTCCCGGGTCCTGCGTGCGCTCTCGGACGTGGACCTCCGATCCGCCATCACGGAACCCGCACGCTTGGCTGATCCCGAACGCCCGGTTGTGTGTGATGAGGACCTGATCGAAGCGCTCAGCGCGGATTTCGGCCGACAGCCGGGACGACTACCGCTCCTCCAGTTCGTGCTTCACCGGATGTGGCCTTTACAAGACCCACCGTGGCGGCTTACGCGGGAGGCCTACTATCGGATGGGTGGGGTGAGCGCCCTTTCGAAGTACGCTGACAAGGTCATCGACAGCCTTCCGCAGCGACAGCAAGCCGCGGCGCAGCGGATTTTCACCATGCTTGTCACTCCTGGAACGAACGACTATGCGCAACCGGTGCGCCAGGACCGGCTCTCCCTGGACGACCTGGCGGTATCCAAGGTTCTGCACGACAAGCGGCTGGTGACCTTCGGTGACGAGATGATTGAAGTCGCTCACGAGGCTTTGCTTCGCGGCTGGGATCGCCTGCAGATCTGGTTGGCACGGGACAGTGAGGTTCTCGCCGTGGCGGGAATGGTCCAGGGTTACAAATCCCAGTGGGAGAACCACAATCAGGATCCCAAACTTCTGTTGCCCGCGCCGTTGCTAGATCGTGCCTTCCAGGTGGTGGAGGAGCATCCGCACCATGCGATGGGGATCATGGACTATGTCGTCCACAGCATGGAGGCGCATCGTGAGGAACAGCGCCGCCAACGGGACCTCCTGGCGCATAACGATGCGATGCACCTGGCGGCGCAATCCGAACTGGCCCGACTCTCGGCGACGGAGACCGCAACCGTGGCGCTGGAGTACGCCATCCGCTCCCTGCGACGCATGCCCCTGCTCCAGGGGGATCGAGCACTGCGTCACGCGCTCGCCAGCACGACCAAGCCGGAACATCGCCTCGGGCACGAGGACGCCGTACGCTGTCTGGCCTACAGTCCTGATGGCTCCCATCTCGCCACGGTGGGCTTCGACGGCACCGTATGTGTGTGGGATGCGGCGACCGGGCGTGCGCGAGTGACCATCCGGCATGCGATGGCCGTCTGGTCGGTCGCCTTCAGCCCAGATGGGAATCTCCTCGCCACGGGCGGTCACGAAGACCAGGTGGGTATCTACGATGTGTGGACAGGAACGCTCATCGGCTCACTGCCGCATCATGACACCGTATGGTCCGTGGCCTTCAGCCCAGATGGACGATTCCTCGCCACCGCGTGTGGCGACGGAAGGGCACGGTTGTGGGATCCGCGTGGTGGACAGATGGTCGCGACCATGGTTCACGACGACGTCGTGCGCAATCTGGCATTCCACCCAGAGGGCAGAGTCCTTGCGACTGCCAGCACTGATACGACCGTGGGGATCTGGACCGTCCCCGCCGGCGTCGAGGTCGCGCGACTGCCTCATGACGGATGGGTTCGGGCTGTGGTCTTCAGCGCTGACGGCGCGCTCGCCTCGGCCAGCCGCGACGAGCGCGCGCGGATCTGGACGGCAGAGAGGATCAACAACATCGTCGTAACCGGCGGGCGAACCCGCATAGAGGAAGAGAACCGGCTCAAGCACAGCGGCTGGGTCCGTACGGTGGCATTCAGTCCCGACGGCGGTCTCCTCGCCACTGCCGGACGTGACGGAAGCGCGCGCATCTGGGATGCGCAGAGCGGAACACCGATTCAGCACCTGCACCACGAGGGCTCGGTGGAAAGCATCGCCTTTAGCCCTGACGGTACCCGGCTCGCGGTCGCCGGGGACAGTAAGACCGCGCATGTCTGGGACGCCCGAACCGGGAGTGAAGCTGCACGGGTCGCTCACGACGGGCCAGTCAACTGTGTGGTCTTCAGCCCGGATGGGGCCAAGCTGGCCACCGCCGGCGCCGATGCGTCGGCCTGCGTGTGGAATGTCCACGCCTCAGATGAGATCGCACGCTTGACGCATGATTCCTGGGTCGAGGCGGTCGCCTTCGGCCATCAGGGCACTCGGGTAGCCACGGCCTGCTACTGCGGTGAAGTCCAGATTTGGGATGTTGCGTCGGGTACCAGCATATGCAGCTACTCCCACACCGGACCCGCGCAGTCCGTGGCGTTCTCCCTTGACGGAAGGTTGATCGCAAGCGCGGGTGCCGACGGATATGCTCGTGTGCGTGAACTCGGCACCGGCCGTGAGATCGCAGAGCTACCGCATCCCGACTGGATAAGAAGCATCGCGCTGAGCCCCGACTCACGCCTGCTCGCGACAGGCGGGGCCGATCGGATCGCTCGTATCTGGGAGATCGAGACCGGAGCCTTCATCACGCAGTTCCCCCACGAGGACACTGTCTGGAGTGTGGAGTTCAGCCCAGACGGACGCCTGCTGGCCACGGGCTGCGCAGACGCGTGCGCACGCGTCTGGCTGATCGCGGACGGCGGGGTGCATAAGGTGCTGCCCCACACCGACATCGTGTGGGGTGTCAGCTTCTCACCAGGTGGAGCGCGGCTGGCCACAGCCAGCGCTGAGTATGCGCGCATCTGGCCGGTCCAGGGAGAAGATACGCCTCTGGACATCCGGCACGACGCTGCGGTGGAGTCAGTGGCTTTCAGTCCTGATGGAAGCCACCTCGCGGCAGGCTGCCAGGACGGTGACGTACGAGTATGGTCCGTGCGGGGCGGCGGGCCATCCGAGGTGGCACGTGTGAGGCACGAAGAAGCCGTGTGGGGCCTGTCCTTCAGCCCGGACGGCCAGCATCTCGCCACGGCCAGTCGGGACAACACGGCCCGCATCTGGCCGGTGACCTCGACCGCCCTGATCGAACTCGCGACCCGGCATCTCGCCCGCCCGATCCCCAAGGACGACTGATCACGCCCACGCGGTCCGTCGAGATTATTGTCCGCGCCCGCTCTATTCGGCCTTCCTGCTGTCCCAGCCGGCCGGTGTAGCCGTGGCCTTGGTCGGCTATCAGCTCGCACGCATCTTCCCAGCAGCCATCAAGAGCGTTCTGCCCAATTCAAAACGTGGTCCAGCTTCTCATTGAGGGCGGTGCCGGCAGCAATGAGGGGGACACCTGATGGGGGCATTTCGGTTGGGCGAAATTCGGGGTTGCTTACGATCCGGCCACGTGCTGCCGGAGGCTTACCAGGAGCAACTACCGTTGCGTCCACGGTCAGGCGAGGAAGGACACCCCCCAACGTGTTCGATCGGCAGGAGAAGTTGTTCGCCGCGGGAGCAGACCAGGGCGACCTGTTCGGCCAGGGTGACGAGGAGGCGAAGAGCGGCGAAAGGACGCGACATCCGCTCGACGTCCCGCAGGAATTCCCGCCGATCACGTCGTTCGAGGTCAGGGACGCCTTTCAGGAGCTCGTCCGGCGCGACCTGCTCGGGCCGTACGACGGGGACTTCGAGGAGCTGCAGCGCAAGGCTATAGGGCCGCGCGAGCGCTACCTGGTCGGCATGCTCGGCCCGAAGCCGTCGCCGAAGCGGGTGGCCGAGGACGCCGACGAACTGCCCGAGACGGAGATCGGCGCGGAGGGTGACGGGGCCGAGGGCGAGCTGCCCGACGTGCTCACCCCGCAGAACCTCGGCCGCCTGTGGGCGTCGTCCATGGGCATGTCGTTCGCGGTGCCCGGCGACCTCGACGCGCTCACCGTGACCGCCCGCTGGGGCGCGTACACCAAGGTCGAGACCGAGGTGGAGGACGGGAAGGGCAGGCTGCGGACCGAGCGCGTCTGGGGCCGCAGGCCGGTCGAGCACCGCCTGACGATCCCGCTCGCCGAGCCCGGCCAGAAGATCCCGCTGACGATGGAACGTGCCGACGAGCCCGGCGTGCTGCTCGCGGTGGCCGTGCGGCCCCGGCCGGAGGGGCGGCGGGTCGTCGAGCTGACGCTGATCAACCAGCAGGTCGAGCCCGAGACCAGCCCCGACATCGCGTGGCTTTTCCAGGCCGAGCTCGTCGCCGCCGCCCAGGCCGCCACACAGCCCGGCGACCCGGCAGGCGTCTTCCTGCCGATCGACGACCCTCTCGACGGCGGCCGGGCGGACCCCGCCCAGGATCACGCAGGCCAGGAAAACGCCGGCCAGGAGGACCTGGAGGAAAGGCACCTGCGGCTGCTCTACCGCAACGAGCGCCGGTATGCCGTGGGCCGCAACGTGGCCGTCCACGCGGAGGTCGCCCCGAAGGCGCGGCGGGCGACGGAGCTGCGCACCACCTGGCTGCCTTACTACGACGTGCCCGCGACGGTCGCCCCGGTGGGGGAGGGCACGGCCCTCGCCGACGTGGAGCTGTCGATGGACGCCCTCGCGAGCGCCTCGCTCGAGGCGCTGGCCGCCGGGCTGACGCCGCTGGCCGACGGCTATTCGGCGTGGCTGGACGAGCAGGAGCGGCAGATCCCCGGCGTGCCCGAGCCGCTGCGCGAGGCCGCCGAGGTCGCCGTACGGAAGGCGCGGCGGGCCGCCGAGCGCATCCGCGCCGGGATCGCGCTGCTCACGGTGACCACCGCGGACGGGCACGAGCAGGCGTACGCGGCGTTCCGGTTCGCCAACCGGGCGATGGCGCTCCAGCGGCGCCGTACGGCGGTGGCGAAGCTCCGCGACGAGCAGGGGCTGAGCTATGAGCAGGCGATGGCGGAGGTCGACGCGAAGGGCGCGGCGGCGGCGTCGTGGCGGCCGTTCCAGCTCGCGTTCATGCTGCTCAACCTGCCGTCGCTGACCGATCCCGCGCACCCGGAGCGGGCCGCCGCCCACACGGCGACCGTCGACCTGCTGTTCTTCCCGACCGGCGGCGGCAAGACCGAGGCCTACCTCGGCCTCACGGCGTACACGTTCGCGATCCGGCGGCTGCAGAAGGTCGTCGGCTCCGGGGCGGAGGCGCGCAGCGGCCTGGACGGCGTGGCGGTGCTCATGCGCTACACGCTGCGGCTGCTCACCGCGCAGCAGTTCCAGCGCGCCGCCGCGCTGGTGTGCGCGTGTGAGGTGCTGCGGCGCGACGACCCCGGGACGTGGGGCGACGAACCGTTCCGCATCGGTCTGTGGGTGGGCAACGCGGTCTCGCCCAACTGGTTCGCCGAGGCGAAGGACCAGATCCAGGAGGCCAGGGACTCCAACCGCGACACCAACGTCCTGCAGACGCTGTCGTGCTCGTGGTGCGGGGAGAAGCTGGTCGCCGGGGCCAACCTCGACATCGACGAGGACCGCCGCCGCGTGCTGCTCTACTGCGGGCGCGGCAGCGAGGGCGACGCCGACCCCTGCCCGTTCTCGCGGCTCGGCGAGCTGCGCACGCTGCCCGCCGGCACGGGCGCGGACGAGGCGTACGCGCGGCGCGAGGGCCTGCCGATTCTCACCGTGGACGAGGAGATCTATCGGCTGACGCCGAGCCTCGTCATCGCGACCGTCGACAAGCTGGCGCAGCTTCCGTGGCGCGGCTTCGCCGGGCACCTGTTCGGCCGGGTGAGCCGGCGCTGCCCCCGGCACGGTTACCGGCACGACGACCTGGACGACCGGATCGGCTGCGGCGGCAGGCACAACGCCAAGGGCCGGCTGCCGAAGACCGAGAGCCGCCCGGTGATCCGGCTCCGGCCGCCGGACCTGATCATCCAGGACGAGCTGCACCTCATCTCGGGCGCGCTGGGCACGGTCGTCGGGTTGTTCGAGGCGGCCGTCGACGAGCTGTGCACCTGGACCACCGGCGGCGCGCAGGCCGGGCCGAAGATCATCGCGTCGACCGCGACGACCAAGCGGGCCGACCGGCAGGTGCTCGGCGTCTTCGGCCGTGACCTGGCCGTGTTCCCGCCGCAGGTGATCGACGTCGCCGACACCTTCTTCTCCCGGCAGGCGCCGGTCACGCCGAAGGACCCGGGGCGGCGCTACCTCGGTGTGTGCGCGCACGGGGTGCGCCTCAAGTCGGCCGAGATCCGGCTCGCCGAGATCCTGCTGCTCGCCGGGCAGACGCTCTTCGACGGGTACGGCGAGCCCGCCGACCCTTACATGACGCTGGTCGGCTACTTCAACGCCACCCGTGAGCTGGCGGGCATGCGGCGCTATATGGACGACGACGTCACCACCCGGATCCGCATCCACGGCAGGCAGAAGAAGCTGTCGAACCGGCTGCTGAGCCGTACGGACCTGCTGCACGTCGTCGAGCTCACCTCACGTATCTCCTCCGGCGACATCAGCGAGGTGCTCAAGCAACTGGAGATCGGGTTCGACCCGGAGCTGGACACCTCGCGGCGCGTCCGGGAGAGCCGGGAGGAGATCGCCGCGCTGATGAAGGAGAAGGACGAGTCGAAGCGGCGGGCGCATCCGGCCGCCGACCGCTACCGGGCCCTGCGGAGCCTGCGGTCGGCGCGGCCGCCCGTCGACGTCGTGCTCGCCACCTCGATGCTCCAGGTGGGCGTGGACGTGTCCCGCTTCGGGCTGATGATGATGATCGGGCAGCCGAAGAACACGGCGGAATATATCCAGGCGTCATCCCGGGTCGGGCGTGACGCGGCCCGTCCCGGACTCGTCGTCACGTTGTACAACTGGTCCCGGCCGCGCGACCTCGCGCACTACGAGGACTTCGAGCACTACCACGCCACGTTCTACCGGCAGGTGGAGGCGCTGTCGGTCACGCCGTACACCGCGCGGGCGCTGGACCGGGTCGCGACCGGCGCCTTCGTCGCGGCCGTGCGCAACGTGGAGGAGGCCCACTCGCGCAACCGCGACGCCGAAGACGTCGATCTCAACGGCGACGCGGTGACCCGCCTCGCCGGCCGGATGGTCGCGCGGGCGGAGGTCGTCGGCGGCCCGCGCGCGCGGCAGGCGATGGACGAGCGGCTCAAGATGCTGATCGACCTCTGGAACGCGGCCAAGACCGGCCCGGCCCGGCTCGGCTACGAGCGGAAGAAGAGCACCGCCAAGGAGGTCGTGGACGGCCTGCTGCACCGCGCGGGCAACGGCTCCTGGGACTCCCGCACGGTCGGCAACTCGATGCGCGAGACCGAGAACGAGATCAACCTGCTGCTGCCGCCCGGCGACGGCATCTTCCTCGGGCCGGTGGGCGCGCCGGAGTGGAGTTTCGTCGGGGGCGCCGCCGGCGCCGACGCGGACGAGCCGGTGGGCGACGAGATGGGCGTCACCGCCCAGGATGGAAAGGGCAAATGATGGTCGGGTCCTTCTCCCCTCGGAGCCGCGTCGGCGCGGTGCGTCCCAGCCACCTGATGTACACCTCCGGCGTGGGGTCGCTGGTCGACCTGCCCAACTTCTCCGTGCTGGTGAAGGGCCTCGACGATTGGAAGCATCCGATCATTCCTCAGGGAGGCGTCGGCGAACCACCGCGCCATGCGACGTTCATCGCGGAGCCACGCCTGCTCGCGGCCGTGCAGGCGCTGCTGAGCAGGACCGTCCAGCACCTGCGGCCCGCGCCCTGGTTGCCGGACAAGGACACCTACCCGCAAGCGGAACTGACCGGCGTGCCGGTGGTGCCGTTCCCCGGGTGGATGCGGTGTACGGCGTGCAACCTGCTGGCCCGCGTCGACTCCCGGGCCTTCGGCTTCGAGAACGACAAGCCGAACAAGCCGCACGAGGCGCGGTTCTTCCACCAGTGCGGCAAGGGCACCAAGAAGAGGCTCGCCGTCGGGGCGCGTTTCGTCCTGGCCTGCACGAACGGGCACCTGGACGACTTCCCCTACCTGGAGTTCGTCCACGAGGGCGGTCCGTGCCCGGCGGCGGCCAAGCCGAACCTGCTGATGGAGGACCGGGGCGGCAACCTCGGCGCGAACGTGCGCATCGGCTGCCAGCGTTGCGGCGCCGAGCGCAACATCCGGCAGGCGATGGGCAAGCGCGGCCGGGACCGGCTGCCCGGCTGCCGGGGCCGCCACCCGCACCTTGGCACGTTCTCGGCCTGTGAGAGCCGGCCGTACGTGCTCGTCGTCGGCGCGTCGAACCAGTGGTTCGCGCAGACCCTGTCGGCCCTCGCGTTGCCGAAGGGGGGAGCCGGCGAACTCGACACGCGGGTGGCGCAGTTCTGGGACAACCTCCAGCACGTCAAGGCTCCCGACATGCTGCCGTTCATGCGGTCGATGCCGCCGCTGTCGTTCGAGTTCGAGAAGTGGGGCGACGAGGAGCTGTGGGCGGCGATCGAGCGGCGCCGCGGCGAGGAGGCCACCGGGCCGGAGCAGGGCCCGGAGGGCTACCCCGACCTGCTCACCCCGGAGTGGGAGATCTTCTCCAGCGCCCACCTGCCGCCGCCGAGCGACGACTTCACCGCCTATCGGGACCGGGACGAGCCGGTGCCGCCGCTGCTCAAGGGCTACTACTCCGACGTCGTCCACGTGGAGCGGCTGCGCGAGGTGCGCGCCATGATCGGGTTCACCCGGCTCGACGCGCCCGACCCGGAGGACCCGGCGCTGGTGAAGCGCGTGCCGCTCGCCCGGTCGAGGCCCACGTGGGTGCCCGCGAGCGAGGTGCGCGGCGAGGGGATCTTCCTGCGGCTGCCGGACGACCTGCTCGCCCGGTGGGAGGCGCAGGTCGAGAGCTCCGAGGCGATGCGGCTGCACAAGGAGGCGTACGGCCGCTTCCGCGAGTACCGTTACTCGGCCCGCACCGGCCAGCCGTTCGACCAGTCGACCCGGTACGACTACTGGCCCCTGCCGCGCTACTACGTCCTGCACACGCTGTCGCATCTGCTGATCCGTACGATCGCGCTGGAGTGCGGCTACAACTCCGCCAGCCTCGCCGAGCGGATCTACGCCGGGACCGAGAACGACAGGCGCTCGGGCATCCTGATCTACACGGCGGTGCCGGACGCCGAGGGCACCCTCGGCGGCCTGGTCTCGCTCGCCCAGCCGGACGAACTGATCCGGCTGACCAGGCGCGCGCTGACCGGGGCGATGAGCTGCTCCTCCGACCCGCTGTGCGCCGAACGGCTGCCGCGCACGCCGGAGGACTTCCTGCACGGCGCGGCCTGCCACGTGTGCCTGTTCGTCTCGGAGACCACGTGTGAGCGCGGCAACCGCTTCCTCGACCGCAGGTTCGTGGTGCCGATCGGAGAGCCCGGCCTGGCGATCTATCCCGAGTCACCGTGACGGACGCGGTCGACCGGGCGACGTCTGACGCGTTCAAGGCGTTCGAGCGGGCGGCGGCGGACGCCGTTGAGCGGGTCGGGCCGGCGCACCTGCGAACCCTGGCCGACCGGATCGCCGAGGGCGGCTCGGAGGCCGGGATCGTCGCCGCCGTGCCGCTGGCCGGCTTCCCCGACGCCGCGCGCCGGGTGCTGGCCACGCTGGCGTCCGTACGGATGCCGGCGGGGGAGGCGGCGGCCTGCCTGCGCGGAGTGGCGGCGGGATTCGAACGGCATCGGGCCACCACCACCGTCGAACCGGTGTGGACGGGCCCGTCCACGCCCGCCGTTCCGGTGCGCTCCACCGCGCAGGTGCTCGTCGACCTGGTGAACGAGGCGTCGCGCGAACTCGTGCTCATGACCTACTCCGCCGCGCCGTACGAACCGCTGCTCGGCGCGCTCGCGGACGCGGTGCGGCGCGGGGCGACGGCGAAGGTGGTGGTCGAGACCCTGCAGGGCGCGGGGTCGGCGCTGAACGGCCCCGAGCCCGCGCACGCGTTCGCGGGCGTCCGGGGCGTGCAGGTGTGGCACTGGCCCGTGGCCGAGCGCGCGGAGCAGGGCGGAAGGATGCACGCGAAGATCGCCGTCGCCGACGAGCGGGTGCTGCTGGTGTCGAGCGCGAACCTGACGCAGTCGGGGGCGACGAGGAACATCGAGGCGGGCCTGCTGGTGCGCGGCGGCGCCGCCCCGGAGCGGGCCGCCCAGCACGTGGCCCGCCTGTGCGCCCGTGGCGTGCTGCGCCGCCTGAGCTGATATCTCCGGCAGGGCGGCCCACGCGCGGTGAAATGCGAAATCATGGGGTCGTGGGGATGTGGACGTGGTGAGGGCGAAGATCATAGGCGGCCGGTACGAGCTGGACCTCAACTCGCGCCGCAGGGGCGGGATGGGGGAGGTCTGGTTCGGCTATGACAAGCGGCTGGACCGGCCGATCGCGATCAAGTTCATCCGGGTCGACCGCCTGGCCGACGGACGGCCGGACGACGAGCTGACCAGGCGCTTCGTGCGTGAGTCGCGGATCACGGCCAGCCTCGAACACCCCGGGGTGCCCGCGGTCTACGACTGCGGCACCGACGGCGACGATCTCTATCTGGTCATGCAGCTCGTCCGGGGCGCCCCGCTGAACGATCTGCTCGACGAGGTGGAGGAGCTACCCGTCGGCTGGGCCGCGGCGGTCGCCGCCCAGGTGTGCTCGGTGCTCGCCGTCGCGCACGCCAGCTCGCTCGTGCACCGCGACCTCAAGCCCGCCAACCTGATGCTCTGCCCCGACGGCACGGTGAAGGTGCTCGACTTCGGGGTGGCCGCCGCGCTGTCGCCGTCGTCCACCCGGCTCACCGTCACGGGTGTCGTGGTCGGCACGGCCGAATACATGGCCCCCGAGCAGACGATGAGCGGCACCACCAGCCCGCAGACCGACCTCTACGCGCTCGGGGTGATCCTGCACGAGCTGCTCGCCGGGAGGAACCAGTTCGCCGCAGAGACCCCGCTGGCCTCGATGCGCAGGCACGTGGACGAGCCGCCGGTGCCGGTGCGGACGCTGCGGCGCGACGTCCCGGAGGGGCTCGAACGGCTGATCCTCTGGCTGCTCGCCAAGAAGCCCGAGGATCGGCCGTCCGGCGCGGCCCTGGTCTACGAACGGCTGCTGCCCTTCTGCCGTGACCTGCCGCCCCTGCCGGGATTCGTGGACGGCGGCGCCGCACAGCCCGTGCGCATGTACGCCGCCGTCGTCGGCCGGGTCGCCACCCCTCCGAACGTCACAGGGAACGCCGCCACGAACGCCACCCGGCAGGTCACTGGGAACGCCGTCACTGGGAACGCCGTCACTGGGAACGCCGTCCACGGGCCCGTCGCCACCGGGAGCGTCGCGCCCGCGTACGGGCATGCCGCGCAGGCCACCGCTTCGCAGGGTTCCGTTTCCCGGGATGCCGGGCACCGGCGTTCGGGTGGGCAGAGCATGGCCCGGGTGCGGCGGGACGCCGGCGCGCTCAAGGGGGAGTCGCGCTACCGGCAGGCCGCCGACCTGCTGGCGGAGGCCGTACAGTCCGTGGAGCCCGAGGGCGACGAGGGGCTGGAGCTGCGGATCGAGCTCGCGGACGTGCTGTTCCTCGGCGGAGACTACCGGCGGGCCGCCCCCGAGTTCCGGCGGCTGGCGGCCGACCTCGCCGAGCGGAGAGGCGAGGACGACCACATGGTCCTCCGGTTCCGCCTCATGGAGGCCAACTGTCACGCGGCGCTGGGCGACACCGCGCTCGCGCTCGAACAGATGCGCCTGCTGCTGCGCGACGAGCGGCGGCTGAGGGTCGACGAGGACCGGATCCTGGAGCTGCGGCGCCGCATCGGCCTGCTGGAGCTGGGGGCCGGTGAGCGGGTGCGTGCGGGGCAGACCCTGGGTGACCTGCTGCCCGACCTGGAACGGCGGTACGGCGCGGCGCATCCGACCGTCGGCAAGGTGCGGGAGCTGCTCGACGGCCTCGCCGCCGCGCGCTGACCCCCCGGCTGCGGGCCCCCGAGCCGCGGGCCGGCCCCGGGCCGGCGCGAGCGGCCCCCGTCGGCGGACCCGATCGGTGCGCTGGGAAATTCTTCGAGAAAGTTCGGCGGAGTGTGTCGGATCCGGACGGCGGCGTTCGTAGCAGGGGTGAGAGGCGGCCCGAGGGGGCGGCCACACGACAGGAGATGATCGCGATGGCGCAGTACCTGATGTCCGTGCTCAACGAGTCGGCCGTCGCCACCGAGGAGGAGCAGGCCGCGATCGACGTCTTCAACGAGCGGCTCCAGGCCGACGGTCACTGGGTGTTCGCCGGAGGGCTCGGGTCGCCCGGCACGGCCACGGTCGTCGACGGCCGGGACGCGGAGCCGGTGTTCACCGACGGGCCCTACCTGGAGTCGAAGGAGCACATCGTCGGCTTCTGGATCATCGAGGCGCCCCACCTCGACGTGGCGCTGCGGCTCGCCGCCGCGGGGTCGAAGAGCTGCAACCGGAGGGTCGAGCTCCGGCCGTTCCTGGGCGAATGACCGACGTCGGCGAGGTGATCGCCCGGGTCCACCGCGAGGAGTGGGCCCGGGTGGTCGCGACCCTGGCCAGGCGTCTCGGTGACCTCGACGTCGCCGAGGAGATGGCCGCCGAGGCGTTCGCGACCGCCGTCGAGCGCTGGCCGGTCGAGGGGGTCCCGCCGAGCCCCGGCGGGTGGCTGACCACCACCGCCCACCGCAAGGCCGTCGACCGGCTCCGGCGTGAGGTCAGGCGCGACGAGAAGCACAGGGAGGCGCTGATGCTGTCCGACACCCCCGAGCCGCTCGGCGCCGTCGACGACGACCGGCTCCGCCTCGTGTTCACCTGCTGCCATCCCGCTCTCGCCGTGGAGGCGCGGATCGCGCTGACCCTGCGGATGGTCGGCGGGCTCACCGTGCCCGAGATCGCCCGCGCCTTCCTGGTCCAGGAGACCGCCATGGGACAGCGGATCACGCGGGCGAAGGCGAAGATCAAGGCGGCGCGGATCCCGTACGGCGTGCCGTTCCGTGAGGACCTCCCGGCCCGGGTCACCGGGGTCCTCACCGTCCTCTATCTGATCTTCAACGAGGGCTACCTGGCCTCGGACCCCGGCGGGGAGCCGGTCCGCGCCGACCTGACCGCCGAGGCGATCCGGCTGACCCGGCTGGTCCGCGCGCTGCTGCCGGCGGACGGCGAGGTGGCCGGGCTGCTGGCGCTGATGCTGCTGACGGAGGCCCGCCGGGCCGCTCGGGTGTCGGCGAGCGGCGAACTTGTCGCCCTCGGTGAGCAGGACCGCGGCGCCTGGGACCGCGAGCTGATCGCCGAGGGCCACGCCCTGGTCCGCGCGCGCCTCGCCTCCGGGCAGGCGCCGGGGCGCTATCAGATCCTCGCCGCGATCAACGCCGTCCACACCGACGCCCGCGACGTCCGGGACACCGACTGGTCGCAGGTCGTCGCGCTCTACGACCAGCTGGTCCGCCTCGACCCCTCGCCGATCGTGCGGCTCAACCGGGCGATCGCGGTCGCCGAGATCGACGGCCCCCAGGTCGCCCTGGCGGAGGTGGACGGTCTGCCGCTGGAGAGCTACCACGCCTTCCACGCCACCCGCGCCGACCTGCTGCGCCGGCTGGGCCGCAGCGCGGAGTCGCGGGCGGCGTACGACCGGGCCATCGCCCTCGCCGCCAACACCGCCGAGACGGCGTACCTCGTCCGCCGCCGCGACCAGCTGGCCCGCCCCTGAACCACGCCCCTGAACCACGCCCCTGAACCACGCCACTGAACCACGCCACTGAAACGCCGCCGCGCTGCTCTGTTGACGCGCTCTGCCGACGCGCTCTGGCCCCGCACTCCGCCGCCGCCCATCCGCGTACCCCGGCCTCGCCGCCGTGGGCCGACCCTGGATCGTTATCCGACCGCCTGCACCCGTGGTGAGTGCGTGCCTACAGTGAAGCGCAGAGATCAACAGACCATGGACCAGGCTTCGACAAAGGGACGGACAGTTGGCCACCCTCTCCGTGCTCCTCCACCAGATCGACGACGGCACCGTGCTTCTCCCCGAGTTCCAGCGTGGGTACGTGTGGAACCGCGACCAGGTCCGCGGGCTGATGCGCTCGCTCTACCGGGGCTATCCGGTCGGCGGCCTGCTGCTGTGGGCGACCGAGCCCGAGACGGCCTCCGTACGCGGCGGGACCGGCGGCGGCGGATCGGGTGGCGGCGTGCGGCTGCTGCTCCTCGACGGCCAGCAGCGGATCACCTCGCTGTACGGGATCATGCGCGGCAGGCCGCCGGCCTTCTTCGAGGGTGACCCCTCGGCCTTCACCGGCCTGCGGTTCAACGTCGAGGACGAGACCTTCGAGTTCTACGGCCCGGCGAAGATGCGCGACGACCCGCGCTGGGTGGACGTGACCCGGCTGTTCACCGAGGGCCTGGAGCCGTTCATCGGCTCGTTCGCGCGGCACCCGGACACGTTCGCCACCTACATCGCGCGGCTGAACAAGCTCAAGAACCTGGAGAACCGGGAGTTCCACGAAGAGAAGATCACCGGCCCGGACAAGAACGTCGACGTCGTCGTCGACATCTTCAACCGGGTCAACTCCGGCGGAACGGCGCTGTCGAAGGGTGACCTCGCCCTCGCCAAGATCTGCGCGCAGTGGCCGCCCGCCCGCCAGGTGATGCGCGACCATCTCGACCAGTGGAGCGCCAAGGGCTTCGAGTTCTCGCTCGACTGGCTGCTGCGCAACGTCACGGCCGTGGCCACCGGCCGCGCCGTCTTCACCACGCTCGACACGGTGGCGGACAAGGAGTTCGAGACGGCGCTGGCGAAGTCGTCCGGCTACGTCGACACACTCCTCGGCGCGGTCTCCGGGCGGCTCGGGCTCGACCACGACCAGGTCCTCATGGGGCGCTACGCGATCCCGGTCGTCTCCCGGCTGCTCCATCTCACGCCGGGCGGCACCTTCCTCGACGGCGCGCACCGCGACAGGGTGCTGTTCTGGTACGTCCACGCGGCGCTGTGGGGCCGCTTCGCCGGCTCGACCGAGACCGTGCTCGCCCAGGACTACGACACGGTGGAACGCTTCGGCATCGACGGGCTCGTCGGGGCGCTCGAACGGTGGCGCGGCGGCAACCTGGAGGTCCGGCCGCACGACTTCGACGGCTCGACCCGCGGGTCGCGGTTCTACCCGCTGCTCTACATGCTCACCCGCGTACACGGCGCCCGCGACTTCGGCAGCGGGCTCCAGTTGCACGCCGAGATGCTGGGCAGGCGCACCTCGCTCCAGGTGCACCACATCTTCCCCAAGGCCCTGCTCTACAAGGAGGGGTACGACCGCGTCCACGTCAACGCCGTCGCCAACTTCTGCTTCCTGACCCAGGACACCAACCTGGAGATCGGCAACCGGGCTCCGGAGGAGTACTTCGCGGAGGCGGAGGCCAGGCACCCCGGCGTCCTCGCCTCCCAGTGGATCCCGACGGACCGGGACCTGTGGCGGGCGGACCGGTATCTCGATTTCCTGGCGGCCCGGCGCGAGCTCCTCGCCCACGCCGCGCAGTCGTTCCTCGCGGGGCTGCGCGACGGCGCCGCACCCGTGGCCGCCGGGGAACTGCGCCCGGTCGCCGTGCTCGCCGAGGAGCAGGACGACGTACGGACCGCTCAGATCAAGGCGATGGCGGAGGAGCTGGCGCGCCTCGGATACGCCGACCCGGCGCTGGACAGCGAGATCGCCGACCCCCGGACCGGCCGGGCCCTCGCCGTCGCCGAGGCGTACTGGCCGGACGGGCTGCAGCCGGGCCAGGGCAGGCCGGTCGTGCTGGAGCTCGACCCGGAGATGGCGGACCTGCCCCGGCTGGAGGAGCTGGGCTACGAGGTCTTCACGTCGGTGGACGCCCTGCTCGGCTACGCGCGGCGGCGCAACGAGTCGGCGGCGGGCGACGAGGAGCCGCCGGAGGAGCCCGCCGGCCCGCCTGCCCCGGCGGGCGACCCTGTGCACGCGGAGTTCGACGCGGCGATGCGGTCGGTGTACGACCGCGCCCGGAGCGAGGCGAACTACCACGCCTCCTACTTCCTCAGCATGCTGGCCGAGCACGGGAGCATGGAGACCGCGCGCAGGCTGCTGCGCTCGCCCGCCGTGTCGGACGGCTTCGCGGCGCTGTGGGAGCGCGGCCGGCTGGACCTCACCGTGGAGGCCCTGGTCGTGCGGCCCCGCTTCGCGGAGCTGTTCACGTACGACGAGATCGAGATCGCCCGGCACCGCCTCGGCCAGTTCGGCTGGAGCGGCCCGGCCGCCGAGATCGCGTAGGAGGCCCGCACCGGCCGCCGGCCCGGCCGGCTGGCACGGTCAAGCGGGCACAGATCGGCGGGCGCAGATCGGCGGGCCCGGCCGGCGGACCCGGATCAGCGGCGTGGGGGAGTGGTGGAGCGGCGTTCCACGAGGCGGACGCCGAGCATCGTGTCGCGGCTGGTCGTCTCGGGGCGGCGGACGCGCTGGACGAGGTGCCAGACGGCCTGAGCGCCGAGGAGTTCCTTGTCGGAGGCGATCGTCGTGAGGGGCGGCGAGGCGTGCGCGGCCATCGCCACGTCGTCATATCCGATCACGCTGACGTCGCCGGGCACGCGCAGGCCCCGCTCCCGCAGCGCGTCGAGCGCTCCGAACGCCGACAGGTCGTTGGCGCAGAACACGGCGGTGGGCGGCGTGGGCAGGTCGAGCAGCGCCGTCATCTGCTCGTACCCGGTCCGTGCGGTGAAGTCGCCGGGCCGCACGTACGCCGGGCCGGGGGTGAGGCCGTGCTCGGCGCAGGCGCGGTGGTAGCCCGCCAGCCGCCGGGCGGCGGGCACGATGTGCGCCCCCGCCGTGATGATCGCGGGCGGCGGGGTGGTGTGACCGAGCCCGATGAGGTGGCGCGTGGCGAGGTATCCGCCGGTCTCGTCGTCGTGGCGCACATAGTCCACCGGAAGGTCGATGACGGCGTGCTCCAGCAGGACGCAGCTCACCCCCGCGTCGAGGATCCGCGCCAGGTAGTCGCGGCTCGCGCCGACGTTCAGCACGAGCAGCCCGGCGACCTGGCCGCGCTCGACGCACAGCGGCAGCCGGTCGCCCCGCGGCTGGATCACCTCGTACGTCATCGAGAGTTGCAGCTCGGCGCACGCCTGCTGCGCGCCGTAAACGACAGGGGCGTAGTAGAGGTTGTCGGGGGAGAACAGCTCGCTCACCCACGACACGAACCCGATCATGCCGGTCTCGGCCGGTCGGCGGGCCCGCGGGCGGTAGCCGAGCTCCTCTGCGGCGCGGCGGACCACCGAACCGGTGGCGGGCGAGACCCACGTCTTGCCGGCGAAGACCGCGGAGGCCGTGCCGATCGAGACGCCGGCCCGCTCGGCCACCTCCTTGAGGGTGGACCGTCCCGTCGTCCGCCGCATACGCCCTCCACGAGGGAGCCCGATCCCGGTGTCTGCCCTGAAATCTCGGTCCTGAAATTTCAGTGAAATTCGCCCTTCTGGCGACGCTAGGCCGGGGTCGTATCACCCGTCAAGGGGTCATATGTCGGTCTCAATCGTTCATTGACCCATGTGTGAGGGCGGCGTAGCTTCATGCGGGATGTCGTGGTTTCACTGAAATCAGAGGAGAGCGAACGTGGCTTCCGACAGCACCGGCGTGGCGATCGTCGGCTGCGGCAACATCGCCGCCCGGTACGCCGCCGACCTGGCCCGCTATCCCGAGATGCGCCTGGTCGGCGCCCAGGACGTGCTGCCGGAGCGGGCCGAGGCGCTGGCGGCCCCGCACGGCGGCCGGGTGTACGGCACGCTCGACGAGGTGCTCGCCGACGACGACGTGGACATCGTCGTGAACCTGACCGTCCACAAGGCGCACTACGAGGTGATCCGCCGCAGCCTGGAGGCCGGCAAGCACGTGCACAGCGAGAAGCCGCTGGCGCTGACGCACGAGGAGGCGGCCGGGCTCGTGGAGATCGCGGAGAGCCGCGGCCTCCGGCTCGGCTGCGCCCCGGCGACCTTCCTCGGCGAGGCCCAGCAGACCACGCTCAAGCTGCTCAGAGAGGGTCGCGTCGGCCCGGTGCGGCTTGTCTTCGCCGAGGTGAACTGGGGCAGGATCGAGGCGTGGCATCCCGAGCCCGACGGCTTCTACGCCGTGGGGCCGCTGTTCGACGTCGGGGTCTACCCGCTCACGATCGTGACGACGGCCCTCGGGTCGGCCCGGCGGGTCACCGCGTTCTCCTCCGTCGTCTGGCCCCATCGCACGCGCCTGGACGGCAGCGAGTTCACGATCACCACACCCGACTACGTGGTCGCCAACGTGGAGTTCGACGGCGGCGTCCTGCTCCGCCTGACCTGCTCCTTCTACGTGCCCAACGGCTCCACCCGGCAGCAGGGGGTGGAGTTCCACGGGGACGACGGCTCGCTGCTGCTGGAGAGCTGGCACGATTTCGACCCGTCGGTGGAGGTCCGTACGCCGGGCCGCGAACCCGAGTCGGTGCCCCCGCTGCGCGAGCCGTGGAAGGGGGTGGAGTGGGGGAGGGCGGTGCGCGACCTCGCCGCGGCGATCCGGGAGGACCGCCCCCACCGGGCCACCGGCCGTCAGGCCGCGCACGTGGTGGAGATCCTCTGTGCCGCCAGGGAGTCGTACGAGACGGGTAAGCCGGTCGACCTGACCTCGGAGTTCACCCCGCCCGCCCCGATGGAGTGGGCCCCGTGACCGCGTGACGAGGACCGGTCGTGCCGCGCAGGGAGATGGGCGGGGCGACGAGGAGATGGCGGTGGGGGGTGGCGGGCTCGGCGATGCGCTGGATGAGCATCTCCACGGCATGCGTGCCGAGCTCGTCGGCGGGCATGTCGGCGGCGGTGAGCGGCGGGTGCAGGCTCTCGGCCCAAAGGCGCGCGGCGACGCCGGTGATGGAGACGTCGCCGGGCACCGCCAGGCCCGCCCGCTCGATCGCGCGGAACATGCCGGGCATCGCGGCCTCGTTGATGGTGGCGATGGCCGTGAGGCCGGGGTCCTCGGCGAGTAGCCGCTCGACGCAGGACTGCCCGGCGCGGGCGTCGTCGGCGCAGCACACCTCCACGCCCTCCACGCCGCGTTCGGCCGCGGCGCGGGTGAAACCGGCCTGAGCCCGATGCGCGGGGCCGTATCCGGCGGCGACCAGCTCGGCGGACCGGTTCACCAGGGCGATCCGGCGGTGGCCGAGATCGGCCAGGTGGTGCACGCATCCGGAGATCAGGGTCTCGTAGTCGACGTCCACCCAGGACATCTCGTCGGGGCGGCTCGTGTGGCCGATGCCGACGAACGGCAGCCTGCTCCGCCGCAGGCGGGCGACCCGGTCGTCCTCCAGCCGTATCTCCATCAGGATGACCCCGTCCACCCGCCTGCCGCTGACCACCCGTTCGAACGAGCGGTCGTGCTCCCCGCCGGACGGCGACAGCAGGACGTCGAGGTCGGCGCGGGCGGCGGCGTCGACGACGCTGGCGACGAACCCGAGCTGCAGGTCGGTCAGGCGCCGGCTGGCCGGGGGGATGACCAGGCCGAGGGTCCGGGTCCTGCCCTCCTTGAGCGCCTTGGCGGTGGCGTTCGGCTGGTAGCCCAGCTCGTCGATGACCGCCTGGATGCGGCGGCGGGTCTCCTCGGCCACCGGGCGTTTGCCGCTCAGGGCGTAGGAGACGGTGCTGCGCGCCACGCCCGACCGTCTGGCGATCTCCCCGATGTTCACCGGCGCCCCCTTTGATCCTGCCAACCGCTGATCCGACCGACCGCGTCCATCCTAGGTCGAACCGATGAGCCCGCCATCAGGCGGGTGGATTCGGCGGTATCCATTGACGTCGGCCATATGTAGGCCTATGTTCATGCGAACCGATTCGATATCCAACGAAACAGCCGCGTAACGCGCGTCAGCGGAGGTTACGATCATGAGATCAGCGGCACCGGGCCGGCACGCGGCCGGTCTGGCTATTGCGGCCCTGGCGGTCGCGTCCGGGCTCGCCGGATGCTCCTCGTCCGACAAATCGGCCGGCGACTCGACCGGCGCGAACGCCCAGGCGTCCGGCGGCCAGGCCGCCGGCGGCGGGGCGTACACGATCTGGGACCCCTACCCGCAGCACGACAAGAGCTCCGACTGGGTCAAGCTGCTCGAGTCGTGCGGCACCCAGGCGGGCGTCGCGGTGGAGCGCACCGCCTACGACACCACCGACCTGACCAACAAGACACTGCTCGCCGCGCAGCAGGGCAACGCGCCCGACGTGCTCATCGTCGACAACCCGGTGGTCTCCACGCTGGCCGAGGCCGGGGTCCTCACCAGCACCGAGGAGAACAAGCTCGACACCTCCGCCATCGCGCCGAACCTGCTGGCGGCCGGGCAGAGCGGGGGCAAGACCTACGGCGTCCCGATCGGGGCCAACACCCTCGCCCTCTACTACAACAAGGGGGTGCTGAAGAAGGCCGGCGTGGACGTCGCGTCGGTCAAGGACTGGGCGTCGCTGACCGCCGCCCTGGAGAAGGTGAAGGCCGCGGGCAAGAAGGGGATCACGTTCTCCGCGATCGGCACGGAGGAGGGCAGCTTCCAGTTCCTGCCCTGGTTCTGGGGCTCGGGCGCGCAGCTCACCAAGCTCGACTCACCCGAGGGCGTCTCGGCGGTCGCGCTGTGGACCGACTGGCTGAAGAAGGGGTACGCCCCCAACTCGGTGATCAACAACACCCAGACCACGAGCTGGCAGGAGTTCGCCGGCGGCGACTTCGCCTTCGCCGAGAACGGCACCTGGCAGCTCGCCAACGCCGAGAAGGCCGGGTTCGAGTACGGCATCATCCCCGTTCCGGCGAAGGACGGCGGCACCGCGCCCGCCCCGACCGGCGGTGAGTTCGTCGGCATCCCGGTGCAGCAGGACACGGCCCGCTACGCCGTCTCCCAGAAGCTGGTGGCCTGCCTGACCAGCACGGACAACTCCCTGAGCACGACGACGGCGCTGTCGTACATCGCGCCCACCGAGGAGGTGCAGGCCAAGCAGGTGGAGCAGAACGCGGGCCTGAAGGTGTGGGTGGAGGCGGTCAAGGCGGCCAAGGGCCGCACCAGCGACGACCTCGGCACCAAGTATCCGAAGATCTCCGAGCCGATGTGGAACGCGGTGCAGGCCGCGCTGAGCGGCTCGAAGAGCCCGCAGCAGGCGATGGCCGAGGCCCAGACCGCCGCGGCGAGCGCCACGCAGTAGCCGCGGGGGCGATGGACAGGCCCCGGGGATCGGCGCCCCGGGGCCCCTTTTCGGAAATCCGCGCCACGCTCCTCTCGCGGTCTCCCGTCGGACGAAGGACAGCATGAATCACGTGACACAGGCGCCCGCGCCGCCCGCCGCCGCGCGCGCACCGGCCGCGGGGCGGGGCCGCCGGGCGATGGCGCGGCCCCCGTCCCGGCAGTGGGCGGCGTGGGCCTTCCTCGCCCCGGTCGTCGTCTACCTGGCGGTCTTCTACGCCTACCCGCTCTACCGCAACCTCGACCTGAGCCTGCGCGACTACACCGTCCGGTCGTTCGTACGGGGCGACGCGCCGTTCACCGGGACGGCCAACTACGCGAAGGTCGTGGCGGACCCGACGTTCGGTCCGGCGCTCTGGCACACGGTGGTGTTCACCGTCGTCTCGCTGGCCTTCCAGTTCACGATCGGGCTCGCCCTCGCGATGTTCTTCCACCGGAACTTCCGGCTGTCGGCCACGCTGCGGGCGCTGTTCCTGGTGCCGTGGCTGCTGCCGCTGATCGTGTCGTCCTCGACCTGGTCGTGGATGCTCAACAGCGACTCCGGCGTCGTCAACGCCGTCCTCGGCGCGTTCGGCGCGGCTCCGGTCCACTGGCTGACCTCGCCGGACTGGTCGCTGTGGTCGGTCGTCATCGCCAACATCTGGATCGGCATCCCGTTCAACCTGGTCGTGCTCTACTCCGGCCTGCAGGCCATCGACCCGGTGATCTACGAGGCGGCCGAGATCGACGGGGCGACGGGCTGGACCCGGTTCCGGCGGGTGACGTTCCCGCTGCTGCGGCCGGTCTCGGCGATCACGCTGCTGCTCGGGCTGGTCTACACGCTCAAGGTGTTCGACATCATCTGGATCATGACCAGGGGCGGGCCGAGCGGGTCGTCCACCACGTTCGCGACCTGGTCCTACCGGCTGGGGTTCGGCAACCTGCTGCCGGCGTTCGGGCCCGGCGCCGCCGTCGGCAACCTGCTGATCGTCATGGCCCTGGTGTTCGGGCTGGTCTACATCCGTCTCCAGCGAAGGCAGGCCTTCTGATGAGGGGCTCCCGCAGTCCGGCGAAGACCGTGCTCGGGCTGGTGCTCACCGGCCTGATGCTGTTCCCGGTCTACTGGATGATCAACGTCTCCTTCACCCGTGACCAGGACATGCGCAGGTCGCCGCCGAACTGGTTCCCCGTGAACGGGACGCTGGAGGGCTACCACGAGGTGCTCGACCGGCAGCTGCCGTACCTCGCGACCAGCCTGGTCGTGGGGCTCGGCACGGTGGCGCTGACCCTGCTGGTCGCGGCGCCCGCGGCGTACTCGCTGGCCAAGCTCCGGCCGCGCGGCGGCGGCGCGCTGACGTTCGCGCTGCTGATCGCGCAGATGATCCCCGGGATCATCATGGCGATGGGGTTCTACGCCATCTTCCTCAGCACCGGTCTCCTCAACACGCTCCCCGGGCTGATCGTGGCCGACTCCACGCTGGCGGTGCCGTTCGCGGTGCTGGTGCTGACGACGTTCATGTCCGGCATCCCCGAGGAACTGCTGCAGGCGGCCCGGGTGGACGGCGCGGGGGCCACCCGCACCTTCTGGTCGGTCGTGCTGCCGGTCAGCCGCAACGCCGTCATCACGGTGTCGCTGTTCGCGTTCCTGTGGGCCTGGTCGGACTTCGTCTTCGCGAGCACCCTCGACCAGGGCGGCGGACACCAGCCCATCACCCTCGGCATCTACCACTACATCGGCAACAACAACCAGCAGTGGAACGCCATCATGGCCACCGCCGTGATCGCCTCGATCCCCGCCACCGTGCTCCTCGTCGTCGCCCAGCGCTACGTCGCCGCCGGAGTCACCGCCGGCGCGGTGAAGCACTGACCCGGCTCTCTTCAGGACCGGCCCTCTTCAGGACAGAAGGGATATCGTTGTCATGACCGTCGCCGCAGGCCCGGTGTTCTCCCCGCAGGAGATCCCGTTCAGCTTCCGCGGATCCTGGTTCGGCTTCTCACCGGTGATCGGGGAGAAGAACTACGCGCGGGACGTCCATCTCGTGTCGCACCAGACCGGCATGCACCCGATCCTGCGGCTGGTGCCGGTCGTGGCGGGCGACCGCGCGGAGACCGCGGTCACCGCCGCGCCGCAGCTGCTCACCTGGACCTGTGACACCGGCCGGATCGACCTCGCGTACGAGAACGCCGACACCGTACGGCTGCGCGGGCACGGCCTGGGCCTGCACCTCCAGGCGGCCGACCCGGTCCTGACGCCGTTCAGCGGGCCGTACTTCTACCAGGATCCCTGCGACGGCTCGTGGGTCTTCACGGTCTACCAGACCGGGCGCCGTTACCGGATCACCCTGCTGGCCGGGCGGGCCGAGCCGGCGGGCGCGCAGGCGCTCGGCACGGCCGAGCGCGGCGTCGTGCTGCCCGGCGACGGCGAGCCGTGGGAGATCGCCGTCGAGGAGTACGAGACCGCCCGCGCCCCCTACGCCGCTGTGCGCGACTTCGACCAGGTGGTCGCGGCGGCCCGGGCCGATTTCGACGCGTTCACCGAGGCGGTGGCGCCCTGGCGGAGCGACCGCACCCCCGCGGCCGAGCTCGCGGCGTACGTCCTGTGGTCGGCCACGGTGCGCCCGGCGGGGTTCGTCACGCGCTCCGCCGTGCTGATGTCCAAGCACTGGATGGACAAGGTCTGGAGCTGGGACCACTGCTTCAACGCCCTTGCCCTCGCCGACGGCCTGCCGGAGCTGGCGTGGGACCAGTTCCGGGTGCCCTTCGACCACCAGGACGCCACGGGCGCGCTGCCCGACTCCGTCACCCACTCCGAGGTCCTCTACAACTTCGTCAAGCCGCCCATCCACGGCTGGGCGCTGCGCCGCCTGCCCTCGCAGGCGGAGTCGCTGGAGACGTACCGGCTGCTGGAGCGGTGGACCGGCTTCTGGCTGACGAAGCGGCGCGCGCCGGGCCGCCCGCTCGCCCACTACCAGCACGGCAACGACAGCGGGTGGGACAACGCCACCACCTTCGACCCCGAGCGCGTCGTCGAGACCGCCGACCTGGCCGCCTTCCTGGTGCTGCAGATGCGGGAGCTGGCCCGGCTCGCCGAACGGCTCGGCCGTACGGACGAGGCGGCGGCCTGGCACAGGGAGGCCGGCCGGATGCGTGAGGCGCTGCTCGCGGAGCTGTGGGACGGCGAGCGGTTCGTCGCGCGGGGCGCCCTGTCGGGGCGCACCTGGTCCAGCTCCAGCCTGCTCGACCTGATGCCGATCGTGCTCGGCGACGAGCTGCCGGAAGCCGTCCGCGCGGCGCTCGCCGCGGGCGTCGAGGCGCACCTGACCGAGTTCGGGCTCGCCACCGAGCCGCCCTCCTCCCCGCACTACCAGGACGACGGCTACTGGCGCGGGCCGATCTGGGCGCCCTCGACCGTGCTGATCGAGGACGGCCTGCGCCGCGCCGGATACGCGGAGCAGGCCGACGAGATCAGCGCCCGGTTCCGGATGCTGTGCGAGAAGTCGGGGTTCGCGGAGAACTTCGACGCCCGCAGCGGCGCCGGCCTCCGCGACCGCGCCTATACCTGGACGGCCAGCGCCTATCTCATCCTCGCCGCCGCCTGCGAACGCCGGGAGAGCGAGACGCCGGTCACCCGGTGACAGCGCGCCTCTCGTCGAAACGCTTCGACCTGCGCAGGTGCGGGTCAAGAGGCGCCTGGCCCCCGCCCGGAGCACGGCCGGGCGGGGGAGCGGGGACCGGCCGGGTCCCGGCGGCGGACCGCCGGGACGGGCGAGCGGGCAGGGTCAGTTGCGGCTCCACTGCTGGTTCGCGCCGCCGTTGCAGGACCACACGATGACCTTCGTGCCGTTGGCGGTCCCGGCGCCGTTGGCGTCCAGGCAGAGCCCGGACTGGACGCCGGTGACGGTGCCGTCGGCGTTGAGGTTCCACTGCTGGGCGGCTCCGCCGGAGCAGCCGTTGATGACGACCGCGGCGCCGTTGGTGGTGCCCGCCTCCAGGCACTTGCTGCCGTACACCTGGAGCTGCTTGCCGGAGGTGTAGGTCCACTGCTGGTTCGTGCCGCCGTTGCAGTCCCACAGCGCCACCTGGGTGCCGTTGGTCTGCGACTGGTTCGGCACGTCCACGCACCGGCCGCTGGCCAGGCCGCGCAGCAGGTTGCCGTTGCCGGTGCCGCCGCCCTGGCCGGGGGTGATCGTGAGGTTGTCGAACTGCGCGGTTTCGGTCGTGCTGGTGCCGATGCCGATCTGGCCCGCGCCCCAGGTGCCGTCGGTGACCGAGCCCACCTGCGTCCCGTCGATGCTCGCGGTGATCGTGCTGCCGGAGAAGGTCAGGGCAAGGGTGTGCCAGCGGCCCGTGCCGAGCCCGGCGACGGTGCCGCTGCGGACCGTCGTCATCGCGTTGTCGACGTTGTTGCGGATGATCTGCCAGGCGCCGCCGTCGGTCACCCGCAGGTAGTAGGCGTTCAGCCCTTCGGGGCCGAAGGAGTGCTGGGCGCCGGCCCGGCCGATGATCTCGACGTAGCCGCTCTGCTCCAGCAGTACGTCGGTGGAGACGGTGTAGTTGCTCCAGGCCAGGTCACCGAGCAGGGCGTAGGGGTGGGAGCCGCCGGTCCACAGGATCGGCTGGCGCGGGGCCATCTGGCGCACGCACCGGCCGGACCGCCCGCCGCCGCAGCCCACGACCTCGAACGAGCCCTGCATGTCCATCAGGTACTTCGCCTCCCGGCCCACGGCGTAGGAGTCGAAGGTGTCGGAGTAGGGCAGGGCCATCGTGCCCCGGGCCGGGCTGGTCGCGGCGCCCTTGCCCTGCCCGGTCGTGGTGGTGATCGAGTACACGTACCCCGGCTGGACGGTCAGGGAGTAGGCGCCGCCGGACGGGGTGAGGTCACTGGTGTGCACGAAGTAGTCGGCGGAGTTGCCGGAGTTGAGGTTGGTCGCCCACACGTGCACCTGGCCGGTGGACAGGCCGCCGGTGACGCTGAGGTTCAGCGTCTGGGCGGAGGTGGCGTCCATCGTCTCGATGATCGTGCTGTAGTCGGTGTTGTTCGTCGACTTCAGCGACACGTAGCTGCCGTTGCCCCGGTTGCCGCCGATGTAGCCGCTGGAGGAGTCGAGGTACTTCCAGCCGGAGGCGGTGAACTGGGTGGTGTGCGCCATCGCCCAGGCGTTCTTGCCGATGGCGTAGTAACCGGACCAGGGCTGCGGCGCCACCGCCACGCCCATCGTGGCGAAGGGCAGGTTCGGGGTGATCGCGGCGATGACCGGCCAGTTGATGTACGCGGTCATCTTGCCGTCGATGTAGTCGCGGTTGATGCCGCGGGCCAGCGCCTTGGCCCCGTCGTTGTAGTCGTCGGAGCCGTTCTCGCTGGCCCACAGCGCCTTGCCGGAGTTGATCGCGTTGGTGGAGCTGGGACAGTTCTGCTGGGCGCCGCGGTAGCCGCAGACGTAGTGCGATCCGTACACGTCGACCGCGTTGCGGAAGGCGCTGTTGTTCACCGCGTCGTCGGCCATGCCCCAGCCGAAGTTGTCATCGGCGATGATCTTCACGTTCCCGTAGCCGCGGGAGTCCAGGGCCGCGTTGAGGTTGACGTACCAGTTCGTGTCGCGGCCCTTCTCGTTCCAGCCGCCCAGGTAGTCGATGGTCAGCCCGTGGGTGTTCTTCGCGCAGCCCAGCCAGTCGACCAGGTAGTTGATCGTGTCCTGCGACCAGAAGTTGCCGTTGCCGAGCCACCCGGGGGCGCCCCAGGCGAGGCCCACCAGCTTGATGCCGGGGTTGCGGGCCTTGGCCTGCTCCATCAGCCACCACTCGTAGCCCCGGTTGCAGTCGAGGTCGCCGGAGGTGTGCCGGTGGCTCGGCTCGGCGCCGTCGGTGGAGTTGGTGTCACCGCCGATCTCGACCTTGAGGATCTGCATCGAGGCGCCGTACCCGGGCTTGAACAGGTAGTCGAGGATCTGGCCGCGCTGCGGCTCGGGGTAGTCGACGAGCAGGCGGCTGTTGCCCCCGCCGCCGCTGATCGCGCCGACGCCGTCGAGCGTACGGCCGCCGGAACCGCCGTTGATCGTGATCGCGACGGCCGCCCGCGCGGGGGCGACGGCCACTAGGGACATCGCGACCGCCAGGAGCGCGACCACGACGCTCATGACGCCGCGCACCGGGGCCTCTTTTCGCCTGCTCATAAGGGGGGGTCCTTCCTTCTCGGCTCGCAATGTTAGCGTTAACAATTGCTGTCATGAAGCAATCGACGCCTGCGGCCACCGCGGGGAGGTCCGGGAACGTGATCCCGGGCCCGGCGTGATGGTCGGACCGCGAGGCGTGACCCGGGGAGAGCCCGCCTCGGAGGTCTGGATACCAGTTATCGGCGGAACATAACGGTCCGTCAAGGCCCAAGTTTCAGACTCATCATCGGACCCCTGACGCGCTGCCAGCCCTGCCGCGCGCCAGCTCATCACGGATGAATGTTTCATACTGTTTGGCCCACAGGAGACGTGACCAGCCTCAGGAGGAACGCGGATGGGCGGCTCCGAAGCCCTGGAGAAGCGCTGGGAAGGCCGGAGTGCGGGCTCTTGGCGGGCTCCTGTGTGTCGTATTTGTCCGCGGTTACGTTCGTACGAGAGGAGTGGTCGGATGTTCAGGCTTATGGCGGCACTGGTATTGGCCGGGGTCGCGGTGCCCCGTCGTCCCGGCGGTACGCCTGGGACGTCGGCAACGGGCGCGGCACCTGCGTGCGGATCGGGAACCGCGCTACCGGTCTCCACCCGGACGGCCTGGGCCGCACCGGCGGCGGCTCGGGCCCGGGTCGGTACGCCGACAGCGGCAGCGCCAACCAGCAGTGGAAGATCGTCGCGGCGGGCTGACCGTGACCCGCTCGCCGGTGAAACTTTCACGCGGCGCTCTCCGGGCGGGGCGATCGCCGTCCCTTAGGAGCAGGTCGGCTCGCGCGGGCGAGGGGACCGCCCGGGCCCCTACTTGACGGGCTCCGGACACGTGGTATTTGCTCTGCCTCACCACCACCACTGTCACGACGAGTTGCCAGGACGAGGAGTCAGACTCCGCGACTCAGTCGTGCGACGCACCGGAGTGCCCATGGAGCGACCCCGCGCCGACCGGTCCGCCCCGAACCGTGTCGTCCGTACCGGCCCCGCTCACCCTGCCCAGCCCGTGCTGACCGCCGGGCCGGGCCGCTCGGCGGGGGAGAAGAGCCGATGCTGGATCTCCCTGCGGTAGTCGTCCTGGGTGTTGTCGATGTGCGTGGCCGCGGCGTGGGCCGCCGCCTCCGCGTCACCGGCGCGAATCGCCTGGTAGATGGCGTCGTGTTCCTCGACGGCCTTGGCGGCGTGCCCGCCGACCGAGCCGCGCAGCCCGATGAGGCTGGACTGGGCCTGGAGCCGCCTCGCCTCGCGTACGGCGATCTGGAGGAACATGTTGTGCGAGGCCGTGGCGATGGCGGTGTGGAAGGCGTCGTCGCCCTCGTTGAACTGGCCCTCGCGCCCGGTCTCGAAGCCGTGGCGGCACACGGCGGCCGCCTCCTCGACGGCTCTGAGCTCGGCGGGGGTGGCGCGGCGGGCGGCCAGCCGGCTGGTCTCCATCTCCTGGGCCCGGCGGAACTCGAACAGCATGTAGACGTGGTCGAGGTCGGTGGGCAGGAAGAACGACGCCAACCGCCCGGCGCCGAGCATCCCCTCGTCGTCGGCGACGTACAGGCCCCGGCCCTTCTGGGCGCGCACCCGGCCGAGCGCGGACAGGATCTTCACCGCCTCGCGCACGACGGTGCGGCTGGTGCCCAGCTGCCCGGCCAGGTCGTTCTCCGTCGGCATGCGGTCGCCCGGACGCAGGCCCAGCCGGGCGATCAACTCCAGCACCTGCTCCGCGGCCACCTCGTAGCCCGGCCGGTATCCGCCCTCACGCGGCGTGTCGGTCACGGCGCTCCCTCCTTGTGATCGCTGGTAGAAGCATGACTCATTTCCCGGGGAGGGACACGCGGAGGGTGGGCGGTCGCATGCGACAAGCGCGGCGAACCGGGAATCGGCACGAACAAAAGGCATGCCGATGACCGCCGCTCAGTGAGACATTCATCCGAGCACTGCGGTGGAGACGGGCAGCCGACCCATGCTTCTGTCCGCCATTGCGCGCATCCCGGCGTCCGCGCGCGGACGGGTCCGCCGCGCCTCGGCGTGCCTGACCGTTCCGTCGGAACAGGGCCTCTCAGCTGGGTGTTAAGCGGTTCCCAAGCCGCGGCGAACTCCCACTCAAGCCTGCGTCCCTACGGTGATCGGGACAAGGCGCCGAGACCTGTGAACGAGCGCGTTCGCGCCGCTCACCGGGCCCTCCTGGCGCGGACCTGTGCAGGAAAGGGAACGATGATGACGACGAAAACCGCTCGCGCGGGCGTGGCCGCCGCTCTGACGGTGGCGGGGCTCACGGCCGCGGGGCTGCTGAGCCCGGCAGCTCCGGCTTTCGCCGCGGCCGCCGGCGAGGTGACGACCACGGTGTCGAACCTCTCCGCGGCGAACGCTCAGATGGCGAAGTACACGCTGGTGAAGTGCCCGTCGACGACCCCGTACATCACCAGCGCCACGGCCTCGGCGAAGACCGGGAACTCCGAAGACCAGTCGTACACACACTTCAGCGAGTTCTGGCAGTCCGTCCCCGACGGCAGCGCGCAGATGGCGAAGATCGGCTTCTTCAACTCCCAGACCTTCCAGGAGGAGGCCAAATTCGGACCTGTCGTCGTCACCGTCACGCTGACGCTCACGTGCTCCAACATGAAGCCTTCGGGGCTTCCCCGGCCCGAGTTCAAGCAGAGCGTCTACCTCAGAGGCCTCTCGTACGGCAACCTCCAGGTCAGTTGCCCCACCAACTATCCGACCGCGCTGGAGGCCCGCGAGAACCACCCGGCCTGGTTCGTCTCCTATGGTGCGACGACGGCCGGCAGGGTGGGCGCCGCCTCCTGGTACAACCCCGACGAGTACGTCTTCGGGACCGCCGACGTGACAGTCGCCTGCGGCCCCTGATCCACGCTCAGCGGGACTGGGCGGGCACGACGATGGCGGCCAGCAGCAGGCCGTTGGTGGCGGCCCAGCGCCCGGAGAAGCCGGTGAGCTGCGCTCCCGAGACGTACGGCCCCTTGACCTTCAGCGCGGCGGTGAAGCGGCCGTTGTCGGGGTCGATGGTCACCATCGCGTCCTCGAAGTCGAGCCAGCGCTTCGTCAGCGGGAACCACGCCTTGTAGACCGCTTCCTTAGCCGAGAACAGCAGCCTGTCCCACGCGACACCGGGATGCTTGCGGGCCAGTTTCTGCAGGGCCAGGCGTTCCTCGGGCAGGGAGATCGCTTCGAGGACGCCGTTCGTCAGGGCGTCGTCGGGTTCGGCGTCGATGCCGAGGGTGACGACCTCACCGCGGGGGGCGAGGACGGCCCCCCGATAGCCGGCGCAGTGGGTGATGCTGCCGACCAGGCCCGCGGGCCACTTCGGCTCGCCCTGATCACCTCGCAGGATGGGCTGCTCGGGCACGCCGAGCAGCTTCATCGCCCGGCGTGCGCAGATGCGCGCGGTGGTGAATTCGTTGCGGCGCTTGTCCACGGATCGGCTAACGGCCTTCTCCTCCGCCGCGAAGAGCATCCCGTCATGGGCGTCGTGAAAGGTGTCGACCGCCACCACTTCGGGCGGCAGGATGCTCCTGATCGCCGCAGGTTCGTTCATGATGCCCAGTTAAGCGGGCCGGCGCCGCGGGAGAAAGCGTCGGAGATCCATCGTGGGGCACGGCGGGCGCATCTGCAGGGTCTGTCAGGGGTGATCCCGGTAGGGGTTGTCCGTCCGCCGGATCGCGGCCATCGTTGCCGCCGGGGGCTCACCATGGGCTCCCTGCGCCCGCCGGCGACCGAATTTCGGTCGGTGTTAGGGGTCAACAGGGGATGTGCCCGGCTATGTCGTGATGTGAAACTCAAATCGTGACAATGCAAGTGGAATCACTTATAGACGCAGGCGCCTTTCGCCAGGCGATGGCGGAACTCGTGGCACCGCTCACAATCGTCACGACAGTGGACGAGAATGGGCGTCGCTGGGGTTTCACTGCCAGTTCCGTCACGTCTGGATCCCTTGAGCCGCCGCTGCTGCTGGTCGGCGTGGACCGCCGATCGAGCTGCCACGCGGCCATCACCTCCTGTCGCGAGTTCGTGGTGAACGTCCTCGGCGAGCAGCACCGCGACCTGGCGAGGACCTTCGCCACCCACGGCGTCGACCGCTTCGCGGGCGGCGAACTGGGCTACTGGCCCGACTCCGGCCTGCCCTGCCTGCTCGACGCGAAAGCGGCCTTCCGCTGCGTGTCGAGCGGCACCCTCGCGGTCGGGGACCACGACCTGCTGGTCGGGTCGATGGTGGCGACGCGACTGAACGTCGGCGGCACCCCGCTGCTGTGGTATCAGCGTGACTTCGCCTTGCCGGCCAGGGAGGCCGGCGTGGTCCGCAAGCCGGTGTGAGTCACCGGCCTTCCGTCCCCACCACCTGTCGTCACGACCACCTGTCGTCACGTCCGTCACCAGGCCCGTCACCAGGCCCGTCATTGGGCCCGCGCCCCGCGCGTGAGCCGACGGCTCGCGGCGCCGCCCGGCTGTCTTCGCCCGGCGTGTCAGGCGCAGGGCATCGAGCGGTCGGCGCTGAATATCGCGCGCACTCCCACTATTAACCCCATTTGCGGGCGAATTCTCCCGGTCGCCACTCAGGGCGTTTCCCCTTGAAAAGGACAATAAACCCCTATCCCTGCTAAGCCAATGATAGGGGGCGAATCCTCTGGCGGTTCGGGGTTGCATCCCGATTCAATGAATCAGCAAATGAGCGTTCGCCGCCGTGGTCGACGGCCAGCTCACCCGAAGAACCCTGATGAGTGAAGAGGTACCTCATGCTGAGTCTTACGGAGTCAGCCACCATCACCGGCGACATCGCCTCAGTCTGGGAGACCGTGTCGGACCCGGCCTCGTGGGCGAGCTGGGACCCGCACGTCGACGTGTCGCGCTTCGAGGGCGACTTCGTGCCGGGCGCGGAGGGCTGGACCAAGCCGCGCGGCGCCCCCGGAGGCCCGTTCACGGTGGTCGCGGTCATTCCCGGCAAGGAGTACTCGACCGAGTCGCCGATGCCCGGCGGAGCCATGGCCATCACCAACACCTACGAGCAGATCGGCGCCGGCCAGGTCAGGGTGACCCGCCGGGTCCAGTTGACCGGCTGGTTCACGCCGGTCTTCAAGCTGTTCTGGGCCAAGGGCATGGCACGCGACATGCACCACACCTTCACGGCGCTGGAGCAGGAGGCCCAGCGCCGAGCGGCGAGCGTCTGAAACCGGGAGTGCGACGATGACCCACGCGGCGATCATCGGCGGTGGGATGGCCGGGATGCTGGCGGCGACTGCGATCGCCCGCCACGTCGACCGGGTCACCATCATCGAGAGCGATACCTTTCCCAGCTCGCCCGCCCAGCGGCGCGGGCTTCCCCAGGGCCACCACAACCACATGCTCTTCGGCGGCGGGGCGATGGCGCTCGACACGCTGCTGCCCAAGACGACCGACCTGCTCTACGCGCATGGGGCGCACCACCTGCGGATCGGCGAGCGGATGGCGATGCTGTCCCCGCAGGGCTGGAGCCGGCGCTTCGACGGCGACCCCTTCGTCGTCACCTGCAGCCGCCCGCTGCTCGACCACGTCGTACGCCGCCAGGCGCTCAGCTACCACCGGATCACCCTGATCCAGTCGGCCAAGGTCGTCGGGCTGACCGGCGACGCCTCCCGGGTCACCGGCGTACGCGTCGAGCGTGACGGCGGGCCGGAGGAGACGATCGAGGCGGACCTCGTCGTCGACGCGGCCGGCCGCCGTTCCGACTCTCCCCGCTGGCTCACCGACCTGGGCCTGCCCGAGGTCGCCGAGGACACGCTGGACGCCGGCTTCGCGTACGCGGGACGGTCGTTCCTGGCGCCCCCGTCCGCGGGAGACGACTTCCCGGGCATCCTGATCCAGGCCGACAACAGCATCGGAGAGCCGGGCCGCGGCGCCGCGCTGCTCCCCAACGAGGACGGCCGCTGGATCGTCGCGCTGATCGGCACCAGGGGCGCGCACCCGCCCACCGACGAGGAGGGCTGGCTCGACTTCGCCCGCGGCATGCGGAGCCCGATCATCGCGGACCTGCTCGCGGGCGCGACGCCGCTCGGCGAGATCCGGGCCTACCGCGGCCTGGCCAACCGGCGCAGGCACTTCGAGCGGATCGTCCCGGAGGGCTTCGTCGTGCTCGGCGACGCGGCGATGACGCTCAACCCCAACTACGCCACCGGGATGTCGATCTCGGCCTTCGGCGCGCTCGCGCTCCGGGAGGAAGTGGAGCGTACGGGGTTCACCGAGGGCCTGGCCCGGCGGGCGCAGCGGCGCATCGCGAAGGCCGGCGAGCCCTGGTGGGAAGTGGCGATCGGCCAGGACCGGTGGTTCCCGAACGTGCGCACCAACCTGACCCTCCGCGGCGGCGCATCGCAGCTCAAGATGGCCGCGCGGTGGAGCCGCGTGGTCACCGAGCACCCCGCCATGGCCCGTGCGACCTACAGCGCGGCGTCCCTGGTGATCACCCCCAAGAAGATGATGACGTTGCCGCTGCTGGTGGCGATGATGCGTGGACCGAAGCTGCCGCCGCTGACCGCCGAAGAGGCGATCGCGCAGTATCCCGGCTTCTCCGGCGTCCTCGACGCCGCACCCGCTGATTCGGCCGTTTCCCAGACCTCGGCATAGGGACCTCGCGGAGAAGAAATGGGCAACGAGGAGAGGCTGCTCGCATACCTCAGGCGGACCACCGCCGACCTGCGGGAGGCGAAGAGACGGCTCGCCGAGCTGGAACACCGATCCTCCGGCGAACCCGTCGCGATCGTCGGGATGGCGTGCCGCTACCCGCACGGGGTGGCCTCGCCGGAGGACCTGTGGAACCTGGTCGTCGACGAGGTCGACGCGACCTCGGCGTTCCCCGCCGACCGCGGCTGGCCGGAGGACCTGTACGACCCGGAACCCGGCAAACCCGGCAAGGCGTACACCCGTGAGGGGGCGTTCCTGTACGACGCGGGTGAATTCGACGCGGCCTTCTTCGGCATCTCACCCCGCGAGGCCCTGGCGATGGACCCCCAGCAGCGGCTGCTGCTGGAGACCACCTGGGAGGCGTTCGAACGCGCCGGCATCGACCCGGGGACGCTGAAGGGCAGCGCCACAGGCGTGTTCACCGGGATGATGTACCACGACTACGCCGACGCGCAGGGCACCGGCTCCGTCGCCTCGGGCCGGGTGTCCTACGTCTTCGGCTTCGAGGGCCCCTGCGTCACGGTGGACACGGCCTGCTCGTCGTCCCTCGTCGCGGTGCACCTCGCCGCGCAGTCCCTGCGCGCGGGGGAGAGCACACTGGCCCTCGCGTCCGGCGTGTGCCTGATGGCGAGCCCGGACGCCTTCGTCGAGTTCAGCAAGCAACGGGCGCTCTCCCCGGACGGCCGGTGCCGGTCGTACGCGGCGGCCGCGGACGGGACCGGCTGGGGCGAGGGCTGCGGCGTGCTGCTGCTGGAGCGGCTGTCGGACGCGCGGGCGAACGGCCACCCCGTGCTGGCCGTGCTGCGCGCGACGGCGACGAACCAGGACGGCGCGAGCAGCGGGCTGACCGCGCCCAACGGGCCGTCGCAGCAGCGGCTGATCCGCCGGGCGCTGGAGCACGCCGGGCTGTCGCCGGCGGACGTGGACGCGGTCGAGGGCCACGGCACCGGCACCAAGCTCGGCGACCCCATCGAGGCCCAGGCCGTCATCGCGACGTACGGCCAGAACCGCCCCGACGACCGGCCGCTGTGGCTGGGCTCCCTCAAGTCGAACCTGGGGCACACCCAGTCGGCGGCCGGCGTGGGCGGGGTCATCAAGATGGTGCAGGCGATCCGGCACGGGCTGCTGCCCAGGACCCTGCACGTGGACGCGCCCACCCCGAACGTGGACTGGTCGGCGGGCAACGTCCGGCTGCTGACCGAGGCGACGCCCTGGCCCGAGGTCGACCGGCCGCGGCGTGCCGCGGTGTCGTCGTTCGGCGTCAGCGGCACCAACGCCCACGTGATCATCGAACAGGCGGCCGGCTCCCCGGCCGCTTCCCATAGCGAGACCGGCAGCGAGACCCCGGGTGAGTCCACATCGGACTCCCCGGCGGAGGCCGGCGCGTCCCCGGTGACGTCGTGGATCCTGTCGGCGAGGAGCCCGGAGGCGCTGCGCGCCCAGGCCGGGCAGCTCCGGTCCCACCTGGACGCCCGCCCGGAGCCGGCGGCGGCGGACGTCGCCCACTCGCTCGCGACGGCCCGCGCCCGCTTCGAGCACCGGGCCGTCGTCCTCGGAGATGACCGGGACGAACTGGTCGCGGGGCTGGCGGCGCTCGCCGCCGGCCGGAACGACGCCAAGGTGGTCACCGGTGTCGCGCCGGTGACCCGCCGTCCCGTCTTCGTCTTCCCCGGCCAGGGGTCGCAGTGGGCCGGGATGGCGGCGGACCTGCTCGACCAGGCGCCCGCGTTCGCCGGCCGGATGGCGGCCTGCGCGCGGGCGCTGGAGCCGTTCGTCGACTGGGACCTGTTCGCCGTGCTGCGGCGCGAGCCCGGAGCGCCCGGTTTCGACCGGGTCGACGTCGTGCAGCCCGTGCTGTGGGCCGTCATGGTGTCGCTGGCCGAGCTGTGGCGGGCGAACGGAGTCGTCCCGGAGGCCGTCGTCGGCCACTCGCAGGGCGAGATCGCCGCGGCCGTCGTGGCGGGCGCGCTGTCCCTGGAGGACGGCGCGCGGGTGGTCGCCCTGCGCAGCAGGCTGATCGGCGAGGAGCTCGCCGGACAGGGCGGCATGATGTCCGTTCCGCTCGGCGCGGAGGACGCCACCGCCCGCATCGAGCGCTGGGGCGGGCGGCTGTGCCTGGCCGCGGTCAACGGCCCGGGCTCCGTGGTGGTCTGCGGTGACCCCGGGGCGCTGGCCGAACTGTTCGCCGAACTGACCGGCGAGGGCCTGCGGGCCAAGAACATCCCGGTCGACTACGCGTCCCACTCCCAGTACGTCGAGGCCATCCGTGAGCGCCTCGTCGAGATCCTCGCCCCGGTGACCCCCCGGCCCGCGTCGGTCGCGTTCTACTCGACGGTGACCGGCGACCTCGCCGACACCACCGCCTTCGGCGCGGAGTACTGGTACACCAACCTCCGCGAGACCGTGCGGTTCGACGAGGTCACCCGGGCACTGCTGCGGGACGGGTTCGACCTGTGGGTCGAGTGCAGCCCGCACCCGGTGCTGCGGCACGGCGTGGAGGCCACCTTCGAGGCCGAGGAGGCCGACGCCGCTGTGGTCGGGTCGCTGCTCCGCGACCAGGGCGACCTCACCCGGTTCCTGACCTCGCTCGCGAACGCGCACGTCTGCGGGGCGAAGGTGGACTGGACCGCCGGACGGCCCGCCGCGCGCGTGATCGACCTGCCGACGTACGCCTTCCAGCGCGAGCGCTACTGGCAGAACCCGGAGTCGGCCGTCGAGGTGACCGCGCTTGGCCAGGAGCCGATCGACCACCCGCTGCTGCGCGCGGCCGTCGCCCTCGCCGACGGCGACGGGCACCTGTTCACCGGCCGCGTCTCGCTGAAGACCCACCCCTGGCTGGCCGACCACGACGCGCTCGGCACGGTGCTCATGCCGGGCACCGGCTTCGTCGACCTGGCGCTGACCGCGGGCCGGCAGGCCGGCTGCCCGGTGCTCGAAGAGCTCACCATCCAGGCGCCGCTGATCCTGGCGGACGACGAGAGCGTGCTGGTCCAGGTCGTGGCCGGGCCCGCCGACGCGTCCGGCGCCCGCCCGGTCGCCGTCCACTCGCGCCGGGACGACGACCCCGACGGGCCGTGGACGTGTCACGCGTCCGGCGCCCTGCGCGACCGTGCCGAGACGCCGTACGGCGCCGGCCTCGCGGTCTGGCCGCCGCGCGACGCGACCGCGATCGCGCTCGACGGCGCGTACGACCGGCTCTTTGAGCGCGGGTACGCCTACGGCCCGGTGTTCCAGGGGCTGCGCGCGGCCTGGCGGCGCGGCGACGAACTGTTCGCGGAGGTGCGGCTCCCCGAGGAGGCACACGCCGACGCCGAGCGGTTCGCGGTGCACCCGGCCGCCCTGGACGCCGCCCTCCACACGGCCCTGGTGACCGGGCCGGGCGACACCGTCCTGCCGTTCGCCTGGACCGGCGTCACGCTGCACGCGGTCGGCGCCACCGAGCTGCGGGTGCGGCTGACGCCGGAGGGGCCGGACGCGGTGCGCCTGGAGGCGGCCGACCCCGCGGGCCGTCCGGTGCTGACCGTGTCGGGGCTGGTCAGCCGGCCGGTCTCCGCCGAGCAGCTGGCTCCGGCGGCGGAGGCGAAGGCGCTCTCGCCGTACCGGATCGTCTGGCGGCCGGTCTCCGCACCCGCCGACGTCCCCGCGGGGGCCTCGTCGGCCGATGCCGGGGCAGGCGCCGGGGTCGCCGTCTATCGCTGTCCCCTCACGTCCGGCGGCGATGTGCCGGGTGACGTGCGGGAGACGGTTCGGCAGGTGCTCGCCGCGCTGCGCGACCGGCTCGCCGACGAGCGCGCCGCGACCGGCCCGCTGGTGCTGGTCACCCGGGGAGCCGTCGCCGTGGACGGCGGTCCCGTCGATCTGGCGCAGGCGCCCGTGTGGGGCCTGGTCCGGGCGGCCCAGGCCGAGAACCCCGGCGCGTTCGTGCTGGTCGACACCGATGATCCCGACGTGGGCCCCGAGACGCTGGCCCGCGCCGCCGCCACGGGCGAGCCCGAGCTGGCGCTGCGCGACGGCGAACTGTTCATGCCCCGCCTGGCCGTGGTCCCCGAAACGGACAGCACGAACCTCCCGGCCGACGCCGCACAGGACGGCGCGGCAGACGGCGGGGCGCTCTACGCTCAGGTGCCCGGCGGCCGGGTGCTCGACCCGGACGGAACGGTGCTGATCACGGGTGGCACCGGTGGCCTGGGCGGGCGCGTCGCCCGGCACCTGGTCACCGCGTACGGCGTGCGCCACCTGGTGCTGACGAGCCGCCGGGGCGACGCCGCGCCCGGCGCCGCGGAGCTTCGCGAGGAGCTGACCGGCCTGGGAGCCGACGTCGTCATCGCGGCCTGCGACGTCGCCGACCGGGCCGCGCTCGCCGCCGTCCTCGACGCGATTCCGGCCGGGCACCCGCTCACCGGCGTCGTGCACACCGCGGGCGTGCTCGCCGACGGGGTGCTCGCCACCCTCACGCCGGACGACTTCGAGGCCGTGCTGCGCCCCAAGGCGGACGCCGCCTGGCACCTGCACGAGCTGACCGAGCACCTCGACCTGGCCGTCTTCGCCCTCTTCTCCTCGGTCGCCGGCACCATCGGCGCCGCCGGGCAGGCCAACTACGCCACGGCGAACGCGTTCCTCGACGCGCTCGCCGCCCACCGGCGCGCCTCGGGCCTGCCGGCGACCTCCATGGCCTGGGGCCCGTGGACCGGGGTCGGCATGGCCGACGCGCTCGACGAGCAGCACGCGCGGAGACTGCGCCGCGACGGGCTTCCGCCGCTCACCCCCGAGCAGGGGCTGATCCTGTTCGACGCCGCGCTCGCCGCCGGGGACGCCCTCCTCGCCCTGGTCCGCCTGGAGGCGGCCGGGCTGCGCGCCCAGGCGTCCGCCGACGCGCTGCCCACCGTGCTCGGCGACCTGGTACGGCGGCCGCCGCGCCGGGCCGCGCGCGACACCGGGACGGCCGACGGCTCGCTCGCCGACCGGCTGGCCGGGCTCGGGCCCGACGAGGTCGGCCGTACGCTGCTCGATCTGGTGCGGACCTGCGTCGCGGACGTGCTCCGGCACTCGTCGGCCGACGCGATCGAGCCGGACCGGGCCTTCAAGGAGCTGGGCTTCGACTCGCTGACCGCGCTGGAGATGCGCAACCGGCTCAACGCGGCCACGGGCCTCCGGCTCCCCGCGACGATGATCTTCGACTATCCGACGAGCCGCGCCGCGGCGAACCGCCTGGCCGAACTGCTCGCCCCGGCGGCGGCCTCCGCCGCCGTCCCGGCGCCCGCGTCGGCGGCCGCACTGGGTGCGGACGAGCCGATCGCGATCATCGGCATGGCCTGCCGGTATCCCGGTGGGGTGGCCTCGCCTGAGGACCTGTGGCGGCTGGTCGCCGACGGCGTGGACGCGATCTCCGAGTTCCCCGCCGACCGCGGCTGGGACGTCGACGCGCTGTACGACCCCGAGCGCGGCGCGCCGGGCAAGGTGTACGCGCAGGGCGGCGGCTTCCTGTACGACGGAGCCGAGTTCGACGCCGGGTTCTTCGGGATCTCCCCGAACGAGGCGCTGACGATGGACCCGCAGCAGCGGCTGCTGCTGGAGACCTCCTGGGAGGCGATCGAGCGGGCCGGCATCGACCCGGGCTCGCTGCGCGGATCGGCGACCGGGGTGTTCGCGGGGATGATGTACCACGACTACGCCGCGAACAGCAGCACCGGATCGATCGCCTCCGGCCGGGTGTCGTACGTCTTCGGGTTCGAGGGCCCGTCGGTCACGATCGACACCGCGTGCTCCTCGTCGCTGGTGGCGCTGCACCTGGCGGCCCAGTCGGTGCGGTCGGGGGAGTGCTCCCTCGCGCTGGCAGGCGGAGTGACGCTGATGGCCACCCCGGAGATGCTGGTGGACTTCAGCGAGCAGCAGGGGCTGTCGCCGGACGGCCGCTGCCGCGCCTACGGCGCGGGCGCGGACGGCACCTCCCTGGGTGAAGGCGTCGGCGTGCTGCTGGTCGAGCGATTGTCGGACGCGCGCCGGCTCGGGCACCGGGTGCTCGCGGTGGTGCGGGGCTCGGCGGTGAACCAGGACGGTGCGTCGAACGGGCTGACCGCTCCGAACGGCCCCTCCCAGGAGCGGGTGATCCGCCAGGCGCTGGCGAACGCGCGGTTGTCGGTGCGGGACGTGGACGTGGTCGAAGGCCACGGGACCGGGACGACGCTGGGTGACCCGATCGAGGCGCAGGCGGTGCTGGCCACCTACGGGCAGGACCGCCCGGAGGAGCAGCCGCTGTGGCTGGGGTCGCTGAAGTCGAACATCGGCCACGCCCAGGCTGCCGCGGGTGTGGGCGGGGTCATCAAGATGGTGGAGGCGATCCGGCACGAGGAGTTGCCGAGGACGCTGCATGTGGACGAGCCGTCCCCGCATATCGAGTGGTCGGCCGGTCAGGTCCGGTTGCTGACCGAGGCGATGCCGTGGCCGGAGGTGGACCGTCCCCGTCGGGCGGGTGTGTCGTCGTTCGGTATCAGCGGGACAAACGCCCACGTCATCATCGAGCAGGCCCCCGCCGACCTCGCCGCCTCTGATGTCACTCTCACCGAGTCTCCCGCCCCGGCCCTGGTCGAGGGTGTGGTGCTCGCCGATGGCGCTGACGACTCGCAGTCGGGCGAGGGCGAGGTCCAGGCCGGTGTTCTGGTGGCTTCGGTCGCTCCGGTGGCGTGGGTGGTGTCGGGGAAGACGGCGGACGCGCTGGCCGGTCAGGCGGCGCGGGTGCTGGCCTTCGTGCAGGACCGCCCCTCCCTCAGCGTCGCGGATGTCGGCTTGTCGCTGGCGACGACGCGGGCGGCGTTCGAGCGGCGTGCGGTGGTCACCGGTGGTGACCGCGCCGCCCTGTTGGCGGGGCTGGCGGCGGTGGCGGAGGGCCGCACCGTTCCTGGGGTGGTGCAGGGTGTCGCCCGATCTTCGGGGAAGGTCGGTGTGCTGTTCACCGGTCAGGGCGCCCAGCGCCTGGGCATGGGCCGCGAACTGCACGCGGCGTTCCCGGTGTTCGCCGAAGCGTTTGACGCGGTCGCGGACGCGCTGGATGCGCATCTGGATCGGCCGTTGGGGGAGGTGATCTGGGGCTCCGACGCCGAGGTGGTCGATCAGACGGCGTATGCGCAGGCGGGGTTGTTCGCCGTCGAGGTGGCCCTGTTCCGTCTTCTGGAGTCGTGGGGGGTGCGGCCGGATTACCTGGCTGGTCATTCGGTGGGTGAGCTGGCCGCCGCGCATGTGGCGGGGATGTTGTCGCTTCCGGACGCGTGCCGTCTGGTGGCGGCGCGGGGCCGGTTGATGCAGGCGCTCCCTGCGGGTGGGGCGATGGTCGCGGTTCAGGCGACCGAGGACGAGGTGATCCCGCTGTTGACGGGCGGGGTGGACGTCGCCGCGATCAACGGCCCCCGCGCGGTGGTGGTCTCCGGGCAGGAAGCCCCGGTCCTCGCTCTGGCGGCGCAGTTGGCGGAGCAGGGGAGGAAGACGCGCCGGTTGCGGGTCTCCCACGCCTTCCACTCGCACCTGATGGAGCCGATGCTCGCCGACTTCCAGACCGTGGCGGAGCCCCTGGACTACGGGCGGGCGTCCATCCCGATCGTGTCGACCGTCACCGGCGGTCTGGCCGGCGAGGAGTTCGGCACTCCGGAGTACTGGGTGGGTCAGGTGCGGGGCGCGGTGCGGTTCGCCGACGCCGTGACCACCCTGGCTGAGCAGGGTGTGACCCGGTTCGTGGAGCTGGGGCCGGACGCGGTGCTGACCGCGATGGCCCAGCAGACCCTCGACGACGCCGACAGCACGGTCTTCACGGCCACCATGCGGGCCGGACGCCCCGAGCCCGGCACGGTCGTCGCGGCCCTCGGCCAGCTCCACACCGCCGGCGTGCCGGTCGACTGGCAGGCCTTCTACGCCGAGACCGGCGCCCGCCGGGTCGACCTGCCCACCTACGCCTTCCAGCGTCAGCGCTACTGGATCGACGCGGACCGGCCGAGCGTGGGCCGGATGGCGGTCGACCTGCCGCCGATCGACGAGGACGCCGCAGTGGCGCTGCGGCAGCGGCTCGGCGGCCTGTCCGGAGCCGCGCGGGCGCAGGCGGCGCTCGACCTGGTCCAGGAACAGGTCGCCGTGGTGCTCGGCCACTCCTCGCAGGAGCCGGTCGAGGCCGACCGCGCGCTGTCCGAGCTCGGCTTCGACTCGCTGGCCGCGATCGAGCTGCGCAAGCGGCTGAGCGCGCTGGCCGGGCTCTCGCTGCCGTCGACCCTGGTCTTCGACTATCCGACGTGCCAGGCGATCGCCGCCTATCTGGACGGCGAGATCAGTGCCGGAGGCCCGGCCTCGCCGGTGTTCGCGGAGCTGGACGCGCTGGAGACGGCCATGGAGAACTGCGACGTGATGGGCGACGAGTCCGGCAGGATCACGGCCCGTCTGGAGGCGCTGCTGCGCCGCTGGCAGGACTCCCGGGTGGTGGGCGGCCTCGCCGCGACGAACAACGACTTCAGCTACGCCAGCGACGAGGAACTGTTCGCGGCCATCGACAGCGAACTCGGCGTCGATTCGCCGACAGTCCCTTCCAGTGGAGATTGACATGATTGACGTCGACAAACTCAGGGACTACCTGAAGCGGGCGACCGCCGATCTGAGCCGGACCAAGCGGTTGCTCCGCGACATGGAGGCCCGGCAGGGCGAGCCGATCGCGATCGTCGCGATGAGCTGCCGCTACCCGGGCGGCATCTCGTCCCCGGAGGACCTGTGGGAGCTGGTGGCGAGCGGGGGCGACGCCGTCTCGTCGTTCCCCGTCAACCGCGGCTGGGACGTGTCCGGGCTCTACGACCCCGAACCCGGCGCGCCCGGCAAGACTTACACCACCATGGGCGGCTTCCTGCACGACGCGGGCCGGTTCGACGCCGACTTCTTCAAGATCAGCCCGAGGGAGGCGCGGGAGACCGACCCGCAGCAGCGCCTGCTGCTGGAGACCACCTGGGAGCTGTTCGAACGCGCCGGGATCGACGCGGCGACGCTGCGCGGCAGCCGTACCGGTGTCTTCACGGGCATCGTCTACCACGACTACGCGCCGGGCGGCGGCGCCGGCGGGCTGGCCAGCGTGGCGTCCGGCCGGATCGCCTACAGCTTCGGCCTGGAGGGCCCGGCGGTCACGGTCGACACGGCCTGCTCGTCCTCCCTCGTGGCGCTGCACTGGGCGATCCAGGCGCTGCGGGCCGGTGAGTGCACGCTGGCCGTCGTCGGCGGCGCGACCGTCATGGCCGCGCCGGACTCGTTCGTCGGGTTCAGCCAGGAGCGGGGGCTCGCGGCCGACGGCCGGTGCAAGTCGTTCGCGGCGGCGGCGGACGGCACGGCCTGGGGCGAGGGTGTCGGCCTGCTGCTGGTCGAACGCCTCGTGGACGCCGAGCGGGGCGGTCACCCGATCCTCGCGGTCGTCCGCGGCAGCGCGGTCAACTCCGACGGCGCGAGCAACGGCCTGACCGCCCCGAACGGGCCGTCCCAGCAACGGCTCATCCAGCAGGCGCTCGCCAGCGCCCAACTGTCGGCCCAGGACGTGGACGTGGTCGAGGGCCACGGCACCGGGACGACGCTCGGCGACCCGATCGAGGCGCAGGCGATCATCGCGACGTACGGCCGGAACCGACCGGCCGACCGGCCGCTCTGGCTGGGGTCGCTGAAGTCGAACATCGCCCACACCCAGGCGGCGGCGGGCGTGGCCGGGATCATCAAGATGGTCATGGCGCTGCGTCAGGGCGTCCTGCCCAAGACGCTGCACGTCGACGAGCCCTCGCCGAACGTGGACTGGTCGTCTGGCGCCGTCCGCCTGCTGGCCGAGCCGGTTCCCTGGCCCGCCTCCGGGCGCCCGCGCCGCGCGGGGATCTCCTCGTTCGGGCTCAGCGGCACCAACGCGCACGTGATCATCGAGGAGCCGCCGGCGACCGAGGAGGACCCGCAGGTCTTCTCGCGCCCGCCGGCCTCGACGGTGCCGGTCCTGCCGGTGCTGCTCTCCGCGCACACCGGTGCGGCGCTGCCCGCGCAGGCCGTGCGGTTGCTGACCCACCTGGACACCAGGCCGGAGCTGTCACTGCCCGACATCGGGTTCACCTCGGCGACCGCGCGGGCGGCGCTGCCGCACCGCGCGGTGCTGGTCGCGGCCGACCGCGAGGACCTGCGGCGCGGCCTGACCGCCCTGGTGTACGGCACCGACGGCCGCGATGTGCTGCGCGGCGTGGCGCAGCCCCGAGGCGGGACGGCGTTCCTGTTCACCGGCCAGGGGGCGCAGCGGCCGGGGATGGGCAAGGAGCTGCACGCCGCGTTCCCCGCGTTCGCCGAGGCGTTCGACGAGGTCGCCGCCGAGCTGGACGTCCACCTCGCGCGACCCCTGCGGGAGGTGCTGTGGAACGACGACACCGGGGCGATCGACCAGACCCTCTACACCCAGGCCGGGCTGTTCGCGATCGAGGTGGCGCTGTTCCGGCTGCTGGAGGCGTGGGGACTGCGGCCCGACTATCTGGCCGGTCACTCCGTCGGCGAGCTGGCCGCCGCGCACGCGGCGGGCGTGCTGTCGGTCGCGGACGCGGCCGAGCTCGTGGCGGCGCGCGGGCGGCTGATGCAGGCCCTGCCGGCCGGCGGGGCGATGATCAGTGTGCAGGCGAGCGAGGAGGAGATCGCGCCGCTGCTCGACGACCGGGTCGGCCTGGCCGCGATCAACGGGCCGTCCGCCGTGGTGATCTCCGGCGTCGACGCCGCGGTGAGCGAGCTCGCCGCGCGGTTCGAGGCCAAGGGCCGCAAGATCCGGCGGCTGCGCGTGTCCCACGCGTTCCACTCGCCGCTGATGGAGCCGATGCTCGCCGAACTGCGCACCCTGGCCCAGGGGCTGACCTACCACCCGCCGCGGGTCCCGCTCGTCTCGACGGTCACCGGAGGGCCGGTCGGCGCGGCCGAGCTGGCCAACGCCGACTACTGGCTCCGCAACGCCCGGCAGACCGTGCGCTTCCACGAGGCCGTGCGGTGGCTGGCGGACGGCGGCGTCACCACCTTCCTCGAACTCGGCCCCGCCGCCGTGCTCACCGCGCTGGCCGCCGACGGCGCGCCGGGCGAGGACCGCGCGTACGTGCCGCTGCTGCGCGGGTCCTCCCGCAGCGCCGGCGAGGCGCACGATGTCGTCTCGGCGCTGGGCGCCCTGCACGTGCGCGGCCGTACGATCGACTGGCGGGCCTTCTACGAGGGCACCGGCGGCACCCGGACCGACCTTCCCACGTACGCCTTCCAGCGCAAGCAGTACTGGCGGGAGACCCCGGCCCTGCCGGACGCCGACCTGGACGCGTGGCGTTACACGATCGACTGGCACGCGGTGCCCGCCGGCGGCTCCGCGCTGACCGGCGCGTGGCTGGTCGCCGTACCCGGCGGAGAGATCGGGGACGGCGCCCGCGCGGCGGTCGCGACGCTGACGGCCGGGCTCACCGGCCGGGGCGCGACCGTCGAGGTGCTGGAAGCCGGTGACGACCGCGCCGCGACGGCCGCCGCCGTCCGCCGGGCCCTCGCGGGCGGGACGCCCCTCGCGGGAGTGCTGTCCCTGCTGGCCTTCGACGAGCGCCCACATCCCCGGCACGACGCGCTGCCCGCCGGCACCGCCACAACCCTCACGCTCGTGCAGGCGCTCGGCGACGCCGGAGTGGCCGCGCCGCTGTGGTGCGCGACCAGACGGGGAGTGAGCACGGACGCCGCCGACGCGCCGCCGAGCCCCGGCCAGGCGACGATCTGGGGCCTCGGCGTCGGCGTCGCCCTGGACCACCCGGAGCGCTGGGGCGGCCTGGTCGACCTGCCCGAGACGATCGACGAGGCGTCCGTCGACGGACTCGCCGCCGTCCTGTCCGGGACCACCGGGGAGGACCAGGTCGCGGTCAGGTCCGGACGGATCCTCGGCCGGCGCATGGTGCGGGCCGGTCTCGGCGGCGCCGCACCCGCGAGATCGTGGCGGCCGCGCGGCACCGTCCTCGTCACCGGCGGCACCGGCGGGCTGGGCGCGCACGTGGCGCGATGGCTCGCGGGCCGCGGCGCCGAGCACATCGTGCTGGCCGGCCGCAGGGGCGAGGCCACCCCCGGAGCGGCCGAGCTCGCCGCGGAGCTGACCGCCCGGGGAACCCGGGTGAGCGTCGTCGCCTGCGACGTCGCCCGGCGGGACGCCGTACGAGAACTGCTGGACAACCTGCCCGCCGGGCCGCCGCTCACCGCCGTCGTGCACGCCGCCGGGGTCCTGCAGCGGATCGCGTCGCCGGCCGACCTCGGCGTCGAGGAGTTCGCCGAGGTCGGCGCGGCCAAGGTGGCGGGCGCGCGGCACCTCGACGAGCTGCTCGCCGACCGGCCGCTCGACGCGTTCGTGCTGTTCTCGTCGGGCGCGGCGATCTGGGGCAGCGGCGGGCAGACCGCCTACGCCAGCGCCAACGCCTATCTGGACGCGCTCGCGCGCGACCGGCGGGCCCGCGGCCTGACGGCCACCTCCATCGCCTGGGGCCCCTGGGAGAGCGGCATGGTCGACGCCGAGCTCGGCGCGGTGCTGCGCCGGATCGGCACCCCGGCGATGCGGCCCGAGCGGGCCGTCAAGGCCCTCGGCCAGGCGCTCGACCACGACGACACCGAGGTCGTGATCGCCGACTTCGACTGGCCGCGCTTCGTCCCCGCCTACACCCTGGCCCGGCCGCGGCCCCTGCTGAACGCGTTGCCGCCGGCCGGCGCGGACGCCGGTTCCGGAGTCGGCGTCGGCGGCGCAGCCGAGCCCGCCGGGCCATCCCCCGCGCTGTCCGGTCTCCGCGAGATGAGCCCGGCCGAACAGCAGCGCACGCTGCTCGACCTGGTCCGTACGCAGGTGGCGGCGGTGCTCGGCTACGGCGACGCGACCGAGGTCGAGCCCGGCCGGTCGTTCGAGGACATGGGCTTCGACTCGGTCGCCGCGGTCGAACTGCGCACCAGGCTGAACACCGCGACGGGGGAGAAACTGCCGAGCACGCTGGTGTTCGACCACCCCTCGCCGAAGGCCCTCACCGAGCACCTCCGCGCCACGCTGTGCGCGCAGGAGGAGCCGTCCGCGGACGCCGTGCTCGCCGACCTCAACCGGATCGGCGCGCAGGCGGACGCGCTGGCTCCTGAGGAACGCGTACGGGTGGCCGCGCAGCTACAGGCCCTGCTGGACGGGCTGACGTCCGCGCCGGAGGAGGCGACGACGGCCGAGCGGCTGGCCACGGCGTCGGCGGACGACCTGTTCGCCTTCATCGACTCCGAACTGATGACCGAGCACTGACCGGTGCCGACCTGGCACCGACTGAGGACTAACTGGGGACTCGCTGATGGGCAACGACGAGAAGCTCCTTGAATATTTGCGCAAGGTCACGGCGGACCTGCACCAGACCCGCTCGCGCCTGCGCCAGGTGGAGGCCGATGCCACCGAACCCATCGCGATCGTCGCCATGGGCTGCCGTTATCCGGGCGGCGTCACCTCACCCGAGGAGCTGTGGCGGCTCGTCGCCGACGAGGTCGACGCCATCGGCCCGTTCCCGGTCGACCGCGGCTGGGACCTCGACACCGAGCGCAGCTACGTCCGGGAGGGCGGCTTCGTCGCCGACGTGGCCGGCTTCGACGCCGGCTTCTTCGGCATCGCGCCCCGCGAGGCCCTCGCCATGGACCCGCAGCAGCGCCTGGTGCTGGAGGTCGCCTGGGAGACGCTGGAGCGCGCCGGGCTCGACCCGCACTCCGTACGCGGCGAGCGGGTCGGCGTGTTCGTCGGCTCCGGCATGCAGGACTACGCGGGCCTGCTGGACGCGGCGCCGGAGGTGGCCGAGGCCTACCTGGGCACGGCCACCGCGTCCGCGGTGATCTCCGGGCGGGTGGCCTACACCCTCGGCCTGGAGGGGCCGACCCTGACAGTCGACACCGCGTGCTCGTCGTCCCTGGTGGCGCTGCACCTGGCGGCGCAGGCGCTGCGCAACCGGGAGTGCGCGCTCGCGCTGGCCGGCGGCGTGATGGTCATGTCCACGCCGGGCCCGTTCATCGGGATGAGCAAGCAGAGCGGCCTCGCGCGGGACGGCCGGTGCAAGGCGTTCTCCGACAGCGCCGACGGCACCGGCTGGGCCGAGGGCGCCGGTCTGCTGCTGCTGGAGCGCCTGTCGGACGCGCAGCGCAACGGGCACCACGTGCTGGCCGTGATCCGCGGCTCCGCGGTCGGCTCCGACGGCGCCAGCACCGGCCTCACCGCGCCGAACGGCCCGGCGCAGCAGCGGGTGATCCGCGACGCGCTCGCCGGCGCCGAGCTGACCACGGCGGACGTCGACGCGGTGGAGGGCCACGGCACCGGCACGACCCTCGGCGACCCGATCGAGGCGCAGGCCCTGCTCGCCACCTACGGCAGGAACCGGCCGGCCGACCGGCCGCTGTGGCTGGGCTCCGTCAAGTCCAACATCGGCCACGCGCAGGCCGCCGCCGGGGTCAGCGGCGTGATCAAGATGGTCATGGCCATGCGGCACGGCGTGCTGCCGCGCACCCTGCACGTCACCGAGCCGTCGTCGCACGTGGACTGGACGGCGGGGCACGTCCGGCTGCTGACCGAGCGGCGGCCGTGGCCGTCGGGCGACCGGCCGCGCCGGGCGGGCGTCTCGTCGTTCGGGGTGAGCGGCACCAACGCCCACGTCGTGCTGGAGGAGGCGCCCCCCGCCGAGCCGGAGGCGGAGAGCGTTCCGGTGAGCCCGCGCGCGTGGCCGGCCGCGACGCCCGTGCCGCTGCCGGTCTCGGCACGCGACGCCGAGTCCCTGCGCGCCCAGGCCGCCCGGCTGCTGGAGCACCTGGACGGGTCGCCGGACACGTCCGTCGTCGACCTCGGCTACTCCCTGGCGACGAGCCGGGCCGCGCTCGCGCACCGGGCGGTGGTGCTGGCGGCCGACCGGGAGTCCGTGCTGCGCGGCCTGGCCGAGCTCGGCGCGGGCGAGCCCTCGGCGGCCGTCGTGCGGGGCACGGCGGCCGAGAGCGACACCGCCTTCCTGTTCACCGGTCAGGGCGCCCAGCGCCTGGGCATGGGCCGGGAGCTGCACGCGGCGTTTCCGGTGTTCGCCGAGGCGTTTGACGCGGTCGCGGACGCGCTGGACGCGCATCTGGATCGGCCGTTGCGTGCGGTGATCTGGGGCGAGGCCGCCGAGGCGGTCGATCAGACGGCGTACGCGCAGGCCGGACTGTTCGCGGTGGAGGTGGCGCTGTTCCGCCTCGTCGAGTCGTGGGGGGTGCGGCCGGACTACCTGGCCGGTCATTCGGTGGGTGAGCTGGCCGCCGCGCACGTGGCGGGGATGCTGTCGCTCGCCGATGCGTGCCGGCTGGTGGCGGCGCGGGGCCGGCTGATGCAGGCGCTGCCGTCCGGCGGGGCGATGGTCGCGGTCGAGGCCACCGAAGACGAGGTGACCCCGCTGCTGACGGACGGGGTGGACATCGCGGCGGTCAACGGCCCGCGCGCGGTGGTGGTCTCCGGGCAGGAAGCCCCGGTGCTGGCTTTGGCGGCGCAGTTGGCGGAGCAGGGCAGGAAGACGCGCCGGTTGCGGGTTTCCCACGCCTTCCACTCCCACCTGATGGAGCCGATGCTGGCCGACTTCGCCGAAGTGGCGGAGTCGCTGACCTACGGGCGGCCGTCGATCCCGATCGTGTCGACTGTCACCGGCGTCTTCGCCGACTCGGGGTTCGGGACCGCGCGCTACTGGGTGGAGCAGGTGCGGGGCGCGGTGCGGTTCGCCGACGCCGTCGGCACCCTGGCCGCCCAGGGCGTGACCCGGTTCGTCGAGCTCGGCCCGGACGCGGTGCTGACCGCGATGGCCCGGCAGACCGCCGGAACCGGCGCACTCCTCCCGACCCTCCGCAAGGACCGGCCGGAGCCCGCCGCCATGATCGCCGCCCTCGCCGGGCTGCACACGAGCGGGCTTCCCGTCGACTGGCAGGCCGTCTTCGCCGGGAGCGGCGCCACGCGGGCGGACCTGCCGACGTACGCGTTCCAGCGGCGCAGATACTGGGTGGAGGCCGCTCCGACCGCCGACGTGGCGGCCGCCGGGCTGGACGCCCCGGGGCATCCGCTGCTGGGCGCGGTCGTCCAGATGCCCGACTCCGGGGAGGTCATCCTCACCGGCCGCCTGTCCACCCGCGCGCAGCCGTGGCTCGCCGACCACCGCGTCATGGGCCGGGTCCTGGTGCCCGGGACGGCGTTCGTCGAACTGGCGATCCGCGCCGGCGACCAGGTCGGCTGCGCCGTGCTCGACGAGCTGAACCTGCACGCGCCGCTGGCGCTGCCGGAGGCGGACTCCGTCCACCGCGGCGTCCGGATCCAGGTGGTGCTCGGCCCGCAGGACGCCGCGTCCCCGGCGCGCACGGTGGCGATCTACTCCCGTCTCGACGAGCCGGGCACGGACCTGCCGTGGACCCTGCACGCCGAAGGCGTGCTGACCGCCGGGGCCGCCCCCGCCGAAGACGCGTCGGCCGAGTGGCCGCCGCCCGGGGCCGCGCCGGTCGAACTCGGCGACCTGTACGGCGACCTCGCCGAAGCCGGCCTCGGCTACGGCCCGGTCTTCCAGGGCCTGCGGGCCGTCTGGCGCTCCGGCGACGAGGTGTTCGCCGAGGTCGCGCTGCCCGAGCAGGCGGCGTCGTCCGCCGCCGACTTCGGCATCCACCCGGCCCTGCTGGACGCCTGCCTGCACACCGCGGCCTTCGCCGGGCTGTTCGAGCAGCAGGCCGTCGTGCCGTTCGCGTGGTCACGGGTCACCCTGCACGCCGCCGGAGCGCCCGCCGTCCGCGTACGGCTGACCCCGGCCGGCGCCGGGACGGTGACGCTGGACGTCGCCGACCCGAGCGGGCGGCCGGTGCTGTCGGCCGACTCGCTGACGCTGCGCCCGATCTCCGCCGAGCAGGCGTCGTCGCCGGCCCTGCCGGAGAACCTTTACCGGGTGGAGTGGTCGCCCCTCCCGGTGAGCGCGGCCCATCCGTCGACCGCCGAGGTGGTCGTGGTCCGCTCTGAGCCGGGTGTGTCGGCGGATGCGGTGCGTGGGGCGACGCATGCGGTGTTGTCGGCGTTGCGGTCGTGGCCGGGGGAGGAATCGCCGGCGGATGCGGTGCTGGCGGTGGTCACGTCGGGTGCCATGGGGCTGCCGGGTGAGGATGTGACCGATCTGGCCGGTGCTGCCGTCTGGGGGTTGGTGCGTTCGGCGCAGTCGGAGGTGTCCGGCCGGGTGGTTTTGGTGGACACCGACGGTTCGGTGGACGTGCCGGTCGTGGTGGCGTCGGGCGAGCCGCAGGTCGTGGTCCGCGACGGGGTGATCTACGCGGCCCGCCTGGCCCGGGTGCCGGCCGGTGCTCGGGACGCCGAGACCGCCGGGTTCGGCGACGGAGCCGTCCTGGTCACCGGTGGCACCGGTGCGCTGGGCGAGCTCGTGGTCCGGCACCTGGTGGCCCGGCACGGCGTGCGCCGCCTGGTGCTGGCCAGCCGCCGCGGCCCGGAGGCGCCCGGCGCCGCCGAACTGCGCGACGAGCTCGCCGGGCTCGGCGCCGAGGTGTCGGTGGTGGCGTGTGACGTGGCCGATCGTGACGCGCTGGCCGCTCTGCTGGCCGGGGTGGACGTCTCGGCGGTGGTGCACATGGCGGGTGTGCTGGACGACGGTGTGATCGGGTCGTTGACGCCGGAGCGGGTGGATCGGGTGCTGCGTCCGAAGGTGGACGCGGCGCTGAACCTGCACGAGCTGACGCGTGATCGTGAGTTGTCGGCGTTCGTGCTGTTCTCCTCGGCGTCGGGAGTGTTCGGGACGCCGGGTCAGGGCAGTTACGCCGCGGCGAACGCGTTCCTGGACGCCCTCGCCGCGCACCGCCGCGCGGGCGGGCTGGTGGCGCAGTCGCTGGCCTGGGGCCCGTGGGCGACCGGCATGGCCGGCACCCTGGAGCAGTCGCGCTTCTCCCAGGGCGGCTTCGTCCCGCTGACCGCCGAGACCGGGTTGGCCGCCTTCGACGCCGCCCGCACGACCGCCGAGCCGGTGCTGGCGCCGCTGACCCTGAACCTGCCCGGCCTGCGCGCCCAGGCCGAGAACCTGCCCCACCTGCTGCGCGGCGTCGTCCCCGCGGTCCGCCGGCGCAGCGCCGGGGCGGGATCCGCCGACGGCGCGCTCGCGCGGCGGCTGGCCGAACTGCCCGAGGAGGAGCGGCAGCCCATGCTTCTGCGGCTCGTGCTCGGACACGTGGCGCAGGTGCTGGGCTTCGCCTCCACCGACGCGATCGAGCCGGACCGGGCCTTCGGCGAGTTCGGCTTCGACTCGCTGTCGGCGGTGGAGTTCCGCAACGCGCTGAGCGCCGAGACCGGCCTGCGGCTGCCCGCCTCGCTGGTGTTCGACTACCCGTCGCCGACCGCGCTCGCCCGCCACCTCGCCGCCGAACTCACCGGTGCGGGCCGGAAGATCACCGCCGTACGTTCCGCCACGGACGCGACGGACGAGCCGCTGGCGATCGTTGGCATGGCGTGCCGTTATCCGGGTGGGGTGTCCTCGCCGGAGGATCTGTGGCGGCTTGTCGCCGACGGCGTCGACGCGATCTCCGAGTTCCCGGTGAACCGCGGCTGGGACGTGGACGAGTTCTTCGACCCCGACGGCACCCGGCCCGGCACCAGTTATGTGAAGTCCGGTGGGTTCCTGCACGAGGCGGCGGAGTTCGACGCGGGGTTCTTCGGGATCTCCCCGAACGAGGCGCTGGTGATGGATCCGCAGCAGCGGTTGCTTCTGGAGACCTCGTGGGAGGCGATGGAGCGGGCCGGGATCGACCCGGCGTCGCTTCGGGGATCGGCGACCGGGGTGTTCGCCGGGATGATGTATCACGACTACGCCGCGAACAGCAGCACCGGATCGATCGCCTCGGGCCGGGTGTCGTACGTCTTCGGGTTCGAGGGCCCGTCGGTGACGGTCGACACGGCGTGTTCGTCGTCGCTCGTGGCGCTGCACCTGGCCGGGCAGGCGCTCCGGTCGGGGGAGTGTTCGCTGGCGCTGGTGGGTGGTGTGGCGGTGATGGCCACGCCGGAGGCCTTCATCGAGTTCTCCCGCCAGCGGGGATTGTCGCCCGACGGCCGCTGCCGCGCGTACGGCGCGGGCGCGGACGGCACGGCGTGGGCCGAGGGCTGTGGTGTGCTGCTGGTGGAGCGGTTGTCGGACGCGCGGCGGCTCGGCCACCGGGTGCTCGCGGTCGTTCGCGGTACGGCGGTGAACCAGGACGGCGCGTCCAACGGGCTGACCGCGCCGAACGGCCCCTCCCAGGAGCGGGTGATCCGCCAGGCGCTGGCCAACGCCAGGTTGTCGGTGAGCGACGTGGACGTGGTCGAGGGCCACGGCACCGGAACCTCCCTCGGTGATCCGATCGAGGCGCAGGCGGTGCTGGCGACTTACGGGCAGGACCGCCCGGAGGATCGGCCGCTGTGGCTGGGGTCGCTGAAGTCGAACATCGGTCACGCGCAGGCCGCCGCTGGTGTGGGCGGGGTCATCAAGATGGTGGAGGCGATCCGGCACGGGGTGCTGCCGAGGACGCTGCACGTGGACGAGCCGTCCCCGCACGTGGAGTGGTCGGCCGGCCAGGTCGAACTGCTGACTGAGGCGATGCCGTGGCCGGAGGTGGACCGCCCGCGCCGCGCGGCGGTGTCGTCGTTCGGCATCAGCGGCACCAACGCCCACGTCATCATCGAGCAGGCCCCCGCCGACCTCGCCGCCGAGGTCCCCTCCCCGGTTCCCGCCCCGGCCCTGCTCGCCGGTGTTGCCGAAGAGGCTGACGAGGACGAGTCCCGGGCCGCAACGCCGGTGGCGTGGGTGGTGTCGGGGAAGACGCCGGACGCGTTGGCCGGGCAGGCGGCGCGGGTGCTTGGCTTCGTGCAGGACCACCCCGGCCTCAGCGTCGCGGATGTCGGGTTGTCGCTGGCGACGACGCGGGCGGCGTTCGAGCGGCGGGCGGTGGTCACCGGTGGGGACAGGGCCGGGCTGTTGGCGGGGCTGGCGGCACTGGCGGAGGGCCGCACCGTTCCTGGGGTGGTGCAGGGTGTCGCCCGCTCTTCGGGGAAGGTCGGTGTGCTGTTCACCGGTCAGGGCGCCCAGCGCCTGGGCATGGGCCGCGAACTCCACGCGGCGTTCCCGGTGTTCGCCGAAGCGTTCGACGCCGTGGCAACCGAGCTGGACGCGCACCTGGATCGGCCGCTGCGTGCGGTGATCTGGGGCGCGGACGCCGAGGCGGCCGATCAGACGGCGTACGCGCAGGCGGGGTTGTTCGCGGTGGAAGTGGCGCTGTTCCGCCTCGTCGAGTCGTGGGGGGTGCGGCCGGACTATCTGGCCGGTCATTCGGTGGGTGAGCTGGCCGCCGCGCATGTGGCCGGGATGCTGAGTCTCTCGGATGCGTGCCGTCTGGTGGCGGCGCGGGGCCGGTTGATGCAGGCGCTCCCTGCGGGTGGGGCGATGGTCGCCGTGCAGGCCACCGAAGAAGAGGTACTGCCTCTGCTGACAGGCGGGGTGGACATCGCGGCGGTCAACGGGCCGCGCGCGGTGGTGGTCTCCGGGCAGGAAGCCCCGGTCCTCGCTCTGGCGGCGCAGTTGGCGGAGCAGGGCAGGAAGACGCGCCGGTTGCGGGTCTCCCACGCCTTCCACTCCCACCTGATGGAGCCGATGCTCGCCGACTTCCAGACCGTGGCGGAGCCCCTGGACTACGGGCGGGCGTCCATCCCGATCGTGTCCACGGTCACCGGCGGCCTCGCCGACACCGAGTTCGGCACCGCCGAGTATTGGGTGGGCCAGGTGCGGGGCGCGGTGCGGTTCGCCGACGCCGTGACCACCCTGGCTGAGCAGGGGGTGACGCGGTTCGTGGAGCTGGGGCCGGACGCGGTGCTGACCGCGATGGCCCAGCAGACCCTCGAGGAGGCGGCCGACGGCGCGGTGTTCACCGCGACCATGCGGGCCGAGCGGCCCGAGGCGGGCACGGTCGTCGCGGCCCTCGGCCAGCTCCACACCGCCGGCGTGCCGGTCGACTGGCAGGCCTTCTACGCCGACACCGGCGCCCGCCGGGTCGACCTGCCCACCTACGCCTTCCAGCGCGAGTCCTACTGGCTCGACACCCTCGACTACTGGAGGGAAGCATGGGCCGGGGCCTCGGCAGGGGTGGCCGACATCGCGTCGGCGGGCCTGGACTCGGCGGACCACCCGCTGCTGGGTGCCGTCGTCACGTCGCCGGAGTCGGACGGCGTGGTGCTGACCGGGCGGCTGTCCTCCCGCACGCAGGCCTGGCTGGCCGACCATCAGGTTCTCGGCAACGTGGTGTTCCCCGGCACCGGCTTCGTCGAGATGGCGATCCGCGCCGGTGACCAGGTCGGCTGCGAGGTGCTTGAAGAACTGACCCTGCAGGCTCCGCTGGTGCTGCCCGAAAGCGGCGTCCCGGTGCGCGTCTCCGTCGGCGCCGCCGACGAGTCGGGCCGCCGGGCGGTCAGCGTCCACTCACGGAGCGAGGACGTCGACGCCCCGTGGGTCTGCCACGCCACCGGACTGCTGGTCCCGGGCGTGCCGGAGCCGCCGGCGGCGGAGTCCGAATGGCCCCCCGCCGGCGCCGTCCCGGTCGACATCGGCAGCCTGTACGCCGACCTGGCCGAGGCCGGAATCACGTACGGACCCGTCTTCCAGGGCCTGAAGACGGCCTGGCGGCGCGGTGACGACGTCTTCGCCGAGGTGGCGCTCCCCGAGTCCGTACGGGAGGAGGCCGATCGGTTCGGGATCCACCCGGCGCTGCTGGACGCGTGCCTGCACGCCATCGGGCTGACCAGCGTGATCGGCGAGGAGGCGGCGCTGCCCTTCTCGTGGGCGGGGGTCACTCTGCACGCGACCGGCGCGCAGGCGGTGCGTGTCCGGGTCACGACGGTCGGCCCGGACGCGGTGCGCATCGCCGTCGCCGACCACACCGGTGCCCCGGTCGCGTCGGTCGAGTCGCTGACCGTACGGACGATCCCGGCCGGTGGGCTCGACGCGGCCGGATCGCGGCAGGCCGCCCCGCTGTTCCGCCTCTCGTGGGCGCCGATCGGCGGCGCGTCACCGGTCACCACCCCGATCGACCCGGCCGGCCCGGCCGAGGTGGTCGTGGTCCGCTCTGAAGCGGGTGTGTCGGCGGATGCGGTGCGCAGGGCGACGCATGCGGTGTTGTCGGCGTTGCGGTCGTGGCCGGGGGAGGAGTCGTCGGCGGATGCGGTGCTGGCGGTGGTCACGTCGGGTGCCGTGGGGCTGCCGGGTGAGGATGTGACCGATCTGGCCGGTGCCGCGGTGTGGGGGTTGGTGCGTTCGGCGCAGTCGGAGTTGTCCGGCCGGGTGGTTCTGGTGGACACCGACGGTTCGGTGGACGTGCCGGTCGTGGTGGCGTTGGGCGAGCCGCAGGTCGTGGTCCGCGACGGGGTGATCTACGCGGCCCGCCTGGTCCGGGTGCCCGCCGCGACCGCTGAGACCGAGCCGGTGACGTCGTTCTCCGCCGAGGGGACGGTGCTGGTCACGGGTGGCACGGGGATGCTGGGCCGGTTGGTGGCGCGGCATCTGGTGGTGGCGCACGGGGTGCGTCGTCTGCTGCTGACCAGCAGGAGTGCCTCGGCCGAGAGCGCCGCCGATCTGATCGGTGAGCTCGCCGGGCTCGGCGCCGAGGTGTCGGTGGTGGCGTGTGATGTGGCCGATCGTGACGCGCTGGCCGCTCTGCTGGCCGGGGTGGACGTCTCGGCGGTGGTGCACATGGCGGGTGTGCTGGACGACGGTGTGATCGGGTCGTTGACGCCGGAGCGGGTGGATCGGGTGCTGCGTCCGAAGGTGGACGCGGCGCTGAACCTGCACGAGCTGACGCGTGATCGTGAGTTGTCGGCGTTCGTGCTGTTCTCCTCGGCGTCGGGAGTCTTCGGCACGCCGGGTCAGGGCAGCTACGCCGCGGCGAACGCGTTCCTGGACGCGCTGGCCGCGCACCGCCAGGCGGGCGGACTCGCCGCCCAGTCGCTGGCCTGGGGTCTCTGGGACGCCCAGGGCGGCATGGGTGGTGAGCTGACCGCCGTCGAGCGGCAGCGGCTGAGCCGCACCGGTGTGGAGCCGCTGTCGGCGGAGCAAGGGCTGGAACTGTTCGACGCGGCCTGCGCCTCGGACGCCGCCGCGGTGGTGCCGATCCGGCTGAACCTCACCGCGCTCGCCGCGGCCGGCTCGGAGGCGCCGGCGCTGCTGGGCGGCCTGGTCCGGCGACCGGCCCGCAGAAGCGCGGCCGGACTTCCCGCGGCGGCGGCGCGACTGGTCGAGCGACTGGCGCCGCTGTCCGAAGCGGACCGCGTGGCGGCGCTGCTGGACATCGTGCGTACGCAGGCGGCTGCCGTGCTGGGGCACGCCGGGGCGGAGGCGATCGAGCCCGATCGGGCGTTCGGCGAGCTGGGCTTCGACTCGCTGTCGGCGGTCGAGTTCCGCAACGCGCTGAACGCCCAGGTCGGGCTGCGGCTGCCGGCGTCGCTGGTGTTCGACTATCCCAACGCGCTGGTGGTCGCCGAGCACATCGCCGCCGAGGTGGCCGGCGCGGACAGCAGGCGTACGGCGGTCGCGGCCACGGCCGGCTCGGCCGACGAGCCGCTGGCGATCGTGGGCATGGCGTGCCGTTATCCGGGTGGGGTGGCCTCGCCGGAGGATTTGTGGCGGCTGGTGTCCGATGGTGTGGACGCGATTTCGGATTGGCCGGCTGATCGTGGCTGGGATGTGGAGGGGTTGTTCGATCCGAGTGGGGAGCGGCCGAACACCAGTTATGTGAAGTCGGGTGGGTTCCTGCACGAGGCGGCGGAGTTCGACGCGGGGTTCTTCGGGATTTCGCCGAATGAGGCGCTGGTGATGGATCCGCAGCAGCGGTTGCTGCTGGAGACCTCGTGGGAGGCGATGGAGCGGGCGGGCATCGACCCGGGCGCGTTGCGGGGGTCGGCGACCGGGGTGTTCGCCGGGATGATGTATCACGACTACGCCGCGAACGCGAACACCGGGTCGATCGCTTCGGGCCGGGTGTCGTACGTGTTCGGGTTCGAGGGCCCGTCGGTCACGGTCGACACCGCGTGTTCGTCGTCGCTGGTGGCGTTGCACCTGGCCGGGCAGGCGCTGCGATCCGGTGAGTGTTCGCTGGCGTTGGTGGGTGGTGTGGCGGTGATGGCCACGCCGGAGGCGATCATCGAGTTCTCCCGCCAGCGGGGGTTGTCGCCGGATGGGCGGTGCCGGTCGTTCGCGGCGGGCGCGGATGGCACGGCGTGGGCCGAGGGCTGTGGTGTGCTGCTGGTGGAGCGGTTGTCGGACGCGCGCCGGCTCGGCCACCGGGTGCTGGCCGTGGTGCGGGGTACGGCGGTGAACCAGGACGGCGCGTCGAACGGGCTGACCGCTCCGAACGGTCCGTCGCAGGAGCGGGTGATCCGCCAGGCGCTCGCGAACGCCCGCTTGTCGGTGAGCGACGTGGACGTGGTCGAGGGTCACGGCACCGGCACCACTCTCGGTGATCCGATCGAGGCGCAGGCGGTGCTGGCGACCTACGGGCAGGAGCGCCCGGAGGATCGGCCGTTGTGGCTGGGATCGCTGAAGTCGAACATCGGTCACGCCCAGGCCGCCGCGGGTGTCGGCGGGGTCATCAAGATGGTGCAGGCGATCCGGCACGGGGTGCTGCCCAAGACGCTGCACGTGGACGAGCCGTCCCCGCACATCGAGTGGTCGGCCGGCCAGGTCCGGTTGCTGACCGAGGCGATGCCGTGGCCGGAGGTGGACCGCCCGCGCCGCGCGGCGGTGTCGTCGTTCGGCATCAGCGGCACGAACGCCCACGTCATCATCGAGCAGGCCCCCGCCGACCTCGCCGCTGATGTCACTCTCGCCGAGTCGCCCTCTCCGGCGCTGCTCACCGGCACCGTCTCCTCGTCCACGGCCGAGGTGTCCGATGGCACCACTCTGGTCCTGGCCGAGAGCGGGCAGTCTGCCGCCGCAGTGGAGGGTGAGGGTGTGGTGCTCGCCGGCGCTGCCACTGGGTCGGTGTCCGGCGATGGCACCGCTCTGGTCCCCGCCGACGGTGAGGCCCAGGCCGGAACTCCGGTGGGCTCGGTGGCTCCGGTGGCGTGGGTGGTGTCGGGGAAGACGGCGGACGCGCTGGCCGGGCAGGCGGCGCGGGTGCTTGGCTTCGTGCAGGACCGCCCCGCTCTGAGTGTCGCGGATGTCGGGTTGTCGCTGGCGATGACGCGGGCGGCGTTCGAGCGGCGTGCGGTGGTCACCGGTGGGGACAGAGCCGCCCTGCTGGCGGGGCTGGCGGCGGTGGCGGAGGGCCGCACCGTTCCTGGGGTGGTGCAGGGTGTCGCCCGCTCCACCGGGAAGGTCGGTGTGCTGTTCACCGGTCAGGGCGCCCAGCGCCTGGGCATGGGCCGCGAACTGCACGCGGCGTTCCCGGTGTTCGCCGAAGCGTTTGACGCGGTCGCGGACGCGCTGGATGCGCATCTGGATCGGCCGTTGCGTGAGGTGATCTGGGGCTCCGACGCCGAGGCGGTCGATCAGACGGCGTACGCGCAGGCGGGGTTGTTCGCGGTGGAGGTGGCGCTGTTCCGCCTCCTGACCTCGTGGGGGGTGCGGCCGGACTACCTGGCCGGTCACTCGATGGGTGAGCTGGCCGCCGCGCATGTGGCGGGGATGTTGTCGCTTCCGGACGCGTGCCGTCTGGTCGCGGCGCGGGGCCGGCTGATGCAGGCGCTCCCTGCGGGTGGGGCGATGGTCGCCGTGCAGGCCACCGAAGAAGAGGTACTGCCTCTGCTGACAGGCGGGGTGGACATCGCGGCGGTCAACGGCCCGCGCGCGGTGGTGGTCTCCGGGCAGGAAGCCCCGGTCCTCGCTCTGGCGGCGCAGTTGGCGGAGCAGGGCAGGAAGACGCGCCGGTTGCGGGTCTCCCACGCCTTCCACTCGCACCTGATGGAGCCGATGCTCGCCGACTTCCAGACCGTGGCGGAGCCCCTGGACTACGGGCGGGCGTCGATCCCGATCGTGTCCACGGTCACCGGCGGCCTCGCCGATAACGAGTTCGGCACCCCGGAGTACTGGGTGGGCCAGGTGCGGGGTGCGGTCCGGTTCGCCGACGCCGTCACCACCCTGGCCGCCCAGGGCGTGACCCGGTTCGTCGAGCTCGGCCCGGACGCGGTGCTGACCGCGATGGCCCAGCAGACCCTCGACGAGGCCGACAGCACGGTCTTCGCCGCGACCATGCGGGCCGAGCGGCCCGAGGCGGGCACCGTCGTCGCGGCCCTCGGCCAGTTGCACACCGCCGGAGTGCCGGTCGACTGGCCGGCCTTCTACGCCGAGACCGGCGCCCGCCGGGTCGACCTGCCCACCTACGCCTTCCAGCGCGAGCGCTACTGGCTTAACCCGATCGACTACCTGTCCGAGTCCTGGGTGGCCGACCACATCGGCAACCTCTCCTCGGCCGGGCTGGAGGCCGTCGAGCATCCTCTGCTGGGCGCCGTCCTCCCGCTGCCCGAGTCCGGAGGCGTGGTCTTCACCGGTCAGCTGTCCGTACGGAGTCATCCGTGGTTGGCCGATCATCAGGTGTTCGGGAGTGTGTTGTTGCCGGGGACCGGTCTGGTGGAGCTGGCGCTGCACGCGGCCGAGCACACCGGGTGCGGCCAGGTGGAGGAGTTGACGCTGGCGGCGCCGCTGGTGCTGCCGGCGGCCGGGTCCGGTGAGGGCGCGGTGCAGGTGCAGGTGGTGGTCGGCGCCGCCGACGGCGACGGCCGCCGTACGGTGGCGATCTACTCGCGGGCCGCGCAGGCCCCCGCCGACCTGCCCTGGACGCTGCACGCCGAAGGCGTCCTGGCCTCCGAGACCGCGCAGAATGGTGTGGACCTGAGCCAGTGGCCTCCGGCCGAGGCCACCGCGGTGGACCTCACCGACGCCTACCCGATCCTCAACGAGCGCGGCTACGGCTACGGCCCGGCCTTCCAGGGACTGCGCGCGGCCTGGCGGCACGGCGAGGAACTGTACGCCGAAGTCGCCCTGCCCGACCACGAACACCAGGACGCCACCCTCTTCGGACTCCACCCCGCGCTGTTCGACGCGGCACTGCACGCGCTGCACTTCGGCGGGGACGACACCGACGGCGGCCCCACGATGCTGCCGTTCTCCTGGGCGGGCGTGTCGCTGAGCGCCGTCGGCGCGACGGCGCTGCGCGTCCGGCTGACGCCCGCGGGGCCGAACGCCTTCTCCCTGGAGATCGCGGACGCCGAGGGAGCGCCGGTCGCCGCCGTACGGTCGCTCACGTCGCGGCCGGTCGCGCCGGAACAGCTGCGGCCCGCGCAACTGCACGACTCGCTCTACCGGGTCGACTGGACCAAGATGCCGACGCCGTCGGCCGTCTCCCTGACGTACGCCGACTGGGCGGCCCTTGACCCGGCCGCGCCGACGGTGCCGGATGCCATCGTGCTCCGGGTGCCCTCCGGCGACTCGGGCGGGGCTTCCGCGGACGAGGCCGCGGCGGTCAGAGCCACGACCCACCAGGTGCTGGCCGCGCTGCAGGAGTGGGCGGCCGGCGAGCGGTTCGCCGACAGCAGATTGCTGGTCGTCACCCGGGGGGCGGTCGCCCCGCTGCCCGGCGCGGACGACGTGACCGACCTCGCCGGCGCGGCCGTCTGGGGGCTGGTGCGGACCGCGCAGCGGGAGCACCCCGACCGGATCGTCCTCGCCGACCTGCACGAGAGCGCGGACGACAGCGTGGACGTCGGCGCCGTCATGGCCTTCGGCGAACCGCAGGTGGCGCTCCGCGACGGAGCCGCGTACGCGCCCCGGCTGGTCCGCGTGCCCGCCGCGACCACTGAGGTCGAGCCGGTGACGTCGTTCTCCGCCGAGGGGACGGTGCTGGTCACGGGTGGCACGGGGATGCTGGGCCGGTTGGTGGCGCGGCATCTGGTGGTGGCGCACGGGGTGCGTCGTCTGCTGCTGACCAGCAGGAGCGCATCGGCCGAGAGCGCCGCCGACCTGGTCGGCGAGCTGGAGGATCTCGGTGCGCGGGTGTCGGTGGTGGCGGCCGACGCCGCTGATCGTGCCTCGCTCGCGGGAGTGCTGGCAGGCATCCCGGCGGAGCATCCGCTGGCAGGAGTCGTACATCTGGCGGGTGTGCTGGACGACGGTGTGATCGGGTCGTTGACTCCGGAGCGGGTGGACCGGGTGCTGCGTCCGAAGGTGGACGCGGCGCTGAACCTGCACGAGCTGACGCGTGATCGTGAGTTGTCGGCGTTCGTGCTGTTCTCCTCGGCGTCGGGAGTCTTCGGCACGCCGGGTCAGGGCAGTTACGCCGCGGCGAACGCGTTCCTGGACGCGCTGGCCGCGCACCGCCGGGCGGCCGGTCTCACCGCCCAGTCGCTGGCCTGGGGACTGTGGGCCGACGACGCCGGGATGGCCGGTGAGCTGGGCGACACCGGCCGGCAGCGGCTGAGCCGCAACGGGGTGGAGCCCCTGTCGGCTCAGCAGGGGCTGGAGCTGTTCGACGTCGCGTGCACCGTGGACTCCGGCACGCTGGTGCCGATCCGGCTGGACTTCGCCGCGCTCGCCGAAGCGGGAGCGGAGCTCCCGTCGCTCTTCCGCACGCTCGTCCGCGTGCCCACCCGCCGGGTGGCCGCCGCGGCCGGCGGCGCGTCATCCGCCGTACGGGAGAGGTTCGCCGGACTGACCGCGGCCGAGCGGGTCGCCGCCGCTCTCGACATCGTGCGTACGCAGGCGGCCGCCGTCCTCGGACATGCCGGGGTCGAGGCGATCGAGCCCGACCGGGCCTTCGGTGAGCTGGGCTTCGACTCGCTGTCCGCCGTGGAACTCCGCAACGGACTGAACGCGGCCACCGGACTGCGGCTGCCGGCCTCGCTGGTCTTCGACTACCCCAACGCGCTCGCGGTCGCCGAGCACATCGCGGCCGAGGTGGTCGGCGCAGACACCCGGCGTACGGCGGTCGCGGCCACGGCCGGCTCGGCCGACGAGCCGCTGGCGATCGTGGGCATGGCGTGCCGCTATCCGGGCGGGGTGACCTCGCCCGAGGACCTGTGGCGCCTGGTCGCGGGCGGGGTGGACGCGATCTCCGACCTGCCGGTCAACCGCGGCTGGAACATCGAGGAGATCTTCGACCCCGAGGGCAGGCGTCCGAACACCAGCTATGTGAAGTCGGGCGGGTTCCTGCACGAGGCGGCGGAGTTCGACGCGGCCTTCTTCGGGATCTCGCCGAACGAGGCGCTGACGATGGACCCGCAGCAGCGGTTGCTGCTGGAGACCTCATGGGAGGCGATGGAGCGGGCCGGGATCGACCCGGGGTCGCTGCGGGGGTCGGCGACCGGGGTGTTCGCGGGGATGATGTACCACGACTACGCCGCCAACGCGAACACCGGGTCGATCGCCTCCGGCCGCGTGTCCTATGTCTTCGGGTTCGAAGGCCCCTCGGTGACGATCGACACCGCGTGTTCCTCCTCACTGGTGGCGCTGCACCTGGCCGGGCAGGCGCTCCGGTCGGGGGAGTGCTCGCTGGCGCTGGTCGGTGGTGTGGCGGTGATGGCCACCCCCGACACCTTCATCGAGTTCTCCCGCCAGCGGGGACTGTCGCCCGACGGCAGGTGCCGCGCGTACGGCGCCGGCGCGAACGGCACGGCGTGGGCCGAGGGCTGTGGTGTGCTCCTGGTCGAGCGGCTGTCGGACGCGCGCCGGCTCGGCCACCGGGTGCTCGCGGTCGTTCGCGGTACGGCGGTGAACCAGGACGGCGCGTCCAACGGGCTGACCGCTCCGAACGGTCCGTCGCAGGAGCGGGTGATCCGCCAGGCGCTGGCGAACGCCCGCTTGTCGGTGCGGGACGTGGACGTGGTCGAGGGTCACGGCACCGGGACCTCCCTCGGTGATCCGATCGAGGCGCAGGCGGTGCTGGCGACTTACGGGCAGGAGCGCCCGGAGGATCGGCCGTTGTGGCTGGGGTCGCTGAAGTCGAACATCGGGCACGCGCAGGCGGCGGCCGGTGTGGGCGGGGTCATCAAGATGGTGCAGGCGATCCGGCACGGGGTGCTGCCGAGGACGTTGCACGTGGACGAGCCGTCCCCGCACGTGGAGTGGTCGGCCGGTCAGGTCCGGTTGCTGACCGAGGCGATGCCGTGGCCGGAGGTGGACCGTCCACGCCGGGCGGCGGTGTCGTCGTTCGGTATCAGCGGGACCAACGCCCACGTCATCATCGAGCAGGCCCCTGCCGACCTCGCCGCAGCCGATGTCACTCCCACCGAGGCACCCTCTCCGGACATGGTCCAGGGTGTGGTGGTGCTCGCCGATGGCGCCGACGACTCGCAGCCAGAGGCCGCAACGCCGGTGGCGTGGGTGGTGTCGGGGAAGACGGCGGACGCGTTGGCCGGTCAGGCGGCGCGGGTGCTTGGCTTCGTGCAGGACCGCCCCGCTCTGAGTGTCGCGGATGTCGGGTTGTCGCTGGCGATGACGCGGGCGGCGTTCGAGCGGCGTGCGGTGGTCACCGGTGGGGACAGGGCCGCCCTGTTGGCGGGGCTGGCGGCGGTGGCGGAGGGCCGCACCGTTCCTGGGGTGGTGCAGGGTGTCGCCCGATCTTCGGGGAAGGTCGGTGTGCTGTTCACCGGTCAGGGCGCCCAGCGCCTGGGCATGGGCCGGGAGCTGCACGCGGCGTTCCCGGTGTTCGCCGAAGCGTTTGACGCGGTCGCGGACGCGCTGGATGCGCATCTGGATCGGCCGTTGGGGGAGGTGATCTGGGGCTCCGACGCCGAGGCGGCCGATCAGACGGCGTACGCGCAGGCGGGGTTGTTCGCGGTGGAGGTGGCCCTGTTCCGCCTCCTGACCTCGTGGGGGGTGCGGCCGGATTACCTGGTCGGTCATTCGGTGGGTGAGCTGGCCGCCGCGCATGTGGCGGGGATGTTGTCGCTTCCGGACGCGTGCCGTCTGGTGGCGGCGCGGGGCCGGTTGATGCAGGCGCTCCCTGCGGGTGGGGCGATGGTCGCGGTTCAGGCGACCGAGGACGAGGTGATCCCGCTGTTGACGGGCGGGGTGGACATCGCGGCGGTCAACGGGCCGCGCGCGGTGGTGGTGTCCGGGCAGGAGGGCCCGGTGCTGGCTTTGGCGGCGCGGTTGGCGGAGCAGGGGAGGAAGACGCGCCGGTTGCGGGTCTCCCACGCCTTCCACTCCCAGCTGATGGAGCCGATGCTCGCCGACTTCGCCGAAGTGGCGGAGTCCCTGGACTATGGGCGGCCGTCGATCCCGATCGTGTCCACGGTCACCGGCGGCCTGGCCGACACCGAGTTCGGGACCGCTGAGTATTGGGTGGGTCAGGTGCGGGGTGCGGTGCGGTTCGCCGACGCCGTGACCACCCTGGCTGAGCAGGGGGTGACGCGGTTCGTTGAGCTGGGGCCGGACGCGGTGCTGACCGCGATGGCCCAGCAGACCCTCGACGAGGCAGACAGCGCGGTCTTCACGGCCACCATGCGGGCCGGACGCCCCGAGCCGGGCACGGTCGTCGCGGCCCTGAGTCAGTTGCACACCGCCGGCGTGCCGGTCGACTGGCAGGCCTTCTACGCCGAGACCGGCGCCCGCCGGGTCGATCTGCCCACCTACGCCTTCCAGCGCGAGTTCTACTGGCTCGAACACGAGCAGGAGGGCGTGGACGCGGCGGCGATGGGCCTGGAGCGCGTCGAGCACCCGCTGCTCGGTGCCGCGATCCCCGCCCCCGACTCGGACGGGGTCTCGTTCACCGGCCGGCTGTCGGTCCGTACGCACCCCTGGCTGGTAGACCACCAGGTGCTGGACAACATCCTGTTCCCCGGCACGGGCTTCGTGGAGCTGGCGGTCGCGGCGGGAAGCCAGGTCGGCTGCGCCGTCCTGGAGGAGCTGACCCTGGCCGCGCCGCTGCTGCTGCCCGCCGGCGATCCCGGCTCGCGTGATCGCGGGATGCAGGTGCAGGTCGTGGTCGGCGCCGCCGACGAGGCCGACCGGCGTACGGTCGCGGTCTACTCCCGCAGGGAGAACGCTCCGGCGGACGAGGCGTGGACGCTCCACGCCGAAGGAACCCTGACGGCTTCCGCGCCCACCGCCTCCACCGGACACCTGCAGTGGCCCCCGGCCGACGCGACCCCGGTGGACGTGAGCGACGCGTACGACATCCTGCACGAGCGCGGCTACGGCTACGGCCCGACGTTCCAGGGCCTGAAGACGGCGTGGCGGCGCGGCGAGGAGATCTTCACGGAGGTGGAGCTTCCGGCGCAGGCGCGGGAGGACGCCGCCGCGTTCGGCGTGCACCCGGCGCTGCTGGACGCCGCGCTGCACGGGCTGGGTCTCGTGCCTCCGGACGGCGCGGCCGACCGCGAGCAGGCGCTGCTGCCCTTCGCCTGGCGCGGGGTCGTGCTGCACGCGGCCGGAGCCGACGCGTTGCGCGTGCGGCTGACCTGGCTGAGCGACACCTCGCTGTCGATGGAGATCACCGACCGGTACGGCGTGCCCGTGGCGTCGGTCGAGTCCCTGACCCTGCGCGCGACGTCGACCGAGCAGCTTCGCGCGGCGGAGCCGGGCGCGGGCGACTCGCTCTTCCAGCTGTCCTGGACGCCGATCGCCGCAGCCCCGGCGGCGGTCCCCGTGTCGTGGGCGGCCTGGGCCGATGTGGCCGACGACGCCGTGCCTCCGGAGGTGGTCGTGCTGGACGCCGGCCGCGGCTGCGACGCGGCGGCGGTGCGGGCCGCGACGCACCAGGCGCTCGCCGTACTGCAGGCCTGGGCGGCCGATCCCCGGTTCGCCGGTTCGACGCTGGCCGTGACGACGCGGGGCGCCGTACCACTGCCGGGAGAGGACTCCGCCGATCTCGCGGGCGCCGCGGTCTGGGGGCTGGTGCGGTCCGCGCAGTCGGAGAACCTGGGCCGGATCCTGCTGCTGGACACCGACGACTCGGCCGACCTCGCGACCGTTCTGGCGGCGGACGAGCCGCAGATCGTCGTGCGCGACGGCGTGACGCACGCCGCGAGGCTCGCCCGGCCGCCGGTCCCCGCCGAGGGTGGCACACCCGCCGCGTCCTTCGGACCTGACGACACCGTCCTGGTCACCGGCGCGACCGGCACACTGGGCCGGCTCGTCTCCCGGCACCTGGTCACGCGGTACGGCGTGACGCGCCTGCTGCTGACCAGCCGCCGCGGCCTCGCCGCCCCGGGGGCCGCCGAGCTGCGCGACGAACTGGCCGCGCTGGGCGCCGACGTGACGGTCGCCGCCTGCGACACCGCCGACCGTCCCGCGCTCGCCGGGCTCCTGTCGACGGTGGACGTCACCGGCGTCGTGCACATCGCCGGTGTGCTCGACGACGGCGTGATCTCCTCGCTCACCCCCGAGCGTGTGGACCACGTGTTGCGCGCCAAGGTCGACGCCGCGCTGAACCTGCACGAACTGACCGCCGACCGGAACCTATCGGCGTTCGTGCTGTTCTCCTCGGCCGCCGGTGTGTTCGGCAACCCCGGTCAGGGCAGCTACGCCGCCGCGAACGCCTTCCTCGACGCGCTGGCGCTGCACCGCCGGGCCGCCGGGCTGACCGCGCAGTCGCAGGCCTGGGGCCTCTGGGACGACGAAGGCGGCATCGGCGGGGGACTGACCGACGCCGACCGGCAGCGGCTCAGCCGTACCGGTGTGGAACCGCTGACGGAGGAGCAGGGCCTCGCGCTGTTCGACCTCGCCTGCGCCGGGGACGCGGCCACGGTGGTGGCGATCCGGCTCGACCTGGCCGCGGTCGCGGCCGGCACCGAGCCGCCGGCCCTGCTGCGCGGCCTCGTACGCCGCCCGGCTCGGCGCGGCACGGGAAGCGCGTCGGCCGCCGCCGCCCTGCGGAGCAGCCTGGCCGGTCTGTCCGAGGCCGAACGCCAGGCGGCGCTGCTCGACATCGTGCGCACCCAGGCCGCCTTGGTGCTCGGGCACAGCGGCTCGGAGGCGATCGAGCCGGACCGGGCATTCGGCGAGCTCGGCTTCGACTCGCTGTCGGCCGTCGAATTCCGCAACGGACTGAACACGGTCACCGGGCTGCGCCTGCCGGCGACGCTGGTCTTCGACTACCCGAACGCGCTCGTGCTCACCGCCCACCTCGACCGCGAACTCGCGACCGACGCGGACGGGCGGAACGGCTCGGCGGACACCGAGGAACAGGTCCGCCGGATCCTGAACGCGATCCCCCTGAGCAGGCTCCGCGACGCGGGCCTGCTGGACACCCTGCTGGAACTCGGCGGAGCCCGCGCCGAGTCCGCCGAATCGGCCGATTCGGCACCCACGGCGTCCATTGACGAAATGGACGCCGAGAGTCTCATCAACATGGCGTTCCAGGGCCTGGAACTCGACGATATGACGCAGGAATTGTGAGGATGGCGATGAGTGACTCCGACGTCAAGCTGGTCGAGGCGCTACGGGCCTCGCTGAAGGAGACGGAACGGCTCCGCGGCGAGCACCGCAAAATCATCGCCGCCCAGCATGAGCCGATCGCCATCATCGGAATGGCGTGCCGTTATCCGGGTGGGGTGACCTCGCCGGAGGATTTGTGGCGGCTGGTGTCCGATGGTGTGGACGCGATTTCGGATTGGCCGGCTGATCGTGGCTGGGACGTGGAGGGGTTGTTCGATCCGAGTGGGGAGCGGCCGAACACCAGTTATGTGAAGTCGGGTGGGTTCCTGCACGAGGCGGCGGAGTTCGACGCGGGGTTCTTCGGGATTTCGCCGAACGAGGCGCTGGTGATGGATCCGCAGCAGCGGTTGCTGCTGGAGACCTCGTGGGAGGCGATGGAGCGGGCGGGCATCGACCCGGGCGCGTTGCGGGGGTCGGCGACCGGGGTGTTCGCCGGGATGATGTATCACGACTACGCCGCGAACGCGAACACCGGATCCATCGCTTCGGGCCGGGTGTCGTACGTGTTCGGGTTCGAGGGCCCGTCGGTGACGGTGGATACGGCGTGTTCGTCGTCGCTGGTGGCGTTGCATCTGGCCGGGCAGGCGCTCAAGTCGGGGGAGTGTTCGCTGGCGTTGGTGGGTGGTGTGGCGGTGATGGCCACGCCGGAGGCGATCATCGAGTTCTCTCGCCAGCGGGGGTTGTCGCCGGATGGGCGGTGCCGGTCGTTCGCGGCCGGGGCGGATGGCACGGCGTGGGCCGAGGGCTGTGGTGTGCTGCTGGTGGAGCGGTTGTCGGACGCGCGGCGGCTCGGCCACCGGGTGCTCGCGGTCGTTCGCGGTACGGCGGTGAACCAGGACGGCGCCTCCAACGGGCTGACCGCTCCGAACGGCCCGTCGCAGGAGCGGGTGATCCGCCAGGCGCTCGCGAACGCCCGCTTGTCGGTGAGCGACGTGGACGTGGTCGAGGGTCACGGCACCGGCACCACTCTCGGTGATCCGATCGAGGCGCAGGCGGTGCTGGCGACCTACGGGCAGGACCGCCCGGAGGAGCGGCCGCTGTGGCTGGGATCGTTCAAGTCGAACATCGGTCACGCCCAGGCCGCCGCTGGTGTGGGCGGGGTCATCAAGATGGTGCAGGCGATCCGGCACGGGGTGCTGCCCAAGACGCTGCACGTGGACGAGCCGTCCCCGCACATCGAGTGGTCGGCCGGCCAGGTCGAACTGCTGACCGAGGCGATGCCGTGGCCGGAGGTGGACCGCCCCCGCCGCGCGGCGGTGTCGTCGTTCGGCATCAGCGGCACGAACGCCCACGTCATCATCGAGCAGGCCCCCGCCGACCTCGCCGCCTCTGATGTCACTGTCGCCGAGGCCCCCGCCCCCACCCCGATCGAGGGCGAGGGCGAGAGCACGGCCCCGGTGGCCTGGGTGCTGTCGGGCAAGACGCCGGACGCGCTGGCCGGGCAGGCGGCCCGGGCGCTTGCCTTCGTGCAGGACAACCCCTCACTCGGCATCGCCGACATCGGCTACTCGCTGGCGACGACGCGCACGTCCTTCGAGCGGCGGGCCGTGGTGACCGGCGGCGACCGCGCCACCCTGCTGGCGAGGCTCGCCGCGGTGGCCGAGACCCGCACCGCACCCGGGGTGGTGCAGGGCATCGCCCGCTCCGGTGGCAAGATCGGCATGCTGTTCACCGGTCAGGGCGCCCAGCGCCTCGGCATGGGCCACGAACTCCACGCGGCCTTCCCGGTGTTCGCCGAAGCCTTCGACGCCGTCGTCGCCGAACTGGACACGCATCTGGACCGGCCGCTGCGTGAGGTGATCTGGGGCGCCGACCCCGGTCTCGCCGACCAGACCGCGTACGCGCAGGCCGGACTGTTCGCCGTCGAGGTGGCGCTGTTCCGCCTCCTTGAGTCGTGGGGGGTGCGGCCGGACTACCTGGCCGGTCACTCCGTCGGTGAGCTGGCCGCCGCGCACGTCGCCGGGATGCTGTCGCTCGCCGACGCGTCCCGCCTGGTCGCGGCCCGGGGCCGGCTGATGCAGGCGCTCCGGCCCGGTGGGGCGATGGTCGCCGTCCAGGCCACCGAAGACGAGGTGACCCCCCTCCTGACGGGCGGGGTGGACATCGCCGCCGTCAACGGCCCCCGCGCGGTGGTCATCTCGGGACAGGAAGCCCCGGTGATGGCCCTCGCGGCACAGTTCGCCGACCGGGGACGCAAGACTCGCCAGCTGCGGGTCTCCCACGCCTTCCACTCCCACATGATGGACCCGATGCTGGCCGGCTTCGCCGAGGTGGCCGGCACGGTGTCGTTCGACGCGCCGCGGATCCCGATCGTGTCCACGGTCACCGGCGCCCTCGCCGGTGAGGAGCTGGGTACCCCGCGATACTGGGTGGACCAGGTGCGCGGCGCGGTGCGGTTCGCCGACGCGGTGACCACGCTGGCCGCCCAGGGGGTGACCCGGTTCGTGGAGCTGGGCCCGGACGCGGTGCTGACCGCGATGGCCCAGCAGACCCTCGACGAGGCGGCCGACGGCGCGGTGTTCACCGCCACCATGCGGGCCGAGCGGCCCGAGCCCGGCACCGTCGTCGCCGCCCTCGGTCAGCTGCACACCACCGGCGTGCCGGTCGACTGGCAGGCCTTCTACGCCGAGACCGGCGCCACCCGCGTCGACCTGCCCACCTACGCCTTCCAGCGCGAGCGCTACTGGCTCGACACCTACGATTACCTGTCCGAGTCCTGGGCGGCCGACTACGTCGGCAACCTGTCCTCCGCCGGGCTGGAGGCCGTCGAGCACCCGCTGCTCGGCGCGGTCATCCCCCTGCCCGACTCCGGGGGCCTGGTCCTCACCGGCAGGCTGTCGGTCCACACCCACCCGTGGCTGGCCGATCACCAGGTCTACGGGAACGTCCTGCTGCCGGGCACCGGATTCGTGGAGATGGCCGTCCACGCCGGGGACAAGGCCGGCTGCCCGATCCTGGAGGAGCTCACCCTCCAGGCGCCGCTGGTGCTGCCGGAGGGCGCCTACCGCGACGGCCTGGCGGTGCAGGTCGTCGTCGGGGCCGCGGACGACGCCGGCCGGCGGCCGCTGCTGGTGCGGTCCCGCCCCGACCACGACGCGGAGAGCTGGACCGTACACGCCCAGGGTGTGCTGGCCGAGGGACCGGACGTCCGCGGGGAGTCGCTCGAACAGTGGCCGCCGCCGGGCGCGACGCCGATCGACGTGCGGGGCGCGTACGAGGAGCTGCTCGCCGCCGGCTACGGCTACGGCCCGACCTTCCAGGGGCTGCGGGCGGCCTGGCGGCGCGGCGAGGACCTGTTCGCCGAGGTCGCCCTGCCCGACCAGGCGCACCAGGACGCCGCCCTCTTCGGGCTCCACCCCGCCCTGCTCGACGCGTCGATGCACGCGATCCTGGTGGACGGCGACGGGCGGGGCGAGGGCGAGACGGTCCTCCCGTTCGTCTGGGGCGGCGTGTCGCTGCACGCCACCGGCGCGCCCGCGGCGCGGGTACGCCTCACGCCGTCGGCCACCCGGGGCCTGGCGCTGAACGTCGCCGACGCGACCGGCCGGCCTGTGCTCACGGTCGCGTCGCTGGTGTCCCGGCCGGTGTCGGCCGACCAGCTCAGCGCGACGCGGGACGTCGCCGACGAGGCGTTGTTCGGCATCGAGTGGAGCCCGTCGCCGGCCGCATCGGACGACACGAACTGGGCGGTTCTGGGCACGGGCCCGTTCCCCGACGGCGTGCCGGTCGTCGAGAGCCTCCGGGTGCTCGCGGACGCGGCCGTCGTGCCCGGCGCCGTGGTCTGGCAGGCGCCGGACGCGCCCGCCGCGGACGTTCCGTCCGGCGTCCGGTCGGTGACCACCGCCGTGCTGGAGATCGTGCAGGAGTGGCTGGCCGAGGACCGGTTCGCCGACGCGAGGCTGGTCGTGGTCACCCGGGGCGCGGTCGCGACCGGGGAGGCCGGCGACCTGGCGCTGGCCCAGGCGCCCGTGTGGGGCCTGGTGCGGGCCGCGATCGCGGAGAACCCTGGCCGGTTCGCCCTGCTGGACGTCGACGACCACCCCGGCTCGCCCGGCGCGGTCGCCGCCGCGGTCGCGTCGGCCGAGCCGGAGGCCGCGATCCGGGCCGGCGAGGTCTTCGTCCCCCGGTTCACGCGGCCCCCGCGGCCGGCCGAGGCGACCGCCCCGGCGCTGGACCCCGAGGGCACCGCGCTCATCACCGGCGGCACCGGCGGCCTCGGCGGGCTGCTCGCCCGCCACCTGGTCACGGCGTACGGCGTGCGCTCGCTCGTGCTCACCAGCCGGCGGGGCCCGGACGCGCCGGGCGCGGCGGAGCTTCGCGACGAGCTCACCGCGCTCGGCGCCGAGGTGACCATCGCCGCGTGCGACGCCGCCGACCGCGACGCGCTGGCCGAGGTGCTGGCGGCCATCCCGGCGGAGCGTCCACTGACCGCCGTCGTGCACGCCGCCGGCGTCGCCGACAACGGCCTCGTCGGCGCGCTGACCCCGGAACGGCTGGCCGCCGTGCTCGCCCCGAAGGCCGACGCCGCGTGGCACCTGCACGAGCTGACCAAGGACCTCGACCTGGCCGCGTTCGTGCTGCTCTCCTCGGCGGGCGGCATGGTCCTCGCCGCCGGTCAGGGCAACTACGCCGCCGCGAACGTCTTCCTCGACGCGCTGGCCACCCACCGGCACGCCTGCGGCCTGCCCGCCACGTCGATGGCGTACGGCCTGTGGGGTGTGGACGCCGGTCTCGGCGCGCTGCTCAGCGACGCCGACCTCACCCGCATGCGGCGCATGGGCTATCCCGCGCTCACCGCGGAGGACGGTCTGGCCCTCTTCGACGCGGCCCTCGCCGCCCCCGGCGCCGTACGTGTGCCGCTGCGCATCGACCCGGTGGCCCTGCGCGCCAAGCCGGAGCAGCTTCCGCACCTGCTGCGCGGCCTCGTGCGGGTGCCGATCCGGCAGGCGGCCCGTTCGGGCGGCGGCGAGGCGCTGCGGCAGCGGCTGGCCGGGCTCGGCGAGGCGGAGCGCTCGGCCGCGCTGCTCGACCTGGTGAGGTCGACCGTCGCGGCGGTGCTCGGCCACACCTCGGCCGACGCGATCGAGGCGGACCGCGCGTTCCAGGAGCTCGGCTTCGACTCGCTGTCCGCGGTCGAACTGCGCAACGTGCTGGGCGAGGCCACCGGGCTGCGGCTGCCCGCGACCCTCGTCTTCGACTATCCCAGCGCGCTCGCGGTGGCCGAGCACATCGGCGAGACGCTCAGCGGCACGCGGGACGAGGCCGGCGTCGCCGTGCGGGCGCCGCTCGACGACGAGCCGATCGCGATCATCGGCATGGCCTGCCGGTATCCCGGCGGGGTGGCCTCGCCGGAGGACCTGTGGCGGCTGGTCACCGACGGCGTCGACGCGGTGGGCGAGTTCCCCGCCGACCGCGGCTGGGACGTCGAGGGCATCTACGACCCGGAGCCGGGCGTCCCCGGCAAGACGTACGCCCGCCACGGCGGGTTCCTGTACGACGCGGCGGAGTTCGACCCCGGCTTCTTCGGGATCTCTCCGAACGAAGCGGTGATGATGGACCCGCAGCAGCGGTTGCTGCTGGAGACTTCCTGGGAGGCGTTCGAGCGCGCGGGCATCGACCCGGGAGCGCTGCGCGGCAGCAGGACCGGGGTCTTCGCCGGGGTGATGTACCACGACTACGGGCAGGGCGTCGGCGTCGCCAGCAGCAGCGGCGGCAGCCTCGTCTCCGGCCGGGTGGCCTACACCCTCGGGCTGGAGGGACCGGCCCTCACCGTGGACACGGCGTGTTCGTCGTCGCTGGTGGCGTTGCATCTGGCCGGTCAGGCGCTCAAGTCGGGGGAGTGCTCCCTGGCGCTGGCCGGCGGAGTCACCGTGATGTCCGAACCGGCCATGTTCATCGAGTTCTCCCGGCAGCGGGGGCTGTCGCCGGACGGCCGCTGCCGGTCGTTCGCGGCCGGCGCCAACGGCGCGGCCTGGGCGGAAGGCGCCGGACTGCTGCTCATGGAGCGGCTGTCGGACGCGCGCCGGCTCGGGCACCGGGTGCTCGCCGTGATCCGGGGCTCGGCGGTGAACCAGGACGGCGCGTCCAACGGGTTCACGGCACCGAACGGCCCCTCCCAGCAGCGGGTGATCCGCCAGGCGCTGGCCAACGCCAGGTTGTCGGTGAGCGACGTGGACGTGGTCGAGGGTCACGGCACCGGAACCTCCCTCGGTGATCCGATCGAGGCGCAGGCGGTGCTCGCGACCTACGGGCAGGAGCGCCCGGAGGATCGGCCGTTGTGGCTGGGGTCGCTGAAGTCGAACATCGGGCACGCGCAGGCGGCGGCCGGTGTGGGCGGGGTCATCAAGATGGTGCAGGCGATCCGGCACGGGGTGCTGCCGAGGACGTTGCACGTGGACGAGCCGTCCCCGCACGTGGAGTGGTCGGCCGGTCAGGTCCGGTTGCTGACCGAGGCGATGCCGTGGCCGGAGGTGGACCGTCCACGCCGGGCGGCGGTGTCGTCGTTCGGTATCAGCGGGACCAACGCCCACGTCATCATCGAGCAGCCCCCTGCCGACCTCGCCGCAGCCGATGTCACTCCCACCGAGGCACCCTCTCCGGACATGGTCCAGGGTGTGGTGCTCGCCGATGGCGCCGACGACTCGCAGCCAGAGGCCGCAACGCCGGTGGCGTGGGTGGTGTCGGGGAAGACGGCGGACGCGTTGGCCGGTCAGGCGGCGCGGGTGCTTGGCTTCGTGCAGGACCGCCCCGCTCTGAGTGTCGCGGATGTCGGGTTGTCGCTGGCGATGACGCGGGCGGCGTTCGAGCGGCGTGCGGTGGTCACCGGTGGGGACAGGGCCGCCCTGTTGGCGGGGCTGGCGGCGGTGGCGGAGGGCCGCACCGTTCCTGGGGTGGTGCAGGGTGTCGCCCGATCTTCGGGGAAGGTCGGTGTGCTGTTCACCGGTCAGGGCGCCCAGCGCCTGGGCATGGGCCGGGAGCTGCACGCGGCGTTCCCGGTGTTCGCCGAAGCGTTTGACGCGGTCGCGGACGCGCTGGATGCGCATCTGGATCGGCCGTTGGGGGAGGTGATCTGGGGCTCCGACGCCGAGGCGGCCGATCAGACGGCGTACGCGCAGGCGGGGTTGTTCGCGGTGGAGGTGGCCCTGTTCCGCCTCCTGACCTCGTGGGGGGTGCGGCCGGATTACCTGGTCGGTCATTCGGTGGGTGAGCTGGCCGCCGCGCATGTGGCGGGGATGTTGTCGCTTCCGGACGCGTGCCGTCTGGTGGCGGCGCGGGGCCGGTTGATGCAGGCGCTCCCTGCGGGTGGGGCGATGGTCGCCGTGCAGGCCACCGAGGACGAGGTGATCCCGCTGTTGACGGGCGGGGTGGACATCGCGGCGGTCAACGGGCCGCGCGCGGTGGTGGTGTCCGGGCAGGAGGGCCCGGTGCTGGCTTTGGCGGCGCGGTTGGCGGAGCAGGGGAGGAAGACGCGCCGGTTGCGGGTCTCCCACGCCTTCCACTCCCAGCTGATGGAGCCGATGCTCGCCGACTTCGCCGAAGTGGCGGAGTCCCTGGACTACGGGCGGCCGTCGATCCCGATCGTGTCCACGGTCACCGGCGGCCTCGCCGACACCGAGTTCGGGACCGCTGAGTATTGGGTGGGTCAGGTGCGGGGTGCGGTGCGGTTCGCCGACGCCGTGACCACCCTGGCTGAGCAGGGCGTGACCCGGTTCGTCGAGCTGGGCCCGGACGCGGTGCTCACCGCGATGGCCCAGCAGACCCTCGACGAGGCAGACAGCGCGGTCTTCACGGCCACCATGCGGGCCGGACGCCCCGAGCCGGGCACGGTCGTCGCGGCCCTGAGTCAGTTGCACACCGCCGGCGTGCCGGTCGACTGGCAGGCCTTCTACGCCGAGACCGGCGCCACCCGGGTCGACCTGCCCACCTACGCCTTCCAGCGTCAGCACTACTGGGTGCCGCCGAACCGCGACGGCGTGAACGCGGAGTCGGCCGGGCTCGCGACGGTCGAGCACCCGCTGCTCGGCGCCGCGATCCCCGCGCCGGACTCGGACGCGGTGGTCTTCACCGGCCGGCTGTCCGTGCGGAGTCATCCGTGGTTGGCCGATCATCAGGTGTTCGGGAGTGTGTTGTTGCCGGGGACCGGTCTGGTGGAGCTGGCGCTGCATGCGGCCGAGCACACAGGGTGCGGCCAGGTGGAGGAGTTGACGCTGGCGGCGCCGCTGGTGCTGCCGGCGGCCGGGTCCGGTGAGGGCGCGGTGCAGGTGCAGGTGGTGGTCGGCGCCGCCGACGACGACGGTCGCCGTACGGTGGCGATCTACTCGCGGGCCGCGCAGGCCCCGGCCGACCTGCCCTGGACGCTGCACGCCGAGGGCATCCTGGCCCCCGGCTCGGCCACCACGAACACGACCGATGCGAACCTGGCCGGTGCGGATCTGAGCCAGTGGCCTCCGGCCGAGGCCACCGCGGTGGACCTCACCGACGCCTACCCGATCCTCAACGAGCGCGGCTACGGCTACGGCCCGGCCTTCCAGGGACTGCGCGCGGCCTGGCGGCACGGCGAGGAACTGTACGCCGAAGTCGCCCTGCCCGACCACGAACACCAGGACGCCACCCTCTTCGGACTCCACCCCGCGCTGCTCGACGCCGCCATGCACGGGCTGAGCTTCGCCGTACCCGACGAGGCGGACGACGCGCAACGCACGCTGCTGCCGTTCGCCTGGCACGGGGTCGCGCTGCACGCGGTGGGCGCGCGGGCCCTGCGGGTGCGGCTGACCTGGCTCAGTGAGAACACGCTGGCGCTGGACATCGCCGATCCGGCCGGTACGCCGGTCGCCTCGGTCGAGCGCCTGACGCTGCGGGCGATCTCGCCGGAGCAGCTGGCCGCGAGCCGGCCGGGCGGGCTTGAAACGCTGCTGCGCCCGGAATGGAGTGAGCTGCCCGGCACGCGGGCCGAACCGGCCACCGACGCCTGGGTGGCGGTCGGCGGCGACGAGTTCGGCCTCGGCATCCCTGTCGTGGACGACGTCACCGGGCTGGCCGCCCTCCCGGCGGCGCCGGAGGTGGCGATCTTCCGCTGCCCCGCCCCGGAGACCGGAGACGTCCTGGCCGGCGTCCGCGGCGCGGCGGACGCCGTGCTGACCATGGTGCGGGACTGGCTCGCCGACGAGCGTTTGATCGACGCCCGGCTGGTCGTGGTCACCTCGGACGCCGCGCCCGCCGCGCTCACCGTCGACCCGGGGCTGGCGCCGGTCTGGGGTGTGCTGCGGGCCGCGCAGGCGGAGAACCCGGGCCGGTTCACCATCCTCGACCTGGACGGCACCGAGACTCCCGCGGTGGTGGCCCAGGCGGTCGCGTCGCGGGAGCCCGAGGTGATCGTGCGGAACGGCGTGGCCGGCGTGCCGCGGCTGGTGCCCGTCCCGGCGGCGGCCGAAGCGCCGGAGTCGCCGTGGCGTCCGGACCGCACCGTGCTCGTCACGGGAGGCACGGGCGGGCTCGGCAGTCTCGTCGCGCGGCATCTCGTGGTGCGGCACGGCGTACGGCACCTGGTGCTGACCAGCCGCAGCGGCCTCGCCGCCGCGGGCGCCCCGGAGCTGGTCGCCGAGCTGTCCGCGCACGGCGCGACGGTCACCGTCGCCTCCTGCGACGTCTCCGACCGCGACCAGCTGGCCGGGCTGCTGGCGGGCGTGCCCGCCGAGCACCCGCTCGGCGGCGTGGTGCACGTGGCCGGGATCGGCGACAACGGCCTGGTGTCCACGATGACGCCGGAGCGGCTGGACGGCGTGCTGCGGCCCAAGGCGGACGCCGCCTGGCACCTGCACGAGCTGACCCGCGACCTGGACCTGACCGCGTTCGCGCTGTTCTCCTCGGCCGGTGGCCAGGTGCTCGCCGCCGGGCAGGCGAGCTACGCGGCGGCCAACGTCTTCCTGGACGCCCTGGCCGTCCACCGGCACGCGAGCGGCCTGCCGGCCACCGCGATGGCGTTCGGCCTCTGGGACGTGGACACGGGGCTGAGCCAGTGGCTCAGCGACACCGACCTGCACCGGCTCCGCCGCCAGGGTCTGCCGCCGCTGACCGCCGAGGAGGGCCTGGCGTTGTTCGACGCGGCGCTGGCGTCGCCGTACCCGGCGCTCACGCCGCTGAGCGTCGACCGCGCCGCGCTCCGCTCCCGCCCCGGGGAGCCGCCGGCGCTGCTGCGCGGCCTCGCCGGCACGGGGCGGCGCCGGGCGAGCGTCGGCCAGGCCGACCCGGGCGCGTTCCGCGACCGGCTGGCCGGTCTCGGCGAGCCGGAGCGGAAGGCCGCGCTGGAGGACCTGGTGCGGGGGGTCGCCGCCGTGCTGCTGGGCCACGCCGGGGCGGCCGACGTCGACCTCGACAAGGACTTCCTGGAGTCCGGGTTCGACTCGCTGTCGGCGATGGAGCTGCGCAACGGCCTCAACGCGGCCACCGGCCTGCGGCTGCCGCCGATGGTGGTGTTCGACAGCAAGACGCCGCGGGAGCTGGCGGCGTACCTGCACGACGAGATGGCGGTCACGCCGGCCGGCGCCCCCGCGCCGGGGGCGGCGGCCACGCCGGCGGCGGGGGAGCGGGCGCCCGACACGCTGAGCGCCCTGTTCCGCGCCGCGATCACCGACAACCAGGTGGCGGGGGCGTTCGACCTGCTGCGCGCGGTGTCCAACCTGCGGCCGAAGTTCAGCACCCCGGCCGACCTCGGCGGGCCGATCCCGGCGGTGCAGCTCGCCGACGGCCCGGCGCGGCCGCGGCTGATCTGCCTGTCGACGCCGATGGTCACCGGCGGCGTCCACCAGCACGCCCGGCTCGTACGGCACCTCACCCCGCGGCACGTCTCGGCCATCCCGACGCCGGGATTCACGGCCGGCGACAGCCTTCCCGCGACGCCGGAGGCGGGCGTGCTCGCGCTGGCCGAGGCCGTCATCGCGGCGGCCGGGGGCGAGCCGTTCGTGCTGCTCGGTTACTCCTCCGGCGGCACCCTCGCCCACGCGACCGCCGCGTGCCTGGAGGAGCGGTACGGGACCGCGCCCAGCGGCCTGGTCCTGCTCGACACCTTCAAGCTGCACGAGGGCGCCGGGCAGGCGATCCCGATGCAGCGGCTCGCGGCCGGCCTGTTCGACGTCGAGGAGATGTTCGGCGGCTTCGACAGCGCCCGGCTGTCCGGCATGGGCTGCTGGTTCGACATGCTGCCCGACCTCGACATCGGCACGGTGTCCGCGCCGGTGCTGTTCGCGCAGTGCACCGAGTCGTTCCTCGGCCCCGAGCCCGAGGACGGGTGGCAGGCCACGTCGTGGGACGCGGCCCACACCGTACGGCAGGTGCAGGCGAACCACTTCACCATGATCGACGAACGCGCGCATGTCACGGCGCGGGTCGTCGACGAATGGCTGCAGTCCATTTCCGGCTGAGCCGAGTTTCGATTTATTCGGGTCCAGCTGATCCGAGTTCCGGCTGATTCGAGGAATAACAATGGCTCTCGCGCCGAACGCGAAGGGCACCGTGCCCTTCGGTGAATACCGGACGTGGTATCGGGTGACCGGCGATCTGCGGGCGGGCGTGCCGCCTCTGGTGGTCGCGCACGGCGGTCCCGGCAGCACCCACGATTACCTGCGCAATATCGCCGAGCTCGCCGGGTACGGCCGTCCGGTCGTCCACTACGACCAGCTGGGAAACGGCGGCTCGACCCGCCTGCCCGGCCGGGGCGCCGATTTCTGGACTCCCCAGTTGTTCCTGGACGAACTGGAGAATCTGCTGGTCGCGCTCGGCATCGCCGGCGACTACACGCTGCTCGGCCATTCCTGGGGCGGCGTGCTGGCCGCGCGGCACGCGGCGACGCGGCCCGCCGGCCTGCGCGGGCTGGTCATCGCGAACTCCCCGGCGTCGTACCCCCTGTGGCTGCGGGAACTGGCGGTGCTGCGCCGCGCGCTCCCGCCGGACGTCGCGGAGACGCTCACCCGGCACGAGGAGGCCGGCACCACCGACAGCGCGGAGTACGTGCGGGCCGTGAAGGTCTTCAACGACCGGCACGTCTGCCGTCTCGACCCGCTGCCCAGGGACTTCATCGCCTCCCTGATGGAGATCCACGACGACCCCGCCGTCTACTACACGATGAACGGGCCGAGTGAGTTCCACGTAAACGGCACGCTGCGCGACTACTCCGTCGTCGACTGCTGCCCCGACATCGCCGTGCCCACGCTGCTCATCTCCGGCAGGCACGACGAGGTGACTCCGGCCGCCGTCCAGCCGTTCGCCGATCTCATTCCCGACGTCCGCTGGCAGATTTTCGAGGATTCCAGCCACCTGCCGCATCTGGAGGAGCCGGAGCGTTTCCTGCGGGTTGTCCGGGAGTTCCTGGAGAGCGTCCCGGACCGCGCTGCGACGCCCGTGCGGGCAGGCGATTTCTAAGGGCCTGCACGAATAATTAGGGGTATACCGGGTGACCGAATTCTATTTATCGTCAAGTGCTCGCAACAAGCAGACTCAGAAGATCGGAGGAACTTCGGCATGACGCTGCTTGCTGGCAGTTCCTTGGAGGTCGGGCGATTTCGCGCCTACGGCCCTCGTCATATCGATGAGATCGGTGACAGGTACGGGCTTTCCGGCGACGCCCGCGAGGCGATCCGGCTGATCTCGCTCGTCCTGCCGTTCCGGGTCAACGACTACGTCCTGTCCCAGTTGATCGACTGGACCCGCGTCCCCGACGACCCGATCTACCGGCTGGTGTTCCCGCAGCGCGGGATGCTGTCGGACGAGCAGGAGCGGATCCTGTCCGTGTTCAGCGCCACCGGCGACCGGAGCCGCCTCCAGGAGGCCGTCCGGACCATCCGCGCGGACCTCAACCCGCATCCGTCCGGGCAGAAGGAGCTGAACGTGCCCACCCTGGGCGACGTGCAGATCCCCGGCCTCCAGCACAAGTACCGCGAGACGGTCCTGTACTTCCCGAGCCAGGGCCAGACCTGCCACGCCTACTGCACCTACTGCTTCCGGTGGGCGCAGTTCGTCGGCGACGCGGACCTCCGCTTCGCCGCGCCGAACCCCGACCAGCTGATCACATACCTCGGCCGGCACCCCGATGTCTCGGACGTGCTGATCACCGGCGGCGACCCGATGATCATGACGACGGAGCGGCTGCGCGGCCACATCGAGCCGCTGCTCGCCGTGGACACCGTGCGCACGATCCGGATCGGCAGCAAGTCGCCCGCCTACTGGCCGTACCGGTACACCACCGACCCCGACGCCGACGACCTCCTGCGGCTGTTCGAGCGGGTGGTGGCCTCGGGCCGGACGCTCGCGGTCATGGCGCACTACAGCCACCCCCGCGAGCTGGAGACCGACGAGGCGCGCACCGCGCTGGCCAGGATCCGCGGCACCGGCGCGGTGGTGTACTGCCAGGCCCCGCTCATCAAGTACGTCAACGACGACGTGGACACCTGGGCCCGGCTCTGGCGGCTGGAGTTCGCCGCCGGGGCGGTGCCGTACTACCAGTTCGTCGAGCGGGACACCGGGCCGCACGCCTACTTCCGGGTGCCGCTCGCCCGCTCGGTGGAGATCTTCCACGGGGCGTTCCGCACGCTGCCCGGCCTCGCGCGGACGGTGCGCGGACCGGTCATGTCCGCGACCCCCGGCAAGGTGATCGTGGACGGGGTCGAGGAGACCCCGCAGGGCCGCTACTTCCGCCTGCGGTTCATGCAGGCCCGCCAGCCGTCGCTCGTCGGCCGTCCCTTCCGGGCGCACTACTCGCCGACGGCCGCCTGGCTCACCGAGCTCGAACTCGACCCGGACACCCCCGACGACATCATGACGGCCATCGACGGCGGGGCGGCCCGGATCGGGCGGTGGACGAGGGAGGCGGCCCATGCCCAGTCGTAGCGTCTCCCCGAACCTCGCGCTCGACCAACTCGTCGCCCGGCGCAGAGCCGAGGGCGCCGCCATCGTGCACCTGGGCTTCGGCGAGTCACGGCTGCCGGTCTTCCGGCCGCTGGTCTCCCGCCTGCTGGAGGGCGCGTCGCGCAACGCGTACGGACCGGTGGCGGGCTCCGCCGAGGCACTCGCGGCGGTGGCCGGCTACTTCACTCGCCGCCGCATGCCGACCGACGCCGACCAGACGGTGCTCGCGCCGGGCAGCAAACCGCTGCTGATGGCGCTGCAACTGGTGCTCCCCGGGGACGTCCTGCTGGCCAGGCCGTCCTGGGTCACCTACGCGCCGCAGGCGCGGCTGGCCGGCAAGAAGGTGTTCGGGGTGCCGATCCCGGACGAGTGCGGCGGCGTGCCGGAGCCGGAGGCGCTGCGCGAGACCATCCGGTCCGCGCGCGCCTCCGGGCACAACCCCCGCATCCTGGTCCTCACCACGCCGGACAACCCGACCGGCACGGTCGCCTCGCCGGCCCTCGTCCGCGAGTTGTGCGAGATCGCCGAGGGCGAGGACCTGCTGATCCTCTCCGACGAGATCTACCGCGACATCGTGCACGACCCCTGGCGCCCGGTGCTGAGCCCGGCGGAGGTCGTGCCGGACCGGACGATCGTGCTGACCGGCCTGAGCAAGAGCATCGCGCTCGGCGGCTGGCGGATCGGCGCCGCCCGGTTCCCGTCCGGCCCGTGGGGCGAGCGGATCCGCGACGAGGTGCTCGCGGTCGCCAGCGAGATCTGGTCGACCCTGGCGGGCCCCATGCAGGCCGTGGCGGAGTACGTGTTCGCCGAGCCGCCCGAGGTGGTGCGCCGCATCGCCGCGGACACCCGCCTGCACGGCGTCGTGGCGAACGCCGTCCACGAGATCATGGCAGGCGCGGGCGCGCTGTGCCGCCCGCCGACCGGCGGTTTCTACGTCTACCCGGACTTCGGACCGCTGCGCGAGAGGCTCGACTGGCACGGCGTCACCGACTCGGCGTCCCTGCAGCGGGTGCTGCTCGACGACTTCGGGGTGGCGGTGCTCGGCGGCCACCACCTCGGCGACGACCCCGGCGCGCTGCGCTTCCGCGCGGCGACCAGCATGCTCTACGGCCAGACCGCGGAACAGCGCGAGGCCGCGCTCTACGCCGAACGGCCCCTTTCCCTGCCGCATATCCGCGACGAACTCGACCTGCTCGAGGAAAAGCTGTCGGTGTTCGTCTCGTCTGGGGTCGCTAAGGGTGCCGCCGTGTTCTCCGCCGGTGTACGTTGAAATTCGAATCAGCCGCTATGTGAATGTGAGGAATGCCATGCCTGTCGACGGCAAGTGGGCGGTCGAAATGCAGAGCCCCATGGGCAAGCAGACCCTTTTCTTCGACCTGAAGTCGAACGGGGAGGAACTGGTCGGCGCGCTTACCGGAACCGATGAGCCGAACCCCGAGCTGCTGGAGGGCAAGGTCACCGGCAACGCCGTCACCTGGAAGCTCAAGGTGACCAAGCCCATGCCGATCAAGCTGAAGTTCACCGCCACGATCAACGACAGCACTCTGTACGGCCAGGTGAAGCCGGGCATGTTCCCCGGCTTCCCGATCACGGGCCGCCGCCTCTGAGCATGGACAGCGCCATCGTTTTTCCCGGCATGGGGCCGTGCGACTTCACGACCGTGGCCAGGTTCATGCTGGTCAACCCGGTCGCCAGGCGGCTGGTGGCGGTCGCCGGCGACGTGCTGGGATATGACCTCTTCGAACGCTACCGCGAGACGGGCGGCGACTATTCCGAATACGCGCAGGTCGCCTTCTTCGTCAACTGCGTGGCGCTCGCGACGTGGGCGCGGGAGGAGTCCGGCGTCGCGCCGGGCCTGTGCGCCGGAGCGAGTTTCGGCGGCAAGGCGGCCGCCGTCCACTCCGGCGCGCTGAGCTTCGCCGACGGGGTGCGGCTCACCGCCGAACTGGTGCGCTACGAGACCGAATATTTCGCGGCCGAGCACCCCGACGTGGTGACCCAGTCGTTCGTGCGGGTGCCGAAGGAGAAGCTGGCCGAACTGCTCGCCGAGATGGACGAACGCGGCGAGTGGTACGAGGTCTCCTGTCACGTCGACGACGACTTCCACATGCTGTCCGTACGGCGCGACGTGCTCGACGGGCTGCGCGGCCGGCTGCGGGCGCACGGCGGGCTTCCGCTCTACGTCATGGACCCGCCCCTGCACTGCCGCGCCTTCGGCGGCCTACGGGACAGGGTGGAGGCCGAACTGTTCCCCACGCTCACGTTCACGGACCCGGCGATTCCGGTCGTCGCGGACCAGGACGGTGGCGTACGGGACACCGCGGCCGGCGTCCGGGACATCCTGCTCGACGGGATCGTCCGCCCGGTCCGCTGGCCGGCCGTCGTCGGCACGCTGCGGGAGCGGGGCGTCACGAAGCTGTACGTCTCCGGTCCCGACCAGCTCTGGGGCCGGGTGGGCGTCACCACCCGCAACTTCGAGGTCGTCGCGCTCGACCCGCGCTGGGCCGTGCGTCCGCGCCGGCGGGACCGCGCCGCCCAGGAGCACCGCACGGCCCAGGAGCGCGGCGCCGCCCAACAGCGCGCCGCACAAGACACCCTCGCCCGAGCCGGGGCGAGCCCTTCCTAGAAGACCACCCCGTGGAGAGAGTCATCATGTGGGACGAGCGATTCGAGACCTTACTCCGCAAACACCTGCCGTTCCTGCCGGACGGGACCCAGCTCACGGAGAGCAGCGACCTGCGTGACCTCGGCCTCGACTCAATGAGCATGGTCGACCTGCTCGCGTCACTGGAGAGCACCTACCAGGTCCGCTTCCGCGACGACATGCTCAGCCTCGGCAACTTCGCCACGCCGGGCGCGCTCTGGGCGACGCTCAGCACGGTCACGTGACCGGCGTGACCGACGAGCACGCGCTGTACGCCCGGTTCCTGCGCGGGCTCGCGCTCGCGCCCGACCGCCCGGCCGTCAGGGACGGCGACCGGGTGCTCACCTACGCGGAGCTCCACGAGCACGCGCTCCGCCTGGCGGGCGCGCTGCTCGACGTCGTGGGCGCACGGCCGAAGGCGGTCGGCGTGCTGGCCGGCAAGTCCGTGGAGAGCTACGCCGGCATCCTCGCCGGTCTCTACTCCGGAGCCGCGGTCGCGCCGCTGCACCCGGACTTCCCGGTGGAGCGGACCCGGCGCATGCTGACCGCCGCGGACGTCTCCGTGGTGCTCGCGGACGGGCACGGGCGGCGGGTGCTCGACGAGATCGCCGCGTCGGGCACGGACATCCCGGTGATCGGCGTCGACCGGCCCGCCGCCGGGACGGCGCTCGACGCCCCCCTGCCGGTGGCGCCGACCGACATCGCGTACCTGCTGTTCACCTCCGGATCGACGGGCCGGCCCAAGGGCGTGCCGATCACGCACGCCAGCACCGCCCACTACTTCCGGCTGATGGACGAGCGCTACGACTTCGGCCCGGACGACGTGTTCTCACAGACGTTCGACCTGAACTTCGACTGCGCGATGTTCGACATGTTCTGCGCGTGGGGCGCGGGCGCGAGCGTCCACCCCGTGCCGGCCACCGCCTACCTCGACCTGCCGGCCTTCCTGGCCGAACGGCGGATGACCGTCTGGTTCTCCACGCCGAGCGGCATCGTCCTGGTCCGCAGGCGGGGCGGACTCACGCCCGGCTCGATGCCGACGCTCCGCTGGAGCCTGTTCGCGGGCGAGGCGCTGCGCGGGGACGACGCGGCCGGCTGGCAGGCCGCCGCCCCCGGGTCGACCCTGGAGAACATCTACGGTCCGACCGAGCTGACCATCACCGTCACCGGGCACCGCTGGTCGCCGGAGACCTCGCCGGGGCTGTGCGTCAACGGCCTGGCGCCGATCGGCGCGGTGCACGAGGGCCACGACTGGCTGCTGCGCACCGCGGACGGCGAGCACAGCGACACCGAGGGCGAGCTGTGCATCACCGGCCCGCAGCTGACCTCGGGATATCTGGATCCGGACGACAACGAGGGCAGGTTCCTGCGCCACGACGGCCGCGGCTGGTATCGCACCGGAGACCGCGTGCGGGTCCTGCCGAACGGCGAGCTGGTCTATCTGGGACGGCTGGACTCGCAGGTGCAGGTCCAGGGCTGGCGGGTGGAGCTCGCCGAGATCGAGCACGCCCTGCGCTCCTGCCCAGGCGTCCAGGACGCCGTCGCGGTGACGCGTACGGTCGACGGCACCACCGAGCTGGTGACCTTCTACACCGGCGTGCCCACCCGGCAGGCCGAGCTGGCCGGCCGGCTGCGCCGGGTACTGCCGTCCGGCCTGCTGCCCCGGGAGTACCGGCACGTCGAGGACTTCCCGCTGAACTCCAACCGGAAGATCGACCGGGCCCGCCTCGCCCGGGAGGCCGCCGCGATCGCCTGAACCGCCTGATCCTGAACCGCCTGATCGACCGAGGAACCCTCCCGAGGGCACGGCCCTCCCCGGTGGCCCCACCCCCAGCCACCGGGGAGGGCCGTGGCATGCCCACACACTCCCATCCCGGTGCCTATGTCCCCGTGCGACGAAGGTCCCCGCACGACCGGCCCGTACGACGAAGCGACCGGTCCTCGCGGCAGGCGCCTGACGCGAGGACCGGTCGCGGCTCGTGGCCCGGGCGGCTCACCCGTGCTGGGCGGCCAGCGCCAGGCGGTCCACCTTCCCGTTGGGCGTGAGGGGCAGCTCGCGCAGCTGCACGATGCGCTGCGGAGCCATGTAGTCGGGCAGCGTGGCCAGGCAGAACGCCTCCAGGTCGCGGTGCTCCAGCGCGGGCGCGCCGGGCTCCAGCACGACGAAGGCCGCGAGCACCGGATCTCCTCCCGGCCGCGGCAGCATGGTCGCCGCGGCCCCGGCGATGCCGGGGAACTCGAGGATCCGCCGCTCCACCTCGCCGAGCTCGACCCGGTTGCCGCGGATCTTCACCTGCGAGTCGGCCCGGCCGCAGAAGTACAGCTCGCCTGACTCGCCGAGATAGGCGAGGTCGCCCGTACGGAAGACCGGCTGGCCGGAGCGCGGGTTGAGAGGGTCGGGCACGAGCGCCCTCGCGGTCGCCTCGGGGTCGTCCCAGTAGCCGCTGAACAGGGCGGCGCTGCGCAGGTAGAGCTCGCCGACGACGCCGGGCGTGTTGATCGGGTTGCCCGACTCGCCGATCAGCATCAGGTCCGCGCCCTGGTGCGCGCGGCCGATGGACAGGCGCTTCTGGTCGGGCGGGAGCGGGTCGGGCACGTCGGTCAGGGAGGCGGCGATCGACTCCGTGCTGCCGAAGCAGTTCACGATCCGCACGCCGGGCAGCAGCTCCTGGATCCGCCGCAGCTCGGGAAGCGGGAAGTTCTCGCCGGAGTAGAGGATGCCGGAGATCCGGTTGAGCTCCGCGAGGGCGCCGGCCTCGTGCCGCAGCACCGGCCGCCAGATCGACGGCACCCCGTTGACCTGCGTGACCTGCGCGTCCCGCAGGAACCCGACGAACCGCCTGGGCCAGCGGAGCAGGTCGCGCGGCACCGGCACGACGGCGGCGCCGCTGCCGAGGGCGAGCGCGATGTCGAGCAGCGAGAAGTCGAACTGGAACGGCGACGTGGACGCCACCCGCCCGCCGGGCCCGACGATCTCGTGGGCCAGCATCCCGCGGAAGAAGGCGAGGGCCGCCCGGTGGCTCATCACCACCCCCTTCGGCCGGCCGGTGCTGCCCGACGTGAAGATCATGTACGCCGGGTCCGACGGGATCGGCGTGCGCCACTCGGCCCGGCGGCCCCGGGGTGCGGTGTCGATCCGCACCCCGTCGGGGCCGAACACCCCGGTCCCGACCTCCGGCGGAAGTTCGACCTCGGGCCGGTCGGCGGCGCGCAGGTAGAGCGCGGGCTCGGCCGACTCGACGATGGACAGCCGCCGGGCCCGCGGGGTCTCGCTGCTCACCGGGATGTAGGTGACGCCCCGCGCCGAGCAGGCCAGGAACATCGCGATTCCCGCCGCGGTGGTGTCCGACTCGAGCACGACGCGGTCGCCGACGTCGAGGTCCGCCGCGTCGAGCCCGGCAGCGTACTCCTCCACCCGGCGCAGCAGTCCTTCGTAGGTGATGACGTCGAATTCGCCGTCGCCGCGCGGCTGTATGACGGCTGGACTGTCCGGCGTCCATTCCGCCCATTGCAAGAGGAATTCGTGCAGCAGATCGTTACCCAGACGGATCCGGTGCAGAGACATATGGCCATGGATCACTATTTTTTGATAACACTCCACCGCGACTTCCGGCAACGCCGGGCGCCGCGACCGCGGGCGAAGTCTGGGGGCGATAGGGGTTATTGGGCGGGTGATTCCCTGTCTTATGGTTTGCCTAGATAGTGGGTGAGATGTGTCGCCTTTTCAGGCACCTATATTTCGGCAGAGGTACGCCATGTCTGAGTCTGGGTTCGACGGGTCGTGGGCAACACGCATACCGGATGGAGGAGCGGCGCTGGCCGCCCGCCTGACCGGTCTGCCGCTCGCCGAGCAAAACCGCCTTCTGCTCGATCTGGTGTGCACGCAGACGGCAGCCGTGCTGCGCAGGTTCCGGCCGGAGGCCCCGGCAGAGGTCTCGGCCCGCCGGGCGTTCCGGGATCTCGGTCTCGACTCGATCGCCCTGGTCGAACTGCAGAGCCTGCTCAACGCCGTGACCGGGCTCGCGCTGGGGGTGAGCGCCGCCTTCGACCACCCGACACCGGCGTCCCTCGCCGGCTTCCTGCGTACGGAGCTCCTCGGGGACACCGGCCCCGAGGCCGGCCCGGAGCCGGTCGCGGGGGAGCGGCGGGCCCTCGACGAGCCGATCGCCATCGTCGGCATCGGCTGCCGCCTGCCCGGCGGGGTCGACTCACCCGATGGGCTGTGGCGCCTGGTCGACGACGGCCGGCACGTCCTCACCGACTTCCCCGACGACCGCGGCTGGGACCTGGAGAGGTTGTTCGACCACGACCCGGACCAGCCCGGCACCACCTACCTGCGGCGCGGCGGCTTCCTGCCGGAGGCGACGCTCTTCGACGCCGACTTCTTCGGCATCAGCCCGCGCGAGGCGCAGACCATGGACCCGCAGCAGCGGCTCGTGCTGGAGACCGCCTGGGAGGCGATCGAGCGCGCCGGCATCGACCCGGCCTCGCTCGCGGGCAGCCGCTCCGGCGTCTACATCGGGGTCGAGCCCCAGGAGTACGGCCCGCGAATCGCCGACGCGCCCGACGGGCTCGACGGCTACCTGATCACCGGCAACGCGACCAGCGTGGTGGCCGGCCGGGTGGCGTACACGCTCGGGCTGCTCGGACCGGCGCTCGCGATCGACACCGCCTGCTCGGGCTCGCTCGTCGCGGTGCACGTCGCGGCGCAGGCCCTGCGCAACGGCGAGTGCGGCCTCGCGCTGGTGGGCGGCGTGGCCGTGCTGAGCAGCCCCGGGGTGTTCACGGCGTTCAGCAGGCTGCGCGGTCTCGCGCCCGACGGGATCTGCAAGCCGTTCGCCGAGGCCGCCGACGGCACCGGCTTCTCCGAGGGCGCGGCCGTGCTGGTCCTGGAGCGGCTGTCGGACGCGCGCCGCAACGGCCACACCGTGCACGCGGTCCTGCGTGGCTCGGCGATCAACCAGGACGGCGCGTCCAACGGCCTGACCGCGCCGAGCGGCCGCGCCCAGCGGATGGTGATCCGGCAGGCGCTCGCCGACGCGGGCCTCGCGGCGGCCGACGTGGACGTGGTCGAGGCGCACGGCACCGGCACCACGCTCGGCGACCCCATCGAGGCACAGGCGATCATCGACACGTACGGCCAGGGCCGCGGGCCGGACGACCCGCTGTGGCTGGGATCGGTGAAGTCGAACATCGGCCACACCCAGGCGGCGGCCGGCGTCGTCGGCCTGATCAAGATGATGCTGGCCATGCGGCACGGGGTGCTGCCGAAGACCCTGCACGTCGACCAGCCGTCGTCGGCCGTGAACTGGTCGGCGGGCCGCGTGTCGCTGCTCACCGAGCCCGTGCCCTGGCAGGAGAACGGACGGCCCCGGCGGGCGGGCGTCTCGGCGTTCGGCGTCAGCGGCACCAACGCCCACGTGATCATCGAAGAGCCGCCGTCGGACACGGCGACGGCGCCCGATCAGGAGACGGCGCCCGATCAGGAGACGACGCCCGATCAGGAGACGACGCCGGCCCGGACGACGGCGCCGTGCCTGGTTCCGGTGTCCGCCCGGGGAGACGATGCGCTGCGGGCCCAGGCCGCCCGGCTGCACGACATGCTGGCGGCCGACGACACCGTGACGCCCGCCGACGCCGGATTCTCCCTGGTGACCACCCGTACGGCGTTCCAGGACCGGGCGGTCGTCCTGGCCGCCGGCCGGGACGAGTGCCTGCGCGGGCTGCGCGCCCTGTCCCAGGGCGAGAGCGGCCCGGACGTCGTCAGCGGAAGCGTCACCGGCGGCGCGCTGGCGTACCTGTTCACCGGGCAGGGCAGCCAGCGCCTGGACATGGGCCGCGAACTGTGCGGGACGTATCCCGTCTTCGCCGCCGCCCTGGACGACGCCGCCGGATATCTGGACCTCCAGCTCGACCGCCCGCTCCTGGACGTGCTGTTCGCCGAGCCCGGCACCCCTGAGGCCGACCTCCTCCACCAGACGGCGTACGCGCAGCCGGCGTTGTTCGCGGTGCAGGTCGCCGCCTACCGGCTGCTGGAGTCGTGGGGGGTGCGGCCGGACTACGTCGCCGGGCACTCGATCGGCGAGCTGGCCGCCGCGCACGTGGCCGGGGTGCTGTCGCTTGAGGACGCGGCCACGCTGGTCGCCGCCCGCGGCCGCCTGATGCAGGCCCTCCCGGCCGACGGCGCGATGGTCGCGATCCAGGCGGCCGAGGACGAGGTCACGCCGCTACTCACCGGCCGCGCCGGCATCGCGGCGGTCAACGGCCCCCGGGCGGTCGTCGTCTCGGGCGACGAGGCGGAGGTGCTGGCCATCGCGGCCCGGTTCGAGGCCGACGGCCGCAAGACCAGGCGGCTGCGGGTGAGCCACGCCTTCCACTCGCCGCTGATGGAGCCGATGCTCGCCGAGTTCGCGCGGATGGCCGGGATCCTGACGTACTCGCCGCCGAGCCTGCCGGTCGTGTCCACCGTGACCGGCGAACTCGCCACCGCCGAGGAGCTGTGCTCGCCGGACTACTGGGTGCGGCACGTCCGCGACGCCGTGCGGTTCCGCGACGGCGTCGCCGCGCTGCACGCCAGAGGCGTGGACACGTTCGTGGAGATCGGGCCGGACGGCGTGCTCAGCGCGATGGCCCAGGACTGCCTCGCCGACGCCTCCGGCGACCTCGCCTTCGTGCCCGTGCTGCGGCGGGACCGCGGTGAGGTGCGCCAGCTGCTGTCCGCGGTGGCCGTCGCCCACACGCGCGGTGCCGCACTGGAGGGCTCGGCGTACGGCCCGGCCGCCCGCCGCGTCGACCTGCCGACGTACGCCTTCCAGGGCAGGCGTTTCTGGATGTCCCCGCAGGAGCCGAACGACGCCCTGGGCCTTGGCCAGGCGCCCGCGGACCATCCGCTCCTCGGCGCCGTGCTGCGCGCCGCCGGAGAGGACCGCGTGGTGCTGACCGGCCGCCTGTCCCTGCGGACGCATCCGTGGCTGGCCGACCACGTGATCTCGGGCCGCGTGCTGCTCCCGGGCACCGCCCTCCTCGAACTGGCCGTGTACGCCGGAGACCAGGCCGGCTGCCCGCAGGTCGAGGACCTGACCCTGCACGCCCCGCTGGTCGTGCCCGAGCGCAGCGGCGGAGTGTCGGTGCAGGTCGTGGTGGCCGAACCGGACGACGCCGGGCGGCGGGTGGTCGACGTCTTCTCCCGTCCGGATGGTGACGGGGACGGGGCGTGGGTGCGGCACGCGTCGGGTGTGGTGGGTCCTGTTGTGGGGGTGGCGGGGTTCGATCTGGCGGAGTGGCCGCCTCGGGGGGCCGAGGTGGTGGATGTGTCGTCGTGGTATCCGGAGTTGGCCGGTCGGGGGTATGGGTACGGGCCGGCGTTCCGGGGGTTGCGGAAGGTGTGGCGGGGTGCGGGGGAGGTGTTCGCGGAGGTCGCGTTGCCTGATGGTGTTCAGGGCGGGGGCGTTCAGGGCGGGGGTGTGCAGGCGGGTGGGTTCGCGGTGCATCCGGCGTTGCTGGACGCGGTGTTGCAGGCGACGGATGTGAGCGCCGATCCCGCTGGCGGTCCCGAGGGGGCCGATGTGGGGGCGGTGCGGTTGCCGTTCGCGTTCGGTGGGGTGAGTGTGTTCGCGGCGGGGGCGTCGCTGGTGCGGGTGCGGATCACGCCGGTGGCGGATGTCGCGGGGGACGCGGTGGCGTTGGAGATCGCTGACGCCTCCGGTGCGCCGGTGGCGTCGGTGGAGTCGTATGTGTGCCGGGCGATGTCGGCCCAGGCGGTGGGGGAGCGGGTCTACCGAGTCGACTGGGTCCCCGCCCCAGCCACCGCCTCGGCCCAGTCGGCCGCCACGCCGGAGTTCACCCGCTTCGACGTCCCCGGCACCCCCGAAGCCCCGTCAAGCGCACTCCGGGACGCTTCGTCGGACGCGCTGGCGGAAGCACCGTCTGGTGTGCCGGCGGAGGGACCGTCGTCTGCGGAGTCGTCCGGGCCATCGGGCGACGCGCCGTCTTGGGCGCTGTCAGGGGTGCTTTCGGGGATGCGGTCGGTGGTGGCCGGGGTGTTGGAGCGGGTGCGGGAGTGGGTCGCGGTTCCGGAGCCGGGTGGGCCGTTGGTGGTGGTCACGCGGGGTGCGGTGGGGCTGGCGGGTGAGGATGTGGATGTGTCGGTGGCGCCGGTGTGGGGGCTGGTGCGGTCGGCGGTGGCCGAGTGGCCGGGCCGGTTCGTGCTGGCCGACATCGACGGGACCGAGGAGTCGGAGGCGGTGCTGGCCGCTGCGGTGGCCACGGGTGAGCCCGAACTGCTGATCCGGGCCGGTCAGGTGCGGGTGCCGCGCCTGACCACGGTGACCCCCGAAACCCAGCCGGTGACCCTCGGCTCCGCGTCGGCGACCCCCGACTCCGGGCCGGTGACCTCCGGCTCCGCGTCGGCGATTTCCGGCTCTGCCCAGGTGGCTTCTGGCTCCGGGTCGGTGGGGTTCGGTGGTGGGTCGGTGGTGGTGACCGGGGGTGTTGGTGGGGTCGGGGCGCGGGTGGCGCGGCATCTGGTGACGGCGCATGGGGTGCGGTCGCTGGTGCTGGCCGGGCGTCGTGGTCCGGACACGCCGGGGGCCGACCTGCTGGCGGCGGAGCTGACCGAGCTGGGTGCGCGGGTGCGGGTGGTGGCCTGTGATGTGGCCGACCGGGAGGCGGTGGCGCGGTTGCTGGACGGGGTGCCGGATCTGACGGCGGTGGTGCACGCGGCCGGTGTGCTGGACGACGGGCTGATCGAGTCGCTGACCCAGAGCCGGCTGGACACCGTGTTCGCGCCCAAGGCCGGCGCCGCCTGGCACCTGCACGAGCTGACCCGTGACCGCGACCTCAGCGCCTTCGTCCTGTTCTCCAGCACCGCGACCCTGTTCGACGCGCCCGGTCAGGGCAACTACGCCGCGGCCAACGCCTTCCTCGACGCCCTGGCCGCCCACCGGCACGCCTGCGGACTGCCCGCGACCTCGCTGGCCTGGGGCCTGTGGGCCGGCGCCGGGATGGGCGCCGGACTGGACGAGGCCGCGCTGGCGCGCATCGCGCGGTCCGGGCTGGTGCCGCTGTCGTCCGAGGAGAACCTCGCGCTGCTGGACGCCGGGATACGCAGCGGTGTGCCTGCGGTCGTCCCGGTCCGGGTGGACCACCGGGCGGTCCGCGAACGCGCCGACGGCATCCCGACGCTGCTGCGCGGGCTGGTGCGCCCGGCGACGAAGCGCGCGGGCGCCCGCAACGCCCCCGCCGGTGGCAAGGGGGGCCTCGCCGAGAGGCTGGCCGGCCTGTCCGGCGCCGCGCGTGTCGATGCCCTGGTCGAGGTGGTCCGCGCCGAGGCCGCCGCCGTACTCGGGCATGAGAGCGGCGCCGCCGTCGCGCCCGCGCGCGCGTTCAACGAACTCGGCTTCGACTCGCTCGCGGCGGTGGAGCTGCGCAACCGGCTCAACGCGATCAGCGGCCTGAAGCTGAGCGCGACCCTGGTCTTCGACTACCCCACGCCCCTCGCGCTCGCCACCCACCTGGCCGAGACCATCGACGCGAAGCCGGTGCGGGCCCGCCGGGAGACCACCGTCGCCATCGCCCCCACCGAGGACATCGCGATCGTCGGCATGGCCTGCCGCTACCCCGGCGGCGTACGGTCGCCCGAGGACCTGTGGCGGCTGGTCGCCGACGGCGTCGACGCGGTCGGCGAGTTCCCCGCCGACCGGGGCTGGCCGCATGACGTGTACGACCCGGAGCTGAGCCGTCCCGCCACCAGCTACACCCGCGAGGGCGGGTTCCTGTACGACGCGGCGGACTTCGACGCCGACTTCTTCGGCATCAGCCCGCGTGAGGCGCAGGCCATGGACCCGCAGCAGCGGCTGCTGCTGGAGGTCTCCTGGGAGGCGTTCGAGCGGGCCGGCATCGACCCGAGGTCGGTACGCGGCAGCCGCACCGGCGTCTACGCGGGGGTCATGTACCACGACTGGGGCCTGCGGCTCGGCCCGCTGCCCGAGGAGATCGCCGCCTACCACGGCAACGGCAGCCTGGCCGGGGTCGCGTCCGGGCGGGTCGCGTACGTCTTCGGGCTGGAGGGCCCGGCGATGACCGTGGACACGGCGTGCTCGTCGTCGCTGGTCACCATCCACCTGGCCGCCGCCGGGCTGCGCGGGGGAGAGTGCGACCTGGCCCTGGCGGGCGGCGTCACCGTCATGTCCACCCCCGACACCTTCGTGGACATGAGCCGTCAGCGCGGGCTGGCCGCCGACGGCCGGTGCAAGTCGTTCGGCGCGGGCGCGGACGGCGTCGGCTGGAGCGAGGGCATCGGCCTGCTGGTGCTGGAGCGGTTGTCGGACGCGCGGCGGCGTGGGCATCGGGTGCTGGGGGTGATCCGGGGTTCGGCGGTGAACCAGGATGGTGCGTCGAACGGCTTGACGGCGCCGAACGGTCCGTCGCAGCAGCGGGTGATCGGGCAGGCGCTGGCGGCGGCGGGGCTTTCCCCGGCTGACGTGGATGTGGTGGAGGGTCACGGCACCGGCACCACCCTCGGCGACCCGATCGAGGCGCAGGCGATCATCGCGACGTACGGGCAGGGCCGGGAGCGGCCGCTCTGGCTGGGGTCGGTGAAGTCGAACATCGGTCACACGCAGGCGGCGGCCGGGGTGGCCGGTGTGATCAAGATGGTGATGGCGATGCGCCACGGCGAGCTGCCGAGATCGCTGCACGCCGCGGAGCCCTCACCCCAGGTGGACTGGGACGCCGGTCAGGTGCGGCTGCTGAGCGAGCCGGTGGCCTGGCCGGAGGAGGCCAGGCCGCGCCGGGCGGCGGTGTCGTCGTTCGGGATCAGCGGCACCAACGCCCACGTGATCGTCGAGTCGGCGCCGGCCGAACCCGCGAGGGAACCGCTGCCCGCCCCCGCGACCGTGCCGCTGGTCGTGTCGGGCCGCACCCCGCAGGCGCTGCGCGCCCAGGCCGAGCGGCTGCTGCCGTACCTGGAGACGCTGCCGGACGCGGAGATCGGCGAGCTCGGCCGCGCCCTCGCCGTCACGCGCGCCGCGCTCGAATGCCGGGCCGTCGTGACCGGCACGGACAGAGCCGAGCTCGCGGCCGGTCTCGCCGCGCTGGCGGACGGCTCGGCGCCCGCCGGAGCGGCCCGCGAGGGCAAGGTGGCGTTCCTGTTCACCGGACAGGGCAGTCAGCGCCTCGGCATGGGCCGCGAGCTGTACGGCGCCTTCCCGATCTTCGCCGGGGCGTTCGACGCCGCGCTCGCCGAGCTGGACCGCCACCTGGACCGGCCGCTGCGCGAGGTGCTGTGGGGCGAGGACGGCGACCTGGTGAACCAGACCGGTTACGCCCAGGCCGCGCTGTTCGCCCTGGAGGTCTCCCTCTACCGGCTGCTGGAGTCGTGGGGGGTGCGGCCGGACTACGTCGCCGGGCACTCGATCGGCGAGCTGGCCGCCGCGCACGTCGCCGGGGTGCTGTCCCTGGCCGACGCGGCCCGCCTGGTCGCCGCGCGGGGCGGCCTGATGCAGGCGCTGCCGGCCGGAGGGGCGATGGTCGCCGTACGCGCGGCGGAGGAGCGGGTGCGCCCGCTGCTCGGCGACGGCGTGGACATCGCGGCGGTCAACGGGCCGGAGTCGGTGGTGATCTCCGGTGACGAGGCGGCCGTGTCGCGGGTCGCCGCGGCTCTCGCGGCCGACGGCCACCGGACGACCCCCCTGCGGGTGAGCCACGCCTTCCACTCGGCGCTCATGGAGCCGATGCTCGCCGGCTTCCGCGGCGTCGCGGAGCAACTGTCGTTCGCGCCTCCGGCCATCCCCGTGGTGTCCACGCTCACGGGCACGCTCGCCACCGCCGAGGAGCTGGGCTCGCCGGAACACTGGGTGCGGCACGTGCGGGAGCCGGTCCGGTTCGCCGACGCCGTTGGCGACCTCGCCGCCCGGAACGTCACCGCCTTCGTCGAGCTCGGGCCGGACGCGGTGCTCGCCGCGATGGGACAGGCCTGCGTCGCGGAGGACGCGGCCGCGTTCGTCGCCCTCGCGCGCAAGGGCCGCGACGAGGCGCGCGAACTCGTCGCCGGCCTCGGCCGCGCGTACGGGCACGGAGTGGCGGTCGACTGGGCCGCGTACTTCGGCGGCGAGGCCCCGGTCGAGCTGGACCTGCCGACGTACGCCTTCCAGCGGAGGCGGTTCTGGCTCGACGGGTACACGTACGGCGCGGGCGACGTCGGCGCGGCCGGGCTGGACCACATCACGCACCCGATCCTGTCGGCCGCCGTGGAGTCGCCGGAGTCCGGCGAGGTGGTGCTGACCGGTCGTGTCTCCCCGCGGACGCATCCGTGGCTGGCCGACCACGTGATCTCGGGCCGGGTCCTGTTCCCCGGCACCGGGTTCATCGAGCTGGCCACCCAGGCGGGCGACTGGGCGGGCTGCCCCAGCCTCGACGAGCTCGTCCTCGAAGCGCCGCTCGTGCTGCCCGCCGAGGGCGGGGTCGCCCTGCGGGTGGTCCTCGGCGCGGCCGGTGACGGACTGACGCGCTCGGTGCAGATCTTCTCCCGTCCGGATGGTGACGGGGGCGGGGTGTGGGTGCGGCACGCGTCGGGTGTGGTGGGTCCTGTTGTGGGGGTGGCGGGGTTCGATTTGGCGGAGTGGCCGCCTCGGGGGGCCGAGGTGGTGGATGTGTCGTCGTGGTATCCGGAGTTGGCCGGTCGGGGGTATGGGTACGGGCCGGCGTTCCGGGGGTTGCGGAAGGTGTGGCGGGGTGCGGGGGAGGTGTTCGCGGAGGTCGCGTTGCCTGATGGTGTTCAGGGCGGGGGCGTTCAGGGCGGGGGTGTGCAGGCGGGCGGGTTCGCGGTGCATCCGGCGTTGCTGGACGCGGTGTTGCAGGCGACCGATGTGAGCGCCGATCCCGGCGCCGAGGCTGCGGCCGGGGAGGCCGCTGATGCCGGGGTGGTGCGGTTGCCGTTCGCGTTCGGTGGGGTGAGCGTGTTCGCGGCGGGGGCGTCGCTGGTGCGGGTGCGGATCACGCCGGTGGCGGATGTCGCGGGGGACGCGGTGGCATTGGAGATCGCTGACGCCTCCGGTGCGCCGGTGGCGTCGGTGGAGTCGTATGTGTGCCGGGCGATGTCGGCCCAGGCGGTGGGGGAGCGGGTCTACCGAGTCGACTGGGTCCCCGCTCCGGTCACCGCTTCGGCCCAGTCGGCCGCCACGCCGGAGTTCACCCGCTTCGACGTCCCCGCCACTTCCGAGGCCCTGTCTGGGGTGCTGTCGGGGATGCGGTCGGTGGTGGCCGGGGTGTTGGAGCGGGTGCGGGAGTGGGTCGCCGTTCCGGAGCCGGGTGGGCCGTTGGTGGTGGTCACGCGGGGTGCGGTGGGGCTGGCGGGTGAGGATGTGGATGTGTCGGTGGCGCCGGTGTGGGGGCTGGTGCGGTCGGCGGTGGCCGAGTGGCCGGGCCGGTTCGTGCTGGCCGACATCGACGGGACCGAGGAGTCGGAGGCGGTGCTGGCCGCTGCGGTGGCCACGGGTGAGCCTGAACTGCTGATCCGGGCCGGTCAGGTGCGGGTGCCGCGCCTGACCACGGTGACCCCCGAAACCCAGCCGGTGACCCTCGGCTCCGCGTCGGCGACCCCCGACTCCGGGCCGGTGACCTCCGGCTCCGCGTCGGCGATTTCCGGCTCTGCCCAGGTGGCTTCTGGCTCCGGGTCGGTGGGGTTCGGTGGTGGGTCGGTGGTGGTGACCGGGGGTGTTGGTGGGGTCGGGGCGCGGGTGGCGCGGCATCTGGTGACGGCGCATGGGGTGCGGTCGCTGGTGCTGGCCGGGCGTCGTGGTCCGGACACGCCGGGGGCCGACCTGCTGGCGGCGGAGCTGACCGAGCTGGGTGCGCGGGTGCGGGTGGTGGCCTGTGATGTGGCCGACCGGGAGGCGGTGGCGCGGTTGCTGGACGGGGTGCCGGATCTGACGGCGGTGGTGCACGCGGCCGGGGTGCTGGACGACGGGCTGATCGAGTCGCTGACCCAGAGCCGGCTGGACACCGTGTTCGCGCCCAAGGCCGACGCGGCCTGGCACCTGCACGAACTGACCCGCGACCGCGACCTCAGCGCCTTCGTCCTGTTCTCCTCCACGGCGAGCACGCTGGCCGGCGCGGGCCAGGGCAACTACGCCGCGGCGAACGCCTTCCTCGACGGCCTGGCCGCGCACCGGCACGCCCACGGACTGCCCGCCCTCTCGTTGCCGTGGCACCTGTGGACCGGCGCCGGGATGGCGGAGGGGCTCAGCGAGAGCGACGTCGCCCGCATCGAACGGCAGGGCATCACGCCGCTGTCGGCCGACGAGAGCCTCGCGCTGCTGGACGTCGCGCTGCTCGGCGCGGACCCGGTGCAACTGCCGATCAGGCTGGACCGGGCCGCCCTGCGCGCCCGCACCGACGAACTGCCCGCGCCGCTGCGCGCCTTCGCCGCCCGCGCGAAAGCCCAGGCAGCCGCAGCCCCGGCGGCCGGGAACGCGCTCGCCGACCGGCTGGCCGGCCGCCCGGCCGCCGACCGCGACCGGATCCTGCTCGACCTCGTACGCGCGGACGTGGCGGCGGTGCTCGGCCACGCCGGGTCGGGCGAGATCGACCCGGACCGCCCGTTCACCGATCTCGGCTTCGACTCGCTGGCCGCGATGGAGTTCCGCAACCGGCTGGGCGCGTCGAGTGGCCTGACACTGCCCGCGACGCTGGTCTTCGACCACCCGACCGCCCGCGCGGTCGCCGCGCACCTCGCCGACCGCCTGGCCGCCCTGATGGGCGACCGTGCAGCCGACCGAACCGGCGGAGCCCCCGTGCTCACCACTCGCGCCGCGGAGCGGGTCGCGGACGAGCCGATCGCGATCGTCGGCATGGCCTGCCGCTACCCCGGCGGCGTACGGTCGCCCGAGGACCTGTGGCGGCTGGTCGCCGACGGCGTCGACGCGATCGGCGAGTTCCCCGCCGACCGCGGCTGGGACGACGGCGTCTACGACCCGGAGCCCGGCGTGCCCGGCAAGACCTACACCCGCCGGGGCGGGTTCCTGTACGACGCCGCCGAGTTCGACCCCGAGTTCTTCGGCATCATGCCGCGCGAGGCGCTGGCGATGGACCCGCAGCAGCGGCTGCTGCTGCAGACCGCCTGGGAGGCGTTCGAACGGGCCGGCATCGACCCGAGGTCCGCGCGCGGCAGCCGCACCGGCGTCTACGCCGGGGTGATGTACCACGAGTACGCCAGCCGGCTGCGCGAGGTCCCCGAGGAACTGGCCGGCTACCTGGGCAACGGCAGCGCCGCCAGCGTCGCCTCCGGGCGAGTCGCGTACGCCTTCGGCCTGGAGGGCCCGGCCATCACCGTGGACACCGCGTGCTCGTCGTCGCTGGTGGCGGTACACATGGCCCACCAGGCGCTGCAGCGCGGCGAGATCGACCTGGCGCTGGCCGGCGGCGTCACGGTCATGCCGACGCCGGAGGTGTTCGTCGACTTCAGCCGCCAGCGCGGGCTGGCCGCCGACGGCCGGTGCAAGTCGTACGCCGACGGGGCCGACGGCACCGCGTGGGGCGAGGGCGCCGGCCTGCTGGTGCTGGAGCGGTTGTCGGACGCGCGGCGGCGTGGGCATCGGGTGCTGGGGGTGATCCGGGGTTCGGCGGTGAACCAGGATGGTGCGTCGAACGGGTTGACGGCGCCGAACGGTCCGTCGCAGCAGCGGGTGATCGGGCAGGCGCTGGCGGCGGCGGGGCTTTCCCCGGCTGACGTGGATGTGGTGGAGGGTCACGGCACCGGCACCACCCTCGGCGACCCGATCGAGGCGCAGGCGATCATCGCGACGTACGGGCAGGGCCGGGAGCGGCCGCTCTGGCTGGGGTCGGTGAAGTCGAACATCGGTCACACGCAGGCGGCGGCCGGGGTGGCCGGTGTGATCAAGATGGTGATGGCGATGCGGGCGGGGACGGCGCCGCGCACCCTGCACGTGGACCAGCCGTCGCCGCAGGTGGACTGGGACTCCGGCCAGGTGCGGCTGCTGACCGAGCCGGTGGCCTGGCCCGAGGAGGGCAGGCCGCGCCGGGCGGCGGTGTCGTCGTTCGGGCTCAGCGGCACCAACGCGCATCTGATCCTGGAGCAGGCGCCGGCCGAGGAGACAGCGACTGGGGAGACGCCGACTGGGGAGACGCCGACTGGGGAGACGCCGACTGGGCAGACACCGGCGGAGGAGACGCGGTCGTCCGGTCCCACCGGCCTGCCGATCGTGCCGCTGGTGGTCTCCGGCCGGACCCCGCGCGCGCTGCGCGCCCAGGCGGGCCGGCTCCTGACCCATCTGGAGCTCCAGCCGGAACCGGACCTTCGCGACGTCGGCTACTCGCTGGCCACCGGCCGGACCGCGCACGCCCACCGCGCGGTGGTGCTCGCCGACGGACGCGCCTCGGCGGAGCGCGGCCTGGCCGCGCTGGCCGCCGCGGACACCGTCGACCCCGGCGTGGCCGGCCTCGTCACCGGAGTGACCGGCACGGGCGGGCAGACCGCGTTCCTGTTCACCGGGCAGGGCAGCCAGCGCCCCGGCATGGGCCGCGAGCTGTACGAGGCGTTCCCGGTCTTCGCCGAGGCGTTCGACGCCGTGCTCGCCGAGCTCGACCGCCACCTGGACCGGCACCCCGATCACCAGGGCGACCGGCCGCTGCGCGAGGTGCTGTGGGGCGAGGACGGCGATCTCGTCAACCAGACGGTGTACGCCCAGAGCGGCCTGTTCGCGCTGGAGGTGGCGCTCTACCGACTGCTCGAATCCTGGGGGGTGCGGCCCGACTATCTCGCCGGGCACTCGATCGGCGAGCTGGCCGCGGCCCACGTCGCCGGGGTGCTGTCTCTTCCGGACGCCGCCGCGCTGGTGGCCGCCCGCGGCGCGCTGATGCAGGCGCTGCCGCCCGGCGGGGCGATGGTCGCGGTCGCGGACACCGAGGACGAGGTGACACCACGGCTGACCGGCCGGGCCGGCATCGCGGCGGTCAACGCCCCCGACTCGGTCGTGCTGTCCGGCGACGAGGCCGAGGTGCTCGCCATCGCGGCCGAGTTCGCGGCGAAGGGACGAAAGACCACCCGGCTGCGGGTCTCGCACGCCTTCCACTCGCCGCTCATGGAGCCGATGCTGGACGGCCTGCGCGCGGTCGCCGGGTCGCTCACCTACACGGCACCGTCGATCCCGGTCGTCTCGACGGTCACCGGCGAGGTCGCCGGCGCGGAGCTGTGCACCGCGGACTACTGGGTCGACCAGGTCAGGCGGCCGGTCCGCTTCGCCGCGGCCGTCTCGGCCCTGGCGGCGGCGGGCGTCACCCGCTTCGCCGAACTCGGCCCGGACGGCGTGCTCACCGCCCTGGCCCAGCGGAGCGCCCCGGACACCGCCCTGGACACCGCGCTGTTCACGGCCACCGCTCGGCGGGATCGGCCCGAGCCGGCCGCCGTCCTGACCGCGCTCGCCCGGCTGCACACCGGCGGCGTCCCCGTCGACTGGCGGGCGTTCTTCGCCGGGACCGGCGCGACGCAGGTGGACCTGCCGACCTATCCCTTCGAGAACAGCCGGTTCTGGCTCGACGCGCCGCAGGTCGCCGCCGACGCGACCGGCCTCGGCCAGCAGGCGGCCGCGCACCCGCTGCTGTCGGCCGTCGTGGCCACGCCCGACGACCGGGTGGTGCTGACCGGGCGGCTGTCCACGAGCAGCCAGCCGTGGCTCGCCGACCACCGCGTACGGGGCCGGATCCTGCTGCCCGGCAGCGGCCTGGTCGAGCTCGCCCTGCGCGCCGGTCAGGAGGTGGGCTGCCGGACCATCGCCGAACTGGTCATGGAGGCGCCGCTCGTCGTGCCGGGCCGCGGCGCCCTCGCCCTGCAGGTCACCGTGGAACCGCCGGACCCGGCCGGGGCCCGGGTGATTCACATCCACACCCGGCCTGAGGACGGCGGCGGGTGGACGCGGCACGCGACCGGCACGCTCGCCGCGCAGGACGATCCCGCCCTCGCCGAGCCCGCCGCCGACCTCACCCAGTGGCCGCCGCCCGGCGCCACCGAGACGGCGATCACCGGCGGGTACGACCTGCTGGCCGCCCGCGGATACGAGTACGGCCCGGCGTTCCAGGGGCTGCGCGCGGCCTGGCGCGACGGCGACGACGTCTACGCCGAGGTCGCCCTGCCCGAGGGGGCGGCGGCCGAGGCACGGAGGTTCGGCCTGCACCCGGCGCTGCTCGACGCCGCCTTCCACGCCGACCTGCTCGACGAGCAGGGCCTGCGGGAGGGCCGCACCGTCATCCCGTTCGCCTGGACCGGTACGACCCTGCACACGGGTGGCGCCGCCGCGCTGCGGGTGCACATCCGCCGGCTGCGCGGCGACGAACTGTCCACGATGACACTGGCCGACGACCGGGGCCGTACGGTCGCCACGGTGCGGCGGCTCGCCGCACGGGAGGTGACCGGGACGGCCGGCGGCGACCCGCGGGGCGGGTCGGTCCTCCGGCTCGAATGGCGCGACCTGCCGCTGGAGGGGGCGACGGCCGGGACCGCCCCGGTGCTGGCCGGGGCCGACCACTTCGGCCTCGCGCGGCGGGCCGGCGGCGCGTACGACGGCCTCGCCGCGCTGGTGTCGGCGATCGACGCCGGCGCGCCGGTGCCCGACCTGGTGATCCACCAGTGCCTCGCCGAGCCCGCCGAGGTCCCCGTACGGACGCGGGCGGCCGTCCACGAGGTGCTGGAGGTGCTGCGCACCTGGCCGGCCGACGAGCGCCTCGCCGCCTCCCGGCTGGTGATCCTCACCAGGCACGCCGTGGGTGACGCGGACGGGACCGAGGAGCTGGCCCACGCGCCGGTCTGGGGCCTGGTCCGCGCGGCGCAGCAGGAGAATCCGGGCCGGTTCGTGCTCGTCGACACCGACGGCACCCCGGCGTCGACGGCCGTGCTGCTGCCCGCGATCCGCTCCGGCGAGCCGGAGATCACGCTGCGGCAGGGCGTCGCCCGCGTGCCCCGGCTGGCCCCGGCGACCGCGGACCGCGAGACGCCGCCGTGGGACCCGGAGGGCACCGTGCTCGTCACCGGCGGCGCCGGAGGTCTCGGCGCGCACCTCGCCCGGCATCTCGTCACCGCGCACGGCGTGCGGCACCTGCTGCTGACCAGCCGCCGCGGCCGGGACACCGAGGAGGCGCGGCGCCTGGAGCGCGAGCTGACCGGCCTCGGCGCGCGGGTGTCGATCGCGGCGTGCGACGTCGCCGACCGGGCCGCGCTGGCGGGCGTGCTCGCCGCGATCCCGCCGGACCGGCCGCTGCGCGCGGTGGTCCACGCGGCCGGCGTGATGGACAACGCGCTGATCGGGTCGCTGACGCCCGAGCAGGTCGAGGCGGTGCTGCGGCCCAAGGTCGACGGCGCCTGGAACCTGCACGAGCTCACCGCCGACGCCGATCTGACCGCCTTCGTGCTGTTCTCCTCGTTCGCCGGGCTGCTGATCGGCGCCGGGCAGGGCAACTACGCCGCGGCCAACCGCTTCCTCGACGCCCTCGCCGCGCACCGCGCGGCCGCCGGGCGGCCCGCGACGTCGCTGGCCTTCCCGCTCTGGTCCACGCGGACCGGGCTCGGCGGCGAGGCCGTCGACGGGGAGTCGGAGGAGCGCCGGATGGCCGCGCTCGGCATGCCCGCCCTGTCCACCGAGGACGGGCTGGCGCTGATCGACGCCGCGCTGGCCCGGCCGGACGCGGTGCTCGTGCCGCTCCGGCTCGACCGGGCCGCGCTCGCCGCCGCGCCGTCCGTCCCGCCCATGCTGGCCGGTTTCGTGCCCGCGAAGGCGGCGCGGCCCGAGGCCGCCCGGCCGGCGGAGCGGACCCTCGCCGAACGGCTGGCGGACGCCGGACCGGCCGACCGGGAGCGGATCCTGCTCGACCTGGTGCGGGCGGAGGTGGCGGCCGTACGGCACGCCGACCCGGACGCGATCGACATCGGCAGGGGCTTCACCGAGCTGGGCCTGGACTCGCTGGCCGCGATCGAGCTGCGCAACCGGCTGTCGGCGGCCACCGGGCTGCGGCTGCCGGCGACGCTGATGTTCGACTATCCGAACCCGCGGGAGCTGTCCGGCTACCTGCGGGAGGAGCTGCTGCCCGGTCTGCCCGGCGAGACGTCTCCGGAGGAGGGGCAGGCGGAACCGAGCCTGCCGACGATGCAGGAAATCACCGAAATGACGGTCAGCGACCTTGTGCGCGCGGCGTTGTCCGGGTCGAACTGAGCAGGAGGGGTACATGGACGTCCCGGTTGAGGAGATTGTCGCGGCGCTGCGGAAATCTCTGCTCGACAACGAGGCGTTGCGGCAGCGCAACGCGGAACTCGCGGCGGCGGCGACCGAGCCGATCGCGATCATCGGTATGGCCTGCCGGTATCCCGGCGGGGTCAGCACGCCCGAGGAGCTGTTCCAGCTCGCCGTGGACGGCCGGGACGGGGTGTCCGCCTTCCCCGCCGACCGCGGCTGGGACCTGGAGGGCCTGTACGACCCCGAGCCCGGCAAACCCGGCCACAGCATCGCCCGGGAGGGCGGGTTCCTCTACGACGCGGCCGACTTCGACGCCGGCTTCTTCGGCATCTCGCCGCGTGAGGCGCTGACGCTGGACCCGCAGCAGCGGATCCTGCTGGAGGTGAGCTGGGAGGCCTTCGAACGCGCCGGCATCGACCCGGCGTCGCTGAACGGCAGCACGACCGGCGTCTTCGGCGGCGTAATGTACCACGACTACGGGTTCGGCACGAGCGGCGGCAGCGACGTCACCGGCCGGGTGGCCTTCACCCTCGGCCTGCAGGGCCCGGCGGTCACGATCGACACCGCCTGCTCGTCGTCGCTGGTCGCCATTCACCTGGCCGCCCAGGCGCTGCGTACGGGGGAGTGCTCGCTCGCGCTGGCCGGCGGCGTGACCGTGATGGCCAACCCGGACATGTTCGTCTTCTTCAACACCCAGCGCGGCCTCGCAAGGGACGGCCGGTGCAAGTCGTTCTCCGCCGACGCGGACGGCACGGGCTGCTCCGAGGGCGCCGGCGTGGTGCTGCTGGAGACCCTGTCGGACGCGCGCCGCAACGGGCATCCGGTGCTCGCCGTGCTGCGCGGGTCGGCGATCAACTCCGACGGCGCGTCCAGCGGGATGACCACCCCGAACGGGCCGTCCCAGCAGCGGGTGATCCGCCAGGCGCTGAGCAACGCCGGGCTCTCCCCGGCCGACGTGGACGTGGTCGAGGCCCACGGCACCGGCACCACCCTCGGCGACCCGATCGAGGCGCAGGCCCTGCTCGCCACCTACGGCCGGCAGCGGCCCGAGGACGGCTCGCCCCTGCTCATCGGCTCGATCAAGTCGAACCTCGGCCACACCCAGGCCGCGGCGGGCGTGGCCGGGGTCATCAAGATGGTGCAGGCGCTGCGCAACGGGGTGCTCCCGAAGATCCTCCACCTCGACGAGCCGACCCCGCACGTGGACTGGTCGGCCGGCCGGGCGGAGCCGCTGCGCGAGGTGCGGCAGTGGCCGGCCGGCGCGCGGCCGCGCTACGCGGGGGTGTCGTCGTTCGGGATGAGCGGCACCAACGCGCACGTCATCATCGGCGAGGCCCCGGAGGAGCCGCCCGCGCCCGCCCCCCTGCCCCTGCCCGCCGTCCCCCTGCCCGCCGTCCCCCTGCTCGTGTCCGCCCGTACGGAGGAGAGCCTGCGCGCGCAGGCCGGCGCGCTGCGGACGCGCCTGCTCGCCGGGTCCGCCGCAGGGTCCGCCGCCGTGTCGGCGCCGGATCTGCTCGACGTCGCCGCCACCCTGGCCACCGGCCGGGCCGTCCACGAACACCGAGCCGTCGTGATCGCCGCGGACCGGGACGAGGCGGTGGCGGGCCTCTCCGCGCTCGCCGACGGCGGCGACCGGCCGAACCTGTGGCGCGGCGAGGCCGCCGCGCACCGCACCGCCTTCCTCTTCGCGGGGCAGGGGACGCAGCGGCTCGGCATGGGCCGGGAGCTGCACGGCACGTTCGGGGTCTTCGCCTCGGCGTTCGACGAGGCGGTGGCCGCGCTGGAGGGCTGGCTGGCCCGCCCGCTGCGGGAGGTCGTCTGGGGCGGCGACGCGGAGGCGCTGGCCCGGACCGGGTCCGCCCAGCCGGCGCTGTTCGCGCTGGAGGTCGCCCTCTACCGGCTGCTGGAGTCGTTCGGCGTCACGCCCGGCTACCTCGCCGGCCACTCCATCGGCGAACTGGCCGCGGCCCACGTCGCCGGTGTGCTGTCCCTGTCCGACGCGGCGCGGCTCGTGGCGGCGCGCGGCACGCTCATGCAGGCCCTGCCTCCCGGCGGCGCGATGATCGCGGTCGCGGCTGCCGAGGAGGAGGTGCTGCCCCTGCTCACCGGCCGGGCCGGCGTCGCCGCGGTCAACGGCCCGCGCTCCGTCGTCGTCTCCGGCGACGCGGAGGAGACGGAGGCGATCGCCGCCCACTTCGCCGCCCTCGGCCGCAAGACCAGCCGGCTCCGCGTGTCGCACGCGTTCCACTCGCCGCTGATGGAGCCGATGCTCGCCGAGTACGCGGCGGTCGCGGCCGAGATCGCGTACGGCGAGCCGCGCGTCCCGATCGTGTCCACGGTGACCGGCGAACCGGCGCCCGCCGGCACCTGGTCGGCGGACCACTGGGTGCGGCACGCGCGGGACGCGGTCCGCTTCGCCGACGCCGTCCGCTTCCTGGCGAGCGCCGGAGCCGACCGGTTCGTCGAGATCGGCCCGGACGGCGCGCTCGCCGGCCTGGCGGGGGAGATGCTCGAACCCGGCCGGGCCGAGACGGTCGCCCTGCTCGCCCGCACCGTGCCCGAGACCCGGGCACTGCTCACCGGGCTCGGCCGCCTGCACACCGGCGGCGTCCCGGTCTCCTGGCCCGCGCTCTTCGAGGGCCGCGGCGCGCGCGTCGCGGACCTGCCGACCACCGCCTTCGCCCGCCGCCGGTACTGGTCCGACGACGAGTGCGGCGCGACGGCGAACGCGGCGGGCCTCGGGCAGCGGGCCGTCGGCCATCCGCTGCTCACCGCGGTGGTCGCCGTGCCGGACACCGGCGGGCTGCTGCTGACCGGGCGGCTGTCCGCCCAGGCCCAGCCCTGGGTGCCCGACCACGCCATCTCCGGCACCGTGCTGTTCCCCGGAACCGGCCTGGTCGAGCTGGCCATCGCGGCGGGCGACCACGTCGGCTGCCCCACGCTGGACGAGTTCACCCTGCACGCGCCGCTGGTGCTCGGCGACGCGCCGGTCGAGGTGCAGGTGAGCCTCGGCGCGGCCGACGACACCGGCCGCCGGGCGGTGACCGTCTACTCCAGGCCCGCGGGCGGGCCGCTCGACGCCCCCTGGACCCGGCACGCGCAGGGCGCGCTCTCGGCGGCGCTCGCGGCACCGCCCGCGCCCGAGCTCGCCGAGTGGCCGCCGCCCGGCGCGGCCCCGGTGGACCTGGACCGCGCGTACGAGCGCCTCGCCGATCGCGGGTACGACTACGGCCCGGCGTTCCAGGGCCTGCGGTCCGCCTGGCGGGACGGCGACGACTGGTACGCCGAGGTGGTGCTGCCCGAGCACGTGGAACCCGGCCGGTTCGGCATCCACCCGGCGCTGCTCGACGCCGCGATGCACGCCGACCTGCTGGACGAGGACAGCGCGGGGCAGACCCTCCTGCCGTACGCGTGGACCGGGGTGTCGCTGCACGCGACGGGCGCGGCCGCGCTGCGGGTGCGGATCCGCCGCCAGGGCCGCGAGGAGGTCACCGGGGTCCTCGTGGCCGACTGGTCCGGGCGGCCGGTGCTGTCGGTGGGCGCGCTGGTCTCCCGCGCCGTGGACGCCGGCGCGCTGCGCACGCCGACCGGCTCGGAGCTGCTGCGGGTCGAGTGGACCAGGCCGGACGCCCCGCCGCCGGGCACGGGCGCGGTGCCCGTCGTGGACGACCTGGCCCAGCTGGGCGAGAACGTGCCCGACCTGGTGGCCTACCGCTGCTTCGGCGGCGACGAGGCCGCCGCCGACGTGCCCGCCGCCGACGTGCCCGCCGCCGACGTGCCCGCCGCCGTACGGGCCGCCTGCGGGCGCGCGCTCGGCGCCGTCCAGGCGTGGCTGGCCGACCGGCGGTACGCCGACTCCCGGCTGGTCCTGCTGACCCGGAACGGCGTCCGCGTCCACGACGAGGCGATCGACGTCGGCCAGGCGCCCGTGTGGGGCCTGGCGCGGGCCGCGGCGGCGGAGAACCACGGCCGGTTCGCCGTGGTCGACGTCGACGCGGAGACCGGTGAGGGGATGATCGCCGCCGCCGTGGCGTCCGGCGAGCCCGAGGTCGCGGTGCGGGGCGGCGAGATCCTGGTGCCCAGGCTCGCCCGCGTGCCCGCTCCCGCGACCGCCGCCCTGCCCGCCAGGGTGCCTGCCGCCCTGCCCGCCACGGTGCCTGGCACGGTGCCTGGCACGGTGACTGCCACGGTGCCTGCCGCCGGGGCCGGGGACAGCGCGCCGTGGCCGGCCACCGGCACGGTGCTGATCACCGGCGGCACCGGCGGGCTCGGCGCAGTGATCGCCCGGCATCTGGTCGCCGAGCACGGCGTGCGGAGCCTGCTGCTCGCCGGCCGGCGCGGCCCCGCCGCGCCCGGCGCGGCGGAGCTGGCCGGGGAGCTGCGCGCGCTCGGCGCGGAGGTGTCCGTGGCCGCCTGCGACGTGTCGGACCGGGCCGCCGTCGCGGCGCTGCTCGCCGGGGTCCCGCGCGGGCGCCCGCTGACCGGCGTCGTGCACGCGGCGGGCGTCGCGGAGAACGCCCTGATCAACACGATCACCCCGGCCGACGTCGACCTGTCGCTGCGGGCCAAGGCCGACGGGGCGTGGCACCTGCACGAGCTGACCGCCGGGCTGGATCTGTCGGCGTTCGTCCTCGTCTCCTCGGCCGGCGGCCAGGTGCTCGCCGCGGGCCAGGCCGGCTACGCCGCCGCGAACGTCTTCCTCGACGCGCTGGCCGTCCACCGTACGGCGGCGGGCCTGCCCGCGACGTCCATGGCGTTCGGGCTGTGGGACGTCGACACCGGCCTGAGCACGGGCCTCGGCGAGGCCGACCGGCAGCGGATGCGGCGGCAGGGCCTGCCGCCGCTGTCCCCGTCGGACGGGCTGGCGCTGTTCGACGCCGCGCTGGCCGCCGGTGTCCCGGCCCTGGTGCCGTTGCGGGTGGACCGGACCGCGCTGGACGCCCGCACCGACGAGGTGCCCGCGCTGCTGCGCGGCCTGCGCAGCCGGCGGGTCCGGCGGGTGGCCGCCGAGGCGGACGGCCGCCCGGCCGCCTCCGACCTCGCCGCGAGCCTGGCCGAGCTGGCCCCGGCCGACCGCGAGCGGGTGGTGCTCGACCTGGTGCGCACCCACGCCGCGGCCGTGCTCGGGCACGACCGGAACACGGCGATCGGACCGGACCGCGGCTTCCTCGACCTCGGCTTCGACTCGCTGAGCGCGCTGGAGCTGCGCAACCGGCTCACCACGGCGACCGGGCACCGGCTGCCGCCAACGCTGATCTTCGACTACCCGACGGCCGCGGCGGTCGCCCGCCATCTGGTGGAGCTGTTCGCCGCCAGGCTCCCGGCACCGGAGATCGATCTCGGCTCGGCCACCGCCGACGAGTTGTTCGCGATCCTCGACAACGAGCTTGAGACGCTGTAACCCATGGTCATGGCCCCGCAGGGCGCCCGCTCGCCGAGCGGGCGCCCTTTGGCGGCCGCGCGTTTTTACGTATGATTAAGACAACTGTATTAGACGGCGTAAGGATTTCGATTATGGGACACCGCGAGGACCTGCTGGAGGGCGCCAAGCGCTGCCTGCGCGAGAAGGGGTACGCCCGTACCACCACCCGTGACATCGTGGCGGTCTCCGATACGAACCTCGCCTCGATCGGGTACCACTTCGGGTCGAAGGAGAACCTGCTCAACGAGGCCCTGATCGACGCGCTCGGGGAGTGGGGCAAGGAACTGGAGGGCGCGCTCGCCGCGGCGATGGGCCAGGACGGCGGCGCGCTGGAGCGGTTCGAGTCCATCTGGAGCCGCCTCGTCGAGTTGTTCGCCAACGACCGGGCCCTGTGCGCCGCGAACATCGAGGTGTTCGCGCAGATCGAGCACGTCCCGACCGTGCGCCAGGTGCTCGCCGACGGCCTGGAGCAGGGCAGGGAGGGCCTCGGCCGGCTGTTCGGCACGGTGAGCGAGGACACCGACCAGGAGACCGCCCGCGCCGTCGGCTCGTTCTACCAGGCCCTGGTCACCGGGGTCATGGTCCAGTGGCTGATCGACCCCGGCCACGCGCCGTCGGGTCACGACCTCACCGTGGCGCTGCGCCAGATCGCCGCCGGCCTGATGTGGAACGGCGGCGCCCGGGAGCCCGAGCCCGAGCACGTCTGAGCGCCCGGGCACATCCGAGGGCAGGCACATCCGAGGGCAGGCACAGTCGGCCGCCGGCGCATCCGAGGGCAGGCACGATGAAGGCCCGGAAGGCATCGCCTTCCGGGCCCTCCGCCGGGTGACGTGGCGCGACGTGGCCGTCAGTCGTCCTCGTCGTCGGTGTTCTCCAGCATCTCCGCCTGCTCCGCGCTGATCACCACGTGGGAGACGTCGACGGTGGCCGGCTGGTGGCGCGAGAGCGCGTCCTTGATCGGCACCTCGAGACGCGCGGCCTTGGCCGCGTCGAGGTCCTCCCGGCGCTCGGCGAACTCGGGCATGACCTCCCGGGCGAACAGCTCCAGCGACTCGCAGATGTGCTCGTGCTTGTTGGCGCCGATCTGCACCTGGAAGATGATCTGGTCGACGCCGACCGCCTCGTACGACCGGACCAGCTCGCGCAGCTGGTCGGGCGTGCCGATGGCCTTGCGGAGGTTGTCGATCCGGGCGAGCAGGTCGGGGTCCATGTCGGCCCGGGTCTCCGGGGGCAGGTGCCGGCTGAAGCCGAAGGCGTCGCGGTTCTCCGCGAAGTCCCTGGCGATGTCGGTGGCGCCCGGCCGGTGCGCGCCGTGCATCCAGTAGTGCAGGAACGAGTAGGCGAAGAAGTGGGCGCCGTGCACGCCGCGGTCCAGCGCCGTCTCCTCGTCCTCGTGGCACATGAACGGCATGACCAGCGCGAAGTTGGGGTTGACCGCGTAGCCGGCCGGCACGCACTCCTCGGAGGCGATCAGGTCGTAGTAGGTCTCGACGCGCTCCTTGGCCTCCTCGGGGGAGACGAACGCGAACGACAGCGCGCCCATGCCGTTGCGCGCGGCGTACTCCACCGTCTCGGGCGAGCTGCACGCCACCCACAGCGGCGGGTGGGGCTTCTGCTTGGGCTTGGGCACCACGTTGCGCGGCGGGACGTTGATCCACTGACCCTGGTGGCCGGTGAACGGCACCTCGGTGAGCATGCGGGTGATGACGTCGATCGCCTCCCGCCACTGCTCGCGCTTCTTGTCGCGCTCGACGTCGAAGGCGCCCACCTCCAGCTGCGTGCTGCCCTGGCCGCTGCCGAAGTCGACCCGGCCGCCGGAGATGAGGTCGAGGGTGGCCAGGCGCTCGGCCACGCGTACGGGGTGGTTCACGTTCGGCGGGATCGAGACGATCCCGTGCGCGAGCCGGATGTTCTTCGTCCGGGCCGCGGCGGCGGCCAGGAAGACCTCGGGGGCGGCCGAGTGGGAGTACTCCTCCATGAAGTGGTGCTCGGTCTCCCACACATAGTCGTAGCCGAGGCGGTCGGCGAGCTCGATCTGCTCAAGGGACTCCCTGAGCACCCGCTCCTCGCTGTCCTCGGTCCACGGCTTCGGCACCTGGTGGTGGTAGAACAACCCAAAGCGCATGATTTACCACACGCCCCTCTTGAGCAGGGCACCGGCGTCGATCTTGAACTGGTTGCCGGTGACGTAGCGGGACTCGTCCGACGCGAGGTAGACGATCGCGTGCGAGACGTCGGACGGGTCCAGGCACGGGATGGGCATGCCGTGGATCATGGCGAAGGAGGCGTTGCCCTCCTCCCGGGTCGGGTGCTCCAGGTCCGGCCGGAACAGCCGCCACACGGACTCGTTCTGGATCATGTCGGTGTCGACGTTGGTCGGGTGGATGGCGTTGACCCGCCGGCCCGAGGGCGCGAGCTGGAGCGCCAGTGTGTTCACGTACTGGATCAGCGTGGACTTGGCCAGGCTGTATCCGAGGCCGCCGGGGCCCATCGGGCCCGGGTCCCCGCGGTCGGGGATCAGGCCGACCATCGAGCCGACCACGATGACCGAGGCGGTCTCGCTCAGGTGCGGCAACGTGGCGTGAATCGTGTTGATCACGCCGACCAGGTTGATGTCGACGGTGTCGGTGAACGCGGTGATCGGCCGGTCCGGCCCGAGCACGCTGATCCCGGCGTTGGGGATCACGACGTCCAGCCTGCCCAGCTCGGCCACGCCGTCGTCGATCGCGTTCTGCAGTTCGGCGCGGTCGCGGACGTCCACCTGCCGGCTGAAGATCCGGCGGCCGGTCTGCTCGACCAGGCGGACGGTCTCCTTCAGGTCTTCGACGGTGGCCATCGGATACTGGGCGACCTCGATGTCCGTGCAGGCGTCCAGCGCGATGATGTCGGCGCCTTCCTCCGCCAGCCGGACGGCGTGGCTGCGTCCCTGCCCACGCGCCGCACCGGTGATCACAACGACCTTGTTTTCCACGCGGCCCATACGGCCCTCCTGTGGTATGTGCGTCAAGGAATCTCCCGAACAGGATGTCCTGCCGGGGATGTCCGTCGCTTCCCGCAAGCACCCCTGACATCGCCGCGAGGCCTCGGCGCGCGGTAGGGGTGCGTCGGCCGCCGGACCCCTACTACACCCCTGACCTGTGCCTTCTGCCTTCAGATCGCCGTGACGGCGTGGTTGTCTTGCGGTGCGGAATCCGTGTTCACCTCCCCTGTCACCCCCGATGACGAGACGGAGCGACCACATGATCAGGATCCTCAGCGGCAACTCGGTCTATACAAGGGTCTAATACGGACGTATGATTAAATCATGACTACGAATCAACTCGCCGGACGTAAGGAATGGCTGGCGCTCGTCGCACTCGCGGTGCCGCCTCTGCTGGTCGCCATCGACATCACGGTGCTCTACTTCGCCATCCCGTCGATCGCGGCAGACCTCAAGCCCTCCAGCACGCAGCAGCTGTGGATCATCGACATCTACGGGTTCGTACTGGCCGGCATGCTCTTGACCATGGGTAACCTGGGCGACCTGTTCGGCCGCCGGCGCACCCTGATGATCGGTTGCACCATCTTCGGGCTCGCGTCCCTCGGCTCGGCGTTCGCCACGAGTCCCGAGATGCTGATCGTGTGCCGCGCGGTGCAGGGCCTGGGCGGAGCGGCGCTGATGCCGTCCTCGCTCGCGTTGCTGCCGGTCATCTTCACCGACGCCAAGCAGCGCCGCACCGCCATCACGGTGTTCTCGCTGGCCATCTCGGCCGGCGCGGGCTTCGGGCCGGTGCTGAGCGGTGTGCTGCTGAACAACTTCTGGTGGGGCTCGATCTTCCTGATCAACGCTCCGATCATCGCGATCCTGCTGATCGCGATGCCGTTCCTCGTCCCCGCCTTCCGGCCGCCGCGCGACCAGGTCGGCCGGTTCGACACGCTCAGCGCGCTGCTGTCGCTGGTGGCGGTGCTCAGCGTGATCTGGGGCGTCAAGGAGCTCGCGATCAACGGCCTGGAGGCGGTCCCGCTCGGCGCGGTCGTCGGCGGCATCGTGCTCGCGGTGATCTTCGCGTTGCGGCAGCGTCACCTGACCCACCCGATGATCGCTCCGCAGCTGTTCAGGACCCGCGGCTTCCTGCCGGTGCTGACGGTCAGCGCCACCGGGTTCTTCCTGGTGATCGGGTTCTCGGTGTTCACCACGCAGTTCCTGATGGAGGTCATCGGCCTGCGGCCGCTGCCGGCCGCGCTGTGGTCGATGGCGTCCCCGGTGATCGCGGGCAGCCTCGTGCCGGTCGCCATGGGCATGGTCGAGAAGGTGAAGCCGGCCTACCTGATGGCGTCCGGGTTCCTGCTCGCCGCGATCGGCTTCGGCATCATGACCCAGGTCACCGCCGACAGCGGCATCTTCCTGGTCGTGAGCGGCATCGTGGGCATCGGCGTCGGCACCGCGCTGCTGTTCGCCCTGCTGACCGACATGGCGGTCGCGATCTCTCCGCCGCGGCAGGTCGGCGCGGTCTCCGCGCTCACCAAGACGCTGCAGGAGTTCGGCGGCGCACTCGGCCTGGCGATCTTCGGCACCATCGGTGCCGCGATCTACCGGAACTACCTGGGCACCCAGATCGACGGTGTGCCGGCCGAGGCCGTGCGCGCCGCCCGGCAGACCATGGGTGGCGCGGTCGCCGTGACCCAGTCGCTGGCGCCCGACGCCGCGAGAGCGCTGCTCGCGGTCGCCCGTGAGGCGTTCGCCAAGGCGACCAGCCTCACCGCGATCCTCGGCATCGTGATCGCGCTCGTGTCGGCCGTGCTGCTGGTGACCCGGCTCAGCCACGTCACGTACACGAAGGAAGGAGAGGAGGTGCTCCCCGGGCCGGTCACTCCGGAGGTCCCCACCGCGATTTGACCGGCACGACGCGGCGGCCGGCGAGCCCCACCCGAACCCACCCTCGCCGCACCGCCCGCGCTCTGGGGTCCGGCTTCCACCGGCACCGCCGGAGAGCCGGACCCCCTTCCCTCTCGGCGTCTTCGATCCCGGAGTTCCCTCTCTGCCCGCGGCGACGTCCAGTGCATCCCCACACGACACACGAGCATGTGAGGAGTTCACATGAGCAGTCGGCAATCCCCGACGCCGCATGCGGTGTCGCTGTCCGGAGTTCGCAAGGTCTACGGCACGGGCGACAACAGCGTGGTCGCGCTCGAATCCGTCACGGTGAGCTTCGAACGGCGCACGCTCACCGCGGTGATGGGCCCGTCGGGTTCCGGCAAGACGACCCTGCTGCACTGCGCGGCGGGCCTCGACGAGCCGACCGAGGGATCGGTGCAGCTCGACGGCCAGGAGATCAACGGCCTCAGCGAGACCGCGCTGACCCTGCTGCGGCGGGACAAGGTCGGATTCATCTTCCAGGCGTTCAACCTGATGCCCGCGCTGACCGCGGAGCAGAACGTGGTCCTGCCGTTGCGACTGGCCGGACGAAAGATCGACAAGGCCAGGGCGAGGGACGTGCTGACCCAGGTGGGCCTGGGCGACCGGGCCGGCCACCGGCCGAGCGAGCTGTCCGGCGGGCAGCAGCAGCGGGTGGCCATCGCCAGGGCGCTCGTGGCCAGCCCCGCCGTGATCTTCGCCGACGAGCCCACGGGCTCGCTGGATTCCAGGACCGCCCGCGAGATCCTCGAACTGCTGCGTGAGTCGGTGCGCCTGTACGACCAGACCGTGGTGATGGTCACCCACGACCCCGTCGCCGCCTCCTACGCCGACCGCGTGGTGTTCCTCGTCGACGGGTCGGTGGTCACCGAGATGGCCAACCCCACGGCCGAGTCGGTCGCCGAGCAGCTCACCCGGCTGGGCGAGTGGGCGAAGCAGCGCTCGGTCGCGCGCGCGGAGGGCGGTCGCTGATGTTCCAGCTTGCCCGGAGAACCCTCCGCTACCGGTGGGGGGGATATGTCGCGACCTTCATCGGGATGTTCTTCTGCAGCATGATGCTGGTCGCCGCGGGCGGGATGATGGAGACCGGCCTGCGGCAGACCGTCCTGCCCCAGCGCCTCGCGGGGGCGGACGTGGTGGTCGCGGGCGACCCGCGCTACATCCTGGCCGACAACCCGGTCGGCGCGCTCAACGAACACGTGCAGATCGACCGTGACCTGGTGACCAGGCTCGCCGCGATTCCCGGCGTGAAGACGGCCATCCCCGACGTCGCCTTCGACACGTTCGTGCTCCGCGACGGCAGGCCCGTCGACACCGAGGCCCACGGGCGCGACTGGGGATCGGCGGTGCTCAGCCCCTACTCGATCGGCGCGGGCGCCGCGCCGCAGCGTGCGGGGGAGGTCGCGCTCGACACCGATACCGCGCGCCGGATCGGGGCGTCCACCGGAGACACGATCAAAATCGGCGCGCACGGCGCCGTCGGCGACTTCACCGTCACGGGCATCGTCGCCCCGGCGCAGCCGACGACCGAGCGCTCCATCTTCTTCACCGCCCCGGACGTCCAACGGCTCGCGCGGGACCCCGCCCGGGTCGACACGATCTCCCTCGTCGCCCAGCCCGGCACCGGCGCCGCCGCGCTCGGCGCGAAGGCCTCGGCGGCCGTGGGCGCTCCCGGCATCGCGGTCCTCACCGGGGACGACCGCGGCAACGCCGAGTTCCCCTCCTCCCTCGAAGTCCACGACCTGATCCTGATCGCCGGCATCTTCGTCGCGCTGTCGCTGGTCGCCGGGCTGCTCGCGGTCGCCTCCACGCTCTCGCTGGTCGCCAGCAACCGGGAGCGGGAGATCGCGGTGCTGCGCGCGATCGGCGCCACGCCCTGGCAGACCCGCAGGATGATCCTCGCCGAGGCGCTGGTGGTGTCGCTGCTCGCGACCACGCTCTCGGTCCTGCCGGGATGGTTCGTCGGCGAGTTCCTGTACCGGATGGTGGTCAGGATCGGCGTGGCCCCCGAAGAGCTGTCCTACGAGCGCGGATGGGTGCTTCCGGTCATCGCCTACGTGCTGGCCGTGGCGACCTCGCTCGGCGCCGGCCTGATCGCCGGGAAGCGGGCCCTGCGCGCCCGGCCCACCGCCGCCATGGCCGGCACCGACGCGGTGGTCAAGCGGGCGGGCTGGGTCCGGCGGATCATCGGCCTGGTGCTCTTCGCCTACAGCGGCGGGCTGGTCTTCGTCGCGCTGAACCTGGTCACCGGGCCCTTCATCGCGGGCCCGGCCAACTGGGCGGCCATCCTGTTCGCGCTCGGCGTGATGCTCCTCGGCCGGGACATCACCCGGGTCCTGGTCGCGGTGCTCACCCCGCCGCTGCGGCGGCTGTCGTCGGTGTCCGGCTACCTCGCCGCGCTGAACGCCAGGGCGCGGGTGCCGCAACTGGCTGCGGTCATCACCCCGATCATGCTCATGACCTCGGTCGCCACCGCCACCACCTACGTCATCACGACGGAGGCGGCGTCGATCAACATCTACACCGAGAGCCTGGCCGGCAACGTCATCATCAAGGCGCCGCCCGGCGGGTTCGGTCCGGAGGCCCTGCCCCGGGTCCGCGAGGTGGCCGGGGTTGGGGCGGCGTCGGAGTTCACCGCGAGCGCCGGGTTCGTCGACGACCCGCCGGACCCGCGGGCCGGCGCGGACCTCGGCGGCTGGCAGTTCAAGGGCTTCACCGCCGACGCCGCCGAGAAGGTGGGCGCGGCCACGATGACCTCGGGCTCGCTCACGCAGCTGCAGGGCGACACCGTCGTCATCAACGATGTCTACTCCAAAGAGCTGAAGAGGGGCGTCGGCGACACGATCACGCTGCGTCTCGGCGACAACTCCCGGGTGAACGTCAAGATCGTGGGGCTGATGTCGGAGAAGGTGAGCTTCGAGTCGATCATCCTGCCGATCGACCTGCTGTCCAAGCACACCACCGCCGGCCTGCCGCTCTACATCCTCGCCGCGCCCCAGCCCGGGACGTCGGTCGCGCAGCTGTCCGCCGCGCTGAGCGGTGTCGTCGCCGCCTTCCCCGGAGCGCAGATCGTCGACCGGCAGACCCTGCGCGGGTCGTTCGAGCACCATCTCGGGGCGGAGGAGCTGGTGAACTACCTCTTCCTCGCGCTGCTGATGGGCTTCATCGCGATCTCCGTGATCAACACGCTGTTCCTGGCCACCGGTCACCGCAGACGCGAGTTCGGCCTGCAGCGGCTCATCGGCGCCACCCGCAGGCAGGTGCTGCGGATGACGGCGGTGGAGGGCGCTCTCACGGCATTGATCGGCATCGGCCTCGGAGCACTCATCGCGCCGCTCGCGTTCGTGACGTTCGCCCTCGGGCGGACGGGCAAACTCGTGCCGGCCGGGTCACCGCTGATCTTCCTGCTGATCGCCGGGGCCGCGGCGGTCCTGACCCTCGGAGGCACCCTGGTCGCGGTGCTGCGGACGCTGCGCAACCGGCCGCTCGAGGCCGCCCTGCCCACCTGACCGCCGGAAGAAAGTCATTCGCGCATAATCCTGAATTCAGACAGGCCGAATTCAATGGGTACGGCATCGCGGGCGCCCCGCGACGCCGTACCCATGCTGTTTTCCGGACAAGGGGACGCACGCCGGTGTTTAGGGGCGATTCTCCGGTGGCGCCGCCGCTCCCGCACGGTTTCAATGAATGACGCGGCATACCCTCGGCCCGTCCTCCCGGCGGCGGGGGAGACGCCGCCCGACGTGTGACGACAATGGGGAGCTGAGTGAGATGTCCGAACTGAACGGAAGCGACGGCTGGGTCCGGAGGTTCCACCCGGCGCCGCACGCCGCCGCCCGGTTGATCTGCTTCCCGCACGCGGGCGGCGCCTCGACGTACTTCTTCCCGGTGTCCAGGACCCTCTCGCCGGGCATCGAGGTGCTGGCCATCCAGTATCCCGGCCGGCAGGACCGGCGTACCGAACCGCTGATCGGCGACCTGCACGTGCTGGCCGACGTGCTGGCCCCCCTGGTGCGGCCCTGGTGCGAGGGCCCGCCCGTCTACCTCTACGGCCACAGCATGGGCGCGACGCTGGCCTTCGAGGTCGGCCTACGGCTGACGCAGGCGGGAGTGGACCCCCGCGGCCTCGTGGTGTCGGGGCGCCGGGCGCCTTCGACCTTCCGCGACGAGCGGGTGCACCTGCTGAGCGACGACGACTTCATCGCCGGCCTCGACAAGCTCTCGGGCACCGATCCGCGGCTCTTCGCGGATCCGCAGATGGTGGAGATGATCCTCCCGGCGCTGCGCAACGACTACCGGGCCGCGGAGACCTATCGTTACCGGCCGGGTCCCCGGCTCGACTGCCCCCTGGTGGCGCTGATCGGGGACGAGGACGCCCAGGTCACGGTCGAGGAGGCACGCGTCTGGGCCGAGCACACCACCGGCCGGTTCGACCTCGGGGTCTACCGGGGCGGGCACTTCTTCATCAACGACCACGCTGCCGACGTCATGCGGGTGATCCGTGAGGTCGTCGCCGGTCGTACGCCTGCCCTGCCCGGCCAGGCCAGCGCGCTGCGGGGGTAAATGGCCACCCTAACCTGCCGAATTGCGGAAAAACGCAAACTGGGAGCCCGCCGGGTAGTGCGGCGGGCTTGCGCCACTTGACACTTTCCTCCACTCGCGCCTCTTGACTGCACGGCGATTTTCGCAGGCCCGGTCTATGGTCAGACCGGGCGACAAGGCGCAAGGATGGCCCGGGGTATGCAATGGGGGGAAAGTTGAAATTTCAGATAAGGCGTCTTACCGCCGTGCTGTCCGTCGTCATCCTGTCGGCCACGGCCTGCGTTTCATCTCCCAGCGGCAGCGCGTCCGCTTCCTGTGCCCTGTCCGTCGGGTCTCTCTACGAGCCGCAGAATCTGGACAACGCCGGAGGCGGGGGACAGGGCGCGGCGGAGGCGCTGGCCGGCAACGTCTACGAGGCCCTCTTCCGCCTCACCGAGGCGGGCGCCGTCGAGAAGTCGCTGGTCTCCGACTACACGGTCAGCCCCGACGGCCTCACCTACACCTTCGTGCTGCGCCGTGGCGTCCGCTTCCACTCCGGCACTCCGATGACCTCCGCCGACGTCCGGCACAGCCTGCGGCGCGTCCTCGCCGGCACGTCCACGTCCTCACGTAAGAACGTGCTCGACATGATCAGGAGCGTCGACGCGCCGGACGACCACACCGTCGTGGTCCGGCTCTCCAGGAGGTCGATCTCGCTCGTCTACAACCTCAGCCAGGTGTGGATCGTCAACCACACGCTGGCCGATCCGAAGACCGCGGAGGACGGCACCGGTCCCTACCGCCTCGCGTCCTGGAAGCGCGGCGCCACGCTGACCATGGAGCGATTCGGCGGCTACTGGGGGGCGGCGCCCAAATGCGGGCAGGTGACGTTCCGCTACTACACCGAGGCGGCGGCGCTCGACAACGCGCTGCTGTCCGGCGCGGTCGACGTCGTCACCAGCGTGCAGAGCCCGGACGCGCTGGCGCCGTTCTCCGACACCTCGGCGTTCCGGGTCACCGAGGGCACGTCCACCACCAAGCTGCTGCTCGCCTTCAACTGCCGGCGCGCGCCCTTCGACAAGCCGCTGGTGCGCAGGGCCGTCAGCGCCGCGATCGACGACGCGAAACTGCTGCGGTCCATCTGGGGCGAGCGCGGCATGGTGATCGGCTCGATGGTGCCGCCCTCCGACCCCTGGTACGAGGACCTGAGCGGGCAGAACGCCTACGACGTCGAGGCGGCGAAGAGGATGCTCGCCGAGGCGGGCTACCCCGACGGCTTCGCGATGACGCTCGACACCCCGCAGTACGACCCTCATCCGACCATCGCCGAGTTCGTGAAGTCGGAACTGGCCAAGGTCGGCATCACGGTGACGATCGACATCATCAGCGCCGACGAGTGGTACTCCCGTGTCTTCCAGCACCACGACTTCGCCGCGACCCTCCAGGAACACGTCAACGACCGCGACATCCGCTACTACGGCGACCCCGGCTTCTACTGGGGGTACGACAACCCCGAGGTCGCCGACCTGATCCGGAGGTCGGAGTCCGCGAAGAACACACGGGAGCAGACCGACCTGCTCCGGCGGGCCAACCGCGAGATCGTCGAGGACGCCGCCAGCGACTGGCTCTACCTCAACCCGCAGATCGTCGTCGCCTCCGCCCGCGTGACCGGGTACGCGGCGAACGCGGTCCAGGCGCAGTTCCCCGTCTACGGGATCGACAGGCGCTGACCGATGGCCGCCTATCTCGTCCGCAGGGCGATCCTGCTGGCTGTGTCCCTCGCCGTCTCCAGCGTGGCGCTGTTCGTGCTGCTCCGGGTGCTCCCCGGCGACCCGGCCAACGCGCTGCTCGACATGGGCGCCACCGCGCGGCAGGCGGCCGCCGCCCGGCACGAGCTCGGCACCGACCTGCCGCTGTCCCAGCAGTTCGGCGGGTGGCTGCGGGACCTGGCGCGGCTGGACCTCGGCCGGTCGCTGGTCAGCTCCCTGCCCGTGGCGTCCGAGATCGCCGGGCGGCTGGGCGTCACCGTACCTCTGACGGTGCTGGCCTTCCTGCTGGCCGCGCTGGTCGCGGTGCCCACGGGATTCTTCATCGCGCTGCGCAGGGGCACCTGGTACGGCACACTGCTGGCGGGGGTGAGTCAGCTGGGCCTCGCCGTGCCGGTCTTCTGGGTGGGCATGCTGCTCGTCACCGTGTTCGCGCTGCGGCTGCGGTGGCTGCCGGCCGGCGGCTTCCCGGCCGAGGACTGGGCCGACCCGGCCGCCGCGCTCACCTCGCTCCTGCTGCCCGTGCTCACCATCGCGCTGGTGATGGCGGCCTCGCTGACCCGCTATGTCCACTCCGCCGCGCTGGACGTGCTCGACAGCGACTACCTGCGGACCGCCAGGGCGCTCGGCGCCCCGCTCCGCGCCGCGCTCCGGCGGCACGGGCTGCGCAATGCCGCCGCGCCCGTGGTGCCGATCCTCGCCATCGAACTGGCCACCACGTTCCTGGGGGCGGTCGTCGTGGAGAACGTCTTCGCGCTGCCGGGGCTCGGCAGCATGCTGGTGCGGGCGTTCGCCCAGCACGACTACCCCGTCATCCAGGGCGTCCTGACGCTGAGCACGGCCACCGTGCTCACGATCGGCTTCGTGGCCGACACGGCCCAGCGCCTCATCGACCCGCGGCTGCGCCGTACTACGGCGTCCGCGTGAGGTCGCGGGCGCTGGTCGCGGGCTGCGTCCTGCTGGGCGGGGTGGTCGCGATCGCGCTGGTCTCGGCGCTGTGGACGCCGTACGACCCGGGCGACACGTCGGGCGGCAGGCTGGAGCCACCGGGCCCGGAGCACTGGCTGGGCACCGACCGGCTGGGGCGGGACCTGCTCACCCAGCTCATGATCGGCGCCCGGGTGGCACTGTCGATCGGAGCGGGGGCGGTGGCCCTCGGCGGAGCGCTCGGCCTGCTGGCCGGGCTCGCGGCCGGTTTCGCCGTACGGTGGCTGGACGACGTGATGGCGGTGGCGCTGGACATCCTGATCGCCTTCCCGACGCTGCTGCTGGCGATGCTGGTGGTCGCGGCGAGGCGGGGATCGCTGCTGTCCGCCGTGACCGCCATCGGGCTGGCCATGACCGCCGTGGTGGCGAGACCGGCCAGGCAGCAGGTGAAGCGGGTGCTGGCGCAGGACTACGTGACGGCGGCCCGCACCTCGGGCACGTCCTGGCCGGGGATCGTCGCCGGGCACGTGCTGCCCAACATTTGGCCCGCGCTCGCCGTGAACCTCGCCCTCCAGCTGGGCCGGGCCGTCCTGGCGGAGGCCGGCCTGTCCTACCTGGGGCTCGGCCCGCCGCCGCCGAACGCCTCCTGGGGACACATGCTGCGGGAGGCCCAGGCGACGGTGCTGGTCGCCCCCGGCGGCATCGTCGCCCCGGGACTGCTGCTCGTGCTCCTGGTGATCGGCGCCAACCTGGTGGCCGACGGCGTCCGCGAGGTCGCCGACCCGCTGCTGCGGGGGCGCTGGTGAGACTGCTCGAAGCCGAGAATCTCACGGTGCGCACGGCGGACGGCCGCGAACTGCTGCACGACCTGTCCTTCCGCCTGGCCCGGGGAGACCGGCTCGGGCTGATCGGGGAGTCCGGCGCGGGCAAGTCCCTGACCGTGCTGGCGGTCGCCGGCCTGCTGCCGGCCGGCATGGCCGCCTCGGGCCGGGTCCTCCTGGACGGCGAGCCGATCCTCGGCGCGCCCGAGCGGGTGCTGAACACGGTCAGGGGCCGCGGGATCGCCGTCGTCTTCCAGGACCCGCTCGCCGCCCTGGACCCCCTGATGCGGGTCGGCGCGCAGGTCGCCGAGCCGCTGCGACGCCACCGCGGCCTGCGCGGGGCCGCGGCGCGGCGCGCGGTCATCGAGGCGCTGGCGGAGGTGCGGCTGAGCGACCCGGACCGCATCGCCCGGTCCTATCCCCACGAGATCTCCGGCGGCCAGCGCCAGCGGGTGGCGACGGCCATGGCGCTGGCCTGCGATCCGGCGTTCCTGATCGCCGACGAGCCCACGGCCGCGCTGGACGGCACGGTCCAGGCGGAGATGCTCGCGCTGCTGGACCGGCTGGTGGCGGCTCGCGGCATGGGGCTGCTGTTCGTCGGCCACGATCTGGCCGTGGTGGCGCGGATCAGCCACCGGATCCTGGTGCTGGAGGGGGGCAGGGCGGTGGAGGAGGGCGCGGTCGGGGACGTGCTGGGGGCGCCGTCGCACCCGCACACCCAGGACCTCGTGTCGGCCGCCCGGCGGCTGCACGGAGCGCTGGAACGGATGCTGCCGTGACGTCGCCACCGCCGCTGCCACCACCACCACCGTCGCCGGCGCCTCCGATCCTCGGCGTACGCGACCTGGGCTTCGCCTACCGGCGTGGTCCCGCCGTGCTCGGCGACGTCTCCTTCGAGGTCACCGCGGGCCGCGGGCTGGCTCTGGTGGGGGAGTCGGGAGCGGGCAAGACCACGCTGGTCCGCCTCATGCTGGGGCTGCTGCGGCCCAGCACGGGGCAGGTGCTCCTCGACGGCCTGCCGTTGCGCGGACGGATGCGGGCGCTGCGGCACGCGGTGCAGCCCGTCTTCCAGGACCCGTACTCCTCGCTGGACCCACGCCGGCGGGTGGACCGGATCGTCGGCGAGCCCCTGCGCTCGCTCGGCGTCGCCCGCGGCGCGGCGGCGACGGCCATGGTCGAGGAGGCGCTGCGCACGGTGGGACTGCCTCCGGACGCCGCCCGCCGCTATCCCCACGAGTTCTCCGGGGGGCAGCGGCAGCGGATAGCGATAGCGCGGGCGATAGCGGCCTCCCCCCGGGTGCTGCTGGCCGACGAGCCGGTCAGCGCCCTGGACACCGCCACCCGGCTCAGGCTCCTCGATCTGCTCGCCGACCTGCGGGAGAACAGGCGGTTGACCGTGGTGCTGGTCTCCCACGACCTGGCCGTCGTGGCCGCGCTGTGCGAGGAGACCGTGGTCCTCGACCGGGGGAGGGTGGTCGAGCGCGGAGCCACCGCCGAGGTGCTCGGATCGCCGCGTCATCCCTGCACACGGCGCCTCGTGGCCGCGGTGCCACGGCTCCCGGGAGCACAGGGCCGCCCGCGAACCCGCCCTGACCTGTAAAAAGCCGATCCAATAACGGACGGATGGCGGCCTTTCCTACCGTGAAGGCGTCGGACAGAGTTCCCAGCCAATGTGAGAGGTAAGAGATGAAGAACACCCTGCTGTCGCGCCTCGGCCGGATCGTCGGAGCCATGGTCGTCACGTTCGCGTTCGTGGCCTTCCCGCTCAGCGGAGGCGCCGCCGCCGGTGCCGTCATTGACGCCAAGCCGGTCTACGAGGTGCCCGCCACGAAGCTCTGCTGCGGGTTTCCGTGATCTGGGAGCCCCGTTAACAGGGCGTGAATTCTTGTTGCCGGCTGGAAATCGAATCGTGTGATTCTCACTAGGTCCGGTCGCGCTCACAGTGGAGCGGGATCGGTTGGGGGTAGGGCGACTTTCCCAATCTGGGACAGTCGAAGCTGACGCGGTGTGCCGCTCTGGACGGATCGTCAGCGAAAGTACGCGCACTCTGGGAGATCAGCCCATGACGGGTGGTGCCCGGTCGAAGCAGCCGAGGGGGGCGGCCTCGCCGGGTACCACGGGGGCGCTCGGCGTGTGGCAAGGGCGGACACGAACGGCATGGTCTCGTGCCGCACGCCGAGGGGTGCGGCGGCCGTCGGGCCGCCATATGTCCTATACATTTGTCTTATACATTTTCATCTGGAAAGAGACTTTACGGGACACCCTGCATCACAGTGACTGAAAGTCGTTGAGAACGGCTCAGCTGTTGAGGTTCGGGCGTAGCACACACGATTGGGATGGATTAATCTCTCGGTCAGGTTCTCTGGCATGGGGGAGCTACGCCAGCTCAACAGGAGATGTGGGTGGACTTCCGGATCCTGGGCCCACTTGAGGTCGTTCTCACTGACCGAAGGCTGGAGCTCGGGGGAGCCAGACAGCAGACGGTCCTCGCCGCGCTGCTCCTGGAGGCGGGCCGGACGGTCACCGTCTCCCGCCTCACCGAGACCATCTACGACGACGCCCCTCCGCCGACCGCCAAAGCCCAGATCCAGATCTGCGTCTCGGCCCTGCGGCGCCTGTTCGGCAACTGCGGCAGGCCCGACATCATCGCGACGCAGTCCAACGGCTATGCGGTGCGCATCGCCGACGAGGGCCTCGACCTCGGCCGGTTCGAGCACCTCCTGCGCCGGGCCAAGCAGGCCCGGGCGGAGAACCGCGCCGAGGACGCGGTGGCCCATTACCGCGACGCGCTCGCCCTGTGGCGGGGCCCCGCCCTGGAGGGCATCGAGAGCAGGGTGGTCCAGGCGGCCGCGATGCGCCTGGACGAGGACCGCGTCGCGGCCAACGAGGACTGCGTCGACCTGCAGTTCGACCTCGGCCACCACCACGAGCTGGTCGGCGAGCTGACCGCGCTGGTGGCGCAGTATCCGCTCCGCGAACGGCTGCGGGGACAGCTCATGCTGGCCCTCTACCGCTCCGGCCGGCAGGCCGAGGCCCTGCAGGCCTACAACCAGGCCAGGCGCGTGATGATCGAGGAGCTGGGGATCGAGCCGCACGAGCGGCTCCAGCGGCTCCAGCACGCGATCCTCACCTCGGACCCCGAGCTGAACCCGCCCGCGACCGCCGTGCGGGTGAGCACGCCTCCGCCACCCCCTCCGCCGGTCGCCGTGCCCCGGCTGCTGCCGACCGACATCGCCGACTTCAGCGGCCGGTCCAAACTGGTGGACGAGATCATGGAACGGCTGGTGGGCTCCGGCGGCGGTCCCGGCAGATACGCCGTGCCCATCGTCGCGCTGTCCGGAAAGCCCGGCATCGGCAAGAGCACCATGGCGGTGCACGTGGCGCACCGGGTCGTCGAGCACTATCCGGACGGCCAGCTCTACGCCAACCTCCACGGCGGCTCCTCCCGGTCGGTCGCCGCCATCAGGGTGCTGGAACGCTTCCTGCGGGCGCTCGGCGTGACCGGCTCCTCCGTCCCGGACGGCCTGGAGGAGCGGGCCGAGCTCTACCGCATGCTGCTCGCCGACAAGAAGGTGCTGATCGTCCTGGACGACGTCGGCACCGAGGGCCAGGTCCTGCCGCTGCTGCCCGGAAGCCCCAACGCGGCGGTCGTCCTCAGCAGCAGGAGCCGCCTGGCCGGACTGTCGGGCGCCGTCCACGTCGAGGTCGACGTCTTCGACTCGGCGCAGTCGCTCGACCTGCTCTCCCGCATCGCGGGGGCCGAGCGCGTGCAGTCCGAGCCCGCCTTCTCGGTGGCCCTGGCCGAGCTCTGCGGCCACCTGCCGCTGGCCCTGCGCATCGCGGGCGCCCGGCTGGCCGCCCGCCCCCACTGGAGCATCGAGCAGCTCGTGGAGCGGCTGGCGGACGAGACCCGGCGGCTCGACGAGCTCAAGCACGGCGAGATGGCGATCAGGGCGAGCATCTCCCTCACGTACGAGAGCGTGAGCGGCGACGCGAGGCGGCTGTTCCGGCGGCTGGCCATCCTGGACTGCGACATCATCACCGCCTGGCTCGGCTCGGCCCTGCTCGACCGGCCCGTCGCGGAGGCGCAGGACCTGCTGGACGACCTCGCCGACGCCCAGCTGCTGGAGACGACCGGCACCGGCCGGGGCGTCAACGTCCACTACCGCTTCCACGACCTCATCAGGGTCTTCGCCCGCGAGCGCCTGGCCGCCGAGGAGCCCATCGCCGAGCGCAGCGCGGCCCTGGGCCGGATGCTCGGCGGCCTGCTGACCCTCGTCGACGCGGCCAGGAGGAACGAGCTGGAGGACCGCCTCCTGATCCCGCCCCCGGCGTGGTCGCTGCCCGAGGCCCTGGTCGACCGGCTGGTGGAGCACCCGCTGACCTGGTTCGAACGAGAACGGTCCATTCTCGTCTCGGGCATCAGGCAGGCGGCGCAGGCCGGTCTGTCGGAGGTCTGCTGGGGGCTGGCGCTCGGCGCCGCCACCTTCTTCCTGTCGCGGTTCTACCTGGACGACTGGCGCGAGGCGCAGCAGCTCGCGATGGCCGCCGTGCAGCAGGCGGGGGACATGGCCGGGCAGGCCGCCATGTTGTACGTCAACGGGGCGCTGGCCTCCAACGAGCGCAGGTTCGACGACGCGCGCCGCGACTACCTGGCGGCGATCCAGCTGTTCACCGAGCTGGACGACCAGCGCTCCCTCGCCACCGCGCTGGCCAACCTCGGCTATCTCCACCTGGTCACCGGACAGCTCGACGCCGCGGCCGAGCGGTGCCGGCAGGCGCTCGACCTCTCACGGCGCCACGGCACGCCGAGCAACACCAGCAACGTGCTCTGCCACCTCGCGCAGATCCGGCTGTTGTTCTCCGACCCCGAGGGCGCCGAGGCCCTGCTGTCGGACGCGATGGAACTGGCGGGCGGCGTCAGCGGACGGCAGAAGGCCTACATCCAGGTCAGGCTGGGCTACACCTATCTGGAGCTGGGCCGGTACGCGGCGGCGCTCACGATCGTGGAGGCGGCGCTCGCCGTCTACCAGAAGATCGGCGATCCCATGGGGGAGTCGTACGCCCTGATCTGCACGGGCCTGGCGAAGCTGCGGCTCGGCGCCAGGGCCGAGGCGAGCGGCACGCTGCGGCACGCCCTGATGCTGGCCACCACCACCGACGACCGGCTCAGCAGGGGCCGGGTGCTGGCCGCACTGGCCGAGCTCGCCCTCGCCGAGGGCGACTCCGCCGGCGCGGTCACCGCCGCCGAGCAGGCGCTCGACCTGCTCGCCGGCGTGCCGCTGGACGAGGTCAACGCGCTCAAGCTGCTCCGGGACGCGCACCGGGCGCGGGGCGACGACGCGTCGGCTGTGGAGGCCGTCGCCCGCATCCTGGCCGTCGCGGCGAAGCTGGGCCCGGAGGTGGCCGAGCGGCTGCGGGTCGTGCTGGCGACACCCACACATCGGGCCGGTCTGTCCTAAGGCGGCCGCTGCCGGGACTGCCAACCTGTTGGAATCCCCATCGGTTGGGTCATAGGATCAGTCCGCAACGGTAATCTTCTCGTCCATCCCCATCAACATGTGAAACCGATCATCCTTGTGGGCCCGGAGGACGGGCCCGATAAGTGCAAGGAGTCATGCGGTGAAGTTTCGCATTCTCGGGCCTCTGGAAGTCATGGACGGCGCGCATCGCGTGGACCTGGGCAGCACGAGACAGCAGACGGCCCTCGCCGTGCTCCTGCTGGATCACAGCAGGGGCACGTCCATCGGCAGGCTCATCGAGGCGGTCTACGACGACAACCCGCCCACGACCTGCCGCTCACAGGTGCAGATATGTATCTCGGCCCTGCGCCGGGTCTTCGCCCAGCACGGCCGGCCCAACCTGATCTCCACTCACTCCCAGGGGTACGCGATCGAGATCGGGGACGACGAACTCGACTCCGACCGCTTCGGAACCCTGGTCCTGACGGCCCGGCGGGCGGCCTCGGCCGGCGCGGCCTCGGCCGCCGTCGGGCACTACCGCGAGGCGCTCGCCCTGTGGCGGGGCCACGCACTGGAGGGGATCGACGGCAGGCTGATCCGGGCGGCCGCCCGCCGCCTCACCGAGGACCGGATCGCCGCCCACGAGAACTGCATCGAGCTGGAGCTCTCCCTGGGACGGCACCGGGAGGTGATAGCCGAGCTGACGGAACTGGTGGAGCGGTATCCGCTGCGCGAGCAGCTGCGCGGCCAGCTGATGACCGCCCTCCACCAGTCGGGACGGCAGCCCGAGGCCCTGCACGTCTACCGTGAGGGCAGGCGGATCCTCGTCGAGGAGCTGGGGATAGAGCCGAACGAGCGGCTGCGGCTGCTCGAACACGCGATCCGGGTCTCCGTCGACACGGGGCGGCCGGCGCCGACGCCACCGGTGAGCGCCGCCGTGACGACGGCGCCCCGGGCCGGCGCCCCGCGGATGCTGCCAGCCGGCATCGCCGACTTCACCGGCCGCGCCCCGCAGGTCGACGCCGTACGCCGCCTCGTCACGCCGTCCCCGGCGGAACGGGCGTCGTCCGCCGTGCCGATCGCGGTCATCATCGGCAAGCCGGGCGTCGGAAAGAGCACCGTCGCCGTCCACACCGCCCACACCGTCGCCGGGCGGTTCCCGGACGGGCAGCTGTTCGCCGCCCTCCACGGAGGGGCGGCCCGCCCGGTGCATCCCTTCGACGTGCTCGGCCGGTTCCTGCGGGCGCTCGGCGTCCCGGGCGGCGCCGTACCGGAGACGCTGGACGAGCGGGCCGAGATGTACCGCGGCCTGCTGGCCGGCCGCACGGTGCTGGTGGTGCTCGACGACGCGGCCGGCGAGAGCCAGGTGGTGCCGTTGCTGCCGGGCAGCTCCGGCTGCTCGGTCATCGTCACCAGCCGCGGCAGGCTGACCGGCCTGCCCGGCGCGCGGAACGTCGAGGTGGAGACCTTCGACCCGGACCAGTCGATGCGGCTGCTCGCCCACATCGCGGGAGAGGACCGGGTGCGGTCGGATCCGGCGTCGGCCCGGGCCCTCACCGAGCTCTGCGGCCGGCTGCCGCTCGCGTTGCGCATCGCCGGATCACGTCTCTCCGCGCATCCGCACTGGAGCATCGAGCATCTGGCGGGGCGGCTGCAGGACGAGACCCGGCGGCTGGACGAGCTCAGGCACGGCGAGATGGGCATGCGGGCCAGCATCGCGGTCGCCTACGAGAGCACCGGCGACCTGGCCCGCACGCTGTTTCGCCGGCTCGCCATCCTCGACTTCCAGCCGTTCCCCTCGTGGGTCAGCGCCGCGTTGCTGGACCGGCCGCTGTACGAGACCCAGGACCTGATGGACGACCTGGCCGACGCCCAGCTCGTCGAGATCACCGGCACGGGGAGGGGTGCGCAGAGCCGGTACCGCTTCCACGACCTCATCCGGGTCTTCGCCAGGGAGCGCCTGGCCGCCGAGGAACCCGCCGCCGAGCGCGGCGCCGCGCTGGCCAGGGTGCTGAGCTGCCTGCTCCACCTCGCGCGGGACGCGCACCGCGAGCAGTACGGCGACGACTACGCGGGCCTCCACAGCGGAGCCGCTCGCTGGCCGCTGCCCGACACGCTGGTCCGCCGGCTCGTCCAGCAGCCGCTCCCGTGGTACGAACGCGAACGGCTGACGCTGGTGTCCGGGATCCGTCAGGCCGCCCAGGCCGGTCTCGCCGACCTGTCCTGGGACCTGGCCATCTGCGCCGCGCCCTTCTTCGAGTCCGGGGTCTATTTCGACGACTGGCGCGACATGAACATTCTGGCTCTGACGGCCGCCCGCCAGGCCGGGGACCGCAGGGGACAGGCGGTCATGCACTACTCGACGGGCCTGCTGTCGGCCGCCGAGCAGCGCTACGCCGACGCCCGCGGCAGCCTCGACACCGCGCTGGAGTTGTTCCGGCAGACCGGCGACGACCAGGGCGTGGCCCTCGCCAGCCGCCGCATCGGCCTGCTGGAGCGCGAGTCGGGCCGCTCCGACGAGGCCGGCGCGCGCCGCGTGGTGGCGAGCCGTCTCGACGAGGAGAAGGCGCAGCCACCCGGCCGGCGCTCCCCCCGGCCGGTCCGCGGCCGTCCGGCCTCCGGGCCTCCGCCGCGGACCGTGGAGACCCCCGTGCGCAAATGAGCCGCCGCCCGTGGGTGAGCCGGGCAGACGAATGGAGCCGTCGGGTCGATTCCCGACGGCTCCATTTTCGTTCGTGCGACTCGTTCGTCTCTCATCGCTGGATTCACGGTTTCCGCGGCTGTCGCGTACTCAGAGGCGTCACCTCTCATGAGGCTCACAAATCGTTCAAACTTGCGCTTTCGCTGATATCACTATAAAAGTCTCGGAAGACGTGTTGACACCCCTAGGCACCCTTGTCCGGGTGGCCTCGGCCCGGTGGCTCGTCACCCGTGCACGGCGCCGCGCCCCCGATAGAGCGGCGAAGGCGAACCGATAGCCGGCGCTGCGAGGCTGTGCGGAAGCGACCCGGAAAACGTCACCGGAGACTTCGAGATCGGTCCCCAGGGTCCGATAGACAGGTGTGAGCTGAGAGATGAACATAACGGCGCAGGCATTGGACAGCGTTTTCGGCCGTGGTGCGGCCGGCGTTCGTTTGCGCCTGGAGCGCGAGGTCGACGGCATCTGGTGGCACGTGACCACCGCCGAGACCGACGGTGCGGGCGTCGTGAAGGGATGGGACACCGCCCAGTTGGAGCGCGGGCTCTACCGCATGATATTCGACAGCGACCACTACTTCGTCAATCTCGGAATGGCCGCCGCATATCCGGAGATCGCCGTGATGTTCCGCATCATCGGTGACGTGTCCTCCTTCCAGATCCAGGTGACACTGTCGCCTTGTTCTTATTCGACGTATTTCGGTTCGAACGGTTAACCCTGAGCCAGAGAGAAGGGATCTTCCGTTGACGAGGATGACCAAGGCGCTGCGGCGCTACCGCGCCCCCGAACCCGTCCGGATGTCCGGCCGCCGCTGGCCCGACAACGTCATCACGCGGGCGCCTCGCTGGCTTTCCACCGACCTTCGCGACGGCAACCAGTCGCTGGTCAGTCCGATGAGCCCGGCGCGCAAGACGGCCATGTTCGATCTGCTGGTCCGGATGGGCTACAAGGAGATCGAAGTCGGTTTTCCCGTGGCGAGCGAGGACGACCACGCCTTCCTGCGTGAGCTCATCGAGCGCGACCTCATTCCCGACGATGTGCGCGTCTCCGTTCTGGTGCAGGCGCGCGACGAGCTGATCCGGCGGACCGTGGAGAGCCTCGAAGGCGCTCCCCGCGCCACCATCCACCTCTACAACGCGACGTCGCCGCTGTTCCGGCGGCTGGTGTTCGGGATGACCAGGGACGAGTGCAAGGACCTGGCCGTCCAGGGCACGCGCCTGATGATGAAATACGCGGACAAGACGCTGAGCGACTGCGACCTGGGCTTCCAGTACTCTCCCGAGCTGTTCAACGACACCGAGCTGGACTTCTCCCTGGAGGTCTGCGAGGCGGTCATGGACGTCTGGCAGCCCGGCCCCGGGCGGGAGATCATCCTGAACTTCCCGACGACCGTCGAGCGGAGCACGCCCAACGTCTTCGCCGACCAGATCGAGTGGCTCGACCGCAACCTGTCCCGGCGGGAGCACGTCTGCCTGTCCATCCACCCGCACAACGACCGGGGGACCGGCGTCGCCTCGGCGGAGCTGGCCATGATGGCCGGCGCGCAGCGCATCGAGGGCTGCCTGTTCGGCAACGGCGAGCGCGCGGGCAACGTGGACCTGGTCACGCTCGGCATGAACCTGTTCAGCCACGGCGTCGACCCGGGTGTCGACTTCTCCGACCTCAACGCGATCCGCCGCGTGGTCGAGGAGTGCAACGGCATCCCGGTCCACCCGCGTCACCCCTACGGGGGCGACCTCGTCTACACCTCCTTCTCCGGCTCCCACCAGGACGCCATCAAGAAGGGCTTCGACGCGCTGGAGCGCGAGGCGGCCGCGCACGGCGCCCCGATGGACGAGATGCCCTGGGCCATGCCGTACCTGCCCGTCGACCCCGCGGACGTGGGCCGGACCTACGAGGCCGTGGTGCGGATCAACAGCCAGTCCGGCAAGGGCGGCGTCGCCTACATCATGAGCACCTGGTACGGCAGGCACCTGCCGCGTGACCTGCAGATCGACTTCGCCCGGGTGGTGCAGCGGCGGGCCGACAGCGAAGGCATGGAGATCACCCCCAGCGGGGTGCGGGACCTGTTCGAGAGCGAGTACACGTGCCCGCCCGGGCCGCCCGTCTTCGGGCCGGAGCCGCTCGCCGTCGAACTGCACGTGGACGGCGGAGGCTTCGAGGTGGGCGCCGAGCGCGCGGACGCGCTGCAGGCGCTCCGGGTAAGCCTCGCCGACTGGGGGATCGAGGTCCGCGCCGTCCACCGGACCGGCGTCGGCCAGGGGGAGCGGGACGTCGCGGCGGGCGTCGCGGTCTACGCCGAGTGCCGCCTGGGAGGCCGTACGCACTGGGGCGTGGGAATCGAGGGGGACGCCGAGGCGGCCGCGCTCCGGGCGGTGCAGGCCGTCGTCCACCGGGCCGCCCGGCGGGCCGAGCCCTCCGGCAGGCACCACCGCGAACCGGGCGACGCGCACGCGCGCCCGCGCAGGCGGCGGCTGGCCACCACCGCGTGACCGCGCACGACCATCCTCCGGCCCTCGTCCACGGGCTCCGCACGGAAGGGCACGACGCGATGACGCGAAAGCAGCTGAAGAAGAGCCGGCCCTCGGGACGTCCCGCCGCCCGGGACGAAGCGCCCGACCTGCGCACTCCCTCCGGCCGCCCGCTGAAGTTCTGACGCGACACCCGCCGCCTCCGTCCTGCTACGGCCGGGGGCGGCGGGTGTCGCGCGTCCCGCCCCGGTGCGTGAGGTGTCTTCCGGTGCGTGGCGTCCCGGAGCGTGGCGTCCCGGAGCGTGGAGACACAGCTCAGGAGGCCGTGGCGGGGACGCCGGGGCACGGGATAAGCGCGCGATAGAGATCCAAAAGCGGCCAGCGAGAACATCGTCTCCAACAAGCAGGCAAGCGTCCATTCGTAAGGACGGAAGCTCAGCTGGAGGGGGCCCGCTTGATGAACTTGATCGAGAGAGACGAGGCACTGGCCTCGTTACAGGAGATGCTGGCGGCCGCACTGACCGGCAAGGGCAAGGTCGCGATGCTCAGCGGCACGGTCGCCACCGGGAAGAGCGCGCTGCTCGACGCGTTCGCCGGGCAGGCCGTGGAGCTGGGCGCCCTGCCCGTCGCCGCGACCGCGTCCCGCATGGAGCAGGACCTGCCGCTCGGCGTGCTGGGCCAGCTCATCGAAGAGGCGCCGCTGGTGGAGGAGGAGCGCGTGCGAGCGCTCGCGCTGCTCGAGGAGGGCAAGCGGACCGCGATGAGCTCCGGGCTCGCCTCCGAGACCCTGGACCAGGTGGACGCCCAGATCGCGCACGCTCTGTGCACCGTGCTGCTGGAGCTGTCGGAGCGCTATCCCCTGGTGATCGTGGTCGACGACGTGCACTACGCCGACCGCCCGTCGTTGCTGTGCCTGGCCTACCTCGCCCGGCGCGTACGCTTCGCCCGGATCATGGCGATCTTCAGCTATTCCGACTACGTGCGCAGCACCGACACCTTCTTCTGGACCGACCTGCTGCGCCAGCCGTACTGCGGGGTCGTGCACCTCAACCCGCTGTCCCGGCAGGGCGTGCACACGCTTGTGCGCGAGCGGGCCGGCGAGGAGGTCGCGGTCCGCTTCGCCGAGGACTGGTACGCCTACAGTGCCGGCAACCCGCTGCTGGCCGCCGCCCTCATCGAAGACTACCTCGGCGGCCCGTCCGCGCGGGAACGGGACGGCGAGCCGGCGGCGGACGAGCCGGTGGCCGGCGAGCGGTACGGCCAGGCCGTGCTGACCTGCCTGCACCGGGGCGAGCCCGAGCTGCTCCGGATCGCCCGGTGCCTGGCGGTGCTCGGCGAGACCGACTCGCTCGACCGGCTGCTCGGCCTGGGCCACACCCACACCAGCAGGGCAATGAACGCGCTGACGGCCGGCGGCGTGCTCAGCGTGGGCCGGTTCCGGCACGAGTCGGCCCGTACGGCCGTGCTGGCCGAGGTGGGCCTCGACGAGCGCCGGGACCTGCACCGCCGCGCCGCCGAACTGGCGCACGCGGACGGCGCGGCCACGTCGGTGATCGCCGATCACCTCGTCCAGGCGGGCCCGATCGACGCTCCCTGGGTGGTGCCGGTGCTGGAGGACGCGGCCAGGGACGCGCTGCGCGAGGGCCGGACTGAGCGTGGCGTGGACTACCTGCGCCTCGCGTGGCAGGCGTGCACCGACGAGAGGCGCCGTCTCAAGATCGCCACGATGCTGGTGCGCGCCGAGTGGCGCATCAACCCCGAGGCGCCCGACCGGCACCTGGCCGATCTCACCGAGGCCATGCAGCGCGGCCACCTGCGCGGCGGCGACGGCGTGGTCCTGGCCCGCGCGCTGCTCTGGCACGGCAGGTACGACGACGCGCAGGACGTGATCGCGCACCTGACCACCGCGGGATACGAGAGCGACCCCGAGACGGTGATGGAGCTCAACATCGCGCGCCCGTGGCTGCGCGCCACCCATCCCGCCTTCGCGTCCACGCTCGGCGAGCCGCGCGCGGACACCGGAACAGCACTGGTGTCGGTGGCCGCGGGGCGGCGCCTGGAGACGGCGACCGCGCTCGCACAGGTGCTCGTGAACGGCCCGCACGAGGGCGCCCTGATCGCCGTCGAGCGCATCCTGCGGCTCGCCCGCCTGGACGAGATGTCGATGGACACCGTCGAGTGCGCGCTGCTCGCGCTCACCTACGGCGGGCAGGCGGAGAAGGCCGCGCCGCTGTGCGACCTGTTCAGCGTCGAGGCGTCCTCGCGGCGCGCCCCGAGCCGCCAGGCCAGGCTCTCGGCCATCCGCGCCGAGATGGCCGTACGGCAGGGCGACATGGTCAGCGCCGAGCAGTACGCGCGGGCCGCGCTGGAGTTCATGCCCATCACGAGCTGGGGTGTCACGGTGGGCAGCCCGCTCGGCAGCCTGGTGATCGCGCTGACCGCAATGGGCAGGTTCGACGACGTGCACGACCTCCTCGACCGGCCCGTGCTGGACGCCATGTTCGAGAGCCGGTACGGCCTGCACTACCTGTACGCCAGGGGCCGCTACAGCCTGGCGGTCGGGCAGGCGGCGCTGGCCCTGCGGGACTTCCAGCTCTGCGGCGAGCTGACCGGCAGGTGGGGCCTGGACGTGCCGGGCCTGCTGCCGTGGCGGGCGAACGCCGCCGAGGCCTGCCTGCAGATGGGGCGCTCCGAGCAGGCCGCGAAGTTGATCGAGGACCAGTTGTCCCGCTGCAACTCCCGCACGCCGCGGGAGCTCGGCATGACGATCCGCCTGCTGGCGGCCACCAGCGAGCCGCGGCACCGGCCGATGCTCCTGCGCAAGTCCGCCGACCTGCTGCAGAACGGCGGCGACCGCTACGAGCAGGCCCGATCGCTCCTCGACCTCGCGGAGGCCTACCGCGGCCTGGGCGAGCACCGGAGGGTTGGCATGATCATGATCCGGGCGCGGGCCCTGATGAAGGAGTGCGGCGCCGAGATCGGCGGCGCGCCGGCGGCGGCCGAGACCGGCAGGCAGGCCGCCCCGGCGCTGAGCGGGGGCAGTGCAGCGCTGCTGAGCGAGGCCGAGCGCCGGGTCGCGGTGCTGGCCGCCGCCGGGCACACCAACCGGGAGATCGCCGGTGAGCTGTACCTGACGGTGAGCACGGTGGAGCAGCACCTCACCCGGATCTACCGCAAGCTCGACATCAGCAGCCGGGCCGACCTGCCCGCGGTCCTCGAGTTCGGCGGGGCCGCCGTCGGCTGAGTTCACCGTGGTCCCACGTGACGCCACTGCGGTCCCGGTGGCCGGCCCGTAAGGGGCCGGCCACCGGTGGACCGGAACACCGATATCCGGACTGTTTCCGGTCCTTTTTGGGTCGCGTCCTATTGGCGCGGTCGCCGTCCTTTTTAGGGGTGTTGTCGCGTTCATCGGCCGCCTTACCCTGAGGGCACCCGGTTGTGCCGTCAGGAGGAATACATATGGGGACCGTGGTCACGCGGGTCAGCGACCTGCCGAAAGAATCGATGCGGGAACGGCTGGCGGATTTGCAGGTGCTCAAGGAGAGCATCCATTCTGGCCCGAGTGAGGAGGCGACCGCGCGCCAGCACGCCAAGGGCAAGCTCACCGTGCGGGAACGCCTGGACGTGCTCCTCGACAGCGGGTCGTTCGTGGAGGTGGAGGCGTTCCGGCAGCACCGGGCCACCGGTTTCGGGTTGGAGCACCGCCGGCCGTACACCGACGGTGTGGTGGCGGGGTGGGGCAAGGTCTACGGCCGTGACGTCATGGTCTTCGCCCACGACTTCCGGATGTTCGGCGGCGCGCTCGGCGAGGCACACGCCGAGAAGATCCACAAGGTGATGGATCTGGCCGAGGCCGCCGGGGTGCCGCTGATCGGTTTGAACGACGGCGCCGGGGCGCGGATCCAGGAAGGCGTGACCGCGCTTGCCGGCTATGGCGGTATCTTCCGGCGCAATGTGCGGATGTCGGGAGTGATTCCACAGATCAACGTCATGCTCGGCCCGTGCGCGGGGGGAGCGGCGTACTCGCCGGCTCTCTCCGATTTCGTGTTCATGGTGCAGAACACGGCCCAGATGTTCATCACGGGCCCGGACGTCGTGAAGGCGGTGACCGGTGAGGAGATCAGCGCCGACGACCTCGGTGGTGCGCGGGTGCACGGCACACTCTCCGGAGTGGCGGGGTTCGTCTGCCCCGACGAGGTGTCCTGTCTTGAGGAAGTCCGCTATCTGCTGTCCCTGCTGCCCGCCAACAACCAGGAACTGCCGCCGTCGATCACCTGCACCGACCCGGCGAACCGGCGCAACGACGCCCTGCTCGACCTGGTGCCGGCTGATCCGGCGATCTCCTACGACATGTCGGCGGTGATCGAGGAGATCGTCGACGACGGGGAGTTCTTCGAGTTCCACGCGGGCTGGGCGCAGAACCTCATCTGCGGGCTGGCGAGGTTCGACGGCCACGTCACCGGCATCGTCGCCAACCAGCCCGCCCACCTGGCCGGGGTGCTGGACATCAAGGCGTCGGAGAAGGGCGCGCGCTTCATCCAGATGTGCGATGCCTTCAACATCCCGCTGGTCAGCCTGGTCGACGTGCCGGGCTTCCTGCCCGGGACCGACCAGGAGCACGGCGGCATCATCAGGCACGGCGCCAAACTGCTCTACGCGTACTGCGCCGCGACCGTGCCGCGCATCTCGATGGTGCTGCGCAAGGCGTACGGCGGCGCGTACATCGTGATGGACTCCAGGTCGATCGGCGCGGACCTGTCCTTCGCCTGGCCGACCAACGAGATCGCGGTCATGGGCGCGGAGGGCGCGGCCAACGTCATCTTCCGCCGGGAGATCGCCGCGGCGGACGACCCCGTCGAGGCGCACGCCCGGCGGGTCGAGGAGTATCGCCGGCAGCTCATGCACCCCTACTACGCCGCCGAGCGCGGACTGGTGGACGACGTCATCGACCCGGGCGAGACCAGGGCCACCCTGACCAGGGCGCTCGGTCTGCTCCGGGCCAAGCAGGCGTCGGAGCCGCGGCGCAAGCACGGAAACCCCCCGATGTGATGGCCGGCGCCGAACTGCGGGTGGTCGCGGGAAACCCCACCGAGGAGGAGATCTGCGCGCTGGTGTGCGCCCTGTACGCCGTCGCGGCGGACCGCGCGGACAACGGAGAACTCGCGCCGGTCGCCGGGCCGAAGAGGCCCCGGCCCCGGCTGCGCCTGCCGGACTACGGGTCGCCCCGGTCCTGGGTGGCGTGTCACCGCACCGACGCGCTCACCGGTGTCCGGTGACGCCGCGGCCGCCGTCCCGGGCGCTCCCGGGGCGGCGGCTCACCGGCTTCTCCAGGCGGCCGTTCTCCAGGCGGACGGCTCCAAGGCGGACGTTCTCCAGGCGGACGGCTTCTATCGGGACGGCCTCGACGAACGCGTCTTCCAGCGGATGTCGGGCAGCAGGGCGCGCACCGAGCGCCCGCGGATCGCGCCGAGCCACAGACCGGACCCGTACGCCGCGTCGTCCAGGCGCCGGGCCACGGCGTAGCGGACCGGGTCGAGATGCGCGCCGGTGCGCCGCAGATCGGTCAGCGCGTCCATGACGGCCACGGCGGCCACGGCCCGGCGGAGGCGCTTGGACAGCAGGCAGCCGACGGCGGCGAGCGGCCACCAGTGGCGGAGCAGGAGCGCCGCCGCCTGCCAGACGGCGGCGACGGCACCGTCGGACGTCAGCGTCAGGGCGAGGCGCACCGGGTGCTCACTCCGCCTGACCTTGGCCGACATCGTCGCGGCCGTGCCCGCGAAGATCAGCGCCGCGGCCGGCAGGGACCACCGCCGCTGCGCCAGCAGCGCCAGCACGAAGGCCGCGCTCCACGGCGCCAGCACGGCGGGGGCCACGTCGCGGCCGTGGCGCCGGGCGAGCAGGTCGGCGCCGGTGCCGTAGAAGGCCTTGCGCCGCAGCCAGTCGTGGACCACCGTGCGGTGCTCGTGCCGCACCGTCGCGGCCGGTTCGTAGCGCACCCGCCGGCCCGCCCGCGCCAGCCGCCACACCAGGTCGACGTCCTCGCCGACGCGCATCTCGGCGCTGAAGCCGTGGCCGAGCGCGTCGGCCCGCGCCAGCAGGAACGCGCTCGGGACCCAGGAGACCGGCGCCCTCGGGCGTACGATGCCGGGGTCGAGGCCCAGGTCGAGGGAGGACCGCGCGTCCTCGTAGCGGCGGATCCAGCGGTCCCGGCCCGGCAGGCGGAGCCCCAGCACGCGCGGCGCGGCCACGGCGACCAGGGGGTCGGCGAAGTGCCGGAGCAGGGTCGGCACCGTGCCGGGTTCGAGAACCACGTCGGAGTCCGCGAAGGCGACGTAGGGCGTGGTCACGCGGCGCAGGCCCGCGTTGCGGGCCGCGGCGGGGCCGGCGTTCTCCGCCAGCGCGACGAGCACCGCGCCGTGCGCCGCCGCGACCTCGGCGACGGCGTCCGGGGCGGCCGACGCGTCGTCCACCACGATCACCCGGTGCCGGCCGCCGATGCCCGACAACAGCCGGTCGAGCGCGGCGGGACGGTCGCGCACCGGCACGACCACCGTCACCTGGGAGGGGTCGAGACCGGGCAGGTCTTCGACGACCGGGTCGGCCAGGCCCGCCTCCAGCAGCCGGTCGGCGAGCAGCGCCGAGACGCGGTCGCGGACCCGCAGCCTACGGCCGTCGAACAGATCCGCGGCGGCTTTGGTGAGGTACATGACGCGCGTCGGCGCGCCGCCCACGAGGGTGCGGCCGCCGTCGCGGACCCGGACCCGCCGGTTCAGCCTGACGGTGAAACCGTCCGGAAGCCGGCCGGGCGTACGGGGACCCGCTCCCTCGCCCTCGCCCTCGCCCCCGCCCCCGCGGCCGAGGCCGCCGTCGGCCCGGTCATTGAGAGCCGGGTCGCCGGATGTCGGGTTGTCCGGGATCTCGTCGCGGGTGATCTGATCGTGGGTCATCAATGCCTCCGAGGAAACCCCCGCCTGCAGGTGGGGGAGGGATCGGGCTCCCTACGGAGCGGGGCGGGGGTAGGCGTTTCGCCGGAAGGCGAACCGCTGTGCGAATTCACGCGAGCGTCAGCTGATCGGGTGGCATGATGTGCGGCGTGGCGCAGACGGTGAAGCGGGCCTACAAGTACCGCTTCTATCCCACCCCCGAGCAGGCCGCCGAGCTTGCCCGGACGTTCGGGTGCGTGCGCCTGGTCTACGCACTTTTTCGCCAAGCGGGCCAGGTACCCCATCTTCAAGTCGCGGAAGAAGTCGCGGGCGTCGGCCGAATACACCCGCTCGGCGTTCCGCTACCGCGACGGGCAGCTCACGCTGGCGAAGATGGACATCCCGCTGGACATCGTGTGGTCGCGTCCCCTCCCGGAAGGGGCGCAGCCGTCCACCGTGACGGTGAGCAAGGACGCGGCGGGCCGGTGGTTCGTGTCCCTCCTGGTGGAGGAGACGATCCGCCCCCTCACCCCCAGCGGGGACGCGGTCGGGGTGGATGCGGGGATCACCGCCCTGGTGACTCTCTCGACCGGTGAGAAGATCACCAACCCCCGGCATGAGCGGGCCGACCGGCGCGCACCGGCCAGGGCTCAGCGTGCCCTCGCCCGCAAAACCACAGGCAGCAGCAACCGGGCCAGGGCCAGGGTGAAGGTCGCCCGCCTGCACGCGCGGATCGCCGACCGGCGCCGGGACTTCCTGCACAAACTCAGCACTCGGCTCGTCCGCGAGAACCAAGTGGTCGTGATCGAGGACCTGACAGTCCGCGCCATGGTCAAGAACCACTCGCTGGCCCGCGCCATCTCCGACGCCTCCTGGCGGGAACTCCGCTCGATGCTGGCGTACAAAGCGCAGTGGTACGGGCGGGAACTCGTGGTGATCGACCGGTGGTTCCCCAGCTCGAAACTGTGCTCGGCCTGCGGGGCGCTGGCCGAGGCGATGCCGTTGCACGTCCGGGAGTGGGAGTGCGCCTGCGGCGCGGTCCATGGCCGGGATGTCAACGCTGCCAGGAACATCCTCGCCGCCGGGCCGGCGGAGAGGTGAAACGCCTGTGGAGCTGGTGTAAGACCTCAACGGAGTCCTCCGAGCGGGCAACCGGCGGCGAAGCAGGAAGACCAACCTGTGAGGGTTGGAATCCCCTCCCGTCAGGGAGGGGAAGATGTCAAGGGGTGAAGCCTCCGTCCGCCGATATCACCGATCCGTTGACGACGCCTCCCTCGCGAGAGCAGCAGAACGCGATCGTCTCGGCGATCTCGGCGGGCTCGATCAGGCGGCGCAGCAGCTGGGACGAGGCGAAGCCCTCGACGCCGTCCAGGCCGTACACCTCGGCGGTGGCGGCGAGCATCGGCGTGCGGGTCGAACCGGGGGAGACGGCCGCAGCGGTCACCCCGGTGCCCACCAGGTCGGCCGCGAGGCCGCGCACCAGCCCGACCACCGCGTGCTTGGCCATCGTGTACGCCGACAGGCGGAACAGCCCGTGTGAACCGGCCGCCGAGGCGACCGCGACGAAGCGGCACGCTCCCGGCTCGGGCCCCGCCAGCAGGTGCGGGACGCACGCCGCGGCGGTGTTCCACACCCCGAGCACGTCGGTCTCCCACAGCGCGCGGACGTGCGCGTCCGGCGTCTCCCACAGCGGCAGGCCGCCGGCCATGACCGCCGCGGCGGCCACGGCCGCGTCCAGCCGGCCGAAGCGGTCCGCCGCCACGGCGGCGGCGCGGGCGAGCGCGTCGCGGTCGCGCACGTCCGCGATGTACGGCACCACAACGCCGGGGAGGTCGTCGGCCAGCGACTTCAGGTCGGCGTCGGCCGCGAGCGGGTAGGTCACCCCGGCGGGCCGGGCCGGGCCGTCCGCCGCGCACGAGTCGACCGCGACCACCCGGTAGCCCCTGGCGCACAGCGTCCGCACGACGGCGGCGCCGATCCCGCGTGCCGCCCCGGTCACCAGGGCGACCCGAGGGCCCCCGTCCCGGCCGCTCCCGCCGCTCCCGCCGCTCACCTGGCTCATGTCGGGGAGGCCGTCGCGGGGGCGGGGGTGGGTGCTGCGGCTGCGGCTCCGGACGGCGGGGCGGGTGCGGGCAGGAGGCGGCCGGTGTGGTCGGCCCGTCCGTGCCGGATGCGGGCGGCGACGTCGCCGGCCATCCGGTCGAGCAGGCGGCCTCCCTCCCCGGCGGTGGCCGTGGTCGGATCGCCGAGCACGCCGGAGGGCGACACGGCGGCGACGCCCCCGGCCGCGAGGTCGGGCATGATCTCGGCGAGCGGAGCGAGGTTGCCCGGCTTCGCCCGGGCCATGTCCACCAGGCCCGGGGCCAGGTGCAGCATGAGCGAGGTCTCGGTGTGACCGGCGTGGGCGTCGGCCGGCCCGGCCGCGCACGGCGCCCAGCACACGTCGTGGCCTTCGCCGCGCAGCAGCGACGTCGCGGCCGTGAGGGCGCCGAGGTTCCCGCCGTGACCGTTCACGATCACGACGCGCCCGGCCCAGCGGGACAGGGAGCGGACGAGCTCGACGAGCAGGAACCGGAGGGCGGCGGTCCCGATGGACATCGTGCCGGGGAAGTCCTGGTGCTCGCCGCTCGCGCCGTACGCGACGGCCGGCGCCACGAGGACGGGGTCGTCCGGAGCCGCTGCGAGAAGGCGGGCGGCGGCGGCCCTCGCCACCGCCGCCGCGACCGCCGTGTCCGTGTGCAGGGGCAGGTGCGGGCCGTGCTGCTCGGTGGAGCCGAGCGGCACCAGCACGGTCGGCGAGGGCGGCAGCGCGGGCCACGACAGGTCCGCCAGGCAGCCTTCGCCTTCGCCCCTCTCACGCATCGCGTGGAGCCCCGATCTCCCCGCCGGCCCCGATCTCGCGAGTGGCCCCGATCTCCCGGGTGAAGCCCGGCGGGACCAGCACGTCGTCGGGCTCCAGGTCGTGGATCGACGCGCGGCCCAGCCCGAGCAGTGCCGAGTCGATGCCACCCCTGAGGACGTCGAGCACGTTCTCCACCCCCGCCTGGCCGTTCGCCGCGAGGCCCCACAGCGAGGCGCGTCCGATCATCACGGCCCGCGCGCCGAGTGCGAGCGCCTTGACCACGTCGCCCCCGCGCCGTACGCCGCCGTCGAGCAGGACCTCGGCCTGGTCACCGACCACCCGCGCGATGCCCGGGAGCAGCCGGATGGTCGCGGGCGTGCCGTCCAGGTTGTTGCCGCCGTGGTTCGACACCGAGATCGCGGTGACCCCGGCGTCCACCGCGCGGCGGGCGTCGTCGAGCCGGGAGACGCCTTTGAGCATGAACGGGCCGTCCCACTGCTCGCGCATCCACCGCACGTCCTCCCAGCCGGGCGGCGGGGTCTGCATCCACTCGCCGTACGCGCCGAAGAACGTCGGCGCGGGACGGCCGGGCTCCGCCACGTTGGGAACGGTGAGGTCGGGCAGGCGGCCGGTCCTGGCGAAGCCGAGCAGCCAGCGCGGCCGGGTCAGGCCCTGCGGCGCGAAGCGGGCGAGCGCCTTCAGGTCCAGGCGGTCGGGGATCCAGGGGCTGCCCCAGTCCCTGCCGTGGGAGAACGTCCAGTCCAGGGTCACGATCAGCCCCTTGACCCCGGCGGCGCGGGCCCGCTCCATGTGCGCGGCCATGGTCTCCCGGGTGCCCATCCAGTACATCTGGAAGAGGGTCTGCGGGTTGGCGGCCACGACCTCCTCGACGGGCTTGCTCGCGAAGTTGCTCAGCCCCATGATCGTGCCGCGCGCCGCCGCGGCGCGCGCCATCGCGACCTCCCCGTCGGGATGCACGGCCTGCACCCCGGTGGGGGAGATGAGCACCGGCAGGGAGATCTGCTGTCCCATGACGGTGGTGGCCAGGTCGCGCTTGGCGGGCAGGTCGGCCACGTGCGGCGCGAAGCCGAGTTCGGCGAAGGCGGCCGTGTTGTCGTGGTACGTCCGGCCCCTTTCGGAACCGGCGAGCAGCGCGGAGTACACCGACTTCGGCAGGTGGCGCCGCGCCCTGCGCTGCGCCTCCGCAACCGTCTCGAACCAGGCGTTCGCGGCCACGAGCTGTCGTCCTTCCGCTACACGTCGGATGAGGGGGTGAACCCGGCGAGCGGGCTCTCCGCGCACGCGTGCACGGGCGGTGCGGCGGGGGAGGGACGGCGTCCGATGCGCACCGGAACCGGCCCGGCTCCGGCCCGCCGGGCGCCGGGGCGGCGGGAGTGGTCCTGGCTGGGCCGGGGCACCGTACGGCCGCCCGCCGCGAGCGCGGCGGCGGCGTGTCCCTGCACGCATTCGGGGTCGGGCCCGTCGAGCGGCAGGCCGGTGAAGAACTTGGCCGCCATGCACCCGCCCCGGCACGAGTCGAAGAACTCGCATCCGGTGCACGCGCCCGAGGTCTGCGGCGACCGCAGGTCGCCGAACAGCTCCGACTCCCGCCACACGGCGGCGAACCCGCCGTCGGAGAGCGCGTTGCCGGCGCGGAAGCGGTCGTGGATCGCGAACGGGCAGGCGTACACGTCGCCCAGGGGGTCGATCAGGCAGACCACCCGGCCGGCGCCGCACAGGTTCAGCCCCGGCAGCGCCTCGCCGTACCCCGCGAGGTGGAAGAACGAGTCGCCGGTGAGCACGTCCTCGCCCGCGCGCAGCAGCCACTCGTACAGGTCGCGCTGCTGGGCCGCCGTCGGATGCAGCTCGTCCCACACGTCGGCGCCCCGCCCCGACGGGCGCAGCCGGGTGAGCCGGAGCGTCGCCCCGCGCTCGTCGGCGATGGCCTTGAACTCGTCGAGCTGGCCCGCGTTCTCGCGGGTCACGACCACCGAGAGCTTCGCGTCGGCGAACCCGGCCGCGGCGAGGTTGTCGAGCGCCCGCAGCGCCGTCTCGTACGACCCGGGGCCGCGGACGCGGTCGTTGACCTCGGGGGTGGCGCCGTCGAGCGACACCTGGACGTCGACGTAGTCCGTGGCGGCGAGGAACCGCGCCCGCTCGGGGGTGAGGCGCGTCCCGTTGGTCGAGAACTTCACCCCGACCTGGTGGTTCACGGCGTACTGCACGAGGTGCCAGAAGTCGGGCCGCACGGTCGGCTCGCCGCCGCCGATGTTGACGTAGAAGACCTGCATCGCCTGCAGCTCGTCGATCACCGCCTCGCACTGGGCGGTGGCGAGCTCACGCGGGTCACGCCGACCCGACGACGACAGGCAGTGTACGCACGACAGGTTGCAGGCGTAGGTGAGCTCCCAGGTCAGGCAGATGGGGGCGGCCAGGCCGTACTCGAACCGCTTGGCCAGCGACCCGCTCACCGTCCCTGACCGCGCCGGACCGGCCTGCGCTGCCGCGATGTGCGCCGCCCCGCTCTGAGCCGCGATGGTCTGGCCTGCGGTGCTCTGGCCTGCGGTGCCCTGTGCTGCCGTGCCCTGTGCTGCCGTGCCCTGGGCCGGGCGGGCCCGGTTCGTCTCCGCCTGCCCGCGCGGCCTGATCATGTCCGCGCCGGCGAGGCCCCTCAGGGCCTCCGCGTACGCGGGCCACCGGCCGGCGGGAACGCCGGCGCGGGTCAGCGCGGCACGGGCGTCGGGCTCGCCGGAGAGGTCGCGGAGCACCGAGACCAGCTCGGGGCGCTTGAGGAAGGTCAGCCGCCGGTTGCCGAAGTGGTAGGCCAGCGCCCCGAACGGCTCCGGCCGCAGGGCCACTCGGGGAGACAGCTCCCAGGCCTCGTCCAGGGGATCGGTCATCAGTAGACGCCGCACATGCCGTCGATCGACACCTCTTCGATCAGCGTCTCCGCCGTCAGCTCCTCCGTCGCCTCGGCCGGAACGGTCGTCTCCTCCATGGCTGCTCCTTCCTTGGGGCGCGGAACGTGGTCTTCCGGGTTGAGCGGGTTATCTGGGTTGAGCGGGTTATCTGGGTTGAGCGGGTTATCTGGGTTGAGCGGGTTATCTGGATCGAGCGGGTTTTCGGGATATTCGTGTGGCGAGAGGCGGGCCGGGGCGTCCTCGCGGAACCGCCGGCGCTCTCGTGATGTGGGGGAAGGGAATACCGCCGCGACGGTCGCGATTCGAGTGGGCTCGATCTGAGTCCACTCGGTTCGAGCGAACTTGAAGGAGGCGAACTCGCCTTTCTGCTGAAACACCAATCACACTAAAAGGCGCGATAGGCGTGGAAAACCCCTAGGCACCCTTGTCCGGGCGGCCCCGGTCCCCGCCTGCCCGGCCCTCGCCTGCCCGGCCCTCGCCCCGGCCGCCCGCAGCATTCCCGGCCTCCGGCCCTGCCCCTGCCTGCCCGCCCCCGCCCTCACCCGTCCCCGCGCCTGCCCCCTTGCGACTCCGGCGGGCTCAGTCCCGGCCGGGCCGAGCCGACGGGGACATGGAGCGCCTGAGCCGCGACGCGGCGCTGTCGAGGAGCATCTCCAGGGCGGCGGGGTAGGCGCTGTCGTTCATGTGGGCGACCAGCAGGGGGGCGACCGCCGCGATGTTGGGGTGGGTGTCCCGGGGCAGGCGGGCGTAGGTCGCCCGCCAGATCTCCTCGTCGGCCTCGCGCGCCTCGGCGGGCAGCGCCAGGGAGGCCGCGTCCAGCGCCGCGAAGGCCAGCGTCATGTCGATGAAGGTGTGGTAGACGCCGACCGCCACATGGTCGGGAAACCCGGCGCCGCGCAGCAGCCCGAGGATCGCCTCGTCGGCCGCGATCTCGTGCGCCTTGCCGCTGATGCGGCTGGCGGTCAGCACCGCGGCCTGCGGGTGCTCGAGGTAGGCGGCGTGGATGCGCAGGCCCAGGTCGCGAAGGCCGGCGCGCCAGTCGCCGCCGCCGCGCCAGCCGTCCATCGCCCGCCCGATGAGCAGGTCGCCGATGGCGAGGGTCAGGTCGTCGACGCCCCTGAAGTAACGGTAGAGCGTGCTGGGGTCGGCTCCCAGGGCGAGACCGAGCCGCCGTACGGTGAGCCCGGCGGGGCCGTGCTCGCGCAGCATGCGCAGCGCGGTCCGCACGATCAGGCCCTCGGAGAGGACCACCCCGCTTTTCGTCGGACGGCGCCTCCGGCGCGACGACTCGCCCACCACCGGCTTCGGCACGGCGTCCCCCTCTCCTCGCCGCCCACCTTATGCCAACGCCATTGACGTTCGGGGTGATGGTGGCGTTGGATCGACACATCAGAGCTGTTTGTCCAAGAAAGGGATGTTTGTACCATGCGTGTGCTGCTTGTCGGAGCCGGTGGAGTGGGTACGGCGATCACCCGGATCGCGGCCCGCAGGTCCTTCTTCGAGCACATGGTCGTCGCCGACTACGACCTGTCCCGGGCCGAGGCGGCCGTCGCCGCGCTCGGGGAGGCGGGCGCCCGCTTCAGCGCCCGCCGGGCCGACGCGAGTGACGAGGCCGCGGTCGCGGCGCTGCTGGCGGAGCACCGCTGCGACGTCCTGCTCAACGCCACGGACCCGCGGTTCGTCATGCCGTTGTTCCGGGCGGCGCTGACGGCCGGCGCGCACTACCTGGACATGGCGATGTCGCTGTCGCGGCCCCATCCGGAGCGTCCGCACGAGGAGTGCGGGGTCAAGCTGGGCGACGCCCAGTTCGAGACTGCCGCCGAGTGGGAGCGGGCAGGCAGGCTCGCGCTGGTCGGCATGGGCGTGGAGCCCGGGCTGTCGGACGTGTTCGCCCGGTACGCCGCCGACGAGCTCTTCGACCACATCGAGGAGATCGGCGTACGGGACGGCGCCGACCTCACGGTCGACGGATACGACTTCGCGCCGTCGTTCAACATCTGGACCACGATCGAGGAGTGCCTGAACCCCCCGGTGGTCTACGAGGCCGGCCGGGGATGGTTCACCACCCCGCCCTTCAGCGAGCCCGAGGTGTTCGACTTCCCCGAGGGCATCGGCCCGGTCGAGTGCGTCAACGTCGAGCACGAGGAGGTCCTGCTCATGCCCCGCTGGATCGACGCCGAGCGGGTAACCTTCAAGTACGGGCTGGGCGCGGAGTTCATCGACACGCTGCGGACCCTGCATCTGCTGGGGCTGGACCGCACCGAGCCCGTCCAGGTCGCCGCCGGGGGCGGCACCGCCGTCAAGGTGTCCCCGCGGGACGTGGTCGCGGCGTGCCTGCCCGACCCGGCGACCCTCGGGGAGCGCATGCGCGGCAAGACGTGCGCGGGCACCTGGGTCAAGGGCACCAAGGACGGCGGCCCGCGCGAGGTGTACCTCTACCACGTGGTCGACAACCAGTGGTCCATGCGCGAGTACGGCTCCCAGGCGGTGGTGTGGCAGACCGCCGTCAACCCGGTCGTGGCCCTCGAACTGATGGCCTCCGGCGCCTGGTCCGGCGCCGGAGTCCTGGGGCCCGAGGCCTTCCCGCCGCGGCCCTTCCTCGACCTGCTCACCGCGTACGGCACCCCCTGGGGCCTGCGCGAGCAGTGAGCCCGGCGCGGGCCGGTGCCCGCCCGGCCAGCCCGCGCCCGAGGCCGCCGTCGCCTGCGGAGACGGGTGAAGGGAACGGCGGAGGGCGGCGGTTCTCGGCTCTGTGCGGGCGTACCACCAGGTCAGCGGTATGGAGAGGCCGCTCGGGGTGGCGTAATCCGGCCGTTATCCATATATTCCTACGGGGAAGCTGGGCTTCTTCCCCATGGAGCTGGCGGATGTGAGGCGGCGGCGGGCGGACCGGGCCCGCCAGGTGGCCGACCTGCTGCGGTGCGAGATCGTGCGCGGTGGTTTCGACGGTGGCCACCTGCCCCTGGAGGCCGCTCTCGCCCGGGAGTTCGGGGCCTCGCGCAACACCGTCAGAGACGCCCTCGACCTGCTCAGGGACGAGGGCCTCATCGCGCGGTGCCCGGGAGTGGGCACCACGGTCGCGGCGGAGAAGGAGAGCGCGGCGGTCTGGTCTCGGAAGGGCTGTTCGGGCGGGCTGTTCAGGAGGGCGCGGGACGCCCGCCGGTCGCGGGCAGTCCCGCGGCCCGCCAGGCCACGAACCCGCCCACGACGTCGGAGGAGCGCGTCAGCCCGAGGTCGTGGAGCGACGCGGCGGCCAGGCTCGACGTGTAGCCCTCGGAACAGATCACGATCACCTCCACGTCGTATCCGGTCGCCTCGGGCAGCCGGGCGTCCTGGGCGGGGTCGAAGCGCCACTCCAGGACGTTGCGTTCGACGATCAGCGCGCCGGGCACCTCGCCCTCCGCCGCCCGCTGGGCCGCGGGGCGGATGTCGACGAGCAGTGCGCCTGCCTGGACCCTGCCGTACGCCTCCTCCGGCGTGAGCCGGCGCAGGCGGCGCCGGCTGTCGGCGAGGATTTCGTCGATGCTCCGGGCACCTGTCGGGCGGACCGGAGCCGCCGCGCCCGTCACCACTGCTCCGCGCCTTCCTCGGCGATCCTGGTCAGCCGGCCGTCGGTGAGGTCGAAGCGATTCATGCTCGACAGCGGGGGCGAGTAGACGTGCACGCTGACCGCCGGGGCGGACGAGACGTTGCGCACCTCGTGCACGTAGTCGGGCCCGAACTCACGCGCGTCACCGGCGTCGAGATCCCGTTCGACGGTCAGGTCGTGCTCGCGCAGGCTGCCGAGGGCGACGGCGAAGGCACCCCGCGAGCCGCCGTGGTCGTGGAACCCGGTCGACTGGCCGGGCAGCCAGCTGATCAGCCAGATCTCGTGGTCGTCGTCGCCGTGCAGGCGCTCGTACCAGCGGCCGTCGGTGCTGAGCCGTACGCGCTGGATCCATTCGTCGGGGGAGGTGGCCAGCGCGTGGGCGATGTCGGCCAGCCGAGTGCGGGTGAGGGTGGATGCGTTAGCGGTCATTCCATGCTCCTGGTCGTACGGTTCCGATGCCTGTGCTCACTCGGGTGCGGAGGCCGTACACAGAGCACTCGCCTGCCTGCGGAGATCGACGGGCAGGTTCGACCAGTGGAGAGTCTCCAGGTGCATGCGCCAAGGATGCGACAGAAATACCCACTAAGTCAACCTGGAAAGCGGGGTTTAGGGGATCCGGTGGATCCGGCGGACGGCAGGCATAGGGGAGTGGGAAAGGGGCAGGTGGGCCCCGGTTGCCGAAGTGCAAGCCCCGAAGCGAGCCACAGTTCCGAAGCGAAAGGTGACCGAGTTGACCACTACCGAAGACCGCGATGTCATCGACCTGCTGCTGGCGCAGCACGAGCAGATCAAGGGCCTGTTCGCCGGGATCGTCGTGGCGGACGGCGAGCGCAAGGGCGACCTGTTCAACGACCTCGTGCGGCTGCTGGCCGTGCACGAGAGCGCGGAGGAGCAGGTCGTGCACCCCGCCGCGCGCTCGTCGGCGGGCGACGAGGTCGTCGAGGCCCGCCTGCACGAGGAGAGCGAGGCCAAGCACGCCCTCTCCGACCTGTACGACCTCGGCGTGAACCATCCCGAGTTCGACGCCAGGCTCGCCATGCTGGAGAAGGCGGTCGTCGAGCACGCCACGCACGAGGAGCAGGAGGAGTTCCCCCGCCTGCGCCAGGAGCTCTCCGCCGAGCGGCTGCGCCGGATGGCCGGCGCCGTACGGGCGGCCGAGGCGATCGCGCCGACCCGGCCGCACCCGGGCGCCGGGGAGTCCGCGACCGTGAACATGCTGACCGGCCCGCCGGTGGCGGTGTTCGACAAGATCCGCGACGCGGTGCGCGACTGGCGGCAGTCGAACAAGGACTGAGCCGTCCGCCGGGGCGGGCCGTCGCCCGCCCCGGCGCCGCGCGCCCGGCTACTCCTTGCCGTGCGGGTCGGACGCGTTGAGCCTCGCGACGACCTGGTCGTAGTCGCCGCGCGCCTCGCCGTACCGCAGGAACTTCACCCGCTCGACCTGGATCTCCTTCGCGTCGGGCCGCGTCTCGAACAGCTCCATCACCTCCGCCACGAACTCGTCGAGCGGCATCGCCGCCTCGCTGTCCTCCTGGCCCGGCAGCAGCGAGGTGCGGACGGACGGCGGCTCGAGTTCGACGACCTTCACGCTCGTGTCGGCGAGCTGCAGCCGGAGCGACTCGCTGAGCATGTGGATGGCGGCCTTCGACGCGTTGTAGCTCGGGGTGGCCTTGAGCGGCGCGAACGCGAGGCCCGAGGAGACGGTCACGATGGTGGCGTCCGGCTGCGCCCGCAGGTGCTCGACGAACGCGGCGATCAGGCGGATCGTGCCGAGCAGGTTGGTCGTGACGACCGCCTCGGCGGAGGCGAGGAACGATTCGGGCCGGTGCCGGTCCTCGACGCGCATGATGCCGGCCATCGTGACGAGCACGTTGAGGTCCGGATATCTCGCCAGCACGTCCTTCGCGGCGGCCTCGATGCTCGCGGCGTCGGCGGTGTCGATCCGTACGGTGCCGATGCCGGGATGCTCGGCGGCGATGCGCTCCAGCAGGTCGGCCCGCCGTCCGCCGACGATGACCGTGTTTCCCCTGTCGTGCAGCGCGACGGCGAGCGCGAGCCCGATCCCGCTGGTGGAGCCGGGGATGAATATGGTGTTTCCCGAGATGTCCATGCTCCCATTTTCGCCGTCGGCCCGCCGCGGGTGCAGAGAGCGCTTATCGGGGGATCAGCGGTCCCCCGTTGGCGGTCATCGCCTCGCGGGCGCCGGGCGGATACTGGGCGCATGGACCGCGCCGGACTCGCCGACTTCCTCCGCCGCCGTGAGGCCCTGCGTCCGGAGGACGTCGGGCTCGCGGCCGGAGCCCGCCGCCGTACGCCCGGACTGCGGCGCGAGGAGGTCGCGGCGCTCGCGGCGATGTCCACCGACTACCTGGGCGAGACGCTGGTGCAGAACCGGATGGCGGACGCGCTGTTCGGCGACAGGTCCGGTTACACGGGCCTTGCCCGCAGTGAGATCTACCGGTGGTTCACCGATCCCTCGGAGCGGCTGCGCTATCCCGAGGACGACCGTGACCGGCAGAGCCGCGCCCAGGTGGCGAACCTGCGCGTCGCGTACGGGTCGATGGGGGAGCGGTCCCGGGCGGGTGAGCTGGTCCGGGCGCTGCGGAAGACGAGCGCCGAGTTCGCAGAACTGTGGGACCGGCACGAGGTCGCGAAGCGCTTCGAGGACCACAAGACGCTCATCCATCCCGAGCTCGGCCCGATCGAGCTGGACTGTCAGGTGCTGTTCACCGAGGACCAGTCGCAGGCGTTGCTCGTGCTCACCGCCCCTCCGCGCAGCGAGGGCTACGAGAAGCTGCGGCTGCTCGCCGTCCTGGGACAGGAACGCTTCACCGAGCCGTCGCCGTACGAACTCCCTTAGGTCGCGTCCCTCGATTACGGTGAGTGCCTTGACAGACACGTAAGCGAACCCGTTTACTGCCCTCACTGCACCATCCATCTCGATGGGTGGCCCGGAGCCCCGTCCTCGGACGGGCTCTATGTTTTTCTGATCACCATCGGCTGGGGCGTTTGATCTTTCCCTGCGCATCCTGCAGCAGGTCGGGTAGTTGGCACGCCTTCAGCATGCTGGGGTTGATCTGCCTGAGGAACGTGGGGCGCGCGGCGACGAGATCGATTGCCCTTCTCCCGTACGGATAAGGATTGGCCACTCCGACAGGAGTGCCGAGTTCGTGCCGGACCGCCCGGATGGGTTCCGCCAGGTCGGCTTGGGCGATCCCGGCAGGCAGACACCACAGGAGTAGAGCGAGTGTCGGGGTTGTCATCGCTCGGCGGCAGCCCGCAGGGCGTCTTCGATCCGCTGTGCGCTTCGGGGGTGGACGGTGTGCAGTTCGCCGGCCAGTTCCCGCAGGTCGTGAACGGCGTAGCGGTTGACGGCGACGGCGTCGGGCGCAACTGCCACCGCGAGGTGCTCGGCGGCTTCGGCGTCACCTGCCCGAACGTGGGCGCGCGCCAGGCATGTCCCGACCAGGCGTGGTCGCGCCGGTACTCCGCCGGCAGGGTCGCCAAGCCGCGGTCGAGGAACCGCACCGCGCGCGGGCCGTCGCCGGGGGCCAGTTCGGCCATTCCGCGCTGCATGTCGAACCAGCCGTCGTCGTAGCAGTACATCCACGGCGGCTCGTCCTCGGGATGTCCGCCCGCTGCCCGGATCAGCGCCTCGGCCTCTTCGAGCAGCCGCCGCGCTGCTTCGGCTTCGCCCATTTCGGCATGGCCCCGCGCCGCCATCTGGGCCGCCATGCCCTGTACACCAGGGGTCGTCCGCCCGTCGTGCCAGCGCGCCGCCTCCGCGAGCCGTACGCAGCGGAGTTGGTCACCGATGCTCCAGGCCAGGTGGGCGCGCATGTTCAGCGTGGTGGAGGCCAGGGCCGCGTCACACGCCTCCAGCGCCCAGCCGTGGGAACGGTCGTACCAGGCGAGCGCGGCGGCATGGTCGCCGGAGTCCTGGTACATCCAGGCGATGAACTGGGCGTACTGCCCGAGCATGGCGGCCACGCGGTCCGCGAGCGGTCGCGGAGCCCCCTGAGCGAGCGCAGTGATCGCGTCGAGTTGGGCCCGCACGACCGGAAGCAGCGGGCCGCTTCCCAAAGTGTCCTCGACGCGGCGGTGTTCGCCCAGGCAGCGTTCGAGCCACTCGATCGTGGCGACATCCACGCGCCGCGGGCACCCGATGGCCTTCGTGATGCGCTCGTACAGGTCCGGATCCGGCGCACCGACGGCGGAGAGGAACCGTTGCCGTCCCGAGCCGAACAGATCGGCCTCGGTGGTGCCGAAGGCCCGGGCGTAGAGCATGCGGTAGGGGTCGCCGGGTTCGTTGTGCCCGGCCTCGTAGGCCTTGATGCGGCGGATGATGGTCTCGCGGGCGGGAAGGCCGTTGCGGGTGCCCTCGTCGGCGGCTTCGACCAGGCGACGGGCCATGTCCTTCTGGCTCCACAGCCGGTCGCGTCGTTCGGCGCGGAGCCGTACGGCCCACAGGGGAAGCTCGGCGGTCACCGCGTGCACCTTCTTGTCAGACGGGGACTACGACCAGAGGCCCGTCAGTTCCAGGGCATGATCGGGCGAGGTGGCGTGCCGTATGCCTGGGACCGGATCGCCGTGCTGGTCGAGGAGGCGCCAGCCCCCGAGCTGAACGACGGGGGCTCGGCCGTGACGCATGGCGAGGGCGAGTTCGGAGAGGGTGCCCCAGGAGCCGCCGATGACGATCACGGCGTCCCCGGAGTTGACGATGATGTTGTTGCGCGCCTCGCCGACTCCGGTGGGGATCACGATGCTCAGGTCGGGGTTGGCGTGCTCGCGGTCCGGACGGGACAGGATGCCGACGACGGTCCCGCCGGCGGAGCGCGCTCCCGCCGTCACCGCTGCCATCACTCCGGTGTATCCGCCGCAGATCACCACCGCGCCGCGCTCGGCCAAAAGCCGACCGACCTCACGCGCGTTGCGCTCGTCCTCGGCCGTGCAGTCCCGGGGCCCGCACACCGAAACCTGAATCGCCATTCTGCGAGCATCCCACTCGGTGCGAGTCAGGACCAGGAATCGGCTGAACGCGGGAGCAGATCGCCGTCAGCTCGATAGAACAGCTTGGATGGCAGCAGTGACAGATTCAGCTTCTCATAGAACTGCTGGGCGGCTGCGTTTCCGTGGTCAGTTGTCCACTCGATGCGGCTGCACCCCAGCTTCGCCGTGATGTCGAGAAGCGCGTTCATCAGCGACGTTCCTACTCCGGCCCGGCGTCGTGAGCCGCTGACGAAGAGCTCCTTGAGATACAGCGACCGTGCCAGCCCGACGGCGGGCCACAGGAAGGAGTACGAGGCGATCCCCACAAGCTGTCCACAGTCCCAGGCGAGAAGCGCATGCGCGGCGGGTGGATCGGTGAAGAGCGCCTGTCGCACTTGGTGCGTCCGAACGTCGAAGGACTCGAATTGCGTTGCCCCGTAAAAGCGGTCCATCTCCTCAAGGAGGATGACGATCGCGTCGGTGTGCTCGGCACTCGCTGACGTTATGGTTACGGTCATGCCTGCTCTTCCCCTCGAGTAACTGGTTAGGCTCTTCGCAAGGGTGTCCGATTTGATCAGCAGTGCGTGATGCTCGATCATCTGTCGGGTGTCGATCTCCTCCGTGCCGAAGCCGTCGTACGACGAGCTCGCAGCGCTGGTGGTACGGCTGAGCGACATGCTGGAGCAGGCCAGCGGTGAGTTGGCCAAGGCGAACGCGCGGATCGCTGATCTGGAGGCACGGCTCGGGCTCAACTCTGGCAACTCCTCCAAGCCTCCATCGTCGGATGGACTTGCCAAACCCGCGCCGAAATCGCTGCGTAAGACCGGGCAGCGTAAGCCTGGCCGGGCCAAGGGCCATCCGGGCGAGACGCTGAAGATAGTCGACAACCCGACCCGGCGCGAGCGGCACGAACCGCACGCGTGCCGGGGATGCGGCAACAGCCTGGCCGGCGCGCCCGAGGCGGGTATGGAGCGCCGCCAGGTGTTCGACATCCCGCCCATCACGGTCGAGGTCACCGAGCATCAACTGGTTGCGCGGCAGTGCTCGTGCGGGACCGTTACCCGCGGACAGGCTCCGGAGGGTGTGACGGCGGCGGTGCAGTACGGCACCCGGATCACCGCGATCATCTTGTACCTGTACATCGGGCAGTTCCTGTCCAAGGACCGCACCGCCAAGGCGCTGGAGGAATTGTTCGGCGTTCCGGTCTGCGGAGCGACCGTGCTGAACGTGGGCAGGCGCGCCGCCGCCCGCTTGGACGGGTTCTTGGCCCGCGCGGTCCGGGAGATCGCCGCCGCGCCGGTCGCGCATTTCGACGAGACCGGGTTCCGGGTCCAGGGGCGGCTGTACTGGGTGCACTCGGCTTCCACGGGGAAGTGGAGCCTGATCACCGTGCATCGCAAGCGTGGTGTCGAGGCCATGGACGCCGCCGGGGTCCTGCCCATCTTCACCGGGGTCGCGGTGCACGACGCCTGGGCGCCCTACGACACCTACACCGATGCCACGCATGCTCTGTGTAGTGCTCATCTGTTGCGTGAGTTGCAGCAGGTCGTTGACACCACCCCCGAAGGGGACTGGTGCTGGGCCCGGCAGGCGAGCGACGCTCTGATCGAGATGAAAGCTCTGGTCGAAGCCGCGATCGAGGCCGGTGGGCTGAAGCACCTGGACCAGGCCGCCCTGACCGGGCAGGCCCGGCTGTGGCGCGCCGCCGCCACGATCGCCAAGAACGACACCGCTGCTCGCTCCAGCAAACTGATGAAGAAGCACAACGCGCTGGCCAGGCGGATGCTTGACCGCCGCGACGACTACCTGCGGTTCACCCGAGATGAGCGGGTGCCCTTCGATAACAATGCGGCCGAGCGCGAGATCCGGATGATCAAGCTGAGGCAGAAGGTGTCCGGTTGCCTGCGTACCCTGGCCGGAGCGCAGCAGTTCTGCGCGATCCGCAGCTACCTGGCCACCGCACACAAACACGGCGTTCACTTCTTCCACGCCCTGGTCGAACTCGCCGAGGGGCGCCCCTGGCTGCCCGGAACCGCCCGGCCACTCACACTCCTGGACCGCCTCCGCGACGTCACCCAAGGCGGCGCGCTACTCGCAGTTGCGTGACATCACACGCACCAGCCGAAGGACCTATCCAGTTACCCCCTCGATAGGTGCTGGGCGACAGAAGCTCACGCAACTGGCGTGTAGCCGGCCGGTCCTGCTGCCGGGGAAGGACCCGGAGGACTTCGCGTCCACGTACGGCGATGATCCCCAGCCGCTGTTGCTTGCTCAGAGGAGCCAGAGTGCCTGTTGCGTACTCCAGCGCGCCGGTCATGTCCCCGTCACGGACCAAGCAGATGGTTCGATCGAGCCGGGTGAGCGTACGGTCCATGTAATCGCCTTCAGGGCACAGCCGCAGCGCCGACTGTTGCGCGGCCCAGGCCGCGGCCGTGTCGCCCAGATGAGTGAACACGTTGCCCTCGTGGAAGCGGAACTGTGCTTCGTTGTAGCCGAACGCAGAGGCGTTGACCTCGCCGGGCGGCAACTCATCCAGAATTCGTTTCGCGCGGGCAAGAGCGGCGCGGGATTCCGGCGCTCTGGACGGGCTGAGAGCCGCGTGCGCGCGGGCTTCCAACGCGGCTCCCAGGACCGCCCCGGCGCAGGATGAGGCGACGCTCTGGGCTCCTTGGGCGACTCGAATGGCCTCCGCGTAGTCAGCCGCGTAGTAGTGCCCGTACGACTCCTGAGCCAGGACCCAGGAATGGGTCGTCGTGTCGCCCGCTTCGGTGGCCGCGATGCGTGCGGTGCGTGCCCAACCTCGGAAAGCCGTCCTGTTGTCGAGCTTAATCAAGGTCAGGCACATTAGGCCGGACATCTGGGCGACCACTCGGGTCAGTCTCCGCAGTGCGGACGCCGATCGGTGGCGCTCCATCACCTGCCGTAGGTCATTGAGATCGGCCGCGAGATCCTGCACCAGGACTTTCGCAGATCGGCTGCGAACGGCCTCTCCATGCAGGAGAGTCGTCGTCTCCCAGTGTTCGAGCGCGGCTTCGGACATGGCTCCGGCGGACATCACCTCGTCAAGGCTGAGGCGGAGCCGTTCGTAACCACTGGCCGGGTCGTCCTGTTGGAGAACGGGCAGCGAGGCGCCGAACAGGTCGGGTTCGGTGATGCCAAAGGCTCGGGCGTAGAGCATGCGGTAGGGGTCACGGGGTTCGTTGTGCCCGGCCTCGTACGCCTTGATCCTGCGGATGATGGTTTCGCGGGCGGGCAGGCTTTGCGGGTGTCCTCGTCGGCGGCTTCGACCAGGCGACGGGCCATCTCCTTCTGGCTCCACAGCCGGTCGCGTCGTTCGGCGCGGAGCCGCACGGCCCATGCGGGAAGTTCGGCAATCATCTTGTGCACCTCTTCGTCAGACGTGGGGCGTCGTGACCACACCCAGTGTCCCCCGATCGCATCTGTGACGCAGGGGTTACCGACTGTTGTCATTGGTGGTGGAAGAGGTGAACAGGCGGGGTCCGCAGGCGCGGGAACGCCGTACGGACCCCTTGGCCAGGAATCGAGGTCCTGACCTGTGACAAACCATAGAGCCGTTTCTTCACCGCCGGGGTTCGCCGGGTGGAAGATCATGCGCAGCGATGCCGGGTGCCTGTGGGCGTCCCGGGAGCGGCCGTTCCCCGCGCTCGTCGAGCAGGCGGGGGCGTGCCGCACGGTCGACGGCGACGACCTGGTCGAATTGTGCCGGGCCATCGCCCGGCAGGAGAGCATCGCCGAGCAGCAGGCCCCCGAGCAGGGCGTCTCCTGGGGGCAGGAGGGCGACGCCGAGCGGGTGAGACCGGCGACGCCGGTCCAGCCTGCGTGAGTGGTCGGCGGCCGGACGCGGACTGGCTTCCCCTGTCCTGGTCTGCACTTGCCGCCCGCCCAGCCCGGCCACATACGGCTTCGGTGGCTGCCCGAGACCAGGCGGACCCCGTCCGTCCGGGTCGTCCGGCACACCTGCGAGGAGTGCCTGGCCGTGTCGTAGTGCGCGGCGGGGGGACTGATGTTCATCCGCCGTACGGACCAAACGCGCTCGGAACCCGAGGTGCGCGAGACCGAATGGTTGATCACTTGCCGGGTCCGTGACCTGTGGCGAGGGTTGCTGACCGGCTGCGCACGCTGAGCTGCCCCGCCGACCGCAGTTGCCATGGTCGGCGGGGCCGGGGCGGCCTCTCCTGCCTGAGGGGGTGTGATGAGAGGCCGCCCCTCCCGGAACACTCGCAGGTCACTCGCCCGGCGAGACGCGGACCACCTCGGGGCCGGCCAAGCGCAGGTATTGGGACAGGAAAGAGCCGAGTTTATTGGACCTGGTGAACGGGTCACGTGTATTGGCCCATGCCGCGAGACTGGTCTAGGTAATTCCGTAAACCGGACGTACGATGGGCCGGTTGGTTGACATCATGGTGTGCGGCAGGTGGGCTTGGTTGTCTGGAGGATCGCGTGACGCTTCGACTGCGGCTTATTACTTCGATTTCCCTGGTAGCTGGACTGACCCTGTCCGCATGTAGCGATCCTGAACCAACAGCAGCCGAAGCCGGGCAGATCCTCAAACGTCACATCGACCAGACCGTGCAGCACGCTTTTGGTACAGACGTGGAGGTAACTGATCCCGGAGGCAGGGACATTCCCTGCGGGAACGATAAATACAAACGCAGCTATGCGGTTAAGGCGAGAGCTAGGGTTGGATCTGGAGATCCTGAGGGGATAACACTCGCGCTGGTGGGTACGCTCGACGCCATTGCTGACTACAGGTTGGTCAAAGCTGGCATGACTCCAACTTATCAGCAGGCCGTGAGCGACCAATATCATACGCGGATTGAGCTTTCCGCTCCGGGTAAGGGGAGATTTGAGGTTCGGGGCGAGACGGATTGCCTCTCATGAAATGAGGCAAAGTATTACTCGTATGGGGATGGGCCTCGAGTTTCTGCGACTTTCCTTGCCCCTGCGAAGCGCTCCTCAAGAGATGTCTGGACCTCACCGAGTTTTCGGTCGTTCAGTCCGCCGGAGCCGTTGGCGATGAGCCAGTTGTCGAAGTTGCGGACGGCTTCCTTCTTCTTGGCAATCTCGGAGAAGGGCAGCAGTTTGCCGTCTGCTCCGGCGATGGGTGCCTTGGAGAAGCGTGGGTCGTTCGGAGGGACCTTGGCCTTGAAGCCGTTGGACATCAGGATGTTCGCCAGCCAGGACTCTCGGGCCATCCAGGCGGCGCGATCCCTTGCGTCCAGTTCGCTCATCCGGGTGTTGTCCGGTGTGATCGCGGGTTCCACGCCGAGTGGTGTGAAGGTGGACACGCCAAGCCACAGAATCTGGCCGGCGACGCTTGAGATGGCGAACCCGGTGACGCCGAGACCGAGGCCATACGCGAACATCTCTGCCTTGACTCGGGCCTGGTCCTCGGCGTCGAGTTTTCCCTGCACCTCCCGCTCGGTCGCGAACTGCATTCCGGCGACGTAGCCGAGCGCCCGCATCGCCCGTTCGAGATGATCGGTGCTCTTACCGTGGTCCATCTTGGCGGCGTTGTTGACGAGCCTGTCGGTGAGGTCGCCCATTCCTTCTTCGAAGGGCTTGATGTGCGCGGCCGAATCCGCGAACGTCTTGATGAACTCGTAGGTGTCCTTCGGGCTGAGCCGGAACACCGGGTTCAGGCCGGGCACGATTGTCTCGACCGGCCCGAAGGCGCTGGGCTGGGTGCGATTGGCATCGCCGAGGTTGGCTCCCTCGGTGAACTCGGTGGCGTAGGAGCCCGCGATCTCGGCCATCGACGTTCGCATCGGGTACGGGACGCCGAGTTTGGGAATCTCGCGGATCACGTCGAAGGCGAATCTCGCGGCCTCCGTCGAGTGCGCCCCGTCCTTCTCGTCGTACGCTCCGGAGGCGGTCGCCAGTGCGCGGCCGAAGGCGCCGGTTATCTCATTGCCGGAGCCGACCGTCTTGCTGTAGTCAAGGAACCGCTTCATCATCTCGACCGGACTGAGCTTTGCACCGTCGCCGCCCAGCTGGGCGAAGGTGGCTCGTGCGGCCTTGCCGTCCCCGACAAGGACCTCCAGCGCGAGGGCGATCGTGTCGGGGGAGTAGCCGTATGTCCGGGACAGGCTCGCACTGCCGCCGAACCAATCCTGGCGCGGGTCCTTCATGAAGTCGTCCAGGGCGAGAGCGCGGGCGGCGGCCACACGGACGTCTGTCGGTGCCTTCGCTCCGGCAAGCAGCGCCAGCCGGTTCCACGCCACGCCCCGGTCGGCCGGCTTGCTTACCAGCTCGGCCTTCAGCTTCTCCACGGCCGGAATGCGGCCGGGTGCGCGCAGAGCGACGCCCAGGGCGGCGCTGAACGCGGCCAGGTCCTCCTTGGCGGTGGGGCTGCCCGTTGCGGTGAGAAGATCCGGCAGCGCCTCGCGCACCTCTTTCGGCAGCGTGGCGAAGAACGCCGCCGCTGCGGCGGGGTCCTTGGCGAGGGCGGCGATCTCCTTGATGTGCTGGTGGGCGAGCTCGCCCTTCGTTTCGGAGGTGAAGTCAGAGTTCTCGAAGAGGCCGGTGCCGTACATGAGGCCCAGGTCGCGGCCGGTCGCGAAGCTGTCCAGTGCGTCCGGCAGGCGGGCGAAGGTGTGGTCGCCGGTCCCGTTCAGCGCCTTGATCAGCTCGGCCCGCTCCGAGAGTTTGGGCACCTGGCCCCGGCCCCAGTCGGCGATGGCGGTGACCTGCCTGAGGGGAGTGGTGCTCACCTCGTTCGCCCGGAACAGTCCCTCGAAGTCGGCCGAGAAGGCGGTGAGCCGGTCGGCGGCCCGGCGCAGGTCGGCCGCCATGGAGTTCATCGCCGCCGGGTCGATGCCGCAGAAATCGCCGCTGGGAGATGTCATCGCGTCCTTCCTGGACCGAGGCGGGCACAGCGTTCAGGGGCGTCCGGTCAGCTGGTGCCGGATGAGCTCGGCCTGGGAACGGGTCACCATCGCGGGATGCCGGTGCAGTTCGTCCTCGATCGCGTGGGTCATCTGCCGTACGAGCTGGGCCAGGCGGTGATGCCGGTCCGCCACCTCGGTTGTCCATTTCGTAGCGGTCGGTCCCGTCCAGACCTTGTCCGACTGCATCGCAGCATAAACGCCTTGATATGCCTGGCCGACCTCGTGCGCTCGGCTCTGCACTTCCTTGAGTAGTTCCACGAGTTGCGCGTGACGAGGGTTGGGCACCATCTCTTCCGTCACGCCGTCCCCCGATCCGCTCGCTCCACGCCCCCGCGTCGCATTCGATGTCAAAGGTAGACATCGTCCTATAGCCTCGGCAACCGGACACCCGGCCGGCGAGCTATTTCGGATTGCCCGATATATTCCTCCGAGTGGAGGTGGAAAGTTCCTCCTTGATGGAACTTATCTCCGCCTCAGTCGCGGGGCCAGGCGAAACAACCGACAAATTGGAGTGACAACTGGTGGCACGCCACGTCGATGACGACCATCGGCCGGAGCGGGTCAGCAGCCGGGATATTTGCCGGGCGCCGCGCGGCCCCCGCTGAACTGGCCGCTGAACTGGTCAGCGAAGTCGTCGGCGAGCTCGGTGATGACCTCCCGGCCTTCCAGCCGGGACAGCCATCGCTCGGGAAGGGCCGCCTCGCCGAGCCGGGCGCCGAGCAGGTTGCCGCAGACGGAGCCGGTGGAGTCGCTGTCGCCGGAGTGGTTGACCGCGAGCAGCAGCGCCCGCTCCACGTCGTCGCCGCTCACCAGAGCGCAGTAGACGCCGATCGCGAGCGCCTCCTCGGCCACCCAGGCGCCACCGAGTGACTCCACCGTCTCCGGTGACGGCTTCGCCGCGTCCGCCAGGGCGACCGCGGCCTGCAGGGCGGTGGTGGTCTCCTCGTGCGCGGGCTTGTCCCGCAGCAGTTCGAGGGTGTGGTGTACGGCCTCCATCGGCGGCCTGCCCTCGACCAGCAGGGAGACGATCGCCGCGAAGGCTCCCGCCGCCAGGTAGCCGGTGGGGTGACCGTGCGTGATCTGGGCGCATCTGACCGCGAGATCGAAGGCCGCGTACGGATCGCGCGCGGCCAGCCCGAACGGCGCCGAGCGCATCACCGTGCCGCAGCCCTTCGACCGGGGATTGACCGGCCCGGGCTCGCCGGGAGCGGCGGCCGGGCCGGGCGCGACGCGCAGCCCTGACAGGCAGGCGTTTCCGGGCGCGCGACGGGAGTAGAGCCAGGTCTGCTCACGAAGCCGGCCGGTGCGGACGAGACCGTCCGCCGGCGGCGGGGAGCGGTGCTCCTGGGTGTCGAGCCAGCGCAGGTAGGCGTTGCGGACCACGTCGGCCTCGCTGCCGACGCCTCTCTCGCGTACGCGGACGTCGGCGCGGATCAGCCCTTCGGCGGTGAACAACGTCATCTGGGTGTCGTCGGTGACCAGGCCGACCTGGCCCCGCCAGTCGGGGGTGAAGTCGACCAGGCCCGCGCTGCCGTGGTCGCGCTGGATGACCGCCAGCGGGTCGAACTCGACGGGCGCGCCGAGGGCGTCGCCGATCGCCCCGCCGAGCAGGCAGCCGCGTACCTTCGCCCGGAACGAGATCGCCCCCGTCTCGGCATAAAACCCCACGCTGCCCCCTTCTCGCTCTTCTGGGCTCCCCATGATCCCTTATCAGGCATTCCACCACAGCTTGTCCCTGTGTGGTGAGCCATTCGGGGTCGTCCGGCAGAGGGAGGCGGAGGCAGCGCCACACCCGCGGGGTCAGGTCTGGTTGAACAGTGAAAGCGTGAGGGTGGAGTGGTATTCGCCGGCGGCGACGGTCATGGAGACCTGTGATCGCTCCATCTGTGGGGGGCGGGGCCGGCCGGCGGATCGGCGGCCGGCCCCGGCGGGTGGAGGGTGGTCCCCGGCGGTGCGGTCAGCGGTCAGCCGGGGACGCCCATGATGTCGTCAGCAACTGGCCGCGTTGTAGGGGGCGTCGTAGGACGAGGTGACCTCCTTGCCGCCGATCGTCGCGGTGCCGGTCACGGTGACCTTGCCGGCGCCGATCTGGGCGGTCCGGGTGTTGAAGGACTGGTAGGCCTGCTTGCCCGGAGCCACGTCGGCCACGGTCTTGGTGCCGTACGGGGTGGTCAGCGTGATCGTGGCCGGCACGTCGGAGTCGTTGACGGCGGTGACCGCCAGGTAGGCCGAGGAGCCGATGCAGCGGGTGGTGGCGGTGACGGTCAGCTTGACCGCCGGCGGGGGCGGAATGATGGCGTCGAGCGCGACCGCGAAGATGTGCATCGTCGCGACGTTGTTCGCCGCCCGCGCGCTGATGTTGGGCAGGTCGACGCGGGAGATCTCCTTGTTCTGCAGCGGCACGCCGACGTAGTAGATGGTCGCGGCGGTGTTCTGCCGCTGGTTGTTCGGCCGGTTCTGGTAGGGGGCCACGACGGCGGCGTCGCCTGCCGGACTGGGCGTGCCGTACCAGTCGGGTGAGCTGAGGGTGAAGGTCTGCCTCGTGCCGTCCTTGTAGACGATGGTGGCGGGGCCGGACACCGCGCCGTAGGTCCCGGTCAGCAGGAAGCCGAGCGTCTTGCCGGTGCCGGTCACCTTGAGGGACTGTCCCGAGGCGATGGCGTTGTCGGGGGTGCCCACCGCGACGTTGGGCCACTTGAAGGTCAGCCCGTTCTTGGTGACGGTGGCCCCCGGGGTGACGCCGACCGTCGCGAGCCCCTGGGCGGAGAGGCTGGCGCCGTTGCCGTCGAAGTTGCCGGGAGCGGTGTTGTTGTCGTCGCTGACGGCGACGTTGCTGAAGAGCTCCTCCAGAGTCTTCTCCCCGCCGCCCCACACCTGCACCGTGGCCTTCGTGGACGTGGTCCAGGCCGCGCCCCCCTCGGTGCCGCTCACCACGGCGGTGAGAACCGCGGTGCCGGTAGCCGCGCCGGCGGCGGGAGTGACGGTGAACTCCACCGTGGCGCTCGCGCCCGCCGCCAGGGGCCCCACGTTGGCCTGCGCGGGGGTGACGGTCCACCCCTCCGGCGCGCTGAGGGCCACCGCCGCCGACGGCAGCGACGCCTCGACCGCCCGGACGGTGACCTTGACCTTCGCCCCCTGCCCCGGCGTGACCTCGGCGGGCGCGGCCACCGAGACCTTCTGCAGCACGTACGCCCGGTAGGTGTGCCCGGCCTGCGCCGTGATCTTGACGGCGTCGGGCTCGGTCTTCTCCACGTTGACGTTGCCGCCGGCGACGTCGACGAGCTTGTAGCGACCCGTGAAGATGCCGCCGCGTACCTTGACGACACCGGCGCGGTCGGGCGTGATGAGGTACTCGTCGGCCTGCCCGTCGCTCCACGCCGCGCCGACGGTGTGGCCGCCGCGGCCCCGCAGGCCCTGGATCTTCCCGTTCTTCCAGGCCTCCGGAAGCGCCGGGAGCACGTGCAGTTCGCCGGCGTGGCTCTGCAGCAGCATCTCGGCGATGCCGGACGTGGCGCCGAAGTTGCCGTCGATCTGGAACGGCGGGTGCAGGTCGAACATGTTCGGGGCGAGCCGGGCCGGCGTCACGAGGAGACGGACCAGGTCGTGCGCCCGCTTGCCCTCCTCCATCCGCGCCCAGTAGTTGATCTTCCAGGCGAGGGACCAGCCGGTGCCGTCGTCGCCGCGCAGTTCGAGGGTCCGCCGCGCCGCGTCGTACAGCTCCGGGGTGCCGCGCTTGGTGATCTGGTGGCTGGGGTGCAGGCCGTACAGGTGCGAGACGTGCCGGTGGTTCCGCTCGGTCTCCACCCAGTCGTACAGCCACTCCTGGATGTTGCCGCGCGAGCCGATCTTCATCGGAGGGAGCCGGTCCTTGGCGGCCAGGACCTGCGCCCGGAAGCTCGCGTCCACGCCGAGAACCTCGCTGGCCTGGGCGCAGCCGTCGAACAGGTCGCGCAGGATCTGGTTGTCCATGGTCGGGCCGGCGGCCACGCTGACGTTCGCGTGGTGCGGCAGCTCGGGGGAGTTCGACGGGTTCGTGACCAGATACCCGAGCTTCGGCTCCTCCACGAGGGTCTCGAGGAAGAACTGCGCCGAGCCCTTCATCGCGGGGTAGTTCTTCCGGAGGAACTCGACGTCACCGGTGAACAGGTAGTGGTCCCAGATCATGGTGGACAGCCACGCGCCGCCGGTCTGCCACATGCCCCAGAGCGCGCCGTCGACGACCGAGGTCGCCCGCCACGCGTCGGTGTTGTGGTGGGTGACCCAGCCGCCGGCGCCGTACTGCACCTCGGCCGTGCGGGCGCCGGTCACCGTGAGGTCCTGGATCATGCTGAACACCGGCTCGTAGCACTCCGACAGGTTCGTCGTGTCGGCGGGCCAGTAGTTCATCGGCAGGTTGGCGTTGATGGTGTACTTCGAGTCCCACTGCGGGCTCAGGGAGTCGTTCCAGATGCCCTGCAGGTTGGCCGGCTGGGTGCCCGGCCGCGAGGAGGAGATCAGCAGGTAGCGGCCGAACTGGAACAGCAGCGCGGAGAACTGCGGGTCGTCGACGGCCCCGTGCTGGGTGATCCGGACGTCGGTCGGCTGGTCGGCCGCCGAGGTGCGGTCCAGTTCGAGCGTCGTCCGCTTGAACAGCGCCTCGTAGTCGGCGACGTGCCGGCTTCGCAGCGTGGCGTACGCCTTGCCCTGGGCGGCGTCGAGGTGCCGCTGTGCGATGCCCTGGTAGTCGCCGCCGACGTCCTTGTAGTTCACGTAGCTGGAGCCGATGGAGACCAGCAGCGTCACGCTGTCGGCGGCGGCGACCTGGAGCGTTCCGCCGGAACTGGTGACGGCGCCGCCTTCGGCGACGGCCTTGGCCAGCGCCAGGAACTTGACCGAGCCGTTGATGCCCCGCTGGTTGCCGGAGACGCCGTCGAGCGCCACCGTGCTGCTGTCGGGGCTGGTGCGCGTCGTGCGCTGGGGGCTGTCGAACGTCGCGCTGAACGTGATCGAGCCGGGCTTGTCGGCGGTCAGGCGGATGACGATGACCTGGTCGGGCGCGCTGGCGAACACCTCGCGCTTGTACCGCACGCCGTTCAGCGAGTAGTTGACGGAGGTGGTGGCGGTGGTGAGGTCGAGCTGGCGGTCGTATTCCGTGAACCCGGTGGTGCCGGGGAAGGTCAGCCTGATGTTGCCGGCGGTCTGGTAGGCGAGCTGGCCCACCGGGTTCCCGAGCATCGCCTGGTCGATCAGGGTCTGTGCCTGGCTCCACTGGTCCGCGAAGACCAGGCGCCGGATCTCCGCCAGTGCCGCCGCGCCCTTGGTGTTGCTCTGGTCGTACGGCCCGCCGGCCCAGACGGTGTCCTCGTTGAGCTGCAGGCGCTCGACGTCGACGTTGCCGAACACCATGGCGCCGAGGCGCCCGTTGCCGATGGGGAGGGCCTTGAGCCAGTCGGTGCCGGCGCCCTTGTCGTACCACAGAGCCATGTCGTTCGCGGCGCGAACCTCCGCGGGCGCCACCGAACCGGCCCGGGCGACGGCCGTCCACTGCATCGGCAGCATCAGAGCTCCGGCTCCGACCGTGCCGTACTTCATCAGCTGCCTTCGCGTCAGGTCTGACATCGGTTCTCCAAACGCGCTTGCGGCCTTGCCGGCGGTCCGGCGCACGCCGACAGGCCTGATCCCGGCGATGGCGGGGGCAGACGAGTTCGGCGGGACCGGCACGATGACGAGGCGGTGTAGGGGGTGAGCGCAAAGCTACAAAGATTTGATGTATGGGTCAATGGCTGTTACCAAAACGCCCTAAAAGCCGCCATCTTGCCCTCGCGGGGCTTGAGAACATCTGACCTTTGGCCGAAATCCTGTCCGGAACGCGTTGACTTGGGCCGAATCCGCGGATGGAGTGGACGGGGACCCCGATGCCCGCGGATCGCCGTGGCGGCGGCACATCCGACGCCACCGGCGCCCGTCGCGATCACGCGGCCCGGTGTTCCTGAGATGCGGTGTTCAGGAGATATTCGCGAAATGTCAGGAGATGTCACGGAATGTCAGGGAATGCGTCGGCCTCGGCTATCGGGCACGCCCGACTTGCGGAGGAAATACGCGTTGACCTGGTCACGCCACTCCTCGGCGCAGCGGAGTTGCTCCGCGAGAAGCTCCCGTACGCGGGCGTGCAGAGCGGCGGGCACCAGCCCGGCGAGTTCCGCCCAGCGCAGCCGCGCCCGGTCCACCTCCTCGACACCGGCGAAACGCGTGTCGTAGATGTGCTGGATGACGGTGGACCCGTCGTGCAGCACGTGGCCGTACGGGACGTGGTGGAAGAACAGCAGCAGTTCGTCGGGGCACCGCGCGAGTGACTCGTACACCTCCGACCACGGCGGCGGATACTGGCCCGTGAAGCCCGTGCCGGTGGCGCGGGTGCGGTCCACGCCGACGCCGTCGCGGTCGGCGAAGTGATAGGTGCCCCACGGCGTGTACTCGTAGCCGTCCACGTCCGGGCCGTAGTGGTGGCCGGGGCGGACCATGAACCCGACGCCGAGCGGCGCGGTGTACCGCTCGTACGTGCCGCACGAGTCGTCCATGATCTCGTGCAGCGCCTCCCGCAGCCGCCCGTCGTCCCCACCGGCCGCGTCATCCCCGCCCGCCGGGAAGGTGAGGCCGATCCACTCGTCGAGGATCGCGGCCGGGTCCGATGACGGCGCCCAGGCGAGCCGGCCGAAGGCGTACAGGTTGGCCTGCGCGAGCGGGTGGCCGGTCCAGTAGGGGTCGTCGCCGGCATTGGAGACCCCCACGAGCCCTCCGCCCACGGCATCACCGGCCACGATGTCCGCCACGCCGGGCCCGGCGGTTCCCCACGGCCGGAAGCCGAGCACCTCGCTCCACATCGGCGCGAGATAGCACACGTGCCGCTGCTGACCGGTGTACTCCTGCGTCACCTGAAGCTCCAGCGCGACCCGGGTGCGGGGCATCGCCGCGATCACCGGCGACACCGGCTCGCGCACCTGGAAGTCGATCGGGCCGTGCTTCACCTGGAGGATCACGTTGTCGCGGATGCGCCCGTCGAGCGGGGCGAAGTGGTCGTACGCCGCGCGGGCCCGGTCGGTGGACCTGTCGCGCCAGTCCTGCCGGTGGTCGTAGACGAAGGCGCGCCAGTGGACGACCCCGCCGAACGGCGCCAGCGCCCCGGCGAGCAGGTTCGCGCCGTCGGCGTGGTCGCGCCCGTACGCGTGGGGTCCCGGCTGCCCCTCGGAGTCGGCCTTGACCACGTAGCCGCCGAAGTCCGGGATCGCCTCGTACACCCGGGTGGTGACGGCGGCCCACCAGGCCCGCACGTCCTCGTCGAGCGGGTCGGCGGTCGCCGTCCCGCCGAGGGCGAGGGGCGCGGCGAAGTTCACCGACAGGTGCACCCGCACGCCGTAGGGGCGCAGCCGGTCCGCGATCGCGGCGACGTCGCCGAGGCGGTCGGTGAGCAGGCGGGTCTCCGCGGCGTGCACGTTCACGTTGTTCACCGCGACCGCGTTCACCCCGCAGGCGGCCAGCAGCCGCCCATAGGCGCCGACGCGCGTCAGGTCGTCGCGCGGGGCGCCGTCGCACCAGAAGATCGACCCGCCCGCGTAGCCGCGCTCGACCTGGCCCATCACGGGGTGCACGGCCACGTTGTCCCAGTGGTCGAGCATGCGCAGCCGCGCCGCGGGCCGGTGGTGCTCGGCGGGCCGCTCGGCGCCGAACGCCTCCTCGCCGAGCCGCACCACATGGAACAGGCCGTAGAGCAGGCCGGCCGCCGAATCGGCGAGCACCACCGTGACGCCGTCGCGCCGGGAGACGACGTAGCCCTCCTCCCCGATGCCATGCTCCCCGGCGCTCTGGTCCCCGGCCGCGGTGAGCGCGAGCACGAGGTCGTACGGCCCGCCGCCGTCCGCACCGCCGCCGTCCGCACCGCCGTCGCCGTCTTCGCCCCCGTCTTCGCCGTCGTCGTGCCGACCGGCCGCCTGCCGCCGCACGCTGCCGCCGTACCGCGCGCAGGCCCGCGCCACCTCCTCGTGCACGGTCCCGGCGAGCGGCCCGCCACCGCGCAGGAGCGTACGGCGCGAGCCGATCGGCCGGAACGCCTCGTCCGGCAGCCACGCCGGATGGACGCCGTGCGGATCGGGAGAGCCGGGGGGGCCGAAAGAGCCAGGCGGGCCGGGAGAGGTCACGGGCCTCCTCCGGACGGGCGTGCCGGTCGTCGCGGAGGGGTCACGCGGTGAACCTGTCGCGCACCTCGGCGATCACCGGCCGGCTGTTCAGCAGCAACAGCGCCGTGAACACCGAGGCCAGCGCCGCCGTCGCCGCCTCGGTGGCGACCAGCGTGAGACCGGCCGCCGCGACGAGGAGGCCCGCGCCGCCGAGCGCCACCCAGGGCGTGCGGAAGAGGAAGTAGGCGGCCAGGCGGGCGACGTCCCGCCCCCGGAACGTGAACAGAGAGGTGATCACCAGCGCGTTCGCGGTCCACAGGACCGTCGCGACTCCGACGACGAGGAGTGGCACCGTCCACCAGTCCGGCACCCCGGCGGCGGGGAAGTTCACGAGGACGACCGCCACGACGGTCAGCCACGCCAGCGCCGGGACCCAAACCTTGAGCGCGCCGCGCACGTTCATCGCGTAGCCGCGCAGGAACGCCGCCGCCGGACGCAGATCCGCCAGATCCGCGCGGCGGCGGTGCACCGCGTACAGCGCGGCCGAAAGGGCCGGGCCGGCCGGGAGCAGGCAGGCCGCGGCCAGCGGGACGTTGGCGGCGGCACGCCCGAACAGGCCGAGCAGGACGAGCCCCGCCAGGCCGGGCAGGCAGGCGGCCAGCAGCAGCAGTTCGACCACGAGCAGGGTGTAGACCAGCGCGGCGGCCCGCGAGAGCGGCCCGGTGCCGAACCGCCGTGCCGCCGCCGTCGTCACCGCTGACGTCGTCCCCCTTGACGTCGTCCCCCTTGACGTCGCCACTCTTGATGTCGCGGTCGTCGTGCCGGTCATGGGAATCTCCTGGTCGATCGGGCCGCCACACTGCCGCCACACTGCCGCCACACACTGCCGCCACGGGGTCGCGGGGCCGCTACGGGGCCGCGCCGCGCAGCCGTACATGCCTGGTCGGCGGAACGGTCAGCCGTGCTCCTTCTTGTACCGCTCGTAGGCGCTGTTCGCCAGGTTCACGTAGGCGGACATGTTCTTGCCCTCCAGTTCCTGCACGTACGCGTCCCACTCGGAGAAGTCGCGCTTGCCGAGGATGAACTCGAGCGAGTTCTGGGTGGCGTGGTCCTTCAGCGGGGTCTGCCACAGCGCGGCCTGCTCACGCTCCTCGTCGTTGAGGGGGGCCGGCGGCTTCGGCGGCAGCGCCTTCCGGGCGTTCATGCCCTTCTGCCACTCGATCTCCTCCTCCGAGAAGGTCGACTGGAGCAGTTCGGTGCTCCCGCCGTACGCGAACACGCCGTTGGAGAAGCCGAAGTCCTTCTGCAGATGCTTGGGCGCCCCGGGGTTGAGCCCGACGAAGTCGACGTCCTTCGGCAGGTGGAAGCCGGAGGCGTCCCTGGTGTGGGTGACCCCGTCGACGCCCCACTTGGCGAACACCTGACCCTCGTCGGAGTACCAGAGCCAGTCGATGAACTGCATCATCGCCACGAAGTTCTTGCTGTCCTTGGCCTTCGCGGAGATCATGATGCCGTTCTCCAGCCGGGTGTCGTTGGAGTCGGCCTTGATGGGCCCGAGCGGCCCGACGGGCACCGGGATCTTGACCAGCTTCGCCTTCGGGTTCGCCTTCTCCAGCGGCGGGCGATACTCGTTGACGAGGGTCTGGGCGTTGCCGCTGATCACGAAGGACTTGCCGGACGCCAGCTTCTGGATCGCCTGGTCGTCGGTCTGCGTGAAGCTCTCCGGGTCGAGTAGTTTGTCCTGCACCAGCGTGTGGATGAACTGCAGCATCTGCTTGTACTGCGGCATCGCGCCCGTGTAGGCGAACTTCCCGGCCGCCGGGTCCCAGGTGAGGCCAGTGGTGAAGCCCCAGCCGCCGCGGGCCCCGCAGCCCAGGCCGAAGACCTGGTTCAGCATGGCGCCGCCCGGCGTGGGAATGGCCCACCGGTCGGAGAAGGGATAGGAGTCGGGGTGCTCCTCCTTCATCGCCTTCAGCATGGCGTGCACGTCGTCCCAGGTCTGCGGAGTCGCGATCCCGAGCTTGTCGAGGACGTCGGCGCGGACCTCCAGCGTGTACTCCACCCAGTAGTCCTCGTGGAGGCCGGGGAGCAGGTAGAAGCGGCCGTCCGCCTGCCGGAGGGTGTCAAGGTCGGGCTGCAGGTTCCACTTGGCGATCTTGTCCTTGAAGTTCGGCATCAGGTCGATGTAGTCGCTGACCGGCAGGACCGCGCCGGAGGCGACGAAGGGAGCCTCCTGGCCCGGGTAGGTCTTGGGGATGATCATGGGGGCGTCGCCCGCGCCGATGATCAGGCTGCGCTTGTTCTCGTAGTCGCTGAGCGGCACCACGTTCGGCTGGAGCGTCACGTTCGTCCGCTTGGTGAGCTCGGACCAGAACAACCAGTCGTTCTTGATCGGATAGAACGGGTGGTTGTTGTAGAGGATGCTGAACGTCAGCGGCGCGGCGGCCTTGAACTGCGTGCCGACGGCGTAGTCGGCCATCGCGCCGTCCCGGTTCGCCGAGAGGGCCTCACCGCTCTTCTTGCCGCCGTTCTCGTCACCGCTGCCGCAGCCGGCGAGCGCGGCGAACGCACCCATGGCGATCATCGCCTGACGCCGGTTGATCTTCTGCATGAGAGGGGGGTCCTTTCCCTGGGGGGAGCGGGGCTGCCTGAGTGCGAGGATCCGGCGCGGCTATCCCTTCACCGCGCCGAGCATGACTCCCTTGACGAAATACCGCTGGACGAAGGGATAGATCGTCAGGATCGGGAGGACGGTGAGCACCATCGTCACCGCCTTGATGTTGGTGGCCACGGTCATGTCGGTGGCGTCGGCGCCGACGGACGTGCCCGTGGTCGCCCCGGCGATGAGGTTGCGCAGGTAGACCGTCACCGGGAACAGGTCGCTCTGGGTCATGTAGAGGAAGGCGGGAAACCACGAGTTCCAGAACGAGACCGCGTAGAAGAGCACCATCGTGGCGATGACCGCCTTCGACAGCGGCAGCACGATCCGCAGCAGGATGCCGTACGTGCTCATGCCGTCGATCGCGGCGGCCTCCTCCAGCTCCGCCGGGATGCCCTCGAAGAACGTCTTCATCACCAGGAGGTTGAAGACGCTGATCGCGTTCGGCAGCACGATGGCCCAGATGGTGTCCTTCAGCCCAAGGCTGGAGATCAGGACGTAGTTGGGGATGAGCCCGCCGGAGAAGAACATGGTGAAGACCGCGACCCCGATCAGGAACGTGCGGCCCTTCAGGTGCCTCTTCGACAGCACGTACGCGTAGCAGGTCGTCATGAGCATCGCGATGGCCGTGGCGACGACCGTGTAGACCACCGTGTTGCGGTAGTTCGTCCAGAACGTCGGGTCGGACGCCACGAACTGGTACGTACGGAAGGTGAACCCGACGGGGACGAGGTTGACCTTGCCGGCCCGGATGGCGAACTCGTCACTCAGCGACCGCGCGACGATGTTGACGAAGGGATACAGGGTCACCAGCACGACGCCGGTCAGGACGACGGCGTTGACCACCCGGAACACCTGGCGGCCGCGGGTCCGGTCCACGGTCACCACAGGCTCGTCCCCACGGTCCGGCGGGAGATCAGGTTGGCCGACAGCACCAGGCCCAGCCCGATCAGCGCCTCGAACAGGCCGATCGCCGCGGCGTAGCTGAAGCTGTTGGAGATGATGCCCATGCGGTACAGGTACGTGGAGATCACGTCGGCGGTCGGATAGGTCAGCGGGTTGTAGAGCAGCAGGACCTTCTCGAAGCCGACCGCCATGAACGTGCCGATGTTGAGGATCAGCAGGGTGACCGCCGTCGGCCGGATGCCGGGAAGGGCCACGTGCCAGATCTGCCGCCACCGGCCCGCGCCGTCGATCCGGGCCGCCTCGTACAACTGGTCGTCGACCGTCGTGAGCGCGGCGAGATAGATGATCGTTCCCCAGCCGACCGTCTGCCACATCTCGGAGGAGACGTACATCGTCCGGAACCAGCCCGCCTCCTGCAGGAACGCGATCGGGTCGTCGCCCAGCGCCCGCAGCACCTGGTTCACCGGCCCGTCCACCGACAGCAGTTCCATGACGAGACCGGCCACGACCACCATCGACAGGAAGTGCGGCAGGTAGGACACCGACTGGACGAACCGCTTGATCCGCCGGCCGCGCAGTTCGTTGAGCAGCAGGGCCAGCACGATCGGCATCGGGAAGCAGAACAGCAGGGTCAGCGCGCCGAGGACCACCGTGTTGGTGAACACGTGCCAGAACGACGGGTCGCCCAGGAACATCCGCACGTAGCGCAGGCCGACCCACTCCTCGCCCAGCACGCCGCCGCCGGGCCGGAACTTCCGGAAGGCGATCACGTTGCCGAGCATCGGCAGGTACCGGAAGACCACGAAGAACAGCAGCGGGAGGAGCGCCAGCGAGTACAGCTGCCAGTCCCGGCGCAGCGCCTGACGCCAGGTGCGGCCCGGAGGGCGGTCCGTACGGGCGGGGCCGGGGCCCGCCCGCCGGGGATCACCGGCGGGCGGTGACGCGTCGACCGCCTGGGTGGTGCTCATCCTCGTGCCTCCGGTGCCATCTCCGTTGGCGGCGCCGCCGCGTCACGACCACGCCGCCGCGTCAGCACGCCGCGAACGGAAAACGCCGGGGCGACATGACCGAAAGTTTCGATGATTTGGATTAATATTGCGGAAATATAAGCCTCAAGCCAGGGTGCGTCAAGAGGGAAGTCAAGTGCCGTCGACTCCACTCACAATCGCGCTGGTCTCCGCTTATTAGAGGCCCTCACGCTGGTAGAGTTTCACGAAATTTTCGGAAAACACCAGCGCACGGGAACGACGAGTGGACCGATGACCAGCCCTACCTCCGCCCAGGGCCCCCGCCGCGCGACGATCGCGGCCATCGCCGAGGAGACCGGCGTCTCGGTGACCACGGTGTCCAAGGTCCTCAACGGCCGCCCCGACGTCGCGCCCGCCACCCGGGAACGCGTGGAGGCCTGCCTCACGCGGCACGAGTACCGCCCCCGCGTCAGGCGGCGGCCGCTCAGGGGACAGATCGACCTCGTCTTCCACCAGCTGAACTCCGTGTGGTCGATGGAGATCATCCGGGGGGTGGACTCCGTCGCCGCTCCCGCGGGGATCGAGGTCGCCCTGTCGCAACTGGGGGGAGCGCACCGGCCGCCGGACGAGTGGCTGGACGGCCTCCTCGACCGCCGGCCGCTCGGCGTGCTGTTCGTCATGTGCGGGCCGTCCCAGTCGCAGCAGCGGAGCCTGCGGCGGCAGCGGATCCCGTTCGTCGTCGTCGACACCGACAGCGTCACCCCGGCGACCGTGCCCACGGTGGGTTCGAACAACTGGAACGGCGGCCTGCTCGCCACCCGCCATCTCCTGGAGCTCGGCCACCGCCGCATCGCGGTCGTCTCGGGGCCGAAGGACGTGTTGTGCAGCAGGGCGCGGGTCGCCGGCTTCCGGGTCGCCCACGACGAGGCCGGGCTGGCCGTCGACCCCGGCCTGGTGCGGTACGGCAACTTCTACGTCGACGCCGGCTTCGAGCACGGCATGGACCTGCTGACCGGGGCGGCCCGCCCGACCGCGATCTTCGCCGGGTCGGACCTGCAGGCGCTCGGCGTGCTGCGGGCCGCGCGGCGGCTCGGCCTCGACGTCCCCGGCGAGCTGTCGGTCGTCGGGTACGACGACGTGCCCGCCGCCGCCTGGGTCGAGCCCGCTCTCACCACGGTGAACCAGCCGCTGTCGGACATGGCGGTCGTCGCGACCCAGATGCTGCTCGACCTGGCCCGTGGCACGGAGGTGGCCACGAGCCGCATCGACCTCGCGAACGAACTGGTGGTCCGCGACAGCACCGCGCCGCCGGTCAGGCCCTCGTCAGCCTGATCACGTTCCAGGAGACCGGCGGCAGCACGATCCGTGCGGGATCGCTCCGGTGGGAGGTGTTGGGGCGGGGCGCCACCCGCTCGGGGTCGTCGGCCGTGTTGCGGGCGTACACGTCCTCGTGGGTGAGCGTCGTCGCCTCGGCGATCCGTACGGCGCCGAGCGCCCGCGTGTCGAGCTCCAGCTCCAAAGGCTCGGTCACCGACCGGTTCACCGCGAACACCGTGGTGAACCGGTCGTCGTGGGTGGCGACCGCGTGGAGCACCGGGACCTGCCCGAACTCGCCGGTCTCGTACGACGGCCCGACCGGTTCGGTGAGCAGGACGTCGCCCGAGGCGTACCGCGCGGCCTGCGCGAACGGGTGGAAGGTGGTCTGCCGCCAGGCCCGGCCGCCCGGCTCGGTCATGATCGGCGCGATGACGTTCACGAGCTGGGCGAGGCAGGCCGCCGCGACCCGGTCGCTGTGCCGCAGCAGCGTGACGAGCAGGCCGCCGAACGCCACGGCGTCGGCGAGGTGGTAGTGGTCCTCCAGCAGCGGCGGTGCGACCGGCCAGTCCGGCGGGGGAGGGGCCGACTGGTGCCGGCTGAGGTACCAGATGTTCCACTCGTCGAACGACACGGAGATCTTCTTGCCGGAGCCGAGCCGCGCCCCCACCTGGTCGGCGATGGAGACGACCGTGGAGATGAAGTGGTCCATGTCGGTCGCGCAGGCCAGGAAGCCGCCGAGGTCGCCGTCCTTCTCCTCGTAGTAGGCGTGGCAGGAGATGTGGTCGACCAGGTCGTAGGTCTCCTCCAGGACGGTCGTCTCCCAGGACCCGAACGTCGGCATCGAGGAGCCCGAGCTGCCGCACGCCACCAGTTCGAGGCCGGGGTCGACCATGCGCATCGCCCGGGCCGTCTCGGCGGCGAGCCTGCCGTACTCGCGGGCGGTCTTGTGCCCGATCTGCCAGGGGCCGTCCATCTCGTTGCCGAGGCACCACATGCGGATGTCGTGCGGCTCCTTGGCGCCGCCCGCCACCCGCAGGTCCGACAGCGTCGTCCCGGACGGGATGTTGCAGTATTCGAGCAGGTCGACGGCTTCCGCGACGCCGCGCGTGCCGAGGTTCACCGCCATCATCGGCTCCAGGCCGGCCAGGCGGGACCACCGGACGAACTCGTCGACCCCGACCTCGTTGGTCTCCGTGCTGTGCCAGGCCAGGTCGAGCCGCCGGGGCCGCCGCTCACGCGGGCCCACGCCGTCCTCCCAGCGGTAGCCGGAGACGAAGTTGCCGCCGGGATAACGGACGGTGGTCACCCCCAGCTCACGGGTGAGCGCGAGCACGTCGCCGCGGAACCCCTCCGCGTCGGCGGTGGGGTGGCCGGGCTCGTAGATCCCGGTGTAGACGCAGCGGCCGAGGTGCTCGACGAACGTGCCGAACGTACGGCGCCGCACCGGGGCCACCCGGTGGGCGGGGTCGATGGTCAGCTGTGCCTGGAGCACGGGCCTCTCCTTGATCGCAGGAGTGTGTCGCCCGGCGATTGTCAGCACTCGCACGCTCCGTGGTCAAGGCCCGGGCGCGTCACGGTACTTCCCGGTGGGGCCGGCCGCGTCGATGATGCGGGCGGCCTCGGCGGGGACGGCCCCGAGGGTGATCGTCACGTTGTCCCTGGTGACGTTGCCGCGCTGTCCGTCGACGATGCCGGTGATCGCGGGGTTGGTGGAGAAGTTGCCGGTGAGGGTGAGATCGCCGGTGTGGTTGCCGCTCTGGTTGTTGGCGTGCGCCCACTGCCCGGCGGTGCCGGCGAACACGTTGCGGTTCGCGCTCAGGTAGCGGGAGCCCTCGTCGAAGTACAGGCCGAGCTGACCGCTGTTCTCGCAGTAGTTCTCTTCGATGGTGCCGCGCGGGATCGCCGAGAGCGTGTAGATGCCGCCGGCGTCGAACATGGTCTGCACGACGTTGCGCACGTGGTTGCCCACGACGCGGACGTCGCTCAGGGTCGTCGGCGTGTCGTGGATCGGCTGGAAGTCGTAGAGGCCGCGGCCGGCGTACTCGGGACTGCCTCCCGGGTCGTTGGCGCCCCAGCCGTAGCCGACGCCGATGCCGATGTACGGCATGTCGGAGACGTAGTTGTGCTCGATGGCCAGCCGGGTGACGTAGCTGGCGACGATCGCGCCCTGGTCCAGGTATTCGAGCGCGGTCGAGTGGACGCGGTTGTCACGCAGCAGGATGTCGCTGTTGACCATGCGCGGATCGGACGGGTGGTGCGCGTCCGGGCGGATGCCGCCGACCATGATGCCGCCGCCGGCGCAGGCGGTGAACGTGCTCCCCACGACCGACACCCGGTGCGCGCCGAGTCCCACGCCGGTGGCGTGGGCGCCGGCGTCGTTGCCGATGCCGAGCCCGACGGAACCGAGGTTCACGAAGGCGCAGTCCACGAAGGCGATGTCCGCCGCGGCCGACACCTGCACCGCCGCGGGCGCCTGCGCCCAGCCGTTGCGGGACGCCTCGAACTCCCGGCAGCCGGAGGAGCACGAGGTGAACGCGTCCGGCGGCCGGTGGGGCTGGACGCCGCTGATGAAGGCCCCGGTCTGCTGGTTCGCGTAACCGTCGGAGGTGCCCGGGTGCAGCCACGTGGTGCCGCTGAAGGTCAGGCCCTCGAACCGGAGGCCGCGGGCCGGCTCGTCGTAGGTGCCGCCGACCTCGACCAGCGACTCCAGGCGGGGCAGCTCGACCCGCGCACTGGAGATGTCCTGCCCGGGAAGGGGTTTGTAGTAGAGCGTTCCAGTGGTGGAGTCCAGATACCACTCGCCGGGCTCGTCGAGGAACCTCCTCGAATTGAGCAGGAAGAACTGCGGCGTCCGGAACGGAGCCTGGACGACGTCGTATCCCCAGGTGTTGTTGTCCCAGGCCGGCTGCCGCATCACGACCGTGGAGCCGGAGATGCGCTCCACCGGCGCGAACCGGTTGGTGAACGACAGCATCGCCTGGAACTCGATGCGCCTCTGGTCGGGGAGCCCGGCGAGGTAGGCGAGATCCGGGTTCCGGACGGTGAATCCGGTGGGGGTCAGGGTGATGTCGGACGGCGCCACGCTGATCCGTGCGCGCGGTGCGAGCTTCCCGTCCACGTAAAGCTGCCTGCTGTCGGCCCCGGCGGCCACCCGGGCCCGGTAGACGCCGGTGGCGGCGTCGTCGACCTCCCAGCCGGTGACGGGCGTGGCGCCGCTCAGCACCGGCGCGGCCCCGCGCGCGGCCTTCCAGGTGACGGTGTGGCCGTTCCGGCCGGAGTCGCCGGCGTCGAAACGCAGCGGCGAGGTCAGCCGGTAGGTCCCGGCGAGGAGTTCGACCGTGACGTCGTGCCTCCCCTCGGCCGCGGCGGCACGGGCCCGCCGCCGCGCCTCCGCCAGGGTGGCCAGCGGCCGCTCCCGGCCGCCGGGGCCCGTGTCGTCGGCGTTCCCGGCCCCGGCGGGCGCCACCACGATGGGGTCGGCGGCTCGGGCCTCAGCCTGGGCGGAGCGGGTCACCTCGCCGCCCCGTCGCTCGCGGGGGCGAGCTCGTGCGGCCGGGCGGGGTGGCCGTGGCCGGGCGCGGGGAGTAGGCGCCGGCCGGCGTGCTCCGGCCGGACGTTGGGGCTGTCGGCCGAGACGGCGCCCGGGAACGCGCCGATCGCGCTCTCGTCGACCGTGAGGCCGTGGCCCGGCGAGTCTCCGAGGACGAACGCGCCGTCCTCGATGTGCATGTCGGCGGACACGCCGAGCGGCGGCCGCAGGTCCTGCAGTTCGCTGACCAGGTGGTTAGGCACCGACGTGGCGGCGTGCAGCAGCCCGACCGGCACGTTGCCGATCGGGCTGACCGGCAGGTCGTGGGCGTGCGCGAGGGCCGACACCCGGAGGAAGTGGGTGACACCCCACACGGCGGCCGTCTGGACGATGTCGACGGCCCCCGCCGCCAGCGCCGGACGGAACTGTTCGAGCCCGGTGAGGTTCTCCCCGGCGGCGACCGAGGCCCGGATCCCGCGGCCGACGGCGGCCATGCCCTCGGCGTCCCACCGCCGCACGGGCTCCTCGATCCAGATGAGGTCGAGGGCGCGTTCGATCTCGCCGACGTGCCGCACGGCCTGCTTGCGCGTCCAGGCCTCGTTGACGTCGAGCATCAGGCCCGGCCGCGCTCCGTGCCCCGCCTCGGTCAGGACGTCGCACACCAGCCTCAGCCGGCGCAGGTCCTGTTCGACGTCGAGGCCGCCCTTGATCTTGGCGGCGCGCAGGCCGTACCCGGCGTACTCCTTGTAGGCCGCGACGAGTTCGTCGTCGGTCAGGCCGATGTCCAGGCCCGAGGCGTACGCGGGGACGCGCCGGTCGCGTCCCCCCAGCAGGCGCCAGAGCGGCTCGCCGGCCGCCTGCGCCTTGATGTCCCACAGCGCCGTGTCGATCGCGCCGATGGTCCCGAACACGACGCCCGCGTGACCCGCCTTGAAGGTGTGCCGCAGCATGCGGTCGTAGAGCGTCGTCACGGCGCGCGGATCCTCGCCCTCGACAGCGGCGAACACCGCGTCGATCTCCACGTGCGGTCCGATGCCGACTCCGGTGATCCCCTCGTCGGTGTCCACCATGACGATCTGGACCGGTACGCCCCCGTCGGCGTAGACGCCGTTGGCGTCACCGACGGGACGACCCCAGTCCTGGATCGTCTTCAGTGTGCGATACCCCGAAATACGCATGTCAGCCCTTCGTGGAACCGGCGGTCACGCCGTCGGCGATCTGCCGCTGGAGGAACAGATAGATCATCAGAACCGGCACGGCGGCGATCAGGACTCCGGAGGCGAAGGTGGGGATGTCGTCGGAGTACTGCCCGCGCAGCGAGGTGACCCCGACCATCAGGGTGCGGTGGTCGGCCGAGTTCATCGTCAGCAGGGCGATCAGCACGTCGTTCCAGCAGAACAGGGTGTCGAGGATGCCGACCGACAACAGCGCCGGAGTGCCCAGCGGGATCATGATCCGACGGTAGACGCCGAAGACGGTGTTCCCGTCGATCCTCGCCGCGTCGACGATCTCCATCGGGATCGTCGTGTAGTGGCTGGTCATCAGGAAGACGGTGAACGGGAGCCACTGCGCGACGTAGGCGAGGATCAGACCCGGGTAGGTGTCGATGAGACCGGTGTCCGCCATGACCCGGGCGAGCGGCACCATGATCACCTGGAACGGGACGAACAGCGCCGCGAGACAGCCCAGGAAGATCACCCTGGAGCCGCGGAAGCGCAGCCGGCTCAGCGCGAAGCCCGCCATCGACCCGAGCAGCAGCAGCAGGGCCACCGAGACCGTCACCACGAGGAGCGAGTTGGCGAAGTATCGCGCCATGCCGGCGTCGGACCAGGCCGTGCCGATGTTCTCCCAGTGCGGGGAGTTCAGCGGGGCGAACCGGTCGAGGACGTACTCGCGCCGGGTCTTCATGGCCACGTTGGCGGTGAACACCAGGGGGTAGACCGTGGCCAGCGCGAGGGCCGCCATCGGCACGGCGGCCACCCAGCCGCTGAGGCGCCTTCCGCGCATCAGTCCTGCCTTCCCGCGCGGCGGAGCAGGCCGACCTGCGCCAGTCCCACCACGAGCATGATGAGGAAGAGAACCGTCGACGCGGCGGAGGCCAGCGCCGGGCGGTTCATCTGTCCCTGCTGGATCCAGATGTAGTACTCCGGCAGGTACGTCGACCCCTCCGGGCCGCCGCTGGTCATGACGTACAGCAGGCCGAACATCGACGTCAGCATCCCGATCATCGTGGTCACGAGGACGAACGCGATGGTGCGGGACAGGCTCGGGATGACCACGTGCCAGATGGTCCGGGCCAGTGACGCGCCGTCCATCTGGGCGGCGTCCAGCAGCGAGGGGTCGAGGGTCGAGAACCCGGCGAGGAAGACCACCAGCGCCATCCCGAACGTCGCCCACACGTGCACGCCGACGACGGTGAACATGGTGACGCCCGGGTCGCCGAGCCAGTCGACCGGGCCGATGCCGACCACGCCGAGCACGGTGTTCAGCGGGCCGTCGAAGGCGAGCATCAGATTGAAGATCGAGCCGACGATCACCGGCGAGAGCACGGCGGGGAAGAAGTAGACGCTGCGGAACACCCGGTGCCCGGGGACCCGCAGGTAGATGAACGTCGCCAGCAGGCCCGGGATCGCCACCGCCACGGGCAGCAACAGAACGAGCAGCCCCACGTTGCCCAGCGCGGTGCGGAACAGCGGATCGTCGGCCAACTCCAGGTAGTTGTCAAGTCCGACGACCGCTCCGTTCTGGTCGCCGTCGCCGGTGAAGGAGAAGTTGACGCCGAGGAGCAGCGGGTAGAGCCGCAGCCCCAGGATGATCAGTACGGCCGGGGCCACCAGGATGTACGGCGCGAAACGCTCCGAGCGCGCCGCCCGCCGGGAGTGCGCTCCGGCGGCCCGGTGGCCCGCCTGCCGGGTGGTGTCCGGACCACCGGCCCGCCCGGGCGCACCCGGGCGGACCAGCGGGGAGGAGCCTCCGATGGGCACGGTCAGCTCGCCTTGTCGGCCGCGGCCATCTGGTCCATCGCCTTGTCGACGGTCAGCGACCCGCTCAGCAGCTTCTGCGACACCCGTCCCATCAGGTCGAGCGTCTTCGAGGACAGCGCGACGTGCAGGGCGGGCTTACCGCTCTTGAGCGCCGCCACGATCGTGCTGACGGCCGGGCCGGACTGCGACGTGTCGATCGTGGTGTCGGAGGCGATCGCGCCGGCCTTGGCGTAGAACGCGGTCAGGGCGTCGGTCGACGTCAGGGACCGCACCAGGTCGGCCGCCAGCTTCGGGTCCTTCGTCCACTTCGCGATCCCGTAGCCGATGCCGCCGTCGTAGGCGAGGCCCGGAGTGGCTCCGTCGGTCACGACCGGGGCCGGCATCACGCCGATCTTGTCGGGCGGCAGGAACTCGGCGAAGTCCTTCCAGTGCCCGATGTCCGACATCAGCCCGATGACGTTGGCGGCCTTGCCGGACTGGAAGATCGCCCACGAGTCGTTGAACATCGCGGTCGAGTTGGCCCCGGCGTTGTTGTAGCCCTTGTCGTTGACGTCCTTCCACAGCGTGAAGATCTGCTTCACGTGGGGAGAGGTCCAGTCGCGCTTGCCGGCGATCCAGTCGTCGTACTCCTGGGGCGTCAGCACACCCGAGCCCAGGCCCGAGAGGAAGAACTGGATGCCGAAGCCTTCCTTGTTGCCCAGGGCGAAGCAGCTCTTCCCCGCCTTCTTGACGGCGGCGCAGTCGGTCATGAGCTCGTCCCACGTCGCGGGCGGCTTGGCCGGGTCGAGCCCCGCCTTCTCGTAGATCTCCTTGTTGTAGTAGATCGGGTGTCCCTGCAGCGTCACCGGCGCGGCGTAGACCTTGCCGTCCTTGCTGAACGCGTCCCAGCCCGCGAGCCGCTGGCGGTCCTCGGCGACGTACTCGTCGATCGGGAGGAGCGCGTCCACGCGGTCACGCAGCTGCCCGCCTCCGTTGAAGAGCATGACGTCCGGTCCCGTGCTGGACTGGATGGCCGTGCCGAGCAGGGTGTAGTACTGGTCGAAGGGCTGGGCCACGAACTCGACCGTCACGCCCGGGTGCTTCTTGGCGAAATCGGCCTTCGCCTTCTCGATATAGGAGGCCGCGGTCGCGTCGCCCGACTTCCAGTCCCAGACCACCAGCTTCGAGGGGGTTCCGGAACCGGCAGGTGAGGGAGCCGTTCGGGTGGCGCTGCCACATCCCGACACGGTCAGCCCCGCGACCAGGACGGCCGACCACAGTGTTCGCTGCTTCATGGCTGTCACTCTCCAGAGCGTGGCCGGTTGACCCGGCCGTCTGCGGCGAGAACGTAACTCGTATGACGTCTGACGTCAATACCGCTGACATATACTCGCTGATGGCGTGCTCTCCCCGCAGGCCATCGGAGGATGAGATGACGGCATCGCAGGGAACGGCCCGTGAAGTACCGTCGCCTCCTGCCTGGGTGCGGCGACCGGCGAGTCTCGCCAAGGCGGTGACGGCGGAGCTGGTGGAGCGCATCGTGCGCGGCGTGCACCCGTCGGGGACGCCGCTGCCCCCCGAGCCCGCGCTGTGCGAGGCCTTCTCGGTGAGCCGGACCGTGGTCCGCGAAGCGGTGAAGATCCTGCAGGAGAAGGGCCTGGTGCAGGTGCGCCAGGGCGCCGGCACCATGGTCACCCCGTCGACGTCCTGGGACATGCTCGACGAGCTCGTCCTCACGGCGACCATCGCCGAGGACGAGAGCCTGGCGATCCTCGACGACGTCGTCGTCACCCGTCGTGTGCTGGAGGCCGACATGGCCAACGTCGCCGCCCGCCTCGCGGACCAGGACACCGTCGACCGGCTCCGCGCGCTGGTCGACCGGATGGACGAGCTCGTGGACGACCACCTGACGTACGAGGAGCACGACCGCGTCTTCCACGACGTGGTCATGCGGGCGTCCGGGAACCGCATCGCCCGCGGCGTGGTCCGCTCACTGGAGAGCCAGGTCGTCAACACCGCGCGCTACATGGGCCGGTCCGAGCGGGCCCTGTGCGTGGCCTCCAACCTCGGCCATCGCCGCATCTACGAGCGCATCGCCGCCCACGACCCCGACGGCGCGGCCAAGGCGATGTTCAACCACATCACCGACGCCTGGCTGGTCCGCCGCGGCGGCCCCGCCGATCCCGTACGCCTGGAACGTTAGAAGAGACCCGGCCAGGTCCCGGGGTGAAGAGTGCGACACATATGAACGCTTCATGAGGGGGCGACGACCCTCGGCCGGCGCATCCCCGCGCTGACCAGAGCGGGTGCCGACGGTGACCGGGTGCGGTTGTGCGGAGACCGGAATGAGTGGGCTTACGGTCTTGACGGTCCCGACACACGCGAACTAACTAGTAGCTGATCCCTCCGGGGCTCTCCTTCCGGGCCGGCCCACTTCGACGATCCGCACACGCCGTGCGCCGCCGCACGCCGCTCGTCCCGACGGCGGGCCTCCCCTCACAGGGCGTGACCTGACCACACCTGGTGCGGACCCGGCACCGCCCCCACGACACCAGGAAGAAGGGGGCACCGCCGGGCGCCGCGACGAAAGGACACCCATGCCGAAAGCCGCAAAGGTCTTACTGAGCGTGTCGGCGGCGGCCGCCGCGCTGGTCGCGAGCGTGTCGCTCCCGACCGCCGTCCACGCCGCCGACCCGGCCTACAAGGTGCTCGTCTTCTCCAAGACGGCCGCGTTCCGGCACGACTCCATCCCCACCGGCATCCAGGCCATCCGTGACCTGGGCGCGGCGAACAACTTCACCGTCGACGCCACCGAGGACGCGAACGCGTTCAGCTCGGGCAACCTCGCGCAGTACAAGGCCGTGGTCTTCCTCAGCACCACCGGCGACGTGCTGAACAACTCCCAGCAGACCGCCTTCCAGTCGTACGTGGACGGCGGGGGCGGTTACGTGGGCGTGCACTCGGCGGCCGACACCGAGTACGACTGGCCCTACTACGGGCAGCTCGTGGGCGCCTGGTTCAACAACCACCCGGCGATCCAGCAGGCGACCGTCAGGACCGAGGACGCCACGCACCCGGCGACCTCGGGCCTCGCGGCGGCGTGGTCGCGGACCGACGAGTGGTACAACTACCGCACCAACCCGCGGTCCACGACCCACGTGCTGCAGACCCTGGACGAGACCAGCTACAGCGGCGGGACCATGGGCGACCACCCGATCACCTGGTGCCACCCGCAGGCGTCCGGCCGGTCGTTCTACACGGGCATGGGTCACTCGATCCAGTCCTACTCCGAGCAGGGCCTCCGCACGGTGCTGCTGGGCGGCATCAGATACGCCGCCGGGGTGGTGCAGGCCGACTGCGCCCCGCCCGGCAACGGCAACGGCACGACGGTCGAGGCCGAGTCCTACACCTCGCAGTCGGGAGTCCAGCAGACCACCCAGAGCACGGCCGGCGGCGGCAAAGCCGTTGGCTTCATCGAGAACGGCGACTGGGTGGGCTACTCCTCGGTCAGCACGGCGGGCGCGACCGGGTTCACCGCGCGCGTCTCCTCCGCCGGCTCGGGCGGCACGATCCAGATCCGCGCCGGCTCGCAGACCGGGACCCTGCTCGGCCAGGTCGCCGTGCCGGTGACCGGCAACTGGGACACCTTCACGACCGTGTCCACGACCCTCAACGGGTCGGGGTCGGGGCCGCTCTTCCTGGTCTTCACAGGAGGGTCCGGCTACCTGTTCAACGTGGACTCGTTCTCCCTCACCAAGTCCGGCTCCAGCCCGAGCCCGAGCCCGAGTCCGAGCCCCAGCGCCAGCCCCACTCCCACCAGCCAGACGGTCGAGGGTGAGGCGTACACCGCGCAGTCGGGCCTGCAGCAGGCGAACCACGCCACCGCCAGTGGCGGCAAGACCGCCGGCTACATCAACAACGGCGACTGGGCGGCGTACTCACAGGTGAACACCCAGGGTGCGAAGACGTTCTCGGCGCGGGTGTCCTCCGGCGGCTCGGGCGGGACGATCCAGATCCGGTCCGGGTCGCAGAACGGGACGCTGCTCGGCCAGGTCGCGGTCACGTCCACCGGAAGCTGGGACACCTTCGCGACGGTCTCGACCACCCTGACCGGCTCCGCGTCCGGGCCGCTGTACCTCGTCTTCACCGGCAGCGGCACCGGCTACCTGTTCGACCTCGACACCGTCACCGTCACCAGGTGACGCGGACCCGATGACCCGGACGAGATGACCTGCGGCCCGGCGGCGAGGACGTCTCGCCGCCGGGCCGTCTCACCGGGGAGGGGTCAGCTCCGGGTCCACTTCTGGCTGGTCGTGCCGGTGCAGGACCACAGCTGCACCTTCGTGCCGTTCGCGGTGCCGAAGTTGCTCGCCTCCAGGCACTTGCCCGACTGCACGCCGGTGATGGTGCCGTCGGAGTTCACGTTCCACTGCTGGTTGGCCTGCCCGTTGCAGTCCCAGATGATCGCCCGGGTGCCGTTCGCGCTGCCGCCGGCCTCGGCGTCCAGGCACTTATTGCCGTACACCTGCAACTGCTTCGACGAGGTGTACGTCCACTGCTGGTTGGCCTGGCCGTTGCAGTCCCAGAGCGACAGCTGCGTGCCGTTCGTCTGCGACTGGCCCGGTACGTCCAGGCAGCGGCCCGCGTTGACGTTGCGCACCGCCGTCGCCCCGCCGCCCGGAGAACTCGGAGAAGCCGACGGCGACGGACCCGAGGTGTCGGGGGGCAGGAGCGTGACGGTGTAGGTGTCGTCGACGCTCGTGTGCGGGACGTTCACGGTGGCGTTGTTGTTCGACACGTTCACCACCGTGTTCTGCACGGTGACCGGGCCGGTGACGGCGCCGCCGCCGCTGTAGGGGATGCGCTCCACGACGACCCGCACCTGGTTGTTCTGCACGATGCCGCTGGTGGTGTCGAGGCGCTGCAGGTTGACCGCGACGTTGCCGGTCGTGCTGCCGCCGCCGACCAGGATCTTGGCGTTCCCGGTGTCCTTGGTGGCGAAGGCGTCGTAGTTCGAGCTGGGCGTGACGGAGGCGATCTGGCCGGTCTGGGAGCCGTAGAAGCGGTAGACCCACCATTCGCCCTTCGGCGAGTACTGGCCGGCGGAGTTGTGGGTCAGGAGGTTGCCGAGGTCGTTGTGCAGGTTGTTCCCGCCCGCCCAGTTCGCGCGCAGGCCGTCGGCGCCGGCCCGCTCCAGCCGGGCGATGTACCAGGCGCCGTCACCGGGGTTCTGCTCGTTCGAGGCGCCGTACTCGTTGATCTGGTACGGGCGGGGGTGGGCGATGCCCCGGGAGTTCAGCGTGGTGTTGGCCGTGTTGACGTTCGCCACCGGGTCGCCGGGCAGCGAGTGCCAGCTGACGATGTCGGGGACGACGTTGTTGGCCTTGACGTAGTCGAGGTACTGCGTCCACCAGCCGCCGGTGGACGGCACGCCCGCGAAGCTCGGGCCCACGATCAGCTGGGACGGGAACGCGGCGCGGATGCGCTGGTAGGCGCGTTTCCACATCTCGAAGTACTGCGACTGCGTACGGTTCCAGAACAGGGTGATGTTGGGTTCGTTCCACAGATCCCACTGGACGGGCGCACCCGTCGCCTGCACGTCGTTGATCAGGCGGGTGAGGAAGTTGTCGTAGTCGGTCCAGTTGCCGTTGTCGCCGGGGAAGCGGGAGATGGGATAGCCGTCGGCACCCCAAAGGTCGTGCACCAGCAGCACGAACTCACCGCCCAGCGAGCGGGTGCGCAGGAGCTGGGCCCGGGTGGCGTTCCACCGCCGGTCGTACTTGCCCGACACCCACCCACCCGGGCTGTCGAGCTGCGCGCCGCCGGCCCGCATGTAGCGGAACTTCACGTCGCGGAAGTAGTTGTCGGCGGGCGCCGCGCCGTTCTCGGTCATGCCGTAGATCCACCCAGACGCCCGGTAGGTGGGGGAACCGTTCGTGACGGAGAAGTTCACGGTGATGGACTCGTCGGCGGCCTGGGCCGGCCCGGCGGCCGCGAGGACGGACGCGGCGGCCATGGCCGTGGCCGACAGCAGTGCGGCGAGGCCGTGGCGACGCCGGCGTCGCGTACGGGGGGTGGTGTCCACTTGCGACTCCTTGGACAGAGGGGTGTTGGGGTTGTTCTCGGAAGCTGGATGGGGCGAGTGGGAAACCGAACCTCTCCCGGGGCTTCCCGGACGCCGTCGCGGAGCGGTTCCCGGCGGGCCTCACCGGTGGCCGCGCCGCAGGCGCGGCGGAGGCGTCCGCCGGATTCATCGAATCGATTCGTCAGGAAGCCTAGGCTTGCCTCTGAGTTGATGTCAATGGCGGGTGTCCTGTATGTGTACGGCCCGTTTCCCGGCCAGCTTCGCGGCGTGCGATCCCGTGGACCGGCACCGGTTTCATCGCATGAAACTTCCATCGAACCGGTTAGAGACGTGCTGCGGTGATGGGGGAGGATGCAGGCGACGCCGGTCGGTTGTCTCCGGGCCTCCGCCCGGTCCGGTGGTTACGCTTGGCGCGAAAGAACCGCGGGGCGCCAGCGCCCCGCCCGGGCTTCCCCCGCCTGCCGCCGGGCCGTTCGCGCCGAAGACGCGCAGCCCACGGCGGGTGTCCCGGTGACGGGCCGGGCCACGCCCGCTCGTCCGCCGGGCCGATCCTCGTGTTCCGTGCCGGGATTGCGGAGGACCTTACCCGGGACCAGGCAACTAGAGTGAAGACTCCGATTCCTGGCTCAGCTTCGGAGGGAGCCGACATGTTCGAGAGGTTCACCGACCGTGCGCGGCGGGTTGTCGTCCTGGCCCAGGAAGAGGCCCGGATGCTCAACCACAACTACATCGGTACCGAGCACATTCTTCTTGGGTTGATCCATGAGGGCGAGGGTGTGGCGGCCAAGGCTCTGGAGAGCCTTGGGATCAGCCTTGAGGGGGTGCGCCGCCAGGTCGAGGAGACGATCGGCCAGGGGCAGTCGGCGCCGTCGGGGCACATTCCCTTCACTCCGCGTGCCAAGAAGGTGCTCGAGCTGTCGCTTCGTGAGGCGTTGCAGCTTGGGCACAACTACATCGGCACCGAGCACATCCTGCTGGGTTTGATCCGGGAGGGTGAGGGTGTCGCGGCGCAGGTGCTGGTGAAGCTGGGCGCTGACTTGAACCGGGTGCGGCAGCAGGTCATCCAGTTGCTGCACGGTTACCAGGGCAAGGAGCCGGCGGCGGCGGGCGGGCCGCAGGAGGCGGCGCCGTCGACGTCTCTGGTGTTGGACCAGTTCGGGCGGAACCTGACCCAGGCCGCGCGGGAGGGCAAGCTCGACCCGGTGATCGGCCGGGAGAAGGAGATCGAGCGCGTCATGCAGGTGCTGTCGCGCCGTACGAAGAACAACCCGGTGCTGGTCGGCGAGCCCGGTGTGGGCAAGACCGCGGTGGTGGAGGGCCTGGCCCAGAAGATCGTCAAGGGTGAGGTGCCCGAGACGCTGAAGGACAAGCAGCTCTACACGCTGGATCTGGGCGCGCTGGTAGCCGGGTCGCGTTACCGCGGCGACTTCGAGGAGCGCCTGAAGAAGGTCGTCAAGGAGATCCGCACGCGCGGCGACATCATCCTGTTCATCGACGAGCTGCACACGCTCGTCGGCGCGGGCGCCGCGGAGGGCGCCATCGACGCGGCGAGCATTCTGAAGCCCCCGCTCGCGCGTGGCGAGTTGCAGACGATCGGCGCCACGACGCTGGACGAGTACCGCAAGCATGTGGAGAAGGACGCGGCGCTGGAGCGCCGGTTCCAGCCGATCCAGGTGGCCGAGCCGAGCCTGTCGCACACGATCGAGATCCTCAAGGGCCTGCGGGACCGTTACGAGGCGCACCACCGGGTGTCGATCACGGACGGTGCGCTGGTGGCCGCCGCGACGCTGGCCGACCGCTACATCAGCGACCGGTTCCTGCCCGACAAGGCGATCGACCTGATCGACGAGGCCGGGTCGCGGATGCGGATCCGCCGGATGACCGCGCCGCCGGACCTGCGCGAGTACGACGAGAAGATCGCCGACGTCCGGCGCGAGAAGGAGTCCGCGATCGACGCGCAGGACTTCGAGAAGGCCGCCGCGCTGCGCGACCAGGAAAAGCAGCTGCAGGTGCGGCGGGAGCGCCGGGAGAAGGAGTGGAAGGCCGGCGACATGGACGTCGTGGCCGAGGTCACCGAGGAGCTCATCGCCGAGGTGCTCGCGGTGGCCACCGGCATCCCGGTGTTCAAGCTCACCGAGGAGGAGTCGCAGCGGCTGCTCCGCATGGAGGACGAGCTGCACAAGCGGATCATCGGCCAGGACGACGCCATCAAGGGGTTGTCACGGGCGATCCGCCGCACCCGCGCCGGTCTGAAGGACCCGCGCCGTCCGGGTGGCTCGTTCATCTTCGCCGGGCCGTCGGGTGTGGGGAAGACCGAGCTGTCCAAGGCGCTGGCGGAGTTCCTGTTCGGCGACGAAGACGCGCTGATCATGCTGGACATGTCCGAGTTCATGGAGAAGCACACCGTCTCGCGGCTGTTCGGCTCCCCGCCCGGCTACGTCGGGTACGAGGAGGGCGGCCAGCTCACCGAGAAGGTGCGGCGCAAGCCGTTCTCGGTGGTGTTGTTCGACGAGGTCGAGAAGGCCCACGGGGACATCTTCAACTCGCTGCTGCAGATCCTGGAGGACGGTCGCCTGACCGACGCCCAGGGCCGGGTGGTCGACTTCAAGAACACCGTCATCATCATGACGACCAACCTCGGCACCCGGGACATCTCCAAGGGCGTGGGGATGGGCTTCTCGAAGGCCGACGACAGCGAGTCGAACTACGACCGGATGAAGGCGAAGGTGCAGGAGGAGCTCAAGCAGCACTTCCGGCCGGAGTTCCTCAACCGCGTCGACGACATCGTGGTCTTCCACCAGCTGACGCCCAAGGAGATCATCCAGATCGTGGACCTGATGCTCGCCCAGGTGGCCGAGCGTCTCAAGGACCGCGACATGGGCCTGGAGGTCTCCGCGGCGGCCAAGCAGGTGCTGGCCGACCGGGGATACGACCCGGTCATGGGCGCCCGTCCGCTGCGCCGGACGATCCAGCGGGAGCTGGAGGACACCCTGTCGGAGAAGATCCTCTACGGCGAGCTGCGGCCGGGCCAGGTCGTGAAGATCGACATCGAGGGCGAGGGCGACAACGCCACGTTCAGCTTCACCGGCGAAGCCGGGCCCTCGCAGGTGGCCGGCGGGGCGGCTCCCGCCGCGCTGCCCGCCCGCTGACCACGCGCCCCCGGGCCGGAAGACGGGACACATGCGCGAAGACCAGGCATTCTGGATCGACGCCCGCTCCGACCGGGAGCGCGCACGTGGTGGTGACAGCCGCTTCACCGAGCTGCTGCGCGACAACATCGGCGCGTTCGACGGCGTCTGGGGCGACATCGCCCCGGTCGCGTTCGCCTGCGCCGCCTGGCGGGTCGCCACGCCTCCCGTCGCCTCGCCGGGGTTCGTGCGGTGGCATCGGCGGGTCCTTTCGGCCTCGTGCGCGCGCAACGGCTGGGACGGGTCGATGATCGCCCGGATCGGCCTGGTCGCGCCGCCGCCCGCGGCGCTCACGGCGTCGCGGGCCTGGTGGCGCGACCGGGGCTGGGAGGGCTGGCCGGAGGTCTTCGGCCAGTACGTCGAGCCCGCCGAGCGGGATCTCACCAAGATCCCGTTCGTCCGGCCCGTCCTGCTCGTGGACGCGCCGCTGCCGCTCGACGACCTCCCCCCGGCGCCGGACGGCCCCGCCGAGGACCTGCCGGAACTGGCCCACCGGGCCCTGGTTGTGCTGGTCCGGGAGCTGAACCGGCTGGTGGGCCCGATGATCGCACAGATCGAGAGCCCGGGCCGCCCAGGCTAGGGCGACTCGGGGGCGGGGGAGGGGCGCAGCCCGTCGAGCACGACGGCCAGGGTGCGGTCGCGGACCTCGGGGGACCAGCCGGCGTGCGGCGACGCCTGGCACAGGCCGGTCAGCAGCGCCAGCACCTCGGGGACCCCGACGTCCCGCCGTACGACTCCCGCCCGCTGGGCCCCGGCGAGTAGCCGCGCCACGGCCTCGCGCAGCGCGTCGACGGGCTCGGCCACGGTGACCTCGGCGCCCGCCTCGGTCAGCAGATCGACGACCGTCCGCTGCTCCGCGGCCTGACCGATCACCCAGCTGAAGAACCGGAAGAACGCGGTGGCCGGCTCGCCCGTGCGCGCCAGATTCCCGGTCTCCGTGGCGACGCGTACGGCGAGCACCTCGATGATCGCCTGGAGGAGCGCATCCTTCGTCGGGAAATGGCGGAACACGGTCCCGATGCCCACTCCGGCCTTCCGCGCGATCTCCTCGGTGGAGGCGGACGGCCCCTTGAGCGCGAACACGACCTCGGCGGCCTCCAGGATGCGCTGCCGGTTGCGCCGGGCGTCCGAGCGCAGCGACCTGGTCATGGAACCCCTCGCGCCTCGCCGCTCTCCGAGCGGGTGCCCGCGCCGCTCAACAGGAGCTGTGACTCCGATTGTAGGGGACACCCCACGGCGACGCGGAGAGCCGTCCGCCCCGCCGGGACGGAGCGTGTCGGGACGACGACGCCGGCCGGACACGTACGACATGTCCGGCCGGCGCCTCGGGTTTCCGCGCGCCGCGGGAGGCAGCGGCACGACCACCGGCACCAAGAGTGGCCGTCACCCTCGGTTCGCGGTCGTCCCGGGCTACCCGCGTCCTCCCGTCACTTCGACTTGTTCTTGTTGTAGACGTCGAAGGCCACGGCGAGCATCAGCACGCCGCCCTTGATCGCCTGCTGCCAGTCGACGCCGAGGCCGAGCAGCGACATGCCGTTGTTCATCACGCCCATGACCAGGCCGCCGACGATGGCGCCGACCACGCTGCCGACGCCGCCCGACGCCGAGGCGCCGCCGATGAAGGCCGCGGCGATGGCGTCGAGCTCGAAGTTCGTGCCCGCCTTGGGGGTGGCCGCGTTGAGCCGGGCGGCGAACACCAGCCCGGCGAGGGCGGCCAGCACGCCCATGTTGACGAAGACCCAGAACTTCGTCTTCTTGGTCGCGATGCCCGACAGCGCGGCCGCGCGCTCGTTCCCGCCGACCGCGTAGATGTGCCGGCCGACCACCGTGCTCGTCGTGACGAACGAGTACGCCGCGGTCAGCACGATCACCACCAGGCCGACGATCGGCAGGCCCTGGTAGACCGCGAGGACCCAGGCGAACGCCCCGATCACGGCGACGATCGCGACGGCCTTGAGCACGAACCACTGCGGGGCGGGCACGGCGAGGCCGTACTCACGCCGCCGGGCGCGCGAGCGCCAGTCGTTCCACACGATCACCGCGGCCCCGGCGAGCCCGAGCAGCATGGTCACCAGGTGCAGGTCGCCGGCGCCGAACTCCGGCACGAAGCCCGAGCCCAGCTGCCGGAACCCGGAGGGGAACGGCGCGATCGACTGCCCCTGCAGCACGACCATGCTGAGGCCGCGGAACAGCAGCATGCCGCCGAGTGTGACGATGAACGCCGGGATGCGGGCGTAGGCGATCCAGAAACCCTGGAACGCCCCGATCAGCCCACCCGTGACGAGCGCGCCGACCACGACCAGCGGCCACGGCAGGCCCCAGTTCACGATCGCCACGCCCGTGACCGCGCCCACGAACGCCGCCACCGAGCCGACCGACAGGTCGATCTCCCGGTTGATGATCACCAGCATCATGCCGATCGCCAGCACCAGCACGTAGCCGTTCTGCATGATCAGATTGGTGACGTTCAGCGGTTTGAGCAGGATGCCGTCGGTCAGGATCTCGAACAGCACGACGATGACGACCAGCGCGGCGATCATCCCGTACTGCCGGAGGTTCCCCCGCAGGCGGGGACCGGCCGACCCGCCCGAGGACGCGGGGGTGGTCGCCGGGCGGTCCACCACGGTCATCGGGCCACCGCCGGTGTGTTCGTCATCAGCCTCATGACAGCCTCCTGTGTCGCTTGCCGCCGTCCGAGCTCACCGGTGATCCGCCCCTGGCTCATCACGTAGATCCGGTCGCACATGCCGAGGAGCTCGGGCAGCTCCGAGGAGATCAGCAGTACGCCCTTGCCCTCGGCGGCGAGCCCCTGGACGATCGTGTAGATCTCGTACTTCGCGCCCACGTCGATGCCCCGGGTGGGTTCGTCGAGAATGAGCACGTCGGGGTTGGTGTACATCCACTTGCTCAGCACGACCTTCTGCTGGTTGCCGCCGCTGAGGTTGCCGGTCTTGGTGAAGACGCCGGGCGCCTTGATCCGCAGCCGGTGAAGGAACCCCTCGGCGTCGGCCACCTCCCGGTGCAGGTCGATGACCGAGCGCCGCGAGACGCGGTGCAGGTTGGCCAGCGTGACGTTGCGCCGGATGTCCTCCTCCAGCAGCAGGCCGAGCTCCTTGCGGTCCTCGGTGACGTACGCGAGGCCGGCCGCGATCGCGTCGCCCACCGTGGCCAGGTGCAGCTCGCGGCCGTCCTTGCGGAGCGTGCCGCTGATCCGGGTGCCGTACGATCGGCCGAAGACGCTCATCGCGAGCTCGGTGCGGCCGGCGCCCATGAGCCCCGCGATCCCCACGATCTCGCCGCGCCGCACGGTGAGGCTCGCGTCGCGGACGACCTGCCGGTCGGGGACCGTGGGGTGGAAGACGTTCCACCCCTCGACCTCGAACAGCACGTCGCCGATCTCCGGGGTGCGCGGCGGGTAGCGGTGGTCGAGGTCGCGCCCGACCATGCCCCTGATGACGCGGTCCTCGTCCACCCCGTCGGCGACGTCGAGCGTCTCGATCGTCCGGCCGTCCCGCAGGATCGTGATCGCGTCGGCCACGGCCATCACCTCGTTGAGCTTGTGCGAGATGAGGATCGAGGTGATGCCGTGGTCGCGCAGGTCACGCAGGAGCCGCAGCAGGTTCTCGCTGTCGGTCTCGTTGAGCGCGGCGGTCGGCTCGTCGAGGATGAGCAGCTTCACGTCCTTGGCCAGGGCCTTGGCGATCTCGACGAGCTGCTGCCTGCCCACTCCGAGCGCGTTCACCGGGGTGTCCGGGTCCTCGCGCAGGCCCACCTTCTCCAGCAGGCGCACGGTCTCGTCCGACGTGGCGTGCCAGTCGATGATCCCGCGCCGCGCCCGCTCGTTGCCGAGGAAGACGTTCTCCGCGATGGACATGCCCGGGATGAGCGCGAGCTCCTGGTGGATGATGACGATGCCCGCCGCCTCGCTCTGCCGCAGGCCGCGGAAGGCGCAGGGGTGGGAGTCGAGGAGGATCTCCCCCTCGTAGCTCCCGTGGGGGTAGACCCCGCTGAGCACCTTCATCAGCGTGGACTTCCCGGCGCCGTTCTCGCCCACAAGGGCGTGGACGGTCCCGCGCTCGACGTCGAAGTTCACGTCGTCGAGCGCGCGGACACCGGGGAACTCCTTGGTTATCCCCCGCATCCGGAGGATATGGTCGGGCATCGGAGCCCCTTTCGTGCCGTTGAACCGCGAGGCTCAGCCGGTGAGCTGGGCCTCGGTGTAGTAACCGCCGTCGACCAGGATCTGCTTGTAGTTGTCCTTGTCGACCGACACGGGCTTCAGCAGGTACGACGGCACCGTCTTGACGCCGTTGTTGTAGCTGTCGGTGTTGTTCACCTCGGGCTTCTTGCCCTGGACGACGGCGTCGGCCATCGAGGCGGCCACCTTGGCCAGCTCACGGGTGTCCTTGTAGACGGTCTGCGTCTGCTCGCCCGCGATGATCGACTTGACCGACGCCAGCTCGGCGTCCTGGCCGGTGATGATCGGCAGCGGCTTGCCGGAGGAGCCGTACCCGACGCTCTTCAGCGCGGAGATGATGCCGATGCTGATCCCGTCGTACGGCGAGAGCACCGCGTCGATCTTCTCGGACGTGTAGTTCGCGCTCAGCAGGTTGTCCATGCGGGCCTGGGCGGTGGCGCCGTCCCAGCGCAGCGTCGCGACCTGGTCCAGCTTCGTCTGCTTGCTGCGCACCACGAGCTTGCCCGAGTCGATGTACGGCTGGAGCACCGACATGGCGCCGTTGAAGAAGAACACCGTGTTGTTGTCGTCGGGGGAGCCGGCGAACAGCTCGACGTTGAAGGGGCCCTTGCCGTCCTTCAGCCCCAGCTTGTCCTCGATGTAGCCCGCCTGCTGCACGCCGACCTGGAAGTTGTCGAACGTGGCGTAGTAGTCCACGTTGGGGGTCTTCATCAGCAGCCGGTCGTAGGCGATGACCGGGATCTTCTGGCCGGCCGCCTGCTGCAGCACGTCGGTGAGGGCGGCGCCGTCTACGGCCGCGACGACGAGCACCTTCACGCCCTTGGTGATCATGTTCTCGACCTGGGAGACCTGGGTCTCCACCACGTCCTCGGCGTACTGCAGGTCGGTGTCGTAGCCCAGCGACTTGAACTGCTGGACCATGTTGTCGCCGTCCTTGACCCAGCGCTCGGACGACTTGGTGGGCATCGCGATGCCCACGGTCCCCTTGCCGCCGGCGGTCGTGTTCCCGCCGTCCCCGCCGTCCGCGCTGTTGCCGCACGCGGCCGCGAGCAGCAGTAACAGCCCCGCCACCAGCGCGCCTGTGAATTTGCGCATGAAACAATCTCCTTCGGAATGGTTGTTCCTCGCGTCCCGTCGGGGGCCTAGACCGGCGGGGCGCGGTTTTCCCGCCCGGCTGTGGAGCCGGGCGGAAGCTCTCACGGGCTCATGCCGGTGCTCTCCCTGACCACGAGCTCGGGCTCGACCAGGCGCGCCGGTGCGCCGTCGTGGGTCGCGATGCGGTGCAGCAGGAGCCGGAACGCCTGCCGGCCCAGCTCGCCGAAGTCCTGCCGCACCGTGGTCAGCGGCGGCCAGAAATACGCCGCCTCCGGCACGTCGTCGAACCCCGCCACGCTCACATCCTCGGGCACCCGCCGCCCCGCCTCCCGCAACGCCCGCAACACCCCCATCGCCATATGGTCATTGGCCACGAACACCGCCGTCACCCCGCCATCGGCCGCCAGCCGCCGCCCCAGCTCATAACCCGACGACGCCGTCCAATCACCCGCCAACGGCTCGGGCACCACCCGGCCCTCCGCCTCCAGCACCGACCGCCACCCCGAAAGACGACCACGCGAATCCACCCAGTTCGGCGGACCCGCCACATGCCACACCGTCCGATGCCCCAAACTCAGCAGATGCCGCGTCGCCCGCGCCGCCCCCGCCACCTGATCGACCGCCACCACCGGCACCGGCACATCCCCGCCCCCACCCACCACCACCACCGGCAACCCCGCCGGAAGCTGCCGCACCCCCTCGGCCGCCGACTCATGCGGCGCCACCACGATCACCCCGTCCACCGACTGCGACCGCAGCCGATCCACCCCCCGCCCGATCCACCGCCGATCCAGCACCGGCAAACTCGCGATGCTCACCAGATAGTCACTGTCCCGCGCCGCCTGCTCCACCCCGAACAACGTCGACGCCGGCCCGTACAACGTGGTGTCGAAACACACCACCCCCAGCACCCCCGACCGCCCGGTCACCAGCATCCGCGCCGCCGAGTTCGGCCGGTAGTCCAGCTCCCGCACCGCCGCCAGCACCCGCTCCCGCGTCTCCGGACGCACCTTCTCCGGAGCGTTCAGCACCCGCGACACCGTCATCGCCGACACCCCCGCCAGCTCCGCGACGTCTTCCATGACCGCCGCCCTCGGGCGCTCGGCCGGGCTCTCTCCAGGCCGGATCTTCGTCATCCGCCGGTTCCCCGCTCTCGATGAGGTGTTCTGCATGTTAGCGATAACACAACACGTGTCAAGCCCACTGTCCGAACCGGTTTCATAAAGGTGTTCGGCGCCGCGTCGCACGGGCCCTCTGACCGGCGGCGTCATCGGTGACGGGAGACGACGGCCGTCCCCGGAAAGCCGGAAGCCGGTCCGTGCGGGACTCGCACGAACCGGCTCCGGGTGGCGTCCCGGAAGAGGACGCCCGGGTGATCGGGCCCGGCCGGGGGAGCCGGGCAGGGTCAGATCGGGGATGGCGTCAGACCGGGAATGGGGTCAGACGCGGGTCCACTTCTGGTTGTTGGCGCCGGTGCACGACCAGATCTGCACCTTGGTGCCGTTGGCGGTGCCGTTGCCGGACACGTCCAGGCACTTGTTCGCGCCGACGGCGGTGATGGTGCCGTCGGAGTTCAGGCGCCACTTCTGGTTGTTCTGGCCGTTGCAGTCCCAGATGATCACCGCGGTGCCGTCCGCCGTGCCCGCGCCGTTCACGTCGAGGCACTTGTTGCCGTAGACGCGCAGCTCGGTCGCGCTGGTGGAGGTCCACTGCTGGTTGTTCTGGCCGTTGCAGTCCCAGATCAGCACCGTGGCGCCGTTCGACTGGGAGGCGCCGTTGACATCGAGGCACCGGCCCGAGGCGACGCCCCTGAGGGCGTTGCCGTTCCCTCCGGGCGGGGGGCTGTTGGGCGGCGGACTGCTGGTGCTTCCGCCGCCGTTGAACGCGTCCAGGACGGCGTTGTAGGCCTGCTTCTTGTTGTAGTTCCCGTCGAACAGCAGCGGGGTGTCGCCGCTGCGCCAGGAGTACTTGTCGGTGATGCCCCACACGGTGATGCCGGTGCAGCGGGAGACCGCCATGCAGGCCTGCGTGACGCGGCGGTAGGCGTCGGCCTGGGTGGAGCCGGAGCCGCCGACGTCGAGCTCGGTGATCTGCACGTCGACGCCGAGCGCGGCGAACTGGGCGATGTTCTGCTGGTAGTTCGACGGAGGGTTACCGAAGTGCGACTGCAGGCCGACGCAGTCGATCGGCACACCCCGCGCCTTGAAGTCCTTGACCATGTTGTAGACGCCACGGGTCTTGTTGGCGTTGGCGTCGTCGATGTTGTAGTCGTTGTAGCACAGCTTGACATTCGGGTCGGCGGCCCGCGCCGCGCGGAACGCCTCCTCGATGAAGCCGTTGCCGAGCTTCTGGGTGAAGATCGAGTCGCGCAGCGTGCCGACCGCGCCGCCGTCGTTGAACGCCTCGTTGACCACGTCCCAGGCGAAGACCTTGCCCTTGTAGTGGTTCATCACCTGGGTGATGTGGTTGGTCATCGCCGAGCGCAGATCGCTGGCCGACATGCCGCTGTTGATCCAGCTGGGCAGCTGGGCGTGCCACACCAGCGTGTGCCCGCGGACCTTCATGCCCTGGCCGACCGCGTGGTTGACGATCTGGTCGGCCGAGCCCCAGTTGAACGAGTTGCGGGACGGCTCGATCGGCCCCCACTTCATCTCGTTCTCGGCGGTGACGGAGTTGAACTCCCGGTCCCACGTGGCCACGTAGGTCGAGTCGTTCAGGTGGCCGGCCGCGATCGCGGTGCCGAAGTAACGGCCGCTCTGCGCGGCGGCCGCCCCGAGGGTGCTCGCCGCGGCATTGGCGGGGAGGGTCGCCGCCAGCGCCGTCACCACCCCGAGCACGCCGAGAGCCCCGGCGGCCAGCGCCCGGCGCGGACCGCTGAGCGGTCGCCTGGCGCCACCGGCGGATAAGGGGAAATCACTCATGCCTGAGCCTCCACTGCTTGATGAACGAGGGTGCTTGATCAACAAGGGTGCTTGTCGAACGCGGTGTGAAAGAACGGTGGTGTGAAAGAACGGTGGTGCCGGAAGAACGAGTGCTGAAACGAACGCGGATGGACGCGGGAAGACGCCCGCGATGTCGCGCACGGCCCGTCACGGACCGCGGCACCGGCAATGCGGCCCCTGCCGTTCACCACCGACCGGGCAGAAGGAGGCCGCCGGGGATCAGTTTGGAAACACTGGCGTAACGTGTCAAGGCGTTGTGTCGATCTATCGGCGGCAGCCCGTCAGGGCCGCATCCCTCAGGGGGCCGGCCGTTCACCCGTAGGGGCTCCTGCGCGGCGGATATCCGCGGCGGCCCAGGCCTCGGCGTGTGGTGACGACGGCTGTGAAAGTTTCACCGGGGCCGGACCGGCCGGCGGACCGGCCGCTTCGCGGTCGTCCCAGTTCGGGCGCTCCTCCCGGCCGCGGGCGACCACCCGGGAGCGGCCCGCGTGTTGACACACCCCGCGTCGTCGTATTGGCTCCGCCGCACCACCACCGACATTCGCCAGATGTGAGAAGGGAGTTCACATCGCGGAAATGTTAGCGCTCACAGGATCAGCGCTCACCGGACTACGCGGGCAGTGGCCGACGACCGCGAGCAGCGCGTCGGCGAGCAGGGCGGTGCGCGGGCCGGTCCTCCGGTTCTCCGGCCCGGTCCGGCCACGGGCGGCGTGGACCTCCGCTGTCCTCGTGACCGGTGGTCGCGGCTCGCGCCCCGCGCGGCCGCGGGGCGTCGTCCGGAGCTGAACCGTCGCCGGCCCCGTACCGCGGCGTTTCCGCGGCCCGCGATGTTAGCGATAACTCGCTCCTGGCGGCCGCGCCCGGGCGTCCGGCGCTCCCTGGCAGTGAACGCTCCCACCCGATCCGCCGAATCCGGCCCCCGGCCCACGCCTTCCACAGCCGGGGGCTATGGGGACGGCCCGCCGTCCCTCCGCCAGTGAGGGACGGCGGGCCCGTCCCCACCGCCTCCACCCCCCAGAGGAGAAGAGAATGCATCCAGCGCCGCCCCGTGTGACCGGGCGACGGAGACGATCGCCCGCGGCCCTCCTGACGTGCCTGCTCGCGGCGCTCGCGACCCTGCTCGCCGGCGCGCTCGTGTCCCTGACGCCGGCCACGGCCGCGACCGTCGACACCAACGCCTGGTACGTGCTGGTCAACCGCAACAGCGGCAAGGCCCTGGACGTGTACAACCTCTCCACCGCCGACGGCGGGTCGCTCGTGCAGTGGACCCGGAACAACGGCAACAACCAGCAGTGGCGGTTCGTCGACTCCGGCGGCGGCTACTACCGCGTGCAGTCGCGGCACTCCGGCAAGGTGATGGACGTCTCCAACCTCTCCACGGCCGACGGCGCCGCCGTCGTGCAGTGGACCGACGGCAACGGCGTCAACCAGCAGTTCCGGCTGGCGGACTCCTCGGACGGCTACGTACGGCTGATCAACCGCAACAGCGGCAAGGCCGTGGAGGTGCAGAACGCCTCCACCGCCGACGGCGGCAAGGTCGTGCAGTACTCCGACTGGGGTGGCACCAACCAGCAGTGGCAGCTCGTCCGCGTCGACGGCGGCACCACCTCCCCGTCGGCGTCCCCGCCGGCGTCACCGTCCGCCTCCCCGTCGCCGAGCGCGCCCTCCGGGCAGTTCACGAACCCGGTGCTGTGGGAGGACCTCGCCGACATCGACATCATCCGGGTCGGCGACACCTACTACTACTCCGCCTCCACGATGCACTACTCGCCCGGCGCGCCGGTCCTGCGCTCCTACGACCTGGTCCACTGGGAGTACGCCGGCCACTCGGTGCCCACGCTCGACTTCGGCAGCAAGTACGACCTCAACGGCGGCCGCGGCTACGTCAACGGCATCTGGGCGTCGTTCCTGAACTACCGGCCCAGCAACAAGACCTTCTACTGGGGCGGCTGCATCGACTTCAACAAGACCTACATCTACACCGCCACCTCCGTCGAAGGCCCGTGGAACCGGCACACCACGATCAACAAGTGCTACTACGACGCCGGCCTGCTCGTCGACGACAACGACACCATGTACGTCGCCTACGGCAACACGCAGATCAGCGTCGCCCAGCTGTCGGCCGACGGCAAGAGCGAGGTCCGCAGCCAGCAGGTGTTCTCCACCCCCTCCAGCGTCGGCACGCTGGAAGGCTCGCGGATGTACAAGCGCAACGGGAACTACTACATCTTCGTCACCAAGCCCGCCAACGGGCAGTACATCCTGAAGTCCACCAACGGGCCCTTCGGCCCGTACGAGATGCGCCAGGTCCTGCTGAACATGTCCGGCCCGGTCTCCGGCGGCGGCGTGCCGCACCAGGGCGGGCTGGTGCAGACCCAGAACGGCGCCTGGTACTACATGGCCTTCCAGGACGCCTACCCCGGCGGCCGGATCCCCGTCCTGGCCCCGGTCACCTGGACCTCTGACGGCTGGCCCACCATCACGACCGTCAACGGAGGCTGGGGCGCGTCCTACCCCAACCCCGTCACGACGCGCGAGGTGAAGTCGCCGACCGGAAGCGACACCTTCACCGGGTCGCAGCTGGGGCCGGAGTGGGAGTGGAACCACAACCCCGACACCACCAGGTTCGGCGTCGGCAACGGGCTGCGGCTGCAGACCGCCACCGTGACCAACGACCTGTACTCCGCCCGCAACACCCTCACCCACCGCATCCTCGGGCCGTCGTCCACGGCGACGATCCAGCTGGACTACTCCCAGATGCGCGACGGCGACCGGGCGGGACTGGCGATGCTGCGCGACTCCTCGGCCTGGATCGGCGTCCGGCGCGACAACGGGCAGACCCGGCTGGTCGCGACCAACAACCTGACCATGAACGGCAGCTGGCAGACCACCTCCACCGGAACCGAGGTGGCCTCCACCGCCGTGTCCGGCGGCCGGATCTGGCTGCGCGTCAACGCCGACATCCGGCCCGGCACCGGCCGCCAGGCCAAGTTCTCCTACAGCACCGACGGGGTGAACTTCACCTCCTTCGGCCCCGCCTTCACGATGGGCAACGCCTGGCAGTTCTTCATGGGCTACCGCTTCGGCATCTTCAACTACGCCACCCAGTCCCTGGGCGGCTCGGTCACCGTCAACCGGTTCGACCTCACCACCCCCTGACGAACACGATGCTGAGGAGCAGGCAGATGGGAAGGATTCTCCGCTGGGCGACGGCGGCGGCGCTCGCCGCCGGGTCCCTGGTCGCGGTCGGCGGTGCGACGTCACCGGCCGCGGCCCTGGACAACGGGCTCGCCCGTACGCCCCAGATGGGCTGGAACGACTGGAACAGCTTCGGCTGCAACGTCAGTGACAGCCTGATCCGGCAGACCGCGGACATCATGGTGTCGAGCGGCATGGCGGCGGCGGGCTACCAGTACGTGAACATCGACGACTGCTGGTCCACCAAGAGCCGCAACTCCGGCGGCGACCTGGTGCCGGACCCGCAGAAGTTCCCCAACGGCATCAAGGGCGTGGCCGACTACGTCCACTCCAAGGGTCTGAAGCTCGGCATCTACTCGTCGGCGGGTCTCACGACCTGTGCGGGCTACCCGGCGAGCCTCGGCAACGAGCGGCGGGACGCGGCCCTGTGGGCGTCCTGGGGCGTCGACTACCTCAAGTACGACAACTGCGGCGACCATCAGGGCAAGAACGGGCAGCAGCGGTACCAGGCGATGCGGGACGCGCTGGCCGCGACCGGGCGCCCGATCCTCTTCAGCCTGTGCAACTGGGGCCAGGAGAACGTCTGGACCTGGGGCATGCAGACCGGCAACTCCTGGCGTACGACCGGGGACATCCAGTCGAACTTCGGTTCGGTCATGGGCATCCTGGACCAGCAGGTAGGGCTTGAAGGGTACGCGGGGCCGGGCGGCTGGAACGACCCGGACATGCTGGAGGTCGGCAACGGCTCGATCACCGGCACCGAGGGCCGGGCGCACTTCAGCCTGTGGGCGCTGCTGAACGCGCCGCTCATCGCGGGCAACGACCTCCGCACGATGAGCGCCGACACCCGGACGATCCTCACCAACACCGAGGTCATCGCGGTGAACCAGGACTGGGGCGGTCGGCAGGGCAGCAAGATCAGCGACAACGGCAACCTCGAGGTCTGGCGCAAGCCGATGTCGAACGGATCCGTCGCGGTCGTGCTGCTCAACCGGGGCACCTCGACGGCGACGGTGTCCACCACCGCCTCCGCCCTGGGCCTCGGCGCCGCGTCCTCCTACTCGGTCCGCGACCTGTGGGCGCACAGCACCGGCTCCTCGACGGGCGCGATCAGCGCGTCCGTGCCCGCGCACGGGGCCGCCATGTACGTCGTGACCGGTGGGGGTCTCGTCACCCCCTCGGCCACGCCGACGCCTCCTCCGGGCTCGACCGGCGCGATCAAGGGGGTGGGTTCCGGCAGGTGCCTGGACGTCGCTTCCCAGACCAACGGCGCGCAGGCGCAGATCTGGGACTGCAACGGCCAGACGAACCAGCAGTGGACCCCGACCAGTTCCGGCGAGTTGCGCGTGTACGGCAACAAGTGCCTGGACGTGTACAACCGCGGCACGGCGGATGGTACTAATGTGATCATCTGGGATTGCAACGGCCAGAACAACCAGCAGTGGCGCTTCAACGCGGACGGCACCATCACGGCCGTCGGCGCGAACAAGTGCCTGGATGTGCCCAACAACGCCACCGCGAACGGCACCAAGCTGACAATCTGGTCCTGCAACGGCGGCGCGAACCAGCGATGGACCCGCGCCTGATCTCTACACGGTGACCTTTCTCGCCGGGGGGCCACCCCCGGCGAGGGACGGCAAGGAGTACGCATGTCCCACTCGACGGCCCACGAGCCGGCGGCCTCGCGGATAAACACGAGCATCCCCCATCCGGCGCGGGTGTACGACTATCTGCTGGGCGGCAAGGACAACTTCGCGGCCGACCGTGAGGCCGCCGAGCAGCTCGTGAAGATGTCGCCGGGCACGCGGGAGGGCGTCCAGGCCCATCGCGCCTTCCTGCGCCGGGCGGTCGGCTACCTCGCGGCGGAGGCGGGGATCACGCAGTTCCTCGACATCGGCACCGGCATCCCCACCCAGGGCAACACCCACGAGGTCGCGCAGGAGGCCAACCCGCGGGCCAGGGTCGCCTACGTCGACAACGATCCGATCGTCCTGGTTCACGGCCGCGCGCTGCTGCGGGGCGACGTGGCCGGGGCGACGACGGTGATCGAGGCCGACCTGCGGGAGCCGGAGACGATCCTGTCCCACCCGGAGGTCCGGGAAGTGATCGACTTCACCCGCCCGGTGGGCGTCATCCTGGCCGGGGTCCTGCACTTCATCCGCGACGAAGAGGAGCCGTACGCGCTGGTCGAGCGGTTCAAGGAGGCGGTTCCCACCGGAAGCCACCTGCTGCTGTCGCACATCACGCTCGACTTCGCCCCCAAGGTGGACCGGGAGGAGTTCACCAAGCCGTACGACAACAGCACCGCCCCCATGGTGCCCCGCACGCTCGCCGAGGTGCTGCCGTTCTTCGACGGCTGGCGGGTGATCGACCCGGGCCTGGTCGAAGTGGTGCGGTGGCGGCCGGACGACGGCTTCGAGTACATCCCGGGCGGGCACGCCTGGGCCTACGGCGGCGTCGCGATCAAGCCCTGACGCCGCCGTACCCGGCGGGTGCGCCCCCGCACCCGGTGCGGGCCGGCCATCCCGTACGGTCCCGTGCGGTCCTCGTGCGGCGGGACCGCACGGGCCTCAGCGCGCCGGGATGAGCGTGGGCCCGGCCTCCACGATCGCGAGCGGCGCGGAGCCGTACCGCCGCCGCAGCACGGCGGAGGCCCGGGCCACTCGGCCGCCCTTCCTTGTCGGTGTGAACCACCACGGCCCGCACCCTCTCCGGTGAGGGTGCGGGCGGTGGCGACGGCGATGGTGATGATGGTGGCGGGGCGGGACTCGCGGTAGGCGCCGGCCCCGCCCCGCCCGCCCGAAGCCGGGCCGGTGGCGGGCTCAGCCGAGCGTGATCGCGATGCCGGGGAACGCGGAGGTCGCGTTGCTCCACGGCGAGAAGTACATCCGCCAGGCACAGGTCCGGCCGCTGGTCACGTAGCCGGTGCAGGTGACGGCGGTGCTGGTGTCGATGGCGGTGTTGACGCCGGCCGCGTACACCTGGCTGGTGTTGGCGGAGTTGACGACCTCCACCGCGCCGCCGCTGTCGCCCTGCCCGACGGCGTTGGTGTGGGCCGACTGCTCGGCGCGGACGGTGCCCGTGATCAGGTAGCCGACGTTGATGGTCACGCCCGTCTGCTGGACCTGGATGCTGCAGTTGGTGCCGGAGTAGGCGCCGGAGGTGCACAGCCACATGCCGACGTAGCTGCTGGTGGTGCCGATGACCGGGTTGTTGTACTCGGTGGAGACGTTGCCGATGGGGTTGTTGAAGACGCGGCCCGCGGCGCTGGCGTTGATCAGCAGGACGTCCAGGCCGTTGTTGTCCTGGCTGACGCTGCCGATCACCTCACCGGTGGGGTCGGTGGCCGTGTCGCCCAGCGCGCCGCAGTGACCCGCTGACAGGATCTTGCTCGATCCGCCGTAGGTCACCGCGAAGCCGGTGGTGCAGCCTCCGCCGGGGGACTGCCACGCGGCGCCGCCGTACCAGGGCGGGGAGTCGTTCCAGCGGGTGGTGAGCTGCGGGCGGACGCCCGTCTCCACGGTGATCGGCACGGTCTCGCCCGACGCCGCCGAGCGGGCCCTGGCGGCGTCGAGGCCGGTGACGGTCAGGCCGGAGCCGTCCACGCGGGGCGCGATGGAAGTGATCACGCTGCCGGCCCTCTTGGCGATCCGGCCCATCGCGGCGGTGAGCTCCGCGGCCGAGTGCCGGGCAGGCAGGACGTTCACCGCGACGTCACCGCGTAACTGGCCGACGAGCCCGTCGATCGCCTGGGAGGTGCGGCCCTTCCAGTACAGGCGCAGCTCGTGGTTCTCGGGGGCGACCACGATGCCGGCGTAGCCGCCGCCGTTCCGCTCCTGTGCGACGGCGGCGGTGATGCGGTCCGCGGCGCGGACGAGCCGCTCCTGGGTCGAGAGGAGGTCCTTCCAGGAGGCGAAGCCGCCGGGCACCGCCCCGGCGGGCTCGATGGCCTGGGTCGTGGTGTCCTTGCCCGGGTCCTGGGCGGCGGCCGGATGGGCGCCGGCGACGGCCACGAGGACGAGGCCGGCGCCGAGCGCGGTCGCGAGGCGGGCGAAGCGTCCCGTGGTCCTGGTGGTGGGGGAGAGGTTCACGAAGGATTTCCTCCTTGCCGGATATCTAGCGGGGCGAATCCGGTATTTCACGATTTCCGCGCTCGATCAATGCATTGACTGACTGCTGAACCGGCGGTATCGCCGGAAGTCAGACGGGCCGTATACAGGGATTGCGGTCGAGAACTATGTGAGGCCCGTCTGCCCTCTGGGCTGCGGCGATGGCGCTGCCTGCGGGGAATTTCGCTCGATCCGAATATCGCCGTATCGGAATGCGTTTCGGGGAAAAGAATCGGTGAACCGAAAGCGGGGATGAGGGGAGCCCTCAACAACGATCCGGCCCGTCCGTACGGGGAAAAGGGAGCACGAGAATACGGCGCGGATGGGACGCGGGCCGTCGCCGCGATCCGCGGTGGGGTGACGGCCACCCGGGCGCACGCCGAAGGCCGCGACCGGCCGGGCGGTCCGGCCGGTCGCGGTCCGGCCGGTTGCGGTCCGTCCCGGCCGTCAGCCGTCGATGCGGTGCGTGGTCCAGAACGACGACAGGCTGACCGAGGTCGCGGCCTGGGCGGCGGCCTTGAAGTCCGCGGTGGTCGAGATCCCGTACCAGTGGGCGGCCGCGTAGTTCCTCAGGAGGGTCTCCATGGCCGTCGTGCCGATCGCGCGCCGCAGGTCGTGCAGCGCGCATTTGCCGTAGCCGTAGACGACCGTCGAATACCGGCTGGAGTGGGCGTCCCAGTAAGCCATCGAGTTGGTGATCTTCTCGGCGGACGACTGCCAGGAGACGCTGTTCCAGCAGTTGGTGCCGGACAGGCCGTTGTAGAGGTCGGTGGCGTAGTCGGCGAACGACTCGTCCAGCCACGGGCTGGTGTACTCGTCGTCACCGACGATGCCGTACCACCACTGGTGGGCCAGTTCGTGGGCGAGCGCCGTGGAGCTGATCACGTCGAGCACGAAGCCGGGATACTCCATGCCGCCGAACCAGAAGTTGTTGTCCAGCACCACGTCCACCTCGGCGTACGGGAAGGTGCCGAACCGCCCGGCATGGGCGACCAGAGCGTTCTTGGCGGTGGTCATCATCGAGCTCGCGCTGCTCGAACTGATCGAGCTCACCCGGTAGACGTTCACCGTGACGCCGGTGGTCGTGGTGCCCGTGGTCTTCGTGAACGGCCCGGCCGCCCACGCGAACTCGCGGACGTTCTTCGCGGTGGCCCGGGTGACCGTACGGCCGGAGGCGCCCGGCGTGTCGACGGACGTGCCGGTGGCGGGCACGAGCAGCGACGTCGGATGGTCGAGCGTGACGTCGAAGTCGCCGATGAGCGCGTAGAAGGACTCCCCGTTGTTCGTGTAGGGGTCGAGGTGCCATCCGCTCGCGTCGCGGACCGCCAGGACCGGCAGCGCGTTCCCGACGAAGTTGTAGGACCCGTCGCGGCCGAACCGGTCGGCGCCGCTGGGCACCACGATGCTCAGGTCGAACCCGACCGAGGCGCTCTGGTTCTGGGCGAGCGCGGCGGGTAACGCGATCTTCATCGCGGTGCAGCTTACGGACAGGGCGGACGGCGTGCCCCCGGTCACGTTGGACACCGTGATCGGAGTGGACGGGCACGCCCCGTGGGCGTTGTCCCACAACCGGAGGTAGACCTCCGTCAGGGGGTCGGCGGACGCGTTGGTGAAGGTGACGCTCTCGTGGCCCGTCCAGGTGGTGCCCGAGGCGTTACTGCTCAGGGTGACGGTGTAGGAGGGTTTCGACGGAGTCCGGACGCCGTCCGCGGCGTGGGCCGCCGGCGGGACACCCAGGACGAGGAGCGACACCGCGGCTGCGGCGGAGATCAGGACACGTCGCAGCATGAGGACGGTCTCCCTTCAGGTACCCGGCCCCCCGAATCTGCCGACGTAATCTAACTTTTCGTCAAGAACCGGTCAATGGACCTGCAGGGCGATCCGCCGCCGCGCGGCGTCCGGAAGCGACGCCGGCGGGGCCGGGGATCACATGGGGTAGCGCCGCCGTGCCTCGTCGCGGACGTCCGACGCGGACAGGGGCCGGTGCACCCGGGTCTCCCGGTAGATCCTCTCGGCGGCCTCCTCCGGGTCCTCCTCGGCGCGGATCGCGGTGATCCAGAAGTAGATGGTCGCGAGGGCCCCGAAGATGACGACGAAGCGGTATTTGTCCCAGTAGGCCGGGTCCGCGGTGATCTGCAGAACGTTCACCCCTGTGATGATCGTGAGTATCGTGGCCCGCCAGGTCAAGACAGCCCTCATGTCCGCGTCTGACATTCGCCATCCCTTCGTGTCCGTAGTGTCGAATCCCATTTCGAGCGGTGCCGAAAGCCGTTTACGGCCACCCTTTCCACCCCCGCGAAACGGTGCGTTCTTCCGGATGTCACAGGGGGAACTCTCGGCGGGCTCCGCGGGTTCCATTCACCTCGGCGCCACTACGCCCCCGCCTCCTGGGGGAAACCCCCACAGTGGCCCTCGGGCCGGCGTTCACGCCCGTCGCCGCGCCCGTCGCGCGACGCCGATGCCCGGCCCCGCCGCACCTGCTGACGGTCTCAGCCCGGCACCGGCCGAAAATCCAGCGAACAAAATTCCGTTACATCGCTTTCACGAAATGTTCCGCCATTCGAAACGCAAATCCGCTGCCGGGCGCTTATGGGAGCCCGGCTGATCTCCGGCCCGTACACCAGGGCCGACGGAGAAAACAACGCCGGCGGGCGTGATCGAAGCCACAGGGGAGTGGTCCGCTGCCGATCTCGTCGCGCGGTCGGGTCCACTGCCACTGAAACCGCTTTCATCAGTATGCGACACGCCGATTTTTCGATCACAGGGTCAGCTCAAATACACGAATTCCGCACAATTCCCAATTATCCCGGAAAACCCTAGCCTGATGCCGCATTGATCAACCCGCAGCAACCGGGAGAAACCTCTTGCGAAGTTCATCCGTGGCCGTCGCCCTCACGACGGCCGTCCTCCTCGGCCTGCCCGCCGTGTCCGCCGCGGCACAGGCGGCCCCTCCGGCCCTCACCGGCGCGGCCTTCTCCAGCGCGGTCCCCACCGGAACCTCCGCGGCGACGGGAGCCGCCGCGGCCCCGCAGGACGGCGACCACACCGTCACGCTCGTCACCGGCGACACGGTGCGGGCGCGCCTGGAAGGCCACGACCTGCGCGTCCTGTCGGCCGAGCCGGGAGAGGGGCGTACGGGCATCACCTTCGACGTCACCGACCGCGGCGACCAGGTGTCGGTGGTCCCGTCGGACGCGGCCCCCCTCGTCCGGGCCGGTCGCCTCGACCCCGACCTCTTCGAGGTGGGCACCCTGATCGCGGACGGCTACGACGACGCGCGCAGCCAGTCGATCCCGGTCATGACCACCTATGACAAGAGCACGACCACCGAGAACGCCGACCGGGCCCGGGCCGCGTTCGGCGGGGCGGCCAGGAGCCGGCGCGCCTTCCCCCGGCTGGGCATCAGCGCGCTCAGCATCGGGAAGACGGCCGCACCCGACGCCTGGCGCGGCCTCACCGGCGGCTCCGCCACGCCCACCGGCCTGCGGGGCGGCGTCACCAAGCTGTGGCTGGACGGGAGGGTGACGGCCGGGCTCGACCGCAGCGTCCCGCACATCGGCGCGCCGGCCGCGTGGGCGAGCGGGTACGACGGCACCGGCGTCAAGGTCGCGGTGCTGGACAGCGGCTACGACACCGACCACCCCGACCTCGTCAGCAGGGTCGTCGCCTCCGCGGACTTCACCGGCAACGCAGGCGGGGTCGAGGACGGCAACTCGCACGGCACGCACACCGCCTCCACCGTCGCCGGGACCGGCGCCGCCTCCGGGGGCCGCTACAAGGGGGTCGCCCCCGGTGCGAGCCTGGTCGTCGGCAAGGTCCTCAGCGACGAGAACTGGGGCTACGACTCCTGGATCATCGACGGGATGAACTGGGCGGTCGGTCAGCAGGGCGCCAAGATCGTCAGCATGAGCATCCAGAGCGGCGCGGGCTATCCCGACCACCCGGTCGCGGCCGCGATCAACAGCCTGACCTCGCAGTACGACGCGCTGTTCGTGGTCTGCTCGGGCAACTACGGTCCCGGCACGTCCACCATCAGCTCCATCGGCGTCGCCGACAAGGCGCTGACCGTGGGCGCGGTGGACCTGACCGACACGGTGGCGGGCTTCTCCAGCCGTGGCCCGGTGGGCGACCAGGGCCTCAAGCCGGACATGACCGGGCCCGGTGTCGACATCACCGCGGCCGTGCCGGGCGGCGGCTACGGCACGATGAGCGGATGCTCGATGGCGACCCCGCACGTCGCCGGCACGGCCGCGCTCGTGAAGCAGCGCCACCCCGCGTGGGGCGCGCAGCGGCTGAAGGACGCGCTGATGGGCACGGCCGCGGCGGCCGCGGGGCTCACCCCGTACTCGTACGGCACCGGCCGGGTCGACGCGGCCCGGGCGGTCAGCCAGTCACTCACCGCCAACCCGCCGAGCGCCGCGCTGTCGGTCACCACCGCCCAGCCCACGGCCACGCGCACGGTGACCTACACCAACGGCGCGGCCTCCGCGGTGACGCTGAACCTGGCCGTGTCCGCGACCGACGCCGCCGGGACGACGGCCGCCCCGTCGGGCCTGTTCACCCTGAGCGCGAGCGCCGTGACGGTGCCCGCGAACGGCACCGCGCAGGTCACCGTCTCCCTGCACCAGGTGAGCGCCGCGAACAGCCTCTACGGGGGCGTCCTGACCGCGACGTCCTCCGGCGGCGCGTCGGTGCGCACCGCGCTGGGCGGCCGGATCCAGGCGACCTCCACCTACAACACCACGGTCCGCGTCCACTACAACCCCGGCGCGGGCAACCGGATCACCCTCCGCGGCGACTCGCCACTGAGCTGGGCCGGCGGGCAGAACTGCGTCAGCACCACGGCCGGCCTGTGGGAGTGCGGGTTCAACCTCTCCACCGGGCAGCCGTTCCTCTACAAGCCGCTGATCAACGACAGCGTCTGGGCCACCGGCTCCAACTACTACGGCGTCGGCGGCGGGACCTACGACATCTACCCCACCTTCTGACAGATCACGGAGAGCCCCGGCCGGACGCCTTCCGGCCGGGGGCTCTCCGTTTCCGGCGGCGTACGGGCCGTGGTCGTGCGCGCGGCACTGGTCAGGCCGTCGTCCGGACCGGGCCGGACCATCTCAGCTCGGGCAGGTTGACCACGATGGCCTCCTGGGTGCTCCGGGCGATGACGACGACGGCCTCCAGGCCGGGGTCCGGGTTCTCCTCCCGGTGGGGCACGAACGGGGGCACGAAGATGTAGTCTCCCGGCTTCGTGTCGATCCGCACCTCCCGCGGCTCCTCGGCGTCGACGTCGAGGAACACGAACGACGGGGTGCCGCTGACCACGTAGATGGCGGTCTCGGAGTCGCCGTGGTGGTGGTTCGCCGAGACGGTTCCCGGGGCCACGTGCGTCTGGCCCATCCACAGGCGACTCGAACCGACGGTGGCGCCGCTGACGGCGGCGCGGCGGGTCATCCCGCCCGTCTGTGCGGTCTCGGGCGTCAGACCGGCCGGCGCCACGTGATGCAGCCTGCGGTGGAACGGGTCCTCGGGAAGGATGATGCTGCTCACCTGGCGCTCCTCCGGTGCGAACGGCTTTCACCTACTGAATCAGTAGGATGTGACGGAATATTCCGGGTGAACGGCAGACGGCGCGGCGTCGCCCGCGAAGGACCCGCCCGGATCACGCGTCCCAGGTGACGGGCAGGTTCTTGACCCCGAAGATGTCCGCGGTCTCCGGGCGCAGGCCGACCTCCTCGGCCGGTACGGCGAGGCGCAGCGTGGGGAAGCGACTGAGCAGCGCGGGGAACGCGACCCGCATCTCGACGCGGGCGAGCTGCTGCCCCAGGCACTGGTGGATGCCGTGGCCGAAGGCCAGGTGCCCGCCGTTCTCCCGGCCGAGGTCGAGCACGTGGGGATCGGCGAAGCGCTCGGGGTCGCGGTTGGCGGTGTGGTACGACAGGATGACCGTCGTACCGGCCTCGATGGTCCGGCCGCCCAGCTCCACGTCCTCCAGCGCCGTGCGCATGAACGTCTTGGCGACGCTGAGATACCGCAGCAGCTCCTCCACGGCCCGGTCGGTGAGCGCGGGATCGGCGCGCCACGCGGCCGGCTGTGCCGGGTGGCTCAGCAGTGCGAAGGTGCCCAGCGCCAGCATGTTCGCGGTGGTGTCGAATCCCGCCGCCAGCAGGATCAGGGCCATCCCCCGCAGCTCCTCGTCGGTGAGGTCGCTGTCGGTGAGGTCGCTGAGCACGTCGTCGGTGGGGTTCGCGCGCTTGGCCGCCACCAGTTCCGCGAGATACCGCTGGGTCGCGGTGTAGGCCGTCAGCACTTCCTCGTCGCCGGCCTCTCCGCCGAGGAACTTGTCGATGTGCCCCTGGAAGGAGCCCCGGTCCTCGTACGGCACCCCCAGCAGCTCACAGATGACGACGGAGGGGATGGGCCTCGCGAACGCGGTCACCAGGTCGGCCGGCGGCCCGGCCTTCTCCATGGCGTCCAGGTGGTCGGCGGTGATCTGCTCGACGCGCTCGGCGAGCTGCCGCATCCGCCGTACGGTGAACCTGCCCACCAGCGGCTTGCGGTAGCGGCTGTGCCGCGGCTCGTCCATGAGGAGGAACTCGCCGGGCGGCGCCGGTGGCACCTCGACGTCCCCGTAGTCCACCAGCGGGTGGTGGCGCATGAGCTCCCTGCGCGAGCTGAACCGCGAGTCGGCGAGAACGGACCGGACCAGGTCGTATCCGGTGACCAGCCAGCCCTGGTGCCCGTCGGGGAAGGGGAATCGGCTGATGGGACCGTGTTCGCGGGCCTGGATCAGCTCCTTGGGCGGGTCGAACGGGCAACCGGACCGACGGGCCGTCGGCAGCGTCGGGACCGTGTGGAGGGAGTCACCCATCGCCGTTCCTCATTTCGCGATAGTACGTGTTTCGGGTTCTGTCGAAAGCTACGTTGCGTTCGTACTGGACGTCAATAGAGAAGATTGCGTTTGCCCAGATAAATACGCATAAACTGATGCAATGGCACTGAATCCGAATGCAATGCGGCGTTGCAATGAATGGAAGCGAAGGCAATACTGGCGGGATGCCAGGAGGACGACTGACCCAGCAGGACCGCCAGCGCATCGCGGCCGGGCTCGCCGACGGGCTCTCCTACGCCGAGATCGCCCGGCGGCTCGGCCGGCCGACCTCGACGATCAGCCGGGAGATCGGGCGCAACGGCGGGCCCGGCGGCTACCGGCCCCAGCAGGCGCATCAGGCGACGGTCCGGCGGGCACGGCGTGACGCACCGGCCCCCTCGCACGCGGCCGGGCCGTCGCCGGGCGCGATGGAACAGGAGATCATCGAGATGGCGGTCCGGACGGGCCTCCCGCGGATGATCGCGCGCGTGCACCTCGACCTGCTGCTGTCCGAGGACGGCAGGCGCACCGCGGCCGAGCTGACCCGCAGGCTCAAAGTCAGCCCGGCCTCCGTCTCCATGTCCGTGAACTACCTGGTCCAGCACGGGTTCGTCCGGCGTGAGCGCGATCCCCGGCGGCGTCGCGACGTCTACGTGGTCGACAACGAGGCGTGGTACCACTCGATCGTGACCAGTACGCGGCAGACGCTGGAGGCGGCCCGGGTCTCGATGGCGGCGGCGGAGACGGTCGGGCTCGACGGGCCCGTGGGGCAGCGGCTGGCCAGGGGAGGGGCGTTCCTGGAGCGGGTCAGCCTGGACATGATGGAGTCGGCCGACCGCTGGCGCGCCCTCCTGACCTGACGGGCGTCGTCTCGCCGTGGCGGCCCTCTGGCTGCTCGACAAGGCGACCCGCGGCACCTGCGCGAAGCGGAAGAGCTGACCGGGCCCGCCGTTGACGGAGGGCGACGGCCGGAACATTATCGAGTACGGCATGGCCCTGCACGCGGGCATCCTGCCGGCGCTCGCCGGCCTGGCCGGGCAGCCTGCCGTGCTGGCCAGGTTCGCCGACGGGCCCGTCCCCGGCCTCGACTGGCGCGACCGCCTGCTCGCCTACCTGAAGGCCGAACATGTGGTGTCGAAATGTCGAACGGATTCGGAACTTTTCGATAAGCGTATGAAAGTTTCCGAGCGCCGGGCTCTCCATGAGGGCCTGGTTGTCTCGTGAGCTTTGGCTCCTTCGGTTGGCCCCCAAACGAATCCGCCACCGGTTGTGGTGCCGGAAAGTTTTAGGCAGTCTTCTGAAACATTAAATGGCGCAGAATCCGGTGGAGGCATGGCCCGATGTCCCGCGATCTCGGAGTGGTGCGGGGAGCCCGATCCCGGGTGTCGCCGGCGCGACACCGGGCCGGTGCGACCGGAGGAAGGAAACCTCACGTGAGACGACGCATCGTGGCCGTGCTGGCGGCCGTGCTGATGCCCGTGGTCGCGATGGCCGCGTTACTGGTCGCCCAGCCGGCCGCCGCGGCCTCCCTGACCCGGGTGACCGGCTTCGGGAACAACCCGAGCAACCTCAACATGTACATCTACGTGCCGGACCGGGTGGCCTCCCGGCCGGCGCTGCTGGTCGCCGTCCACTACTGCACGGGAACCGCGTCCGCGCTGTACAGCGGGTACTTCCGGGACTACGTCACCGCGGCCGACCAGTACGGATACATCATCGTGTTCCCCGAGGCCACCCGCAGCGGCCAGTGCTTCGACGTGTACTCGCCCCAGGCGCTCAGGCGAGGTGGTGGCAGCGACCCGGTGGGCATCATGTCGATGGTCGACTACGCCAGGTCGCGCTACAACGTGGACCCCGGCCGGATCTACGTCAGCGGCGTCTCCTCCGGCGCGATGATGACGAACGTGCTCGCCGCCGAGTATCCGGACGTGTTCAAGGCGGGCTCGGCGTTCATGGGCGTCCCGGCGGGCTGCTTCGCGACGACCGACGGCTCCACCTGGAACAGTCAGTGCGCCGACGGGCAGGTGAGCAAGACCGCCCAGCAGTGGGGGGACCTGGCCCGCTCGATGTACTCCGGCTACAGCGGCTCCTACCCGCGGATGCAGCTGTGGCATGGCACCAACGACAGCACTCTGCGCTACAACAACTTCGGCGAAGAGATCAAGCAGTGGACCAACCTCAACGGCGTCAGCCAGACGCCGACCGCCACCGACACCCCCTCGTCGGGCTGGACCCGCACCCGGTACGGCGGTAACGGCACCCAGCCGCCCGTCGAGGGCGTCAGCGTCTCGGGCCAGGACCACACGCTGCCCCTCAACGGCCAGATCGCCTACGCCATCAACTTCCTCGGACTCAACAGCACGACGCCCAGCTCGCCGTCACCTACCCCCTCACTCACGCCGCCGAACAGCCCGTCGCCCAGCCCGTCGCCCAGCCCCTCGGCCGGTCCGCCCGCCTCGACACTGGGCGCGGCGGCGGCCCGCAGTGGCCGCTACTTCGGCACCGCGATCAGTGCGAGCAAGCTCGGCGACTCGCAGTACACGACGATCGCGAACCGTGAGTTCAACATGGTCACGGCCGAGAATGAGATGAAGATCGACGCGACCGAGCCGAACCGCGGTCAGTTCAACTTCTCCAGCGGCGACCAGGTCTACAACTGGGCGGTGCAGAACGGCAAGCAGGTGCGCGGGCACACGCTGGCCTGGCACTCCCAGCAGCCGGGCTGGATGCAGTCGCTGTCGGGCAGCTCGCTGCGCCAGGCGATGATCGACCACATCAACGGCGTGATGGCCCACTACAAGGGCAAGATCTACGCCTGGGACGTCGTCAACGAGGCCTTCGACGACAGCAACGGCGGTCGTCGGCAGTCCAACCTGCAGGCGACGGGCAACGACTGGATCGAGGTGGCCTTCCGCACCGCGCGGGCCGCCGACCCGGCCGCCAAGCTCTGCTACAACGACTACAACATCGACAACTGGACCTGGGCCAAGACGCAGGGCGTCTACAACATGGTCAAGGACTTCAAGTCGCGCGGCGTGCCGATCGACTGCGTCGGCCTGCAGTCGCACTTCAACAGCGGCAGCCCGTACAACAGCAACTACCGCACCACAATCTCCAGCTTCGCCGCCCTCGGGGTGGACGTGCAGATCACGGAGCTGGACATCCAGGGCGCATCCGCGCAAACCTACGCCGCCGTGGTGAACGACTGCCTGGCAGTGTCGCGCTGCGCCGGCCTCACCACGTGGGGCGTGCGCGACCAGGACTCCTGGCGCTCGGGCGACACCCCGCTGCTGTTCAGCGGCAACAACAAGAAGCCCGCCTACGACGCGGTCCTCAACGCCCTCAACGCCGCCGTCCCCAGCACCTCGCCCAGTCCCACCCCGCCGGTGAGCCCCAGCGCGACGCCGTCCGAGAGCCCGAGCGCGACCCCCTCGGACAGCCCCAGCCCGACTCCCTCCGACAGCCCGTCGCCCAGCCCGTCGCCCAGCCCGTCGCCGTCGCCCACGGTGGAGCCGGGCGGATGCAGCGCGACGATGCTGACGGTGAACTCCTGGCCCGGCGGATTCCAGTCCGAGGTCACGGTGCGCGCGGGCGGTTCGGCGATCAGGGGCTGGACGGTGAGCTGGAACTGGTCCGGCTCCCCGTCCATCACCCAGCTGTGGAACGGCGTCCGGTCCGGCTCCGGCTCGGCCGTCACCGTCCGCAACGAGTCCTACAACGGCACGGTCGCCGCGGGCGGCACCACCACCTTCGGTTTCACCGGCAGCGGCAGCGCTGAGACGCCCAGCCTGACGTGCGGCGCGTCCTGACCGGCGGGAACCCGATGACGAGCTCCTGACCAGGAGGAGCGTGCTGGGCACTCCCGCCGTTCGCGGGGGTGCCCAGCGCACGCCTTCGGCAGCCCTCAAGGCATCGGTGCGGCCGCGGTCCGGCGAACCCGGCCCTGCCGCCGATCTTCGGCGGGATAATGGGAGCGCCGTACGTGCCCCCGACCCACCGGAGAGTCATGCCGCAGCCGCTGGAGCCCGGCGACCCCGGTCGCCTGGGCTCCTACCGCATCACCGGCAGGATCGGCGAGGGAGGGCAGGGCGTCGTCTATCTCGGCGAGGGCGAGTCCGGCGACCTCGTCGCGGTCAAGCTCCTCCACGCGCGGCTCGGTGGGGACGCCGCGGCCCGCGACGCCTTCGTCCGCGAGACGGAGCTCGCCCGCAGGGTCGCCCGGTTCTGCACGGCCCAGGTGCTGGAGTCCGGCGTGGACGGCGGCCGGCCGTACATCGTGAGCGAGTACCGAGCAGTTCGCGGCGGGCGAGCTCGGTTTCGCCCTCGACGTGTTCGCCTGGGCGTCCACGATGGTGTTCGCCGCCACCGGCCGCGCGCCGTTCGGCGCCGACGCGATCCCCGCCATCATCAACCGGATCCTCCACCACGAACCCGACCTGGACGGTGTCGAGGCGCCGCTGCGCGACCTGCTCACGGCCTGCCTCGCCAAGGACCCCGGACGGCGCCCGGCCGCACGGGAGATCCTCGACCGCCTCGTGCGCCCCCGCCGCGGGCGAGCCGGCCCACGGCCGGGCCCGGCGTCACCCGGCCGGCCCCGACGAGGACGATCACCGCACGGCCGACCGTCCGCCACTCGAAGACGGCCGCACCGGTCCCCGCGGATCCGTCGGCCTCGAAGCAGGCGAAGCCGTCGCCCGCGCCGGCCGGGCGGCTCGTGGAGCTGGGCGGCGGACACTTCACCGATTACTGCGTGAGCCTCGGCTGGGAGTGGGTGGAGTACCGGGAGTCGCCCACGCCCGGTGCGTACTGCGTCAAGCGGAAGGGCGACACCATGTACCTCTCCCAGAGCCAGCGTGACGCGGGCTGCCGATGGCGCTTCCACGACCCGAAGGCCTTCCACCGGTTCAAGGGCAGGTCGAACTACTGCTACACCTACGGCTGACCGGGCCGGCCGGGCCGGGTCAGGCGGGCAGCGGCGGGAGGGAGGCGAGGCCGAGGTAACGGCCCGCGGCCGACAGGGCCCGGTGCAGATCGGCCGCGACCTCCCGCTCGACGTCCTCGCCGGGGAGCAGGTGCGGGTGCCCGAAGTCGATCCACACCTCCTGCGGCTCCCCGGCCAGCGCCTTCCGATACGGCTCGACGTGGTCCAGGAAGTCCTGCCAGTCCGGGCGCAGATGGGCGAGCAGGCCGTCCGGGCCGGTCGTGCACGCGAAGGCGGCGGCGGCCAGACGGCGCAGGTCCTCGGTGACGGCGAAGGGGTTGCGGTCCAGCCAGTGGTGGGCCCGTTCGTCGGGGGCGATCCCCGACATCCGGGCGGCGACCAGGCAGGCGACCGCCAGGGCGGCTTCGGCGAGATCGTCGTCCTCTTCGTGGAACCGCAGGAACTCGCCGAGCAGGCCGGTCATCGCGGCCGCGACGTCGTCGCTCTCCTCGATCTCCGCCACCGCGTCGGCGGTCTCGTCGCTGTCGAACGGCCCCTCCAGGAAGCCGATCTCATCGTCCATGGCGGCGATCCTGCCATGATCGCGCACGCCGCGCGGTGACATCGCCGACGGAGTCTCGCGGGACACAGCATCGAGGGACGGAGTCAGGCCGGGGCCGGAGGGCGGGCGGTGCGGGACCGCGCCGCCCTCCGCGTCCTCAACTCACGCGCCGCAGGGGGCGCCGTTGAGGGTGAACTGCTTGGGTGCGGTGTTGGAGCCGTTCCAGCCGCCGATGAAGCCGAAGCTCACGCTGCCTCCGTTGGCCGCGATCGAGGCGTTGTAGCTCGCGTTGGTCACCGTCACCTTCGCGCCGCTCTGGGTGTACGAGCCGTCCCACAGCTGGCTGACGGTCTGCCCGTTGCCGAACGTCCAGCCGAGCTGCCAGCCCTTCACGGCGGAGGCGCCGCGGTTGACGATCCGCACATCGGCCTGGAACCCGCCGGGCCACTGGTTCGTGATGGTGTACGTCACCGAGCAGGAGCCGGGCGGAGTCGGGGTCCCGCTGGGCGACGGGCTGGGCGACGGGGACCGCGTCGGGCTCGGCGACGGCGACGGGGAGGGGCTGGGGCTGCGCGAGGGAGACGCGCTGGGCGAGGGAGACGCGCTGGGCGACGGGCTGGGGGACGTCACGGTCCCCGCCGGGACGACGATCGTGCTGATCGAGTTCGCCGGGTACGTGCCGGTGAAGCCGCTCGCGCCCACCTGGACGTCGGCGTCCCTCCTGATGGCCGAGGTGTCGGCCGCGCCGTACCGGTAGACCTGCGCGGTCGCGCCGCCGGTGCGGCCCTTGAGCGCGATGTCGCTGGTCAGGGCGTCGCCGGTCTTGTTGACCACGACGAGGGTGAGGGCCTTGTCGGAGGCGCGCTCGGCCGCGTACACCGCCAGCTTGCCCTGGTCGGCGCTGACGGAGCTGACCGCGGTCTCACCGAAGCGGCCGCCCTTGCCGTCGTAGTTGAGGTACATCCGGAAGGCGTACGCGCCGGGCTGGGAGGCGGTCGGCGGGCCCCAAAGGCTGGCCAGGTCGACCCCCTCACGGCCGAAGATGCCGAGGACGTCGGCCTGCGCCAGGGCGCCGTTGATGTGGTCGAGGGCGCCCCAGTTGTACTCGGTGATCGCGGTCTTGGTGCCCGGATACTCCGCGGCGACCAGCTCCTTCATCCGGGGGATCAGCCGGACCTGGGTGTTGATCCAGCTCTCGTCCGTGTACGACGGGTCCCACAGGGCCCGGGTGGAGCGCAGCCGCAGTGCGTCGGTCGCAGGGTCGCCGCCGCTCCCGAACGCGACACCCGAGGCCTGGGGATAGAAGTGCTCGTCGAAGTAGTCGAGGACGCGCAGGTGGTTCGTGTCCTCGTACTTCTTCATCTGCCGCAGGTACCAGGTCGTGAAGGGCAGGCCGTCGCGGGCCGCCTTGTCAGGCGGGTTCGACCAGCAGTTGGTCCGGCCGCAGACGTCCTGGTCGAGGCCCGAGTAGTCCCACGAGGACCAGCCCCAGCCGACCGGCCCGAGCGTCTTGGCGCCGGGGTCGGCGGCCTTGATCGCGGCGCCGATGAGGTACGCCTTGTCCCGCAGCTCGACCGAGCTCGCGCCCTCGGGGTGGACGTCGCGGTGCGTGCCATGCCAGATGTCGGGCTCGTTGTCCAGGTTGAAGAACTTCACCCCGCCGCCGGCCGCCGTGCCGTACCTGCCGGTGAGGTGGCCGATCCAGTCCTTCACGTACGACGCCCCGGCCTCCACGCTCGTGTCGTGGGGGTCGTTGCCGGCGATCTTCGTGCCGTCCGGCTTCACGCCGTTGCCGCAGTCGGGCCGCCACTGGTCGGTCTGCTGCTGCGTGCCGTACTTGGCGACGGAGAAGCCGCAGGAGGCGTCGCGGCCCTTCGGCACCCAGCCGATCAGCGGCATGGTGAGGATCGTGTCGGTGCCGGTGCGCCGGTCCTGCTCCACGAACTTGTCGACGCTGGAGCCGTCGGGGAGCGCGGACGGGTTGGTGTTGTCCTCCGCGATGTTCTCGAAGAACCAGTCGGAGGCCCGGTTGCTGGTGTCGTACAGGTAGTTGTAGCGGGTCGTCGCGTTGCCGCCCCAGCGCCGTACGGGCAGGCGCAGTTCCTTGGCCAGCGTCTCGTCGGCGAAGTTCATGCCGTAGACGTACGGACTGATGGCGTGCCGTCCGGCGGTCACGTCCACGGTGACCGCCGGGCCGGTGGCGGCGGCGAGGGCGGCCGGAGCCGCCCCGGCCGCGCCGGCGGCCAGGGCCATCGCCACCGTGAGGCTGGCGGGAAGCGTTCTTCTGAGCACGTGTTTCCTTCCGAATCCCTGGGATCCTGGCGGCCTGACGGCGCGGGATTACCGGGAGTCGCCGTCGCGGCCAGGGCACCACGCTGGCCAAGGGCCGGGCGGGAGACAAGAAGGAAGGCCGCCGGGGCAGCGGAAACGGGCGGTGAGCTGGCACGGCCCGCCGCGCGGGACGAAAGTTTCAGCGGCGGCCGGGACCGCGCCGGGCCGCCCGGTTCCGCCCGCGCGTGAACGCCGCATGAAGGCCGCGTGAACCCCGCCTGAGCTACGGGGCCTGCTTACCCGAGGACGTCGGAGGCGCTGGGCGGCCAGATGCCGACGTTCAGGAGCCGGTGCGCGTAGAAGTAGGCCACGAGCTGGCTGCGGTTGCTGCAGGCGAACTGGAGGAGCAGCTTGCTGATCCGCTCCGCCACGGTGTACCGGCTGAGGTGCATCTCGTGGGCGATCTTCGTCGTCGTGTAACCCCTGGCCAGCATGACGATCAGCCATCGGTCGCGATCATTGATCAGGCCGTCGGAAACAAGGTCCATGCGCAGTCCCGCTTCGATCGCCGCTCGATTGTGTGACCTGGTGAGGCCCCCCTCTGCGGCGACCCTAGAAAGGCGCGCTTAACGATCGGTATGGCCGGGCCATGGCCTCGGTTATGGCCCTCCGGGCAACGCCGGTAGCCCACGTTTGTGGGGTTGTGTCACCTGCTCGTCCCCGGCTCATACTCGACCAGCGACGCGTTCCGAGCAGGCCGGGGGACGATCGGAGGGCGACTCACATCGCTGGGCAGCGGGAGGGCGAAGTGAAGGGCAGGCTGTGTTGAGAGACGTCGTGACGGCCGTGGGGCTGACCAAACGCTATCGGGGCAGCGAGAGACCGGCCGTGGACGACGTCTCCTTCGAGATCGCCCAGGGGGAGACCATCGGCCTCCTGGGCCCCAACGGCGCCGGCAAGACCACCCTGATCAAGATGATCTGCGGCGTCACCACTCCGACCTCCGGGGAGATCCGGGTCTTCGACGCCGATCCGGTGCGTCAGCCCGTCCTCGCCAAGAGCGGCATCGGCGCGATGCACCAGTCCGGTCCGTTCGACATGATGCTGCCGGCGCTGGACAACCTGCGCATCGCCGCCCGGTTCCGCGGGCTGCGGTGGCGCGACGTACGGCCCTGGGCGTTCGAGGTGGCGGACTTCCTCGGCGTCACCGGCTCGATGCAGCGCCTGGTGTTCCAGATGTCGGGTGGTCAGCGGCAGCGGCTCCAACTGGTGCGGGCGCTGCTCACCATCCCGCGGCTGCTCATCCTCGACGAGCCCTCCGCGGGCCTGGACGTCGCGGGGCGGCGCCAGGTCGAGCGGTTCGTGACCTGGCTGCGCGAGGAGCACGGCGTGACGGTGCTGTGGACCAGCCACCACATCGACGAACTGGAGCGCAACAGCCAGCGCGTGCTGGTCGTCGACAGCGGGCGGGTGGTGCGGTTCGCCAAGCCGCGTGAGCTCGTGGAGGAGTTCGGCAGCACCCACCTGCTGGTGACCGTCGAGGACCCGGCGTCGGGCGGCCTCGTGGCCGCCTGGGCGGAGTCGGCCGGGCTCAGGGCCAAGGCCGAGGACAACGAGGTGCGCATCGACGACGCGAAGGCACGCGACCTGCTGCCGGAGCTGTCCCGCTACTGCCAGGACCACGCCGTCGCGATCACCGGGGTGTCGACCGCCGTGGACTCGCTTGAGGAGGTCTTCCTCCGGATGACCGGGAACGAGGGCTGACGATGGCCGCCGGGCTGCACTTCCACGCCGCGCCCCCCGCCCCCACGGCGCGGGCGACGGACCTGCTCGCGGTGCTCTACCGGGAGTACGCGCTGCTCGCCCGCAACCGGGTCTACCTGATCCTCGGGCTGACGCCGATGCTGGTCTACCTCCTGCTGGTGAACACCTCGCTGAGCAACCTCGTCCGGGTCGTCGACTACAAGGGCGTCAGCGTCGGGTTCGCGGTCTTCCTGCTCCCCATGACGCTGGCGATGTCGGTCGTGAGCGCGGCGGCCACGTCCGCCATGGCCGTGTTCCAGGAGGAGATGAGCGGGGTGGCGACCCAGCTGTGGTCCTACCCCATGCGCAGGTCGCGCTTCCTGCTCGGCAAGATGATCGCCGGTGTGTCGCTGGTGCTGGGGCAGACCCTGCTGGGGCTCGGTGTGGCGGCGCTCATCTTCGATCTGCCGTTCGGCCCGGAGAACTGGGTGGGGCTGCTGTCGGCGCTCGCGCTGTCCGCCCTGGCGCTCAACGGGCTGTACCTCGCGGCGGCGATCACGATCACGGACTACCAGGCCTTCATGGTGCTGTCGAACGTGTCGATGCCCGTCCTCGTCTTCAGCGCCCCGTCGATGTACACCACCGAGAGCATGCCGACGGTGCTGCAGTGGATCTCGGTGGTCAACCCGCTGACGTACGCGATCAACGGGATGCGGGACGCCGCGGTCTTCGGGGTCGGCGAGGCCTGGGTGGACCTGCTCGTGCTGGCGGTCATGGCGGTCGTCGGCTACACCGTGGGCGGCCGCGCCCTGATCAACCGCGCACGCAACATCTGACACCCGGCATCCAGCACTCGGTATCCAGCACTCGGCGCCTGACACGACCGGCCTGACAGGGCGCCTCACCTCGACACGGGCAAGGGGACGATGCGGACAGAAACCTCCTCCCACTCCTGGCTCCTCTCCGGTTCCGACCAGTCGAAGGTCCGGCTGCCGGGGACGGACCGGGCCCGGGACCCCGCCGCCACACTGGAGATGGCCGGCCACGCCGCGCGCCGGGCCGGGGTCACCCGGGTCGCGGACATCACCCGGCTCGACACCCTCGGCATCCCGACGTACCAGGCGATCAGGCCTGCCGCGCGGACCCTCGCCGTCTCCCAGGGCAAGGGCGTCACGGCGGACCTGGCGAAGCTGTCCGCCATGATGGAGTCCGTCGAACTCTGGCACGCCGAGCAGCCCATGCGGCCGGTCACGACCGCGTCCCCCCGTGAGCTGGCCGGGGACCTGGGCTACGACGTGGGCGCCCTTCCGCGCTGCGCGCCGAGCCTGCTGCACGAAGGGCTGCCCGTGGACTGGGTGGCCGCCAGATCATTCGCCGACGGCTCGCCGACGCTCGTCCCGATGGAGCTCGCGCAGTTCACCCTCGTCCGCAGGACGGGCTGGCACCCGCCGGTGTTCTTCTCCTCGACCAACGGCCTGGCCAGCGGGAACACGCTGACGGAGGGCGTGCTGCACGCGTTGTACGAGGTGATCGAGCGGGACGCCGTGACCGTCTTCATGACCGGCGGCGACCGGGGAACCCTGGTCGACCCGCGCTCGCTCGGCTCGCCGGTCGTCGACGACCTGTGCGTCACGATGGAACGGGCCCACGTCCGCATGGAGGTCAGGTCGCTGGCCTCGCCGACCGGGCTGCCGTGCTTCCTCGCCCGGATCACCTGCGATGACTATCCGCCGCCGTTCCTCGGCTTCGGCTGCCACCTCAGCTCGGAGATCGCGCTCAGCCGCGCCGTCACCGAGGCCGCGCAGGCGAGGCTGGGCTACATCGCGGGGTCGCGCGACGACCTGCACGCGAACGTCCACGACGGCCAGGGCGCACCGCGACGACCGGAGCCGCCGCGGGAGCCCGGCGCGCCGATCACGCCGCTGCACGCGCACGAGAGCCTGGTCGACGACCTCGACGACGTGGTGAAGCGCGCCACGGTCGCCTTCTCCCACGCGCCTCTCGTCGTCGACCTGACGCGGGAGGACCTCGGAGTGCCGGTCGTCAGGGTGCTGGCGCCGGGGAGCCGCGTCTGCCCGGAGGTCTTCTGATGAGCGGGGATGTTCTGACGAGCTCGCCGGACGTGGTCGTCTACGCCGGTCCGACGATCTCCGCCGACGAGGTCCGCGGCGTCGTGCCGCACGCGCGGGTGCGGCCGCCCGTCGCCCGGGGCGACCTGCTCAGCGAGAGCTGGAGCCCGGACGACACCGCCGTCATCATCGACGGCTACTACCGCGAGAAGCTGGCGGTGGGCCACAAGGAGATCCTCTGGCTGATCGCCGAGGGCGTGCGCGTCGTCGGCGCGGCCAGCATGGGCGCCCTACGCGCGGCCGAGCTGAGCCCGTACGGCATGACCGGCGCCGGGACCGTGTTCGACATGTACGCGACGGGCGAGGTCGACGGCGACGACGAGGTCGCGGTGCTGCACGGCCCCGCCGACCTCGGCTATCCGGCCGGGACGGTCGCGCTGGTCAACCTCCGGTACGGCTGCCGGGAGGGGGCGAGGACGGGCCGGATCCCGGCGGAGGCCGGGGAACGCATCGTCCGCGCGGCCAAGGCGATGCCGTTCGCGAACCGCACCTGGCGCGACCTCGACGCGGTGGTGGACTCCGGCGACCGCGCCTGCCTGGAGACGCTGCGGCGGCTGATCGGCACGGGGGAGTGGGACGTCAAACGGCTGGACGCGCTGGCCGCGCTGCGGGCGGCCGGCGAGCGCCGCGCCGAAAGGCCCGTCGAGCGGCCCGGTGCGGAGCCCGCGGCCTGGACGGCCGACACGGCGCTGACGGGGATCACCCACTACGAGGCGCTGAAGTGGCGGTCGAGGCGCGAGTACGCGCCGGGCCGGTGGATGACCGACCTCGACGTCGTGACCGCGGGGCGGCTGTTCGGCGACGACTATCCGCGCCTGCACGAGGAGACGCTGACCGGCCTGCTGACCGGCTTCGCCGCCGACCGGGGCCTCGACCTGGAGGCGTACGTCCGCGCCGGGCTCGGGGTCGCCGGAGCCGAGCCCCTGCCGCCCGTCCTCGCGCCGTGGCTCACCGAGACCGAGCGGGCAGCCCTCCCTGTCGGAGAACAGCTGCGGCTGGTCATGGTGCGGGTCTGGCCGGTCTGGCAGTCGGAGGACTGGCGGCCGGTCGTGCTGGAACGGGTCCGGGAGTCGGGCCACTGGCAGGAGTGGTCGCAGATCGTCGCCCGCGCCGACGAGGCGGCGGAGCGGACCCGTGGCCGGCTCGCCGTCCCGCCGCCGGAGATCTGCACGAAGCTCTTCCTGCGCCACTGGCACGGGAAGGGGACGTCGGCCGAGGTGGAGATGGCCCGGCGCGGATTCACCGGCCCGCAGGAGCTGGGACACGCCGTCCGGAGGTTCTTCGCCCTCGACGTCCAGAACGCGCGTGCCTCCGGGAACCGGTGACGCCGGGCCGGCGCGGGGGCCCGGCGCGGGGGCCCGGCGCGGGGCCAACTGTGGTCCGTGTCCCGGAACGCCGGTGAGTCCGCGTGAGGAGAGGGTCGTGACCGTGACCACGCCCGGGCAGCCGTCCGGCCCGGCCGCGCAGCCGTTCGACCCGGCGGCCGCGCGGCACCGGCCGGACCCCCACCCGTTGTTCCACCGCATGCGCGAGCACACGCCGGTCTACCGGTATGTGGGCCCGGCGAACGGCCGGGTGCTGTGGTACCTGACGCGGTACGCCGACGTGCAGCGTGCGCTGCTCGATCCGGACGTCGGGCGTCAGCTCGACCGGCTGCCGCCCGAGCTCGCCGCGCCGCACCGCCGGGCCGAGATGCGCGACCCGCTGGCCATACTGCGGCGCAACGTCTTCCACCTCGATCCGCCCGACCACACCCGCATCCGCAGGCTGATGGCGCCGGCCTTCGGCGCCCGTACGGTGGCCGCGCTGGAGCGGCGCGTCCACCGGGTCGCCGGCGAGCTCGTGGGCGGCATGGCGGCGACGGCGGCGGTGGGCGGCGAGGCCGACCTGATCCGGGAGCTGGCGCTGCCGCTGCCGGTCCTGGTCGTCGCCGACCTGCTCGGCCTGCCCCCCGAGGACCGCGCCCGGCTGCGCGGGTGGAGCGACGAGATCGTGGGCAGCGGGGACGCGGGCCGGATCCGCCGGGCCGGCCTGGAGTTCGCCGCGTACGCCAATGAGAGGATCGACGAGCGGCTGGCGCACCCGGGGGAGGACCTGCTGAGCCGGCTCGCCGAGGCCGAGCGGACGGGCGGGATCAGCCGCGCCGAGCTGGTCTCCAGCGTGTTCCAGCTGCTGCTCGCCGGGGACGAGACGACCGTCAACCTGATCGGGAACGGCGTGCTGGAGTTGCTGCGGCACCCCCGCCAGCTGGAGCGGCTTCGGGCGCGCCCGGAGCTGATCGGCTCCATGGTCGAAGAGGCGCTGCGGTACAACGGCCCGGTCGGCCACTCCCGCCCGCTGTACGTCCTCGCCGACGTGGAGATCGGCGGGACCGTGATCCCCCAGGGGGACGTGGTCGTGCCGGTGCTGCTGGCGGCCAACCGCGACCCGGCGGTCTTCCCCCGGCCGGACGTCTTCGACATCGGCCGCAGTCCCAACCGGCATCTGGGCTTCGGCCACGGCGCGCACTTCTGCCTCGGCGCTGCGCTCGCGCGGCTACAGGCCGCGGCCGCCATCGGGGCGCTGGTGCGGCGGTTCCCCGGCATCGCCCTCGCGGTCGATCCCGCCGGCCTGGAGTGGACGCCCGACCTGTTCCTGCACGGCGTACGCCGCCTGCCGCTGCGGCTGCACCTGGAGGCGGGCGCCGCGTGACACCCGCCCCGCGCCTGTCAGAGCCTTCGGAAGGAACCGGCCCATGAGCGAACTACCGCGAGGCCTCGCGGGGCAGGCGAACCTGTCCCGGATGGCCTTCGGCTACGCCACCTCGCAGATCCTCTACGCCGCCGTCCGGCTCGGCGTGCCGGACCTGCTCGCGGAGGAGGCCGTACCGGTCGCGCGGCTCGCGGAGCGCACCGGGTCGGACCCCGGCGCGCTGCACCGGCTGCTCCGCGCGCTGGTGGTGCTCGGCGTGGCGGAGGAGGGGGAGCCCGGATGCTTCACGCTGACGCCGCAGGGACGGCCGCTCTGCGCCGACCACCCGTGGTCGATGCGCTCCAGCCTCCTGCTGCTCGGCGACCCGGCGACGTGGCAGGCGTGGGGGGCGCTGACCCACAGCGTGCGGACCGGTGAGACGGCGTGGGACCACGCGCACGGCAGCCCGCTGTTCGACCACCTCGCCCGCCACCCGGACCTGTCGGCGGTGTTCAACAGGGCGATGCGCGAGGGCACCGAACGGATCGCGCCCGCGCTCCCCAAGGCGTACGACTTCACCGGCGCGCAGACCGTGGTCGACGTCGGCGGCGGCGACGGCACGCTGCTGGCGGCGGTGCTCGCGGCCGTCCCGGGCCTCAAGGGGATCCTGTTCGACACCGCCGAGGGGGTCGCCGGCGCCGACGAGGGGTTCCGGCGGGCGGGGTTGTCGGACCGGTGCGTCATCGAGACCGGCGACTTCTTCGAGGCCGTGCCCGGGGGTGACGTCATGCTGGTCAAGGGCGTGCTGCACGACTGGGACGACCGGCGCTGCGTCGACCTGCTGCGTGGCTGCCGCCGGTCGATCGCGGCGGACGGGCGCCTGCTCGTGCTGGAGCCGGTGATGCCGTCCGCCCTCGGCACGCCGGAGGCCGCCGGGGCCGTCATGAGCGACATCGCGATGCTCGTCTACACCGGCGGCCGGGAACGCGGCAGGGCCGAGTTCGCCGACCTGCTCGCCGCGGCCGGGTTCGACCTGACCGAGGTGACGCCGCCGCTCGGCGGCTCGGAGATCCGGATCCTCGTCGCGCGGCCCGCCTGAGCCCCGGCCTGCCGCCGCGCGCGTAGCCGCGGCGGTCGCGGGAACTCGGCGCGTCAGGGCGACGCGGCGGGTCGCGGTGGTTCCAGCGGGGCTCCGCGTTCTCCTGGAGCCGGGTGGTTTCGGGAGGCGGGGGACTTCGGGAGGCGGGGGACTTCGGGAGGCGGGGGACTTCGGGAGGCGGGGGACTTCGGGAGGCGGCGGGGGTTCAGCGGGTGGCGGTGGCGAGGCGCGAGCGCAGCCACGCGGCCAGGCCGGGGTACTGCCCGATCGCCTCCTCACTGGTGAGGAGGGGCTCCGGCCGTCCGGTCAGCACCCGGGCGATCTCCGGCTTGTCCGTCGCGGTGTCGTCGGAGAGCAATGTCTGGGTGGCGAAGAGCCCGGCGGCGATCCGCGGGCTGCTCAGCTTCGCCTGCGCGAGGCGGGTGCGGATCTCGCGTTCGAAGGCGTTCGGCGCGCGTCGCGGCGCATCGTCGCGTCCGGTCCCCGCACCGGCCCTTTCCACGGCGCCTGCACCGGCCCTTTCCACGGCGCCTGCACCGGCCCTGCCAGCGGCACCTGCACCGGCTGTATCAATGGTGCCTGCCCCGGCACCTGCGCCGGTACCTTCAGCCCACTCTCCTGTGCCCGCGCCGGCCCGTTCGCCGTCCGCCTCGACCGCCATACGCCAGGACTGCTCCGCCTCCGCCGCGAGCGCGGACTGCAGCCCGGGGAACAGCGCCGGCCCGATCCCGCCGTGCCGGGTCAGCTCCTCGTCGAGCCGGAGCGCGCAGCGCGCGGCGACCGTCATGCCGTGCGAATGGATCGGATTGACCGCGACGGCCGCGTCGCCGATCACGGCGAACCCGGCGGGCAGCCGGGCCCGCTCGAAGAACCGCCTCCGGTTGACGGTGTCCCGGTACGGCCGGATGAGGCCGAGGGGGGCGGCCTCCGCCATCAGGTCCGCCACGAGGGGGTCGCGCAGCGCGCGGGCGAAGGCCGCGAAGCCCTGCTCGTCGGTCGGCGGCTCGCCACCCCGGGTGCCGGTCAGCGTGACCACCCACCGGCCGTCCTCGACGGGGAACAACGTCGCCCCCCGGGCCGGCCGTCCCGGGTCCGGCCCGGGATGCAGCATGATCGCGGGGATCGCCGCGTCGAGGTCGGCGGGCGCCCGGTAGAGCCGCGTGGCGTAGGCCAGGCCGGTGGCGACCGCCGACTCCTCGACGTCCCCGGCGCCGATCTCGGCGAGCCATCGCGGCGCCGCCGATCTGCGTCCCGTGGCGTCGACGACGAGGTCGGCGCGTACGGTCTCGGGCGGGGCGCCCCGCCTGCTGACCGACACGCCGCCGATCCGGGCCGCGTCCCCGAGGAGACCGAGCGCCCGCGTGTCCTCCCACACCGCGACGGTGCCGCCGTCGAGTGCCCGGCGCCGCACCACCTCGTCCAGCAGCCCGCGGGTGCAGGAGATCAGGTGGGCGTCGGTGCGCATCCGGCGGAACCAGCCGTCCGCGGTGAGGATGAGGGCGTCGCCGGGGAGGCCGCGCAGATGCGCGCCACGCGCGAGGAGGGCGCCGACCGTGCCGGGCAGCAGTGCCTCCAGTGCCCTCGCGCCGCCGGCCACGAGCACGTGGCTGTGGTGCGACTGCGGCAGCCCCCGGCGCGGGCGGGGACCGGACGGGTAGTGATCGCCCTCCACCACCACGACCTCGTCCGCGTGGCGCGCGAGCACGGCGGCGGCGAGCACACCCGCGAAGCCCCCGCCGAGGACGACCGCCCGGCTCATCGGCGGAGAGCCGGGGGGCGCGGCACGACGATGCCGGTCCGGACGTGCGCTCCTCCAGCAGGCTCCCGTACGGTCGCATCTGCGCTGGTCGCGTCCGAATCGGTCGTGTCCGAACCGGTCACGTGACGGCCTTCTCGGCCTTCTCGGACGGGACCTCCTCGATCAGGCCCTGCTCGATCATCGCGCCGATGAAGTCGCGCACGTCCGCCACGATCTGCCTGCTCATCGCGGAGTTGCTGCCGGCGAACTCGCGGGACAGCTTGAACATGACCGGCTCACATTCGCCGTCGCTCGCCACGAGCTTCCATATCCTGGAGCCCGTGTCGTTCAGGCTGTGGAAGTCGCCCGTCTCGGTGTGGTAGAGCGAGACGCCCTCCCCGGTCTCCTGCCAGATCACGGCTTCGCTGATCCGGAGCGACACACTGACCTCCTCTATACCGGCGTGATGGGAAGCAGCTCGCCGACCCTGATGGAGGGCGAGGGGCGGACATAGGTCTTCCAGTCGTCGAAGACGGGGTGGACGTCGCCGTTGACGACCAGGCGGGGCGTCGTCATCTCGCGGTCCTTGGTGGCGAGCTCCGACCGGTCGACACCGGCTTCGAGCCACAGCTGCGTGGCGACGCCGTGCCGCAGGATCCGGCACTGGTGGCGGCTGTTGCGCTTCAGGTCCTTGGACTCGGACATGTGCGAGGCCCGGCACCCGCCGCCGCAGGACGCCTTGATGTAGCACTTGGCGCAGTCGGCGTGGTAGTCGCCGCCGAGCACGGTGCTGGTGCGCATCCCGCGGAGGAGCGGCCCGCCGAAGATCTCCGCCAGCGACTGCCTCCGTACGTTGCCCGCGTGGTGCGCCTGCCCGGTGACCAGCTTGCACGGATACACGTCGCCCAGCGAGTTGATGTAGATCTCGTTGCCGCCCATCCCGCAGTTGGCCTTCACCGAGCACGGCGTGACCGGCCGCGGGCCGTCCGGCAGCAGCTTCCCGGCCGCCGGGGACGTCCAGGTGAGTCGCTGGATCCGCATGTGGTCGTCCCAGCCGAAGTCGTACTCGTCGCGCTCTCCCCGGCCCAGGTCGTTGTGGTACATCAGCCGGATGCTGTGCACCTCGAGCCCTTCGGCGAACTTCGCGAAGTCCTCCAGCTCGTCGACGTTGTCCGACGTGACGATGTGGTTGATCCGGGGCACCACGCCGGCCTCGTTGAGCAGCTGGAGGGCGCGGTGGGTCCGGGCGAAGGAGCCGGCGCCGCGGGTTCGGTCGTGGGTCTCGGCCGTGCCGCCGTCGACGCTCACCGTGACCATGCCGAACAGCTCGGCGAACCGTTTGGCCTGCGCCGGCTTCCGGATCATCGTGGCGTTGGTGATGATGTTCGACGTCAGCCCGCTCTCGTTGGCGTGTTCCACGATCTGGAACAGGTCCTTGCGGAGCATCGGCTCGCCGCCGGTGAAGATCATGGTACTCGCGCCGAACGCGGCGACCTGGGAGACCAGGTCGAGCGACTCGGCGGTGGTGAGCTCACCCGGGAGGCACTTCTCCGAGGAGGCGTAGCAGTACGGGCAGCGCAGGTTGCAGCCGTCGGTGATCGCGTAATACACCTGGCGGAGCGACGGCTCCTTGAAGGTGAGCCCCGGGCGGTTCCCGTTGTAGTAGACGATGTAGTTCAGGATGAGCTTGGCGAGCGTCCGATCGGTCTCGTCGGACTCGCCGGGCTCTGTCTCGTCGAGGCGGGCCTGCTCCCCGCCCGCCCCGGGACGGGCCAGGGCCGCCAGGACGGCGAACTCGCGCGCGTCGAGGACGCACCGGCCACCCACCTGCGGGTTGACGACCAGATACTCATCGTCGTGCACGAAGTAGGTCAGGTCAGCCGGCACTTCGATCAACGAGCGGTTCCGGGCGAGCTTCCCAGACATCATTCCCCTTACGCTCCCAGCCGCAGGTGCGGCCCCAGACGTCTGTGGGCGACGCGCGGCCGGAGCCGCACCCGCGAACTGCCCGGACTACTCCGCCGCGCCGGATCCGGAGCCCGACCAGGCTCCGCACAGGCACTTGGCCTCGACCGGCACGGTGTGGGCCTCCACCTCGGGCCGGGACCACTCGCCGCCCGCGCCGGCGTGCGCCAGCACACCGGGCAGCGCGTTGGGGAGCTTGTCCTTGAGCGAGATGAGCAGGTCGACTTCCTCCCTGGTCAAGGTGGCGAACGCCGCCTCGACTTCGGCGGCCAGGGGGCTGTTGAGGACGCCCGCTTCACGCAGAGCTTCCCTCGGATCGAAGGCCATGCCTTCACCTCTCTGTCTGACGGGAAAATGCGGTGTGAATCGAGTATGCGCAGGTGAGAAGGGGGCGAGAAACCCCACAAACGTGGGGCTAGCCGCTGCTCGCCCGCCGGGTGACGGCCGGGAGGCGCGGCTCGGCCGGCGCGCGCGATCCACCGGCGGCCCGCCTGTGGACAACGTCTTCGGAGCGGCCGGGACGCTGTCAGAATCGTGACCTCGGTGAGGAGCCCCCGGCGGGGGGAAGGGCGAGGTGGGAGGACACATGGGCAGGGCGGGCCGGGAGTGGCACAGGGCCGGGGAGGACGAGCGCGGGAGCCGGTGGCAGGGGCCGCCCGGTGGGGTGGGGGCCTTCCCCCGAGGGCGGGCGGAGCCACCGCCGGAGGAGATGGTGACCGAGCTGCTGTCGGCCGCGGTGGCCGCGCGACTGCACGCGGACGCGCCGCAGTTTCCGCGGCTCGTGGAGACGCTGACCGGCGACCCGGGCCTGCGGACCGTCGTCGACCGCGCGTTGCTGGGCATGCTCGGCGATCACCTGACACGTGCCTGGCGCAACGGGTGGATGCCGGCCGACGTGGTCCGGCTCGTGGGGCGGCGGTTCGGGGCGCGGCACGTGTGCCTGGCCACCGACGCCGTCGCCGCCGAGATGCGGGCCTACGCCCCGGCGACCGTGGACGAGCGCTGGCAGGACCAGCTGACCGCCCTGGACGCCACCGTCTGGTGGGGGAGAGACGAGGAGTACCTGCGCGAGGACGGCGACCGGGCGGGGATGGTCGCCCGGGCGCTGGAGGTGATCATCCTGCTGGCGACGCTGCAGCCGCTGGAACGGCTGTGCCCGCCGCCCGGTTCGGCCCGCCGTACGGCCCGGGCGGCCGGGCGGGTGGACGAGCGGATGCTGACGCGGGTGCGGGCGCTGCTGGCCAAGGCCGAGTCGACGGAGTTCGAGGCGGAGGCCGAGACGTTCACCGCCGCCGCCCAGTCGCTGATGGCCCGGTACAGCATCGACGCCGCGCTGCTGGCCGCCGGAGAGGCGAGCCGTACGGACGACGAACCGCAGGGGCGGCGCCTGGGCATCGACGCGCCCTACGAGGAGCCCAAGGCGGTGCTGCTGGACGTCATCGCCTCGGCCAACCACTGCCGCTCGATCTGGACCCGCCACCTCGGGTTCGCCACCGTGCTGGGGTTCCCGGCCGAACTGGCGGCGGTGGAGGTGCTGTTCACCTCCCTGCTGGTGCAGGCCACCACCGCGATTCGGCAGGCCGGCGCACGCCGGGACGGCGCCGGCCGGTCCCGCACGCGGTCGTTTCGGCAGTCGTTCCTCGCCGCCTACGCCTATCGGATCGGGGAACGGCTGCACGAGGCGGCGGGGGAGGCGGTCCGGCAGGCGACGGCCGAGACCGGCCGAGACCTGCTGCCGGTGCTGGCGGCCAGGGACCAGGTGGTCGACGCGGCGGTGGAGAAGATGTTCCCCGGGCTCAGCATGGTCAGGACGGGCTCGGTCAGCAACCGCGAGGGCTGGATCTCCGGCCGCGCCGCCGCCGACCAGGCCGTGCTGGACGTCCATCCGAAGATCCATTCCAGACGCTCGTGAACGGGCTCGCCGGACGGAGACCGCTGACTCGACGGGCCGCCTCGCAGCACTGATTTTTGTTAGGGTTTCGCCTGGATTGACGCTGGACCGGGGCTTGGGGGAATCGTCGTGGCAGGTCCGTTCGACGCGCCGCCGCAGCCCGATGGGCTCACCACGACCGCCGAGTTCGTCGCCGCCCTGGGCAGTCTGCGCCAGTGGTCGGGCCGGACCTTCCGTCAGCTCACGGCTGCCGCCAAGGCGAACGGCGACGTGCTGCCCGCCAGCACCATCGCCGGCGCCCTGGGGCGGGTGACCCTCCCGAGGGAGGAGTTCGTGGCCGCGTTCGTACGGGCGTGCGGGCTCGACGAGGCGGAGTCGGCTCGATGGGTGGCGGCGAGGAAACGCCTGGCCGCCGAGATGCCGCTCTCGTCCGTCGCACCCGGCGACCCCGGCGGCCGGGTTCATCCGCCCGGGGGCCCGGCGCGACGAGGGCCGCAGTGGCCGGCCCTGGTGGGAGTCGGAGCGGGTGTCCTCCTGGTGCTCCTCGCGGTGGTCTCAATCCTGCCGTCGCTCTACGAGCCCCGGGCCGGCGTCGAGACCCCGGAGCCCTCACCGTCCCGCGCCGCCGCGACCGTCCTCAGCGACCGCGTGCCGTCCGACGGGTGGTATCACATGGTTCCAGCGCACGTCGCGGAGGGCGACCTGTGCATCGGGGAGGGACGCGAGCGCAGCGGAAGGACGGATCGCCTTCTGGCCGTGCAGCGTCCCTGCGCGGGCCTGGTTCCGGACACCTATCTGCGGGCGGTCGGCGACCGTACGCAGATCGAGTGGCATCATCCCGTAGAGGGCGTCGGCTGCCTCACCGTGGACGAGGCGCTGAAGGCTCCCGGTGCGCTGATCGCGCCCGAGGACTGCACGGGGGCGCCTCATCAGCAGTTCCTGCTGAAGCCCGCCGGATCGGGATTCGTCGTGCATCCCCTGCACAGCGGCCTGTGCGTCGGCACGCTGTACGGCGAGTCCGACATGCGGGCGGGGGCGGAGATCGCCCAGAAGTCCTGCACGGGACGGCGCGACCAGGTCTTCCTCTTCCGCTCGGCGCCCACGCCGACCTGGACGCCACGCTGACCCGGCGGCGGGCGGCCCGTCAGTGCCGGGCGGGCCCGCGGAACACCTGCCGGATGTGCCAGTCGATGTGGCCACCGTCGACGGGGTCGAGCCCGCGCTGGGGTTCCCGTAAGGGGCGTCCGGCCAGGGAGAGGACCATCTGCCCGGCCGCCGGGCTGCGGCTCGCGAATTTCCGGGATACGGCGATCGTACGCTGCGGGGTGAGCCCGAGGACGCCCTTGTCGAACAGCTTGTGGTGGATCGCGCACAGGCACAGCCCGTTGTCCAGGTCGTCGGGCCCGTCGAAGGCCCACCAGCGGACGTGCGCGGCGTCCAGGCCGGCCGCCGTGCCGTCCAGCCACCCTTCGTATGCGCAGAAGGCGCAGCAGTACTCGTACGCGACGAGCACGCGCTCCCGGAACGCCGGGTTCCGGCGGGCCGCGGAAAGAGAGGCCTGCTCGGCGGCGGCGACCTGGTCGTTGAGTTCGAGGCCGACGAGACGGCAGATGTCCGGGTGCAGAGACGGCTCGAAGTTGGCGTCCAGCAGGTACCGCGCGAGCCGTACGACGAGGCCGGAGTCGTCGGTCAGGGCGCGCAGCAGGTCGGGATGGAGCCGTCCAATGGCCTGGGCCTCGCGCAGCCGCCCGAGTTCGGCGCCGGGACTGCCCGGACCGTGCATGGTCTCGACCAGCCAGAGACTGTCGTCGTTCGTCAGGTGATGGAAGGGATAACCGGGACTGGTCCTCCGTGGCGGCCCGAACTCCTTGAGCAGGAGACCGAGCTCGGCCTCGGCGGAGCTGAAGGGGATCGGCCGGCCGCCGTCGCGCTGGAACCGCCCGAGGGCGTAGAGCAGCAGGAGCGGCTTGTGCGGCGCCCGCTCGCCGTGCCGCTTCCAGGGCTTGATGCCGGCGACGCGCTCGACCCAGTCCATGACCGGCACCCTACGGTGACCTTCATCCGCGACGACGTCCCGTGTCCGAGTCGATATGCGCGCGTCACGCTCCGAGGAACACCTCGTCGAGATGCCAATCCAGAGCCTCCCGATCCGGCCGGGGGCCGTGCCGAACATCCTCGCCTGCTGCGAGAAAGCGGCCCGTCGCCGTCGACGCGGAGCGGATTTCGAGTGGCGATGCGCCGGTAGTGGCCGTATATCGTGCCTGCGTGGAAGATCTCGTCATTGCCCGGCGCCTGCGCGTTCCCGTCGACGCGGAGGGGGACGGCACGCCCGGTTGGGGTGAGGTGGCCGCCCGGCAGCTCGACGCGGCGCTGCTCAGCGTCGGCTTCACGTGCTCGCCGGCGCTGCTCGACCGCCTGGCCCGGTTGCCCGGGGAACAGGTGATCGACCTCGGCCTGCGGGTCCTGGCCGCGGTCCGCCGCCTGGTCGGCGACCACGTCGAGCACAACGCCTACTTCGCCGACTTCCCGAGGAACGTCCCGGACACGCTGGAGTTCTGGGCGGGGCTGCTGCGCGAGGCCATGCTCGACCCGGTCGCCGCCGCCCGGCTCCAGCCGGGCACCCTCAACCTGCTCGATCTGCCGCGGTACGGCCGCTACCAGCACACCTACGCCGACCTGCTCGCCGCGCACGACGAGCTGATCCCCCTGGCGAGGGATCGGGTGACCGTGCTGGAGCTGGGCGGGAGCCTGCGGGATGAGGCGCGCGAGCTCTACTTCTCGCTCGCCGGCTCCGAGGTCCCGCTCGCCGCCGAGGACCTCACAGCTCTGCGCGCGCTCGCCGCCTTCTGCGCCGGCGACCGGCCCGAGCACGTCCCCGTACGCGAGAACCGGGCCGTCCTCAACGAGGTGCGGCTGGCCGCCGGGCAGCCGCTGCTCGTCGACACCGTGACGGACGTGCTCAGGGTGGCCGCGCTCTGCTCCGGCGGTGACGTCACCCTGTCCACCCCCACCCGCCTGCGCTCCTTCCGCCGCGCCGAACGCCGGATCCTGCTGGCCGCCCTCGACGCTGTCCCTGCCGCCAAACACGGCGACGTGCTCCGCCACCGGGAGCAGTGGAAGCGGCTCGGCGAGCGGCTGCACCCCCACGAGCACCCGCGGTTCCCCGGGGCGGCCCAGGTCTTCGACGTGGCCAGGGGTGTGCGCAAGGCGGCGAGCTTCGGTGGCCGGGTCGAGGCCGCGCTGGCCGAGGGCCGGGCCGACGACGCCGTCGCACTGCTGGAGCACACGCCCGGCGCGCTGCTGCGCCGCCTCGACCACCTGCTGCGTACGGGTGGCGGCCCGGCCGTGCTGGAGGCGGCGGAGCGGGCCGCCGCGCACGCCTCCGGCCGCGTGCTGCTCTCCCTGCGCGAGCACCTGCAGAACCGGATCGCCCCCGCGGACCGGGTCTTCACCAACCGGCACGGCGGGGCGTGGGCGACCCCCGACACCCGCGCACCGCTCGACGAGGAGGCACTCGACCGTACCCTCTCAGTCCTCGACGAGGAGATCACCCGCCGCCTCCCCGACCCGGGCGAACTGATCATCGATCCCGCCGTGCTCGACGTGGCGCTGCCCCTGTCGGGCAAGAGCGCCGCGCCGGGGCTCGGGGTGCTGCCCCGCGGGTCGCTGTCACCCGTGGACGGTGAGCTGCTCCGCTTCTTCGTCTACTGGCGCCAGGCGAGCCGGAGCACCGACTACGATCTGTCCGCGCTCATGCTCGACGCCACCTATGACAACCCGACGCACATCTCGTGGACGTCCTACGGCAACGACTTCGCGACCTACTCGGGTGACCTCACCGACGCCGCCGAGGGCGCGTCGGAGTTCATCGACATACGACTTCCGCAGGCGACCCAGCCGATCGTCATCCCCCAGGTCCACATCTACGCCGGGGAGCGGTTCGACGAGGCCGCCGAGGCGTTCTTCGGCTTCATGACCAGGGACGCCGCGCAGGAGGGCAGGCCGTTCGAGCCGCGCACCGTGCGCATGAAGTCCGACCTGCGCGGGTCCGGCCGCGTCGCGCTTCCCCTGGTCTTCCTGCGCGGAGACGACGGCGCGTGGCGGGTGAAATGGCTGCATCTCCACCTGTCCGGCCATCCGGCGTTCAACCAGGTGGAGGGCAACCGGGTCACCACGTCGCTGCTCGTACGCTCGATCGTGGAGCGGGACTACCTGCGGGTCGGCTACCTGGCCGATCTGCTCCGGGCCAAGCCGTCCGCGGGCGGTCACGTCACGTACATCGGGCTCGACGCACCCGCCGGCCTCCCGGAGGGGGCGCGCGTCCACACGCCCGCGACTCTGCACGAGCTGATCCCCGCCTGATATCGTGAAGATCGCGAGGCCATGGGAAGGCTTCCTTCTACCTTTATGGGAACCGGATTGCCCGCAAGGGCGCCTGTCTAGTCTTCCCGCTTTCCTCGCGCTCCGGCCCGGTGAGGCCATTCGGAGGCTTCCTTCTCCTCCTGGTTCGATTCCAGGTGGGCCCGTCGACGGGCCTGCCGGCACATCCAGCCTCCGAGCCCTCCTCACCGGCCGTCCGGCCGGTCCCCGCGGCGTTCAGCGGGCTCGTCAAGGACACCGGGAGAGGCTGATGGACGAACGCAGGCTGGTGCGGGTCTCGAAGTACCTGGCCAAGCATCTGCGCCACGAACCCGAGCGGATCGGCATCGGACTGGACGCGCACGGCTGGGTCGCCGTCGACACGTTGCTGACGGCGGCGGCCGCGCACGGGTTCCCGATCTCGCGTGCCGAGCTGGAGCAGGTGGTCGCCGACAACGACAAGCGGCGGTACGTGATCGACGGCGAGCGGATCCGGGCCAGTCAGGGGCACTCGGTGGCCGTCGACCTCGACCTCCCGGTGGCCGAGCCGCCCCCGATCCTCTATCACGGCACGGTCGCCCGGAACGTTGAGGCGATCCGTGAGGAGGGCCTGCGGCCGATGGAACGTCACCACGTCCACCTGTCGCCGGACCGGGAGACCGCCACCTGCGTCGGCGAGCGCAGGGGCACGCCGGTCGTCCTCGTCGTGGACGCGGCGGCGATGCACGCGGCCGGGCACCAGTTCCGGTTGAGCGCCAACGGCGTCTGGCTGGTCGACCACGTCCCCCCGGCCTACCTCCGATAGCCGGCCTTACGGTCGGCATTCATCGATTGTAACTGTTTGATAACTATCAGTAATAACGATCAATGTCGACCTTCGGCACGCTCCTATGGTCACTCCATGCTTACGATTGAACACGAAGCGGTGATACGACTGTTCCAGGAACGGCCCGATCTGGCCGCCGGACTCCTGGCCCGCTCCCTTGACGTACAGCTCCCAGAGTTCGACTACGCCGCGGTGGAGTCGGCCGACCTCACCGAGGTCACACCCGCCTCTCGTCACGCCGACTCGGTCATCGTGTTCCGGCGCAAGCGTCCGGGCGCCGACCCCGAGCCGGTCGTCGCCGTGATCGTTGAGGTGCAGCGGGGCCGCGATCCCGGCAAGCTCTGGTCCTGGCCGATGTACCTCGTCAGTCTGCGCACGCGCCTGGAATGCCCGGTCATGCTGCTGGTGATCTGCCCGGAGGCGGCCGTCGCCCGGTGGTGCTCCCGGCCGATCGACCTCGGCCACCCCGGGCTGGTGCTGACGCCGCTGGTCGCGGGCCCCGACGAAGTCCCCGTCATCACCGATCCCGGCCAGGCGGCCGACGACATCGAACTGGCGATGCTGTCGGTGATTCACCACGCCACCACGCCGCAGGGCCCCGATATCCTCAACGCGCTGTTCGCCGCGCTGCACAATCTCGACCGTGACCAGGGGGGTATGTATGCTGACATGGTGCGTGCGGCGCTCCCCCGAGAGATCTGGGATCACTTGGAGAGGCACATGAAGACAGAGAGCTACGAATACCTCAGCGACTGGGCCCGCGAGAACATCGCCAAGGGCCAGACCGAGGGCAAGACCGAGGCGATCCTGACCGTGCTGGCCGCCCGCGGGATCGAGGTGCCCGACGAGCTCAACGACAAGATCAGGAAGTGTCGTGACCTCGACCGGCTGGACGCGTGGATCCGCGCCGCCGCCACGGTCCAGTCCGCGGATGCCCTCCTGCATGACGAGCTCTGACCAGAACCGTCCGCTGAACGCCGAATCGCCTGCTGAAAGCGGTGGTGATTCGGCGTTCGGACGCGTCCCACCGGGAAGACGGCGAGCCCGCGGAGCCGCTCAGCGGGGGATGATCGGGAGGGTGACGTACGAGTCGGGGTGGACCTTCTGGTGCTGGACGACCAGGTCCGCCTCGCCGCTGTCGGTGCGGCCGGTGCCGGGGTTGCGGTCGAAGCGGGGGAAGTTGGAGCTGGATATCTCCACCCTGATGCGGTGGCCCGCCTTGAAGACCTGGCTGGTGGCGACGAGATCGATGACGAACGTCCCGGACGGCACGCGAACGCGGACGATGCCGTCGATCACGCTCATCGCCCGGCCGTCCGGATGGACGTCGACGAGCTTGGCCGTCCAGTCGGTCGAGGCGGCCGAGGTCTCCGCGTGGAGGGTCACCGACACCGGACCGGTCACCTCGACGTCGGAGGCGAGCACCTCCGACGAGTAACAGAGCACGTCCGGCCGACGTTCCACGTCCCGCTGGTCCTGGGGACCGACGTTGGTGGGATCGGCCAGCAGGGTCGGGCCGCCGACGGTCGGAACGGGGTCGCGCGGGTCGAAGACGAAGACGGCCGGTTCCGCCGCCGAGGGCGGCTCGGGGGAGAGCAGGCCGTCCGCGTGCAGGTAGTGGGGGGTGCCGACGGCGCGCTCCAGCGGCCAGGCCTCCTCGTCCCGCCAGACGTCGTCGCCCATCACGAAGATCCGCACCGCCGGGCCGTCGTCCTTGCCCAGGAGGAAGGCCAGCTGCCGTTCCTCCAGGCCGATCGCCTGCGCCGACGCGGCCGCGCCGAAGAACAGCCGCCCGCTTCCGGTGGCGCCCGGCGCGAGATGGGACCACGGCCCGATGACCAGCGGGCCGCCCAGACGGCGGTGGTTCTCCAGAGTCCCCGCGAGGAACAGGTCGAACCAGCCCGCCACATGCATCACCGGCACTTCGACGCGGTCGTGCCGCAGCGTCTCGGCCAGGTCCTCCCAGTACGCGTCGCGCGTCACGTGTGAGGTCCAGTCGCGCCACCACGGAATGCCCGGGACGTCGCCGACGGGCAGGGTGCGTACGGCGGTCTCCTGGTCGGCCAGGACGCGCAGCACCTCACCGAGGGCCGCGCCGGCGTCCTCGCCCGCCTCTGCGGCGTGCAGCAGGCCGAGCATCGCCTGGAACGCCCCCCAGTTCAGGGCCGACCCCAGCGCGAAGGCTCCGCCGTGATACTTCAGGCCGTCGTGGAAGTCGTGCGGCGTCATCGCCGCGACCACCGCCTTCAGCCCGGGCGGACGGGTGGCCGCCGCCTGCAACGCGCACCCGGCGAGATAGGACATGCCGCTCATCACGACCTCGCCGTTCGACCAGGGCCGCGAGGTGATCCAGGCGATCGTGTCGTGGCCGTCGGCGCCCTCGTCCAGCCACGGCCGGAACTCGCCGTCGCTGGTGCCCCGCCCCCGGCAGTGCTGCAGCACGACCGCGAACCCGGCCCGCAGCGCCGGCAGCACCGGCTCCGTACGCAGCGAGTCCTCGCCGTACGGCGTGCGCACGAGCAGCGCCGGGAACGGCCCGCCGTCGGCCGGGCGATGGACGGAGCCGCGCAGGACGGTGCCGTCGCGCATCGGCATGGGGGTGTCGTGCTCGACGACGACCGGCAGCGGGGGGCGGTTGAGCTTCGGCATGCGGAGTCCTCGGGTCAGGGCGTGGTCCGTCCACCGGACAGTACGCCGAACCCCGGCACGCGCGTCACGGTCCGGCACGGCCATACTGGGGCGGCCATACTGGGGCGGTACGGGCGCCTGCCGGGGCGGCCCGGCGAGGGAGAGAGGACGGGCGCGGTGGGCGACGAGAACGCGGTGGCGCGGCTCCGGGAGATCTGCCTGTCCCTGCCGGAGGCGGTGGAGAAGCCGTTCGGCGGCCACACCGCGCCGTCGTTCCGGATCGGCGACAAGCTCTTCGCCATGACCAGCGAGGACGGGCGGTCCCTCACCTTCAAGGCGGGCCCGGGGGTGCAGCAGGCCCTCGTGGCCTCGGACCCCGAGCGCTTCTTCGTCCCTCCGTACGTCGGCCCGAAGGGCTGGGTGGGCGCGCGCCTCGACGCCGCACAGGACTGGGCGGAGATCGCCGAACTCGTCGAGGACAGCTATCGGATGATCGCGCCGAAGCGGCTGCTCGGGCAGCTCGACCGGCGCCGGGCCGGTGACGCCGAGAACTGAGGCCCGCGTCAAACCCGCATGCGCTGCCGAACCCCCAGGCCGCCGGGCACTGCCGGACGCGCCGGGTGCGGCCGGCCACCCCGGGTCTGCGAGGCTCAGCGGGTGACCTGGTCGAGCAGTTCGAGCAGGTGGTGATAAGTCTTGCCGGTGGCGCGGGTGAGGCCGATCTCGCACGTGCGGTTGACCGACGCGTGGGCGTCGAAGCCGCCCTCGGCCACCGAGGCGGCCTCGGCGCGGGTGGCGGACGCGGTCAGTTCCGGGTGCAGCAGGCCGCGGTCGCCCGCGAAGGCGCAGCACTGCCATCCCTCCGGCACGACGACTTCGTCCGCGACGGCCGCGGCGATCTTCGCGACGGCGGCGTCGAGGCCGAGGCGGGTGGAGGAGCAGGTCGGATGCAGGGCCAGCGACGCCCGCTTCCGGCCCTCCGGAGGCTCGGGCAGGCGGGGCAGGACGTGCTCGCCCACGAAGGTCACGGCGTCGACCACCCGGACGGCGGGAGCCGCCGCGGCGACCAGGCGTTCGAACCCCTCGGTGCAGGAGGCGGCGTCGCTGATCACCGGGAGGCGGCCGCCCTCGGTGGCGGCCAGCAGGGCCTTCCGCACCCGCTCGCGCATCACCTCGTAGCCCTCCGTGAACCCCTTGGACGACCACGGCGTGCCGCAGCACAGGCTCTGGACGCCCTCCGGCACGCGCAGCCGCAGACCGGCCCGTACGGCGAGTCGGAAGACCGCGGCCATGACTCCCGGACCGCCGTCGGCGGGGGCGAACATCGTGTTCAGGCACGACGGCACGTACACCGCGTCGGCCCGCTCCGCGGATGCGGCCCGCCGGGGGACGCCGCCGCGCGGCAGGTCGCGGCTCCACTGGGGGATCGTGTCGGGGTCGCCGGCCGCGCGGGCCGCCCGGCTCGCCCGCTCGGCGAGCCCGGCCGGGGCCGCCGCGGCGGCGTCCATGGCGAGGTCCATGGCCCGGGTCACCGCTCCCCAGTGCCGGGCGGCGGACGTCCAGCCTGCCTGCGCCGCGCGTCCATGGCGCTCGGCCCGCAGCCGCTTGGTGAGGTCGCCCGTGTTGATCAGTACGGGGCAGGCGGTGGCGCACATGCCGTCCACCGCGCAGGTGTCGACGGCGTCGTAGTCGTACTCCCGCTCCAGTCGCAGCGCGAGCGCCTCGTCGCCCGCCGCCCGGGCGGCGGCGATCTCGCGGCGCAGCACGATCCGCTGGCGCGGGGTCGTGGTGAGGTCGCGGCTCGGGCACACCGGCTCGCAGTAGCCGCACTCCACGCAGCGGTCCACCTCGGGCTCGACGGCGACGACGGGCTTGAGGTCGCGCAGGTGCGCCCGCGGGTCGTCGGTGAGCACGACGCCCGGGTTGAGCGTGCCGCCGGGGTCGCAGAGCCGCTTGACCTCCCGCATGACCTCGTACAGCTCGTCGCCGTACTGGCGGCGGACGAAGGGGGCCATGACCCGCCCGGTGCCGTGCTCCGCCTTGAGCGTGCCGCCGCGATCGAGCACGGCGCCGACCATCTCCTCGGTGAACTCGGCGTACCGCTCCGGATCGGCGCCGAAGCGCTCGTTGAGCATGAAGTGCAGGTTGCCGTCCTTGGCGTGGCCGAAGATCACGCTGCGCTCGTACCGGTGCCGGGCGAACAGCCCGGCGAGGTCGTCGCAGAGGTCGGCGAGGACGGGCACCGGGACGGCCACGTCCTCCAGCAGCGCCGTCGTGCCGCTGGGCCGGGCCCCGGCGACCGCGGCGTACAGTCCCTTGCGGATGCGCCACAGGGCCGCACGTCCGGCGGCGTCCCCGCTCAGCCGGGCCGGGGCGGCGAGGTCCAGTCGGGCGAAGACCTCCGCGGCCTCCCGCTCGCGGCCGGCGAGCACCTCGGGCACGGACTCCTGCCACTCGACCAGGAGCGCGGCGTGGTCGCGCACCTCCAGCGCGCGCAGCACGCCGTCGGCGCCCGGATCGGTCCGCGCGACCCGCAGCGACTCGGCGTCCAGCAGCTCGACGGCGGCGGGACCCGCCGCGACGATCTCCGGCACCGCCGCCATCGCCGCCCGCAGGGTCGGGAAGACGACCAGGCCGGTCGCGGCGAGCCGGTGCGCCGGCACCGTACGCAGGACGGCCCGGGCGACGAACGCGAGCGTGCCCTCGCTGCCCACGACGAGGCGGGCGAGGATCTGGGCGGGGGAGTCGTGGTCGAGGAAGCTGTTGAGGCCGTAGCCCATGGTGTTCTTGAGGGCGAACTGCGCCGTGAGCCTCCGCACCGACTCCGGGTCGCCGCGGACGCGGTCGCGCAGCCGTTCCAGGCCCTCGGCGAGCGCGGGCTCCAGGGCGCGCAGCCGCGCGTCGGCGTCGGGCGCGCCGGTGTCGACGACGGTCCCGCTCGCCAGCACGAGGACCATCGACTCCAGCGTCCGGTAGGTGTTGGCGTGGGTGCCGCAGGTCATCCCGCTGGAGTTGTTGGCGACGACCCCGCCGATCGTGCACGCCGCCTCGCTGGCCGGGTCGGGCCCGAGCCTGCGGCCGTACGCCGCGAGCCGGGCGTTGACCTGCCGCAGCACGGCGCCGGGCTGCACCCGCACGCGGGCGCCGTCGTCCAGCACCTCGATGTCCCGGAAGTGCCTGCGGGTGTCGACGAGCAGGTGCTCGCTCACGCCCTGCCCGCTCAGGCTGGTGCCGCCGGACCGGAAGGTCAGCGGCAGGCCGGTCCGCAGCAGCGCCGCGACCTGCTCGGCGTTCTCGGGCACCAGCACCGCCTGCGGAGTCAGCAGGTAGTGCGAGGCGTCGTGCGCCATGCCGAGCCGGTCGCTCGCCCGCGCACGGGTGATCCCCGGGACGGCCGCCTCCACCGCCGCGAGGGCGGCGGGGTCCGGCGGCGCCAGCCGGCGCGCTCCGGCATCGCTAGGGCTCATCGGAATCCCTCCGTGGACACCCCCGCCTTCGGGCGGGGCAGAGATCGTGCTCGCTGCGGAGCGGAGTCGGTGGGCGAGCGCCTCCGCTATCGCCGCGGATCAATGTGGATCTTGGGGCCCGGCCCGGCGCCCGCCGGGCGTCGTCCCGCCAGCACCTCGGCGGCGTCGCCGAGCCCGACGGTGGCCGCCACGAGTGGATGGGCGTCGACCGATCCGTCCGCGTACGCCTCGATCGTTCCGGCCAGCCCGCCCGAGCCGCTGAGCACGCCGACGGCGGTGACGTCCTTGAACACGAGGTCGCGGGTGTCGACGCGGCTGGGGGAGGCCGCGATTCCGATATACACTACCCGGCCCGCGGGCCTGACCAGGTCGAGCGCGAGCGCCGGAAGGTCCGCCGCGTTGGACGCGTCGACCACCGAGTCCCACGGGTGCGACGGGAGTGACGGACGAGTCCAGACGTTCGCGAAGCCGAGTTCGTGGGGGAGCCGCAGCGCGGGCTCGTCGCGGCCCAGCAGGTGCACCTCGGCCCCCCGCGCCCGCGCGAGCAGCGCGACGAGGAGCCCGATCGTGCCGGTGCCCAGCACCAGCAGCCGGTCGCCGGGCCCTGCGGCGGCCGCCCGTACGGCGCGCAGGGAGTTGGCGCCGGGCTCGACGAGCGCGCCGAGCGTCGCGTCGATCGTCTCCGGCAGCGCGTGCAGGGCCGAGGCCGGTACGGCGAGCCGTTCGGCCAGCCCCCCGGGGAAGCCCATGCGGATCCCGATCTCGGCCCGGTCGGGACAGACGTGGCTCACACCGGTCCGGCAGAAGCGGCAGTGGCCACAGCCGAGCATCGTGTCGCCGGTGACGCGGCGACCCAGCCAGCCGGGGTCGACGCCCTCCCCGAGCGCCGTGACGACCCCGCACCACTCGTGCCCCGGGCGCAGCGGATACCAGGCCTGGCCGGAGTGGAGATAGCTCATCGCGCCGCTGAACAGTTCCAGGTCGGTGCCGCAGACGCCGGCCCGCTCGACGTCGACGACCACCTGACCGGGCGCGGCGACCGGTGGTTCGACGTCGCGGACCTCGGCCGCGCCGGGTCCCATGATGACCAGTGCCCGCATGACGGAGCCTCACGATCCGGAAGGGGTGGCGGGCGGCTCCCAGTAGGGTGCCGGAACGCCGCGTACGCCGACCCTGGCGGTGAACAGGTGCCCCGAGCCGGGATGCTCGGCCAGGTCCCGGGGTGACATGCCCTCGGTGGCCGTGGTGATCACCAGGATGTCGAGATCCGGCCCCGCGAAGGCCGGGCAGGTGGGCTTCGGAGCGCCGACCTCGACCACGGCGAGCAGGCGGCCCGCCGGGTCGCGGCACTCGACCCGCCCGCCGCCGAAAACGGCGATCCACAGGTTGCCCTCGGCGTCGGCGCACATCCCGTCGGGCAGCGTGCCGGGCGGCAAGTCGTCCAGCGTGAACAGCTCCCGTCTCGGCCCGGTCCGGCCGGTGGCCGGATCGTAGTCGCGCGCCCACACCACCCGGGGCACGCTGTCGACGCTGTAGAGGCGGTCGCCGGAGGGACTCCAGGCGAGGCCGTTCGACAGGGTCAGGTCCTCGTCGAGGTGGACACAGGCCGTGCCGTCGAGCCGGGCCAGCACCTCCCGGCCCTTCCGGTCGTCGAGGGCCATGCTGCCGACCAGGAAACGCCCGGCCGGGTCGACGGCGCCGTCGTTGAGCCTGCTCCGTACGCCGGGGGGCAGCACCCGGGCGAGTTCGGTGCGCCGTCCGGTGACGCCGACCCTGGTGAGGACCGCCTGTTCGGCGACGACGAGGTCGCCCCCGGCGGAGACGGCGACCGCGCCCACCGTGCCCTCGAAGGTGTGCGGCGTCGCGGCCTCGATCATGCCGGTCGCGGGATCGAGCCGCCCCTCGTGTACGGCGCCCGCGTCGATGTCCACCCACAGCAGGCGCTCCCGGGCGGGATCCCACACGGGACCCTCGCCGAGGGCGTAGACGTCCCGGCCGGCCTGGCTCGCGGTGAACCACATGGTCATATTTCCGGATATTAGGGTGCCTCAGGTTACATTTGCGACTGGCAGAAAAGTGGATCACTCGCCTCTTCCGGGACAAGCGAGGCGTGGGTTAGCCTCGCAGAGTCTCTGACCCCTGTCTCTGACATCTGTCTCTGACCTCCCGAGGAACCTGGGTGCCGCATGGGGACGCGAAGCGCCGAGTGGTACGGCGGAGCCGGCCGCAACTCCTACATCCACCGCGCGTGGATGCGGCGCGGGCTGCCGGCCCACGCCTTCGACGGGCGGCCGCACATCGCGATCGCCAACACCGCGTCGGACCTCACCCCCTGCAACGCGCACCTCGACGAGGTCGCCGAGCACGTCAAGCGCGGCGTGTGGGAGGCGGGCGGCGTCCCGCTGAACCTGCCGGTGGTCTCGCTGGGGGAGACGCAGGTGCGTCCCACCGCCATGCTGTGGCGCAACATGGCCGCGATGGCCGCCGAGGAGCTGCTGCGGGCCAACCCGATCGACGGGGTCGTGCTGCTCGGCGGGTGCGACAAGACGATCCCCGCGCTGCTGATGGCCGCGGCGTCGGTGGACCTGCCCGCGATCGTCGTGCCGGGCGGGCCCATGCTCACCGGCCACTTCCGCGGCGTCCCGCTCGGCTGCGGTACGGACGTGTGGAAGCTCAGCGAGGAGGTCCGGGCCGGGACGCTGACCGAGGCCGAGTTCATGCGCTCGGAGTCGTCGATGATCCGCAGCAGGGGCCACTGCAACACGATGGGCACGGCCTCCACGATGGGGCTGCTCGCCGAGGTGCTCGGCATGACCCTGCCCGGCGTCGCCGGCACGCCGGCCGCCGACAGCCGGCTGCTGGAGGCCGCCCACGCCAGCGGCTCGCTCGCCGTGGAGATGGTCGCCGCCGACCGCCGCCCCAGCACGGTGCTGACCCGCGGGTCCTTCCTCAACGCCGTCGTCGCGCTCGCCGTGCTCGGCGGGTCCACCAACGCCGTCGTCCACCTGCTCGCGATCGCCGGGCGTCTCGGGGTGGAGCTCACCCAGGACGACTTCGACCGTACGGGGTCGGGGGTGCCGCTGCTGGTGGACCTGCTGCCCGCCGGGCGGTTCCTCATGGACGACCTGCACCGCGCCGGGGGCCTGCACGCCGTCCTCCGCGAGGTCCGCGACCTGCTCGACCCGGAGGCGATCACCGTCACCGGCCGCCCCCTGGTCGACTGGCTCGGCGCCGCGCGCATCCACGACCCCGAGGTCATCCGGCCGCGAGAGACGCCGCTGCTGGAGAACGCCGGGATCGCCGTGCTGTACGGCGACCTCGCCCCCGGCGGCGCGGTGATCAAGCCGGCCGCCGCCTCGCCGCACCTGCTGCGGCATCGCGGGCCCGCCGTCGTGTTCGACTCCGTGGAGGACTTCCACGCGCGGATCGACGACCCGGACCTCGACGTCACGCCCGACTCGGTGCTCGTCCTGCGCGGGTGCGGGCCCCGGGGCTACCCCGGCATGCCGGAGGTCGCCAACATGCCGCTGCCCGCGAAGCTGCTCGCCCAGGGCATACGCGACATGGTCCGCGTCTGCGACGGGCGGATGAGCGGCACCGCCTACGGCACGGTCGTGCTGCACGTCGCGCCCGAGGCGGCCGCGGGCGGCCCGCTCGGCCTCGTCCGCGACGGCGACATGATCGTCCTCGACGTCGACGCCCGCAGGCTCGACGTCGAGGTCCCGGCGGAGGAGTGGGCCGCCCGCGAGCCATCCCCGGCGATGACCCGGGCCTTCGCCGCCCCGAGCCGCGGCTGGGAGCGGTTGTACGTCGAGACGGTCGGCCAGGCGAACACCGGCGCCGACCTGGGCTTCCTCACCGGCTCCAGCGGCCACCCGGTGCCACGCGACTCGCACTGACCCGCCAAGGCCGGCCCGTGAGCACAGACGGGCGTCAGCCGGGCTTGCCGGGGTGCAGCACGACCTTGGTCCAGCCCGGGTCCCGCGCGTCGAAGCGCGCGTACGCCTCGGGCGCGTCGTCGAGGTCCAGGTCGTGCGAGACGATCCAGGACGGCCGGGCGCCGACCTCGTGGATGAGGGCGCACAACTGCCGGTTGTAGGTCTTGACGTTGCACTGGCCGGTGCTCATCGTCTGCCCCTTCGACCAGAAGGTGCCGTAGTCGATCGCCACCGATCCCCGCCGGTAGAGGGCGTCGCCGCCGCTGGGGTCGGTCGGGACGAACAGCCCCACGACGGCGATGCATCCGGTGAACTTCACCGACTTCACCAGGTTGTTGAGGGTCATGCTGGGACGCTCGGAGCCCTCCGCGTCGTGCGCCTGGAAGCCCACGCACTCGCACCCCCGGTCGGCGCCCGCACCCTCGGTGAGCTCCAGGACCTGCTCCACCGGGGACGACACGGAGTCGTCGATCGCGATCGCGCCGATCTCCTCGGCCTTGGCCAGCCGGTCCGGATGATGGTCGATCACCATCACGCCGCTCGCATTCCTGAGGAGGGCGGAGTAGGCGGCCATCAGGCCGACCGGCCCCGCGCCGTAGACCACGACGGTGTCGCCCGGCTGCACTCTGGCCAGCACGGTCGCGTGCCAGCCGGTGGGCCACACGTCGGCGAGCATGACGTAGTCGTTCTGCCTCTCCCGCGCGTCCTCGGGCAGCACGAGACAGTTGAAGTCGCCGTACGGCACGCGCAGCAGTTCGGCCTGGCCGCCCTGGTAGGGTCCCATGCCGGCGTAGCCGTACGCGGCGCCGGCCCGGCCCGGCTCGGGGTTGGTGGTCAGGCAGAAGGCCGTCAGGCCGTTCTCGCAGTTGGCGCAGAAGCCGCACGAGACGTTGAACGGCATGCAGACCATGTCGCCGACCCTGACCCGGTCGACGGCCGCGCCGACCTCGACCACCTCGCCGAGGTTCTCGTGACCGAGGATCCGGCCCGGCTCGAAGTCGGTGCGGCCCTCGTACATGTGCAGGTCGGAGCCGCAGATGTTGGCCGCGGTCACGCGGACGAGCACGTCGGTGTGCCGCTCCAGCCGGGCGTCCGGCACGGTGACGACACCGACCTTGCGGGGACCTTCGTAGACCACGGCTTTCATCAAGATCCTCCGTGGAAACCCCCGCCTTCAGGCGGGGGAGGAATCGGACTTCCTGCGGAGCAGGGCAGGGGCAGGCGGTTCGCCGCCTCCGTACGCGCCGGGCGGGCGCTTTCGGCCCGCGCGCCGGCGATGCGCCGGCAAGAGAAGGCGTACCCCCGCCGGACGTGCGAAAACGGTGGCCCGCACGGCCTTCGCCGACCGTGGCCGCCTCATTTGAGGGGGAGCCGCGCGGCGATCGTGAAGCCGCCCTCGGGGGTCGGCCCGGCGGAGAACCGGCCGTGGGCGAGGTGCACGCGCTCCCGGATGCCGGCCAGCCCGTACCCTCCGCCAAGGGAGGGCGCGGCGCGGACGCCGGTCCGGCCGGCGGCTCGTCCGTGCAGTGCCTCGTCAGGGGTGTCGGTCACGGAGACGGCGACCTGGTCGCCGACGGCTTCACAGGTCACCAGCACCCGGGTGGCGGGGGCGTGCTTGCGGATGTTGCTGAGACCCTCCTGCACCAGCCGGTAACACGCGTGCGAGACCTGCCTCGGCAGGCCTTCCGGGGGGACGTCGAGGCGGAGGTCGACGTGGAGGCCGGTCGCCTTCGCCTCGCCGACCAGCCGCGCGATGGCGTCGACGCCCCCGGCGAGGTCCCCCTCCTCATGCCGGAGCACGGTGAGCAGCTCACGCAGCTCGCTGAGCGCCTGCACCCCCTTGTCCTCGATCGTGGCGGTCAGCTCGCGCACCTCGCCCGGCTCGGTGGCGTCGCGCGCCATCCCGGCGCTGAGCACCATCGCGGTGACCGCGTGCGTGACGGTGTCGTGCATCTCCCTGGCGATCTTCCGGCGTTCCTCGGCCGCGGCGATCTCCTCCCGTTCGCGCACGCCGCGCCGGAGGTCCCAGACCATCCGCCGGTAGGCGTACACCCAGGTGCCGACCAGGGCGGGCAGGTAGATGAGGGTCACCGCGCGCACGACGTTGAGGTAGACGGAGCGGTCGGTGTGGGGGTCCATGTAGTCGACGACCCAGTAGACCGCCACGAGGGCCAGGGCGACGTACTGCCACCTGCGCGGGCGGTGCTCGGCCGTCATCGAGAAGGCGGCGAGGGCCATCGGCACGGTCTGCCCGGTGACGCAGGCGCAGACGGCGGAGGCGACGACGGCCGGCCACGGCGTGCGGCACCGTACGAACATCGTCGCCGCCGTCACCACCCCCACCAGGACCTCGATCCAGAACGGCGCCCTGCCCCACACGGCGAAGCTATAGCCGATCATCGACGTCGGAATGGTGAACGCCAGCACGGCGCAGGCGAGCAACGCGTCGACGACCAGTTCGTGATGCGCCGGCACAACGCCTGCTTTATCCCCCATAGTGCTATTTTGCGCTGTTTGGTGATGGTCGTCACCCCTCCTGCCGCGTCGGCCGTTCGGCACCTCCCGTCTTGACAGATTCAAATGAACGGTCTTTTAATTCATATGTGGGGCGGATCGCGGGTGTCACCGCCGCCGAGACACGTGAGCGGCTGCTGCGCGCGGCCGCCGACGTGTTCGCCCGGCGGGGGTACGACGGCACGCGCGTCGCCGACATCGCCGCGGCGGCCGGGGTGAGCAACGGCGCGCTGTACGCGCACTTCGGCTCGAAGGCCGAGTTGATCGCCGCCGCGTTGCACGCCCACGGGCCGGGGCTGCTCGCCAGGCTGCTCGCGGCCGACCCGTCCCGGCCGGTCGCGGACCTGCTCGTCGCCGTGGGCCGCAGGCTCCCGCACCGCCTCGACGCGCGTAGCTCGCTCATCGCCGAGGCGCTGGTCGCGGCCCGCCGCGACGATGACGTCGCCCGGCTCATGCGTGAGTACGTCGGAGAACGGGCCGGGTGGCTCACCGGCCTGGTGCGCGCGGCCCAGGACGACGGCGCGATCGACCCCGCGGTGTCGCCCGGCGCGCTCGCCCATCTCTGCCTGCTGCTCGCGACGGGCAGCGTGCTCGTCACGCCGGACCTGCACGGGGTCGGCGACGAGGAGTGGAGCGCCCTGCTCACCCGTCTCGTCGCCGCCCTCGCCCCCGACGGCCCTCATCCACGACCAGACCCAGGAAACACGGGGAGCGACACCATGAAGGTGCAGATCGACCCTGGCCGGTGCCAGGGGCACGGCCGCTGCTACGACCTCGCCCCCGGCCTGTTCGAGGAGGACGACGAGGGCTACGGACGGGTGCCCGGCGACGGCGCCGTGCCGCCGGGGCAGGAGCAGGCGGCCCGGCTGGCCGCGGCGAACTGCCCGGAAAGAGCGGTCGTCCTCACCGGGGAGGCGTGAGATGACCGTCGACGACCGCTTCACCGGTGGTTTCCGCAAGCAGGGGCCGCCCGCGGGCACCCGCAACGAGATCGTCACCGGGCCGGTGTCGGACTGGGCGGCCGACTTCTCGCATCTGGAGCCCGAGTGGGCCGCCGATCCGTACCCGATCCAGGACGACCTGCGGGCCCGCTGCCCGATCGCGCGCACCGACAGGTTCGGCGGCGGGTGGCTGCCGACGCGGTACGAGGACGTGGCCGCGATCGCCTACGACACCGAGCGCTTCTCCTCCCGTTCGATCATCATGAGCAACTACCGGCCGCCCGCGGAGATCGCGCCTGTGGGGGCCACCCCGCCCATCTCCTCCGACCCGCCGTTCCACCACGACGCGCGCAGGCTGCTGCTCCCGGCGTTCACCAAGAAGGCGGTGGCGAGGCGGGAGGAGGCGACGCGGGCCTTCTGCCACACGCTCGTCGACGCGCTGGAGGGCGCGGGCGTCGTGGACGCCGCCCGCGACTACGCCCAGCACATCCCGATCCGGGTGATCGCCGACATGCTCGGCTTCCCGCCCGAGGACGGGCCGCGCTTCCGCAGGTTCGTCGAAAGCGCCCTGGAGGGCGTCAACCTGCCTCCGGAGGAGCGGATGGCACGCATGGACGAGCTGTTCGACTACCTGTACGCCCAGATCCGCGACCACGTGGACAACCCGCGCGACGACCTCACCACCTATCTGGTCGAAGCCGAGCTGTACGGCCACAAGCTGCAGCCCAACCACGTCGCCGGCACGATCGCCCTGCTGCTCATCGCCGGCATCGACACGACGTGGAGCGCCATCGGCGCGTCGCTGTGGCACCTGGCGAAAACCCCGGCCGACCGCGAGCGGCTGGTCGCCGAGCCCGGTCTGCTGCCCACGGCCATGGAGGAGTTCCTCCGGGCGTACGCCCCGGTAACGATGGCCCGGCTGGTCAAGGAGGACATGAGCTGGCGCGGCGCCGAGATGCGGGCCGACGACTGGGTCCTGCTGTCGTTCCCGGCCGCCAACCGCGACCCCGGGCAGTTCGAGCGGGCCGGCGAGGTCGTCATCGACCGCGAGGTCAACCGGCACGTCGCCTTCGGCCTCGGCATCCACCGGTGCGTGGGGTCGCACCTCGCCCGGATGGAGTTGCGGGTCGCCCTGGAGGTCTGGCTGGAGCGGATCCCGGTGTTCGGCCTCGCCGACCCCGCGGCGGTGACCTGGGCCGCCGGTCAGGTGCGGGGCCCCCGCACGCTGCCGCTGCGCCTGGGCCGCACCTGACGATCGCGCCCCGCCGGCCGGGCCGGGCTCCCGCCGAGATGACCGGCGTCCGCTTGTAGCCTCACCTCGTGCGGAACGACTCACGGCGCGGGGAGACAGGGGGCGGCGGGGACCCGCGCCGGCCCCTGCCGGCCGGCGGGACCCTGCCCGGCAGCCGCCTGCGGTTCGGGCCGGGCGCGGCCGGCATCGAGCGGCTGGAGGCCTCGCTGACCAGGGAGGGGTTCGCCCCCCACCGCCACGACACCTACGCGATCGGCATGACGTTCCAAGGGGTGCAGACGTTCCGCTACCGGGGCGAGGCGCGGCACTGCCTGCCGGGAGAACTGCACGTGCTGCACCCCGACGAGACGCACGACGGCGTGGCCGGCACCGACGAGGGGTTCGGCTATCGGATCATCTACCTCGACCCGTTCCTCGTGCAGGAGGCGCTGGGCGGCGCCCCGCTGCCCTTCGTCGCCGATCCCGTGATCGGGCGGCGCGACGTCGACCCCTCGCTCGCCGCGTGCCTGCGGGACATCGACGAACCCCTGGACGACTTCGGACGCTGGTCAGGCACGCGGCCGTGCGCCGCCCGGGCAGGCCGGTTCCGCTGGCGCGGGAGGCGCTGGCCCGCGTACGGGACCTCATCGCCGAGGATCCGGCGGTGCGGCACTCCCTGGCGGAGTTCGAGGCGGTCTCGGGCCTGGACCGGTGGACGATCGCCCGGCAGTTCCGCACGGCGTTCGGCACCAGCCCGACCCGCTTCCGCACGATGCGGCAGCTCGACCGGGCCCGCCGCCTGCTGCGTGACGGCGTGCCGCCGTCCGAGACGGCCCAGCTCGCCGGCTTCGCCGACCAGGCCCACCTCACCCGCATGTTCAAGCGCACGTACGGTCTCACGCCCGCGAGGTGGGCCGCCGCGCTCGCCTGACCGCTCACCTGATCTCGTTCGCCTCGTACGAGGCACGCGGTCACCGGGATCGTCACGGTGCTCCGGCCTCTCCTCGCGGGGCGGGGAGCGGGTCAGAGCCCGCCGGTGACCTCCAGGACGGCGCCGTTGACGTACGACGCGCGGTCCGACAGCAGCCAGCGGACCGCCTCGGCGATCTCCTCCGCCTTCCCGGGACGGCCCAGCGGCACCCGCGCCGCGACCCGCGCGGCCCGGCCCGGCTCTCCGGCCCTGGCGTGGATCGTCGTGTCGATCGTCCCCGGCGAGACGGCGTTGACCCGGATGCCCGCGGGGCCGAGCCTGCCGGTGACCCGGCGTTGTTCACCAGGCCCGTCACCTCGCCGGCCGACTCGGCCAGGTCGAACAGCCGGGCCGGCGCGTCCTCGTCGGTCACGTCCAGGCGTACGCCCCGGACCAGGGCGCCGCGGCCGCCGAGGTCGTGCTCCAGCGCCTCGGCGTCGGCGTCGGAGCCGGAGTGCGTGAAGACGACTCCGTACCCGTCCGCGCAGAGGAGTTCGACGATGCGGCGGCCGATGCCGCGGGTGCCGCCGGTGACGACGACGACCGGGCGAGAGGTCATGCAGATGCTCCTTCTTCGAGTGATTCGCCTGTCTTCGGTGCCCCCTGCGCCTCCGGTGCCCTCTGGGTCTCCGGTGCCCTCTGGGTCGCCCGTGTCCGCTGGGTCTCCGGTGCCCTCTGGGTCGCCCGTGTCCGCGCCTCGATCGCGTGGACGACGGCCGCCATGTCGAGCCCGCCGTGGCCCAGCCCGAGGGTCTCGCCGAACAGGGTGTGACAGACGTCCAGCAGCGGCGAGGCGATGCCCGCCTGCCGCGCCGCCTCGGCGATGAGACGGTTGTTCTTCAGCACGTCGGCGATGGCGGCCTGGGGGGCGAAGTCGCGCCCGGCCAGCTTCACCGCCTTCATCGCCACCAGCCGACCCTCCTCGGCGGGCACCCGGGAACCCGAGATCGGCGCCTCGGCGTAGCGGCCCCCGGCCGCGAGCACGTCGGCCTCCAGTCCGGCCGAGTAGCCGGGGGAGGTGGTGCCCATGTGGACCACCGCACGGCCCGCGACCAGCCCGGCGAAGCGCGGCGTGCCGCGCTCCAGAACGGCGTCGACGGCGGCCTCGTCGGCCAGCATGAGGAGCACCGTGGAAGCCCGGCGGAACACGCCGGCCACGTCGTCCGCGACCACCGCGCCCGCGGCCCGCAGCGGCTCGCTCCTGGCGGGCGTGCGGTTCCAGACCACCAGCGGTGTCCCCGCCCGGGCCAGGTTGAGCGCCATGGGCTGTCCCATGATCCCGAGCCCGACGAAGCCCACGTCCATCGTCCGCCTCCGCGCGCAGATGCCCGCGCCGACCGCCACGACCGGCGCCGTGAACCGTTGTAGCGCACGCCGGGGCCGTGGTCTTGAACGATTGTGCCGCGCGCCGGTGATCGGGCCGCCTCCCTCGCCGGCGGCCGGTGGTCAGCGAGAGGCGGCGCGGTGACCGCACCACCAGCCGAGCGCGTAGCCTGCGGCGAGCCCGGCGCCGACGGCGAGCGCCCGCGGTGACGACATCGCGGACTTCAACTGCTTCAGGCCGCCCTTCGGGTCGGCGACGGCGCCCGCGACGCTCCCGGCCGCCGACACCACCGTGTCGCCCAGGTTCTTGATGGCGGTGTTCAGAGATTCCATGGTCGGCTCCAGTCGGCGGTGCCCTTCTCAGTGTTCCCGGGGACCCTGCCCGTGTGCCGGAAGGCCCTTCCCGCCGTCCGTCCACGTAAACGGCGGGGTCGCCCGCCGGTCAGCCGGGGTGGCGGCGCAGGAGCAGCATCGCCGCGTCGTCGGGGACCGGTCCGCCGACGTGGCGCAGCAGGTCGGCGCGCAGGTCGTCGAGGGCCGCCTGGGGATCGGCGCCCCAGGCGAGGTGCGCCCGCTCGGCGAGGGGATAGTAGCGCCCCGCCCGGTCCCGGGCCTCGATCACGCCGTCGGTGTAGAAGAGGATCTGGTCGCCGTCACCGAAGGGCAGCCGGTGCGGCTTGGGCCGCGGTGAGCCCAGCGAGCCGAGCCCGAGCGGGAGCGCCTCCTCCTGGGGTTCGGCGAAGCAGGCCGCGCCGTCGGCCCGCAGCACGAGCGGGGCCGGATGGCCGCAGTTGAGCAGCGAGATCTCCCCCTCGTGGACCTCGGAGAGGATCGCGGTGACGAACTTCTCCCCACTCAGATGGCGGCCCAGGCTGGCCTCCACGCGCTCGGCCACCCCGGAGAGCTCGGACTCGTCGTAGGCGGCCTCGCGGAAGGCGCCGAGCACCCACGCCGCGGTCTCGACCGCCTCAAGGCCCTTGCCCTGCACGTCGCCGATGAGGATCCGGACGCCCTCCGGCGTGGTGACCACCTCGTACAGGTCGCCGCCGATCTGGGCCTCCGCCGCCGCCGAGGTGTAGGAGAGCGCCACGCGCAGGTCACCGGCCCGCCGGGGGACCGGGCGCAGCAGCACTCTCTGGGCGGCCTCGGCGACCAGGCGGACGTTGGCCAGCTCCCGCTCCCGGCGGTTCCGCAGCCGGCTGGCCAGCATGCTCGCGGCGATGACGCCGACGAGCGCCGCGATCGTGAGGTTGTTCTGCGGCCGGCCGAACAGGCCGTCGTAGACGGAGAGGGGGAGGCAGATGGCGAGGGCCAGCGCCCCCACCAGGGCCGTGCGGCGCACGCCGCCCGCCACCGAGGCGAAGGCCGGGCCCAGGGTGAGGAGCGGTAGGAAGCCCACACCGGGCTCCGTCATCAGGTCGACGGCGACAACCAGGAGAATCGCGATGAACGGCAACGCGCGCAGGACGCTCTGAGAACTCATCGCGACTCCAATGCCGGCCCCCGCATCATTATGAGACACCTCCGTGATGGGTTTACTCCTTCCCGGCTCCGGAACCGGGCATTCCCGATCTTCCGTAGTAGATGACGCCTTTTCAGGGTCATCCCACCCAGGTGGTTATGCGCGACGCGTGATCACTCCGAGTGATGACGTTACTCGAATTCGTGATGTGGTGGGTGGTAAAGGAGGACATTCGCGCCATCGGCCCCGCCATGGACTCAGGGCAGCTCGGCGAACCGTTCGACCCGGTCCGTACGGCCGGACACGATGATCACATCGCCGTAGCCGAGCTCGGTTTCGGCGGTGGCGTAGGTGAACTCCTCGTCCGGCCGCTTCACGGCCACGACCGTCACGCCGTACTTGCGGCGCAGGCTGGACTCGCCGAGAGGGATGCCGACGTACTCCTTGGGCGGGAGGGTCTTGGCCAGCGCGAAGTTCTCGTCGACCTCCATGTAGTCGAGCATCCGCCCGCTGACCAGGTGGGCCACGCGCTCGCCCATGTCGTGCTCGGGGAAGACGACGTGCTGGACGCCGATCCGGCTGAGGATGCGGCCGTGCTGGCTGCTGACCGCCTTGGCCCAGATGTCGTCGATCTCCATCTCTACCAGCAGCGACGAGGTGAGGATGCTCGCCTCCAGGTCGCTGCCGATGGCGCAGACCGCGCGGTAGAAGTCCGGCAACCCGAGCTGGCGCAGCGCCTCGGGGTCGGTGGCGTCGGCCCTGGCGATGTGGGTGATCTGGCCCGCGAGGCTCTGCACCACCTTGGGCCGGTGGTCGATGGCCAGCACCTCGGTGCCGCGCCGCACCAGCTCAAGGGCGAGTGAGGTGCCGAAACGGCCGAGACCGATCACCGCCACGGGGTCGTTTCTGATGTCAGCCAACGATGACGTCCTCCTCCGGTAATTCATAGCGGCGGGTGCGTTCCTTGAGCGCCAGCGCGGAGCCCAGCGTGAGCGGGCCGATCCGGCCGACGAACATCAGCAGCGTGAGCAGCGTCTGCGCGGCGGGGGAGACGGCGGAGACGACGCCGACCGACAGCCCGGTCGTGCCGAAGGCGGAGACGACCTCGAAGAGTACCTTGTCCGGGGCGTGCGGCGTCAGCACCAGCAGGACGTAGGTGAAGAGCGCCACGAGGCCCACGCTCAGCACGGTGAGCGAGACCGCCTGCCGCTGGGCCGCCTCGGTGAGGCGACGATGGCCGATGTTCACCTGGCTCTCGCCGCGCAGCTCCGCCCACACGACGAACGTGAGCAGGCCCAGCGTGGTGACCTTGATGCCACCCGCGGTGCCCGCGCTGCCGCCGCCGACGAACATCAGCAACTCGGTGACCAGCCAGCTGGAGGGGTGCATCTGCGCGATGTCGACGCTGTTGAAGCCGGCGCTGCGCGGCATGACCGCGGTGAAGAAGGCCGTCAGCAGCTTGGCCTGCCCGTCCAGCGGGCCGAGGGTGCGGGGGTTGGCCCACTCGGTGACGAGGAAGACCAGCGTGCCGCCGGCCAGCAGGACCGCGGTGACCGTGAGTGTGATGCGGGTCAGCAGTGACCAGCGCTTCGGGCGGCGCCAGGACCGGCGCAGCTCGAACACCACGGGATAGCCGAGGCCGCCCACGATCACCGCCGCCGCGACGGTCAGGCAGATCCACGGGTCGGCGGCGAACCGGACGAGGCTGTCGGGCCACAGCGCGAAACCGGCGTTGTTGAACGCGGAGACCGCGTGGAACACGCCCAGGTAGAGGCCGCGGCCGGGGGACTCGCCGTACCCGAGGACGAACCTGAGCGTGAGGACGGCCGCGATCACAGCCTCGCAGAGCAGGTTGAACACCACGACCTTGCCCACCACCCGCCGCAGGTCGCCCCCGTTGAGCACCCGGGTCTCCGCCTGGGCGGACAACCGGGCGCGCAGGCCAAGCCTGCGGGAGACCAGCAGGGTGAAGACGGTGGCGAGGGTCATGATGCCGAGGCCGCCGATCTGGATCAGGACCGCGATGACCGCCTCGCCGAACGGCGACCAGTGCGCGGACGTGTCCACGACGGTCAGCCCGTTCACGCACACCGCGGAGGTGGCGGTGAACAGGGCGGTGATCCAGTCGGAGGGCTTGCCCGAGGTCGTCGCGAGCGGACTGGACAACAGGGCGGTCCCCAGGAGCACGGCCGCGCCGAACACGGTCGTGATCACCTGGGCCGGCTGGGTGAAACGCCCCAGCACCGCCCAGAACAGCCTCATGCCGGCACCGGCGCGCTCATCGGCGGCCCGCCGTGCTCACTGCCACCCGGAAACCTCCCCTGTCCGGAAACCTCCCTGTCCGGAAACGACGGGGCGTCGCCGACCAGACTTCTCGCACACGGCGGCTAACCGTAACAGCATTTATGTCGCGAAACGCATCAGGGGATGTCGTGCCGAGGAGGTCCGGCGCCGGCACGCCCACGCTGTAAATTTCACCGTCCGGTTCCCGTCGTCGGCTCCGGTCCGGCCCTCGTACCGGCAGATGGGGCGTGTTCCCGGCGTCCCGGGGGCGTCGGCAGGCGGCGTCGGGACCTTGACGGGCCCTCGCCGCCTCGTGTTTGCTCCGCTGCACCACCACCACCGTCCCGATCCGGCAGAAGAACGGCCTGTCCTCCTCGAAGACTTGTTAGCGCTAACACTCAAGGCCCCCTGTGTTAGCGCTAACAACTCCTTTCGCAGTTTGTCCGGGAGTGCTCATGAAGATTCCTCGTCTGCGGCTCTGGATCGCCGCCGGGGTCGCCGCCGTGATCGGCGGGGCCGGCGCGCTGACCACGACCACCGCCCACGCCGCCACCGGATGCCGGGTGGACTACTCGGTCAGCAGCCAGTGGTCCGGCGGCTTCGGCGCCAACGTGACCATCACCAACCTCGGTGACCCCGTCAACGGGTGGCGGCTCACGTGGTCGTTCCCCTCCGGGCAGACGATCACCCAGCTCTGGAACGGCTCCTACACCCAGTCCGGCTCCCAGGTGACGGTGACCAACGCCTCCTACAACGGCAGCATCCCGACCGGCGGCAACACGAGCTTCGGTTTCAACGGAGCATTCGGCGGCACCAACACGGCGCCGACGAGCTTCGCCCTCAACGGGGTGACCTGCACCGGCTCGACGGGACCCTCCACCACGCCGTCGAGCACTCCGTCGAGCACCCCCTCGAGTACTCCGTCGGCCAGCCCCTCCGCGAGCCCGTCGTCCACCCCGCAGGCGTCGTCCAAGCCCTGTGACATCTACGCGGCGGGCGGCACACCGTGTGTGGCCGCGCACAGCACGACCCGCGCGCTCTACCGCGCCTACAACGGCAACCTGTACCAGGTCAGGCGGTCGTCCGACAACGCGACCCGCAACATCGGCGTGCTGAGCGCGGGCGGCGTCGCCAACGCCGCCGCCCAGGACTCGTTCTGCTCCGGCACCACCTGTGTCATCACCGTCGTGTACGACCAGTCCGGGCGCGGCAACGACGTCTGGTACCAGGGATCGGGCGGGGCCGGCGGCAGGGCCACCCCCGCGAAGGCGACGACCGAGTCGCTGACGGTCGGCGGAAGCAAGGCGTACTCGCTGTACATCAACCCCGGCAACAGCTACTGGCGCGACGGCCACACGACCGGCGTGCCGACCGGCAGCGCGCCCGAGGGCGTCTACATGGTGACCAGCGGCACGCACGTCAACAGCGGCTGCTGCTTCGACTACGGCAACAGCGAGACGACCCGGAGGGCCGACGGCGCGGGCGCCATGGACGCGATCTACTTCGGCACGAGCTGCTGGTTCGGCGGCTGCTCCGGAAGCGGCCCGTGGGTCCAGGCCGACCTCGAATACGGCCTCTACCCCGGCGGCAGCAGCTCCTGGAACCCCAACCAGCGGGCCTTCACCAGCAAGTTCGTCACCGCCACGCTGAAGAACAACGGCACGTCCCGGTTCGCGATCAAGGGCAGCAACGCCCAGTCCGGCAGCCTCTACACGCTCTACGACGGCTCGCTCCCCGGCGGCTACAACCCGATGAGGAAGCAGGGCGCGATCATCCTCGGCAGCGGCGGCGACTGCTGCGCCACCAACACCAACCTCAGCGCGGGCACCTTCTACGAAGGAGCGATCGTCTCGGGCTACCCGTCCGACGCGACCGAGAACGCGGTCCAGGCCGACGTGGTCGCCGCCGGCTACCGCTGAGCCGCCCGTCCCGCCTCCCGCTCCGAGGCTCCGTCCCCCCGAGATCGCCCCGAGATCCCCCCCCGAGATCGCCCCTGAGATCGAGAAAGGAAGGCTCCTCGTGACCCTGTCCCGGAGAGACTTCACCAAGGCGGCCCTCGGTTCCGCCGCGCTCGTCACCGCGGGCGCGGCGGGGTTCCCGCGGGCGGCGCGGGCGGCGACGTACACCGCCTACGTCTTCGCGTACTTCACCGAGTCGCCGTCGGCCCAGGGCGCGGACTACGGCCTGCACCTCGCGGTCAGCCGGGACGGCCTCAACTGGACGCCGCTGAACCAGAACAACCCGGTCGTCACCCCGACGGCCGGCCAGCTCGGCCTGCGCGACCCGCAGGTGTTCCGGAAGAACGACGGCACGTTCGTCGTGATCGCCACCGACCTCAAGGGCACCGACTGGAACTCGAACAGTCAGTATCTGCACGTCTGGGACTCGGCGAACCTGAACAATTTCACGGGATACCGCCGGGTGCGGATGCAGACCACCAACGACCACACCTGGGCGCCGACGGTCTTCTGGGACGCCTCGCGCGGGCAGTACGGCATCGTCTACTCCGCGGCCGAGATCCTCAGGGTGAACTACACGACCGACTTCGTGACCGTCGGCGCCGCCCAGACCTTCTTCAGCCCGGGCTTCGGCGTCCTCGACGGCGACATCGTCGTGGACGGCGCGACCACCTACCTGTACTACAAGAACCTCGGCGACGGCCGTCTCTACGGGGCGCGGTCGTCCACGGGCGCCCCCAACAGCTTCACCACCTACACCAGCGGCCTGATCCAGGGGAGCGGCATCGAGGCGCCGCTGCTGCACCGGACCAACGAGGGCGGGTGGCGGCTGTGGGGCGACTCGTACAGTCCCGTAAACAACGACTACTACGCCTGGGGGTCGGCCAACGTCGGCGCCAACTCCTGGACCCCGCTGAACCAGCGTGACTACACCCCGCCGCTGAACTCCAAGCACGGCTCGATCGCCCAGATCACCGACGCCGAGCACAACGCCCTGGTGAGCCGGTGGGGAACGCCCACCTGGGTGCGGCTGAAGTCCTCCAACTATCCCGACCGTTTCGTACGGCACCAGAACAACGTCGCGCGCATCGACGCCTATCCTTTCGATCCGTACCGCGACCAGATGTGGCGGATGGTCCCCGGCCTCGCCGACTCGGCCGGGGTCTCGTTCGAGTCGGTGAACTACCCCGGCAGCTACCTGCGGCACTACAACTACGAGCTGCGGCTCGCCGCCGCCGAGAACACCGCGACGTTCCGCGCCGACGCCACCTTCTACCGCACCGCCGGTCTGGCCGACTCGGCGTGGACGTCGTTCCGCTCCTACAACTACCCCGACCGCTATGTCAGGCACTACGACTACGTGCTCCGCATCGACCCGCTGAGCGCGTCCTCCAGCGCCGTGGACCGGCAGGACGCCACCTTCCGCATCACCTCCTGACGGTCTGCCCGCGTGCTCGGCCGGACGGGGCATCGATGCCGTCCGGGCTTGAATATCATGTCTCTCGATATATGATGGCCGCATGAGTCAACGGCCGATCACCGAACCCGCCTTTCTCGTCCTCACCGCACTGGTCGACGAGCCGCGGCACGGCTACGGCATCGCGCAGGAGGTGGAGCGGCTCTCCTCGGGGCGCGTCCAGCTCAAGATCGGCACCCTGTACGGCGTGCTCGACCGGCTCGCGGCCGACGCCCTGGTCGCGCCCGACCGGGAGGAGGTGCGGCAGGGACGGCTGCGCCGCTACTACCGGCTGACCGACGAGGGGGCGCGAGCGCTGGAGGAGGAGGCCGTCCGGCTGGCGGACAACGCCCACCGCGCCGTCGAGCGACTCCGCCTCCGGCAGGCGGGCGGTCTGGCATGAGCGTGCTGGAGGAACGCTACCGGCGGGTGCTCCGGCTGCTGCCCGAAATGGTTTCCGCTGATCTTCAGATCAGACGAACAGAGTCGGCGTCTCCGCCCGGCTCGTCGGACCGAAAAATCTGATATCTCTGACGACTTGAGAGATAGTTGTGGCCGCAGAATAGGGCTTGCTGTTTATGGTGACCATTCCTTTATGGTCCGGATCATACGTGGCCGGCGCCGTGAGAATCATGGCGTCAGCCACCGATACGGCGATATTGATCGCATCGCCACGCTGTTCCAGCTGATCGGCAATCCAGCCGATGGTGTCCGGCATCACCGCGCAAACGTAAACCACTTCTCCCAGCGCATTGGCGGGAGCTGCGACCAGACCGGCTGCCTGGTCTTTGTGTCCCGCGGCACGGCCCAGAGCCGCATAGACGGCCTGTCTGTCATGCACATGCTCATCCAGGGCCATCCGCGTCACCAGTTCGCCACCAGCCATCTCATAGTGACGTTCATGGTGTTCGACCACCGCGAACGGCCCCGGCCCTCCGAAGTGGAAGCTGAGAACGTCCTGCAACTCGGCTCGCAGATCTTCCAGAGTTTCGCGACCGTAGACAAGGCCGGGGGCCTGAGGAGATGTGGCATACAGATCCCGATCATCGGGCCCCGACCGGATGATCACATTGATGATCTCAGGCATCACCGCGCACCACCTTCAACGCCTCGTCAACGTCCAGTCCCACTTGCTTGACAAGTATGTCCTTCACTACTCCCGGTGCGAGGCTGGCTCCGTCGTGGAACGCGAAGGTGAGGGTAGGCCTACCCTCACACACAAGCTTGCGATGTGACCCCCGCCGAGCGCTCTCCCAGTAACCGAGACTGAGGAGGACAGCCAGCATCTGTCTCGCCTTCAACGACGGGAACGGGTTGGGCACTCGTCTGATTCCCTACTGATCAGCCACCTACCCTCTCGCATGTAGAGCTCGGAAGTACCGAAATCCCTTGGGCTGCCCGGAAGATCTTTACCGGCGGTGGTGGGGGCGCCGGGGTGCGTGCCAGTGGGAGCGGACGGGGGTGGTGGCCGCCGAGGTGGCGACGCCGCTCTCGTAGCCGGGGGCCGAGGCCGTCACCCGTACGGACAGCCGGGCCCCGCGGTCGCGGCCCGTGACGTGGTAGGCCCGCCCCGTCGCGCCCCTGATCTTCGCGCCGTCGCGCAGCCACTGGTAGCGGACCTTCTTCGGGGAGGGCGTCCACGTGCCGGGAGAGGCCGTCAGCAGCCGGCCGATCCACGGGACGCCGCGCACCACCGGGGGCGCGGTGGCGACCAGCGCGGACGACCGCGCCTCGTGCAGGTCCACGTCGGCCGCCCGGACGAACACCTGCCGGTGGGCGTACCAGAGCTGGTAGTACCGGTCCTGGCCCCTGACGTCGGTGCGGTCGCCGGGGGCCGACCCGTCGAACGACGTCGCCCGGTAGTAGTCCGTCACCACGTCGTCGTCGCTCACCGCGTACGTCTGCCCGGCGGGGATCGTGTACTCCAGCGCCGAGACCGCCTGCACCGGGACGTCGGTCCCGGTGTAGGCGGCCGCCTCCGGGTAGGCGCGGCCGTAGACGGCGGCCGGGCCGGTCGCGTCCACCTTCACGGTGACCGTCTTCGCCGCCGCCGGGAGCACGACGGGCCGGTCGGCGGGGTTGCGCAGCCAGGCGAGCGAGCCCGCCCACCACACGCCCAGCCAGTCGCCCCGAACCTCCGCGACCACGAGCTTGTGCCCCGAGACGACGCGCGCGCTGACGTCGCTCACGTACGTCGTGCCGGCCTCGCCGGCGGGCTTCCAGCCGGGGTCGGCGGCGAGCGGGGCGTCCTCGGACGGCGCCTGGCGGAGCGGCAGGAAGTTCGTGCCCGCTCCCGGGACGCACTCCGGCGAGGGCGGCGACGCCGCGGCGCAGCCGGTGAGCGGCTGCCGATTGTCCTGGTATCCGGTGCGGACCTCCACGACGTCGCCGGCCGAGACCTGCGTCGTGGCCGCCCGGCCGCCGCCGATCGGCGCGCCGAGGAGCTCGAAGTAGTGGTCCCAGTCCCAGTACGGCCCCGGGTCCCAGTGCATCGTCTTGGTCGTGCCCGCGACGGTGCCCGGCACCTGGTCGTGCCCGATGACGTGCGCCCGGTCGAGCGGGATGCCGTACGTCGCCGCGAGGTGCTTCACCAGCGTCGCCGAGGTCTGGTACGCCGACTCGGTGTACCAGGTCGCGTCGCCCGCGAAGCCCTCGTGCTCCACGCCGACGGAGTGCATGTTGACGTACCAGTTGCCGGCGTGCCAGCCCACGTCCTTCGGGTCGAGGTGCTGGGCGACGTGACCGTCGGCGGAGCGGATCGTGTAGTTCCAGGCGAGGTACGCCGGGTCCTGCACGAGCCGGACGGAAGGGTCGTAGTAGCCCTCCGTGTCGTGGATGACGATGTAGTCCAGCGTCGGCCCGCCCGGCCCGGTCCGATCGGCGATGTCGTGGTTGCCGTACTTCGTGGTGTTGTCCGGGTCGGTGGACGTGAGCTTGGCGTACGGCGCGGGGATCGCCTCGCAGCCGAGGCGCTCATCGCCGGGGTCCGGGCAGCCGGTGCCGGGAGCGGTGGCGGTCCCGGCCTGTGGGAGCGGGATCGACTCGTCGGCGGGGAGCGTCACCGTCTGGCCGTCGGCCGTGACCCGGCTCTCGCCGCCGCGCAGGGTCTGGTAGACCTGCCGGACGAAGTCGTGCCCGGCGCCGAAACGCCCGACGGTGTCCCGCCAGGCGGCCGGTTCGCCGTCGTCGCCCCCGCTCCGGAGGCCCTCGCGCCGCGGGTCTTCGCGCCGGTAGGCGGCGAGCAGCGCCGCGCCGCCGCACACCCCGGCGTTCGGCACGCGCCTGAGGGCGTCGGCCGTCAGGCCGGTCAGTTCGGCCGCCCGGGTGATCTGGCTCTTCGCCTCGGCCACGCGGCCCTTGTCCGCGCCGGTGCCCGGGCCGGGCGTACGGTCGCTCAGGTCGAAGACGCCGAATCCGCCGTCCGCGCTGGGCCGGCCCTGGTGGTCGTCCCACCGGGAGAGCATGTAGGAGACGGCCTTGAGCAGCGGCTCCGGCACGCCGGTGTCCCGGGCCGCCGCGGCGAAGGCGGCCTCCCGGGTGGGCGCGGACAGCGTCGCCGCGCAGGAGACCTGTGGCACGGACTGTGGCACGGGCGCCGGGGCGGGCATGTTCGCGGCGGCGGGAGCGGCGGGCAGGAGCAATGTCGCGACAGCCAGGGCCGCGCCGCGGGTCGCACGTCTCACGTGGCGGGCCTCTTCCTGCTGTGTTCCTGTGGGGGCGGTCCGGGGGCCGGACCGGGAGTGAAGCAGATCCCGGACGGGCACCGTGTGCCACCGGGTTGGCGCGATCTCGCCAAGATCGTAACCGAGTCCGGACGCGCCGAGTCAGGAAATATCCCTTTTCGGGGTCCACCGGTGTCGGAACAGAGGTCAGACGACGCGCCAGGGGACGGCGGTCTCCTCCTCGAACATGAGCCCGTTGCCGGGGGCGGCGCGGCCGACCGGAGCCTCGCCGCCCACCGGCGACACCGCCCCGTCGAACAGCGTGCTCTCGATCCGCACGTGGTCGTGGAACCACTCCAGGTGCCGCAGGTTCGGCACCGCCGCCGCGACCGCCAGGTGCTGGTGCGGGGCGCAGTGCCCGGAGACCTCCAGCCCGTGCGCGGCGGCGACGGCCGCCGCGCGGAGGAACTCGCTGATCCCGCCGCACCGGGTGACGTCGATCTGCAGGCAGTCCACGTACGGCGCCATGCGGGCGAAGTAGACGAGATCGTAGCCGTACTCCCCGGCGGCCACGTCGGCCCGCACGAGATCGCGGACGAGCCCGAGGCCCGGCAGGTCGTCGGAGGAGACCGGCTCCTCGAACCACCGCACGCCGAGATCGGCGGCCCGGTCCAGCAGCCGTACGGCCTGCTTGCGGGTGTAGGCGCCGTTGGCGTCGACGAACAGTTCCGCGTCGTCGCCGATGGTGCGCCGGGCGGCGGCCATGCGTTCCAGGTCCCGCCCGGCGCACCGCCCCCACGACTCTCCGATCTTGATCTTGACGCGGGGGACGCCCAGCTCGTGGGCCCAGTGGGCGAGCTGCCGGTGCTGCCGCTCCGCGTCGTAGGTGGTGAAGCCGCCGCTGCCGTACACGGGGACGGCGGCGCGGGCCCCGCCGAGCAGCCGGGCGAGCGGCAGCCCGTGCCGGCGCGCCTTGAGGTCCCACAGCGCGTTGTCGGCCGCCGACAGCGCCAGCCCGGCGATCCCGGGCCGTCCCGCGTTGCGGATCGCGCGGGCCATCGCGGTCCACGCGGCAGGCAGGTCGTCCGGGTCGAGATCGGCGACGGCGGGGGCCAGAGTGTCCGTCACGACCGGCGCGGTGGCGGCGGGGCCGTAGGTCCAGCCGAGCCCGCGCACGCCGCCGGCGTCCGCGTGGACGACCACGATCGTCGTGCTCGTCCACGCGAGCGTCCCGTCGGCCTCGGGGAAGTCGGCCGGGATCGTGTATGCCCGCGCGCTGAGCCGCGGATGCGCCTCGGTCCCGGTCGTCACCGGTTCACCTCCGCGGCAGCCGCCGCGCGAGCAGCCGCAGTCCCGTGAGCAGCGCGGCGCCCGCCACGGCCGCGCCGGTCGCGACGACGACGGCGGTCGCGGCGGCCCCGGCCGCGGCCGAGGGCGGCGCGGGCCGCAGAGCGTACGCCTCCTCCGGGCACGGCGTGTCTCCCCGGTCGCCGCGCAGCCCGGCCCGCAGCAACTCGGCCAGGTGCATCGCCCGGCGGCCGTCCGCGTCGCCCTGCTCGATCTGCGTGCGGCAGCTGAACCCGTCGGCGAGCAGCACCGTCGCGGGCCCGGCCCGCCGCACGGCGGGCATCAGCACCCGCTCGGCGCAGGCCTCCGACACCTCGTAGTGCCCCTTCTCGAACCCGAAGTTCCCCGCCAGGCCACAGCAGCCGGAGTCGAGCACCTCGGCGTCCACCCCGGCGGCGTCGAGCAGCGCCTCGTCGGCCCGATGCCGCATGACCGCGTGCTGGTGACAGTGCACCTGCACCAGCGCCTCGCGCGGCACCCTCGGCGGCTTCCATCCCGGCGTGTGGTCGTGCAGCAGCTCGGCCAGCGTCACCGTGTGCCCGGCGAGCCGCCGTACGTCCTCGTCGTCGGGGAACAGTTCCGGCGCGTCGCCGCGGAACACGGCGGTGCAGCTCGGCTCCAGGCCGACCACGAAGGTGCCCGCCCGCAGGTGCGGGCGCAGGTTGTCGAGCGTGCGGCGCAGCACCTTCTTCGCCGTGGCGAGCTGGCCGGTGGAGATCCAGGTGAGGCCGCAGCACACCGCGCGGTCCGGCACGCGCACCCGCCACCCGGCCGACTCCATCACCTCGACCGCCGCCCGCGCGACCTCGGGGTGGAAGTGGTTCGTGAAGGTGTCGGGCCACAGCACGACCTCCCCGCGCGTGCCGTCACCGGCCGGTTCGCGGCCGGCGAACCACTCCCGGAAGGTCCGCGGCGCGAACAGCGGCAGCTCCCGCCGCCGGTCCACGCCCGCCGCGGTCTTCGCCAGCCGGTTCAGCACCGGCGCGTGCGACAGCGCGTTGGCCACCCGCGGCGCGTACGCCGCGAGCCTCGCCCACACGGGCAGCCACCCCATCGCGTAGTGGGCGCGCGGGCGCAGCCGCCCCTCGTAGTGATGGGACAGGAACTCCGCCTTGTACGTCGCCATGTCGACGTTGACCGGGCAGTCGGACTTGCAGCCCTTGCAGGCGAGGCACAGGTCGAGCGCCTCGTGGACGGCCTCCGACTTCCAGCCGTCCGTCACCGCGCCGCCCCGTGCGGTGCCGTCCAGCATCTCGAACAGCAGCCGGGCCCGGCCCCGGGTGGAGTGCTCCTCGGCCCGGGTGACCATGTAGGACGGGCACATCACCCCGCCCTCGTGGCGGCGGCAGGTGCCCACGCCGACGCACCGCAGCACCGCGCGGCCGAAGCTGCCTCCGTCGTGGGGATACCCGAACTGCGTGGCCACGTCGCCGTGGTTGTAGTCGGGGCCCAGCCGCAGCAGGTCGTCGAGCGGGTACGGCGCGGCCACTTTGCCGGGGTTCATCCGGTCGCCGGGGTCGAAGATCGCCTTGAACCGGCCGAACGCCTCCACGAGGTCGCCGCCGTACATCTTCGGCAGCAGCTCCGCGCGGGCCTGCCCGTCGCCGTGCTCGCCGGAGAACGACCCGCCGTACGCGACGACCAGGTCGGCGGCCTCCTCCACGAAGGAGCGGAACGCCGCCACCCCCTCGGCAGAGGTGAGGTCGAACGGGATGCGGCAGTGGACGCAACCCTGCCCGAAGTGCCCGTAGAGCGAGGTCTGCTGGTAGCCATACCTCTCGAACAGCCCGTTGAGGTCGCGCAGGTAGTCGCCCAGCCGGTCGGGGGAGACCGCGGAGTCCTCCCAGCCGGGCCAGGTGTCGGGCAGGCCGGGCACCCGGGCCGTCGCGCCGAGACCCGACTCCCGGATCTGCCACATCCGCTCCTCCAGCTCCGGGTCGTCGAAGACGGCCACACCGGCGTCGTCGCGCTTCTTGCCGAGGGAGGCCAGCATGTCCTCGGCCCGGCGGTCGGCGTCGTCCTTGTCCTCGCCGCCCATCTGCACCAGCAGCCAGGCGCCGCCGTCCGGCAGCTTCTTCAGCGACTCCGGATTGAGGTGCTTCTCGTGCTGGAAGTGGATCAGCTTGTCGTCGATGCCCTCCAGGGCGATCGGCTTGTGCGGCAGGATCGCCGGCACGGCGTCCCCGGCGGCGGCGATGTCGGGAAAGGCGACGTAGGCCATGGTGCGCGCCTTGACCACCGGGATCAGCCTCAGCCGGGCCCGCAGCACCGTGACGAGGGTGCCCTCCGAGCCGATCAGGGCCTGCGCCACGTTGAAGCGGTTCTCGGGCAGCAGGCTGTCGAGGTTGTAACCGGACACCCGCCGGGGGATGTGCGGGTAGCGGGTGCGGATCTGTTCGAGGTACGCGTCGCGCAGCGCGCGCAACCGGGCGTAGACCTCGGCCTTCCGGCCGCCCTGACGCTGGATCTCCGCGTACTCCTCGTCGCCCGTCTCGCCCACCCACATCCGGGTGCCGTCGTAGAGGAGCACCTCCATCTCGGCGATGTTGTCCACGACCTTGCCGGCCCGCTGGGCGGTCGCCCCGCAGGAGTTGTTGCCGATCATGCCGCCGATCGTGCAGTGGTTGTGGGTGGAGGGCCGGGGACCGAACTCCAGGCCGGTGGCGAGCAGCCGCTCGTTGAGGATGTCCAGCACGATGCCCGGCTCCACCAGGCAGGTGCGGTTCTCCCGGTCGACCTCCAGCAGCCGGTCGCAGTGCCTGGACCAGTCGATCACCACGGCGGTGTTCACGCACTCGCCGGCGAGGCTGGTGCCGCCGCCCCGGGACAGCAGGGGCGCGCCGTGCCGGCGGCAGACCTCCACCGCCGCCACCGCCGCCTCCACCGTCCGGGGGACCACCACCCCGAGGGGCACCTGGCGGTAGTTGGATGCGTCGGTGGAGTAGGCGCCACGCATCGTCGCGTCGAAGCGGACCTCGCCGTCCACGGCCTCCCTGAGGTCGCGTTCGAGCGCCGCGAGATCCACCCGGACGCCGCCGGGCGCGGGCGGGACCGTCACCGGGTCGGGCAGGAGGCGGAGTGTCTCCGTCATGACAGGAGCTCGTTGATCTTGTCGCGGGCGACGGCGGCGAGCGTGCTCGCCTTGTGCGGCTGACCGCGCAGGAACGCCTCGGCGAAGTGCTTGGCCTGGTCGTACTTGACCCTGCCGGGCATCGGCGGCTCGTCGGGGTCGACGTCGCAGTCGACCAGGGCGGGGCCGTCGTGGGCGAGCGCCTCGCGGATCGCGCCGGGCAGGTCCTTCGGGTCCTTGATCTTCGCTCCGTACGCCCCGCAGGCGCGGGCCCAGGCGGCGAAGTCGGCCTCGGGCGGCTGGTGGCGGACGGCGTACTCCGGGTAGCCCAGGATGATCTGCTCCCACAGGATCTGCCCGTAGGCGTTGTTGTTGTTGACGACGACCTTGATCGGCAGGCCGTGCCGGACCGCGGTGAGGAAGTCGGCCATGAGCATGGCGAATCCGCCGTCGCCGACGAAGGCGACCACCTGCCGGCCCGGATAGGCGTGCTGGATCCCGATCGCGTACGGGAGGCCGGGGGCCATCGTGGCGAGGTTGCCCGACAGGTAGAACTCGCGGCCGCCGCGGATCGTCCAGTGCCGGGCGGCCCAGGTGGCGATCGTGCCCGAGTCGCAGGTCAGGATCGCGTCGCCGGTCGCGGCCTCGTCCACGCAGCCCATGAGGTACTGCGGGGCGACGGGATCGCGGGAGGCGTCCTGCAGCGCCTTCATGTCCGAGCGCCAGTCGTCCATCCTGCGCTGGTACTTCTCCAGGAACGACCGGTCCTTGGCCTCCTCCAGCATCGGCAGCAGCGCCCGGAGGGCGAGTTTCGCGTCGGCGGCGACCGGCGCCTCGGTGGGCCGGCGGATGCCCAGCAGGGTGGGGTCGGCGTCGATCTGCACGACCCGGGCCTGTCCCTCCTGCGGCAGATACTTCCCGTACGGGAAGGAGGTGCCGACCATGAACAGCGTGTCGCACTCCTCCATGAGCTCCTCGCTGGGCGCGGTGCCGAGGAGGCCCAGCCCGCCGGTGGTCAGCGGATGGTCGTCGGGCACCGTGAACTTGCCCGGCAGCGTCTTCACGATCGGGCTCGCGAGCTTCTCCGCGACGGCCAGGATCTCGTCGCGGGCGTGCCGGGCGCCGACCCCGACCAGCATGGCGATCCTGTGGCCCTGGCGCAGCACGTCGGCGGCCCGGGCCAGTTCGTCCTCGGCGGGCCGCAGCGGCGCCACGGAGCAGTTGGGCATGCTGGCCGGCGGGGTGCCGGGGCCGACGTGCCGGTAGGGGTCCTCGGCGGCGGCGGCGACCTGGATGTCGTTGGGGAAGGTCAGGTGGGAGACCGTCCGTCTGGTCAGCGCGTTGCGTATCGCGAGGTCCACGACCCCGGGCATCTGCTGCGGGTTGGTGATCATCAGGTTGTACGAGGCCAGGTCCTGGTAGAGCCGGTCGAGGTGCACTTCCTGCTGGTAGTGGGTGCCGAGGACGGAAGTCTCCTGCATGCCGGTCAGCGCCAGCACCGGGACGTGGTCGAGCTTGGCGTCGTACAGGCCGTTGAGCAGGTGGATCGCGCCGGGGCCGGAGGTGGCGGCGCACACGCCGAGGCGGCCGGTGGCCTTGGCGTAGCCGGTGGCCATGAAGGCGGCGGCCTCCTCGTGGTGGACCAGGATGAAGCGGATCTTCTCCCGCTGCCGCCGGAAGCCCTCCATCAGGCCGTTGATCCCGTCGCCGGGAAGCCCGAAGATCGTGTCGACTCCCCACTCCACCAGCCGTCTGGCCAGGCTCTCACCGACGATCTCAGTCATCTGCCTCTCCGTTCGAATAGGGCGCGGGCGGATCGGGCCGCTCGCGGTCGCCCTTCCCGATGCCGTTTCCGCCAAACGGCGCGGTCCTCGTGTCACGGCCTTTTGCGGAGCTCAAAAGGTGTGCTTAACAGGCATTTTGCTTGATGCAACTTTTTCGGCGTACGGCCGGACGCCTGGTCAGGGGGGCGCCCGGCCGCGGATCACGCTGGAGTCACGCAACGATCATGCGGAGCCTCAGTTGCGCAGGCTCCACTGCTGGTTGGTTCCGCCGTTGCAGGCCCAGAGGATGAGCTTCGTGCCGTTGGCGGTGCCGGCCGAGTTCGCGTCCAGGCAGAGCCCGGACTGCACGCCGGTGATCGTGCCGTTGGAGTTGACGTTCCACTGCTGGTTGGTCTGTCCGTTGCAGTCCCAGATGATCACCTGGGTGCCGTTGGTCGTGCCCTTCCCGTTGGCGTCGAGGCACTTGTTGCCGTACACCTGGAGCTCCTTGCTGGAGGTGGAGGTCCAGCGCTGGTTGTTCTGGCCGCTGCAGTCCCACAGCTGCACCTGGGTGCCGTTGGTGGTGGTGCTGTTCGGCACGTCGACACAGCGGCCGGACTGGCCGCCCACGATCTGCTGGCCGGTGCCGGGGGTGCCGCCGCCCGACGTGGCGTAGCCGGCGGCGACGATGTTCGCCTGCACCGCGTCCTCGGTGGCGGCCGTCGGATAGCCGGAGGTCATCACACCCTCGTAGAAGGTGCCGCGGGCGCCGACGCTGTTGTCACCGCCGATGCCGAGGATGATCGCCCCCTCCTTCTTCATCGGGTTGTAGCCCGAGGCGTTGGGCCGCTTGCCGTCGTAGAAGGTGCCGAGGCCGCCCGACTGGGCGTTGCCGCCGCGGATGGCCCAGTGGTTCGGCTCGCCCTTGATGATCGCCGTCAGGAAGCGGTGGCCGATGCTCGGGTCGCCCGCGTTGTAGCCCGTGTTCACCCCGGAGAACAGGCCGTTCTCCAGGTCGGCCATGATCCACGGGCCGTTGCCGGCGCCGTAGCCCCAGACCTTGATGTTGCCGAAGTAGATGGCCTCCATGGTGCCGTTGCCGTTGTCGCGGCTGTTGGTCTCGGCGTTGCCGTAGTCGAAGCAGCAGCCGCCGTTGTAGTGGGTGCCGTCGAAGATGGCGTACATGCCCTCCGGCTGGTCGCCCTTGGCGACGCCGTTGGTGGCGTTGTTGCGGTAGCCGGTGCCGGGCGCGACGTAGACGCCGTACGCCTTCTGGCCGCCGACCGTGATCGGCGCGGCGGTCGCGTTGGCGAGGTTGTCGTACCCGCCCGCGGCCGGGCCGTTGAACCCTCCGGGAGGCGCCTGGGTGAGGCGGTTGTTGCGACCGGACTGGTCGTAGATGATCGTGATGAGGCAGGTCGTGCCGGCGCAGAAGGAGTCCTGGGTCGCGGCGTTGGCCACTCCGCCGGCGCTCAGCACGCCGATGTCCCGGGTGGTGTTGTCCGAGGCGCGGCGCACCTGGTAGAGCGCGCCGTTGTAACTGCCGTACAGGGCGCGGGTCGTGCTGTGCGCCGCGACGCACGGGGTGCCGCCCGCGGCGTAGATGTCGCACGGACCCTGCGTCGCGGCCTCCGACGGTGCGGAGAGACCGGCCAGCAGGCCGGCCGTGAGCGTGATCGCCGAGCCCGCGGCCAGCGAGGCCGTCTTCAGGCGTCGTAATGCGGAGATCATGATCGTTTGTGCCCTTCTGGTGGGGGGTTTCTCTTGCTGGTGTGCGTACCATTCTTGTTAGCGCTAACATTCACAACCGTGAGTCGTCGTCTCACAGTTGTGCATGGGGATCGGTGCGCTCAGTTTTGACTTCTGACTCTCCCGCGTCAAGGCCCGATTTCCGGCCGCGGTGGAAATTCCCCGCCCCGCGGCCGGTGCGATCGGCCGGTCAGTAGACGTAGGGCCAGCCCGCGCTGTCCCAGCCGAGCTTGTTGATGCCGAGACGCGAGGAGCCGTCGTCGGCGTACCAGTGGTAGAAGAGGATGTCTCCGTCGTTGTCGGCGAGGACGGACTGGTGTCCGGGGCCGTGGATGCTCCCGTGTCCGGCCAGCACCTGCGTGCCGCCTCCCGAGGTCATCGCCGTCCCGTTGCGGTCGGCGTACGGGCCGGTGACCGAGGTGGAACGGCCCACCATGATCCGGTACGTGCTCGACGCCCCCTTGCAGCACAGGTCGAAGGAGACGAACTGGTAGTAGTAGCCGCCGTGCCGGTAGACGAACGGCGCCTCGGTCGCACCGCCGTTACGGCCCGAGATGCTGAGGATGGTGCTGTTCAGCCGCTTCCCGGTGGCCGGGTCGAGCTGGACCATCTTGATCCCCGACCAGAACGAGCCGAAGTCGAGCCACCAGCGGCCCTGGTCGTCGACGACGAGGTTGGGGTCGATGGCGTTCCAGTTGTCGGAGGTGTTCGACTCGATGACCAGGCCCTGGTTGGTCCACGACCCCGACGCCCCGGTCGTGCTCGTCGCCAGGAAGATCCCCGAGTGGTTGGAGCCAAAGGTCGAGGCCGCGTAGTACATGTAGTACCTGCCGTTGAGGTAGGTGATGTCCGGCGCCCACAGCGTGTTGCCGCCGTTGGTGTAGGCATGGGTCCACGAGGCCCCGCCGGGGAAGGCCACGCCCGCGTTGCGCCAGGCGGTCCGGTCGGCCGAGGTCTTGAGCGCGATGTTGTCGCCGGTGTAGGCGAGCAGGTAGGAGCCGTCCGGCTTCTTGGTCACCTCGGGGTCGTGCGCGGTGACGTCACCGGTGATGTACCCCGGATCGGGGTAGGAGACGAGCTTGACGAGCTGCCACTGCTGGTTGGCGCCGTTGAGGTCGGTGTACTGGGAGACGCGGCCGCCGTCGGCGGTGGACCACTCCCAGACTTCGAGGGCCTTGCCACTGTTGCGGTTGATGAGTTTGACGTAGCCGCCGTCGGTGTCGACGGCCCGGAACTGCTGGTTGGTGGCGTTCTTGTCGGTGTACTGGATGACGTCGGCCCCGTCGGCGGTCGAGCGGCCGGAGATGTCGACGACCTTCCCGCTGTGGCGCGACTTGAGGCGGTAGTAGCCGCCGCCGGAGTCGACGAACTGCCACTGCTGCCAGGCACCGTCGTTGCGGGACCATTGGTCCAGCGGCGCGCCGTCGTTGGTGGCCCAGTTGTACACGTCCAGGACCTTGCCGCTGTTGCGGTTGACCAGCACGTACGACGCGTTCGTGTCGATCGTCGCCGCCCGGGAGGGGCCGGCCAGGACGAGCCCGAGGCCCAAGGCCAGGAGCAACGTGAGCGCCGACGCCAGAGCGCCGCGTACCGGTGAACGGGCCTTCATGAGGGATGCCTCCTGGTGTGAGCGTTGACATCACGACGCGTGCGTCCGGGAGCTCCATGTGCGGTCACCGGCACGTGCTCGTATCGGTGTCCCGGCGCGGCGCTTGTAGGGTGCTGATCGTGACCGGCGAGACCGACCTGCGCGAACTGCTGACCACGATGCGCCCGCGGCGGAACCCCGGGCGTTACGTGTTCACCGTCGTCGACGGCGACATCCCGCCCGGGGTCCGTCCCGTCGTCACGGTGGCCGAGGACGAGGGGCTCACGCTGGTCGTGCCGCAGCGGGACGCCGACGCGGCGGGGCTGAAATACGAGTACGTCGCCGGGTGGATCACCCTGGGGGTCCACTCGGCGCTCGACGCGGTCGGCCTGACCGCCGCCGTCGCGCGGGAGCTCGCCGCCGCTGGCCTGAGCTGCAATGTCGTCGCCGGTTTCCATCATGATCACCTGTTCGTGCCGTACCAGCACGCCGCCCGGGCGGTGCGCGTGCTGGAGGACCTGTCGCGACGGTCGGCCCGGGCCCGGCGGCGGGAAGGGGAACCGCCGCCGGGCCCGGAGGTCGTGGGAGGCGCGGACCGGGTTCACCGGTAGACGATGTCCGACGACGAGTAGAGGCAGTTGACGCCGTCGGCGCCGCTGCCGATCCTCGTCGGCTCCCCGCTGGTCACGCCCTTGTACTTGTCGCAGACGACGACCTTCCTGCTCCCGTCGTTCACGATCGTGATCTGCGAGAGGCGCGCCGTGTCGCCGTAGTTGGTGTTGATGCCGGCGAGGACCTTGCCCGGCGTCGTCGCGGTGACGTTCTGGATGACGACGTTGCGCTTGTACTGCTTGGAGCAGTTGCCGCAGGAGCGGTAGAGCTTGCCGAAGTCCTGCACCTGGAAGTTCTTGATGACCATGGTGCCCGGGCCGTTGTGCTGGAAGACCTTGTCACTCGCGGCCCGCGCGCCGCCGCCGTCGACGGTCATCGTCTGCGACGACGAGGTGCCCTTGAAGGTCGCCGCGTCCTCGCCGACGTCCTCCCACCACACGTTCTGCAGGGTGCAGGTGCCCATGCAGTGGACGCCGTCGGCGGCGGGCGAGCCGAGGATGACGTTCTTCAGGACGGCGCCGTCGGCCAGCTTGAAGATCGGTGACTGGCCCTCCTCCTGGCCGCCGGAGCCGAGGGCGCCGGTGCCGTAGTAGCGCTTGAGCTTCCCGTCGTACGTCCCCGAGACGCTGATCGTGGCGCCGACGGCCTGCTGGCCGCTGGGGGAGGGCCAGGCGGCCAGCCGCGCGGCGGCCAGTGTGGCGGCCAGTGCGGAGGCAGGGGCGGAGGCAGGGGCCGCCGACGCGGAGGCGCCGCCGGCCGGAGCGGCCGCGAGGGCCAACCCCGCCACCGAGGCGGCGGCGAGCGCCGTACGGAGTCTTGCGAACGTGGTCATTCACACTCCAGGGAGGGACACGGCGGTGAGACCGCCGTGCGTGGTGGCGCCGGCCGAGGGTGCCCGGCCGGCCTGTTCGAATGTGTGAACCGGACGCGGACAGCGGAACAGGTTCGGGCACACCGGATCCGTGGAGCCGGTGACCTGTTCGCTTCCATGTGTCCGCGGGGCGGCGCTCCCGCCCGGTTCACCCTGGTCGAGCCGTGGACCATGACAACGGACATGACACCGGACATGACAACGGATACGACGATCCAGGCACGTGAAACGCACGGCCCGCCGCGTCGCCGGACGGGGCACGCGTACCACGTCCGGCGAGCCCTGCCGCCACCACCGACCAGGCAGGGGAGCCGTCTTGGGACAGTGTGAAAACGACCATGAAAGGTGTCAAGGTACGGGAGACCCTCGCTCGGCCCGGCCGCTCGTGACCCGGCGACGGCCGGGGCGACGGGCCCGGAAGTCGCACTGGTCCGGCCTGTGCCGGACCACCGGTGCGCGGCGGAGGATCCACCCCGCACCACAGGCCGATCCTCTGGAAGTTTCACGCGTCTTCCCCCGGGCCGCCGTCTCAGGGCGAGAGGCGCGTGCCCTCTCCCGGTCTCCGGGAAGGATAGGTTGGCTCCCGATCATCTGGCGCGAGTCGCTCCTGGGAGGTGCGGGACGTGGTGCCGTCCGTGCTCGGCGGTCGTTACGAGCTGGAGGGGCTGATCGGCCGGGGCGGGATGGGCGAGGTCTGGCGCGGCCGGGACCTGCGGGCCCACCGCCCGGTCGCGGTCAAGATCCTCGCGCCGCAGGTCGCCGACCTCGCCTCGCGGGAGCGCTTCGCCCGCGAGGCCCGCGCCGCCGCGCGGATCGTCCACCCCAATGTGGTGACCGTGCTGGACGTCGGCGAGGAGGACGCCCGGCCGTATCTCGTGATGGAACTGCTCACCGGCCGCAGCCTGGCCGAGGAGCTGGCCGACCGGGGCCGCTACTCCGTGGCTGAGGCGTGCGACCTGACGAGCCAGGCCGCCGCCGGCCTGGACGCCGCGCATCGCGCGGGGGTCGTGCACCGGGACGTCAAGCCCGCCAACCTGCACCGGACGGCGAGCGGCGCGCTCAAGGTGGTCGACTTCGGCGTCGCGCAGGTCGCGACGGAGGCGGCCCGGCTCACCGCGGTGGGCGCCGTCGTCGGCACCGCCGCCTACCTCGCCCCCGAACAGATCGAGGGCCAGAGCGCCGGGGCGGCCTGCGACCTCTACGCCCTGGGGTGCGTCTGCTACGAGTTGCTGTGCGGGCAGCCGCCGTTCACCGGGTCGGCTCCGCAACTGATATACCGGCACATTCACGAGGCTCCGGTGCCACCGAGCCGGCATCGGCCGGACATTCCCGCCGAGCTGGAGCGGCTCGTCATGGCGCTGCTGGACAAGGACCCCGCCGTCCGCCCCACCGCGGAGGTCACGCGCCGGGTCCTCGCCGCAGTCGCTCCCACCACCGGTCAGGGAGCTCCGCACCCGGCCGCGGGGCTCCCCGCCGCCGGAGGCGGCGCCCGCGCGGGGGACACCGCGCTGCTGGACGTGCCCTCCTTCGGCGGGCCGCCGTACGGTGGGTCGTCATCCGGCGGGCCGTCGGCGGCGGGTGGGTCGCCCGAGCGGCGGACGCTCATCCGGCTCGGCGCGGCGGTGGGGGGATTGGCCGTGATCGTCATCGGAGTGGCAGCGCTGTCCAATCCCGGAGGGCAGAGCGGGTCCACGGCCGCCGCCCCCACGGCGTCCCCGGTGACGGCCACCCGCGCCGAGACCTCGCCCGCTCTCACGAGGACCGCCTCGCCGCGCCCGACGCCCCGGCCCGCGACGCCAATGGCGTCCAGCAGCCCGACGGCCGCGCCCACCCCGGCCGTGCGCCGTGTCTACGGGGGATATCAGGAGTGGCTGGCCGCGTTCGACCACGCCGTACAGGAGCAGGAGAGCCAGGGCGGCATCGAGCAGGGGCTGGCGCGCCGGGCGCACGACACGATCAGGAAGGCGGCCAGGGACCTCCTCCACGACCGCGGCCGGGGCAGAGGCAGAGGCAGAGGCGACAAGGGCGCGAGGCGCGTCTACGACCTGGTCCGCGAGCTGCGGAAGGCGCATGGCGACGGCCGCCTCGCCGACGGCCCGCTGACGAGCTTCCTGAACACCACCGGCGTCGGCACCGGCGGCGGCGCGGACCGCCCACGCTGAGGCATCAGCGGGGAGAGCGGCGGCCTGCGTCTCCGGCGGCGCCGGTGTCTCTGGCCGATCTGGTGTCTTTGGCCGATCCGGTGTCGCGGGTCCAGGAGCCGAGCACCAGCAGGGTCTTGGTGCCGGTCACCTCACCGGCGCGGCGCAGCCGGTCGATCACCTGCTGCAGGTGGCTGAGATCGCGGACACGGACGTGGATGAGCGCGTCCGGGTCGCCGGCGATCGTGAACACCTCCTGCACCTCGGGCACGTCCGTGGCGGTGCGGATGATCTTCGCGACCGGGGTCGTGCCGGGATACCGCAGTTCGGTGAACGCCTCGATGCCCCAGCCGAGCTTGGCGTAGTCGACCCGCACGGTGAAGCCCGTGATGACGCCGATCTCGCGCAGCCGGTCGACGCGCCGCTTCACCGCGGCCACCGAGAGGCCGATCTCGGCCGCCATCTCCGAGAAGGTCCTCCGCCCGTCCTCGCGCAGCAGGCGTAGCACCTGGTGGTCGATCTCGTCTATCTCCGCGATGGGGCCACCTCCATAACCGACGCAAAGAACAGTACTCATATGAGAGCGGATCTGCATAGTTTTGCGTCGTGGCCGCCGTCTGCCGCGCCGTGCTTGCGTACGGGGCGGGAGATTGCTGTGCTGTGGGTCACCCCCAGTAGCCCAGGAGGTTCGCGTGAGCGTGAGCATGTCTCCGCGTCCCGTCTCGCTCGACGACAGGTACGCCGCCGAGAGCGGCACCGTGCTGATGTCGGGCGTCCAGGCGCTGGTCCGCCTGACCCTTGAGCAGCGCCGCCTGGACACGGCGCGCGGCCTGGACACGCGGGTCTTCGTCTCCGGATACCCCGGCTCGCCGCTCGGCGGGGTCGACCTGGAGATGGCGCGGGCCGCGCGGTTCCTGGCGGCGGCGGGCGTGGTGGCCAGGCCCGCGCTGAACGAGGAGCTCGCCGCGACGGCGGTCGCCGGCACGCAGTTGCTCGACGTGCTGCCGGGCCGCCGGCACGAGGGCGTGACCGGCTTCTGGTACGGCAAGAACCCCGGCCTCGACCGCGCCGCGGACGCGATCCGGCACGGCAACATCGCCGGCACGGCGGCGCTCGGCGGCGCGGTGGCCTGGATCGGCGACGACCCCGGCAGCAAGTCGTCGACCGTCCCCAGCACGTGCGAGCCGATGTGCCAGAGCCTGACGATGCCGCTGTTCGCCCCCGGCTCCGTGGCGGAGATCATCGAGCTCGGGCTGCACGCCGTGGCGCTGTCGCGGGCCACCGGCCTGTGGGCCGGGATGAAGATCGTCACCGACGTCGCCGACTCCTCGGCGACCGTCGACCTCGGGCCGCTCCGTGCGGGCGTCCCCGCGCCGGACCGCACCCCCCGCGGGGCGCCGCCCACCCTGGTCGGCCCGGCCTCGCTCGACGCCGAGCACGACATGCTCACCCGCAGGCTCGGCCTGGCCCGCGAGTACGCCCGCGCCCACGACCTCAACCGGGTGACGCACGACGCGCCGCGGGCCACGACGGGCGTGCTCGCGTCCGGCACCTCCTACGCGGTGGTCCTGCGCGCCCTGGCCGACCTCGGCCTGGACGAGACCGCGATGGACGACCTCGGCCTGCGGCTCATCCGGCTCGCCATGCCGTTCCCCCTCGCGTACGACCACCTCGCGGCCATGGCCGCCGGCCTCGACCGGGTGCTGGTCGTCGAGGACAAGGTGCCGTTCCTGGAGGGCCATCTCAAGCAGGCGTTGTACGACGCCGACCACCGGCCCGACGTCATCGGCCGCGAACTGCTGACCGCCCGCGGCTCCCTCGCCGCCGAGGACGTCGCCGAGGCGCTCGCCGTCTGCCTCGGCAGGGAGCGGCTGCCCCGCCGCGCGGTCGCCCTGTCCGCCCGCCCGGCGGCGCGCCCCCTGCTGCCGCTCGTGGCTGCCCGCACGCCGTACTTCTGCTCGGGCTGCCCGCACAACATCTCCACCCGCGCCTCCGGCGACACGCTGGTCGGTCCGGGCATCGGCTGCCACGCGATGGTCGCGCTGCACACCGAGGGGCGCGGCAGGCAGGTCGGCATCACGCAGATGGGCGGCGAGGGCGCCCTGTGGTTCGGCCTGGCTCCCTTCACCTCCGACCGGCACTTCACCCAGAACCTCGGCGACGGCACCTTCCACCACTCGGGCTCGCTGGCGATCCGCGCCGCCGTGGCCGCCGAGGTCCCGATCACGTACAAGCTGCTCTACAACGACGCGGTGGCGATGACCGGCGGCCAGCGCGCCGAGGGCCGTCTCGACGTGCCTGCGCTCACCCGGTCGCTGGCCGCCGAGGGGGTGCGCCGGATCGTGGTCGCCACGCCCGAGCCGGAGACCTACCGCGGCATCCGGCTGGCGCCGATCGCGTCCGTACGGCACCGCGACGACCTCCCGGCGGTGGAACGGGAACTCGCCGAGGTCGACGGGGTGACCGTGCTGATTTACGACGACCGCTGCGCGGCGGAGGAGCGGCGGCTGCGCAAACGCGGCGAACTGCCCACGCCGACGGCCAAGGTGGTGGTCAACGAGCGGGTGTGCGAGGGCTGCGGCGACTGCGGCGACGCCTCCACCTGCCTGTCGGTCCAGCCGGTGGAGACCGAGTTCGGCCGCAAGACCCGCATCCACCAGGCGTCGTGCAACTCCGATCTGAGCTGCCTCAAGGGCGACTGCCCGTCGTTCCTGCTCGTCGAGCCCCGTCCCCGCCCCCGGGCCCGGGACGAGGTGCCCGGGCCGCCGGTCGCGCTGACCGAGCCGGCGCCGAGGTTCCCCGGGCGGCCGGTGCTGCTGCGGCTGCCCGGCATCGGCGGCACCGGCGTCGTCACCGTCTCGCAGATCCTCCAGATGGCCGCGCACCTGGACGGCCTGCACGCCGCCGGGCTCGACCAGACCGGGCTGGCGCAGAAGGGCGGCCCGGTCGTCAGCGACGTGCGCGTCTCCCCGCACCCGATCACGGGCTCGGTGCGCGCCACCCGGGGCGCGGCCGACGTCCTGCTCTGCTTCGACGTGCTCGGCGCCGCCGCGGACGGCACGCTCGCCGTCGCCTCGCCCGGGCGCACGGTCGCCGTCGTGAACACCGCGATCGTGCCGACCGCCGCCATGGTGACCGGCCGCGCCGCGCTTCCCGGGCCCGAGGACGCGCTCGCCCGCCTGGAGTCGGCCACCGTGCCGGGTGGCAACGTCCACCTGGACGCGGGCGCGCTGGCCGACGCGCTGTTCGGCGACCACATGCCCGCCAACCTCGTGCTGGTGGGCGCGGCCTACCAGCACGGCTGCCTGCCGATCTCGGCGGACGCGATCGAGCGGGCGATCAGGCTCAACGGCGCCGCCGTCGAGACGAACCTCGCGGCCTTCCGGTGGGGCCGGGCCGCCGTGCTGGACCGCGAGGCCGTGTTCCGGGCCGCGATCCCGGGGGCGCCTGCCCCTGAGAAGACCGCGGAGGAGAACGCGGAGGAGACCCTGGAAGCCGCGCTGGCCGTGCGGATCGCCGACCTGACCGGATACCAGAACGCCGGGTACGCCGGGTCGTACGCCCGCGAGGTGCGCCGCGTGGCGGCCCTCGCCGCCGAGCGCGCGGGGGAGAAGGCGGGCGACCGGATCGCGATCGCGTACGCCCGGGGGCTGCACAAGCTGCTGGCGTACAAGGACGAGTACGAGGTCGCGCGGCTGCACCTCGACCCGGTGGAGCGCGCCAGGCGCGAGCGGGAGTTCGGCGCGGACGCCGACGTGTCGGTGCTACTGCATCCGCCGTTGCTGCGGGCGATGGGCCTGAAGCGGAAGATCAGGCTGCGCCGGTCGGCCGGTGTCGTGTTCCGCGGGCTGCGGGCCGCCCGCGCGCTGCGCGGCACCGCGGCCGACGTGTTCGGGTACGCCGCCGTCCGCAGGGTGGAGCGCACGCTGCCCGGGGAGTATCGCGAGCTGGTGCGGCGCGCCCTCGACCGGCTCACCCCGGTGAACGCCGCCGCCGTCGCCGAGATCGCCGCGCTACCGGACATGATCCGCGGTTACGAGGGCATCAAGCTCGCCAGGGTGGCCGAGTTCCGCGACCGGGCCGCGACCCTTCTCGCCCGGCTGGACGACCCATCGCCTGTGGAGGCACAGTGATTCGGGAGGCGCGGTGACTGTCGAGCGGCTGCTGCCCGGGCAGGACGCCCGGGACCTGATCGAGCTGACCCGGGAGATCGCCGACAAGGAGCTCGGCCGCCGGGTCGACGAGCACGAGCGCGCCGAGACCTATCCCGAGGGGCTGTTCGCCACGCTCGGCTCCGCCGGGCTGCTTGGCCTGCCCTATCCGGAGGAATACGGCGGGGGCGGCCAGCCGTACGAGGTGTATCTCCAGGTCATCGAGGAGCTGGCGGCGCGGTGGGCGGCCGTCGCGGTCGCGGTCAGCGTCCACACGCTGGCCTGCTACCCCCTGGCGGCGTACGGCACGCCGGAGCAGCGGGCGCGCCTGCTGCCGGACATGCTGGCCGGGCGGCTGATCGGCGGCTACAGCCTGTCGGAGCCGCAGGCCGGCTCGGACGCCGCCGCCCTGACCTGCCGGGCCGACAGGACCGAGGGCGGCTACCGGATCACCGGCACCAAGGCATGGATCACGCACGGCGGCCGGGCGGACTTCTACGCGCTGTTCGCCCGCACCGGCCCGGGCCCGCGCGGCGTCTCCTGCTTCCTCGCGCCCGGCGCGGCCGAGGGCCTGACGTTCGGCCGTCCCGAGGAGAAGATGGGCCTGCACGCCATCCCGACCACCACCGCGCACTGGGACGGCGCGCTGATCGAGGCGGACCGGCTCGTCGGCGTGGAGGGACAGGGCCTCTCCATCGCCTTCGGGGCGCTCGACTCCGGCAGGCTGGGCATCGCCGCCTGCGCGACCGGTCTCGCCCAGGCCGCGCTCGACGAGGCCGTCGCGTACGCCAAGGAGCGCGAGACGTTCGGCAAGAAGATCATCGACCACCAGGGGCTCGGCTTCCTGCTCGCCGACATGGCCGCCGGAGTCGACGCCGCCCGGGCCACGTACATCGACGCGGCCCGCCGCCGCGACGCCTGCCTGCCGTACGGCAGGCAGGCCAGCGTCGCCAAGCTGGTCGCGACCGACACCGCGATGCGGGTCACCACCGACGCCGTCCAGGTCTTCGGCGGGTACGGCTACACGCGCGAGTTCCGGGTCGAGCGCTACATGCGCGAAGCCAAGATCATGCAGATCTTCGAGGGCACCAACCAGATCCAGCGCCTCGTCATCAGCCGCCACCTCGCCAAGTAGCTCATCGACCTGGTTCTTCGACACCCGCCAGCCGGCCTGGTGCAGGTCACTGGGGCTTGGGCAGCCTGTAGACCCAGTACGCTCCCTGCTGGCCCGAGACGTTGTACGGCGTCCTCACCGCGTCCGGATAACCGTACGTCGTGGGGATCTGGTTGCCCCGTGTCCTGTCCCGGGAGGCTTCGGGGGTGTCGTAGACGCTTTCGACGGTGATGGGGACCTTGCTCCCGGCCTGCTGGGCCGCGGAGAGGAGGTCACCGTGGAAGATCTGGACGCGGGCCTTGCAGCCCGTGCACGGCCCGATATTGCTGATCAGGATGACCTGGATGCTTTCGGCGGCGACGTTGAATCCTTGATCAGTGATCCACTCGTAGGCTTCGAGCAGGGTGGTGACCTCGCTGTCCTGCTGCGAGAGCTTGGCCTCGTCCAAGCTGATCTCTGCGGGACGTGCGGCACCGTCTGCCGTCGTGAGGGTGTAGTAGCCCTGGCCGGACCTGGGTGCCGCGACCGGGGTCAGGTAACAATTCTCACTGTCGCCCTCGGACGGGATGTTGCCGTCGACGATCACCATGATGCGGGAGTACAGCCCGGGTTCTCCTACTTGATGGTCCTTTGAGGCGAATTCGTGGAGTGTGGCAAGTTCTCGCACAATTGCCGCGGTTCGCGCGTCGGGGTTTTGAGCGTGAGTGTGTGACATCGCGTCCTCTTTGATTCGGGGACTCCACCTTCTCACCGGGAAAGAGGGAATCAAGGGGAGCCGACGTCCGGTTTCGGCCAACACCGCGAGAAGTGGCCCTATACGTCCAGGTCCGTGCACCGGTCGCTGACGGAGGCGGGCGGGTTGCCGCGGCCATGGAGCAGGGTACGGAAAGCCGGTTCCACGGCTCAGCTGATCCAGTTGACGAAAACGCCGATAGGCACGGACGCGGCGAGGCCGAGCGCGAAGAACAGCAACTGCTGGCGCCGCTCGGCGCGAATGGTGGCCTTGGTCTCACCGACGAGGATCTCCCGGATCTTCTCGGCCTGCTCCTGGTCGACTTCGAGAAGCTTCTGCTGCCGTTCGGCTTCGGTGAGGAGTGCTTCGCGGGCCGCCTGCTGGGCTCTGAGATCGCGCTGGAGTTCGTGCATCAGGGTGGCGGCTTCGGTGAACGCGTCGTTGACGGCTTTGATCCAGTCGTTCAGCCGCTTACCGGGCTTGTCAGCGGCTGCGCCGAGTCGTTCCCGGTTGCGGCCACGGCCCAGCCAGCCCAGAATCCCGAGGGCGACATACGGTATCGACAAGAGAGCACCGGTCAAAATCCAGAGAGGACTCAGCGGATTGATTTCGGGAGCTGGAATCCGATCAATCAACGTAAGGGCGGTGGCGGTGGTCAAGGCGATGGCAACATAAGTCGCGGCCTTGTACACACCCTGCACGAGACGCTTGCCGCTCTTGGGCAGCGGGGAAGGCGAGTGACTGGAGGGGGTTTCCGAGTCCTTACTCATGGCTCAATTGGACCCCGTCGCCGTGCCGGCCTGACGGCTTCGTGGCCGAATCGCTACATCCTTTAGAATCTCCCACCGGGACGATGCGGACGGAGGTGCGGACTGCAGGTACCCTACGCGATGACCTCGCCTCGCCCGGAGAGCGTCACCTGCCTCGCGTGCCGCGAGCACGCGCACCGGGAGCACCTGCGCTACGCCGAGCAGGTGGAGAGCCTGGCCCGGATGCCGGGCGCGCCCGTGACCGGCGCCCAGGCGGCCGAGGCCGCGCGATGGGCCCGGGACCTCGCGAAGCGCTTCTCCGGCTGACGACCCCCACCGGGCCACCCGGTCGGTGCCCGTTCCGATCACGGCGTACCGTGGTGGGCGTTATATCCCTTGTATGACTTTTTGGGGGAATCGTGGGGAAGCCAGTTCTGCAGATCGTCGTCGCCAGCACGCGTCCGGGGCGGACGGGGCTGCCGGTCGCGCGGTGGTTCCGGGAGCGCGCCACCGCGCACGACGCCTTCGAGGTCGAGCTCGTCGACCTGGCGGAGGTGAACCTCCCGTTCCTGGACGAGCCCCACCATCCCCGGCTGCGCCAGTACGTCAACCAGCACACCAAGGAGTGGAGCGCGACCATCGAACGCGGCGACGCGTTCGTGTTCGTCACGCCGGAGTACAACTACGGGTTCAACGCGGTGCTGAAGAACGCCATCGACTACCTGCACCACGAGTGGCAGTACAAGCCGGTCGGGTTCGTCAGCTACGGCGGCGTCTCCGCCGGGACGCGCGCGGTGCAGATGCTCAAGCAGGTCGTCACCACGCTGAAGATGGTGCCGGTGTCCGAGGCGGTGTCGATCCCGTTCGTCGCCCAGTTCCTCGACGAGGAGGGCCGCCTGCGGCCCAACGACGTCATGGACGGCGCGGCGGACGCGATGCTGGCCGAGCTCGCCCGGCTCGCCGCCGCGCTGCGGCACCTGCGCCCCGCCGCCTGACACCCGGAACACGGCCGGGATCCGGCCGGGGGTGGTCACCCGGGCAGGGAGCCGGTCTCGGGATCCCGACCGGTGAGACAGTAGACCCCGCCGGCCGGGTCGCGCGTGACGATCCAGTGCCGCCCGCGCGCCACGAACGCCGCCACGAACGCCGCGCCCGCCGCGAAACGGTCGCGGGGCCGGTCGACGAAGGCCACGATCCAGCGCACCATGAGCGGGAGCCTGGTGCGTTCCCGCCGGTCTTCACCCCGGACGAACCTTGGCGGTCGCGGCACTAATCCGCAAGCAGGGGGAGCAGCGCGGCTTCCAGGTCCGCCGGCGCGCGGTAGTGGACGCCGGTCATGCCGAGGGAACTCGCCGCGGCGACGTTCTCGGCCCGGTCGTCCACGAAAAGGCAGCGCTCCGCCGGCGCGCCCGCGTGCTCGACGGCGATCTCGAAGATCCGCCGGTCGGGTTTGATCACGCCCACGTCGTAGCTGCTCACCACGTGATCGAAGGCGTCGTGCAGCTCCAGCTCGCGCAGGTGGGCGGCCAGCTCGGAGGTCGCGTTGCTGACGAGCACGACGGGGACGCGGGCGCGGGCCCGCGTGAGCAGCGCCAGCACCTCCTCGTCGGCCCAGGTGCGGGCCGTGATCCACTCGCCGATCAGCGCGCCCGCCCGCGCGGCCGAGCCCACCAGCCCGGCGAGGACCGGTACGGCCGACGCCAGCCACTCCTCACGGGTCACCAGGCCGGTCAGCGCCGGGACGAGCAGCGGCGACGCGCCGGTCACCCGGGCCACGGTCCCCGGCTCCACGCCGTACGCGCGCTCGATCTCCGTCTGCTGCTCCAGGTCCTGCAGTTTCAGGACGCCGTCGAAGTCGCACAACACCGCGTCGAATGGTCTGCCCGCCATGGTCCAGAGCCTACTTACGGATCACGCGGCGAGTGCCGCGTAGAAGGCGAGGTGGCGTTCGGCGGCGGACCACGTGTGGCGCGCGGCCGGCTCCCGGTGGGGACGGGTGCGTAACCTGGGAGGACGCGACCGGCGCGCAAGGGGGTGACGCCCGGGATCATGACTGTCACGGTGTTCCTCGGCCTCGTGGCCGCGGCCCTCCTCGGGCTGGGCTTCGTCGCGCAGCAGCACGTCGCGTACACCGAGCCGCTGGGCGAGATGCTGCACATGCGCCTGCTGTTCGACCTCGCGCGCAAGCCGGTGTGGCGGGCCGGGATCGCCCTGATGGTCGGCGGCCAGGTCGCCGGCGCGCTGGCGCTGCGGCGCGCCGACGTGGCGTCCGTGGAGCCGCTTCTCGCGACCAACCTCATCTTCGCCCTGGGCGCGGCGGCCCTGCTGTACCAGGAGCGCCTGGGCGGGACGGAGTGGCTGGGCGCGGTGCTGGTCAGCGGGGGCGTCGCCGCGTTCCTGGTGGCCGGGCGCCCGCACGGGGGCGGGATGCCGGCGTCGGGATCCCTGGTGTGGATCGCCGTGCTCGTCGTGGTCGCCGTCGCCGCGGGGATGGTCGTGGTGGCGCTGCGCGTGCCCCTGCAGACCAAGGCGATGCTGTTCGCCGCCGCGGCCGGGGCGTTGTACGGCCTGCAGGACGCGCTGACCCGGGGGGCCCTGCTCACGCTGGCGCGGGGACCGGGGGCGCTGCTGGCCTCCTGGCAGCTCTACGCGCTGCCGGTGATCGCGGTGACCGGCATCCTGCTCAACCAGAGCGCGTTCGACGCCGCGCCGCTGCGGATCTCGCTGCCCGCCACCACGGCGACCGAGCCGATCGTCGGCATCCTCCTCGGCGTCGTCCTTTTCGGCGAGCGCCTGCGCGTCGACCCGCCGGCCCTGGCGGGGGAGGTGGGCGGGCTCGTCGCGCTGGTGGCGGGCATCGTCGTCCTCGGCCGCTCGCCCTTCCTGCACAAGTCGGAGCAGGGGCCGAACGGCCGCCCCGCCGCGCCTTGAGCCGGCGGCGAGCGGCAACGGCCTGAAAGGTACATGGGCGCCGGGTCGGTTCTCCGCCGAGCACCAGTCGCGGCGTCATCCTGTGGACGGCCAGGTCAGGCGGGCTGCGGCACGGGGTCTGCGCGGGTGTCCACCCCGGTGCGACGCGGACGCCCGACGCCTCGCCGACACCGGCGGGCCCCGCCGGACGCGAAGTCCGGCGGGGCCCGGTGACGACCCGCGTACGGCCGGGGAGTCAGCTGACGGTCAGGACGTGCCCGTGGTCCGCGTGGGCGCCCGCGGAGGCCGCGGCCGACGCCCCGGCGATCCGGGCGGTGGGACGGGTGTCCGGCCCGGGCAGGTCACGGCTGAAGGCGTATACGACGGCCGCCGTGGCGATCGCGCCGGTGTTCAGCGCGAGGGCCTTGTCGTTGATGTTCGCGATGGTGTCGCACGCCTTGTGATAGCAGTCGTCGTACGCCTGGCCGGCGGTGCCGCCGAACAACGCCTGCTCCGCGGGGGTCTTGACGCCCTCCGCGCCGGTGAACACGCCGCCGGCAGGAATCCCGGCGTCGATGAACGGCCCGTAGTCCGACCGCCCGTCGAAGTCGGTGCCGACGTGGCCCTGCCGGATGGTGTCGAAGTACTTCTCGAAGAGCTTCTCGATCTCGTCGGAGCCGGCTGGGCCGGCGGGCGCGCCGGTGGCGTCGGAGTCGTCGCCGTCGTAGATCTTCAACGCGTAGTTGGGAGAGGCGACCATGTCGAAGTTGAGATACAGCTTGATCTTCGCCAGGTCCGCCGGCGGCAGGCTCGCGACGTAGTGCTCCGAGCCGAGCAGGCCCAGCTCCTCGCCGCTCCAGAAGGAGAAGCGCAGCGCGTTCCGGGTCGGGATGGCGCCGAGCTTCGCGGCGACCTCCAGGATCGCGGCGCTGCCCGAGCCGTTGTCGTTGATGCCCGGCCCCGGCAGCACGCTGTCGAGGTGCGCCCCGAGCTGCACGACCTTGTTCGGGTCGCCCCACCTGGAGTCGGCGATGACGTTGTGGGTGGTGCGGATCTCGCTGGTGGTGCTCGTCCTGACGTGGACGACGGTCCCGGCGGCGCCGGCCAGTTCCTGGCCGACCGCGAAGCTCACGCCCACGACGGGGATGTGCACGGTGGGCGCGCCCAGGGTGCCCTGCAGGGTCTCGGTGCGCCCCGGCTGGCCCTCGTTCATGATGATGACGCCGGCGGCCCCGGCGGCCTGCGCGTTCTCCGCCTTGACCTGGAAGGTGCAGGTGCCGCGCTGCACCAGCGCGACCGCGCCGGCCGGGAACGAGGCGAAGTCGGCGGCCTCGCAACCGGAGGTGGAACTGCTGGGGGCCGGCCCGGGCGGCAGCATCAGGTCGACGTTCCGGACGGCGGCCGTGACGTCGCCGGAGCCGGAGTAGGTCATCGTCGCGAACTCCCCGACGCTGCTGCCGTCCGGCGGAGTCGGCGCGTACGTCTTCGGGGCCGGAGCGGTGCGCTCCAGGGCCGCGGTGGCGTTCTCCTTGAAGAACGGGAACTCGAACGCCTGCAGGGTCACCTTGTAGCCGGCCTTCTTCAGCACCCCGGCGACGTAGTCGCGGGAGGCCACGTGGCCGGGTGTGCCGGCGGCCCGGGTGTGACCGTTGGCGTCGGCGATCTGCTGCAGCTTCGTCAGGTGCTTCTTCACCGCCGACGCGACGATCGTCTGCGCGATCAGCGCGGGATCGGGGTCGGCGCTCGCCGGTGCGGCGGGCAGGAGGGGAAGCACGAGGGCGGACGCCGCGACGGCGGCTGCGGCCCGCATGCCGAGGGTGGCGCGCATTGGGCTCTCCTTCGGGTCCAATGACGATCCGAGACGGCCCAGCAGGCTGGGGACCGAGATCGGCCTCCGCTGGACACTGATCGGGAAACTAACCGCGTTCCGCCAATGTGGGAAGGCCCTCTTTTCCGGAAGGTTTTCCGGACGCCACCTTTCCTGGTAAAAAATCAGCTTTCGGCCGCCCAGTCGAGCAGGGACCCGGCGGTGTCCCAGCGGCGGCTGGAGTCGTCCTCGCCGAGGATGACGCCGACCAGCCGGTGGTCGTGGCGGTCGGCCGCGAACGCCAGGCAGAACCCGGCGGCGTTGGTGAAGCCGGTCTTCACGCCGATCGCGCCGGGCAGGCCGAGCATGTGGTTGGTGTTGGACCAGTCGTACCTGCCGTCATCGGTCGAGTGGTGACGGGTCGAGGTGATTTTGGTGAAGATCGGGTCGCGCAGCGCGATCGCCGCGAGTCGGGCCTGGTCGCGGGCGGTGGAGTAGCCGTCCCCGCCCCGCGTGGGCAGCCCGTCGGCGTTGACGTAGTGCGTGTCGTTCAGCCCGAGGCTCTTGGCGGCGGCGTTCATCTTGGCCACGAAGCCGGCCACTCCCGGGCCGTACGCGCGGGCCAGGGCGTGCGCGGCGTCCGCGCCCGAGGGGAGCAGCAGCGCGTAGAGCAGTTCCCCGACCGGAAGGCTGTCGCCGGCGTCGAGATCGGCCGCCGTGCCGTCGTTGTCGCCGGCGTAGGAGACGTCCTCGCGCTTGATCGTCACCTGGTCGGACAGGTTCGCCTCGCGCAACACGACGTAGGCGGTCATGATCTTGGTGAGGCTGGCGACCGGCATCCGCTCGCCGGCGTTCTTGTCCAGCAGTTCCCGGCCCGTGGTCGCGTCGAAAAGATAGACGGCCCGGCCGTACGCGTGCGGCGCCGCGTACGCGGGAAACGCCGCGGTGTGCTCGCGGACCGAGGCGATGGGCAAGCCGGGAGCGGCCGTGGCGGGCTGCGCGAGCGCGGGCGACGCGACCCCCGTGAACAGGGCAAAGGCCGCCATGAAGACACCAAGGGAAAGCTTACGGGTCGGCATGCGTTTCAGCGTGCCATGACGATTCCTGCACTTTGGATGATTAACAGCAAAGAATCGGCAAAGCGCGTGACTAATGTGACTTCTGGAGGTTTGAGAAATAACTGGTAGCGCGGTGAGGGCCGGCGTGTGCGGCCACCACCGCAGTGGCCGGGACCAAACCCCCGCCCGGCGTCGACGTCGTCTACCAGCGGGCCGTCTTCGGCCCCGGCACGCAGGAGGGCGTGCAGGCGGGGAAGACCCTCTCCTTCGCCGCCCCCGTGGGCACGATCTCCTACGCCGACGCGCTCGGCACGAAGAGCTGGGAGTACGCCCGGTGGACCGGCCCCGAGCGGCCGGTCGGGTTCGCCGCCACCGAACTGGTGGCCTCGTGGACCGCCGACGTCCCGGCCGGAAGCTGGCTGCAGGTCGAGATGCGCGGCCGCCACGCCGCCGGGCAGACGAAGTGGTATGTCCTCGGCCGCTGGGCGTACGGCGACGAGGACATCCGCCGCACGTCGCTGTCAGGACAGCGTGACGCCGACGGCACGGTCTCGGTCGACACGTTCGTGGCCGCGGCGGGCAGGGCGATCACCGCGTACCAGCTGCGCGTGACGTTGTACCGCACGCCGGGCTCGGCCGTACGGCCGGTGGTCCGCACGCTCGGCGCGATGGCCTCCGCCGTGCCGGACCGGGAGACCGTTCCGGTGGGCCCGGACGGCGTTGCGTGGGGCGTCGAACTGCCCGTGCCGCGCCGCTCGCAGAACGTCCACGAGGGCCACTACCCGCAGTGGGACGTGCTCCGGCCTTCAGGCCGGGGGTGAAGCGTCCTGGCGGATCAGACGGGACGGTTTTGCTGCTCGATGTATTGGCGTAGGACGCTGATCGGAGCGCCGTCGACGCTCCCGGCGAAGTAGGAGCCCGACCACAGCTTGTTCGCCCGGTAGTAGTGGCGGGCCAGCTCGGGGAACTCGGTCCGCATCCTGCGGGAGGACACCTTTTATTCCATGCGTTCCAAGTGGGCGCCGGTGAATACCCGATGCCGGAACATGGTCACCAAGACCAAGTGGGCGTGCAGGACGAAAACGCAGTGCCTGCCAGTTCCGATATCTCCCTGTAATCGGCCATGCATCATCGGTAAAATCATAGTGTGCAGCTCAGGTACAACTACCGCCTCCACCCGACACCGGGCCAGCGTCAAGCGCTGGCCCGGGCGTTCGGGTGCGCGCGGGTCGTGTTCAACGACGGGCTGCGCGCACGGCAGGACGCCCAGGCCGCCGGGCTGCCGTACATCTCCGATGGCGAGTTGTCCACGCGGGTCATCACCGACGCGAAGAAGACCCCGAAGCGTTCCTGGCTGGGCGAGGTCTCCGCCGTGGTGTTACAGCAGGCGCTCGCCGACCTGAACAAGGCGTACCGGAACTTCCTGGACTCGATCACCGGCAAGCGGAAGGGGCCGAAGGTCGCCCCGCCCCGGTTCCGGTCCAAGAGGGACAACCGGCAGGCGATCCGCTTCACCCGCAACGCCCGCTTCGCCATCACCGCGGGCGGGAAGCTTCGCCTACCGAAGATCGGAGACGTTCCGGTCCGCTGGTCCCGCACCCTGCCCGCCGAACCCTCATCGGTGACGGTGGTCAAGGACGCGGCCGGGCGGTACTTCGCCTCGTTCGTGGTCGAGGTCGCCGGACAACCCCTGCCTCCGGTAGAGCCGGAGACCGGGATCGACCTCGGACTGACCGCCTTCGCCGTCCTGTCCAACGGGCAGAAGATCGACGCCCCGCGTTTCCTGCGCCGGGCCGAGAAGAAACTCAAGCGGCTCCAGCGGGCGCTGTCCCGCACGACCAAGGGGTCGAACAACCGGGCCAAAGCCCGGCAGAAGGTTGCCCGCCGGCATGCGAAGGTCGCCGACGCGCGCCGCGAGTTCCACCACCAGGAATCCACAAAGATCATTCGTGAGAATCAAACGGTGATCGTGGAAGACCTGGCCGTGAAGGGACTGGCGCGCACGAGGCTGGCCAAGAGCGTGCACGACGCGGGCTGGTCGGCGTTCGTCGGCATGCTGGAGTACAAGGCCGCCCTGTACGGGCGTGTCTTCCACCGGATCAACCGGTGGTTCCCCAGTTCGAAGCTGTGCTCCGCGTGCGGGACTGTCACCGCCACGATGCCGCTTTCCGTCCGGGAGTGGACCTGCCCCTGCGGGGCGGTCCACGATCGGGACGTCAACGCCGCACGTAACATCCTGGCCGCCGGACGGGCGGACAGGCTAAACGCCTGTCGAGGGCCGGTAAGACCGCCGCTCGCGGTGGCACAGCCCGATGAAGCAGGAAGCCACAGAGGTGCCGCATGACGCGGCACGGGCTGAATCCCCGGCCTTCAGCCCGGGGAGCGCGTCAATGGGGCAGGTGGCCGAGCGCGCGGGACACCTCCTGGGTGGACCCCGCCGATCCGGCCCCCGAGGTCGACTACGCCGCCCGCCACACCTACGACTACGCGTACGAGGGCGCGGGCAACTGGCCGTTCAACACCGCCTACGCCGGGCGTTACGGCATGGAGGGGTTCGTCACCCGGCTGCGCTCACTGACCGAGCTGGAGCGGCTGATCAGGGCGGGCGTCCCGGTCGTCACCTCCCAGTCGTTCAAGGCGGAGGAACTGCCCGGCGCGGGATACAGCACGAACGGCCACCTCATGGTGATCATCGGCTTCACCGCCACGGGCGACGTGATCGCCAACGACCCCGCCTCGCGGGACGACGCCGCGGTGCGGCGGGTCTACCCCCGGGCGAACTTCGAGAACGTCTGGCTGCGCAGCACCGGCAGTGGCGGGATCGTGTACGTCATCCACCCGCCGGGCCACCGGCTGCCCGCCACGACGCCGGGCCTGCCGGCCAACTGGTGACCCGTTGCGAGATCGGCTCACTGCCCGGCTGAGCCTGTCCGGTCCGAGCCGCCTCCGCGCCGCGCCAGGAGCGCGGTCAGGGCGGTGGTCCGGGCGGCGTCCCAGCCGTCCGGCGGCGCGATCCGCGCCCAGGCGTTGGCCACCTCGCCGTCGTAGTCGTGGCCGTGGCCGGGCGGCGCGTCGAGGGAGAACACCAGATCCGCGGTGACCTGCCAGAACGTGACGAACGGATACCAGTGGATCCAGGGCAGCACGTCGTCGCCGCGCCGTTCCTCCAGCCAGTCCGGGCGGCCGAGGACCAGCCGCGGGGTCCACCACACGATCGGATCGGAGGGATGCTGGAGGTAGACCACCCGTGACCCGGCCCAGGCGGAGGCGGGCGCGGCCAGATCGGCGGGCCCGTTGGCGAAGCGCACGGTCTCGCCGTCCCGGTAGACGGGCAGCACCTCCCGGCTGCCCGGGGCGCGGCCGTCCACGAACCGCCGCCACAGCGGGCTGCTGTCGGGCGGCCCGACGAACAGCGCGCCGTCGGTGCGCTCGCGCAGGTCGCGGTCGTCGCGGAAGGCCGACTCCGCGCCGAACGCTCCCAGGCTCTCCCCGAACACCAGCAGCCGGGGCCGGTGACCGGCGGGCAGCCGCGACCACCGGGCGTACACCTGGCCGAACAGCTCGCGCCCCGCCGCCGTGACGCGCTCGCGGTCCACCAGGAACGACAGCCAGCTCGGCAGGTAGGAGTACTGCATCGAGACGAGCGCGGAGTCCCCGCCGTACATGAACTCCAGCGCGGCGGCCGCCTGGGGATCCACCCAGCCCGTGCCGGTCGTCGTGATCACGCACAGCACCGCCCGGTGGAACGCGCCGGTCCGGTCCAGTTCCCGTACGGCGAGGGCGGCCCGCTCGCGGGCGGTCGCCGCCGAGTCGAGCCCCGCGTAGACCCGGACCGGCGGGAGCGCGGGCCGCCCGGTGAAACCGCTCAGCTCCCCGACGGCGGGGGCGCCGGCGACGAACGCCCGGCCCTCCAGGCCGAGCGACGCGAAGGAGACCAGAGAGGAGGGGCCGCCCGAGACGGCGGCGGACCGGGGCGGCGAGGTGCCGGGGGCGGTCTCGCTGTTGATCGCCGCGAAGCTGTTGTCGGCCCCTCTGAGCAGGGCCTCCGTGAGGATCCCGTCGGTCAGCAGGACGGCCAGCACGCCCACGCCGAGCCCCGCGGCCAGCCGCGCCGCCGCGGCGGGGATCCATCGCCCGAGCACGCCTCCGAGCGCCCGGGCCGCGACGCGCAGCGCGCGGGCGGCGGCCAGCAGGAGCAGGAAGACCGCCGCCGCGACGAACGGCACGCCGAGATAGCCGAGCCGTTCCGGCGGGCGCAGCCCCATCAGCGGGTAGATGGCCCGCTGGGCGCGTACGCCGAGGACCAGCGACGCGGCGCCCAGCCCGCAGCCGAACGTCGCGACCAGGCGGCGCACCCGCCGCCGTCCCGTACGGCGCCATTTCTCGCGCCATTTCTCGCAACGTCCCTCGCAACGTCCCTCGCGCCGTCCCTCGCGCCATTTCTCGCGCCGGGTCCCGGGACACCACCGGGCGGCCGTGGCGGCGCTCCGGCGGGCCAGGGCGCCTGCGGTCACCCCGGCGAGGTATCCGGTCGCGGTCAGCACCCCCGCGATGATCCCCTGCAGCGGCCAGGAGCGGGGCAGCAGCGACGGCGTGAGGGACAGGCAGAAGAAGATCGCGGCGAACAGGATCCCGGCCGTGTCCAGGGCCGTGTCCAGCGCTCCGCCGAGCCGCACCCGCCCTTCCCGCATCAGGCCCCCGATTCGCCGCCTGTTCACCGATCTCGCGGAGCGGGCAGGCTGTCAAGTCACCGGCAGGTCACCGCCCCGCACCCCGCGTCGTCCTCGCGTCGTCCCCGCGCCGCCGTCTCACCCCCAGTGGTCGCCCCAGCCCCACAGGTTGGGGCCGAGCGCCGTGGCGGGGTCGTCGTGGTACACGCCGAACCTGCCGCGGAAGAACAGCATCGGCCGCTGCTCCGGGTGGACGGGTTCGAGTTCGCGGACCAGGCCGATCACCACGTCGTGATCTCCGGCCACGTGCACCTCCCGCACCTCGCCGTGGACGCGCAGCAGCACGTCACGCAGGGCGGGCGTGCCCCGGTGGGACAGGTCCCAGGCGAGCCCGGCGAACTTGTCGCCGTTGCTCGATCCGAACCTGGCGCACACGTCGACCTGCTCCTCGCCGAGGACGTTGACGCAGAAGCGGCCGGACCTCCTGATCCGCGGCCAGGCGCGGCCCCTGTGGTCGGCGCAGAAGAGCACGAGCGGCGGATCGAGGGACACCGACGCGAACGACTGGCAGGCGAACCCCACCGGCTCTCCGTCGTCCAGACCCGTGACCACGGTCACGCCGGTCGCGAACGTGCCGAGCGCGCGCCGGAACTCCGCGGGCGACGGCGGCGGCACGTCGCCGGAGCCGGGGTCGCCGAGGTCGGGGCCGGCGGAAGCTGCGGTCATGGGTCCACCTCTCGCGTGACTCAGCGCTCAGGTCAGTCACGAACTTACAAACCTCCTCGGCGCCGCTTCGCACGGGATCCCGTCCAGCGGGCCGCCCGTGCGACGAGTCCGCCCAGGTAAAAACATGTTTTGTCAGGTTTACACCATTGTTGAGCTGTATGTACCTTTGGGTGTCACGGCATGCGTGCCGGTGACCTCCGTGTCGCCTCCCTTGCCGTGTCGTTGCCCGGACCGTGCGCTCACCAGGGCGTGCGGCCGCCGAGTCCGCGTTCCGCGGAGCCGGGGACCCACTTTTCGGGGTGAATCGCCGCGCAGCCCCCCAGATGCGCTCGTAGGGCACTTCCTGCCCGAACCCGTCAGCTAACCCGGTAGGCGGCATGGAAGCAAGGAGCTCAACCCGCGTCATGCCCACCCTCAGGTTCTCTCTCGCCGGGCGGCCCTCCCGCCGCCTGCGCGCCGCCCTCGCCGCGGCGACACTCGCGGTCTCGGCCGGCACGGCCACCATCACCGCCGCCACGCTCGCCGCCACCGCGGCCGCGCCCGCTCCCGCCTACGCGAACCCGCACACGTACGGCCAGGACGTCTCCGGCTATGAGGCCGACCACGACTGGATCAACAGCCGGGCGCAGTTCGGCTTCATCAAGGCCACCGAAGGAACGGACTGGGTCGACTCGTCCTTCCCCCGGCACTGGCGCGAGCTGGACAAGAAGGGGATCGTCCGCGGTGTCTACCACTACGGCCATCCCGCCAACGACCCGATCGCCGAGGCCGACCACTTCCTCCGGGTGGTGAACGCGCAGCCGGGCAAGCCGGGCGACATCCTCGTGCTCGACCTGGAGACCACCGACGGCCAGTCGGTGCCGCGCGTCAACGCCTGGGCCAGGAAGTGGCTGGAGTACGTGACCGCCAAGACCGGCGTCAGGCCGATGTTCTACAGCGGCTGGAACTTCGCCGACAAGTACGGCCAGGGCCTGGGCGACTATCCGCTGTGGGTGGCCCACTACAGCCGGAACCCGGGCGACATCAGCCCGCCGGCCGACTGGAAGACCTGGGCGATCCACCAGTACACCGACTCACCGATCGACCAGAATGTCTCCTCGCTCAGCCCGGTCGAGCTGCGCGCCCTCGGCCGTCCCTGAGGCCCGTTCCCGGGGCGGGCGCCACCCGCCCCGGGAAGGGCCCGCTCAGACCACTTCGGATTCAGACCCCTTCGGATTCAGGCCCCTTCGGATTCAGACCCCTTCGGATTCAGGCCCCTTCAGATTCAGACCACCGCGCCGGATCCGTCGCGCGCCACGGGCCGGCGACGGGGTGCGGCGGGCAGGGGCGGCGGCTGACCGGCGCGCCGCTCCAGCTCGATCGCGGCCGGCCCCGCCACGAACGACGACGACAGCGTGCCCACGACGATGCCGATCAGCAGGGCGATCGCGAAGTCGCGCAGCGAGTCGCCCCCGAACACCGCCAGCGCCGCCAGGATGAACAACGCGCCGAGTCCCGTGTTGACCGTACGCGGCACGGTCTGCAGGATCGCCGTGTTCACCACCCGCCCGAAGGGCGTCTTCCGCGACATCGGCCAGAGCTCGCGGACCCGGTCGAAGAGCACGACCTTGTCGTTGACCGAGTATCCGATGATCGTCAGCATCGCGGCCAGGAAGACGCCGTCGATCGGCTTGCCCAGCCAGGCGAACGCGCCGACGACGACGGCCGCGTCCACGAACAGCGCCGCCACGGCGGCGGCGCCGAACGTCCACCGGAACCGGAACGCCAGGTAGGCGAGCTGGGCCGCGAGCGCGACGCCGAGCGCGATGAGCGCGTTGCGGCGCAGTTCCGCGCCCAGGCTCGGCCCGACGAGCTCGTCGCGCTGCTTGACGACCTCCCCGACGCTCCGGTCCAGGGCCTCCTCGACGCGGACGACGTCGTCGGCGGTGATCTGCCCGGTCCGTACGGAGATCGCGTCGTCCGACCGCTGCACCACGGCGGTGGGGAAGCCGGCGTCCGCCACCGCCTGCCGTGCCGCGGCGACGTCGACCGGCCTGCTCGTGGCGAACTCCACGATCCGCCCGCCGGTGAACTCGACGCCGTAGTTCAGGCCGCGGGTGACCAGCCCCGCGCCCACCAGCACGAGCAGTCCGGCCGCGACGGCGAGCCAGCGCCGTCCCGCCCGCATCAGGTCGGGATCGCGCCGGGTCAGCCAGGTCCTGACCCGGCCGATCGAGCCGAGGCCCGAGACCCCCGGGCCGACCCTGCCGATCAGGGCCGAGGCGAGCACCCGGGTGATCAGCATGGCCGAGACCAGCGAGGCGAGCACGCCGATGGCCAGCGTCACGCCGAAGCCCTTCACCGGTCCCGAGGCCAGCCAGAACAGCAGCCCGGCGGCGAGCAGGGTGGTGATGTTGGAGTCGGCGATCGCGCTCCAGGCGTTCTTGAACCCTCGGTCGAGGGCCGCCCTGAGGCCCCGGCGGGGCGCCGCGCCGTACTCCTCCCTGGCCCGTTCGAAGACCAGCACGTTGGCGTCCACCGCCATGCCGATCGCCAGGACGAACCCGGCCAGGCCGGGCAGCGTGAGCGTGGCGCCCATCGCCAACAGCCCCGCGTACGAGATCAGGCCGTAGCAGGCCAGCGCGACCGCGGCCAGCAGGCCCACCAGGCGGTAGACGAGGCCGATGAACACCGCGGTGAGGATCACCCCGGCGACGCCCGCCTTGGCGCTCGCCGCGATCGCGTCGGCGCCGAGGGTCGGGCCGACCGTACGCTGCTCGACCAGCTCCAGGGGCACCGGGAGCGAACCGCCCTTGACGAGCACGGCGAGGTTCTGCGCCTCCTCGGCGGAGAACGACCCGGTGATCTGGGTGGTGCCGCCGGAGATGCCCGCCCCGCAGGCCACCGTCTCGTTCACCTGGGGTGAGGAGATGATCTTGTCGTCGAGCACGATGGCGACCCTGCGCCTGGGATCGCCGGCCGGTTCGCAGGCCGCTTTGCCGGTCAGCTCCCGCCAGGGGCCCGGTTCCCGGAAGTCGATCGTCACGAACCAGCCGGGCCCGAGCTGGGGGTCGGTGCCGGCGGCGGCGTCGGTGACGCCGGCACCGCTGAGGGCGACCGGGCCGAGCTTGAGCTTCTGGCCGCTCTCATCGGCGATCGCGTCCTTGTCGCCGTCCTTGTCGCCGTCGTCGGCCGGGCCGAGCACCGGATGGAAGTTGAGCTGTGCGGTCTTGCCGATGACCTCGGCGGCCTCGCGCGGGTCGAGCACGCCGGGCAGTTCCACGATGATCCGCTTCTCGCCGGAGCGGACCAGGGTGGGATCGACGACTCCGAGGGCGTCCGCCCGGCGCCGGAGCACGTCGAGGGCACGGTCGGTGGCGTCGGCGTCCGCCCTGACCGTGGGGGAGTCCTTCGTCTCGAAGACGAGCTGGGTGCCGCCGCGCAGGTCGAGACCGAGGCGCGGGGCCATGGTGAGGGCGATCAGCAGTGAGGTGGCGATGACGGCGAGCGCCGCCACCGCGCGCCACAAAGGCGCACGTGACATCGTGCCTCCACAGGCGGGTACGAGGAAGAAAAGGGGCTCAGTACGCCGTGGAGGGGGGAGCCCGCGCGGCCGTCGTGCGGCGCGGGCGCTGGGCGGGAGAATCGTCGTGCCGCGGCCCGGCGCGGGTGACCCGGGCGCCGCCGCGCGGCGACGCGGAGGCGGGCGGCAGGGCGGGCCCGGCGGTGGCGCCGGGGCCGCCGGCGCCCGCGTGGACCCGGGGCTGGTCGCTCTGCGCGGGCCGGCCCGCGCTCGGCGACTCCCAGTGCCGTGTTGCCGGGTGCCGCGCCGCCGTGTCTCGTGCGCTCGTGTTCTCCGCCCTCGCGGGGCGGGCGATCATGGGGCGCGCTGCCGTAGGTGCTGTGGTCGTGGTGCGGGTTGCCGGGAGGCGGGCGTCGCCGGCCGCCGAGGACCAGGCGCGGGCCGCCTGATGTGCGATGCCCGTCGTGACCGCCGGTCGCCCGTTGATCGCTGCGGCGCCCTGCGCGCCCGTGGCCGCCGCCGCGGCGGGCGAGCCGCCGGTGGTCAGGAAACCCGTGGTCAGGAAGCCACTGGTCAGGAAGCAACTGGTCAGGAAGCAACTGGTCAGGAAGATCGCGTGCAGCAGGAACAGCAGCGCGGCGGTCGGCCTGCTTCGCACGATCCCTCCCTCCCGTGACGGCCCGGTCTCAGGTCACCGTAGCCGCTCCGGCCCGGACCCGCCGAGTCCAGTAATTCCGGACTGGAGCGAAAAATGCAGCGATCTTCAGAAATGGGTGGAAATAAGAGGAGAAACGGGCAACAGAAAACGTAGATGACCGTTTCGAGAAGGTGGGCTATGGTCGGTCTCATGGCGACCTCACGACGTGACATGTGCGGGTCCACCGCCCTCACGTGGGTGGTGGGCCTGCTGATGCTCGGGCTCGCCCTGGTCGCCTCCACGCCCGCCTGGTACGGCGGCGATCCCGCGCAGCGCGCGCCCGAGACCGCCGCCGAAGTGTGGACGCCCGGGGCGTGGTCGCCCCAGTCCGCCACCCTGCCCGCGGGCGCCGGCTCAGAGCACATGCCGCTGTCGTCGCGGCTGCGGAGCACTGTGGCCGCGGTGGCGGCTCCGGCGCCCGCCCCGGCGCTCGTCCGGCATGACGAGGACGTCATCCTCAGCCCGCAGCAAACCGGGCATCGCACGGTCGGATCACGTAGCCCACCGCTGGTCTAGAACCCCGGAGCACGCCGAGCCGCGTCCTCGTCCCGGCCCGACCCGGTCTCGTCGCCGAGCCGTCCCGGCCGTCTGGCCCGTCCAGTGGTGCGGGCCGGTCCGCGCGCCGGGTGACCGCCGGCTGCGATCCGCGACACCGTCTGCTGATCGGGGACAGGGCACGTGGCGTAGTCGGGCATCCCGCTTGCGTCAGGTGCACTCCCGCTCGTCCCGCCAGGCCGCCGCCTCTTCGAGCGGTGTGGCGGGGCGGTGTGGCGGATCGGGGGGCGTGCTCGTCCGGGCCCGCCGCTCCACCTCGCGTCTGTTCCGCGTCTGTTCCGCGTCTGTTCCGCGTCTGTTCCGCGTCCGTTCCGCGTCCGTTCCGCGTCCGTTCCGCGTCCGTTCCGCGTCTGTTCCGCGTAAGTGGGCGGCCCGGGCTGCGGCCGCTCGCCGCGCTCCGATCCGGCCGTCAGCCCTGGCCGCCGCTCGCGCACCCGTCTCGCGCCGGTGCGGGGGCGTCGCGTCCCACCCACCTTTCCCATACCTGGAGTGATGCCGATCATGGCGGAGATCAGGTCGCCGGGCTCTCTCATGGAGGAGTGCCGGCAGTACGACGCGCAGCTCTCCGAGCTGCGCATGCTGCTCGACGAGCGGCTGCACGCCGCCCGGGCCGAGCTGGCCCTGGCGGGTGAACCACACGAGGTGACGCCGACCGTCACGCGGGTCCGCCCGTCCGCCGAAGCCGTACGGCGGGCGAGCCGCGACGTCGCCGCGATCGAGGCGGCGATCGAACGGATGGACCTCGGCCTCTACGGCACGTGCACGGAGTGCGAGGCGTTCCTGCCGCTCGACCGGCTCCGCCTGGCGCCGCACGTGCAACTGTGCGCCGCCTGCGCCGGTGAGAGCCGGATGTCGGCATGACCGGCACAACCGGCATGACGGCCGGGCACGGCACGACCCGTATCGGTGGCGGGACGGGCGGGGGAGCGGCCGGAGGGACCGCCCTGGCCCTCGACCTCGGCACCGCGCGGACCCGCCTGCTGCTGTCCGGCAGTCCGGTGATCCGGGAGCGGCCCTCCGCGGTCGGCGCTCCGGCCGCGCCGCGCCACTGGCCGGTGCGGCATGGGATGGTCGCCGACATGCCCGGCTGCGCGCGGCTGGTCAGCGCCGCGCTGAGCGAGGTCGCCGGGCAGGAGCCGCTGGAACGCGTCCTGCTCGGCGTGCCGGTGGCGGCCTCACGGCTGGACCGGCGCGCGGCGTACGCGGCGGTCGGCAACGCCGCCCGTTGCCCGGTCACGATCATCGAGGAGCCGCTCGCCGCCGCGGTCGGCTGCGGCGTCGACATCGGCGATCCGAGGCCCCGGCTGCTCCTCGACGCCGGTGCGGGGATCGCCGAGGCCGTCGTCATCCGCGGCGGCCGGATCGCCGACGCGGGGGCCGTCCAGATGGGCACGGAGGACCGTGCCCATGACCGTGCCCACGACCGCTCCCACGATCGTGCCCACAACCAGGCCGAAGACCGGGCCCGCGACCTGCCGGACGGTCCGCGGTTCCCGCCGTACGTACGGGAACGCATCGTCGCCATGGTCGCCGACCTCCTCGCGCGCGTTCCCGCCCACCTGCGGGGCATCGCGCGGGGGCGCGGCCTGCTGATCACTGGCGGCGGCGCCCGTGATCCGGAGCTGGCCCGCGCGCTCTGCGCCGGGCTGCGGATCACCGTCACCCCCGCCGTCGATCCCGCGCAGGCGACCGTCAGAGGCCTGGCCTGCCTGCTGCCGGCGGTCGCGCGCCGCGCCGCCCTCCTCCCCGCCGACGAAACGAAGGACCTCGACTATGACCACCAATGAGACGATGACCACCAATGAGACGACGACCGCCGGTGACGATTTCACCGCCATCAGTGAGCCGCAGACACGGCTGATCCGCACCGAGCTGGAGGAGCAGCTCCAGTGGCGGGAGGTGCAGTTGCGCGACCTGCGGGCCGCGGTCGACAGCGGCGAGCAGGACACGGCCCGGCTCGCCCTGCTCGCCGACGTCGCCGCCACCGAGCGGGCGGTCACCGAGGTGCGCCGGACGCTGGAGCGGATGGAGGAGGGACACTACGGCCGGTGCGCCGACTGCGCGGCGGCCATCCCGTTCGGCCGGTTGAAGATCCGGCCCCTGGCCCGCTACTGCATCGTCTGTCAGCGGCGCCACGAGGCCCGCTGACGCCGTCCCGGCCCCGCCCGTCCCGACGAGATCCGCCGGGACGGGCCCGCCCGGCGACGGGCTGAGGGGAGTGCCGGGGAGGCGGGGTCAGGCGCCCGCCCACTCCCGGTGATAGCTGTCGATCATCAGCTTGAGGGCCGCGGGGAAGCTCCGGTTGTACTCCGGGGTCACGACGACGAAGGCGTCCGCCTCGTCCACCCGCGGCCGCAGCGCCGTGACCTCCTCGGGCCGGTCGCCGCCGAAATGCCCGCGCAACCCGTCGGGGAGCCGGGTCTCGGCGAGGTCGATCACGTCGAGGGCGAGGTCGCCGCGCCGTTCGGCCTGGGCGGCGAACCAGTTCGCGACGAGGGGCGCCACCCGCCCGTCCCGGACGCTGCCGATGATCAACGCGATTCCGAGCCGGTCGTCGCCGGGCATGGTTCCTCCGTGAGTGAGTACGTCGTACGCAGCGAGTACACCGTACGCGCAACTGCGTACGACGTACAAGCACAGGTACGATGTACCCGCACCGAGGGTGAGGAGTGTGGCGATGGCCGGGAAGAGCGCGGACGAGGTCGCGGGCGACGCCGTCGAATCCATCTGGCAGCGGATGGAACGCCCCGCCCGGCCGCCCCGCGCGGCGCTGACCCACGCCCAGATCGCCGCCGCGGCGGTGGAGATCGCGGACGCCGAGGGACTCAACGCCGTCTCGATGCGCCACCTGGCCGATCGGCTCGGCGTGGCGACCATGGGGCTCTACCGGTACGTGCGCGGCAAGGACGACGTGATCGAGCTGATGCTGGACGCCGTCATCGCGGAGGAGGCGCAGGTGGAGCCCGCGGCGGACTGGCGCACGACGCTGCGCGAGGCGGCCTGCGGCCTGCGGCGCGCCGTGCTGCGGCACCCCTGGATGGTCCGGACGACGGCCAGGTCGGGCCAGCTCACGCCGCACCTCGTCGCGCGGGCCGACCGGCTGCTCGCCTCGCTGGAGGACCTCGGTCTGGACGCCGACGGCCGCATGGCCGTGGTCGGCACGGTGAGCGCCTACGTCAACGGGACGGTGGCGGTCGCCGTCGGACTGGCCGAGCTCATGCGCCGCGAGGGCGTCACCCGGGCGGACGAACTGCGCGGCCTCTACTCCTCGCACCTGAGGTGGCTGCTGGAGTCGGGCCGCTATCCCGCCTTCGAGCGCTACATCCGCGAGGGCGTCCGCAAGGACGACGGCGAGTGGCAGTTCGAGCTGGGGCTCGACTGCGTGCTCGACGGCGTCGCGGCCCGGCTGGGCATCTGACCGAGAGACGAAGGATTCCCCCATGAGCAACGAGGTCCTGGACGAGGTACGCGCGCTGCTGCCGGAGATCGCCGCCCGCGCCCGCGCCGTCGACGAGGAACGGCGGGTCCCCGCGGAGTCGATCGGCGAGCTGTCCCGGGCCGGGGTCTTCCGGATGCTGCAGCCCAAGAGGTACGGCGGCGCGGAGAGCGACCCGGTGCGCTTCTACGAGGTGGTGCGGGAGATCTCGGCGGTGTGCGGGTCGACCGGCTGGCTCGTGTCCGTCCTCGGCGTGCACCCCTGGCAGCTCGCCCTGTTCGAGGAGGCCGCCCAGGGCGAGGTCTGGGGGAGCGACCCCGGCGTGCTGGTCTGCTCGTCGTACGCGCCGGTCGGGCGGCTCGTCCCGGCCGAGGGGGGATACCGCCTGTCCGGCCGGTGGCGGTTCTCCTCGGGCTGCGGGCACGCGTCGTGGGCTCTGCTCGGCGGTCTCGTGATGGGCGCCGCGGGCCGGCCGGCGGACGTCGTCACCGTGCTGGTGCCCCGCTCCGACTACGCGATCGACGACGTCTGGGACGTCATCGGGCTGCGCGGCACGGCCAGCGACGACATCGTCGCCGAGGACGCCTTCGTGCCCGCGCACCGGGTGGTGCGCAACCACGACCTGGCCCGGCTGCGCGGGCCGGGTCAGCAGGTGAACACCGGCCCGCTGTACCGGATCCCGTTCGGCTCCGTGTTCACCACCACGATCACCGCGCCGATCATCGGGATGGCGTCCGGTTGTTACCGGTCGTACGTGTCGGCCATGCGCGACCGCGTACGGCTCAGCCTGGGCGGCGGCGGCCGGTTCGCCGACGACCAGTTCGCGCAGGTCGCCGTCGCCCGGGCGGCCTCGGAGATCGACGCGGCGGCCCTGCAGACCGACCGCAACATGCGGGAGGTCTACGAGCACGCGGTGCGGGGCGAGGCGATCCCGCCCGAGCTGCGGCTGCGGGTGCGCCGGGACCAGGTCCGCGCCACCGAGCGGGCGCTGGAGGCCATCGACGTCCTGTTCAAGACGGCGGGGGGCAACTCCCTGCGCCGCGGCAACCCCGTCGAGCGGGCCTGGCGCGACGCCCACGCCGGTGGCGTCCATGTGGCCAACGACGTCGAGCGCGCCCTCGCGATGTACGGCAGGGGAGAGTTCGGCCTGCCCGTGGAGGACAACCTCATCTGACCGCGCGGGCGGATCTTGACCCGGTCGGAGGCGCATCCTAGCCTTCATAGCACCACGGCCACCCGCGTCGAAGGAGAGCTATGCGGCTTGAGGTCGGCTTCGCCGCCAGCCGTTCCGGTACAGCGGAGCTCGCCTGGGGACAGCGGGCTATCTGGGGAGCCGTCCAGCAGGTCGGGCCGGACAGCGCGCACTACTTCAACGTGCCCAGGGTCCTCGCCGTCCCGCGCGCGGGCGGCCCGCGCCCTCCCGAGGCCGTGGCCGCCGCCCTGGCCGAGGTGACGGGCCGGCACGACGCCCTGCGGTCCCTGGTGCGGCTCGGCGCGGGCGGCCCGTACCAGGAGGTGGCCGCGGCCGGGACGCTGCCGGTGGAACTGACCGAGGCGGCCCGCGACGAGGCGGCTGACGTGGCGGCGGCCCTGGTCGCCCGGCTGGCCGCACGGTCCTTCGGGGACGGCGAGCGGCCGCTGCGCGCCGGGTTCGTGGTCCGCGACGGCGCCGTCACGCACGTGGCCCTCGTGATCAGCCATGTCGTCGCGGACTGGCACGCGGCCGGCGTCGTGGTGAACGACCTGCGGACGCTGCTGCTCCGCGGCGCGATCGCGCGCCCGCCGTCGTCGCAGCTGCTCGACCTGGTGCGGGAGGAGCGGGCGGCGCCCGCCCGTTCGGACCGCGCGATCGCGCAGTGGGAGGCGCTGCTTCGGACCGTGCCGTCCGCCATGTTCCCGGAGGCGGCGCGGCCCGCCTCGACGCCGAGGTTCGCGCGGGCCGTGCTGACGTCGCCCCGGCTGAACCACGCCGCGTACGTGCTCGCCCGCCAGGCGCGGGTCAGCACCGCCACCGTCCTGCTGGTGGCGGTCGCCATGCTGCTGCGAGAACTGACCGGGCACGAGGTGTCCGCGATCACCCCGATCGTGCACAACCGCTTCGACGACCGGACCCGGGACCTGGTCACCAGCCTCAACCAGCTCGGGCTGTTCACCCTGGGCCCGGGCGGAGGCCTCGCCGAGACGGTCGTGAGCGCGTATCCGGCGGTTCTCGCGTCCTACCGGCGGGCCCGCTACGACACACCGGCCATGCAGGCCATGATCGACCGGCTCGGCGCCGACCGGGGCGTCTCGGTGTTCCCGTCGTGCTGCTTCAACGACCTGCGCCCCGGCGAGGATCAGGGCACCGCCGGCCGCGCGGACGAGGAGTCCGAGCTGGAGTGGCTTCCCGGCACCGATCAGCGCAGCTGCGACTTCTGCGTGGCTTTGATGCGCCACAAGGGCACGCTCGGCGTGGAGGTGAACGCCGACACCACCCGCCTGTCCGAGGGCGAGATGGAGACCCTGCTGCACCGGCTGGAGTCCTTCGTCGTCGCCTCCGCCCACCGGGAGCCCGCCGTCTGACGTCATGGGGTGGGAGGTGCCCGCGGACGCGGTAACCTACGGTGTTCACCGCAGTTGGGAGCCCGGATGCCTCGATCGCACGATCACACCACGACGACCCTCGCCCGTACGCCGGAGACGCGGCGATGAGCGCCGTGACGGGTGAGGCGGCGCGGCGCCGGACGTTCGCTGTGATCAGCCACCCGGACGCCGGAAAGTCCACGATGACCGAGGCGCTCGCCCTGCACGCCTCGGCGATCACCCAGGCCGGTGCGGTGCACGGCAAGGCCGGGCGGCGGGGCGTGACGTCCGACTGGATGGAGATGGAGCGCGCCCGCGGCATCTCCATCACCTCGGCGGCGCTCCGCTTCGACTACCGCGGCCACGTGTTCAACCTCGTCGACACCCCCGGCCACGCCGACTTCTCCGAGGACACCTACCGCGTGCTGGCCGCGGTCGACTGCGCGGTGATGTTGCTCGACGCGGCCAAGGGCATGGAGCCGCAGACCATGAAGCTGTTCGAGGTCTGCCGCCACCGCCGCATCCCGGTCATCACGTTCGTCAACAAGTGGGACCGGCCGGGCCACGAGCCGCTGGAACTGCTCGACGAGATCGAGGAGCGGACCGGCCTGCGGCCCACCCCGGTGACCTGGCCCATCGGCGCCGCCGGGAACTTCCACGGGGTGGTCGACCGGATCGACGGCCGCGCCGTCCGCTACACCCGCACCCCGGGCGGCGCCACCAAGGCGCTGGAGACGACGTTGACGCCGGGGGAGGCGGAGGCCGATCTCGGGGCCGACTGGACCAGGGCGCGGGAGGAGAGCGACCTGCTCGCCGCCATCGGCGCCGAGCACGACCAGAAGGCGTTCGAGGCGCACGAGGCGACGCCGGTGCTGTTCGGCGCGGCGTTGTCCAACTTCGGCGTGGCCCGGCTGCTGGACCTGCTGGTCGACCTCGCGCCCGCGCCGGCGCCCCGGGCGGACGTCGAGGGCGCGGCCCGGCCGCTGGACGCTCCGTTCGCGGGCCTGGTGTTCAAGGTGCAGGCCAACATGGACCCGGCCCACCGGGACCGCATCGCGTTCGTCCGGGTCTGCTCCGGCCGCTTCGAGCGCGGGATGGTGCTCACCCACGCCGCGACCGGACGGCCGTTCGCCACGAAGTACGCCCAGTCGGTGTTCGGCCAGGAGCGCGCCACCATCGACGAGGCCTTCCCCGGGGACGTCGTCGGGCTGGTGAACGCGACCGCCCTGCGCCCCGGCGACACCCTCTACGAGGGCGCGGCCGTGGAGTTCCCGCCGATCCCGAGCTTCGCCCCCGAGCACTTCGCCGTGGCCCGCTCCCGGAGCACCGCCAAGGCCAAGCAGTTCCGCCGCGGCATCGACCAGCTCGACGGCGAGGGCGTGATCCAGGTGCTGCGCTCCGACCTGCGGGGCGACCAGGCGCCCGTGCTGGCGGCGGTCGGGCCCATGCAGTTCGAGGTCGTGCAGCACCGCCTGGCCGCCGAGTTCGGCGCGGAGATCGTGCTGGACCGGCTGGAGTACACCCTGGCCCGCCGCACCGACGCCGAGTCGGCCGAGGTGCTGCGCCGCCAGCGCGGCGCGGAGGTGCTCATGCGCGGCCGGGACCAGGCCCTGCTCGCGGTGTTCACCGACCAGTGGCGCATGCGGTCGATCCAGCGCGAGCACGAGGGCCTGACCCTGGAGCCGCTCATCGCCGGCCAGGGCTGATCCGCGTCCCGCGCGTCCTAGCCCAGGCGTACGGGGAGGCGGGTGAGGCGCCAGGAGAACGGCAGGAACTGGCGGCCGAGGTCCTCCGGCGCGACCGCGAGCGCGAGGCGGGGATGGCGGCGCAGGAGGGCGCCAAAGGCCACCTCGCCCTCCTGCCGGGCCAGCGCGGCGCCCAGACAGTAGTGCAGGCCGTGGCCGAAGCCGACGTGGACCTCCTTGTGGCCGTCGGACTCCCGCGCGATGTCGAGCCGTTCGGGGTCGTCGAAGCGGCGGGGGTCGTAGTTGGCCGACACCAGGACCGCCATCACCGGTTCGCCCCGCCGCACGGTCAGGTCGCCGATCGGCACGTCCTCGGCGGCGTACCTGATGCGGGTGCCCTGCACGGGCCCGCACCAGCGCATGAGCTCGTGTACGGCGCGCGGCAGCAGCCCGGGATCGTCCCGCAGCGCGGCGAGCTGGCCGGGGTGGGTCAGCAGGGCGGCGGTCCCGTTGCCGATCAGATGGGCGGTGGTCTCGTGCCCGGCGAGGACGAGCGTGAGGACCATCGTGACCAGTTCGGTGTCCGACAGGCGGTCGCCGTCCTCGTCGTGGGCCCGGATCAGGCCGGTGAGCAGGTCGCCGGTGGGATCGGCGCGACGGCGGCCGACGAGGTCGTGGATGTAGTCCACCATGGCCCGCAGCGGCTCGCTCACCGCTCCCGGTTCGAGTGAGAAGAGGCCCCTGCCCCACTCCCGCCACCGCGGGCGGTCCTCCTCCGGGATGCCGACCAGCTCGCAGATGACGGTGATCGGCAGGGGATAGGCGAAGTGCTCGATCAGATCCACGACGCCGTCCTCGGCGTGCCCGGGGAGCCGGTCGAGCAGGTCCTCGGTGATCGCCTCCACCCGGGGGCGCAGGTCCGCCACCCGGCGCGCGGTGAAGGCGCGGGAGACCAGCCTGCGCAGTCGCAGGTGGTCGTCGCCGTCGGCGTCGAGGACGGAGTCGAGCACGTACGGTGCGTACTCGCGGGGGATGCCGCGGGCCTCGATGAGATCCTCGCGGATGTTCTGCACGTCCGCGCCCGGCACGTTGGCCGGGTTGTTGACGAACCGGCGGTCGCTCAGCACCGTCTTCACGTCCTCGTACCGCATGACGATCCAGATCGGGGAGCTCAGGCCGGGGAAGGAACCGCGCGTCATCGGGGCCTGCTCCCGCAGCCGCGAGTAGCCCCCGAACGGGTCGCTCGCCAGCTCCGGGTCGAACAGGTCGACGACGGTGGTGCCGGATGTGGTGCCGGACGTCGTGCCGGGAGTGCTCATGCCAACCTCCACGTGCCAGGTACGTCGCGTCAGGTGCGTACAAGTGCGTCTTTCACGTGCGGCGGACGTCAACGCTACGCCGCGGCCCACCCCCCGGCAACAGTGGTCCAGACGGTCAGAGCCAGCCGCTGTGGCGGGCGGCCCGGACGGCCTCCATGCGGTTGCGGGTGCCGGTCTTGGCGATGCACGACGACAGGTGGTTGCGTACGGTGCTCTCCGACAGGTGGAGGCGGCGGGAGATGTCGGCGGCCGTCGAGCCGTCGGCCGCCGCGACGAGCACCTCCCGCTCGCGCGGCGTCAGCGGGCTCGGCCCCGCGCTGAGGGCGGCGGCGGCCAGGGCGGGGTCGACCACGACCTCGCCCGCCAGCACCCGCCGGATGGCCTGGGCCAGCTCGCCGACGGGCCGGTCCTTCACCACGAAGCCGCGGGCGCCCGCGTCCAGCGCCCGGCGCAGGTAGCCGGGCCGGCCGAACGTGGTCACGATGACCACGGCGCACGAGGGCAGCGCCGCCCGCAGCCCGGCGGTCGCGTCGAGCCCGCCGCCGCCCGGCATCTCGATGTCGAGCAGGGCCACGCCGGGCTCCGTCCGCAGCGCCGCGGGCAGGATCTCGTCTCCGCTCGCGACCTGCGCGACCACCTCGAAGTCGTCCTCCAGGTCGAGCAGGACGGCGAGCGCGTCGCGCATCATCGCCTGGTCCTCGGCGATCAGCACCCGGGTCACGGGCGGGGTCACAGGCGGATTCGTGGGTTCCGTCACGGGCCCTGGTCCCCGCCGAGGCGCGGGATCTCGGCGGAGAGGACGAACCCCCGGGGCAGCCGGGTGGCCCGCAGCCGCCCGCCCGCGGCGGCCAGGCGCTCGCGCAGCCCGCGCAGGCCGCTGCCGTCCTCCTCCCGGACCTCCCGGACCTCCCGGACCTCCCGGACCTCCCGGACCTCCCGGACCTCCCCGCCCGTGCCGGTGGCGGCGCCGTCGTCGCTGACCTCCACCAGCACCGGGTCACGGTCGCGGCGGAGCGTGATGACGCAGCGCCGCGCGCCGGAGTGCCGCACGACGTTCGTGACCCCCTCCCGGACGACCCAGCTCAGCAGCACGTCGGCCTCCCGGGGCAGCGCGGGCCCCGACTCCCGCACCTCGCAGTCGATGCCGGCCGCGGCGAGCGCCGCCCGGGCGGTGTCCAGCTCGTACGTGAGGCTCGCGTCCCGGTAGCCCGTGACCGCCTCGCGCACCTCCGTCAGCGCCTGCCGCCCGATCGCCTCGATGTCCTCAGCGTGCCGCACGGCCGCCGCGACGTCGCGCGGGGCCAGCCGGCGCACCGCCTCGGCCTTCACGACCACCATCGAGAGCGTGTGCCCGAGCAGGTCGTGCAGGTCCCGGGAGAAGCGCAGCCGCTCGGCCGAGACGGCGGCGGCCGCCAGCTGCTCCCGGGTGTGGGCGAGCTCCCCGATGATCTGGCCCATCCGGCGGAACCCGTACGCCGTGATCCCCGCGAGCGTGGTGGTCAGCGCGGTGCCCCACAGGGCGGAGTCGAAGGAGCCGCCCCGGGCCAGCACCACGGCCGCGGACAGCACGGCCGTCGCGGCGACGAGCCAGGGCGCCACGCGGAGGGGCGCGACGACGCCCACGGCCACCGCGAGCAGGGAGAACAGCGTCCGCCACTCCGTCGCCTCGTAGGCGGCGTTGGCCGCGACCGCGGCCACCGCGAGCAGCCCGGCCAGCGCCGTCGGCAGGAACCGCGCGGACGGCGGGGGACGGCGGAAGGTGAGCACCGCGCCCGCGAACGACAGCCCCGCGACGGCCAGAACGGCCCACTCGGAACCGCTGTGTGCCGCCGACGCCGGCGCGAGCAGCAGTAGGGCGGTGAACCCCAGTGCCCATATTCCCGCCATGGCGGCCATTATGGTCCCCCGCGTCCGGGACGCGCAGGGTGGAACGTCTGCTTTCCGGCAGTACGAATCACCCGGTTGGGGGAGTGTAGGTGTCGTCGACGGCGACGACGTCGCGGCCCGCGGCGGCGAGCAGGGAGGCGGCGACGGCCGCCCGGTAGCCGGTCGCGCAGTGCGCCCACACCTCGCCGGGCGGTACCTCGCCGAGCCGGGCGGGCAGGTCGTGCAGCGGGATGTTGACCGCCCCGGGCAGGTGCGACTCGCGCCACTCCGCCTCGCGGCGCACGTCGAGGACCACGACCGGCCGCTCGCGGCGTACGGCGGACAGGTCGGCGAACGTCGCCGTCGGCAGGGACGCGGGCTTCTCGCCGTTGTCGCCGGTCCAGTCGGCCGGGCCTCCGGTGGCGGCCGCGGCCGGGCGGTCGACGCCGATCCGCACCAGTTCGCGCTGCGCCTCCGCCACGTCCTCCGGCGTCTCGCCGAGCAGCGTCACCGGCGTGCCCCAGGGGATCAGCCAGCCCAGGTGGACGGCGAAGCCGCCGTCGAGCCCGAAGTTGAGCGCCCCCGGCAGGTGGCCCGCCGCGAACGCCGTGCGGGACCGCAGGTCGACCACCCACTCGCCGTCCCGCAGGCGGCGGCGCAACTCGGCGGCGCCGGCCCGGTGCGGCGGGGACAGGTCGGGTGCCTCCGGACCGGCCAGGTTGAGGGCCGCCATGTGCGCGTAGTAAGCCGGATAGGCGTCCAGCCCGGCGAGCAGCGACTCGGCGTACTCCTCCTCGCCCCGCGTCAGGACCGGATTGGTCTTCGACTCGCGGCCGATCGTCGACTCGGTGACCTCCTCCGACTGGGTGGACGCGCAGAAGCTCCCGAAGCCGTGCGTGGGGTAGACCTCCGTCTCCGGGGGCAGTTCGCGGGCCAGGCGGTGCGCCGAGGCGTACTGGGCCCGCACCAGCGTGCCGGTGTGCTCGGGGCCGAGCAGGTCGGGCCGCCCGGTCGCGCCGTAGAGGAGCGAGCCGCCGGTGAAGACCGCGGGCGGCCGGCCCGGGGCCTCCAGCGCGTACGACAGGTGGGTGAAGGTGTGGCCGGGAGTGGCCAGCGCACGCAGGCGCATGACCCCGGCCTCGATCACGTCGCCGTCCTGGATCGGGCAGTGGTGGATCTCCACCGGGTCGGCCGCGTTGACGTGGTAGTCCGCGCCGGTCGCCGCGGCCAAGGCCGGCCCGCCCGTGACGTAGTCGTTGTGCACGTGGGTCTCGAAGACGTCGCGGATCTCGACGCCGTGCCGTTCGGCCAGGCGGAGCATCCGGTCGACGTCCCGCTGCGGATCCACGACGAAGGCGACCTCCCCGTCGGTGACGAGGTAGCTGCGGTCGCCCAGCGAGGGGGTGCCGACGGCGACGATTTCGATCATGTATGTCCCTCCTCGGCTCGGGACAGACCCGTACCCAGGGAGAAGGAATTCACCTCCGCCCGGGTGGGCGGGACCGCGCCGGCGCGGGTGCACACGATCGCCGCCGCGGCGCAGCCGCGCCGCAGCGCCTCGGCCACCCGCGCGGGGGTGAGGGCGCCGTCGTGTAGCGCGTCGTCGTGTAGCGCGTCGAGGTAGGCGGCGGTGAAGGTGTCGCCCGCGCCGACCGTGTCCACGACCTCGACGGCCGGCGCCGGGCAGGTGATCACCTCGCCGCCCGGACTCCCGGCACGCAGCACCGCCGCCGCGCCGTCGCCGCCAAGGGTGACCACCACCAGCTCCGGGCCGAGCCCGGCCCAGCGCCGCGCCACGTCGAGGCCGGGCTCGCCGGGATAGAGCCAGTCCAGGTCCTCGGCGCTCACCTTGACCAGGTGCGACAGCCGTACGCACTCCTCGGTGAGGGCCACGGCCCCGGCATGGTCGCCGGCCAGCGACGGCCGGATGTTCGGGTCGTAGGAGACCGTGACGCCCGCCGCCTTCGCGGCCCGCATCAGGGCCCTGACGTGATCACCGCCAGGGGACACGAGGGTGGCCAGGGAGCCGGTGTGCAGGCAGGCGACCCCGTCGAGCGCGACCGGGGCGGACAACCGCCACTCGAAGCGGAAGTCGTACGACGCCGAGCCGTCCGCGCCCACCCGGGCGAAGGCGAGGCCGGTCGCCGCCGCGGGGGAGAGGTCGCCGATGCCGATCCCGTGGCGGATCAGGTGGTCGCGGAGCAGGCCGCCGAAGAAGTCGTCGCCGGTCTCCCCGGCGAACCGCACCGGGCGGCCCAGCGCGGCCAGCGCCACCGCCACGTTGAGCGGGCTGCCGCCGGGCACGGTGGTGAAGGTCCACGACCCCGGCGCGCCGATCAGGTCGACGAGGCTCTCGCCCGTCACGAGGAACGTCATGCGGCGTCCTCTCCCGTATCCTCCCCGGAATTCTCCCCTGGGTCCTCCGCCAGCACGCGCTGGGCGACGGCGAAGGCGGCGTTGGCGGCGGGCACCCCGCAGTAGATCGCGGTCTGCAGCAGGACCTCCTTGATCTCGCCGGTGGTGAGCCCGTTGCGCCGCGCGGCCCGCACGTGCATGGCCAGCTCGTCGAGCTGGCCCCGGGCCACGAGGGCGGTGAGCGTGACGCAGCTGCGGGTCCTGCGGTCGAGCCCGGGCCGGGTCCATATCTCGCCCCAGGCGTACCGGGTGATGAGGTCCTGGAAGTCGGCGGTGAACTCGGTGGTCGCCGCCTGCGCCCGGTCCACGTGCGCGTCGCCCAGCACCTCCCGCCGCACCCGCATGCCGTCGTCGTCGCTCATGCCGTCCTCCGGGCGATGGTCGTGGTCAGGTGCCGGACGATCGCCTCGGTGACGACGTCCGGCCGTTCGGCGTTGGCCAGGTGGGCCGCCCCCGGCACCACCAGCAGCGTGGCGTCCGGGATGCCCTCGGCCAGGACTTCGGCGTGCGCGGGCGGGGTCGCCGGGTCCTCGGCCCCGGCGACCACCAGCGTGGGCGCGCGGACCTCCCCGAGCCGGTCGCGGACGTCGAAGGCCGCCAGGGCGTCGCAGCAGGCCGCGTACCCCTCGGGATCGGCGCCGCGCAGCATGTCGAGGTAGCGCTCGGCGCCGGGGAAGCCCGCCGTGAACCACCGCGACCGGGTCGCCTCCACCAGGGGCGCGGTGCCCTCCGCGCGCACCAGCGCGGCGCGTTCGCGCCAGCTCTCCGCGGCGCCGAACCTGGCGGAGGTGCAGCACAGCACCAGGCTCGCGACCCGGTCCGGCGCGCGCAGCGCGAGGGCGGTCCCGACGGCTCCGCCCAGCGACACCCCCGCGTACGCCACGCGGCCGTGTCCCTGGGCCAGGCCGTGGCGGTCGAGCAGCGCCAGCACCCCGGCGGCGAGATCGTCGACGGTGAGGCCGCAGGTCAGGCCGGGGGAGGCGGCGGGTGAGCGGCCGTGGCCGGGCAGGTCGTAGCGGAGCACCCGCCAGGTGCGGGTGAGCGCCGCGAGCTGGGGCTCCCACAGGTCGAGCGTCGTGCCCAGGGACGGGCCGAGCACGACGACCGGGGCGTCCGGCGGGCCGTCGAATCGGTGGTGCGGGATCATCCGTCTTTCCTCGTGTGGAACTCTCCGGCATGGAACTCTCCGGCATGGAACTTCCCGGCGTGGAACTTCCCGGCGTGGAATTGCAGGGCGCGGTCCACCAGGGCGGGGGCCGGCCCGGCCCCGGTGTCCTCCCCGTGCTCGCGCAGCACGGCGAGCAGCTCGTCGAGATTCTGCCGCATGCGGCCGGGGAACACCTCCAGGCCCCCGGTCAGCTCGGCGGCCGTCTCCGCCGCGCCGCCGGCGAGGCGCAGGCACTCGCGGAGCGGCTGCCATTCGGCGTGCCAGCCTCCGGCGGGCCGCTCGTGCTCGGCGACCCGCGACGACAGCAGGATCTGTGCCAGGGCGGGCGCCTGCAGCGCCGCCGACCTGATCATGGTGGCGAGCACGGGGTTGCGCTTGTGCGCCATCGCCGACGAGCCGCCCCGCCCCGGCGCGGCGGGCTCGGCGACCTCGCCCACCTCGCTCTGTGCCAGCAGGATCACGTCGACGGCGAGCTTGCCGAGCGCGCCGGTGACGGCGGCGAGCGCGGCGGCGAGGTCCGTGACCGGGGCGCGCGAGGTGTGCCAGGGCAGCACCGGCTCGGCCAGCCCGGTCTCGGCGGCGAAGAGCGGCAGGAGCTCCAGGGCCCGAGCACCGTACCCGGCCATCGTCCCGGCCGCGCCGCCGAGCTGGACCGGCAGCCGCACCGCCGCGAGGCGGTCGCGGGCGTCCCGGCAGCCGAGCAGCCAGCCGGCGGCCTTCAGTCCGAACGTGGTGGGCACCGCCCGCTGCATGAGCGTACGCCCGGCCATCGGGGTGTCGCGGTGCTCGGCAGCCAGCCGGGCGAGCGCGGCGAGCACCCGGTCCAGACAGGGCAGGATCACCGCGCGGGCCCGCGCCGCCACCAGCATCGCCGCCGTGTCGAGCACGTCCTGGCTGGTCGCGCCGTGATGCACCCACCTCCCCGCGTCCCCGGCGGCGGCGCGCAGGTCCTCGACCAGCGGTACGACGGGGTTGCCGGCGTCCCTGGCCCGCCGGGCGAGCCCGGCCACGTCGTAGCCGTCCTCTCCGCCCAGGAACCGGGCCGCCTCGCGGATCGCGGCAGCGGCGAGCTCGGGGACGACGCCGAGGCGGGCCTGCGCCCGCGCGAGGCAGGCCTCCGCCTCCAGCATCGCCCGCAGCCAGGCGGCGTCGCCCGTGACAGCCTCGACCGCCGTGCCCGCCCAGACCGGGGACAGCAGGCCCCGATCAGCACCCGCGTCGGAACTCGCCTCGGAACTCGCCTCGGAACTCGCGTCAGAAGTCAAGGAAGACCGTCTCCCGCTCACCCTGCAGCCGTACGTCGAACCGGTAGGCGTCCTTCCCGTCCGCGCGGGCGAGCAACGTCGCGCGGCGGTCCGGCTCCAGCGAGCCGAGCAGGGGGTCGGGCACGTCGGCGAGGTAGACGCGGGTCCGCACCGGCTTCAGCAGCCCCCGGGCGAAGACCAGCAGGGGGAGGTACGGCCGGACGGGTGGCGCGGTGCGGAACCGGTAGGAGCCGTCGGGCTCGGTGGCGCACCGGCCGAACCCCCTGCCGAAACCTCTACCGAACCCGGCGCTGCCTGCGCTGCCGGGCTCTGTGCTGCCGGGGCCCCGCTGCCGGACCTGTCCAGGGGCACCGGTCCAGAGCTCCAGCAGCGCGTCGGGCACCGGCTCGCCCGCGCCGTCCAGGACCTGGCCGGTGATCGTGACCGCGCCCGGATGCCCCTCGGGCACGAGCTCCCAGCCGCCGTCGTACGGCAGGGCGAACCCGAAGAACGGCCCGATGGTCTGCGAGGGAGTGGTCACGAGCCCTCCAGCGTGCTCTCGATCGGTGTCTCGATGGGCGTACGGCCCAGCACGACGTCCCAGCGGTAGCCGAGCGCCCACTCCGGCTCGGTGACGTCGAGGTCGAAGGCGGAGACGAGCCGTTCGCGGGCGGCCGGGTCCGGGACGGACTGGAAGATCGGGTCGAACGCGAACAACGGGTCGCCGGGGAAGTACATCTGCGTCACCAGGCGCTGGGTGAACGCGGTGCCGAAGACCGAGAAGTGGATGTGCGCCGGCCGCCAGGCGTTGGGATGGTTGCGCCAGGGATAGGGGCCGGGCTTGATCGTGACGAACCGGTAGCGTCCCTCGTCGTCGGTCAGGCACCGGCCCGCGCCGGTGAAGTCGGGGTCGAGCGGCGCCGGGTGCCGGTCGACCGGATGGGCGTACCGGCCGGCCGCGTTGGCCTGCCAGATCTCCACCAGCGTGCGCGGCACCGGCCGGCCCGAGGAGTCGAGGATCCGCCCGGTGACGATGATCCGCTCACCGAGCGGCCCGCCCGCGTGCCCGATGGTCAGGTCGGCGTCGAGCGGGTCCACGTCCTCGTGCCCGAAGACGGGGCCGCTCAGCTCGGCCGCCTCCGGGTCCTCCTTCATCGGGAGCGGGGCGTGGGAGGGCGCGCGCAGGACCGTGCTCGCGTAGCCCGGATACAGGTAGGGCGGCTGGGTCATGGGGTTCCTTCGAGGATGAGGGCCAGTCCCTGGCCGACGCCGACGCACAGGGTCGCCACGCCGTACCCGCCGGTGCGGGAGAGGCGGTGGGCGAGGGTGCCCGCGAGGCGAGCGCCCGAGCAGCCGAGCGGGTGCCCGATCGCGATCGCGCCGCCCTGCGGGTTGACCACCTCGGGGTCGAGCTCCTTCCACTCGCCGAGGCAGGCGAGCACCTGCGCGGCGAACGCCTCGTTGATCTCGACGGAGGCCAGGTCGGCGAGACCGAGACCGGCCCGGTCCAGGGCCCCGGCGACCGCGGGGACGGGCCCGATGCCGAAGTCGGCCGGGTCCACGCCCGCGACCCCGGTGGACACCACCCGGGCGAGCGGGCGCAGGCCGTGCGCGGCGAGGCCGTCGGCGTCGGTGACCAGCAGCGCGGCGGCGCCGTCGCTGAGCGGCGAGGAGTTGCCCGCGGTGATCGTGCCGTCGGCGGCGAAGGCGGGCTTCAGCCGGGCCAGCGCCTCGGCGGACGTGTCGTCCCTGATCGTCTCGTCCCTGGTCGTCTCGTCGTGGGCCGTATCGTCGCGGGCCGGTCCCTCCGGCGGGACGATCTCGGCGTCGAACAGGCCGTCCCGCCAGGCGGCGGCGGCCCGGCGGTGGCTGCGCACGGCGAAGGCGTCCTGCTCCTCGCGGCTCACGCCGCGCCTGCGGGCGAGCGTCTCGGTCGCCTCGCCGAGGGAGACCGTCCACCGCTCCGGCATCCCGGGGTTGACCATCCGCCAGCCGAGGGTGGTGGAGTAGAGCTGCTCGTGGCCCCGGGGGAAGCCACGCTCGGGCTTGGGCAGCACCCAGGGCGCGCGGCTCATCGACTCGACCCCGCCGGCCACCACCACGGAGGCGTCGCCGCAGGCCACGGCCCTGGCCGCCTGGATCACCGCCTCCAGGCCGGAGGCGCACAGGCGGTTGACGGTCGTGCCGGGGACCGTGACCGGCAGCCCGGCCAGCAGCGCGGCCATCCGGCCCACGTTGCGGTTGTCCTCCCCGGCGCCGTTGGCCGCGCCGAGGACCACGTCGTCGACGCGCTCCGGGTCGAGGCCGGGGGCGCGGGCGAGCAGCGCCCTGATCACCCCGGCCGCCAGGTCGTCGGGGCGGATCCCGGCGAGCGCGCCGCCGTACCTCCCGATCGGGGTCCGTACGGCGTCGGCGACGAACACGTCCTTCATCGCGGCCTTCATGAGATCTCGGCTCCCGTCCTCGCCCGCACCTCGCCGGCGGTGACGCCCGGCGCGGTCTCCGCCAGCCGCAGGCCGCCGGTGGTCACGTCGACCACGGCGAGGTCGGTGATGATCCGGTGGACGCACGCCCGGCCGGTCAGCGGCAGCGTGCACTCCGGCACGATCTTCGGCGTGCCGTCCTTCGCGGTGTGCTCCATCAGCACGACCAGCCGTCTCGCACCGTGGACCAGGTCCATCGCGCCGCCCATCCCTTTGATCATCTTGCCGGGGACGGCCCAGTTGGCGAGGTCGCCCCGGGCCGACACCTGCATCGCGCCGAGCACGGCGACGTCGATGTGCCCGCCGCGGATCATGCCGAACGACAGCGACGAGTCGAAGAACGACGCCCCGGGCAGCACGGTGATCGTCTCCTTGCCCGCGTTGATCAGGTCGGGGTCGACCTCGTCCTCGGCGGGGTAGGGGCCGACGCCGAGCACGCCGTTCTCCGAGTGGATCACCACGCGCCGGCCGTCCAGGTGAGCGGGGATCAGCGTCGGCAGCCCGATCCCCAGATTGACGTAGCCGCCGTCGGGCAGCTCACGAGCCGCCCGCGCGGCCATCTCGTCCCGGGTCCAGGCCACCTACGCCTCCCTCACGGTCCGCTTCTCGACGCCCTTGCCGGCGGCCTGCTCGGGGGTGAGCGGCAGCACGCGCCGCACGAACACCCCCGGCAGGTGCACCTCGTCGGGGTCGAGCTCGCACAGCTCCTCGACCTCCGCGATCGTCACCCGGCCCGCCATCGCCGCGAGCGGGTTGAAGTTACGCGCCGCCTTGGCGAAGACGAGGTTGCCGTACGCGTCCCCCTTCGCCGCCCTGACCAGGGCGAAGTCGGTCACGATGCCGCGTTCCAGCACGTACGGCACGCCGTCGAACTCGCGCACCTCCTTCGGCGGCGAGGCCACCGCCACGCTGCCGTCGGGGTGGTGGCGCCAGGGCAGCCCGCCCTCGGCGACCATCGTCCCCACCCCCGCCGGGGTGTAGAAGGCCGGGATGCCGCAGCCGCCCGCCCGCAGCCGCTCGGCCAGCGTGCCCTGCGGGATCAGCTCCACCTCGACCTCGCCCGCCAGGTACTGCCGGGCGAACTCCTTGTTCTCCCCGACGTACGAGCCGATGACGCGGGCGATCCGGCCGGCCGCCAGCAACTCGCCGAGGCCCCGCCCCCTGGTGCCGCCGCCGGTGCCGCCGCCGGTGCCGCCGTTGGTGCCGCAGTTGTTCGACACCACGTGCAGCCCGCCGACGCCGCGCTCCAGCACCGCGCGGATCAGCACCGACGGCACACCGGACAGCCCGAAGCCGCCCACGGCCAGCGACGCTCCCTCGCCGACGTCCGCCACCGCCTCCGCCGGACTCGTCACGACCTTGGTCACCGGGCTGTTCACCGGGCTGTTCACAGGCTCTCCTCGTACGGCAGGCCCACGTAGTTCTCCGCGAGCGTCGTACCCGCCGCGTCCGAGGAGGTGACGTAGTCGAGATGAGAGGTCTGCAGCCGCCGGGCGTAGGCGTCGTCGGAATCGAAAGTGTGCAGCAGCGTCGTCATCCACCACGAGAAGTGCTGCGCCCGCCACACCCGGGGCAGGCAGGCCCGCGAGTAGCCGTCCAGAGCCTCCGCCGAGCCGCCGGCGAAGAACCGGGCCAGCGCCTCGGTCAGCGCCCGCACGTCGGCCACCGCCAGGTTGAGCCCCTTCGCGCCGGTCGGCGGCACGATGTGGGCCGCGTCCCCGGCCAGGAACAGCCTGCCGTACTGCATGGGCTCGGCCACGAAGCTCCGCATGGGCGTGACGCTCCTCTCGATGATCTCGCCGGTCGCCAGGGCGAAGCCGGGCACGGTCTCCAGTCGCGCCCGCAGCTCGGCCCAGATCCGCTCGCCGGGCCAGGCGGCGACGTCCTCGTCCGGGGCCACCTGGAGGTAGAAGCGGCTGATCTCCGAGGAGCGCATGCTGTGCAGGGCGAAGCCGCGCTCGGTCCGCGCGTAGATCAGCTCCTCCGACGACGGCTTCACCCGGGCGAGGATCCCGAGCCAGGCGAACGGGTAGTCCCGGCGATACTCGGTCAGCACACCGCCCGGGATCGAGTCGCGGGACACACCGTGGAAGCCGTCACAGCCCGCGATCACGTCGCAGTCCAGCCGCTCGCCGCCGAAGGTGAGGAAGGGCCGGTCGGTGCCGATGTCGTGCAGGGCCACGTCGTCCACCTCGAAGCGGACGTCGCCCCCGGCCGCGAGCCGCGCCGCGACGAGGTCCTTGACGACCTCCTGCTGGCCGTAGACGGTGATGCACCGGCCGGGCACCAGCCGCTCGAAGGCGATCCGGTGGCCCGCTCCGCCATACCGCAGCTCGATGCCGTGGTGGGGGAGACCCTCGCGCTTCAGCCGCTCGCCCACGCCCGCCTCGACGAGCGTGTCCACCGTGCCCTGTTCGAGCACCCCCGCCCGCACCCGCCGCTCGACGTACTCCCTGCTCCGGCGTTCCAGCACGACCGACTCGATCCCGCGCAGGTGGAGCAGATGGGAGAGCAGCAGGCCGGCCGGCCCCGCCCCGATGATCCCGACCTGGGTTCGCATGGCCCAAGCATCGGCGCCGCCCGCCGCGCCGCCTAGGCTTTGCTTCCGCCCAGTGGAAGCCATCAGTGGAAGCCATCAGTGGAAGAGGGAGTCACATGTCCGGCGGCGCACGTGAATCAGGGCGTTCCGTGACGTCCCGGGCGCTGGCGATCCTCGGCGCCTTCGACGCCCGGCATCCACGGCTCACGCTGACGGAGATCGCCGCGCGCACCGGCCTGGCGCTCAGCACCGTCCACCGGCTGGCGGGGGAGCTGGAGGAGTGGCGGGCGCTCCGCCGCGGCGCCGACGGGCGCTTCCAGGTCGGCCGCCGCCTGTGGGAGCTGGGGCAGCTCGCCCCCGACCCGCTGCAGGAGGTGGCCCGGCCCTGGCTGCAGGAGCTGTTCGGCGACACCGGCGAGAACGTCCACCTGGCCGTGCGGGACGGGCTGGAGGTCCTCTACGTCGACAAGGTGTACGGCAAGCGGGCCGTGCCGATCCTGTCGCGGACCGGCTCCCGCCTGCCGATGCACCCGACCGGCGTCGGCAAGGCCCTGCTGGCGTACGAACCGGAATGGTTTGTGATGTCCTATCTCTCCCGGCCGCTGGAGCGGCCGACGCCGCACACGATCACGGAGCCGGGCCGGCTGGCCCGCGACCTCGCCCAGGCGCGCGCCCAGGGGTACGCCACGACCCACGAGGAGATGACGCTCGGCTCGTGCTCGGCCGCCGCGCCGGTGCTGGCGGGCGACGGGCCGGCCGGGGAACAGGGGGACCGGGCCGTCGCGGCCGTCGGGATCGTGGTGTCCTCGCGGCGGGTGCGCGAGCTGCCCCGCCTGGTCGACCCGCTGCTGGCCGTCGCGGCCCGCATCGCCGCCGACTACCGGGCGGCCCTCACACGCCCCTGAGCAGGGTTGCCGTCACGGCCGCCGGGGAATGTGTCATAAGGGCAAGTGGCGAGGGGGCGCCATGGACGCCGTCGTGATCGAATCTCTTGAACCGCTGATCGCCGAGCTGCGGTCGCGGGGCTTCGCCGTCGTGGGCCCGGTCGTGCGCGACGGCGCGATCCGCTTCGAGGAGATCGCCTCGGCCGGTCGGCTGCCGCGGGGGGTCACCGACGACCAGGACCCCGGCCGTTACCGGCTGCGGGAGACCGGCGACGAGATGATCTTCTCGTTCGCGGCGAGCCCCGACTCGGCCAAGCGGTACACTCAGCCGCCCCGCCAGGTGCTCTTCCGCATGCGCGGCGAGCGGATCGAGGAGGCGGAGGAGGAGGCGCCCCGGATCGCCCTGCTCGGCGTGCGGGCCTGCGACCTCGCGGCGATCGGCGTGCAGGACCGGGTCTTCCTCGGCGGCCGGCACCCCGACCCGGCCTACCGCCTGCGGCGCGAGGCGCTGCTCCTGATCGCGGTCAACTGCGCGGTTCCCGGCGGCACCTGCTTCTGCGTCTCGATGGGCACCGGGCCCAGGGTGACGGCCGGCCACGACCTCGCGCTCACCGAGCTGGCCGCGCCGCACCGGTTCCTGGTCGAGATAGGCAGCGAGCGGGGCGAGGAGATCGTCAGGGCGCTCCCGTACGCGCCCGCCCCGGCCCGCGACCTTGCGGACGCCGAGGAGGTGTCCCGTACGGCCGCCGGGCGCATGGGCCGTCACGTGGAGACCGAGGGCATTCAGGAGCGGCTCTCGGCGCACGACTCGCCGCGCTGGCAGCAGGTCGGCGCCCGCTGCCTCACCTGCGCCAACTGCACGATGGTCTGCCCCACCTGCTTCTGCACCACGGTCGAGGACTCCACGTCCCTCGCCGACGGCACGGCCGAGCGGGCCGAGCGCTGGGACTCCTGCTTCACGCTGGGGTTCTCGGAGGTCAACGGGACGCCCGTGCGAAGCTCCAACCCCGGCCGCTACCGCCAGTGGCTGACCCACAAGTTCTCCACCTGGATCGACCAGTTCGGCATGTCCGGTTGCGTCGGTTGCGGCAGGTGCATCACCTGGTGCCCGGTGGGGATCGACGTGACCGAGGAACTGGCGAACCTGCCGTGACCCCCCACGCCGTGACTCCCCACCCGATGACCCCCCACCCCATGACTCCAGCTCTCTACCGGGTGCGCTCCCGCCGCCCGGACCGGGTCGACACCGTGACGCTGACGCTGGAGCCGGTCCGCGGGGACTGCCCGCCGTTCCTGCCCGGGCAGTTCACCATGCTGTACGCCCCCGGGGTCGGGGAGATCCCGGTGTCGATCAGCGGCCGGTCCCGCTCCGGCGGGTACGCCCAGACGATCAGGGCGGTGGGCGCGGTCAGCGCCGCCCTGTGCGGCAAGCGCCCCGGCGAGGTGGTCGGTGTGCGCGGGCCGTACGGGCACGGCTGGGGCGTGCCCGCGGCGGCGGGCCTCGACGTCGTCGTCGCCGCGGGCGGCCTGGGCATCGCCCCGCTGCGGCCGGTCGTGCGGGCGCTGCTGGCCGGCCGCGACAGGTACGGCCGGATCAGCGTGATCGCCGGTGCGCGGTCGCCCGCCACGCTCGTGTACCCCCGGGAGCTGGCCCGGTGGGCCCGGCAGGGCGCCGACGTCCAGGTGATCGTGGACCACCCCGACCACGCGTGGCACGGCCCGGTCGGCCTGGTCACCCGGCTCGTCGACCGGATCGTCTTCGAGCCGCGCCGTACGCACGCGTTCGTGTGCGGTCCGGAGGCGATGATGCGGGCGACGGCGGAGGAGCTGCTGCGACGCGGGGTCGCCCCCGGACGGGTGGAGCTGTCGCTGGAGCGCAACATGAAGTGCGCCGTGGTCCGCTGCGGCCACTGCCAGTTCGGCCCGCTGTTCGTCTGCGAGGACGGGCCGGTGCTGCGCTACGACCAGGCGGGGCCGATGCTGGCCGTGGAGGAGCTGTGATGGGAGCTGTGATGGACGAGCCGGCGCCGCGCCTCGCGGTCTGGAAGTTCGCCTCCTGCGACGGGTGCCAGCTCACGCTGCTCGACTGCGAGGACGAGTTGCTGTCGGTGGCCGCCCGGCTGGAGATCGCCTACTTCCTGGAGGCGTCCAGCGCCCCCGGCCCCGGTCCGTACGACCTGTCACTGGTGGAGGGGTCGATCACCACCCCCGAGGACCTGGAGCGGATCAGGCACGTGCGGCGCGTGTCGCGGCGCCTGGTCACGATCGGCGCGTGCGCCACCGCGGGCGGCGTCCAGGCGCTGCGCGACTTCGCCGACGTCAAGGAGTTCGCCTCGGTCGTCTACGCCCGGCCCGACTACATCGCCACCCTGGATCGCTCGACCCCGATATCGGCGCACGTGCCGGTCGACTTCGAGCTGCGCGGGTGCCCGATCGACCGGCGGCAGCTGCTGGAGGTCATCTCCGCGTTCCTGGCGGGGCGGCGGCCGGTCGTGCCCGCGCACAGCGTCTGCGTGGAGTGCAAGGCCAGGGGCAACGTCTGCGTGATGGTCGCGCACGGCACGCCCTGCCTCGGGCCCGTCACCCAGGCGGGCTGCGGCGCGCTGTGCCCGTCCCTCAACCGGGGCTGCTACGGCTGTTTCGGCCCGATGGAGAGCCCCAACGCCGCCGGGCTGAACCACTGGCTGCGCGGGCTGGGGATGAGCACCCCCGAACTGGTGCGAATCTACCGGACCTACCACGCCACCACCGAGCCCTTCCGGAGAGCGGCCGAGGAAGCCGAGGAGCACGAGTGACCCACAAGACGGTGCGGATCGGCGGCCTGACCCGGGTGGAGGGCGAGGGCGGGCTGGTCGTACACGCCAGGGACGGCCGGATCACCGGCCTGGAGCTGCGGATCTACGAGCCGCCCCGGTTCTTCGAGGCGCTGCTGCGCGGGCGCGGCCACACCGAGCCCCCCGACATCACCGCGAGGATCTGTGGCATCTGTCCCGTGGCGTACCAGATGAGCGCCTGTCAGGCGATCGAGGCCGCCTGCGGCGCGGAGGTGACCGGCCCGCTGCGGGACCTGCGGCTGCTGCTCTACTACGGCGAGTGGATCGAGTCGCACGCGCTGCACGTCTACCTGCTGCACGCGCCCGACTTCCTCGGGTACGACAGCGGCATCGCGCTGGCCGCGGACCGCCGTGACCTGGTCGAGCGCGGCCTCGCGCTGAAGAAGGCCGGAAACGAGCTGATCGCGGTCATCGGCGGGCGGCCCATCCACCCCGTGAACGTCCGGGTCGGCGGCTTCTACCGGGTGCCCGCCCAGGCCGAGCTGGCCCCCGTCGCCGAGCGGCTGCGCCGCGCCCGCGACGACGCCTTGGCCACCGTCGCCTGGGTCGCCGGGTTCGACTTCCCCGACGTCGAGCACGACTATCGGTTCCTCGCCCTCAGCCATCCGGAGGAGTACGCGATCCTGTCCGGAGGGGTGGCGACCATGATGACGGCGGGTGACGGGCGGGGCACGCGCGAGGGCTTCGCGGTCGAGGACTGGCCGGAGCACGTGACCGAGGAACAGGTGCCCCACTCCACGGCGCTGCACGCGCGGCTGGACGGCGAAAGCGGCTACCTCGTCGGCGCCCTCGCCCGCTACGCGCTTAACGCGGCGCGGCTGTCCCCCCTCGCGCGGGAGGCGGCCGCCGCCGCCGGCCTCGGGCCCGTGTGCCGCAACCCGTTCCGGGCCATCGTCGTACGCGCCGTGGAGATCGTGCACGCGTGCGACGAGGCGCTGCGGATCCTGGACGGCTACACCGAGCCCGACCGGCCCGCGGTGCCGGTCGAGCCGCGTCCCGGCGTCGGCCATGGCGCGTCGGAGGCCCCGCGCGGCACTCTCTACCACCGCTACCGGCTGGACGAGGACGGCCTCGTCGCGGAGGCGGACATCGTGCCGCCCACCGCGCAGAACCAGGCGCGCATCGAGGCGGACCTGCGTGACCTGCTCGCGCCTCGCCTCGCCCCGGGTCTCGACCCGCCCGAGGCGGAGCTGGCCGTCCTGTGCGAGAGGGCGATCCGGAACCACGATCCCTGCATCTCCTGCTCCGCCCACTTCCTCGACTTCCGCCTGGATCGCGGGTGAGCGCGGGAGAGACGGTCGTCGTCGGCCTGGGGAGCGACCTGCGGGGCGACGACGCGGCGGGCCTGGCGGTGGCCCGGCTGCTCGCGGGCCTCCACGGCGACGCGCCGCCACCCGGCGTCGCCGTGGAGGCCTGCGGGGACGCCGCCGCGCTGGTCGAGGCGTGGTCGGGCGCCGCACTCGCGATCGTGGTCGACGCCGTCCGCACCGGCGCGCCCCCCGGCACCGTGCACCACCGCCTACCGTCGCTCCCGGTGCCCCTCCCCGCGCCCCTCCCGGTGGAGGGATGGCACGGTGGCACCCACTCGCTCGGCCTCGTGGACGCCGTCGACCTCGCCCGGGCCCTCGGCCGCCTGCCGGGAGAGCTCGTCGTCGTCGGCATCGAGGGCGGCGACTTCACACCGGGGGCGCCGATGACCCCGCCCGTCCTGGCCGCGGTCCGCCGTACGGCTCGTGAGCTGCGGGAACGGCTGTCCCGGGAGCGGCGTGCCGGACGTCGAAGGTGATCCGCGGCGGCACCCGCAGCGTGGTGTAGAGCGCGCAGTGCTCCAGGACCGACAGGAGCGAGGCCCGCAGGCCCTCCGGAAGGCCGGGGGCCTCCACCGACAGCTCCACGCGGTCGATCCGCCCCGGGCAGACGCCCAGGCCGTACCGCGCGGTGACGCCGACTCCCGCCGGAAGCTGGCGTTGGCGCAGGAAGCGTTCGGCGCAGTGCGCGATGCCCGCGGCCAGCCCGCCCACGAACAGCTCGGCCGGCGTGGGGCCGGTGTCGCTCCCGCCGACGTCTCTGGGCTGGTCGGACCGGACGGCGTGCCGGCGGATGTGGACGTCGAAACGGCCGGCTCCGTGCCAGGCGACCTTGATGACCCCGTCACGCTGTTCAGCCGGCATGACCCACCCCCTGTTTCGAGTATCTCCGGGCGATCGGGCCCGCCGAGGGCTGGTGCCGGTAAGAAGCCCGTCGTGACCTGGCAAAGAGCTGATGTCCGGACTGTCCTTGTTTGCGACACTTTCAGGTGTGGCCCACATGCCGCGGCGGGGACGCCCGCTGTGATCCCGCGGACGCGCCTGGACGAGCTGCTGACCGAGCTGCACGGGCGGCTGCAGGCGGTCCTGGTGACGCGTGACCGGGTGCAGGCGCTGCTGGAGGCCGTCGTCTCGGTGGGCGGGGACCTCGATCTCGAAACCGTTCTGCGGCGCATCGTCGAGACCGCCACCACCCTGGTCGATGCCAGATACGGCGCGCTCGGCCTGATCGGGGAGGACAACACCCTGGCCCGGTTCGTGCCCGTCGGGCTGAGCGAGGAGGAGATCGCCAGAATCGGGCACTGGCCCCACGGGCTGGGCCTGCTCGGCCTGCTGATCAAGGAGCCCCGGACGCTGCGGCTGCCCGACATCTCCCGGCATCCCGAGTCGTACGGGTTCCCGTCCGGCCATCCCCCCATGCACGGCTTCCTCGGCGTCCCCGTACGCGTGCGGGGCGAGGTGTTCGGCAACCTCTACCTCACCGAGAAACGCGGGGTAGGGGAGTTCGACGAGGACGACGAGGCGATCGTCGTCGCCCTCGCCGGGGCCGCCGGGGTGGCGATCGAGAACGCCCGCCTCTACGAGGAGACCCGCCGCAGGGAGACCTGGCTGCAGGCGTCGGGCGAGATCACGACCAGCCTGCTGTCCGGCGCCGAGACGCCGCGCGTGCTCACGCTGATCGCCCGCCGCGCCCGGCAGATGGCCGGCGCCGACACCATGGCGATCCTGCTGCCGGACACCGGCGGGCACACGCTCCGGGTCGCGATCGCGGACGGCGCTCTCGCCGAGACCTGCGCGGCGGCGCGCCGGATCCCCGTCGACGGCACGCTCGCCGGGCGGGCCTTCACCCTGGCCGAGCCCCGCATGGCAGCGGACGCCGCCGATGAGGAGGAGGGGCCGGTGTGCGCCGTCCCGCTGGGCGCCCCGGGGGCCGTACGCGGGGTGCTGTGGCTCGGGCGGCGACCCGGCCGCATCCCGTTCAGCCGGTCGGAGGTGTGCATGCTCCACGCGTTCGCCGGGCACGCAGCCGTCGCGCTGGAACTGGCCGAGGCGCGCAAGGACGCCGAGCGGCTCGGCCTGCTCGAAGACCGCGACCGCATCGCCAGGGACCTGCACGACGTGGTCATCCAGCGGCTGTTCGCGATCGCCATGACCCTGACGGGCGCCGCGCGGCTGGTCGAGCGCCCGGAGGCGTCCGCCCGCCTGCGGTACGCGATCGACGAGCTCGACGGCACGATCCGGGAGATCCGCTCCACGATCTTCGCCCTGCAGCCCCCCGCCGGCGATCCCGGGCTGCGCGCCCGGCTCGTCGCGCTGGTCGAGAGCGCGCGGGCGCAGCTCGGCTTCCTGCCCGCCCTGCGGCTGGACGGCGCGCTCGACACCCGCGTCCCCGCCGGCATCGGCGAACATCTGCTGGCGGTGGCGCGCGAGGGCCTGTCGAACGTCGTACGGCACGCCCGCGCGACCCGCGCCACGGTGAGCGTCCGCGTGGACGGCGACCGGCTGACGCTGGCCGTGGAGGACGACGGGATCGGCATCCCGGCACAGGGCCGCCGCAGCGGCCTGCTCAACCTGCGGGAACGGGCCGAGGCCCTGGGCGGGAGCTGCACGGCCGGGCGTGGCCCGGCCGGAGGCACCTGCCTGAGCTGGAGCGTCCCGCTACCGCCACATGGAGAGGCTTCCGATGAGGACTAGTTTCGCCGACCGCCCGATCGTGGCGGGCACCGACGGCACGGCCGGGGCCACCCATGCCGTGGAGTGGGCGGCCGACGAGGCCCACCGGCGGGGCCTGCCCCTGCGGGTGGTCCACGCCGCCGACCGCCTGCCGTACGACGCCCCCCGCTATCCGATCCCCGACTGCTACGACCGGATGATCCCGTCCGGCCGGCAGCTGCTCGACCACGCCGAGAAGGTCGCCCGGGACCGGTGGCCCGGCCTGGAGGTGACCACGGAACTGGCCGACGGGCGGCCCGGCCGCGTGCTGCGCGCGCAGGCCTGCCGCGCGGCCGAAGTGGTGCTGGGCGGCCACGGGCCGGTCGGCGCCCGGCTCGCCGGTCACGTGGACGTGCCGGTCGTCGTCGTACGCCCGGCGTCTCCCGGCGCCGCCGCGGAGATCGTGGCCGGATTCGACGGTTCGCACGCGGCGACGCCCGCTCTCGCGTACGCGTTCGAGGAGGCCCGGCTGAGCGGGCACCGGCTCAGGGTCGTCTGCGCGTGGGAGCCGCCGATCTCCTCCGGGCCCAGGATCGCCGTGGACACCGGCGAGATCGGGCGGATCCGGGAGGACCGGGCGCGGCGCCTGCTGACCGCGTGGCGGGACAGGTTCGCCGACGTCGAGACCGAACTCGACATGGTCCGCGCCCACCCGGTCTCCGCGCTCGTCGACGCCTCAGCCCGGGCCGCCCTGCTCGTCGTCGGCTCCCACGGCAGGAACGCCCTCACCGTGGCCCTGCTCGGCTCGGTGAGCCGGGCCATGCTCGAACACGCCCGCTGCCCGGTGGCCGTCGTACGGCACAATCCCTGACCGCGCCCGTGTCTCAGGTCGCCCGTGTCTCAGGTTGCCGGTGTCAGCGGCGGGACGGCCGTATCCCGGGAGCCGCCCGCTCCAGCAGGTCGGCCACGTGCTCGGGCCCTTGGCCCTCGGGGCCGCGCAGGTCGATCTCCCCGTTCCGCACGCTCACCTCCCAGGTCTCGGAGGGGTAGCGCTCGCGGAGCGCGGCGAGGACCGCGTCGCGCAGCTCGGCGTCCGACCTGGCCAGCAGCGCCATGAGGTCCCGGCGGCTGACCATCCCGACGACCCGCTCGTCCCGCAGCACCGGAACGCTCTTGATCCTCCTGGCGATCATCAGATCGGTTAGCACCGCCGTCTCGGTGGTCTCCTCGACCGTGCTGACCTGCCGTGACATGACGTCCGCCACCGTGGCCGGCGCGGACATGCCGGGTGTGAACGCGCCGCACAGCAGGTCGATCTCGCTGACCATCCCGACCAGTTCGCCGTGGTCCCCCAGCACGGGAGCGGCCGTGATGTCGTGGTCGTACAGCACCCGGATCGCCCGTCGGACCGTGTCACCCCGCCCCAGCGTGATCGCCGGGCTGCTCATGACCTCACCGGCGAGCATGGCCACCTCCCACTTGTGCGCCCTCACTGTTTCGATCCCCGCTGCCTCCAATCCTCTCCCGGGGTGGCGCCGAGGCGGCCGGGCCGCAGGTCCCCGCAGGTCGGGACGTTCGGCACCTGCGCCGGGCCGCGTCCCGGTGGTCCAATGGAGATACCGGGTGCGCCGCCCGCGGGAGGTGGACGAGGATGACCGTGGAAGCTATGACCGCCGCCGACGTGATGAGCCGCGTGCTGGTGACCGTGAAGCCGGACGAGTCGCCGCTCATGGCCTGGGAGCTCATGCGCCGCGGGTCGATGCACCATCTGCCCGTCGTCGACTCCGGGTTCCACATCATCGGCGTGCTCACCCGGGAGGACATCGCCGCTCACTGGTCCGGCGGCCCGGCCGAGCAGTCGAGCGCCCAGGTGCGGCAACTGCTCGGAGGGCGCAGGTGCCCGCACGTGCCGCCGGACGAGCCCCTGCCCGGAGTGGCGGCCGCCATGCTGGAGTCGGAGGTGGACGTGGTGCCCGTCATCGGGGCCTCCGGCATGCTGAAGGGCATCGTCACCGTGACCGACCTGCTGGCGGCGGTGGCGGGCAGACGGACGGTCGTGGCACAGGACGCGGACTCCTCCTCGGCGGGCCTGTTCCGGCTGGAGCCGGTGCTTCCGCCCAAGCCGTCGCGGGCGGACTGACATCCCGCGCTGTTGCACAATGGGGCCATGCGCAACTCGGTGGTGATCTTCTCGTGAGTGCCCGAATCGACCATGCTGTCACCTCGGGCACGTTCAGCCTGGACGGCCAGACGTTCGACGTCGACAACAACGTGTGGGTGCTCGGCGACGAGGCCGAATGCGTCGTGTTCGACGCGCCCCACGACGTCAAGGCGATCACCGATCTGATCGCCGGTCGGCGGGTTCTGGCCATCCTGGCCACCCACGCGCACGACGACCATGTCCGGGTCGCTCCGGACCTGGCCGACGCCACCGGGGCGCCCGTCCTGCTGCACCCGGCCGACCTCCCGCTCTGGCGGCTCACCCACCCTGACCGGGAGCCCGGCGCCACCCTGGCCGACGGGCAGACCATCGAGGTCGCCGGGACCCGGCTCGAAGTGTTGCACACGCCGGGCCACGCCCCCGGCGCCTGCTGTTTCTATTCGCCGGACCTGGGTGTCCTCTTCACCGGCGACACCCTCTTCCAGGGCGGCCCCGGAGCAACGGGGCGCTCCTTCTCCGACTTCGGGGTCATCATCGGCTCGATCCGCGACCGCCTGCTGACTCTGCCGCCCGAGACCGTCGTGCACACCGGTCACGGCGACAGCACGACCATCGGCGCCGAGCAGCCCCACCTCGACGACTGGATCCGCCGAGGCCACTGATCGCGATCGCCCGTGCCGCCCGTGCCGCCCGTGCCGATCTGAGCCTTTCTCGTGTCTCATTCGCGTTTCCGGGTGCTGCTGCGGGGGTTGCGGTAGGTGAAGGCCCAGCGGTCGTCGCCGATCGTGCGGCGGGTGTAGCGGGTGGGGTGGCGGTAGCGGTCGCGGTTGTGGAACTGGCAGGCCGGCCCAAGCAGCTTCAGGTCGGTCAGCCCGCCGCTGCACCAGTTGTCGCAATGATCGATCTGGCACATGGTGGCGGGCAGGGGGCAGCCGTCGACCCAGCAGGTGGCGTACCGGGCGAAGACGGCCCGGCGCTGGGCGGGGGTGGCCAGGCGGACCTTGCGGCCCATGTCGAGGACCTGCCCGGCGGCGTTCATGACGATCCTCACCAGGGTGCTGGTGCGGGCCAGTCGGTGCACGCTGGAGGCGGGCAGCAGATGCCCGGTCGCCAGGATCAGCCCCGGCAACCCCCGCATCCACACCCCGGGCGGCACATTGCCGCCCGCCCCCGGCGGACTGCTTCCCGGCGGAGCGTCGGCTCCCACCCCCGCCCAGGCATCACTGCCAGGCCAGGCGCCACCGCCAGGCCAAGCGTCGCCGCCAGGCCAGGCGTCGCTTCCCGGGCAGGCGCTCCCTTCCGCATCCGGCGGGGCGTCGGGCTCGGGTGGGGGATCAGGGGCATGCGTCTGCTTCGGGCGTGCCTGCTGCGGGGGTGCCTGCTGCGGCCGCACTCGGTTTCTGCGATGTCCTCGCTCGATGCCCTCTTCCTGAGTGCCGGGGTCGTCGTCAGAGTCGTCGGCGTGGTCGTCGGCGTGGTCGTCGGCGTGGCCCTGCTGGACGCCATCGCCGTCGCGCAGATCGCCGCGCTCGTTGCCGCGCTCGTGGCCGCCGGTGGGGTCGAAGTGCGGCCAGGCGGCAGCCGGACCGTCCATGGGCGAGCTACCGGCGGCCGCGCGGCCGGTGACAGGCTCCTGCCCGTCAGCGCCCCCACACGCGCCCGCGCCCGCACCCGCACCGGAGGCGGCACGGCAGGGGGCATGGGAGGCGGCACTGGGCGCGGCAGGGGAGGTGTCGTCTCCTGCGGAGGGCGCGACGGTCGAGCAGCCGTCCTCGTGGGCTGAGTGATCACCGCCCCCCGGGGGCACAGTGGCTGTGCGTTCGGGGCTGGTGGCTGTGCGTTCGGGGCTGACGGCCGGTGGCCGTGTGCCCGGCTCCGCACCCTCCGACTGCTCGTCGGCGGGCTCTGGCTCTCCGTCGGCGGGCTCCTCAATGGTGGGCTCGCCGTCGTCGACGGTGGGCTCACCCTCGTCGCAGGGAGTGCCACTCGGAGGGTCGTCGGGGAGAGACTCGGCGTTGACCAGCACCAGAAGCTCAGTGACGATCTTGTTCTCCAGGAACGCGATCAACGCGTCGGCGTTCCGCACACTCAACGGCCGGTCATCACCCTCCGCCTTGGGCTTGGCGTAGACGTCCAGCATGTGCTGCAACCGCGCGGCGGCCTCCACCGGCAGGTAGAACTCGCCCTCCAGTCCGCCGTTCCTCCGCCTGCGTACCCTAAAGAACCGGCGGTCGAAGTCGGCCTGCTCGTCCTTCTCGTGCCCGTCGGGGTCCAGTACCGCGCGCAGATACCGCCCCGCCTTGGCCACCTCCGCCGCACCCGCCGAGTTCGCCAACTCCAACAGAATCCGCTCAGCCGTCGCCGCCTGGTCATCGGTCAGCCCAGAGGTGGCGGTGCAGATCGCCTCCACGACCCCCTCCGCCAGACCACCCTCCGCGAACAGGCGGCGGACCTGCGGCAGACGATCCAACTCCACGCTCACCGTCACCAACCGGCCGGCCCCCGCAGGGGTCATCCCCCCGGCAGACCGCAACCACAACTTCGTGGACGCATGGCCATGACCCTTCGCCTCCCCCGCCCGGTGAACACGACCCACCCGGGCCGCCAACGCCGACGTGATCCGATCACGGACCGCAAGCAACTCCTCCGCCTCGGCCAGACACACACCCGCGTCCTCAGGCACCGGCACCAATGCCACCACCCGAGCCGCCTCGACAAGAGCCGCCACCGCCACCCACGAGGATGACCCAGCACCAAAGGCACCCTGTTCAGGCTGCGCGTCGCCGTGGCCGGCATCCCGACCATGGCTGGCGTCACCCGGTCCTGCATTGGGGCTCTGGCCCGCATCGCTCCGGCCAGCGCTGGATACGCCGACAGACGCATCTTCGGGAACATCGCCCAAGGCACCGCCAGGTGCACAGCTGGGTGTACCGCCCGGAGCATGCCCGCGGTCTGCCGAGGGGTTGGGCTTTTCGGCGGCGCACATCTCGATGGTGCTGCCCGCTTCTGCGCGGGATCGATCCGTTTCGGGGATGCGACGCACGGTGCTGCTGGCTCGCTCACTTGCCGGGCTGTGCGAGTTGTCCATTCTGCCGATGTGCGAGCTGTCTTCAGAGAAGACGGAATCTGCGAATCTGCGCGGAGAAGAGTAGCGCTGAGCACCGGATATGCCGGAAACGGCGATAGAGGGGAAATCGGTCGTATTGTCGGCTGAACGTTCGGGTGCCCAGAGCGGCGATCTGCTGATGAGCTGGTCCCGCCAGTTGTCGGGGAGGTTCGAACGCTGGAGGCGATCGGAATCGCTTACGGGGAATTCCACGCTCCACCTCCTCATGCGCATTCGAATGCCTGTCTGAATTCTCTCACTCTCAGCGTGTGTCAAGCAAATGGCTGCCGACTTTAATTGGAGCTACAGGTTGAGAGGGGGATATCGCCGACTTGTGCCCTAAGGCGAGGACCACTAGGCAAAGGCGTCAGAGCATGAAGAAACCGCTTATGTGGCGAGCATGTAGGCAGCGAGTCGAGGGGGCGCGTGTAACGAGCGACAGGCGCTGAGACGGTCATGGTGCGGGGAGGGTCATGGTGCGGGGAGGGTCATGGTGCGGGGAGGGTCGGGTCATGGTGCGGGGAGGGGCGCGGTGGGGGCGTCCGAGAGCGGTAAGGGCTGCGGCGGGACTGCGACGAGACCGTGACGAGCAGTCGCGCAAGTGTTTCAAGGGATCACCGAGTTGCCGCCGGGAGTTCCTATCGCGCTGTAGCGCGCACGCCGGTCACGGCGAACCGTTCGACGTCGGCGATGTGGCCGCCGGTGCTCGCGACGATGGTGACCGTCTGCCCCGGGGCGGCACGGAAGTCAAGGGTGGCGGACCAAGGGCTGGTCTCCCCTCCCGCGGAGACGCAGCAGCGCTCGCCCAGTGGGCTCGTTCTACCGGCCCCGCGCGCCTGCACCCGGATGCTCTCGTCCACACCGGTGATCTTGCCACCTGCCTTTACGGGCGAGGAGACCGAGCTGCCGTACCGGGGAGTGGTGAGGGAGAAGGTGGTGTCGTCGGTGCCCACCACCTCCCAAGGGGCGTCCGTGCCTGTGCCGAACTTCACGAGGTGGATGACGGCGGCGATGCCGGGACGACCGCCGCCCTCGCCGCGGATGCCGACGGAGACGCGGGCGTGCACGCCGTCGACCTTGCTGTCGACCAGTTGGTCGATGCCCTTGAAGCCGAGGTAGCCCTGGGTGAAGGCCAGCGCGGTCTGTCCGGCGTCAAGATGCCAGGGCTGGTGCCCGCCCGCCCGGTAGCTCTCCTGCCAGTCGCGCACCTGCTTCTCGTCGGTGAACGGCCACAGCGGCTGGTAACGCCCTGCCACCAGGGGCCCGCCGGAAGAGGTGGCGAGGGCTGGGGAGGGAGCCGGCGTTCCGGGGCCGGTCGCCGGGGGCACCGCGAACGACGAGCCGGACGACGGGCCCGAGGACGCAGCGGCGAACGTGGCGGCCGGGGACGACCCGGAGCCCGTACCGCACGCCGCCGCAAGGAACCCAAGCGCGGCCAGCGCTGTGGCCAGCGCTGTGGGCAGCGCCGCGGCCGGTACGGCGGGCGCCCGGCGGAGGCTTCGACTGGGCGCAGGGGGCCCATCGGACGGAGGTGCGCCAGCCCCGAGCGGCCGGCGCAGGGCCCGGCGGAGGATGCGGCCGGGGCCGAACGGCTCGCCAGACGTGGCCCTGCCTGCGGCGGGTAGACGGTGGAGGACCTGACCGGGGGGCAGCACCGGGCCGGACTCGGGCGGGCCTGACGGGGGCGAGTCTGACGGGGGTGAGCCGGATAGGGGCGTGCCCGGGCGCGCTCCGCTCCGCGACCGGTGAGTTGCGTTGGTCCTGTCACCACACGGCATTCCGCCAGGCACGATGCTCGCTCCCGCCAGAGACGTTTCCTGACAGAGAGCATGCCCGCCGAAAGGCTCTCGATCCATGGAGTTCGCGATGTCGGGCGGCCCTACCGCCAAGGAGGCGCGGCAGGCGGCGGAAGTCCCGGGGTGATGGGACTTTCGACCGCTGCGGGACGGGCAGCTCACACGGTGCGATGGTCGCTGGGAGTGGTGTCCCCGCGCCGCGAGCCGCACGCCAACCCCGAGCACAGAACACCGCGAGCACAGAACGTCGCGAGCACAGAACGTCGCGAGCACAGAACGTCGCGAGCCGCTGAGCACAGGGAGGAAACGGACCATGACCGGACTGGTCGTCGCCGCCGTCGACGGATCGAAGCCCGCGACGGCGGCGCTGGAGTGGGCGGCGGACGACGCGCGGCGCAGGGGGGCCGCCCTGCGGATCGTCCATGTCCGCGAGCCGTGGGCGCACCAGTACCCGTTCCACGCCGTGGAGGGGTTCGCCGACTCGTACGGCGAGTTCTGCGAGGGGGTGCTCGCCGCGGCCGCCGAGCGTGCGCGCCAGGTCGCCCCGGACCTGGAAGTGACGACGGAACTCGCCGAGGGGACGGTCGTGGAGACGTTGCGCGCCGCGTCGGCCGGGGCCGACGCGCTCGTGGTCGGCAGCCGGGGGGCGGGCGGCTTCTCCGGCCTGGTCCTCGGGTCGGTCGGCCTCGGCCTCACCGGGCACGCCCTGGTCCCCGTCGTGGCCGTACGCAGACCGCACCGCGACGAGTATCACGAGGTCGTCGTCGGTTTCGACGGATCGCCTCACTCGGAGGCCGCGCTGGAGTTCGCCTTCGAGGAGGCCCGGGCGCGCCGGGCCCGGGTGCACGCCGTGTACGCGTGGGAGGCGCCGATCTTCGCCCCCTTCGCCTCCGGCTACACCGCGACGATGCACGAGGTCTTCGACGAGGAGTCGCGCTCGGCCCGGCTGCGGCTGGCGCCGTGGCGCGAGAAGCACCCGGACGTCCCACTCGTCGAGTCGGCGGTCTTCGGGCACCCGGTCCCCGCGCTCGCCGAGGCGTCGCTCGTCGCCGACCTCGTCGTCGTCGGGTCGAGGGGGCTGGGCGGCGTGCGCGGCGCGCTGCTCGGCTCGGTCAGCCACGCCGTGCTGCACCGCGCGCACTGCCCGGTCGCGGTCGTACGGCTCCCGGAAGGAAAGCGTTGAGCCCATTTGATCTACATCGTAAAGGCGGCGGCCTGGTGCCAGATCACGCCGAGTCCCGCCAACTGCGGCGACATCGCCGGGCGAGAGCGTGGGAATGCCAATGACATGGACGTCGAGGCGGGCACGTACGCGCTGGGGCCCAGGTCGGGGCGGCTGCTGGTCCTCACCGGCCGCGCCGGTCTCGGTGCGAAGGCCGGGCATGACCTGACGATCGAGGTCACCAGATGGCGGGGCGAGGCGGTGGTGACGCCGGGCGACCCGGCGGCCTCCCGGGTCTCGCTGGAGGCCGAGACGGCCTCGATGCGGGTCAGGGAGGGCACGGGCGGGGTCAAGCCGCTCACCGACTCCGACCGGGTCGAGATCGAGAAGAACATGCGGGAGAAGGTCCTCATGCCGGACCGGCATCCCACGATCACGTTCCGGTCGACGCGGGTCGAGGGCGACCCCGAAGCGTTCCGCGTCGAGGGCGACCTGACCATCGCGGGCGTCACCCGGCCGGTCGCGGTCGACGGAGCCTTCGCCGGCGGGCGGGCACGCGGCCGGGCCACCGTCGTGCAGTCGGAGTGGGGCATCCGCCCCTACTCCGCGTTCTTCGGCGCGCTCAGGCTGCGCGACGAGGTCGAAGTGATCTTCGACGTACGGCTCGTGCCGGGCTGAGGCGCCGATCGGGCACCATGGAGGGGTGAACCGGCTTCAAACGGCGCAAGCCATCAAGCAGACCGCCGAGCAGACCGGCGAGCAGACCGCCGAGCGGTGGAGCATGCTGGCCGATCTCGTGGCGGACGGCGACGTTGTGGTGCTCAGCGGGGCCGGCCTGTCCACCGAGTCCGGCATCCCGGACTACCGCGGCGAGACCGGACGCAGGCGCAGAGCCGACCCGATGACCTATCACACCTTCGTGAGCAGCGCCTCCGCCCGCCGGCGCTACTGGGCCCGCAGCCACCTCGGCTGGCGGCACATCGTCGACGCCGCCCCCAACGCCGGTCACCGCGCGGTCGCCGAACTGCAGCGCCGCGGGCTCGTCGCCGGGGTCATCACCCAGAACGTGGACGGCCTGCACGAGGAGGCCGGCGCGCACGGGGTGATCGAACTGCACGGCAGCCTGCACCGGGTCCGCTGCCTGGGCTGCGGCCACCGCGGCGCCCGCCACGAACTGGACCGGCGACTGCGGGCGGAGAACCCCGGCTGGCACTCCCGCACCGCTCTGATCAATCCCGACGGCGACGCCGTGCTGACCACCGCCGAGATCGAGACGTTCCGTACGGTCGACTGCGAGGGCTGCGGCGGCGTGCTCAAACCCGACGTGGTGTTCTTCGGCGAGAACGTCCCGCCGTCGCGGGTGCAGGAGTGTTACGCGCTGACCGAGCGGGCCGGCCTGCTGCTGGTCCTGGGGTCATCGCTGACCGTGATGTCCGGTTATCGGTTCGTACGGCATGCCGCCGCCCGCTCGATCCCCGTCGCGATCATCAACCAGGGGCCGACCCGGGGCGACGGCGAGGCGCTGATGACCTTCGACGTCCCGCTCGGTCCGGCCCTGACCACCCTCCTGGGAGACCTGGCCTAGAAGCTGGCCTAGAAGAGCGTCGCGACCGCCCTGCCGATCGTGCCGGCCTGCGCGGGCCCGGTGGTGGACAGGCCGACGGCGACGCCCTGGCCGCTCGCGGCGAGCCCGAGACCCATCGGGGTGACCTGGAGGCGGCTGCGGCCCAGCGGCCGCCGGAGCATCTCGTGCGCGTCGCCCAACGTTAGTGGACCTCCGCGATCGGGTACGCCGACAGGCCCCGGCCTGCCTGACGACGCACCCGAGCCAGAGGCGGTGGGAGCATGACGGAACCGGTGGCGGCGCGTCCGTGCGCCGCGGACGTGCTCGCCCGTACGCGCGACCTGCTCGATCCCGCGCTGCGCCGCGCGGTGGGGACGTTGCCGCCGTCGATGCGCCGCGTGGCCGGCTACCACTTCGGCTGGTGGGACGCCCGGGGGCGGCCGGCCGGCGGCGGGGGTGGCCCAGCGGGTGGCGCAGTGGGTGGCGCAGCGGTTGGCAAGGCGCTGCGGCCGGCGTTCACGCTGCTGGCGGCGGAGGGCGCCGGGGGAGAGCCGCCGGCGGCGCTGCCCGCCGCCGTCGCGGTGGAACTGGTGCACAACTTCTCGCTGATCCACGACGACGTGATGGACGGCGACCGGGTCCGCCGGCACCGGCCCACCGCCTGGGCCGTGTTCGGGCGCGCCCAGGCGATCCTGGCCGGCGACTCGCTGCTGGCGCTGGCCTTCGCCGTGCTCGCCACCGGAACCGACGGCGGGCCGGACGGCGTGCCGGTGCTGGCCGGGCGCGTCCAGTCGCTGCTGGACGGCCAGAGCGCCGATCTCGACTTCGAGGAACGCGCCGAGGTGGGCCTGGAGGAGTGCGTGCGGATGGCGGAGGGCAAGACCGCGGCCCTCTTCGGGTGCGCCTGCGCCCTCGGCGCGTCGTACGGCGGCGCCACCCCGAGTCAGTCCGTGCTGCTGGAAGAGTTCGGCGAACGCGTGGGACTGGCCTTCCAGATCCTGGACGACCTGCTCGGCATCTGGGGCGATCCGGCGGTCACCGGCAAACCGGTTCATTCCGACCTGCGCAACCGGAAGAAGTCCCTGCCGGTCGTCGCCGCGCTGACCTCGGGCACCCCGGCGGGCGCCGCGCTCGCCGCCCTGTACCGCCGTCCCCTCGCGGAGCCCGATCTGGCGCGGACGGCGCGACTGGTGGAGGAGGCGGGCGGTCGTGCCTGGAGCCTCGCCAGGGTGGACGGCCTGCTGGCCGAGGCGCTGGAGTCGCTGCGGGCGGCGGGGCTGACGCCGGAGGCGACCGCGGGGCTGGAGGCACTGGCCCGGCTGGCCGCCGACCGCGATCACTGACCTGCTCGGCGCGCTCAGCCGAAGGTGAGCACGACCTTCACGTCGTCATCCCGCCTGTCGTACGCCCCCGCGTATCGGTGCAGGGGCATCCGCCGCGAGATCAGCCGGGCGAGCCAGTCGCGGTTCGACACGGCGAGGGCGCCGGCCGCCGCGGTGAAGTGGCGCAGGTTCGAGTCGATCGTCCCGATGACGACGGCGTTCTCCAGGACCATCTCGCGGTTGAGCGTGCCCACGTCCACGGTGATCCGGCGGGAGCCGGGGGTGACCCCGGTCAGGCAGACGATCCCGTACGGACCGATCGCGGAGAGGGCGCCGGTGAAGACCTCGGCCGCGCCGCAGGCCTCGACGACCACGTCCGGCCGGAGCGCCGTCACCACGTCCTCGATCCAGCCCGTGTGGTAGGTCGCGCCGAGATCGGCGACCAGCGCCGGTTTGGGCCCGCTCTTGACGAAGTCGAACACGTGCACGTCGAGACCACGCTGGACCCCGAGCAGCGCGGCGAGCAGGCCGAACGGTCCCGCGCCGGTGACCAGCACCCGGCGCGGCTCGAACCAGGACCGTCTGCCGACCTTCTCGATCTGCTCCCAGGCCTTGGCGACCACCGACGCCGGCTGCAGCAGCACGCCCGTCTCGCCGAGGCCCGAGTCGAGCCGTACGGCGCAGGCCGTCTCCACGCACCACGCCTCGCTCGCGTAGCCGTCGAGTTCCTTCAGCCCCCGCATGGTGTATCGCCCGTTGCGGCACATGTCGGGCTCACCGTGAGCGCAGGCAACGCACGGCACCGGATCCGGGTAGCGCACCAGGCCCACGACGAGGTCGCCGGGGGAGAAGCCGGAACCGGCGGGGGCCTGCCGTACGCGGCCGAGGGACTCGTGCCCGATGACCAGCCGCTCCCGGCCCGGCGGGGCCCAGCCGTAGTCGCCGGCGACGACCTCCCTGTCGGTGCCGCACACGCCGACGGCGACGCTCTCGACGAGGAGCTCACCGGTTCCGGGCACGGGGTCGGGCATCTCGGTCAGCGCCAGCGAGCCGGCCCGGCGCGGGACGACGGTGAGCGCGCGCATGACGCACTCCTTCCCCGGGCTGGTGGGGAGAGCACCAAGGGCAGGGAAAATGTGCTCAGCCCCCCGGGACGTCGTCGAGCAGTCCGGCGTCGTGGACCAGCAGTGCGATCTGCACGCGGTTGCCCAGCCCGAGCTTGGCGAGGATGCTCGACACGTGCGTTTTCACGGTCGGGAGGCTGAGGTGGAGCAGCGCGGCGATCTCGGCGTTCGGCCTGCCCTGCCCGACCGCCACGGCGATCTCCCGTTCCCGGTCGTTCAGCGGCGCCAGGCGCTCCTGCGCCCGGGTCCGCCGCAGGTCCCGGCCCGACCCGGCCACCCGGGCGATGAGCCGCCGGGTCACCGCCGGGGACAGCACCGGGTGGCCGCGGGCCACCCGGCGGACGGCCTCGACGATCTCGTGCGGCGGGGTGTCCTTCAGCAGGAACCCGGCGGCCCCCGCGCGCAGGGCGCGCAGCACGTGCTCGTCGGCGTCGAAGGTGGTCAGCACGATCACCTCGGGCGCGCCGTCGCGGGCGCGCAGCGCCTCGGTCGCGGCCAGGCCGTCCATGACGGGCATCCGGATGTCCATCAGCACCACGTCGGGGTGGTGCAGGCGGGTCAGCGGCAGGACCTCCGCGCCGTCTCCCGCCTCGGCGACGACGCGGAGGTCCGCCGCGCCGCCGAGCATCATCACGAGGCCGGCCCGGACGAGGGGGTCGTCGTCGGCGATGAGCACGCCGATGGGCACGCCTGTGGGTGCGGGGCCGGGCGAGATCATGCGCGCCATTATGCGGGCCACGGTAGCCAGGCCCGCACGTGCCAGCCACCCGGGCCGGTGCCGCCGTCCCGGCGCACGGGCCCGTGCTCCAGCCGTCCTCCGGCCAGGGTGACGCGCTCGGCCAGGCCGGCGAGCCCGTGACCGCTGCCTCCGCCGCCTCCGGTCTCCGGCCGGCCTGCGGCGGGGGTGTCGTTGACCACCTCGATCGTCAGGCCCTCGCCGGGCGCCCCCGCCAGTCGCAGGCGGACCTCCGCCCCCGGCGCGTGCCTGCGCGCGTTGGTGAGCGCCTCCTGCACGACGCGGTACGCGGTGTGACCCGTCCGGCCCGGGACGGTCTCCCGGGGCCGTCCGCCGAGTTCGTCGCGCAGCCGCACCCGCATGCCGGCCTCGCCCGACTCCGCCAGCAGCCGGTCCAGATCGGCCAGGCCCGGCGGGCCGGGCCGCGTGGTCGCGGCCTCCTCTCCGTGCGGGTCGCCGTACGGGTCGCCGTACGGGTCGCCGGATGTGCCGCCGGAGGGGGCGCGCAGCACGCCGATCACCTCGCGCAGGTCCTGCAACGCCTGGTGCGCGCTCTCCCTGATGACCCGGGCCGCGCGGGCGACGTCGGCGGGGTCGGCGCCGGGGTTGAACTCCAGCGCTCCCGCGTGCACGCTCAGCAGGGACAACCGGTGCCCGAGCACGTCGTGCATCTCCCGGGCGAGGGCCTCGCGGACCAGGTGCTGCGCCTGCTCGGCCCGCAGTCTCGCCTCCGTCTCCATCCGGGCCGCGCGGTCGCGCTGCGCCAGCACCAGGCGGCGCCGGTGGTGGACGAACAACCCCCAGCCGGCCGCCGCGCCCTGCAGGGCCAGGCCCAGCATCAACGTCGCGAGCGGCGGCATGCCCGGTTCGGGACGCAGCCACGTGAACACGACCGCGGCCAGCACGCTGAACGCGAACACCCCCCCGGAGATCCGGGGACGCCGGTGGACCGCCACCGAGAAGAGCGCGGCCAGCATCGGGCCCGCGACCATCTCGAAGACGGCCGACAGCGCGACGAGCGTCACCGCGAGCCCGACCGGCCATCGTCGGCGCAGCCACAGCGCGGCGCAGCCGAGCGCGCCCGCGACCTGGTCGAGGGGGAACAGCCACCCGGGCGGCAGCGGCGCGGTGCCGAGGCGGTCCGCCGACATGAGGAACGCGAACGCCGCGGCGAGCAGGAACATCGTCGTGTCCACGAGCCGGTCGCGCCGGGTTCGCCGGTGCCGGGGGGCGGCGGCGGAGGGGTTCATATGCCCCGCAGCGTACGTCCTGCGGGGAGGCGCGCCCACGCGGCGCCGCGAAGTCGATACCGAGGTCGGGGGGCGTCCGACTTTGGTCGGAGGGCACGCCGCGCGCCGGCGACCTTCGCCGGACGGAAGGATGCCGACGCCCGATGCCCGGTGGCCTCGCCGGTCCCTAGCGTCGGCGTCATGCGCAAGGCCATCCAGCTCGCCGGGGCGTTCCTGGTCGCCGCGGGAATCAGCGGAACCATCGACCACCTGGCCGTTCAGCCCTTCTGCGGAGCGATCCTCAACGTCTTCAACCGGCAGGTCATCCCGCGCCTCGCCTTCCTGACCGGCTACGAGGTGTACGCGAACCTGCTCGTCGCGGTCGTCGGCGTCGTCGTGTTCGCCGCCGCTTCGAGACGTGATGAGGAGGCGTGATGAGGAACGTGATGAGAACGCCTGACGCGCGCCGGGCCCGCTGGTCGCTCGCGGCCGGACTGGTGGTGCTGTCGCCGATCTGCGCCGAGTACCTCGCCGGTTACGACGACAGCACCGGCGATCCGTTCGTGCTGGCCGCCAGCCTGATGATCTTCAGCCCGTTGTACGGCGCGCCCGCGTTGCTGATCCGCGAGACGGCCCGCCGGCTGGGGATGCGCTGGCCGGGGATCCTCGCCCTCGCTGCCGCCTTCGGCGTGCTGCAGGCGGCTGTCGTCGACCAGTCCCTGTTCAGCGAGGGCTACCGGGACATCCCGTACTGGGAGGAGATGATCCGTCCGACGTACGTCGAGCCCCTGGGGCTGGCGGCCCACACCGCGCTGGCCTTCGTCGCGGGCCACGCGATCTGGAGCTTCGGCGCGCCGATCGCGCTGACCGAGGCGCTGGCGCCCCGGCTGCCTACACCCTGGCTGCGTACGCCCAGGCTGTCGCGTACGCCATGGCTGCGCGCGCCCGGGCTGGTCGTCACCGCGGCGCTGTACCTCGCGGCGGCGACGCTGGTGCTGCGCGACCATCTGCGGACCGAGCCCGACCACGCCTCGGCGGCCCAGATCGGGGGCGCGCTGGCCGTCGCCGCGCTGCTGGCGCTCCTCGCGCTTGTCCCCGCCGTCCGGCGCCGGCCTGTGCTTCCCGACCCTCCTGTGCTTCCCGACCCTATGACCAGCGCGGCTGTGCTTCCTGATCCTGCTGTGCTTCCCGACCCTCCTGTGCTTCCCGGCCCTTCCGCGGCGTCACGGCGCCCGCCCCGGCCGATCGCCGTCGCGGCGGCCGGCCTGGTGGCGGGCCTCGGGTTCGACCTCCTGCCCGCGACCTGGGCCGGGGTCGCGGCCGGGCTCGCCCTGCTGGCCCTGACCGCCGCCGTGGCCGACCGGCCGGCCCGCTCGCCGGAGTGGACCGGACGCCACGTCGCCGCGCTCGCCGCCGGAGCCCTGACCGCGCGCACGATCGTCGGGTTCTTCGTGGTGCCGCTGGGCGATGTCGCGCCGGTCGCGAAGTATGCGCACAACGTCGCCTTCCTCACCGGCGCGGTGCTGCTCGGCGTGCTCGCCACACGGCGGCGCGGCGGCGCGGGCGAGGGCGGATGAACCGGGGCGTGTCACCCCGCCGCCCGTCCCTGCGCTCATCCCTGCGCTCATCCCTGCGCGCGGACGACCTCGCCGGGGTCCTTGTCGTCGCGCAGGCCCCGCCAGGAGGGATGGCGCAGCCGTCCCTCGCCGGTCCACTCGGCGAACTGCACCTCGCCGACCAGCACCGGCTCCACCCACCGGCACCCCCTGGCCTCCTCGCGGGTGATGCCGGAGAACGGGGGCGTGTCCCGCCGCAGCGGCGCCAGGCGCTCGGCGAGCCGCCGCAGCGCCTCGTCGGTGAAGCCGGTGCCGACACTCCCGGCGTACCGGAGCAGGCCGCCGTCGTTCACGCCCAGCAGCAGCGAGCCGATCGTGTCGGCGCGGCGGCCCTCCCCGGGCCGCCAGCCGCCGACCACGACCTCCTGGGTACGGACGTTCTTGACCTTCACCCAGTCGGGGGAGCGGCGGCCGGGCAGGTAGGCGGAGACGAGCCGTTTGGCGACGACGCCCTCCAGCCCCAGGCGGCGGGAGTCGGCCAGCGCCTGCTCCCCGCCGCCGGAGTAGTAGGGCGGGACGGCCCAGTGGCTCCCGGCGCGCACGAGATCCTCAAGGACGCGCCGCCGTTCCGTGTAGGGCGCGCCGATCATGGTGCCGGCGCCGGCGTGCAGCACGTCGAACAGCAGGTACGTCACGGGAGTGGTGACCACCAGATGCCTGATCCTGAGCGGGTCGCGCTGATGCATCCGCGGCTGGAGCGCCTCGAACGACGGTCTGCCCCGTTCGTCGAAGGCGACGATCTCCCCGTCGAGCACGGTCGACTGCCCGCCGGTCGCGCCGGCCAGCCCGGCGATCTCGGGATAGGCGGGGGTGATGTCCCTGCCGTTGCGGGAGACCAGCCGGAGCGTCCCGTCCTCGACGTAGCCGAGGGCGCGGACCCCGTCCCACTTCATCTCGTGCGCGTAGTCGCCCTGCGGCTCGGGCAGCGGCCCGAGCCGAGCCATCATCGGCGCGTACGCCGGAAGGGCGGCCATGCCCCGCTGGTACCCCGGCCGGTTCCTGGATACCCACTGACCTGCGTAGACGTAGAGATTGAACGTCTAGGGAAGAATCTCCAAACGGACGTCAAGGCCCTCGTACAGGTAGGGGGACGGGGTGATGATCCGCCAGTCGCGGCGGGTGGCGTGGACGACGGCGTGGGCGGCCACGAGCACGTCGGCCAGGCCCGCGTCGGACGCCGCGGGCCGGTGCCGGCGCAGGCTCGCCCTGATCGCCTGCGCGTACGGCCCGCCCTCGACGGCGTCGTCGGGCGACAGCGCGCCGGTGACGACCATCGACATGCGCAGGAAGCGTTCGAGGCGGGGCTGTATAGGGCCCAGCGAGAGGACCTGGACGGCGAGCGCGGGAACGAGGAGGGTGACGCCGTGCGCGGAGGACTGCCGCACGACCGCCCTGCCGTACATGCTCTTGCCCTCGATCAGGTGGACGACGGCGTCGAGGTCCAGCACGTGGCCGGACAGGACGCCGAGCGGTGGGACGGGGTCGGTCACGCGGCGTCCGCCTTGGCGTCCCCGCCCATGAGGCGGGCCGCGCGGACGCTGTCGTCGTCGGAGATGCCGTCCTGCCAGCCCGGCCCCCATAAGTCGGCCATGATGGCCAGGTCGCCCTGGACGCGCCGCCGCTCGCGCAGCGCCGCGGCGATGTAGGCCGAGGCGTTGCCGGACGCCTGCGCCTCGTCGGCCAGTTCGTCCGGCAAAGAGATCGTAATCTTCTTGGTCATACTCGGAAGGCTACTCAGTCATACCGTCGATGGTCCACCGGTTCACGGAAAGCGCCGCCCGGTGACAAGGTCGGGGAAGAACGCGTCCGCGAAGGCCTTCGCGATCGTGAACTCGCCGGCGACGCCGGGATGCAGGCCGTCGTAGGTGTCGGCGTACGGGTCGTAGACGGCGGCCAGGCCCACGGGGACCACGGGGGAGCGCGGCGTGGACAGCGCGGCCAGGAGGCCGGGCAGGCGGGCGTTGTACGCCTCGGTGATCCCCGGCAGATGCGGCAGGGAGGGCAGCGGCGTGCGATGGACCACGTCGGCCACGAGGAACCGCAGGTCCGGCCGCGCGGCGCGGGCCAGGCCCACGAACTCCGCGACGTGGGCGAGCAGGCGGTCGGGGCCGCTCACGCCCCAGGCCAGGTCGTTGAAGCCGAGCGCCACCAGGAGGTGGCCGGGCCGGTGCGCGGCGACGGCGTCCGCGATGTTCCGCCTGGCCTCCTCCATGAGGCGGCCCCAGCGGGCGTAGTGCCGGTCGCCGGGGAAGCCGATCCCCGGGCGGCAGCCGCCCACCGGGGAGCTGTGCGCGTGAGGCGGAGAGCGGTGCGGGTGAGGCGGGGCGCGGTGCGCACGGGGCGGGGCGCGGGTGCCCGTCCACGGCCCGGTGAAGCACACCGGCGCGCCCCGCGCGGCGAAGTGGCGGGCGAGCCGGTATCGCCATGTGTAGTCGCCGTCCGAGCCGTGGCTGAGCGAGTCGCCCACCACCATGATGGTGGCCGGGCACGTCGTCGGCCGCGTTATCGGCTGTGGGATGGCACTCCTCCGGAGTCCGGCGCCCTGGTGTGGGCGCTGGTCTGGGCGCTGGTGTGGCTGCGGCTGCGGGCGCGGAGCAGGTGCCGCACCGGCCCGCCGTACGCGACGAGCAGGATGCCGGCCGCGGCGAGCAGCAGCAGCGCGGTGAACACCCATTCCATGGAACCACCGGGGCCGTAGACCCGGCTCGGCCGCCCCACGTCCACGGCCCGGGTCTCCTGCCCCTCTCGCAGCATGTCGCGGTCGGCGCCGTACAGCTCGACGCCGTCGCGCCGTACGGCGCCGTCGTCGGAGCGGAAGTCGCCGTTCCAGGTGCAGGACTCGTGGCCGGGGTGCCGGACGCAGTCGACCGAGCGGGCGGTGAAGGTGCCGGGGACGCCGTCCGCGCGGGCGGCCCGTACGGCCGGTCCGATGCCGGGCACGGTCAGGAAGAGCAGGAAGAGCGCGAAAAGCGTGAGCGCGGCGGTGAAGGCGGGGGAGCCGCGGCGCGGCCCGGGGTCCGTCGTCACGCCGTGGCCTCTCGTGGGTGCGCCGCGAGGCGCGGGGCGCAGGAGCAGCGCATCGCGGCCCGCTCGGCGGTGGTGGGACGGAGGTGCAGGATCATCGCGACCACCATCGGGATCGTGACAAGCGTGTTGTAGAACAGGTGCAGCTCCATGCGCGGCACCAGAAGCTGGATGATGCTGGTCGGCACCGGCTTGCCCAGCAGGTGGTTCCCGGTCATCGCCTGCACGAGGAGCAGCAGGTGCTCGAAGTGGTGCCAGACCTGGATGCCGAGCGCGACGTTCCACCAGGTGCGGGCACGGCCCGTGAAACCACGCCGCAGCATGATCAGGCCGGCCAGCATCAGCAGCGCGTAGCCGTAGTGCATCCATTCGGACGTCACCAGCCACGGGAACGGCAGGCCGAGCACGCCGCGCGCTTCGGGCAGGCGCCAGCCGAGCACGTAGACCTGTACCGCCTGGGCGATGTGCTCGGCCCAGTGGGCCACGACGACGAAGGCGAAGACCCCGAGGGCGGCGCGGTGGTGGCGGGTGTTGAGCGCCGGCAGCATGCCGGGAGAGCCTAAGGCGGAAGCCGCTACGTTCGTCATGCGAGAACCTCGATCCGGGAGACCCTGTGACCTGAGGGCCCGGCACGGATCGCGAGCCCTTGCCGTCCCATGGTGCGATCCGTCGGCCGCGGGCCGCTTCTCCCGGCGTGCCACGTTTTCTTCCGTCATGCCATGCCGTGTCCGCGGGTACAGCCCCCAGAGGGGGGAGGACGGATGCGGCTCGCGGGGGCACGGGTGCTCGTCACGGGCGCGTCGTCGGGGATCGGCACGGCGATCGCGCTCGAACTGTGGGCCCGCCGCGCCCGCCTGGTGCTCTCCGGGCGCGACCGGGAGGCGCTCGCCGCCGTCGCCGCCCGGACCGGCGGCGAGGTCGTCCCCGCCGACCTCGCCCATGACGGGGCCCATGACGGGGCCCATGACGGGGCCGAGCACCTGGCCGCCCGCGCCGGGCCGGTGGACGTGCTGGTCGCGAACGCGGGTGAGGGCTGGAGCGGGCCGCTGACGCGGATGCCGGGCGGCACGGCGGAACGCCTGATCGCGGTCAACCTGACGGCCAACGTGCGGCTCACCCGGCTGCTGCTGCCCGCGATGATCGAGCGCGGGCGCGGGCACCTCGTCTTCGTCGCCTCGATCGCGGGGGTGGTGGGGGTCCCGGAGGAGGCGGTGTACGCCGCGACCAAGGCGGGCCTGCTGGCCTTCGCCGAGAGCCTGCGCTACGAGCTGCCCGGGATCGGGGTGACCACCGTGGTGCCCGGAGTGGTCGACACGCCGTTCTTCGCGCGGCGCGGCACGCCGTACGCGCGCCGCCGGCCCGCGCCCGTGCCGCCGGAGCGGGTGGCGCGGGCCGTCGCGGCCGCCGTCGAGCGCGGCCGCGCCGAGGTGTACGTGCCGGCCTGGCTGCGGCTGCCCGCCCGCCTGCACGGCGCCGCGCCCGGCCCGTTCCGCGCCCTCGCCCGCCGCTTCGGCTAGGGGCTCCGCAGGGCACGCAGGGACTCGCGCAGCGAGCCGATGGTGGCGAAGACCGCCGTCGGCTCGTAGCCGCAGTGCGCCATGCAGTTGGCGCAGCGCGGGTCGCGGCCCCGCCCGTAGGCGCTCCAGTCGGTCTCGTCGGCCAGCTCCCGGTAGGTCCCGGCGTACCCGTCCGCCATCAGGTAGCAGGGCCGCTGCCAGCCGAAGACCGAGTACGACGGGATGGCCCAGGCCGTGCAGGGGAAGTCGATCCTCCCCTCCAGGAAGTCCAGGTAGAGCGGCGAGTGGTTCAGTCGCCAGCGCCCGCGGTTGCCTCCGGCGAAGGCCGCGCGGAACAGCTCGCGGGTCTGCCGCACCCCGAGGAAGCAGTCCTGGTCGGGCGCCTTCTCGTACGCGTACCCCGGCGAGATCATCATCTGGTCGACCCGCAGGTCGTCGTTGAGGTAGTCGAGCACCTCGATCACCGTGCGCGGGCTGTCCCCGGCGAAGAAGGTGGTGTTGGTGGTGACGCGGAAGCCGCGCCGCCGGCACTCCCGCACCGCCGCGACCGCCTGGTCGAACACGCCCTCCTTGCACACCGACGCGTCGTGCCGCTCGCGCAGCCCGTCGATGTGCACCGCCCAGGCGAAGTACGGCGAGGGCGCGAACTGGTCGATCTTGCGCGGGATCAGCAGGGCGTTGGTGCACAGGAAGACGTACTTCCGCCGGGCCACCAGCGCCCGGACCATCTCCGCGATCTGGGGGTGCATGAGCGGCTCCCCGCCGGCGATGGACACCATCGGGGCGCCGCACTCCTCGACGGCGGCGACCGCCTGGCCGACCGGCATGCGCTGCCTGAGCACGCCGGCCGGGTGCTGGATCTTCCCGCAGCCCGCGCACGCGAGGTTGCAGGCGAACAACGGCTCAAGCTCGACCAGCAGCGGGAACCGCCTGCGCCGCCGCAACCGCTGGCGCAGGACGTACCCGCCGACGCGAAGGCTCTGACGTAAGGGCATCGGCATCAGGGCCGCACCTCCTTCGGCAGTGTGAACTCGACGTTCTCCTCGGTCACCCGCAGTTCCTCCACCTCAAGCGGCCCGAGCCCGCCGAGGGCCGCCACGACGGCGTCCACCAGCGAGTCGGGAGTGGACGCGCTCGCGGTCAGCCCGACCGTCCGGGCGCCGCGCAGCCACTCCAGCGCGATGTCGCCGGGGCCGTCGACCAGGCGGGCGAGCGGGGCTCCATCACGACCGGAGCGGGCGGCGACCTCCGTCAGCCGCCGTGCGTTGGACGAGTTCGCCGACCCGACGACCAGGACCAGCCCGGCCTCGGCGGCCACCGCCCGCACCGCGCGCTGCCGGTTGGTCGTCGCGTAGCAGATGTCGTCGCTTCGCGGCCCCTCCGCCCCGGGGAAGCGCCGCAGGACCGCCGCCGCGACCTCCTCGGCCTCGTCGGCGGCCAGCGTGGTCTGCGTCAGGCAGGCGACCCGGTGCCCCTCGGCGAGCGACGCGGGCAGGGACTCCACCCCGGCCTCGTCCTCGGCCAGCACCCCCGTGCCGGGCATCTCGCCGAGCACGCCCTCGACCTCCTCGTGCCCGGCGTGGCCGATCAGCACGACGAGGTCGCCGCGGGCGGCGAACCGGCGGGCCTCCGCGTGGACCTTCGCGACCAGCGGGCACGTCGCGTCGACCACCCGCAGGCCGCGCCGCCCGGCCTCCTCCCGCACGGCGGGCGACACCCCGTGCGCGGAGAACACGGTCACCGCGCCCCCGGGCACGTCGGGCACCTCGGCCAGCTCGTCCACGAACACCGCCCCGCGCCGCTCCAGGCCCCGTACGACGTGGGCGTTGTGCACGATCTGCTTGCGCACGTACACCGGCGGGCCGTACCGGACGAGCGCCCGCTCCACGATCTCGACGGCCCGCTCGACCCCCGCGCAGAACGAGCGGGGGGAGGCGAGCAGCACCCGCCGGGGGCCCGCGGCCGCCGCCCACCGCGCCAGCACCGGGCCGATCCGGGTGAGCGTGCGGCACGCCGCCACCGCGCCGCCCATCGTCGCGAGGCTCAGCAGGGGGGCGGCGGGGGTGTCCACGATCACGCGTACGGCGGCGAAGGGCCGCCCCCGGGCGGCGGCGGCCAGCGGCGCGCTCTCCATGTCGACCGCGGCCGCCCCCTCGGCGGCCAGCGCGCGGCGGTCGCGGCCGGACACGATGCGAGGGTAGGTCACGAGCGGGCCGGTGACGGCGCGCAGCCCGGCGCGGGTCAGCTCGCCGGCGAGCAGCGGGGCGGAGGGGCACGGCCACACGCGGTCCCCTGAGCGGATCTCGGTGGCGACGAGCACGTCCCCGGGACGCAGCCCGTCGTCCAGGGCGCCCGCGAAGCCGGTGACGGCGAGGGCGCCGGCGGGCGGGAGCAGGGCCGCCGCGCGCGCCGCCCGGTCCGGCCCCATGCCGACCCGGACGACCCGGACGCGGGGACGCTCCCGCATCGGCCGCAGCCCCCGGGTCACGGCCCGGGCCTCCATGCCCAGCGCGGTGCACACGATCAGATCCGTCATGGCGTCCCCTCTCGCGTCCCCTCCCGCGTGCCCTCCCCGGCCCGCAGGTAGCGGCCGAGCGCGCTGACCGGGAACACGAGCCGGTAGAGGTGGTAGTTGATGAAGAAGTCGCCGGGGAAGCCGGTCCCGGTGTAGTGCGGCTCGTCCCAGGTGCCGTCCGGGCGCTGCGTGCCGGCCAGCCACGCCACGCCGCGCTCGACCGCCGGGCCCCGCTCTCCGGCGGCCAGCAGGCCGATGAGCGCCCAGGCCGTCTGCGAGGCGGTCGGCTCGCCCCGCCCGATCCAGGCGGGGTCGCGGTAGGAGCGCATGTCCTCGCCCCAGCCGCCGCCGGGGTGCTGGTGGGCCTCCAGCCAGGCGACCGCGCGCCGTACGCAGGGGGCGGCGGGCGGCACCCCGGCGGCGGCGAGGGCGGGCAGCACCGCCCCGGTGCCGTACACGTGGTTCGCCCCCCACCTGCCGAACCACGAGCCGCCGGGCTCCTGCGCCCGCAGCAGCCACGTCACGGCCCGCCGTACGGCGGGGGAGCGGGCCTCGCCCTCGGCGGCGAGCGCCTCGACCACGTGCGCCGTCACGTCGGCCGACGGCGGGTCGATGACCGCGCCGAAGTCGCAGAACGGCAGCCGCAGGCACAGCGCGCGCGTGTTGTCGGCGTCGAACGCGGCGAAGCCGCCGTCGCGGGAGGCCATCCCGGCCATCCAGCGCAGCCCCCGCCGTACGGCGTCCCGGGCGGCCGGACGGCCCCACCGGCCCAGCGCGAGGATCACCTCCGCCGTGTCGTCGACGTCGGGATAGCCGTCGTTGTCGAACTCGAACGCCCAGCCGCCGGGCGCGAGCCCCGGGCGCCGCACGGCCCAGTCGCCGGGCCCCCGGATCTCCTCGCGGAGCAGCCACTCACCCGCCCGGTCCAGCGCCGGGTGCTCGCGCGGCAGACCGGCGTCCAGGAGCGCGATCACGGCGAGGGCGGTGTCCCAGACCGGCGACTGGCACGCCTCCAGCCTGCGCGTGCCGTCCTCCCTGATCGTGAACCGGTCCAGCCCGGCCAGCCCCCGGCGCATGACGGGATGGGCGGCGTCGTACCCGGAGAGGTGCAGCGCGATCAGCGAGTAGACCCAGGGCGGCTGGATGCCGCCCCACGACCCGTCGGCCTCCTGCCGGGCGACGACCCACTCGGCCGCCCGCCGGAGCGCGGCGCGGCGGAGCCCGGCGAGCGCCCGCCGTTCGTAGCGGTGCAGCGCGTGGTCGAGCGCCGCGAACGCCGTGTCCACGACCGTGTCCACGACCGTGTCCGGGCCCGTACGCGCGGCTCGTCGCGGGCGCCGCCCGGTGCGCAGTTCCGCGAGGCCGAACGGCAGCGGCCGGACCGGCCGGTGCGCGGTGACGATCGTCAGCGGCACGATCGTCTGCCGCGCCCAGCAGGCCCAGTCGTACACGTTCAGCGGGCACCACGGGGGCAGGAACACGATCTCCGGGGGGATCACCGGCAGGTCCTCCCACCGCCACAGACCGAACAGCGCGAGCCAGATGCGGGTGAAGACCCGGGCCGACTCGACGCCGCCCAGATCGCGGACGAGGTCCGCGGCGGCGCGCAGGTGCGGCGCGGACGGCGGGTCGCCCGCGAGCCGCAGCGCGACGTACGCCTCGACGGTGGTGGACAGGTCGGCCGGGCCGTCGTGGAAGTTGGCCCAGCCGCCGCCCGCCTGCTGCTGCGACCTGATCCACCGGGCGGCCTCGGCCGTCTCCGCGCCGGTCCGGACGCCGAGGAACTCGCGGAGCAGGAGGTCCTCGGCGTCCATGGTCACGTTGGTCTGGAGCTCGCCCTTCCACCAGCCCTCCGGCGACTGCAGGGCGAGCAGGTGGTCGCGGGCCGCCTCCAGCGCGATCGCGGCGCGCGACGCGGCGGTGACCAGCGCGGTCATCGGGCCCGCTCCATTCGCCTGTCGTGCCGGAGGTGCCGCACCACCAGGCGGGCCGCCTCCAGGCCGCTGCGCACGGCGCCCTCCATCGTGTCGGGCCAGCCGGTGCCGGTCCAGGCGCCGGCCAGGAACAGCCCCGGCCACCGGGTGGCCGCGCCGGGGCGCAGCCCGCCGCTCCCCGGGCCCTGGCGGAAGGTCGCCCGCCGTTCCCTGGTGATGAAGAAGTCGAGCAGCCGCACCGTCCGCGTGGCCGGGAGCAGCCGTTCCAGCTCCGGCACGAACACCGCGCGCATCGCGGCCGTGGGCACGTCGATCCAGTGCCGGGCCGCCGACACCGACACTGTCAGGTACTGCCCCCGGGTCAGCCCGCCCGCCGCCGTCCGGTCGAAGATCCACTGCACCGGAGAGCCGACGGCCGCGGCGAACGGCAGGCTGGTGACCGGCCGGTCGTAGACGACGTGCACGTTGACGATCGGGCTCGCCCCGAGCCCCGCCCACGCGTCGCGGTCCGGTGCCGCCTCGGCCGGCACGAGCCGCGCGGCCTGCCCGTGGGGTACGGCGACGACGACGGCGGAGGTCTCCACCCGCGCGCCGCCGACGAAGACCGACGGCCCCGGCAGGCCGGGTGGGGCCGGCAGGATCGCCTCGGCCTTCGCCGGCATCCGCACCGTGCCGCCGGCCCGTGCGATGGCGGTCAGCGCCGCGCCGCCGTGCAGTTCCCCGAGCGGCACGGACGGCACGCCGATGTCCGCGGCGTCGGCGCGGCCGAGCAGGGCCGTACGGAACACCATGGCCGCGGGCCCGAGCGCCGCCTCGTCGGCGGCGATGTTGAGCGCGGCCACCGCGAACAGGTCCCACAGGGCGCGCCGCACGGTCTCCCGCTGGCCCCGGGCGGCCAGCCAGCCGCCGAGCGCGGCCCGGTCCAGCGCGGGCGCGGCCGGGTCGAGCCCGCGCAGCGCCAGCGCGCCGCGCACCGCCCGCAGGCGGTCGGCGGGGGACAGCAGCCGGTAGCGCGCGAGCGCGGGGAGCAGGTGGAACGGCCCGGGCAGCGAGGACCGGCGCAGCCGCCCCCGCTCGCCGTGCGGGGTCAGCACCCGCACGTCGAAGCGCTCCTGCAGGCGCACCCGCCCGGTCCCGCCGAGCCGGTCGAGCAGGCCGAGGTACGCCGTGCAGCAGCGCAGGAAGACGTGCTGGCCGTTGTCGGCGGTCAGGCCGCCGCGGGCGAAGGAGTGGGTGGCCCCGCCGAGCCGGGGCCGCGCCTCGTACAGGGTCACCGGCCACCCGGCCTCCGCGACGGCCAGGGTCGCGGCGATCCCGGCGAGGCCGCCGCCGATCACCGCCACGGGCGGGACCGCGCCGCCGGGGCCGCCGGGGCCGCCCAGGCCGTCCGGGCCGTCCGGGTTGTGCGGGAGGCCGGTCATCGGGGCTCTCCCTGTGAAGGTCCCTGTGACTCTCCCTGCGCCGCGCCCGTGAGGGCGCGTGCCGCGACCATCGCCTTGACCCACGGCGCGAGGGACAGCCGCCCGGCCAGGACCCGGGCCGGGTCGGCGGCGATCCGGCCCAGAAGGCGCCGGTAGATGCCGGCCATCGCCGCGGTGCAGGCGGCGCTGCGCCGGTCGAGCAGCGGGATCAGCCGCATGCCCTCGGCGTACCAGCCGAGCGCCCGCGCGGCCTCGAACCGGATCAGCCCGGCCAGCCGCTCGGGCGGGTCCGTGAAGCTTCCCCTCGCGTCCAGCCCGAGCGTGCAGCCGAACCTGCGCAGGTCGTCGGCGGGCAGGTAGATCCGGTCGGCGCAGCGGTCCTCCCGCAGATCCCTGAGGATGTTCGTGAGCTGCAGCGCCACGCCGAGGGCGTCCGCCCGGCCCGCCGCGCGCCGCAGCACCCGCGCGCCGTCACTCGCGAGCGCGCCGTCGGCCAGGCCGAACACTCCGAGGGACAGCCGCCCGATCGACCCGGCCACCTGCCGGCAGTAGCCGACCAGGTCGTCGTGGCATCGGTATCGCGCCCCGGCGACGTCGGCGGCGCACCCGTCGATGAGCTCCTCGAACGCATCAAGGGGAAGGGGGAAGCGCGCCGCGGCGTCGCCCAGCGCCACCATCACGGGATCGGCCGTCACGTCGGCGGGCACCGGCCCGATGGCCGTGAGGCCGGGCCCCGGGGATTCAGGCAGGGCCGTGAGGGCGCGCAGCCGCCTGCGCTCCTGCTCCAGCCGCTCCAGTCGTTCGGCCACGGGACCGGCCTCGTCGCCGACGTCGTCGATCCGCCGGGCGAGGGCGTAGACGGTGCTGAGCGCGCGCCGCTTCGGCGGGGGCAGCAGGCGGATGCCGTACGCGAAGTTCCGCGCCCGGGTGCGGACGACGTGCTCGCAGTGCCCGTAGGCCCGCGACACCGGCATCGGCCCCGGAGCCGGCCCCGGCATCGACACCGGCATCGGCCCCGGCACCCGCCCGGCCGGAAGGTCCGACGCCGCGCCGGCCAGGGGCTCGGGGACGGGATCAGGGATCGCGCCGGGAACCGTCACCGTCCACCTCCTTCAGCACCCGCACCCACTCGCGCAGCACCGCGTGGCGGCGGGCACGCGGGGCGCCGCCCAGCACGTCGTGCCGGCGGCGTTCGAGCGCCACGAGTTGCGCCCGGCCACCCGCGACGTAACCGGCCACCGCCGTGCGCGCGAACCCGCGCAGGGTCTCCAGCAGCGGCATCCCCTCGTCGAGCAGGGTGGCCGCGCGGCGGGCCTGCAGGGCGATCACCCGGCGCAGCCGCGGGGAGGCGTGCGGTGCGGCCAGGTCGGCCTCCCCGACGCCGAACCTGCGCAGGTCCTCCGCCGGGAGGTAGACGCGGCCGCGGGCGTGGTCCTCGGCCACGTCCTGGCAGTGCTCGATCACCTGGAGCGCCGAGCAGACGAGGTCGGACAGCCGCGCCCGCTCGGGCGTCGCCAGCCCGAACACGTGCAGCACGATCCGGCCGACCGGGTTGGCCGACAGCTCGCAGTAGCCCAGCAGCTGGGCGAACGTGTCGTAGCGCCGCACCACCTGGTCGCGCCGGTTGGCCTCGACCAGGTGCAGGAACGGAGCGCTCGGCACGGCCCGGCGGGCGACCAGCGGCGTCAGCGCGCGTACGGCCGGCAGGCGCGGGACGCCGCCCGCGTACAGGCGGCCGAGATCGGCCTCCACTGCGTCGAGCAGGGCGGGCCGCTCCGCGGGGTCCGCCTCGTCGCCGGCGTCGTCCACGTATCGGGCGAACCCGTACACCGCCATGAGGTCGCGGCGGTACCCGCGCGGGAGCAGCCGGGAGGCCACCGGGAAGTTCTCCCGGCGCGCGGCGTCGCGTACGTCCGCTGCGGACATGTTAGGAGAATCTCCATCGAAAATCCCCCCAAAACCCGACAGATCGGGCGGCGGCTTTGCGCGGGTGACCTGATGGGCAACCCGGCGTACACGGAGGAGGGCGGAGAGAAAGGCGGGCCAAAGAAACGCCGGGAGGAGGCGTCGCGGCCGGACGGACCCGTTGCCCGCCGTTGGCGCTTCCGGCCGCCGGTAAAGCTCTGCCGAAGCATCACAGGAGGTGGGCGCCGAGCGGCCCGATCCGCAGTCCGGCGGCGCGGCAGCGGCCGGCCACCTCGGGCAGCGCGCCGAGCGCCGAGCGCCACGACCCGGGGGCGGAGGCGTGGTCGCTGTCGTGCAGCAGCAGCGTGGCGCCACCGCGCAGGCCGGGCGCCAGGGTCCGCAGCACCGACTCCGGCGTGGCCCGCCGCGTCCAGTCCTCGCCCCACGCCGTCCACAGCACCGGGCGCAGGCCGTGCCGCCGCGCCGCCAGCAGCGCCTCGGCACTGAGCACGCCGTACGGCGGGCGGTACCAGGCGGGCCGCGCGCCGGTGACCTCGGCGACGAGGCGCGCGGCGCGGCCCATCTCCGCCGCGATCCGGCCTGGCCGCGTGGTCAGGGCGTTCACGTGGTGCCAGCCGTGCACGGCCACCTCGTGCCCGGCCCGCGCGACGCTCCGCCCGAGACCGGGATGACGGTCGAGCATCTCGCCGAGCATGAAGAACGTCGCCCGGCAGCCCAGCCGGGCGAGTTCGTCGAGGAACAGCGGGGTCGATCGGGGATCGGGCCCGTCGTCGAAGGTCAGCGCGACGTGCCCGGGACGCCCCTCGCCCGCGAGGGCGGGCAGCAGGCGGCGGACGGCGGGCAGCCAGGTCGCGCCCGGCGCGACGTGCGCCGCGACGGGCAGCAGCGCCGCCCCGGCGACGGCCACGCGACGTCTCATCGGGTCCATTATCACCCTGTCTGTATCTGTATATGCCTCGGTGTCTGGAGCCGCCGGGCCGGGAACGAGAGCAGGAGACGGCATCCGGCGCCTCGCCGCGTCGTCCACTCCCTGGGAGGGGCCCATGACACCGCCGGCGGCGAAGGTGCTGATCGTCAGCGCGTCGATGGGGGCCGGTCACGACGGCGTGGCCGCCGAACTGGCCCGCCGCCTCGCCGCCATGGGCGTCCGGGTGGCGGTCGTGGACGTGCTCGCCCTGCTGCCGCTGCGGCTGGGCTCGGCCCTGCGCTGGTGGTACCGCACCGTGATGCTCCGGGCTCCGTGGCTGTACGCCCTCGTCTACCGGATCTTCTTCGCGTCGCGGCGGGCCCCCTCCGGGCGGGCTCGCCGGATCTCGCCGCTGACGGTCGTGGCGGCGGCCGGGCTGAACAGGGTGGTGCGCCGCCTGCGGCCCTCGCTGCTGGTGCCGGTCTTCCACGTCGCCGCCCAGGCCGCCGGGCACCTGCGGTCCCGGGGGCGGCTGGCGGTCCCCAGCGTGGTCGTGCTGACCGACTTCGCTGCGCACCGCCTCTGGCTGCACGGGGGCAACGACCGGTACCTGTGCCCCGACGCGGCCACCGCCCTCGCCGTGACGGCCGCCACCGGCCGCCCGGCCTTCCGGTACGCCCCGATCGTGCGGCCCGGGTTCGCCGCCCAGGGGGCGCCGGAAGGGGCGCCGGGGGGAAGTGTCCACGGCCAGCTGGGACTGCCCGACGGCGACCGGATCGTGCTGGTCGGCGCGGGCGCGTGGGGAGTCGGCCGGGTCGTGCGGACGGCCCGCGCCCTGTGCCGCCCCAGATATGGGGGCCGCTCCGGATATGGGGGCCGCCCCGGACCCGGAGACGGGCCGGAGAGGGGGCCGGAGAGGGGGCCGGAGAGCGAGCCGGGGACCGGGCGGTATGTGCCCGTCGTGCTGTGCGGGCGGGGCGAGCGGCTGCGCCGCCGCCTGACGCGGCTGTTCGCCGGGGCGGATGCGACAGAGCCGGCGGGCCTCGCCCTCGGCTGGCGCGACGACTTGCCCGGCCTGCTCGCCGGGGCCTACGCGCTGGTGGACAACGCCGCCGGGCTGACCTGCCGGGAGGCGTTCGCCGCCGGGGTGCCCGTCGTGACCTGCCTGCCGATCCCCGGCCACGGCCGGGACGGGGTGCTCGCGATGGCCCGGGCCGGGGTGAGCGTCCACGTCCGCCGGCCCGCCGGGCTGCTCCGGGAGCTCGACCGGCTCGCCCCCGGCTCGCCCGCCCGCGCCGCGCTGACCACCCGCGCGGCGGCGCTGTTCACCGCGGAACCGGCGGAGGCCCTGCTGCTCCGCTTCGCGCGCCCGGACGGCGCGGCCGTCACGGTGTCCCGACGCTCTCCCGCAGCGGCGCGTGCCGCGACAGCAGCACGCTGCCGTACAGGATGAGGGCCATGCCCGTCAGCTCGGGCAGCACCCACGGGCCGGTGCGGATGCCCTCGCCGAAGAGGGCCACGCCGTACACCGTGCTGGCGACGGGGTCGGTCACGGTCAGCGCCGGCTGCACGGCGACGAGGGGCCCGCTGTGCAGGGCGTTCTGCAGCAGGAACAGACTGCACAGTCCGGCGGCCACCATGGCGTACAGCGACCAGGCGCCGGACAGGGACCGCAACCCGTCGGGCAGCACCTCGACGGTGCGTTTCATCAGCACGGCGGTGTAGGCGAACCCGAGCCCGGCGGAGACCCCGAGCAGCACGGCGCGGGTGGCGCCGCCGGAGGCGATCGCGACCGCCACGCAGCCGGCCACCAGCCCGGCGGTCACGCCCGCCGAGATCGTCCAGCCCAGCACGCCCGGCAGGCGGTCGCCCGGAGTGGGGGAGGCCGCCCCGAGGAACCCGGCCAGCCCCGCCGTCAGCGCCGCGACGGCCAGCCACGTCATCGGCGAGACGCGGATCCGGAACATCCAGCCCGCCACCAGCATCGTGATCGGCAGCTCCGCGACGAGCAGGGGCTGCACGAGGGCTAGGCCGCCGGACGAGAGTGCGGCGGCCTGCAGCAGGAACCCGGCGATCAGCGCCCCGATGCCGCCCAGCCAGGCGGAACTGTGCAGCAGGTGCAGGATCAGCCCCAGCCGGAACGCCTCGCCGGGGGGCATGCCGCGGGCGGCCCGGCGCTGCAGCACCGACGCGACGGCGTTGGCCGCCGCGGCGAGCACCGCCAGGACAACAGCGATCATGGCCCCCCTCCCCGTCTCCGCGCCCTCGGCCGGACCTCACCGGTACCCTCCCCGGCCGTATCTGCCGCTATCTCCCTACGAATACCCTGAAGGCAATTTATCGCCTAAATAACAAACAATCGGCGAGATATTACGGAATATGGAGAATGTGTGGATTTATGCGGGTATGGCCGTCCGCGCAAACGCAACCAGCAGGAAAGGCGGGACCAGTCATGGTTGGACCTACCGGCATCGAGCGTCACCCCGACATCGCCGAACTGCGCCAGACCTACGACCGGGCGGGTTCGACGGCTCCCGCTCAGGTACTGGAAGGGCTGTCCTTCCTGGCGGGTCTCTACCTGGCCCTCTCGCCCTGGATCGTCGGGTTCTTTCGCTTCCCCGGGCTGACCGTCAGCAATCTGATCACCGGCCTCGTGGTCAGTGCCCTGGCACTCGGGCTCGCGTCCGCCTTCGGACGCACCTACGGCATGGGGTGGCTGATCCCGCTACTCGGCGTGTGGGCGCTGGTCTCGCCCTGGGTGGTGCGCGGGGGAGGCGAGGCCACCACCGGCACCATCTGGAACAACGTCGTGACCGGCATCGTGATCTTCGCGCTCGGCGCCGCCGCGCTGGGCATGGCGCAGGTGTACCGACGGCACGAGCGGGGCGAGCGGAGCGGGCACCGGCTCGGCAACTGGTGACCGGCCGTCCGGCGGCCCGCCGCTCCGCGCGGCGGGCCGCTCGGGCGTGCCCTGGCGGAGCGTCACGCTGAGGCGGGCCGAGGCGTCCCTGAGATAGCCGACGAAGGCGCGCAGGGCGGGATTGGGATTGGTCGGCCGGATCGCGGCGCCGACCCGGCGGTAGAGCCGGTGGCCCTCCACCTGGCACACCTGGACGCCCGCCGCGCCCTGCACGCCGAGGCTCGGCACCAGGGCCACTCCCAGCCCGGCCCGCACCAGGCCGAGCGTCACCTCGTAGTGGTCGCTGCGGCAGCGGATCGCGGGGGTGAAGCCCTCCAGGGCGCTGGCCCGCTCCAGCACCGACACCGGGGTGTCGGTACCGAAGGTGGTGATCCACGGATCGCCGGCGAGGTCGGCCAGCCGCACGCGGGGCCGGTGCCCGGCGGGGTGGCCGAGCGGCATGACCAGGAGCTGCGGCTCGTCGAAGAGGTGGACGACCTCCACGCCCTTCGGCGCCTTCCACGGGTCGAGCGCGTGCTCGAACACGACCAGCACGTCCAGCTCACCTCGCTCCACGTCGGTCAGCAGCTCGTGCGGCTGCCCGAGCACGAGGTCGAGATCGACGCCGGGGTGGCGGGCCGTGAACGACGACAGCGCCATCGGCAGCAGCCGGTAGCCCGCCGAGGCGAAGAACCCGATCCGGAGCTGCCCGGCGTCCGCCCGCGCCTGCGCGAGCAGGTCCTTCTCGGCGGACTCGATGAGATCGAGCACCTCCTGGGCCCGCCCGGCCAGGCGGCGGCCCGCGGCGGTCAGCCGCAGGCTGTGCGCGGCCCGCTCCACCAGCCCGACCCCCGCCTCCTCCTCCAGCCGGGCGAGCTGGTGCGAGACGGCGGACGGCGACAGGCGAAGGGCCTTGGCGGCTCCGGCGATGCTCCCGGTCCTGAAGACCTCCAGGAGCACCCTGAGGCGGTGGCTGCTGAGCATGCCCCCAGTATCGGGCCGCGTCCGCGCTGGTCACGCCCGAGCGGCAGCGCCCGTCAGGTGGCGGCCACGGTGGCGGCGACGGTGGCGGCCACGGCGAGGCCGGCCTGCCGCACGGCCCGCACGAGGGCCTGCTCGGAGCCTTCCGGCCCGTGCGCGAGCACCGCGTAGCCCTCCCACCGGGCCGCCGCGATCACGCCGACGTCGGCCCGCGTCCCGGCGTCCGTGCCGGTCTTGTTCGCCACCCACACCCCGGCGGCGTACGGCAGCACGCGAGGCGGCTCGCGGTCCTCCGGCTCGTGCGGCAGCAGCGCCGGGACCAGGCCCCGGTCGGTGTTGCAGGCCATCCAGCCGAGCAGCAGCCGCTGCCACGGCTCCCGGCCGTACGCCACGGACCGCATGAGGCCGGCGAGCTCGCGGGCCGTCCCGGTGGCGAACGCGGGCGGGTGCGCGGGCAGCCGCGGCTCCCGGATCCTGTCGTGGACGCGGGTCCCGGTCAGCCCGAGCGCGGCGGCCGCGGCGTCCACCCGGGCGAGCCCGAGCCGCCGCAGCAGCGCGTTCGTCGCCGTGTTGTCGCTGACGGACGCGGTCAGCACGGCGAGGTCGCCGATGCTCCAGCGGCGGGCCGACAGCTCGGTGAGCAGGCCAGAACCCCCCGCGTAGTCCTCGTCGAGCAGCCCGACCGGCTCGGCCGGGTCGACCGCGCCGGCCGCGACGTCCCGCGCGAGCGCGGCGAGCAGCAGCACCTTGCCCGTGCTGGCGAGCGGCAGCACCGCGTCCTCGTTCACCCCGAGCAGGCCCGGCACGCACACGGCCAGCGTGCCCGGACAGGACGCCGCCAGCTCCGCCAGTGAGCCGCGCGCGGGGCCGGAGACGTCTCCCGGCCCGGCGTCGCGGGGGAGCCCGCCCCCGTCTCCGGCGATCGCGTCCCCGGTGTTCACCGCGTCTCCGACGTTCACAGCGCCAGCACCCGTCCCGGGCGGGCGCCCGTCTCCTCGCCGTCGCGCACGACGACCGCTCCGCCGACCACCACCGCGCCGACGCCCGCGGGCGGCAGCAGCGGCTCGGTGAAGGTGGCCAGGTCGGCCACCGCCGCCGGGTCGAACACCACCAGGTCGGCGTGCGCGCCGTCGCGGATCACGCCCCGCCCGGTCAGCCCGAAGCGCGCCGCCGCCATCCCGGTCATCTTGTGCACCGCCTCCTCCAGGCCGAGCAGCCCGAGCTCGCGTACGTACCGGCCGAGCACCCGGGGGAAGGTCCCGGCCCAGCGCGGGTGCGGGCGCCCGCCGGGCTTCGGCACGCCGTCGGAGCCGATCATCGCGTACGGCGCGGCCAGCACCCGGCGCACGTCATCCTCGATCATGGAATGACTGATGATCGTCACCTCGCCGTCCTCGGCGACCAGCAGGTCGGCGGCCACGTCGAGCGGGTCGGCGCCCGCGGCGGCGGCGAGGTCGGCGATCGTCGCGCCCTCGGCCCGCGGATGACGGGGCGCGCAGGCCACCGAGATCCGGTCCCAGCCGCCGTTGCCGACCGTGTTCTCCCAGCCGGGCACGCCCTCGGCGATGGCCCGGCGCATCCGGTCGCGCTGGGCGGGGTCGCCGAGCCGCGCGGTCAGGGCGCGCAGCCCGCCGTCGTTCGCCCACGGCGGCAGCATCGCGGCCAGCGCCGTGCTGCCCGCCGTGTAGGGGTAGACGTCGCAGGTGACGTCCATGCCGCCCGCGCGCAGCTCCGCGAGTCGCGGCAGCGTGCGCTCGGTGCGGCCCCAGGCGTACCGCCCGGCCGTCTTGTGGTGCGACACGTGCAGCGCCGCGCCGCTGCGCCGGGAGATCTCGATCGCCTCCTCCAGCGCCTCCTCCACCCGCGACATCTCGTCGCGCAGGTGCGTCACGTACGGCTTGCCGTGCCGGGCGGCCACCTCCGCCAGCGCCACCACCTCGGCGGTGCCGGCGTACGAGCCGGGGGTGTAGATGAGGCCGGTGGACAGGCCGGCCGCGCCCTGCGCCAGGGACGCGTCGAGCAGCGCGCACATCGCGCGCAGCTCGGCGGGCCGGGCGGGCCGGTCCACCGGGCCGAGCACGCCCGCCCGGAGGGTGCCGTGGCCGACGAGCGAGGCCAGGTGGTTGGCCCGGGGCACTCCGGCGTGCGCGGCGGCGAACCCCGCGAAGTCGGCGTACGCGCCGACGTCGCCGCCGAAGGCGATCCGGGTCTCGGCCCGCATCGCGGGCAGCCGCTCCGGCAGCGCCGGGAACAGGCTCGACCCGCAGTTGCCGCAGATCTCGGTGGTGACCCCCTGCAGCACCGAGGCCCGCACCAGCTCGCGCCCGGAAGCACTGCCGGAAGCACTGCCGGAAGCACTGCCGGAAGCACTGCCGGACCTGTCATCGCCGCGCGGGCCGAGCAGGGCGACGCCGTCGGAGTGCGTGTGGACGTCGACGAAGCCGGGGGAGACGACCCGCCCGCGGGCGTCGAGCACCTCGGCGGCGCCGGCCCCAGAGCCCGGCGACGAGCCCGACGATGAGCCCGACGATGAGCCCGACGATGAGCCGGGGGGCAGCACGGTCAGCCGCCCGCCGGAGACCCCGACGTCGGCGGGCCGGGCCGGGCGGCCGGTGCCGTCGACCACCAGCCCGCCCCGGACGAGAAGGTCGAAGCGAGGCGTCCCCGTCACAGGACCTGTCCCAGGAAGGCGCGCAGCCGGTCGTGCCGGGGCGCCGCGAGCACCTCGCGGGGGTCACCCCGCTCCACAATGACGCCGTCGTCCATGAAGACGAGCTGGTCGCCGACCTCGCGGGCGAAGCTCATCTCGTGGGTGACGACCATCATCGTCATGCCGCTGGCCGCGAGGTCCCGCATGACGGCGAGCACCTCCTGCACGAGCTCGGGGTCGAGCGCGCTGGTCGGCTCGTCGAACAGCATCAGGCTGGGCCGCATGGCCAGGCTGCGGGCGATCGCCACGCGCTGCTGCTGGCCCCCCGACAGCTGCGCGGGGTAGTGGTGCGCGCGGTCGGCCAGGCCGACCCGCTCCAGCAGTTCCGCCGCCTGCCGCCGGGCCCGCGCGGCGGACGTGCGGAGCACGGTGACCGGCCCCTCCATGACGTTCTCGATCGCGGTGCGGTGCGGGAACAGATGGAACCGCTGGAACACCATGCCGATGCCGCGCTGCTGGCGGGACAGCTCGGCCGGGCGCAGCGCGTGCAGCCGCCCGCCGCGCTCGGCGTAGCCCATCAGCTCGCCGTTCACCCAGATGCGGCCGGAGTCGATCGTCTCCAGGCGGTTGACACAGCGCAGCAGCGTCGACTTGCCCGACCCGGACGGCCCGACGACGCACACCACCGAGCCGGCGGGGACGTCGAGGTCGATGCCCTTGAGCACCTCCAGCGGGCCGAACCGCTTACGTACGGCGCGGATCCGCACCATCTGCTGGCCGGGCGGCTGGCCGGGGGTGCTCACGAGGGCTCCTTGGGCGTCAGGGGCCGCAGGTTGCGGCGTACGCGGGAGGACAGCCGCACGTGGCCGCGCTCGAACCGCTTCTCGACGAAGTGCTGGCCGACGGTCGCGATCGTGGTGAGCACGACGTACCAGATCGACGCGACGACGAGCATCGCGATGACCTCGAAGTTGCCGAGGTAGATGCGCTGCGCCACGGTGAGCAGCTCGGCCCCGGCGATGACCGAGACCATCGACGTGGTCTTCAGCATGGAGATGAACTGGTTGCCGGTCGGCGGGATGATCACCCGCATGGCCTGGGGCAGCACCACGCGGCGCAGCACCTGCCGGTGCGACATGCCGAGCGACTCGGCGGCCTCCCGCTGGCCGGGGTCCACCGAGCGGATGCCGGCGCGGACGATCTCCGCCATGTACGCGCCCTCGTTGATCGCCAGGCCGAGCAGCGCCGCGGTGAACGGTGTGATGATCTCGTTCGCCGACCATTCGACCAGCTTGGGCCCGCCGAACGGGACGCCGATCGCGAAGGTGGGGAAGACCAGCCCGATGTTGAACCAGAAGATCAGCTGCACCAGCAGTGGCGTGCCGCGGAAGAACCACGTGTAGAGCGCGGAGGTGCCGCGCAGCACGGGGTTGTCCGACAGCTGCATGACGGCGGCGAGCACGCCCAGCACGAGGCCGATGGCCATGGACAGCACGGTGAGCTGGATGGTCACCCACAGGCCGCCGAGGATCCTGCCGTCGGCCAGGTAGGCGACGATGACGTCCCAGTGCAGGTTCTCGTTGACGACGACCGTGTAGGCCAGCCACACGAGGAAGAGCAGGGCGGCCGCCGCGCCGAGCCACCGGCCGGGCCGCGCGGGGCGCACGGCGTCGATCGGCAGTTCGGCGGCGGGGGCCTTCTCCTGGGTCACTTCCACGGCTGGGTGTTGACCAGCACGCCGTCGACGGCGTTGGCCGTCACGCCGTAGGTGTCCAGCACGGCCTTGTAGCCGCCGTCGGCCTGAAGCTCCTCCATGGCCTTGGCGACCGCGTCGCGCAGCGCTGCCTTGCGCTTGTCGATCGCGATGCCCCACGGCCCGGCGTCGTACTGCTCGGACAGCACGTCGTACTTGCCGGTGTCCTTGGCGTACATGACGGCCACGGGGTAGTCGACGATGGTCGCGGTGGCGCGCCCTGAGTCGATCGAGAGCAGGCCGGTGGGCGCGTCCTCGCTCTGCATGATCTTCATCTTGGTGGCGCACTTCTCGTTCTGCTTCTCGCCGATGGCGAGGTTGGAGCTGCCCTTGGCCAGCACGACCGTGCGGCCGCACAGGTCATCGAGGTTCTTGATGCCCTCGGGGTTGCCCTTCTTCACCATGATCGCGCCGCCGGCGTTGAAGTAGTCGACGAAGTCGACGGCCGCGCGCCGCTCCTCGGTGTCGCTCATCGAGGACATCACGATGTCCCAGCGCCCGCCCTGCAGGCCCGGGATGAGCCCGTCGAAGGCGGCGTTGGTGATCGAGAACTTCAGCCCCAGCTTGGCCGCGATGGCCGCGCCGAGGTCGGGGTCGACCCCGGTGAGCTCCTGGGTGCCCTCCTTGTACATCTCCATCGGCGGGTAGCCCTCGGAGGTGGCGACCCGCAGCGTGCCGGTCGTGCGCACGTCCTCCGGGACCAGTTCCTTCGCGGTCTTGTTCGCCGTCGCCGCCGCGTTGTCGCCCGCGGCGGTTCCCGACGACGAACGCCCGCAGCCGCCGGCGAGCGCCGACACCACCAGCGCGCCGACTATGGCCACAGATAGGCGCTTTGTCATGGAACCTCCTGTTTCGCGAACGATTGAGCTTATGCTGACGACAGGAGGTCGCTCTCGTAAGGATCGTGAACGCTTGCGCCTCTGAGCATCGACGTTCTCGATGCTCGCGCCGCGTGGCGGACCACCGCCACCTGGGGGCGCTGCCCGACCGGCTGCCGCGCCGGACGGGCTCCGGCCGTCCAGCAGACGGCGCCCGCGGCGAGGGCCGTCACCAGCGTCAGCCACCCGACGGCGCGGCCCGTCCGCAGGCCGTAGCCGGAGGCTATCCAGTGGATCGAGAGCAGCAGCCTGGCCCGGCCGCGGGAGCTGCCGAGCCGTCGCATGTCCATGGCGCCGAACGCGAAGTCGGCGGCGGTCCTGGCGTCGTCCACGCCCGGCCGCAGCCGCTCGTACAGGACGGCCAGCCGGGCGGCGTCCGGCGATCCCTCCGGCCCCGGCGGCCCCGGCGGTCCTGGCGGTCCCGCCGGGTCCCAGCCGCGCAACAGGTGCTCGTCGGCGAGGATCCGGCGGCGGCTCCACCACCGGACCGGCGGCCAGCCCAGCCGCAGCCGCATCCCGCCCGGCGTCGCCGCGAACAGGCACTCCCGCAGCCGCAGGCGTTCCGGGCGGCGCAGCCCGCCGAGGCCGCACCCGCGCAGGTCGGCTCCGGTGAGCGTGAGCGCCCCGGCGTCGAGGCCGTCGAGCGAGGTCACCCGCAGCCGGCCGGCGCGCCGGGTGACCGCCGACGTCCCGCCGAGGATCGCGTCCCGCAGGTCGAGGTCGGCGTCGGACAGGCGCGCGACGAGCGGCCCGGCGACGTCCGCGGTCCTGAGGATCACCCGGCACCCGCCGGTCTCCACGTGCAGCGCCGCCCCGGCCCGTACGCCCGCGAGGGACAGCCGCCGCCCGACCCGCATCGGGCCCAGGTAGGCGGCGGCCTGGAACCGCGCCCCCTCGAAGGCGGCGGTCGCCGCGCAGACGGCGCCGCGGAAGGAGACGGCCCGGTGGAAACGAGCGCCGCGGAAGGCGACGGCCCCGGCGAACACCGCCGCGTCGAACGCCGCGAACCCGCGGAACTGCGTCCCTTCGAACGAGACGTTCGGTACGCCCGGGAACGAGACGGTGGGTGTGGCCCGGACCGCCATGGTGCCGGGGGATGGTGTGCCGGGGAGCGGGGCGCAGGCGTGTGCGTCCCCGGCGGGCGTGTCCCCGGCGGGCAGGTCGCCGCCGAAGCGCGCGGCGCCGAACAGGGCGTCGCCGCGGATCGTCGCGTGGTCGAAGGCGGCGTGGCCGCGCACCCGCGCCTCGTGCAGGGACAGCTCACGCGCGAACCGGGCCGCGCGGAAGGAGACGTTGCGCAGGAACCGGGCGCCGTAGAAGGAGGCGAGCCGGTCGAACCGGGCGTGGTCGAAGGTCGCGTCCCCCAGGAAGGCGACCTCGCCGAAGCGGGCCGGATCGGGGAAGACCACGTGGTCGAACCTGGCCCGCCCGACGCGGCGCTCCAGCCGGTCGAGCAGGCGGGTGAGCAGGTCCTCCGGCAGGGTGGTGCCGCGCAGGTCGAGCGCCTGGCCGGGGGCGAGGCCCCGCAGGACGGCGCGGGTCTCGGCGGGCGTCAGGTGCGCCAGGCACCGGCCGTACGGTTCGCGGGCGATGCCCGGGCACCCGGGGGAGGCGTCGCACGTTCTCCAGACGACGTCCACGAGGGCGATCTTCGGCCGGGATGTCATGTCAACGTCATACACGATGTCCCATCTCGGGACGCTAAAGCGTGATGGATAGGTAACAGAGTGTATCCGCCGGGCGACCGTCGCGGCCGCCGCGCCCGATCGTTTGCCCTGGCCGGGCAGGGGTACGCGGGGTGCATGTCTGAGCAGTCGAACTCCACACCGCCACCGCAGACACAGTCGTATCCCGGTCGTACGGGCGAGATGAGCCCCGAGCCGAGGGACGAGATGCGCGACTACACCGGACGCGACCTGCTGGCCGGGAAGCGGGCCCTCGTGACCGGGGGAGACTCCGGCATCGGCCGGGCCGTCGCCGTGGCGTTCGCCAAGGAGGGGGCGGACGTCGCGATCGCCTACCTGACCGAGCACGAGGACGCCGAGCACACCAGGAAGCTGGTGGAGCAGGAGGGCCGCCGCTGCGTGCTTATCCCGGGTGACCTCGCCGATTCCCGCCACTGCGGGGAGGTCGTCGAGCGCGCCGTACGCGAACTCGGCGGCATCGACGTGCTGGTCAACAACGTGGCCACGCAGACTCCCGTGCAGAGCTTGGAGGAGTTGTCCGACGAGCAGTGGGAGCACACCTTCGCCGTCAACATCCACAGCTACTTCCGGGTGACGAAGGCCGCGCTACGGCACATGCCCGAGGGCGGGTCGATCGTGAACACCTCGTCGATCAACGGGCTGCGCGGCAACAAGCAGCTGATCGACTACTCCGCGACCAAGGGCGCCGTCAACGCGTTCACCTACGCGATGGCCCAGGTGCTGGTCGACCGGGGCATCAGGATCAACGCGGTGGCCCCGGGCCCGGTCTGGACGCCGCTCATCCCGGCCACCTTCCCCGAGGAGAAGGTGGAGAAGTTCGGCGATCAGGTGCCGATGGGCCGCCCGGCCGACCCGGACGAGATCGCCCCGTCGTACGTGTTCTTCGCGGCGAACCGGCTCTCGTCCTACTACACGGGTGAGGTCCTCGCGCCGATCGGCGGCGAGACGCTACCCGGATAAACCGGGCGAGAGGTCCATCGTCCCTCCCAATATCGAACTGCTGTTCGCTTTACCCGTTGCCGGGAGATGTAACCCGGTGGAGGGAGGCGTCACCTCGCGGCGGGATGGCGGAGGTAGCGGGCCCGGGTCAGTTCGGACACCTCCTGCTCCGGCGGGCGCCGCAGCACCCGCGAGGCCAGCGCGCCGCCGGTGGCACACCCGGCCGCGAGGGCCGCCGCCGCGGCGACGACCGACCTCGTGCGGCCGCCCGCCCGGGGCTCGGGCCGTACGGCGCCGGCCCGCCAGGCGCGCAGCCACAGCGCGTGGGCCGCCGCGTCGAGCAGAAAGGCCGGCCTGATGCGGCCGGTGGGCACGCGGAGCAGGTCGGCGGTGAGAAGCGTCGCGGCGGTGGCCATGCCGAGACGGCGCGCCTGCCCGGCGCCTTCGGGCGTGCCCGCGGCGCGCACCTGGGTCCAGCCGATCCCCACCAGCAGGCCCGCGACGGTGCGTCGCAGCCGGCGGTCGGTCGTAGGGCCGAACACCTTGTCGAAGCTCGTCGGGTGCAGCAGCGGCCACAGCCCGCCCGCGAGCGTGAAGAGGCCGTGGGCGCGGGCCAGGACCACCGCGCCCCTGTCGTCCTTGGTGATCATAGGCCCTCGATGCCCACGGGATGCCTCCTCATGATCATCATCTCGATCGTCGCGTTGATACTGCTCACGGTCCTCGTGAACGCACTGCTCCGGTGAGGATTCCGCGGCCGAGGGGCACGACGTTCTCCCATAAACCCAAAAGCGGGTTTCGGTTGGCATAATTCGCGTCGTGATGGGAAAACGCGGTCCCATTCGCATCTTTATGATTCCCGGGCGATGACAAATGAAACAAAGCGCCTATATCATCGCCGACCGTGGCTGAAAGCGATCTTTCGAGCCCGTCTCTTGTCGATGACTTGTATTTCGTCCTGCACGACAATGCGACGGGGCATCCACACCTGCATTCACGGCTCGCGGGGCTGGCACTGGCCGGCGGCGTCCTCGCCGAGCTGATTCTCGACGAGCGGGTGACCCTGGATCTCACGTCGAACCCCGAACGCGTCCTCGCGACGGCCGGGGAGGACAGCGGTGACGCCTTCACCAGAAAGGTGCTCGGCCTCGTCACCGCCGAGCCGTACCATCCGGTGAGCACGTGGCTGCTGTTCCTCGCCCGCACGGCCGACGCCGAGGTGACCGCCCGGATGATCGCCGCGAAGCTGCTCAAACCACCGGTCAGGCACCTGCTGAAACAACAGCCTCCGGCCCCGGCGGACATGAGCACGGCCGGGTGGCCGCTCGCCCGCCTGAACCTCGCCGTCCAGCGCCGCACGCCGCCGGCCCCTCGGGACCGCGTCCTCCTGGGCCTGCTGGACGCCGCCGGCTGCGCCCAGCGGGTGCTGTCGGAACACGATCCCCGCTTCGTGGCCGCCGCGATCGCCATGCTCCCGGCCCCGATGCAGAGACTCGTCGCCCAGACCAAGGTCGCCGTAGGGCAGGCCGTCCTCAGCCGCCGGTGACCACCCCGTCCCCAACCTTTTCACGGAGTTCCAGGTGTCTCTGACAGAGCAACGGCCGAGCGCCGTCTCCGCCGCGCTTGCCCAGGACCGGCTCGGTGTGCCGTCCATCGTGTTCTTCGTCATCTCCGCGGCGGCGCCGCTGATGGTCGTCGCGGGCTCGGTCCCCACGGCGTACGCGGTGACGGGCGTGATCGGCGTGCCGCTGGCGTTCCTGCTGCTGGGCGCGGTCTTCTCGCTCTTCGCCGTCGGCTACGTGACCATGGCCAGGCACGTGGTGAACGCCGGCGCCTTCTACGCCTACGCCGCGCAGGGTCTCGGCCGCACGCAGGGCGTGGTGACGGCGTGGGTGGCGCTGCTCGCCTACAACGCGCTGCAACTCGGCCTGTACGGCATCATCGGGTCGGCGGCCGAGCCGCTGCTCCTGGACTGGTTCGGCGGTTCGCCGCCCTGGTGGGTCATCGCGCTGGTGGCCTGGGCGCTGACCGGCCTGCTCGGGCTGCTGCGGATCGACATCAACGGCCGGATCCTGTCGGTTCTGCTGGTCAGCGAGATCGCCGTCGTCCTGCTGTTCGACCTGGGCGACCTGTTCGGCGGCGCGCGGAACGGCATCAGCTTCGAGGGCTTCAGCCCCGGGGCGCTGTTCGTGCCCGGCGTGGGCGCCGCGCTCGCCACCGTCGTCGCGGGCTTCGCCGGCATCGAGTCGTCGGTCGTCTTCGCCGAGGAGTCCAAGGACCGCCACCGCACCGTGCCCCTCGCGACCTACCTGGGCATCGCGGTCATCGCCATCCTCTACTCGGTCTCCGCCTGGGCCCAGACGGTGCCGACCGGGCCGGACGGGATCGTCAAGGCGGCGACGGAGCAGGGTCCTGCGCTCATCTTCGGCCAGGCGAGCGAGCACCTGGGCGGCACCGTCGCGACGATCGGCTCGGTGCTGTTCGTGACCAGCAGCATCGCCTGCATGATCGCCTTCCACAACACCACGGCGCGGTACATCTTCGCCCTGGGCCGGGAGAACGTGCTGCCCTCGGTGTTCGGGCGCACCTCGGCCCGCACCGCCGCCCCGATCGCCGGGTCGCTGCTGCAGACCGTGCTCGGCCTGATCGTGATCGTCGTCTACGCCGTCGCGGGACTCGACCCGGTCACGAAGCTGTTCTTCACCTTCGGCACCTTCGGCGGCCTCGGGCTGCTGACCCTGCTCACCGTCACCTCGATCTCGGTGATCGTGTTCTTCTCCCGCGACCCCCGCGAAGAGACGGCCTGGCGGACGCGCTTCGCGCCGGCCCTGTCGATCGTGGCGCTGGTCGTGATCATCGGGCTGACGCTGGTCAACTTCGACACGGTCCTCGGGGTCGCGCCCGACTCGCCGATGAGGTGGATCCTGCCCGGCATCTACGTCGTCGCGGTGATCTTCGGCGTCGTGTGGGCCCGGGTGATCAAGGCGACCCGGCCCGAGGTGTACGCCGGCATCGGCCTCGGCGCCCAGGCCGCTGCGGGAGGCCCCCGGTGAGCGCGGTGATCACGCGGATGACGGACGCGGAGGCGACCGGTCACCTGATCGCGGAGACCTTCCACGTCGACGCGATCACCGCGTGGCTCGTCCCGCGCGAGGAGGACCGCCTGCCCCTCCAGCGGAGGTTCTTCACCATGTACGCCGCGCACGCGATGGTGCACGGCGACGTCTACGGCATCCACGAAGAGGGCGAGCTGGCCGGGGTGGCCGTCTGGTTCACCGCGCCGTTCCCGGAGATCCCCGGCGAGCGAGCGGCGATCGACGCCTTCACCGGGGAGAACGCGGAACGCTACCACGCCCTGGGCGAGCTGCTGGAAAAGCTCCACCCGCGTGAGCCGCACCACTTCCTGAACTTCATCGCCCTGGAGCGGGGGAGGACCGGCCGCGGCCTCGGCAGCATGCTGCTGGAGGAGCATCATCGCAAGCTCGACGCCGAGGGGGCGCCCGCCTACCTGGAGGCGAGCAGCGAGGCGAGCCGGCGGCTCTACCGCCGCCACGGCTACGTGGACATGCCGGAACTGGTCCGGCTGCCCGGCGGCCCGGTCATGTATCCCATGTGGCGCGAGCCCCGGCCGCCCGCGGGATAGCCGTACGGCGTGGCATTCCGGCCGCCGGTGACGCCCCGCGCCTCACGGCCTCCAGCCGGTGGCGCGCAGCCAGGTCTCGAAGGTCGTCAGGCCGGGATGCTCGGCCCGCAGGGCCTTCAGATCGACGCCGTCGGCCGGGTGCTCGTCGAAGAACTCGAACATCCGGGCCAGATGCTCGTCGAACGCGCGCACCTGCTCGATCGGGATCCGCTCGTAGCGGGCCGGCAGGCCGCCCGCCCGGCCGAACGCCGCGGCGATCTCCGGCGGGGTCAGCTCGTCCGCGCCGATGTCGACGGTCCGGCCGACGTACCCGCCGGGCCGCTCGAAGGCCAGGGCGGTGAAGACCCCGATGTCCCGGACGGAGATCAGTTGCATCGGCGTGGTGGGCCGTGCGGGCAGGCGCAGGACCAGGGTGCCGTCCTCCACGGAGGGACGGCTGTAGGTGAGGTAGTTCTCCATGAAGGAGACCGGGCGCAGGATCGTCGCCGGGAGCCCGAGCGCGTGGATCTCGCGCTCGATCCGCGCCTTGCTCTCGAAGTGGGGGATGCCGGAGGCGGCGTCGGTGCCGGGGAGCGAGCTGTACACCAGGTGCCCGAGGCCCGCCTCGGCGGCGAGCCGGACCACCGTCAGCCCCCGCCGTTCCTCGGCGGCGGCGCCCTCGGCGGTGATCCTCGGCCCCTGCATCATGGTCAGCGCCAGGAAGACCCCTTCGGCGTCCCGCATGGCCTGGCGCAGCGACGCCTCGTCGTCCAGGTCACCCGCCGCGAGCTCGGCCCCCGCCTCCCGCAGGGACACCGCGGCGGGGGAGCCGGGGTCGCGCACCAGGGCGCGCACGGTCCGCCCGCGGGCGAGCAGTTCGCGGGCGGTGGCGCCGCCCTGCCGCCCGGTGGCGCCGATCACCAGTACGCGATCACTCATGACACCCGCCTCCCTGGGAGACTCGCCCTGTGAAGGATCATGGCCGTCACGATAACGAGGCGGCGTCCGGCGGTCCTGGCACTCGTGCTGCCAGTCACGCGCCCCGTCGCCGCATGAGGGAGTCGGACCGCAGGGCCGAGCTGGGCGCGTTCCTGCGCGCCCAGCGGGCCCGCCTGCGGCCCGCCGACGTCGGGCTGCCGGAAGGCGATCCGGCCCTGCGCCGCACCCCCGGACTGCGGCGCGAGGAGGTCGCCGAGCTCTCGGGCGTCGGCGTCACCTGGTACACCTACCTGGAGCAGGGGCGGGACATCTCGGCGTCGGCTCAGGTGATCGACGCGCTGGCCCGCGCGCTGCGGCTCGACCCCGACGAACACCACCACCTGCGCGACCTCGCCGGCCTGGCCCCGCCCGACACACCGGCTCCCGGCGGGGAGCAGGCGGCGGCCCGGCTGGCGCGCCTGGTCGACGCCGCCGCCCCGAACGCCGCCTCCCTCTACGACGCGTGCTTCGACTACGTGGCCTGGAACACCTCCTACACGCTGCTCCGCCTCGATCCGCTGACGTTCCCGCCGGGCCGGCGGAACCTGCTGTGGATGATGTTCACCGACGCCGCGAACCGCGCCCGGATGGTCGACTGGGAGCCCGCGGCCCGCGCCGTGATCAGCCAGTTCCGCGCCGCGATGGGACGCCGGCCGGGCGACCCGCGGCTCGCGGCGCTGGTGGAGGAGCTCGGCGAGGTCAGCCGGGAGTTCCGCGAATGGTGGGCCGACTGTCCGGTGCGCCGCTTCCGGCCGGCCACGGTCGGGATCGACCACCCCGAGATCGGGCGGCTGGACCTGGAGATATTCAAGATGCGCCCGATGGGGCGCCCCGATCTCGTGCTGGTGCTTCAGGTGCCCGTGGGCGAGGACGCCCGCAGGCGGGTCGCCTCGCTCCTTCACCGGACCGACGGCACCCTGGGCTAGCCGCCGCCGGTCTCCTCGGCGCGGGTGGAGACGTAGGCGCCCTGCCCCTCGATCGTGTAGACGAGGCCCTCGCCGCTCAGCACCTCGACGGCGCGGCGTACGTCGCCGGGGCTGCACCCGTGCTCGCGCACCAGGAGATCCTCCGGCGGGAGGGGACGGTCGGGCTCGATCCGGCCGCGTACGATCTCCTCGCGCAGCATCGCCGCGAGCCGCCGGTACGCCGGGACCTGCTCGCCGGAATCGTCGGTGACAGCCACGTCATGGCCCTGCCCGGCGGCCGGCGGTCCAATCCTCCCGTGTGTCGAGGCCGGCCGCGGCTCAGTGGCGGCTCAATGGTGGCTGAGTGGTGGCTCAGTGGCGGCCGGGCTCGACCAGGACCTTGAGCCCGCGCCGCGAGACGGCGGCGGTGAACGCCTCCGCCGTGGCCGTGAGCGGGAACCGCTCGGTGACCAGCGCCGACAGGTCGACCAGCCCGTCCGCGGCCAGCCGGATCGCCCGGGGATAGGTGAGGTTCATCCGCCGGACGAGGGCGATCGTCAGGCCCTTGCGCCGGGCGAGCGACGCGGGGAAGCAGGTGCGGTCCTCGTCGGGGATGCCGGCCAGCACCACCCGGCCGCCGGGCCTGACCGCGGTCATGGCCAGGCGTACGGCGTCGTCGTCGCCCGCCACCTCGAACGCCACCCGCACGCCGAGGCCCGCCGGGCCGTCGACCTCCCGCCACACGCCGGGCTCCGCGGTCTCCGGCGACAGCGCGAGGTCGGCTCCGTACCTCAGGGCGGCGGCGCGGCGGTGCGGCAGCGGGTCGACGGCGACGACGGCGCCGGCCCCGGCGAGCCGGGCGAGCCGGATCACGAGCAGGCCGATCGGCCCGCAGCCGACGACGGCGACGGGCGAGCCCAGGGGGATGTGCCCGAGGTCAACGGTGTGGATCGCGACGCCCAGCGGTTCGAGCATGGCGCCGTCGGCGTCGGAGAGGGCGGCGGGCAGCGGGTGCAGCAGGTCGTCGGGCCAGGCCATCCGCTCCCGCAGGCCGCCGTCGAGCGTCCCGTGCCCGGCGAAGCGGACGTCCGGGCACAGGTTGCCGTGGCCCGTGGCGCAGACAGGGCAGCGGGCGCACGGGATCGCGGGGTCCACCGCGACCCGGGTGCCGTCCCGGGGGCCGCCCTCGATCACTCCCGCGATCTCGTGCCCCACCACGAGCGGCGTGTCCAGCACCGCGTCACCGATGCCGCCTTCGGCGTACCAGTGCAGGTCGGAGCCGCACAGGCCGACCGCGGTGACCCGCACCAGGCTCTCACCCGGGCCGGGGAGGGGCGGCGGCTCGTCATTCAGCCGGATGTCGCCCACCTTGTGCAGCCGGGCGGCCCTCACGCTCCGCCCCCCGCGTCCCTCGACGCCATCGCCGCTCCCTGAGATCGTCTTCCCGTCGATCGTAAGCCCGGCGATCGGGCCCGGCAGCCGCGTGTGCGGTGATACGCCCGAGGGCCGGGCACTTCCACCGGGCCCGGCCCTCGCGACGGTCACACGCTGCGCGGTCTCCGGGACGGCCCGCTTGACCGGCGCCGTGCCGCGGTCTCAAGGTCAACAGGGTGTACAGGGTGTACAGGGTCCAGTGGCCGGGCAGCCGAAACGCGGACGAGGCTTCGCCGGCGCTCCTCGGCCCGTCGGCAGGGCAGGATGGGATCATGTCTGAGACCCCTCTCCCCGGCGCGGTCACGCTGCCCGACGGCACCCGGGTCCGCGGGCGCGGCCTGAGGTATCCCGCGCCCGAAGGCGTCCCGCCCGAACACGGCCTCTATCTCGGCGGCCCCCGGCTGAGACGCCGGCACGACTCGGGGATCACCTGGGCGCACGAGTGGATCGACTGGCCCGACTTCCTGCTGCCCCGCGACGGGGAGAGCGCGGCCGGTCTCATCCGGGCGCTGCACGGGCACGCCCGCGCCGGCCGCACGCTGGAGGTGGCCTGCGGCGGAGGCGTCGGGCGCACCGGCACCGTCATCGCGTGCCTGGCGATCCTCTCAGGCCTGCCCGCGCACGAGGCCGTGGCCTGGACCCGGGCCAACCATCACCGGCGCGCCGTCGAGACGCCCTGGCAGCGCCGCTGGGTGCTCCGCTTCCCCTCGCTCTGATTCGCAGGCCGCTGACGGGCGACGAGGGTCCGTATGGTTGGGTTCGTCTGTGTTCGTCGACGTGCTGGGGCTGGCCGCCGTGGGTCTGGTGGCCGGGGTGGTCAGCACGGTGGTGAGCCTGGCCTCGGTCGTGTCCTATCCCGCCCTGCTGGCCTTCGGACTGCCGCCGCTGGCCGCGAACGTCACCAACACGGTCGCGCTGCTGTTCACCGGACTGGGCGCGGCGGCCGGTTCGCGGCCGGAGCTGGCGGGCCAGCGCACGGTCGTCGGCCGTCTGGGGCTTTCCGCCGCGCTGGGCGGCGCGGCGGGCGCGGGCCTGCTGCTGGTCACGCCCGCGCGGACGTTCGAGATGGTCGCTCCGTGGCTGGTCGGCGGCGCCTCGCTGCTGTTGCTGCTGCGCCCGCCCCGAGCGGGACAGGTGAGCCTCGGCGGGGAGAACGGCCTCGCGCTGCGTGCCGCCGTGTTCTGCGTCGCGGTCTACACGGGCTACTTCGGCGCGGCCGGGGGCATCATCATGTTCGCGGTGCTCGCCGCGGCGCTCGACCGCTCCCCGGCGGGGGTCAACGCGGTGAAGAACCTCGTGGGGGCGCTCGCCAACGCCGTCGCAGCCGTCTGGTTCGCACTGTTCGGCCCGGTCGACTGGGCCGCGGTGGGGCCGCTCGCCGCGGGGTTCCTCCTCGGCGGCTGGCTGGGCCCCGCCATCGCCCGCCGCCTGCCCGGCGACTCGCTGCGCCTCGCCGCCGCGATCTGCGGTCTCGCCGTCGCCGTCAAACTCGGCGTCGACGCCTACCGGAGCGGCTGAGCGGCGACGGCCTCGGCGTGCCGGGCGCGCAGCCGCGTCCGGATCTCCTCCGGGGTGTAGGCGCGCCGCCGGCGCTCCGCACGGGCGATCACCACGCCGGTCGCCGCGACGCCCGCGAACGCCGCCAGGCCGAGTATCTTCCACCACCGCATGTGCCTAGGCTACTGCCGTGGCTCGTACGCGGATAAGCCTGGACAAGGCACTCGAACTGGTCCGTACCGGTGACGTGTGGGTGTTCCGGGGGCGCAGCGCGCCCGACCGCGCCATCCAGGTCACCACCAACAGCCCGGTCAACCACGTGGGCATGGCCGTCGTCATCGAGGATCTGCCGCCGCTGATGTGGCACGCGGAGCTCGGCCGGTCGCTGCCGGACATGTGGTCGGGCACCCACCAGCGCGGCGTGCAACTGCACGACATGCGTGACGCGGTGTGCGTCTGGGCGGCGAGGTACGGCCAGCGGGCCTGGCTGCGCCAACTGGAGCCGCCGGTGGGCCGGGAGATGGAGGACGCCGTCCTGCGGACGATCGCCCGGCTGGACGGCACGCCGTTCCCGTCCACCGCCCGCCTGGCGGGGCGCTGGCTGCGCGGGAGGCTGCCCTCGCTCCGCGCCGTACCCCTCCCTGTGCTCCGCCGTGGGAAACGCGACGAGGAGGGGCGCACGGCGCGGGAAAGGACGCTGGAGACGGCCTACTGCGCGGAGGTCGTCGCCGTGACGTACGAGGAGATGGGCCTGCTGCCGGGCGGCCGCCGTCCCAACTGGTACGACCCCGGCAGGTTCTGGAGCGGCGACAACCTGGCCCTGAACGACGGCCGCCGGCTGGGCGGCGAGATCGCGGTCGACGTCCCCGGCGGGGAGGCCCGGCCGCTCCGATAACGCGCCCGATAACGCGGCGGCCAATATTTCGCCGGGCCGTCAACCTCCCGGCGTCAAGGCGCGTCAGGTGTAGGCACCGTTCGTCCAGACCCGGAGGAAAGGTCCCATGCCTGCTCCTGATATGAGACGCGAAGGTCTCGCCGACGCCAGCGACCAGGAGAGCCGGGCGCGCAGCGCGCTCGACGCGATCCGGCGGCAGGGACCGGAGGCGGTGCAGGAGGAGACGCTGCGCATGAAGTCGGAGCTGCTCCGGCTGTGCGGCTGGGAGGGCTACCAGCGGGTCATCGCCAAGATGGAGAGCGACCTCGCCAGGCTGCGCGAGTCGCGCTGAGCGCGCCGGCCGGTCGGCCTCCGGATGGCCGTACTCGCTGACCGCCGCCGCCGACCGCCATCTCCTCCGCGAAATCCGTCATGTGGCCGCTCCCCGCCGGTCATGAAGTCTTTCGTCTCTTCTGCCCTGATAGTCGGCTTCTGCACGTCATCGGCTCATGAGGGTGATGAAAGTTACAGGTAGTTACCAAACGGTGTGGACTTCGCACGCAGCTCACCGGGGTCGTCGCCGCGGCCGTCGTGACCGGCCCTTGACCCGGCACCGGCCCGCCGCCAGGATCGCGGCGTTCCGAGCCCCGACCGTGAGCGCAGGGAGTCCGATGACCGGCCGCGCATTCTCCGTCCGAGGTCGCATCCGGCGCCTCCGGCGCCGCATCTGGACGGCCGCCGTCGCCGTGGTGCTGCTGACCGCCTGGCCCGCCGCCTCTCCGGCCGGCGCGGTCGGCGACCCGCCCGCGCCGGTGACCGGCAACGCCACCTACTTCGACGCCCTCGGCGCGCCGTACGGCGGCTGCGGGATGCCGCAATCCCAGCTCGACTCGCAGGACTTCGTCGCCCTCAACGTCTACGACACCCCCGGCGACTACAACTTCTATCCCCGGCCGCTGACCGGCGCCAACGCGTCCAAGACCGGGTTGTGGAACAACGGGCTCAACTGCGGCCGCTTCGTCCGGGTGCAGATCTCCGACTTCTGCACCGGCGTCAACGACGGCGGCCAGAACTCGCAGTTCTGCCGGAACGGCTCGTGGGTCTCCGACGCCTACAACGGCGCCACCCTGACCATGATCGTCGCCGACAGCTGCGGCGACTCCAACGGCTGGTGCCGCGACGACCGCTACCACCTCGACCTGTCGAAGCCCTCGCTCAACAGGTTCGTGAAGAACGGCGCGCCGGTCGGGGACATGTACCCGAACCACTGGAACAACCGCCGCGTCACCTGGTCGTTCATCTCCGCGCCGAACTACTCCGGCGACATCCGCATCGGGTTCCTCAAGGGCTCCCAGGCCTACTGGACCGCGATCGCGGTCTCGCACCTGCCCAACGGCGTCCACGGGGTGGAGTACTACGCCGACGGCGCCTGGCAGCCGGCCCAGATGAACTCCGACATGGGCCAGTCGTACCTCATCAGCGGGACCAGCCGGGGCGCGACGCGGTTCCAGATCCGCGTGCGCGACGCGGCCGACCAGCCGCTGAACGGCGGCCGTGTCTACAGCTTCGGCCTGCCCACGTCGTGCGGCACGCAGTGCGCCGCCGACTACACCGAGGCGAGCTACACCACGACCACGGCCTCGCCCAGCGCGTCGCCCTCGGCTTCCCCGTCTCCCTCGCCGTCCGCGTCTCCGTCCCCCTCTCCGTCTCCGTCGGCCTCCCCGTCCCGGTCGCCGTCGCCGTCGCCGTCGCCGTCCGCCTCCCCGTCGGCGAGCCCGTCCGCGAGCCCGTCGGCGAGCCCGTCCGCGAGCACCGGGACGTGCCAGGTGAGCTACCAGGTGGCCAGTTCGTGGCAGGGGGGTTTCACCACGAACGTCACGGTCAAGAACACCGGCACGACGACCTGGCCCGACTGGACGGTCGGCTGGACCATGCCGGCCGGAGTGAGCCTCGTCAGCGGCTGGAGCGCGACCGTGACCACCAGCGGGTCCCGCTGGACGGCGCGGGCTCCCTCCTGGGGCCAGACCCTCGCCCCCGGCGCGTCGGCGAGCTTCGGCTTCCAGGCGTCCGGGTCCTCCTCGCCGGTTCCGACCGCCTTCACCTGTCCCTGATCTCCCTCCATCGGGACCTTCCGCCGGGACCTTCCACGCAGGGCGGAAGGTCCCGGGAGGAGGGGACCAGCGGCCCTGCCCCGGGCGGCGCGCGGACGGTGGGATGAGGACAGGCACGAAGGAGGAGCCATGTCCGAACCCCTGTCCGGCGCCCTGTCCGAACCTGTCGTCGTCGTGGGCACCGACGGCTCGCGCGCCGCTGCCGCGGCGGTGGAGTGGGCCGCGGGAGACGCCGCGCGCAGGGGCCTGACGCTGCGGATCGTCCACGCGGTGGACCGCCTGCCGTACGAGATCGCCCGTTATCCCATCAGCGTCGAGGACCAGCTCGAGCGGGCCGGCCGGCGGATCCTGGAGGACGCCGTGCAGGCCGTCCGCGAGATCCATCCCGTCGTCCGCGTCGTCCCCGATCTCGTCGAGGGGGACCCGTCGAGGACGCTGCGGCGGGAGGCCGCCGGGGCCGCGGAGATCGTCGTCGGGAACCGGGGCCACGGCGGGTTCGCCGGCATGCTGCTCGGCTCGGTCAGCATGCACCTCGCCGGTCAGGTCGACGTTCCCGTCGTGGTCGTACGCCAGGGGCTGCGGGTGCCGCACGGGCTGGTCGTCGCCGGCGTCGACGGCTCGGCGGAGGCGGAGGCCGCGCTGACCTACGCGTCGGAGGAGGCGCGGCTGCGCGGCTGCCGTCTGCTCGTCCTCTACGCGTGGCAGCTTCCGGTGCACACGTTCGCGCCCGAGATCACCTATGACGTCGACGAGGTGCGCAGGGCCCAGGAGGACTACGTGGCGGAGATGCTGGCGGCGCACCGGGAGCGCTACCCGGAGCTGGACGCCGAGATGCGGGCCGTCTGCGCGCATCCGGTGCCCGTCCTCGTGGAGGCGGGGGAGAAGGCGGACCTGCTCGTCGTCGGCTCCCGGGGCCACGGCGCCGTCGGCTCGGCGGTGCTCGGCTCGGTCAGCCGGGCTGTCCTGCACCACGCGCACTGTCCCGTCGCGGTGGTGCGCCCGCCTCGCCGGTCCTGAACCGGCCTGCCCAGCGGGTAGAAGGTTGTCCGTCGGAATCCAGGGATTTATCGGCATAAGTTTCACAGGGCGGCTCAATGAGACGATTCAAGGAGGAATCAGCCGCCGAGAAAACGGGACCCGCCTTGACCGAGAACGACATCGTCGACTTCATGACCGGCCTGCCGGGTGTCGTCGCCTTCACCGCCGCCGAGGGCACCGGCGCTCCCCGGGCGGCGTGGGGAGACACCTTCTTCTTCTACGATCCCGGCGACGACCCCTCCGCCCGGCAGATGCCCTTCGCCACGATCGTGGTCAAGGACTACGAGGGGTTCGACACCGCCTCCGGCCTCGACCGGCCCGGGGTGTTCCGGCTGAACGTCGCCGTGGGCCGCGCCGCGTTCGAGGAACTGCTCGGCTACCCACCGGCCGCGCACGCCGGACGGCACGAGACGGTGGACTACCGCGCGCACGACCGGATCCTGCCGCATCCGGTCTACGCCGCCCAGTCCTGGGTCTGTGTGCTCAACCCCGGCGAGGCCACCGCACCCCGGGTGCCCGCCCTCCTGACGGCGGCGCACGCCCGCGCGGCCGCCCGCCACCGGCCGCGTACGTGAGCGGGCGTCGTCAGCGCCGGGGGAGGGTGATCGAGGTGGCGAGGTGGCCGTCGCGCACCGTCCACCGGCCCCGCAGGACCATCGTGCCGACGGCGGGGTCGGCGACCAGAAGCCGGGCGCCGAACCCGCCCTCGGGGTCGATGTCCACCACCGCCTCGGAGAAGTCGAGCCATCTGCGGGTCAGCGGGAACCAGACCTTGTAGACCGACTCCTTGGCGCTGAACAGGATCGCGTCCCAGCACACCGCGTCGTCCGCGTCGCGCAGCGCCGTGAGCGCGGCGATCTCGGCGGGCGCGGCGACCCGGGGGAGGACGCCCTCGGGGAGGTGCTCGTGCGGCTCGGCGTCGATGCCGATCGCCAGCGCCGCCTCCGCCGGGGCAACCGCCGCCGCACGGTATCCCGAGCAGTGCGTGATGCTGCCGGCCACGCCGACCGGCCAGACCGGTGCGCCCCGCTCGCCGCGCGGGATCGCGACGGGCGCCACGCCGATCGCGGCGAGCGCGCGCCTGGCGCAGTGGCGCCCGGTGACGAACTCCCGCCGTCGCCGGTCGGCGACCCGCTCGACGAGCGGCCTCTCCTCCGGGAAGAGGGTCTCCTCCGGGACGTCGCCGAACTCCTCCGCCGACGCCACCCACGCCGGCAGGATGTCAGCGATCACGTGGCCGCTCCGGCGAGCACCAGACGCGGGCGCGTGGGCCCGGCCGGGCGCCCGCGCCACTCGCGCGGATAGCCCAGCGAGACCTCCTCGAAGCGCACGCCGTCGTGCCAGGTCGTCCGGGGGATGTGCAGGTGGCCGTAGACCACGGCGGCGGCCCGGTAGCGTACGTGCCAGTCGGCGGTGCGCTCGGTGCCGCACCACAGCGCGAACTCGGGATACCGCAGGATCCGGGTCGGCTCCCGGACCAGCGGGAAGTGGTTGACCAGCACGACCGGGCCGCCGACGGCGGCGAGGCGGCGCTCGGTCTCGGCCAGCCGCGCCTCGCACCAGGCGTCGCGGGTCGGGTGCGGATCGGGGTGCAGGAGATACTCGTCGGTGCACACGACGCCGGCCTCGTACGCCCGGGCCAGGGCCGTCTCCTTGGTCGCGGTGCCGTCGGGACGGAAGGTGTAGTCGTAGAGGAGGAACAGCGGGGCCACCGTGACCGGCCCGTCCTCGCTCTCCCACACCGCGTACGGATCCTCCGGCGTGAGCACCCCGAGGTCACGGCAGATCCGAACGAGGCGCTCGTATCGGGCGACGCCCCGGAGCTGGACCGGGTCGCTCGCGGTGGTCCACAGCTCGTGGTTGCCGGGCGCCCAGACGACCCTCGCGAACCGCCGCGCCAGCGTGGCCAGCGCCCATTCGATGTCGGCGGGGGTCTCCGCCACATCGCCGGCCACGACGAGCCAGTCGCCGTCCGACTCCGGGTGCAGGTTCTCGACGATCTCGCGGTTCTCGTCGTGGGCGACGTGCAGATCGCTGATCGCGTACAAGCCCGTCACGTTGCCGAATCCTCCCGCCGCCCGCCCATCCCTGGACAGGAGAGTACATATCGGCGGCGGGCCAGGGGAAGATCGATCAACCCCTACGCGCGCGGTAGTGGCTCGCCCCCACGGAGATCGCGAGACAGGCGAAGATCACCACCAGCGACAGCCAGACGGGGATCGCGTAGAGGTCGGCGAGGAGCATCTTCGCCCCCACGAACACGAGGATCGCGGCGAGGCCGTACCTGAGATAGCCGAACCGGTGCATCGCCCCGGCGAGCAGGAAGTACATCGCCCGCAGCCCGAGGATCGCGAAGGCGTTGGAGGTGAAGACCAGGAACGGCTCGGAGGTGACCGCGAAGATCGCGGGGATCGAGTCGACGGCGAAGACGATGTCGGTGGTCTCGACGGCGACCAGCACGGCCAGCAGCGGCGTCGCGGCCCACCGGCCGTCGTCCCGCCGGACGAGGAACCGCGACCCCTGGAAGGCGTCGGTGACGGGCATCACCCGCCGCATGGCGCGCAGCACCGGATTGCGGTCGGGATTCACCTCGATCGCGGCGTGCCTGGCCATCTTCACGCCCGTGTAGAGCAGGAACGCGCCGAAGAGGTAGAGGATCCAGTGGAAGCGGCCGAGCAGCACGGCGCCCGCGCCGATGAACGCCGCTCGGAAGACCAGCGCGCCGAGCACGCCGAAGAACAGCACGCGGTGCTCCAGTTCGCGGGGGACCGCGAAGAAGGAGAACAGCAGGGCGAACACGAACACGTTGTCGACGGCCAGCGACTTCTCGATCAGGTAACCGGCGAGGTACTCGCCGCCCGCCTCCGGGCCCCAGGTCAACCAGACGACGGCCCCGAAGCCGAGGCCGAGGACGATCCACACCCCCGACCAGGCCAGCGCCTCGCGGAACCGCACGACATGGGCGCTGCGATGGGCGTAGAGGTCGACGGCCAGCATGACAAGGATGACCGCCAGAACGGCGGCCCAGGCCCACAGAGGTACGGGCATGCGTCAACCCCCATCACCGCCACATGGCGGAATCGGACGGTCGACGGTCTCCCCGTGCCACCGGATGCTGCGGTGACCCCCGCGCCGGGCCGCCTCAGGTCGGCGGCCGTGATGACGACGCTGCGGGAAGCCGGGTACTCCCCCTCGAACTGTGCCCGATTATTCGGGAAGACAGGTCGGTACGTCAAAGCGGTCGCCGTGGCGGCCTACGACGACCAGTCGACGAGCGGTCCCGCGGGCACGATGCGGAGCGGATTGATCTTGGGGTGGGTGCCGTAGTAGTGGCGCTTGATGTGGCCGAAGTCCGTCGTGCCGCCGAAGGCGGGGTTCGCGTAGAGGTCGCGGGCGTAGCGCCAGAGGTTGGGGTGGTCGGCGAGGCGGCGGATGTTCGCCTTGAAGTGGGTCACGTAGACCGTGTCGAAGCGGGCCAGCGTGACCCAGAGGCGCACGTCGGCCTCGGTGATCCGGTCGCCGAACAGGTAACGGCGGCCGGCCAGGCGCTCGTCGAGCTCGCCGAGCGCCGCGAAGAGCGCCGTGACCGCCGTGTCGTACGCCTCCTGGCTCTCGGCGAAGCCGCACCTGTACACGCCGTTGTTCACGTCGGCGTAGACGCGCTCGTTGAGCGCGTCGATGTCGGCCCGCAGGCCCTCGGGGTAGAGATCGACGCCCGGCCGGGCCCACCGGGCGAACGCCTGGCCCAGGTCGAGACTGATGTCGGGGAAGTTGTTGCTGACGATCCGCCCGGTGCGGCGGTCCCACAGCACGGGGACGGAGACGTGGCCGTCGTAGCCGGGCTCGGTCGCCTCGTACGCCTCCCGGAGCAGGGTGAACCCGTTGAGCACGTCGGGCCCGTGCCCCGGGCCCTCGCGGAACGCCCAGCCACGCCCGTCGCGCACGGGATCGACGACGGACATCGACACGACGTCCTCCAGCCCGAGAAGCGCCCGCACGATCACCGAGCGGTGCGCCCACGGGCAGGCCAGCGAGACGTACAGGTGGTAGCGGCCGGACTCGGCCGGAAAGCCGCCGTCGTCGGCCGTGACACCGTCGGCCGTCACGCGGTCGCGGAACCGGTACAGCGGCCGCGCGAACGACCCGTCCGGCCTGGTGGCCGCCTTCAGCGTGTAGTCACCGTAGGTCGCGAAGTCCACCGGACTCGCGACGGGAGCCGTGGTCGTCACGCGCGCGTCGTCCTCTCGTTCGGCCCAGCCGCTCGTTCGGCCCAGGACGAGACTAACCGGCGCCTGCGACAACCGCGCCCACGCGTCGCCGACCCTGCAGCGTCGCCGGCCCCAAAGCCGGCTCAGTGCGCCGGCGTGCGGAAGCCGCCGGGCCGCTCGCGCTCCATCATGCCGAACCGCATCGTGGCCAGTCCGAACAGCAGGATGAGCGCGCCCACGACCACGTTGCTGATGATGGTCGAGGTGGTCGCCATGCCTCCCCGGATGACCCAGGGGGCGATGATGGTCCAGATGCCGAGTAGCGGGGCGACCCAGGAGATTCCGTAGGTGCGCCCGAACGCCGAGCTGTATCCCATCGCCAGGAGCGCTACGGCGAGACCGGTGACGAGGTTGTTCACCGCGAGCGGAGTCCGCGTGCCGCTGAATCCGATGATCCAGGGCGAAAGCGCCAGATACAGCCCGCTCAGGAGCGTCAGACCATCGGCCAGCTGCGCGGCGGGATTCGCCGCGGCGGCCTCGTAACGGGCACGCATCTGCATGATGTCGGGATGTGTCCCGATGTCGGCGCTGTGTGTCATGCCTCACACCACCCTTCAAAGGTGTGTGCTGTAGTCCTCATTTCTAGCGTACGCCCGTTTCGTCCCTTTTTCCCGATTGGGCGGCTGAGAGTCGGCCGGGACGCGTTTAGCCCCTCCACCAGCGGAAAGAGGGGGGTTCGTCAGCTCCGCGACCGAGAGGGGAAACCAGATGGGTACGGAGGACAAGTTCCGTAACAAGTCGGAAGAGCTCACGGGGAAGGCCAAGGAGGGGCTCGGCAAGGTCACCGACGACGAGAGCCTCGAGGCCGAGGGTCAGGCCGACCAGTCGAAGAGCCACATGAAGCAGGCGGGCGAGAAGGTGAAGGACGCCGCCGGCAAGGTCAAGGACGCGTTCAAGGACTGACCCGCGCGAGCGTGCGTGAGGTGGCGGGGCGCCGGGCCCTCCGGGGGGGAGGGCTCGCGGCCGTCACCGGTGCGGGGACGAGAGAGGCACCTCCGAGCCGGAGCGACGCCACCGGCGCTCTCGTCCCCCGTGCGCGGGGTTCGCCGCGAGCGGCTGCGACGACCTTGCGAGATATCCCCCTGAGATCTAGACGATCCCTGTGAGAACCCCCGGGGATGGCCCCGCGTGAGTTCGGCCGTGGGGAAGCGGCTGTTCAGGGCCCGGCGGCGGTCGTCGCCGGCGGGAGCGGACGGCGGCGCGAGAGCCTGGAGGGCTCGCCCGGGACCACCGGCGGCGCGAAGTGGGCCCGCCAGGGTGGGATCAGGCCGGGATCAGGCCGTCGGGATCAGGCCGCGTGTGGCATCGTGACGCGGAAGGACGACGTCACGAGGGCATGGATGAGGCGCACGAGCAGCGCCTCCAGGACCATGAGGGCCGCACGGGAGAGTACGGCGGCGAGGAACTCAGTCACTTCACACCTCAGTAGGACAAATCGGCTTCTATGGAAGACTGACCCATAAACCTCCCAAACAGGCATAGCTTAGGTTACTGTTCGGTGAACAGCGGGTGGCCGTTCCGGATGCTTCCCTGATCACACGCCCAGGCCGTGGCCGCACGGGTGCCTGACGGCCGTGCCCGTGCGGCGTCTGCCGGCCGCGCCGCCCGTGGCGAATCCAGGGCGGCGACTCCAGGGCGCCGGTTGCCTGGCGGCGCTTACTTGGCGGCGGCCCGGCCGCGCCGGGTGGTGCCGGTGGCGGGCGTCTTCGGCTCGCCCTTCGCCGCGGCCCGCCGTCCGGACGCCTGCCTGGCGGCTCCAGGGACCGTCTCCATGGTCCCCGTGCCGGCCCCGGCTCCGGGCATTCCCGGCATGGTCGCTCCCGGTGTGGGCATCCCCGGCGCCGGCGAGGCCGTTCCCCGGGCGCCCTTCTGCTGCTGCCCGCCGAGCGGCGACCAGCGCTGCTCGCGCGACCTGGCCCGCTGGGCGATCATGGTTCCCGCGCCGATCGCCGCCGCCACCGGCCACTCCAAGATGCCGAGGACCGCGAGCGCGCCGAGACCGCCGTAGTACATGATGCGCTCCGGCGGCGGCAGGAAGGTCCGGGCGACGTCCATGGCGTGCCCGACCTCCCGCCCGCTGATGTGTGGCAGGCCGACGTGCGGCAGGTGCATCTCGGGCGCGCGAAGCTGGAGGCTCATGAACGGCAGGTCCAGGTCCAGTCGCGGCGGGTGCTCCTCCTTGGTCCCCGGGCCCGTGGACGGGCCGGGTGTGGGCGTCGCGGGTACGGGCGGCGTGGTCGTCGTCGTGCGGGCACGGGATGCCCGGGCCCGGGTGGTCGTCGTTCCTCCGGCCGTCGGGCCCGGTGTCGCCTCGGTCGTGGTCATGGATCCTCCCCCGTGATCCTTCCCCGATAGATCCGTCCCGGCGATCCTCCGCGACGAGATGTCCCCCGTCGCGGACGCCCCGCGGGAACGTCACTACGAAAATGACCTTTCTATCCTCTATCGAGCCTCCTGGGGTTGCTGGTGTGGATAGCGACAATTTGCCCACTCTTGCCGGGGGTTTCGCGAACCGCGCCGAGAGTCGCCTCCGTACGGCGCTGGCGGTGTCAGCGGCCGACGATCTCGGAGAGCGCGGCCAGCGCGGCGCCCCGGGCTCCGGCCATGTCGAGGTCCTCCACCAGTGTGACACTCGCCACCTGCCGCTGCTCGTCCCGCAGCAGGGTGTGCTCGCGGACCTTCTCCAGGAACCACTCCCGGAAGTGCGGGGCCGCCTCGACCACCCCGCCGCCCAGGAAGTACGCGTCGGGGTCGGTGAAGTTGGCCGCGACGGTGAACAGCCTGCCGATGGCCATCGCCTGCTGTTCGAAGACCTTGAGGGCGAGCGCGTCGCCGTTCTCGGCGTAGCCGCGCAGCAGCCGGGCCGCCTTCGCGACGGGCTCGATCCCGGCGAGCTCGTGGCCGGGGAAGCGGGTCAGCCAGTAGGGCAGCAGGTTCTTCTCGATGCCGGTCAGCGAGGCGACGCTCTCGGCGTCCCCGGTGAAGCCGCAGTTGCACTCCGGCAGCGGCTGGTCCTCCTCCAGGAGGCCCTGCAGGGGGATGTGGACGTGCCCGAGCTCGCCGGCCATCCCGGCCGCGCCCTTCACGACGTGCCCCGACTGGATCACGCCGCCGCCGAGACCGGTGCCGACGATCGCGGAGACCGACGAGTGCTGCCAGGCGTCCGCGCCGAAGCGTACGTGGTGGGAGTAGAGGGCCGCCGCGTTGCCGTCGTTGTTGTAGACGACCGGAAGCCCGAGCCGGGCCTCCAGGGCGGCGCGGAAGTCGAAGCCGAACCAGCCGGGGTCGACGAAGTTTGTCGCGCCCTTGGAGGAGATCACCCCGCGGGCGCTGGCCGGGCCAGGGGTGTCGAGGCCCACCGCGCGCACCGTGGACCGGGGTGTGCCGGTCAGCTCCAGCACGTTGCCGAGGGCGAGGAGGAGCTGCTCGACCGCGACCTCGGGGCCCTCCCGCACGAGGCTCGGGGTCTCGACCATGCGGTCCACGAGGAAACGGCCGGAGGCGTCGAGGACGGTCGCGTTGTTGCTTGTCCCGCCGTTGTCGAGCCCGACGACGACCCAGGACCCTGCTTCTGCCATTGGGGGATGTCCTTTGTTCGAGCGTGTCAGAGCGAACACTACGAGAGCCGGCGCCCGGCGGGCAGTCGCCCGGCCGCGACCGGCCGGAGGGCGCACAGGCGGAGGGTACGGCGGCCTTCGTCACATCACGGCATGGTGAAAGATTCAGTTCGGCCACCTCCCCGGGCCCGGCCGCCTCCGGCCGCCCCGCGCCCGTGAGCTGGGCCGCACGCCGTCGCCGGACGCGCGGCCGGGCGGGGGCGCGGCGGCGTCCGTTGACCTGCCGTACGACCGGGGGAAAACATCGGCGTCCGGGGCCGCAGCGTCGCGACCCATGCGCCCGGCCACGCCGGCCGGCGCCGCTCCCGTCGCCCGCGTACGCGCGGCGTCCACCGCGGCCCGAGCGGCGGCGCCCGCCCTGCCGCCGCCTCCGGCCGGCCCGGTCCGATCCGGGCCGATCCGCCGATCCGGGCGAGGCGGGCCGACGCGGGCCGACGCGGGCCGCGCGAAGCGTCACACGACAGATGCGCAGGAAGCGAGGTACGCATGAAGCAGTTCCGTCCCGCACCCGGTGACCGGCGTGCGGGCATCCGGAGGGGTGCGCGCGCCGGTCGCGGCCTGCCGGGCTCCCCGGCGGGGCGCCTGGTCGCGGCCCTGGCCGCGCTGGTGGCCGGGCTCGTGGTCGTGCTGGTGCCCACCGCCGCCTCCGCGGCCCCCGTCTGCAAGGTGGACTACACGGTCAACCAGTGGCAGGGCGGCTTCACCGCCTCGGTGCGGCTCACCAACCTCGGCTCCGCGGTCAGCTCGTGGACGCTGCGCTGGACGGCGGGCACCAGCCAGCAGATCACCAGCGCCTGGAACGCGCAGGTCAGCCAGTCGGGCGCGACGGTGACCGCCACCAACGTCTCCTACAACGGCTCGCTCGCCACGGGCGGCACGGCCGACTTCGGCTTCCAGGGCACCTGGTCGGGCAGCCTCACGCCGCCGTCCGACTACTCGCTGAACGGCGTGCCGTGCGGGGGCACGTCCTCGCCCTCGCCGTCGGCCTCTCCCTCGCCCTCGCCGTCCCCGTCGGCGTCCCCTTCGCGGTCGCCCTCGCCGTCCCCGTCCCCTTCGGCCTCTCCCTCGCCGTCACCGTCCCCGTCGGCCTCCCCTTCCCCTTCACCGTCTCCGTCGCCTTCGACGACGCCGTCGACCGGTTGCTCGGGCAGCGGCCTGGTGGTCTGCTCGGGGTTCGAGGACCAGTCGGGCGCGCCGTCGGGTGAATGGCAGGTCAGCACGCCGAACTGCTCGGGCAGCGGCACGGCCACGATCGACACCTCCACCGCGCACAGCGGTGGCAAGTCGCTCAAGGTCATCGGCGGCGGCAACTACTGCAACCACATGTTCGTCGGGACCACCAAGAACGTCTCGGGGATCGCGCCCGTGGTGTACGGCCGCATGTGGGTGCGGCACACGACCGCGCTCCCGGCCGGTCACGTCAGCATGATCACCATGGCGGACTCCCGGGACGGCGGCAAGGACCTGCGGATCGGCGGCCAGAACAACGCGCTCCAGTGGAACCGGGAGTCCGACGACGCCACGCTGCCCGAGCAGAGCCCGGCCGGCGTCGCGCTGAGCACCCCGCTGCCCACCAACCGCTGGGTCTGCCTGCGCTTCCAGATCGACACCACCCAGCAGGCGATGCGTACGTACCTGGACGATCAGGAGGTCGCCGGCCTCCGGGTGGACGGCACGCCCACCCAGAACGTGGACGCCCAGTGGCTGCGGCGCACCACCGCGCCGCGGCCCACGACGCTGCGCCTCGGCTGGGAGAGCTACGGCAGCGACTCGGACACGATCTGGTACGACGACGTGGCCCTCGGCTCCAGCCCCGTCGGCTGCTGAACGGATCCCTCGGTGGCTCCCTTGGTGACGGACGGTGACCGAAAAGGGTAAGTAGCTGAGTGCCCGCCGTGGCGCGGGACGGCTGACGATCCCGTTCGTCCCGGTGTCCGGCCTCCTCCGGGAGGCCGGACACCGCATCCGAGGGGAGAAGTACATGACCGACGTGCACCCGGTGCCCGAACTGATGAAGGAGGGGGACGTCGTCGACCTCCTCGTCCATCAGCACGCCGTGATCAGGGACATGTTCGAGGAGGTGGAGCGGGCAGCGCCCGGCGAGCGTCACGAGCCCTTCCGGCGGCTGGTGCGGATGCTGGCCGTGCACGAGACGGCGGAGGAGGAGATCGTCCACCCCTACACCCGGCTGCGGGTCGACGGGGGAGGAGAGATCGTGGCCGACCGGCTCAGGGAGGAACGCGAGGCCAAACGCATGCTGGCCATGCTGGACGACCTGGGCCCCGAGCACTCCGAGTTCCTGCCGGGCCTCAAAGGGCTGCGTACGGCCGTGCTCGCGCACGCGCGGGCCGAGGAGCGGTACGAGTTCACCCGTCTGCGCGCCGAGACGACGACGGCCGAGCGGCGCGCGATGGCCCTGGGCGTGCGGGCGGCGCTCGCGATGGCCCCCACACGGCCGCATCCGGGCGTCGAGTCGATGACGAGAAACCTGTTGTTCGGCCCGCCCGCGGCGATCGTCGACCGGGCCCGCGACCTGATCCGCCAGGCGCTGGGCCGGAGGGGCTGACGCCGGCCCGGTCCGGCCCGCACGCGTGCGGGCCGGACCGGGCGCCCTTTCAGTGGGAGCGCAGGCTGTAGAGAGGGTGGCCGCCCTCGATCTCCAGGCGGTACTCCTCGCCCGACCTCGCGCGGTTGTCGTCGATGACGCGCTCGCTGGCCGGCTCGACGTCGTCGTGGATCTGCTCCTGCCAGCGCTGGAACCGCTCGTGGGCCTCCTGGACGTAGCCGGTGCCCAGGGTGGTGTGGTCGATCTGGGTGGAGATGAGCTCGCGCAGGTAACCCTTGTTCGGCTCGAAGGCGACCGGCGTGGGCAGCGTGGGGGCCAGCACCTGCTCCGGCTCCCGGCCGTCGTGCTCCCGGAACAGGTCCGCGGCGATCCGCAGGTGTTCCAGCTCCATGTTCAGGTGCAGCTCCCAGATCGCCCGCACCTTCGGGTCCGGCTCGGTCTCCATGAACGAGTGGTACAGGTAGCACTCGTTGTACTCGTGGTTGAGCCACTGCTCCCACCACGTCTCCCGCGGGTCGAGCAGCGACTCGTAGTGGGTGACGTGCTCCTCCTCGATGAGCCCGATCTCCTGGTACAGCTGCCGCGCGATCGGCTCCATGTAGGTCGGGCCGACGTTCATGTAGAAGTTCATCGTCTGCTGCTCGGCCGACATGATCGTCAGGGCGTGCAGCTTCGAGACCGGCTTCGCCTTCTCCCGGTCGTAGTGTTCGCGGACGTTGTCGACGGGGTGGCGGTGGTGCATCTTCGTCGGCCGGCCCGGCATGACCTCGGTCAGCTGGTCGACGATCTTCTCGGCCTTCCGGTGCTCGATCATCTCGTACAGGTTGGCGTACCGGTAGAGGTGGTCGAAGTCCTCCAGCACGCCGAACTCGTAGGCCTTCCTCAGGTAGGGGTCGGGCTCCATCCGCGCCACCCACGCCGTCAGGTCCACCGCCACCTGCTCGTACGCGATCGTCGTCTCCAGCACGGAGGCGACCCCCGGCAGCAGCCAGTTGACCGCCTTCTGCTGCTGCTGCTCGACGTAGCGCACCTCCGCGAGGCGCTGCCGGACGCCGAGGTCGGGGCAACGACGGGCGAAGTGGTGGCTGAACATGATCGCTTCGATCTCGATGCCGTTCATCGTGATGATCCGGCACCGCGTGTAGGGGTCGGCGTGGTCGGGGTCGATCGGCGTGACGTCCAGCTCACGCCAGTTCCGCACCTGCCGGTCCAGTGGGATTCCGCGCTCACGCAGTGGATTGAACGTCATCTCGGTGCTCCTCCCCACGATTCGCGCAGGGCGTACCCAGGCCATGGAATGCGACAAACGTCGCTATTTGGAGCTTTTTGGCCGAGATTGGCATCCGGTGGCGTGCGAGGATCAGCCGGAGGACGCCCTCGCGGAGTGCGGGTCGCCCGGCCGGGGCTCGCGGCCCGCGGGGCGCCGGAGAAAACGTAGTATGAGCGAGTCCCGAAGGTCTTCCTGAGGGTCGTCACTCCGACGGAGGTGGGACCCTTTGCACGATTTCCAGGTCGTGGTGACGCAGGCGCCGCCGTTCACCGTGGTCACGCTCAGCGGTGAGCTCGACGTGCTCACCGTGCCGAGGCTGCGGGAGCAGGTGGCTCCTCTGCTGGCCCGGCCCGGCACGCGCATCCTGTTCGACCTCGAGAAGCTGCGCTTCATCGACAGCGCGGGCATGCGCGTGCTCATCGACGCCTGCGTCCGGACGCCTCCGGAGGGCGGCGACGGGGCGGTGTGCGGTCTCAGCGGTCACCTGCGGCACCTGTTCGGCATGCTCGGTCTCATCGAGCGGTTCACCGCCTATCAGACCCTCGCCGACGCACTCGACCACCCCGTGGACATCAGGCGCCACGCCGCCCCCCTCGGCTGAACGCGCTTCCGCACCACCCGCCCGCGCCCGGCGCGGCTGCCGCCGGGGCGCGGCCACGTGGCGTGACCCTCACACGATCGTCTGCCACCATCCGTCGACCGCAGGCGGGTCGTCGACGGTGACCCGCTCGCCCGGCCGCGGGACCACCAGTCGCACGTCGCGCTCCTTCGCCTCACGCCACAACTGGTCGATCGGCTCGCTCCACGCGTGCGGGGCGAGGGAGAAGGTGCCCCAGTGCACCGGCAGCAGCACCCCGGCGCGCACGTCCAGGTGGGTGAGGATCGCCTCCTCGGGCGTCATGTGGATGTCCGGCCAGCCCCTGCTGTAGGCGCCGATCTGGACCACCGAGAGATCGAAGGGCCCGTGCGCCGCGCCGATCGCGGCGTACCCGTCGAAGTAGCCGGAGTCACCGGTGTAGAAGACCTTCCTGCGCTCGCCCGCGATGACCCACGACGCCCAGAGCGTCTGGTCGCGGCGGAAGGCGCGGCCCGAGAAATGGCGTCCGGCGGTCGCGACGAACCGGATGCCGGAGACCGTGGTCTCCTCGTCCCAGTCCAGCTCGACGATCCGTGCCGCCGGCACCTTCCACCGCTCCAGATGGGCGCCCACCCCCAGCGGCACGAGGAACGGCGCGGTCTGCGTCCGGGTCAGCAGACGAACCGTCGCCATGTCGAGATGGTCGTAGTGGTCGTGCGAGATGACGATCGCGTCGAGTTCGGGCAGCTCGTACACCGGCACCGGCGGGGGATGCAGCCGGCGGGGCCCGGTGAACGACGCCGGTGAGCAGCGCTCGCTCCACACCGGGTCGAGCAGCACCCGCCGGCCCTCGATCTCGATCAGGGCCGAGGAGTGGCCGTACCAGATCGCGTCGAGGTCGCCTCCGGCGGACGCGCCCGGGGTCACCAGCGGCACCGGCAGCCTGGGCTTGCGCGGGGCCCTGCCGAACAGCAGCTCACGGACGACCTGCCGGGACGTCCCGGGCGGGAGGATCGACGTGGGCGCCGTGTTCCGGAACGCGCCGTCGCGGAACTGCTTTGAGCGGCGCACCCGCTGTGCCCGCCCGCCCGACGGCCGCGCCCCCAGTGCGGCGGGAACCTCCCGCAACGTCCACCCGGCGGCCGCCAGGGCCGCCGCTCCCGCGAGCAGGCCCACCCGACGGCCCCACGCACCGTTCTTCTGTCCACCGGTCTTCAACGGCAATCTCCTTGCTGGGTTCTGCCGATCAGCCTAGGCAATCGCGGCGCCCGCGCGCGCACCACGCCTCCCGGTCGTTTTTCACCCCGCCCCGCTCACCGCGCGACCAGGAGAAGGGGGCAGGGTAGGACCGAGAGCGCAGGACCGGACACGCAGGACGGGACAGGCGCGTCCGGCGCGCCGGCGGAAGGAGCACTCGTGGCCGACGACGATGACAGCACCTCCACCCCGAGATCCCTTCAGGCACCCGCGGCTCCCGGCGGCGGCCGTGGCCCCGTACGGGCCCCGCGCGGCGCCACCCTGAACGCGCGCGGCTGGCCGCAGGAGGCGGCCCTGCGCATGCTGATGAACAACCTCGACCCCGAGGTCGCCGAGCATCCCGATCGGCTCGTCGTCTACGGCGGCAGCGGCAGGGCGGCGCGCGACTGGCCCTCCTTCGACGCGATCGTGCGGGAGCTCACCACCCTGCGCGCCGACGAGACGCTGCTCGTGCAGTCGGGCCGGCCCGTCGGGATGATGACCACCCACGAGTGGGCTCCCCGGGTGCTCATCGCCAACTCCAACCTGGTCGGCGACTGGGCGACGTGGCCCGAGTTCCGGCGGCTCGAACAGCTCGGGCTCACGATGTACGGCCAGATGACCGCCGGTTCGTGGATCTACATCGGCACCCAGGGGATCCTGCAGGGCACGTACGAGACGTTCGCCGCGGTCGCGGCCAAGAGGTTCGGCGGCAGCCTCGCGGGGACGATCACCCTGACCGCCGGGCTCGGCGGCATGGGCGGCGCGCAGCCGCTGGCCGTGACCATGAACGGCGGCGTGGCCGTCTGCGTCGACTGCGACCCGCGCGGCGTCGAGCGCCGGATCGGCCACGGCTACCTGGACGTGCGCGCCGGCGATCTGGACGAGGCGCTGCGCCTGGCGTACGAGGCCAGGGACGCGCGGCGCCCGCTGTCGATCGGCGTGGTGGCCAACGCGGCCGAGGCCGTGCCCGCCCTGCTGGCGCGCGGCGCGGAGATCGACGTCGTCACCGACCAGACCAGTGCCCACGATCCCCTGGCGTACCTGCCGCTGGGCGTCGCGTTCGAGGACATGGCCGCGCTCGCGCGCGAGGACCCCGAGGGCTTCACCCGGCGGGCGCGGGAGTCGATGGCCCGGCACGTCGAGGCGATGGTCGGCTTCCGGGACGCCGGCGCGGAGGTGTTCGACTACGGCAACTCGATCAGGGGAGAGGCGAGCCTCGCCGGGTACGCGCGGGCGTTCGACTTCCCCGGGTTCGTACCCGCCTACATCCGGCCGTTGTTCTGCGAGGGGAAGGGCCCGTTCCGGTGGGCGGCGCTGTCCGGCGACCCGGCCGACATCGCGGCGACCGACCGCGCGGTGCTCGATCTGTTCCCGGACAACGAACCACTGGCCCGGTGGATCAGAATGGCGGGGGAGCGGGTGCGCTACCAGGGCCTGCCCGCGCGTATCTGCTGGCTGGGGTACGGCGAGCGCGACCGCGCGGGGGAGCGGTTCAACGACCTCGTCGCATCGGGGGAGGTCTCGGCTCCCCTCGTCATCGGCCGTGACCACCTCGACTGCGGGTCGGTCGCCTCGCCGTACCGCGAGACGGAGGGGATGCTGGACGGCTCCGACGCGATCGCCGACTGGCCGCTGCTGAACGCCATGGTCAACGTGGCCTCGGGCGCGTCCTGGGTGTCGATCCACCACGGCGGCGGGGTCGGCATCGGCCGTTCCATCCACGCCGGGCAGGTCACCGTCGCCGACGGCACACGGCTGGCCGGGGAGAAGATCCGCCGGGTGCTGACCAACGACCCCGGCATGGGGGTGATCCGGCACGTGGACGCCGGGTACGACCGGGCCGCCGAGGTCGCGCGTGAGCGCGGCGTGCGGGTCCCGATGGCCGGGACGGAGCACCCCGATGCCCGCGTCTGACCCGCCCGGCGCCGCGGCCCCGGGCGGCGCCGGCCACCCCGCGTCGCAGGCCGGAGAGCAGGTGGGAGAGAAGGCCGGCCCGCGGGCGGGATGGCGGGCTGAGATCGTGGAGGAGGCCGAGGACGGGTTCCGCGCGATGTGGCGCGACCTGCTGCCCATCGGGCTGGACGCCGCGACCGGCGGCTACCGCCGGCACGGGTGGACGGCGGCCGACGCCGACTGCCGCGCCTGGTTCGCCGGGCAGGCCCGGGCGCGGGGGCTGACGTACGAGACCGACCGCAACGGCAACCAGTGGGCCTGGCTGGGCGACCCGGCGGCGGGAGACGCCGTGGTCACCGGGTCGCATCTCGACTCGGTGCCCGACGGCGGAGCGTACGACGGCCCGCTGGGGGTGGTGGGGGCCTTCGCGGCGCTCGACGCCCTACGGGCCCGTGGTCTTCGTCCGCGGCGGCCGCTGGCCCTGGTGAACTTCACCGAGGAGGAGGGCGCCCGGTTCGGCCTGGCCTGCCTCGGATCGCGGCTGATGACCGGGGCCGTCGCGCCGGAGACGGCCCTGGCGCTGCGTGACGCGGACGGCGTCTGTCTCGCGGCGGCCATGGAGCGGGCCGGGCGCGATCCGGAAGCCGCGGGGCGTGACGACGAGCGCCTCGCCCTCGTCGGCGTCGTCGTGGAGTTGCACGTGGAGCAGGGCCGGCACCTCGCCGGCACCCCGCACCGGGTGGGCGTCGCCTCCGCCATCTGGCCGCACGGCCGCTGGCGCTTCGACTTCCGCGGCGAGGCCAACCACGCGGGGACCACCAGGATGGAGGACCGGCGTGATCCCATGCCGTCCTACGCCGCGGCCGTGCTCGCGGCCCGCGCCGAGGCCGCACGCCTGGGAGCCCTGGCCACCTTCGGCCGGGTCCGGGTGGAGCCCAACGGAACCAACGCCATCCCCTCGCGGGTGACCGCCTGGCTCGACGGACGGGCGCCCGACCCCGGTGTCCTGGACAGACTCGTCGAGGAGACGACGCGGGCGGCCGCGGGGGCCGAGGTGAGCCGGGAGTCCTACACCCCGGTCGTGACCTTCGACGAAGCGCTGCGTGAGCGTGCCGTCCGCGTTCTCGGCGGCGCGCCCACGCTGCCCACGGGCGCGGGACACGACTCGGGCATCCTCTCGGCCGAGGTCCCGGCCGCCCTGCTGTTCGTCCGCAACCCCACCGGCGTCTCCCACTCGCCGCAGGAGCACGCGGAGGAGTCCGACTGCCTCGCCGGTGTCGCGGCCCTCGCCGCCGTGCTCGCGGACCTGCTCACGACCCCGCAGATGTAGCCGGCCGCGCCGGTCCCGCAGACCCGGCCGATCTCGCCGGCGTCTCCCGCGTAGGCCGCCGGGAGCCCAGCCAGCGGCACGGGCCGCCGCTGACCCGGCAGCCCGATGCCTGCCCCTCCACCTCTCCCACCACCGCAAGCGGCGGGCGAGGGCGCCGCGCGGGAGCGGCGGTCGTCAGCGGGAGCGGCGGTCGCCGCCGGAGTCGCCGAGACCGGCCCGGCGGAGGGCCTCGGCCATGGATCCGCCGGCCGGCGCCCCGCCCGAACCCCGGCTGTCGCCCCGGCCGCCACCCTGGCCCGAGCCGCCCCGGCCGCCGCCCTGACCCTGGCGGCCCTGGCGGGACTGGTTCTGCCCGCCCTGGCCGCTCTGCCCGCTCTGCCCGCCCTGGCCGCGCCGGCCGTTCGGCCGGTCGTCGCGCGAGCCGTCGCGGGACTCGCCGCCGGGGCCGCCCCTGCGGCCGCTGCCCGCCGCCTCGTCGTCCAGGCGCAGCGTCAGGGAGATGCGCTTGCGCTGGAGATCCACGTCGAGCACCTTGACCCGCACGATGTCGCCGGGCTTGACCACCTCACGCGGGTCCTTCACGAACGAGGTGGACATGGCGGACACGTGGACGAGGCCGTCCTGGTGCACGCCGACGTCCACGAACGCCCCGAACGCGGCGACGTTGGTGACGACGCCCTCCAGGATCATCCCGGGAGACAGGTCGGACGGCTTCTCGACGCCCTCCTTGAACGTGGCGGCCTTGAACGCGGGCCGCGGGTCGCGGCCGGGCTTCTCCAGCTCCCTGAGGATGTCGGTGACAGTGGGCAGCCCGAAGGTGTCGTCGACGAAGTCCGACGGCTTCAGCGTGCGGAGCGCCGAGGCGTTGCCGATCAGCGAGCGCAGGTCGCTCTTCGAGAAGTCGAGGATGCGGCGCACCACCGGGTACGCCTCGGGGTGCACGCTGGACGCGTCGAGCGGGTCGTCCCCGCCGGGGATGCGGAGGAAGCCCGCGCACTGCTCGAACGCCTTCGGGCCGAGCCGGGGCACCCCCTTCAAGCCCTTCCGGGAGCGGAACGGGCCGTTGGCGTCCCGGTGGGCGACGATGTTCTCGGCGAGCCCGGCGCCGATGCCGGAGACCCGGGTCAGCAGAGGAGCGGAGGCGGTGTTGACGTCCACCCCCACCCCGTTCACGCAGTCTTCCACGACCGCGTCGAGCGAGCGCGACAGCTTCACCTCGGACACGTCGTGCTGGTACTGTCCGACGCCGATCGACTTGGGGTCGATCTTGACCAGCTCGGCCAGCGGGTCCTGCAGCCGCCGCGCGATCGAGACCGCGCCGCGCAGCGAGACGTCGAGACCGGGCAATTCCTGCGAGGCGTAGGCCGAGGCGGAGTACACCGACGCCCCGGCCTCGGAGACAACGATCTTGGTGAGCTGCGGCAGGTGCCTGACGAGCTCTCCGGCGAGCTTGTCGGTCTCCCGCGAGGCCGTGCCGTTGCCGATCGCGACCAGTTCCACGTTGTGCTCGGTGGCGAGCCGGGCGAGCACGGCGAGCGACTGGTCCCACTGCCGCCTGGGCTCGTGCGGGTAGATCGTCTCGGTCGCCACGACCTTGCCGGTGCCGTCGACCACCGCGACCTTCACGCCGGTGCGCAGCCCCGGGTCGAGGCCCATCGTGGCCCGGGCCCCGGCGGGGGCGGCCAGCAGCAGGTCGCGCAGGTTCGCCGCGAACACGCGCACGGCCTCCTCCTCGGCCGCCTGCCACAGGCGGGTGCGCAGGTCGATGCCGAGGTGCACGAGGACCCGCGTCCGCCAGGCCCAGCGGACCGTGTCGAGCAGCCACCTGTCGCCGGGGCGGCCCAGGTCGGCGACGCCGAACCGGCGCGCGATCCGCGCCTCGTAGTCGTTCGGCTCCTCGGCCTCCGGGTCGAGGGTGAGGGTGAGGACCTCCTCCTTCTCCCCACGGAACATCGCGAGGATCCGGTGCGAGGGCAGCCGCGTGAACGGCTCGGAGAAGTCGAAGTAGTCGGAGAACTTGGCCCCCGCCTCCTGCTTGTCCTCCCGCACCAGGGAGACCAGCCGGCCCCGGCTCCACATGCGCTCGCGCAGGTCGCCGATCAGGTCGGCGTCCTCCGCGAAGCGCTCGACCAGGATCGCCCTGGCCCCCTCCAGCGCCGCGCCGGCGTCGGCCACGCCCTCGCGCACGTACGCCTCGGCGGTCGCCTGGGGGTCGAGCGAGGGATCGGCGAGCAGCGCGTCGGCCAGCGGCTCCAGCCCGAGCTCCCTGGCGATCTGCGCCTTGGTCCGGCGCTTGGGCTTGAAGGGCAGGTAGATGTCCTCCAGCCGGGCCTTCGAGTCGGCCTCCATGATCCGCGCTTCCAGGGCCTCGTCGAGCTTGCCCTGGGACCGGATCGACTCGAGGATGGCCGCGCGCCGCTCCTCCAGCTCACGCAGGTAGCGCAGGCGCTCCTCCAGCGCGCGCAACTGGACGTCGTCCAGCGCGCCCGTCGCCTCCTTGCGGTAGCGGGCGATGAACGGCACGGTGGCGCCGCCGTCGAGCAGGCCGACCGCCGAGGCCACCTGGCTCTCGCGCACACCGAGCTCTTCGGCGATCCGCCGCTGAATGGACGTCGTCACGATCCTGATCCGCCTTCTTCCGGGTCCGCCCTCTCCGGGGGCTCATTCTGCCGGATCCGGCCGACACTCTCGGTCCGCCTGTGGACGACGGCCCGCGACGCCCTCCCGGGCCCACACCGCGACGTCAGCACCCTCGCCGCCGTGCCCGCCGCCGTGCCGCTCAGACCACTTCGAGCAACTCGTCGACGACCCCGAGCGCCAGCGTCTTGTAGCCCACCGAGTCGAACAGGACCGTGATCCGGTCCTGCTCCCGGCTCATCACGATGCCGCGCCCCCACTCCGCGTGCCGGACGTTCGCGTGCATCGCGAACGGGCCGTCCCCGGACGCCGGCGCGGCCGCCGTCCCGGACCGGCAGGTGTCGCAGTCGCCGCACGTCCGCTCGTACGGCTCGCCGAAGTACTCCAGCAGGAACCGGCGGCGGCATCCGGTCGTCTCGGCGTAGCCGCGCATCATCTCCAGCCGGGAGTCCTCCATCCGGTGCCTGAGGTCGTCGAGCTCCACCGCCCGGGCGGCGGCCTCGTCCGGCGGCGGGCCGCCGGGGGAGTACCGCAGCGCGCCGCCGTGGGCGACCTCGACCGCGCCGGCCCGCTCCAGCAGGTTGACCTGCGAGGTGAGCTTGGCGGCTCCCACGCCGAGCAGCTCGCGCAGCTCCGCGGCGGCCACCTCGCCGCCGTGCTCGCGGACCAGCGTCGCGACACGCCGGATCAGGTCGCCGTCCGCCCGGCCGCCCGCGAAGAACTTGCGCAGCCCGAGGTCCTCGGGCCGGTAGAACAGCACGACGTCGGCCGGGTTGCCGTCCCGCCCCGCCCGGCCGATCTCCTGGTAGTAGGAGTCGATCGACTCGGGCGGCGCCGCGTGCAGCACGTAACGCACGTCCGGCTTGTCGATCCCCATCCCGAACGCCGACGTCGCCACGACGGTGTCCAGGTCGTCGTCCTGGAACCGCTCGTGGATGCTGCGGCGGTCGGTGGTCTTCATCCCCGCGTGATAGGCCTCGGCCCGGCGGCCCCGCTCCTTCAGCAGATCGGCGTACTCCTCGGCCTGCCGCCGCGTCGCCACATAGACCAGCCCGACCCCCTCCAGCGCGGCGGCGTGGTCGGCCAGGGCCGCGCGCTTGTCGTCCTCGCCGACGAACCGCCGCACCTCCAGGTGGAGATTCGGGCGGTCGAAACCCCGGACGATCTGCTGCGCCCCGGTCAGGCCCAGCGACTCGACGATCTCCTCGCGGACCGTGGGCGCGGCGGTGGCCGTCATCGCGATGACCGGAGGGTGGCCCAGGCGCTCGATGACCTTGGCCAGGCGCAGGTACTCCGGCCGGAAGTCGTGCCCCCAGGAGGAGACGCAGTGCGCCTCGTCCACCGCGATCAGCGAGGGCCGGGCGGCGGCCAGGCGCTCGACCACCTCGGGCTTGGCGAGCTGCTCGGGCGACAGGAACACGTATTCGGCGTTCCCGGCGGTGACCTCGTCGAGGCCCGCCTCCACGGAGCCGGCCGAGTTGACCGCCACCGCGCCCGCCGCACCCGCCTTGAGCAGGCTCATGACCTGGTCGCGCTGCAGGGCGATGAGCGGCGAGACGACGATCGTCGGGCCGTCGAGCAGCAGGCCGGGCACCTGGTAGACGGCGGACTTGCCACCGCCGGTCGGCATCACGAGCAGCACGTCACGCCCGGCGAGCAGGTGCTCCATCGCCTCCTGCTGTCCCGGGCGCAGCTGCTCCCAGCCGAACGCCTCCCGCGCCGTGGCGCGCAGCCGCCTGCCCCTGCGCCCGAAGCGGCGGCCGAACCGGCCGCCCGCCCACCCCCTGGACCAGCCGCCCGACCAGTCCCTCGACCAGCCGCCCGACGTCCCGCCGAGCCGGTCACCGGGCCTGCCTCCGGACAGGCCGCCGTACCGCTGCCTGACGCTCATGCCGCCGCTCCCTCGCCGATCGGGCTCCGTCGCCCGATCGGGCTGCCACTACCCACCGGACATGGGTCGAACCGGAGTACGCCGCCGAGTGATCGGCCGTACGGAGCGGGGCCGGGAGCAGGCTGTACGGTCGGGGCATGCGACTCGGAGTCCTGGACGTCGGTTCCAACACGGTGCACCTGCTGGTCATGGACGCGCACCAGGGAGCAAGGCCCCTGCCCGCCTTCTCGCACAAGGAGGAGCTGCGCCTGGCCGAGCACCTCGTCGACGGCGACAGGCTCGGTGAGGAGGGGGCCGCGCGGCTGCGGGCCTTCGTACGGGAGGCCGCCCGGATCGCGGAGGACAAGGGTGTGGAGGACCTCGTGGCCTTCGCCACCTCCGCGGTGCGCGACGCGGTGAACGGCGTCGACGTGCTGGCCCGCATCAAGGCCGAGACCAGGGTGGACGTCCAGGTGCTGTCGGGGGACGACGAGGCCCGGCTGACCTTCCTGGCCGTGCGCCGCTGGTTCGGCTGGTCCTCGGGACGGCTGCTGGTCACCGACATCGGGGGCGGCTCGCTGGAGATCGCCTCCGGTATCGACGAGGAGCCGGACGTCGCCGTGTCGCTCCCGCTCGGCGCGGGACGCCTCACCCGCGACTGGTTCACCGCCGACCCGCCCGGCGCCGAGGAGGTACGGGCACTGCGGCGGCACGTCCGCACCGAGATCGCCCGGACCGTCGGAACGGTGACCAGGTACGGCAGGCCGGACCACGCGGTCGCGACGTCCAAGACGTTCCGCCAGCTCGCCAGGATCGCGGGGGCGGCGTCCTCCACCGAGGGGCCGTACGTCAGGCGGACGCTGACGCACGAGCATCTGGTGGAGTGGACGGCCCGGCTGGCCGCGATGCCGGCGGCCCGGCGCGCGGAGCTGCCCGGCGTGTCCGTGGGGCGGGCCGGGCAGCTGCTCGCCGGGGCGATCGTCGCGGACGCCGCGATGGACCTGTTCGAGCTGCCGGTCCTGGAGATCTGCCCGTGGGCCCTGCGGGAGGGAGTCATCCTGCGCAGGCTCGACAACCTGCCCATGGGGCGCTCCCCGGTGGCCGATCAGTAAGGTATGAGCGCCCGCCAAACGGGGCAAGGCACCAATATTCGGCAATTTCCCACTCCTACCGCATGGCCGGTGATTGGACCGCCGGTCACTGGAGTGCCGTATCGGGGTCGACCTCTGGAGGAATCGGAATGGTGGAGCTGCTGGGAGCCGTGGTCTCCCTGGCGGCGGTGGCGGTGCTCGCGCTCGGGGCGCTGGTGACGATCGCGGTCGTGACCCTCGTCGCGCTGGGCGCGCTGGCGGCGAGCACCGGGCGCGAGTCCTACAGCCAGGTGCCGCCCGTCCCGGCCGGTGAGGGCTCGGGCGAGCCGGCCCGCGGCGCGGTCTCGCGGGACGGCGCCGCCGAGGGCACTGCGAATCGTGGCGCTTCACGTGGCGCCGCGCGTGGCGCGAAGGACGGCGCTGCGGTGCGCGAGCACCGTGTGCGCGCGGGTGCCGCCGCCCGTGCCGCCTCCGTACGCGGCGCGTGACAACGCGCGGAGCGCACAACTCACCCGGCGTCCCCGTCAGGCCCCTCCTGGCGGGGACGCCTCGTTTCCCGGACCTCCGCGCAGCTTCGCGCGGGTGTGTCGCGCGGAGGTTCCGCGCGGCCTCCCGCCGGCTCAGCGGGTGTCGCCGCCCTGCCCGGACAGCTCCTTGACCAGCTGGGTCAGGCGGGCGACCTGGCTTTCCAGCCCGCGCACGCGCGCCTCCAGCTCGACCAGCGTGGGGGCCTGGAAGCCGTCGGCGATCTGCCTGCTCATATGTCCTCCCGAACGGCGCCGATAGGGGAACCGGCATTGGGGGTGGGCCGAGGGTTGTCGGGGACCTGCCTTTCTATTCCCGGAATACGTCGCTTGGCACCTCTTCTCGCGGGCGAAGATGAAGGAATGAACGTCGTCGTGCTGGCGGACACCCACGCCCCCCGGCGCTGGAAGTCGTGCCCGCCCGCCGTCGCCCGGCACCTGCGGAGGGCGGACCTGATCCTGCACGCCGGCGACGTCTGCACGGCGGAGGTGCTGGTGGAGCTGTCGGCCTACGCGCCGGTGCGCGCGGTGCTCGGCAACAACGACGGTCCCGACGTGGCGGCCTGGGGCGCCCCCGAGACGCTCGAACTCGACCTCGGCGGCCCGCGGGTGGGGATGATCCACGACAGCGGCCAGACCACCGGGCGGACCGCCCGGATGCGGCGCCGCTTCGTCGGGAGACCTGCCTAAGGACCGTACGGCGGGGCATGGGGCCGGTATGAGAGAGAACAGACCACAGCCCGATCCGCGTTCGCCGTTCGAGGACGAGGGCATTCCGGACCTGCAGGAGGGCACGCCCGAGCAGCAGTGGGCGTCCGACCCGCAGGAGATGCCGCTGCCCGGTGACCGGCCGCTGGGCCTCGACGAATACGGCACCACCCCGAACGAGATGCGCGAGGGTGAGTCGCTCGACCTCCGCCTGTCCCGCGAGGTCCCCGACACCGACGTGCTCGGCGAGGGCGGCGAGCGGCCGTACGACGAGTATGAGGGGCTGACCGGGGACGAGGCCGGCGGGTACGGGTCGGAGGACCCCGACGGCTACGCCACCGTGAATCCGGCCCAGGCGGGCAGGTACGGCACCGACGAGCCGGGCCGGGCCGGGCGGCTCGTCGACCCCGACGGCGGCATGGGTGTGGACACCGAGAAGGACATGATCGCCGAGGACGTGGGGCCCGACTCCGGCGGATACACCGCCGAAGAGCAGGCGATGCACCTGGAGGACGAGGGCCCCTGAACGGCTCTGTGCGGCCGGGATCAGGCCTGGGATCACACCCTGGGTCGTGTCCGGTGGGGGCGGCGAGGAGGACCCTGATTCGTTACGCTGCCCCGATGGCGGATGTTCAGGAGACGCGGCACCAGTGGCGGGTGCCCCGGGGGATCGTCGCGTTGAAGGCCGCCGGCGCCGTGCTGTGCGCGGTGCTGGCGCTCACCGGCGACGGCTGGCTGCTCCTCCTCGCCGGCGTGGCCGCCCTGGGCTTCGCCGTGCTGGCCGGGCGCGACCTGGTGGCACCCGTACGGCTCACGGCGGGGGAGGACGGCCTCGTCGTCAGCGGGCTCGGCGGCAGGGAGCGGATCTCCTGGAACGACGTGGACCGCATCCGGGTCAACACCAACCGCAGGTACGGCCTGACCACCGAACTGCTGGAGATCGACGCCGGGGAGCAGATCCACCTCTTCAGCCGGTACGACCTCGGCGAGCCCGTGGTCGCCGTGGCCGAGGCGCTCATGCGGCTGCGCCCCTGACCGGGCGACCGGCCCGGCTCGCGGGCCGCTTCGCGGCGAACCGGCATGCGGATCCCCGGCCGCGGACACTACGGTACGGACGTGTCCAACTCGGTCTCGATCGCACTGGTTTTCTTCGGCGTCGGCGCGGGTTTCGCGCTGCCGGGAGCGGTGCTCGTGCTGGACGCCCGCCGCTTCCGGAGGCGGGGCGCGCGCGCCCGGGGCCAGGTCGTACGGTTGCGGATCCGCCGGTCCGGCCGGACCACGGTGTACTACTCCACGGTCCGCTTCACCACGGCGTGCGGCCGGCAGGTCGAGGCCGAGGCGCGGTTCGGGGGCAACCCTCCGCCCGGACGGCCGGGCGCGTTCGTGCCGGTCGTGTACGATCCCGCCCGGCCCGCGCGAGTGCGCCTCGGTGGCGCCGCCCACGACGGGACGATGCACGGCGGCATCTGCCTCGCGATCGGCGTCCTCGCGGTGGCCCTGGGGACGGCGGACGTGCTCACGCACCTGCTGTGACCGTGCTCACGCACCTGCTGTGACCGTGCGCACGTGACCGGGCGCGTCGGCCGGCCCGGGCCGCGCACGCTCTGGGAAAGCCGGCAAAAGAGGTGCAAGCCGATGTCAAGCTGGGCGTCCTAGAGTCCGGGGCGTGTCACAAACCGCTCTCATCACTTTGATCCTGTCCGGCCTCGGGCTCGTCTTCGGCCTCATCGGCGGAGGGATCCTGGTCAACGCCCGGGAGTTCCGCCGCCGGGCGCAGCGGGCCAGCGGCCTGGTCGTGCGGCTGCGGGCGAGCCGTTCCGACGACGGCACCGTCTATTACCCGACCATTCGCTTCGTCACTCTGTACGGCCAGCAGGTCGAGGCCGAGAGCATCTACGGGAGCAACCCGCCGCCGGCCAGGCCCGGGCAGGAGGTGCCGGTGCTGTACGACCCGGCGAAGCCCACGCGGATCCGCATCGACAGCGTGGCGGGGAGCGGCACGCTACTCGGCGGGATCTTCCTCGCGGTGGGGGTCGTCCTGTTCACCGTGGGAGCGGGCGTCGCCCTCGCGCAGACGTTCTGAACACCCCGAAGGCCGCGTCTCACCGTCGTGCCCCGCCCCTCGGGACCCAGGGAGAGACGTCCACCTGGGTCCCGAGCGCCGGAGCGCCGGACTACGGCGCGGCGGGGCCGGTCATCCGGTCACCCTGTCACCCGACGGTCACCCTGTCACCCGACGGCGCAGGCCGCGCCGTTCAGCGTGAACGCCGCAGGGGTGGCGTTGGCGCCGCTGTAGGTGCCCTGGAAGCCGAAGCTCGCCGTGCCGCCGTTCGCGCCGATCGTCCCGTTGTAGGAGGCGTTCGACGCCGTGACCTGCTGGCCCGACTGGGTGACGGTCGCGTTCCAGTAGCCGGTGATCTTCTGGTTCCCCGTGTACGTCCACTGGAGCCGCCAGCCGTTCACGGCGCTGGACGACCTGTTGGTGATCGTAACGTCCGCGGTGAATCCGCCGCCCCAGTCGTTCGTCCGGTAGGTCACCAGGCATCCGCCGGCCGGTGGGCTGGCGCTCGGCGAGGGCGACGGGCTGGGCGACGGGCTGGGCGAAGGCGAAGGCGAGGGAGACCGCGACGGCGACGGGCTGGGCGAGGGGCTGGGGGACGCGGGAGGGGACTGGGGCGGCGGCACCGTGTAGTCGAGCCCGTAGCCGTACTTGAACAGGGCGTCCTTGCCGTCTCCGTCGTTGATCGGCTGCTGGTCGGCGCTGCGCGGCCAGGTCATCGGCAGCCGCCCGCTCGGGGCGGAGTCGCCGAACAGCACGTCGGCCACGCCGCGCCCCTCGGTGCCCGGCAGCCAGGCCGCCACCAGCGCGTTCCACTGGTCGAGCTGGCCCGCGATGTCCAGCGGGCGGCCGGAGACGAGCACCACGACCAGCGGCACGCCCGACGCCTTGAGCCGCTGCAGCGTCGCGAGGTCGGTGGAGTCGAGACCCATCGACCCGGTCCGGTCGCCCTGGCCCTCGGCGTACGGCGTCTCGCCGACGACGGCGACCGCCGCGCGGTAGGAGGAGTCGATTCCGCTGCCGTCGCGGTTGTAGGTGATCTGGGCGCCGGAGCCGACGAGGTCGCGGATGCCCTGCAGGATGGTGGTGCCGGTGGTGATGTTCCCCGACGAGCCCTGCCAGCTGATCGTCCAGCCGCCGCTCTGGTTGCCGATGTCGTCGGCGCTCTTGCCGGCCACGAAGATCTTTCCGCCTGTCTTCGCCAGCGGGAGCACGTTCCCCGCGTTCTTCAGCAGCACCAGCGACTTGCGCACGGCCTCGCGGGCCACGGCCCGGTGCGCGGCGCTGCCGACGGTGGAGGTGTAGGAGCGGTCGGTCAGCGGCTTCTCGAACAGCCCGAGCTCGAACTTCTTGGTCAGGATGCGCCGGTTCGCGTCGTCGATCCGGGACGTCGGGATGCGGCCCGCCTGCACCTCCTGCTTCAGGAGCGAGACGAACTTCTTGTAGTCGTTCGGCACCATCACCATGTCGACGCCCGCGTTGACCGCTGTGGTGATCTCGTTCGCGGTGAACCCGGTCTGGCCGTCGAGCTGGTCGATGCCCGCCCAGTCGGTCACCACGAAGCCCTTGAAGCCCAGCTCGCCCTTCAGCACGTCCGTGATCAGGTACTTGTTGCCGTGCATCCGGGCGCCGTTCCAGCTGCTGTAGCTGACCATCACGCTGCCCACGCCGCGCTGTACGGCCGCCTTGAACGGTGCGAGATGGATGGCCCGGAGGTCGGCCTCGCTCAGTTCGGTGTTGCCCTGGTCCCTGCCTCCCGTGGTGCCGCCGTCACCCACGTAGTGCTTGGCGGTGGCGAGGATGGAGGCGTTCCCGGCCTTCTGGAAGCCGTCCACGATCGTGGTCATCTGCGTGACGAGCTGGGGGTCCTCGCTGAACGACTCGTACGTGCGGCCCCAGCGGTCGTTGCGGGCCACACACAGGCAGGGGGCGAAGGTCCAGTCGATGCCGGTGCCGGAGACCTCCTCGGCGGTCGCCCGGCCGACCCGTTCGACCAGGTCGGGGTCGCGGGTCGCGCCGAGCCCGATGTTGTGCGGGAAGATCGTCGCGCCGACGACGTTGTTGTGCCCGTGCACCGCGTCGATCCCGTAGATCATCGGAATGCCGAGCGGAGTGGACAACGCCTGCCGCTGGAAGTTGTCGTACATGTCGGCCCAGGACGACGGGGTGTTGGGGGAGGGCGCGGAGCCGCCGCCGGAAAGGATCGAGCCCAGCCGGTACGCCGCGACGTCGGAGACCGTCGTCAGGGCGCCCCGGTCGGCCTGGGTCATCTGGCCGGCCTTGTCGTCCAGGGACATCCGGGACAACAGGTCGTCCACCCGGGTGGCCACGGGCAGGCTCGGATCCTTGTAGGGGGCATCCGCCGCCCGGGCGACGCCGCGGCCGGCGGCGGGGACGACGCCCAGCGCCGCGGCGAGCAGCGTCACGAGCGCGATGATCCACGGGGATCTCAGCCGGGATGTCATGGGTCCTCCCTCATCTTCCTGCTGACCGTAGGAATCAAGGGATTTTCGGGTCAACCGACGCCACCTACGGACACGCGTCACCAGCCGTACGTCTGGAAACTTTCACGGCCGCCACCCCGGGCCACGCGCGGCACGCAGGATTGGGGGTTGCATCCGGTACCCGGGTACAGGTTTACCGTCGAGGCATGACCCACGACATCGTCCTCGATCAGGGGTGGGCGCCACCGGCGTGCACGCTGCCCACCGCCGAACGGCCGCTGCGGGTGGCCGAGTTCGACGCGTTGTTCGCCGAGACAGTCCGGGCCGTACGGCGTGAGGAGCGTGCGCGCCTGCGGCTGGAGCTCGCCTTCAGCCCGGAGCACGCGGCGCGGGCGGCCGAGCTGACGGCGCGGGAAAACGGCTGCTGCTCCTTCTTCACCTTCACGCTCACCATCGCCGGCGGCGGCCTGACGCTGGACGTGGCGGTCCCGCCCGGGCATGCCGGCGTGCTGGACGCGCTGCAGGCCCGCGCCGGCGCGGCCGCCCGATCCACGGCACCGGCCGAGGCGGGGCGGCCGGCGTGAAGCAGGACGTCGAGCTGCGGGGTCAGGGCGGACCCTGCCTGCGCACCGGGCAGGTGGCCGAGCAGGCCGGGGTCAACGTCCAGACGCTGCGCTACTACGAGCGGCGCGGCCTGATCGCCGAACCGGGGCGCAGCCCCGGCGGGCACCGCTCCTACCCGCCCGAGACCGTCGCCCTGCTGACGGTGATCAAAGCCGCGCAGCGGCTCGGTTTCACGCTGGAGGAGGTGGCCGAGCTGCTCGACACCGGCAGGCGTGGCCACCCCACCCCCGATCTGCGGGCCCGCGCCCAAGCCAAGATCGTCGAAGTGGACGCGAAGATCGCCGATCTGACCACCATCCGGCAGGCGCTGGCCCAGGTGGTCAGCGCCGGATGCGACAGCCTGACCCACTGCACCTGCCCCGACTGCCCGCTGCCCTTCGCCGACCTGGCCGAGGGCCGCCCTCCCAGGGAGAGCTGACCCGTGAGCACCCACGACGACCACCGCATCCCGGTCCCGGCGCCCGGCCCCTCCACGCTTCCGGCGAGGGGTCCGGCGAGGGGTCCGGCGACGCCGGTCGCGGTGTCGCTCACCGCCGCCGCGCACGTGTCGAAGAACCGCACCGCCGGGGAGGGCGAGCCGCCGCTGCGCAGCAAGGTCGCCGCCGCGCTGGCCGTGCTCGCCTGCGCGGCCTGCTGCGCGCTGCCGATGCTGATCGGCGGCGGGCTGCTGAACGGCGCGGGCGCGGCGCTGGCCGAGCAGACCCTCCTCGCCGTGGCCGCGCTGCTGCCGGCCGCCGCCGGGGGCATGTGGTGGCTGCACCGGCGCAGGACCACGGCCGCCGCGCGGGGCGCCGAAACAGGGTGTGGCGAAACAGGGTGTGGCGAAACAGGGTGCGGCGAAACAGGGTGCGGCGCGTCCGGCTGCGCGTGCGGCGGCCGCTGACCGCGCGTCCGCATCGGCCCGCCCGCCGACTAATCTCCAGAAGGGCGGCATAGCCACCAGGCTCGAATCGGGGCGCACCACCCGGTCGCGCGGTGGTCGGACCTGGACGTTTCGGGGCAGGTGAGTAGACATGGCACAGCAAGTCAGCGCCTTCGACGCGCAGTTCCTCAACTTCGAGACGCCCACGAATCTCGCGCACATCGCGGCGCTCACGATTCTCGACCCGTCGGACAGGCCGGGCGGCGCGCCGACCCGTGAGGAACTGATCGCGCTGCTCCGGCGGAGGCTCCACCTCGCGCCGCCGCTGCGCAGGCGGCTGGTCGAGGTGCCCTTCGGGCTCGACCACCCCTACTGGGCGGAGGACCGGGAGGTCGACTTCGACTACCACGTGCGCGAGCTGGCGCTGCCTCCTCCGGGCGACGAGCACAAGCTGGCCGAGCAGGTCGCCCGGTTGCACGGGAGGCGGCTCGACCGGGGGCGTCCGCTGTGGGAGCTCTACCTGATCCACGGCCTCGCCGAGGGCCGGATGGCGGTTTACACGAAGGTCCATCACGCCGCCGTGGACGGGGTCACCGGAGCGGAGGTGCTGGCGGCGCTGATGGACTTCGGGCCGCAGGTGTCCGACACGCCTCCCCCGGAGGACGCGGCCGAGCCGCAGCGGGCCCCCGACGTGGTGGAGATGGTGGTCAGGGGCGTCGCGCGGGTGCTGGACAACCCGCTGGCCCTGCTGCGTTTCGTCGCCGAGGCGGTGCCCCGGCTGGACGAGGTGCCGTTCGTCTCCCAGCTTCCGGGGGCGGGGCGGGTCTCGCGGTTCGTCCGGAGCATCGGCTCCGACGCCGACGTGAACCCGCCGGAGCTGCCCCGGATGGTGGTGCCGCGCACGCCCTTCTCCGGGCCGATCTCGGAGCATCGGCGCTTCGCCTTCGGCGAGCTGCCGCTGGACGAGGTCAAGCGGGTCAAGAACGCCTTCGGCGTGACCGTGAACGACGTCGTCATGGCGATGTGCGCGACGGCGTTGCGGCGCTGGCTGGCCAGCCGGGACGAGCTGCCTCGTCAGCCGCTGGTGGCCGGGATCCCGGTCTCCACCCGGGGTCAGGCGCTCAACGGCTCGGCCGCCAACGAGGTCATGCTGACCATGACCAGCCTGCCCACCAACACGGCCGACCCCGGTGAGCGGCTGCGGTCGGTGAACCGCTCGATGAGACTGGTCAAGGAACGGCTCGCCGCCGCGCCGGCGGCCTGGCTCCTGGAGTTCAGCCAGGCGATGCCGGCCGCGCTGAGCGCGCTGGCCGCCAGGTCGGCCTTCCGGATCGCCTCGCGCCGGGCTCCCGCGATGAACCTGATGATCTCCAACGTGCCGGGCCCGCAGTCACCGCTGTACGTGTGCGGGGCGCGGGTCGTCGCGCTCCATCCGATGTCGGTGATCACGGATGTCAGCGGCGGCGTGAACATCACCGTGTTCTCCTACGACGGCCGGCTCGACTTCGGCATCGTCGCCGACCGCGACATGGTGCCCGACGTCTGGAACCTCATCGACTACCTGCGGGACTCGCTCGCCGATTACGGCGCGATGGCCGGCCCCGCCGAACCGCCCGTCCCCCAACCACGCCGGCGGGGAAAGAAGGACGCGGAGAAGTCCGCGGAGAAATCCGCGGAGAAGGCCTTGGACAAGGCCGCCGAGAAGAGCACTGAGAAGACCGAGAGGCCCCCGAAAGCAGGCAGGAGCGCCAGGACCAGGAAGGCGGCCGGCTGACCCGCCGCACGGAGTCTCCCGACCTCCCGAAGGGGGCCGTCACAGCCGTGGCTCGGCCACGTCACCCGGCCACGTCACCCGGCCACGTCACCCGGCCACGTCACCCGGCCGCCTCACCCGGCGTCACCCGGCGGCGTCACCCGCGGCTGTCAGCCGGCGCCGCCCACCGCGCTCCCCTGGACGCTCCTGGCGGGGGCGCTGCCGGGGCGGGGGAAGGTTCCCGGGCCCTGGCCGCCCTCCAGCAGCAGGGCCACGAGCCCGGCCGCCAGCAGCAGGGCGAAGACGGCGGCGACCATGCCGAACACCATCGACTGCCGCGACACCGCCGGTGCCGGGCGCGGCGGCAGCGTGGGAGCCTGGTGGAGGCCGCGTGGCACCGGTGCCGACCCGACGCCCGGCCCGACCCCCGGCCCTGGGCCCGGCAGGGAGCCGGGCGCCTGGGTGGGCGTGCGGACGCCTGGGTGGGCGTGCGGACGCGCGACGTGGCCCGGCCCGCCGTAGGCCAAGCGGTCGTTCCCCGTCTGCGCGTTCCCCGTCTGCGCGTTCCCCGTCTGCGCGATCCCCGGGTAAACATTCGCAGGGCGGGCGCTCCCATAATGGCTGTTCCCGGTCTGCGCATTCCCGGGCTGGCTGTTCCCGGGGTGGTCGTTCCCGTTGTGGCCGTTCGGGGGGTGAACGTTCGGGGGGTGGGGGTCTCCGGCGGAGCCGTCGGGGGCGAGGGCCGACAGCGCGTCGCGCAGTCCGGCGGCGGACCTGATCCGCTGGGCCGGATCGCTCGCCATGCCGTGGCGCAGGACGGCGGTGAGCGCGGCCGGCACGCCGGGAATGTCGGGGATCGGCAGCCGGTGCAGGGCCATGACGACCGCGATGTTCACCACGCCGTGCTCGGGGAACCGCGGCGGCCTGCCGTGCAGCAGGGCGTACAGCGTGGCGGCGAGCGAGTACACGTCTCCCGCGGCCGTCGGCTCGGTCAGGTCGAACGCCTCCGGAGGGGCGTACGCCGGGGTGAGGGACTCGCGGGTCACCGACACCTCGCCCGGGACGGCTCCGCCCGCCCCCGGCATGGTGGCGAGGCCGAAGTCCGAGAGCGCGACCATGCCGTACGAGTTGACCAGGATGTTGGCGGGCTTGACGTCGCGGTGCAGCACGCCCAGGGCGTGGGCGGCGGCCAGCGCGTCGGCGATCCGGACGCCGATGTCGCGCACCTCACGGGGGCCGAGCGGCCCGCCGTCGCGCAGCCGGTCGGCGAGCGACCCGTTCGGGCACAACTCCAGCACCATGTACGGCCTGCCGTCGCCGAGCACCCCGGCGTCGTACACGTCGGCCACGTGCGGATGGCCCGACAGCGCCCCGGCCGAGGTGACCTCCCGCATGAACCTGCGCCGGTCGCGGTCGGAGACGAGCACCCGGTTGTCGACCTTGAGCGCGACCTCCCGGCCCACCGCGAGCTGCCTGGCCCGGTACACGACGCCGAAGCCGCCCTGGCCCAGGATGCCGAGCATCTCGTAGCCCGGCACCAGCGGCCCGCCCGCCTCGCCCACCCGACACCTCCAGACCCGGCGCCTCCGGACCCCTCTCGATGGCCTCGGCTGAAAGTGCCCGAGAGCCCGCGTGCGGCAGACTACCGGAGTGATCGCCCGGCGGTCCGCCTCGTGATCAGGACGCGGCCCGAGCGTGACCGGCCGCCCTATCCTGGTCCCCATGACGGGCGGCAGGGAGGGCGGGACGGGGGAGCGTGGCCGGAGTCCGGAGCGGCGCAGGGACCTGCTCGACGCGGCCGACCGGGTGATCCGCCGGGAGGGCCCGCAGGCGTCGATGGCCGCGATCGCGGCGGAGGCGGGCATCACCAAGCCGATCCTCTACCGTCACTTCGGCGACAAGAGCGGCCTCTACCAGGCGCTCGCGGAGCGCCACACCCGCGTCGTGATCGACCTGCTGCGCCCCGAGTTCGCCTCGGCGGTGGCCGATCCCCGCGAGCGGGCCAGGGCCACGGTCGACGCCTACCTGGAGACCATCTCGGCCAACCCCAACCTCTACCGGTTCCTCTTCCACCGGGCGAGCGCGGAGGACAGCCGCACCCACTCGCGGATGGCCGCCATCGTCCGCGGCGTCGGGGAAGAACTGGGTGCGGTGCTCGCCGAGGCGGGGGTGGCCGACGCGGCGCGGGCACGGGTGCTCGGGCACGCGTTCGTCGGCATGGTCCAGGCGATCGGCGACTGGTGGCTGGAGGACCCCGGGCTCGACCGCGACACGGTCGTGGACGGCCTCGCCGACGTCATCGCCGGGGCGCTCACGTCCTGATCTCCGCTCACGGCCTGATCTCCGCTCACGGCCTGATTTGGCAGTAGGGGTCGCACCCCGGTTACGCATGTCGACCATGCCGGGAAACATCAAGTACATCCGGTGGGGGTAACTTAGTTCCTCTAACTAACTGTTCTTCCGCCGTGCGCGCGCGGGAACACGAGGAGGGGAACCACTCCGTGGCCGTAGCGAACCAGTCCCGGGCGGGGGCGTCGCCGCAGCCGGCGTCGTCCTCGCGGTACAGGTGGATCGCGCTGTCCAACACCACTCTCGGCGTCCTGATGGTGACGATCAACCAGTCCATCGTCCTGATCGCCCTCCCGGACGTCTTCCGGGGCATCCACCTCAACCCGCTCGACCCGGGCAACACGGGTTACCTGCTGTGGATGATGATGGGCTTCATGGTCGTCACGGCCGTCCTGGTCGTGATGTTCGGCCGCCTGGGCGACATGTTCGGCCGGGTCCGCATGTACAACCTGGGCTTTGCGGTCTTCAGCCTGTGCTCGATCATGCTGTCGCTGAGCTGGATGGACGGCGACGCCGGGGCCATGTGGCTGATCGGCTGGCGCATCGTGCAGGGCGTCGGCGGCGCGCTGCTGTTCGCCAACTCGACGGCGATCCTGACCGACGCCTTCCCCGTGCGCCAGCGCGGCACCGCGCTCGGCATCAACTCCATCGCCGCCATCGCGGGCTCCTTCCTCGGCCTGGTCGTCGGCGGCGTCCTCGCGCCGGTCAACTGGAAGGCGATCTTCCTGGTCTCCGTGCCGTTCGGGGTGTTCGGCACGATCTGGGCGTACCTGAAACTGCGCGACAACGGGGTGCGGCGCCGGGCCCGGATGGACTGGTGGGGCAACGCGACCTTCGCCGTCGGCCTGATCTCACTGCTGGTCGGCATCACCTACGGCATCCAGCCGTACGGGACCGGCGTGATGGGCTGGGGCAACCCCTGGGTGATCGCCGCGCTCGGCGGGGGCGTGCTGCTGCTCGCGCTGTTCGCCTGGATCGAGACCAGGGTGGCCGAGCCGCTGTTCCGGCTCACCTTGTTCCGGCAGCGCGCGTTCCTCGCGGGCAACATCGCCAGCCTGCTCACGGCGCTCGGACGCGGCGGCCTGCAGTTCATGCTGATCATCTGGCTGCAGGGCATCTGGCTGCCGCTGCACGGATACAGCTTCGAGGAGACGCCCCTGTGGGCGGGCATCTACATGATCCCGCTGACCGTGGGCTTCCTGCTGTCGGCGCCGGTCTCCGGCTGGCTGTCGGACCGGTTCGGCCCGCGCATGTTCACCGTGGGCGGCGCGCTGGTCACGGCGGCGAGCTTCTATGCGCTGATGACCCTGCCGACCGACTTCGGCTACGGCGTGTTCGCGCTGCTGATCCTGATCAACGGGGTGGGCTCCGGCCTGTTCTCCTCGCCCAACCGGGCGGAGATCATGAACGCGGTCCCGGCGGAGTCGCGCGGCGTGGGCGCGGGCATGACCGCGACCTTCCAGAACTCCTCGATGGTGCTGTCGATCGGCGTCTTCTTCAGCCTGATGATCGCCGGTCTGGCGCAGTCGCTGCCGCACACCATGCACGACGAGCTCGTCGCCCAGGGGGTGCCCGCGGCGCAGGCCGAGGGCATCGCGCAGCTGCCGCCGATCGCCGTGCTGTTCGCGGCGTTCCTCGGCTACAACCCGTTCCGCGAGCTCCTCGGCGGGGTCCTCGACCGGCTGCCCGACGGCGGCGCCCACCTGACCGGCAAGGAGTTCTTCCCGCACCTCATCGCGGGTCCCTTCCACCAGGGCCTGGTCATCGCCTTCTGGTTCGCCGTGGCCGCGTGCCTGGTGGCCGCTCTGTCGTCGCTGCTGACCGGCCGCCTCGGCCGCGGCCACCGCGCCGCCGCGCACGAGACGCTCGGCTCGGAGCTGGCCGCGGTCTCGGGCGAGGCGGGCCTGGCCGGCAACGAGCTGGTGATCCCGGACGAGGAGTTCGACGCCCGCCGGGCGGACGCCCCGGACACGCGGGAGCCCCGGCCCTGACGGGCCCACCAGGCCGCCGCCGGCGGCGGGCATGTTCCGCGTCCCGGCGGCGGCCTGCCGGTCGGGTTCTAGTTGTTGGCCACCAGTCGCCACCGGTTGTCGGCGGTTCCGTTGTCGGAGTCCTGGACGGCCTGGGCGCCGTTGGCGGTCGAGTTGTTCTGGATGCCGAGCAGCTTGCCGCTGTTCACGTTGCGGATCTTGTAGGTTCCGTCGCCGTTGTCGACCAGAGTCCACCGGTGGTCGGCGGTGCCGTTGTCGGCCCACTGCAGGACGCGGGCGCCGTCGGCGGCGGACATGTTCTCCACGCCCAGCACCTTGCCGCTGTTGACGTTGCGGAACCGCACGGCGTTGCCGTCGGTCACCATCACCCAGTTGTGGTCCGCGGTGCCGTTGTCGGTCCACTGCAGCGCGAGACCGCCGTCCGCCGTGGACATGTTCTGGATGCCGAGGACCAGGCCGCTGGCCGCGTTGACCAGCCGGTAGCTTCCCGCTCCGCCGTTGCCCTGCCCGCTGGTGCTCCAGTAGACGGTGTAGTTGTAGCCGTGCGCGTCGTAGAACGGGCCCAGGTTGACGGTCGAGCCGTTGGCCGTGGCCGTGAAGGCGAGCGCCGTGGTGCTGGTGCGGGTGATCGACCCGGTGTTCAGGGAGGGCAGCGCCGACAGCGAGGTGTTGCCGTAGTTGCCCGACAGCACGACAGGACCGTACGTGACCGCCGCGACGTTGGCGTTGTCGTTGGCCGCCTTCATGACCACGCGCATGGGCAGGCGCACGGTGACGGTGTCGCCGGACGTCCACGACCGGGTGATGACGGCGTACGTGCCGGGGGTGGCGGCCACGTCCTGCTGGGCGCCGTTCACGCTGATCGTGGCGCCGGAGGCCCACGACGGGATGCGGACGCGCATCGACCACGAGCCGCTCACGTTGCCGGTGACCTGCAGCGTCGTGGTGTCACTCGCCGGATAGGAGGTCGTCTGGGTGACCGTGATGCCGCGCTGGGTCCAGTTCAGCGTCGACGGCATGAACAGGTTCACCGTCAGCGTGGTGCCGTTGTAGAAGTAGATGGAGTCCATCAGCCTCGTGTTGACTTCCACCCCCGTCCCCTGGCAGCACCAGAACGAGTTGTAGTCGGTGCTCCACGTGCCGCCGCCCCACGCCGGGCCCACGCCGCGGCGGCCGCCCGGCTTGAGCGGGGTGAAGTAGGTGATGTGCCCGTGGCCGTCGGCCGGGTTCTGCGCGCCGATGACGTGGTTGAGCAGCGCCTGCTCGTAGAAGTCCACGTACGCGACCCGGTCGGGGTTGAGCGTCCACAGTTCGCGGGTCAGGTTGAGCATGTTGACGCTGTTGCAGTGCTCGCAGGTGTCGTTGTTGAGATACCCGGCGATCGCGTTGGGCGCCCGGAAGTGCTCGGCCTGGCTGTTGCCGCCGATCGCGTAGGTGTGCGCGCCGGTGGTGAAGTTCCAGGCGTTGACGGCGATGTCCCGGTAGCGGGTCGTGCCGGTGGCCTTGTACTCCCTGGCCGCGCCGATCCACTTGGGCACCTGGGTGTTGGCGTGGAGGCCGTTCAGCTGGTCCTGGTTCGACGCCAGGGGGTTGAACACGGCGGCGTGGTCGAACCGCTGCGCGACGGTGAGCCAGCGCCCGTCGCCGGTCTGCTGGTAGATGTCGGTCAGCACCGCGTTCATCCCGCCGAACTCGGTGCCCAGCATGTTCTGCATCTGGCTGCCGCTCAGCCTGCTCGTCCGCCAGTCGACCCAGCCGGCGAGCGCCAGCAGCACGTCGCGGGCCTGGGTGCTGCCGATGAGGCGCCACACGTCCAGCAGGCCCGTCAGGGTCTTGTGGACGCAGTAGTACGGGACGTTGCCGTTGCTCAGCGTGCGGGCTTCGAGGGCGGTGAAGTCCGACTCGGGGAAGCCGGACAGGTAGCCGGTGTTGAACCCGGCGGCGCCGTTGTTCGCCTGGCACTTGGCCAGCTCGGCGACCATGGTGGTGGCCTTGTCCCGGCAGGTGGTGTCGCCGAGCACGGCGTACGCCTGGGCCCACGCGGTGAGGAGGTGGCCCTGCATGTGGGTGCGGAACGGGAACGAGGGAGCGTCCCACCCGCCGTTCGTGGCGGCGCCGTTGGTGGACAGCCTGTGGTTGGCTCGGAAGTTGTACAGCATCCGGTTGACGTCGACGAACTGCAGATAGGAGAGCGTGCGGTTCTGGTTGTCCAGCCAGCGGCTGGTCGTCAGCCGCACCTGGCCCAGCTCGAACGGGTACGCCGAGACGCCGATGTCGGGCCGGGCCGGCGCGACCGCGGCGGCCGCCGCCGAGGCGCCGGCGACCCCGCCGGCGGTGGACGCGACGACGGCGACACCGGCCGCCTGCAGCAGCTGACGGCGGCTGAGCGACGGGGACGGCATGAGGCCTCCTGAAGGTCACGGCAGGGGCGGCCGGGCATCCTCGGTTAGCGCTGACATCCGCCGCCGCGAGTCAACCGGAAGGGCCCGCGGAGGGAGGTGTTAGCGCTAACACAGAGGACCGGACGGACCCTCTGCCGGGTCTGGGTGGTGGTGGATGGGAGAAAACACGACGCCGTGAGGATCTGTCAATGCCGGGATGAGGCGCGGGCGGGCGTGCGGCGTCCTGCCGGGTGTCGCCGCCTCGTCGCCGCCGGGCGGCGCTGAAAGTTTCACGGTTGGCCCGCTCGGTGGGCAACCCTTTTCCGGGCTGGCCGCCCGGCCGGCCGCGAGGCATCCTCCCGGGCACCCGCCTCACCGCCGCACTGCTCGGCGGGCAATCCTTTTCCGCGCCGTGCGGCCCGGCCGCTGATCCGCCCCTGCTGATCACCCGCCGGGTGCCCCTCTGCCCCGAGACCGGCCACCGCCGCGCCGCCGGCGATGGCCATCCGGAGCGGGCGGCCCCTGCTGTTCGCGGTGATGCTTCGTACGCGACCGGTCAGGACGCGGGCGCGGCGGTCTCCAGTTCGTGGACGCGCGGGTCGCCCTTGTCGGCGAAGTAGTCCTCCGGCCGGGTCCCGTCGGGGCCGTCGGCGCTCCTGAGCGCGCGGGCCACGAGGGTCCCGAGCACGGCGGCGACCAGGTTGACGACCAGCGCGAGGAACCCGGCGTAGATCGTGATCTTGGTGTCGAAGCCGAGCTTCTCCAGCGGGAAGGCCGAGCCGCCGAAGTGCTCGTGCTTGGTGGCGGGGTTGGCGATGGTGGAGAGCAGCAGCATCCCGGCCGCCATGCCCGCGGCCCAGCCCGCGATCAGGCCGCCGCGGTGGAACCAGCGGGTGTAGAGGCCGAGACCCACCGACGGCAGGGTCTGCAGGATGATCACACCGCCGATCAGCTGGAGGTCGATCGAGAACTGCGGGTCGATGCCCAGGATGACCAGCACCGCGCCGACCTTCACGACCAGCGACGCGATCTTGCTGACCCTGGCCTCCTGCGCCGGGGTGGCGTCCCGGTTGAGGTACTCCCGGTAGATGTTGCGGGCGAACAGGTTGGCCGCCGCGATCGACATGATGGCGGCGGGCACGAGCGCGCCGATGCCGATGGCCGCGAACGCCACCCCCGCGAACCAGTCGGGGAACAGCTTGTCGAACAGCTGTGGCGTGATCGTGTTGTTGTCCTTGCCGATCGGCGCGACCCCGGCCGCGATCGCCATGTAGCCGAGCAGCGCGATCAGGCCGAGCAGCAGGCTGTAGGCCGGCAGGGCCGACATGTTCCGCTTGATCACGTTCCGGTCGCGGGAGGCGAGGATCCCGGTGACGCTGTGGGGATAGAGGAACAGCGCCAGCGCCGAGCCGAGGGCCAGCGTGACGTACTGCAGCTGGTTGTTGGCGTTGAGCGTGATGCCGTCGCTGGGCGCGGGGGTCGCGTCGAACTTCGCCCTGGCGGCGTCGAAGACCGACGCCCAGCCGCCCAGCTTCGCCGGGATGTAGACGATCGCGACCAGGATCACCAGGTAGATCAGCGAGTCCTTGACGAACGCGATCAGCGCGGGCGCCCGCAGCCCGGACTGATAGGTGTAGGCCGCGAGGATCGCGAACGCGATGACCAGCGGCAGATCGCCGGTCACGCCCATCGTCTTCAGCACCGCCTCGATGCCGATGAGCTGCAGCGCGATGTACGGCATCGTCGCGACGATGCCGGTGATCGCGACCAGCAGGGCCAGCGTGGGGGAGCCGAAGCGGACCCGGACGAAATCGGCCGGGGTGACGAGGTTGTGCACGTGCGAGACCGACCACAGCCGCACCAGCACGAGCATCACCATGGGATACACGATCACGGTGTACGGCACGGCGTAGAACCCCATGGCGCCGGCGCCGAAGATCAGGGCGGGTACGGCCACGAACGTGTAGGCCGTGTAGAGGTCGCCGCCGACCAGGAACCAGGTGATCCAGCCGCCGAAGCCGCGCCCGCCGAGGCCCCACTCGTTCAGGTTCGCGAGGTCGTCGGGGCGGCGCCAGCGCGCGGCCACGAAGCCCAGGCCGCTGACGAGCAGGAAGAGGACCGTGAAGATGACGATCTCGGTGGTCTTCACCGGTTCCTCCTCGTCGCGCGGTGGACGAGGGTGGTCGTGGTGACGCCGAGCACGATGAAGGCGAGTTGCAGCCAGTAGAACAGCGGGATGCCGAACAGGCGTGGTTCCACGGCGTTGAACAGGGGCGGCAGGAGCGGGATCGCGATGGGGAGCAGCAACAGCCAGTTCAGCGGGCTGCGGTCGCCGGTGGGGGCGCCGCTGCGACCATCGCGGCGATCGGGAGTCGTCAAGACGTTCTCCTATCGGACGACGTTCTTCTCTCGGACGGCGTTCTTCTCTCGGACGGCGTTCTCCGGTCGGACGGCGTTCTCCGGTCGGACACGGACCAGGGGTGCACGGCGGATCCCCGCGACGGCCGGTCACGGGGATCAGCGGGACGGTTACTCCGCGGCAGATTAGGGACGCGCGAGTCACAGGGGGGATCACCGATCGGCGAACGGTCGTGTCGGCGCGCCCAGTGACAGCCGGTCAGGCGCGTCGTCAGGAGAGGCGGTCGGGAGGTGTGGTCGGGAGGTGTGGTCGGGAGGTGTGGTCAGGTGGGGGTGACGGCGGGGAGGATCACCGCCGAGGGGTGGGCGGGGTCGTGCAGCACCTCCTGGTCGGAGGCGACCATCGTGCTGCCGGCGGTGAGCGGCGCCCCCGTGCCGGGGTTGCGGGCGATGCGCGGATAGGCCCCGCTCGCCACCTGCACCCGGATCCGGTGCCCCCGGCGGAACCGGTGGCCCATCGGCCACAGGTCGATCTCCACCCGCCGCACGCCGTCCTCGTCGCCGCGGTCGGCGGGGGTCAGGCGCCGCACGCCCTCGCAGACGTTCATCGACGCGCCGCCGGGATGGACGTCGCACACCCGTACGACGAAGTCCGTGTGCTCCCTGCCGGTGCGGACGAACAGCTCGGCGGTCACCGGGCCGATCATCTCGGTGTCCCGGCCGAGCGGGCCGGAGGTGTAGACGAGCACGTCCCGCCGGGCCTCCAGCCGCCGGTTGTCCCTGGGCTCGGAGTTGCCGATCAGCACCGGGCCGCCGATCACCGGCGTGGGGTGCGCCGGGTCGTAGCGGTAGCGGTCCGGCTCGCCGCCCGCCGGGTTCGCGGTGGACAGGGCGAAATCCGGCTGCAGGTGCCAGCGCTCGGGCCGCATGCCCGGCGGCGGCCAGTCCGGCTCGTCCCGCCACTCACCGGCGCCGGTGACGTACAGCCGGACAGGGGAGGGGCGCAGCCCCGACGGGTCGCCGAGCAGATGGGCGCGGAACCAGGCGAGCGCGTCGGCGTTGGCCGCCCGCCCGTGCCGGATGTCGGCGTGATACCACGGCCCGATCGTCAGGTGCGGCCGCCGCCCGGCCGCCCGCAGCGCCGCGTAGTCCTTGAGCTGCCAGGGCAGGAACACGTCGTACCAGCCGCCGGTCATCGTGATCTCCGCGCCGACCTCGCCCACCGACGCCGAGAAGTCCCTCTTGTCCCAGTAGGCGCAGAGGGCCTCGCCGTGATGGGCCAGCAGCTCCCGGAAGAACGGCAGCGGGCGGCCCGCCGACAGCAGGTCGAGCTCTGGCAGCGGGTGGCCCGCCAGGGCCGACAGCACGGCCCGCCGCGTGCGCCGGGGCGCGACGAACGCGGCCGCGCCGCCCAGCCTGCCCTCCAGGTGGGCGGTGAGTGTCGTCCAGATCAGGGTGGACTCCAGGGCGAACGATCCCCCGACGTACGCCGCGTCGCGGAAGCACGAGGCGGTGACCTGGACGGCCATCGCCCGCAGGTCCGGCGCGTCGGCGGCGATGGCCCACTGCGTGTACCCGAGGTAGGAGGGCCCGTGCATGGCGAACGAGCCGCCGTACCACGACTGCGCCCGCATCCACTCGACCGTCGCCAGCCCGTCCGCCTGCTCGTGGACGAGGGGGTCGAGCACGCCGCCGGAGCCGAAGCCGCCCCGGCAGCTCTGCAGCAGGACCTGGAAGCCGTGCCGGGCGAAGGTCCAGCCGTACATCCAGCCGACCACCCCGGCCCGCCCGTACGGCGTGCGGATCAGGATCGTCGGCGGCCGGCCGGAGCCGACCGGGGCGTAGTGGTCGGCCAGCAGGGTCACGCCGTCCGGCATCGGCACGGGCACGTCGCGGCGGACCCGGACCCGCAGGCCGGGCGGCCCGTACGGGTCTCCGGGAGCGCGGCGGCCCACCGGTGTCCGCACCGGCACTCTGACCGGCGCTCTGACCGGAACCCGGACCATGCCGACCTCCCTCCCCGGCCGAGCCGAGAGCGGGTTTCCTGCTCAGTAACAGAATATCTATCCGGTAGCCGTGCTTCCAGCCACGTCGCGTTGCATGATCGCGGTCCGCGCCGCTACGCTTTTCCCATGCGAACTTCTGCACCCTCCCAGTGGTGGCGCCGCTAGCTGGCGGCGTTTTCGCATTCTTCGCATCGAGGAGACCGGCCGCCCCGTGAGTGGCGGCCTTCTGTATGTCCGCCCCGGGGCATACGAAAAAAGGGGCGTGGACAGTGGAGATCAGCGGATATACCACCGCGGGCGGCATCGCGGTCGAGCGAACCGTGCGCGAGGTGCCCGAGGAGGCGCTGGAGGAGATCATCACGTCGCTCGCCGAGCGGCGCGGCGGAGCCTTCTCCTCCGGCATGGACTACCCCGGGCGCTACAGCCGATGGGCCTTCGGCTATGCGGACCCCTGCCTGGAGATCGTCGCGCGGGGGCGCCGGATCTCCGCGCGGGCGCTCAACGAGCGCGGCCAGGTCGTGCTGCCCGTGGTCGCCTCCTGCCTGCTGGCGGCGGGCAAGCCGGTGTCGGAGCCGACGCCCGGCTTCGTCGAGGTGCACGTCCCCGAGTCGGAGGACCTGCTCCCGGAGGAGATGCGCAGCCGCCGGCCCACCGTCTTCACCGCCATTCGCGAGGTCATCGCCGCCTTCCGCGGCGACGACCCGCACCTCGGCCTGTACGGCGCCTTCGGCTACGACCTCGCCTTCCAGTTCGAGCCGATCCGCTACCGCCTCACCCGCCCGGGTGATCAGCGCGACCTGGTGCTCCATCTCCCGGACCGGCTCGTCGTGATCGACCGGGTCCGCGAGAGCACCATGGAGTACCGCTACGAGTTCACCGTGGACGGCGCCTCCACCCACGGCATGGAGCGCTCCGGCGAGACGACGCCCCTCGTCACGCCCGGCGCGGTCCCGCCCGACCCGGTCCTGGGCACCTACTCCCGCGTCGTCGCCGAGGCCAAGGAGAGGTTCCGGCGCGGCGACCTGTTCGAGGTCGTCCCCGGCCAGGTCTTCCACTCGGTCTGCACCGATCCCGCCGCCTTCTACCGGTCCCTGCGCACCGCCAACCCCGCGCCGTACGAGTTCCTGCTGAACCTCGGCGACGGAGAGCACCTCGTCGGCGCCTCGCCCGAGATGTACGTTCGGGTGACCGGCGACCGGATCGAGACCTGCCCGATCTCCGGCACCATCGCGCGCGGGGCCGACCCGGTCGAGGACGCCGAGGCGATCCGCACCCTCCTGTCCAGCGTGAAGGAGGAGTCGGAGCTGACCATGTGCACGGACGTGGACCGCAACGACAAGTCGCGCATCTGCGTTCCCGGCAGCGTCCGGGTGATCGGCCGCCGGCAGATCGAGATGTACTCCCGGCTGATCCACACCGTCGACCACATCGAGGGCCGCCTCCGCCCCGAGTTCGACGCGCTCGACGCGTTCCTCACCCACATGTGGGCGGTCACGGTCACCGGCGCCCCCAAGACGTGGGCCATGCAGTTCATCGAGGACCACGAGGAGACCACCCGGCGCTGGTACGGCGGGGCGGTCGGCTTCATCGGTTTCGACGGCTCGATGAACACCGGCCTGACCCTGCGCACCGCGCAGATCCGCGACGGCGTGGCCACCGTGCGCGCTGGGGCCACGCTGCTCTACGACTCCGACCCCGAGGCCGAGGAGCGGGAGACCGAGCTCAAGGCCAGCGCCCTGCTCGGCGCGCTCGCCGCAGCCACCCGCCCGCGGGAGGACGCCCCGGCGGCGCCCCCCGCCGACCTGCCGGGGGAGGGCCACCGGGTGCTGATCGTCGACCACGAGGACTCCTTCGTCAACACGCTCGCCGACTACTTCCGGCAGCAGGGCGCGTCGGTGGTCACGCTGCGGCACGGCTTCCCGATGGAGAAGCTCGACGAGATCGCGCCCACGCTCGTGGTGCTGTCGCCCGGCCCCGGCTGGCCGTCCGACTTCGGCTGCGCCGCCCTGCTGGAGGCGCTGTACGCCCGGAGGCTGCCGGTCTTCGGGGTGTGCCTCGGCCTGCAGGCGATGGTCGAGCAGGCCGGCGGCACGCTGGAGCTGCTGCCGTACCCCGAGCACGGCAAGCGCGGGCGGGTCCGGCGCGAGGGCGACAGCGCGCTGCTCGACGGCCTGCCCGGCGAGTTCGTCGCGGCCCGCTACCACTCCCTGCACGCCAAGGAGCCGGGGGTCACCGGCTTCCGCGTCACGGCGTTCACGCCGGACGGCGCGGCGATGGCCGTGGAGGACACCGAGAACCTGCGCTTCGGCGTCCAGTTCCACCCTGAGTCGATCCTGACTACCGAGGGCCGCGCGGGCGCGCGGATCATCGCCAACGTGCTGCGTCTCTGCGCCCGGTAGACGGCGGGTAAAGAGCCGTCCTCGGGCGGCGCCGGTGCGGCGGGGGAGCCGTAGAGTCCTCTGCCGTGCCGGAGACGCGACCCGATGCCCCGCCGCTTCCCGCGGACCCGTTGCTTTTCGGGGACCCGCTGCCCGTGCCCGTGCCCGACACGGTGCGCGCGGCCCTGCTCGCGCCGATGGTCGACCAGCACTGCCACGGCGTGCGGCGCGACGACCCGCCGCGTTCGGGGTTCGAGCAGCTGGTCGCCGAGGGCGGCGCGCCCGCGCCGCCCGGGACCACCCACTTCGACACCCCGGCGGGCGCGGCCATCCGGCGCTGGTGCGCGCCGGTCCTCGGCCTGGAACCGCACGCGTCGGCCGCGGTGTACCTGTCCCGCCGCACCGAGCTCGGCGCCGTCGAGGTCAACCGGCGGCTGCTGCGCGGCGCCGGCGTCTCGGCCTTCCTGGTGGACACCGGCCCGGAGGCCCCCGACCTGCTCGGCCCCGCCGAGATGGGGCGGCTCGGCGGTGCCGCCGCCGACGAGATCGTCCGGCTGGAGCAGGTCGAGCGGGACGTCGCCGAGGCGGGCCTGCCCGCCGTCGACTACGCGGGCGCGCTGCGGGACGAGCTCACGGCCCGCGCGGCCCGCGCCGCCGGGCTGAAGACGCTCGCCGCGCACCGCCGCTGGCCCGGGTCCGACCCGTCCCGGCCCTCCCGCGGCAGTGTGATCGCCGCGGCCGGCCGCAGGCTCGCCGACCCCAAGGCCCACCTGGCCGACCCGGTCCTCGTACGGCACCTGCTGTGGGCCGCCGCCGACGTGGCCAGGGAGCGGAGCCTGCCGATCCAGATCCACACGTCCGACCCGGCGGGGCTCACGGGGTTCGTCCGCGCCCTCGCCCCGCTCGGCGTGCCGGTCGTGCTGGTGCACTGCTATCCCCACCACCGCCAGGCGGCGTACCTCGCGAGCGTCTTCCCGCACGTCTACGTGGACGCCGGGCTCGCCGTGGCGCTCACCGGGGCGGGCTCGGCCCACATCCTGCGCGAGCTGCTGGAGCTCGCGCCGTTCCACAAGCAGATGTACGGCTCCGGCTGCCACGGCGCCGCCGAGCTGTGTTATCTGGCCGCCCTCTATCACCGCCGCGGCCTGGCCCGGCTGCTGGCCGGCCGGATCGCCGACGGCGAGTGGAGCGTCTCCGACGCGGCCCGGATCGCCCACATGATCGGCTCGGCCAACGCCCGCCGCGTCTACCGCCTCTGAACCGAATCTACAAGGTAAAGGCGTCGGTTCCGGGTCCCACCCCCGAGTCGCGATCGTGGGGCCTGAGCTGGTTTGCTTGGACCCGTCACAACCGGCACCGACTCAACGGGGATCTGAATGCGCAGCGTCGAGCCCGAGGTCTTCCTCGTCGCCAAGCCGTCCGTCGACTACGACGAGCTGGCCCGCTATCTGCGGGAGGTCGGCGGGGAGAGCTGGCTGGAGCGGCTGGAGCGCGGCGAGTTCGACGCGCAGGACCTCGCCGAGTTCGCCGGCCGGCTGTGCTACCGCTCCTTCGAGCCAGGGCTGAACCCCAACGTGGTGCGGGTCCGCGCCGACCAGGAGGCGTACCTGCGCAACATCCTCGCCAGCGCGCACGGCAGCGTCCTGGAGCACGCCAGCTTCAGCTTCGTGCTGCACAACGTCTCGCGCGTGATGACTCACGAGCTGGTCCGGCACCGGCCGGGGGTGGCGATCTCGCAGGAGTCGCTGCGCTTCGTCCGGCTGAACGACCTGCCGTTCTGGTTCCCCGAGTGGGCGCGCGAGGACGCCGAGCTGATGAAGCGGGCGACCGAGATGCTCGACCGGATGGAGGAGTTCCAGAACTGGATGTCCGCCCACTTCGGGCTGGACGCCGACGGCGTGCCGTTCTCCGAGAAGAAGCACCGCACCTCGTTCATGCGGCGCTTCGCCCCCGAGGGCGTCGCGACGGGCCTGGTCTGGACGGCCAACATGCGCACGCTGCGCCACACGATCGAGTCCCGTACGGCCGCCGGGGCGGAGGAGGAGATCCGCCTCGTGTTCAACCACATCGGGGAGATCATGCGGGCGGAGGCCCCGGCGTTGTTCGGTGACTACACGGTCGAGGACGGCGCCTGGATCCCCGGCTACCGCAAGGTCTGAGCGGCCGTCCCAAGGGTGGCCGTCCCGGGAGTCACAGCACGGCGGCCCGCACGCACAGGACGTCGGGCAGGTGGCGGGCGATCAGCGTCCAGGTCTCGCCCGCGTCGGCGGAGCCGTACACCTCGCCGTCCCGGGTGCCGAAGAACACCCCGGCGGGCCCGGCGGTCAGGGCGTCCCTGAGCACGGTGGCGTGCGCCGGGCCCTCGGGCAGGCCCTCCGAGAAGCCCTGCCAGGTGGCTCCCGCGTCGTCGCTGCGGAACACCCGGCACCGGTGGCCGACGGGGGTGCGGTCGAGGTCGCCGTGCAGCGGGAAGACGTACAGCCGGTCGGGGTCGTCCGCACCGACCGCGATCGGGAAGCCGAAGTCGGAGGGCAGCCCGGCGCCGATCTCCGTCCAGGAGCCGCCGAAGTCGTCGGAGCGGTAGACGCCGAAGTGGTGCTGGAGGTAGAGCCGCTCGGGCCGTGCGGGATGCTGGGCCACCTTGTGCACGCACTGCCCGAACTCGGGATACTGCGCTTCCTCCGGCAGGAAGGGCGCGCGGATGTCGGAGTTGGACGGCCGCCAGGTGGCCCCGGCGTCGTCGCTGCGGAAGAAGCCGACGGCGGAGGCGGCGACACCGAGCCGGCCGGGATCGGTGGGGTGCGCGATCACCGTGTGCAGGCACAGCCCGCCGCCGCCCGCCTGCCACCGAGGGCGGGTGGGGTGGTCCCACAGGCCCTCGACCAGCGTGTAGGTGGCCCCGCCGTCCTCCGAGCGGAAAAGCGCGGCCGGCTCGGCGCCCGCCCACACCACTCCCGGCTCGGCCGGCGACGGCTGGAGCTGCCACACCCGGGCGAGTGCGGCCCCCGTGCGCTCGGGGAAGGCGACCGGCGGGGTGGCCGCCTCCTGCCACGTGTCGCCGAGGTCGTCCGACCACAGGACGGACGGCCCGAAGTGGCCGTACTCGATCCCGGCCAGGATCCGGGGCGCCGGCCCGCGCGTGTCGACGGCGAGGGAGGGGACGCCGATGGTCGAGAAGCGCACGGGGTCGACCTCGAACGGCCCCCCGTTCGAGGAGTGTGCCAGGAACAATCCTTTTCGGGTGCCGATCGCTAGTAGTGTGGGCATGCGCCCTCCCTGTCCGGATATCGATCACGTTTTCGATTCGAATCCTGCCAGGAATCGGTCCGGCGTGCTCGCCGTTTCGGTCGGGTCCCTCCAGTCGCGGTCCCGCTCCGGATCGGTGTCGCGGTGGATCCGCGCGAACGGCACCCCCGAGCACCGCAGGCGACGTACGGTCTCGTCCACCATGGGGGGCGGGCCGCAGACGTACACCTCGTGCCCGGCCCAGGAGGGGAACGCGTCCACGACGTCGGGGAGCCGGCCGCGCAGCCCCCGGTAGGCGGGGTCGTCCGAGACCACCGGCAGCACCCGCAGCCAGGGGAAGCCCGCCGCCATCCGCGCCAGGTCGGGCATGTCGTACAGGTCGCCCGCGTGCCGTACCCCGAACAGCAGGTGGATGTTGGGGCGGCGGCCGGAGGCGATGACGTGCTCCATGACGGCCTTGAGCGGCGCGAGCCCGGTGCCGCCGGCGACGCACAGGATGTCGCGGTCCGACTCGGGCGGCGCCATGGCGCCCGCGGGCGGGCCGAGCAGCAGCTGGTCGCCGGGGCGGGTGTGGCGCACCAGGGCCGAGCTCACCCAGCCGCCGGGCACGGCCCGCACGTGCAGGCGCAGCGTGCCGTCCGCGCGGGGGGCGTTGCCGATGGAGAAGCGCCGCCACACCCGCGGCCATCTGGCGGTCTGCACCGTGACGTGCTGCCCGGGGACGAAGTCCATCGGCTGCGACGGCCGGAGGGTGAGGACCGCGAGGTCGCGGCAGCGCGGCTCGTGGCCGATCACCTCCGCCAGCCACCACGGGGGAGTGGTCTCCGCCGCGGCCGCGTCCGTGATGATCCGCGAGGCCATGGCGTACGCCTCGGTCCAGGCGGCCTCGGTCTCCTCGGTCCAGATCCGCGCGGCGAAGCGCCTCATGGTGGCGAGCAGGGCGGCGCCGGCGGCCGTGTGGTGCTCGGGGGAGAAGCCGTGCCTGCGCTGGTCGCGGCCCAGCCGGGCGAGATAGGGCGTCAGCCTCTCGGGGCTGTCGAGCTCCCGGACGACCCTCCGGAGAACGTCGAAGAGCCGGCCGCGCGGCGCCGCCATGTCCGGCGGGAACATCCCGCGCAGGCTGGGGCAGTGCGCGAACAGCAGTCCGTAGAAGTACGCGGCGGCCCGCCCCGCGACGGGTTCGACGAGCGCGAAGCTTTCCTTGATCAGGCGCGTGTTCGGCGACATCGGTTGTGTCCCACCCTAGGGACCGGAAGCGTGCTCCGGTCTGTCGATCCACCTCCCTGACGGCTCCGGGTGACGAGCGCCGGAGGCCCCGGCCCGACCGGGCGCTCACTGCGGAGTGTTCCACTCACTCCGGTGCGTCACAACCGATTCACGGCACAGCGACCAGCTGTGAACGCTTCGTTATTTTTCGTAATCCTTCCCTTGTGACTGGTGTGACTGGTGAGGTTACTGATCAAAAAATCGACAAACAGGAAAGAAGCTGCGCCATGATGGGCCCAGCCCCGCCCATGAACCATCAGGAGTCGCCATGGCGCGTCCGATCGTCGGCATCACCACCTACCTTGAGGCCGCGCGCTGGGGGACGTGGGTCCGTGAGGCCGCGGTGTCGCCGCACGCGTACGCGCGTGCGGTCGAGAAGGCGGGCGGCGCGCCCGTCCTGCTGCCGCCGGTGAGCCCGGTGTCCGCCGGCGACCACGCGCGCCGCGTCGACGCCGTCATCCTCGCCGGCGGCGTCGACGTCGACCCCGCGCTGTACGGCGAGGGGCCCGCCGCCGAGGCGGACGACGGCGACGCGCTCGCCGCGCCGCAGCCGCACCGCGACCGGTTCGAGGTGGCGCTCGCCCAGGCGGCGGTGGAGGCCGACGTGCCGCTGCTCGGGATCTCGCGCGGCATGCACGTCCTCAACGTGGCGCAGGGCGGCACTCTGATCACCTCCCTGCCCGCGGCCGTGGGCCACGACCGGCACGCGACCGCGAGGCACGTCGTGACCATCAGCGTGACGAGCCGGCTGGGCAAGGCGGTCGGCGACCGCGCCGAGGTGACCGGCGCGCACGGCCGGGCCGTACGGCGTCTCGGCACCGGCCTGCTCGCCGTGGCCTGGGCGGACGACCAGATCGTCGAGGGCGTCGAACTCCAGGGCCACCGTTTCGCCGTCGGCGTCCAGTGGCACCCCGAGCGCGGCGCGGACAACCGCCTCATCGAGGCTCTGGTGGACGCCGCCCGTCCCTGACTACTGTTCGGGAATGGCGTTGCATCCCCAGGCCGCGGCCTACCTCGCGCTGTTCCCCTCCGACCTCGGCGCCGACCTCGCCTCCCTCACCCGCGAGCGGATCGCCGAAATGCGGACGGCGGACGGGGTGGCCGAGCAGCGCGGGCCGGGGATCGGCCTGCCGGTGGTCAGGGACGAGACGGCGGCCGGGGTCCCGGTCCGGATCTACCGCCCGGAGCCCGGCGGGCACCCGCTGCCGGTGCTCGTCTACTTCCACGGCGGCGGCTGGGTCTTCGGCAGCGTCGAGCGCAACGACGCCCTCGCGCGGGATCTCGCCGCGCGCACCGGCGCCGTGGTGGTCTCCGTGGACTACCGCCTCGCGCCCGAGCATCCGTTCCCGGCGGCGGCCGACGACGCCTTCGCGGTGGTCCGCGACGTACACGACCGGCCTGGCTTCTACGGCGGCGACGCCGGCCGGGTCGCGGTCGTCGGCGACAGCGCCGGCGGCAACCTCGCGGCGGTGGCCGCGTGGCTCGCCCGGGACGCGGGCCTCCGTCTCCGCCACCAGGTGCTGATCTATCCGATCGCCGACGTCGCCGGCGACACGCCCAGCTACCGGGCGAACGAGAAGGGGTTCGGGCTGGAAGCCGCGGAGATGAGGTGGTTCGTCGAGCAGTACGCGGGCGGCGCCGATCCGCGCGACCCCCGTCTGGCGCCGCTCCACCTGCCGGACAAGTCGGGCCTCGCGCCCGCGACGGTGATCACGGCCGAGTACGACCCGCTGCGCGACGAGGGCGCCGCCTACGCGCGGGCGCTCGCGGAGGCCGGTGTGCCGGTGGAGCACCGGTGCTTCGAGGGCGCGCTGCACGGCTTCCTCGGCCTGCCCGGGTTCTTCGACCAGGCGGTCGAGGGCCGCGACCTCCTCACCGCGCGCCTCAAGGAGGCGTTCGCCTGACCCGCGCCCCCGCGAGCGCTCAGAAGCTTCTCGGCAGGCCGAGGACCTGGGTGGCCAGGTGGTTCAGCAGCAGTTCCTCGGTGACCGGGGCGATCCTGCCGATCCTGGCGTCGGCGAGCAGCCGGGCAACGGGATACTCCAGGGAGTAGGCCATGCCGCCGTGGGTCTGGAACGCGGCGTCCGCCGCCTCCCACGCGGCCCGCGAGGCGGCCAGCTTGGCGATGTTGGCCTCGGTGCCGCAGGGCAGCCCGTTGTCGAAGGACCAGGCCGCCTTGTACAGCATCAGCCTGGCCAGCTCGATCTCGGCCTTGACCCGCGCCAGCGGGAACGCGACCGCCTGGTTGGCGCCGATCGGGCGGCCGAAGACCTCCCGCTGCTTCGCGTAGTCCACCCCCACCCGCAACGCCACCTCGGCCGCGCCGAGCGCGCTCGCGGCCAGCAGGATCCGCTCGGGGTTCAGCACGTCCCACAGCACCGCGACGCCCCGGTCCACCTCGCCGAGCACGCTGGACGCGGGCAGCCGCAGGTCGTCGATGAAAACCATGTTGGACGGCGTGGTGTTCGCGCCCATCTTGGGGATGGGCCGGTAGGTCAGGCTGCCCGCCCGCACCGCCTCGGGCACGTCGACCAGGAACACCGTCAGCCCGTCGGTGCGGGGCCGGGCCCGCTCCGCCGGGATCGTCCGGGTGACCAGCAGCATCCGGGCGGCCCGCTGCACCCCGGTGATCCACACCTTCTGGCCGTTGACCACGAAGTCCGGGCCGTCGCGCCGGGCGAAGGTCGAGATCGCCAGGGAGTTGGACCCGGCGTCCGGCTCGGTCAGCGCGAAGCACGTCTCCATCTCCCCCGTCGCCAGCTTCGGCAGCAGGGCGGCCCGCTGCCCGGCCGAGCCGTGCCTGGCCAGCGTGAGCGCCCCGAACCCCGGCGTCAGCACGTACATGAACGCCGAGCCCCCGGCCGAGCCCGAGGCCGACAGGGTCTCGGTGGCCACCGCGAGTTCGAGCAGGCCCTGGCCCGCCCCGCCGTATTCCTCCGGGACGGCCAGGCCGAGCCAGCCGCCCTTGGCGAGATCCGCCCACACCTCCTCCGGCCAGCGCTTCTCCGTCTCGCAGCGCTGCCAGTAGGCCATGTCGTACCGCGCGCAGACGTCCGCGACGCCGCGCCGCACCGCCTGCGCGCTCTCCGGCAGGGTGAAGTCCATGCCGTCACTGTAGATCCGTCACCGGAGGGCGGCGTCCGCCCGCGGGCGGCGGGCGTGGTAGACGAACGCGGGCGGCAGGTTGCGCCATACGGTGCGGCCCGCCACCACCTCCTCGAAGGAGGCGGTCAGCGCGCGGCGGAAGCGCAGTGCGGCGGGCAGCGCGCGGGCGTGGACGTAGGAGAAGGTCGTGAACGCGCCGCCCGGGGCGAGCGCGCCGACCGCCGCGCGTAGCAGCGCGGCCTGGTGACCGGCGGAGAACGCCGCCCAGGGCAGCCCGCTGACGATCACGTCGGCCGCGGCCAGCCCCCGCTCGGCGAGCAGGGCGGGCAGGTCCGCGGCGCTGCCGACGACCAGGTCGACCTCCGGGTGGCGGGCCGACAGCCGTCCCGCCAGGAGCGGGTTGATCTCGACGGCCAGATGGCGTCCCCGTCCCGCGAGCCGCCGCCGGATCTCGGCGGTGAAGGGCCCGGTGCCCGGTCCCAGCTCCACCACGACGGGTTCGCCCCCCTCGGGCACCGGTGCGCACACCGCCCGAGACAGCCGGCGCGAACTGGGCGCGACCGCTCCGGTCGCGGCCGGGGAGCGCAGGAACTGGCCGAGGAGGACCGCTGACTCACTGTTCATGCCGGTCACGCTAGGCCGGGCCACGGCCCGATCGGCCCGCGGTACGGGCCGACCTGGCTGGCCGGTCGGCGTACGGAGAGCGGCCAGAAGGAGGAGGCGTGATCCTCCGGCCGGAGGAGCGGCGCCACCCCGGGAGTTCGGTAGCGTTCCCCCATGCGGCGGCCCTTCTCGCGTGGCCCGGTCCTCGACGTCTTCCTCGCGGTGAGCGGGACCGGTCTCGACGTGCTGGTCAGCGCGGGATCCTGGACGGGCCAGAGCGGTCCGGCCCCGGTGTGGGTGGGGCTGGGGCTCGCGCTGCTGGCCGGGCTGCCGATGGGGCTGGTGCGCCGCTGGCCCGGCCCGGTGGCCGTCTACCTGGCCGCGCTGCTGGTGGTCTGCGACCAGGTCGGCGCGTTCACCGTCAACACCGTCCAGATCCTGCTGCCCATCGCCGTCGGCGTGCTGGCCCGGGGGCGCGGCCGGCGCTGGACGGCGCCGGTGGCCGTGCTCGCCGTCGCCGCGACGGCCGTGAACCTCGCCGACCCCGGCATCGCGCTCACCGCGAACACCTGGTTCTACTCGGTCGGCCTGATCGCCGCCCCGGTGCTGATCGGCGGTTATCTGCGCACGCAGGCGGGGCGGCGCCGGGAGGACCCGGCCCCGCTGCTCGACCTCCTCCTCGCCGGCGGCGGGGTGGCGCTGGCGGTGCTCACCACCTGGCCGTACTGGCACAGCGGGGTGCCGCCGGTGTGGGCGGTCGCGCTCGGGGTCATGCTCGCGGGGCTCGCGCTGGGCGTCGTGCGGCACCTGCCCGGCGCGGTCCTGCTGCTGGAGAGCCTCACGCTGGTCGCCGCCGACCATTACGTCCCGAGGACCGGCAACAGCCTGCAGCTGCTCGCCCTGGTGGCCCTCGGCGTGTTCGCGACCCGCGCCGCCTGGCCGTGGCTCGCCGCGGCGTACGCGCTGACCTGCTTGGTCTCCGCCGTCGTGACCGTGGACGACCCCGCCGACGTCACCCCGTTCCGGGTGGTGGCGCTGATGACCATGGTGACCGCACCGGTGGCGATCGGCCGGTACGCCGGCGCGCGGCAGGCGCAGGCCCGGCACGCGGCCGAGCTGGCCGCCGAGCGGGCCAGAGCCGGGCGGCTGGCCGAGCGGGAGCGGATCGCCCGCGAGGTCCACGACATCGTGGCCCACCACGTAGGGGCGATGGTCCTGCGGGCGAGCGCGGCGCAGTACGCCGGGGCGGACGGCCCGGCCGCCGAGGCGCTGGCCGACATCCGGGAGACCGGGCACCGCGTCCTGGAGGACCTGCGCGGGCTGCTCACCGTGCTGCGCGATCCCGCCGAGGCGCTGCGCGACGACCTCCCGCTCGCGGACATGCTCGCCGACCCCGGCGACGTGCTGCGGGACGCGGTGGCGCGGATGTCGGCGGCCGGCCTGCAGGTGGACCTGCGGCAGTCGCCCGAGGCGGGCCTGGCCCCGCTGGTGCTGCGCGCGGCGGCGGCCAGGATCGTCCAGGAGGGGCTCACCAACGTGCTGAAACACGCGGGGCCCGGCGCCCGCGCCGAGGTCGGCGTGCGGACGCGCGAGGGCGCGCTGGTGGTGGAGGTGCGCAACGGCCCCGGTCCGGCCCGCCCGCCGGAGGCGCTGCCGTCCCACGGCCAGGGCATCGCGGGCATGCGGGAGCGTGCCCGCGCCTTCGGGGGGCGCGTCACCGCCGGCCCGGCCGGGGACGGCGGGTGGCGGCTGACCGCCTCGCTGCCCATCCCGCCCGAAGGTGCGTGTGAGAGCCCGCCCGACCGCCGTATGAGGGGGAGACTCGCGTGATCCGCGTCGTCGTCGCCGACGACCAGGCCCTCGTTCGGGCCGGCGTCCGCATGATGCTGGAGGCGGCCGGGGACATGGAGGTGTGCGGCGAGGCCGCCGACGGCGCCGAGGCCGTGCGGCTGGCCGAGCGGCACCGTCCCGACGTCGTGCTGATGGACCTGCGCATGCCGCGCGTCGACGGGCTGGAGGCCACCCGCAGGATCCTCGCCGCCCGGCCGTCCGCCCGGATCGTCGTGCTCACCACGTTCGCCGAGGACGAGAACCTCTACGCCGCGCTGGGCGCGGGCGCGCTCGGGTTCCTCGTCAAGGACGACCCGCCCGCCCACATGGTCGAGGCCGTGCGGCGGGCCGCGGCGGGGGAGCCCCCGCTCGCGCCGTCGGTCCTGCGGCGGGTCGTCGAGCGGGCCCTGGCCGCCGAGCGGCAGACGCTGCCGCCGCCCGCGGCCCTGACCGAGCGCGAGGCGCAGGTGCTGACGCTGATCGGTGTGGGCCTGTCCAACGCGGAGATCGCCGGGCGGCTGCACGTGGGCGTCACGACCGTGAAGAGCCACGTCGCCGCGCTCATCGAGAAGCTGGGCCTGCGCAACCGCGCGCAGGCGGCGGTGATGGCGCACCGGTTCGGGTTGGTGGACGCCGCCTTCACCCCCGTGGCTCCTTCGCGGGAGGGCCCCCGCCGGTGATCGGCCACAAGCGACCGTTTAGCCGCTCCCAAGGTCGTGTGAAGCGGGCGTCGAGAGGGCCCTCCTAGCGTCTGTGTCAGGCGCCCGATCGGGTGCCTCCCCATCGCAGAACGCGCCGTCCCCGGACGGCGGGAGGGATCACCATGTCCAAGATCAGAATCGACGACATCGCGGCGGCCGGGCCGGAGCTCGACGAGGGAGACCTCCGCTTCGTCAACGGCGGCCGGAAGTTCGAGTGGTCGAGCCAGGTCATGACCCCGGACGGCAGCATCGACGCCAAGGACCTCGACTTCTGAGCGACCGCTTCCGAATGACCGTTTCCGAGTGACCGCGCGGGGCGCCCTTCCGGCGCCCCGCGCCCGATCGGGAAGCCCGATCAGGAAACCGGCCCAGAAAGGGCGAGAGATGTCCGGCGAAATACTCATCCTCACGATCGACGGAGACTCCCATGCGGAGCACGTGGCCCGTCTGCTGACCGCGCGGGGGGCGGCCGCGGTCGTCTTCGACCCGGCCGGCTATCCGGTCCGCGCGGTGCTCGACGCGGCTTACCACCGCGACGGGCGGGTGCGGCGGCGGCTGCGCACGGAGACGGCGGACGTCGATCTCGATCACCTGACGGCGTTGTGGTTCCGCCGTCCCCAGGCTCCCGTCGCGCACCCCGAGATCGCCGACCCGGTGGCACGTGCGCACATCGAGCAGGAGTGCGCGGCGTTCGCCGGAGACCTGTGGGAGCAGCTCGGCTGCCGCATGGTCCCCGCGCCCAGGGAGCGGGTGAGGCTGGCCCAGCGCAAGTCGTCACAGCTGGTCCTGGCCGGTCGTCTCGGATTCGAGCTGCCGGACACGCTGATCACCAACGACCCCGGCGAGTTCCTGGACTTCTACAACCGGCACCGGGGCCGCGTCATCACCAAGCCCCTGGGCGTTCCCACGAGGTCCCGCGCCGACGGCGAGGGCGTGGCCCGGATGTCGGAGCCGGTGTCCACCCGGGACGTGACGTACGCGGACGCGATCAGGTTCGGCCCGGTCGTCATCCAGGAGTACGTGCCCAAGCGGGTCGAACTCCGGGTGACCGTCGTGGGGCGGGCCGTCTTCGCGGCGGAGATCCACTCGCAGGAGAGCAATCACACGAGGCTCGACTGGCGCCGCTACGACCCGGGCGGCACCCGCCATGAGGTGCACGAGCTGCCGCCGGAGGTGACCGGGCGCTGCGTGCGGATCGTGCGGCGGCTCGGCCTGCGCTACGGAGCGATCGATCTGATTCTCACTCCCGACGGGCGCTACGTCTTCCTCGAAGTCAACCCCAGTGGCCAGTGGCTCTGGATCGAGAAGGCCACGGGCCTGCCGATCGGCGCGGCGTTGTGTGATCTGTTGATGTACGGCACGGTCGGAGAGGAGACCGCGCATGCTGCCGGACGCCCTTGAAACCCTCCGCGGCCTGGACGGCGTCGACCCGTCGGAGGCCCGGGAGCGCCTGCGGGAGCTGCGGGAGCGCCACCCCGGTGTGCGCTTCCGGCTGCTGTGGCAGCGGGAGGACTACGACGACTCGCTCCACTACGACCTTCTGATCAAACGGCCGGGGGAGGGGACCGTGTCGCTGTCCTGGTGCCCCGACCGCGCCCTGCCCTGGCCCCTGCGGGGCGTGCAGCGAGCCGGAGAGATGCTGCTGCTGCGGATCGACGGAGTCGGGGTCAAGGTGGCCGACGCGGTCGCCTGGCTCGACTTCCTGTGGGACGAGGCCCGGCTGGTGGACCGGATCGTCGCCGCCGCCCTTGTCCAGGCGGAGATGGAGGAGGCGCCGGTAGAGCTCTCCGGCGACGAGGTCCAGGAGGCGGTGGACGCGTTCCGGCGCGCCCGGGGACTGCTCACCGCGGAACGGACGCGCGAGTGGATGGACCGCCGCTCCCTCACTGCGGTGGATCTCCAGGAGCTGGTCGCGGGGGAGGTGGCCGCCGCCCGCGTCCGCGAGCGGGTCACGGCCGGACGGGTCGAGCCGTACTTCGAGGAGCACCGGGAGGAGTTCGGCACGGCCCGGGTCGCCCGCCTCACCTTTCCCGGCTCCGAGGCGGCCCGGCGGGCGGCGGCCGAGATCGACGCCGGAGCCGGCTTCTTCGCGCTGGCGGAGGGGGCGCGCGGCGCCCGGCTGGTCGTCGAGGACGTGCCCGCGGCCGAGACGGGCGGCGCCCGCCCCGGCGACGTCGTCTCGCCCGCCCCGGACGTCCTGCTCAAGGTGCTCTCGGTGGCCGGCGCCGAGCTCGACGCGGGCACGCGCCGCCGCGTCGAACGGCGGGTCTTCGACCTGTGGATCGACGAACGCCGCCGGGCCGCGAAGATCGAATGGTTCTGGGGAACCACGGCGCGGACCGGCACGCGGTGAACAGGCGGATCTTTCGCGCCGAGGCGCTGCGCCGCCACGCCGCCCCGCCGTCCGCCCCGGCCGCTGCGAAGGAGGTCGGCGACCGTGCGCTCGTCCTGCTCTGGTGCGCGGTCGCGGTGCTCGCCTCGGGGCTGGCCGTGCTCACCGCTGCGGTCCTGGGGGGTGACGGGTGAGACGGGTCCCGGTCCTTCTGCAGAGCTCGGCGACCGAGTGCGGCGCGGCCTGCCTGGCCGTGATCCTGTCCTTCCACGGCCACCGCACCACCGTGCAGGAGGTCGCCGACCGCCTCCAGGTGGGCCGGGACGGCCTGAGCGCGCTGGCCGTCGTCCGCGCCGCGCGGGAGTTCGGCCTGAAGGCCAGGGCGTTCTCGCTGGAGCCGGCCGGCCTCGGGCGGGTGCCCATGCCCGCGATCGTCCACTGGGAGTTCCAGCACTTCGTGGTGGTGGAGCGGTGGACCCCCGATCACGTGGACATCGTGGACCCCGGCCAGGGACGCAGGCGGCTCACGCCCGCCGAGTTCGACGCCGGGTTCACCGGTGTGCTGCTGGCGTTCGAGCCGGAGCCCGGGTTCCGCCGCGGCCGGTCCGGCGCCGCGCGGGCGTGGCGGCGCGACTTCCTGCGCACCCTGGTGTTCCGCAGGAAGGGCCTGCTCACCCAGGTGCTCGCGGCGTCGGTGCTGCTCCAGGTGCTCGGCCTGGGGCTCGCGACGGCGTTCCAGGTAGTCGTCGACCGGGTCCTCCCACGCCGGGACTCCGGGCTTCTCGCGCTCCTCGGCGTGGCCGTGCTGGTCGCCGTGGTCACCCAGTTCGCGGTGGGCTACCTGCGTTCGGTGCTGCTCGTCGCGCTCCGCTCGCGCACCGACGGCGAGGTGACGCGGAATCTGGTGTCGCACCTTGTCGCGCTGCCGTACCGGTACTTCGCGGTGCGCGGCAAGGGAGATCTGGTGAACCGGTCGAACAGCGTCATCGCCCTGCGCGAGACGCTGACCGGGCAGATCCTCTCGTCGTTGCTCGACGGGCCGCTCGCCCTGGTCTACCTGCTGCTCGTCTTCGCCCGGGACCCGGTCTTCGGCGCCTTCCTCGCGCTGCTCGCCGCGGGGCAGGCCGCCCTCCTGCTCGGCACCGCCCGCCGGGTGGGCGAGCTGACCAGGCACGAGCTGGCCGCTCTCGCCGTCACCCAGGGCCGGCTGATGGAGGCCGTCGGCGGCATCGAGACGCTCAAGGCGTCCGGGGCCGAGCCGCGGGCGATGCGGCGCTGGTCGGACCTGTTCGCCCGGCAACTCGACGCCGACGTGCGGGGAGGGCTCGTCCGGGGGCTCGTCGAGGCGGCGCTCGGGGCGGTGCGCCATCTCGCGCCGCTGGGGCTGCTGTGGGTCGGCGCGTGGCGGGTGCTCGACGGGTCGCTGAGCCTCGGGACGCTGCTCGCGCTGAACGCCCTGGCCACCGCCGCGCTCACCCCGATCGGCTCGCTGATGACCAGCCTGCGCGGCCTTCAGCAGGCCGGGGCGCACTTCGACCGGCTGTCGGACATCCTCGCCGCCGAGCCCGAGCCGTCGACGGGGATCGAGGTGCTGCGGCTGCGCGGCGGCATCGAGCTGCGCGGGGTGTGTTTCCGCCACGACCCGCGCGGCTCGTGGACCCTGCGCGACGTCTCACTGGTCGTGCGGCCGGGGCAGAAGGTCGCGCTGGTCGGTCCCTCGGGATCGGGCAAGAGCACACTCGCCCGCCTCCTGCTCGCCCTGTACCAGCCGACGGCCGGGGAGATCCGGTACGACGGCGTTCCCGCGGCCGAGCTCAACCCGCGATCGCTGCGCCGCCAGTTCGGTGTGGTCACCCAGGAGCCGTCGCTGTTCACCGGGACGATCCGGGAGAACATCGCGCTCAACCTCCCCGAGGCCGGCCTGGACCGGATCGCCGAGGCGGCCCGGACCGCGGGCCTGCACGACGAGATCATGGCGATGCCGATGGGCTACGAGACGATCCTGGTCGAGGGCGGCGGCCTGTCGGGTGGGCAGCGCCAGCGCCTCGCCCTGGCCCGCGCGCTGCTGCCCCGCCCCAGGGTGCTGCTGCTCGACGAGGCGACCAGCAACCTGGACAGCGCGACCGAGGCCGGCATCGAGGCGCGGCTGTCCCGCCTGACGCAGACCCGCATCGTGATCGCGCACCGGCTGAGCACGGTGCGGGACGCCGACCTGATCCTGGTCGTCGAGGGCGGCACGGTGGTGGAGCGGGGCACCCACGAGGAGCTGCTGGCCCTGCGCGGGCGCTACACCCGGCTCGTCGCCGCGCAGACGGCCCCCGCCCCGGCCGCCGCTCCGCGGAACGGCCGGGATACCGGCATGTAGGGTCTGGGGCGTGAACGCTGCCGAGGACCGGATCTGGACGGTTCCCAACCTGCTGAGCGCGCTGCGGCTGCTCGGCGTCCCCGTCTTCCTCTGGCTCGTGCTGGGCCCCCGGGCCGACGGATGGGCCGTCGCGCTGCTGATGCTCGCGGGCTTCAGCGACTGGCTCGACGGCAAGCTCGCCCGCGCGTGGAACCAGACCAGCAGGCTCGGCCGCCTCATCGACCCGCTCGCCGACCGGCTCTACATCCTCGCCACGCTGGTCGGCCTGGTCCTGCGGGGCGTCATCCCCTGGTGGCTGGCGCTCGCGGTGCCGCTGCGCGACATCCTGCTGCTGTGGATGCCGCCCGTCCTGCGGCGGCACGGCTACGGCCCGGCCCTGCCCGTCCACTTCCTCGGCAAGGCCGGCACCGCCGCCCTCATGTACGCGTTCCCGCTGCTGTTCCTCGCCTCCCACGAGGGCTGGTACGCCGAGATTGCCGCGATCTTCGGATGGGCCTTCGCCATCTGGGGAACTGGTCTGTATTGGTGGGCGGGGGTGTTGTATGTCGTACAGGTGCGCCAGCTAACGAAGGGGTGACCCGTGAAGGCCGTCGTCATGGCGGGCGGGGAGGGGACACGGCTGCGGCCGATGACCGCCAACCAGCCCAAGCCCCTGCTGCCCATCATCAACCGGCCGATCATGGAGCATGTGCTGCGGCTGCTCAGACGGCACGGATACACCGAGGTCGTGGTGACCGTGCAGTTCCTCGCGGCGCTCATCCGCAACTACTTCGGCGACGGCGACGAGCTCGGCATGACCCTCCACTACGCCACGGAGGACGTCCCCCTCGGCACGGCGGGCAGCGTGAAGAACGCCGCCGACAAGCTCCGCGAGGACCGGTTCCTGGTCATCTCCGGAGACGCGCTCACCGACATCGACCTGACCGACATGCTCCGCTTCCACCGGGAGAACCGGGCGCTGGTCACGATCGGGCTCAAGCGCGTGCCCAACCCGCTGGAGTTCGGGATCATCATCGTCGACGAGAACGGCCGCATCCAGCGCTTCCTGGAGAAGCCGACCTGGGGGCAGGTGTTCTCCGACACGGTCAACACCGGCGTCTACATCATGGAGCCGTCGGTCCTCGACGAGATCGCCCCCGGCCAGCCGGTCGACTGGTCGTCCGACATCTTCCCCCTCCTGCTGGAGCGGGGCTGCCGGCTGTTCGGCTACGTCGCCGAGGGCTACTGGGAGGACGTCGGCACGCACGAGAGCTACCTCAAGGCGCAGGCCGACGTGCTGGAGGGCAAGGTCAAGGTCGACTTCGACGCCTTCGAGCTGGCCCCGGGCGTGTGGGTCGCCGAGGGCGCCTCCGTCGACCCCGAGGCGGTGCTCAAGGGGCCCCTCTACATCGGCGACTACGCCAAGGTCGAGGCCGGGGCCGAGCTGCGGGAGTACACCGTGCTCGGCAGCAACGCGGTGGTCAAGGAGGGCGCCTTCCTGCACCGCGCGGTGGTCAGCGACAACGTGTACGTCGGCCCCGCCGCGCACCTGCGCGGGTGCGTGATCGGCAAGAACACCGACGTCATGACCGGCGCCCGGATCGAGGAGAACGCCGTCGTCGGTGACGATTGCGTCATCGAGGCCGAGGCGTACGTCTCCTCCGGGGTGAAGATCTACCCGTTCAAGACGATCGAGGCCGGCACCGTCGTCAACACCAGCGTGATCTGGGAGTCGCGCGGCCAGCGCAGCCTGTTCGGCCCCCGGGGCGTCTCCGGGCTGGTCAACGTGGAGATCACCCCCGAGCTGTGCGTACGGCTCGCCAGCGCGTACGCGACGACCCTGAAGAAGGGCGACACGGTGGTCACCGCCCGCGACGCCTCACGCGCGGCGCGGGCGCTGAAGCGCGCGGTGATCAGCGCGCTGAACTCCAGCGCGATCAACGTCGTCGACCTGGAGGCCGCCGCCCTGCCGGTGGCCCGGTTCAACACCTCCCGCGAGAACGTCAAGGGCGGCATCTTCCTGCGCACGACCGCGGGCGACCCGCAGAGCGTGGACATCGTGTTCATGGACGAGACGGGCTCTGACCTGTCGCAGGCGGCGCAGCGCAAGCTGGAGCGGGTCTTCACCCGGCAGGAGTACCGGCGGGCCTTCCCCGGCGAGATCGCCGAGCTGACGTTCCCGGCCAGGGCCGTCGACACCTACGCCAGGGAACTGCTGGCCTGCGTCGACATGTACGGCGTGAAGGACGCCGAGATGAAGGTCGTGGTCGACTGCGCCGGCGGCACGTCCTCGCTCGTGCTGCCCAGCCTGCTCGGCCGGGCCGGGGTCGACGTGCTGACCGTGAACAACCGCCTCGACGACGCCTCGCCCACCGAGACCCTCGCCGAGCGCCGCCGCGACCTGCAGCGCCTGGCGGACCTGGTCGCCTCCGCCCGGGCCGCCTTCGGCGTACGGTTCGACCCGGTGGGGGAGCGGGTCTCGCTGGTCGACGAGATGGGCCAGCTCATCAGCGAGGAGCGGGCGCTGCTCGTCGTGCTCGACCTGGTCGCGGCCGAGCGGCGCGGCGGCCGGGTGGCGCTGCCGGTCACCACGACCAGGGTGGCGGAGATGGTGTGCCGCTTCCACGGCGTGCAGGTCGACTGGACGGCCACCAGCCTCGACACGCTGACCCGGGCGGCCCGGCACCCCGACACGATCTTCGCGGGCGACGGGCGGGGCGGCTTCATCGTCCCGGAGTTCGGGCCGACCCTGGACGGCCTGGCGGTGTTCCTGCGCCTGCTCGGCCTGGTCGCGCGCACCCGGCTGTCGCTCAGCCAGATCGACGCCCGCATCCCGGAGGCCAGGCTGCTGAAGCGGACCGTGCCGACGCCGTGGGCGCACAAGGGGGCCGTGATGCGCTCGGTCGTCGAGGCCGCCGAGGGCCACCGCCTGGACACCACCGACGGCGTCCGCGTCGTCGAGGAGGACGGAAGCTGGGCGCTCGTGCTGCCCGACCCCGCCGAGGCCGTCACCCACCTGTGGGCCGAGGGCCACGACGTGGACGGCGCCCAGGCCCTCCTGGAACGCTGGGCCCACGTGGTCGAGCAGGCCGCCGGCTCCTGCTGAGCCCTGCTGACCCCTGCTAACCTCTGCTCCCTCTTTCGTGATCAGGATGGGATGTGGGGGATGCCTGTGTCGGGATGGACCTTGAACCTCCGTGGGCTGTAGCGTTGGTCAGTCCACGCCCAGGCGCGCTTCTTGACCTTTGTGCCTGATCAGCGTAAGTTGCGGCATTCGCAGTTTGAGCCAGAGCAGTTGAGCCAGTCCCAAGCAAGTCGTGAGAGAGGCCGAGCCGTTCGATGCCCAGCGTCTACTGCACGCAGTGCGGTCATGCCAACCCCGAGGATGCCCGTTTCTGTTCAAGGTGCGGTTCGCCGCTGAGCGCTCCGGCGCCCGTCGCAGCCGACACCACCTCGACGATCTCTCTGGAGGCGCTGGAGGCGGAGACGGGCCAGACGCTGCTGCCGGACCGGTCGGCGATCGAGCAGATGCCGCCCGGCACGGCTCTCCTGGTGGTCATGCGCGGCCCGAACGCGGGCAGCCGTTTTCTGCTCGACAGTGATCTCACCACGGCGGGTCGCCACCCGGAAAGCGACATTTTCCTGGACGATGTAACCGTGTCCAGGAGGCACGTCGAGTTCTACCGCCGCGGCGGCCAGTTCACGGTCCGCGACGTGGGGAGCCTGAACGGCACCTACGTCAACCGGGAACGCATCGAGGAGTCCCCGTTGCAGGGCGGCGACGAGGTGCAGATCGGCAAGTTCCGGCTGGTGTTCCTCACGCGTGGTCCTGGAGGGCTGTGATCGGTGAGGAGGAGAAGTCATGAGCGCACAGGCCGTACGGGCGTTCATGAGCATCGGAGAGGTGCTCGGCCTGCTGCAGGCCGAGTTCCCGGACGTGACCGTCTCCAAGATCCGGTTCCTGGAGGGCGAGGGGCTGATCGAGCCCCAGCGGAGCCCCTCGGGCTACCGCAAGTTCACCTACAACGACGTTGAGCGCCTGCGGTACATCCTGCGGGCGCAGCGTGACCAGTACCTGCCGCTCCGGGTGATCAAGGATCAGCTGGACGGTCAGGCGGCGCGCCCGCAGGGCGTCTCCGACGGCCCGCCGGCGGTGCGTCTCAGCAGGGACGAGCTCATCGAGGCCGCGGGCATCGACGAGGAGATCCTGGCCGAGCTGGAGAGCTTCGGCCTGGTCGCACCGGTCGCCCGCCGCTACGACGGCGAGGCGCTGGAGATCGCGCGCAGCGTGGGGGCGCTCGCGCGGTTCGGCCTGCGGGCGCGGCATCTCCGGGCGGTGCGGGCGCTGGTGGAGCGGGAGGCCGGCCTGATCGAGCAGGCGGTGGCGCCCGTGCTGCGCCGTAAGGCGACCGGAGCGATCGCGGAGGCCGACGAGACCGCCCGCGAGATGTCCGGGCTTCTCCAGGAACTGCACAATGCGTTGCTGCGTAGTAGCGTTCGTGGCGTTCTGGGCCGGTAGTGGTGGGCTGATGGGGCAGTGACCGGCACATCCGCTCCCTGGCGGGTGTTACGTTGAATGCCTGGTGATATGCCGCGACGCTTGAGACGGAGCCGCCCGTGTTGCAGATGGAGGTCGTGGGGGTTCGCGTTGAGATGCCCACAAACCAGCCGATCGTGCTCCTGAAGGAGGCGAGCGGTGATCGGTACCTGCCGATCTGGATAGGCATGACCGAGGCGACCGCCATCGCGCTGGCCCAGGCGGAGGAGCCCCCGCCCAGGCCGCTGACCCACGACCTGTTCCGCGATGTGCTTGAGGCGCTGGGGGTGCGGTTGCGCACCGTCAACATCGTCGCGCTCCGTGACGGGATCTTCTTCGCCGACCTGGTGTTCTCGAACGGGGTCGAGGTGAGCGCCCGCCCTTCGGACTCGATCGCGCTGGCGTTGCGTACGGGAGCGACGATCTACGCGAGTGAGGACGTGATCCAGGAGGCGGGTGTGAGCATGCCCGACGACCAGGAGGACGAAGTGGAGAAGTTCCGCGAGTTCCTGGACAAAATCACACCGGAAGACTTCGGGCGAGCGGGCTGACGTGCCGCACGATTTCGGGAAATTACGCTTCACGACGCGCCGGACGGGGTCGTTGACTGACGATGCCCCCGGTCCTACGGTGCAAGGGAAACCACGGTTGTAATTCGCGAACCCCCAGATCAGACCGTGGGATGAGAGAAAGCCGGAGGTCCGCAGTGGCGGTCAGCAGCGGCGAGGGTAGGCCGGCCGGCCAGCACGACCCGGTTCGGCGGGCGGCACGCGAGCGCGCCGGTGAACAGGGTCTGCTGTTCGACGAGCAGCCGACGGCGCTGCCCGAGAACATCGGGTACCGCGGGCCGACGGCGTGCGCGGCGGCCGGGATCACCTACCGGCAGCTCGACTACTGGGCCCGGACCGAACTGGTGCTCCCGACCATAAGAGCAGCTCAGGGGTCCGGTTCGCAGCGACTCTACAGCTTCCGCGACATCCTCGTCCTGAAGGTCGTCAAACGTCTCCTCGACACCGGGGTCTCCCTCCAGCAGATCCGCACCGCCGTACGGCACCTGCGCGACCGCGGCGTCAACGACCTGGCTCAGATCACCCTGATGAGCGACGGCGTGAGCGTCTACGAGTGCACCAGCGCCGACGAGGTGATCGACCTGCTGCAGGGCGGCCAGGGCGTGTTCGGCATCGCACTCGGGCGGGTCTGGCGGGAGGTGGAGGGCTCCCTGGCCGAGCTGCCGGGTGAGCGCGCGGAGTCCGCCCCGGATGCGGAGGGAGACCATCCCGCCGACGAGCTGGCCCGCCGCAGGAAGGCCCGCAAGACCGGCTGAGAAACGGGTACAACGGAAGTAACCGGGTAGAGTGGACACGGCCGACGACCTCGTGCGGGAGAGACCCCTGAAGTTGCAGGGGCGCCGAAGGAGCAAACCTCCCCGGAAACTCTCAGGCATCCGTACCGCACGGACGAGGCGACTCTGAAAAGCAGGCCCGCCGGCCAGGCGGCGCCTCACCGAAGGGGAAAGCCGGGCCGGGCGGCCCGGTGAAGCTCTCAGGTCCGATGACAGAGGGGGAGACCGCATCACGACCGGTCGCGCCCACGGGCGCGAGGCGGTCGCCGCAGGTCTCGACCCGCCCAGGAGGCCCCTGTCATGACCGACCGCTCGACGCTTGAGGATCTTTCCGCCCCGCCCTTCGCGACCCGCCACATCGGTCCTTCCGACACCGACCGCTCCCGCATGCTGGAGGCCGTCGGCTACGAGTCGACGGCCGACCTGCTCGCCGTGGCCGTGCCCGAGGCGATCCGCACGCGGAGCCCGCTGAACCTGCCCGAGGCGGCGGGGGAGGCCGAGGCGCTGGCCGAGCTGCGCGCGATCGCCGCCCGCAACCGGGTGCTGACCCCGATGATCGGCCTGGGGTACCACGACACGATCACTCCGGGGGTCGTCCTCCGCAACGTGCTGGAGAACCCGGGCTGGTACACCGCGTACACGCCTTACCAGCCGGAGATCTCGCAGGGGCGGCTGGAGGCCCTGCTGAACTTCCAGACGGTCGTGTCGGACCTCACCGGCCTCGACGTCGCGGGCGCGTCCCTGCTGGACGAGGCGACCGCCGCGGCCGAGGCGATGACGCTGGCGCGGCGCGCGAGCAAGGTCGGGGCGGACGTCTTCGTGGTCGACGCCGACGCGCTGCCGCAGACCAAGGCCGTGCTGGCGACCCGCGCGGAGCCGCTCGGCATCACGCTGGTGGAGTCGGACCTCGTCGGCGACCTGCCCGAGTGCTTCGGCGTCCTCGTCCAGTATCCGGGCGCGAGCGGCCGCGTGGCGTCCTTCCGGGCGCTGGCCGGGCGGGCGCACGCCGCCGGCGCGCTGCTCGTCGCGTCGGCCGACCTGCTGGCCCTGACCCTGCTGGAACCCCCGGGCGAGCAGGGCGCCGACATCGCCGTCGGCTCCTCCCAGCGCTTCGGCGTCCCGCTGGGCTACGGCGGCCCCCACGCGGCCTACATGGCGGTCCGCGAGGGCCTGCAGCGGCAGATGCCGGGCCGCCTGGTCGGCGTCTCGGTGGACGCCGACGGCCGTACGGCCTACCGGCTGGCCCTGCAGACCCGCGAGCAGCACATCCGGCGGGAGAGGGCCACCAGCAACATCTGTACCGCGCAGGTCCTGCTCGCCGTCATGGCCTCGATGTACGCCGTCTACCACGGCCCGGACGGCCTCCGGAGGATCGCCCAGCGGGCGCACCGGCACGCGGCCGTCCTCGCCGCCGGGCTGCGCGAGGGGGGCGTGAAGATCGTCCACGACGAGTTCTTCGACACCGTGCTCGCCCGCGTGCCGGGCCGGGCGGAGCGGGTCGTGGCCGCCGCCGCCGAGCGGGGCGTCAACCTCCGCCTGGCGGACGCCGACCATGTCGGCGTGGCCTGCGACGAGAAGACCGCCGTCGCCCACCTGCGGGCTGTCTGGGAGGCCTTCGGCGTGCCGGGGACCGTGGTGGAGGACATCGACCGGGCGACCTCCGACGCGATTCCCGCGGGCCTGCAGCGGACCTCCGGCTTCCTCACCCACCGGGTCTTCCACTCCCACCGCTCCGAGACGGCCATGCTGCGCTACCTGCGGCGCCTGCAGGACAGGGACGTCGCGCTCGACCGGTCGATGATCCCGCTGGGCTCCTGCACGATGAAACTCAACGCGACCACCGAGATGGAGCCGGTCACCTGGCCGGAGTTCGCCGCGATCCACCCGTTCGCGCCGGCGGAGCAGGCCGAGGGGTACGCCGAGCTGATCGCGGCCCTGGAGGGCTGGCTGGCCGAGGTCACCGGCTACGACCGGGTGTCGATCCAGCCCAACGCCGGCTCGCAGGGCGAGTTCGCCGGGCTGCTGGCGATCAGGGCCTATCACCGCTCCCGGGGCGAGGACGGCCGCGACGTCTGCCTCATCCCGTCGTCCGCCCACGGCACCAACGCCGCCAGCGCCGTCATGGCGGGCATGCGGGTCGTCGTGGTGGCCTGCGACGAGAGCGGCAACGTCGACCTCGCCGACCTCGCCGCGAAGATCGGCAAGCACCGCGACACGCTCGCCGCGATCATGGTGACGTACCCGTCCACCCACGGCGTGTACGAGGAGACGATCGTCGAGATCTGCGAGCGGGTCCACGAGGCCGGCGGGCAGGTCTACGTGGACGGGGCCAACCTCAACGCGCTGGTCGGCCTGGCCCGGCTGGGCGAGTTCGGCGCGGACGTCTCCCACCTGAACCTGCACAAGACCTTCTGCATCCCGCACGGCGGCGGCGGGCCCGGCGTCGGCCCGGTCGCGGTCAAGGCCCACCTCGCGGAGCACCTGCCCGCGCACGTGTCGGCCGCGCCGTACGGCTCGGCGGGCATCCTGCCGATCTCCTGGGCGTACGTCCGGATGATGGGCGGCGACGGCCTCCGCCAGGCCACCGAGCAGGCGATCCTGTCGGCCAACTACCTGGCCCGGCGCCTCGCGCCGCACTACCCGGTCCTCTACGCCGGCCGGGACGGCCTGGTCGCGCACGAGTGCATCGTCGACCTGCGCCAGATCACCAAGGAGACCGGCGTCACCGTCGACGACGTGGCCAAGCGGCTGATCGACTACGGCTTCCACGCGCCCACGATGTCGTTCCCCGTCGCCGGGACGCTCATGATCGAGCCGACCGAGAGCGAGGACCTGGCCGAGCTCGACCGCTTCGCCGACGCGATGATCGCCATCCGGAGCGAGATCGCCAAGGTGTCGTCGGGCGAGTACGACAAGATCGACAACCCGCTGCGCAACGCGCCGCACACGGCCGAGTGCCTCACCGCCGGCGAGTGGGCCCACCCCTACTCGCGGGCCGTCGCGGCCTACCCCGTGCCCGGCCTGCGCGACGACAAGTACTGGCCGCCGGTGCGCCGCATCGACCAGGCGTACGGCGACCGCAACCTCGTCTGCTCCTGCCCGCCGCTGGACGCGTACGAGGACTGACCGGTTGCGCATGTCGGCCCCGCCCGGAGGCCGGGCTCGTTAAGATCGCGGATGCACGGTTCCTGTCCCTGCGACCTCTGCGAGGCCCCCTCATGACGGCCATCGACCCCGGGCGGCCCGGCCGGCTCGACCAGGCGCACCGGCTCTCCGAGACGGGCGACCTCGACGCGGCGGCGGCGATCTTCGCGGAACTCGCCGCAGACGAGGAGGCGCCCGACCGCGCCGAGGCCGCGGCGGGCCTGTCGGCCGTCGTGGAGGACATGGCGGAGCGGCTGCTCGCCGAGGGGGAGCCGGAGCGGGCCGCGGACGTGCTGCTGGAGGCGCTGTCGGTGCCCGCGGTGGCCGACCGGGCGCGCCTGCGCGTGCTGCTCGGCATCGCGCACCTGGAGATGGCCTGCGCCCAGTTCGCCGGCGCGGTCGAGGAGGGCCGCGGGCCGGACGCCGAGACCGGCGCGCTGGCGATCGAACTGCTGGCCCGCACGCTGCCCCTGCGGGGGCGTGACGCGGACGCCGAGACCGTGTGGCGCTACGGCCTCGGCCACCCCGACCGGGCGCTCGCCGAGCAGGTGCGGCTGCGCCTCGGCCGGGACGTCCGCCCGGCCATGGAGAGCGTCGAGGCCTAGGCGAGGCCCGAACGGCCGGCGTCGGCCGGCCGGTCGGCGCCGGTTGGTCAGCGGTGCGCGCGGCGGCTCAGCGCGTACGCCAGGTTGACGGCGACGATCCCGCCCCAGGCGAGCAGGAGGCCCGGCCCGTGCGCGGCGCCCGCCGCGATCGCGGTCAGAGGGATGCCGATGCCGAGCGAGCCCAGGGCCACGCCCACCGCGCTGTCCTTCGGGCGCTTTCCGGGAAGCGGCTGGTGCCCGATCTGCGCGGCGACCTCGTTCCGCACCCGTGCGGCGATCTCCACGTCGAGCTTGTCGAGGAACGAGTCGACCAGCGCGTCCTCGTACTCCGGGCCGAGGTCCCGGCGGGCCGCGATGACGGCGCGCAGGTCCTCCCGGGTCGACGACGTCCCCGCCTGCTGCGGCGGCCTGTAGCCCTGCCCGGCTGCGGGCGGTTGCGATGTGATCTCCGGCACCATGACATTCTGGCCCATACTCGCAGGGCCTGCCATCCTCCCCACGGAGGGTCCGCATCTCCTGCCCGGGGCGGAGCCGACTGCCCGGGGCGGAGCCGATACGGTCACCGGCATGGGAACCGCGGTGGAGATCGAGACTCCGCACGGCCCGGCGCTGGCGGAGGTGGACGAGGCCCCGGGCGCCCGGCTGCTGCTGGTGCTGACGCACGGGTCCGGCGGCGGGGTGGACGCCCCCGACCTGCTCGCCGTACGGGAGGCCGTGCTGCCGGCGGGGGTGACGGTCGCGCGGGTGGTCCAGCCGTTCCGGCTGCGCGGAGCCCGGGCACCGGGATCGGCCGTCAAACAGGACGAGGCGTGGCTGGCCGTCGTCGCCGCGCTCCGGGCCCGCCACCCGGGCCTGCCGCTCGTCCAGGGCGGGCGGAGCAACGGCGCGCGGGTCGCGTGCCGCACGGCGCGTGCGGCGGGGGCCGGGGCGGTGGTGGTGCTCGCCTTCCCGCTGCACCCGCCGGGCAGACCTGAGCGGTCGCGGGCGGACGAGCTTCGGCAGGCGGGGACCCCCGTGCTCGTGATCAGCGGGGATCGGGATCCGTTCGGCGTGCCGGACGAGAAGGACGCCGCGCGTCTCGTGGTCCTCCCGGGGGAGGGGCACGAGTTCAGGAGGAACCCCGCCCGGGTGGGCGAGGAGGTGGCGCGGTGGCTGCTCCCGTGGCTGCTGGAGCAGGAGGCCCGCTACTCCGCTAGGCCGCGCTGATCGCCATGTCGGTGGGGCGGTGCGGAGCGATGACGCCGCCGTCCGGCAGCAGCTCCCCGGTGTCCTCGAACAGCACCACGCCGTTGCAGAGCAGGCTCCAGCCCTGCTCGGGGTGGCAGGCTACCGTTCGCGCGGCTTCTCGGTCCTTCGCGTCCGCAGTGGGACAGGCCGGTTCATGAGGGCACATCGCCGGGGCTCCCCGTGTTCTCTATCGCTCGTCTTACGTTCGTGTGTTCCGCCGGGTGTCCGCCGCGTTGCGTATGACATACGACACATCGGACTACTCCAGTCTGCGGTTCGGCCCCATCCGCATGACATAGTCCGTTCGGGGCATTTCCGCCGGTCGGGCTGGGGACCCGACCACACCCCCCGAGCGGCCTCACACACACTGATGTGACCTAGTACACAAGAATGCCCCATTCGAGATAACGCTCCAACCTCGACACGCCGACCATCGGGTAACCGGGAGGCCACAGCTCCGGTGTCAGCGCTGGTCTCAGGCCCGGTGCCGACCGCCGAGACCGCTGATCAGCGCGTCGAGACCGTGCTCGAAGTCGCGCTCGCCCTCGGCGGTCCGCGCGTCGCGCACGGTCGCGTCCGGGTCGGCCCACCCCGACCGCTGGACCTCCACCGCGACGCTGCCGAACACGTACGCCCGCAGCGCCCGCACGGCCGCCTCCGGGTCGCGCGCGCCCGCCTCGCCCAGTTGCTCGGTCTGCTCCCTGATCGCGATCAGGGCCGAGCCCTTCGGCGGCTTGGTGAGGGCCAGCGACAGCACGCCGGGGTGTTCGAGCAGCGCGGCGCGGCTCGCCCTGGCCCAGGCGCGGGCCCTGTCCTGCCAGCCCGGCGCCTCGGCCGGGTCGACGCGTACGGTCGTCACGTGCTCGGCGAGCGCGTCCATCAGCGCCTCCTTGCCCCGGGGCAGGTGGTGGTAGATCGCCATCGCCTCCACCTGGAGGGCGTCGCCGAGCCGGCGCATGGTCAGCCGGCGCAGGCCCTGGCCGTCGGCGATGTGCAGGGCGGCGTCGATGATCCGTTCCCGGGACAGCGGCACGGGTGGTCGCTTGGCAGGCATGGCGAGCATGCTGCCACAGCTTTCCTTACTTCGTAAAGGGCGGCGCACCCTGCGGTACGAGGCCTCGCGCGGACCGCGTACGCTACCGAGTACATGACGCGTACATGAACGTGACTGTGCACAAGCTGGGAACCGAAGGGACTGACGATGGCGTTTTTCCGTCCGCGGGTGAGCCGGGAGGCGGAGGTCCGCTACCACGCGGATCTGGAGATCCGGCGGAACTTCGGCGATGTGCTGGAGAAGGTCCGGGTGGCGCAGCGGCGGTTCCAGGAGGCGAAGGCGGCCGGGGCGCCGCTGCCCGGGCTCCGCGAGGCGGCCCTGGGCCTGGACACCGCGCTGACCGAGGCGCTGCGCGCCGCCGAGGCGGGACAGCGCGCCACCTTCGGGGTGAAGTCCTACGACAGCAGGATCGCCCGGCGCAAGGGACGGGCGACGCCCGACGGCGCGCTGTGGACCGACGAGGTGAACCGCCTGCGCACGATGCGCGAGGCGCACCGGCTCAGCGGCATCCCGCGGATGCCCCGCGTCGGCCGGACGGGCGACCCCGCCCGGCTGACCCCGCGCGACGTGCGCGGGGGCCTCGCCTCCGCCCGCGGCTGACCGCCCGCTCCCGAGACAGCCGTACGGCCCGCACCCCCGAGGGGCGCGGGCCGTAGGTGGTATGTCAGCTGGCCCAGTCGAGCAGGGGCCGGGTGTTGCTCGGGTGGCGCAGCTTGGACAGCGACTCCTTCTCCAGCTGGCGGATCCGCTCCCGGGTCAGGCCCAGGTGCTTGCCGATCTCGTCCAGCGTGTGGGGCTTGCCGTCGGCCAGGCCGAACCGCAGGCTCATGATCTTGGCCTCGCGCGGCGACAGGTTGCCGAGCACGCCCTTGAGCTGCTCGGCCAGCAGCTGCCGGTCGACCACCTCGGACGCCTCGGGCGAGTCGACGTCCTCGATGAGGTCGCCGATGCGGGTCTCGCCGTCCTCGCCGATGGTCGAGTCGAGGCTGATCGGCTGCCGGCTGGTGCGCAGCAGCTCCTCGATCTGGTCGGGCGTCTTGTCCAGCTCGGCGGCCAGCTCCTCCGGCGTGGGCTCCCGGCCGAGCCGCTGGTGCATGTCACGCTCCACGCGGGAGAGCTTCGACAGCATCTCCAGCACGTGGACGGGCAGGCGGATGGTGCGGGCCGAGTCGGCGAAGCCGCGCTGGATGGCCTGCCGGATCCACCACATAGCGTACGTGGAGAACTTGTAGCCCTTGGTGTAGTCGAACTTCTCGACCGCCCGGATCAGGCCGAGGTTGCCCTCCTGCACCACGTCGAGCAGGGCCATGCCCCGGTCGGTGTACTTCTTGGCCACCGAGACCACCAGCCGGAGGTTGGCCTCCAGCATGTGGTCCTTGGCCCTGCGGCCGTCCTCGATGGCCCACTCCAGGTCCTCGCGGACGTGCGCGGGCAGGCCGCTCTCCAGGGCCGTCTCCAGCTTGTACTCGGCGTACAGCCCGGCCTCGATGCGCTTGGCGAGCTCCACCTCCTGGGCGGCGGTGAGCAGCGTGCGGCGGCCGATCGACTTCAGGTAGGTGTGCACCGAGTCGCCCATGACCGAGGAGGTGTCGTCGAGGTCGAGCGGCTCGTTGTCCGCCACCTCGGCCTCCGCCTCGGCGCCGGCGACCTCCTCGTCGACGGGCTCGTCGGCCGCGGTGCCGGTGGTGGTGCCGGCCGCGCTCGCCTTGGCCGTCGGCTTCTTCGCGGCGCCGCCGCGGGCGGGCGCGTCCCCGGCGGCCTGCGCCGCGGCCTGGGCGGCCCGGCGCGACCTCCTGGCGGGCGCCTTGCCCGGCGCCTCTCCGGAGGTCCGCGTACCGGCGGTGAGACCCGGCTCGTTCTCGGCGGCCAGGTTCACGCCCGCCTCGGTGAGCTCGCGGAGGATGGAGCGCCCCTCGACGGGGCTGACGCCGGCCTCTGCGAAGGCCTCGCGCAGCTCCGACAGGGAAAGGCGACCCTGCGTACGGCCGCGCTCCAGGAGCCGGTCGAGCGTCGTCGGGGTCACCTCGCGCTCGTGCGAGTTCGCCACGGCGGTCCGGGGCATGAAGACACCTCCTCCTTGCGGAGTTCATGATCGATTCAGGGTTTCAAATGCTTGTGTGCGGGGCGCGGCGTCCGGCGGCTCAGCGCACCAGTATCAATAACGCTCTCGTGCCCGGTTTGTTCCCAGACTCGGTGGGGCAGGTCTTCCGATTCGGCCGCGCGGGCCGTCTGAGCCGTTTCCTCAGTCGTTGGGCGTGACGATGTCGATGCTGAGCTCGGGCACCGGCATCGGGCTCGCGTCGTCCAGACGCTCGGGCGTCCAGTAGCCGCCGACCTGTTCCGGGTCGTCGGTGAGAACCCTGGACACCACGGAGGAGTCCCCGGTGCCGGGATCTTCGGTGGGGACGGGGCCGAGCTTGGCGGCGGGGGCGTTCTGCACGACCTTGTCCAGCCGGGCGGCGAACGCGGCGGCGGTGACCGAGGCTCCGCCCAGGATGACAAGGCTGACGAGCACGGCGGAGGCCATCATCCTGTGGGCCGGCGTGATCCGGATCGGTCGCATGCGGCGTCCCCCTTCCCCTGCTCCCGGTCGGGCGCTCTCAGTCGACGCCCCTGCTCCTATGACGCAGAAAGGTCATCCGCGGTTCCGGTTCCTGAGTGCGACCATATCCGGTTTGCCGTTCGGCAGGAGTGGAATCCGGGGCACCAGCTCGACGGCGCGCGGCGCGGCGTAGGCGGGTAGCCGCTTCTTGGCGAAGGCCCGCAGGTCGTCCAGCCCGATCTTCAGCCCGGTCTTCCCGGCGACGACCGCCACCACGATCTCGCCCCACTCCGGGTCGGGCCGGCCCACCACGACCACGTCCCGTACGGCCGGATGCCCGGAGAGGACCTCGGCGACCGCGCCGGCCACGACCTTCCGGCCGCCGGTGTTGATCACGTCGTCGGCCCGGCCCAGCACCGTGAGCCGGCCGTCCTCGATCGAACCGAGGTCGGAGGTGACGAACCAGCCGTCGTCGAGGTGTGGCTCGTCCCGGTGGCGGTAACCGGACAGCAGCACCGGGCCCGCGATCCGCACCCGCCCGTCGCCGCCGATCGCGACGTCCACGCCGTCCAGCGGCACGCCGTCGTACACGCACCCGCCGCTCGTCTCGCTCATGCCGTACGTCGTGACGATCCGGGCGCCGGCGGCGCGGGCCTCGGCCAGCAGGCCGGCGGGGGCGGCGGCCCCGCCGAGCAGGATCGTGCGGAAGGCCGCGACGCCGGCCCCGAAGTCGAGCATCCGCCGCAGCTGCGTGGGGACGAGGGAGACGTGGTCCGCGCCGCTCGCGGCGACCGCGGCGGGGGAGAAGCGCGGGTGGACGATCGGCTCGGCGCCGCACAGCAGCGACCGGACGAGCACCTGCGCCCCGGAGATGTGCGAGGGCGGCAGGCAGCACAGCCAGCGGTCGCCCTCCCCGGCCCCGAGCCGGGCCAGCGAGGCGCGGGCCGACGCGAGCAGCGCCTCCGCCGTCAGTTCGACGCCCTTGGGCGCGCCCGTCGAGCCAGAGGTCGCGATGATCAGCGCCGCGCCGGACGGCACGCCGTCCGGCTGACGCCGTACGCCGTCGGGGGTCACGACGTGCGTGGGACGCAGCGCGGCGAGCGCCGCCTCCAGCGCGGGCCGCGGCAGGTCGGGGGAGAGCGGCAGCACGGCCGGCCCGTCGCCGGTCAGGGCCCGCCGCACCGCGTCGTACAGGGCGGGACCGGCCGGCAGGACGAGGGCGTGTACCGGCCGCTGTCCCGGGTGCGTTCGCGGGCGGTGTCCTGGACGGCTGAGCACGGTCGTAAGGTTAGTCCCGGCGCGGTGGCGGGAGGCGACCGCCCGGCCGGTGACGGCGAACCGGTGAACTGTGACGACGAACTGTGACGACAAATTGTGACGACGAAGGAGCGGGTGTGACGAGCGGGGTCGACTGGAAGCGGTCGGGCGAGTACGAGGACATCTTCTACGAGACCGCGGAGGGGATGGCGAAGATCACGATCAACCGCCCCGAGCGGCACAACGCCTTCCGCCCGACGACTCTGTTCGAGCTCCGGGACGCCTTCAACCGGGCGCAGGAGGACACCGAGGTCGGCGTGATCATCTTCACGGGCGCGGGCGACAAGGCGTTCTGCTCGGGCGGCGACCAGAAGATCCGCGGCGACGACGGCTACGTGGACGACAAGACCCACGGCGTCGGCCGGCTCAACGTCCTGGACCTGCAGGTGCAGATCCGGCGCTGCCCCAAGCCGGTCATCGCGATGGTGGCGGGCTACGCCATCGGCGGTGGCCACGTCCTGCACGTGTGCTGCGACCTGACGATCGCCGCCGACAACGCGAGGTTCGGCCAGACCGGCCCGAAGGTCGGCTCGTTCGACGGCGGGTACGGCTCCTGGCTGCTGGCCGAGACCGTGGGCCTCAAGCGGGCCCGCGAGATCTGGTACCTGTGCCGTCAGTACGACGCCGAGACCGCCCTCCAGTGGGGCCTGGTCAACGCCGTCGTCCCCCTGGAGCGGCTGGAGGAGGAGACCGTCCAGTGGGCCCGCGAGCTGCTGGAGAAGTCTCCCCTCGCGCTGCGCATGCTGAAGGGCGCGCTCAACGCGGTGACCGACGGCGCGGCCGGCATGCAGCAGTTCGCCGGTGACGCCACGCTCCTCTACTACATGAGCGAGGAGGCCCAGGAGGGCCGCGACGCGTTCAAGGAGAAGCGCAGGCCCGACTTCGGGAAGTTCCCCCGCCGGCCATAGGGCGTGGTGTGACGGGGTTTGCCCTGGTGTGCCGTACGCTGTCGGCTTCGGGAACGGGAGGAGACGGGCGGTTGGACACAAACCGGGCCGGCCAGAGCGTTCGGGAGGCGCGGCGGTGAACCCGGCTACCGCCCTCGCGACCGTACTGATCGACGAACTGGTGCGCTGCGGGGTCACCGACGTGGTGCTCGCCCCCGGCTCCCGGTCCGCGCCGCTGGCGCTCGCCGCGCACGCCGACTCGCGGGTGCGGCTGCACGTGCGCGTCGACGAGCGCTCGGCCTCCTTCGTCGCGCTCGGCCTGGCCAAGCGGTCCGAGCGGCCGGTGGCGCTGGTCTGCACCTCGGGCACGGCGGCGGCGAACTTCCACCCCGCCGTGATCGAGGCTTCCGAGTCGGGCGTGCCGCTGCTCGTGCTGACCGCCGACCGCCCGCCCGAACTGCGCGGCACCGGCGCGAACCAGACGATCGACCAGATCAAGCTGTACGGATCGGCCGTGCGCTGGTTCGCCGAGGTCGGCGTGCCCGAGGACCGCCCCGGCCAGGTGGCCTACTGGCGGTCTCTGGTCTGCCGGGCCTGCCTCCGGGCCTCCGGGCCGCCGGATCCCGGGCCCGTCCACCTCAACGTGGCCTTCCGCGAGCCGCTGATCCCCGACGGCGACGCGTCGTGGTGCGAGTCCCTCGACGGGGACGCCTCCGGCTCGTGGTTCCGGGCGCGGGTCGCGCCACCATCGGCCGCCCTGCACATCCCGCCGACCCGGCGCGGCGCGCTGGTGGTCGGCGACGGCGCCGCCAACGTGCGGCGCTACGTCGCCGCCGCGGGCATGGCGGGCTGGCCGGTGCTGTCGGAGCCCAACGGCGGCGGCCGGTACGGCGACCACGCCGTCTCCGCCTACCACTTTCTGCTGGGCGACCAGGAGTTCGCCGAGGCCCACCGGCCGGACGTGGTGGTCACCCTCGGCCGCCCGGGACTGTCGCGCCCGCTGCTGTCGTGGCTGCGCCGGGCCGAGGAGCACATCGTGGTGGCTCCCGACCTCACCCGCTGGCCCGACCCGACCCGGTCGGCCACCCAGGTCGCGCAGGCCGTGGAGATCCCGATCGCCGCGGGCGGCGACGCCTGGCTGCGCGCCTGGCGGCACGCCGACCACGTGGCCCGCGAGGCGATCGACGCGGTGCTCGACTCCTCCGGGCTGACCGAGCCGCGGCTGGCCAGGGACCTCGCCGAGGTGCTGCCCAACGGGTCGCTGCTGTTCTGCGGGTCGTCCATGCCGATCAGGGACCTCGACCAGGCCATGCGGCCCCGCAGGGGACTTCGGCTGATGGCCAACCGGGGCGCCTCGGGCATCGACGGCCTCGTCTCCACCGCGGTCGGGGCCGCGCTCGCCCACAACGGCCCGGCGTACGCGCTGATCGGTGACCTCACGCTGCTGCACGACCAGAACGGCCTGATCCTCGGCCCGCGCGAGCCCCGGCCCGACCTGTGCCTGGTGGTGGTGAACAACGACGGCGGCGGGATCTTCTCGCTGCTGCCGCAGGCCGCGCTGGAGGACCCGTTCGAGCGGGTCTTCGGCACGCCGCACGGCGTGGACCTCGGCTACCTGGCCGCCGCGAGCGGCCTGCCGCACACGGTGGTGCAGGAGACGGACGAGCTGTCCAAGGCCCTCAAGGGGGACGGCCTGCGCCTGGTGGAGGCGCGGACCGACCGGGCGCGCAACGCCGCCGTCCACGTCGCGATGCGCGAGGCCGTCCGCGCGGCGATGCGCGACTGATCATCCCTCGGTCGCAGGCGACACGGTCTCGTCTGGTCCTCACGGCGGATGCCGCATCGGCGGGGCGGCGGCAGAATGGGGGAAGCTTTCCGCACTGAGGAGTGACATGCACGTCGACGAGTGGCTGCAGACCATCCCGTCCGTCTGGGTCTATGTGCTCGTGGGCGCCATCATCGGGCTGGAGAGCCTGGGCATTCCGCTGCCCGGCGAGATCGTCCTGGTCAGCGCCGCGCTGCTGTCGTCCCGGGGGGTCGTCGACCCGGTGGTCCTCGGGTTGTGCGCGAGTGGCGGGGCCATCGTGGGCGACTCGATCGGCTACCTGATCGGCCGCAAGGGCGGGCGGCCGCTGTTCGACCGGCTGGGGCGGCGCTTCCCCAAGCACTTCGGCCCGGCGCACATCGCCAAGGCCGAGCAGGTCTTCAACCGTCACGGCATGTGGGCGGTGTTCTTCGGCCGGTTCGTCGCGCTGCTGCGCATCCTCGCCGGGCCGCTGGCCGGCGCCCTGCACATGCCCTACTGGCGCTTCCTCGTCGCCAACGTCCTCGGCGGCGTCGCGTGGGCCGGCGGCACCACGGCCGCGATCTACTACCTCGGCGTCGTGGCCGACAAGTGGCTGAAGGGCTTCTCCTGGGTGGGGCTGGTGATCGCCCTGCTGCTCGGGCTGGGGAGCACGATGTGGCTGAAGCGCAAGGCCGCCAAGGCGGCCCGCGAGGAGGAGCCCGTTCCGGAGACCGCCACCGTCGCCTGAGGAAGGCCGTCCCGGCTCTCTCGCCTTCCGGCATGGTGACCTTCACGGGCCTTTCCTGACGGGCCTTGACCTTCCACCGGGGGAGCGGACACTCTGCACCCGGCGCCGGCCCCGGACCTTCTCCGGGTCCCGTCGCCCGCCGTCCGCTCCGAGGCAGAGGGTGAGCCTTGCCCCCCAGGTCATCCGTGGTCACCCGCGCCCCGGCACCTCCGCGTGCGACCGGGCCGCGTGCGCCGCCTTCGCCGCCGTCGTACCCGCGTCCGTGAAACGTTCAGCGCCGGCCCCGGCGCCCGGCGGGCCGCTTGCAGGCCCGGGCGCCCTCGCGCCGGCAGGGAGAAGGGAAGACCGTGCGACGCACTCAGGTACACGCGGCACTGGCCGCGCTGGCGGTCACCACGACGTTGCTCCCCACGACGTCGCTGCCCGCGGCGGCCGCTTCGCCCCCGGCCGGCCCGCTCCCGGCCGGCCCGGCTCAGGCGGGGCGTCCGGGGAAGGCCGTTCCGGCCGTTCCGGCCGCTCCGGTCGCTCCGGCGACGGCGCACACCGCCGGCCGGGTCGAGGCCGCCGGACGCTCCGTGCGGTACAGCTGGCCGGGCGTCTACTTCGAGGGCCGCTTCCGCGGCACCGGCGTGGGGATCGTGCTCGACGACGCCGCCAACGACTACGACGTCCAGATCGACGGCGCCACCGTCGCCACGCTGGTCACCCCCGGCCGCACCACGTACTGGGTCAAGAACCTCCGCAACGGCGCGCACGGCGTACGGCTCGTCAAGCGCAGCGAGAGCCCGTGGGCGGTGGGCGAGTTCGGCGGGTTCGTCGCCGCCCCCGGCGGCGCGATCCTGCCCAAACCCGCCGACCACCGCCGGCAGATCGAGTTCATCGGCGACTCCTACACGGCGGGCTACGGCAACATGTCCGGCACCCGCGACTGCCCGGCCCCGGGCCAGATCGACAGGACCACCAACGCCGACGTCAGCTTCGGCGCCCTCACCGCGCGCGGGCTCGGCGCCGACTACCAGATCAACGCCTTCTCCGGGCGCGGCGTGGTGCGCAACTACAACGGGATCGAGCCGGGCACCGACTACCGCACCTACTACGACCGGGCCCTGATCGGCGTGCCGGGCGACGTCTGGAAGAACCCGGGCACCTGGCACCCGCAGCTGATCGTGATCGGCCTCGGCATCAACGACTTCTCCACCGCCATCAACCCGGGCGAGCCGTGGACACCGGAGAGCCTGGTCGCCGCGTACAAGCGCGCCTACCACGGCTTCATCGACAAGCTCCGGTCCCGGTACGGCAAGAAGGCGATGATCGTGGTCAGCGCCACGTACATGTCCAACACGACGGCGTTCGCCGACGCGGCGCGGCAGATCGTCCAGGACCGCAACAAGCGGGGCGACGACCGGGTCCGCTACTGGTACTACGACAACACGGACCTCGACTACGGCGGCTGCGACTGGCACCCCTCTGCCCACGACCACAAGATCATTTCACGGCGCCTCGGCGACTTCGTCGCCACCCTCCCGCTGCGCTGGTGACAACCCCGCCAAGCCGGGTGGCTGAGCCGTCCGCCACCCGGCACCGGCGGAGCTGGTTCCGGGACTTTCCACAGGGGCGCGGCGTCGGGTGCGCCGCGCATGTGCTGCACTACCGGTCATGACGATCGTCCGTTCTCTGGTGTTGTTCGTCCTCGCGGCCGTGTTCGAGATCGGCGGGGCGTGGCTGGTGTGGCAGGGCTGGCGCGAGCATCGGGGGGCCGCCTGGATCGTCGCCGGGATCCTCGCGCTGGCCGCCTACGGGTTCGCCGCCACGTTCCAGCCCGACGCGCACTTCGGTCGCATCCTCGCCGCGTACGGCGGGGTGTTCGTCGCCGGATCGCTGCTGTGGGGCGTGGTGATGGACGGCTTCCGCCCCGACCGCTGGGACCTCGCGGGTGCGGCCATCTGCCTGGTCGGAGTGGCGGTCATCATGTACGCCCCGCGCGGCTGAGTGCCGTCTCCTTCGACCACGCGGGGCCTTGCCTCCTGTGACGCCAGGTAATCAATTGGCTGCCTTGTGTTAGGCGGGTGGCGATGAAAGGATTAGGTCAAGTGTTCGAAGCGTAGGTGCTGCGAGAGGAGGGGGAGATGGAATCTCCGGCGTTCGGCGTGCCATCGCCTCGTCCTCCAGCTGATCCATGGTGGGCCAGGATCATCGACGGCCCGCCCTTCTGGTCCTCGGAGGACTCGCTCGCGCCCAGGCCCAGCGCTGAGGAAGCCCCCAGTCCTCGCCCTGCCGGCCTCCCGGGTCACGCTGTTGACCGCGCTCGCCACCAGGACGGCGTGCAAGGGAACCCCATCGCTGCGGGTGGCGGCACTTCCACCGCGAGACCTGCCGGCGAGGTCCCGGCGAACCCAGCCGATGACGCCCACGCCGGCGATGCCGCCGCCGAGCACCGTGACGCCGTGTACCGGAGAAGCGCGGCCCAAAACGCCCCGGGTAGCACTTCTGGCTGCACTCCCGGCGCTCCTGGTGATGCTCCCAAGGGTGCCTCCGGTGACGCCTCCAGCGATGTTCCCGACGATGTCCCCAGTGGTGCCGCCGGTGCTGCTTCTGGCGCTGCCGTTGGAGGCACTTCCGGCTCGGGGTCGTCGTCGTGGGTGGCGGTGGCGGCTCTTGTCGAGGCGGCTCGGGTGGTGGCGTTGGTGCCGGTGCCTGAGGACGCGGGTGTGTGTCTGGCCGAGGCGGAGGAGTTGCTTGCGGTCCGTGATCGGATCACTTCGGCGTTGGCGGCCCGGGTGGGGCGGGTGCATCGGGCGGGGGAGGCGAAGCACCATGGGCATGCGTCCACGAAGTTGTGGCTGCGTAGCGCTGGGGGGATGACGCCCGCGGGGGCGGGCCGGTTGGTGACGATGAGCATGGAACTGCACCGTCTGCCGAAGGTCCGCCGCCTGTTCGCGGAGGGTGGCCTGACCGAGGGGATCGTGGAGGCGATCTGCACCGCCACCGCGGGGTTGACCGACGACCAGGCCACGACCGCTGAGCGGATTCTGCTGGAGTTGGCGAACTCGGCGGGTGCGGCGGAGGTGGCCAAGGCGGGGCGGTACCTACGCGCGGTGCTCGACCCTGACGGGCATGAGAAGGACGAGCAGGCGGACTTCGATCGCCGGTTCTTCCGGGTCCGCCGGCGTAGGGGCGGCGGTGTGGAGGGGGAGTTCTACCTGCCGGTGGAGGCGGCCGCGCGGTTGCGGCACATGCTGGACGTCTACGCCAAGCCGAAGGCGGAGGGTGATGACCGGCCGTTGAGTGTGCGGAACGCGGACGCGTTGATCGCGTTCTTGGAGAACAAGATCGTGACTGAGCTTCTGGTGCTGGTCAACGCCGAGTCTCTCCCCGACGACCCCCCGAGTGGCACTTTCTGCGACGAGGGTGAGCCCACCGTCGACGACGGCGAGCCCACCATTGAGGAGCCCGCCGACGGAGAGCCAGAGCCCGCCGACGAGCAGTCGGAGGGTGCGGAGCCGGGCACACGGCCACCGGCCGTCAGCCCCGAACGCACAGCCACCAGCCCCGAACGCACAGCCACTGTGCCCCCGGGGGGCGGTGATCGCTCAGCCCACGAGGACGGCTGCTCGACCGTCGCGCCCTCCGCAGGAGACGACACCTCCCCTGCCGCGCCCAGTGCCGCCTCCCATGCCCCCTGCCGTGCCGCCTCCGGTGCGGGTGCGGGTGCGGGCGCGGGCGCGTGTGGGGGCGCTGACGGGCAGGAGCCTGTCACCGGCCGCGCGGCCGCCGGTAGCTCGCCCATGGACGGTCCGGCTGCCGCCTGGCCGCACTTCGACCCCACCGGCAGCCACGAGCGCGGCCACGAGCACGGCCACGAGCGCGGCGACCTGCGCGACTGCGATGACGTCCAGCAGGGCCACGCCAACGACCACGCCGACGACCACGCCGACGACTCTGACGACGACTCTGACGACGACTCTGACGACGACCCCGGCACTCAGGAAGAGGGCATCGAGCGAGGACACCGCAGAAACCGAGCGCGGCCGCAGCAGGCACCCCCGCAGCAGGCACCCCCGCAGCAGACGCATGCCCCTGATCCCCCACCCGAGCCCGACGCCCCGCCGGATGCGGAAGGGAGCGCCTGCCCGGGAGGCGACGCCGGGGTGGGAGGCGACGCCGGAGTGGGAGGCGACGCTTGGCCTGGCGGTGGCGCCTGGCCGGGCGGTGGCGCCTGGCCGGGAGGCGACACCTGGGCGGGGGTGGGAGCCGACGCGCCGCCGGGAAGCAGTCCGCCGGGAGCGGGCGGCAATGCGCCGCCGGGGGTGTGGTTGCGGGGGTTGCCGGGGCTGATCCTGGCGACCGGGCACCTGCTGCCCGTCTCCAGCGTGCACCGGCTGGCCCGCAGCAGCAGCCTGGTGAGGATCGTCATGAACGCCGCCGGGCAGGTCCTCGACATGGGCCGCAAAGTCCGCCTCGCCACCCCCGCCCAGCGCCGGGCGGTCTTCGCCCGGTACGCCACCTGCTGGGTCGACGGCTGCCCCCTGCCCGCCACCATGTGCCAGATCGATCATTGTGACAACTGGTGCAGCGGCGGGCTGACCGACCTGAAGCTGCTCGGGCCGGCCTGCCAGTTCCACAACCGCGACCGCTACCGCCACCCCACCCGCTACACCCGCCGCAAGATCGGCGACGACCGCTGGGCCTTCGCCTACCGCAACCCCCGAACCACCCGGAAACGCGAATGAGACACGGGACAGGCCAGGGGCCGCGGGAGTCCAGCCGATGCGAGCCGATGTCAGCGCGGCGGGACGCCGTCGCCGAACTATGAACCGGTCTGACCTTACTTCGTAAAGTGGCGGGCTCAATAGACTGGCAACGTGACAGCGCCGTACCGGACGATCAGAACCGTCGTCGAGCATGAAACCGAGATCCGCCGCTCCCGCTTCATCTGCGCCCTGGCTCCGGTGGACGGGGAGGAGGCAGCACGGGAGTTCATCGCCGAGCGTAGGAGACTGTACGCCGACGCCAGTCACAACTGCGTGGCGTACGTGATCAGCGAAGGCGGCGGCAGCAGAGGGGTGCGCCGGGCGGACGACGACGGTGAGCCGGGCGGTACGGCGGGCACGCCGATGCTGGAGATGCTCACCCGGCGCGGATTCGCGGACGTGGTGGCCGTCGTCACCCGTTACTTCGGCGGGGTGCTGCTGGGCGCCGGCGGTCTCGCCCGCGCGTACGGCGGCACCGTGGGGGAGACCCTCGACCGGGCGCAGGTCGTCGATATGGTTCCCGCGGCAGTCGTGACCGTGTTGGTCGGCCACGCCCAGGCCGGCAGGTTGGAGAGCGATCTGCGCGCCTCGTCGTACGCGGTGCGCGGTGTCGACTACAGCGTCGACGACGGGGACGGCCATGGCGCGCGGGTGGCCTTCGAGGTCACCGTCGCCGAGGATCGGCTGCCCGCCTTCGAGGAGTGGATCGCGGCGGTCACCGCCGGACGGGCCGAGACGGCCCTCGGCGAGACCGTCCACCTGGCCCGCTGAGGCCCACCGGTCACCGCCGCAGCTCACCCCTCCAGGGCGTACTGCATGACGCGGAGCTTGGCCTGTGCCTCGGCGAGTTCCATGGCCGGGTCCGAGCCGGCCATGATGCCGCAGCCGGCGAACAGCCGGGCGTGCCTGCCGGAGATGTAGGCGCAGCGCAGGGCGATGCCCCACTCGCCGTCGCCGTGCGCGTCGATCCAGCCGACCGGGCCGGAGTAGCCCCCGCGGTCCATACCCTCCAGTTCGCGGATCAGGCCGAGGGCGGTGCCGGTGGGCGTCCCGCCGACGGCGGCCGTGGGGTGCATGGCCGCGACCACGTCGAGCACCGACGCGCCGTCGGACAGCCGCCCGGTCACCCGGCTCGCCAGGTGCTGCACGTTGGGCAGCACGAGCAGTTCCGGCTCCTCGGGCACGTGCAACGCCGAGCACAGAGGGGCCAGGGCCTCACGAACCGAGGCGACCGCGCAGGCGTGCTCGTGCCGGTCCTTCTTCGACGCGTACAGGGCGGCGGCGCGGGCGGCGTCGTCGGCCGGGCCCGACCCGCGCGGTGTGGTGCCGGCCAGGACCAGTGACTCCACCGCCTGGCCGGTGTGCCGGACCAGAAGTTCGGGGGTCGCGCCGACCAGGCCGTCCACGGAGAACGTGTAGCACTCGGGGTAGCTCCGGGCGAGCCGGCCGAGCAGCACGCGGATGTCGATGTCCCGGTCGGCGACGGCCGTCAGGTCACGGGCGAGCACCACCTTGTCGAGGCCGCCGTCCCTGATGCGGCGTACCGCTCGCGCGACCCGGTGCTCCCACTGGGGCGCCGTCAGCGTGCCGTCGCCGTACCGGATGCGGCCGTGCTCCACCGGAGGGCGGGCCAGTTCGAACGCGTTGTCGCCGATCGTGGTGAGCCAGGCGCGGCCGTTCCGCCGGGCGAGCACCACGCGGGGGACGACCAGGACGGTCCCCGGGGCGTCGGCGTCGAACGTGAAGGAGCCGAAGGCCACCGGGCCCGAGCCCGGCATGCCGACCTCGTCCCGGATGAGCGCGCCGGCGAACAGCGAGGAGAGCCAGCCGCGGGCCCAGTCGAACCGGCCGGGGCCGGGAGGCACCATCGCCCGCGCCGCCTCCCCCCAGCCAACCAGTCCCTCGCCGTTCCTGATCCACGCGTACGGCGCGGCGCCGGGCAGGCGTGCCAGGAGATCGTCGGGGTCGCTCACCGCGACCGTGCGAACCACCAGGGGCTGGATAAGGGCGACACTCACCCGAATCACTCTACGCACGATCTGAACATGTTCGACAAGAGGCCCCCGCATGCCGCCTGAGCCCATTCTGTCAAGCCGCGATAGGAAATCGGTCACGGAAGGCCCGCCTTCCCTGAAAGCGATAGAGCGCACCTCCAAGAAATCCCTACCGTTGATCTTCCGGAGGTGTACATGCTCAAGAAGATCGCGCCTGTCCTGGTCGCGCCTGTCCTTGCCGCGTCCGTCCTGCTCGTGCCTGCCGCCGCCCACGCCGGCACGTCCCCCACCGTGATGGCCGCGCTCGGCGACTCGATCAGCGCGGGGTTCAACGCCTGCGGCTGGTACGTCGCCTGCAGGTCCCGCTCCTGGTCGTCGGGCGACAACCCCAAGGTGGACAGTCACTACCTGCGCCTGCTCGCCTCGGAACACGCGATCAAGGGGCACAACCTCAACTTCGCGGTCCCCGGCTCGACCAGCGCCGCCCTCGCCGGGCAGGCCCGGCAGGCCGTGCGCGACAAGGCCGACTACGTCACCGTCCTCATCGGCGCGCAGGACGCCTGCGTCGGCTCGGAGAAGGAGATGACGCCGGTGCCGGTGTTCCGGCAGCATATCGAGGAGGCCTTCGCCGTGCTCCGGCCGACCGGCGCGCGGGTCTTCGTGGCCAGCATCCCCGACATCGAGCACCTGTGGCGCATCGGCAGGGGCAACGGGTGGGCGCGGGCCTTCTGGGCGGTCGGCCACATCTGCCAGGCGATGCTGGCCAATCCCCGGTCGACGGCGAAGAAGGACGTGGCCAGGCGCGACCGGGTGCGCGAGCGGGTGATGGACTACAACGAGCAGCTCAGGGAGGCGTGCGCCCTGTACGGCCCGGCCTGCCGCTACGACGGGGGAGCGGTCTTCTCCTACCCGTTCACGCTCAAGGAGGTCAGCGGCTGGGACTACTTCCATCCCAACGCCGACGGGCAGCGGGCCCTCGCGAAGGTCACCTACGACGCCGGTTTCTTCCGCGACACCGACGCCTGACCTTTCATCACCCGGCCCGTCCTCACCCCGGCCCGTCCTCACCCCGGCCCGTCCTCACCCCGGCCCGTCCTCACCCTGGCGCGACGTCACGGGAGCGGTGCGCGCGCACCTTGTGCCGGTTCCCGCACCGCTCCATCGAACACCAGCGCCGGCTGCCGGGGCGGGAGGTGTCGACGAAGATGAGCGGGCAGCCGTCCGCGGCGCACTCGCGCACCCGCGCGGCGAAGGGCCCGGTGAACAGGTCGATCGCGTCCCGCGCGACGGCCGCCACCACCTGACGGCCGGTGACCGGGGGAGCCCAGGACCTCCGCCCGTCCACGGTCATGACGGGCGCCGGCGGGGCCGCCGCGGCCGCCTCGTTCACCGCGTCGACATCGGCCTGCCGTGGCGTACGGCAGTGCGCCCGGTCGGCGGCGAGCCCCCACAGGGCGGCGCGCAGGACCTTCGCCCGGGCCAGGTCGTCCACGGTCGTGTCCACCCGGTCCAGGCCGAGCCGGGACACGGCGGTCCAGCGGGCGAGGTCGGCCGGCTCGTGCAGGGACTCGTAGCAGGCGTAGACCCCCACGCCTCCGCTCATGAGGAACTCCAGGCAGAGCGCGCCCGGATCGAACCGGAAGGTGGCCCCGTCGCGGGCGCGTAGCGTCAGGCTCATGTAACCATTCTCGTGTAACCACTGTCACTGGTTACCGGTATGGGGCTAGAGCCAGCCGTTGTGGCGGGCCAGGCGGGCCGCCTCGATCCGGTTCCTGGTCCCGGTCTTTCCGATCGACGACGACAGATAGTTGCGTACGGTGCTCTCCGACAGGTGAAGCCGCGCGGCGACGTCGGCGATGGTCGAGCCGTCCGCCGCCGCGGCGAGGACGTCGCGCTCGCGTTCGGTCAGCGGGCTCGGGCCGGTGCTGAGCGCGGCGGCCGCGAGGGCGGGGTCGATGACCAGATCGCCCCGCAGCACTCGGCGGACGGCGTCGGCGAGGTCCTCGACCGGGCCGTCCTTGACCAGGAACCCCCGCGCCCCGGCTTCCATCGCCCGGCGCAGGTATCCGGGCCGACCGAAGGTGGTGAGGATGAGCACGGCGCAGCCGGGCAGGCGTTCGCACAGGTCGGCGGCGGTCTCCAGGCCGCCGCGGCCCGGCATCTCGATGTCGAGCAGGGCGACGTCGGGCCGGGCGCGCAGGGCGGCGTCCATCACCTCGTCGCCGCGGCCCAGCTGGGCGACGACCTCGATGTCGTCCTCCAGGCCGAGAAGCAGGGCCAGCGCGCCACGCATCATGCCCTGGTCCTCGGCCAGCAGCACCCTGATCACGCCTGCTCCCCCTTGTCGTACGGCACGGCCTTGTCGTACGGCACGGCCACGCGGAGCAGGAAGCCTCCGCTCGGCGGCGCGGCGATCTCCAGGCTGCCGCCCACGGCCCGGACCCGTTCGCGCAGCCCCGTCAGCCCGTTGCCGTGCCCGGGGGCCTTCTCCCGGGCGGGGCCGTCGTCGCGGATCTCCAGCAGCAGGCGGCCGCCTCCCTCGACCAGATCGATCTCACAGGACGCCGCGCCGCTGTGCCGTACGACGTTGGTGACGCCCTCGCGTACGGCCCAGCCGAGCAGCGCGTCGATCTCCGGAGCCGTCCGCACCGGGCAGGTGCGGACGACGGCGCCGATGCCGGCGTCGGCGAGGACGGCCTGGGCGGTGTCGAGCTCGGCCGGCAGGCCCCTGCCGCGGTAGCCGGTGACGGCGGCCCGCACCTCCGCCAGCGCCTCCCGCCCGATCCGCTCGATGTCGGCGGCCTGCGCGGTGGCCGCCTCCGCGTCCACCCGCGTCAGCCGGCGTACGGCCTCGGCCTTGACGACCATCACCGAGAGGGTGTGGCCGAGCAGGTCGTGCAGGTCGCGGGAGAAACGCAGCCGTTCCTCGGTGACGGCGGTGCGCGCCAGCTCCTCCCGGGTGGCCTTGAGCTCGTGGATGGCCGACCACAGCCTGACGATCATGGCGGGGATGAGGCCGGCGGTGAACGTGCCCCAGACCAGCGGGGCCGCGTCGGTGAGGCCGGCTCCGCCTCGTACGGCCAGGATCAGGGCGGCCGCGCACTCCGCGAACAGCAGCAGTGGCAGTATCCGGCCCTGCACCGCGATCCCGGTGGCGATGGCCAGCATGATGACCAGATAGAGCCAGTTGCCGCCGAACCCGGCGGCCGCCGCGAGGACGACGGCCGCCAGTAGTGCGAGCGACGGCAGGGCTCGCCGCCGGTCGGCGAAGGAGTAGTGGGTGGTGATGAAGTACAGCCCGGCCGCGGCCCCCACCGCCGGCCACGCCAGCCAGAGCGGGTGGGACCGGCCGTGCGCGATGTCCCACACCGCGCCCGCCGCCAGGACCACCCAGAAGAACATCCCTTTGGCGTCGGGGCCGCGCTCGCCCTCCCGCAGGGGATCGAGCCAGATGTCGCGTTCGGTCGTCATGGGGAGTGTCAGGGTATCCTGGAGATCAGGCCCGGCGCCCGGCGCGGCGGTAGCCGTACATCGCGTAGGCGGCGAAGGCGAGCAGCCACGCCCCAAGGATCGCGGCCTGCCGGAGGGTGGGGACGTCGCCGAAGGCGACCCGCCAGGACAGGCCCGCGTAGCTGTTCGACGGCGTCCAGTCGGCGATCGCGCGCAGCCAGGAGGGGAACGTCTCCGCCGGTATCCACAGGCCGCCGACGATGGACAGGGTCAGCATGGTCGCGACGTTGGCCACCGCCGCCGTCTGGCCGGACAGGCGGTAGCCGTTGCCGAGGCCGAGCAGGGAGAACGGCACGGTCCCGGCCCACAGGAGCACGATGATCGCCAGCCACCGCTGCGGCGGGAGCGTGACGTGGTTGACCAGCACGCCGGCCAGCAGCACGGCCGCGATGCTCGGCACGACGCCGACGACCCCGGTCAGCACCTTCCCCGTGACGACCTGCGCGGGGGTCAGCGGAGTGAGGCGCAACTGACGCAGCCATCCGGTCGCGCGGTCCTCGGCGATGCCGCTGCCGTTGTTGAACGCGCCGCCGAGCGCGCCGTACGCCGCCATGCTGACCATCGTGTAGATCGCGGCGTCGTGGCGGTCGCCGGGCGCCAGGCCGAGGTTGGTGAAGATGACGTACATGACGACCGGCATCAGGACAGCGAAGATCACATAGCCGCCGTCGCGCATGGTCCTGGTCAGTTCAAGCCGGACGTATCCCCACATCACACGTTCTCCTTGCTGGCTGGGGCGGGGGCTGGGGCTGTGCTGGTAAGGGCGACGAAGGCGTCCTCCAGGTCGGCCGGGACGACCTCCAGGTCGCGTACGGCTCCCGCGCGGGCAAGGGCCATGACGGTGGCGTCGGAGTCGCCGCTGCGCAGGTGGGCCCGGCCGGCCCGGATCTCCATGTGACGAACACCGGGCAGGGTGGCGAGCCAGGAGGCGTCGCCGTCGATGGTCACGCGGACGGTGGTCAGCGCCGCCGCGCGCTTGATCTCCGCGCTGGTGCCGTCGGCGATCACGCGGCCGCGGCCGAGCACCACGATCCGGTCGGCCTGCTCGTCGGCCTCCTCCAGATAGTGCGTGGAGAACAGGATGGTCTTGCCCTGGTCGGCGAGCCCGCGCAGGCCGGTCCAGAACTCCCGCCGGGCCGCGACGTCGAGGGCGGCGGTGGGCTCGTCGAGGACGACGAGGTCCGGATCGCCGCACACCGCCATCGCGAACCGGACGCGCTGGGCCTGGCCGCCGGACAACCGGTCGACCCGGCGGCCGAGCAGGTCGCCGATCCGCGCGAGGGCCACCGCCTCGTCGAGGGGGAGGGGAGCGGGATAGGTGCCGGACACGAAGGACAGCAGTTCGCGGACCGTGACCCGCTGGACCAGGCCGCCCTCCTGCGTCATCGCGCCCACGCGGCCCCGCCGCACGGCCTGCTCGGGGGCCAGGCCGAACAGCGCGGCCCGCCCGGAGTCGGGGGGGATCAGCCCGAGCAGGAGCGCGATGGCCGTCGACTTGCCGGCGCCGTTGGGGCCGAGGAGGGCCAGGGTCTGGCCGCGGGGGACGGTGAGCGTGAGCCCGTCGACGGCCCGTACGGGGCCGAAGCTCTTCGTCGCAGTGGTCAGGGACACTGCGGGGGAACTGCCCGGGTCGGGGATGTCGGTGTCCATGCTGAAAACGGTAGAAGCGCGGAGGCTCGCGCGACCAGAGCGATCGATCCGGCCTCGGGCAGGACAAAAGTCCCAACCAGTGAATCTACAACGTAAAGGCGTCGGCTTGTCAGACCATCTCGGCGAGGAGCACGGCCAGATCACCTGAGCGGGAGAGCATCGGCCAGTGGCCGGTGGGCAGCTCACGCAGCTCCCACTCCGGGCCGCCGAGCGGCGCGAACACCGGATTCCCGCTCGCGATCAGCTCCTTGACCTGCGCGAGCGGGAACGAGCAGCTCACCAGCGTCTTCGGCAGCGCGGCGAACGCGGCGGCGGCGTCGCCCAGCGCGAGGGGCTGCCTGATCGTGCCGAGCGGCTGGTCGGTGGCTCGGGCGGCCATCAGCGCACGCTCCCCCTCGCCCAGCCCTTCCAGGCTCGCGCCCGACTCCTGCAGTTCGTCCCAGGAGGGCATCGGGTAACGCCGGCCGTCCTCGACGCGCTTCTCGACGAACTCCCGCCCGGTCAGGTCGATCTGGGCCAAGCCGTCCGGCACCGGGCCGCTCTCGACGTATACGACCCGGCTCACGCGGCCGGCCGCGCGGGCGGCGGCTCCGGTGATGGCGGCGGCGCTCCCGCTGTGGCCGACGAGCACGACATCGTGCAGGTCCTCGGCCTCGACGAGGCCGGTGATGTCGCGGATGTGGGTGTCCAGGTCGAGATCGGGGGAGGCGAGGTGGGCGCGGTCGGCGAGGCCGGTGAGGGTCAGGGGGTAAACCTCGTGCCCCATGCCACGGAGGGTGGCGGTCACGTCCCGCCATGCCCACGCGCCGAGCCAGAAGCCAGGGACAAGTACGTATGTCGTCATGCGTCGACGCTAGAGCCCAATCAGGGCAGAATCGGTCCTGATATGTCGACCAATCGCGTTCTTGCCTTCCTGGAGCTGCTGCAGGCCAGACCCGGGCTCACCGGTCCCGAGCTGGCCGAGCGCCTGGAGGTGGACGTGCGGAGCGTGCGCCGCTACGTGCGCAGGCTGGAGGACCTCGGCATTCCGGTGGAGGCCGAGCGGGGACGTTACGGCGGCTACCGGCTGATGCCGGGTTACCGGCTGCCGCCGCTCATGCTGACCGGCGACGAGGCCACCGCCGTGGTGCTCGGGCTGCTCGCGGGCCGCCGCGCCGGCCTGACGGTGGGCGAGGGGACGGCCGAGAGCGCGCTCGCGAAGATCCAGCGGGTGCTGCCCGACGCCCTGCGCGACCGGGTCGGCGCCATCGAGGACATGGTCGGCCTGACCACCCGCTCCGCCGCGACCTCCCGGCCCAGTGGCGCCACGTTGCTGACGCTGGCCGACGCGGCCCGCCGGCGTCTCCGCGTACGGCTGGCCTACCGGTCCTACCGGGGACAGGACAGCGAGCGGACGGTCGATCCCTATGGGCTGGTGTTCCACTCGGGCCGCTGGTATCTGACCGGCCACGACCACCGCAGGAACGAGGTGCGGACGTTCCGGCTCGACCGTATCGGCCGGGCGGAGATGACGGAGGAGGAGTTTCCCGCCCCGGGGGAGTTCGACGCGGTCGCCCACGTCATGGAGTCGCTGGCCTCCGTGCCGTACCGGTACGAGGTCGAGGTGGTGCTGGCCACGACGATGGAGGAGGCGCGGCGGCGGATCCCGCCGACGGTGGCCACGCTCGCTCCGGTGGACGGCGGCGTCCGGATGACCGGCCGCGCGGAGCGGCTGGACGGCATGGCGCAGGTGCTGGCGGGCCTCGGCGTGCCGTTCACCGTGGCCGGCCCGCCGGAACTCCGCGAGGAGGTGCGGGCGCTCGCCCGTCGTCTGGAGGAGTGGGCCGGTCCGGCCCCGAGGCGAACTGCCCCGTGACGCGGCCGCGCGCCTGTGGGTCAGGCGTTCTGGCCGAGGTGTGCGGCCCGCCCGTCCGGTGTACGGCCGGGGGGTTCTGGGGCCGGTGATGTGCGGCTTAGGTGCGCCGGTGCGGTGGGGGTGATCGCTCTCATGCTGGGACAGCGAGCGGCTGACGAGGCTGCCTTGGCGCCCTGATCATCAGTAATGGTCGCCGTAGCAGTAGTTCCGAGCCCCGTCTGGGTTCGGTCAGAACCGAAGAACCCGAAAAAAGTGGTGCCATCGGTGGTAGCCACCGCGCCTGGATGGCCGCCTTGACGGGGCCGGTGATGTTCCGCATGTTCGCCCCGCTCAGGTTCGCACCCCGCAAGTCAGCATCCTTCAGCGCCGCCCCGCGCAGATCCGCACGAGTGATGCTGAGCGCAGTCGTGCGAATCTCATGTTCGCGTGTGTCAGCGTCGCGTTGGTGAGATCCGCGCGGGTGAGCGTCGTCCAGCTCAGCCCCGCACCCGTGAGCGATGAGGTCCGGGATCGGGTATCAGTGCTTGTGTTCCAGCGCCGCCAGCCGTTCGGCTACTTTGTCGCCGATGGTGACGAGCATCGCCATCTCGGTCGCAGTGAGATGATCAATGAGCACGTCGCGGACGTCGGCCACGTGCTGAGGAGCCGCGACCTTGATCAGGTCGCTGCCCCGGGGAGTGATGGCGACTACCGCCCCCCGTTGGTCGGCGAGGCACCGCTCGCGGGACACCAGGCCGCGATTTTGCATCCGGCCCAGGTGCTGCGACAGGCGGCTCTTCTCCCAGCGCAACAACTGGCCGAGTTCGAACGACCTCAGCCGGCCTTCGGGCGCCTCAGAAAGATGGGCCAGGACCTGGTAGTCAGCGCCGGACAGCCCGCACCGGTTGCGCAGCTGCCGCTCGATGAACTCCGACAGCCCGTCCTGCATCTTCATCAAGCTGCGCCAGGCCTGCTGTTCTCGCTCGTCCAACCACCGCGGCTCGGTCACGCACGTCACTTTACCGTCTGGTTGACATGGTAACCAAGTGCCACGTACATTTTGGTTCACACGTTAACCAAATGGGGGGCGTCGATGCCACAGCCGTTGACAACGACGGGTGGGCATGGCGTCTTATCCAGCTCCAGAAAGCAGGCACTCCATGAGCAGCATCAGCATTATCGGCCTGGGGGGTATGGGCCGCGCCATTGGCGCCCGCGCGGTCGAGGGCGGCCACGCCGTCGAGCTCATCGGCCGCGACGCGGCCAAGGCCAAGGACCTGGCCGCCGCGCTCGGCGGCGGGGCTACGGTCGGGACATTCGGCGCCGTCCCGATTGGCGACATCGTCGTCCTGGCCGTGCCATACGCCAGCGCCGTGCCGGTCGTCGCCCAGTACGGGGATGCACTGGCCGGCAAGTTCATCATCGACATCTCCAACACGTTCAACGCCGACGCCACCGGGCTCGTCATCCCTGAAGGCACGTCCGGTGCGCAGGAGATCGCCAAGGCAGTCCCGGCGAGCGCGCACGTCGTGAAAGCGTTCAACACGGTCTTCGGCCACGTGCTGGCCCAGGGGCGTCCGTTGGACGTGTTCTTCGCCGGAGATGACGCGCGGGCCAAGGCCGACGTGTCGGCGTTCATCGAGAGTCTCGGACTGCGCCCGCTCGATGTCGGCGGCCTGGAGATGGCCCGCTGGCTGGAAGGGGTCGGGCCGCTGCTGATGGGCCTGGCCCGCAACGGCGCGGGGACCTTCGACGTCGCCCTCGGCGTCGACCTCCCCGGCTGAGCGCACCCCTGCTAGTAGCCCGCGGCGCTCCCGCCACGGATTCTCACGAAGGAGTCATCGTGCGTCTGATATGGCAGCTCTTGGCGGTTGTGGCGGTCTGGATCCTCGGCAGTCTGGGCACGGCGGCGGTGAAGGACAACCCCTGGCTGGCGCTCGTCGCCGGCCTGCTGACGGCCGTCGTCGCGGTCCTGGTCTACGGCTGGGTGGTGCGGCGCACCGAGCACCGGGCCCCCGTCGAGGTGTCGCTGAAGGGAGCAGGCGCGGGGATCAGCTGGGGCACGCTGCTCGGCATCGCGCTGTTCGGGGCAGTCATCGCGAACATCGCCTTCTTAGGCGACTACACGATCAACGGCCTGGGCACGCCAGCGAGCGCCGTCGGCCTGCTCGGCATCATGGCGGGTGCCGCCGTGACCGAGGAGCTGGTCTTCCGCGGTGTCCTGTTCCGGAACGTCGAGCACTGGACCGGAACCTGGATCGCGCTCGTGCTGACCGGCTCGCTGTTCGGCCTGATCCACCTGCTCAACGCGAACGCCACCCTGTGGGGCGCCATCGCTATCGCCATCGAGGCAGGCGGGATGCTGACCGCCGCGTACATCGCCACCCGCAAGCTGTGGGTGCCGATCGGTCTGCACTTCGGCTGGAACATTGCCGCGAGCGCCATCTTCAGCACCAAGGTGTCCGGCAGCAACACCCCGCAGGGCCTGCTGGACGCGACGATGTCGGGTCCCGCGCTGGTCACGGGCGGCGACTTCGGACCGGAGGGCAGTGTGTACGCCGTGGTGTTCGGCGTGGTGGCCACCGTCGTGTTCATGTGGCTGGCACACCGGCGTGGTCACGTGGTCCCCGTCCGTCGCTCGGCCCGGGCGGACGTGGCCGCTAGGCTCGCCAGGTGATCGAACCCCCGCCGGCGCGCACGTCGTGAAGGCGTTCAACACCGTCTTCGGTCACATGCTGGCGCAGGGCAACCCGCTGGACGTGCTCATCGCCGGCGACGACGCTGAGGCCAAGGCGACTGTGTCGGCATTCATCAAGAGCCTCGGGCTGCGGCCGATGGACACCGGCCCCCTGGGAATGGCGCGCTGGCTGGAGGGAACGGGCCTGATGATGATAGGCCTGGGCCGCTACGGCGCGGGAAGCTTCAACTTCACCCTCGGCGTCAGCACTTCTGCCTGAGCGCGCCCGCACCACCACTTCTCGCGCCACATCAATCACAAGGAGCAGTAGCGTGCGCGTTTTCGTCACTGGCGGGACCGGCCATTCCGGTTCGTACATCATCCCCGAGCTCATCGCCGCCGGGCACGAGGTCACCGGCCTGGCCCGGTCGGACACGGCCGCGGCGGCGCTGTCCGCGCTCGGCGCGAAGGTGCGCCGCGGCGACCTCCAGGATCTCGACGGGCTCAAGGAAGCGGCTGCGGACTCCGACGGCGTCATCCACGTCGCGCACAGGCAAGACCTGCTTCCGTCCGGTGGGATCCACGCCGTGGCCGCCGCCGAGCTCCCGATCATGCTCGCCTACGGCGAGGCACTCGCGGGAACCGGAAAGCCGCTGGTCGCGGCGGGGAGCATCGGCTCGCCCGGGCAGGGATTCCTGGGCCGGACGGCCACCGAGGAGGACCCGGCCCTTCCCGGCGGCGATGAGTACAAGGGTACCCTGCGGGCTCGTAACGTCGTGGAAACCGCCGTAGTCGGCCTCGCCGAGCGGGGAGTGCGGTCTTCGGTCGTGCGGATTGCCAACATCGCGCACAGCACGACCGATCGTGCCGGCTTCCTCGTGCAGCTGATCGCGCTCGCGAAGGAGAAGGGCTTCATCGGCTACCCCGGAGACGGCGCGAACCTGTGGAACGCCGTGCACATCCGCGATGTCGCCTCCTTGTTCCGCTTGGCGCTGGAGAAGGGCCCGGCCGGCAAATACTGGCATGCGGTCGACGACGGGGGCATCCCGTTCCGGGAGATCGCCGAGGCCATTGGCAGCCGCCTGGGCCTGCCCGCCGTGAGTGTTCCCGTGGACGAACTGATGCTGCCGGGATACTTCGGGTTCCTCGCGAACATCGTCACGCAGAGCTACCCGGCGTCCAACCTCATCACCCGCCGGACCCTCGGCTGGGAACCCGCTCAGCCCAGCCTGCTCGCCGATTTGGACAACGGCCATTACTTCCCCGCCAGCTGACGGCAGGGACCCCCATCGCAACGAGTCCGGCCAATCGCAAGGATACGGCTCTTGGGAGGGACGCTGAGAATATGACGACTGTGGGATTCATCGGAAGCGGATACATCGGCAGTACCATCGCGCGGCTCGCCATCGCGGCCGGGCACCAGGTCGTGCTCAGCAACTCGCGCGGTCCCGAAACGCTCGCGGACACGGCCGCAGAACTGGGGCCGCGGGCGTCCGCGGCGACGAGCGGGGAGGCCGCGGCGGCCGGTGACATCGTCGTGGTCACGGTGCCGGTCAAGGCGTTCCCCAACCTTCGCCGCTGGGGTTCGGTGAAACGCCTTCGGGCCTGCTCCGAGGCTGGCTACGGTCCGGCTCGTGCCGGTGGAATTTCTGAGCGATGAACAAGCTGAGGCGTACGGGACGTTCGCCGAGGAGCCGACGAGGCCCGAGCTGGAGCGGTTCTTCATGCTGAAGGCCGCCGGTTCCCTGGTCACCAACCAGGTCCGCGCCTGCGACCTGCCGCGCATGTTCGGCCGGGAGGGGCGCCCGACTCCGCTGGGCGCGGCGTTCGCGGAGTACGGGCGCATTGCCAAGACCGAACACCTGCTGCGGGTGGTCGACCCGGTCGACGACATCTACCGCAGGCAGATGAACCGGCAGCTCACCGTGCAGGAGTCCCGCCACAAGCTGGCCCGGGACGTGTGTCACGGCAAACGCGGCACCATCCACCAGGCGTACCGGGACGGCATGGAGGACCAGCTCGGCTCGCTCGGCCTGGCCCTCAACGCCATCGTGCTCTGGACGACGAAGTACATCGACGCCGCCGTCGCCCAGGCGAAGGCGGAGTGCCACGAAATCCGCGACGAGGACATCGCCCGGCTCTCCCTGCTCAAGCACCGCAACCTGAACCTGCTCGGCCGCTACAGCTTCACCGCCAGCGTCCCGCCCGCCGGCGCCCTACGCCCGCTGCGCGACCCGGACGCGCCTGGACTGGACGAGGACGACGAAGCCGAGGAATGAGCACGCTGCTCGACATCTCTCGGGCGCCCTCGATCTCGGCGGCGAGAGCGTAGGCGGTCTTAGCACGCCGGGCATGCCACTGGACCCCGAGAGCACCCGCTACATGCGGCGCAACACCGAGGCAGGGCAGCAATTCGATGATCCATCCGTCAACCGTTTGCTCAGACGGGAAGTTCGGTGATATTGAGGGCGAAGTCCAAGTTCCCCACCCCGTGGTTGGCGAGGCCCACCGTGACCACGCCCGCTCCTTCCAGCCAGTGCGCCATTTTCAGGCCACCGACGTCCAGCGGGCGCAACCCGAGGCTCTCGACGAACGCCTCCACACTTGCCTTGGCCTGCGCATTGTCGCCGGCGATGAAGACGTTGGGCCGCCCCTTCTCCAGGACATGGCGGAAGATGGTGTTGAACGCCTTCACCACGCTGGCGCTGGCCGGGGCGGCCTTGGCGACTTCCTGTGCGATCGAGGTCTCCTCGCGGTGGGCTAGCCCGTCGAGCGTGGAATTGAAGGGATTGCTGATGTCGACGATGACCTTGCCCGCGAGAGCGTCTCCGTACTCGGCGACAACCGGCACGACACCGTTATACAGCAGGGCCACGATGACGATGTCCCCGGCCGGGGCGGTGCCCCATTCTCCCGTCGTGGTGCCGCCGCCGAGAGCCTTGGCCAGGTCAGCGGCTTTGGACTGATCTCGGCCCATGACCTCGACGGTGTTGCCGCCCGCTATCGCCCGCGCGCCGAGGGTGCGGGCCATATTCCCGGTGCCGATGATGCTGATGTTGCTCATGAGATGTCCTGCCCTGGTTGTGTGTTGTTCGGTCTAGATGGCGGTGGTGCCGCCGTCGGCGACGAGTTCCATGCCGTTGACGTAGCTGGAGTCGTCAGAGGCGAGGAAGAGGGCGGCGGTGGCGATTTCGTCGGGGCGGCCCATCTGGCCGCGTGGGATGAGGGACTCGAACTGGCGCTTGGTGGCCTCGTCGAAGAGTTCTTCCTGCTTGGCGGTGGCGACTTGGCCGGGGGTCAAGACGTTGACGCGGATGCGGCGGTCCTTGAGCTCGTTGAGCCAGATTCGGGCCCAGGCCTGCTGGACGGCCTTGCTGCCTGCGTAGACGCTCCAGCCGGGGAAGGCGCCGAGGGAGGCGTTGGAGCCGGTCATGAGGATGGAAGCCGCCTTCGACATCCCCCCCACCACCCCCCTGTGCCCCTACATCGCCGCCGCCGTCGAACTCCACGACCCCCAGCACCCCGCATCCCAGTACGCACGCGACTACAAGAAAGCCGTCGCCGCGCGGCTCGCCGACACCGCCCGCGAAGCCGGGGCCGCCGACCCTGAACAGCTCGGCCAGCAGCTCGCGCTGCTCATCGACGGCGCCGCGGCCCGCACCCGGGTCCTCAACGCCGACGCCTTCCCCACCGCCGCCGCCATCGCCGCCGTCCTCATCGACAACGCCATCCCCGCCACAGCCAGCGATGAACGGCGACGGGAGGAAGTGTCAAGCTGACGTGGCACTCCGCGGCCGGGCTGGACGCGCTGCCGGTCGCACGGCTGCACCCGCTGGTACGCGACACCAGCCGCCCGGCACCTGGCCCGGGGTCGTCAACGAGCACCGAACGGGGTGCCATGTAATTGGCTATGCGAGAGTGTCGGCAAACGATCGTTTGACGACAGGCGAGCTAAGCGTCCAATGAACCCGTGCAATCCGGGGGTTCGCGGCGGCGCGAATCCAATCAGATCCGATGATGACTGCTGACAGGGTTTGACGACAGATAGGGTCCGATTCTCCGTACGGAAGGGACCCTCCGGTGGCGAACCTGGTCTACAAGCGGGTCTCGACTGACCAGCAGTCCACCGCCCGGCAGAACCTCGTCCTTCACGAGGCCGGGATCGAGGACCCGGTCGTCTTCGAGGAGGACCCGGGAACGACCAGCCGCCTCCACCCCCTCCAGCGCCCGAAGTTTCGCGAACTGCTCACCTACGCGCGGCCGGGCGACACCGTGCGTATCTACGAGATGTTCCGCCTCGTACGCGGCACCGGGCACATCCTCGACGTGCTCGACGTCCTCCACCGCGACCAGGTCGCGCTGCGCATCCACGACGGCGCGTTCTCCGCGATGGACCTCACCGCCCGCCACCCGCGCACCGGAGAACTGCTGTCCACCGTGAAGTTCATGGTGCAGACCCTCGCCGCCGCCGCCGAACTCCAGCGCGACCTCCAGCGCGAGCTGACCTACGACGGACTGCGGGCAGCTGAGGCGAAGGGCAGCAAAGGTGGGCGCCGCCCGGCCGTCCCGGCCACGAAGACCGACACCGTCCGCACCTCTTACCTGGAGGGCCGTTCGATCGCCGCCCTCGCCCAAGGCGAACTCCTCTTCATCCAGCGTCCAGCACTCGATCAGGTCCTCCAACTCCCACTCGCGCCGCATGTCGGCACCCTTTCCTCCCGACCTCCAACGAAGGTCAGGAGAAACATGGTTTGTAACCGTTCGACTACCGTTCGGTATGCCAGAGCCGTGATCGCGACGTAACGGACTTGAGGCGCATCGCTCCGTTACATTGCCCCCGGCATCGGAGCCGCCCAGCCACCTACTCAACTACCCAACGGCGTTACACAGTGTTACTTCACCCCTGGTGACGCCGACCCGAGTGGGGGGCCTCGAACGCCGCGGCGTCGAGAGGCCCCGGCCGGTCACCGGCGTCGTGCTCGCCGGTCCCGGCCGGCCCGTGCGCGAGCGGGTCGCCGGGCGGGAGACCGCGCCGCCGGGCCACCAGGCCGGACAGCAGGTTCTCCCATCGGGCGCCGATGACGTCGAGGTCGTAGCGGGCGGCGGTGGCCATGGCGTTGGCGCCCATCTCGCGGCGCAGGTCCTGGTCCTCGATGAGGGTGCCGATGGCGTCGGCCATCGCGTGGATCTTCTGCGGCTTCACCAGCAGCCCGTCGCGGCCGTGGCTGACCATCTCCTTCGGGCCGGTGGGGCAGTCGTAGCTGACGACCGGGAGGCCCTTGCTCATCGCCTCCAGGATGACCATCGGCATGCCCTCGTGGCGGGAGCTCAGCACGAACATCGAGGCGTCCGCGAGGACCGCGCCGACGTCGTCGGCCGGGCCTTCGAGGAACACCCGCTCCGTCAGCCCGCGCTTGTCGATCGACGCCTGGAGCTTCTCCTGCCGGGGACCGCCGCCGTAGATCCGCAGCGTCCAGTCCGGGTGCCGCTCGGCGACGTGCGCCCACGCGCGGATGAGCAGGTCGTAGCCCTTGCCCCAGGTCAGGCGGCCCACGCTGACGACGGTCTTGGCGGTGAGCGGCGAGACGCCGCCGTCCAGGCGGGGCGTCGCGTTGGGCACCTGGGCCAGCACGGCCGGGCGCTCCCGGCCGGCCTTCTCGAAGGACCGCTCGTAGGTGCGCAGGTCGGCCTGCGTGAGGGTGACGACCGCGTCGTGCCTGCCGTACCGGCGGACGATCTGCCTGCGCACCAGCGGCTGGTGCGAGGACAGGTTCCCGTGCTCCTGGGCGACGGTGACGATCTCCGGCGGCGCGAAGCGCGCGGCGATCAGGTTCAGGCCCGGCCGGGTGCCGATGACGATGCCGCGACGGCGGGACCGGATGTAGCGGACCAGCTTGAGGTCGGTGCGCAGGGTGAACCAGTGATAGGCCGCCTCGTCCTTGGGCACGAGCCTGCTGGGGAAGCGGGACAGCAGGCCCTTTCGGCGCGGCAGGCGGTCGTCGAGGTAGCGGACGCGCACCCCGGGCGGGACGGGGAAGGAAGGCTCCGCACGCTCCCGCACGACGCTGACGATCTCGACGTCGTGGGTGCGGGCCAGGTGCCCGGCCAGGTTGAAGACCGTCCGGACCGTGCCGCCCATGCCGTTGGCGTGCAGCAGCAGGATCCGGATCTCGCGACCGTCGGGCGGCGGCGCCGACCTCGCACGCCGCCGGTCGCGGGCCTCCAGCGCCCTGACCACCACCCTGGCCCCGATTCTGCGTAGCGAAACCACAATCACGCCCCGTCCGTGTCGGTGAAGATCCCCTTCCCTTGGACGTCACCGGCAGTTCATGTGTTGCTGTGATGTGGGTCACGCCCCGCTTTCCTGGCCGGAAAGCCGATATATCGTCGTCCGCTTCCGAGGCGCGTCCTCCAGCAGGGTGGGCACCTCGTGCACGGCCACCGGCTCGAACACGCCGTCGGGCAGGTAGGAGCAGGCCCGGTCGGGCACCCCGGTGAGGACCTCACCCGCGGCCCTGGCCAGGAAGGGGGCGGCCCGCAGGGCCAGGGGCCTTTCGTAGAAGACGTCTCCGGCGAGTACGACCTCCTGGGCCGGCGCGCCGTCGAGCAGGTCGCCGCCGAGGACCCGTACGGCGACGCCGTTGGCGGCGGCGTTGAGCCGCACGGCCGCCAGCGCGTACGGGTCGACGTCGTTGGCCACGACCAGGGCGGCTCCGGCCAGCGCGGCGGCCACGGCGACCAGCCCGGACCCGGTGGCGAGGTCGAGCACGGTCCGGCCGCGCACGGTCTCCGGATGATCGAGCACGTGGCGCGCGAGCGCCTGCCCGCCGGCCCAGGGGTACGCCCAGAAGGGCAGCCCCCCGGCCCGTTCCCAGATCGCGTACAGCTCGCCGTGTTCCTCGTCATGAGCCTCGTCATGAGCCTCGTCATGAGCCGCGGCGTGACGCAGCCGGATCTCCGGCACGTAGGGCACGGCCGCCGTCCTGGTGTGCGCGCGGACGAACGCCTCGGCGTGCAGGTCGTGCCTCATGCCGGGCGATCGTAGCGTCATCCAGACGAAACGCCGCAGGGCCGCCCGCACGCCGAACCCCTATTGGCATCTCATCGTAAATCGCGGTCCTGGAAACGGCTAACGATCATCATCGTTGGGGACAACGTCGGCACATACCTTGCGTTCTGGGAGTGTTGCGCGATGGCCTGGTCGCAGGACGAAGAGCGGATGCTGGCGATGATCGAACGGCACCTCACGGACGAGGACCCGAAGCTGGCGGCGAGGCTCGAGTCGTTCAACCACCGTGTCAGCCACAGTCAGGGGCGGGGACGGCAGGGGGGCGGCGCCCGCCGCCGGCCGGGCCGCTCCACGCTGATCATCGCCGTGAGCTGGCTGCTCATCGCCACTCTGATCGCGACCCTGCTGGTCATGGCCCTGCGGCACGACGCCGCCGCGTTCCCCGTGTGACGAAACCGGGTGTGACGAAACCGGCTACAGGGCCTTGAGGAAGCGCGCGGCGACCGGGGCGGCCACGTCGCCGCCCATGCCGCCGGCCTCCACGACGACGGCGAAGGCCACGTCGCCGCGGTAGCCCATGAACCAGGCGTGCGATTCGAGCGTGGGCCCGGTGCCGAACTCGGCGGTCCCCGTCTTGCCCGCCGTGCCCGAGGGGAGCCCCGCCTTGCGGGCGGTGCCCTTGCTGACCACCGCCCGCATCATCGAGCGCAGGCCCTTAACCACCTCGCCGGGCAGTTCCCGGCGAGACTCGGCCTGCTTGCGGGAGGGCACCAGCGTGGGCGGGCGCCAGGAGCCGTCCGCGACCGCCGCGGCCACGGTCGCCATGACCAGCGGGCTCGCGGTGATCCTGCCCTGGCCGAACGACTCGGCGGCCAGCTCGGCGTCGCTGGTGGCCTTCGGCATGCTGCCGGGCGTGGCCGGGACGCCGATGCGGAGCGGCTGGTTGAACCCCAGTTCGGTGGCCAGGTCGTACAGCTTCTCGGCCCCCAGCTTCTCGGCGGCGAGCGGGGCGAAGGTGGTGTTGCACGAGTGGGCGTAGGAGTCCAGGAACGACAGCGACCCGAAGGCCTCGTGGTCGGAGTTGCGGATCTTCATGCCGCCGACCACGGCCTCCTTGGGGCAGGTCACCCGGCTCGACGGGGTCAGGCCCTCGGCCAGCAGCCCGGCCGCCGTGATCGTCTTGAAGGTCGAGCCGGGGGCGTACTTGCCGTCCAGCGCGCGGTTGAACCCGCCCTTGTTGTTGACGACCGCGAGGATCTCGCCCGTCGAGGGCCGTACGGCGACGAGCGAGGCGGGCTTCGGCAGGTCGCGCACCGCGTCGGCGGCGGCCCGCTGCACCTTGAGGTCGAGGCTGGTCGCGAGGTCGCGGCCGGAGGAGCCCTTGATCGAGTGCAGGGTCTTCCGGCTCGCGCCCACCGCCTGGATCTCGGTGGTGGGGGTGCCGGCGAGCTGCTTCTGGAAGGTCTCCTGCAGGCCGGCGCGCCCCACGGGGTCGTTCTTCTTGTACGCGCTGCCCAGCTTGCCGAGGTCGTCGTCGCCGGCCTTGTCGAGGTAGCCGACGAGCTGCTGCACCGAGCCGCCCACGTCGCCGCCGTCGATGCGGTCGCCGTTGGCGTCGGTGATCGACGCCCGCTGGGGCCACGACGTCTTCAGCGCCAGGTGGGTGGTCCCGTCGAGGGCGGGATGGACAGCGGCGGGCGACCAGTCGACCTTCCAGTAGTGGTCCTTCACGACGAGCCTCAGCGAGCCCTGGTAGGTCCAGTCGCCGACGTCCTTGAGGCTCGCGGTGGCGGTGAACGACGCGGCGGCCCGGTCGTCCTTCGCCTGGCCCGCCCGCACGTCCCGTACGGCGACCTTGACGGCCCCCAGGTTCTTGGTCAGCTCCGCGTACGCCGCGTCGAAGCCGGGTGCGGGAGAGGCGAGCTCGGCCTTCATGGCCGCGAGGTCGCCCCGGGACCAGGCCGAGGTGAAGCGCGTCGCCGTCTCCTGCGGCGTGCCGCGCGTGTGCAGCACGTAGTAGGCCCCTCCGGCGGCGCCCCCGGCCACCACGACGGCCGCGGCGGCCGAGATCGCGACAGTTCGTCCTCGCGGCACAGGTACCCCCAGTCACGCCCGTGTCCCGGTCGGGACCAGAGCCTAGCGGGGCCTGATCGGTTGTTCACACCCCCGTTTCGCCGGCGCCCTTGACGCTCGCGCCGTACCGGGGCACGTACTCCTGGCCGGACAGGCGCTGGATCGCGGCCATGACCTCGTCGGTCACCCGCCGCCGGTCCCGGGCGCTGCCGGGGTCGCCGGTGAAGGTCATCGGCTCGCCGAACCGCACGCCGATGCGGCGCAGGCGCGGCACCGACGCGCCGGGCGGCAGGACCCTGTCGGTGCCCAGCATGGCCACGGGCACGATCGGAGCACCGGTGGTCAGCGAGAGCCAGGCGACGCCGATCTTGCCGCGGTAGAGGCGGCCGTCGGGGGAGCGGGTGCCCTCGGGATAGATGCCGAACAGCTCGCCCGCCTTGAGGACCTCCACGGCGGCGTCGAGCATGTCCTGGGCGGCGGTGACGTTCTCACGGTCGATCTCCACGGCCCCCATCGCCCGCATCCACTCGGCCGCGAGGCGGTTGCCCGTGAAGTACTCCTTCTTGGCCACGAAGCGCACCATGCGGGGCACCAGCGCCGGCATGAAGAACGAGTCGAGCACGGAAAGATGGTTGGAGGCGAGGATCGCGGGCCCGTGCGCGGGGACGTGCTCGCGTCCCTCCATCCGCGGCCGCCACAGCAGGTGCATGACGGGAACGCTGACGGCCTTCAGGGCGGAATAGAGCACGGACTCTCCTTCTCAGCACCACCGGACTCGGGCTCGGACTCGGCTCGACGGACATACCCTAGGCTGCCCCGGGGGCCGTTCAGGTGTGCGCCCCCTGCAACACACCCTCCCGTGTTCTGTACGGCATCGCCAACACTTCGCTCGAGAGCACGCGCGAGCTGCTGTGGGAGCGCGGCTACGTCGGGACCAGACCGCTCCGGCCCTCGATCCCGGTCGTCGGCGGCGGACAACATGACGCCCCGCGAGACCGGGTCTCGCGGGGCGTCCACGTCGAGGGCCGATGTGGCGGTCGCCTCCTCGGCGGAATGCACAACACGGCTCCAGCCGAACGGTATTCCGTGAAGGCGGTGTTTGCGGCCCGGGGGACACAAACCACATCGGCCACTACCGACTCTAGCCGACGCCGGCCCCTGCTTTCTCCCGCCCCCTATTCTCGGGGGGTGAATCTCATCGAAACCGGCAGGCTGGTGCTGCGGCGCTGGCGTGAGGACGACAAGGAGCCCTTCGCGGCACTGAACGCCGACCCGGTGGTGATGGAGCACTTCCCGGCCACGCTCACCCGCGAGGAGAGCGACACGTTCGTCGAGCGCATCGAAGCGGCGTTCGAGGAGCGCGGGTTCGGTTTGTGGGCGGTCGAGGCGGACGGCGTGTTCATCGGCTTCACCGGGCTGCAGGTGCCGAGGTTCACCGCGCACTTCACGCCGTGCGTGGAGATCGGCTGGCGGCTCGCCAGATCCGCCTGGGGGCACGGGTACGCCACCGAGGCCGCGCGGGCGGCGCTGGAACACGGCTTCGGCACGCTGGGGCTGACCGAGGTCGTCTCGTTCACGGCGGTGCCGAACGTCCGCTCGCAGGCCGTGATGCGGCGTCTCGGGATGACCCGCGACCCGGGGGAAGACTTCGACCACCCGGTGCTCCCCGAGGGACATCCGCTGCGCCGTCACGTGCTCTACCGCGCCCGAAGACCAGCGTGCTGAGCAGGGCGATCACCGCGACCACCGACGCGCCGGCGAACGCCGAGGAGGTGCCGCGCGCCATCGACTCCCCTCCGCCGCCCGCGGCCGTGTGGTACAGGGTGACCAGCACCGCGAGGCCGAGGGACCAGCTGGTCCACTGCAGTGTCTGGAACACGCCGGCCCCGGCGCCGGAGTCCTCACGGCGTACGCCCGACAATGCGGTGACGCTCAGCGCGACGGTGCACGCCGCCGGCGAGCAGGCCGAGGGCGAGGCTGGCACTGGAGACCGCGGCGAACACGCCGAGCGCCCGGGTCCGGCGGGGGCCGTCCTCGTACGCGGACATGATCAGCGACGGCACGTTCGGCGAGGCCATCGCGCCGCCGACGCCCTGCAGCGCACGGGCCGCGACCAGCCACCACGAGTGGGTGGCGAGACCGCCGAGCAGTGAGGCCGCGGTGAACAGCAGCACGCCGGAGGCGAACATCCGGCGACGGCCCAGCAGGTCGCCCGCGCGGCCGCCGAGCAGCAGCAACCCCCCGAACGCGAGGGTGTAGGCGTTGAACACCCAGGCCAGACCGGTCTGCGTGAAGTGCAGCCGCGCCTGGATCTCGGGCAGGGCGATGTTGACGATCGTGGCGTCGATCCCGACCATCGGCTGGCAGGCGAGCACCACGGCGAGCACGATCGCCGGCCGTCCGGTCATGTGAGCCTCTTCCGCGGGAGACGGGCAGGTGCTCCAGGCGTGGCCACGTCCTGGTCAGGCGCGCACTACGATATGGGCGACCCGCCCACTTTGTAAACGGGCGACCCGCCCAGTTATCGGAGGTCGACGATGCCCGCGGATCACGCGAAGGGACTGCGCTCCGACGCCCGGCGCAACGTGGAGCGTCTGGTGGAGATGGCGACGCGGGTCTTCGAGGAGCAGGGGCCGGAGGCGCCGCTCAGCGAGGTCGCGCGGGCGGCGGGCGTGGGCACCGCCACGCTGTATCGCAGGTTCCCCACCAGGGAGGCGCTGCTCGCCGCGGTGTACGCCGGGCACGTCCAGGCGCTCGCCGTCCGCGCCGACGAGCTCGCGGCATCCTCCGAGGATCCGCTGGCGGCGCTCGTCGGCTGGCTGCACGAGTTCGCCGGTCTGCTCGTCGAGCACCGCGGGATGAAGGGGCTGATCACCGGTCGGTACGAGGGCGACGCCGAGCTGTTCCGAAGCTGCCGGAGCAGCCTGTCGCGGGCCGTCGACTCGCTGCTGCGGCCCGCGCAGGAGGCCCGCGTGATCCGTCCCGACGTCGACGCCGAGCGCACCCTGATCCTGGTCAACGCCGTGGTGCTGGCCGCGGGCCAGGCCGGCGAGGACCGGGACGAGACCGGCCACCTGATCGACCTGGTGATCTCCGGCTTCCGTGCCCAGCGATGATCGCGAGCTGGTTTGCTGGTTCGGCAATGGGATTTGCGTCCTGTCATGTCTGTCCGCACCATGAGCGGCATGACGCATGGATTCGACAAGGACTACTGGGAGCGGCACTGGCGGCAGGGGCGGGACGGGGGCCCGGGGTCGATGGGCGGCAACCCGCCGAATCCGTACCTCGCCCGTGAGATCGATGGCCTGACCCCGGGCACGGCGCTGGACGCGGGGTGCGGCGGCGGCGCCGAGGCGATCTGGCTCGCCTCGCACGGCTGGGAGGTCACCGCGGCCGACATCTCGTCCGAGGTCCTCGCCCGGGCCGCCGACCGAGCGGAGGCGAGCGGGGCGGCCGAGCGCGTGCGGTGGGTGGAGGCGGATCTGGGCGTCTGGAGTCCGGACACGCGGCTCGACCTGGTCATGACCCACTACGCCCATCCCGCGATGCCGCAACTGGAGTTCTACGACCGCATCGCCGGATGGGTGGCTCCCGGCGGCACGCTGCTCATCGTGGGGCACCTCCACGTCGCCGGCTCCGGGCACGGGCATCACCCCCCGGAGGAGGCGTCGGTCACCTCCGCGGCCGTCGCCGCGCGCCTGGACGACTCGGAGTGGGAGATCGTCACCGCCGAGGAGCACGTGCGTACGCGCTCCGGCCACGGCGGCCCCCTCCACGACGTCGTCGTGCGCGCCGTCCGCCGCCGGTGATCATCGCGCCTGGTTCACTGCTCACCTATGCAGAGGCACGATGTGCGGATCGACGGCGAGCTCGTACGCAAACGTTTCGCCGATGGCGAGCGGGGCGAGGCCGAGAGGGAGTGGCGGGCGTTGTCGCTGCTGGCGGAGTACGCTCCCGGGCTCGCACCCTCACCCGTGGCGTACGGGATCGATCATGTGGTGATGTCCCGCCTTGCGGGCACACCGGTCCGCCTGTTAACTGACGTGCCGGCAAGGCAGCTCGTGGAGGCCGTGGACCTGCTGCACGGGGCGGTGCCGCGGCGGGTGCTCGACACGGTGCCACCGCGGTTGTGGCCGGTGGAGCGGATCAGGAAGCAGGTGCTGGTCTGGGCCGAGCGGTGGCAGCCGAAGAACGAGCTCGCCGACCTGGTGGTCAGGGAAGGCGCACGGTGGCTTTCGACGTGGGAGCCGGGCGAGCGCGGGGTACGACCGGTGTTCGGGGCCGGTGACGGCAACACGGCGAACTTCCTGTGGGACGGGGCGCGTGTCGGAATCGTGGATTTCGAGGAGCCGGGGCGAAGCGACCGGGCGGCCGAGGTCGCGGAGATGGCCGAGCACGTGTCGTGCTGGGTCCAAGGGGAGAGCGAGCTGCGGTTCGACCTCGATGCCGCCGAACGGCGCAGAATGCGGGAGTGCCGCAGGCTCTTCGCGCTGATGTGGGTCTTCCTGCTGCGGGACGAAGGGCCGGGAAATCCGCCCGGTACGTTCACCCGGGCGGCCGGTCGGGCTCTTGATCGGCTCGGTTAGCCGTGCCGGGGACGCGGAGCCGGTCGACGGCCTCGCGGCGGCGGCGCTCGGGCCGCCGGTCGTACCGGGCGGTGGTGGCGGGGGAGGCGTGGCCGACCAGCGCCTGGGTGGTGGCGAGATCGACCCCCGCGTCGAGGAGTTCACCGATGAACGTACGCCGGAAGTCGTGCGGGGTGCGGGGCGAGGCCCCGGCGGCGGCCAGGCGCCGCGCGACGATGTCGGCGATCGCCTGGCCGGTCATGTGGGCCATGCGCAGCCGCCCGGCCTTGTTGATCGGGCAGAACAGCGGCCCGGCCGCCCGGCCGCGTACGGCGAGCCACAGGCTCAGGCGCTCGACGGCCTGCGGGGTCAGGTAGACGAGCCGTTCCTTGTCGCCCTTGCCGCGCACCCGCAGGGAGCGGGCGTGCGGGTCGAAGTCGGCGAGCCGGAGCCCGGCGATCTCGGCCCGGCGGCAGCCGCTGGAGTAGAGGGCCGCCAGCATGGCGCCGTCCCGGCGGCCGGCGGGGGAGTGGTCCTCGTCGCACACCTCCAGCGCGGCCGCGAGCGCCTCGGCCTCGACGTGCTGTCCCGCCGGGACGCGCGTGTGCTTGTAGGCGGGCAGGTCGGCGGCGCGCTGGTAGTCCTCGCCGCTCATCAGCCCGAGCCGCCACGCCTCCTTGAGCACGCGGCGCAGCGCCACCAGGTGCTTGTTGACGTGGGAGGGGGACCATCCCTGCTCGCGCATCAGCGTACGGAGGCGGACCGTGTGCTCGTAGCGCAGCAGTGCCCAGGGCTGCCCGGCCCCGGTGGCCTCGGGGTCGCCGGTGACGAGGCGGGCGATGCGGTCGAGGCAGCCTTTCATGGTGCGCCGGGACTCCGGGCTCTGCAGCGCGCCGAGATACACCTCGTACGGATCGGGTGTGGAGGGTGCGGGGACGCGCCGCTCGGGAACCGCGGGGATGCTCATCGGCCCCGATCCTACTATGAATCTACAATGTAAAGGCGATCGGATTTTTTACGTATCCCCCGGACACCACCATCAAAGGCCTCACCGAGGGAGGCGGCCCTTCGAAAAAATCTCGTGCCGTGTGTCGAGAATGTGGCGTCGGCTCCGTCCCAGGGGCATGAGCGGCCGAACGGGCCGCACGACGACGAAGGAGAAGCACGATGAAATACCTGCTCCTGAAGCACTACCGCGGTGGTCCGGCCCCCGTCGTCGACTACGGGTCGCTAGACCGGTGGACGCCGGAGGAGGTCGACGCGCACGTGCAGTTCATGCGCGACTTCGCCGCCCGCCTGGAGGAGACGGGCGAGTTCGTCGACGGCCAGGCGCTGTCGCCCGAAGGCACGTTCGTGCGGTACGACGGCGAGGGGCGCCCACCGGTGACCGACGGGCCGTTCGCCGAGACCAAGGACCTGATCGCCGGGTGGATGGTCATCGACGTGGAGTCGTGGGACCGCGCGGTCGAGCTGGCCGGGGAGCTGTCCGCCGCTCCGGGGCCCCGCGGTGAGCCGATCCACGAATGGCTGGAGGTCCGGCCGTTCCTCACCGAGCCGCCCGCGGTCACCGAGTGAACGAATCGCTGCTGCGGGAGCTCGTGCCCGCGGTCATCGGCGTCCTCGTCCGGCGCGGGGCCGACTTCGCATCGGCCGAGGACGCCGTGCAGGAGGCCATGATCCGGGCGCTGGCGACCTGGCCGGACGATCCACCGCGTGATCAGAAGGCGTGGCTCGTCGCGGTCGCGTGGCACCGGTTCCTCGACGCCACCCGTGCCGAGGCGTCGCGGCGGGGGCGGGAGGTGGCCGTACAGGCCGGGCCTCCCGCCGGTCCGGCGCCCACCACGGACGACACGCTGCGGCTCTACTTCCTGTGTGCGCACCCCACCCTGCCGCCTGCCTCGGCCGTCGCCCTGACGCTGCGCGCGGTCGGCGGCCTGACCACCCGGCAGATCGCGGCGGCGTACCTCGTCCCCGAGGCGACCATGGCACAGCGGATCAGCCGGGCGAAGCGGAAGATCGCGGGGTTGCAGCTCGACCAGCCCGGTGATCTCGGGACGGTGCTGCGGGTGCTCTATCTCGTCTTCAACGAGGGGTACGGCGGGGACGTCGACCTGGCGGCCGAGGCGATCCGGCTCGCCCGTCAGCTCGCCGCCCTGACCGAGGAGCCCGAGGTCGCGGGGCTGCTCGCGCTCATGCTGCTGCACCACGCGCGCCGGGCGTCCCGTACGGGCCCGGGCGGCCGCCTGGTGCCGCTCGCCGAGCAGGACCGATCGCGCTGGGACACCGGACTGATCGCCGAGGGGGTGACGATCCTGCAGACCGCGCTGGCCAGTGACCGGCTGGGCGAATACCAGGCGCAGGCCGCGATCGCCGCGCTGCACGCGGACGCCCCGGCCGCCTCCGAGACCGACTGGGTGCAGATCGTGGAGTGGTACGACGAGCTGCTCCTTCTCACCGGCAGTCCGGTGGTGCGGCTGAACCGCGCGGTGGCGGTGGGGGAGGCGGACGGGCCGTGGGCCGGCCTGGCGGCACTGGCCGGCGTGGACCCCGGCCTGCCCAGGTACGCCGCGGTGACGGCGTACCTGCACGAACGCGCCGGCGACCTGGAGCGCGCGGCGGAGCTGTACGCCGAGGCGTCCCGCGCCGCGGTCAGCGTGCCGGAGCGCGACCACCTCACCCGGGAGGCCGCGCGGGTGCGCCAACTGCTGCGTCCGTGACGCCGGGCGCGGTCAGGGGAGTTGGCGGCGTACCCACTCGGGGTCGGGGTTGACGTGGGGGTCGCCGGCGACCACGACGGTCGGCACCGTCTCGTCGCCGCCGGTGGCGGCGCGGACCGCCGCCGCGCCCTCGGGGTCCTGCCAGATGTTCACCCAGTGCAGCCGCCGGGCGTCGCGGGCGAGACGCAGCCGGAGCCGGAGGCAGTAGCGGCAGCCGGGGCGCCAGTAGACGATCGGGCGGCCGTCGGCCTCGCTGCGGCGCCGCGCCTCGGCCGCGCCGATCGACCTCGGGAACACCAGGGGGGACAGGAGGACGGCGGCGAGCAGGAACACCAGGAAGAGCGTGACGGCGCCGCCGGGTGACCCCTGGGCCGTCTGCCGGAACGCCGAGGCGATCCCGCAGGCCAGGAAGACGACCGGCAGTGTCCATCCGCGCACCATGCCGGTCACGCTATCGGGCGGTTGTTCCGCCCGCAAAAGTTGGTAGGTCACGTGGCCGGTCCGCGCGCGTCCGCGTGACTGGATCCGTCCGTCCCGGGAACCTGGCGAGGACCCGATCACTGGTGCCGAGGACGGAGGGGTGAACGAGTCGATGGCGACCACCGCGGGCGGGGCCCGCACCGACCTGGAACCGGTGAGTCTCCGGCTGCCGGGCATCGTGCTGGGTGTGGGGCTGGGCGGGTTCGTCGACGGGATCCTGTTGCACCAGATCCTGCAGTGGCATCACATGCTGAGCAGCACCGACAGTGATCACATCGGCGTGCGGTACTACGATCCGCGCACCGTCTCCGGGCTGGAGATGAACACGGTGTGGGACGGCCTGTTCCACACCGTGTGCTGGCTGGCGGTTCTGGCCGGTCTGGCGATCCTGTACTCCCGGGTCACGCGGGACCGCCGCCGGGTGTGGGGCTCGCGGGTGCTGTGGGGCTGGATCCTGGCCGGATGGGGATTGTTCAACCTCGTCGAGGGCGTCGTGGACCATCACCTCCTGGCCATCCATCATGTGCACGGCGGGCCGTACCAGCTGTGGTGGGACATCGGGTTCCTCGTCCTGGGGGCGCTGCTGGTCGCCGGGGGCTACCTGCTGGCGCGGAGCGGGCGCTCCTTCGAGCCGGAGGACCAGTGACAGAACACGGCGCCCACGTCGCGGGTTCGCTGCCGATCCTGGCCGTGCTCGGATGCGCGATCGGTTACCTGTGCCTGGCCCGGCGGGCGCGCCGCCGCAATCCCGCCCGGGGCTGGAGCCGGTGGCGTACGGCGGGGTTCGTCGCCGGGCTCGTTCTGCTGGGCACGGCGCTGGCGCCGCCCGTCGCGTCCTTCGCCCACGCGGACTTCCGTGGTCACATGGTCCAGCACCTGCTCGTCGGCATGTACGCACCGCTCGGGCTGGTGCTCGGCGCGCCGGTCACCCTGGTGCTGCGCACCCTGCCCGCCGGCGGCGGGCGGCGGGTGACCGCCGTGCTGCACAGCCGTCCCGCCCGGGTGGTGGCGCATCCGGTGGTCGCGCTGCTGTTGTCCACCGGCAGCCTCGTGGCGTTGTATTTCACCCCGCTCTACGACGCGGCCATGGCGTCGGCGGCGGGGCACCAGCTGCTGGACGCGCATTTCCTGCTGTCGGGCTGCCTGTTCGCCTACGTGATCGCCGGGCCCGACCCGGCGCCGGGCCGGCCTGGGGTGCGTGCCCGTCTGGTGTACCTCGGCTGCGCCGTCGCCGTGCACGCCGTCGTGGCCCAGTTGATGTACGGCGGCTTCTGGGTGGACGTGCGGGCCCCGATCGCCGAGGTGCGGGGTGGTGCGGAGATCATGTACTACGGCGGCGACATCGCCGAGCTTCTCCTCGCGGCGGCTCTGGTCGCCACGTGGCGGCCCGTGCCCCGCACGGGTGCGGGGCACGGGCCCGCCGTCACGCGGTACGCGCGGCGATCTTGGTGAGGAACGGCTGCACCAGGCGGGCCGCCAGGGGGCCGAAGGCCGCGAGGATCAGGACGTACGCGGCGGCCAGGGCGCCCAGGTCGGGGTGGGCGCCGGCGGCCACGGCCAGCCCGGCGATGACGATGTTGAACTCGCCGCGGGGGATGAGGGCGATGCCGGCGCGTACCCGTCCGGCGCGGGCGATGCCCGCGCGGCGGGCCGCGTAGATACCGGTCATCAGCTTGGTGATCATCGTGACCAGGGCGAGGCCGGCCGCCAGCCCGGCCGCGGGCAGGATCTTGGTCGGGTCGGTCTGCAGGCCGAAGAAGACGAAGAACACCGCGGCGAACAGGTCGCGCAGGGGGGCGAGCAGCGCGTGGGCGTCCTCGGCGAGCTCGCCCGACAGGGCGATGCCGACCAGGAACGCGCCGACCGCGGCCGAGACCTGCAGCTGCTGGGCCAGCCCGGCCACCAGCAGCGCGAGCCCGACCACCTTGAGCACGAGCACCTCGGAGTTGGGGCTGGCGACGAACGCCTCGATGTAGCGGCCGAAGCGGAGCGCGACGAGCAGCACCACGCTGACCGCGGCCAGCGCGATGGCCACGGTGACCGCCCCGGCGACCAGGCTCAGTCCGGCCAGCATGGCGGTCAGGACCGGGAGGTAGACCGCCATCGTGAGGTCTTCGAACACCAGCAGCGACAGCACGACCGGGGTCTCGCGGTTACCGATCCAGCCGAGGTCGGAGAGGACCTTGGCGGTGATTCCGGAGGAGGTGGCGTAGGTGACGCCCGCCATGGCGACCGCGGCGACGGGTCCCCAGCCGAGCAGTAGCGCCAGGATCGCGCCGGGGGCGGCGTTGAGCAGGAGGTCGACCAGACCGGCGCGGGCGTTGCCCTTGAGGCTGGTCACCAGTTCGTCGGCATTGTATTCCAGGCCGAGGGTGAGCAGCAGGAGGATGACGCCTAATTCGGCGCCGGTGGCGGTGAAGTCCTCGCTGGTGCCCAGCGGGAGGATGCCACCGGTGCCGAAGGCCAGGCCGGCGAGGAGATAGAGAGGGATGGGGGAGATGCCGACGCGCAGCGCCAGCGCTCCGAGAATGCCGAGTCCGAGGACGACGGCGCCGAATTCCAGAAAAAGTATTGCGGTGTTGTGCACGCGCTGCCCTCAGCCGCTGGCGAAGATGTCGGCGACGGCGGTGGTGCTCTCCTCGCCGCCCACCACGACCACGATGTCGTCGCCGGTCAGGACGAAGTCGGGTGCGGGGCTGGCGAAGACGCGCCCGGCGCGGACCACGGCGACGATGGAGGCGCCGGTGCGGGTGCGCACCTGCGCGTCGCCCATGGGACGGCCGTCGTAGCGGGAGCCGGGTGTGATCATAACCTGGAGGCTGACCAGGCCCTCGACCTCCCGGTGCATGGCGTTCAGGCGCTGCACGATGCGGGGTGCGCCCAGGAGCTCGACGAGCGCGTCGGCTTCCTCGTCGTTGAGTTTGACGGTCTCACAGGCTCTGTCGGGATCGTCGGGGTCGTAGATGACGAGGTCCCGCCGTCCCGTGCGGTGGGAGACGACCCCGATGCGCCGGCCCGAGCGAGTGGTGAACTCGTGCCGCAACCCGATTCCCGGCAACACCGTCTGCTCGACGTCCACGGCGCAGCTCCTCCGTTCGTAACATGTGAATACTTGTCCGGAGAACCTACCAATAAGACGCCGTCGTCCCGCCGCCGGTCTCGCTCGGCGGCGGGACGACGGCGGGACGACGGCGGGACGACGACGCTCGGGCGTCAGGCCGCCTGGTCGTCGGCGAGCCAGATCGGACGCCAGTCCGGCTGCTCGTGGTAGCGGCGCAGCTCGGCGAGGCCGGACAGCCATCCGGTCCAGGCGCCGTACGGCGGGTTGGCGGTGTCGAAGCCGCTCTGGACGAACGTCAGGCGGGTGGCGCCGCCGGTGTCCTCCAATTCCCAGGTGACGACGCCCATCGGTCCCCAGTCGACCGAGATCGCGCTGCCGGGAACCAGGTCGATGATCTTGGCGGGCTGGGGGTTGGCGTCGAGGCCGCCCATCGCGAAGCGCCCGCCGACGTACGGCTCGATGCCGATGGGGTACCCGAACCACTCGGTGGCCTTGCCGGAGTCGATCAGGGAGTCGTACACCGTGGACACGGGCGCGGCGATGTCCAGGTGACCGCGGAAGTCGGTGGTGGTGTAGTCGGGCTGCGGACCGATCTCCCGTCCCTGGACGTGGTCGGCGAGGTTGGAGAGGGCGAGCGACCAGAACACCTGCAGCACCCCGCGGATGTTCGCCCCCGTGATGGCGTCCTGGAAGTCGAAGTGGGTCTGCGACATGGTCAGGACGGTCGTGCCGGCGTCCTCCTCCCGCAGGGTGATCTCCGTGGTGGTCTCCTCGCCGCCGAGCAGCCAGGTGAAGCGCAGGATGTGGTCGTCGGCGTGCAGCAGGCGCTGGTGGGGGGCGTCGCCCTCGGGGGTGCGGCGGCCCCAGAACTCGTACCGCCCGGGCAGGTCCACCTCGGCGTGCTCGGCCAGCCACACCCGCATCGCCGCGGGGTCGGTCAGCGCGTGGCGCACCTCCTTGATCGGGGCATCGAGGCGGACACGGACGATCATCGGCTCACTCACTGTCGTCTCCCTTGGGGTAGCAGGCCACGGCGAGTTTGAAGGCGTCGCCTTCGGCGCCGCCGTAGCGGGTGAACAGGTCCTGAAGTGCGGACCGCAGGTCGTTGAGGAATTCCTGCCGGCGTTCGGGGGTGACGCGGATCTCCCCGGAGACGCCGATGGACGGCAGTTCCGGCGCCGTCCGGTCGAGGGCGGCGACGTCGGCCTGCACCTGTTCCATCAGGTCGAGCAGATAGCCGAGGCTGAGCTCGTCCTGTTGCCGACGCAGCCCACCGATCCGGCCGACGAGGCCGGGCGACAGCCAGTAGGACCTGGCGCTCGCCCGGTAGATGCCCTCGGTGATGCCGCGCACCCGCCGCTCGGAGACCTGCTGCACCAGGCCGGCCTCCACGAGGCGTTTGACGTGGTAGTACACGCGCTGGGGGGTCTGGCCGAGTGCCGCCGCCACCTCGGTGCAGGTGCACGGCTCGGCCAGTTGCCGCAGCACCTCGATGCGCTGCGGCTTGAGCAGGGCTTCGGCCTGCTCGATCTGATCCAGATACAGGACGTCTCTCATCGCAAAAACAATCCTGTACGTAAAAATTGTGTTTGTCAATGGGCCGTCCGCAGGTGGGATACCGTCGAGATCCGGACACGAGGAGAACAGGCACCTTGCCCGACACACACGACGACCTCCGCGACGACCTGCGAGCCGACTGCGCCGGCTGCTCCGGGCTCTGCTGTGTGGCGCTGCCCTTCGCCGCCTCGGCCGACTTCGCGATCGCCAAGGACGCCGGGCGTCCGTGCCCCAACCTGGGGGCCGACTTCCGCTGCGGCATCCACGCGCGCCTTCGTGAGAGCGGCTTTCCCGGCTGCACGGTGTACGACTGCTTCGGAGCGGGGCAGAAGGTCTCGAAGGTGACCTTCGGGCGCAGCTGGCGGGAGGAGCCGGCGAACGCGGCGCGGATGTTCGAGGTCTTCGCGGTGATGCGGCACCTGCACGAGCTGCTGTGGTACCTCGGCGAGGGGCTGTCGCCGCCCGTGGCCCGCCAGGTGCCCGGTGAACTGCACGCCGAGCTGCGCCGCGCGTTCGAGGACACCGAGCGCCTCACCCTCTCCGGCCCGGACGACCTGCTGGCGCTGGACGTCGCCGCTCACCACGACGCGGTCAACGGGCTGCTGCTGCGGGTCAGCGCGCTGGTCCGGGCCGCGGGAGACCGCGATCGTAGTGGCCGGGGCCGCGAGCGCGGGAAATCCGATCACCGGGGCGCCGATCACCGGGGCGCCGACCTCGCGGGCGCCCGGCTGAGGAGGGCCGACCTGCGGGGGGCGAATCTCAGAGGAGCCTGCCTCATCGGCGCCGACCTGTCGGGAGCCGATCTGAGCGGCGCGGACCTGATCGGGGCGGATCTGCGGGCGGCCGACCTGCGGGGGGCGAACCTCGCCGAGAGCCTCTTCCTCACCCAGCCCCAGGTCAACGCCGCCCGGGGCGACGACGCCACGAGGCTCCCGCCCGCTCTCGGCCGTCCGGCGCACTGGTAGCGATCGTGCACAGTCTCTTGGTGGCACGCGTGAGGGCGACATACAGATCACGCACCCCACTGGGGCGGGCCGCGACGATCTCTTCCGGGCCGACGACGACGATCGCGTCGAACTCCAGGCCGCGGGCTTCGGAGGCCGGCACGAGACGCGCCCACTGGTCGGCACCCGCGGACGCCATCTCCTTGACCCGGTCGTCCGCGCAGATCACGGCCAGCAGGTCGCCCGGGTGTGCCGCGGCCTGCGCCCGGAGTTCCTCGGCCACCGTGGTGGCGAGTGTGTGCGGGCATGCGGCGAGGCTGCGGGGAGTCTCGCCATGGCGGATCGACCGAATCGGCGCCTGACCGGGGGCGATCCGCGCGAGCAGGCCGTGGGTGGTGGCCAGGATCTCCTGGGTCGTGCGGTAACCGACGGTCAAGGTGTGCAGGGCGAACCGGTTGCCAAGGTGCGGGCCCAGCGCCTGGGACCAGTCACTCGCGGCCGTCGCGGGGCCCGCCTGGGCGAAGTCGCCCACCAGCGTCATCGACCTGGCCGGGCACCGGCGCATCACCATCCGCCACTGCATCGCGGTCAGCTCCTGAGCCTCGTCGACCACGACGTGTCCGAACGTCCGCTCCGGCGGCCCGTCCACCAGGGCCGCCGCCTCATCGAGCAGCGGTGCGTCGGCATCGGTCCACGGGGCATCAGGGGAACGCACCAGCCGGGAGTGTTCGTCACCGGCGAGCGACGGCAGATGCCTGGCCATCGTGCGCGCGTCCGCCAGCAGCGCCCGTACGACCACTTCGGGTGTCAGCCGCGGCCAGAGGGTCTCCACCGCACTGTCGACGTGGGCGTCGCCCGCAAGAGTCTCGCGGACGGCATCCACGTCGAACACCTCGGCCGGATCCGCGGCCGGTGCATCGTCGAAGCCGAGAGCCCGCAGATCTGCCTCGGCCGCGGCATCGAGATCCATGCCCGTGCTCTCGGCGACCTCGGCGTCGATGAGTTCGAGGGCCTCGAAGGCGCCGCGCTCCAGGGCGCCCGTGACCATGTCGATCAGGTGCTCCTTGAACACCCCCCGCGCATGATTGTGGGCCAGGCCGCTCGCCGCCGCGGCTTCCCGCGCCGCCGCGACATCCGAGCTCGTCAGACGGACCCACTCCTGCCCTGCACGCACCGCGAACCCCCCGCCCGGTGCCTGCAGGGAGCGCACCAGGTCCGTGAGCGCTTCGGCCAGCGCTGAACCCCCCTTGAGGCGCGCGACATCAGAAGGCTCCGCAGCTGCGGGCGCCACCCCGGCCAGTTTCGCGCAGGTCGCCAGGAGCACATCGTTCTCACCGAGCGAGGGCAGCACCCGGGAGACGTAGTCGAGGAACCGCGCGTTCGGCCCGAGCACCAGCACACCGCGCGCGACGGCGCCCGGGAACGCGTACAGCACGTACGCCGCCCGGTGCAGCGCGACAACGGTCTTGCCCGTGCCGGGGCCGCCCTGCACCACCGTCACACCCCGATGCGGAGACCGGACGATCTCGTCCTGCTCCGCCTGCAGCGTCGCCACCGCGGCCCGCATCCGCCCCGTCCGCTGCGCCTCGAGTGCCTCCGCCAACGGACCGTCGCCGACGATGTCGCCGCCCCTGGGTGGGGATCCGTCCAGTAGCTCGTCGCTCACCGCACGGACCGCACGGTCCTCGACCCGCAGATGACGGCGCCGCCGCAGCCCCATCGCGTGGACGGCCGTCGCCGCGTAGAAGGGCCGCGCCGCCTCCGCTCGCCAGTCGACGAGCAGCGGCAGCTCCCGATCGCCCACGTGCAGGCCGAGCCGTCCGATGTGCAGGACGGTTCCGTCCGCGCCATCGATCCGGCCGAACGCCAGCCCTTCCTCGGCCTCCTCCAGCCGGCGAAGCCGACGCGCCAGACGCTCCGCTTCGACATCGCGCGCGTACACCTCACCCGCGCTTCCGGCCGGCGACCTCAACACGTCCGCCAGCCGGGCACGTACAGACGCCGATCGCTCATCGAGCAGCCCGTACATGGCGGCCACGTGCGCCTGCTCCACCTCAACCTGTCCTGCGGCATCCTCGTCGAACTGCGGCAACAGCAGTCCTCCTCTCGACTCGGCCCTCCACTATGCGGCCAAGTTTCCGCGAAAGTAAGGCTTGACTTACTTATCCTGGTCACCCGCCCAGGCGCGGTTCGTAGTCGTAGAGCCAGGCCGTGGCGCGTTCGTAGGCGAACGGGAAACGGAGTAGAACCCGGCGTACGCCGGTTCGGGCGCGGCCGGGTCGAGCACGCGCCGGGTCGCCGACCAGATGCCGTCGGCGCCTACTAGTACTGCATAGCTAGATCTGTAGGACCTGTAGGCGCAGGTGCCGCTTGAAGTGGTGCCTGCGCGCTCGGGCTTGGTGGCTCCGGCGCTGTTCCGACCAGTAAAGCCCGAGCTCAATGATGTGATCGTCGACGCGCTCACCGGCCTGCTGCTGCACGGCCTGGCCGGGCCCGGCGGTGAGCGCACCGGGCCCGGCCGCGGTTAGCCGGGCAGGGCGCCGGCGACGGCGGTCGCGTCGAGTTCGTCGCTGACGGTCAGGCGCGGCGTGAGCCCGGCGCGGGCGACGGCCTCGGCGGTCTCCCCGGCCTGGCCCCGGCTGGTCTCCACCAGCAGTTGGCCGCCGGGCGCGAGCCAGCGGGCGGCCTCCGCGACGACCCTCCGTACGACGTCGAGCCCGTCCGCGCCGCCGTCGAGGGCGACCTGCGGCTCGTGGTCCCGCGCCTCGGGGGGCAGCAGCCCGATCGCGTCCGTCGGCACGTACGGCGGGCTGGCCACGATGAGATCGACCCGGCCACGCAGGTCGCCGGGCAGCGGCGCGTACAGGTCGCCTTCGTACACCCGGCCGCCCGCCGCGGCGAGGTTGCGGCGGGCGCAGGCGACGGCGGCGGGATCGACGTCCACGGCGTGCAGCGTGATCGGTCCCACGGCGGCGGCCAGCGCCGCGCCGATCGCGCCGGAGCCGCAGCACACATCGGCCACGACCATCCCCGGCCGCGCCAGCGCGACCGCTTGACGGAGGAGGAAGGCGGTGCGGGGCCGGGGCACGAACACCCCGGGTTCGACGGCCAGCCGCAGGCCGCAGAAGTCGGCCCAGCCGAGGACGTGTTCGAGGGGCAGGCCGGCGACGCGCCGGTCCACCATGGCGTCGAGCTCGGCCGGCGTACGCGCCGCGGAGACCAGCAGACGGGCCTCGTCCTCGGCGAACACGCACCCGGCGGCGCGCAGCCGGGTCACGATCGAAGGCGGAGCGGGGGAGCGGGATGTCAGGGACATGGGGGAGCCTTCCGGAATGCGAGGGCGCTCCCGTGGTCGCCTTGTCTCTAGGGGGCCGTAGGCACGTGACTCGTACGCGCGTGGCCCCTAGGCGCGGGGGAGAAGGGAGCACCCGACCAGTTCAGCGGTAATGGGGCTCACCTCCTCGCGTCGTCGCCGCCGTGGACGGCACAGTATCAGAGCAGGCCTTCACCCCCCGCGAAGAGGCGGCCGAGCAGGCGCCGGGTTGATCATCCGCGTCTTCCGGCCCTAGGATCGCCGCCATGAAGTTCACTTCCTTCTTCCACCTCCGCTAGCCGCCGTCGGCGAAGCGAGGAACGACCCGTCGCCGACGAGGCGGGGCGGCGCTGTGCCGTCCCGGGCTGACGCGGGAGAAGAAGGATCACCATGCGCGTTCGCGCTGTCACTCTCACCGCTCCGCGTCCCAGCGCTCTCGCCGTCCCGTGACGGCGGCGAGCCTGGTGGCGCGGTGCGTTCACGGGCTGGAGCCGACGCTCGCCGCAGAGATCCTGCGGTGCGGCCTCGGAGTCATCACCCACATCGGGCATCGCGAGGTGCGCTTCCGCGCCTCGCGCCTGACCGCCCTGGGCCTGCGCACGGCGGACGACGTGTTCCTGCTGGCGGCGCAGGGCCCCGACGTCGGCACGACCCGGCAGGGCGCCGCCGCGCTCGCCGGGCTCGCCGGCACACTCGCGGGCACGGCCGACCTCGCCGCGCTGGCGCGGCTGCGCCGTGACCACGGCGGCCCCCGCGGGCTCACCGGCGTCGAGGTGTCGGCGTCGTTCCTGGGCCGGCGCACCTTCACCAGGTACGACGTGGAGGACGCGGTGGGCCGCGCCCTGGCCGGCCGGCTGGGGGTGGGCTACCACTCGCGGCGTGGCGCGGGCGCGCCGCCGCCGGGTCACAGCGGCTGGCGGGTCACGCTGGACGGCGAGCGGGCCACGCTCCTGCTGCGGATCGCCGAGCGTCCCCTGCACCGGCGGGAGTACAAGCGGCGGTCGGTCCCCGGAACCCTGCACCCCCCGCTGGCCGCCGCCATGGTGGCGATGGCCGGCGTCGAGCCCGGCGACACGGTCCTCGATCCCTGCTGCGGCGCCGGGACGCTGCTGATCGAGGCGGCGCGGCAGGGCCCGGCCACCCGCCTGTACGGGTTCGACCTGGCCGGGAGAGCGGTGACGGCGGCCCGGGAGAACGCGGCCGGGCTGCCCGTCGCCGTCGCCCGCGCCGACGCCGGGCGGCTGCCGGTGCGGGACGGCGTCGCCCAGCGCGTGCTGGCCAACCCGCCCTGGGGTGGTCAGGTCGCCCCCGGCGGCCTGCTCGCCGCGTCCCCGGCACGGTGGTGGGCGGAGATGCGCCGGGTGCTCGCACCCGGCGGGACCGCCGTGGTCCTGCTTCCCGGTGTCGGCGACCTGCCCCTCGCCATCCGTCAGGGCCTCACGCCCGCGCACCTCCAGCGCGTACGGATCGCCGGGGCGGAGTCGTTCCTCGTCCGCTTGACGGCGCCCAGGCCCGCCCGCGGGGCGGGGTGAGGCGGCCCCGGCCTACGCGTCCCCCGCCTGCGCCGGCCGGGTCACGCGCCGACGTAGTCGGCGAGGTGCTGGCCGGTGAGGGTGGAGCGCGCGGCGACGAGGCCGGCGGGGGCGCCCTCGAAGACGATCCGGCCGCCGTCGTGGCCGGCGCCGGGCCCGAGGTCGACGATCCAGTCGGCGTGCGCCATGACCGCCGGGTGGTGCTCGATGACGATGACCGACTTGCCGGAGTCGACGAGCCGGTCGAGCAGGCCCAGCAGTTGTTCGACGTCGGCGAGATGGAGGCCGGTGGTGGGCTCGTCGAGGACGTAGACGCCGCCGTCGTCGGCCATGTGGGTGGCCAGCTTGAGCCGCTGCCGCTCGCCGCCCGACAGGGTGGTGAGCGGCTGGCCGAGGCTGAGGTAGCCGAGCCCGACGTCGGCGAGCCGGCGGAGGACGGCGTGCGCGGCGGGGGTGCGGGCCGGGCCGGCGCCGAAGAACTCCTCGGCCTCGGTCACCGGCATCGCGAGCACCTCGCTGATGTCCTTGCCGCCGAGGGTGTAGCCGAGCACCGCGGCCTGGAAGCGCTTGCCCTCGCACTCCTCGCAGGTGGTGGCGACGCCGGCCATCATCGCGAGGTCGACGTAGATGACGCCCGCGCCGTTGCAGGCCGGGCAGGCGCCCTCGGAGTTGGCGCTGAACAGCGCCGGCTTCACGCCGTTGGCCTTCGCGAACGCCTTGCGGATCGGGTCGAGCAGCCCGGTGTACGTCGCGGGGTTGCTGCGCCGCGAGCCGCGGATCGCGCCCTGGTCGACCGACACCACGCCCGCGCCGGCGGGGATCGACCCGCGGACGAGGGAGCTCTTGCCCGAGCCGGCGACGCCGGTGACGACGACGAGGACCCCGAGCGGGATGTCGACGTCGACGTCGCGCAGGTTGTGGGCGCGCGCGCCGCGGATCTCCAGCCTGCCGGAGGGCGTGCGCACCGTCTCCTTGAGGCGGGTCCGGTCGTCGAGGTGGCGGCCGGTGACGGTGCCGGCGGTCCGCAGCCCCTCGACGCCGCCCTCGTAGCAGACGGTGCCGCCCCCGGCGCCCGCGCCGGGGCCGAGGTCGACGACGTGGTCGGCGATCGCGATGGTCTGCGGCTTGTGCTCCACGACGAGCACGGTGTTGCCCTTGTCGCGCAGCCGCAGCAGCAGGGAGTTCATGCGCTGGATGTCATGGGGGTGCAGGCCGGTGGTGGGCTCGTCGAAGACGTAGGTGACGTCGGTGAGCGAGGAGCCGAGGTGGCGGATCATCTTGACGCGCTGGGCCTCGCCGCCCGACAGCGTGCCCGAGGGCCGGTCGAGCGAGAGATAGCCCAGGCCGATCTCCGTGAACGAGTCGAGGGTCTGCCGCAGCGTGGCCAGCAGCGGCGCGACTGACGGCTCGTCGAGGCCGCGCGCCCACTCGGCCAGGTCGCTGATCTGCATGGCGCAGGCGTCGGCGATGCCGATGTCGCCGATCTTGGACGACCGGGCGGCCTCGCTGAGCCGGGTGCCGCCGCAGTCGGGGCAGGCGGTGAACGTCACGGCCCGCTCGACGAACGCCCGGACGTGCGGCTGCAGCGCGTCCTTGTCCTTGGACAGCATCGACTTCTGGATCCGCGGGATCAGGCCCTCGTAGGTGAGGTTGATGTTGTCGACCTTGATCTTGGTCGGCTCCTTGTGGAGCAGGTCGCGCAGCTCGGTCTCGGTGAAGTCGCGGATCGGCCTGTCGGGGTCGAAGAAGCCGGAGCCGCTGAAGATGCGGCCGTACCAGCCGTCGACGGTGTAGCCGGGGATCGTGAGCGCGCCCTCGTTGAGCGACTTGGAGTCGTCGTACAACTGGGACAGGTCGATGTCGGAGACCCGGCCCATGCCCTCGCAGCGGGGGCACATGCCCCCGGTGACGGTGAAGCTGCGGCGCTCCTTCACGGTCTGCCCGGCCCGCTCCATGGTGACCGCGCCCGCTCCGCTGATCGAGGCGACGTTGAAGGAGAACGCCTGGGGCGAGCCGATGTACGGCTTGCCGAGCCGGCTGAACAGGATGCGCAGCATCGCGTTGGCGTCGGTGACGGTGCCGACCGTGGAGCGCGGGTTGGCGCCCATCCGCTGCTGGTCCACGATGATCGCCGTGGTCAGGCCGTCGAGCACGTCCACCTCGGGCCGTGCCAGCGCCGGCATGAAGCCCTGCACGAACGCGCTGTAGGTCTCGTTGATCAGGCGCTGCGACTCCGCGGCGATCGTACCGAACACCAGCGAGCTCTTGCCCGAGCCGGAGACGCCGGTGAAGACGGTCAGCCGGCGCTTGGGGATCTCGACGCTGACGTCCTTGAGGTTGTTCTCCCGTGCCCCGTGCACGCGGATCAGGTCGTGGCTGTCGGCGGCGTGCGGCGGGGTGTCCGGGCTCGGGGGCAGGCTCATCGTGTTCTGTGTCTCCATCTGCGTACGCGGGGTCGTGCCTTGTGGTCATCCGGGCGGTCTGCGGGCGGTCTGGGGGCACGGCGACGGTCCCCCTGTCTACCCGATCGGCGGCTCCGGCGCGGCGGCGCGACCCGGTCGGGGGCCGCGCGCTCGCGTCAGCCGAGCTGGTTGATGCGGATCAGGTTGCCCGAAGGGTCGCGGAAGGCGCAGTCGCGCACCCCGTACGGCTGGTCGGTCGGCTCCTGGACGACCTCCGCGTCGCCGGCCTGCAGCCTGTCGAAGGTGCCGTCGAGGTCGTCGGTGGCCAGGGTGAGTATCCCGTAGGTGCCCTTCGCCATCATCTCGGTGATGACGCGGCGTTCGTCGTCGGTGATGCCCGGGTCGGCGGCCGGCGGGTGCAGGACGACGGACGTGCCGGGCTGGCCGGCGGGGCCGACCGTGATCCAGCGCATGCCGCCGTATCCGACGTCTCCCCGCACTTCGAAGCCGAGGGCGTCGCGGTAGAAGGCGAGCGAGGCCTCGGGGTCGTCGTGCGGAAGAAAGGTCGCGTGAATAGTGAGGTTCATACAGGTCAGGCTAGTTTCGAACCGGTGGTCCGCGCTTCTCGATTCCTGACCGGCCGGGTCACCTGTTTCTCGACGCACGACGGCATCCCCGCCGTCGCGCCCGCCGCGCCGCGGCGGTAGGCGCTCGGCGGCATGCCGACCAGTTCGGTGAAGCGGGTGCTGAAGGTGCCCAGCGACGAGCAGCCGACCGCGAAGCAGACCTCGGTGACGCTGAGGTCGCCGCGGCGCAGCAACGCCATCGCCCGCTCGATGCGGCGGGTCATGAGATAGCCGTACGGCGATTCGCCGTAGGCGAGCCGGAACTGGCGGCTCAGGTGCCCGGCGGACATGTTCACGCCACGGGCGAGCGCCTCCACGTCGAGGGGCTGGGCGTACTCCCGGTCGATCCGGTCCCGGACGCGGCGCAGCCGCGCGAGGTCGCCGAGGCGCTGCTTGGAGACGGGTGGGCCGGTCACAGGGGCATCGTACGCCGCGACCGCCGGCGGTCGCGCGCCTGGTCCGCTTGACTCCGCGGTGCCGCGCCCCGGACGATGCATCGAACCCGTTTGATGTATATGACCCCGTGGGGGTGCGGTGGCGTCCCAGCCACAGACCGGCCCGTACGGGCAGGACCACGGCGGCGGCCTCGCGCGCCGGCTGGGCACGGCGGACGCGGTGGTCGTCGGGCTGGGGTCGATGATCGGGGCGGGCGTGTTCGCCGCGTTCGGTCCCGCCGCGCGGGCCGCGGGCACGGGCCTGCTGATCGGGCTGGTGATCGCCGCGGTGATCGCGTACTGCAACGCGGTCGCCTCCGCGCAACTGGCCGCGGTGTATCCGGTCTCCGGCGGCACCTATGTCTACGGCCGCGAGCGCCTCGGCCACTGGTGGGGGTTCACGGCCGGGTGGGGCTTCGTCGTCGGCAAGACCGCGTCGTGCGCCGCCATGGCGCTCACCTTCGCCTCCTACGTCGTGCCCGGCCCCTGGTGGGCGCAGCGGGCCGTCGCCGTCGCGGCCGTGCTGGGGCTGGCCACGCTGAACTACCACGGCGTCACCAGGACCGTCCTGCTCACCCGGGTCCTCGTCGCCGCCACCCTGACCGCGCTGGCCGTCGTCGTGGCGGGGATCGCAGTGGGGGTCGCAGCGGGTGGCGGCGCCGCGCCGGGCAGCCTGGGCGACTGGCCGGGCGCCGGCGGCGCGTACGGCGTCCTCCAGGCCGCGGGGCTGCTGTTCTTCGCCTTCGCCGGATACGCCCGCGTGGCCACCATGGGCGAGGAGGTCCGCGACCCGGGCCGCACCATTCCCCGCGCGATCCCGATCGCTCTTTTTGTCACCGTGGCCGTCTACCTGGTGGTCGGCGTCGCGGCGCTGCTGGCCGCCGGGCCCGCCCGGCTCGCCGCCTCGCCCGCGCCGCTGACCACCGCGGTGGAGGCGGCGGGCGCCGGCGGCCTGGCCCCGGTGGTGCGGGCGGGCGCGGCGCCGGCGGCGCTGGGCGCGCTGCTCGCCCTGATCGCCGGGATCGGCCGTACCGGCCTCGCCATGGCCCGCCACCGCGACCTGCCCGGCTGGCTGGCGGCCGTCCACCCCCGCCACCGGGTGCCGCACCACGCCGAGATCGCCCTGGCCGCCGTCGTCTGCGTCCTGGTCGCCACCGCCGACCTGCGCGGGGTGATCGGCTTCTCCTCCTTCGGCGTCCTCGTCTACTACGCCGTCGCGAACGCCTCGGCGTTCACCCAGCCTGCGTCCGAGCGCCGCTGGCCGCGCGCGCTCAACCTGCTCGGCGTCGCCGGCTGCCTGACCCTGATCGCCACCCTGCCCTGGCCGTCCGTGCTCGCCGGGGTGGTCATGTTCGCCGCCGGCCTGGCCGGCCGATGGCTGGTCCTGCGCCGCCGCGCCTGAAGGACCGGCCGGGTACAGACCAGCGATACATCGCCGCGTGTAGCCGTCGTGTACCCCGGCTGCCGGGGCCGTTCCTAGCGTGGGGGGCGACCCGCCCGACCGACCGGGGATGAGGACGCCCGTGGCCCTTCTCTACGCCTTCTGCCGGCTGCTCACGGGGATCGTCTTCCTCGCCTCCGCCGTGAGCAAGCTGCGCGGGCGGACGGCGTACGAGGAGTTCACGGCGGCCACCCGCGCGCTCGCGCCGCGCCTGCCGGCCAGGCCCGCCGCGGCGCTCGTCGTCGCCGCCGAGGCCGCCGTCGCGCCGCTGCTGGCCTGGCGGCCCACCGTGCTCGCCGGCTTCTGCGTCGCGCTCGGGCTCCTCGCCGCGTTCACCGTGGCCATGGCCGCCGCTCTGCGGCGGCGCCGCCGGGTCCGCTGCCGCTGCTTCGGCGCCTCCACCGTCCCGGTGGGCCCCGGTCATCTCGTACGCAACGCCGTGCTCGCCGCCGCGGCGGCGACCGGAGCGGCGACCGGAGCGGTGCAGGCCGCGATGACGGGCGCGGCGGGATCGGCCGGAGCCGTCCCCGCGGACCTGGGAGTGGCCGGGCTGGCCGCGGCCGCCCTCACGGCCGGGGCCGCGGCCGTCCTGCTGTCGGCGACCGGTGAGATCGCCGGCCTCTTCACGCACACGCCCTCACGGAGGTAGTCCCTCATGCCGTTCCTCACAGCGCTCGTCCTCGGCGTCGGCGTCCTGTGCCTGATCGACCTGCTGCTGACGGTCGGGGTGATCCGCAGGCTGCGTACGCACGAGGAGATGCTCGCGGCGCGGCCGGTGGCGCCCCCACCGATCATGCTCCCGCCCGGGGCGGTGATCGGCGCCTTCTCCGCCGTGAGCACCGACGGCGTGCGCGTCTCCGCCGAGACGCTGACCGAGCCGGCCCTCGTCGGCGTCTTCTCACCCGACTGCCCCGCCTGCGGGGACCGCCTGCCGCAGTTCGCCGAACGCGCGCGGTCCTTCCCCGGAGGACGCGGCAACGTGCTGGCCGTGCTCGTCGGGACCGAGGAGGAGGTGGCGGCCCAGCGGCGGGCGCTGGAGCCCGTCGCCCTGGTGCTGGTCGAGGAGTTCGGCACCGGCGTGACGAAGGCGCTGCGGGTCGAGGGCTTCCCGTCGCTCGCCCTGCTCGACGGGCACGGCACGGTCCTCGCCAGCGGGAGCACGCTGGCCGCCCTCGACGCGCTTCCCGCACCCGCGTGACGGCGCCGACGCGGGCGGTGGCCGCCGCCGTCGGCCTGGCCTGGCGGGCGAGCAGGGGCCTCACCCTCGCCTTCGCCGCCCTCACCGCGCTCATGGCCGCCCTGCCGGTGACGATCGCCTGGGGCACCAAGCTGGTCCTCGACGAGATCGGCGGCGACCACCCCCGGCCCGGGGTGACGGCGGCGCTCGGCGCCGCGCTCGCCGGGTGCGGGCTGCTGGCCGCGCTGGGGCCACAGGTCGTCCAGTACGTCAGGGACGAGAGCGGGCGCAGGGTCGGCCTCGTCGCCCAGGACCGCCTCTTCCGGGCCGTCGAACGGTTCACCGGCCTGGCCCGGTTCGAGGACCCCGCCTTCCTCGACCGGATCCGGATGGCCCAGCAGTACGGCGGGGCGACCCCCGGCATGCTGGTCTCCGCCGCGCTGGGCGCGGCCAGGACGGTCCTGACCGGCGCCGCCTTCCTCGTCTCCCTCGTGATGATCAACCCGTGGACGGCGGTCCTCGTGATCGTGGCGTCGGCGCCGTCCCTGGCCGCGGAGCTGTGGCTGTCGCGGCGGCGCGCCGCCATGCTGTGGGGCATCGGCCCGGCCGAGCGCCGCGAGGTCTTCTTCGGGCAGCTCCTCGTCGATGTCCGGGCCGCCAAGGAGCTCAGGCTCTTCGGCGTCGGGGCGCACCTGCGCGGGCTGCTGAACGCCCAGCGGCGGGTCGCGAACGCCGAGCGGAGCCGTACCGACCGGCGGGAGCTGCGCGTCCAGGCCGCCACCGGGACCATCGCCGCGCTGGCTGCCGGAGGCGGCCTGCTGTGGGTTCTGCTCGACGCGGTGAACGGCACGGGCGGGGCCGGCGACGTGGCGCTGTTCGTCGCCGCCGTCGCCGGGGTGCAGGCGGCGGCCGGCGGCCTCGTCCTCGAACTGGTCTCGGCGCATCAGCAGGTGCTGCTGTTCGGCCACTATCTCGCCGTCCTCGACGCCGGGCCGGACCTCCCGGTTTCGGACCACCCCCGGCGGGCGGGGCCGCCGCGCTGCGGGATCGAGCTGCGCGACGTGTGGTTCCGCTACTCGCCCGGCCACCCCTGGGCGCTGCGCGGCGTCAACCTGACCATCCCGTACGGCGCCTCGGTGGCGCTCGTCGGCAGGAACGGCGCGGGCAAGAGCACGCTGGTCAAGCTCCTGTGCCGGATGTACGACCCCGAACGCGGCGCGGTCCTGTGGGACGGCGCCGACCTCAGGGAGATCGACCCGGCGGAGCTGCGCGCCCGCATCGGGGCGGTGTTCCAGGACTACATGGAGTACGACATGACCGCGGCCGAGAACATCGGCCTGGGCGATCTCGCCGCGATGGGCGACCGGGGGAGGATCGAGGCGGCGGCGCGGCGGGCGGGCGCGCACGGCGCCGTGAGCCGCCTGCCCCGGGGGTACGACACCATGCTGTCGCGCATCTTCGCCGATCCCGCCGATCCCGACGGCTCCGCGGAGGGCGGCGGGGCGGGCGTCCACCTGTCGGGCGGGCAGTGGCAGCGGCTCGCCCTGGCCCGAGCCTACCTGCGGGGTGAGCGGGACCTGCTGATCCTGGACGAGCCCAGCTCGGGCCTCGACGCCGAGGCGGAGCACGAGATCCACCAGGGGCTGCGGGAGCACCGCCGGGGCCGTACGAGCGTGCTGATCAGTCACCGGCTCGGCGCCGTACGCGACGCGGACCACATCGTGGTCCTCGACGGCGGGCGGATCGCCGAGCGGGGCACGCACGCCGCGCTGCTGGCACGCGGCGGGATCTACGCCCAGCTGTTCGCCCTGCAGGCGGAGGGATACCAGCAGGGGGACGACCCGGACGCCGACGCCCCGCACCCGCGGCTCTCGGAGGCCCGATGACACCGGTCCCGTTCATGGTGTCCGCGGCGTTCGCGGCCGTGCTCGCGGCCGGGGCGGTGACGGCGGTCAGGCGGGCCCTGCGCGTCGTCGAGGTCCACGGGGAGAGCATGCGTCCCGCTCTGCGGCCCGGCGACCGGGTCCTCGTACGGAACCTGCGGCCCGGCCGGGCGGGGGCGCGCGTCCGGCGGGGGGACGTCGTCGTCATCGCCCGCGTGGGCCCGGGGGAGGGCCTGACGCTCGACGGCGGCACGAACCTGGTGATCAAACGGGCGGCGGCCGTGGCCGGGGACCCGATCCCTCCCGGGTTCGAGACCCATGCGGAGGTGCCTAGAGAGGCGCCCGGAGAGGCGCCGGGGGATGCGCGCGTGCCGCCGGGGCGGCTGCTCGTCCTCGGCGACAACCCGTCGCGGAGCACCGACTCGCGGCAGTGGGGCCTCCTGCCCGAGAGCAGGATCACCGGTGTCGTGCTCCGGCGGCTCAACGCGTGAGTCGCGAACCCGCCATGCAAGCGCCCGTGTGAGTGACAAGGCCGCCGAGGTCGGCCCGCCGTTCCGCCGCGTCCACGAGGCCGCCCTTCGCCGTTGCGAGGCCCTCGCCGATTTCCGGCGATCTGGAAGGCTGGCGGTATGTGGACGGATCGAGTTCGCCTTCTGGACGACGTCGCGCCCGCCGACTGGATCGCGGGGCGGCTGACCGGGCCCGGGGGCACGGTATTCGGCACTGTGCCCAGCGGGTACGCGGCGTACGCGCGGGTGCTGCACCCGGCCGACAGCGAGAGCGGTGAGCCGGTCACGTGGGCTCGGGTCGCCGAGGTCACGGGCCGCCGGGTACACCCGGCGGCCCGGTGGCACACGCTCATCGACGCCGCCGGCCCGTACGGCTCCTGCTCGGAGCTGTGGCCCCATGGCGGCCCTGAGGTGGGAAATCTCCCCCTGGCGCAACTGCGGGCGCTCTGCGAGGCGCTGTCGGCCCACACCACGACCCCCGGCGACTGCTTCTTCGCCCTCTGGGAGGGATGGGGGCATCTCAACGGCGGCAGGTCGCTGCTCACCCCGGAGGGCGGCGAACCGGTGCCGCCGCTCCTCAGCCCGCAGGAGTGGGCGAGCCCGCGGCTGCGGCTGCCCGGGCGCGACTACCTCCTCCTGCGCGGCCCGCTGCCGGCGGTGACCGACCTCGCCCGGTACGACGGCCCCGAGGTGTGGTGGACACAGTCGCCGAGCCTGTTCTGGCCGGCCGACCGGGCGTGGTGCGTGGCGACCGAGATCGACTTCGACTCCACGTTCGTTGGCGGAAGCACCGCGGCGATCGGTGCCGTGCTCACCGCGCCCATGCTGGAAGCCTGGCCGATCGCGCGCGGTCGATCACCGTTGTCGTGCCCCGGCGGCTGAACGCCTGAACCGCGTGCCCGGCCATACAAGCGCCCGTGTATCGGAGTGGTATCGCCATGATCGGGGCCGCCCCTAACGTCGGTGGACAAGAAGTCCTTTCACCAGAAGGAGACGATATGACGCGGACGATTCAGCGGCTGGCCGACCGGATGGTCGCCCGCCTGGTCCCGGCCACCAGGGCGGAGGCGGTCAACTGCTGGAGCGAAGGCGGGCCGTGCACCAGCCGCACCTGCTGCAGCGGGTCAGGCATCCCGAGCGGCTACTGCACCCCATGGAGCTACCACTGCTCCTGAACGACCACGCCTGAACGAGCACGGCGGAGCGCCCCCGGATACGGGGGCCGGGGCGCTCCGCCGCCGTCACCTGGTCGCGGCGATCTCCATGGCGTACAGGCGCGTGAGGCCGTTCATGCGGTAGCGGCCGGGGGCGAGCGGCTCCATCAGGCGGAGATCGGCCAGCCTGCCGAGCGCCGCCGACGCCGTAGGCCGGTCGCAGCCGAGAAGGCCGGCGGCCGCCGCCGGCCCGCAGTCGGCCAGGCCGCGCTCGCCGAGGCGGTGGAACAGGGCCAGCGCGCCGCGGTCCGCCGTCCCTCCGGGACGCCGCAGGGCCTGGTGGTCGAGGTCGAGGGCGGCCCGCACGGAAAGGTCGCCGCAGGTCAGCAGGTCGAGCCGATGCTCGTCGGCGGCCAGCATGTCGGCGAACGCCTCCGCCGTCCACTCCCGCCGGACGGCGAGGCGCTTGCCCGCGATCTCCAGTGCGAGCGGCAGGTTGTCGCAGAGCCGGGCCACCCTGCTCGCCTGCGCCGGGTCGACCCGGTCCCGCCCGCACAGCCGGGCCAGCATCTCGTACGCCGCGTCGTCGGCGAGGGGCGCGAGCGGCAGGTGCTCGACGTCGTCGAGCGCCGCGAGCATCCTCCTGCTGGTGATGACGAACCGGCAGCCCGGGCAGCCGGTGACCAGCGGGCGCACCTGCTCCTCGCCGGTCACGTTGTCGAGGAGGACCAGTGCGTGCCTCGCGGCCGTGGCCGTCCTGAGCTGGTGCAGCGCCTCGTCGAGGTCCGCGGCGATCTCGTCGTCGGCCAGCCCCAGCCGTCCCAGCAGCCGCACCAGTGTCTCGTACGGGCCGGGCCGGGGGAGGGTGCGCAGATCGACGTGATGCACGCCGCCGGGGAAGCCGGGCGCCGCCGTGCGGACGGCGTGCCGGGCCAGGGCCGACTTGCCCACCCCCGCCGGGCCGTGTACGGCGACGGGCCGCGGCGGGCAGGCGCCGATCGCCGCGGCGATCTCCTTCAGCTCCGGCTCGCGGCCCACCAGACATCCCGGCGCCATGACCACCGCCGTGGCCGCCGCCGGGGCGGGCGTCTCGGGAGCCGCGCGGAGCGCGGGGTCGCGGTCGAGTATCCCCCGGTGCAGCCCGGCCAGTTCGGGGCCGGGCTCGACGCCCAGTTCCTCCGCCAGGAACGCCCGTGCCTGCCCGTAGACGGCGAGCGCGGCGGCGCAGTCGCCGGTGCGGTACAACGCGAGCATGAGGGCGCCCCACAGCCGTTCCCTGGTGGGATGGGCGGCCACCGTCTCGCGGAGCTCCGCCACCGCGTCGGCGTGCTCGCCCAGTATGAGCCGGGCTTCGGCCAGCGTCTCCAGGGCGAGGCAGCGCTGCTCGGAGAGGGCGTCAAGGCGCGGGCCGAGCGCCGCCGAGCGGGGCACGTCCTCGGCGGGGTCGCCCCGCCACCGCGTGAGAGCCGCGGACACCTGTCGCAGCGCCGCGTCCGGCCGGCCGGCGGACAGCGACCGCCTGCCCTGCCGCAGGGCGTCGGCGAACTCGGTCACGTCCAGCTCGCCGTCCCGTACGGCGAGGACGTAGCCCGGCTGGCGGGCCGTCAACCGGTCGCCGTCGCCGATCGTGCCGCGCAGGCGGTTGACGTAGGTGCGGACGTTGGCGACCGCGAAGCGGGGCGGCTCGGCGTCCCACACGGCCGTGACGAGCCGGTCGATCGACACGACCCGGTTGGGTTCCAGCAGCAGCGCGGTCAGCAGGACGCGCTGTTTGGGTGTGCCGAGCGGGACCGGCCGGCCGTTCCGGTGCAGCTGAACCGGGCCGAGCAACCCGAAACGGAGGTTCACCCCGTTCTCCGGGGGCCGTATGGGGCGCACGTTCGCGTCGAGCGTGGTGATCGGTGCACGAGGAAGCCTCCCGTGGCGTCTCGCGAGGATCGGGTGAGGAGAACCCCACCAAGATCGCCGTCCCGGGGGGCCGCTCACAAGCGCCGTGGGTGTCCGGAACAGTTCCGGACAGCCGCCCGGACAAGCGCTGTCTCGCCGACGAGCTGCTCACGTTCAAGGCGAAGAACCCCGGCAGCGAGCGGCCCACCCTCGCGGCGCTGTGCCGTGCGGCGGTGGTCCTCGCCCCCTGGCGGTTCAAGGCCATCGCCGCGACCCTCAAGCTCGACGCCATCGGGGAGTCGGCGGAGGCGAAGCGGCTACGCGAGCTGGTCGCCCGGGCGACCAGGTAGAGGCCGCCGCGGCGAGCCGGCCTGAGCGGACACCCCGCCGGACGACGGTCACGACGACCAGTCCCGTGACCGGTCGTCGTGACTGCCGCGGGTTGCGCCCGAACTCATGTAACCACTATAACCCGTTACATGGCATTGAGCTGGAAGCTGGTCGTCGACAGTGTGAACGCGCCCGTGCTGGCGGACTTCTGGGCCGCGGCGCTGGGCTACGAGGTGGAGGATCCGAGCGCGCTCGTCGGGCGGCTGCTGGCCGCCGGTCACCTCCCGGCGGAGGCGGCCGCCGAGCACGGCGGCCGCATGATCTTCCGCGGGTACGCCGCGATCCGCCACCCCGACGACCCCTTCGACGCCACCAGCGGCGTCGGGCTCGGGCGGCGGCTGCTCTTCCAGGACGTGCCCGAGGGCAAGTCCGGCAAGAACCGTCTGCACATCGACGTGCACGGCGAGCCCGGTGAGCCCGGTGAGCCCGGTGAGCCCGGTGGTCTCGATGCGCTGGTGGCGCGGCTGGAGGGCCTCGGCGCCACCCGCGTCCGCGAGGTGGACAAGGGCCCCGCCGGTCGATGGTGGATCATGCTCGACCCGGAGGGCAACGAGTTCTGCGCCACTTAGGCGCAGCCCGGCCCCCGGGCCCGGCCCCCGAGTCGCGTCAGCCCAGTTCGACCGCCTGCTTGAGGAAGACGACGCCGTCGATCACGTCGAGCCGGGCCGGGTCGAGCGGGAAGTAGCGGAAGTCCTGGGAGACGCGCGGCGCGGGTTCGGTGACGGCCTCGGCCAGGCGGCGGGCGTCGACGAGAGAGCGATCCCACGGGAGCGTGGACAGGATGCCCTCGACGGTGTCCGGGGGAGGTACGTCGTCGCCGGTCGTGCCGAGGGCCGAGGCGAGGAAGGCGTACCGGTCGCCCAGGTGCGCTCCGGCGATGGCCCCCGCGCTCCACCACTCCAGCGTCCGGTCGCCGAGCGGCATGACGCTCCTGTTCCGCTGCAGGTGGAGGTTGTGGCCGAAGACCAGGGCCGGTCCATGGCCGGCGACGGCCCGCAGGTTGGCGGCCATCATCGCGTCCCGCTGCGCCGACAGGCGGGTCCACCGCGCCTCGGACGCGTCGGCCATCCAGTGGTGGTAGCGGAGCAGGCCGACGGCGGTGCGGGCGTACAGTGCCGCCCGCTCCCCGTCGTCCGCGCTCAGCCCCGGGACCTGCGTGTCGAGCAGCGCGACCAGGTCGTCGGCGATCAGCCGCAGCCGCCGGGCGTCGGCGGACCGCCCGATCGACCGGGACGGGTCCATGGCCGTGGCGTCGTCCGACCACCGGTCGTCCGGGCCGAGCAACTCCTCCAGCGCGTCGCGGGTGCAGGGGAGCGGGCCGTCGAGGAGGGCGTGCAGGGCGGTGAGCGCCTCGCGCGGGCTCGCCGCCCAATACTCCAGCGGGCCGTCGAAGCCGAAGAACCGGAGCGTCTCGTCGTGCTCCTCGTTGTAGGCGCGCATCCAGCGGACGAGTTCCCGGTTGGCCTCCGACGCGCCGAAGCCGTGGCTGAAGCCGCGTTCCATGACGTCGTCGAGGCTGCCCGCGCCCGTCCTGACGTGGTCGTCCACCACCAGACCCATGAGACAGTCGCTCTCGATCGCGAACGACCGGTAGCCCTCGTGCTCGACCAGATGCCGGAAGACCTCGTTGCGCACCTCGCCCAGCTCGCCCACGAAGTGTCTCGCCTCACCCAGGCCGAGCAGCAGGGGCCGCGCCGGCAGCGACCGGAGGAACGCCGAGACTCCCGCGCCGTCGAGCGGCCGGGCCGTGTCCGTGATATCCATGCCTTCGACGGTATCGTTGAACTCTCGGTGTAAACTTTTCCCCGTTTGACTCTGCTGATCAGCGATGGACCTTCAATCGTGATGCACATATGAGGCCGGTGGACCTGGCGCGGGAGCACGGCCTGTCCACCCAGGCGGTCAGGAACTACGAGGACGCCGGCATCCTGCCCGCCGCCGGGCGCACCCCTTCCGGCTACCGCGTCTACACGCCGCTGCACGCGCGGGCGCTGCGCGCGTTCCTCTCCCTCGTGCCCGGCCACGGTCACCAGACGGCCACGTCGATCATGCGGGCGGTCAACCGGGGCGCCACCGAGGAGGCGCTGCGAATCGTCGACGAGAGCCACGCCCGGCTCCTCGACGAGAGCCACGCCCGGCTCCTCGACGACCGCCGCACCCTCGATGCCGTCGAAGCCGCGCTCCACGACCTGGCGCCCGTGCCGCAGGAACGCGGCGACACCTTCTCTGGCGGCACCTTCATCGGCCCGCTGGCGAGAAGGCTCGGCCTCCGCCCGGCCACCCTGCGCAAATGGGAGAACGCCGGGCTGGTCCGGCCGCGGCGCGACCCGCGGACGGGTTACCGGGTCTACGGCGCCGGCGACGTACGGGACGTCCGGCTGGCCCACCAGCTCAGGCGGGGCGGCTACCTGCTGGAGCAGATCGCCCCGCTGATCGCCCAGGTCCGCTCCGCCGGAGGGGTCGCCCCGCTGGAGTCGGCCCTGCGTGACTGGCGGGGCCGCCTGTCCGCCCGGGGCCGCGCCATGCTCAGGGGCGCCGCCGACCTCGACGCCTACCTCCGGACCCGCGACCCCTGACGCCGGGTCACGCCGGCGGGTCGTCGTGGGCGATCAGGGCGAGCTGGACGCGGTTGTCCAGGCCGGTCTTGGCGAGGATGCGGGAGACATAGCTCTTGACCGTGCCGACGCTCATGTGGAGCTCGGCCGCGATGTCCGCGTTGGACCTGCCCCGGCCGACCGCGGCGGCGACCTCGCGCTCGCGGTCGCTGAGCCTCGACAGCAGCCTGCGCGCGTCGTCCCGGCGGCGGTCCTCCGTCTCGGGCGCCAGGTGGGCGATCAGGCGCCGGGTCACGCCGGGCGACAGGATCGGCTCGCCCGCCGCCACCCGCAGGACCGCGTCCACGATGCCCTCCGGCGGGGTGTCCTTGAGCAGGAACCCGCCGGCCCCGGCGCGCAGCGCCCCGAAGACGTGCTCGTCGGCGTCGAACGTGGTCAGGATGACGACCTGGGGAGGGTCGGGCCGCCGCCGCAGCAGTCGGGTGGCGTCGATCCCGTTCAGGCCCGGCATCCGGATGTCCATGAGCACCACGTCGGGCGCGTGCGCGTCGACCGCGGCCGCGACGTCGGCGCCGTCGGCCACACCGCCCACCACGACGAGCTCGTCGGCGCCCCTGAGCATCAGCGTCAGACCCGCCCGCACGAGCGGGTCGTCGTCCACGACCAGCACGCGGATGGCGCTCACACCGGCCATGGTAGCCAGACCGCCAGCCGGAACTCGCCCTCGTCCACACCCGCCCGCTCCACACCCGCCCCCTCCACCCGGCCGCCCGCCAGCTCGGCGCGCTCCCGCATCCCGGCCAGGCCGGCGCCCTCACCCGCGAGAGGACCCGCCACAGAGGCGGAACCGGAAGCGGAACCGGCGGCGGACGTCGCGACGGGGTTGCGCACCTCGATGGTCAGCCCCCGGCCGGGAGCGCCGTCGAGGCGTACGGTCACCGGCCGGCCGGGGGCGTGCCTGCGGGCGTTGGTGAGGCCCTCCTGGACGATCCGGTAGGCGGCCCGCGCCGTCGCGCCCGGCAGGCCGGGCAGGCGCACGCCGCCGTCGTGCACGTCGACGCGCATGCCCGCCCGCCGTACCTCCTCGACCAGCGCCGGCAGGTCGAGCCCGGCCAGGACGGGCGCCTCGCGCAGGACCGAGATGACCTGGCGCAGCTCCTGCAGCGCGTGGTGGGCGCTGGAGCGCATGACCGCCGCCGCCTCGACCACCTCGGCGGGGTCGGCCCGCGCGTTGAACTCCAGCGCCCCGGCGTGCAGCGCCAGCAGCGACAGCCGGTGCGCCAGCACGTCGTGCATCTCGCGGGCGATGGCCAGGCGCTCGGTGTGGCGGGCCTGCTCGACGCGCCGCCGTTGCTCCTCCTCGGCCCTGCGGAGCCGCTCCGACAGTGACAGCACCAGCTGGCGGCGGGCCCGCGCCAGCATCCCCCATCCGGTCAGCGCCACCCCGAACAGCACCGCGACCAGCGCCCACACCGGGTACGGCGCGAGGCCCGGCGGCCGCAGCCAGAACCGGGCCAGCGTCGCCGCCACCCACGCCGCGCCCGTGACGATCGCCACGGCCGAACGCCGGTACAGGGCGGTCATCAGCGTGGCGATGCCGGCCGCGACCGACGCCGAGGCGGCGGGCACCGCCAGTGCCACGGCGATCAGCGCCGTGGTGGCCGGCCACCGGCGCGACAGCCACAGCGCCCCGCACGCCGCCGCGCCGCCGGCCGCGTCGGCGGCCAGGTGCCAGGCGGGCGCCGCGCCGAGATCGCCTCGCACGACGACCGCCGCCGCGGCCAGCGCGCAGGCGACGCTCCCCGCCCGGATCGCCCGGTCCCGCCGGGTCCGGGCCGGGCCGGGCCGTACGTCTGCCGTCACGGACGCCCAGCGTAACGACCGCGGGCCGGGCGGCGGCAGCAACCAAAGTCGACGCTGGGTTGTCACCTGGGTTGCCACGGGCGGGACCCGGGGCGGAAGACGCGGGTGGTGCGCGCGGCACACGCTGGCCGCATGACGGCGAACAAGACGCGCGGCCGCCTGGCCGCACTACTCCTCGCGGTGATCACACCGCTCGTGGCCGAGTTCACCCTCGGCAACCCACCGCTGCGCATGGCCTGGCTCCTGCTGCTGTGGATCCCGATCTACGGCGCGGGCGTCGTCCTGGTGCGCGAGCTCGTACGGCGGGCCGGGACGGGCTGGACCGGGGTGCTGCTGCTCGGCGCGGCGTACGGCATCGTCGAGGAGGGCCTGGCGCTGCAGGCGCTGAGCAGCCCCACGATGTACGGCGCCGCCGGGTGGGCGCCCCGGATCCTGGGCCTGAACAGCGCCTACACCGAGCTGCAGATCCCCTACCACGCGGTCTTCAGCGCCGCTATCCCGATCCTCCTGACCGATCTGATCGTCCCGTCCCTGCGCGACCGGCCCTACCTCGGCAGGCTCGGCACGTGGGTGGCCGGGGCGGTCTTCGTCCTCGGCGCGCTGCTGCTGCGGGTGACGGTCGTGACCTCCATCGACCCCGGCTATCAGGCGCCGCCCGCGGTCCTGACGGGCTGCGCCGTCGCCGTGGCCCTGCTGGTGGCGGCCGGGCTACGGCTGAAGTTCCGTCCGCCCGCGGGGACGATCGGGCCGCCCGCGCCCGCGGCGGCGGGGCTGTTCGGCGCGGTCGCCGCCTTCGCATACCTGGCCTTGCTGTTCCCCTTCGGCGGCGCGGCCCGGCCCGCCTTCACGCACGGCGGGTGGGTGCTCGTGCCCATGTCGGCCGCCGCCGTCGTGGCGGTGGCCGCCGCGTGGCTCCTGCGCCGGTGGACGGCGGGCGGCCGATGGACCGACCGGCACAGCCTCGCCCTGGCCTCCGGCGCCCTGGTCGCCCACACCGCCTTCGGGCTGATCTCCAACACCGACACGGGCGCCGACCGCGCCGGCCTGGCGGCCGTCGGCGTGGTCATGGCGGGCCTGCTGGCCGTGCTGGGCCGCTCGACGGCCCGCGCACAGGTGCTCAGCTGACGGCGCCCCAGGTGAGAGAGAGGCCGGTGGCGGCGCGTTCGGCGCGGATCTCCATCATGCTGCCGAGGATGGTGGCGTGGTCGGACACCACGGGGGTGGCGTCGAGCGTGTAGGTGATCCGGGTGCTGACGAGCACCGGGCTGCCCTGCGGCTCCTGGAGGTGGCGGGCGGCGGCGGGGTCGAGCAGCCCGGGCCGGACCACCTCGGAGGCCCGGGCGACCGTCACCCCCGCGTCGGCGAGGGCCGTGTAGAGGGAGACGGCGGTGAAGTCGCGGTCGCGGATCCGGTCGGCGACCGGCCGGCGGACCCAGGACACCTGGTGCACGGCGGGACGCCCCGCGAACTCGCGGACCCGCTCCAGTCGCAGGGCGGTGTCGCCGGGGCGCAGCCGCAGCTCCGCGGCGATCCGGGCGGGGGCCCGGCGCACCGCCCGCCCGGCCACCGCGGTGCGCACGTCGTGGCCCTGTTTACGCAGGTCGTCGACCAGGCTGCGGAGCGAGTCGAGCTGGTACGCCAGGTGGGGCGGGGCGACGAACGTGCCCTTGCCGGGCCGCTGCACGATCAGTCTCTCGTCGCTGAGCTCCCGCAACGCCTGGCGCAGCGTCATGAGGGTCACCCCGTAGGAGGCGCTCAGCTCCCGTTGCGGCGGCAGGGCCGCACCGGGCGCGTAGTGCCCCGACCGGATCTTCGCGGCGAGGTCGGCGGCGATGGCGCGGTATCTCGCCTCGTGCCCGGCGTCGTGGGTCGCCCGGGGGGTCAACTCGGGGGTCGCCTCGGGGGTCGCCTCGGGGGTCATCGTGGTCGGTCACACTCCTGGTCGAGGGCCTGCCGCAGGGGCGCGAGGAAGGCCCGCAGGTCGTCCGGCCCGGCCCCGTCGAGCACCCGCCGCATGACCGCGGCGCCGACCACCACGCCGTCGGCGTGCCGGCGGGCTTCGCGTGCCTGGTCCGGGGTGGAGATGCCGAATCCTAGCAAGACCGGCCGGTCGGTGACGCGCCTGATCCGCCCGCTGAGCTCCGCCGCCGAGGCGGCGAGGGCGGCCCGTTCACCGGTGGTGCCCATCAGCGACACCGCGTAGACGAATCCGCGGCTCCGGGCCGCGATCTGCGCCAGTCGCGGCTGCGGCGTCGCCGGAGACGCCAGCAGGACCAGTTCGATCCCGGCGCCGGCGGCCACGCCGGTCAGCTCGTCCGCCTCGCGCACCGGCAGATCGGGCACGATCAGGCCGCCGACGCCGGCCCGGCGCAGCGCGGCGCAGAACGTCTCGGGGCCGTCGTGCAGCACCAGGTTGTAGTAGGTGCTGACGACCAACGGCACGCCCAGGTCCGGCAGACCAGACAGATCGGACAGGTCGGCGAGGATCCGGCGGGTGCTCGCCCCCCGGGCCAGTGCCGTGTCGCTCGCCCGCTGGATGGTGACGCCGTCCAGCGTGGGGTCGGAGAAGGGCAGGCCGACCTCGATCGCGTCCGCCCCGGCGGCGGCGAACGCCGGCAGGTACTCCGTCCAGCCGGACGTGATCCCCCCGGTGACATACGGCATGAGCAGGCCGCGGCCGGTGTCCCGGCGGGCGCGCAGGTGGCGTTCGACCGCGCCCGCGGCCAGGGCGGGGTCCGCTCCGGGGTCCGTCCTGGGGTTGGTCCTGGGGTTCGTCCTGGGGTTCGTCCTGGGGTTCGTCCTGGGGTTCGTCACAGCAGCTCCTTCAGGGTCGAGACGTCCTTGTCGCCGCGGCCGGACAACGTCATCAGCACCGTCGATCCCGCGGGCAGGTCGCCGTCGCCCGCCGCGCGGATCACCCAGGCGAGGGCGTGCGCCGATTCGAGTGCCGGGACGATGCCCTCGGTGCGCGCCAGCCGCACCGCCGCGCGCACGGCCTCGTCGTCGGTCACGGTGACGTAGCGGGCCCGGCCCAGGTCGCGCAGGTGGGCGTGCTCCGGGCCGACTCCCGGATAGTCGAGCCCGGCGGCGACGGAGTGCGCCTGGGTGATCTGCCCGTCGCCGTCCTGCAGGAACAGCGAGCGGCAACCGTGCAGGACGCCGAGCCGGCCGCGGGCCGCCCCGGCGCCGCCCTCCGCCTCGACACCGACCAGGCGCGCCGGGGTGCCGGCGAAACCGGCGAACGTGCCGGCCGCGTTGGAGCCGCCGCCGACGCACGCCACCACGTGGTCCGGGACGCCGGTCCGCAGCTCGGCGGCGCACTGCGCGCGGGCCTCGTCGCCGATGACGCGCTGAAGCTCCCTGACCATCCAGGGGTACGGATCCGGGCCGACGACCGAGCCGATGCAGTAGTGGGAGTCGCCGGTCGCACCCACCCAGTGCCGCATGGCCTCGCTGGTCGCGTCCTTGAGGGTACGGCTGCCCGTGGTCACCGGGACCACCTCGGCGCCCAGCATGCGCATCCGGAAGACGTTCAGCGACTGCCGCTCGATGTCGCGCTCGCCCATGAAGACCGTGGCCTCCAGCCCGAGCAGCGCGGCGGCGGTCGCGGTGGCCACCCCGTGCTGGCCCGCCCCCGTCTCGGCGATCAGCCTGCGCCGTCCCATCCGGGTGGCCAGCAACGCCTGACCCAGCACGTTGTTGATCTTGTGGGACCCGGTGTGGGTGAGATCCTCGCGCTTGAGATACAGCCGCACTCCCAGTTCCTCGGACAGGCGGAGGGCCGGGGTGAGCGGGGTCGGCCGCCCGGCGTGCACGGCGAGCAGCCGCGCCAGGGCGCCGCGGAACCCCGGGTCCGCCCAGGCCTCCCGGAACGCCTCGTCCACCTCGCGGCACGCCTCCACCAGGGACTCCGGCGCGTACCGTCCGCCGTACTCACCGAACCGGCCCCGCGCCGGGGGCTCGCCCATCAGCCCGTCCGGGGGGACCGGCTCACGCCACAGCGACACGTCTCGCATGTCAGACTCCTATCGTTCTATAACTCATGATTGAGTTCTATAACAGTGAGTGTGGCATGGGGGAGCCTGGGCGCGCCACCACGGATCCCTGGCCGGCGACGTCGCGCACGACCGGCTGTGTCATGATCTCGACAGCAGACCCAGCGCAGCCACCCGCACCCGACACCCCCCGGAGGACCGGTGCCCCTCGTCGCCGGGGTCGACTCGTCGACCCAGTCGTGCAAAGTCGTCGTCCGCGACGCCGAGACCGGAAAACTGGTGCGCGAAGGCCGCGCACCGCATCCCGTCGGCACCGCCGTGCCGCCGGCCGCGTGGGAGGCCGCGCTGTCCGACGCGGTCGCACAGGCCGGCGGACTGGACGACGTGGCGGCCGCCTCGATCGCCGGGCAGCAGCAGGGCATGGTGTGCCTCGACGCCGGCGGCGCGGTGATCCGGGACGCCGTGCTGTGGAACGACACCCGCTCGGCCGGCGCCGCCGCCGACCTGATCTCGGATCTCGGCGGCGGCGAGGCGGGACGGCGAGCATGGGCGGAGGCGGTCGGCCTGGTGCCGGTGGCCAGCTTCACCGTCACCAAGCTGCGCTGGCTGGCCACGGCGGAGCCGGACAACGCCGCCCGTACGGCCGCGGTGTGCCTGCCGCACGACTGGCTGACCTGGCGGCTGTCCGGCGCGCCGGGGCTCGACGCGCTGCGCACCGACCGCAGCGAGGCCAGCGGCACCGGATACTGGTCGGCCGCGGCCGGTGAGTATCGCCTGGACCTGATCCGGCTGGCGTTCGGCCGCGACGACGTGCTGCTGCCGCAGGTGCTCGGGCCGACCGGCCAGGCCGGGCGCCTGCGGACCGGCGCGCCGCTGGGCCCCGGCGCCGGCGACTGCGCCGCGGCGGCGCTGGGTGTCGGCGCCGAGCCGGGCGACGTGATCGTGTCGATCGGCACCTCCGGCATCGTGTCCACCGTCTCCGACGTGCCGGCCGCGGACCCGAGCGGGATCGTGGCCGGGTTCGCCGACATGACCGGCCGGTTCCTGCCGGTGGTGTGCACGCTCAACGCCGCCCGGGTGCTGGACGCGGCCGCGACCATGCTGCGGGTGGACCACGCGGAGCTGTCGGCGCTGGCGCTGACCGCCCCGCCGGGCGCCGACGGGCTGGTCCTGGTGCCCTACCTGGAGGGCGAGCGCACACCGAACCTCCCGCACGCCACCGGAGCCGTGCACGGCCTGACCCTGCGGACCTCGACCCCCGCGCACCTGGCCCGCGCGGCGGTGGAGGGGATGCTGTGCGCGCTCGCCGACGGGCTGGACGCGATGATCGCGCAGGGGGCGACGGTCAACCGGGTCATCCTGGTCGGCGGCGGCGCCCGCTCGGAGGCGGTGCGCCGGATCGCGCCGACGGTCTTCGGCCGCCCTGTGCTCGTCCCGCCACTGGGGGAGTACGTCGCCGACGGAGCCGCCCGCCAGGCGGCCTGGGTACTGTCGGGCGGGCCGCGGCCACCGTCGTGGACGGTCGGGCAGGTCGAGACCCACGAGGCGGACGCCGTACCGGCGATCCGCGAACGGTACGCCGCGGCCCGCGAAAACGTCGTCGACCGCGCCGCCGACTGACGGCGACAGCGCATTTTCCGCTGCGGCGCGGTCCCTGGACCGAACCGCAATGAGCCTGGACTCTGTTCAGCTGACGCCGACGGTCTGCCGTCCGGGTTCGATGACGGCGACGACGCGTTCCTCCGCCCGGGAGTAGGGCCGGCCGATGTACTTCTCGGAGATCTGGTCGATGATCTCCCATGCCGCGTCGCCTTCGAGCCATCGGACGACCCGTCCGCGGACGATGACGGGCTCGAACGGGTTGTCGGCGGGCGTCAGGGAGAGCGCCACCCGCGGGTCGCGGCGCAGGTTGCGGGCCTTGCGCGAGTGCGGGCCGGTGAGGAAGACGATGTGGTCGCCGTGGGTGCCCGCCCAGAGGGGGACGCTGTGGGGCGAGCCGTCCGGGAGGACGGTGGCGAGGTGGGCCAGCGAGGTGCCGTCGAAGGCGCGGCGTACGTCGGGGTTGAGCATCTGCTTCTCCTTGCGGGGATGTCGGTGAGTGATGCGGCATGGCAGGCGACTGCGGTGGTGCCGTCCGGAAGCGGGGGAGAGCCCGGCAGCCGATGACGAAGGTCAGCGTTCGACCTGGTAGTGGAGGTGGGTGACACCGGGCGCCGGGAAGGCGTGGACGAGGCGCAGGCGCACGTGCTCGGGCAGCGCCTGGAAGAAGGGGCGGCCGCCGCCGAGCAGGATCGGCACCTGGTGGAGGATCACCTCGTCGACGAGCCCGGCCCTGAGCGCCTCGGTCGCGACGCCGCCGCCCATGAGGCCGACGTCCTTCCCGCCGGCGGCCTCGCGCGCCGCCGCGACCGCGTCCTCGATGCCAGTGGTGATCAGGGTCTGCCGCTCGGTCATCTCCGGCGCCGGTCGATGGCTGAGGACGAAGACCCGCGCCATGGGGTGAGGGCTGCCGCCTCCGAAACCATCGGAGTCGTCGTAGGCGGTGCGGCCTGCCACGATCGCCCCGACGCGTCCGGCGAGGGTGTCGAAGACCTGCGCGCTTGGCCCGCTCAGGTTGAACCCGCCGAACACCTGGCTGGGCGTGTCGCGCCCGGTGCCGGGGTCACGCCCGGTGATGTACCCGTCGACCGACACCGCGTGGGCGCTGAAGACCTTGCTCATCGCGCCGGATCCTTTTGGGTTCCCTGAAGAGACTCCATGACCATAGCATCTAAAGTTCCTTGAGGGAACCCCAACCGCTAGACTGATCGCATGCAACGCACGAACTTCGGGGAGATGGCCTGCTCCATCGCACGCACGCTCGACGTGATCGGGGAGCCGTGGTCGCCGCTGATCCTGCGTGACGTGTGGGTCGGCATGAGGCGGTTCGACCAGCTCCAGGCCGACCTCGGGATCTCGCGCAAGGTGCTGACCGAGCGGCTCAACCACCTCGTCGACCAGGGCGTGCTCGAACGCCGCCCCTACGACAACCGGCCGCGATACGAATACCACCTGACCCAGATGGGCGCCGAGCTGGTCGACCTGCTCATGGTCATGGCCGGCTGGGGAGACAGGTGGCTGGCGGGCGAAGCCGGGCCGCCGGTGCTCTACCGCCACCACGCCTGCGGCCAGATCAGTCACGTCGACCTGCGCTGCGCCCACTGCGGCCAGCCGATGCACGCCGGCGACGTCGACCCGCTGCCGGGCCCGGGTGCCGCCGCCTGACCGCGGTGTCTTTGCTACGGGCGGGCCGAGACGAGTTCGAGCAGGCCGACGAGCTGATCGAGCTGTTCCGGGCCAAGGCGGCCGGTCCTGGGCGCCAGGGCGCGCCGGACTTCGTCATGCACTCGCTCGACCAGTTCGAGCCCGGCCGGGGTCATGTAGACCTCGACGACCCGGCCGTCGTCGGGGCTCCTGCCACGCGTCAGCAGTCCTCTGCGCTGGGCCCGGTCGATGAGGCCGGACATCGTGGACTTGTCCAGGCCGAGGTAGGCGGCCAGTTCGGTGACGCGGGCGCGGCGATCGCGGAGGATGCCGAGCACCCGCAGCTGGGTGAGCGACAGGTCGTTCTCGCCGCCGATGCGGGTCAGCACGCCTGCGACCTCGAAGGTGGTCCGGACGAGGGCGTCCAGGACATCGTCGGCGGCGGTCATGCCGTCATGGTAGCTCCGGCATGGTTGGCAATCCCAACCAGCGAGCCGGCCCGCGCGAGCGGCGAGTGACTCCGCCCGCGTCGTACCGCCTCCGTTGACATGGTTTGCATTACCAACCATTATGGAGATGGTTGGTAATGCAAACCATATCTACAGGAGGCCACCATGCGCGCTGCCGTCATCCGAACCGCCGATGCCCCGCCGGTCTACGGCGATCACCCCGACCCTGCGGAGCGGCACGGCGACGAGATGGTCGTCGAGGTCCTCGCGGCCGGTCTGCACCATCTGACCAGGGCCAAGGCGAACGGCTCGCACTACTCCAGCAACGGTGTGCACCCGCTCGTCCCCGGCGTCGACGGTGTGGTACGCGACAAGGAGGGCAACGTCCGCTACGTGGTCCTGGACGACACGACTCTGGGGACGTTCGCCGACCGTACCCTCATCGACCCTCGTCGCAGCGTGATCCTGCCCGACGGCATCGACCCGGTGCGGATCGCCGCCGCGATGAACCCGGCCATGTCGTCCTGGGTCGCGCTGCGCCGGCGCGTCGGCTTCCACGCCGGTCAGCGCGTCCTCGTCCTCGGCGCCACCGGCAGCGCCGGACGGATGGCGGTCCAGATCGCCAAACTGTTCGGCGCCGCCCAGGTCATCGCCGCCGGTCGCGACATCACCCGCCTGAAGGCGCTGACCGGGCTCGGCGCCGACGAGACGATCACCTTCGACCGGATCGGCCACGCGGCCGACGTCGACGTGGTCATCGATTACGTGTGGGGTGAATGCGCCGCCGGTGCCATGATTCCGATGCTCACCGCCCGCGCCGACCGCACCGCCCCGCTGATCTGGATCCAGATCGGATCCGTCGCCGGCCAGACCGCGCCGATCCCCTCCGCGGCGCTGCGCTCCGCCCGCCTGCAGATCGTCGGCAGCGGCATCGGCTCGGTTCCCGCCCGGGACTTCCTCGCCGAGCTGCCGGAGCTCGCCTCAGCGGTGGCCGCGGGCGCGATCGACGTACGGGCCCGCGCCGTGCCCCTCGCCCAGGTCGCGCAGGCGTGGACCGCCGAGACCGACGACCGCATCGTTTTCGTCCCCTAGCCGCCACGTCACCGCAGGGCGTCCGCGTAGCGGCGGGCCAGGTGGGCGAAGGCGGCCTTGAGCTCGGCCGGGCCGACGACCTCGATGCCGGCGTCGAACCTGCCGACGGCGGCGGCCAGTCCGGTCCACGACCACGAGCCCAAGACGAGCCGGCAGCGGTCCGGGCCGAGCTCCTCGACGACCCCGTCGCGGATGTAGTGGGACACGACGGCGGCGGGCAGGTCGAGGATCACCTCACCGCGGCAGGGCCAGTCGCCGGAGCCGTCGGAGCCCCGGAACCTGGCGGCCACGAAGGCGGCCACCGTTCCTCCGGGCAGCTCGCGCGGGGTGAAGCGGGGCCCGGCCGGGATGTGCGGGGTGATCCGGTCGGCGCGGAAGGTGCGCCAGTCCTCCCTGTCGAGGTCCCAGGCGACGAGGTACCAGCGCCCGCCCCACGTGACGAGGTGGTGGGGCTCCGCCCGCCGCGGCAGGGACCCCGGCACGTAGTCGAAGCGCAGCACCTCATGACTGTGGACGGCGGCGCTGAGGGCCATGATCACCTCGGCGCCGACCTGCGGGGCCGGTCGGGGCGCGGGGCGCTCGACGGCGGTGACCTGGAGGGTGTCGATCCGGTGGCGCAGCCGTGCGGGCATGACCTGCCGTACGGTGTTCAGCGCTCGGGCCGCGGCCTCCTCGATGCCGGCACCGCTGGTGACGGCGGTCTGGAGCGCGATGGCCAGGGCGACGGCCTGCTCGTCGTCGAACAGCAGCGGGGGCAGCTCCGTGCCGGCGTCCAGCCGGTACCCGCCGTCGGGTCCCTTGAAGGTCGCGATGGGATAGCCGAGTTCGCGCAGCCGGTCGATGTCACGGCGCACGGTGCGCGGGCTGACCTCCAGCCGCTCGGCGAGCAGCGCCCCCGGCCAGTCCCGGCGCGTCTGGAGCAGCGAGAGCAACGCCAGCAGTCGCGCTGAGGTCTTCGGCATGCAATCCAGTGTGCCGCAGGTAGCGGCCACATCCTGACCGCTACCCCTGCGACTGTTGTCGCACATGAGGCGCTGCACAGCGTCCAGAACCAATAGGAGCGGCATGTCCGTCAAGTCCGTCACTCATCTGAACTTCCGAGGCGACGCCCGCGCGGCGCTGGAGTTCTACCAGTCCGTCTTCGGCGGTCATCTCGTCGTCGTCACCTACAAGGACGCCGGGAACGTGCAGGACCCGGCGGAGGCGGACCAGGTGATGTGGGGCCAAGTGGTCGCCGGTAACGGCTTCCACGTGATGGCCTACGACGTGCCCTCGGGCCTGCCGTGGGACCGGGGCGAGAACTCGTTCTTCCTCTCCCTCCGCGGCGAGACCACCGAGGAGATCACCGCGTACTGGGAGAAGCTCTCCGACGGGGCGACCATCGCGCGGCCCCTGGAACCCGCGCAGTGGGCTCCGCTCTACGGCATGCTGACCGACCGTTTCGGCGTCGTCTGGGTCGTGGACGTCGCGAGCGAACACACCGGCTGAGCAGCGGGGGCGCGCTGCGAGCTCGCTGGGGTAAGCCTCCACGAGCTCGCGGCGGCGGGCCGGGCGCTGCTCAGGCGCGATCAGCCGGCGGGCTTGCCGAACCAGCGGGAGAGGTGGTCGTCCAGGTCCTGCTGGTCGTCGCCGATCCAGGCGACGTGGCCGTCGGGGCGTAGCAGGACGCAGGGAACATCCAGTGCCGCAGTGGGGTCCGCGAGGTGATCGACCCGGTCTGACCAGCCGCCGGCGGTCAGGCGTTCGGTGCGGTCCAGCAGCAGGCCGCGGCCGCGATGCAGCAGACCGTAGAGGTGGCCCTGTTTCACGTCGATGTCGCGCAGCCGGCGGCCGAGCAGGTCGGGGCCTTCGCCGAAGTCGTACCGGATGCCGATCGCGGTGATCTTCTCGATCAGGTGGCGGTTCACCTCGTCGAAGTCCATCAGTTCGGTGAGCAGCCTGCGCACGGCCTGCGCGCCCGGTTCGGTGGACAGCAGTTCCATCTGGGCGCGGGTGTTGTCCAGCACCTCCTCGGCGACCGGATGGCGTTCGGCCTGGTAGGTGTCCAGCAGTGGGTCCGGCGCCCAGCCGCGGATCTGTGCGGCCAGTTTCCAGCCGAGGTTGAATGCGTCCTGAACGCCCAGGTTGAGGCCCTGTCCGCCGATGGGCGGGTGGATGTGTGCCGCATCCCCGGCCAGAAGCACCCGCCCGACCCGGTACCGTTCGGCCAGCCGGGTGGCATCCCCGAAGCGGGACATCCAGCGCGGGGAGTGCACGCCGAAATCGGTTCCGGCGATGGCGCGCAACTGTTGTTTGAAATCCTCCAGGGTGGGCGGCTTCGCCCGGTCGCTGACTCCCGCGGCCGGGACGACGACGCTGTAGACCCCTTCGCCGAAGGGCCGGAGCCAGAATCGCTGATGGGTCTCGCGGAGTTCGGTCGCCTTGGCGGCGATCTCCTCCGGCGGCGCGCCCACGCGCATCTCACCCATCAGCGTGTCGTTGCGTGAGGGCTCGCCGGGGAAGCCGACACCGAGCAGTTTACGCACCGTGCTGCGCCCGCCGTCACAGCCGACGAGGTAGCGCGAACGCAGCTGTTGCCCGTCGGCCAGCTCGACGGTCACACCCTCGTCGTCCTGCTCGAAACCGGTGACCGCGCAACCACGCCGGACCTGCGCACCCAGTTCGATCGCGTGTTCTTCGAGCAGGCGCTCGATGACCGGCTGCGGGATGCCCAGCAGATACGCGTACGCGGAATCCAGGCCCTGGGGCGCGGGTTTGGCGATGGCGGCGAAGAAACCACCGGCCGGACGCCGTCTTCCTTGCCGGAGAATGCGCTCGAGCAGTCCGCGCATCGCCATCAGCTCGAGACTGCGAATATGCAGACCGACTATGCGGACGAACGACGCGGGCTCGGTTTCCTTCTCCAGAACGAGTACCCGCACATCGTGCAGCCGCAGTTCGGCGGCCAGCATCGCACCGGTCGGCCCGCACCCGGCGATGATCACATCGAACTTGAGCGGCGCGCGGTCGCGCTCGACCATCTCGTCCGACGACGGCTCGGAGGCGAACTGAAAGTCCATAGGTGTTGCCTTTCGGGAGTGCCTTGGTGGCGAGGCGCTCCCGGCGACACCTACGTCAATCGCCCGGCCGTGACGGGAAGGGGGAGCACCCACATCGATACAGCGTTCATGGGTCTCACCTCCTCGGGGGCGGTGTCACGGTCGACCGCAAGCTACAAGCCCGAGCATCATCCCGTCCAATCCTTTTCACTCGGCGGCGGCGTTGAGGAAGGCGCATCCCCGGGAGCCGGGGGACTGGATGCCCTGGACGATGGACTCGCTGAGGGCCCGGATGGTGCCGGCGGGGCGGTCGTGGCCGGGCTGGTCCAGCTGCTCGTGGGTGTCACTCGCCGCAAGATGAGCGGCTAGTGGCCGATCATCAGTGGCGGCATCTCCGCACTCGCCGGTGCATCCTTCATCGATAGTGCCGCCTCGGCCGGCCCGACGCTGATCAACGCGGCCGGCTACGCCATCCCCGGTGGCATCTTGTTCCTCATCTCGGCCTTCCGTCTCGGCCGCGCCGCGAAGGGAAACTGACATGGACAGCACCACCACTTACGACGTCGTCGTCATCGGGCCCGGCACCTTCCGGGTGAAGCCGGGCGGGCCGGGTGGCCCGCCACGGCTACACTCCCTGGTCTCCGGCCATCACGGTGAATGCGAATCCGCTGCTCGTCGTACGACGCATGCCCGATCTGGTCCCCGGTGCGATCCGCGAGCTGGCTTGGCGGTCGCCGCTGGACTTCAACTCGGGCACGTATTCGCCGGGGGCGTCCAAGGTGCTGGCCTCGGGCCTTGGCGGCGGCCAAGCCCTCGTTGGTGCTTTCGATGATGAGTTCGCGGATGAACTCCGCGAGCGCGGCGAACGTGGAATACCAGCCGTCCTCCCGGCGTGGTGGTGTCCAAAGCCTCTTTCAGTGACCGGAACCCGATGCCGCGTTTGCGCAGGCCGGCGACGATCGTGATGAGGTCCTGCAGCGATCGGCCGAGGCGGTCCAGCGACGGCACGACCAGTGTGTCGCCCTCGCGTAGGTAGTCCAGGGCCTTCCGGAGTTCTTCGCGCTCGACGTTCTTGCCGGACTTCTTGTCGGCGAAGATCCGCAGACGGCCCGCCGCGGTGAGTGCGGTGATATGCCGGTCCAGGAGCTGGTCCTTCAAACCAGTGCGATCGAGGTCGCCGGGCTGCGCAACAGGACCAGGGCGCGGAGATGTACGTGATAACGGCCTATTCTCAGCGCCAATCACTGTCCGCCGGTTCCTCGACCCGTAGGCGGAGGCAAAAGCAAGCACCTGCTTTCTCGCCCGGTTCGTAGTAAGCGTCGCCGCCGTTGGCCCGGGCGAGGCTGCGGACGATCCACAGCCCCAGGCCCGAGCCCTTGGTCTCCCGTGCGCTGCGCGGGCTACGGCTGAATCTCTTGAACAGCCTCGGCACGAACTCCTCGGGCACGCCAGGCCCGTTGTCGCACACCTTGATCTCCACACCGCCGGACTGCTCGGCCACCTGTATCTCGATCGGTGGGGTCCCGTAGGCGAAGGCGTTCTCCAGGTAGTTGACCAACATCTCCGACAACTCGCCGCGATCTGCCAGGACCAGGACTTCGGGATCGCACGATACGGATACGTCTCGGGGCCGGTCGGCGAACTCGGCGAGTCGCTCGAGGACCATCTCCAGCACCGGCACCGGCTTCACGTCGGCGTGGGAGACCTTCGCGTCGATCTTCGCCACGGTGAGGAGCCTTTTGGCCAGGGACTGGAGACGGGCCGTGCGATCCGCGATGCGGGCGAGGATGTCGGCTTGCTCCTCCTCGGTGAACTTCTCCCGGGGGTCACGCAGCATGTCCACCAGCTGGCCGATCCCCGTCAGCGGGTTACGGACCTCATGGGCGGCCATGGCGATCAGCGAGCCCCGGCGTTCGAGTTCGGCTTCGAGCTGTTGTTCGGCCTGCCGCCGGAGGGTGACCTCGCGCAGCGCGGCGATGTGCAAGCGTTCTCCTGCCACCGTGGTGGTGGTGGCGCGCATCTCGACCACCCGCGTCTGGCCATCGGGCAGCATCAGGTCGATCTCGGTCGATTCGCCCGCGACGACCGGGTAGCCGAACAGGGTGCCGAGGAGCTCCCCCGATGGCCGGCCCATCAGCTCCTCGGCGGCGGGGTTGCAGATCCGGATCACACCGCGATCGTCGACCGCGATGATTCCGTCCGCCGACGCCGATATGATCATCTGTCCGGCGTCGCGCTCGAAATTCGCGGGCTGCGTCGGTCCGGTTTCCGGCCTCTGTCCGCCGTCGTGAGGCTGACCATCAGGTCTCATCCGGGTGGTCCGTCCATTCCTCGGCCGTTGCGCGGTCTGGGTCGAGCGGCCATCTCTGGCCGGGTGGCAGCTCGGCGGTTTCGGCGGGCACGCGGAAGGCGCCGGGACAGGGGCCACCGATGTGCATGCCGGCACCGTCGATGCTGACCTGGCGGATGGCGTGGTCATGTGCCGAGCCTCGCGTCTGCAGGACGGCGATGGCACGCTGGACCGCAGCCGCCCTCTCGGTGTAGTGCAGCAGGATCGCCACGTCGGTGAGGCTGGCGATCTCCGTCATAGGCGCCGTGAATATCGGCGTTCCCATGCCGGTCGGTTCGGAGGTGAATAGGGTCGTGATCCCGTGCCGCCGTACGACCCCGCCCAGTGCGATCATGAAGTCGAGCAGCATCCGTGGCGTCGCCCTGCGCTCCAGGGCGGAGAGACCGTCGATGACGAGCCGAGCGGGCGCGAAGTCCATGATGTTGCTGCTGATCCGTAGGAAATGGTCCTCCACCGAGGCCACTTCCGGATACGCGGCGCTGACCCGGAGCAGCCCCGAGGCTTCCATGACGTCCAGGTCGAGACCCCAGCCGGCGGCGTTGCGGCTGAGTTGCTCGCGGGTCTCGTCGAAGACGTGGAACAGGCAGCGTTCGCCCGCCCGGAACGCGGCATCCGCGAACTGCAGGGCCGACAGTGTCTTTCCGGCACCGAGCGGCCCGGTGAGCAGGACGATCGCGTCCCGAAAGATGCCGCCGCCCACCATGGCGTCCAGCTCGAGGTTGCCGGTGGAGACCCGCTCCTGCGACGCAGGCGCGCCTGGGGCGAGGAAGGCGAGCGGGATGATGACCAATCCGTCTTTCGGGTCGATGGTGAACAGCCACTCCCCGGTACGGTGCGTGGCGCCGCGGAACTTGACGACCTCGATCGTCCGGCGCCGTCTTTCGTTCCGCAGGACGTTCCGCGTGATCACGACATTGTCCAGGACGAACTCCTCGACGCCGTACCGGGAAACGCGGCCGTACTCTTCCTCGCGTTCGGTGGTCAGGACCGAGGTGACCTCGAGCGACCCTAGGACTCGGGCGAGCTGGTGCAATGCGTAGCGAATGAGCTCGCGGTCGCGGAAGCGGATGAAGAGCGCGCCGAGCGAATCCAAGGAGACCCGTTTGGCGCCGATCTGGCGCACGGCGCGCTCGACGCGGGCCATCAGCGCGCCGAGGTCGTACTTCCCGACGGTGAGGGTTTCCTCACCGGTGTCGGCCGAGGCGTCGACGAACATCCACTTTCCGTCGGCCTCCCATCGCGCGATGTCGAAGCCCAGGGAGCGGGCGTTGCGGCGGATGTCCTCAGGCGTCTCGTCGAAGGCGACGAATACCCCGGGTTCGCCGAAGCGCATGATGCCCCGGGCGAGGAACTCCAGGGCGAACAGCGTTTTCCCGCTGCCGGTCGTGCCGGTCAAGAGCGTGGACCGGCCGGCGGGAAGCCCGCCGATGGCGACCTCGTCGAAGCCGCTGATACCGGTAGGTGTCCGCTCGATCGCAGCGCCGCCCGTCATTGTGCCCGCCCACGGGGAAACGGTCTGCCTACGCCGGGCAGGTCCAGGAAACCGGCGACCCGGCCTTGGTCGGACAGATCCCCGACGACCCGGAACCTCGGGCGCGGCGTGACCCTGATCACGGTGGGGATGGCCAGAATGCGTTCCTCCTCCGCGAGATCCGGCCGTTCCGCGGCATCGATGACCTCGATCTCATGGCAGCCGGGAAGATAGGTGTCACACAGGGCCCGTAGATTCGACATCGCGGTCAGCGACCGCGGTGTCTGTCCGACCACGTACAACCTGAACGAGTAGATCGCCATCGGCGTGGACACCGCCATGTCATCGATGATTCGTCATCCCAGCCGGCCGGATCCCCCTTCACGACACGTCGACCCGTGGCGGCCGGCATGCTCATAGCGCCCTTGGCCGCTTCCGCTCGGCGCCTTTCCGGCCGGTCCAGGCCCCCTTCAAGCCCGAAATACCCTGCTGACCGGTCCCGACACCATCATCACAGGGCCAGCCGCTGTTCCGGCGGCCGGTAGCCTCGTGATCAGCCGACGGCCGATATGGTTCCGCAGCGGCTGACCTGTGCTGGTCTCGTGTCGTGCACGGTCAGCGGGCTGGTGGTCATACGGCAGGAAGACCACCGCGGTGCGGCGTTCCGGGCGCTATCGGTGGCCACCCACAACCGGTTCGGCGCGGGTGCGGCGAAGTTTCGTTCGACCAGGTCGGCCGAGCGTGGGCCCTGCGGCTCGGTGCTGAGTTATAGGAGCTCAGGGCCGTGTCGGCTCGCTGACGCCACTGACCGTTCCGTTGTCGGTCAAGCCCCGTGTCCGAGGTGAGGGCTGGCGAGACTCCGTCAGCCCGGGGTGAGGACGCAGAACTCGTTGCCCTCCGGGTCGGCGAGGCACATCCAGGACACATCGCCCTGGCCGACGTCGGCGAGCGTCGCGCCGAGGGCCTCCAGCCGAGCCACCTCCGCCGCCTGATCGTCACCGCCGTACGGCTTCACATCGAGATGGGCGCGGTTCCACACGGTCCTGCCGCCGGGCGTCGTGCGGAGGAACTCCAGGTACGGCCCGACACCCTTCGACGAACGCAGCACCGCGTGATCGTCGGTCACCTCGTGCAGGGTCCAGTCCATCGCCTCGTCCCAGAACCGGGCCATGGCCCGCGGGTCCGCGCAGTCGACCACCACCACGGCGATCGGCCCGGTGTCCCGGTACTTCTCCCGAGGCTCCAGCACACAGAACACATTGCCCTCCGGGTCGGCCAGAACCGTCCACGGGACGTCGCCCTGGCCCACATCCGCGGGCGTCGCACCGAGATCCTGCAGACGCGCGACCAACTCCGCCTGATGGGCCACAGAGGTGGTGGCGAGATCCAGGTGCACGCGGTACCTCACCGTTTCCGGGTCCGGGACGGCGACGACGTCGACGCAGACGGCCACCGGGTCAGGCCAGGTGAAGCCCAGCGGTTCAACGTTGGTCACACCGGGTCCCTCGCTGGAGACACCCCAGCCGAGCGCCTCCGCCCAGAACCGGCCGAGGGCCGAGTCATCCCGAGCCTTGAAATTCACCTGAACAAGCCGCAGCGCCATGCCGCCCAACCCTATGCCCAGGAGGATGAGCGAGGGAGGGGCCGCGCTCCAGGCGGGGGGTTCCGACATCCGTGATCATGGCGGCCGGGAGGAGGACGTTTCCCGGTTGTTGCCGATTGTCGGCCTTGCTGTTTCGCCATGGACACATCGTCAACTGTTCTGGCCAATCCACCGACAATTCGGTCGTTGTCCCAGATGAGGCGGCGTTGCGAGGGTTGAGGACACGAAACAGCAGGTGCCTACGGGTGACTGCGCACAGCCGGCCTCCCCATCGCCACCGATCCCCCCGGAGGACCCCATGGAGAAAACGCTCGGAATCGCCGGAAGTACCCGTGGACGCCGAGATGTTCTGAAGCTGTTCGGTGCGGGGGCCGGGCTACTCGCCGCGGGCGGGCTGCTGTCGGCTTGCTCGGGCGGTTCCGCCACCACGACCTCCGCCGACGGAGCGCTGGAAATGAACGCCCAGCTCGGCTGGCTGAAGCTGGCCCAGTTCGGAGGGTTCTTCGCCGCCCAGGAGAAGGGCTACTACGCGGCCGAGAAGATCGGGGTCACCTTCACCGCAGGCGGTCCCAACATCCTGTCGTGGCAGCAGATCGCCTCGGGGAAGGCGTTGACCGGTGACGACGACAACACCAACGTGCTGGTGGCCGCGGCCAAGGGCCAGCCGTTGGTGATTTACGGCGCGATCTTCCAGACCTCGCCGTTCGCGATCCTGAGCAAGGCCGACGACCCGATCTCCAGCATCCAGGACTTCGCCGACCGTACGATCGCCGTAACCGAGGCCTCGCGCCAGCAGTTCGAGTCCCTGGTGAAGAAGGCCGGGGTGAAGGGCGTCACCTTCATCCCCGCCGGCACCGATCCGACGCAGCTGACCACCGGCCAGGCGTCCGGGTACTCCGGGTACGCCACCTCCCAGGCGGTGGCCCTGAAGCGGCAGGGCGTGGACGTGCACGTGCTGTACCTGGAAGACCTGGGCGTGCACAGCTACGGGAACGTGCTGGTGACCACCCGGGACAACCTGGACAAGAACCACGACGAGCTGGTCCGCTACCTGCGCGCGACGATCAAGGGCTACGAGTACATGAACGCCAACCCGGATGAGATCGGGCGGCTCGTGGCCACCAAGTGGAACACCAGCGGTCTGGACGCCGACAACGAGGCGGCCACCGCCGAATTCCAGAAGGATCTGATCACCTCGCCCAAGGGGGTGCTTCAGGTCGACCCGTCGAAGATGCAGAACATCATCGACGAGCTGGCAGCGGCCGGCACGATCAGCAAGAAGCCGAACGTCGCCGACGTGGTCACCACGTCCGTCCTGGACGCGGCGTACGGCGGGCGCACCTCGCTGCTGACCTGACGTCCGGCCCGCGGCACCAGGCCCGGCCTCGGCAGATCCGAACGACGGGCGAGACGAACTGCCCGGTTCGGCCGAGCAGCTCTCGGCCGGCGGCAGCCGAGCCCAATCCGCCGGCCCCAGATCTGTACCACTACGAGCGGAGTACCCCGTGATCATCGACGCCTATAACAACGTGTGGCAGGCCGGGGGGACCTCGGACTACTTGACCGCCGAGTCCTACACGCCCGAGAGCATGATCGCTTCGATGGACGCCGCCGGGGTCGACATGGCCGTGGGCTGCTCCCTCGGTCAGATGATCGACAACGCGTTCATCGCGAGGACCGTCGCCGCGCATCCGGACCGGATCGTCGGCTTCGGACAGGTGGACCCACGGCGCCCGGACGCGGTCGAGACCGTGCTGGCCTGTGGGCGCGAGTACGGCCTGAAGGGGCTCAAGCTGCACCCGACGATGCACGGTTACCACTTCGCGGACCACGGGTTGCTCGACCCGATCTTCGCGGCGTGCCGGGAGGCCGGGCTGGTGGTCCTGGTGAACGCGCTGGACGACCCGTTCTGCGCGCCGCTGTCGATCGAGGAGATCTCCAAGGGGTTCCCCGACGTACCGCTGCTGATCGCGCACATGGGCACGATCTGGAATGTCAACGAGGCGATCCTGGTCGCGGAGCGCAACGAGCACATCTACCTGGAGACCTCGGGCACCCAACTCATCGAGGTGCAGATGGCCTACCGGCGACTGGGCGCGTCCCGCCTGGTGATGGGCACCGACTGGCCGGGCAGCCACTTCGACCTGGAGCGCGCCAAGATCGCCCGCGCCATCCCGGACGAGGCCGACCGGGCGCTCGTCGAAGGCGGAAACCTGGCGCGGCTGCTCGGTCTGGTACCCGGGGCCGCAGAGTGAAGACTCGGTCAGGAGTGCCGGGGGACGCGCGGCGGAACGGCGTGCCGGGCGACGCGGTGCGCGCGGTGGGGATCGGCAAGCGATTCGACGTGGGCGGCGCGCCGTTCACCGCGCTGGACGACATCGCCCTGACGATCCGTGAGGGCCGCTTCAGCACCCTCATCGGCCCGTCCGGCTGCGGCAAGTCGACGCTGCTGCGCATCCTGGCCGACGTGGTACGCCCGACATCGGGCACGGTCGAGGTGTTCGGCCGGTCCCCCGAGGAGGCCAGGCGGGCCGCGGAGTTCGGCTTCGTCTTCCAGGATCCGGTCCTGCTGCCGTGGCGCACCGCGCTGGCCAACGTCGAGTTGCCGCTGCAGGTCGCCGGGGTGGCCAAGGCGGAGCGGCAGGGGCGGGCACGCGAGTTGCTGCGCCTGGTCGGTCTCGAGGGGTTCGAGAAGGCCCTGCCCGCGAAGCTCTCCGGCGGCATGGCCCGCCGGGTGGCGATCGCCCGCGCGCTGATCCTGCGGCCGAGGCTGCTCTTCCTGGACGAGCCGTTCAACGGCCTGGACGAGATCCGGCGGCGGCAGATGAACGACGAGCTGCAGCGGATCTGGATGGAGACCGGCACCACCGCGATCCTCGTCACGCACAACGTGTCGGAGGCGGTGTTCCTGTCCGACCAGGTGGTGGTTCTCGGCCGCGATCCCGGCAGGGTCATCGCCGACCTGGAGATCGACCTGCCCCGCCCGCGCGACGCGGAGACCATGCTGCTGCCGGAGTTCACCGCCTACGAGCGCACGCTCACCAGGCTGCTGACCCAGGCGTACGAGGGGGTCGAGCCGTGAGCCGCCGCGACGCACTCGGGGCCGGCGGGATCGGCCGCCGTGCCACGATCACGATCGCGGTGGCCGGGTACGCGGCGGTGCTCCTGGCCTGGGAGGCGTACGGACGCGCCTTCTACCGTCCGGGTGGGGTGCTGCCGGCGCCGACCGAAATCCTGGCCACCCTGTGGCGGAGCCGGGACGGCTACCTGAGCAACACCCTGACGACCATGTCCGAGGCCGCGGCGGGGTTCGCCGGCGGCGTCGTCCTCGCGCTGGTGCTCGCACTGCTCATGGACAGGTTCCGGCTGGTCGGTGACGGCCTGTACCGGTTGTCGCTGATGCTGTACAGCATCCCCGTCATCGCGCTCGCCCCGGCGCTCGTCGCCTCGCTCGGCCTGGGCTTCGGCTCGAAGGCCGTGGTGGCGCTGCTGGCCGCGTTCTTCCCCGTTCTGGTCAACCTCACCGGGGCGTTGCGCGCCACCGGCACGCGGGTGCTGGAGCTGGGCCAGGTGCTCGGCACCGGCTGGCTGCGCACCCTGCGCCACCTGCGCCTGCCGTACGCGCTGCCGGCGTTCGCCGCCTCGCTCAAGATCGCCGCTCCGGCCGCGTTCATCGCGGCGATGATCGCCGAATGGGTCGGCGCGGACCAGGGGCTCGGGCTGGCGCTGCTGTACGCGATGTTCGGCTACCAGATCCCGGAGCTGTGGGCCGCGCTGGTGCTCTCCACCACGGTGACCGGGCTGCTCGTGGGCGTGTTCGGGCTGGTGGCGCGGGTGGCGACCCCGTGGCACGCCTCGGTCGACGCGGCGAAGGAGCGCTGAGCATGGCCACGGAGGCACCCTCCCTGCCACGCCGGCGGTCACCCGGCCTGCCCTCGGGCGCCCGCGGCCTGGCCGGTTCCGGGCTGATGATCGTTCTGGCCTTCGTCGTGTGGGAGATCGTGGTAAGGGCCACCGGCACGCCGTCCTACGTGCTGCCGGCGCCCAGCGCGATCCTCTCGACCGCCGACTGGACCCAGGTGCTCGACGCCGCCCGGGCCACCGCGATGTCCGTCGTGGCCGGGTTCGCGGTGGGCAACGCGGCCGGGCTGGTGCTCGCGCTGCTCATCTCGGCCTCGCCGGTGCTCGCCGCGCTCCTCTACCCGTTCGCGTTGACCCTGCGGGCGATCCCCATCGTCGCGCTGGCGCCCTTCATCACGCTGGCGTTCGGCCGTGGCACGGCGTCGACGGTGGTCGTGGCCGCCCTCATCGTGTTCTTCCCGACGCTGGTCAACGTGCTGCTCGGGCTGCGCTCGGTCGAGCGCGAGGCGCTGGAGCTGATGCACGTGCTCGACTGCGGCCCGCTGACCGTCTACTGGCGGGTGCGGCTGCCCGCGGCGATGCCGGCGTTCTTCGACGCCATGCGGATCGCCGCCCCGGCGGCGGTGCTCGGCGTGATGACCGCCGAATGGGTCATCGGCGGCGACGGCCTGGGCAAACTCGTCATCAGCTCGGCGCTCGCGCTGGAGTCCGAGCGGATGTGGGCCGCGATCCTCACCTCCACCGCCCTGGCGGGACTGGTCTTCGCCCTGGTCGCGGTGGCGGAGCGGCGGCTGCTGCGCTGGGTGGTGCGGTCATGACCGCTGGTTCCGGGGCTCGGCCCCTCCTGTTGCGCTGCCGTACTCTCCTGGCCCACGCCGATGCCGTGCCGCTGGAGGACGCCGGGGTGCTCGTGGCGGACGGGACGGTCGTCAGGGTCGCGCCGTTCGCCGACCTGGCCGGCGACGTGCCGGCGGACCGTACGGTCACCCTGGACGGGACCGTGCTGCCCGCCTTCATCGACGCGCACTCGCACCTGCGGGGGCTGCCGCTGGCCGAGCAGGGTGTCGCCGACGCCTGCCTGGAGGTCTGGGTCGTACGACTCACCGGGACGACCGCGCTCGACCCCCATGACGACGCGCTGGTGGCCGCCGCCGAACTGGCGGCCACCGGGGTCACGACCGTGCAGGCGATCCACCACACCTTCGCCCCGCCGGACGAGTACGCGGCGGGTGTCCACGCGGTGGTCTCCGCACTGGAGAAGGCGGGCCTGCGCGCCGAGCTGGCGCTCGGCCTCACCGACCAGAGCGAGTTCCTGCCCGAACGGGCACCCGCGGCCTGGCCGGGGGCCGAGCGGCTGGCGGCGCCCGAGCGCGGAGTGGCCCCCGCCGGCTTCCCCGGCCTGTTCGCCTCGACGGCCGCCGGCCTGCACGGCACCCGGCGGGTACGGCTCGGCGTCGCTCCGGTTGCGCCCCAATGGTGCTCGGACGCGGCGCTCGCCGCGCTGCGCCGCTGCGTCGCGGGCGGCCTCCGTGTCCACACCCACCTGCTGGAAAGCCGCCGCCAGCGCGCCTGGTCGGCGGAAGGCGACCCGATGAAGATGCTCGACCGCTCCGGCCTGCTCGGCCCGGAACTGTCGGCCGCGCACGGGGTCTGGCTGACCGAAGCGGAGATCAGGCTGCTCGCGCGGCGCGGCGCCGCGCTGGTGCACTGCGCCACCTCCAACCGCAGGCTCGGCTCCGGGGACGCGCCGGTACGCGCGTGGGTGGACGCGGGAGTGAACGTGGCGCTCGGCCTGGACAGCCAGCACGAGTCCGCGCCGGACATGTTCGCGGAGATGCGAGCCGCGCTGGCCACCGCCGAACGGGCGGGTGGACCGCTGACCCCGCGGGAGGTACTCAGAATGGCGACCGAGGGCGGCGCCGCGGCGACCGGCCACGCGGGGCGGCTGGGCCGGATCGCACCGGGCCACCGTGCCGACCTGATCGCGGTCGCGTCCAGGCCCGGACGCGGCGACGTGGCCGATCGGATCGTGTACGAAGCGGTTCGTGCGGACGTCGCCGACGTCTTCAGTGCGGGACGCCGCCTGGTGGAGTCCGGGGTCGCGTTGTGCCGGACCGAGACGGACGCCGCGCGGACGCGGCTGCGCGCGACGCTCGCCGCCGACCAGGCCGCGCGGGCCGCGCGGCTGGCCGCTCTCTCGGCGCATGAGGAGCGGTTGCGCGGCCTGCTCACCGGGGTGGAGGCGTGATGCGCGTGCTTCCGGTGCTCCCCGAACCCGTCTGCCGGGCCGGTGACCTGCTGGGCGAGGGGCCGGCCTGGGACCCGGTGACAGGCGCGCTGCTCTGGGTCGACGTGCTGCGCTGCCGGGTCTACCGGCACGTGCCGCACACCGGCGAGACCTCGTTCCGCGAGTTCGGGCACGCCGTCAGCGCGGTGCTACCGCGCGCAGGCGGCGGGCTGATCGTGGCCGCGCGCCCCGGCCTGATGCTGCTGGACGCGGCGGGCGTGCTGGAGCGGACGGTCGAGGTGCCGGGCGAGCCCGCGGGAAACCGGCTGGGCGACGCCGGGGTGGACCCGGCCGGGCGCCTGTGGTTCGGAACCCTCGACGCGGACCTGCTTCCCGGCCGCGGCGGGCTGCATCGCATCGCCCCCGGCGCGGCGGCGCCGGAGCGGATCCTGGACCGGACCAGCGTCGCCAACGGCATCGGCTGGTCGCCGGACGGCACCCGGATGTACTTCGTGGACAGCGCCACCCGGCGGGTCGACGTGTTCGACTACGACCCGGCGACGGGCACGGCGAGCGGCCGCCGCCCGTGGGTGACCGTGGAGGACGAGGCCGGCGTGCCGGACGGGCTCGCGGTGGACGCCGAGGGCGGGGTCTGGGTCGCACTCTGGCGCGGCGGGCAGGTGCGCCGCTACCGGGAGGACGGCGGCCACGACGCGACCGTCCCGCTGCCGGTGCGCCAGGTGACCAGCTGTGCCTTCGGCGGCCCGGAGCTGGACCGGCTGTACATCACCACGGGCCGGGTCGAGATGGACCGGCGGCGGCTGGCCGCCGAGCCCGAGGCCGGAGCGGTGTTCGCCGCCGACGTCGGGGTGCGCGGGGTGCCGGTCCCGCCGTACGCGGGCTGACGCGCGGCATGACCGGCGCGCGCGGGCCCGCCACGGGCGGGCCGCAGGACGGGACGAGGAGGGACGGACGATGACCATCGCGCAGGGGTTCGAGAGCTCCGACGCCGCCGGGCCGTACGGCGGGGCGAGCGCCACGGGACGGGACGGAACGCCGGACAAGGACGCCGGGAAGGGCGCGGGGATGGGCGGCGGGATCGTCCCCGGCGTCTTCCCCGGAGCGGAGTCGATGCGTCCCACGCTGCTCGGCGAGCGCTGGGCGGTGGTGGCCGGGCACCCGCTGGTCAGCCAGATCGCCGCCGAAGTGCTCGGACGCGGCGGCAACGCGGTGGACGCCGGGGTCGCCGCCGGCCTCGCCTCCAACGTCGTGCAGGTGGACATGGCCAACTTCGGCGGGATCGCGCCGATCCTGGTCCGACCGGCGGGGTCCGGCGCCGTGCGCAGCGTGGCGGGGGTCGGTGTGTGGGGCCGCGAGGCCACCCTGGACGCGCTGCTCGCCCGGTACGGCGGGGCGCTGCCGCTCGGCGGTGCGCCGTCGATCGTGCCGGGCGCGCCGTCCGGCTGGATCACCGCACTGCGCGAGTTCGGCACGATCGGCTTCGCCGAGGCCTCGGCCCCCGCGATCGCGCTGGCCGAGGACGGCTTCCCCGTCGACACGCGCACCGCGGCGAGCCTGGCCGTGATGGGCCGCGGGTTCGGGGCCTGGGAATCCAGCCGGGCCCGGTACTGGCCGCGCGGGCGCGCACCGCGGGCGGGCGAGCGGCTGGTCCAGCCCGAACTCGCCGCGCTGCTGCGCGCGCTGGCCGACGCCGAGAGCGCCGCGCTCCGCGCCGGCGCGGATCGCGACGGCGGGCTGCGGGCGGCGCACGACGCGTTCTACCGGGGAGAGCCCGCACGGGCCATCGCCGCGTTCGTCACCGGCGCGGGCGGCTTCCTGGACGCCGACGACCTCGCGGGGTACGCCGCCGAGGTCGCCACCGCCCCCGCCGTGCGGTTCGCCGGCCGCTCGGTGCACGTCACGCCGTCGTGGAGCCAGGGCCTGATCGTCGCGCAGGCGCTCGGCATCCTGGACGGCTACGACCTGGCCGCGGCCGGCCACAACAGCGAGGAACACCTGCACCTGGTGACGGAGGCCCTCAAGCTGGCCTTCTCCGAACGCGAGCGGTGCTACGGCGACCCGGCGCACACCGGCCTCGATCCCGCCGAACTGCTCGCCCCCGCCCATCTGGACGCTCTACGCTCCAGGATCGGACCGCGCGCGCTGCCGAACCTGCCGACCCTGCCGTCCGGCACACCCCGGCTCGGCTCCACCACCGCGGTGGTGGTGATGGACGCGGACGGCACCGCGTTCGCGTCCTCGCCCAGCGACACCATCGACGGCGCCCCGATCATCCCCGGGCTGGGCATCCTCTGCTCCCCTCGGGGCGTGCAGAGCCGCCTGGTCGCGGGCCACCCGAACGCGGTCGCGCCCGGCAAACGGCCGTGCGTCACCCCGGCCGCGCTGATCGCGCTCGACGGCGACACGGGCGGCGACACGGGCGGCGACCTGGCGGTCACCGCGATGGCCTGCCCGGGCGGTGACGTCATCGTCCAGGCGATGCTCCAGGCGTTCCTCAACGGCACGGTCTTCGGCATGACCGCGCAGCAGGCCGTGGAGGCACCGCGGGTGTTCGGCTCCAGCTACCCGGGCGGCTTCCACCCGCATCCCTCCGGCGACGGCCTGCTGCTGGTCGAGGACCGCGTCCCCTCGACGGTGCGCGACGGCCTGGCCGCGCGCGGGCACCGGGTACGGCCCTGGCCGGCCTACGAGTTCGACGCCGGGTCCGTCCAGTCCGTGGGCGATCTGACGCCCCCGCGCTCCGGCGAGCGACGGGTCCTCGCCGCGGGCGCCGACCCCCGGCGCAGCGCGTACGCGATCGCCCGATGAGCACTCACCGGCCACTACCCCTGGAGAGCAGTCACTTGGACACCGAAGAGGCCGTTGAGCTTTTCGTCAACGGAACCCTGATGCGCGGTCTCGCGCTGCACCCCAACCTGGCGGGCGCCGAGTTCCTCGGCGAGGCGCGCACCGCGCCGCACTACCGGGTGCACTCGATCGGGGACGTGCATCCCGGCATGTACCGGCTACCACCGCAGGAGGCCGCGTCGCGTGGAGTTTCGGTCGCGGGGGAGGTCTACCGCGTTCCGGCCGAGACACTGCGCCGGGTCGAGGACGGCGAGCCCCCGGGCCTGTACCGGGGTCCGGTCGAGCTGGCCGACGGCCGCGTGCTCAGCGGCATCCTCTACCCGCGCGAGCTGGCCGAAGGCGTTCACCTGGACATCTCCCCGTACGGAGGCTGGCGGGAGTACACCGCCGCCCTGCCCGGACCGGTCCGCGCGGGCGCCGTGGCCACCTGGACCTGGCACCACAGCGGCGTCGTCGTGCCGAACCTGGACGAGGCCATCGACTTCCACCGGCGGGCACTGGGTTTCGAGGTGGTCTTCGAGGCACGCGGCATGACCGACCTGATCCGCGCCACGGTCGGGCTGCCGGACGTGCGCTGCGACCTCGCGCAGTGCGTCTCGCCGGTGAGCGGCCAGCGGCTCGAGCTGCTCGCCTTCCACGACGTGCCGGCGGGAACCGACCCGCGGCTGCCGGTGTGGCCGGGGATCGGCCACACGGCCTATCTGGTGGACGACATCGACCTCGCGCTGGCCGAGCTGACGGCCGCGGGCGGCGAGCTGATCGGCCGGATCACGGAGTACGCCGAGGGGCGCGCCGCGTACTGCTGGACGCCTTCGCGCACCATCGTCGAGCTGGAGGAACACCCGTGCCCCAGCCGCTAGGCAAACGGGACGACGAGAACACGACGCGCACCCGGGACGAAAGAGAAGGAGTCACGGTCATGGACGGTCCGACGCTGGTTGAGCGGTACTTCGCGATGGTGCGGATGCGCCGGTTCGAGGAGGCGTGCCTGGCGGGCGTGCCCACCAGGGAGATCCACGGCGAGCTGCACATCGGAATCGGCCAGGAGGCCGTCGCCGCGGCCATGATCGGCACGCTGCGCGACGACGACGCCCTGGTCAGCACGCACCGCAACCACCTGCATGCGCTGGCCAAGGGCGTGCCCGCCCAGCCGATGCTGGCCGAGATCTACGAGCGGGCGACCGGGCTGTGCGGCGGTTTCGGCGGCCACATGCACCTGTTCGACCTGGAGCGCAGATTCTCCACCACAGGCATCGTCGGGTCCACCCTGCCGGTGGCGCTCGGCCACGCGTACGCGGCGCGGATCGAGGGCCGGGACTCGGTCGCGGTCGGCGTGACCGGCGACGGCGGAGCCAACACGGGGGGCTTCCACGAGAGCCTCAACATGGCGGGCGCGTGGCGGCTGCCGCTGGTCGTGCTGATCGAGAACAACGAGTGGGCCATCTCGGTGCCGTTCGAGGAGTCGACGGCAACACCCACGCTGGCCGAACGGGCCGCCGCGTACGGCGCCTGGGGACGACGGGTGGACGGGCTCGACGTGGAGGCCGTGGCGGAGGCGTTCGGCGAGGCGGTCGCGCACGCCCGCGCCGGGCACGGTCCGGCCGTGCTCGAGGCCACCTGCTATCGGTTCCGCGGCCACTACGAGGGCGACCTCGACCTGTACCGGCCGGCGGGCGAGAAGGACCGCCGCCGCCAGGAGCAGGATCCGCTGTCCCTCACCCGGGAGCGGATCCTGGCGCGCGGCGCGGCCACCGGGGCCGAGTTGGACGCGGGCGAGGAGGAGGCCGCGGCGGCGATCGCCGCCATGCTCGCCGCGGTCCGCGCCGACCCCATGCCCGACCCCGCCACCGCCCGCGACCACGTGTTCGCCGGCGCGGCCGCCCAGAAAGGCCTGATCTGATGAACACCGGCACCGCCGTACGCAACATCAACGTCTCGCAGAGCATCGCCGAGTCGCTGCGCCTGGAGATGGAGCGCGACAGCCGGGTCCTGGTGCTCGGCGAGGACGTCGGCCTGCAGGGCGGCGTCTTCGGCAGCACCCGCGGCCTGCAGAAGGCGTTCGGCCGGGACCGGGTGCGCGACACGCCGATCTCGGAGATGGCCTTCACCGGCATGGCGGTGGGCCTGGCCATGGAGGGCTACCGGCCGGTCGTCGAGATCATGTTCGTGGACTTCGTCGGCGTCTGCCTCGAACAGGTCTACAACGCCGCGGCCAAGATCAGGTACATGACCGGCGGCCGGGTCGCCATGCCCATGGTGATCAAGACGGCGGGCGGCTGCATCGGCTCGGCCGCGCAGCACTCGCAGTGCCTGTGGGGCACCTTCGCGCACCTGCCCGGGCTCAAGGTGGTCGCGCCATCCTCTCCGTACGACAGCAAGGGGCTGATGGCGGCGGCGGTGGAGAGCGATGACCCGGTGGTGTTCATCGAGCACAAGGGCCTGCTGCTGCAGAAGGCCGGCTCGTTCGCGCACGGCGCCGAGGTGCCCCGCGAGCGCTACACGGTTCCGCTCGGCCGGGCCGCGGTCGTGCGGCCGGGCACCGACCTGACCCTCGTCACGCTCAGCGCCACTGTCGGGGAGAGTCTGGCCGCGGCCGGAGAGCTGGCCGCCGAGGGTGTGGACGTCGAGGTGGTGGACCTGCGCAGCGTGGTCCCGCTCGACCTGGACACGGTCGCCGCCTCGGTGGCGCGCACCGGGCGGCTGCTCGTGGTGGACGAGGACTACCTCGGCTTCGGGCTCAGCGGCGAGGTCGTCACCGGCGTGATCGAACGGCTCGGCCCCCAGGCGCTGCGCCAGGTCGCGCGGCACGGAACGCCCGACGTGCCGGTGCCCGCCGCGATCACCCTGGAGCAGGCCGTGGTCCCGCGGCGCGCCTCAATCGGGCAGGCCGTACGCGCGATGGGTGCGGCCTCGTGAGCGACTCCTCGATCGTCGTCGTGGTCGGCGCGGCCGGCGCACTGGGCCGCGCCGCGTGCCACGCTCTCGCGCATCGCGGCCACACCGTGTGGGCGGCCGACGCGGTCGATCCCTCCGCCGCCCTGCCCGGCGGCGATGGTCACCGGTCGAGCCTCGTGGACGTGACCGACCAGGAGTCGGTCGACCGACTGCTGGCCCAGGCCGGCGAGGCGGGGCGGCTGAGCGGCCTGGTGTACGCCGCGGGCGTCAACTACACGGGCCCGGTGGCCACGACCGACTGGGCGGAGTACGACCGGCTGATGGCGGTCAACCTGCGGGGCGCGTTCCGTACCGGCCGGGCCGTCGCCCGGATGCTCGCGGCCGACCCGCACCCCTTCGGCGCGGTCTTCCTGGCCTCCACGGCGGGACTGCGCGGAGAGGCGGGCGGCTCGGTCTACTGCGCGTCCAAGTTCGGCCTGATCGGCTTCGTGCAGAGCTTCGCCGCCGAGATCGCCGGACACGGCGGGCGGGCCAACGCGGTGTGTCCCGGGAACGTGGACAGCCCCATGCTGCGGCACCTGGCGGCCCAGGTGGCCGAGCGCGAGGGCGCGACCGAGGCCGAAGTGCTCGCCCGGTTCGCGGACGCTTCCGCTTTCCGCCGCCTGCTGGACCCGGCCGAGGTGGGGCGGGTCTGCGCCTGGCTCGTCTCGCCGGAGTCCTCCGGGATCAGTGGCCAGACCGTGGTCGTCGACGGCCCGCCACCCGCCGGCTGACCTCATCGACATCCATCCGTCCATCCCGCGGCTCAGCCGTACCGAACCACAGGAACACAATGATCTCGCTGGACAGTGTCATCGCCGACACCTCCGCTCTCATCGGCATCGACAGCCAGAACCCCGGCCCGCTCGAGGGCAAGTGCGCCGAATGGGTCGGCAACCGGCTCGCTGACGCGGGCCTGGCTCCCGAGCGCATGCCGGTGGTCGAGGGCCGTGACAACGTCATCGCGCGGGTGCCCGGCGACCCGGCCGCACCTCGCCTGGTGCTGCTCGGCCACATGGACACCGTCCCGGTCGGCGAGGGCTGGACACACCCGCCGTTCGGCGCGGCCATCGCCGGCGGCCGCCTGTACGGCAGGGGCGCCTGCGACATGAAGGCCGGACTCGCGCTGGCGATCAACCTGCTGGACGCCCTGACCGCCGGGGGCCGCCCGCCGCGAGGGGACGTCGTGCTGGTGGCCACCGTGGACGAGGAGGCCCCGGACATGGCGGGCGCGCACCGCCTCGTCGAGAGCGGCTTCCTGCGCCCCGACGACCAGGTGCTGGCGCTGGAGCCCACCGGGATGCGGCTGCGCATCGCGCAGATGGGCCTGCGTTGGCTGACCGTGCGGATGCACGGCCGGATGGCCCACGCGGGTCGCGCCCATCTCGGCATCGACGCCAACCACCTCACGGCCAAGCTGGTCGACCGGCTCAAAACGGTCTTCGCGGCCCTGCCGTACGAGGACCCGGTGCTGGGGCGGCCCCGCTTCACCTGCGGCGTCGTCAAGGGCGGGGTGGCCACCAACGTGGTGCCCCCCTCCTGCGAGGCGCGCCTGGACGTGCGGATCGTGCCGCCGATGACACCGAAGCAGGCCCAGGCCATGGTCGAGCAGGTCGCCGCGGGAGTGGTGGCCGAGCATCCCGGCGCGCGCTACGAGATCGAACCGCTCGGCGCGGAGCGCCCGCCGGTCCGCGCGGCGGACGACGCGCCGATCGTTCGCGGCATCCGGGCCGCCTATCAGGCACATGTGGGAGGGCCGGTTCCGGTCGGAGGCGCCGACGGGCACGAGGCGTACACAGACGCGTCCATGGTCGCCGCGCTCACCGGGAGCACCTCGTGCACGGTCTTCGGCCCGGGTGCGACCGACCAGGCGCACACCGCCGACGAGTACGTCCCGCTGGCCGATCTCGACCTCGGAGCGCGACTTCTCTGGACATTGATGGACAATTGGTGATGTATCGTTACTTTCCCGACGTTTGGGAGGTCTAGCGACGTTTTCGGGAGGGACATGACGGGCGACGATCCTCACGGGGGTTCCGACACTGTCGAGGCCCTGCCCACCGTCGCCCAGGTGCTGGAATTCCCTTCGCTGCGGCAGGGCCGTCCCCAGGTCGTGGCCGGCGCGGCCGGGCTGGACGCGCCCGTGCGCTGGGTGCACGTGAGCGAGCTGCCCACCATCGCGCCGATGCTGCGCGGCGGCGAGCTGATCCTCACCACCGGCATCGCACTGGCCTCCGACGACGCCTCCCTGGCCCGGTTCATCGACGAACTGGCCGGGGTCGGCGCCGCGGGGGTCGTGGTCGGGCTTGGACCGCGCTTCCTCGACTCGGTGCCGCAGGCGATGCGCTCCAGTGCCGAGCGGCACCGGCTGCCGCTCGTGCTGCTGCTGCGCACCACGCCCTTCGTGGAGATCACCGAGGATGTGCACTCGCGCATCCTGGAGAAGCAGATCGAGGAGCTGCGCGCCTCCGAGCGCATCCATGGGGCGTTCAACGAGCTGACGGTCGAGGGGGCCGAGCCTGGCGACGTGCTGCGCCAGGTCGTCAGGATGTCCGGACGGCCCGCCGTGCTGGAGAACCTCGCCCACCAGGTCCTGGCCTTCGACACCGCGGGGCGGCCGGCCGAAAACGTGCTGGAGCAGTGGGAGGCCCGCTCTCGCAGCGTGCAGACCGGTGCCCGCACCGCCTACGACCAGCCCACCGGCTGGCTGGTCACCACCGTGGGAGCGCGGGGGGAGGACTGGGGCCGGCTCGTTCTCGTCTCGGTCCCCGGCCCCTCACCCCGGCTGACCATGCTCGTCGAGCGGGCCGCCTCCACGCTCGCCCTCGGCCGGCTGGTCACCCGCGACCTGGAGACGCTGGCGCTCCAGACACACCGCACCTTGCTGTCCGGGCTGCTGTCGCCCAAGCAGACCAGCGCGGAGGTCGCCCTGGAGGCCCGTGCCGTCGGGGTCCCACTGGACGGCCGCCAACTGGTCGCGGTCGTGCTGCGCACCCGCGAGACCCTGCCGTCCAACGCCTACGACAGGCAGGCCGCACTGCGTGCCGTGGCCGGGGTGGCGACCGGCGCCGTACGCGAGGCGGGCCTGCTCGCCCTGGTCGGCCCGGTCGAGGACGCCATGATCGGCATGCTGGTCTCGCTCGGCCCGCGCGAGGACGGCCACGCCGCGGTCGAACGGCTGGCCACCCGGATCCGCCGCGGAGACCCCGACGGCCGGTACGTCATGGCCCTCGGCGATCCCGTGTCCTCGGTCTCCGAGGTGCGGCGGGTCATGCTCGAGACCATCCAGGTGGCCGACGCGGCGATCCGGATGCCCGAGCGACGTCCGTACTACCGCCTGCCCGACCTGCGGCTGCGCGGCCTGCTCCAGCTGATGCGCGACGACGCCCGGCTCCAGACCTTCGCCGAGCGCGAGCTGCGCCCGCTGCTGCTGTACGACGAGAAGCACGGCACCTCGCTCGTCGCGCTGCTGCGCGCCTACCTGGAGTCCGGCCGGAACAAGACCGCCGCCGCGGAGGCCGCGCACGTCTCGCGCGCGTGGATGTACGAGCGGCTCACCCGGATCAGCCGCATCCTCGGCGCCGATCTGGAGTCCGAGGAGGTGTGCGTCTCCCTGGAGGTCGCTCTGATGGCGCTGGACGCCATCCGCGGCTGACGACGCTCCCGCGCTCCGGCCGGGTCAGCCGGTGACCGTGGCGGTGCTGGAGGCAGCTGACGCGGGAGTGGGGGTGAGGAAACGCGAGGCGAGCAGAACGGTCCCGACGCACGCGAGCTGGAGCAGCGGGGCCACGACCGGCGCGCGCAGGGCGAGCAGCCCGCCGAGGGCGGCGCCGCCGATCAGTCCGGCCAGCAGCAGCCCGCTGAGCTGGACGTCGCGCAGCGGCTTGCCCGCCGTCAACCGCGTCACCAGCGTGGTCAGCGTGCCGGTGAGGTACGTCGTGGACAGGCCCGGCACCCCGAACCGCTGCACGCTGCTGCTCTGGATGCCGAGAGCGCACGCGTTGAGCGCCAGCAGGCCGAGCGCGCCCATCTCCGACACCTCGCCGCCCGCGACCATCCAGAACGCGGCGTAGATCACGAGCACGGCCAACTCGACGGTGAGCGCCCGGCTGATCTGGGCGGGCCAGACCGGGTCGTCGGTACGTGCGCTGCCGGCCAGGCGGTGGCCCACCGCGCAGCCGATCACGAAGCAGGCGATCGCCACGCCGGCGTGCAGGGCGAGCGGCCCGTTCCCTTGGGCGCCCGAGACGCCGAGGAGCACCATGTTCCCGGTCATCACGCTGGTGAAGGCGCCGCCCAGGAGGAGCAAGCCGATGGCATCGGTCGCGCCACTGTTCAAGGAGAGCAGCACGACCAGCAGGTCACGCTTGCGGGAAGCACCGGACAAAACAACTCCTAGGGGATTTCGGCACGAGGCTACATGGGCGGCAACCGTGGGGGACGTGCCGATATGTCCGGTATTGCCTGCCTCGCCTTGACGATCTGTCGGCACGCGCGCCGCCGACCAAAGATAACTTGCGAGAATTACCCATCTCCAAAGTTATCCGCGTGCCGACGCCGCGCAACAAATCGAGGGTTTGTGTTTTCTGTTTCCAGAAAATCAGAAAATCGGTACGCTGCCCCTCGTGACGACCTCCGGAACCCCGGCCGTGACCACTTCCGTGACCACCGCGTGCAAGCACTGCGGGGCGCCCATCGACCAGCCCGTACGGCGGGGCAGGCCACGGGAGTACTGCCCGGACGGCGACTGCCAGGCGGCGGCCAAGCGGGAGCGGGAGCTGCGCCGCGCGACCCCGGGCCTGGAGGGCGCGCTGGCACGGGTGGAGGACCTGTACGAGCGCATGGAGAAAGGCCTCGCCGCGGCGATCGACCCGCTGGCGCGGGTGCTGGAGCAGGAGCTGAGCCCGGCGGGGGTGGAGGCCAAGCTGAGCGCGGTCCAGGCGGAGGCGCACACCAGCGTCGCCATCGCCCGCGCCGAGCGGGAGCAGGCTCTGGAGCAGGTGCGCCTCGCCCGGGAGGCCGCCGAGGAGGCGCGGCGGGACGCGGAGGAGGCCCGCCGCCGCACGGACGAGGCCTACACGGAGCGGGACACGGCCTTCGCCGACGCCGAGACCGCCCGCGAGCAGGCTCTCGCCGCGCTGCGCGAGGCGGCCGCCACCGAGCGCCGGATCAGGCAGGAGGCCGATCAGGCGACCCGGCGGGCCGAGGCCGCCGAGGCCGCCCGCGAGCAGGCCGTACGCGAGCTCGCCGACCGGGTGGACAAGGCCACGGCCGAGGTGCGGCAGGTGCGGGAACGGGCGGCGCGGGCCGGCGAGGAGCGCGACCAGGCGCAGGCCGGGGCGCGGGCGGCGCGGACGGAGGCCGAACTGGCCCGCCGCGCGCACCGGGAGGCGGAGCAGGCGAGCGCCGCCGCACTGGCCCGGGCCCAGTCCGCCGAGTCCGAGCGTGACCGCGCGGTGGCGCGGGCGGAGGCCGAGCGCGACCGGGCCGTCGCCCAGGCCCAGGCCGAGCGCGACCGGGCGCTGTCACGGGCGCAGGCCGCCGAGTCGGCCCGCGAGGAGGTGGTCGCGGAGGCCGCCCGCCTGCGCGCCGAGGCGGCGCAGGCCGAGGCGCGGGCCCGTGCGGCGGTCGCGGAGGCGGAGCGCGCGGTGGGGGAGTCCCGTTCGGCGGTGGCCGAGCGCGACCGGGCCCAGGCCGCGCTGTCGCTGGAGCTGTCACTGGAACGGGCGCGGCTGGACGACCTGCGTTCACAGCTCGACGTGGCCAGGTCGGAGGCCGCCCAGCTGCGCGAGCGGGCGGTCGCCGCGGAGCTGCGGGCCGCGGGGGAGGCCCCGCCGGCGGCCCGGTGACGCACGGCGGTCAGGTCCCGGGCGGAGGGGTGACCGATGCGGAGAGTGGAAAGGGAATTGTCCGCTCCTTTCCACTCTCAACCTATAGCGCACCGGGGGCCTTGCCACAAGACCCCCGTCATGCCGCACAATCGTCGGCCGGGGCCGGGCCGCGCCCATCGGGGGACGGCGGCGCACCACCGGACCGGATCGGATCGGAGCCGATGCTGTGAACCCCTTGACCACCAGTGCGTTCGACCTTCCCGACCATCTGTCCCACAAAACAGGCCCGGAGCTGATCGCCGGGGACGAGCGGCACTTCGCGGCCATCGCGGAGAGCCTGCTGGAGTCGGTCGCCGACCTGTCCGGCCGTCTCGCCGCCGAACGCAGGGCGCCCGGCGGCGAGGGCCGGGAGGCGCTGGACCGCGACCTGGAGATCCACCGGCTGACCGCCCGCCTGCGTACGCTGCGCCGCTTCGGCCTGGACCTGTGCCTCGGGCGCATGGTCGGTGCGGACGGCTCCGAGCCCGTGTACGTCGGGCGGCTCGGCCTCACCGACAGCGCGGGCCGCCGGCTGCTGCTCGACTGGCGTTCTCCGGCGGCCGAGCCGTTCTTCGGCGCCACCCACGCCAACCCGATGGGCCTGGCGAGCCGCCGCAGGTACCGCTGGTCCGGGGGGCGGGTCAGCGACTACTGGGACGAGGTGTTCACCCCGGACGGTTTCGAGGGGAACGCCGCGCTGGACGACCAGTCCGCGTTCATCGCCAGCCTGGGCGGCAGCCGGTCGCCGCGGATGCGGGACGTGCTCGGCACGATCCAGGCCGACCAGGACGCCGTCATCCGCGCGGGATCGCGCGGCGCTCTCGTCGTCGACGGCGGCCCGGGCACGGGCAAGACCGTCGTCGCCCTGCACCGCGCGGCCTACCTGCTGTACGCCGATCCCCGCCTGGGCCGGCGCCGCGGCGGCGTGCTGTTCGTCGGCCCGCACCAGCCCTACCTCGCCTACGTCTCCGACGTCCTGCCCAGCCTCGGCGAGGACGGCGTACGGACCTGCACCCTGCGGGACCTGGTCGCCGAGGGGGCCGCGGCCGGGATCGAGACCGACCCGGAGGCGGCCCGCCTGAAGTCGTCCGCCCGCCTGGTGGAGGCGATCGAGCCGGCCGTCAGGTTCTACGAGAACCCGCCGGCCACGGAGATGACGGTCACCACGCCGTGGTCGGAGGTCCGGCTGAGCCCCGACGACTGGGCGGAGGCGTTCGAGGCGGCCGAACCCGGCACCCCGCACAACGACGCGCGCGACCTGATCTGGGAGGAGCTGCTCACGATCCTGGTGGACCGCCACGACGGCGACGCACCGCCCGACCTGGTCCGGCGGGCGCTGCTGCGCGACAGGGAGCTGCTCACGGTCTTCAACCGGGCCTGGCCCCTGATCGAGGCGGCCGACCTCGTCGGCGACCTGTGGTCGGTGCCCGCCTACCTGCGGATGTGCGCCCCCTGGCTCAGCGTGGAGGAGATCCGCGCGTTGCGGCGCGCGGACGCGGACGCGCAGGCCTGGACGGTGTCCGACCTGCCGCTCCTGGACGCGGCGCGGCAGCGGCTCGGCGACCCGGAGGCCGCACTCCGCAGGCGCCGGAACGCGGCCGCCGTCGCCGCCCAGAACGAGCACATGACCCGGGTCGTCGAGAACCTGATCGAGGCCGACGACTCCGAGATGCTCGTGATGTCGATGCTCCGCGGGCAGGACATGCGCGACGCCCTGGTCGACGAGGCCGCGCTGGCCGCCGGCGACCCCGACCAGCTCGCCGGTCCGTTCGCGCACATCGTCGTGGACGAGGCTCAGGAACTGACCGACGCGGAGTGGCGGATGCTGCTGCGCCGCTGCCCGTCCCGGAGCTTCACCGTCGTCGGGGACCGCGCCCAGGCCAGGCACGGGTTCACCGAGTCGTGGCGGGAACGGCTGGAGCGGATCGGGTTCGACCGGATCACCCTGGCCTCCCTGAGCATCAACTACCGCACGCCGGAAGAGGTCATGGCGGAGGCCGAGCCGGTCATCCGAGCCGTGCTCCCCGACGCGAACGTGCCGGTCTCCATCCGCAGCGGCGGCGTCCCCGTAACGCACGGCCCGGTGTCGGAGCTCGGCCCGGTCGTCGGCGCGTGGCTCGCCGCGCATGCCGAGGGGACCGCCTGCGTCATCGGCGACCCCACGTTCGAGGAGACGCCGCGCGTCCGGTCGCTGACCCCCGAGCTGTCGAAGGGGCTGGAGTTCGACCTGGTCGTGCTCGTCGACCCGGACGCCTTCGGCGAGGGCATCGAGGGAGCCGTCGACCGCTACGTCGCGATGACCCGGGCGACCCGGCGGCTCGTCATCCTCACCAGCCGTTCGGAGAATCTCAGGGATTCTCGTTCCTGATTCATCGGCATCAGCCAGGCCGGAGCCTGGTCTTACGTCGCCTCCACAGGCGTTTGGCGTCTCCGGGGAACTGCCCGGCGACGTGGAACTACGCGGCTTGCCGCTCGCGGTTCATCGCCTCGAGGCGGCCTTGAGCGGCGTGGGCGCGTGGATCTCGGTGACGGTGCCGTCGTCGTCCACGATCGTGGCGAACGTCTTCACCCCGACGTCGAGACGCTCACGACCTCAGGTGTGGGCGGGTCCGCTGACTCCGAACCACCGCTGCATGGCTGTCCGGAGTGCTTCGATCTCCGTGGGGCCGGGCCGGGGCGACGCGGATGCCCAGGCCACATAGCCGTCCGGTCGAAGGAGCAGGGCGGTGGGGGTGGGGATGCGGGAGCGCGCCGTGACGACATCGATCTGGTCGTGCCGCAGGGCGGGTGTGTCTGCCAGCGATGCCTCTTCGGTCAGGTCGAGCAGCAGAGGGCGCGCGTTTCTGGTCAGCTCGGCCAGGCGGACCGGTCCGCCCGAGGTGTCCAGGTCCATGTCCGGGGCGAACCGGCCGGTCAACGGGTGCGCCTCGGGTTCGCCCATGTCGTAGCGGACGTCGGCGCCGGCGAGGAGCTCGGCCAGGCGCTGTACGGCGCTTCGGTCGCTGAGCAGTTCGGTGAACACCTTGCGCAGTCCGGTGACATCGCTGCCGGGGGCTATCAAGGCCGATTGCGCCTGCGCGTTCAGCACCATGCGCTCGGCGGCCGATCGCCGCTCTGTCTCGTAGCTGTCCAGCAGCCCGGCCGGGGCGCTTCCGCGGATCTCGGCAGCGAGTTTCCAGCCGAGATTGACCGCGTCCTGCAGGCCGAGGTTGAGCCCCGGACCGCCTCCCGTGGCGGCGTACACGTGCGCGGCGTCACCGATCAGGAACACCCGGCCGTCGGCGAACCGTTCGGCGATCCGGGTGTTGCCGCCGGTCAGCCGGCGCAGCACGTGCGGCCCCGCGCCGTCGGGCGGATCGAGCGGCACGTCGACGCCGAGCACGCGGCGGATGCTCTCCCGCAGCTCCTTCAGGCTCATCGGAGCGTCGGTCGCGGGCGTGTCCCACTCGGTGGTGCTGATCAGCGGTGGGTGGCCAGGTAACGGCGCGTAGGAGAACCCGCCGTGTTCGGTGCGGTGGGGCAGGAACGGAAGAACGGCGCCATGGCCGGGCACGTTCAGCGCACCGGTCGCGGGATCGACGCATTCCGCCGGGACCGTCGCGTGCGCTGAGAGCACAGTCATCCGGTCGTAGGTGACGCCGGGGAATGCGACGCCGGAGAGCTTGCGCGTGGTGCTGTGGGCTCCATCCGCGCCGACGAGGTACCGGGCCCGCAACTGGTAGGTCCCGCCCGGGCCCGCGACGTCGATGGTCACCCCGTCGTCGTCCTGTGACAGGCCGGCGAGCTCGTGTCCCCGGCGGATCTCCACGCCCAGTTCGACGGCGCGCTCCTGCAGGACCTGCACGATGCGTCGCTGCGGCACCGGCAGGGTATGGACGGGGCTGTCCCGCAGCAGGCTCAGGTCCAGGCCGATCGCGCCGAACATGAAGTATCCGGAGTTCGGCCGCGGAGGGTGTGGGCTACCACTGAGACGTTCGTGCAGTCCCCGGTGGTCGAGCACTCTCACGACCTGGCCGAGCAATCCGTTCGCCTTCGGTTCTTCGCTGGGCTCGATCAGCCGCTCCAGCACGACCGGCCGGGCCCCTGCCAGGCTCAGTTCGCAGGCCAGCATCAGCCCGTTCGGGCCACCACCGGCGACGACGACATCTGGGATCACGTGCTTCTCCTTGGTTCGTACGAAAAGGACAGGAGGAAGTCAGGCTAGTACAAAGTTGCGTGCGCGCAAATTTGCGTGCGCGCAACTAAGCTATGCTGAGACGGTGGCGACGAGACGGACGGGGTTGCGCGAGCAGAAGAAGCAGGCCACCCGAGAGGCGTTGCGCGCGGCGGCCCTGCGGCTGGCTCTTGAGCGCGGACCGGACAACGTGCGCGTCGATGACATCGCCGAGGCCGCCGGCGTCTCACCGAGGACGTACAACAACTACTTCTCCAGCCGCGAACAGGCGATCGTCGCCGCCGTGGCCGGCGAACGAGAGGCACGAGTCGCGGCGGCGGTGATCGACCGGCCCGACGGCGTCGGCCTCTCCGACGCCGTTGTCGAGGCCATCGTGGATCAGTACACCGCCTCGGACGCACCCGGCCAGGAGGCGCTGCTGCTGGTCACCACCCGCCCCGCGCTGCGTGACGCGTTCATCGACACCACCACCGCGATCGAACGTCCCCTCACCGAGGCCATCGCCGAGCGTCTCGGCGATGGCGACCCGCACACCGCACGGGTGCTCGCGGCGAGCGTGACCGCCGCGGTCCGCGTGGCGATCGAGCAGTGGCTGCAGACGACTGTCTCGTCCTTCACGGCCGGCGGGCTCGTCGTGCCGTCCGGCTCGCTGCCGGACCTCCTGCGCGCCGCGCTCGCACCCCTCACACCCGCACTCGACGCCGCGGAGCAACGAGCACTCCGCCACCGGCATCGGTGAAATCGAGATCCGGCCGGTGGTGCTCGAGCCCGCCGAGTACGCCGCGCTGAGTCCGTAACGCGAGGACTACCCGCGGACGCAGATTGAGCACCGATTAGGTTTCCGCGCCGCGCCCGTCTGTACGTGTGAGATCGACTCACGGGAGGCTGGCACGATGCGGAAACTGATCTTCGCCATGAACGTGACCCTGGACGGCTACATCGCCGCGACCGGCGACGACATCGGCTGGAGTGGGGGTGAGGGACCGGACTCATCGCCGAGCGCCGAGCTGTTCCAGTGGTGGCTCGACCGGGAGCGGGCGAACGAGATGTTTCTGTACGGGCGCAAGCTGTGGGAGGCGATGAGCTCCTACTGGCCGACCGGCGACCAGCGGCCCGACGCCACCCCGGCGGAGATCGAATACGCGCGGAACTGGCGGGACACGCCGAAGGTGGTGTTCTCGTCGACGATCGACAAGGTCGACTGGAACACCCGCCTGGTCACCGGCGACGCGGTCGCCGAGATCACCCGGCTCAAGGCCGGGGACGGCGGCCCGATGGGCATCGGCGGCGCGACGCTCGCCGGGGCGGCCATGCGGGCCGGGCTGATCGACGAGTACGCGCTGGTCACCGTGCCGGTCCTGGTGGGCGGCGGCACGCCGTTCTTCACCGCGCTGGACAGCTGGGTGCACCTGAACCTGGTCGAGACGCGGACATTTCCCGGTGGCGTGGTGCTGACCCGATATGAAGCGAGGCGATGAGCACGGGCCGAATGCTCGGCGCGTGAGGCCAGGTCGAAATCCTTCTGGCGTGCTCACCGTGACCCTCGGCGATGAGGGCGACGTCGTCGTCGATCGTGACGATGATCTTCGGGGTATGCAGATGCCCCGCCGGCAACGCCGGCGGGGCGGTGGTGTTCGCGTCGCCGCGTTGGTGCTCAGCCGGCCGGGGTGCTCATTCGGCGGTGGCTTCGGCGACGGCGACCCGTGCGCTGGACTCATCGACGATGGGGCCTTTGCCTGACGGCAGTGTCGGGGGCAGGCCCAGCCATGGTTTGCCGGTCGCGTCGAATCCGGTGAGCTCGGCGAGCTTCCCGTCGACGATGTGCAGGACCGCGATGTTGAACAGCCGGTATTCCGGGTCGTCGGGGGTGCGGAGGTACAGCACGGCGGCAGGCATGCGGTTGACCGTCGTGGGGATGCAGCGCCAGTCGTCGTGGCCGCGCTGGAAGAGCCCGCCGGAGACCCAGCCGTCCACCGCGTCCCTGGCCGTGACGATCAGAGTGCCGGGCAGCATCGCGAAGCGCAGGTCGTCGCGCAGCAGGGCCGTCAGCCCGTCGAGGTCGTTGCGCTCATGGGCGTCCATATACGACTTCACCACGCCGCGCTCGTCATCCGACAGCTCGTGCGTGGCAGGGCTCCGCCAGTCGAGGCGGCGGTCGGGCAGCTGCTCGCGCATCGTCACGCGCGCCCGCTGCAGTGCGCTGGTCACCGATGCGACGGTCAGCTCGAGGGCGTCGGCGGCCTTCGACGCCGGCCAGCCGAGGACATCGCGCAGGATGAACACCGCCCGCTGCCGCGGCGGCAGGTGCTGGACGGCGACGATGAACGCCAGCTCGATCGTCTCCCGAGCCACCACCGATTCCTGCGGGTCCTCCGGGAGCATCCGGTCCGGGTAGGGCTGCAGGTAGCGCACTTCCGAGCCCGCGCCCGGCAGTCCGGCAGGCACGGGTGTGCGGTCGTTGCGCTTCTCCAGGAAGTCGAGGCAGGCGTTCGTCGCGATCCGGTACAGCCAGGTCCGCAGCGCGGCATGGCCCTTGAACGACTCCCGCTTGTTCCATGCCCGCAGGAACGTCTCCTGCGTCATGTCCTGGGCGTCCTCGTAGTTCGCGAGCATCCGGTAGCAGTGCACCTGCAGCTCACGCCGGTAGCGCTCCGTGACGAGCGCGAACTGTGCCGCGTCGTTCGAGCGGGCCGCCGCGATGAACGCGGCCTCGTCGTCGGCTGGCGGTCTGGCGTCGGTCATGGTCGTCAATCCTTCCGCGGATGGCGAGGGGCTACCAGAACCGACGACGTGGCGGAGGATTTCCGATCGGTGAAGCCGTCCGTGCCGTCTGAACCCGGCGGCGCTCGAGGAGCTGACGAGCTGGATAGACACCTACCGGCTGACCCACGAGGGGCAGTTCCGGCGCCTCGACGACGTACTTGGCGAGACAGGGGAGCAGAAATCATGATCGAGAACCCGACCACCATCACGGCCCAGCCCGGCAGCCCGTTCATCGAGGTCGTCCGCGACTTCGACGCGCCGCCCGCGCGGCTCTTCCGCGCGTACACCGACCCCGAGCTGGTCACCCGCTGGCTCGGCCCGCGGGACGTCGAGATGCGCCTGGTCGAGTACGACGCGCGCCCGGGCGGGACGTACCGCTACGTGCACCGCGACACCGAGGGCGACGAGCACGTCTTCCACGGCGTCTTCCACACCGTCAGCCCGGGCGAGCGGATCATCCAGACTTTCGAGTACGAGGGCACGCCCGGTGTCGTCAGCCTCGATTCGGCGACGTTCGAGGATCTCGGCGGACGTACCCGGCTGTGGACCCGTTCGGTGTTCCCGACCGTCGAGGCACGGGACGCCATGATCGCCGGCGGGATGGAACGCGGCGTCGTCGACTCGATGGACCGCCTCGGCGAACTGGCCCACGACCAGGGCGAGGACCGCCCGGAGACCGGGCCGGTCGTCCTGGACATCACGATGTCGCTGGACGGGTACGTCACCGCGCCGGGCGCCTGCCCCGAGCATGGGCTGGGGGTGGGCGGGGAGATCCTGCACGCCTGGGTGAAGGACGAGCGGACGCCGCGCGACGCGGAGATCCTCCGGAAGTCCTTCACCGACACCGGAGCGGTCATCATGGGCCGGCGCACCTTCGACGTCGTCGACGGGCCCAAGGGATGGAACGACGAGGTGGGCTACGGCCACGACCAGGACCAGATCGCCGCCCCGCCCGTCTTAGTCGTCACCCACGCGCGGCCCGGGAAGGTGCGGCTGGGCGAACGGTTCCACTTCGTCACCGACGGCCTCGGCAGCGCCGTGGAGAAGGCGCGCGCCGCCGCCGGCGGCAAAGAAGTCGTGATCATGGGAGGCGGCGTGATCGCGGACCAGTTCCTGCGCGCCGGCGAGGTGGACGTCCTCCGGATCCACCTCGCCCCCCTCATCCTCGGCGGCGGCACGTCGCTGTTCCCCGAGGGCATGCCCGGGTCCCTGCGGCTGGAGCCGCTCGGCTCCGTGTCCACCCCGGCCGCCGAGCACCTGACCTACCGTGTGATCAAGTGAGGGAAGGGCGCAGGGCCGGGGGTGTCCAGTCCCACAGGGGACCGAGCGTGCGCGGCGCGAGGCGCGACGGGCACGGAAGTGCCGGCGGCCAGGACGACCGCGTCTTCGATCGACTGGCCGGCGCCCTGACCGCGATCGGGGCTCATGGCGTGGGCGGCGTCGCCGAGCAGGGCGATCCGGCCGCTGGTGTAGGCGGGCAGGACTCGATCGTGGGGCTCGCGTCCTCGGAGCCGGGCCGGGGATCGGGAACGTGTTCCGCGATCCCCGGGGCGGGGCCGTCAGGAGGCGAGTTCGGCGGGGTAGACCGGGTAGCCGTACCCGGCGACCTGCCAGGCGGGGCGGGTGCGGGCCTCGACGGCCCCGTTACCGGTGTTGCCCTCAACGGTGCGGATGGTGCCGTCACCGTTGTCCTTGACGACGAAGCCGACGTGCTTGATGTCGCCGATGGCCTTGCTGCCGCTCCAGCTGAAGAACACCACGGCCCCGGGCTTGGGCGTACGGCCCCAGCGGCCGTGCTCGGCGAACCAGCGGGCGTGCTCCACGGTGTAGGCGTCGGCGCCCATCACCGGCTGGATGCCGAGCCGCTGGCCGACCCAGGAGACGAACATGTCGCACCAGGGGGCGTTCTCGTAGTCCCCCAGCGCCCCGCCGTCCCGCGCCAGGGTCTCCAGGGCACGCGGGCTGGTCATGTACCACTCCTGGAACTTGGTCCCACCGCCGGCGGCGTTCTCGCTGATGCCGACCTGGCTCGCGGCCAGCTTGATGACGTCCTGAGGGCCGACCTTGGGCAGCCGGGCGGCGATGTCGGTCAGGGACGGCGCCGCCGCGGCCGCGGCGGCCGGGGCCTTTCCGGAGACCGGGTTGTCCGCCGCCTGTGCGGCGGGCGGGGTGATCGCCACGGCCGAGGCGAGGACTCCGCCGGCCAGGGCCGTGCGCAGACAGGTCGTGAGGGCGTGCATGATGGGCGGACTCCCTTTGCTTCCATGCCACCGACCGGGTTAGCTGACGGGTTCGGGCTGGAAGTCGCCCTACGGCAGGTATGCCGATTCACCCCAGGAAGAGGTTGGGTCCCCGGTTCCGCTCACGCGGATTAGGCGGCCGGGCGGCAGGCCGGGATCGGCCGGCCGCGTCGGTGTGAGGTGGGCTTTCTTGACCACTGAGATGAGCAAGTACGCCCCGAGTTGCTCAAAAAGTAATAGACAAGCCCAAACCGGTCAAGTGATGACAAGACGGGTTTTACCTGGCGAGATGTCAGCCGAGCGGGCGCAGAGGGCGGGTTCGCCCGCCCCACCGGGGATGCCGCGCTCCCCTCCTTCCCTGCGTTCACACCCCTGTTCGCTCAGAGCGAACGCACCTCGCTCACCTGGGCAGACGTACGGTGACCGTCAGGCCGCCCTCCGGCCGGGCCCGGGCGTCGGCCGTGCCGCCGTGCGCGACCGCGATGGCGCGGACGATGGACAGGCCGAGCCCGGCGCCGCGGGCCGACCGGATCCGGTCGCCGCCGTGCCGCCGGAAGGGCTCGAACAGGTCGCCGACCTCGTACGGCGGCACCGGCGGCCCGGTGTTCTCCACCGTCAGGCACGCCCCGGCGTCGTCCTCGCGCAGGCGGACCCAGACCTCCCCGTCCCGCACGTTGTACTTGACGGCGTTCTCCAGCAGGTTGACCAGGCAGCGTTCCAGGAAGAGCGGGTCGCCGTGCGCGACCGCCGGGTGCAGGTCCTCGTGGACCGTGACCTTCCCGCGGCGCGGCTGCGGGCCGATCTGCTCCATCGCCGTACGGACGACCTGCCGCAGGTCCACCGGCCTGCGGACGGTGATCTCCTGTTCCGACTGCGCCAGCATGAGCAACCCGTCGATCAGCCGCTCGTACCGGGCGGTGGCGCCCAGCAGCGCCCGCGCCAGCGCCTTGAGGTCCTCCGACGCCGCGGGCTCCTCCAGCGACACCTCCAGCACCGTGCGGTTGACCGCCAGCGGGGTGCGCAGTTCGTGGGAGGCGCTGGCGATGAAACGGCGCTGGGCGTCGAAGACCCGGTGCAGCCGGTCGAGCATCGCGTCGAAGGTGTCGGCCAGCCGCTTGACCTCGTCCTGCGGGCCGCGCAGGGCGATCCGCTCGTGCAGGGTGCTCTCCGACAGCCGCTGCGCGGTCTCGGTCACCCGGTCGAGCGGGCGCAGCGCGCGGTCGGCCACCAGGTATCCCAGCACCACCGCGACCACCCCGACCAGGATCATCACGATCAGCGACGACCGGAGCACCTCGTCCAGCACGTCGGCGGCGCCCTGCTCGACGTCGGTGCGCACGCGCCGCGCGATCCCGTCGGCGCCGAGCGCGCCGCCCGGCAGGGTCTGAGCGGACAGGGTCTCAGCGGGCGGGGTCTGAGCGGGCAGGGCGCCGCCTGAAACAAGGGGCTCTGGGCGCCCGCGGTCGGCCACCTTCTCCACCGCCACGACGAACCGCTGGTTCAGCGCACGGGCGGTCAGCAGGTGGGTGAACCACAACAGCACCGAGCCCGCGACGAAGAACAGCCCGCCGTAGAGCAGGGTGAGCCGCGCCCGCAGCCCCAGCCTGCGCCACACCAGCAGGCGCCGGGTCACAGGCGGTATCCCCGGCCCGGGACGTTCTCGATCACCGGGGGGTCGCCCAGCTTCCTGCGCAGCGAGGCGATAGTGACGCGCAGCACGCCCGTGTCGGCGCAGGCGTGCTCGTCCCACACACTCGCGCGCAGCCGCGCCGAGCTGACCAGGCCGCCGCCGGCGCGCATCAGCTCCCGCAGCACGTCGAACTCGCGGCGGCCCAGCGCCACCTGCCGCCCGTCCCGGGCCACCGTACGGCGGGCCGGGTCGAGCCGGATCCCGGCGCGCTCCAGCACCGCCGGCGCGGCCCGGGGGGCGCGCCGGGCCAGCGCCCGGACCCGCGCCACCAGCTCGGCGAACACGAACGGCTTGACCAGGTAGTCGTCGGCGCCCAGGGCCAGGCCGCCGACCCGGTCCCGCACCCGCCCCGCCGCGGTCAGCATGAGGATCCGGCTCGCGCCGCTCGCCGTGACCAGCTCCCGGCACACCTCGTCGCCGTGGACGTCGGGCAGGTCGCGGTCGAGCACCACCACGTCGTAGCCGACGTAGGAGGCCAGCTCCAGCGCCTCCCGGCCGTCGTAGGCCACGTCGACCGCGATCGCGTGCAGCCGCAGCCCGCGGGCGACGGCGTCGGCCAGTTGTTCCTCGTCCTCGACCACCAGCACCCGCATCCTCGCCTCCCGCTCGGCACCGACAGTGACGCACGCGGTGTTAGGCGCGGATAAGCGAAGCCTCCCGGATCACCGGCGGCTCCTCCTTATCCGTGCTTAGCACCGGCTGCGCTGGAGTTGGGCCCCGTCCCGGGCGAAGGCCCCGGGGAAGGAGGAACGACCATGCGCCTGCGAGCGACGCGCTCACGACCCCTGCGCTTTCGATCCGTACAAGCGGGGCTGTGCCTCGCCCTGGCGACGGCTCTCGCGACGGCCGCCGCCTGCGGCGACGCACCGGACGGAACCTCGGACGGCGCCTCTGACGGCGACGGAATCGCCGCCGCGTCCACAGCCAGGACCACGGCCGCGGCCACGCCGTCCGCCTCGGCGAGCACCGACCTGCGCGAGGCCCAGCTGAAGTTCGCCCAGTGCATGCGCGAACACGGCGTGGACATGCCCGACCCCGACGCCGACGGCCGCGTCCGGATCACCGGCCGGAAGGGGGAGGAGGCGACGACCCGTGAGGCCATGCGGGCCTGCGAGCATTTCATGAAGAACGCCGTCGGCGACCGGGCGGGCGCGGGCGACCCCCGGGAACGCGACCGGATGCTGAAGTTCGCCCAGTGCATGCGCGAACACGGCGTGGACATGCCCGACCCCAAGCCCGGCGAAGGGCTCCTCGTCAAGGTCAAGCCGGGCCAGGAGAAGACGCTGGAGACGGCGCACAAAGCGTGCGAGGAGTTCGCGCCGGGGGAGCGGCCGTGACGCGCCGGGCCCTGGTCCTCGCCGGAGCGGGCGTCCTGGCGCTGGCCGCCGCGGGAACTGCCGTCGCCGTGACGGGCGGCGGCCCCGGTGGCAGGCCGGGCGCAGGCACGGGTGGAGGCGACGGCGCGGCCGGGCCCTCCACGCCGGCGGTCCCGGCCACCACCCCGATCACCCGGCAGGACCTGGTCGACACCAAGACCGTGGAGGGCTCGCTCACCTACTCCGGGGAGCGGCGGATCGTCACCGACGCCCGGGGCGTCGTGACCTGGGTGCCCGCCGAGGGAGCGGTCGTCCGCCGGGGCCGCCCGCTGCTGCGGGTCGCCCGCCGTCCGGTCGTGCTGATGTACGGCACGCTGCCGCTCTACCGCACGCTCCGGCAGGGCGTCGCCGACGGGCCGGACGTCGAGCAGCTCGAACGCAACCTCAAGGTCCTCGGCTACGGCGGCGACCTGACGGTGGACGACCATTTCAGCTACGCCACCCACCTCGCCGTCAGGCAGTGGCAGGACGACGCCGGCCTGCCGCGGACCGGGCGGGTGGACGCCTCCCAGGTGGTGTTCCTGCCCGCCGCCGCCCGGGTGACCGACGCCAGGGCCGAGGTCGGCGCCAGAACCGGCCCCGGGCGACCGGCCCTGGTCGTGTCGGGCCTGCGCCGCCTCGTCCACGTCGACCTGTCCACGAGCGACCAGGCGCTGGTGCGGAAGGGCGCCAAGGTCACGGTGGAGCTGCCCGGCGGCGAACGTGTCAGGGGCAGGGTGACCTCGGTCGGCACGGTCGCCAAGACGGCCTCGCGGGGAGAGGGGCAGGACGAGGACAGCACCGTCGACGTGGACATCACGCTGGCAAAGACCCCGAAAACACCGCTCGACAAGGCGCCCGTGCAGGTGGAGCTGGTCAGCGAACGCCGCCGCGACGTGCTGGCCGTGCCGGTGGAGGCGCTGCTCGCGCTGCGCGAGGGCGGCTTCGGCGTGGAGGTGGCCGAGGGCGCCGCGACCCGGATCGTGCCGGTGGAGACCGGCGCCTTCGGCGGCGGCATGGTCGAGATCACCGGCGCCGGGCTCGCCGAGGGCATGGAGGTCGAGGTGCCCGCCCCATGAACCGCCCCATGAACCGGCCCATGAACCAGCCAGTGAACCAGCCCCCGGACGAGCCCGCCCACGCCGGCGGGCCGTACGTCGTGGAACTGCGCGAGGTGACCCGGACCTACGGCGGCGTGCGGGCGCTGCGCGGGGTGGACCTGCTCGTCGAGCAGGGCGAGCTGGTGGCCGTCGCCGGGCCGTCCGGGTCGGGAAAGTCGACCATGCTCCACCTGATCGGCACCCTCGACCGGCCCACCACCGGCACCGTGCGGATCGCCGGGCACGACGTTCCGGGGCTGTCGGATCGCGAGCTGTCCGCGCTGCGCGCCCGCCACCTGGGGTTCGTCTTCCAGCAGTTCCACCTCGCCCCCGGGGTGGCCGCGCTGGACAACGTCGCCGACGGGCTCCTCTACACGGGCGTCCCGCCACGGGCCCGGCGCGAGAAGGCCGCCGCGGCGCTGGAACGGGTGGGCCTCGGCCACCGTCTCGACCACCGGCCCCACCAGCTGTCGGGCGGCGAGCAGCAGCGCGTGGCCGTGGCCCGCGCGGTGGCGGGCGACCCGCCGCTGCTGCTCGCCGACGAGCCGACGGGCAACCTCGACTCGGCGGCCGGGACCGAGGTGCTGGCCGTCCTGCGCGACCTGCACGCCGCCGGCACCACGATCCTGGTCATCACCCACGACGCGGAGATCGCGGCGTGGTGCCCGCGCCAGGTGCGCGTCCGCGACGGGCGGATCGCCGGCGACGACGGCCCGGGAGCGGGCCGCCGCCCGCCCGGGCCCGTCCCCGCGACGGCGAAGGGAGCGCCACGATGACCCCCGAGGCGATCCCCGAGACGACCGCCCGGCCGACCCGCGGGACGACCGGCGGGCGGCTCGTCCCGGCCCGGCTCGGGCCGTCCGACGTCCTGCGGACCGGCATGGCCGGGCTCCGCACCCGCCCCGCCCGCGTGATCCTGTCCGCGCTCGGCATCGCCATCGGCATCGCGACCATGATCGCCGTGCTGGGCGTCTCGGCCTCCTCCCGCGAGGAACTGCTGCGCCGCCTCGACCGGCTCGGCACCAACCTGCTGACCGTCTCGCCCGGCCGCACGCTGTTCGGCGAGCAGGCGAAGCTGCCGGAGGAGGCGCTGCGCATGGTCCGGCGCATAGGACCGGTCCGTACGGCGTCGGCGACCGGGGTGGTCGGCGCGACGATCCGGCGCACGAACCGCATCCCCGAGGCGGTGACCGGCGGCATCGCCGTCCAGGCCGCCACGTCCGGCCTGCTCGCCACCCTGGAGGGCCGGGTGACCGCGGGCGCCTGGCTGAACGCCGCCACCGAGACGCGGCCCGCCGTCGTGCTCGGCGCCAAGGCCGCAGAACGCCTCGGCGTCACCCGGACCGGCGTACAGGTGTGGATGGGCGAGCGGTGGTTCACCGTCGTCGGCATCCTCGGCGCGATGCCGCTCGCCCCCGAGATCGAACGCTCGGCGCTCGTCGGCTTCCCCGCCGCCACCGGCTACCTGGGCTTCGACGGCCACCCGACGACGATCTACGAGCGGTCGCCGGAGGAGTCGGTGGAGGCCGTACGGGCCGTGCTGCCGCGCACGGTCAACCCGGAGAACCCGGAGGAGGTCACGGTGAGCAGGCCCTCCGACGCGCTCGCCGCCCGGGCCGCCGCCGCGAGCGCGTTCACCGGCCTGCTGGTGGGCCTCGGCGCGGTCGCGTTGCTCGTCGGCGGGGTCGGCGTCGCCAACACCATGGTCATCTCGGTGCTGGAGCGGCGCCGGGAGATCGGCCTGCGCCGCTCGCTCGGCGCCACCCGCGGGCAGGTGCGCCTGCAGTTCCTCACCGAGTCGCTGCTGCTGTCGGCCCTCGGCGGGCTGGCCGGGACCGTGCTCGGCGGCCTGGCGACCGCCGCGTACGCGCTGGCGCGCGGCTGGCCGCCGGTGGTGCCGCCCTGGGCGTTCGCGGGCGCGGCCGGCGCCGCGCTGGTCATCGGCACGATCGCCGGTCTCTACCCGGCGATGCGCGCCGCCCGGCTGCCGCCGACGGCCGCGCTGTCGGCCACCTGACCGGCCGGGCTACCGCCAGCCGTCCGGGTCGACCCCGCCCGGCACCGGGGCCGCCGGGTCGTACGGCTCACGGGTGAACACGAAGGTGTTGAGGTCGAGGTGCGTGACGCCGCCGGGGGAGCGGACCACCCGCAGCGTCTCCCCGGCGTAGTAGCCGTCGAGCCCGACCCAGGTGCCGTCCTCGCCGGGCACGAACCGGGACGCCCGGCCCCGCCCGTTGACCGGGCCGAGCGACAGGCCCCGCCGCGGCAGGACCCGCAGCACGTACGGCGCCGGCCCCCAGTACCACGGCCCGGTCAGCTCCAGCAGGTCCTCGTCCACCGGCGACGGCCGCCACTCGGCGGGCAGCGGCGGCTCGTGCTCGGCCAGGATGTCCAGCAGCGCGGTGTCGAGGGGGCATACCCCGGAGGTGGTGTTGGCCATCCACAGCACCGCCACGCCGTCGGCGGGGTCGGCCCACACCGTGGCCAGGAACCCGGGCATCGACCCGGTGTGCCCGGCCAGCCGCCGCGGCCCGCCGGGCCCGGTGTGCCGGGCGACCTGGAAGCCCAGGCCGTATCCGCGGGTCCAGGCGTCGCCGTCCTCCACCGTGGCCGGTTCGCGCATCTCGGCCAGCGTGGCCGGGCGCAGCACCTCGCCGGTGTCGCCGGCGACGAACGCCGCCCAGCGGGCCAGGTCGGCGGGGGTGGACCACATCTGCCCGGCCGGGGCCATGGCGCCGTGGTCGTTCTCCGGCTCGGGCAGCAGCACATCGGCCCACGGGTGCACGGCGTATCCGGTCGCGTGCGGCGGCCTCGGCCGGGGGGTCGTGTCGCGCATGCCGAGCGGCAGCAGGATCTCCGCACGCACCACCTGCTCCCACGGCGCCGACCGCTTGCGCGTGACCAGCTCGCCGAGCAGGGCGTACCCGAGGTTGGAGTAGTGGTAGCGGCGGCCGGGCCGGTGCCGCGCGGTCTCCGGGCCGAGCGCGGCGAGCAGGTCGGCCGGCGGCGTCCCCGGCGTGCGCTCCCACCACTGGCCGGGCGACTCCGCGGTCAGCCCTCCGGTGTGCGACAGCAGCTGCGCGACCGTCACGTCGCCCAGCGGGGTGCCCGGCACGTGCTTGCCGAGGGGGTCGAGCAGGTCGAGCCGGCCCTCGTCACGCAACCGCATGACGGCCGTCGCGACGAACGTCTTGGTGATGGAGCCGATCCGATACTGGGTGTCCGGCGTGGGCGGCACGTCGCCGACCCGGCCGCGCCCACCGAACCAGGCGACCTCGCCGCCCCGCACGATCGCCGCCACCAGCGACGGCACCCGTGACTCCGCCTGCTCGGCCGCCAGCTTCGCCAGCAGCGCGCGGGCCGTCCCTTCGGAAACCATGCCCCACCCCTCCCGCTCCGTGATCCGCACCAGGCTAGCGCTCCGCCGCTCCCGCGGCCTCCGCATCGGCGCAGGCCACCGGCCGGAAACCACGCCCGCGCGTGCGGTCCATCTCGCGCCACTCGGGCCGCAGCCCGGCCAGGTTGGTGGTCAGGAAGTAGGCCGCGCCGCCGGCCAGCAGCGCCGGGGCGAGGCCGAAGGCGGCCACCGCCGCCCCGGCGGCCAGCCCGCCGAGGGGGATGCCGGCCCACGCCAGCGCGTCGCCCAGCCCGTTGACCCGCCCCAGCAGGGCGCGCGGCACCCGCTCGAACGCGATCGCGCCCAGGATCGGGTTGAGGAAGCCGGACCCGAACCCCCCGACGGCGAACACCGCGACCACCGCCCACATCGGCACGTCGGCGGCGAGGACGAGGAACCTCGGCGCGCCGACCAGCAGGAACCCGGTGAAGAACACCGCCCGGCGCGGCAGCCGGTGCGCGGCGCCCGCCGCGAGCAGGCTCCCCGCGATCGCCGTGGCGCCCAGCACGCCGTTGCTCAGGCCGATGGCGGCCGGACCGTTTCCGGACCGCTCGGCCCACACGGGCAGGAGCACCGTGTTCAGCGCCGCGTCGAGCAGGTTGGTGACCCCCACCATGACGATGACGGCCAGCAGCAGCGGTTCGCCGCGCAGGAAGACGAAGCCCTCGCCGAGACGCCGCCAGTATCCCGGCTCTCCGCCGGGCGGCGCCTCCCGCGGACGTCCCGGGCTTCCGGGCGGGGCCGGCCGTCCCATGCCCCGCGGCAGCGCCAGCGCGACGAGCAGCGCGGCGAGCGCGAAACACACCGCGTTGACGACGAGACCGGTCAGGGGGCCCAGCAGCGCCACCAGGATCCCGCCGGCCGGCAGGCCGAGGGTCGACGACAGCCGTTCGGTCACGCCCGACAGTCCCGTGGCCCGCTCCAGCGGCACCCGGCCGCGCTCGGCCGCCTCCGGCACCATCACGTGCTTGGCGAGGTCGCCGGGGCCGCGCGCCGCGCCGACCACCGCGACCATGACCAGCAGCAGCGGGAAGGACAGCAGGCCGAGGCCGTGCAGCAGCGGTACGGCGGCGAGGGCGGCCGCGCTGACCAGGTCGGTGCTCGAGGAGATCCGGCGCGGGCCGACCCGGTCCACCAGCGGCCCGGCCAGCGCCTTGACCACCACATAGGGGGTCATCTCGCAGAATGCCACCAGGCCCGTCTGGGTGGCGCTGCCGGTGGTGACGAGCACGAACCACGGCAGCGCGACGGTCGAAACCCGGGTGCCGGTCAGCGCCACCGCCGTGGCCGCGAGCAGCCCGGTCAGCGCCCGCGCCCCTCCCTCCCGGGAGGACCCGCCCTGGCCGGGCGCGGGGCCGGGCGCGGAGTCGGGCGCGGAGTCGGGCGCGGAGTCGGCCGCGGAGTCGGGCGCGGAGTCGGGCGCCGCGGCCGTCACGACGGGCCCCCGCCACCGTCTGCGCCACCGTCTGCGTCGCCGTCCGGGTCCGCGCCGGGGGCGTCCAGTTCGGGCAGGACGTAGGTGATCAGCCCCACCCGCTCGGCGCCCTCCGGGGCGGCGGCCGCCTCCTCGGGGACGTCGCGGCGGTATCGGGCGATGACGTCGTGCAGTTCCTCGCGCAGCCGTACGGCCTCCCCGGGGGTGAGCCGCAGCGCCCAGTCGCTCATCTCGGCGGCGCTCCGCCACGGCCGGGGCATCGTCTGGAACTCGTTCACCGCCCGCTGCACGCGCAGGGTGTGGGCGGCGGCGACGGACTGCAGGAAGGCCAGCGCGACCTCGGGTTCCCGCTCGACCAGGTCGATGCCCTCGAAATACGTCGACCGGTGAACCGAGCGCCACCAGCGCTCCCGCGCGTTGCCGCGCCCGGCGTCCTCCTCGACGAAGTCCGCGGCGGCCAGTTGCCGCAGGTGGTAGCTCGCCGTACCGGAGTTGACGCCCAGCCGCTCGGCGAGCCGGGTGGCGGTCGACGGGCCGTGCTTGCGCAGCAGGCCGACCAGCTGCACGCGTACCGGATGCGCCAGGGCGCGCAGGCTCTTGGCGTCCAGGACGATCACGTCGGGGTTGCCCGGGGTGTAGGGCGAGGACGGTGCGTCGGACATGCTCCCACGCTAAACCGCAAAGACTTCTTTGCAAAGAGTTCTTCGCGAAGAACTGTTGGCGGTCCGGCCCGGCGCGCACCGGGGAGGGCGTGGGGGAGAATGCCACCCATGACCACCGCGGGCCCCGAAGGCAGGCCGCCCGGCGTCCAGCTCGACGCCGTGCTGGAGCGGATCACCTATGCCAACGAGGAGACCGGGTACACGATCGCCAGGGTCGCCACCGAGCGGTCGGGCACCGAGCTGCTGACCGTGGTCGGGCCGCTGCTCGGGGCGCAGGTCGGCGAGTCGCTGCGGCTCACCGGCCGCTGGGGCTCCCACCCGAGGTACGGCAGGCAGTTCGAGGTCTGGTCGTACACCACGGTGCTCCCGGCGACCATCCAGGGCATCCAGCGCTACCTGGGCTCGGGCCTGATCAAGGGCATCGGCCCCAAGATGGCCGAGCGGATCGTGGACCACTTCGGCACCGACACCCTGCGGGTGATCGAGGAGGAGCCCAAGCGGCTGGTCGAGGTGCCCGGGCTCGGCCCCAAGCGCACCAAGATGATCGCCGCCGCCTGGGAGGAACAGAAGATCATCAAAGAGGTGATGATCTTCCTGCAGGGGGTCGGGGTGTCCACCTCCATCGCGGTGCGCATCTTCAAGCAGTACGGCGAGGACTCCGTCGAGGTGGTCCGCAAGGAGCCCTACCGGCTCGCCGACGACGTGTGGGGCATCGGGTTCAAGACGGCCGACACGATCGCCCAGGCCGTCGGCATCCCCCACGACAGCCCCGAGCGGGTCAAGGCCGGGCTGCGTTACACCTTGTCGCAGGGCGCCGACGACGGCCACTGCTTCCTGCCCGCCCCCAACCTCGTGGCCGACGCCGTCAAGATCCTGGAGGTGCCGGCCGCCCTGACCGGGACCTGCCTGGAGGAACTGGTCGCCGAGGAGGGCGTGGTCCGCGAGGAGATCCCGGCCCGGGGGAACGGCGAAGGCGACAGGAAAGGCGACGCCAAGAGCGATGCGGCGGGCGAGGACGGCGACGCCACCGTCCCGGCGGTCTACCTCGTGCCCTTCCATCGCGCTGAACTGTCACTGGCCGGCACGCTGCGCGGCCTGCTGGCCTCGTCGCACGACCGGCTCAGGGCGTTCGCGGACGTCGACTGGCCCGCCGCCCTCGACTGGCTGCGCGGCCGCGCCGGCGCCGACCTCGCCCCCGAGCAGGCCCAGGCCGTACGGCTCGCGCTGACCGAGAAGGTCGCGGTGCTGACCGGCGGCCCCGGCTGCGGCAAGAGCTTCACCGTCCGCTCGGTGGTGACCCTCGCGCGGGCCAAACGCGCCAAGGTCATCCTCGCCGCCCCGACCGGCCGGGCGGCCAAGCGGCTGGCGGAGCTGACCGGGCACGAGGCCACCACCGTGCACCGGCTGCTCCAGCTGCGGCCCGGCGGGGACGCCACCTTCGACCGCGACAACCCCCTCGACGCCGACCTGGTGGTGGTGGACGAGGCGTCGATGCTCGACCTGCTGCTGGCCAACAAGCTGGCCAAGGCGGTCGCCCCGGGCGCGCACCTGCTGTTCGTCGGCGACGTCGACCAGCTTCCCTCCGTCGGCGCCGGCGAGGTGCTGCGCGACCTGCTCGCCGCCCCGGACGTCCCCCGGGTGCGGCTGACGCAGATCTTCCGCCAGGCGCAGGAGTCCGGCGTGGTCGTCAACGCCCACCGCGTCAACACCGGGCAGCACCCCCTCGTGCGGGAGTTCCCCGACTTCTTCCTGTTCCCCTGCGAGGAGCCCGAGGAGATCGCCGCGCTGACCGTGGACGTGGTCGCCCGCCGCATCCCGAAGAAGTTCGGGCTGAACCCCCGCAGGGACGTGCAGGTCCTGGCGCCGATGCACCGCGGCGCCGCCGGGGCGGGCGCGCTCAACATCGCCCTGCAGGAGGCGCTGACCCCCGCCCGCGAGGGCATGCCCGAGCGCCGGTACGGCGGGCGCGTCTTCCGCGTCGGCGACAAGGTCACCCAGCTCCGCAACAACTACGACAAGGGCGCGGCCGGGGTGTTCAACGGCACCGTGGGCGTCGTCACCGCCATCACCCCCGAGGAGAGCAAGCTGACCGTGCTCACCGACGAGGACGAGAACGTCGACTACTCCTTCGACGAGCTGGACGAGCTGGCGCACGCCTACGCGGTCAGCATCCACCGCTCCCAGGGCAGCGAGTATCCCGCCGTGGTCATCCCGCTGGCCACCAGCGCCTGGATGATGCTGCAGCGCAACCTGCTCTACACCGCCATCACCCGGGCCAAGAAGCTCGTTGTCGTCGTGGGGTCGCGGCGGGCGCTCGGCCAGGCGGTCCGCACGCGGGGGGCGGGCCGCCGGCACACGGGGCTCACCCACCGCCTCCGCGTGCCGTGACCCGCCCCCCGGTCGTGCCGGTGCTCCGGTTCGGTCAGTACTTCGAGGTGTAGGTCACCAGGGACGGCTGGCCGAGCGCCCCGGTGCCGTTGTAGCAGACCACGTCACGGACGTAGACGTCCGAGCCCGAGGTGGTCCACAGCGTGAGCAGGTTGCAGAAGGCCGGCCCCGGCCCGTACGCCGTGACCTGCACGTTGTTGGGCAGCGTCCCGACCTTGGGGAAGGTCACCAGGCGCAGGCCGGTCCCGGCCGACTGCACCGTGTTGACCGCCCCCGGGTAGTTGAAGTTGATCCCGGTGGGCAGCGGCGCGTACGGCCCGGGGTTGGCCGGGGTGGTGTCGAAGGTGTAGGCGAAGTACTTCGGCGGCGCGAACGCCCCGGTGATGGCGCGCTCCCGCTGGTAGGTGAGGGTCCAGCCGGTGTCGAGCGGTGTGGTGGTCGCGCCGTGGCACAGCACCTGGATCTTCTGCCCGGACGCCGCCCAGCTCCAGGCGCCCACCTTGCACCGCGCCGGCTGACCTGAGTCGACCGCGGTGACCTGGATGTTCCCCGCCTGCACGGAGGAGCCGAGACCGGGCAGCCAGACGGTCCAGTCGCCGGTGGCATTGTGGAAGACGGAGTTCGCGGCGAGCGAGGAGTTGTAGTCGGAGGCGATGGAGGCGCCGTCCCAGAAGACGTAGCCGTACGCCTGCGACGCCGGGAACAGCGCGCCGCTGCTGCTCGCGAAGACGATGGAGAACAGCGCCTTGGCCGGGCCTCCGCCGTACCGGTAGCACCGCACCGCCACCATCTCGTCCGTGCCGACCTGGCCCCACTTCTCGATCTGGCACCACTCGGCCGCCTGCGATATCGCGGTCACGTGCGCGACCCCGCCCTTGGGGATCCCGATCCCCGGGAACCGCACGAAGTATTCCCCGGGGACGCCAGGGGCGACGGTGACCGCGCCGGACGTCCAGCTGCCCGCCTGATAGGACAGGTTCGGCACGCCGGAGCTGGTGTCGACGTAGGCGAATCCCCACACGTCGGGAACCGCCGCGTTCGCGGCGCCCGCCGCGGCGGTGGCGCTCGCGGCGACCATCGCACAGACAAGCAGTAATCGTGCGACCACGGTTCGTAACAGGCGCATGCCGTCCTCCGTCGGGGTGGTGCCCAGTGGGCGAGCGAGATGTCGACGCCGGGCGGTCCCGGCGCGTCGTGCCCTGCTTCGGATGGAGCGGTGATCGGGGTGGAGCGGGCGATCAGCAGTGGAGCGGGCGATCAGCAGTGGAGCGGGTCACGGCGAAGATTCACTATCGCCTTTCCGTTCTGTGATAACCCGTGTGGCGATCTGTGAAAAGGCCCAATCCACCTGCCGGAATGCGGCCGGACGGGTGTCGCCGGACTCCGGCGGTAAGGGCTCGCCCCCAGTGTGCGATCGGGCGGCACCGAATCTCCCGCGCCGCGGCCCGCCGGCCGCCGGCGCCGCACCGCGGGCTCCCGCGGGCCGGGACACGCCTGACCGAACACTTGATCAGTCTTGACCCGCGCCTTACCGTTTACAGAGGTGAGACCAGCGAAGAGCGACCGAAATGTGACCTCGGGGCCAGGGAAAATGCCAACTTAAGAGGCAACCCCGAATAAGGTCTTATAGTGCCCTTCGCGCTCATGGGGGAGTAGTTGTGCTGAGCACTGCACGTCGTTCGATGACGCCGATCGCCGGTGTCGCCGTGATTCTGACCGCGACCCTGTCGGCATGCTCCGGCGGGTCTGGCGGACCGGGCTCGACCGGAGACGGAGGGTCCGGAGGATCGGGGAACTCCGCCCCCGCGGTCCCGGCCCCCACGATCAAGATCAGCCCCGCGACGGGCAGTGCCGGCGTGCGCCCCGAAAAGACCGTGGTCGTCACGGCCGCGGGCGGCCAGTTGCAGGAGGTCACCGTGAGGTCGGGTGACACGGCGGTCGAGGGCGAGTTCGACTCCACCCACACCAAGTGGACGTCCAAGCAGCCCCTCACGCCCTCCAGCAAGTACACCGTCTCGGCCACCGCCGGCGGCGAGGGCGGCCCCGCCAGCGCGTCCAGCAGCTTCAGCACGCTCAAGCCCAAGTTCCCCCTGCAGATCGCCGACGTCACCCCGGGCATCAAGGGGGAGACCGTCGGCGTCGGCATGCCGATCATGGTGCGGTTCAACCAGCCCGTGCAGGACAAGGGCGCAGTCGAGCAGGCTCTCGAGGTGGAGGCGCAGAAGCCGGTCAAGGGCGCCTGGCGGTGGATCGACGACACGTACGCGATCTACCGGCCGGCGAAGTACTGGCCCGCCCATCAGAAGGTGAAGTTCACCGCGCACCTCACCGGGGTGAAGGCCGGACGCGACACCTACGGCGTGGAGGACCACTCCACGACCATCAGGATCGGCGCCGCCTGGATCAGCTCGGTCGACACCCGGACCCACATGATGGTGGTCAAGCGCGACGGCAAGGTCGTGCAGTCCATGAAGATCAGCGCGGGCAAGGCGACCACCCGCGAGTACACCACCACCAACGGCGTCCACCTGACCATGGAACGCGGCAACCCGGTCACCATGATCTCTCCGGGGAAGAAGGAGGGCGACCCCGGCTACTACAAGGAGATCGTGAACCACGCGGTGCGCATCTCCAACAGCGGCGAGTACGTCCACAGTGCGCCGTGGTCGGTCGGCTCGCAGGGCCGCGCCAACGTCAGCCACGGCTGCGTCAACGCCAGCCCCTCGCAGGCCAAGTGGTTCTACGAGAACTTCCACCGCGGCGACGTCGTGAAGATCGTCGGCACGAACCGGGCGCTGGAGTGGAACAACGGCTGGGGCTTCTGGCAGATGCCGTTCAGCAAGTGGAAGCAGGGCAGCGCCCTGGAGTCCTGACCCGTCAGGGCCGGGACCTGGCGGGATGTCCGCTCTAGGTGATGCCCCACTTCATGAGGACGAAGGCGCCCACGATCTTCAGCGCGACCAGCACCATGATCACGCAGAAGACGATCAGTGCGGGGCGGTGCTCGAAGTGCTTGCCCTCCTTGAGCGGGGGGCGTTTGGCGACGCGCTCGGCGATGCGCTCTTCCAGGGGTTTGCGGTGGAACATGCCGTCAGGCTATCGCGCCCTCCCTTGGGTGCCGGGCGGGAGCCCGGCACACGCGACCCGGCCGGGCCGTCTGACGCCGTCACCCGGTTCCGGCCGCTGGTCCGGCCACGGCGATCAGCCGGCTCCAGTGGTCAGCCGGCCCTCGGTGGTCAGCCGGCGAGGCCGAGCCGCGCCGCGCGGGCGAGGGGGGTGGCGGCGTCCGGGCCGAGCGGGCCGGTCAGCATGAACGGCATCTGGGACATGAACCGCGGCCGGGTGCCGTGGTGGGGCTGCGCGGCGTGCACCAGGTAGGGGTGGCACAGGTAGACGTCTCCCGGCTGTCCGGTGGCCAGGGCCACGGGCCGGTCGGCGCTCGCCTCGTCGAGCAGCGGCGCGGCGGCGAAGAACTCCAGCCCGCTCTCGCCGTGCGGTTCGAGCACGCGAGCGGTGTCGAGATGGGAGCCGACCCTGATGCGGGTCGGCGCGTCGTCGGGGCCGACCTCCGAGAACAGCATCAGCACGAGGAGCGTGCGGGACCTGGCGGTGACCGTCCCCCAGGCGCCGGCGGGCCCGGGGTCGTTCTGGTCGATGTGCCAGCCGGTGTCCCCGGCGTCGGAGGGATGCGGGAAACGGATCGGCGTGTTGCCGATCGTGCCGCGCGGCTCCCAGCCGCCCTTCCCGGCGACCAGGTCGAGCGCCTCCGCCAGGGCGGGGCTGCGCACCGGCTCCCCGAACGGGCCGCGTCCCATCGGGTCGGGGGCCGCCCACACCACCGGCTGCGTCCAGTCGCCGGGCCGGTCGGGCGACAGCCCGACCTGCTGCCAGAGCGCTTCCCTGATCCGGTCGCCGGTCTCCCGGGGGAAGGCCTCCTCCAGTTTGAGGAAGCCCTCGGCGACGAAACGATCGGTGTCGGTGTCGGTAACCATGCCGTGGACGGTAGCGATCACGGCCGCGCGCGTCGATCGGTTTTCCACCGCCTATGGATTCCCTCCCATGGCGGCCGCGGCTGCCGGGATGTTGACGTAGTCGCGCAGGCGGGTGATCTGCCCGTTGCGCACGGTGAGCACAACGAGGTTGGGGAGCGCGAACTCGCCGGTGGTCACGCTGGTTCCGAGGGCTTCCTGCTCAACAATGATCGTTTCCGGATCCCCGGTGTCGTGGATGGCAAGGGTGCGGTAAAGCTCGTACTTCAGCGGGTAGTCCTTCCACCCTGCGGTGATCCAGTTCACGATCTCGTCCCTGCCCGCGAGCCGGGACGGCAGGCCTGGGAGCGTGAACGGGAACTCATGGACCGCGTCGAGGGCGTAGACGCGCCTCATTTCATCGGCGGACCGGCTGATGGCGGCTTGGCGGTAGCGCTCCAGAACCTCACGTGGACCAGCCTCCGCTTGGTCCGGCAGGCCGGCGTCGGTGATGTCGGTTCGGTCGTGTTCCGTCAGCGCCATCGGGGGCGGCCCTCCATGCTCTGGGTGAGCCATACCAGTAAGGTGAGACATAGTCCGGTTAGGTGGCCACAGTAACGGACTGTGTCCCCGGTTAGCAACGGAGATGTGCCAATGGTGTCGGCGGCCCACGATCCACGGTCGCGTGCCGGGCGTCCGAGGCGTGCGGACGCCCGGCGTAACTACGAGCAGTTGGTCGAGCAGGCGAAAATCGCGTTCGCCGAGTTCGGCGTGGACGCCTCCCTGGACGAGATCGCCCGGCGGGCAGGGGTGGCCAGCGGGACGCTTTACCGGCATTTCCCCACCCGGCTGGATCTCATCGAGGCGGTACTCGCCGAGCAGATAGCCCAGCTGGTCGACCTTGGCCGCCGGCTGCTGACCGCCGAGGACGAATTCGACGCGTTGTCCACCTGGTTGCGTGCCGCGCTCAGGCATGGCCTGACCTATCGAGGTCTGTCGGCCGCCGTGATGGACTCGGCGCTCGATCACGAAAATGGCCCGGTATCGACCTGGCATGCGCAGATGTTCGAGACGGGAGCCGCGTTGCTGGCGAGGGCGCGGCAAACAGGCGTGCTCGTCTCCGACGCGAACGACGCGGACGTACTGAAGATGATCGGCGCTATCGCCTGGGCCGCCCAGGGCGCCCCTGACAGCTCAGCTCAAGCCGACCGCCTGCTCGCCCTCCTCTTGAACGGACTCCGTCACGGCGGCGTCCACCGATGACCAGGCTGTGCGAGCCGTGGCAGCAGACGCCGGAGAGGCGGACAGGATTTCCCCGGCCATCTATCACCAGCCTCCGGCCGGTCAGGCAGCCGCCTCGGCGCTGAGGGTCCGCGCCACCGGCCGCCGGGCCGCCAGGCGGGCCGGCAGGGCGGTGAACGCCGCCGTCACCAGGAGGGTCACGAGTGCGGCCGCGAACATCCAGGAGACGGGCGGCATGATCGTGTTCCTGGCGCTGAAGAGCCCGCACACACCGATGCCCAGGGGAACACCGGCCATGGCGCCGGGCAGGGCGGGCAGAACCTGGGCGGCCGACAGTCCCGCGGCGATCTGCCCGGGGGTGGCGCCGAGCGTGCGGGCGACGGCCATGGTCGCCCGGGCCTCCATGGCCGTGGTCCAGGTGAGCGTGACGGTGTTGACGACGGCGAGCGCGACCAGCAGGACGACGACGGCGAGCATCAGCCGGCGGTCGAGCTCGCCCCGCAGGTCAGGCAGGACGGAGGACCCGTTCAGGCCGTAACCCCTCTCCTCCTGGGAGTAGACGGTCAGCAGGGCGACGGTCGCGATCACCGTGGTGGCGGTGGAGCACGCCTGCAGCACGGCGCGGCCCGGCCGGCGGGCAGTGAGCCGCAGCCCGAGCAGCAGCGGCGTGGGCAGCAGCGCGGAGAGCGCGGTGAGCAGTCGCTGGTGACGGGGCCGGTGACGGGGCTGGTGCGCGGCGGCGGCCAGCGCCGTGACGGTCGCCGTACGCATGGCCCGCAGTGTGGGACGCAGCGTGGACAGCACCGCCACCGCCACGGCGAGGGCGGTCGCCGTGGCGACGGTCGCGCCGCCGGGCCCGGCCGCGTCACCGATCCGGCTGGCGGTAGGGCCGGCGATGCCGGGCACGGTCAGGCGGGCGATCACCAGCCCCAGCGCGTCACCGATCAGCGCCAGCGCCAGATACTCGGTGAGCAGGACGGTGGCGATCAGGCCCGGGGTGGCGCCGACGGCCTTGAGCAGCCCGGCCCGGCGGGTCTGCTCCACGGCGCGTCCCGCCGCGAGTGCCGCCACTCCGGTAACGGCCAGGAAACCGAGCAGCCAGCTTCCGACCACCAGGATCGGCTGGCTGTTACTGAGGATGACCGTGTCCTGTTCGGCGGTGAACTGCCAGGTGCGCAGGTTCACCCTGACGGTGGAGTCGCGGTGGACGTCCGCGAACGCCTCGATGAAGGCCCCGGTGGCGGCGGGGTCGCGCAGCTTGAGGTCCATGGCCGTGGTCACCGGCAGATCCCGGCCCGCCAGGGTCCGGGCGTCCGGCGGGGTGAGCCAGACCAGGCCGCCGGAGTCGCTCGGGCCGCCGTACGGGCCGATCTGCGCCGCCCAGGGGTAGACGGAGGTGGCCGCGGTCACGGCGATCCCGACGACGGGGTACGACCGGCCGGCGATGGTGACGCGGTCGCCGACGCCGATGCCGAGCGCGGCGGCGAAGCCGCGTTCGACGACCGCGCCGCCGGGCCGCACCCAACGGCCCGAGGTCACCAGCGGCCGGTTGACCGTGCCGGGCGTCTCGGCGAAGCCGTGCACCACCACTCCGGACGACACCGCGGAAGACATGTGCGAACCGTGTGTGGTGAGGTCGGCGTAGACGATGCGGTAAGGGCCGTGGTGGGCGATCACTTCGGGGTCGTCCGCCAGGGAGGCCAGGGCCGAGGTGACGGCGGGGCCCGTGTCGCCGGAGAGCGCCACCACGTCGGGCCCGGCGGTGGCCGCGCGGGTCTGCTCGTACAGCGCCGCGCTCACACCGCGCAGGGACAGGCCGAGGGCCATCGTGGCGGTGGCCACGGTCACCGCGAGCAGCAGCATCGCGGCCTGGGCGCGGTGCCGGCGGACGTCGGCGAGGACGAGCCGAACGACGAGCGCGAAGGAGCCCATTCCGGTCAGCTCTCCCACTCGATCAGGCCGCCGAGCCCACGCGAGGAGGAGCCGGTCAGCCGGGTGTCGTCGACGAACATGCCGTCGCGCATCGACACCAGCCGGTCCGCGGTGGCCGCGACCCGTTCGTCGTGCGTGACGATCACCAGGGTCTGCCCCGCCGTACGCAGCTCCTCGAAGATCCTCAGCACGTCGAGCGTCGCCGCGGTGTCGAGGTTGCCGGTCGGCTCGTCGGCCAGCACGATCGGCGGCTCGTTGGCGAGCGCGCGGGCGATGGCGACCCGCTGACGCTGCCCGCCGGACAGCCGCGACGGCAGATGCCGGGCCCGCGCGGCGAGCCCCACCCGTTCCAGCAGGAGACTCGCGCGGCGCCTGGCCTCGCGCGGCGAGCGCCCGGCCAGCAGCGCGGGCAGCTCCACGTTCTCGGCGGCCGTCAGCTCCTCCATGAGGTGGAAGGCCTGGAAGACGAATCCCACCGACCGGCGTCGCAGCCGTGCCAGGGCACGCTCGCTCAGGGTGTCGACGCGCCGGCCGGCCAGCCACACCTCACCGCGGGTGGGCCGCTCCAGCCCGCCCAGCAGGTGCAGCAGGGTGGACTTTCCGCACCCGCTGGGCCCCATCACCGCCAGCGTCTGCCCCCGCGGCACCTGCAGGTCGACGTCGTCGACCGCGCGGACCCTGCCCTGCCCCTGCCCGTGCTCCTTCACCAGGCCGCGGATCTCCGCCACTGGACCTGTCACTGAACCCGGCACGGCATCCGGCCCGTTCATCCGCCCTCGACCTCGTCGTTCTCGTCACCATCACCGTCTTCGTCACCGGTGGTCGCGTCGCCGCCCACACCCCCGGTGGACCAGGCCCGCTCGCAGGCCGCCAGCCAGCGCAGGTCCGCCCGCAGCCGCAGCATGACCCCCTCCAGCAGCACGGCGGCCGCCGAATCCTCCGGCTCGCTCAGGGCCGCCTGCTGCGCCTCACGAAGGCGGCGCAGCAGCTCACGGCGCTGCGCCGCCACCAGTTCGACGGGGTCGGCGAGCCGGGCCGCGGCCGCCGCGACGAGCTTGAGATGGAACTCCGCCAGGTCCGGCTTCGGCCAGCCCACTTCGGCCAGCCACGCGGCCACCCTCCGCTGCCCGGCCGGCGTCAGCGCGTAGACCTTCCGGTCCGCCCGGTCGGGCAGGCCGTCGCTCCGTTCGCAGACCACGAACCCCGCTTTTTCCAGCCGGGCCAGCGTCACGTAGATCTGGCCCTGGTTCATCGACCCGCCCAGCGGGCCGAGGGCCTGCCGCAGCCGGGCGCGCAGGTGATACCCGTACGACGGCTCCTTGGCGAGCATCGCCAGCACCGCGTCCTGCATCCCGCTTCGCACCCCCTCACGGCTAACGGTTAGCTGATAGATAGCGGTTAGCCGTAGGGGGTGTCAAAACGACCGCTCGCCAGACATTGGCTCACTACTCTTTGGTACTGTATAGTGGTACTCAGTGGTACGTAGTACGGGAGCCGAAGAGGACCCACGATGGACGACCTGACGGAGATGCTGAAGGGCACGCTCGAGGGCTGCGTGCTGGAAATCATCGACAGCGAGGAGACCTACGGGTACGCCATCACGCGTCGACTGAACGAACTCGGCTTCGCCGACGTCGTCGAGGGGACGGTGTACACCATCCTGCTGCGGCTGGAGAAGAACGGGCTCGTCCAGGTGACGAAACGACCGTCCGGGCTGGGCCCGCCGCGCAAGTTCTATGCGCTCAACGACGCGGGACGCAAAGAACTCGCGACATTCTGGGCGAAATGGGAGTACATCACATCACGGATCGACAAGCTCAAGGAGGGCGGGAGATGAACTTCTGGGAGGCCATCACAGGCAGCGATCTCACCAGGGAATGGAAGGCGTTCGAAGCGCGGGCCGCGGCATTGCCGCCCGATCATCGGGCGGCATGGGAACAGATCAAGGGTCATCTCTGTTCGTACGCGGACTTCTCAGGCCGGAATCTGATGCCGATTCTCGATGGTGCTCTGGGGCTGCTCGAAGTGACAGCGGCCGACGGGCAGAGCATTCACGAGGTGCTGGGTGACGACGTCGCGGGCTTCTGCGCGGCGCTGGCCGGCGGTGAAGGGGCCCGGAGTCATCGCGACCGGTGGCGCGAGCAGATGAACAGGAACGTCGCGAGGAAATTGAGCCGGCTGGGAGGCTGACGTGGGCATCCAGGACATCATCGAGGGCAAGAAGCAGTGGCGGGCGCACACGGCGCGGGTCAAGGCGCTCCCGCCGGACTACCAGATCGTCTACAAGGAGATTCAGAAGTACATCTTCAAGGTTGGACCGATCGACCTGCTTGACGGGTCCCTGCTCTCAGGGATCCTCGATTTCTTCGAGGAGGGCGTCGCGGCCGGCAAGGGAGTCCTGGAACTCATCGGCAACGACGTCGCCGCCTTCGCCGACGGACTGATCAAGGACTCGCGCACCTACGCGGACATCTACCAGGAGTCCATCAAGCGGTCGCGCAGCGAGCAGCCGAACGGGGCGACGGTGACCAGGACATGAGGGACCGGTCGCGCGGGGCCCGGCCGGGGCGAACCGGGAGGCGCGGAGTGGCGCCCGGTCAGACGAGGGCGAGCTGCCGGTCGGGGGAGCGGCGCCGGCGCCAGCGCCGGGCCTGGCCGCCGATCCCGTAGGTCTCGGCCAGCGCCCGCACCTGCTCGGCGATCCGGCGGCGGTAGCCCTCCTCGGCGACCTGGCCCTTGCCGTACAGCGCCTGGTAACGCGGCACCAGCCCGGGGTGCTCGCGCTCCAGCCAGCCCAGGTATCCCTCGCGCACCCCGGACGGCAGGCGCAGCACGACCGGCGTCACGCTGACCGCCCCCGCCTCCGCCGCCCGCCTGACCGTGGCCAGCAGATGATCGCTGGAGTCGGTCACGAGCGGCAGGATCGGAGCCATCAGCACCCCGCAGGGGATGCCGGCGTCGTTCAGCGCGGCGCAGACCTCCAGCCGCCGCTGCGGCGTCGCGGCTCCGGGCTCCACGGCCCGCCGCACCCGGTCGTCGACGAAGCCGACCGACACCATGACGCCGACCTGGGTCACCTTCGCGGCGTCGCGTAACAGGTCCAGGTCGCGCAGGATCAGCGGGCTCTTGGTCAGCACGGTGAACGGGTTGGCCGCGTCGGCCAGGGCCCGCACGACGCCCGGCATGAGTCGGTAGATCTCCTCCGCCGGCTGGTAGCAGTCGCCGGTGAGGCCGAGCGCGACCGGCTCGCCGCCCCAGCGCGCGGAGGCCAGCTCACGGCGCAACCGGCGGGCGAGGTCGGTCTTCACGACGATCCGGGTGGAGAAGTCCCGGCCCGGATCCAGCCCGAGGTAGCGGTGGCCGCGCCGGGCCGCGCAGTAACCGCAGCCCGCCTCGCACCCCCGGTAGGGGCTCGCGCCCCAGGTGAAGGGCAGCTCGGCGGCGTCGGAAACGCGCTCCAGCGCGGCGCGCGCGGGCACCTCGTAGCAGGTGATGCCGTCGAACACACGGGTGACGGCCTGCCGCTCGATGCGCGGGCGGGCGGGGCCCGCGCCGACGATCGACTGCTGCTCAGCCGACTGCTGCTCAGCACTCATGATCGCCTGCGGCTCGGCGGGCCGCGCCTGGCCCTGGTCCCCGGATTGGGAATCGGGGCGGGAAGTGGCGTCGCGACGCATGAGGATCAGTAGAACACGCATTCGACCCTCACGCCAAGTGTCCACGCCCCGCATCGCGGGAGGCCGGGCACCCGTTACTCCACTTTTGTTGCGAACGCATGACGTTCTGTTCAATCACGTCATAAGTGGCTAATCTCGTCGCATTCGCCCCAGGCAGGGGCCGTACCCCATGGAGAACGGACGTGACGATGGCACGGTGGTTGGGCCGGCTGCTTCTGCCGATCGTCGTCGGCGTGCTGGCCCTCGCCGCCCTGGCCGCACCCGCCTCCGCCCACGGCCAGCTCGCGATGTCCACCCCCGCCAAGGACGGCACGGTGAAGGCCCCGATGGAGTCGCTGCGGCTCTACTTCACCGAGGCGCCCGCCCCGAACGCCTACTTCGCCGTCACCGCGCCCAGCGGCGCCCGCGTCGACCAGACCTGGACGCACGGCCGGCCGGAACGGCTCGACAAGCCGGTCCAGGAGTACAACCTCGTCGACGGCGTGTGGGAACCGAGCGTCTACAACACCGGGTTCCCGGCGGTGGTCCCCGTCGCCTACTGGCCCGAGCGGGGCGAGTACGTCGTCCACTACCTGTCGATCGCCTCCGACGGGGAGCCCGTCAAGGGAGAGCTGCGCTTCACCTACAAGGGCAGGACCTCGGGCCCGCCCAAGGGCTGGCAGGCCCCGACCAACGAACCCGACTCCGCTCTGCTCGCCTCGTCCGAGCCCGGAAGCGGCGCCGGCGCGAACCCGACGTCCGACGGCGGTGGCGGCGCGCTGGGCCCGGTGGCGCCCTCCCAGGCGGGCTCCGGCCCCGCCACCGATCCCACCACCGGCGCTGCCGCCGTGCCCGAGACCGGCGCCGGTACGGCCGGACCGGCCCCCGCGACCCGCACGGCGGCGCGGCAGGACGACTCCGGCACCGGCCTGTCTGTGTGGCTGGTGCCGGCGCTCCTCGTCGCGGGAGCGGGCGTGCTGATCCTGCGGGCGGCGCGGCGGCGGCCCGCCTCGCCCACCGGCGCCGCCCCGGCGCGTACGGCGGGCTCGAAGACCCCGGCGACCGGACGGCCTTCCGGGCGTCCCAAGCCCAGGCCGAAGACCCCCACGAGTTCGTCCCAGTCGCGGACGGCGGACCGCCCCAGGTCCGCCAAGCGGCGCTGAACCACCCTCACCTCCGGAGAAATGTCGTGACGTTCACCTCTGCCCGGCGCCACCGTGCCCGCCGCCCGCTGCTCGCCGCGCTCCTGCTCGGCCTGACGCTGCCGCTGGCGGCCTGCGGCGAGTCGGACAGCACCGAGCCCGCCGCCGCACCGACCACCGCGTCGTCCACCGAACTGCCCCCCACGGCGACCGCCGACACAGCGACGGACGCGCCCGCCACCGACGCGGCGACCGACGCCCCCGCGGACGCGGACGTGAAGGAGATCGACGTCACGATCAGCGGCCGCAAGGTCACACCGCCCCCGGGACGCATCGAGGTGGACAAGGGGCAGCGGGTGCGCATCACCGTCACCGGCGACGCCGCCGACGAGGCGCACCTGCACGGGTACGACAAGGAGGCGGAGCTGAAGCCCGGCACCCCCGCCGTCATCGAGTTCACGGCCGACCAGACCGGCCTGTTCGAGATGGAGACCCACGGGTCCGGTCTCCAGCTGTTCCAGCTCGTGGTGCGGTAGGCCCATCTCATGCTCTTCGCGCACGGGGTCGGCGGACGCCAGGACCTGCCGATCCCGTTCCCTGCCGCGCTGACCGGCGCGGCGCTGGCGTTGCTGGTGTCGTTCGTGGCACTCGGTGCGCTGTGGAAGGAGCCGCGGCTCGGCGGCGACAATCCGCATGCCCGCGCTCTGCCCGGCGCGCTCCGGCGGGCCATGGCCACCCCGGCCTGGGGCTGGGCCTGGCGGAGCGCCGGGCTCCTCGCCGCCGCCTACTTCTGCGTCGGGCTGGTCTTCGGCCCCGACAAGGCCGACAACCCCACGGCGGGCGCGTTCTACGTCCTGTTCTGGGTCGGCCTGGTGCCGTTGTCGCTGCTGTTCGGCCCCGTGTGGCGCGCGCTGAGCCCGCTGCGGACGCTGCATCTGCTGGCCTGCGCGGCCCTGCGGCGCGACCCGGATGCCGGCCTGCGACAGCTGCCCCCCGGCGTCGGCTACTGGCCGGCCTGCGCCGGGCTGTTCGCCTTCGTCTGGCTGGAGCTCATCGCCCCCGAACGGGCCACCCTGCCGGTCATCGGCGCCTGGCTCGCGGCGTACGCCGCGATCATGCTCGCCGGAGCGGTCGTCTTCGGCGCCCGGTGGTTCGGCCACGCCGACCCGTTCGAGGCCTACAGCGGCCTCGTGGGCAGGCTCGCCCCGGTGCACCGGCGCGACGACGGCGTCGTCGCCTGGCGTAACTCGCTCGACGGCATGGCCGGGCTGCGACCGGCGCCGGGACTGACGACGCTGGTGGTCGTCCTCCTCGGCTCCACCATGTACGACAGCCTGTCCAACGCCCCGATCTGGGTGCGGTTCGTCCAGGAGAGCCCTATTCCGGCGCCGGTCACCGGCACCGCCGGGCTGCTGGCCGTCATCGGCCTGGTGCTCGCGGCGTACCGCGTCGCGACCGCGCTCGCCGGGCGGTGGGGCGTCGCCGGTGCCGGGACGACAGCAGGGAAAACGGCCGAGACGACGGCGGGGACGACGGCCGGGGGAACAGCGGGGGAGACGGCCGGGGAGATCGCCCACTCGATCGTGCCGATCGCCGTCGGATATGTGATCGCCCACTACTACACGCTGTTCCTCCTGGAAGGACAGCGGACCATCGCGCTGCTGTCCGACCCGCTGGACACCGGCGCCAACTGGCTGGGCACCGCCGGCTGGAAGATCCAGGCGCTCGGCACCACCCCCGCCGGAGTCGCCACTCTCCAGGTGACGGTGATCGTCGTCGGCCATGTGCTGGGCACCGTGCTGGCCCACGACCGCGCCCTCGCCCTGTTCCCCCGACGGACCGCCGTCCTCGGGCAGGTCCCCCTGCTCGTGCTGATGGTCGTCTACACCGTGGTGGGCCTGCTCCTGCTGTTCGCCGCCTGACCCGGCCGTGCGGTTCCGGCACTGCGGAGTGGCCGGGGACGGAGCGGATACGCGCACCTGCCCGCCGTACGCGGGGACCTGCTGGCCAGGCCCGGTCCGGTCCGAGGAGGCGGCGGCCGCCGAGTTCCGCCGCGCCGCCGGGCTGACCCGGAACGCACGCGAGCGCGACCTGTTCCTCGGCCGCGCCACCACCCTCCCGGCATGACCCGCCCCACAGGGACGTTCCGAGTGCGGTTCAGTTGCCGGACGTGGCCCTGAGCCGGGCGTTCTCCTCTTCGAGCGCGCGCAGCCGATCCTCCACATCGGAGGTGGCCGGTGCCACCTGTGCCGGAGTGACCGTTGCGCTCTGCCGACCGTTGACGGCGTCGTCCTCGTCGTGGAGCTTGCTGGTCTCCCGCTTGAAGATTCGCAACGACTGCCCGACGGCCTTCGCGGTGTCCGGCAGCTTCCTGGAACCGAAGAGCAGCACGAACACCGCGATCACAAGCATCCAGTGCATTGGACTCAGCGAACCCATGACGGCGCCTCCCAATCTCATCGTCGTCAAGTGCCGACAGCGTATTCCTTCCGCTGCCCGGCGGTACACCCCGGGCCGTTCGGAGAGGCGGCTGACGGTGACGCGGGATTCGTCGTCGATCGCGGCGCGCGGCTGCGTGGAGCCGGCTGCCGGGGTTTGGCTGTATCTAGACTGAGCATCCGCGGGACCGGCCGGGACGGGAGAGCGACAGTGGCGCCGAGTGGTGTGGAGGACCCTCCTGCGGAGGTGCTGGCCGAGGCCGCCGCGGCGTTCGGCTTGCTGGCCTCGCCTGCGCGGTTGCACATCGTCTGGGCGCTTTCGCAGCACGAGAGCGATGTGAGCGGGCTGGCCAGGAGGGTTGGCGGCGCTCTGCCCGCGGTCAGCCAGCATCTGGCGAAGCTGAAGCTGGCCGGGCTGGTGCGATCGCGGCGTGAGGGCCGCCGGGTGGTGTACCTGGTCGACGACCAGGACATCGTGGCCACCGTCCAGTGGCTGATCGGCCGCTTGACCGAGCGTGCGGGCGATGCGGGGACGGCGAGGGGGGCTCGTGGTCTGGGCGCCTGACGCCCCGCCATCAGCGAGTGATCCCGCGGGCGATGTGCCGCCCGAGCGCCTCTCCCTGACCGAGGTCGCCGGGCACACCCGCCTGGAGGTGCTGCGGTCACTGGGCAGCGGCCCGGGCGGGCTGGTGGAGGCTCGGGCCGAGGCACGCTTGTCGCTGCATGGGGAGAACACGCTTCCCGAGCGGCGGCCGGCCTCCTGGCCGCGGCGGTTCGTGCGCTGTCTGAAGGACCCTTTCACGCTGGTGCTGCTGTGTCTGGGGGTGGTGTCGGCGGTCATCGCCTCGTGGGGGACGGCCTGCGTCATCGTGATCCTGGTCGCCGTCACCTGCGTGCTGAGGTCCAACGGTGAGTACCGGGCAGACCGTTCCACCGCGGCTCTGCGCAAGCTCCTGGGCGTCACGGCGACGGTGCGGCGGCGGCCGGACGGGCGGGACGCGCCCGCGGAAAGGGAGATTCCCGCTGATCAGCTGGTCCCGGGCGATGTGATCAAACTGGGGCCGGGCGACCTGGTGCCCGCCGACGTGCGGCTGCTGCGCTCCAGCGGCCTGACGGTGCACCAGGCGGCGCTGACCGGAGAGTCGGCTCCCGTGACCAAGCAGGCGGGCGACGTCCCCGCAGGTGCGGATGGGCACCTGTGCTGGCAGGGCAGCAGCGTGGCGTCCGGCAGCGCCCTCGCGGTGATCGTGGCCACGGGGGCCGACACCCGCTTCGCGGGCGTTCACCAGCAGAACCCGCACAGGCTGTCGGCGTTCGACCGCTCGGTCAACGGGATCTCCTGGATCCTCGTACGGCTCATGCTGCTGGTTCCACCACTCGTCCTCGTGGCCAACGCCGTCTTCCGCGGACGAGGGCTGGAGGCGCTGCCGTTCTCGGTGGCGGTGGCGGTGGGGCTGACGCCGGAGATGCTGCCCGTCGTCGTCACCACGGCGCTGGCCAGGGGGTCGGCGGCCCTGGCCCGCACCCACGCCGTGATCGTCAAACGACTGCCCGCGCTGCACGACCTGGGCGCGATCGACGTCTTGTGCGTGGACAAGACCGGCACGCTCACCCAGGACCGGCCCCGGCTCGATCGCTGTGTGGATCACGACGGCCGCCCCGACCCCGCCGTGTTGCGCTGGGCCTCGGTCAACAGCTTCTGGACGCTGCAGCTCGCCGATCTTCCGGCCGCCGACCCGCTGGACGAGGCGATCCTCGAGGCGGAGCAGGATCTCGGTGACTACGAGGGGGTGGACGCGCTCGCCTTCGACCCGGTGCTGCGGATCTCCTGCGCCGTCGTGGCCCACCCCGCGCGCCGGGGCACACACCTGGTCGTCGTCAAGGGCGCCGTCGAGGACGTGCTGGGCCGCTGTGCGCGTACCCGGGACGCGCCTTTGGACCCGATGGCGCGCCGGCGACTGCGGCGCCTCGCGGGGCGGCTGGCCGGCAAAGGGCTGCGGGTGCTCGCCGTGGCTCTCGCCGAGCGGTCCTACGTCCACCGCCTGGGCGATGAGCGTGGGCTGACCTTCCTGGGGTTCGTCGCGATGCGCGACACACTCGCGCCGCACGCGGCCCAGGCGCTGGCCGGCCTGGCTCAGCGCGGCGTCGCGGTCAAGGTCCTGACCGGAGATCATCCGGCCACCGCCGCCCGCGTCTGCCGGGAGCTGGGCCTGGACCCCGGTGACGTCGTGACCGGCCGGCACATCGACGGCCTGGCCGACACGGCGCTGGCCGACCTGGCCCGTCGCTCGACCGTCTTCGCCCGGTGCACCGCCGAGCACAAGGCACGACTGGTCCGGGCGCTGCGGCAGGCGGGGCACACGACCGGCTTCCTGGGCGACGGGGTCAACGACCTGCCCGCCATGCGGGCGGCCGATGTGGGCGTCTGCCCGCGCGAAGCCGCCGACGTGACGCGCGAAGCCGCCGACGTGGTGCTCGCCACCAAGGATCTGACCACCATCGGCGAGGGGATCGTCGTCGGGCGGCGCAGCACCGGCAACATCGCGGCCTATCTGCGGGTCGCGCTGTCATCCAACGCCGGCAACGTGATCGCGATGCTCGCGGCGGGGCTGTTGCTGCCCTTCCTGCCCATGCTGCCCGCCCAGGTCCTGGTACAGAACCTCTGCTTCGACGCCGCCCAGTTGGCCTTCGCCTTCGACCGGGCGGATCCTGGCATCGTGCGGCGCCCGGTCCGGGTGCGCCCGCGAGAACTCCTGCGGTTCGTCGCCGCCTTCGGCGCACTCAACGCCGTGGCGGACCTGGCCACGTTCGCCGCGCTGATATGGGCCTTCCCCGAGGCCGTCACGCCGAGCGGGCAGTCCGCCTTCCACAGCGGGTGGCTGACCGAGAACCTGCTCACCCAGGCTCTGGTCATGCTGCTGCTTCGCCCCGGCCGGTACGTCTCCCGCCCGCTCAAGGCGGCGACCGGAGCGCTGGCCTGCCTGAGCCTGCTGTTGCCGCTCTCACCGGCAGCGGCCGCGCTCGGGCTGACCACGCTGCCGATCGCCTACTACCTGCTTCTCGCGGCCGTGATCGCCCTGTACGGCGGAGCGATATGGACGCTCAGCCGTACGAGAGATCGGTGCGGGGACCGCCGGCCTTGAGCGCGCCCCACAAGCAGGTCGGCGTCAGGGTGCGCTCACCCCTGCTCCCGCGATCAGCGGTTATATAGTTGCGCAATGCAGCAAGTGACATATCGCCGAAACAGCAAGGGCGGGACATGCGGGCAGGGGCGCGCTCCCGAGGCGGGACGCAACGGATCGTCGTTCTCATGCTGTGGGCACTGGTGTCCCTGCTGGATCTGTATCAGCTCTACGAACACGCCATGATCGGCTGAGCCGCCACAGTACGGGCATCGTGCGCCCGCCCCCGTTCACGGTCGCGGCGGGCTCCCCCTGGAATTCCTTGCTGCAATGCGCAAGTGTGCGATTATGCCCCATTCATCCCAGCCGGATCACGGTCGCGGGTGCGTGGAGGGTCGCGATGTGAGCGAGACGGTAAGACCGGCCACGGGAAGGGACTGCGGCGGAGATGAGCTGGCGTGACCGGCTGCGGTACTGGTTCGACGGCACGATGGATCGCGGGACGCCCGCGCTGATCGGGTGGCTGGGGCTGGCGTCCGCGGCACTGGTCGCTCTGGTCACCGTCTTTGTGGTCGTTTTGACCGACGGGGACACCGAGGCCAGCGGCGGCTGGCTGGGAGTGGCCTGGATGAGCCTGCTGCGAACGCTCGACCCGGGCACGATGGGCGGCGACGAGGGCAGTCCGGTGTTCCTGGGCCTGATGCTGACGGTCACGATCGGCGGCATCTTCATCGTGAGCGCGCTCATCGGTGTGCTCACGACCGGCCTGGAGAACAAGATCGCCCAGTTGCGCAAGGGCCGGTCGCGGCTCATCGAACGCGACCACACCATCGTGCTGGGCTGGTCGGAGCAGGTGTTCACGGTCGTCGAAGAACTGGTCACGGCCAACCAGAGCGAGCGGCGCTCATGCGTGGTCATTCTGGCCGATCAGGACAAGGTGGATATGGAGGATCAGATCCGCGCCCGGATCCCCGAAACCGGTCACACTCGCATCATCTGCCGCTCCGGCAGCCCACTCAAACGCGCGGACCTGGAACTGGTGAGCCCGGACACCGCCAAGTCGATCATGGTGTTGCCGCCACAGCATGAGGACGCCGACATCGACGTCATCAAAACGCTGCTGCTGCTGAACAATCGGCCGTGGGGTCCTGCCCGGCCGCACGTGGTGGCCGCGGTGCGGACGTCGGAGAACCTGGCAGCGGCCCGGCTGGCCGGCGGCGATGCGGCACTGATCGTCGACGGCGACGACATCGCCATCCGACTGGTGGTGCAGTCTCACCGGGAGGCCGGCCTGTCCACCGTCTGCACCGAATTGCTCAGCTTCGCCGGCAACGAGTTCTACATGAGGTCCGAACCCCGGCTGACCGGGGCCACCTACGGCGACGCGCTCAGCGCCTACGAGCTCGGTATCCCCGTCGGCATCCGCAAACACGACGGCAGGGCACTGGTCAACCCCCCGATGGACACCCGTGTCGAGAAGGGCGACCAGCTGATCCTGCTCGCCGAGGACGACCTGTTGATCCGCCTGGCCGGCGCCCGTCCCCCCGTCGTCGAGGCGGCGGTGGTCTCGGCCGTCGACCAGCGGCGGACGCCCGATCGCACGTTGCTGGTCGGCTGGAACTCCCGAGGGGAGCGCATCATCGACCTGCTGGACCGTCTCGCCGAGCCGGGCTCCACCCTGGACGTCGCCGCGCCGCAGCGACCGACCGAGTCCGTCGACGCTGACCGAGTGAACCTCACGGTCGGCTACAAGCCCTGCGAACCGACCCGCAGGCGATCACTGGAAACCCTCGGCCTCGGCACCTACAAGCACATCGTGGTGCTGTCGAACGAGTCCGTCGAGCCCGGCCACGCCGACGACCGAAGCCTCGTCACCCTGCTCCACCTGCGCGACATCGAGGTGCGGCTCGGCGATCCGTACTCGATCATCACCGAGATGAACGACGACCGCAACCGCGAGGTCGCCCAGGTGACCAAGGCGGACGACTTCATCGTCAGCAGCAAGCTGATCAGCCTGCTGCTGACCCAGCTCAGCGAGAACCCGCACCTGCACGAAGTCTTCGCCGACCTGTTCGACCCCTCTGGATCAGAGATCTATCTCAAGCCCGCGCCGTGCTACCTCGCTCCCGGCAAGGAGGCGAACTTCGCGACGGTCATCGAAGCCGCCCGCGGCAGGGGAGAGACCGCGATCGGGTACCGGATCCAGCGAGCCAGCAAGGAGGCACCCGGCTACGGAGTCGTCCTCAACCCGCCCAAGACCCTACCCCTCACCCTGGACCCGGAGGACAAGGTCATCGTGGTCGCCGAATCCTGACCCGGCGGCCCGCACGCTCGTGGAGACCGGCTCAGATCCACACGCCCAGCGCACCTCATTCGGCATAGTTGGAGCACCGGCCCGGCAACCCCATGGCCAGGAAGAGCCCTCGCACCTAAAATTGGGACAAGCGTACCGCTTTGTCTGTGAGGTTCCTCCATGGCCTGGCTCCTGCTCGCCGCCGCGATCGCCTCGGAGGTCCTGGCCACCTCCGCGCTCAAACTCAGCGACGGCCTCACCCGCTGGGGCTGGACCATCGTGGTCGCCGGCGGATACATCGCCTCGTTCATCCTGCTCGCCTGGGCGCTCAAACTCCGCATGCCCGTCGGCATGGCGTACGCGGTGTGGGCGGGCACCGGAACCGCGGCGATCGCGCTGATCGGCGCGCTCTTCCTCGGCGAGCACATGAACCTGATGAAGATCGCGGGTATCACCCTGATCATCGCCGGGGTGGCCGTGCTCAACCTCGCCGGCGCGCACTGATCGTTTGACCCCGGCTCCGGGTGCCGGTAAGGGTGGGTCCGGACGGTTCCCGGGTTCCTCGGAACCCGCACGTTCCGACAATCCGTGAATCCCGACAAGCCGGGGGAGGACCACCGCGTGCCCGACCAGGACCGGGGATCCTCAGCCCGGCGGCCGCAGCAGCGGGCCCTACGCCGGCGGGAGGCGCTGCTCGACGCGGCGGTCGACCTGCTCGGCGAGGGCGGCTTCGCCGCGGTCACCCACCGCGCGGTGGCCAGACAGGCCGCTCTTCCACTCGCCGCCACCTCCTACTACTTCTCCTGCCGCGACCAGCTGCTGGCCGAGGCGTTCGCGCTGCTTGTCGAGCGCGAGCTCACCCGCATGCGCGCCGCCGTACGGCAGCCGGCGGACCGTTCGGCCGCCGCGGTCGCCGCGGCCCTCACCGACGTGTACGCCGCGGACCGGCTGCGCGAGCTCGGACTGTGGGAGCTGTACCTGCAGGCCGGCCGCGACCCGGCGCTGCAGGCCGTCGCCCGCGCCTGGACCGACGGCTGCGACGAGATCGTCGCCTCCGCGCTGCGCGGCGCGGGCTGTCCCTGCGGTCGTTCCGAGGTCCGATTCGTCGCGGCGTTGTTGTCCGGACTGTGGGTGGAGGACGTCGTCGAGGCCCGCGCCGACTCGCGGGAACGCGCCCGCGACGCCGTCACCCGCGCACTGACCACGCTCCAGACTCCCGCCGGAGGCGACTCATGATCCTTCACCTCGCGCTGGCCGCCGACTGGGACGCCGCCGTCGCCGTCGGCGAATACCGCGTCTCCACCCTCGGCGTGACCCTGGAGGAGGAGGGCTTCGTCCACGCCTGCTCCGATCTGCTCCAGCTGCGCGGCGTGGCCGGCCGCTACTACGGTCAGGTCACCGAACCACTGGTGGTGCTGGAGATCGACGAGGAGCGGCTCGGCTGCCCGGTCAGGCTGGAGGTGCCCGAAGGCGCGGGGGAGGCGTTCCCCCACATCTACGGGCCGATCCCGGTGACCGCAGTGGTCGCCGTCACGCCCTTCACCCGGTGAACCCGCCCCTCACGGACGGCGCGGCGACGGCGCGGCGACGGCACGGCGACGGCACGGCGACGGCACGGTGTTCCCGGAGCGGTGTGATCTCTTGAAGCGGTGGTTCGGGGCGGCGGTTCCTGTGGCCGCGTGTCCGATTCGTTCAAGACGCCGCGCCCACCCGCCGTCTACCGTGAGCGCCATGACACCCTCGTTCGACCTCATCGGCCTTGTTGTGGCCGACATGGCCGCCTCCCTGGCCTTCTACCGCCGGCTGGGCCTGGACATCCCTCCGTCGGCGGACACCGAGCCCCATGCCGAGGTGACCCTCGGCGGAGGGCTCCGCCTCGCCTGGGACACCGTCGACACCATCCGGTCCTTCGACCCCGCGTGGAAACCCGCCGCGGGCGGCCCAAGGATGTCCCTCGCCTTCCGCTGCGACGGCCCCGAAGAGGTCGACCGCCTGTACGCCGACCTGGTCGAGGCGGGCTACCCGGGGCACCTGCCGCCGTGGGACGCCTTCTGGGGGCAGCGTTACGCCGTCCTCCACGACCCGGACGGCAACGGCGTCGACCTGTTCGCGCCGCTGCCCGGCGTTTGACCACGCCCTGCATGTACTGACCACGCTTCGCGTCCGGTGCCTGCCCGTACTCCGCACGGGCGCTCCCTCGGAACGAGCCGCCACCAGCGACCACCGGCCCGGGATCAGGCTCTGTGACGCGGCTCAGCGGGTCAGCTCGCCCAGGGTGGCACCGGTCAGCGCCTTCACTTCCCGCGCGAGATGGGCCTGATCGGCGTATCCGGCGGCGTCGGCCACCACGGCGTAGGGCACACCCCGGCGGACCAGGGCCAGGGCGCGGTTCATCCGGAGGATCCGGCCGAGCGTCTTCGGGCCGTATCCGAAGGCGTCCAGGCACCGGCGGTGCAGTTGCCGCACTCCGAGCCCCGCACCTGCCGCGACCTCCGCGACCGGCAGGCCCGCACCGACCCCGCCCACCACGGCAGAGATGAGCGCGGCGGAGGCGGGCACGGTGCCGACCGGGCTCCCGGCCGCGCGGATCCGGCTCAGCGCCGCCTCCTCGAGGACCACGCCGGGGTCGGCGGCCTCGGCTGCCCGCTCCGACAACCGCCGCGCCTCGGCCCCCGGCCACACCTCGGCCAGCGGCACCCGCCGGTCGCGCACCTCGTGGGCGGCCACGCCAAGGATCCCCGGCGCGGTGCCGGGGCCGAAACGCAGCCCCACATATCGGCTGCCCGCACGATCACGCACCAGGTGCGCCGCGGTGTCCGGCCCGGCCACCAGCAACGTGCCGTCCATCCAGATCAGATCCATGCAGCCGTCGGGCAGCACCCGCCGGACCGGCGGGGGACCGGGATCAGGAGCGGAACCGTGAGCGGAGCCGGGGGCGCCCTGCCACCACAGCACCGCCCCCGGAAACCCCGCCCGTCTCTCCTCGTACACCCGGCAATCATCCCCCTCACCCGCTCGGCACTGCCATCGGAGCCCCGCGGAGTGGGAGGGCGACAGCGATCAGTCGGTGCCGGCCTCCATGGCGGCGTGGTCGAGCAGTTCCTCGTCGGTGGAGACCTCACCACGGGAGGCGATGGCCTCGGCCCCGCCCTCCGGCATCGCGCCGATCAGCTCGGTCGAGGCCACGAGGGTGGCACCGGTCAGCATCGGGTGCGGGGTGCCCACCATGCCGACCCTGGCGTACTGCTCCAGCTTCGCCCGCGAGTCGGCGATGTCCAGGTTGCGCATGGTCAGCTGGCCGATGCGGTCGACCGGGCCGAAGGCGGAGTCCTCGGTGCGCTCCATCGACAGCTTGTCCGGGTGGTAGCTGAAAGCCGGCCCGGAGGTGTCCAGCACGGAGTAGTCCTCACCACGGCGCAGCCGCAGGGTCACCTCACCGGTGACCGCGGTCCCGACCCAGCGCTGCAGCGACTCGCGCAGCATCAGCCCCTGCGGGTCCAGCCAGCGGCCCTCGTACAGCAGCCTGCCCAGCCGCCGTCCCTCGACGTGGTAGCTGGCCAGGGTGTCCTCGTTGTGGATCGCGTTGACCAGCCGCTCGTAGGCCGCGTGCAGCAGCGCCATGCCCGGCGCCTCGTAGATGCCCCGGCTCTTGGCCTCGATGATCCGGTTCTCGATCTGGTCGGACATGCCCAGGCCGTGGCGGCCGCCGATGGCGTTGGCCTCCAGCACCAGGTCGACGGCGGAGATGAACTCCTTGCCGTTGATCGTCACCGGCCGTCCCTGCTCGAAGCCGATCGTGACGTCCTCGGGAACGATCTCGACGTCCGGGTCCCAGAACCGCACTCCCATAATGGGCTCGACGATCTCGACGCCCGTGTCCAGGTGCTCCAGCGACTTGGCCTCGTGGGTCGCGCCCCAGATGTTGGCGTCGGTGGAGTAGGCCTTCTCCACGCTGTCCCGGTAGGGCAGCCCGTGGGCCAGCAGCCACTCGGACATCTCCTTGCGGCCGCCCAGCTCGCCGACGAAGTCGGCGTCCAGCCAGGGCTTGTAGATACGGAGAGACGGATTGGCGAGCAGACCGTACCGGTAGAACCGCTCGATGTCGTTGCCCTTGAAGGTCGACCCGTCACCCCAGATCTGCACCCCGTCTTCGAGCATCGCCCGCACCAGCAGGGTGCCCGTCACCGCCCGCCCGAGCGGAGTGGTGTTGAAGTAGGTGCGGCCGCCGGAGCGGATGTGGAACGCCCCGCACGCCAGGGCGGCCAGCCCCTCCTCCACGAGCGCGGCCCGGCAGTCGACCAGCCGGGCGACCTCCGCGCCGTACGCGGTGGCGCGCCCCGGCACCGAGGCGATGTCGGGCTCGTCGTACTGGCCGATTTCGGCGGTGTAGGTGCAGGGCACCGCGCCCTTCTCGCGCATCCACGCGACCGCTACCGAGGTGTCGAGACCACCGGAGAAGGCGATGCCGACACGTTCGCCGGCAGGCAGGGAGGTGAGGACCTTGGACATGAGTAGAATATATACACCCCACTGCATGGACATGCAATGCGGATCGAGGCCGGGCCGGGCAAAACCACTCGACGCAGTTCAGGCACCGCGCGGCAAGGAAGATCGCGTCAGGCGCACAACGTGCGCTCCAGGCGCCGCGACGCGAACCAGACCCCCGCGGCGGCCAGCACCGCCAGATACCCCGCGTGGCCGAGCGTGCCCCACCCCGGCGCCCCCATGCACAGGCCACGCACCAGCTCGACCGCGTGATACAGGGGAGTGACCTGGATCAGCACCTCCACCCCGACGGGATAATCCCGCACGGGGGAGAACGTCCCGGAGAACAGGAACAGGGCGAACTGACCCGTGTTCAGCAGGTCGAAATCCTGCCACCCGCGCATCAGCGTGCTGACCGCCATCCCCAGCCCGCCGAAGGCCAGCCCCACCAGCACCGTCGCCGGGAACGCGGCCACCGCCCAGCCGGCTTCGGTCAGCCCCATCGCGACCATCACGACGAGGAAGATCGCCGTGTAGACCGAACCCCGCACGATCGCCCAGACCAACTCGCCGACCGCGACCTCCACCGGCCGCACCGGCGTCGCCAGCACCGCCTCGAACGTCTTCATGTACTTCATCTTGAAGAAGAAGTTGAAGGTGGTCTCGGCCAGCGCGCCCGACATCGCCGACACCGCCAGCATCGCCGGGGCGACGAACGACGCGTACGACATCGTCCGCCCGTCCACCGTCAGCTCACCGATCAGCGCGCCCACGCCGACACCGATCGACAGCAGATACAGCAGCGGCTCGAAGAACCCCGACAGCAGCAAGATCCAGTACGACGGCCCCGAGCGCAGCGCCCCCAGGTTGCGGTCGATGACGGCGCCCACGCGGCCGGGGGAGAGCCGGGAGATCACCAGAGTCGTCACCATCAGTCCTCCAGCCTCCCGCGGAAGACCCGCACCGCCAGCACGAACCCGGCCACCGCCCACACCAGCAGATAACCGGCGTGCGCCCAGACCGGCCAGGCCGGCGCCCGGCCCAGCGTCGCCGCCCGGCACAACTCCACCGCATGCCACAGGGGAGAGGCGTACGCCAGCAGCCGCAATCCCACCACCAGCTGCCCGACCGGGAAGAACACCCCCGAGAACAGCGCCGCCGGCAGCACGATCAACCGGAACAACAGGGCGAAGTAGCTGTCATGGTCGATCGACGCCGAGAACGCGGTCACCGGCGCCGCCACCGCCACCGTCACCAGGGCGCACACCAGCACGGTCACCGGCGCCCACGGCGAATGCAGCCCCCCGAAGAACACCACCACGACCAGGAACACCACCACTGTCACCGTCACCCGGAAAACCAGGTAGATCAGATGACCGCGGACCATGTCGGCCACGTCCACCGGAGTCGCCCGCATCGCGTGGTACGCCCGGACCCACTTGAAGTCCCCGAGCACCGAATAGGTCGACTCGCCCACCGCGATCTGGAACGCCGTCGACGCGAGCACCCCCGGCACGATCCACGACAGGTAGTCGACCCCCTGCACCGAACCGACATAGCCGCCCACCCCGATGCCGATGCTCAGCAGGAACAGCACCGGCAGGACGAACGACGAGAACACCGACGCCTGCCACAGCCGCAGATACAGCGTCAGGCGCCGCTCCAGCACCGCGAAGGTCGGATGAACCGACCGCGTGAGCGCCACCTCAATCCACCAGCGTCCGGCCCGTCAGGTGGAGGAACACGTCCTCCAGCGTCGACCTCCGCACCAGCACACTGGACGGCGCCAGCCCGCGCCGCTGCACCTCCGCCAGCGCCGCGTCCCCGTCGTCCACGTACACCAGCACCCGATCCGGCAGCGGATCGACCCGCTTGCCGACCCCCGCCAGCGCGGCGGCATGCCCCGCGATCCCTTCCAGCCCGTCGGGAAAACGCAGCTCCACCACCTCCGCCGTCGAGTACGTCTCGATCAGCGACCGCGGCGACCCCTCGGCCACGATCCGCCCGCCGTCCATCACCACCAGCCGGTCGCACAACTGCTCGGCCTCGTCCATGTAGTGCGTGGTGAGCACCAGCGTCACGCCCCGCCGCTTCAGCCGGAACAGCCGCTCCCACAGCAGATGACGCGCCTGCGGGTCCAGCCCCGTCGTCGGCTCGTCCAGCAGCACCAGATCGGGCTCGTTCACCATCGCCCGCGCGATGGTCAGCCGCCGCTTCATTCCCCCCGACAGCGGCTCGACCTTCCCGTTCGCGCGATCGGACAGCTGCACGAACTCCAGAAGCTCGTCCGCGCGCCTGCGGCTCTCCGCCCGCGACAACCCGAAATACCTGGCGTACGTCACCAGGTTCTCCCGCACCGTCAGATCGGGATCGAGATTGTCGAGCTGCGGGCACACCCCCAGCCGCGCCCGGATCCGCGGCCCGTCCCGCACCGCGTCCATCCCGAGGATGCGCAGCTCCCCGGCGGTCGGCACCGACACGCACCCGATCATGCGCATCGTCGAGGACTTCCCGGCCCCGTTGGGACCCAGGAACCCGAACGCCTCGCCCCGCGCCACCTCCAGGTCGATCCCGTCGACGGCGGTGAAATCTTCGAAGCGTTTGACCAGGCCACGCGCCACGATCAGAGGTTGGTCAGCCACGATCCGAGACCCTAACCAACGGCCCCGACATTTCCGCAACAGGTTATCGACGCATCCGCCAGGCCCCCAGCCGGTCCCAGCCGGTCCCTGCCGGTTCCCGCCGCCCGGTGGCGCAGGCGAGGGCCCCCGCACGCGCACCCCGCGCGGGTCGTACCCTGGCGTGCGTGAGCACGTTCGAACTGGGCACCGACGGCCCGCGGGTCATCCTCGTCGGCGTCGACGGCTCCGACACCTCGCTCCGCGCCGCTGCCTACGCCTGGGGGCTGGCCCGCCGCCAGGGCTCCCACGTCGTGCTCGTCCACGTGACCGACCCCGGCACGATCAGCACGATGATGCCCACCGCCTCGGCGTCGGTCGTAGAGGCGGGGGAGCAGGTCGCCGCGGAGCTCCGCGAACAGGTGGAGCACTACGCCCGGACCCTCCACTCCCACGTCGGCTACACCTTCCGCACCGAGTACGGCGACGCCGCCGGAGCCATCGCGAAGATCGCCGACGAGATCAGGGCGGACGCGGTCGTCGTGGGCGCCTCGACCCAGGCCGGGCACCGCTTCATCGGCTCGGTCGCGCTCCGCCTGGTCCGCGCCGGCCGATGGCCGGTCACCGTCGTGCCCTGATCACCGGCACCGTTGGCCCCAGGTCAGCGGTGACCCGGGCCGGACACGTCGAGAGCGCGCAGCCCCTCCAGCACCCGCAGCAACGTCGCCTCGTCCGGGCCGTCCGCACGCGCTCCCACAGGATGCCGCCGGTCCCGCCGCGGCAGCGCCCCGGCGGACCCCACCGGCGGCGGCACCGCCGACGACACTCCGGACGCGAGCCCCGTCATGACCGCCGCGAACACCCCCGGCGACGGCCCCCGCGTCACGGCCGGCGGACCGTCCTCCGGCGGGCCGAAAACCCCCACATCGGCCGGCGCGATCGCCAGCTCGCACCACACGATCTTCCCCCGGTCCGGCGCCGTATAGTGCCCCCAGCGCCGCGCCAGGCTTCCCACCAGCACCAGCCCCCGGCCGCTCTCACCGGGCTCGTCACCCGCGTCGTCGCCCGGCACCGGCTCGCGGTCGCTGCCGTCCCACACCTCGATGAACACGCTGCGCGGCCCGGGAGCCTCCCGCACCCGCAGCGCCACCGTACGCAGCGCCACCGGGAACATCGACGACGCCACTGGCGGGCTCGCCACGGCGTCCGTCGCCCGCACCGCGTTCGTCACCAGCTCCGAGACCACCAGCTCCGCCGTGTCCGCCAGATGCCCGAGCTGCCACCCCCGCAGCTGGCACCGTACGAACGCGCGGGCCCGCCGCGGCGCGGTCGCGACCGACCCGAACACCCGGTACGCGATCCTGCGGCCTTCCCGCGCGGGGAAGGGGGAGATCAGCATTCCGCGGAACGGCCCTGGACGGACCGGCCTGCGGCGGCCGGCGCGGCCACTGGGGGAGTAGGCATGTCTCCGATCATCCGTCATGCCCGGCGGTAAAGCGCCGGCCTTGACCGCATTCGCCGAACTTTCTCCGACTCATCACCGCAAAGCCACTCGGAAACCCGCCGCGTACCTGACAGGAGATGACAGGAACAGCCGCCACCCTGGTCCCATGAACACGCACGCCACCGGCACATTCGACGTCACCGGCTGGAACGACCTGGCCACCGAGGAGAAGCCGGGCGCCACGTTCGGCCGCGCCCGCATCACCAAGACCTTCCAGGGCGATCTCACCGGCACCAGCACCACCGAGATCCTGACCGTCGGCACCCCCGACGGCCCCGCCGCCTACGTCGGCGTCGAACACTTCGAGGGCACCCTGAACGGACGCAAGGGCACCTTCGTCCTGCAGCACAGCGCCGCCAGCCACGACGGCGAACAGTGGATGAGGTGGCAGATCGTCCCCGCCACCGGCACCGGCGAACTGACCGGCCTCACGGGGGAGGGCGCCATCCGCGTCGAGGACGGCCACCACTACACCCTCGGCTACACCCTGCCCGAGGCCTAATCGGTCCCCGGCTGGGTAGCCGTGGGCCCATGGTGAAATCCGCTGATCGGCAGTCCGCGGTCGCCGCGCCGGACCCGGCCGCCCCCCGTACCAAGGCCCCCCGTACCAAGGCCCCCCGTACCCAGACACCGCGCGTCGCGGTCATCGCGCACCGCAAGAAGACCATCGGCGGCGGCCTCGACGAACTGCGCAAGCTCATCGCGGGCTACGAGGTCGAGGACCTGCTGTGGTACGAGGTCCCCAAGAGCAGGAAGGCCCCCAAGAAGGTCCGCCGGGCGCTCAAGGACGGCGCCGAGCTGTTCTTCGTCTGGGGCGGCGACGGCACCGTGCAACGCTGCGTCGACGCACTGGCCGGCAGCGACGCCGCCGTCGCCATCGTCCCCGCCGGGACCGCCAACCTGCTCGCCCGCAACCTCGACATCCCCGAGGACCTGGCCGAGGCCGTACGCATCGGCTTCGAGGGCCGCCGGGCCAGACTCGACCTCGGCAAGATCAACGGTGAGCACTTCGCGGTCATGGCGGGCGTCGGCCTGGACGCCGAGATGATCGCCGACGCCGACCGGGGCCTCAAGGACCGCCTCGGCCGCCTCGCCTACATCTGGACCGGCCTGCGGCACGTCGGCGGCTCCGTGACCCCGATGAAGGTCAAGGTCGACGGCAACGACTGGTTCGAGGGCGACGCGAGCTGCGTGCTCGTCGGCAACGTCGGCACCGTCACCGGGGGCATCGACGTCTTCGACGACGCCCGCTACGACGACGGCTGGCTGGAGGTCGGCGTCTCCATCGCCGAAGGCCCCATCCAGTGGGCGCGCACCCTCGGCCGGATGAGCGCCGGCAACGCCGAAAAATCCCCTTTCGTCCGCATCACCCGCGCCAGGAAGGTGTCGGTCAAACTGCAGGCCCCCATGGCGTACGAACTGGACGGGGGAGCGCGCGACCGGGTCAAGCGCATCACGGTCAAGGTGGTGCCCGAAGCCGTCACCCTCTGCCTGCCCGACACCGCCGGTTGACCCGCGCCATCTCAGCGCTCCGAGTCAGCCGCCGTCCCGGCCGTCACCGTGCACGACCTTCCCGTACGGCCGGGACGGCGTCCCGTGATCTCCGGGGGACCGCCCTCATTTGCCTACTTGACATAATGCTCATTATCGAGCAACGAGTTGCGGGCGCGGGAAGGGGCGGATCGGGCTGGTCGCGCCCATTCACCGCCTCTGCGACGTCAGGCGAACTCCGCCACGACGAGAACGCCGAACCCGGCACGCTCAACCGCCGCCTGCGTGACGTCGCGGCAGCTGGCTCCGCGGAGCCACAGGGCCCGATGTCTCCGACATGCCGGGCTCGCGTCATGATCACGCCGCATTGCCAGTCATGCCGGATCCGGCCTTTGGCCGGCATTTCCGCCCCGGGATGCCGATCCGGGGCCTCACCGGCTTCGATACGCCCCGGGACTGGAACTAGCGGGAACCGGGCGGACATCGCTTCGCCGCGTGCCGGGCCGCGCCGATCGGAGAACCGGAACCGTACTCGCCCCCTCTTCCCAGACATTCACAAATCGCCCTATACCAGACAGAAGGTGGATTCTGTTTTGTATAGCACACACCAGCACAGGCTTGTCGGAAGACGCTGAACGTCGCTATCCGATCCGCTGATGCAGTGATCGGATAGCGACCGATCTTCGCCGCGCCACGTCTCATGTCGGTCCCCTACGGCCCATGAGTCCCGTCAGGAGCCGGCGTCGCGTATGCGTGCGGTGGTCTCTTCGTCTTCGTGGGTTGTCTCGCGCTGGTGTGTCCGCCGGTTCGGGCCGCTCCCCTGCCGGGCGCGGAACGCGGCCTGCACATGGCCGCTCCCGTCCATGCGGGGCGATTACGGGAGTGAACTTTTCACGGGTCCGGCAGGTCGTCTTTCCCGAACGGCCGCCCCGCCGGAAACCACATTTCCGGCCGGGCCCGGACGAGAAACAAGTCCATTACCGCTGCATGTGCCGTACTCGCGGATGAATACGCCCGCGGTTTCGGACTCCGTACTCTCGCCGGCGGTATTTTCACTCTCGTTTCGGCAGAACTTTCGGTCAGCGCCGAAAATCTCGGTCATTGACCGTTCCCGGCGGCGATGATGAATTCGCGTGGCGAGGGTGAGGCGCGAGAAGGGAATTGCACATGTTCGCTGCGAAATCGGCTCGGCGGGCGCTGGCGCTCGGATCGGCGCTGGTCACGACCGGGGTGCTGGCTCTGGTGGCCGCGCCGCAACCGGCCATGGCGTCCGGCATCACGGTGCAGGCCACAGTCGACTGCCTCAACGTGAACTTCTCGGGAGACACCTCCGACTGGTATGCGACCGACCTGCGGTTCGGCGCCCTTCCTTCGGGTGGCGGGTCGGTGCCCTACAGCAGCGCGACCGCCATCCCGGCCACGCACTCGTGGCAGTTCACCCAGACGGTGCCCAGCGGCACCACGGCCGTCGGCGCCGGCGGCATCTGCAGCGGCGGACACCAGTACGACCTGCTCGGCTCCATCGGCTATACCAGCATCCCCGCGGGCACGACCACCGTCGTCGGCACCTGGGGCTGCACCACCGCCCCTGTCTACCCCGGGCCGTGGCAGACCAACTGCACCGTGCAGTCGATTTCCTTCAGCTGACCCGGCACGGCCGACCCTCCTCTCGTACGGTGAAGCGGGAGGAGGGCCGGCCGGCATGGACGAGGAGATCCTGGTAGGGGGCGTCAACCGGGTCGTCAGGATCGGCGGCACCATGCGCCGCCCGGCCCGCCGGTGGACGCCGGCGGTTCACGGCCTGCTGGGGCACCTGGCGGCGGCTGGGTCTTCTCGCGGGCGCGTACGGCCTCGGCGCAGGCGATCGGGAGGCGCTGGTGCCCACCGCGTCGGCCCGGCTGGAGCACCTGGTGAACCACATGCGTGAACGGGCCCGGGCGGGTGACGAGGCCTTCGCCGCCCACCTGGCGCGCGGCGACGACACGCTCTATCTCACCGATATGGCCCACATGGCCCGCCATGACGCACTGTTCCACGCGGCGGCGATCTGTACCTGAATTGCCGGTTGGGGCCACCGTCGTGCCGACGCGCGTTTTACGATCAGCCCATGCCTAATCTGGGTCCGATGGAGTTCATGCTCATGCTCCTCGGCGTCATCGTGATCGCGCTGCTCGGTTTCGTCGTCGTCTTCGCCGCCGTACGGGCCGGTGCGCGACCCGCGGGGCCGCTCGCGTGGCGTAGTCCGGGGATGGCGCCGCCGATCTCGGCCGCCCTGCTGCATCGCGTACGGGAGTTGTACGCGGAGAACAAGAAGATCGAGGCGATCAAGCTGATCCGCGAGGAGACCGGGCTGGGGCTGAAGGAGGCGAAGGGCCTGGCCGACGGGATCGGCGCGGGCCGCCCGCTGCCCGTGGCCACGGCGCGGCACGGGTACGACCTGGCCGCCCGGGCACGGGAGCTGAAGGCGGCAGGCAAGGTGGAGCAGGCGGTGTTCCTGGTGCGCGGTGAGACGGGCATGAGCCAGAGCGAGGCGGAGCGGTTCGTCGACGGGCTCGTCGTGGAATAGAAACGGCGCCTGCGCCCGGGGATGGTGGCCGTGTCAGGTCCGCGCCGGTTCCACGGGTGATTGTTGTCGGTCCCGGGCGGTACGGTGTCGATCATGCTGCCCCCGCAGGTGAACCGGCTGACCGTGCAGGAGGCCGCGGACCGTTATGTGGAGCTGGTCCGGGCCAAGACCGTGACAGGGGCGCTGTCGCCCGCGACCGCCGAGGTGTACGCGCGGGACGTGGCCACGTTCGTACGGCTGGCGGGCGACGGCCAGGTGCTGGACGACCTGAACGGTGAGGACGTCGACGCGGTGCTGCTGGCGTTCGCGCGCAAGCCGGACGAACGCCGGCGGCGCGGGCCGGCGCGGCGGGGTGGCCCGGGGCAGAGCGCGGCGTCGCAGGCGAGGTTCCGCCGGTCGGTGTCGGCGTTGTTCCGGCACGCCGCGTCGGCGGGATGGGTACATCTGGACCCGATGGCCGCCTCGTCGGTGCGGGCGCGTGAGCGGGGCGGGTTGCGGCCGGAACGCCGGGCGCTGACCCGCGAGCAGGCCGAGGGCCTGATCGCGGCGGCCCGCTCCCCCGCCCCGCCACCCGAGCCGGGCGGCTCGGACGGGCGCCGCCGCCGGGCCGACCAGCGGACCGAGGTGCGGGACGCGCTGGTGGTGATGCTGCTGACCGCGCTGGGGCCGCGGGTGTCGGAGCTGGTGCGGGCGAACGTGGAGGATTTCTACACCAACGACGGGATGCGCTACTGGCGGATCTTCGGCAAGGGCGGGCGTACCCGTGACGTGCCGCTCCCCCGTGATGTGGCCGCCGCGCTGGATTCCTACCTCGCGGTGCGTGTGGCCGGGGACGGCGAGAAGGCGTTGCTGCTGTCGTGGCGGGGCAGGCGGCTGGCCCGGGGCGACGTGCAGGCGGTGATCGACCGGGTGCGGCGGCGGGTGGAGCCCGGGCGGAGCCGGGAGGTGACGCCGCACGGGTTGCGGCACACGACGGCGACGCACCTGCTGGCCGACGGCACGGACATGGACGCGGTGCGGCGGGTGCTGGGGCACAGCGACCTGTCGACGCTCGGTCGTTACCGCGACGATCTGCCGGGTGAGCTGGAGGTGGCGATGGGGTCGCATCCGCTGCTGCGGCGCCGTGGCGGGCAGACCGCGCCCGGCGGGGAGGGCGGTCCCGGGGAGGGTTGACCCCCGGGGCCGCCGTAGGTCCGCCGGGCCGTGTGCCGGCCGGGCGGGAGCCGGCTCACCCGGTTCATCTCCTGAAGGATCAGCTCACGGGGTTCCAGCCGTCGGAACCGGCCAGGTACTTCTGCGGGGTGTAGTTGGCGGCCTGCGCGTCGCTCAGCTGCGGGCGGTTGGCGTTGACCGTGGCCCCGGCGCCGGTGTTCCGGTATTCGAAGAAGCGGGCGTTCTTCCATGAGTTGCCCGACATGTCAGTCCAGGGCTGCGAGGTCTTGATGGTCGAGCTGAGGGTGGACTCCCGGTAGACCACCTGGGCGTTGGGACCCCAGGGCCGTCCCAGCTGGGTGGTGTCGCCGGCCGCGCCGCTGATCCGGGACCTGTAGATGAGGAACCCGTACGGCTTGGCGGCGTCGGTCCTGGCCGCGGTGATGGGGGCGCCGCTGCTGCGCTTCTCGTAGATGTCGCAGTCGTGCAGCACGGCGGTGCCGTCGCCGAAGACGAAGTCGACGGTGCCCTCGATGTAGGAGCTTCTGACGTACGCGCGGGCGGAGGCGTTGACCAGGAAGGTGTCCTGGTCGCCCAGCAGCCGTACGTTCGACAGGGTCGACCGGTCGGCGTTGAGGTTCAGCGCGACGGCCTGCTGGTTGACGGTGGAGCCGTCCTCGACGTAGTCGTTGGAGACCGTCAGGTTGGTGAGGGCTGAGTCGTGACCATTGACGAACGCGGTGGCGCTGTTGAAGGTGCCGTACGCGCCGGCCGCGTGGTTGTTGACGATCAGGACGTCCCTGGCCGAGGAGCCGAGGCCCTGCAGGGTGATGTACGGCTTGTTCGCCGGGATGGTGACGATCTCCCGGTAGGTGCCGGGTTTGATCGTGATCACTTTCCTGCTGGAGTTGCCGGTCGGCACCGCGTCGATCGCGGCCTGCACCGTCCGGTAGGTGCCGGTGCCGTCGGCGGCGACGGTGGGCTTCCCGGTCGTGGGCGTCGCCGTCGGTGTCGTGGAAGGTGTCACAGAGGGCGTCACCGTGGGAGTTGACGAGGGCGTCACGGTTGGGGTGACGGTTGGGGTGACGGTGGGCGTCACCGAGGGGGTGGGTGACGAGGTGGTGGTGGACCCGGTGCAGGTCACGCCGTTCAGCGTGAAAGCCGCCGGCTGGGGGTTGGAACCCGACCACGAGCCGTTGAACCCGAGTGAGACGGACGCGCCGGTGGCGATGGCGGCGTTGTAGTCCACGTTCGTGGCCGTGACGTTCTGCCCGCTCTGGCTCCAGGTGGCCGACCAGCCACTGGTCACCTTCTGACCGGAATTGGGGAAGGTGAAGGCGAGCGTCCAGCCGTTGACGGCGCTGCCGAGGTTCTGCACGCTGACGGCGGCGCTGAAGCCGCCCGGCCAGTCGCTGGTGGTGTAGGTGACGGCGCAGCCGGTCGCGGCGGCCGCCGTCCCCGGGACCCCGGCGGCGAGGCCGCCCACGACCAGCGCGGCCGCCAGAGCCGCCGTACCGCCGCGGCGGCCGCTGTGGGAGCCGCCGCTCGGGCCGGGACTCGCCGTCCCGGGCGTGGTGTCGGGCATCTGCACTCCTTCGGGACGCGCCATCGTGGACGGAAAGCCGCTGCTCGCACCGTGTGGCCAGTGGAGCGAGGGCCTCCGCACGGTAAGATCACCCGGCGGAATAAGTCAACCGTCCAAACTAATGCTGCGGCGTCGCCGCTGCTCGGACGCGGTCCGGTCCGGAAAGTTTCACCCGGCCGTCTCCTCCCCTGTCCGGCTCGGCGTCCCGGTGACGCCGCGCCCGGACCGGCGGTCCCCCGGGTGTCGCCCATGCCGTCCGTGCCGTCCTTTCGGTCGGATTTTTCCGACCCGACATCCCGCATACAGTCACTTGACTACGATCTTCACACAGGCTTTCACGCTTCCGAAACGCACCGGAAACACATCACCGTGAAGATGAGGACTCGTGATCAGGGCCATTCTGTTCGACCTCGACGAGACCCTCTTCGACCATCGCCGGGCCGTCGCCCACGCCGCGACCCGCTGGATGGAGACGGTCTGCCCCGGCCATGAGCTGCTGCCCGAGGCACCGGCGCTGTGGCTCGACCTGGAGGACAAGCATCTGCCGGCCTGGCACGCCGGCGAGTGCTCGTTCGCCGAGCAGCGGCGCAGACGGCTGCGGGAGTTCTGCGACCGGCTGGGCATGCCCGCGCCGGCCGACCCGGACGCGGCCTTCGCCGGGTTCCTGACCCACTACGAGGACGCCTGGGCCGCCTTCCCCGACGTGGCCGCGACACTCGCGGCGCTCGGCGACGGGCTGACGCTGGGCGTGCTCAGCAACGGTGATCCCGTGCAGCAGGAGGCCAAGCTGCGCCGCCTCGGGCTGATGGACCGCATGGAGGTCGTCCTGACCCCCGAGACGCTCGGCGCGTTCAAGCCGGCCCCGGAGTGCTATCTGCGGGCGGCGGCGAAGCTGGGGCTGCGGCCCGAGGAAGTGCTGATGGTCGGCGACAACCTGCTGCTGGACGCCGTCGCGCCCGCTCGGGTGGGTATGCACGGCGTCTGGCTCGACCGCTACCGCGCCGAGCCCTCCCCCGCGTTCGCCTCGTCCGGCGAACCCGCCGACTCCGTGGTGCGGGTCACCACGCTGCGCGATCTGCCCGGCGTGCTGGACGGCCCGAACCCGGGCCTGGCCGACGCCGTCCGCGCCGCCTGAGACAGACGCGCCCGCTCCACAACTGGCAGATCAATCTCTGTGCGACAAGGTCCGCGAGGTCTGCCCCGAGCCCGGCGGCCACGCGCGGCGCCGGCACTGGAGCATTCCCGACCCCGCCGCCACCGGCGACGGGACCGGTCAGGCCGGTTATCCGGCGTTCGAACGGGCCGCCGCCGAGATCGACACCCGCATCCGCTACCTGCTGCCCGTCCTCACCCACCCTCCACGAACCTGACCGAGGAGGCCCGGCCATGACATCACCCGACCGGTTCGCCGGAGGCGGCGGCGACCTCGGTCTCACCGAGCAGCGGGCGCACTGACGGGCTCGGCCGCACCGGGGTCCCTACAGGATCGCGCCGGGGGTGTAGGCGGCGGCGCCGGGATGCCGCGCGATGATCTCTTCGGCCCGCGCGACGACCGCCGCGACCTGACCGGCGGCGGCCCCGGCGAAGGATGACCGGTCGGCGAGCAGCGCGTCGAGTTCGGCGCGGCCGAGGGGGAAGCGCTCGTCGGCGGCGAGACGGTCGAGCAGTTCGTTGCCGGCGCCGCGCGAGCGCATGGCGAGCGCCGCGGCGACCGCGTGCTCCTTGATGACCTCGTGGGCGGTCTCGCGGCCCACCCCGGCCCGCACGGCGGCCATGAGCATCTTGGTCGTGCCGAGGAACGGCAGGTAGCGGCCCAGCTCGGCCTCGATGACGGCGGGGAACGCGCCGAACTCGTCCAGCACGGTCAGCATGGTCTCGGCCAGGCCGTCGAAGGCGAAGAACGCGTCGGGCAGCGCGACCCGGCGCACCACCGAGCAGGACACGTCGCCTTCGTTCCACTGGTCTCCGGCGAGTTCCCCGGCCATCGAGGCGTACCCGCGCAGGACCACGGTGAGGCCGTTGACGCGTTCGCAGGAACGGGTGTTCATCTTGTGCGGCATCGCCGAAGAGCCGACCTGGCCCTCCTTGAAGCCCTCGGTGACCAGTTCGTGCCCGGCCATCAGCCGGATCGTCTTGGCCAGGGAGGAGGGGGCGGCGGCCAGCTGCACCAGGGTGGTCAGCACGTCGTAGTCGAGCGAGCGGGGATAGACCTGCCCGACGCTGGTGAAGCGGCGGGCGAAGCCGAGGTGCGCGGCGACGCGGTCCTCCAGCGCGGCCAGCCGGTCGTCGCCGCCGAGTAGGTCGAGCATGTCCTGCGCGGTGCCGACGGGGCCCTTGACGCCGCGCAGGGGGTAGCGCTCGAGCAGGTTCTCCAGCCGTTCGTAGGCGACGACCAGTTCGTCGGCGGCGGTGGCGAAGCGCTTGCCGAGAGTGGTGGCCTGTGCGGCGACGTTGTGCGACCGGCCGGCCATGACGGTGGCGGCGTGCTCGGCGGCCAGGCGGGCAAGGCGGGCCAGCAGAGCCACGACCCGGTCGCGCACCAGCAGGAGGCTGTCGCGGATCTGCAGCTGCTCCACGTTCTCGGTCAGGTCGCGGGAGGTCATGCCCTTGTGGACGTGCTCGTGCCCGGCGAGGGCGTTGAACTCCTCGATGCGGGCCTTCACGTCATGCCGGGTGATCTTCTCCCGGCCGGCGATGGAGGCGAGGTCGACCTGCTCGGCGATCTTCTCGTAGTCGGAGATCGCCTGTTCGGGTACGTCGATCCCGAGGTCGGCCTGTGCCTTGAGGACGGCCAGCCAGAGCCGGCGCTCCAGCACCACCTTGTGCTCGGGTGACCACAGGCGGGCCAGTTCCGGCGAGGCGTAACGGGAGGCGAGGACATTCGGGATACGCGGCTTGGCACTCACGTTGGCCCAGTCTATTGAGGTCCGCCGCCCGCCGGACGCGGGAGGACCCCGGGACGGTCGTCGCGACGACCGTCCCGGGGTCCTCCCTTCCCCCATGCTGCCCTCATGGCTGCCCTGATGGCGCCTTCACAGGGATCTCATCGGGCGGGTTCGAGGGCCTCCTCGCCGTACACCGTGACCTCGCCGTCGTCGCCCCCGGGCCGGGCGGGAGCGCGGCGCATGCGCTCCTTCAGCCGTTCGACGATGACGTAGAGGGTGGGCACCAGGACCAGCGTGAGCAGCGTCGAGGACAGCAGGCCGCCGATCACGACGATGGCCAGCGGCTGGGAGATGAACCCGCCCGACCCGGTCACGCCCAGCGCCATCGGGGTGAGCGCGCAGATCGTCGCGATCGCGGTCATCAGGATGGGGCGCAGGCGGCGCCGGCCGCCCTCGATGACCGCCTCGGTCACGCCGAGGCCCTGCTCGCGATACTGGTTGATCAGGTCGATCAGCACGATGGCGTTGGTGACGACGATGCCGATCAGCATCAGCATGCCGATCAGGGCGGGCACGCCGAGCGCGGTGTCGGTGACCAGCAGGAGTCCGATGGCGCCGGTCGCCGCGAACGGGATCGACACCAGCAGGATCAGCGGCTGCACCAGGCTGCGGAACGTCGCCACCATGATCATGAAGACGATCGCGATGGCGATCAGCATCGCCATGCCGAGGTCGGCGAAGGCCTTCTGCTGGTCGGAGCTCGCGCCGCCGATCTTGTACGTCACCCCGGCCGGCAGTGTCAGGGTCTTCAGTTTGTCGGTGACCTTGGCGGTGATCGCGCCCAGGTTGGAGGCGTCGGCCGCGCCCGACACGGTCGCGGTGCGGTCGCCGTCCTGGCGGGTGATCTGGGTCGGCCCGTCGGCCCTGACGACGTCGGCGACGTCGGACAGCTTCACCAGGCCGGTCGCGGTGGGAACGGTGAGCTTCCTGATCGCGGCGAGGTCGCGGGGGGCGTCACCGGCCCCGCGCAGGATCACGTCGCTGGAGCGGCCGTCCACGTCGATCGAGCCGACCGGCGCGCCGCGGAACGCCTGCGCGACCAGTTGGCCGATGCCGGCCTCGGTCAGGCCGCGGGCGGCGGCCTTCTCGCGGTCCACGTGCACCTCGACCCGGGGGATGCTGTCTTCGAGGTTGGAGGTGACGTCCCGCAGGCCGTCCACGCCGGACATGGCGTCGCGGACCGTGGCGGCGGCCGTCTTCAGCGCGTCCTGGTCCGGTCCCTGCACGATGACCTGCACCTGGTCGGAGTTGAACCCTCCCCCGCCGCCGTTGCCTCCGACGGTGACGTCGCCGATGCCGGTCAGGCCCTTCAGCCGCTCGCGCAGCCGCTCCTCCAGGAGGGGCGCCTCCACGCCCTCCTGCAGGGTGACGGAGTAGGAGGCGCGGTCGGAGGCGCCGCCCAGCCCGCCGAGGAAGCGGTTGCCGCCGCCGACCGTCACCTGGTAGGACTTCACGTTCTTCGGGTCGGCGGCCAGCACCTCCTCGATCTTCTTGGCGGCCGCGTCGGTGGTCGCGAGGTCGGTCCCGGCCGGCATCCGCTGGCTGATCTGGGTGGTGTCGTTGCCGGAGGAGTCGAGGAAGTTGGTCTTCAGCTTGGGCGCCAGCGCCATCGTCGCGGCGAACACCACGACGCCGATGAGCACCGTCACCAGGCGTCGCCGGGTCGCGAAGCGCAGCACCGGCAGGTAGATCCGCTGCAGCGGGCTGCGCAGCTCCCTGCGCTCGGCGTCCTCGCGTACGGCCTGCGCCTCCTGCGGGGTGAACCGCGGCGCCTTGAGGAACCAGTACGCCAGGACCGGGATGACGGTCAGCGCGACCAGCAGCGACGCCAGCAGCGCCACGGTGACCGTGACGGCGAAGGAGCTGAACAGCTCACCGACCAGCCCGCCGACGAAGCCGATCGGCAGGAACACCGCGACCGTGGTCAGCGTGGAGGCGGTGACCGCGCCGGACACCTCGCGTACGGCCGTCAGGACCGCACCCCGTTTCTCCTCACCGTAGGCGAGATGGCGCTTGATGTTCTCCAGCACCACGATGGAGTCGTCGACGACCCGGCCGACCGCGATCGTCAGCGCGCCCAGCGTGAGCAGGTTCAGCGAGTAGTCGCCCGCCCACAGCGCGATCAGCGCGATCACGACCGACAGCGGGATGGACACCGCCGTGACCAGCGTCGAACGCACCGACAGCAGGAACACCAGGATGATGAGCACGGCGAACGCCAGGCCCAGCAGGCCCTCAGTGGTGAGGTCCTCGATGGACCTCTCGACGTACGGCGCCTGGTCGAACACGACGTTCAGCTCGGCGCTGTCGCCGAGGGCGCGGGTCAGCCCGGGGAGGGCGTCGTTGACGTCGTGGGAGATCCGCACCGCGTTGCCGTCGGGAACCATGGTGATCGAGACGCCGAGGCTGGGGGTGCCGTTGGTGCGGGTGATGGTGGTCGCGGCGGCGTTCTCGATCTTGACGTCGACCACGTCGCCCAGCTTGACCGGCTTGGGCGCCCTGACCGGCGCCGCCGCGCCGGCTCCCCCGGCTGCGGCGCCCGCTGCCTGGGTGCTTCGGCCGGCCGGCGCCTGGCCGGGGAGTCCCTGTCCCCCGGCCGCGCCGGCCCCCGCCCGGCCCCCGCCCGGCTGGCCCGCCGGGGCGCTCGCGGGGGTGAGGTACAGGTTCTCCAGGTCCTTGACCGTACGGACGGGATCGCCGATCTGCACGGTCAGCGACTTGCCGCCCTCGGTCAGCGTGCCGGCCGGGATGGACACCCCGTTGGCCCGCAGAAGGTCGGGAATCGCGGTGGCCGACAGCCCCAGGAGAGCCATTCTGCCCAGATCGGGGGTGATGACGACCTGCTGCGCGCGGGCGCCGCTGACGGTGACGTCGCGCACGCCGTCGATCGACTGCAGCTCCGGCACCATGATGCGCTCGATCTTGTCGGCCATCGCGTGCTCGTCGCCGCCGTCGCCCACGGCGATCGCCATGACCGGGATGTCGTCGGTGCTGCCCGCCACCACCTGGGGGTCGACGCCGGCCGGAAGCTGCGCCTTGATCCGGCTCACGGCCTGCTGCATCTTGCCGGTCATCTGGTCGACGTCGGTGCCGTACTCGTAGGCGACCTGCACCTGCGCCATCCCCTCACGGGAGGTGGAGGTGATGTCGGTGACGCCGGCGATTCCCTGGAAGGCGCTCTCGATCGGCTTGGTGACCTGCTCCTCCACGATGTCGGGAGCGGCGCCGGGATAGCTCGCCACCGTGAAGGCCGCCGGGAACTCCAGGGACGGGAAGAGCTGTTGCTTCAGCGAGGGGATCGCGAAGAGGCCGAATCCCGCGAGCACCAGCGTGATCATGATCACGAGTGCGCGGTTGGCGAGGCTCAGCCTGGCCAAGGAGGTCATCCGAACTCCTGCATATCGGAGGAAGTGTTTGGCGCAACCCTAACACTTCGCATGGCCCAAACATTTAGCCGGTGTATTAAACGCTGGTAACCTCTCGTGACGAGAGGTGGAACGTGAACGACAGCGCAGCCGGGCGACGCCCCCCCACCGGAACGGGATCCGAACAGGCCCCGTACGCGAACCAGGAGGTGAGGCCGGAGACGGACCGGACGAGCGGCCCCCGCCCCCAGGCCGGCCGCCCGGACCCCCACGCCCGCGCGGACGACGCCACCCCCGAGGAGACCGCCGCGGACGAGACCGAGCGCGGATCGATCATCACCAGGCTCGCGGATCTCCAGCGTAGCCTGGGCCGCTTCTTCGCGCGCGACCGCTCCATGCCGCTGATGGCCTCCACGTTGACCATGCAGCAGTTCAAGGTCGTCATGTTCCTGTCGTTCGCCGGGCCCACCTCCGGCCAGGAGCTCGCCCGCCACCTCGGCGTCGGCCTGGCGACCGTCACGGGCATCGTCGATCGGGTGGTCGCGCAGGGCCTGGTCACCCGGCACGAGGACCCCCACGACCGCCGCGTACGCCTGGTCGAGCTCACCGAGGCGGGGCGGCGGCTCACCGGCGAGATCATCGAAGCCGGCACGGGCGGCTACGTCCGCCTTCTGCGGCGGCTCGACACCGAGACCCTGCGCACCATGGAAACGGTCATGCGCAAGATCGAGGACGCGATGCGCGACCTGCACGCCGAGGAGACCGTCACCGACGCCGTGAACGACGTCATCGACGACCTCTCCCCCGGCGTCGCCGCCCACGCCGGAGAGGTCGCGGAAGATCCGGCGGCCACCGGAGGACTCCCCCGGCGCGGCTGACCGCCCGCGCGGCGCAGCCCTCGCACGCCCGGCACGTAAGAGCGCGCGGGGGTGGACGCCGGACCGGGACGGGACGCTGCTAGCCTCACCCGATGTGCCGACCCACGTCGAAGAGCTCTTCTCGCTGACCGGCCGGGTGGCCCTGGTCACCGGAGGCAGTTCCGGCATCGGATACGCGATGGCGGAGTCTCTCGGGCGGGCGGGGGCGGCCGTGATCCTGGTCGCCCGCCGGGAGAGGGAACTCGCCGAGGCCGCCGCCCGGCTCGACGGCCACGGCGTGCGGGCGGCGACGATCAGCGCCGACCTCGGCGACCGCGCCGCGATCACCCGCGTGTGTGAGGAAGCGGACGGATTCTTCGGCGACGTCGACATCCTCGTCAACGACGCCGCCGGCAACATCCGCAGGCCCATGGCCGACCTCACCGCCGGCGACTACGAGCAGACCATCGCCGTCAACCTCACCGCGCCGTTCCTGCTCGGGCAGCACTTCGGCCCCCGCATGGCCGCCCGCGGCTGGGGACGGATCATCAACGTCGGCTCCCAGCAGTCGATCAGCGCCTTCGGCGACAGCGGCGTCTACGGCGTGTCCAAGGCCGCCGTGTGCGGGCTGACCCGTTCGCAGGCCGAGGCGTGGTCGGGGAGCGGAGTCACCGCCAACACGATCGTGCCGGGATTCGTGCTGACTCCGTTGAACGCTGCCTCCCAGGCCGTCCCCGGGCGGGTGGAGGCGATGGCCGCCCGGACCATGACCGGCCGCAACGGCGTCCCGGGCGACTTCCGCGGCGTGGCCGTGTTCCTCGCCTCCGACGCCGCGTCGTACGTCACCGGCCAGGCCATCTGCGTCGACGGCGGCTTCAGCGTCCACTAGGAGGCGCCGGGCGGGACGGCGGGCGTCCCTCGATGCCGGTGCATGACGACAGAGCACCGTTCCTTGGCCTCTCGCCGCAACTACCGGGGTTCCCGGCCGGGTAGGAGGGTCACGTCCCGGCGGAACCGGACGAGCGACAGCCAACGCCGGGACGGGAACAGGAAGGCACACACCGAGATGTCCCGCTACCGCACCCGGAGCCCGCGCGGCGCGACCGTCCCCGCGACCCGGCGCCCTGCCCTGCCCGTGGCCGCGCCTGTAGCCGCGCTCTTGGCCGCGCTGGTCACCGCGCTGGTGGCCGTGCTTGCCATACCGGCGGCGGGAATCGCCGCCGCGCGGCCGGCCGACGCGCGAGTCGCCTCACGCCATCCCCGTACGGCGGTCGCCGCGTTCCACGCGCCCCACCCCGGTGGCAGCGGTGGCGGCGGGGGCCAGGTCATCAGCGGCGGGCACGCGGCCGGTGTGCAGGGGCGGTCGGGTGCGGGCAGGTCCAACCAGAACCTCAACGGCATGCAGGCCCCCACGTTCGTCATCGGACAGACCCAGCAGGCGATGACCGGTGTCGGCGGGTACAGCGGGCAGGCCCTCGTCTGCGGATCCCGGCCCGCCGTCTGCCTGGCCGGGCAGAACATGCCCACCCACTTCAGATCCTGACGCCCCGCCGCGCGCGACCCCGGCGGCGGGAAGGGGTCAGCGGCGCAGGTCGAGCGCCTTCATCGCCCCCGGCATCGACCCCGGCATCGACCCCAGCCACACCTCCCCGTCCTTGAACTCCACCTCGGTGCCGCTGATGCGCGGCGAGCCGTCCCGCCGCAGCGTCGCCATCGTCTTGTGCCTGCCCTTTCCCATGCTCGCCAGCACGCGCGCCGCCAGCGCGGGAATCTCCGTTTCGATCTCCTGCCAGGAAGCCATGCGGTCATCCTGCCGGACCGCACCGGCATTCCGCCGGTCCCCCCGCGCGGCGGTGATACCAGGCGGATGAAAGTTGCACGCCCCACCTAACTCCCCCGCAGCTCATGAAGGCGTACGAGGCGCTCTCCTTGACCGTTCCACCCGGCCTCATCACGATCGCACGGCAAGATCCTCCAGAAAAGGGACGTCATGAGCACCCTGCGTACCACCAGGCCGGCCCTCGCGCTCCTCATGGGCGCAGTGGTGGCCGCCCAGACCCTCGCGGGCATCCCCTCCGCCGGCGCGGAGACGACGCCGGTCAACGTTACCGTCAACACCCGCGCGGCCCTGGCGGTCGCGTCCGACACCGCCGTGGGCACCAACCACGCGATCTGGGACTCCAACCTCGGGACGAACGAGACCGCGGACCTCCTCAAGTCCGCCGGCGTGAAGATGCTGCGCTACCCCGGCGGGTCGTACGCCGACATCTACCACTGGAAGACCCACACCGCCCCCGGCGGCTACGTCGCTCCCAACACCGACTTCGACACCTTCATCCGCGGCGCGCAGCGCACCGGCGCGCAGCCGATCGTCATCGCCAACTACGGCACCGGCACCGCCGAGGAGGCCGCCGACTGGGTCAAGTACGCCAACGTCACCAAGGGCTACGGCGTCAAGTACTGGGAGATCGGCAACGAGAACTACGGCAACGGCCACTACGGCGCCGACTGGGAGGCCGACGACCACGCCGACAAGACCCCGGCCGAGTACGCCAGGAACGTCGTGAAGTACGCGGACGCGATGAAGGCCGTCGACCCCACCGTCAAGATCGGCGCGGTGCTCACCACCCCCGCCAACTGGCCCGACGGCATCGTCGCCGACGGCGACCAGGCCACCTGGAACGACACCGTCCTGTCGATCGCCGCCTCGAAGATCGACTTCGTCGTCCTGCACTGGTATCCCCCGCACAGCGACGTCGCCGACGTCCTCACCAAGACCGCGCACATCCCCGACATGATCTACATGGTCAAGCAGCAGATCGCCAGGTACGCGGGCGCCCGCGCCGGTGACATCGGCATCTCCATGACCGAGATCAACAGCGGGATCGCGTACAACACCCAGCCCGCCGCGCTGTTCGCCGCCGACGCCTACGCGGGCCTGATGGAACAGGGCCTGTTCACGATCGACTGGTGGAACGTCCACAACGGGATCGGCACCGTCAGCACCGTCGCCGGCCAGACCGACTACGGCGACTTCGGCATGCTGTCCAGCGCCGGCTGCACGGGCGACGTCTGCGAACCCCCCTTCAACACGCCCTTCGCGCCCTACCACGCGATCTCCATGGTCAGCGCGTTCGCGCGGCCCGGCGACCAGTTCGTCCGCGCGGCCACCGACGAGCCGCTGGTCGCCGCCCACGCCGTCCGCCGCCCCAACGGTGACCTCGCCGTGCTGCTGGTCAACCGCGACCCCGACGGCGAGCGCCAGGTGAAGATCGGCTACGCCGGGTTCACCCCTGCCGGGGAGGCGCCCACGGTGTCCAGCCTCACCAACGGCGCGACGTCCGTCAGCACCGGCCGCGGCGGCACCGCCACCACCCAGACCCTCCCGCCGTACTCGGTGACCACGCTGGTGCTGCACCCCTCGGCGGCCACCACGGGCGCCCCCACCGCTCCCGGGCAGCCCACCGTCGGCGGCGTCACCGACAGGACCGCCACCATCTCCTGGCCCGCCGCCACACCGGGCGCCGCTCCCGTCGCCAAGTACGAGATCCACCGCCAGAACGGCGCCGTCTCCGAACAGCTCGGCGAGACCTCCGTCACCTCCTACGTGGTGCACAACCTGAACCCCGGCACCCGCTACACGGTCAACGTGATCGCCCGCGACACCGCCGGCCGTGTCTCCTGGGCCTCCGCGCCGCTCACCTTCACCACCGGCTCTCCCGACGAGAGCTCCTGTGCCGTACGCCTGACGGACACCGCCGACTGGGCCAGCGGGTTCGTCGGCAACGTCGACATCACCAACACCGGCACCGCCGCCCTCGACGGCTGGACCCTCAACTTCACCTGGCCCACCACCTGGCAGAGTGTCAGCAGCGGGTGGAGCGCCAACTGGACGCAGAGCGGGAAGTCGGTGACCGTCACCAGCACACCGGACAACCGCAAGCTCGCCCCCGGCGCCACCACCTCCATCGGCTTCGTCGGCGCCTACAGCGGTCCCAACGTCCTGCCCACCGCCTTCACCCTGAACGGCACCGTCTGCACCACCCGGTGACCCCGGCCTCCTGAAGACAAGCACGGCGCGGCGTACCGGTCGGTGAACCCGGTACGCCGCGCCCCGGGCAGGGTCTCAGCGGACCGGGCCGCGCCGGAGACCGAGCGCGGGATGCGGGGATGGTGGGATGTTGTGGTTCCATCGCCTGCACGCCGTTCGCTGACATGGGCTCATCCGGCCGTGCCGGGCTCCTGCTCCGTGCCGTACAGGCGGGACAGATCGGCGACGGCCTCGGCCATCAGCGCGCGCAGCCCGGGCGGTTCCAGCACCTCGACCAGGGTGCCCAGGCGCAGCAGCAGCCACCGCGCGTGCGTGGGCGACTCGATCGGCACCGTCAGCCGCGTCCAGCCGCCCGGCTCGGAGTGCCCGTTCGCCAGCGCCTTGTCCGCGACGTCACCGCCGAGGGTGTAACGGAACAGGTCCTCCCCGCCCGGAGCGAGCCGTACGACCGCCTCGGCGGTGTACATGCGCGCGGCGAACTCCTCGGCGAAGCCGCGCCAGAACTGCGCGAGGTCGAAGTCCGGCGGCCGCTCGAAACGCTCACCGAGGACCTCGGCCTCGATCATCCGGCTCACCCGGTAGGTCCGCACCGTGCCGGAACAGGCCGCGGCCAGATACCACGAGCCGCCCTTCAGCACCAGGCCGTACGGATGCAGCAGGCGTTCGACCTCGGCCGGCCCCCAGCGGCGGTACCGCGTACGGAGCGTCCGCTCCTCCCACACCGCCTGCGCGACCTCCGTGAGGAACGGCGCCTCGTCGGTGCTGCGGTACCACCCCGGCACGTCGAGGTGGAACCTCTCGCGCATCCGGGCCGCGTGCGACCGCGGCCCGGGCGGCAGCGCGGCCAGCAGCTTCAGTTCCGCCGCCGCCGCGAACTCGCCCAGCCCCAGCTCGGCGGCGGGCCCCGGCAGGCCCGCCAGGAACAGCGAGGACGCCTCCTCCGCGGTCAGCCCGTTCAGGCGGGTGCGGTAGCCGTCGAGCAGCCGGTAGCCGCCGAGCGGCCCGCGGTCGGCGTACACCGGCACTCCGGCGGCGGAAAGCGCCTCGACATCCCGGTAGACGGTCCGGACCGACACTTCGAGCTCTTCGGCGAGGTCGGCGGCGGTCACCCTGTCGCGGGTTTGCAGTAACAGGAGCAGGGACAGCAACCGGCTGGCACGCATGTCGACCAGTCTGTCACCTTTACAATGTAGATCAAGACATCCGGCCCCGCCCGGAACCGGGGTGCGGGTCCGGGCGAGGTGCCGATGCGCGGCACCGGGTCGTCAGCGCCGGTCGCCGCGGGACATCTCCTGGTCGCCGGCGACGACCAGGCCGGATTCGTACGCGAAGACGACGGCCTGGGCGCGGTCGCGCAGGTCCAGTTTCGTGAGCAGGTTGCTCACGTGACTTTTGACCGTGTGCTCGGAGACCACCAGATCCGCGGCGATCTCGGCGTTGGACCGGCCCCGGGCGAGCAGCCGCAGCGTGTCCGTCTCCCGGTCCGTGAGCTCACCGAGTCGCCGCCGCAGCCGGGGCCGGGCACGTCCACGCCCGACGAACTCGGCGACCAGGCGCCGGGTGATCGCCGGAGCCAGCAGCGACTCCCCCGCGGCCACCAGGCGGACGGCGCGCACGAGGTCGTCCCGGCGTACGTCCTTGAGCAGGAAGCCACTGGCCCCGGCGCGCAGGGCGTCGTAGACGTACTCGTCGGCGTCGTACATCGTCAGGACCAGCACCTTCGCGCCGGTCCTGCGACACACCCGCGCGGTGGCCTCGACGCCGTCCACGCCGGGCATCCGGATGTCCATGAGCACCACGTCCGGCTCCAGTTCGACCGCCTTCGCGACGGCCTCGGCGCCGTCGGCCGCCTCGCCGACCACGGCGATGTCGTCATGGGCGCCGAGGATCATCGCGAAGCCGCCGCGGAACAGGTCCTGGTCGTCGGCGACGAGCACGCGCAGCATGCCGTCAGCCGATCGGCAGGGTCGCGGTGACGGTGAGACCCGGGTCCCCCGGCCGGACGGTGAGCCGGCCGCCGCACGCCGTGACCCGCTCCCGCATCCCGATCATGCCGTGTCCTTCCCGTAGCTCCCGCCCGCCCCGGCCGTCGTCGGCGACCTCGACATCCAGGGTGTCACCGGACCAGCGGACCCCTACGCGGACGGTGCTCGCGCCGGCATGCCGGATCGTGTTGGTCAGCGCCTCCTGGATGATCCGGTACGCGGCGACGTCCACGCCCGAGGGAAGACGCCGCGGCTCGCCCCGCACGTCGGCGGAGACGTCCAGGCCCGCCCGGCGGGCGTTGTCCAGCAGGCCGGGCAGGGCGTCGAGCCCGGGGTGCGGCGCCCGGGCCGGAGCCGGACCACCGTGCCCCTCGCCTCCGCGCAGCGCGCCGAGGATCAGGCGGAGCTGGCCGATCGCGTCCCGCCCCGCCGCCGCGATCGCCTCGAAGACCGCCTCGGCCTTCTCCGGGTGATCGCGCATCACCAGCGGGCCGGTCTCCGCCTGGATCACCATGAGGCCGACCGAGTGGGTCACGATGTCGTGCATGTCGCGGGCGATCCGGGGGTTGAGGAACATCGGAACGAAAACTGGCGCTAAGCCCTCATCGCCCCTGGTGAGTGGTTGATGGCTCATCGGTGGCGAGCGCGGCTTGAAGTCTTCCCCCAGATAACGCCCTATTATCTGTGGTATCGCTGATCGTGACGTGGAGCGATGGCTGCCGACCGCTACGCGAAGCGGCCCCGTTATCTGTAGCAAGGGGGAAGCGGTGTCCGCCGTGGTGCGTCTGCCGACCGGGAAGGCACTGATCGTCCGGGCGGCGGCCGACGCCTTCCTGGACTCGCTCGGCAACCCCAACACCGTCCGCAACTACGCGATCGGGGTGGGCAAGACCGCCGAGCGGCTCGGCGAGGTGCGGCCGCTGGCATCGGTGGCCGACGAGGAGATCGGCGAGGCCCTGGAGACGATGTGGGGCACTGCGGCGGTCAACACCTGGAATGCGCGGCGGGCGTCGGTGCTGTCCTGGCTTGCCTGGTGCCGCGAGCGTGGTCATGAGGCCCCGGCCGTCCCGGTGTGGGCCAAGCGGCTGGCGGTGCCCGACAGCCAGACCCCGGCGCATCCGAAGATGGCGGTCGACCGGCTGATCGCCCGCCGCGAGGTCGGCCTGCGGGAGAAGACCCTCTACCGGATATTGTACGAGACGGCGGGACGCGCCGAGGAGATCCTGGGCGTCAATATCGAGGACCTGGATCTGGCCGGGCGCCGGGTACGAGTGAAGGCCAAGGGCGCTCGCGCCACGTCGCGCCGCCGGGGCCAGGTGCGGGAGGACTTCGTGCTGGAGGCCGTTTACTGGGATGCCGGTACCGCCCGGCTGTTGCCGCGCCTGCTGAAGGGGCGCACCCGCGGGCCGGTGTTCATCACCCACCGCCGACCCGCCCCCGGCAAGGTCGTCGGCCCGCGGGATGTGTGTCCCCTGACCGGATGCGCCCGCCTGTCCTACGGGCAGGCCCGCGCACTGCTCGATGAGCACACCGCGCTCGGTGGGCCGGGCACCGGGTGGGACCTGCACGAGTTCCGCCACTCCTCGCTGACCCATCTGGGCGAGAGCGGGGCGAGCCTGCTGATGCTGATGGCCAAGTCCCGGCACAAGAAACCGGAGAATCTGCGCCGGTACTTCAAGCCCTCCCCGGAGTCCATCGCCGAAGTGACCAGCCTTCTGGCGCCCGGAGATGCCCGCCGGTGACATCGCTGGCGACGGCCTTCGCCTTGCCTGCGATGATCGGGAACGAACGTATATTTCAGTCCTTTAGATCACGGACCGTGAAGCTGCGAGGCGGAAAGACATCATCATGGCGATCGACGTGACCCCTGACATGGTAGATCCGGCTCACGCGCATATCCCCGATACCGCGGCCGAAGGCATGACCATCCTGCTCAACGGCACGTCCAGCTCCGGCAAGACCAGCATCGCCCGGGAACTTCTCAACCTCCTGGACGGGACCTGGTTCCACATGCCGGTGGATGCCTTTCACGCGATGCGTTCCAAGCGCGAGATAGCCGACAAAGATCTCCAGGTCGAGATCGATCGCACCGTCAAGGGCTTCCACCGTGCCGTTGCCGGCATGGCCGCGGCCGGGAACAACGTGGTCGTCGACTACCCGCTCAGTCGGCGCTGGCGGCTGCTGGATCTCCTTGATGTGCTCGTACCCGAAAACACCGTTCTGGTCGGGGTGCGCTGCCCGCTGGCTGAACTGGAACGCCGCGAGATCGAACGCGGCGACCGGCAGCGCGGGTTGGCCGCCCTGCAGTATCACGAGGTGCACTCCCACGAACTGCACGACCTCGATGTCGACACGAGTGTTCACAGCCCGCGGGAGTGCGCTCTCCAGATCCGCGATGCGCTGCCGGGCCTGTCACGCCCCACTGCCTTTGAGACGCTCCGGCGGACGATGCGAAAGCCAGCCTGACCACGTCGATTGTTGCAATCCCACAGCCAAACGGTTAGCGCCGAAACAGCCTCATCCTCCGTCAGAAGTATCCGGATCACGCAGAGGGCGCAGGCCTTCGGGCAGGTCAGGGAGGGAGAAGGAGTAGCGGCCGAGCATGTTGATGTGGCGGCGCACGAACGGTGACAGCCGGGCGACGTCTTCGTCACGCACGTCGAAGCCCTCGGCGCGTAGCTGCGTGAGGGCGGCGTCCATGTAGCGGGTGTTGAACAGCACCAGCGCGTTGAGGACCAGGCCGAGCGCGCCGAGCTGGTCTTCCATACCTTCGTGGTAGCTCTGGTAGAGCTGGCCGTTCTTGCCGTGGAAGATCTTCCGCGCCAGGGCGTGACGGCCTTCTTGAAGGTTGGCCTGGGCTTTGATCTGGCGGCGGTAGTCGGGCTCATCAGCCAGGCGCAGGATGTGCAGGGACTTGTGGATGCGTCCGTAGTGGGCGATCGCATCGGCCAGCGGAGTGGGGCGGCCGTCGCGCGAAAGCATCCGGATGACGTCGTAGGCGCGCACCGCACCGGTGTGGATGGAGCCGATGATGCGCAAGATGTCCTCCCAGTGCCGCTCGATGCGGGCCAGGTCGATCCGGCCGCGGGCGGCGACCTCGAAGGGGCCGTAGTCGGCGGTGGTGTCGATGCGCCACATCTTGGCATCAGGCAGGTCGGCGAGCTGGGGAGCGTAGGTGTAGCCGGCGAGGGTGAGCAGGCCGAAGACGATGTCGGAGTAGCTGGCGGTGTCGGTGACGATCATCTCGGGGCGGCGGCCGCCGTCGCGGTCGTACAGCACGTCCAGGACATACAGCGAGTCGCGCGGAGTGCCGGCCACGACCTTGCCGCCGAGCCCGGCGGCCTGGTCGTTGAGGAGATTGAGCCAGGTGGCGCCGGCGCGGCGACCGAAGTACTTGGGGTTGGGCCGGGCGTAGATGGAGGGGACCGGGACGACGAAGCGCATCCCGTCGACCGAGGCGACCAGCCCTCCACCCCAGGCCTGGGCCAGGCCGATGTCGGCCTGGGCGGTGATGAGGGCGGCGTTGGCGGCCCGGTAGGTGGCCAGCCGCAGGTAGGTCTGATCCACATGCGAGAGCCGGTCGCGGGTGAGCGCGTCGGCGTTGCCGATCACCGGGGCGTAGCCGACGTTGCAGCCGTGGGCGACCAGCAGTGCGGCGATCGTGACGTGCAGGTCGGCCAGCCGGGCCTCACCGCCGGTGATGGAGGTGAAGGCTCGGTCGGCGCCGGTCCAGGAGAAGACCTCCAGCAGCACCTCGGGCAGGTCGACCGCAGGCAGCATCGCGTTCACCGCGGCCCGCAGCCGCAGCAGGCTCGGCGGTTCGGCCTCGGGCTCCAGCGCGGCCAGGTGCAGGCGGCCGTCCTCGCCGAAGCGGATCTGGGTGTTGGCTGGCAGCCGGGCGGCGACCTCACGGTAGGTGCCATCCAGCAGCGCGGCGCGATCGGCCAGGTGATCACCCGCTTCGGCGGGCAGCTTCAAGCTGGCCAGCACGGTGTCGCGGGCGGCCTCCCATGCTGTTCCGGCCAGCAGTTTGGCGCGCGGATCGCCCCACTTGGAGGAGTTGCAGGCGAAGATCTCGCGGCGGCGCAGCATCCGGTGGAAGGTCTCCAGCACGCAGAACACATACGCCTTCCAGTCCACGTATCCGGTCTCCACGTGCGGGGAAGCGAGCACCAGGCGCCGCCAGGACCCGGCCAGCAGGTCGGTGTCGATCTCGGCGGGGGTGACCTTCTTGCGTCCCAGCAGGCCCGGCAGGCTGCGCAGCGCGGCCAGCACCTGGCTTCCTTGCGGGGTGGCGCCGAAGTCCACCACCTGCGTCAGCGCCGGCAAGAACGGCCGCACCGTGGCAAAGCGGGTGACCAGCTGGGCCCGCCAGGCTTCTTCGGCATCCGAATCCAGCGGCGGCGCCAGCTCCAGCACCGCCGCGATCGCCGCGGCCAGCTCCCGGCGCGGCACCACCGCCTCGATGTGCTCCCAGACCGCCTCCACGCTGGCCGCCGCCGGCGGCGCCACGACCTCCCCGGTCTCGTAATCGACCTGATCGGAGGTGACGTCGATGAGGGCGCTCATCGCGGCGGCCAGTTTCGCCGAGGCCCGCTCCATCCGCGGCAACGCCTTGATCTTCGCCTTGGTCGACTCGCGCTCGGCGCGCGCCAGCAGCTTGGTCGCGATCAACACATCCAGCAGGTCCAAAGCGTCATCGACCGACCTGGTCGTCAGGTGCACCACCGTGGCCAGCAGCGTCGACAACCGCCGCGCGGCCGCATGGCGGCGCAGCAGTGACGCCTTACCGTCCATGCCGTAGCGCGACAGCTCCGCCAGCCTGCGCGGCGGCACCCCCGACAGATCCACCTCGGTGAACCCCAGCCCGGCGATCTCGGCCGCCCGCGCCAGAGCTTTTTCCATCTGCGGTCCCGAGACCCGCACCACAGCGCGCCGCAACCGCTCCAGCTCCGAGGCCCGCGCCCCGGCCGGAACCTCCAACAACGCGTCCAGCACCGCGCGCTGGCCAGGGTCCAGCAAGGCATACAGCGTCTCCCACAACCGCTGCGTGGTCGCCTCCCGCACTCCCGCGACCAGCCGCGCCAGCGTACTGACCCCCGGAAGCAGCACCCGCCGCTCGCGCAGCCACCCCACCGCGGCGTCGAACAACGCCTTGGGGCCGTCCCCGGTCGTCCAGGCACGCGCATCCACCCAGGAGCGAAGCTCGATCTCCGCCGTGGCGAAGTCCTGATATCCCAGCTCGGCGCGCAGTTCCCACATGTGCTCGAACCGGGTCTTCTCCCGCGCCCCGTACTCCTTCAGCAAGCCCACGTCGGTGATATCAAGCTGGGCGGCCAGATACTCCGCCACCGCCGCGGGCACCTGGGTCACATCGTCGGGGAAGACGCCCAGGTAGCGCACCGCCGTCAGTTGCAGGGCGTAGCCCAGCCGGTTGTGCGGCCGCCGCTTGGCCTCCACCAGAGCGCGATCGGCGTCATCGAGGAAGAAGTAGCGCTCCAGCTCCGCGCGTGAGGGAACCTCGGCGAACGCCCCGTAGGCAGCAGCTTGCTCATTGGACAGAAACTCAACCGGCATCGAAACCTCCACGCAGCCGACGAAGACGACTGCGCAAGGCTCCGGCCCGGGAAAAGCCAGGTCAAACCGCCCTGAACGCTCTCAGCGGCTTAGCGCCAGTTTTCGTTCCGATGTTCCTCAACCCCCGATCCGGGTGCGTTCGCGGGCGACCGCGGCGGCACGTTCCTCACGGACGCGAGCTTCGCGCTCCCATTCGGCTTCCCGGCCGGCCCGCCGGGCCCGCGCGCCCACACCAAGGGCGTACGCGGCGACGATCGCGGTGAGGAGGTAACGGTAGGTCTCCAGATTCTCGTGGGGGACGACGAGCGACACGGCCACGCCGGCGGCGAGACCCGCGACGCCCCCGGCGCGCCGTGCCCGGGAGAGGTCCGCCGCCGCGAACGTGTAGGTGCACACGAGCACGCCGTACGGCAGCAACAGCACCAGGGCCCCGGAGTGCGGCAGCGGCTTCACCGCGATCGCCAGGACCGTCGTGGCGCAGCCCACGACCGCACCGACGGAGAGAATGGCGCGGCGCCGCCACAGCACGGGCACCGACATCAGGGCGGCGAGCGCCACGGCCCACCACGGCTGCCGGTACGGAACCAGGACGGGGGTCACCGTCATCACGGTGACGACGGCGGCGATCGCGACGTCGGCCCTTGACGGACTCAGGATGCTCACCCGCATGACCGGCTCCGGGGTTGTCTGAGAGAACCCGGCAAGACTATGCGCGCGGCCCCCGCCGCCGCCTCCACCGCTCGGCTGACTGCCGCCTCACTCCTTCGAGCGAGACCCGCTGCCACGACCCTCCGAGCGGTCCCGGTCCCTGCGACCGGCCCTCGGATCGCTCCCGCCGGTGATGTGCGTCCAGGCCGGGTCCTGGAGGGTCGGGGCGGCTGAAGAAGGAGGCTGCACGATGAATTCACCGATTCGGCGTCTGGCCGTGGCACTCGCCGCCACGGCGCTGTCGGCGACGCTGTTGCATCTCGGCACCGGGCTCACACCGGTGCCCTGGCTCACCTGGCTCGCACCGCTGCCGGTGCTCGTCCTCGCCCACCACGCCGGCGCTCGCACCGCGTTCCTCGCGGCGTCGGCCGCGTGGCTCGGCGGCGAGACGGCGATGTGGGGTTACCTCCTCGACTCGGTGCGGATCCCGCCGCCGATGGTCGCGTCGATGCTCGTCGGGTCGGCGCTGCTGTTCGGGCTGGTCGTCCTGTCGTCCCGGGCACTGATGCTGAGGGGACGTCCGCTGGCGGCCGCCGCCGTCGTGCCGGCGGCCTGGGTCACCGTCGAGTACGCGGTCTCGGTGCTGTCGCCGAACGGGGCATGGTGGAGCATGGCCTACACCCAGGCCGACGTCCTTCCGGTGCTGCAGACCGTCTCGGTCACCGGACCGTGGGGGGTGACGTTCCTGGTCCTCGGGGTTCCCGCGGCCGTCGCCGCGTTCTTCGCACCACGGGCGGGCGGGCGGCTGCGGGTGGCGGTCGCCGCCGTGATCACCCTGACCCTGGCGGTGGGGTACGGCGCCTGGCGGCTGCGCCCGCCGTACGGGGAAGGCCCGGGCGGGAAAGGCCCGGGCTCGGAGAAGGTGGCGCTGCTCGCCGCCGACCGGAACGGGTCGGTCCCGGTCGCCTCGGCGGAGGGACGTGCCCTTCTCGGGCGGTACGCAGCGCGGATCCCGGGCCTCGCGGCACGCGGCGCGCGGGTCGTGGTCATGCCGGAGAAGGTGTTCGTCGCCGACGACGCGACGCTGCCCCTCCTGGCGGCGCCGCTGGCGCGGCTCGCCGCCGACCACCACGTCGACATCATCGCCGGGCTGATCCTCAAGCGGCCCGGCGGGCTCCGCAACGCCGCTGTCGACTTCCCCGCCGACGGGAGCCGGCCGGTCGAGTACTTCAAGCACCACCTCATCCCCGGGCTGGAGAGCGACTTCCAGCCCGGCGACCAGAAGGCATTCGTGCCCGGTTCGGGCCGCCGCTGGGGGATCATGATCTGTTTCGACCTCGATCTGCCCGGCCTGGTGCGCGACTACCGCAGGAGCGGCGCCACGGCGATCTTCGTGCCCGCCTGGGACTTCGACCGGGACCGCTGGCTGCATGGCAGGATGGCGGTCACCCGGGGCGTCGAGACCGGGCTCACCGTGGCGCGTGCGGCGCGGGACGGCGACCTGGTCGTGAGCGACGCCAACGGCCGGATCCGGACCGAGGCGCACAGCGCGGACACGCCGTTCGTGTCCGTACTCGCCGCGCTGCCCAGCGGCTCGGCCGACACGCTCTACACGAGGTTCGGCGACTGGTTCGCCTGGGCCTGCGCTCTCCTGCTGCTGCTCGCGCTCGTGTCCCTGACCCGCCTCCGGGCCGCGGCTCGCTGACCCTCGCCATCGCCACCGAGGGGTCTGAAAGTTTCCTCACCAGGCCCCCGGCGGCGGACGAAAACGCAGGCCGCCGGACCGGGCCCCCGCCGGTCCGTTGCCTCGGACGCGGAAGACGCTTTCGATGATTGACAAGCAGGTATGCGGCCCCCCTCCCCTCCCGGGAGCACGTGATGGCCAAACGTCTGTCCGCGGCACTCGCGGCATGAGGACCGTGAGCGGTGCGTTGCCCACGCGTGCGGCACGGTGGCAGCCGCACCCAGAAGTGCCCGCTCCACGGGTACCAGCGGACGGGAGCGCTGTATATCTCGCTGGGGATCCGCCCGAGACGCCCTTCAGTGCGGTTGGCGTCCGCGCCGCAGATCGAGGGGCCACTCAGGGTGTGGATTCCGTCACGGTGGCGTAAACCCGGGGGTACGATCCGGGTGTGGAGGTGGCCAGGCAGGCGCGTGCGCACGTGGCGCGTCTCGACCTCAGCACGGCCCAGGTGGCGGTGCTGGACGGTCAGGCGCACGCCGCCCGCGCGCTGTGGAACCTGCTGCATGAGTTCTGCACCTTCCGGCAGGGCCGGTTGGCCTCGGTGAAGGACTGCGACGCGGCGATCCGGCAGGCCCGCCGGGAGATCGACTGGATGGGGCGGCTGCCCGCCCAGGCGGCCCAAGCGGTGCTGAGAACCTACCGGCAGGCGTGGGCCAACTTCTTCAACCCCGCCCATCCCGCCGGACGGCCCACGTTCAAGAGTCGGTTGCGGTCCCGGCCGGCCTACTCGTCGCCGGCGGCGGACCGTTTGGCGGTCTCGGTCCTGACCGTCTCGTGCAGTTCGTCCGACGTGAAGCCGAGGTCGCGCAGGATCCGCGCGGCCGGGCTCTCCTCCACGCGGATCAGGCCCAGCAGCGTGTGCTCCGTGCCGACCCAGTCGTGGCCGAGGTCGGCCGACGCGCGGGACGCCTGCTCAAGGGCCTCCTTGCCCTCCGGCCGGAACGCGATGTGACCCCGCAGCGCCTTCTGCCCGGCCGGCGGCAGCGCCTCCCCGATCGCGTCGCGGACGCGTTGCTCCGACCCGGCCTTCGCCGTCAGCACTTCGTACGCCATGCCCCGGGGTTCGCCGAGCAGGCCGAGCAGGAGGTGTTCGGTGCCGATGAAGTCGTGCTTGTGCGTCCGTGCGGCCTCCTGCGCCAGCACGATGCTGTGCCGGTTCAGGTCGGTGAACCGGTCGAACACGTTGGGCGCGTGGCGCTGCTGGGCGGCCTGCTTGGACACCCCGATGGCGTCGCCGACCTCGCTCCACGACGCGCCGGCCTGCTTGGCCTTGCCGACGTAGTGGCCGACGAGCTGGTCGGCGAGGTCGGACAGGGTCTTGGCACGCAGCTGCGCCTCGCTGATGCGGGCCAGATGGTCGGCGTCGGGGAGCTCCTCGTCGAGGCGGGCGATGAGGTCGGCGAGGCTGATGTTGAGTGGACTCATGCGTCAACCGTAGCTTGACGATTTTCGATCGTCAATCCGTAATTGACGCACGTTCCGGCCCTGTCCGGCCCGGGCCGCGAAGCCGCTTCCCGATCACTTTCCGGGAGCCGGTCAGCATGAACCGCCCGGCCCGCCGCCGTCCCCCTTCTCCTCGGAGACGCCGCAGCCGGCATCATCGCCCGCGGCCACCGTCGCGCTCGTGCCGATGGCGTCCGCGTCGGCCTTGACCACGTACACCTCCCAGGGCTCGCCTCCCGGGCCGTGCACCCACACCTTGTCCTGCAGGGCGTAGCAGCAGGTGGTGTCGTTCTCCTCGAAGGTCGCGAGGCCGGCCTCCCTGAGCCGCTCGGTCGCGGCCTCGACCTGGGCGGTGTCCTCGACCTCCACGCCGAGGTGGTCCATCCGGGTGGGCTCGCCCTGCTCGCCTTCCAGCAGCACCAGCTTCAGCGGCGGTTCGGTGACGGCGAAGTTGGCGTAACCGGGCCTCCGCTTGGCGGGCTCGACGCCGAACAGCTTCGAGTAGAAGGCGATCGACCCCTCCAGGTCGGCGACGCGCAGGGCGAGTTGGACACGCGACATGGATTCCTCCGCGAACCGTGAAGCGCAGGCAAGCCCGCTGCTTCGATGACTGTCTAATCAACCTATGGGCACTTTGTATCCCTGCATAGAGCTGTGTCAAATTAGAGACATGCCAAAGCAAGAGCCGCCTCTCGCCGACGGGGGCGTGGATGGGTCCGCCGTGGCGTGCTGCGCGCCGCTGGCATGCGAGCCGTTGCCGGAGCGCGAGGCCGTGGAGCTCGCGCCGCTGTTCAAGGCCATCGCCGATCCCGTACGACTGCGCCTGCTGTCGCTGATCGCCTGCCACGAGGGCGGCGAGGCGTGCGTGTGCGACCTCACGGCCGCCTTCGACCTCACCCCGCCGACGATCAGCCACCACCTCAAGGTGCTCAGGCAGGCCGGACTCATCGGCTCCGAACGCCGGGGCACCTGGGTGTACTACCGGGTCAACTCCGGCGTACTGGCCCGGATGTCGGCGCTGATCGGCCCGGCGTAGGAAAAATCCCGTCGGCCTTACAAAGTAGATTTAGTTTGCTCTCGTACAGAGCCTGTGTTCAAATGAACACATGGAAGGTGCCGATCGCATGCGTGCGATCATGAATGCGCTGCGCACCACCGACAGCGTCTCCGTGGCCGAGTTGGCACTGGCATACGGGGTCTCGGAGATGACCATCCGCCGCGACCTTGACGAACTCGCCCAGCAGGGCGTGGTCCGCCGGGTCCGCGGCGGTGCGCTGAGCCTGCTGCTGCGCGGCGAGGAGCCGCCGTTCGGGGTGCGTGAGCGTGAGGCGGTCGATGCCAAGCGGCGTATCGCCGCGGAGGTCGCCGCCCTGCTGGCCGACGGCGAGGCCGTGGTGCTGGACGGCGGCACGACCGCGCTGGAGGTCGCCCGGGTCGTACGCGATCGGCGGCTGACCGTGTTGCCGCTCGCGCTTCAGGCGGCGCAGGAACTCGCCGCCGCGCCCCGCGTCCGTCTCGTGCTGCCCGGCGGAGAGGTGCGCCACGGTGAGATGAACTTCGTCGGCCCGCTCACGGAGGCGTCCATCAAGGCCCTGCGGTTCGACACCGCGGTCGTCGGCTGCTGCGGGCTGTCCGCCGAGCACGGACTGACCGCGCACGACCTGCCCGAAGTGGCCATCAAGCAGGCCGCGATCGCCTCGGCCCGCCGGGTGGTGGTGGTCTGCGACTCGGGTAAGTTCAACCGGACGGCGTTCGGCGCGGTCTGCGGACTCGACCGGCTCGACGTCGTCGTCACCGACGACGGCATTCCCAAGGACCAGCACGACGCCCTCGCCGCCGCCGGGGTCACCGTACGCACGGTCCCGGCCGTGGCCTCCGTTCCCTGACAGATCCCCGCCGCGGCAGGACACGTGATTCCGCCCGTCCCGCACGCACGCCGGGCGTGATCGATCGCACACATGTCGACGTTCGTCCGAACACCGCCACGCCTCCGGCCGCTCAGTCCACTCCACCCGGCCTGGCCGCCGCCCGGGTCCTGCCGACGACCACCGCCTTCGAGGAGCGATGCGACATGGCTCTGTCCGCCCCCGCCCGTCCGGCGCTCGTACGCGCCCGGGTTGCCGTCTACGGGCTGTTCCTGCTGTCGGGGATGGCCATCGGCACGTGGACCAGCCGGATCCCCGCGATCAAGGCCGACCTGCGGCTCAGTGACGGCGCGCTGAGCCTGGGACTGCTCGGCATCGCCGCCGGCGCGATCACCGGCATGCAGATCGTCGGCCGGTTGGTGGACCGGTACGGCAGTTACCGGACGATGCTGCCGGTGGCCGTCGCGCAGGGCGTCGTCCTCGTGCTCCCCGCGTATGCCCCGAACCTGCCGGCGCTCGCGTTCGCCCTGTTCGTCTTCGGCGCGGTGCAGGGCACCCTCGACGTCGCGATGAACGCCAACGCCGTCGTGGTCGAGCGGGCCTACGGCAGGCCTATCCTGTCGTCCTTCCACGCGGTGTTCAGCGTCGGCGGGTTCGCGGGGGCGTCCGCGGGTGGGCTGCTCGCCCACGCCGAGGTGAGCCCGGGCCTGACGTTCGCGTCGATGGGGGTGGTCATCCTGCTCGTCGCGCTGCTGAGCGCCCGCTGGGCGCTGCGCGACGCCCCGCCGGGGCGCACGACACCGGTCGCCCCGGCCACACCCACGGGAAGCGGCCCGGCCCGGCGTCGCGTCGGCGGCGGCGTGCTGTTCCTCGGCGTCCTGGCGTTCTGTTGCATGATCGGCGAGGGCGCCTCGGCCGACTGGGGATCGGTCTACCTGCGTGACGACCTGGGGTCCTCCCCCGGCTTCGCCGCCGCGGCGTACGCCGCCTTCTCGATCATGATGACGGCCGGGCGGTTCGCCGGAGACCGTCTCGCCGCCTGGCTGGGCCCGGTCACGCTGGTGCGCTGCTGCGGGCTGCTCGCCGGGGCGGGGCTCGCGGCCGGGATCCTCGCCGGTCGCCCGGTCGCCGGGGTCGTGGCGTTCGGGCTGTTCGGCGCGGGCCTGTCGTGCATCATCCCGCAGGTGTTCTCGGCCGCCGGGCACCGCGACCCCGCGCAGTCGGGCCGGGCGCTGGCGGCCGTGGCGAGCCTCGGCTACACCGGTTTCCTCACCGGCCCGGTGCTCATCGGCGGCCTGGCGGAGGCCGTCACCCTTCCGTACGCGTTGCTGGCGCCCGCCCTGCTCGCACTGTTGGTCGCCCTCGCGGCGCCGGCGGTACGGGCGCCGCGGCGCGAGCCCGCCGATCAGGTGCGGGCGACCCTGACGTCACCGAAGAGACCGTAGCCGGGTACGCCGGCGAGAGGCCCGGACGGCGCCGTGGGGAACAGGGGTGATCCGGGGTGATCAGGGGGCGAGGAACTGGTCGTAGGCGAGCTTGGCGACCAGGGCGGCCACCACGCACAGCAGGACGGCCCGGACGAACCCCGAACCGCGGCTGAGCGCCATCCGGGCGCCGATCTGCGCCCCGGCGATGTTGCAGGCGGCCATGGACAGCCCCACGGCCCACAGGACGTGCCCCTGGGCGGCGAAGACGGCGAGGGCGCCGAGGTTCGTGCCGGTGTTGATGACCTTCGCCGTGGCCGAGGCGTGGACGAAGTCCATGCCGAGGATCGAGGTGAACGCGATGAGCAGGAACGTCCCGGTGCCCGGCCCGAGGATGCCGTCGTAGTAGGCGATCGCCATGCCGGAGACGACCAGCGCCGCCGCGACCCGCCCGCGGGTACGCAGGTGCGGCTGGGGCAGGCGGCCGAACGCCGGCCGCAGGGTCACGAACGCGGCCACTCCCAGCAGCACGACCATGACCAGCGGCTTCAGCACGGCGGCGTCGAGCAGGGCCGCCGACGCGGCGCCGAGACCGGCGAAGGCGACCGCCAGCGCCCCGGCGGGCACGGCCACGGCGCGGTCCAGTTTCGTCCTGCGGGCGTAGGTCACGGCCGCCGAGGCGGTGCCGAAGATGGCGGCGGACTTGTTCGTCGCCAGCGCCTGGACCGGCGGGACACCGGCCAGCAGCAGCACCGGAAGCTGCAGCATGCCCCCGCCGCCGACGACGGCGTCGACCCACCCGGCGGCCACCGCGGCGAGCAGCAGCAGCACGATCTGCCCGGCGTGCATGCGCCTCCGTCCCCCTTTTGCCCCCGCCTGCCCATTGCTCGGCCCACGCTTGACCAGCGGCTGACAGGGCCGAGCCTAGCGGGCGGCCGTCATCCCGGCACCGGCGAAGATCCCCTCCGGGGTCTCCGCGCCGTCTCGCCGGCGGCGCCCGGCTGCGGTCGCTCCGCACAAGGGGCCATGGGGGTCGGAGGTGAGCCTCTCTCCCCCGTATGGGGGAGGTGAATCCCGCCCGGCGGGGAGGCCCGGCGAGCGCGCCCGCGCGAGCCTGGATTCATGACAACGGCATCTGCCCGTGACCGGGAATCCCCACCACAACCCCCTGGCGCACTCGCCACCGCCGGGGGAGCCCTCGCCGGGCTCGCGCTCGCGGGGTTCGGGGCGAGCGGCATCGCCTTCGACATCGTGGGCGGGATCATGGCGGGCATCTCGGCGGTCACCGGGGAGAGCCCCGTCGTCGATCTGGGGGTCGAATGGCCGGCGGCCGCCGCCCGCGCCGCCGCGCTGGGTGCCGGCGCGGCGCTGCTCGCCGTGACCGTACGGCGTCACCGCCGGGCGCGTGGCGCGTGCGCGCGCTGCGGCCGGCCGGCGCCGCGCGCCGTCGCCGGCCGCACGTCTTCCGCCGTCGGGGGCCGGGAGACGTGGCAGGCGGCGAGCGTCGGCGCCGGGTACCTCACGGCGCTGCTCGCCACGGGGTACGGCGCGCTGAAGGTGCAGTGGGGCCTCGGGGGCACGTTCGGTCTCACGAATCCCCGGGCGTTCGGGGAGGTGCACCTGTGGACCCCTGGTTTGGGCGACACGGGGGTGCTGGCGCTCATCGGCATGGCGCTCGGGCTCGGTTTCGCCCGCACCTGGCGTCCGCCGCCGCGCATGCCGCGGTGGATGCCGCTGACCGCCGCCTCCGTCGGCTGCGTGATGTTGATCCCGGTCGGAGTCCTCGGCACCGGACTGCGCGTCGCGGTCGCGCTCGGCCTCGCACCGGAGCCGGAGATGAGCATCTCCCCCTGGGTGTTCGACGTCGTCTATCCCTGGTTCCTCGCCTGGGGATTCGCCATGGGCACGGCGGCCGTGGGTTACCACTACCGCACCAGGGGCGTCTGCCGCGGCTGCGGCCGGGGGCGCCCCTGGCAGGGGCGGGCCGCGCGGGGCGGGGCAGAGACGATCACACTGAGCCGACGGTGACCGTGGGAGCCGGAAAGGGAGCCACAGAGGAAGTCACAACAGGTCGGCACGCCACGCGCCGGGGACGCGGGACCATCGGAGCATGAGACGCGTCCTCGCCCCGTTCCTCGGCAGGGTCGCCTACCGCAGGTGGGCCTGCCTGATCGTCGGCGGGGCGCTGCTCATGCCGTACATGATGGCCGGGGAGGTCGCGACGGCGATCTGGCGACCGACGCGGAGTGCCGGCGACCCGCTGCTGTCGGTACAGCCGTTGATCTTCGTCGCCGTGCTCCCCGTGGTGGCCGTGTCGGGGCTGTTCCTGCCGGTCCGGGCCTTCGAGGTGGCGCTCGCCCGGGCACTGCTGGGCGCGGTCGTTGAGCCGCCGCCGTCACCTGTACGGCGCACCTGGCCGGAGCGGCGCCGCACCGCGGCGTGGTTCACCCTGCACCTGGGAATCGGCGGTGTGCTGAGCGGGCTGGCCCTGGCGACGGTGCCGTTCGCGCTATGGCTGACGGTCCTGCCGTTGTCCGGCGATCGATTGGGGCTGGTGGACCCGGGGCTCCGGGCCGGCCGGGCGACGATGTGGGGGCCGCCCGCTGCGTTGGCCGTGCTCGTGTGCCTGGGCTTCCTCGCGGCGGGCGCCGGTGCGCTGCTCGCCCGCCTGGCCCCCGCGTTTCTGGGGCCCTCGGCGGCCGAGCGGCTCGACCTGGCGCAGCGGGCCGCCCGCCGGCTGGCCGTGCGCAACCGGCTGGCGCGGGAACTGCACGATTCGGTGGGCCACGCCCTCAGCGTGGTGACGGTGCAGGCCGCCGCCGCGGGCCGAGTGCTCGACCGCGACCCCGCGGCGGCCCGTGCGGCGCTGGAGGCCGTCGAGGCGTCCGCCCGCGGCGCGCTGGACGAGCTCGACCACGTCATCGGGGTGCTGCGGGAGGGCGCCGGGCGGTCCTCGCCGGAACCGTCCCTGGTGGATCTTCCCGCGTTGCTCGACGCGGCCGGCACCGGGGACGGGCCGGTCGCCCGGCGGCTGGGCGACCTGTCCGCCGTTCCTCCCGTGATCTCCCGGGAGGCCTACCGGGTGGTGCAGGAGGCGCTGACCAACGCCATGCGTCACGGCGCGGGCCCGATCGAGGTGGTGGCCGGCGTACGCGACCGGGTCCTGGAGGTGCGCGTCCGCAACGCGGTGCCTGCGGACCCGCCCCGCAGGCGCGGCCGGGCCGGGCCTGGTCCGGGTGGCTCGGCCGCCGGGGCCGGCGGCGTGACGGGCGACGCATCCGGCGGCGGGGCCGGGAGGGCCGGCCACGGGCTGGACGGCGTCCGGGAGCGGGTGACGCTGCTCGGGGGTCGCATGGAGGCGGGCGGCGGCGACGGGACGTGGCGGTTCCACGCCCGCATCCCCCTGCCCGGGGGTGACGCCGCCGGCTCCCCCGAGCGTCTCCCGGGCCCGGGCGAGGGCGGGAACGAGGGTGTCGAGGACGGACGGGCGGAGCCATGACAGACGGCATCGGCGTGCTGGTGGCCGACGACGAGGACCTGATCCGCACCGGACTGCGGATCATCATCGAGTCCGAGCCCGGCCTCAGCGTCGTGGGCGAGGTCGGGCATATAGCGTGCGGCGCGTCTTCCAGCCCGGTCTGGCCCGCCTCGAGCGGAGGTCAGCTCCCGGGGGTCCTGGCGACCCTGGTCAGGCCGAGGTAGAAGACCAGTTCAGGCAGGCCCAGCAGGTACAGCTCGTAGCGCACCCCGATCAGCCAGGTCAGCGGCAGGATCGCCATCGACACCACCACCGAGACGGGCCGGACCGAGGCCCACCAGGCCGCCGCGGCAAGGACAAGGAGAGGAACACCGCCCACGAGGCCGTACAAGTACAGTTCCCACCACACGTCGCTGCCCGTCGTGAGAAGCCCGATGAGCCCAGCGGTGAGCAGCCCCGAGATACCCAGCAGGAAAAGTACCCGTTGCCCGCGGCTGGGGTCCCCCCTATCGGGGGCCGACCCCGCGAAGGCGGCCGCAAGCTCCGCGATGAGCAGCCCCGCGATACGGGGCAGAAACATCACTCGCTGCCTGCGGCTGGGGTCTCCCCTACCCGGAACGAACCTCGCGAAGGCGGCCGCGAGCGCCACCAGCCAGAGGGACCGGCTCACCTCGGCGATCGTTCTGGCCGTGACGAAGGCGAGGGAGTGTGGCTTCGAATGGCTGGTCGCCATGATCAGCATGGTCACGCCGAACAGCACGTTCAGGGCGAGCGCCGGGCGGCCTGCCGTCGTCTGCCCGGACGACGGACGGCCTGACGACGGAGGTGGAGGCGTCTTCGGCGCGGTCTCAACAGGTCCCGGTGAAGCAGCGGGGTCGTGCGCTACCGGTACGCCTACGGCCTCGCCCATCACGGGGAAAGGTAGCCTGCCGCCGGCGGCACGGCCACGCTGCATGCGGTCCGATGCGACCAGCTTGTCCGGCCGGTCCACGAGACGCCGCCGCCGGCCAGGCGGTGGTTTGGAGGCTTCCGGCACACTGAGTGAATCCGCTGGTGACGGCTTGGGGGACCGCGGATGCGGAGGCGTTCCCTGGGGGTTCTCCAGCGTTGCCGAATCGGCGAGGTCCCGCGACCTTACGGTACCGGTGGGTTCCTCCACCCCCGCGGATACGGAGGAGGGGGGCGCGGTCGCAGCCGAGATCTGGGGCTCGGGGTTCGCTTCGGGCGCGGAGGACTCAGGACCGATGGCCTGCAGGCGGGCGGCCGCGGCGGTGGAAACGATCCGGCTGTCGTCGTCGGCCAGGCGTATGAGTTCCGTGTGCACGCGGGCCCGGACCATGCCGTTGCCGATCCGGTGGAGATGGTCGAGCGCGTCCAGGGCGTTCCGTCGGTCCCTGGCGATCGGGCTGCTCAGGGCGTTGCTGACGTGCAGGGGCAGCGACCAGTTGACGTTCCGCGCGATGACGGTGCGACCTTCGACGTTGTCCTGCCGTTTGGGACGCTGTTGCGGCATCTCGGCCACAACCCGGTCGTAGACATAGCCGTACAGTTCATCGAGCGCGATATCGCCGTCGCCGTCCAGGTCGGCGCGGCCCGTACGGAGCCCCTCCACGAGGTGACGCGTGAACACCGACTGCGGCGCGTTCCCGTGCAGTTGGTCGCCCTCGAAAGCGTACTGCGTGGCGTCCGAGGCCGTGAGGACGGTGCGGCCGCGGCCCCGGAAGTGGTCGAGCGCATGCACCTCGCCTCCAGCCTTGGTCAGCCGCCCGGCCGGGTAGGCCCCGCTGTAGCAGCAGTCGAGGATCAGGACCTTCCGGCGCGACACGCACGCCTCCATCGCGCGATCAATCTGCTCACCGGAGAGGGCGGTGAAGATCAGGCTGTCGCGCCGGGTGTTGCGCGTCGCCAGGTAGAGCCGGCCGTCGTCGTCCTTGAGTCCGTGACCCGTGAAGTAGAGCAGGGTCAGGTCGTCGCCCCGCCGATCGCGGTAGAAGTCGCCGATGGCCTCTCCGACGCGGTGGTTCGGCTCGTTCACCAGCGTGACAACCTCGAACCCACCGATCTCCGGATCGCGGAGCACAGCGGCCAGCGCCTCCGCGTCGTGCGCCGGAGCGGTCAGCTGTCGTAGTCCCGGATCGTCGTACGCGTAGCTGGCGATCAGCAGGGCGAACCGACGGCTCATACGCTATCCGCCCGAGTGCCGCTTGATGAAGGCGTTGATCAGCTCGCGCCGCTCCCCGGCCGAGGCGCGGTCCAGCTCGATGGAGTCGCCGGCGATGGTGACCACGATTCGGTGCCGTCCCGACTGCCGGCTGAGCCAGTCCTGCAGCACCCCGACCAGCGCGGTGAACACGCCGCCGGAGGCGCTGAAGGCGACGAGGAGCGCGCCCAATGTGACTGGGTCCGGGCCTTTCGCCCCATCGGGGGCCGGGCCACCGAGTGCCGTCCTGATCGAATCGACATCGACCAGGTTGAGTTCACCGCGGAGCCTGCGGATGAGACGGTCGCGTAGGTCGATGTCCGCCTCCGAGTCGGGCCACAGCTCGACGCGCGCCCTGATCACACCGTCGGCATCCGGCCTCTCGTTCATCCCTCTCCCTCGCCTGCCTATCCGTGTGAAGCCTCCGCGCGCATCGCCCCGTTTATCGTCGTTACGCTCGTTTTTCGTTACACCCCGTACGTCACCAGCTGTAAGGCCCGACCGCCGCAGCACGTGACGGGGCCGGCGAAATCCTCTCCTGGTGTCGCAGGTGGGGGGTCAAGGCCCTGAGCAGGTGTTCCTATGCCGCTGGGGCCGTTCCAGTCGTTAGGCCTGGTCGCCGGCACATCAGCCCGGATGGCAGGCAAACCAACCGTGGGCAGCCTTCTAGGGTTGAGCCATGACGCTGCGTGTGGTGATCGTCGACGACGAGGACCTGATCCGCACCGGCCTGCGGATCATCATCGAGTCCGAGCCCGGCCTCAGCGTCGTGGGCGAGGCCTCGGACGGCGCCGAGGCGGTGTCGCTGGCCCGCCAGGTCCGGCCCGACGTCGTCCTGATGGACGTGCGCATGCCGGCCGTCGACGGGATCCAGGCGACGCGGGCGCTCGTCGGGGCGGAGGGCGCACCGAAGGTCGTGGTGGTGACGACGTTCGAAAACGACGACTACGTCTACGAGGCGCTGCGGGCGGGCGCGAGCGGCTTCCTGCTCAAGCGGGCGAGGGCCGAGGAGCTCATCCAGGCGATCCGGGTGGTCGCCGCGGGCGAGTCGCTGCTGTTCCCGGCCGCCATCCGGTCGCTGGCCGCGGCGCGCGGCACCATGCGCCCGGTGCCCGGAATCGGCCGGCTGACCGCGCGCGAGGGGGACGTGCTGCGGTTGATGGCGCGCGGCCTGTCGAACACGGAGATCGCCGCCGAGCTCGTCGTCGGCATGGAGACCGTCAAGACGCACGTCGGCAACGTCCTGACCAAGCTCGGCGCCCGCGACCGCACGCAGGCGGTGGTCGCCGCGTACGAGTCGGGTTTCGTCTCCCCCCGCTGAGCGGGACTCAGATGGGGCCGCGGCCGTCGTCGAGGTCCATCGGCCACGGCGACTCGCTGCCACTCCCGGACGGGCCGGGGGTGGGCCGCTGCGGCACCGGTGAAGCGGGCTCGGGCGGCGGGCTGGGCACGAACTGCGTGTTCGGCAGCGGCCGGGCCGGTTCCTGCTCGTCCTCGCCGCGGAAGAGCAGCAGCCACGCGGCCACGAGGAGCACGAGCACCAGCGTGGCCAGCAGCGTCGAGGCGAGCACGACCGAGCGCCGGGTGGCGACCGCCGGAGGCGGCGGGGCGGGCGGGCCGGGCACCGCGGGGGTGGCGTCGCCCTGCCAGTAGTGCAGGAAGTCGGGCCCGTGCCGCTGCCCGATGAGCGTGCCGGACACCGTGACCGGGTCGAGGAACCGCTCGGCCCCCGGGGCGTTCGGCGCGTACGGCACGGCCACCCAGGGGGCGGGGCCGTCGTGCATGGCCAGGACGGGCGGCGTGTCGGGAGCGCCCCGGCCGCGCATCCGGTCGACCAGCGTGGCACCCCACCCGAACACGCCCGTACGGCCCTGCCGCTCGGCCTCTCTGATCGCGGTGACGAACCGGTCCCGGGCCGCCGCGTCGAGGGCGGCGCCGCTGCTGAGGACCGCCACCGACACCACCCGGCCGTCGGGTGCCTGGCCCAGGTAGACGAGCCCGGCCTGGACCGTGCGCAGGCGCGCCTGCAGAGTGATCGGCCCCACGTGGGTCGGGTCGCCGTACTGAAGAGGGGTCACCATCTCCTCCACATCAAAACACACAAACACGACGACACATGGGCGCGACAGGGGGTGTGGCGCGCGCCCGGACGGGCAAATGGGAGAGAAATGGATTCTCCAGCCGAGTCACGGTTGAATAACGAGCATGACCGTTGCCGATGAACGCAGTGACCCCGAGCCCGGCCAGGGCGTCGCGGAGCAGGAGGACGGGGAGGCTCGGCTGGATTCCCTGATGAACGCGCTCGCCGAAGTCCGCCGTGTGATCGTCGGGCAGGACCACATGGTCGAGCGGCTGCTGGTGGCGCTGCTCGCCCGGGGGCACTGCCTGCTCGAAGGCGTGCCGGGGGTGGCCAAGACCCTCGCGGCCTCGACGCTGGCCGTCGTGACCGGCGGCTCGTTCGCCCGGATCCAGTTCACCCCCGACCTCGTGCCCAGCGACATCGTCGGCACCCGCGTCTACCATCCCGGTTCCGAGAGCTTCGACGTCGAGCTGGGGCCGGTGTTCGTGAACTTCCTGCTGGCCGACGAGATCAACCGCGCCCCGGCGAAGGTGCAGTCGGCGCTGCTGGAGGTGATGGCCGAGCGGCAGGTCACGCTGGCCGGGCGGACCCACCCGCTGCCCCGCCCGTTCATTGTGCTCGCCACCCAGAACCCGATCGAGTCCGAGGGCGTCTACCCGCTGCCCGAGGTGCAGCGCGACCGGTTCCTGTTCCGCGTGCTGGTGTCCCACCCGAGCGCCCACGAGGAGCTGGAGATCCTCCAGCGGATGAGCGTCCGGCCGCCGGTGCCGCGGCCGGTGCTCGACCCGGCCACCCTGCTGCGGCTGCAGGACATGGCCGAGGAGGTCTCGGTCCACCAGCTTGTGGCCGACTACGTCGTACGGCTGGTCATGGCGACGCGGACCCCGTCGGAGTACGGCCTGCCCGACCTGGAGGACACGATCGAGATCGGGGTGAGCCCCCGGGCGACGCTGGGCCTGATCTCCGCCGGGCGGGCGCTCGCCCTGCTGCGCGGGCGCGACTACCTGCTGCCCGACGACATCCGCGACGTCGCCGTGGACGTGATGGCGCACCGGCTGATGCTCACCTTCGACGCGCTGGCCGACGAGGTGGAGCCCGCCGAGGTCGTCGGGCGGATCCTGCGGGCCGTGCCGCCGCCCCTCGTGGTGTGGAACCAGGGCATGCGATGAGCGGCGCGAACCCCGACCAGGCGCTGCGGCGGCTGGAGCTCACGGTGGTGCGGCGGCTCGACGGGCTGCTGCAGGGCCGCCACCAGGGGCTGATTCCCGGGCCGGGCAGCGAGCACGGCGACAGCCGGGTGTACGTGCCCGGCGAGGACGACGTGCGCCGCATGGACTGGGCGGTCACCGCCCGCACGACGGTCCCGCACGTGCGGGACCTGATCGCCGACCGGGAGCTGGAGACCTGGGCGCTGGCCGACCTGTCGGCCAGCATGGAGTTCGGCACCGCCGAGGTCTCCAAACGCGACCTGGTGATCTCCGCCGTGGGGGCGATCGGGATCCTCGCCGGACGGGTGGGCGACCGGTTCGGCGCCTACGTCCTCTACGGCGACGACGTGCACCGGTATCCGGCCCGGCAGGGCCGGCCCCGGCTGCATGCGTTACTGCACTCGCTGCTCGGCGCACCGCCCGCGCAGGGCTCGGTCGATCTCGGGGAGGGTCTGGAGATGATGGCTGCGGCGCACCGCAAACGGGGGCTGCGGGTGGTCGTCTCCGACTTCCTCGACCCGGCCGATTCTTGGGAGCCGCCGCTGCGCCGCCTGGCCGCGCGGCACCAGGTGCTGGCCGTGGAGGTGGTCGACCCGCGCGAGCTGGAGCTGCCCGACGTGGGTTTCGTCACCCTCACCGACCCGGAGACCGGGCGCTCGCGCGGCGTCCACCTGTCGCGCGGGCTCAGGGAGCGGTACGCCGAGGCGGCGGCCGAGCAGCGCTGGGAGATCCGTACGGCGCTGCGCCGGGCCGGGGCCGCGCACCTGGTCCTGCGCACCGACCGCGACTGGGTGGTCGACCTCGCCGGGTTCGTGCTGCGGCAGCGGCGCACGGCCCATCTGATGCGGCGGGCCGCGGGCAGGAGGGCGGGCGCGTGACCTTCCTGTCCCCCGGCTGGCTCTGGCTGTTCGTCCTGGTCGCCGCGATGGTCGCGGCGTACGTGGCGCTGCAGTTCACCCGCCGCCGCTACACGCTGCGCTTCACCAACCTGGCGCTGCTGTCGCTGGTGGCGCCGGAGCGGCCCTCGTGGCGGCGGCACGTGCCGGCGGTGCTGTTCCTCGTCATGATGGCCCTGCTGGTCATGGGCGCGGCCAGGCCCGCGGGCGCGGTCAAGGTGCCCAGGGACCGGGCCACCATCATGATCGCCGTGGACGTGTCGCTGTCGATGGATGCCAACGACGTCGCGCCCACCCGGCTCGTCGCGGCCAAGCAGGCCGCCCAGCAGTTCGTCCGGGACCTGCCGGACCGGTTCAACGTCGGGGTGGTGGCCTTCGCCCGGTCGGCGGCCGTGGTGATCTCCCCCACGACCGACCACGCGGCCGTGACCACCGCGATCTCCAGCCTGACCACCCGGGCCGGCACGGCGATCGGCGAGGCGGTGTTCAACTCGCTCGACTCGATCAGGTCGTTCGACCAGCGGGCGATGACCGATCCGCCGCCCGCGGCGATCGTGCTGCTGTCGGACGGCGACAACACCTCCGGCCGGTCGGTCAACGAGGCCGTGGAGGCGGCGGTCGGCGCCAAGGTGCCGGTGTCCACGATCGCGTACGGCACGCCGGAGGGCACCGTGACGATCGACAACCGGTCGGTGCAGGTGCCGGTCAACAAGGCCACCCTGCAGTCATTGTCGGACGGCACCGGGGGCCGGGCGTACACCGCCGAGTCGGGCAGCGAACTGCGGGACGTCTACGCGCAGATCGGCACCTCGCTCGGCTTCAAGGTGGTGCATCAGGAGATCACCCAGCGGTTCCTCGTCGCCGCGATCATCGCCGGGATGCTCGCCGCCGCCGCGGCCATGCTGCTCGGCGCCCGCATCCCCTGACCGGATCACGCTCGCGTCCCGGCGACCGGCGCCTCACGGGCCGCGCCGCCGGGCGCCGGTGGGTTACGGGGAGCCCGGCCGAAGGCCAGCCCGGCCGCCAGGCACGCCACGGGCACCACGGGAAGCACGTACCGGTGGTCGAAGTCGAGCACGGCCACCGGCGCGACCAGCAGCGTGACGGCGACCGCCCAGGGCAGCGCCGCCGTCCGAGGCCGCCGTACCGCGCCCGCCGCGCCCACCAGCAGGACGGCGGCCAGCAGCGGCCCGCGCAGGTAGGCCGGGTACTGGTAGGCGACGAGCAGGTCCGCGTACGGCCGGACCGACCGCATCCCGGTGAGACCCGGGTCGTATTCCCTTCTGACCTGCTCGACGAGCGGCGGGTCGGCGGGCAGCGACCACGTGCCGACGGCGAAGCCGAAGGCGGGGACGACGCGCGCGGGGTGGGCGGCGGGAGTCCAGGGGAACGCGAGCGCGGTGTCCCTCGCCACGTCGCGCAGGTAGTCCAGCGGCTGGGCGGCGACGGCGCGCAGCGCGAAGGCACGGGCCCGGTCGTTGAGCGCGGCGTGCCCGCCGGGGAGCCGGTTGAGGGAGGACTCCCTCGCCCACACGTACTCGCTCGCGGCGTCGAGCGTGAGACCGTTCGGGCACAGCGGAGCGAGGTCCGGCGGAGGCCGGACGACCGCGCAGTCCGCGAAGGTCATGGTGCGGGCCCACAGCGCGACCCCGTCCCCGCCGCCGATCGCGAACCTGCCGTGGACCCCGGCGTACCATCCCGCGTACGCGGCGACCGGCAGCAGCCCGGACAGGGCGAGCACGGCCAGGCGGCGCCAGGGGACGCGGCGGACGGCGAGCACCAGCACGGCGAGCAGGATCAGCGGCAGCGCGATCGTCCGCGTGAGGGCGGCTGCCGCGAGGAGCAGGCCGGCGGCCGCGGCGGCGCGCGCGGACGGCGCCGGGCGGCGGACCAGCAGGGCCGTGGCCGCCACGACCAGCAGGATGAACAGCGAGTCGGACAGCACCGCGTGCTCCAGGCGGAGGAACGACGCGTCGAAAAGCACCGGCGCCGAGGCGGCCACGGCGGCCCAGCCGGGCAGTGCCCCGCGGCGCAGCGCCGCGTAGACGACCACGCCGGTCGCCAGTCCCATCGCGTGCTGCGCGGCGACGACCACCTCGACGCTGTGGAAGGGCAGGAGGGCACGCAGCAGCAGGGGGTATCCGATCGGGTGGAACCCCTGCTCGGGCCGCAGGTGGACGGCGTTGTGCAGGTAGGTGAACGAGTCGTACCAGTACAGCCGGGCGGGCGGGTAGCCGAGCATGGTGACCACCCGGAGCGCGGCCGCGATCGTGAGCGTGACCGTGAAGGCGCGGTGCCGCCCGGCCCAGGCGAGGACCGGGAGCAGGCGGCGAGCGTACGCGAGCATGGCGAATCCGATCGGGGAGAGGAGACACGGGCAGGCGTCATCCGCGCACGGCGCCCAGTGGCCCGGTTCCGTGGGTCGCGGCGGGGATCGCGGCGGGGATCGCGGCGGGGATCGCGGCGGGAGGTCGGTCGCCTCGCCGAGCCGCGTGATTCAGCGCGGCTCGGCGGCTCAGGGGTGGGACGGCGACTCAGGGGTGGGACGGTGACTCGGTGGCCGCCGGGCAGTAGGCGTCCCTGGCGCGTGGCCGGGGATTGGGGGCGGGGCCGACCAGCAGGAGCGCCTGCCCGTCGGCGACCATGATCCCTTCGTGGACGTACCAGCCGGCGGGGGCGGGTAGCCGGGCGCCGCCCGCGGCGTAGGAGGTGAACTCCGCTCGCAGGCCGTGCTCCCGCAGCAGGGGCAGGACCTCGGCGACGGTCCTGTTGAGGAAGTCCACGCAGTGGAAGGGCTGGCCCTCCATGTCGATGTGCTCCATGAGGCCGTACCGCTCCCCGGGCCGGGCGGCGCGGCCGATCAGCACCTCGGCGTGCCCGCGGAAGTCCACCGGGATGCGGAACCCGGCCGGGCAGCCGGCCGGGCGCGCGCACGTGCCCGGCGCCTGGATCGCGGTGATGGCGCTGTTGTCGCGGGTGCCGTCGACGTAGAGGGCCCGTCCCGCCGAAGCGGGCGCCGTGGGCACGATCCGCACCTCCACGTCCAGGCCGCGCTGGCGCAGTTCACGCTGGTACGTCGCGGGATCGGCGGACAGGTCCCGCACCATGACGACGTAGTGGTCACCATCCCGCCTGATGTCGAGCGCGGCGGAGGCGGGGCCGAGTCCGGCCGCTCCGGGGACGAGCCAGGACACCGCGAGCAGGACGGCGGCGAGCGGGAGGACGACCACCGCCAGGCGGAGCCGGACATTCCGGACGGCCCCGCGGGCCATGTGCCGGAGCCGGTCCCGGTGACCGCGTGCCGGAGCCGGCCCCGAGACGATCTCCTCCAGCAGCTCCATGGCCAGCGGCGTCAGCCCCGGGCCGGGGTCGGGGGCGATCCCGGCGACCAGGCGGCGCAGGTCGTGGTCGCGCGCGGGGTCCTGAGCGCGACCACGTGCGCGGCCGTACGTGCCGCCGTGTGCTCGGTCGTGTGCGCCGCCGTGTGCGTGGTGGTCCATCACGCCTCTCCTCCCGCCAGCGCCGCCATCCGGACCCCGTACCGGGCCATGTCCACTCCCGCGGAGCTCAGCTCCGCGGCGAGGCGTTTGCGGGCCCGGTGCAGCCGGAGGCGGGCGGCCCCGCGCGAGCAGCCGAGCACCGTGGCGATCTCCGCTGACGCCAGCCCTTCCCAGCTCGCCAGCGCCAGCACCTCGCGGTCGTCGGCGCCGAGCCGCCGGAACGCCCGGCGTACGGCGTCGAGCTCCTCGTGGTCCGGCGGCCAGGCCGGCTCGTCCCGCCGCTGCGCGTCCCACAGGGCGAGCTGCGCCCCGAGCCGCTCGACGAGCGCGCTCCTGCGGGTCTCGGCCCTGCGGCCGTTGGCCAGCACCCGCCGGGCCACGCCGTACAGCCACAGGCGGGCCGCCGGGCCGGCGGGGACGTCGCCGATGCGCCGCCAGGCCGTGGCGAAGGTCTCGGCGAGGGCGTCGGCGGCGTCCTCGGGGGATGTGGCGCGGCGCCGCACGTAGGCGAGGAGATCCGCGTAGTGCGCCACATAGATCTCCTCGAAACGGCGCCTCATGTCCCTGCCGCCCACCGCTGCTCCCCCTTCACCGTTTTCCCCGCCATCTCGTACGTGTCCGGAAGGCCGGAAGTGTTTCACCCCGTCCCGGCCGAGCCGTCCGTGGAGATCACCGCTCGGCGGCGTTGGTACGTTTGGGCACGTGGCCCATTACTTCGAGGAGCGTCCCGAGGCGGACAGCCGGCCGGGGACGGTCACCCTGGTCCTCCCGGATCTGCACCTGCGCCTGGAGACCGACAGCGGGGTGTTCTCCCCCGAGCGGATCGACGCCGGGACCCGGGTGCTGCTGGAGACCGTGCCCGCGCCTCCGGCCGAAGGCGACCTGCTCGACCTGGGCTGCGGCTACGGCCCGATCGCGCTGACCATGGCGTCCCGGGCGCCGGGGGCGAGGGTGTGGGCCGTCGACGTGAACCGCCGCTCGGTGGAGCTGTGCCGCCGGAACGCCGCGAGCGCCCGCCTTGACAAAGTAAGGTCGGTGCACGCCGACGAGGTGCCGGACGACGTGAGGTTCCGGGCCATCTGGTCGAACCCCGCCATCCGGATCGGGAAGGCCGCGCTCCACGCCATGCTCACGCGGTGGCTCGACCGGCTCACCCCCGACGGCAGCGCGTACCTCGTCGTGCAGAAGCACCTGGGCTCCGACTCGCTGCAGCGCTGGCTGACCGAGCAGGGCTGGCCCGCATCGCGGCTGGCCTCCCGGTCCGCCTACCGCGTCCTGCGGGTGGACGCCCGCCCCGCACCGTCCCCCACACCGTCCCCCCGACCGTCCGCTGTACGCGGCTCTTCCGGCGACCAGGAGCGATGAGCGCCCCGATGAACACGACCAAGACGAACACGGCCAAAGCGAACACGGCCAACCCGCGCAGGCAGCTCAAGCCGACCGACGTCAAGCGGCTCAACCGCACCTGGCGCCGCAACACCGAGGGCCGCCTGGCGCTGATCCTCGAATCCGTCACGGGCCCCTTCAACATCGGCTCGGTCTTCCGCACCGCCGCCGCGTTCGGCGTGGAGACGATCTGGCTGGCCGGCAACGCCACCCCGCCCACCAACCCCAAGGCGCAGAAGACCGCGCTCGGCACCGAGCGGCTGGTCGAGTGGCACGAGCCGGTCCCGGTGACCGACGCCGTACGCGCCGCGATGCAGGAGGGATACCGGGTCGTCGCCGTCGAACTGACCGGCGACGCCGCGCCACTGCACCAGGCCGCGCTGGACGGGGACGTCTGCCTGGTGCTGGGCAGCGAGGACCACGGCGTCTCCCCCGCCTGCCTGGAGGCCGCCGACGCCGTGGCCTACATCCCGCAGGTCGGCAGGGTCGGATCGGTCAACGTGGCGGTCGCGGCGGCGATCGCGATGGCCGAGGCCAGGCGGCGGGAATGGGCGTCGATGGGCGCCTCGTGACCCAAATGTTCATGTCCGCGCGCTGACGCACTCCCCGAGACCCGGCATACTCCTTTCGTGCACCGCCGTTTCGCCTTCCTCGACCATCCCGGCCCGCTCGCCTTCGCGCACCGCGGCGGTGCCGCCGAGGGCCGGGAGAACACCATGGAGGCCTTCTCCAGGGCCGTCGGCCTCGGCTACACCTACCTGGAGACCGACGCCCACGCGACCTCCGACGGCGTCCTGCTCGCGTTCCACGACCACACGCTCGACCGTGTCACCGACCGCGCCGGGCGCGTCTCCCGCCTGCCCTACCGCGAGGTGCGCGAGGCCAGGATCGGCGGACGGCACGAGATCCCCCTGATCGAGGACCTGCTCGGCACCTGGCCGGACGTGCGGGTCAACATCGACGTCAAGGAGAGCGGCGCGATCGCGCCGCTCGCCCGCGCCATCCGCCGCACCGGCGCCCACGACCGGGTCTGCCTGACGTCGTTCTCCGACGCCCGGCTGTCGCGCGCGCTGCGCGCGATCGACCGGGAGGTCTGCTTCTCGCTCGGCCCGCGCGGCCTCGCCGCCCTGCGCACCGCCGCGATGGGCGGCGGGTACGGCAGGCTGCTGTCCGGGCTGGCCCGGGCGGGGGTCCCGTGCGCGCAGGCGCCGATCGGGTTCCGCGGCCTGCGGGTGACCACCCGCGCCCTCGTACGGACCGCGCACGCGATCGGCATGCAGGTGCACGTGTGGACGGTCAACGACCCGGTGACGATGGCCCACCTGCTCGACCTGGGGGTGGACGGCATCATGACCGACAGCATCAGCGGCCTGCGCGACGTCCTCAAGTCGCGCGGGCAGTGGCACCCCCGCCCGGCGGTCCCGTAACCCCCGTAACCCCCCTGACCCGCCCGGCACGACCGCTCCACACGCGAGGAGAGACGATGACCGCCCCCCAGGTCGTTCAGGAGGAGCTTCCCGGCGCGCGACGGCGTGAGCAGCGCGGCTGGTACTGGTACGACTGGGCCGACTCGGCGTTCCAGACGACGGTCCTGACCGTCTTCCTCGGGCCGTACCTGACCTCGGTCGCCACGACGGCGGCGGGCGGCCCGGACGGCTTCGTGTCGTTCCTGGGCCTGGACCTGCGGCCGAAGGCGTACTTCACCGCGATGGTGACGATCTCGGTGCTGCTCCAGATCGTGGTCATGCCGGTCGTCGGCGCCCTGGCCGACCACACCGGGCGCAAGAGGCGCATCCTCGGGTCGTTCGCCTTCACCGGCGCGGCGGCCACCCTGGGGTTCTACCTCGTCTCGGGCGACGCGTACCTGCTGGGCGGCGCGCTGTTCCTGCTCGCCAACGTCACCTTCGGCTCGGCGCGGGTCGTGTACGACTCCTTCCTGCCCCAGATCGCCGGGGCGGAGGAACGCGACACGATCTCCAGCAGGGGCTGGGGCTTCGGCTACCTCGGCGGCGGCCTGCTGCTCGCGCTCAACCTGGTGGTCTACCTGTTCGCCGACATCGACAAGGGCCTCGCGGTGCGGATCAGCCTGGCCTCGGCCGGCCTGTGGTGGGGCGCCTTCACGATCATCCCGATGCTGCGCCTGCGCGACCGGCGGGTGCCGGTCCACGAGGCGACCGCGGCGCGGGCGGTCACCGGCAGCGTGCGCCAGCTCGGCCGCACGATCGCCGAACTGCGCCGCTATCCCCGCACGCTGCTGTTCCTCGCGGCCTACCTCGTCTACAACGACGGCGTGCAGACCGTGATCGGGTTCTCCGCGACGTACGCCGACCAGGAGCTGGGGCTGGGGCAGACCCACCAGATCGGCGCGATCCTGATGGTCCAGTTCATCGCGGTGGGCGGCGCCCTCGGGCTCGGGCGGCTCGCGGCGGTGTTCGGGACCAAGCGCACGGTCCTCGCCAGCCTGGTGGTGTGGACCATGGTGGTCGCGGTGGCCTACTTCCTGCAGAAGGGCGCGGCCCTGCAGTTCTACGCGATCGCGGCCGCCATCGCGATCGTCATGGGCGGCACGCAGGCGCTGTCGCGTTCGATGTACTCACTCGTGATCCCGCCGGGGCGGGAGGCGGAGTACTTCAGCCTGTACCAGGTCAGCGACAAGGGGTCGGCGTTCCTCGGCTCGCTGGTGCTCACGCTGGCGCTCCAGCTCACCGACAGCTACCGCACCGCGATCGTCTCGCTGATCGTGTTCTTCGTCCTCGGATTCGTGCTGCTCACGACCGTCAACCTGCCCCGGGCCATCCGCGAGGCGGGCAACGAGGTCCCCGACCACATCTGAGGGCGCGTTCTGGGAGGGATCGTCCGTGCTGCCTGGAGGCATGACCCCGCGACGGGCGGTCTGGCTCGTGCTGACCCACCGCGCCAGGGCCTTCGTCCCCGCCTGGCTGCGGTGCGGCTGGTGGCCGCCTCCGCCCGGGAGGTGGGGAGTGCGGCGCTGGGCCCTCGCCCCGGACTGGGTGGACAACGGGCTCGCGCCCGCCGTGGCCGCGGCGATCTCCACGGCGATCGCCTGGCGCCTCGGCCATCGGGGCGAAGAGCTGATCCTCGTCGCCGGCGTCGCGCTGGCCGCCGGCCGGCTGGTGCCGATCGTCTGGCCCGCACCGGTGCGGGATCGGCACGTCGCCCGGCGCGCGGATCACCCCGACCTGCACGCGATGGTCGCCGAGGTGGCCGGCGAGCTCGGAGTCCGGCGCCCGGCACGCGTGTGTCTCGCCCCCGTCGCCGAGAGCGGCGGCATCCGGCTGGGGCCGCGGCGCACGGAGCTGTGGATCGGCCTGCCCTACCTCATGGGGTTCGAACGGGCGGAGCTGCGCGCGGTGATCGCCTTCGAGCTCGCCTTCCTGGAAGCGCGCAGGTCGTGGCCGCTCGGTGCGCTCCTGGAGGTCTGGAAGGCGGGGGTGAGGATGAAGCCCGCCGTACAACGGGAGATCGGCGCGGTGGTGCGGGCCCTCGTCACCGATGCCGACATGGCCGGCTGCCGCGTGTCGGATCCGCGGACCACGGCGAACGCGGTTCTGCGCGGCATGCTCATGAGCCTGTCGTTCGACTGGTTCGTGCACCGCTACGCCGCGGATCTGCCCGTCCACCGATGTCTTCCGCTGGACCTCTACCCGGCCTGGCGCTGGAAGGTGCACAAGGACGACCTTCTGGCCCGGCTCATGCCGCGATACCTCGAACTCTCCGCGACCGAATCACTGGGCCTGGACGCGACCAGCCGCATGGCGGAGCTGGGAGTCGTCCTCGACCAGCCGCCCGGGCCGGCGGCGGACCCGATCATGTTCACGCCCGGTCCCGCCGTCGAGGCGCGGTTCGTCCGCGACCGGCTCGGCGACGTTCTCGCCGGCGCCCCGGCCATGCGCCGCGAACTCACGTTTCCCGACGTCCCGGAAACCGTCTGGGACGAGATCATGAAGTGCCGCCACGACCAGGTCCTCCGGGCCGCGACCGCACTCACCGGGCGTGAGCACCTGGCCCTCGCCGACCTGATGGAGATCGTCGCGGCCGGGCGCGGCGCGGAGCTCGTCCGGGAGCACAGGGAGTGGGTGTGTACCCACCCGACAGCCGCGGTCTGTGCCCTCTTCCCCGTTCTCCATCGCCACCTGCGGATGAAGGGCTACAGGTACGGTCAGGCGCTGCGCCAGCGAGAACTCGTCGGTCCCGACGGAGACCGCGTCGATGTGGTCCGGCTCGCCGAGGCGATCGAGCGGGGTGACCCGTTACCCGAGATCGTGCCTGTCCGGTATCGGCCGGCGATGTGACTCGATCGTGAGGGCGCGCTTTATACCGCACAGTTGGGACCAGTGGGACGGAAAAAGCGCGATTGGATCAGGTCTCGGCTGGGAATCCACACACGGTATCAGGCGTTGTACGCGGTGGCGAACGAACCCCTCGAAGGCGGGGACCTCAGGAGGCTTAAGAACATGGGCGAGCGTGCACTTCGCGGTACCCGGCTCGGCGCGACCAGCTACGAGAACGACCGCAACACCGATCTGGCTCCTCGCCAGGAGGTGTCCTACACGTGCCCGAGGGGCCATCTCACCACCGTCCCGCTCGCCGTCGAGGCCGAGATCCCGACGACCTGGGAGTGCCGTCACTGCGGCAGCCCCGCGCTGCGGGTGGACGCGGAGCAGCCTCAGCAGAAGAAGGCGAAGCCGACGCGGACCCACTGGGACATGCTCCTTGAGCGCCGTTCGATCGAGGACCTTGAGGAGGTGCTCAACGAGCGGCTCGCCATCCTGAGGGAACAGCGGCGCAAGAGCGCTTAGGACGCCTGTGACGCCCCCGGCGGCCCTGGACACCAGGGCCGCCGGGGGCGTTTCGCGTGTGCCCGGCCGCCGGAGCGGCCGCCGCGCCGGGGAATCCCGGCGCATCGCCGCCAATCCGAAAGGAAGATCGCAACGAACTGCTGGCCCCCCAGGTGTTCGGCCTGGTGCTGCGGGTCGTCCGCGATCGCGCGCAGAGCGAGGAGGTCGCCCAGGAGGCGCTGGTGGAGGTGTGGCGCAGCGCGGCGCGGTATGACCCCGAGCGTGGTTCGGCGCTCGCGTGGGCCCTGACGATCGCCCACCGCCGGGCCGTCGACCGGGTGCGCTCGGCGCAGGCGAGCGCGGATCGGGAGGAGCGCGCCGCGCGGGCGGGTCCGCCTGCGGCGACAGCGACGGCACCGGCGACGGCACCGCGGCGGCGACGGCCTCGCAGCCGCCGGCGACCGGCCGCGGCGCAGCCGTTCGGCCCGGCCTGCTCGGCCGTCCCCCCGAGGGCGAGGAAAGCTTCACCGGCATGGCCGACGACCCGGTGGCCACCGCCGCCTCCAACAACCCGGTCCTGTCGACCCTCGTCGCCGCGGTGAAGAAGGCAGGTCTCGTCGACACCCTCAACTCCGCCGACGGCATCACCGTCTTCGCGCCCACCGACGACGCCTTCGCCAAGATCCCCAAGGCGACCCTGGACAAGGTCCTCGCCGACAGGAAGACCCTGACCTGACGCCCCGTCCGCCGTCCAGGCGACGCCGGGGCGTCACCTGGACGGCGGCCCGCCCCGCTCCCGGCCCGACACGGCCCGGGAGCGGGGCGGGCCACTCGTCAGGACACCCCGGCCCGCTCCGGGGATTCGGCGGCGGTGAGGTGGTGGCGCAGACGTTCACCCTCGACGTCGAGGTCGGGCAGCGCCCGGTCCAGGGCGCGGGGCAGCCACCAGGCGGCGCGGCCGAGCATGGACATCACGGCGGGGACGAGGGTCATCCGGACCACGAAGGCGTCGACGAGCACGCCGACGGCCAGCGCGAAGCCCATCGACTTGATGATCGGGTCGTTCATGAACACGAACCCGCCGAACACGGCCGTCATGATCAGCGCCGCGGCGGTGACGACCCGCGCGTTGTGCCCCATGCCGTTGATCGTCGCCTGGCGGGGAGCGTCGCCGCGCACGTGGTCCTCGCGCATCCGCGAGACCAGGAACACCTCGTAGTCCATGGCCAGGCCGAACAGGATGCCGATGAGCAGGATCGGCAGGAAGCTGACCAGCGGGCCCGGCACGTCCACGCCCAGCAGGCCGGCCAGGTGACCCTGCTGGAAGATCGCCACGGTGATGCCGAACGTTGAGCCGACGGTGAGCAGGAAGCCCAGCGCGGCCTTGATCGGGACCAGGATCGAGCGGAAGACCAGCATCAGCAGCAGCACCGACAGGCCGACCACCAGCAGCAGGTACACCGGCATGGCGTCGGCGAGCTTGTCGGAGACGTCGATGCCCACGGCCGTGGCGCCGGTGACGGCGATCTCGGCGCCGCCGATGGCGGCGACCTTGGCGCGGATCGCGTGGACGGCGTCCTCGGTGGCCGCGGCGGTGGGCCCGGCCTTGGGGATGATGGTCAGCAGCGCGGTGGTGCCCGCGGCGTTCGGCTGCGGCGGGGCCACGGCCAGCACACCGGGGGTCTGCTGGATCAGCTGCGCGGCCTGCCCGGCGGCGGCGGTCGTGGCCGCGCGGTCGGCGGCGGAGACCACGGCGATCAGGCGGGCGTTGAAGCCCTCGCCGAATCCCTCGCTGGTCAGGTCGTACGCGTCGCGGGCCGGAGTGCCGGGGGCGGCGGTGCCGGCGTCGGGCAGAGCCAGGCGCAGGTCCTGGGCCGGCAGCGTGAGCGCGCCCAGGGCGAGGACGCCGGCCACCAGGATCGGCACGCGCAGCCGGGTGACCACCCGTCCCCAGGTGTAGCCGAAGCCGCGGCCGGCCGCGCCCGCGTCGTCTCCGGTGCGCTGCTTGCGGGGCAGCACGCGGGCCCCGGCGTACGACAGGAAGGCCGGCAGCAGCGTGAGGGCGACCAGGACGGCGACGGCCACGGTGCCGGCGGCGGCCAGGCCCATCACGCTGAGGAACGGGATGCCGACCACCGACAGGCCGGCGAGCGCGATGACCACGGTGGCCCCGGCGAACACGACCGCCGATCCGGCGGTGCCGACGGCCCGGCCGACGGCCTCCTCCGGCGCCATGCCCTCGGCGAGAAACTGGCGGTAGCGGGAGGTGATGAACAGCGAGTAGTCGATGCCGACGGCCAGGCCCAGCATCAGCGCGAGCACCGGCGTGACGGAGGTCAGCTCGACGACGCCGCTGAGCGCGAACAGCCCGCCCATGCCGGCGCCCACGCCGATCAGCGCGTTCAGCAGGGTCATCCCCGCGGCCACCAGCGAGCCGAAGGTGACGATCAGCACCACGGCGGCGATCACGACGCCCAGCCCTTCCGACCCGCCGACCTCCGGCGCGGCCTTCAGGACCTCGCCGCCGTGCTCGACCCGCAGCCCCGTGGCCGAGGATCCGGCTTTGAGGTACGCCGCGCGCTGGGCGTCGGTCACGTCCTCGGCCGCCTGGGCGAACTGCACCTGCACCAGGGCGTAGCGGCCGTCGGGAGAGATCGCGCCGGTCCGGAACGGGTCCATGGCGGCGACGACGCCGGGGATCGCGGCGGCCTCCTTGACCACGGGCGCGACCGCGGCGGGCGCCAGCTTCCGGCCCTGCGGAGCGGCGAGCACGATGGCCCCGGTGGCACCGCCGGCCTGCGGGAACTCCTTGGCCAGGGCGTCCAGGGCCCGCTGTGACTCGGTGCCGGGCATCGAGAACTTGTCGCCGGCCGGGCCGTGGAAGGCCGCGGCGGCCAGGCCCAGGACCACCAGCAGGAGCAGCCACAGGGCGGCGACGCGCCCGCGCCTGCGGAAGGAGAACCGGCCCAGCCGGTACAGCAGGGTTGCCACAGCAGATCTCTTTCTTCGGGAAGGTCAGCCGGTCGGCAGACCGAGCGTCCGCAACGCGCCGCGGGTCAGTTCCGCGCGCAGTGTCTCTTCGGGGATCGCGCACTCACCGGCGCTGGTCAAGATGATCCCGAGCATCGCCATCCAGGCCCAGACGCGGACCTCCGGGGCGTCCGAGCGGCCCGACAGGGCCTCGGTGAGCCGTTCGACGATGTGGTCGGCGTCAGGCAGCTCCGGCCGGTTGATCAGCGCGTCGACGTCCTGCAGGAGGATCTTCACCTGGAGCCGGAAGCGCAGGGACAGGTCGACGAGCCCGGTGACGGCGGCACGGGCCGCCTCCTCACCGCGCAGCCCGGCGAGCCGCCCCTCCAGCTCGGCGAACTCCGGCCCGACGGGCGCCAGCAGCTCGGTCAGGATCGCGTCCTTGTTCGTGAAGTGGTAGAGCAAGGACGCCTTGGAGCAGCCCGCGTCCGTGGCGATGTCCTGCAGGGAGGTGCCACGGAAGCCGTGGGCGGCGAACAGCCGCACGGCCGAGTCGAGGATGTCCGCGCGCGTCGTGGTTGCGCGTGCCATGCGGACACACTAACTGACCGATCGGCCAGTGATTGACCGATCGGCCAGGCAATGTTGCCTTTGTGATGGATTTAACGCTGTTTTCCCGAAGACGCGGCTTTCGGTCAGAGGTCGAGCAGGTCGGCCGACAGCTGCCAGAGGAGGGTGGCCGCCTCCGGGTCGAGCGCGTACTCGGCGACGCCGCGGCGGGTGCCCGGGCGATGCGGCCCGGCCTCCTGGCAGTCCTCGAAGTAGCGCCCGGTGACGCCCTCCACCAGCGGCGAGGCCGCGAGCAGCACGGACGTGGCCGCGCCCTGCTCGGCCGTCTTCCAGGCGGGGCCGCCGCCGCCCGCCTGGGCGCGCATGCGCTCAAGCTCCTCCTCGGTGACGTGCCGCTGGAGGCCGGTCTGGATCGCGCCCGGCATGAGCGCGTTGGCGACGATGCCGTCGCCCGCCCAGCGCCGGCCCGCCTCGACCGCGAACAGCACGTTGGCGGTCTTGGACTGCCCGTAGGCGAGCCACGGGTCGTACGGGCGCTCCCGGAACTGGATGTCGTCGAAGACGACCGGCGAGCGCAGGTGGGCGCTGGAGCTGACCGACACGACCCGGGCGCCGCCGGCCGCCGCGAGCGCCGGGCGCAGGCCGGCGGCCAGCGCGAAGTGCCCGAGGTGGTTGGTGGCGAACTGCGACTCCCAGCCCTCGGGCGTGCGCGCCTCGGGCGAGGCCATCACACCGGCGTTGTTGACGAGGATGTGCAGCGGCCCCTCCCAGGTCGCGGTGAACGACGCGACGGACGCCTGGTCCATCAGGTCGAGCGGCGCCACCCGCACCCGCGCGTTGCCGGTGGCGAGGGCGAGGTCGTCGGCGACCCGCTTGCCCACGCCGAGGTCGCGGACCGCGATCGTCACCTCGGCTCCCGCGGCGGCCAGTGCCCGCGCGGTCTCGACGCCGATGCCGGACGCGCCGCCGGTCACGACCGCCCGCCGTCCGCGCAGGTCGACGCCGTCGATCACCTCGGCTGCGGTGGATTCGGCGGTGAACGGCGTGGTGACGCGCGTCTGCTCCGTCGTGTTCCGAGTCATGTTCGTTCCCCGTCCCGTACGGCGGCGCGGGCCCCTGGGAGTCCGCGGGCCGCTACAATCAGAACAAACCGGAGGAACCTCCGGTACGCTCGCGACTCTAACCGGAGCTTCCTCCGGTTAGCAACCCGTGCCGCGGAGGAGCCGTGTCCACCCCCGCTCGACCGACCGGAGTCAAGCCGTTGCGCGCCGATGCCCGGCGCAACCGCGAGCGGCTGCTCGACGTCGCCGTACGGGCGTTCTCCCAGGAGGGGCCGGACGTCACGCTCGACGCGATCGCGAAGGAGGCGGGCGTCGGCATCGGCACGCTCTACCGCCACTTCCCCACGAGGGAGGCGCTGATCGAGGCGGCCTACCGCAACGAGCTGGCGAAGCTGTGCGACGCGGCGGCCGGGCTGCTGGAGGAGATGCCGCCCGACGTGGCGCTGCGCACCTGGATGGACCGCTTCGCCGACTACCTCGCGACCAAGCGGGGCATGGCGGACGCGCTCCGCGCGGTGATCGCCGCCGGCGCCAACCCGTACGCCCACAGCCGTGACCGGCTGGTCGGCGCGATCGGCACGCTGATCGAGGCGGGGGCCGCCGCGGGGGTGTTCCGGCGGGACGTGGCGGCCGAGGACGTGCTCACCGGCATGAACGGCGTCTGCCTCGCCGCGGGCGAGCCCGCGCGGCGCGAGCAGGCCGGGCGGGTGATCGACCTGCTCGTGGACGGCCTGCGCCACGGCGCCTCCGGGGCGACGGCCTGAGGCGGATCCGCTCACACGCGGTGCCAGCGGGCCTCCGCGAAGCAGTAGGCGGCGAACAGCACCAGGCCGATCGCGACCACGGCCAGCAGCCACGGACCGGCCGGGGTGTCGGCGAGCGCCTTGAGCGCGTCGTCGATTCCGGCCGCCCTGTCCGGGTCGTACGTGAGGGCCGCCTGGCCGATCAGGGCGCCGGCGGACAGGGCGATGACGCCGCGGGCGATGTAGCCGGCCTTGCCGAGCCTGACCACGACACCGCGGGCGCGGGGCTCGGTCACCTGCATGTCCCGCATGAACTTCCCGGTCCAGCCCTCGTATATCCAGTACGCGCCGAGGGCGATCACGCCGAGAGCCAGCAGGCCGACCAGGAACTGCCCTCCGGGCAGGTCGAACAGCGCCTTGGTGACGTCCTCCGACTGGCTGTCGGACGAGGCGGCGGCCTTGTTCCGCGTGAGCAGCGCCACCATCGAGTTGACGAGGGCGGCGTAGACGACGGCCCTGGACACGGCCTCCACGCGCTCCCTGGCCTCGGGCCGGCCCCAGACGGCTTCGGAGATCTGCCAGATCACCAGCGCGGCCAGGCCGACGGACATGATCCACAGCAGGGGGTCGCCCAGGGGCGAGTCGCGCACGATCTGGAGTGCGCTGCTCTTGTCGGCCTCTCCGCCGCTACCGAAGGCGATCTGGAGCGCGACCAGGCCGATGATCGCGTACAGGACACCCCGGGCGGCGAAGCCGACCTTGGCCAGTTTCTCCAGGGCGGGGTGGTCGGCCGCCCTCCGGGCCGTGCCTTCCAATCGCCGGCCGGTCTCATGCGCGGTCGTCATCACGGTTCCTCTCCGGGCGGACTCGCGGCGGATGATCTGCCCGCTGACCCGGACGGGGAGGGTTAAACGTCCGCCTGCTCAGCCGGCCAGGCGCAGGGCCTCGGTGGCGACGGCGTGCCGCAGGTCGCGGATGCCGGGCCGCCCCCGCAGGGGATGGACGTTGTTGGTGAGCAGCACGACGGTCAGGCGGCGGGCGGGATCGACCACCAGCGACGTGCCGGTGAAGCCCGAGTGGCCGAACGCGCCCGTGAGAGGGCCCACGATGGCCGGGTCGCCGATCCGCACCCCGAGCCCCTGCCGGAAGGCCGCGCCCGGCACGCCCTGGTCGCGCAGCATCTCGGCGGTCCACTCGGGGGACAGGATCGGACCGCCCCCGGTGCGCAGCGCCTCGCCGAAGCGGACGAGGTCGGCCGCGGTGGAGAACAGCCCGGCGTGGCCGGTCACGCCGCCCAGCGCGTGGGCCGTCTCGTCGTGCACCTCACCTCTGACGCACCCCCTCACACCGCCGCCGGCACCGCCGGCACGGTCCCCGGCGCAGCGCTCCGGCTTGAACTCGGTCGCGACGGCCCACCCCGGCTCGACCGGCCCGTACGTCGTGGCGTCGAGCCCGAGCGGCCCGGTGACCCGCTCGCGCACGAGCACGTCCAGCGGCGCGCCGCCGGCGGCCTCCGCCACCCGTCCGGCCGTGATCATGCCGACGTCCGAGTAGAGGTGGGTGCCCGGCGGCATCTGGGCGGGGGTGGACAGCACCAGGTCCCAGCGGGCCTCCTCCGGCTCCCGCTCCACCCGGCGGCTCGCGGGCAGGCCGGCCGAATGCGTCAGCAGGTGCCGTACGGTGATCCCGGGCCGGTGCCCGTAGAACCGGGGCAGCCACGCGGCCACCGGCTCGTCGAGGCCGAGCGCGCCCTCCTGGGCCAGCGAGACCAGCACCGTGGCCGTGAACATCTTGGTGAGCGACGCGATGTCGAAGAGCACGTCCAGCGCGACGGGGGGCCGCTCAGGCAGCGGTTCCTCGGCGGGCCCGGCGTAGCGCGCGGCCTCCCCCACGGCAGCCGCGGCGACCGTGCGCCTGTCGAGGGCGATCAGGGCGACCGCCGCCGAGGCGACTTCGGGCACCGCCGCTCGCAGGATTTCCCCCAAACCCTGCGCCTTTACAAAGTAAGGCAAGTGGTCATTCCCGAACATACGGTCAGGCGCCGCGCAGCGCCGGGCCGAGCCGGTCGCCGTGCGCGGCGAGCAGCGCCCTCGCGTCGCCGGCCCCGACCCCGCGCTCGATCATCACCACGGCCGTCTTCACGTCGCGCCCGGCGCGCTCCAGCACCTCCCGGGCGTCCGGCACCTCCGCGCCGGTGATGTCGGAGACGATGCGGGCCGCCCGGTCGACGAGCTTGGAGTTGCTGGCGACGACGTCGACCATGAAGTTCCCGTACGTGCGGCCCGACCTGATCATCGTGATCGTGGAGATCATGTTGAGTACCAGCTTCTGGGCCGTGCCCGCCTTGAGCCGGGTCGAGCCGGTGACGACCTCCGGCCCCACGACGACCTCGATCGCCCGTTCGGCGGCCAGGGCGAGCGGGGTGCCGGTGTTGCAGGCCAGGCCCACGGTCAGCGCGCCGCGCCGCCGGGCCTCCTCGACCGCGCCGACGACGTACGGCGCGCGCCCGCTGGCGGAGACGCCGACGACCGAGTCGAGCGGGCCGGCGCCCTTGTCACCGATCACCGCGGCGCCCGCCCCCGCGTCGTCCTCGGCGCCCTCGACGGAGCGCACCAGCGCGGCCTCACCTCCCGCGATGATGCCCTGCACCAGGTCGGGGTCGGTGCCGAAGGTCGGCGGGCACTCCGACGCGTCGAGCACCGCGAGGCGCCCCGAGGTGCCCGCGCCGACGTAGAGCAGCCTGCCGCCGCCGGCCATCCGGGCGGCGATCGCGTCGACGGCCGCGGAGATCGCCGGGATCGCCCGGCCCACCGCGGCCGGGACGGCGGCGTCGGCGGCGTTCATCAGGCGCGCGATCTCCTCCGTCGGCAGGGTGTCGATTCCGCTGTAGCGGGGATCGCTCTGTTCGGTGGCGAGAGCGGCGAGTGAGTGCGTCATGGTTCCTCTAGCTTCGGAGTGCCTTGTTCTGATGGGTCGCGTGCGTACGGGACTGGAACGGCTGGTGGCCACGCCCCGGAGCGGACGGGAGCGGGTGGGCCTCGTCACCAACCCCACCGGAGTCCTGCCCGATCTGACCCCCGCCGCACCGGCCCTGCTGGCCGCGGGAACGCGCGTGACCACGCTTTTCGGTCCCGAACACGGGCTGCGCGGCACGGCGCAGGCGGGCGGCGGCGAGGCCGCCGCGGCCGATCCCGTCACCGGCCTGCCCGTGGCCGACACCTACGGCCGTACGGGCGCCGGACTGGACGCGCTCGTCGCGGCGTCCCGGGTGGAGGCGCTGGTCTTCGACATGGGCGACGTGGGCGCCCGGTTCTACACGTACGTGTGGACGATGTGCGACCTGATGGGGTCGGCGGCCCGCCTCGGGCTGCCGTTCACCGTGCTCGACCGGCCCAACCCGATCGGCGGCGCGGTGGCCGAGGGCCCGGTGCTCGACCCCGCCTTCGCGAGCTTCGTCGGCCGCGCCGCGCTGCCGCTCCGGCACGGGCTCACGCCGGGCGAGATCGCGTTGGCCGCCAACCGCTCGGCCGGCGCCGTGCTGGAGGTCGTGCCGATGGAGGGCTGGCGCCGGGAGTGGCACTTCGGCCGGACCGGGCTGCCCTGGGTGATGCCGTCGGCGAACATGCCGACCCTCGACACGGCGCTGGTCTATCCCGGCACCGGGCTGCTGGAGGGCGTCAACGCGGCGGAGGGACGCGGCACGACCCGGCCGTTCGAGCTGGTCGGCGCGCCGTACGCGGACGGGCGGCTCGCCGCCGCGCTGAACGGTCTCGGCCTGCCGGGCGTGCGCTTCCGCGACACGTCGTTCACCCCGGCGTACGGCAGGCACGCGGGCGTTCCGGTGCGCGGCGTCCAGCTTCACGTCACCGATCGGGAGGCCTTCCGGCCGGTGCTCACCGGGGTGTCCCTGCTGCACGTGCTGCGCACCCTGTATCCGGGTGACTTCGCCTGCGACCCGTTCCTCGACCTGTTGTGGGGCTCGGGCTCGCTGCGCGCGCACCTGGAGGCCGGACGTGACCCCCGCGGGCTGTGCCCGCCGCCCGGGCCGCCGCAGGGTGACCTGCTGTACGACTGACCCGGCCCCACCGGCCCAACCGGTGATCCGCCGGACGGGACGTCCTGGCATCGGCGCGGGCATCAGCAGAGGCGGCGGCGGTAGAGCCAGAAGACCCGCTCGGCGCGGGCGGCCACCGCCCGGGAGTAGAACCGCAGCGGGCCCACCCAGCCGATCTGCGCCGAGGTCAGCCCGGCGGCGGCCTGCTCGGCCAGGCAGCGGCGCAGCAGCACCCGGCCGACGCCGAGGCCGCGCGCGGCCTCGGCCGTCCCCATCGGGCCGAACCACAGCGGCCTGGCGCCCCAGGCGGCGAAGCCGAGGATCTCCCCGTCGCGGGCGGCGTAGTGCAGACCGGTCGCGTGCTCGGCCTCCCAGGCCCACGCGTCGTTCCACTGCTCGCGGACGAAGGTCACGACGTCGCTCCGCTCCCCCGCGGGCGCCGCCGCGACCGTCACCCCGGCGGCGTCGAGCCTCGCCAGGTCGGCCTCGTGCTCGGCCCCGTCGTAGCGGGCCGGGAGGCCGGCGGTCATGTTCCAGGCGACGCGGTAGCGCTCGTAGCCCAGGCTCTCGGCCAGGCAGGCCGCCGGGGTGTAGCGCACGTCGATGCCGGGCCAGGCGTAGCAGGGCGGGTTGCCGGCGAACCTCGCCTCTGAGGCGCCCCTGGCCCGCATCCACTCCTCGGCGGCGGTGACCAGCGCCCGGCCGATCCCCCGGCCCCGCGCGGCGGGGTCGACGGCGATCAGGTCGACGTGCCCGGCGCCGTCCGCGCCGATCGACGCGAACACCGCCCCCCGCAGACCCACGTCCCCGCGACCGGCCCCTGGCAAGCCCGCGCCCAGCGGACCGGCACCCAGCGGACCGGCCGGCTCGCCGCCTGCCGCGTTCGCGGCGGGCACGTTCGCGGCGGGCACGTTCGCGGCGGGCACGGCCAGGACCGTCCACTCGCGGTCCGGCGGCGGGGCGGCGAGCCGCCGTACGACCAGCGCCGCGTCGTCGGCGTCGGCCCACAGCGCGGCGGCGGCCAGGCGCTCCAGCCGTCCGTCCACCTCGACCGCCTGCACCTCGGCCACCCCCACCTCGGCCACCCCCACCTGGACCGGTGTCACTCACCCACCCCCACCGGGATCACGCTACGCCGCCTGGGGTGGAAGCAGGCGTGCTCCTGCTCGGTCTCCTGCCCGGGCCCGCCGTCGCGGCCCAGCACGGGTGTCTCCTGTTCGCAGCGTTCGGTGCTGAACGGGCAGCGGGGGACGAACAAGCACCCGCCGAGACGCCCCTCCCCCTGCGGCTCCTTCGGCACGACCCGCTCGGCCCCCGGCCGCTCCAGGCCGTGCAGGACCGGGATCGCCGACAGCAGCGACTGCGTGTACGGGTGGACGGGGTCGGCGATGATCTTCTCGGTGGCGCCACGCTCCACCACCTGCCCCCGGTAGAGCACGTACAACTCGCCGTCGTCGCCGATGTAGCGGGCGGTGGCGATGTCGTGGGTGATGAACAGCACGCCGACGCCGAGCCGCTCGCGCAGGTCCTTGAGCAGCGCGAGGATGCCCAGCCGCAGCGACACGTCGATCATCGAGACGGCCTCGTCGGCGACCAGGACCTCGGGGTCCATGGTGAGCGCGCGGGCGATCACGACGCGCTGGCGCATGCCGCCGGACAGCTGGTGCGGGTAGCGCGGCAGCACGTAGCCGGGGTCGATCCCGACCATGGACAGCAGTTCCTGCGCCCGGCTGTCGACCCACGACCTCCGGCGGCCCGTCTGGCGGGCGCGCAGCACCAGCGGGGCCTCCAGGGCCTGATGGACGGTCCGCGTGGGGTTGAGCGCCGAGTAGGGGTCCTGGTGGATGAGCTGGACCCGGCGGAAGTACGGCTGGCGCCGCCGGTGGCTCAGCGACGACATCGGCACCCCGTCGATGACGATCTCGCCGGCGTCGTGGGTCTCCAGGCCCGCGATGATCCGGCCGAGGGTGGTCTTGCCGCTGCCCGACTCGCCGATGAACGAGACGGCTCCGCCCCTTCCGACGGCGAAGTCGACGTCGCGCAGCGCGGGCACCTCGCGGGCGCCGAGCACGCCGCCGCGCTGGCGGAAGGTCTTGGAGATCCCGGTTCCCGTGATCACACGAGCTCCTCTCGTCCGACCAGCTCCAGGGGGCGGCCGGTGGCGTGGCAGGCGACCGTACGGCCGTCGCGGGTGACGGCGGCGGGGTCGTCCGTCTCACAGATGTCCATGCGCCGCTCGCAGCGCTCGCGGAACACGCAGCCCTGCGCGGGCAGCGTGCCGAGCGTCGGCGGGCGGCCGGGCAGCGCCCGGGCGAGGGACAGGTCGCCGGTGAGGCGCGGGATCGCGCGGATCAGGCCCCGCGTGTACGGGTGGCGGGCGTCGCCGAGCACCTCGGTCACCGGCCCGTGCTCGACGACCCGCCCGCCGTACATGACGGCGAGGTCGTCGGCGACCTCGGCGACCGCGCCGACGTCGTGGGTGATGACGAGGGTGGTGAGCGCCCGCTCCTCGTGGACCTCCCGGATGATCCGCAGGATCGTCGCCTGCGTGATCATGTCGAGGGCGGTGGTCGGCTCGTCCAGAACGACGACTTTGGCGTTCAGGACGAGCGCGAGCATGATGCCGACCCGCTGGCGCATGCCGCCGGACAGCTCGTGCTGGTAGGAGTCGAGCACCCGGGCGCCGTCCATGCCCATGCGGGCCAGCAGGTCCCGGGCGTCGCGCACCAGCGCCCGCAGGTCCGCCACGTCGTGGGAGCGGCCGAGGTCGAGCAGCTGCCTGCCGATGGTCTTGAGCGGGTTCAGCGAGTTCTGCGCGGCCTGGAAGACGTAGCCGACCTCGCGTCCGCGGGTGCGGCGCAGGTCCTCGCCGCGGAGCGTCAGCACGTCGCCGAGCCCGTCGATCTCGACGCTGCCCGCCGCGATCCTGCCGGGCGGCTGCACGGCGTTGAGCAGCGAGAGCGCGAGCGTCGACTTGCCCGAGCCTGACTCGCCGACGACACCGGTGATCGTGCCGGGGGCGAGGGTGAGGTCGACGCCGCGGACGGCGGGCAGCTCCCCCGCCGGGGTCTTGTAGACGACCGTGAGGTCCCGGATGCGGACCCCCGGTGCGGCTGTGTGCGGTGCGGCCGTGTGAGCGGTCATGGGGGCTATTCCTCCCGCAGGCGGGGATTGAAGATCTCGTCCATCGCGTCGACGATCAGCACGATGCCGAGCGTGAGCAGCAGGATCGCGATCAGCGGGGCCATCAGGTACGGCAGCGCGGCCGGGGTGGTGAGCGCGCCGCCGTTGAAGACGGCGAGGTTCAGCATCACGCCCCAGTTGTTGGACTCGAACGGCAGCACACCGAGGAAGAACAGGCCGACCTGGGCGTACACCGCGCCGGTGACGGCGATCAGCATGTTCATCGCGATGTACGGCGCCATGCTCGGCAGCAGCTCACGGCCGACGATGTGCCGGGTCGGCAGGCCGAGCCCGCGGGCGGCCTCGATGAAGCCGCGCTCGCGCAGCGACAGCGTCTGCGACCGTACGGCGCGGGCGATGCCGCCCCAGCCGAGCACCCCGAGCACCAGGCCCATCTCCAGCGGGCTCTCGAACTTCCACACGGTGGACAGCACGAGCAGCAGCGGCAGGCCGGGGATGGCGAGGTTCATGTCGGTCAGCCGCATGAGCACGGTGTCCCACCGGCCGCGGTGGAAGCCCGCGATCAGCCCGATGACGGTGCCGAGCGCGACCGTGATGACGGCCGTGGCGAGACCCGTGAGCAGCACGTACCGCGCGCCGGTGATCACGAGGGCGAGCACGTCGGTGCCCTCGAAGTCGGTGCCGAAGGGGTGGGCGAGGCTCGGCGGCGCGTACAGCGCGTTGTCGTCGCGCGGCAGCTGGGCGGGGTAGAGCAGTGGCCCGGCCACGCCCATGAGCGCGAACAGGGCGACGATGACCACTCCGGCCATGCGGCTGGGTTTGCGCCGCAGCACCCGCCACACGCCGCGCCAGAAGTTGCGCCGCAGCGTGGCCCGGGTGGTCTCGGGGGACGCCGCCGCCGGAGGCCCGGCGGGGTTGACGATGACGGTCATGCCGCGCCTCCGCTCCTGACCCGGGGGTCGATCACCGTGTACAGCAGGTCGGCGACGATGTTGGCGACCACGATGCCCACCGTGATCACCAGGAACGTGCCGCCCATCAGGGCGTAGTCGCGGCTGCTGATGCTGTTGACGAGCAGCAGGCCGAGGCCCGGATAGTTGAAGATCTGCTCGATGAAGATCGAGCCGCCGAAGAGCATGCCGATCGACAGGGCGAGGATCGTGAACAGCGGCAGGATCGCGTTGCGCGCGAGGTACCGGAACACGATGCCGCGCCGCAGGCCGCGCAGCTCGGCCGCGAGGATGAAGTCGTCGCCGAGCACGGCGACCACGTTCGACTTCATCGCGAGGATCCACCCGCCGTAGCTCGCCAGGGTGTACGTCACCACCGGCAGCACGGCGTGGTGCACCAGCGAGCCGAGGTATCCGGGGTTGAGGCCGGGGACGAACTCGACGTCCACCGGCCCGCCGGACGGCATGATCGGCCACAGCGTGGCGAAGATCGCGGTGAGCAGCAGGCCGATGACATAGATCGGCACGCCGTGCAGCAGCGACCCGGACAGGGCGAGCGCGTCGCCGAGCCGGCCGGACCGCTTGATCGCGGCGTACACGCCCATGGTCACGCCGAGCAGGAAGCTGAGCAGCGTGCCGGCGAGGACCGGCAGCACGGTCCAGCGCGCCGCGTGGCCGATGAGAGTGGTCACCTCGACGCCGGGCGTGCTGAGCGAGCGCCCGAGATCGAAGTGGAGCAGCGAGCCCAGGTAGCCCACATACTGCTGCCACAGGCTGCCGGTGGGCAGGAAGCCGTACAGGACGGCGGTGGCCCGCTCGGCCTGCTCGGGCGACATGCCCTTCTGGATCAGGCTCTCGTACTGCCCGAGCACGGGGTTGCCGGGGATCTCCCGGATGATGACGAAGCTGACCGTGGCCACGGCCCAGATCATGACCAGGCCGCGTACGACGTGGCCCGCGACCTTCCTGGCGATTGCGGCGGCCCGGTGCCGCCCGGGGACCGTCTGCGTCATGCCCGCCCCTTCTCCGCTTTTTTGATCATCCCGAGCTGCATCCACACGCCGGACGACAGCCGCAGGGACTGGTCGTCGTCGGGCGGGAACGCCGTGTAGCGGGAGGTGTTGACGAACTGCGTGTTGACGTAGTCCCAGAGCTGGACGACCGGAAGCTGCTCGTTGGCGACCTTGGCGAGGATGCCGACGATGCGCTTCTGCTCGTCGTGCGACGCGTAGTTCAGCGTGCCGGTCAGCTCGCCGGGATCGACGAGCCCGGCCGCGCCGGCGTCGACCTTCTCCGGGCCGCCCATCCAGTTGCCCTCGGTGCCGGGCGCGACGTGCCGCAGCCGCCCGCCGAACATCTGCCAGCCGTTCGCCTGGCCGAACAGCCGCTGGAAGATGTTGTACGGCGACGGGCCGAGGCCGATCAGCCACAGTCCCAGGTCGTACTTGCCCTCGGCCAGCTCGCCCAGGTAGAGCGTGTAGTCGGCGGCGGTGACCACGCTCGCGTCGACGCCGTGGTCGGCGAGCTGGCTGCTGATCGACTTGCCCGCGGCGACCCAGTCGGAGAACGACGCGGGCACGTGGATGCGGACCTTCCAGGGGCTGCCGTCCGGCATGGCCCACCGGCCGTTCCGCTTGGTCATGCCCGCCGCCTTGAGCTCGGCGTCGGCCTTGGCGGGGTTCGTCCGATACTGCTCCAGTCCGTCGAACCCGGAGCCGAGCCAGGCGCGGGCGGCCTGGGCGTGGATGCCGGAGGTGGTGGTGGCGGGCGTGCCGCCCTCCGGGGAGGCGATCCTCGTGACCTGGGCGCGGTCGATCAGGTAGGCCAGCGCCCGCCGCACGTGCACGTTGTCGTACGGCTTGTGCGCCTGGTTGAACGCGAGCGAGACGGCGACCGGCGAGTAGCCCTTGATCACCTTGCTGCCGGGGGCCTCGCGGATCCGGTTCATGACGGCGGTGGGCACGGAGGTGAAGGGGGCGTTGTCCAGCCGGCCGGCGATCAGGTAGTTCCAGATCTGCTCGTTGCCCGTGTAGTTGAGGATCTTCACCTTGTCCGGCGCGATCTTCTGCCGGTCGTAGAAGTAGGGATTGCGCGTGAGCAGCGCCGCACCCGGGTTGACCCGCTCCAGCACGAAGGGCCCGGCCGAGACGTCGTGGCCCGGGTCGAAGGCGATGACCTTCTCCGCCAGCCCGGTGATCGCGCTCTTCGCCTTCTCGGCCACCGCGCCCTGCCCGTGCTGGGCGGTCTTGAGCAGCTGCCAGAAGTCGGCGGGGAGGAGCTTGCCGAAGACGTGCGCGGGCACGACCACGGTCGACAGCAGGTTGGCGAGGAACGTCGAACTGCGGTTGGCCCCCTGCGTGATCCGCACCGTGGTGGGGTCGACCACCTGGATGTCGGCGGCGGCGCCGGCCGCCTTCGGGTCCAGCGCGTACGCCGTGCCGCCCTGGGTATAGGCGAGACCGATCGAGACGCGCACGTCCTCGCTGGTCACGGGCACGCCGTCGGACCACTTGGCGTCCGGGCGCAGGTGGATGTCGACCTGCGACCGGTCGGAGGACGTCGTCCAGCTTCCGGCGATGGCCGGATAGAACTGGTTGGGATCGGTGGGATCGTTCTTGGGCCACGCCAGCGCCATGCCGTTGTATCCCGAGAAGACCGATCCGACGGGGTTGAACGGGTTGATCGGCGCGCTCGCGTTGATCTGCTTGCTGCCGTCGATCGTGGTGAACACGCCGCCGCCCGTGCGGGCGGTCTCCGTCGTCCCGGTAGTGCCGCAGGCGGTGGCCGTGGCGATCGACGCCACTGCCATGATCGCCGCGAGTCGCTTCATGGGCTGCTCCTGGTTCCCGATTGCCTGGACAATACGGGCGCACTCGCGGCCCGTCAATTTTTTCCATGCCTGGAGACCACGATGGAGTTAATTTTTACCGACGCCCGTGACCTGCGGGAACATCTCTCCGGTTCGGTCACCGCGGCCGGCCGGCGAGCCAGCGGGCCGCCGCCCGCGCCGACGCCGCCGAGTTGCCGTGGGTGGCGAGGTAGAGCCGCCCGGCGGGCGTCCCGGGCACTCCGGTCTCGACCACCACGGCGTCCGGCCGGGCCCGCAGCGCCTCCTCCAGCAGGCGTCGCATCCAGGCGTGCCGCACGGCGTCGTGGACGGCGATCACCAGCGGGCGCCCGGTGTCGCCCAGCAGGGCGAGCAGGCCCGGCGCTGCCTCCTCGTAGTTCACCTCGTCGGTCACCTCGTCGGTCACCTCGGCCGTCACGGTCCCGGGCAGGATCTCCGCCAGCGCCTGCCCCAGGGTGAGGGGGGTGACCCGGCCCACGGCCTGGCTGGGGCGCGCCGCCATGCTCACCACCAGCGGCGCCCCGGCCAGCACGCCCGGTCCCCCCGCCTCCGCGGCCTCCCCAGTGGCGCCGGCGGCCCTGGCGGCCTCTTCGGCCGGCACGGCAGGCACGGCCGGGGTGGGCGGTGTTATCGGGGTGGCAGGCATGGTGGGGGTGGTGGGCTCGGCCGCCATAGGTTCTGTGGTCGGCGTGGCCGTGGTGAGTGCCGCGGTCACGCGTAGCGCGGCGGCGGCCGCCGCGAGCCCGAGGTCCTCGTCGGCGTCCCCGGCCGCGGCCGCCCTGTCGTCCGCCCGCGCGTCGTACCAGGCGGCCAGGTCCCGCACCCGGCCCGCCGCCTCGGCGAGGCGGTCCTCCTTCAGCCGCCCCTCGCGGACCGCCGCGGTGATCGCGTCGCGCAGCGCGTACACGCTCTCTCCCCCGGCCGAGGACACCCCGACGCAGATCGCGTCCGCTCCGGCGGCGAGCGCGCGCACCGCGATCTCGCCGGGGGCGTGCAGGGCGGCGACCGCGCGCATCTCGATGGCGTCGGTGACCACGAGCCCGCCGAACCCCATCTCCTCGCGCAGCAGCCCGGTCAGCACGGTCCGGCTCAGCGTCGCCGGGAGCACGTCGACGGCGGGGACGAGCAGGTGCCCGCACATCACCGCGCGCACCCCGGCCGCGATGGCGGCCCGGAAGGGCGGCAGGTCGCGCCGTTCGATCAGCTCCCGCGAGGCCCGTACGGCGGGCAGCGCGAGATGGGAGTCGGTCACGGTGTCGCCGTGACCGGGGAAGTGCTTGGCGCAGGCGGCCACGCCCGCGCTCTGCAGGCCCTCGATCCACGCCGCGCCGTGGCGGCCGACCGCCTCGGGGTCGGAGCCGAACGAACGCACGCCGATGACCGGGTTGCGGGGGTCGGCGTTGACGTCGACGACCGGGGCGTAGTCGAGCGTGACACCGGCGGCGGCGACCATCCGGCCGATCTGGCGCCCGACGCGCCGGGTCAGCGACTCGTCGTCCGCGACGCCCAGCGCGAGGTTGCCCGGCCAGGAACTCCCGGTGGCGGCCTCCAGCCGGGTGACGGACCCGCCCTCCTCGTCCACCGCCACGATCACGTCCGGCCGCTCCCGGCGCAGCGCGGCGACCAGCGCCCTCGTCCCGTCCCCCGCATCCGCCGGGCCCGCCGCTCCGGGCACCGCGCCGCCTGCCGCGCGGTCGGCTGGGCCCGGGCCGCCGGCACGGGGGGCGGCGCGGGTGACGTTGCGGGCGAAGAGCACCACGCCGCCGAGGCCGTCCGCGAGCGCGCGGAGCAGCCAGGCGGGCGGCTCGGTGCCCTCGAACCCCGGTTGGAGCACGGCCATCGCCAGCCGGTCCAGGCCGTCGCCGCTCGCTCCGCCCGCGGTCACCGGACGGCCTGCCCGATCAGTGCGCGGTGCGCCGCGGCGGCCCGGGGATCGTCTCCGAGGGCGGCCCGCAGCGCGAGCGCGGCGGCGCCCGCCGCGGCGTCCCGCGCGGGCACCGGTTCGGCCCACCTGCCCAGCTCCGCCCAGACCAGATGGGCGAGCTCGGTCGGCTCGGTCAGCAGCGATCCCGCCAGCACCAGCGGACCTCCGCCTCCCCTCGCCCACGCCCCGCTCCACGGGACGCCCTCACCGCACACCACCCGTGCCGTACGGCACAGCCTGCGCGCCGCCTCCCCGACGACGCCGCGTGCCACCTCGTCGCCCTCGCGGGCGGCGGTGTCCACGACCGGCGCGAGCGTGCCGAGCCAGGCGGGCCCCTGCTCGGCGACCCGCGCGTACACGGCCGCCACCAGTTCGGCGGCGAGCGCGGGCCCGGCGTCCTCTCCGGCCGAGCCCGCCCCGAGGACGGCCTCGGCCACCCTGGCCACCAGGAGGGTCGGGGCGCCCCGGCCGTCGACGGCGTTCAGCGCCGCGGCGGCGCCCCGGCGGCCCAGCCACACGCCCGATCCCTCGTCGCCGAGCAGCCAGCCGAGCCCGTCGGCCCGCCGTACGACGCGGCGGGCGCGGACGCGGGCGCCGATCGCGCCGGTGCCGGCCACCAGCACCGCGCCGTCCGGCTCGATGGTCGCCCCGGTGAAGGCCACGAGCACGTCGGAGACCACCACCGGACGTCCCGCGAGCCCCGCCTCCCGCCAGGCCCGCTCGGCCGGCTCGGCCGCGCCGGCGACTCCCGCGAGGCCGAACACGCCTCCGGCGACCCGGGTGGGGTCGACGCCCGCCAGCGCGCCGAGCAGTGCGGCGCGCAAGTTGGCCGCCGGGTCGGGAACCGAGATCGCGTTGGCGCCGCCGGCCCGTCCCCGTCCGGCGATCTCGCCCGACTCCCCGGCCACGACGCAGCGCGTGCTGGTTCCTCCCCCGTCCACGCCGATGAACAGAGCCCCCACGACCGCTCCCTATGGAGATGCCTTCCATCAACCTATAAGTCGGTGGAAATCTTCTACAACGGTGGCCGGAGCGGCCGGGGGGCCGGGCTACTTCTGGCTGTCGGTGAGGTCCACCATCGCGGTGGCCGCACGGAAGAACTTGTTGCGGCCGAGGTCACCGATGGTCTTGATGTGGAACGCCTTCTTGAGCATCTCCGCGTCCTCCGCGCTGACGCCGGAGAGCGCGTCCACCGGCGCCTTGACGATCTCCTCCAGGCTCTTGTCCTCGTACGCGCGGTCGAGCAACTTGGCAAGATCCGCTGTCACAGCCATGACTCCCCCAATCACCAGGCCCCGATACCTGGTGAAATGCCCAAAGCACCCATTTCCTATGCGAGCGCCTTCCTATGCGAGCGCCCCGGGCAGACGGCGGTCCGTACGCCGGGCGGCCGGTCGCCGGGTCAGCCGGCCAGGTTGCGCAGGGAGCGCACCGACCAGACCAGGGTGAGCGCGGTCAGCGCGGCGAAGAGGGCGAAGGCGACCGGGATGGTCCCGGCGCTCAGGTCGCCGCGGAACAGCGACCGGCCCGCCTCGACGGCGTAGTAGAGCGGGTTGAACTTGGCGAGCGTCTGCAGCCACTGGGGCCCGAGCGAGACCGGCAGGAACAGCCCGGCGATCAGGGTCAGCGGCATGGCGAAGAACTGCACCAGTTGCGACATGCCGTTCTCGTCGCGCAGGGTCAGCGCCAGGCCGTAGGACAGGCTGGCCGCGAACAGGCCGGTCGCGGCCATGAGCAGCAGCACGAGGACCATCTCGGTCAGCCCGATCCGCAGGCCCATGAGCGCGGCGATGCCGATCACCAGGATCGCCTGCAGCACCAGGACGATCACGTCCTTGACGAGACGGCCCAAAATGATCGCGGGACGCCAGGCCTGGCTGACCGCGAGCCGCTCCAGCATGCCGTTGCGGGTCTCGTTGATCATGCCGAAGCCCGCGAACATGGAACCGAACAAGGCGATCATCATCATGGAGCCCGGCGTGAACATCGCGAGCACGTCCGTCATCTTCCCGCCGGGGACCGTGCTCCTCAGCAGCGGCGCGAAGAACACCAGGTAGAGCACCGGCTGCATGATCCCGAACAACGGCCAGACCGGATTGGCGAAAAGTTTCCTCAGCTCGTAGCCGAGGAAGAGCATCGTGTGTCGAAACATCGTGGAGTCCCGGAGGTCAGGCGGCGTCGCGCAGCGAACGGCCGGTGTGCTTGAGGAACACGTCGTCGAGGGTGGCGCGTTCGAGTGAGACCGACCGGATGCCCAGGCCCTTCTCCTCCAACGTGCGCAGCATGTGCATCAGGCCGTGCTCCCCGTCGTCGAGGTACGCGCGGACGGTGCCGGGCTCGGCGCGGACCTCCTTGACGTACGGCTGCGCGGCGAGGAGCTCCTGGGCGGCGTCCGTGTCCTCCGGCCGGTCCCCCAGGCGGAGCGTCACCACGTCGCCCGCGACCTCCTTCTTGAGCTCCTCCGGCGTGCCCCTCGCGACGATCTTGCCGTGGTCGACGATGACCAGCCGGTCGCAGAGCGCGTCGGCCTCGTCCAGGTAGTGCGTGGTGAGCAGCACGCTGGTGCCCTGCTCGCGCAGTTTGCGCACCTCGTCCCAGAGGTTGGCCCGGTTCTGGGGGTCGAGGCCGGTGGTCGGCTCGTCCAGGAAGATCAGCGGCGGCGCGTTCACGAGTCCGACGGCGATCGCGAAGCGCCGCTTCTGCCCTCCTGAGAGGGTCTTCGCGGGGCGGTCGGCGATCTCGGTGAGGCTGAACGCGGCGAGCAGCTCGTCGGCCCTCGCCTGCGCCTGCCTGCGGGACATCCCGCTGATCCGGGCCGCGAGGAGCAGGCTCTCGATGCCGGGGGCGGTGTCGTCGACGCCGCCCGCCTGGCTGACGTAGCCGATGTTCTCCCGGACCTTGGCGGCCTCCCTGGCGACGTCGAAACCGGCCACCCGGGCGCTGCCCGAGGTGGGCACGGTGAAGGTCGCGAGCATCCGGACGGTGGTGGTCTTGCCGGCGCCGTTCGGGCCGAGGACCGCGAAGACCTCGCCCCGCTCGACCTGGAGGTCGATGCCGCGTACGGCCTCGACCTCCTCCTTCTTCTTGCCTCGTCCTCGTTTCGCGTGGAAGGTCTTGCGCAGGTCGTGCGCTTCAATGATCATTTTCTCTCCGGTGATCAGGGGGTCACCAGCCTGACGGCTCACCCGGGGAGAGAGTCAACACCTTTTTCACGGCTCCCGCCGCCCCGCCGTGGATCACGACGAGGGGTCGTGGAACGCGCGAGCCCTCTTCCCGGAGGTTCCGGGAAGAGGGCTCGCCCGGATCGGGCGGGAGGACCGCTCAGGCGCGGGAACGGCGCAGGGCCGTGATGCCCGCGCCGGCCCCGACGAGGCCCGCGACGAGGCCGAGGCCGCCGAGCACCAGGGCCGCGGTGCCGCTGCCGCCTTCGTCGTCGTCCGCTTCCACCGCGGCCACGGACGGCGCCACGACGGGGTCGGCGGGCGCGGCGGCGGACGGGGAGGCGGCGGCTTCGTGGCCGCCCTCATCCGCCTTCGGCGCGACGAGCTTGAGCGTGGGCGCCGGGTGCTCGGCCTCGGACCCGTCGGCCTTCGGCGGGTCCGCCCACTTGACCACCTCGCCGTTGGAGTAGGTCTGCACGGTGGGGAACTCCAGCGCGTCCACGTCCTTGGGCAGCGGGCCGACCGAGGCCTCGAACTCCTGGAACTGGCCGGGCTCGATCTTCCCCCCGGTCCAGGTGATCTTCAGCACCGATTCGGTGATCTTGTCGCCGTCGTCCGACACTACGGGCTGGGGCAGCTTGCCCTGGGTGACCTTGACCTTCCACCCGGACACCGGGCGGACCGAGACGAACGGCAGCGGGTGGTCGGTGGGGAACGCCACCTCCACCTTGGTGGTCGAGGCGTTGTCGCGCTCGTTGGGCACCCGGAAGGCGATCTTCGTCCAGCCGCCCTGCTCGGCGGTGCCGGGGTTGACGGTGACGTGGGCGAGGGCGGGCAGGGAAAGGCCGAGGGTGAGGGCGAGGGCACCCGCGGCGACCGCCGAAACACGGCGGACGTATGAGGTCATGGGGGTTTCTCCAGTCTTTTTACTGAAATGCCGGGATGCGCGAGCAGGGGGCGACGGAGGAAACGCCTCCGCCCGGGAGATACGTGCCGCTCGCGCGGGAAGCTCAGAAGACGGGAGAAACGGGCGGCCCGCGACGGACGACCGCGTGCCGCAGCACCCATGCGGGGCGTAGTGCGCGGGCCGGCCCCGGCGTGGCGCGCACGCGGGGACGGGTGATCCCCGCGAGACTGGCCCGCAGCAGGGCCGTCAGCGCGGCGAGCGTCGTGAGGCAGCGGGCCGCCCCGGCGCCGATCCGGCGCAGGACCGACCACAGGGCCTCCTCGCCGCGTGACAGCCACAGTCCGGTGAGCAGTGCGGCGGTGAGGTGCGCGGTCAGCATGCCGGTCCGGGTGGTGAGGCCGCCGTGCCAGGTGAGGTGGGCGGGCGCTCCGGTGGAGGCGGTGACGTCGAACAGCAGGTGCAGGAACGCCTGTGCGCCGACCACCAGCACGACGATCACCTGAGGCGGCCGTTCCCGGCCCGCCGCGACGGCCGCGCCCGCCGTGACGGCGAGCAGGCCGGTGAGCAGAGCCCCGGTCGTGGGCCCGCCTCCCCCGGCGAACCAGTGCGCGCCCATGGCGAGGAGCACGCTGACGGCCGCGAAGGCGGCCGACCGCGCGAGCCGGAAGGAGAGCGTGGCGCGCATGACGCCGGGATTATCGCACACCGCCGTGATCTCGTCCCTCGCCGTGTTCGGCCCTGGCGCTGAAGTTTTCACCGGGACGCATGCGACGACGGCCGGCGAGTGCCGCAGGACTCCCCTAATGGCTACATATCGGGCATACTCATGATCGATCAACGGTGCCGAACCGAGGAACCCCCCGATGACCTCTCCCCCGCGCCGTCGCGGCTCCATCGCCGCCGGGACGGTCGCCGCCGCCGTGGTGACGGCGGCCACCGTGCTCGCGCTCGCCCTGTGGTTCGGCGGTGCCGGGCCGCGCCCGGCCATCGAGGGGCTGCCCTCCCCCGGCGTGCTGACCACCTGGGGCCTGCCCGTCGTGCGTCTCGTGCTCGACGTGTGCGCGGCCGCGACGGTCGGCGTGCTGCTGGCGTCCGTGGTTCTCATGCCCGCGCGTGCCGGGGCCGTGAGAACCGGGAGAACGACCACCGGCCCCGCACGCACCAGACATTCACGCACCGGATCCGCGGACGCCGGGGACGCCGGGGACGCGACCGCCCGGCGGCTGGGCCGGGCCGCCGCCGCGTGGGCGGCCGGGTGGGCTCTGAGCGCGGCGGTCACCGAGGTCCTGACCCTGTCGGACTTCCTGGGGCTGCCCGCGGGCCAGGCGCTGCGCTCCGGCGCTCTCTACGTTTTCCTGGTGAACATCCCGCAGGGCCAGGCGTTCGCGCTGGTGGCGGTGGCGGCCGCGGCGCTCGCCGCCGGATCGCTCCTTCCAGGGGGACGCGCCTGGCGGGCCGTGCTGCTGGCGGTGGCGGTCCTCGCCGCGCTGCCCCCGGCGTACGTGGGGCACTCGGCGTCGGCGGCCGACCACAACATCGCCGTCCTCAGCCTGATGGCGCACGTCGCGGCCGTCGTGCTGTGGACCGGCGGCCTCTACGCCCTTGTCGCGCACCTGCGCGCCGCGCCCGGCCTGGCCGTCGCGGTGAGCCGGTTCAGCACGCTCGCCCTGGGCTGCTTCGCCGCCGCCGCGGCGTCCGGCGCGCTCAACGCGTGGGTGCGGCTCGGTGCGCTCCCCCTGCTGTGGCAGTCCAGGTACGGCCTGCTCGTGCTGGCCAAGGTCGCCGCGCTGGCCGTGCTGGGCTGGTTCGGGTGGCGGCACCGGCGCGCGACGATCGCGGCGCTGCGGACCGGCGCGTCCCGCGCGCCGTTCGTCCGGCTGGCCGCCGGGGAGATCACGGTGATGGCCGGCACGCTGGCGCTGGCCGTGGCGCTGGGGCGCAGCGCCCCGCCCGCCGGTGAGGCCGGGCACCAGCACTCCGCCCTGGGATACGCCCTCCCGCCGTTCACCCCCGGCGCGCTCGTCACGGACCTGCGGCCCGACCCGATCGCGCTGATCCTGCTCGCGGCGGCCGCGGCGGCCTACCTGTCCGGCGTACGGCGGCTGCGGGCGGACGGCGCGGGGTGGCCGGCCGGGCGGACCGTCTCCTGGCTGGCGGGCCTGCTCGTCCTCGCCTACGCCACGTCCGGCGGACTCGCGGCGTACGCGCCGGCCATGTTCTCCGCCCACGCGGCGCAGTACGCGCTGCTCGGCGCGGTGGGGCCCGCCCTGCTCGCCGCCGGCGCCCCGCTCACGCTGTGGCGGCGCGCCCACCCGGGCCCGGACGCGCTCGACGGCCCGGCCGCCCGCGCGCTGTCCCATCCGGTGGTGGCGCTCGCCCTGTACGCCCTGCCGTACCCGGCGTTGTATCTGACCGGGCTGTTCGCGTTCGCCCAGCCGAGTCTCGCCCTGCGGCTGGCCGCGCAGACCGTCGTGGTGGTCACCGGGGTGCTCTTCTTCGTCGTCACGGCCGGCGTCGACCCGCTCCCGCGCGCGATCCGGCCGCAGGTCCGCGCGTGGATACTCATCGGGGCGATCGCCGTACGGGCCTGGACGGGCCTGGTGGTGCTCATCGGACCGGGGCAGGCGCCGCAGTGGTACGCGGCGCTCGGGCTGCCCTGGGCTCCGGACCCGGCGGCCGACCAGCGGACGGGGGCGCTGCTCGGCACCTGGACAGGCGTCGCCGTCCTGGTGGCCCTTCTCGTGCTGCTGCTCGGCCGCTGGCGGGCGGCCCTGCGCAGGACGGCGGCGGCGCGAGGCGCCGCGGAAGAGCGCGGAGAGCGCGCCGCCGGCCCCACGACCTGACGATCTGACGACCCCGATCGGGTGACCGCCGAGATCGGCTGATCGGGGCCGGCGGCCGTGCCGCGACCGTCAGCGGCGGCCTCGGGGGGCGCCGTCGCGGTCCCTGCGGACGGTGGGCCGCTTGCCCTTGATGGTGGTCTGGCGCAGCGCCTCGACCACCTCGTCCACGGCGGCGTCGGGGATCTCGACCAGCGTGAACCGGTCGGCGATCTCGATGGCGCCGATCTCCCGCCCGGTGACCCTGGTCTCCCCCGTGATCGCGCCGACGATGTCCTGGGGGCGCACCCCGGCGCTGCGGCCGGCGCCCACGAACACCCGGCTCATCGCGCCGCCGCCGCGCCGCACGCGCCGGTCGTCGCGGCCGAACCGGTCGTCGCGGCCCTCGCGCGCCCCGCGCTCGGGGCGCGGCGCGCGCGGCGTCACCTCGGGGATCTCCTCCTCGTCGGCGGCGGCTCCGGTGGACTCGTGGGCGAGCTTGACCGCGGCGAGCGCGATGTCCATCAGGTCGAACTCGTCGGCGAGCGTCTCGACCACGACCCTGAAGCGGTCGAGGTCGCCGTCCTCCATCAGGCTCTCCTGCAGCGCGGCCCGGGTGAGCTCCAGGCGGCGGGCGCGCAGGTCGGCGACGGTCGGCACCTTCTCGACCGTGATCCTGCTGCGGGTGACCCGCTCGATGGTCTTCAGCATCCGGTGCTCGCGGGGCTCGGCGAGGGTGATCGCGACGCCCTCGCGGCCGGCCCGGCCGACCCGGCCGATGCGGTGCACGTACGACTCCGGCGCGGACGGCACGTCGTAGTTGATGACGTGCGTGAGCTGCTCGATGTCGAGGCCGCGCGCGGCCACGTCGGTCGCCATCAACAGGTCGGCGGTACCGCTGCGCAGCCTGCCCATCACCCGGTCGCGCTGCTCCTGGCCCATGCCGCCGTGCAGGGCCTCGGCGCGGTAGCCGCGGCCGTTCATCGTCTCGGTGAGCTGGTCGACCTCCTCGCGGGTGCGGCAGAACACGATCGCCGCGGTCGGCGCCTCCACGTCGAGCACCCGGCCCAGCGCGGCCGGCTTGTACGCCCTGTTCACGATGTAGGCGCTCTGCCGGACGAGCGGCGCCTCCCCGGCGGCGGGCGCCTCCCGCTCGATCCTGATCCGGACGGGCTCGCGCAGGTGGCGGCGGGCGATCCCGTCGATGCGCGGCGGCATCGTCGCGGAGAACAGCACGGTCTGCCGCTCCTCGGGGATGTCCTGGAGGATCGCCTCGATGTCCTCGGCGAAGCCCATGTCGAGCATCTCGTCGGCCTCGTCGAGGACGACCATCCGCAGCCCCTTGAGCGGCAGCGTCCCCCGGCCGATGTGGTCGAGCGCGCGGCCCGGCGTGGCGACGACGACGTCCACCCCGCGCTCCAGCGCCCGCAGCTGCCGGCCGATCGGCTGGCCGCCGTAGATGGGCAGCACCCGCGTGCCGAGGTCGCGTCCGTAGCGGTGCATCGCCTCCGACACCTGGACGGCGAGCTCACGCGTGGGCACCAGCACCAGCCCGGCGGGCTCGACGCCCTCCTCCGCGCCCGCCGCGCGGAAGACGCCGTGCAGCCGCTGCAGCATGGGCAGCGCGAAGGCGGCGGTCTTTCCCGTCCCGGTGGCGGCCTGCCCGAGCAGGTCGCGGCCTTCCAGCAGCGGCGGGATGGCCTCCCGCTGGATGGGGGTGGGCTCCTCGTAACCGAGGCCGGACAGCGCCTTGAGGAGCTCCGGACCGAGCGCCAGGTCGGCGAAGCCGGGTCCGTCTTCGATCTCGTTCACGGACATGTCAAGCTCCTCATGGGGCGGATGTGCACGGGAAGACCCTACGGTCTTTCCGCCCGTACCCCGAACGGCACCCCCCGCACCCGGCGACGCACCGGAGGTGACCGGACGGGCCCGGGGCGACCGCACGGCCGGGCACGCAATAGCGTACGACCGTGGATCTTCGGGAACTGAGACGTGCCAGGTTCGCGGTGTCGGTCGTCTTCGCCCTCCACGGCGCGGTGACGGGTGGGTTCGCCTCCCGCATCCCCTGGATCCAGGATCATGTGGGGGTGGGGCCCGGCGGCCTCGGCCTGGCGCTGCTCGCTCCGGCGGTGGGCTCGATCCTGGCGATGCCGACCGCGGGCCGGATCACGCACCGGTTCGGCGGGCGGGCCGTCACCCGGGCCTCGGTCGGCCTGTGGTGCCTGGTCCTCGTCCTGCCTCCGCTGGCGCCCAACCTGCCGCTGCTGTGCGCGGCGCTGCTGGCGTACGGGGCGGTGGCGGGCGTCGCCGACGTCGCGATGAACGCCCAGGGGGTGGTGGCCGAGCAGCGGCTCGGCCGTCCGATCATGTCCGGCCTGCACGGGATGTGGAGCGTGGGCGCGCTCGTGGGCGGCGCGGTGGGGACGCTCGCGGCCAACGCGGGGCTCGACGCCCGCGCGCACCTGGGCGGGGCCGCGGTCGTGCTGTTCCTCGTGGCCCTCGCGGTGGGGCCGCTGCTGCTCGACGTGCGGGCGGGCGAGGAGGAGGCGGCCCCGGCGCACTTCGTGCTGCCGTCGCGCGGCGTCGTGCTCATCGGACTGGTGGGCTTCTGCGCGGTGTTCGGCGAGTCCGCGGCCCAGGACTGGTGCGCGGTCTACCTCGGGCAGGTGACCGGAGCGTCCGAGGCCGTGGGCGCCGCCGCGTACACGGCCTTCGCCTGCACGATGGCGGCGGGCCGGCTGTGCGGCGACGCGGTGGTCCGCAGGCTCGGCCCGGTCGCGGCCGTCCGGGGCGGCGGCGCGCTGGCGGCGCTCGGCGCGCTGCTCGTGGTGGCCGCGCGCACCCCGGTCCCGGCGGCCACCGGGTTCATGCTGATCGGCCTCGGGATCGCGGTGGTCGTCCCGCTGGTGTTCGCGGCGGCGGGCCACGCCGGGCGCACGCCGAGCGAGGGCGTCGCGGGAGCCGCCACGATCAGCTACGCGGCCGGCTTCGTCGCGCCGAGCGCGATCGGCGGCATCGCGTCGCTGACCGGGCTGCCCGCGTCGTTCGGCCTGGTCGCCGTGCTGCTGCTGGCGGTCGCGCTCGGCGCGGGCAGGCTCGCGCCGTCCGCGCGGGATGCGCCTCAGCGGACGGCGCCCACCCCGCACAGGCAGTAGTTCCCGGCGCCCGGCAGCGGCGAATCGAACGCGTCTTGGGGCGGGGCGTCAGAGCGGGATGTTGTTGTGCGCGCCGCGCGAGGCCGGCGCCGCGGCGAGGGCCTCGGCCACCCTCCGGCGGGTGGTCCTCGGGTCGATCACCTCGTCGACGACCCCGAGGTCGAGCGCCCTGCCGACCCCGCCCGACCGCTCCTCGTGCTCGCGGACCAGTTCGGCGAGCAGCCGTTCCCGCTCCTCCTCCGACCCGGCCGCGGCGAGGCGGCGCCGGTGCAGGATGCCCACGGCCGCCTCGGCGCCCATCACCGCGACCTCCGCCCCGGGCCAGGCGTAGACCGCGGTCGCGCCGAGGGCGCGCGAGTTCATGGCGATGTACGCCCCTCCGTAGGACTTGCGGGCGATCACCGTCACCCTGGGCACGGTGGCCTCGGCGAAGGCGTGCAGCAGCTTCGCCCCCCGGCGGACCACGCCGCCCCATTCCTGGTCGACGCCGGGGAGATAGCCGGGCACGTCCGCCAGCACGACGAGCGGGACGCCGTTGGCGTCGCACATGCGGACGAACCGCGCCGCCTTCTCCGCCGACGCCGAGTCGAGGCAGCCGCCCATGCGCAGCGGGTTGTTGGCCACGACGCCCACCGGGTGCCCGGCCAGGCGGCCGAGGCCGACGACGATGTTCGGCGCCCAGCGAGGCTGGATCTCCACGAACGCGGGGCCGTCCCCGCCGTCCCCGCCGTCGTCGCCGTCGTCGTCGAGCAGCGCCCGGATCACAGGCCGGATGTCGTACGCGCGGCGGGCCGACTCGGGCAGCAGGGCGGCGGGGTCCCGGTCGCCGGTCAGGCGCTCCAGGTCGTACCGGCCGGTTCCGGTCAGCAGGCCGGCGATCACGCGGGTGCGCCGGAAGGCGTCCCGCTCGTCACCGGCGACCACGTGCACCACGCCGGAGCGGCGTCCGTGCGCGTCCGCGCCGCCGAGCCGTTCCATGTCGATGTCCTCGCCCGTCACGCGGCGGACCACGTCGGGACCGGTGACGAACACCCGGCCCTGGCCGGACATCACGATCAGGTCGGTGAGCGCCGGGCCGTAGGCCGCCGCGCCCGCCGCGGGGCCCACGATGACCGAGATCTGCGGCACGCGGCCGGAGGCGCGGGTGTTGGCCGCGAAGACCAGGCCCGCGCCGTGCAACGACTCGACCCCGTCGGCGAGGCGGGCCCCGCCGCAGTGCCACACCCCGATGACCGGCACGCGCCGCCGCAGCGCCTCGTCCACGGCGGCGGCGATGTGCCGGGCCCCGGCCAGCCCCAGTGCCCCGCCCATGACGGTCGCGTCGGTGCAGAAGGCGACCACCGGTGACCCGCTGATCCGGCCCGTGACCGCCAGCACGCCGCTCGTGTCCTCCGGGTGCAGCGGCACCGCCGAGTCCGCGTCCAGCAGGTGGGCGAGCCGCGCGGCGGGATCGCGGTCCTCCCGATCCTCCCGCACGGTTCCCGTCCGGGCTGTTCCCGTCTGGGCTGTTTCCGTCTGGGCAGCGGTCATCGGCGCACCCCCCGCTCGCGTTTCCGTTCGGCCTTCCGACCCTGCTTTTCCTCCCCGGAACGGTAGCCGGGAGCCATTCTCACGGTCCAATCAGGATATTTGATGAAATATCAAAAGAAATCCTTATGGATAGCCCGGAAGATGCGTATTCGCCATCACAGTTGACTATTTCAAGAAATTCATGCAAATGTCGATTGTGCCGGTCCCGGCCGGATGGCGTCGCTCCGGCGAGAAGGTCCGCGGGCCGCTCACACCCCTTTTCCGGCACGGTCCGCCGAGTGGGCGCGACCGGGCGGACGGGTTTCTCCTTTCCGGCGTGAGTGACGTGAGCGGACGGCCGGGCGGCCCGGGGGACGCGGCGGGAAACGACGCAAGGCTCGACGAGGGGCGGATGCTCAGCATGGACGAAGCGGTCACCTATGGTGCGGGCGCGGTCGCGGTGGTCGGGCTCGCCTGCCGGCTGCCGGGCGCGGCGCACCCGCGCGCCCTGTGGGAGCTGCTGCGCTCCGGGCGCGACGCGGTCGGCGCGCCCGCGCGGAGCCGCCTGGCGAGCGAGCCCCGGCTCGCCGGCCTGCACGGCGGGTTCCTGGACCAGGTCGACGAGTTCGACGCGGCCTTCTTCGGCGTCTCGCCGAAGGAGGCGGCGGCGATGGACCCCCAGCAGCGGCTGGTGCTCGAACTCGCATGGGAGGCCCTGGAGGACGCGGGCATCCCGCCCGCCGGTCTCTCCGGCACGTCGGCGGGCGTGGTCATCGGCGCGATGGCCGCCGACTACGCCGCGCTCGTCTACGGGCGCGGCGACGCGGCGATCACCCGGCACACGCTCGCCGGGCTCACCCGCGGCATCCTGGCCAACCGGATCTCGTACGCGCTGGACCTGCGGGGGCCGAGCCTCACCGTGGACACCGCGCAGTCGTCCGCGCTGGTCGCGGTGCATCTGGCCTGCGAGAGCCTGCGCTCGGGCGAGTCGGAGGTCGCGCTGGCGGGCGGGGTGAACCTGAACCTCGCCCCGGAGAGCACCGCGACCGCCGAACGGTTCGGCGGCCTGTCCCCCGACGGCCGGTGCTTCACCTTCGATTCCCGGGCCAACGGCTACGCCCGGGGTGAGGGCGGCGGGATCGTCGTGCTGAAGCCGCTGGGGCGCGCTCTGGCCGACGGAGACCACGTCTACGCGGTCATCCTGGGCAGCGCGGTCAACAACGACGGCGCCACCCCCGGCCTCACCGTTCCCGACGCCGCCGCGCAGCAGCGGGTCGTCCGGCTCGCGGTGGAGAGAGCCGGCGTCGACCCGGGGGACGTGCAGGTCGTCGAACTGCACGGCACGGGCACGAGGGTCGGCGACCCGATCGAGGCGGCCGCGCTCGGCGCGGCGCTCGGGGCGGCACGGCCCGCGGCGCAGCCGCTCCTGGTGGGTTCGGTCAAGACGAACATCGGCCATCTCGAAGGCGCGGCCGGCATCGCCGGGCTTCTCAAGGCCGTGCTCGGCATCCACCATCGCGAGGTCCCGCCGAGCCTGAACTACGAGACGCCGAACCCGGCCATCGACCTGGACGCGCTCAACCTGCGGGTGGTCACCGAGCGGTCCCCCTGGCCGCGGCCCGGCCTGCCGCTCGTCGCGGGGGTCAGCTCGTTCGGCGTGGGCGGGGTGAACTGCCATGTCGTCCTCGCCGAACCGCCGCCCGCGCACACGTCCCGCGCCACCGCGACGACTCGCCGTACGGGGACCGGGGGCGGTCCGGTGGCCGTGCCGCTCGTCCTGTCCGCGCGCGACCCGGACGCGCTTCGCGAACTGGCGGCCCGGCTGTCCGGCTCGCCGGCGCTCGACGGCGACCCGTCCGACGTCGCGCTCTCGCTCGCCACCGGCAGAACCTCCTTCGAGCACCGGGCGGTGGTGGTCGGCGCGGACCGCCACGAGCTGCGGGAACGGTTACGGGCGTTCGGCGCGGGCGACGTGACGCCCGGAGCCGTACACGGCAGGGCACGCGCGCTCGGCGGCACCGTGCTCGTCTTCCCGGGGCAGGACGGCCAGTGGGCCGGCATGGGCCGGGCCCTGGCGGACGCCTCCCCCGTCTTCGCCGGGCATCTGGCCGCGGCCGCCGACGCCCTCCGCCCGCACGTCGGCTGGTCGCCCCGCGACGTGCTGTGGCACCTCCCTGGTGCGGCACCGATCGATCGGGCGGACGTCGCGCAGCCCGCGTTGTTCGCCGTCACGGTGGCGCTGGCGCGGCTCTGGGAGCACTTCGGTGTCCGCCCGGACGCCGTGATCGGTCATTCCCAGGGGGAGATCGCCGCCGCGCACGTCGCGGGCGCCCTGTCGCTGGAGGACGCCGCCGCGATCGCGGTCCTGCGCGGTCAGGCGCTCGCCGAGGTCTCGGACCGGGACGCGATCGAGGCCGTGCGAGACCGCCTGGCGGGCTCCATGGCGGGACGGCCGGCCCGGAGCGGCGAGGTGGCGTTCTACTCGGGGGTGACCGGCGGACGGGTCGACCCGGCGGAGCTGGACGACGAGTACTGGCACCGCGGCCTGCGGAACACCGTGCGGTTCCAGGAGGCCGTCGAGGTCGCGCTGGCCGACGGCCACACCGTTTTCGTGGAGGCCTCGCCGCACCCGGTCCTGACCCCGGGCATCCGGGAGATCTTCGACGCCGCCGGTCGCGACGGCCTGGTCACCGGCACGTTGCACCGCGACAGGGGGGATCTGGCCGAGTTCCTCAAGGCGCTCGGCGTGCTCCACGTCAACGGCGGCGACGTCGACTGGAGCCGCGCCGTACGACCCGGCGCGCGGCGGGTCCCCCTGCCCGCCTATCCCTTCCGGCGACGCCGGTACTGGATCGACGCGGTTCCGGAGGAGGAGAGCGGCCTATCAGCCGACGTGACCTCGTACGCGGGCGAACCCGCTCCGGCGGTCACCCCGGCGGCGTCTGGAGCGGCGCCCGGGCAGGAAGCGCGGCGTGAGGCCGAGCAGGAGACGGCGGAGAGCGGGCGGTCACCGCTCGACCTCGTCCTGTCCGCCACCGCGGGCGTCCTGGGTCACGCGGACGCGTCGGGCGTCGAGGCCGAGCTCACGTTCAAGGAGCTGGGGCTCGACTCGCTGGGGGCGGTGGAACTGCGCGACGCCCTGGCCGCCGCCACCGGCCTGCCGCTCCCCGCGACCGTCACGTTCGACCACCCGTCACCGCTCTCGCTCTCCCGCCATCTGCGCGCGCTGTCCGAGGCCCGCACCCCTGCGAGCGGCACAGCGAACGGCACGGCGAACGGCACGGCGAACGGCACGGCGAGCGACACGAGGGGAGACACGGGGGGCGGTGCCACGGATGGCATAGCGACCAGCGGCACGGCGGCTCATGCGGCGGTGCCGTCGTTCTCACCGCCGGCGGCCGGAGACCGGGCGGACGACGAGCCGATCGCGCTGGTCGCGATGGCCGGTCGGTGGCCCGGCGGGGCCGACACCCCCGAGAAGCTCTGGGACCTGGTGCTCGACGGCACCGACGCCGTCACCGCCTTCCCCGTCAACCGCGACTGGGATGCGAAGGCGCTGCACGACCCGGCGGAGTCACGGCAGGGCACGTCGGTCACCGGCGAGGGCGGCTTCCTCCACGACGCCGACCGTTTCGACTCGGAGTTCTTCGGCATCGGTCCCCGCGAGGCGGCGGCCATGGACCCGCAGCAGCGGCTTCTGCTGGAAGTGGCGTGGGAGACCTTCGAGCGGGCCGGTCTGGTGCCGCGCTCACTGGCAGGCAGCCGTACGGGCGTGTTCGTCGGCATGACGCCCCAGGACTACGGCCCCCGGCTGCACGAAACGGCCGAGGGCTCCGAGGGGTACGCCCTGACGGGCACGGCGGCCAGTGTCGCCTCCGGGCGGATCGCCTACACCTTCGGCCTCGAAGGGCCCGCCGTGACCGTCGACACGGCCTGCTCGTCGTCGCTGGTCGCGCTGCATCTCGCCGTACGGTCGCTGCGATCGGGCGAGTCGGACCTCGCGCTCGCGGGCGGCGCGACGGTGATGTCGTCGCCGGGGATGTTCACCGAGTTCTCCCGGCAGGGCGGGCTCGCGCCGGACGGACGCTGCAAGGCGTTCTCCGCGGCGGCTGACGGCACCGGCTGGGCCGAGGGCGTCGGCCTGCTGCTGATGGAACGCCTGTCGGACGCGCGGCGGAACGGGCATCCCGTGCTGGCCGTCGTCCGCGGCACCGCCATCAACCAAGACGGCGCCTCGAACGGCCTGACCGCGCCCAACGGCCTGGCGCAGCAACGGGTGATCCGCCGGGCCCTCGACGACGCAGGGCTGACGGGCGCCGAGGTGGACGCGGTCGAGGCCCACGGCACGGGCACGACGCTCGGCGACCCCATCGAGGCCCAGGCGTTGCTGGCCACCTATGGCCAGGACCGCGAACGCCCGCTGTTGCTCGGCTCCCTCAAGTCGAACATCGGGCACACCCAGGCGGCGGCGGGCGTGGCCGGCGTGATGAAGGTGGTGCTCGCGATGCGGCTCGGCGTGCTGCCGAAGACGCTGCACGCCGAGGAGGCCTCCCGGTACGTCGACTGGTCGGCCGGGCTCGCCCTGCTGACCGAGCCCGCGCCCTGGCCGGAGACCGGACGGCCGAAGCGCGCCGGAGTGTCGTCCTTCGGGATCAGCGGCACCAACGCCCACGTCATCATCGAACAGGCACCAGAACCGACCGGCACGCCGACCGCCGACGACGAGCCCGCACTCCCGCAGCCCACACAACCGCAGCCCACACAGACCCGGACGGCGGTCGCGAGTGACGAGGCGCACGCGCCACCGCGAGAATCAGATGCCACCCAGGGCGTCGGGCGTGCGGTGCCGGTGGTGGGGTGGGTGGTCTCGGCGCGCTCGCCGGAGGCGTTGCGCGCCCAGGCAGGGCGGCTGGCCGACCACCTGCACCGCCACCCGGGTCTGGACGCGGCCGACATCGCCCACTCCCTGACCACCACCCGCGCCCGGTTCGACCACCGCGCCGTCATCACCGGCACCACACGACAGGAACTCCTCGACCGGACCCGCGCCCTCGCCGACGGCCGCACCACCCCCGGCGTCGTCACCGGGATCGCCCGGCCCGGCAAGACCGCCTTCGTCTACACCGGCCAAGGCAGCCAGCGCCCCGGCATGGGACGCGGCCTGCACGCCGCCCACCCCGCCTTCGCCACCGCCTTCGACGAGGCCATCGAAGCATTGGACGAGCACCTGGCCGGGCACACCCCCGTGCCACTACGCGAGGTCCTGCTCGGCGACGCCGACCCGGCGCTACTCGACCAGACCCTCTACACCCAACCCGCCCTGTTCGCCCTGCAGACCGCCCTCACCCACCTCCTCACCACCTGGGGCATCACCCCCCACGCAGTCGCCGGACACTCCATCGGCGCCATCGCCGCCGCCCACACCGCCGGCATCCTCACCCTCCCCGACGCCGCCGCCCTCGTCACCGCCCGCGCCCGCCTCATGCACACCGCCCCACCCGGCGGCGCCATGACCGCCATCAACGCCACCGAAGCACACATCACCCACGCGCTCGCCCCCTACGACGGCAGGGTCACCATCGCCGCCGCCAACACCCCCACCTCCACCGTCATCAGCGGCGACCACGACCCCGTCACCCACCTGACCGAGCATTTCCGGCAGCAGGGGTACAAGGTCAGGTCACTGACCGTCAGCCACGCCTTCCACTCCCCCCACATGGACCCCATCCTGGACGAGTTCGAACAGGCCGTAGCCGCACTCTCCCTCACACCACCGACCGGGACGGTCATCCCTTTCGTCTCCGACCTCACCGGCGCCACGGCCACCCCCGCCGACCTCGTCGACCCCGCCTACTGGGCGGCCCACCTGCGCAACCCCGTCCGCTTCGCCGACGCCACCCGGACCCTGCACGACCAGGGCACCACCACCTACCTCGAAATCGGCCCGGACGGCGTCCTCAGCGGCCTCATCCGCGAAACCCTCGACACCCTCGACGCCGAACAAGGCGTCGTCGCCGTACCGGTGCTCCGCCGGGACCGGCCCGAACCCCACACCGCCCTCACCGCCGCCGCCCACGCCCACACCCACGGCACCCCCGTCGACTGGACCACCCTCAACGGCCCCGCCACCACCATCGACCTGCCCACCTACGCCTTCCAACGGCGCAGGCACTGGGTCAGCCCACCGAAGCCGCACCAGGGCGGGCCGTACGACGACGGGAAGGCGCGGTTCTGGGACATCGTCAGCCGAGGCGACCTCGACGCGCTCGTCGGGACGCTCGGTCCCGAGGCCGGGAACGTACGGCGATCGCTGGGGGATGCCCTGCCGGTCCTCGCCTCCTGGCACGCGGCGGGGGACACCCGGGCCACGCTCGACTCGTGGCGGTATCGCGTCGCCTGGCGGCCCGTGGAGGACGCCGCACCTCGGTCCGGTGGCCGCTGGCTGCTGGTTCGCACCGCGCGGGAGACGACCACGGCCTGGGCGGAGGCCCTGCGGCACGGGCTGGAGGAGCGCGGCGCCGGGGTGACGGAGGCCGTACTCGACGGGACGACCGCCCTTGAGCCGCTGGTGGCGTCGCTGCGCCCCCTGCGCCCCCTGCGCACCGGCACGCCGTACACCGGTGTCGTGTCCCTGCTCGGCCTGGACGCCACGCCGTACGAGAGCCAGGACGTCGCGCTGCTGCAGGCGCTGGACGCGGCGGAGATCGGCGGTCCGCTCTGGCTGACGACGAGCGGCGCGGTCGCGGCGACGCCGTCCGACCAGTTGCCGGACCCGGCCGGGGCGAGGGCGTGGGGCCTCGGCGGGGTGATCGCCGCCGAACGGCCGGAGCGGTGGGGCGGCATCGTGGACCTCCCGCCGGCGCCCGACACGCGGCGTGCCGCGTACGCCGTGACCGCGCTGACCGGACGGCACGGCGAGTCCGAGCTCGCGGTGCGCTCCGCGGGCCTCCTCACGCGCAGGCTGGTCCACGCGCCGAGCCGGGACGCGACGCCCGCGGAGTGGGCGCCTGCCGGGACCGTGCTCGTCACGGGAGGCACGGGCGCGCTCGGCGCCCACGTGGCCCGGCGACTGGCCCGGCGCGGCGTTCCGCACCTGCTGCTGGTCAGCCGGCGTGGCCTCGACGCCCCAGGTGCGGAGGACCTGCGCGCCGAGCTCTCCGGACTCGGCGCCCGGGTGACGGTCGCGGCCTGCGACGTCGCCGACCGGGACGCCCTGGCCGCCGTGCTCGCCGCCGTACCCCCGGAGCATCCGCTGACCGCCGTGGTCCACACGGCCGCCGTGCTGGACGACGGCCTGCTCGGCTCGCTCACCCCGGAGCGGCAGGCCGCCGTACGGCGGGTGAAGGCGGACGGCGCGCTCGCCCTGCACGAGCTGACCCGGGAGCTACCGCTGACGGCGTTCGTGCTGTTCTCGTCGATCACCGGGCTGATCGGGAACCCGGGCCAGGGCAACTACGCGCCGGACAACGCCTATCTGGACGCCCTCGCCGAGCACCGCCGGTCGCTCGGCCTGCCGGCCACGTCGATCGCCTGGGGCCACTGGGACGGTGAGGGCATCGCCGGCGCGGAGGCCCGGGAGGGCCTGCGGCGGGGCGGCTTCCCGCCCATGGCGCCCGATGTCGCGGTGTCGGCGCTGGAGCAGGCGGTGGTCCACGGCGAGACGCGGCTCGTCGTCGTCCGCGCGGACTGGGCCACGGTCGGCGCCGTACGGCCTCATCCACTGCTCGCCGAGCTACCGGAGGCCCGGGCGGCGGACCGGCCACGCGCGAACGAGGAACCGGACCTCCTGGAACGGCTGGCGGCGCTGCCGGAGCCCGAGCGGCGGCAGAAGCTGCGCTCGCTGGTCCGGGCGGAGATGGCCGACGTGCTCGGCCACGCCTCGGCGGACGCGGTGGACGACGACCGCGGCTTCCGCGACCAGGGCTTCACCTCGCTGTCGGCCGTCGAACTCCGGGGCCGCCTCACCCGGCTGACCGGGACGCCGCTGCCGAGCACTCTCGTGTTCGACTACCCCACACCTGCCGGTCTCGTGGACCACCTGCTGCACGTGCTGCTGCCCGATCCCGAGCCGCCGCTCACCGCCGCGCTGGCGCTGCTCGACGAGCTGGAGACGCTGCTCGGCGAGCGGAAAGAGCCGCCCGGGACGGCCGGTGAGCCGAACGCGGCGGCCGGTGGGGAGGCGGTGGTGACCCGCCTGCGGCGCCTGGTTGATGTCGTGGAGTCCGGGGGGTTCGTGGGGTCCGTGGGGTCCGTGGAGCCCGGCGGGCCCGGCGAGCAGGCGGCGGGGACCGCCGATCTGTCCTCCGCCTCCGACGACGAGCTCATCAGCTTCATCAGCAACGAGCTCGGCATCTCCTGACCTCTCCCTTCTGCCCCACCTCGTGCCATGGAAGGCGTACCTGTGAGCGACGACCAGATCCGGCATCTCCTCCGCCGTGTGACGGAGGAACTGCACAAGACACGCGAAGAACTACGGGACGTGCGGGACGAGCAGCGGGAGCCGATCGCGATCGTGGGGATGGGCTGCCGCCTGCCCGGCGGGGTGACCTCCCCCGAAGACCTGTGGGACCTCGTCGCCGAGGGCCGCGACGCCGTCACCGAGTTCCCCGCCGACCGCGACTGGGACCTCGACGCGCTCTACGACCCCGACCCCGACCAGCCCCACACCTCCTACACCCGCCACGGCGGCTTCCTCGACGACGTCGCCGGATTCGACGCCGGCTTCTTCGGCATCTCCCGCCGCGAAGCCCTCGCCAGCGACCCCCAGCAACGCCTCCTCCTCGAAGTCGCCTGGGAAACCCTCGAACGCGCCGGCATCGACCCCACCACCCTCAAGGGCACCCGTACGGGGGTCTTCACGGGGACCAATGGCCAGGACTACGCCAAGTCGTCGGGCCCCGCGCCGGAGGAGGTCGAGGGTTACCTGATCACGGGCACCGCGGCCAGCGTGCTGTCGGGGCGGATCGCCTACACCTTCGGCTTCGAGGGCCCGGCGGTGACCGTCGACACGGCCTGCTCGTCGTCGCTGGTCGCGCTGCATCTCGCCGTACGGTCGCTGCGATCGGGCGAGTCGGACCTGGCCCTCGCCGGTGGAGTCACGCTCATGACGTCGCCGGGCACGTTCGTCGAGTTCTCGCGGCAGCGGGGGCTCGCGCCGGACGGACGGTGCAAGGCGTTCTCCTCCTCCGCCGACGGCACCGGCTGGGCCGAAGGCGCCGGCCTGCTGCTGGTGGAACGCCTGTCGGACGCGCGGCGGAACGGGCATCCCGTGCTGGCCGTCGTCCGCGGCACCGCCATCAACCAAGACGGCGCATCCAACGGCCTGACCGCCCCCAACGGCCCCTCCCAGCAACGCGTCATCACCCACGCCCTGCACAACGCCGGACTCACCCCCGCCGACATCGACACCGTCGAAGCCCACGGCACCGGCACCACCCTCGGCGACCCCATCGAAGCCCAGGCGTTGCTCGCCACCTACGGCCACAACCGCCCCGCCGACCGGCCCCTGTGGCTCGGCTCCCTCAAATCCAACATCGGCCACGCCCAAGCCGCCGCCGGCGTCGCCGGAATCATCAAAACCGTCCAATCCATCCGCCACGCCCACCTCCCCCAAACCCTCCACATCGACCAGCCCACCCCCCACGTCGACTGGACCACCGGCAACCTCCAACTCCTCACCCACCCCCAACCCTGGCCCGACCACGACCACCCCCGCCGCGCCGCCGTCTCCGCCTTCGGCGTCAGCGGCACCAACGCCCACGTCATCATCGAACAAGCACCAGAGCCGACCGGCACGGTGACCACGACCGACGGGTCCGCACTCCCGCAACCGGCACAGACCCGGGCGGCGGCCGCGCGTGACGAAGAGCATGTGGCGCCGGTGAACGGCGCCAGCGCGCCACGGCGAGAATCAGATGCCACCCAGGGCGTCGGGCGTGGGGTGCCGGTGGTGGGGTGGGTGGTCTCGGCGCGGTCACCCGAAGCACTGCGCGCCCAGGCCGACCGGCTGGCCGGCCACCTGCACCGCCACCCGGGTCTGGACGCGGCCGACATCGCCCACTCCCTGACCACCACCCGCGCCCGGTTCGACCACCGCGCCGTCATCACCGGCACCACACGACAGGAACTCCTCGACCGGACCCGCGCCCTCGCCGACGGCCGCACCACCCCCGGCGTCGTCACCGGGATCGCCCGGCCCGGCAAGACCGCCTTCGTCTACACCGGCCAAGGCAGCCAGCGCCCCGGCATGGGACGCGGCCTGCACGCCGCCCACCCCGCCTTCGCCACCGCCTTCGACGAGGCCATCGAAGCATTGGACGAGCACCTGGCCGGGCACACCCCCGTGCCACTACGCGAGGTCCTGCTCGGCGACGCCGACCCGGCGCTACTCGACCAGACCCTCTACACCCAACCCGCCCTGTTCGCCCTGCAGACCGCCCTCACCCACCTCCTCACCACCTGGGGCATCACCCCCCACGCGGTGGCCGGGCACTCCATCGGCGCCATCGCCGCCGCTCATGCCGCCGGCATCCACACCCTGCCCGACGCCGCCGCCCTCGTCGCCGCACGCGCCCGCCTCATGCACACCGCCCCACCCGGCGGCGCCATGACCGCCATCAACGCCCCAGAAGCACACGTCGCAGCCGAACTCGCCCCCTACGCGGGCAAGGTCACCATCGCCGCCGCCAACGCCCCCACCTCCACCGTCATCAGCGGCGACCACGACCCCGTCACCCACCTGACCGAGCACTTCCGGCAGCAGGGGCACAAGGTCAGGTCACTGACCGTCAGCCACGCCTTCCACTCCCCCCACATGGACCCCATCCTGGACGAGTTCGAACAGGCCGTGGCCGCGCTGTCCCTCACACCGCCGACCGGGCCGGTCATCCCTTTCGTCTCCGACCTCACCGGCGCCACGGCCACCCCCGCCGACCTCGTCGACCCCGCCTACTGGGCGGCCCACCTGCGCAACCCCGTCCGCTTCGCCGACGTCGTACGACGGCTGCACGAGGGCCGGGAGCCGGGCGAGGAGGTGCGGACGTTCCTGGAGATCGGCCCGGACGGCGTCCTCAGCGGCCTGATCCGCGAAACCCTCGACGGCGAACAAGGCGTCGTCGCCGTACCGGTGCTCCGCCGGGACCGGCCCGAACCCCACACCGCCCTCACCGCCGCCGCCCACACCCACACCCACGGCACCCCCGTCGACTGGACCACAATCAACGGCCCCGCCACCACCGTCGACCTGCCCACCTACGCCTTCCAGCACGAACACCTCTGGCTCACCCCACCACCCCGCCAGACCGACCCCGCGCACCTCGGCCTCACCACCACCGCCCACCCCCTGCTCGGCGCCGCCCTCACCCTCGCCCACGCAGACACCACCGTCTACACCGGCACCCTCTCCCTCACCACCCACCCCTGGCTCACCGACCACACCATCTTCGACACCCCCATCCTCCCCGGCACCGCCTACCTCGACCTCGCCCTCCACGCCGCCGACCACACCGGCCACACCACCATCGACGAACTCGTCCTCCACGCCCCACTCGCCCTGCCGGAGAGCGGCGGCGTACAGGTGCAGATCATCGTCACCGGCTCCGACCGGCCCACTGTGGAGATCTACTCCCGGCCGGAGGGCGACACCGGAGACTGGACCCGCCACGCGACCGCCGTACTGGCCACGGACGACGCCGAACCCGGCTTCGACCTCACCGCCTGGCCTCCGGCGGACGCCGTACAGGTGGACCTCGGCACGGCGTACGACCGGTTGCAGGAGACAGGCCTTGGGTACGGCCCGGCGTTCCGGGGGCTGCGCGCCGCCTGGCGGCGGGGCGACGAACTCTTCGCCGAGGTCGCCCTTCCCGAGGACGAACAAGCCGACGTGAGGGACTACGGCATTCACCCGGCGCTGCTCGACGCGGCGTTGCACGGGGCCGCGCTGCACTGGCTGGACGGCACGCCGAGCGGCCACAGCAACCTGCCGTTCGCCTGGAGCGGGGTGCGGCTGCACGCCACCGGCGCCACCGACCTGCGGGTACGCGTCACACTCGGCGACGCCGGATCACTGTCACTACAGGCCGCCGACCCCACCGGCGCACCGGTCGCCACGATCAACACCCTCACCGCCCGCCTCGTCTCCAGCGAACAACTCAACGTCTCCCCACCCACCCCCGGCAACGGCCTGTTCCGGGTCGAGTGGTCACCCCTCGAACTCCAACCAGCGGCACGCGAAGCCTGGGCCGTCCTCGGCGACCGGGAACTGCACGACACACTGCGCCAGACAGTCACCGCCTCCTACTACGACGACCTGACCGCCCTCACCGACGCCATCGACGCCGCCGAACCCGCCCCCGACGTGATCGTCCTCCCCATCACCCACCACGCCACCGGGAACGACAACGCTCTCGACGGCACGACTGGAGGCGGCAACGCCGCGCCCACCCGACCGGAGCAGGCCACCCCCGCCACCGGCAACAACAGCACGACGGGCGAAGACAACAGAGCTGGGGACAGCCCGGTGGCGGCGGCGGCGCATGCCGTGGCCGAACGCACCCTGACCCTCCTGCAGACCTACCTGGCCGACGACCGCCTCAGCGGCACCCGACTGCTCGTCCTCACCCACCACGCCGTCGCCACCACCACCGAACAGCCCATCGACCTCGTCACCGCACCCATCTGGGGACTGATCCGCTCCGCCCAGACCGAACACCCCGGCCGCATCCACCTCATCGACCACCACCACGACCGGGTCCACGACACCGCCGCCCTACTCCCCCAAGCCGTCGCCACCGCCCGCCACCACGACGAACCCCACACCGCCCTCCGCCACGGCACCCTGCTCACCCCCCGCCTCGTCCCCGCCCCCGAGGGCGCTCCCGACGACGTTCAGCCGCGAGCCTGGGACCCCGACGGGACCGTCCTGATCACCGGCGGCCTCACCGGCATCGGCGCCCTCCTCGCCCACCACCTCGCCACCACCCACGGCATCCGCCACCTCCACCTCGTCGGACGACGCGGCCACCACACCCCCGGCGCACCAGACCTCATCCAGCAACTCACCACCGCCGGCGCCCACGTCACCCTCACCGCCACCGACATCACCGACTCCAGCGCGTTCGAACACCTCATCGCGTCCATCCCAGCCGAACACCCCCTCACCGCCGTCGTCCACGCCGCCGGCATCACCCACGACACCCCCCTGCACGCCCTCACCCCCGACCACCTGCACCCCGTCCTCGCCCCCAAAATCGACGGCGCCACCCACCTGCACCACCACACCCGCCACCACAACCTCGCCGCCTTCGTCCTGTTCTCCTCCATCAGCGGCCTGCTCGGCGGCGCCGCCCAAGCCAACTACGCCGCCGCCAACACCTTCCACGACGCCCTCGCCCACCACCGCCACACCCAAGGCCTCCCCGCCACCAGCCTCGCCTGGGGACTATGGGCCCACACCAGCACCCTCACCGCCGGCCTGGGTCAGAACGACCACAAGCGCCTGGCCAGGCTCGGCCTGCGTCCGCTGGAGACGGACCACGCCCTGGCCCTGTTCGACGCGGTGGTCTTCGGCCCGGCCGCGCAGCCGCCGGTGCTCGTACCGGCGCGCCTGAACACGGCGACCGACGCGCCGCCGCCCCTGCTGCGCCGCCTGATCTCCCCGCGCCGCCGTACGGTGCGGGCGGTCGCCGGGCAGGACGGCTCCCTCGCGGCACGGCTCGCCGGGCTGACCCCCGAGCGGCGGAGCGCGGCCCTGCTCGACCTGGTCCGCACCGAAGTCGCCACCGTCCTCAGCCACCCCGACCCCCACACCATCCCCCCCGACCGCCCCCTCATCGAACTCGGCCTCGACTCCCTCACCGCCATCGAACTCCGCAACCGCCTCACCACCACAACCACCCTCCGACTCCCCGCCACCCTCACCTTCGACCACCCCACCCCCGAGGCCATCGCGGCGTACCTCGACCGTGAGCTGCCCGGCTCGGCCGAGGGCCCCGCCGGTACGTCCCGCCGTACCGGAACGGCTCCCACGGGAGGGCTCGCCGCGCTGCACCGCCGCATGCACGAGACGGGCAAGCACGACGAGGCGGCGGGACTGCTGGTCGCGGCGTCGCACGTACGCGAGCACTTCGCCGCGCCGGACCGGGACCGGTACGCGCTGCCCCCGGTCAGGCTCGCGACCGGGCCCGGCCGGGTCTCCGTGGTCTGCTTCCCCGCCCTCAGCGCGATCTCCGGACCGCACGAATACTCCCGGTTCGGGCAGGCGTTCCGCGACGACCGGAACGTCTACGTCGTGCCGTCGCCGGGGTTCACCGACGGGGAGGACGACCTGCTGCCCGGCTCACTGGAGACGCTGATCCAGATGAACGTCGAGGGCCTGCGCCGTTGCGTGGCCGACGACGAGCCGTTCGTCGTCGTCGGCCGCTCCATGGGCGGCGCCGTGGCGCACGCCGTGACCCTCGCCCTGGAGGAGCAGGGCCTGCGGCCGGCCGGGCTGGCGCTGATCGACAGCTACCCGATCGACGCCTCCGCCCAGGAGGGCATGGAGTGGTGGCAGGGCGCCATGATCGGCGGCATGCTCGAACGCATCGACCGCTTCGACATGACGCTGCACGACACCAGGCTGACGACGATGGGCGCCTACAACCGGCTGTTCGTCGACTGGGGGCCGAAGCCCCTGGAGACGCCGATCCTGCTGCTCCGGGCCGTGGAGCCACTGCGCGGCACCACCGTCGACCCGGCCGACCCGACGCGCTGGCAGGCGTACTGGCCGGTGTCGCACGAGACGGCCGACATCCCCGGCGACCACTTCACCACGCTGGAGGAGCACGCGGGCACGACCGCGGAGGCCATCCGCACCTGGATCGGGACCTTCCGGCTGGACCAGCCCGAGGAGGCCCAGGCGTGACACGGCCCGCGGCCGTCGTCACGGGCGCGGCGGCGGGCATCGGGAGGGCGGCCGCGGAGCTGTTCGCCGAGCGCGGTTACGGCGTGGTCGCGGTCGACCTCGCCGAGCCGCCGCTGGCGGAACTCACACGGGATCCCGGCATCGTGCCGCTGGCCGGGGACGTCGCGGAGGAGGCCGTCAACGAGGCGGCGGTCCGCCTCGCGCTCGACCGCTTCGGGAGCCTCGACGCGGTGGTGCTGAACGCGGGCATCGGCGGCACGCCTCCCCTGGAGGCTCCCGGCGCGGTGGAGCGGTTCGACCGCATGGTCGCGGTCAACCTGCGCGGCCCGGTCCTGGGCATCCGGGCCGCCGCACCGGTCCTGCGCTCCCGGGGCGGCGGCGCGATCGTGCTGACCACGTCGGTGTCGGGGCTGGCCGGTGACCCCGGCGTCTGGGCCTACAACGCGACCAAGGCCGCGCTGGTCAACCTGGTGCGGGGCACCTCCATCGACTACGCGGCCGACGGCGTCCGGATCAACGCCGTCGCGCCCGGGCTCACCGACACGCCGCGTACGGCGGTGCACCACGACGAACCGGGTCTGGTGGCGGAGCTGACGAGGCGCATCCCGATGGGCCGCTGGGCGCGGCCCCGGGAGCAGGCCGAGGCCATCTGGTTCCTCGCCTCGCCCGCCGCGTCCTACATCACGGGGGTGACCCTGCCGGTGGACGGGGGGCTGACCGCGAGCACCGGCCTGCTCCCGCCGCCCGAGCGGCCCACGCCGGTCAGCTGAGAGCCGAGGCGATGGCTCGCCACGAGTGAAAGTTTCGGCTGCCCCGGCTGGGGCGGACGGCGAGGGACGAGGTCACCGCGGGTGGACGGGCCGGCGCGGCGGGCCGGGCATTGCCTCCGCCCCCGGACCGCGCCTATGGTCCGGGGACGCCCGAAGCCGAAGATCGACGCTCCGCCCTCCGCGGCCACGTGACGCCGGCGCTTCGCCTGGTTCCACGCCACGTCTCACGGGTCTGGCCGGTGGGGCGGCGCCGATCGCGGCCCCGCCCGTCCCGTCCACCGAGGTGAGGCACCCATGAGACGCATGCGCGCGTGGTTCACGGCGCTCGGCACGGCCGTCCTGACGATCGCCGGGCTGGTCATGCCCGCTCCGGTGTTCGCCGCCCCCGCGACGCTCCGCCCCGGCGTCCTGTGGTACGACACGGCGGGCAACCGGCTGCAGGCGCGCGGCGCCGGCCTGTTCAAGGTCGGCTCGACGTACTACATGGTCGGCGAGGACAAGAGCGCGGGCGCGACGTTCACGGCGGTCGCCTGCTACTCCTCGACCGACCTGGCCACCTGGACCCGGCAGGGCAACGCGCTGAGCCGGCAGAGCAGCGGCGACCTTGCCGCCGGGCGCATCGTGGAACGGCCGAAGGTGATCTACAACTCGTCGACCGGCCAGTACGTGATGTGGGTGCACATCGACAACTCCTCCTACGGCGACGCGCGGGCCGGGGTGGCCACCAGCCCGACGCCGTGCGGGCCGTACACCTATCGCGGCTCCTCGCGCCCTCTGGGGTTCGAGAGCCGGGACCTGGGCCTGTTCAAGGACGACGACGGCACGGCGTACCTGCTGACCGAGGACCGTGCGCACGGCCTGCGCGTCGACCGGCTGTCCGCCGACTACACCCAGGCGGTGAGCACGACGGCGGTGCTCGCCGACCTGGAGTCTCCGGCGATGGTCAAGGTGAACGGGCGGTACTTCCTGTTCGCCTCGCACCTGACGGGCTGGTCCACCAACGACAACGCGTACGCCACCGCGACCTCCCTGTCCGGGCCGTGGAGCGGCTTCACCACGTTCGCCCCGAACGGCAGCCGCACGTTCGACTCCCAGACCTCCTCCGTCGTGCCGGTGTCGGGGTCGTCGGGCACCACGTACGTGTACGTCGGCGACCGGTGGAACCCCAACGACCTCAACAGCTCGACGCCCGTCTGGCTGCCGCTCACGATCAGCGGCTCCACCGCCTCGATGAGCGCGTTCTACGACTCCTGGACCATCGACACGGCCACGGGCACCTGGGCGGCCGCGCAGACTCCGCCGCAGCAGAGCTTCACGCTGGTCGGCGCCCAGTCGGGGCGCTGCCTCGACGTCGCGGGCGGCGCCGCGAACAACGGCTCGACCATCCAGATCTACGACTGCAACGGCGGCGCGGGCCAGAAGTGGTCCCTGACCTCCTCCGGGGAACTGCGCACGTTCGGCGGGACGAAGTGCCTCGACGTGTTCGACCAGCGGACCACGGCGGGCGCCCCGGTGGGCATCTGGGACTGCAACGGCGGCGCCAACCAGCGGTGGACGGTCAACTCCGCCGGCACCGTCGTCGGCGTCCAGTCGGGCCTGTGCCTGGACGTGAACGGCAACCAGACGGCCAACGGCACCAAGGTGCAGCTATGGACGTGCAACGGCGGCGCGAACCAGCGGTGGACCCGCACCTGAGACCCGCACTGAGACCCGCACCTGGACCCGGGCCCGCGGTGGGGGCGCGGCCGGCGCCGCGCCCCCACAGTGCCACCTCCCCGCGCCTCTCCCCGCGCCCCCTTCCCTGGACTCCTGCCCGAGTGCCTCAGGCGCTGAGCTGCTGCACGATGCCCAGACGGTCGGGGAGCACCTCATACTCCACGATCCTGCCGTCGCGGAACCGGATCGTGCTGATGCTCTGGCCGCTGAAGCGGCGCCCGCTCGGCGGCGCGCCGAACACCTCGCCGCGCTGCACGCCCTCGATGATCCAGTAGACGACGACGCGGTCACCTTCGGCGACGGTGTCCGTCACGGTCGCGGTCACCCCCTCGACCGCCGACCGCAGCCAGGTGATGTGCTGGACGAACCCCGCCCGCCCGAGGTTGCCCCCGGCGGGCACCGCGCCGTCCGTCGCCTCGTCGGCGACGATCTCGTCGAGGACGTCGAGCCGTCCCTGCGAGACGACCTCCTCGTAGAAGCGCCTGGCCACCGTACGGTTTATCTCGGTGGCGGTGGCCTCGGCAGCGCTCGTCTCCGTCGTGCTCATCGGCGGTCTCCGTTCTCTTGTCGGTGCTGTTTGTCGGTGCTGTTTGTCGGTACGTGCGGGTCACTGGCGTACGGGCGGCAGCGGGAGGACACCGAGGCTCGCGTCGAGGCCGCCGTCGACGACCAGGGCGGTCCCGGTGACGTACGACGCGGCGGGCGAGGTCAGGAACCAGACGGCCTCGGCCTGCTCGCGGGGCTCGGCGAACCGCTGGAGCGGAATGCGGCGCTCGATCTCGGCGGTGAGCGCGGGGTCCCGGCGGACTCCCGCGTTGATCCGCGTCCAGGTCAGCCCGGGCGCGAGGGCGTTGACCCGGATGCCGTCAGGCGCGTGGTCGATGGCCGCGGCGCGGACGAGGTTGATCAGCGCGCCCTTCGACGCGTTGTACGCCCAGTTGCCGGGGTCGGCGCGCAGCCCGGCGACGGACGCGGTCACCACGACCGCCCCGCCCCCGGCGGCGCGCAGCGCGGGCACGGCGGCCCTGATGCCCAGGATCGGCCCGCGGAGGTTGACGGCGAAGATCCGTTCCGCGGCCTCCACCGCTCCCGGGGACTCCCACGGCCGGGTGCCGCCGATGCCGGCGTTGAGCACGACCGCGTCGAGCCGGCCGAACTCGCGGACCGCCAGCTCCACCGCGGCGTGGTTGGACTCCTCCCGCGACACGTCGCCGACGAGCGTCAGCACGCCGTCGAGCACGGCGAGCTCCTTGAGCGCGTATTCGTCATGGTCCACGGCGAGCACGGCGACGCCGCGCTCCGCGTACAGCTCGGCGGTCGCCCGGCCGATGCCCGACCCCGCGCCCGTCACGAGGACGGCGCGCGGGCCGGAGCCGGGCGACGAGGCGGCTGAGGAGCCGGCTGAGGTGTCGGGTGAGATGTCGGGTGAGGTCATGGGTGGCCCTCCAGAGTGACGGCGGCGTGCGGGCGTTCTCCCGCCCTGCCTCCCGGGTCGATCCGCGGGACGGCGGCGAGCAGTTCTGCGGTGTAGGCGGCGCGCGGGGCGCGGAAGACGTCGGCGACGGCGCCGGTCTCGACCAGCCTGCCGTCCTTCATCACCGCCACGCGGTCGCAGACCTGGCGGACGACGCCCAGGTCGTGGGAGATGAACAGCAGCGCCACCCCGGCCTCGCGCCGCAGCCGGGCGAGCAGGGCCAGGATCTGCGCCTGCACGGTGACGTCGAGCGCGGACACCGGCTCGTCGCAGACGATCACCTCGGGGGCCGGGGCGAGCGCGCGGGCGATCGCGACCCGCTGGCGCTGGCCCCCGCTCAGCCGGGCGGGCACGCGGTCGAGCAGGGCCGGGTCGAGCCCGACCTGGCCGAGCAGCGCGGCGGCCCGCTCGCGCCTGCGGCGGCGCGGCATCCTCCCCGGCACCGCCTCGCCGACGACCCCCTCGACCGTGAAGCGCGGGTCGAAGGAGCTCAGCGGGTCCTGGTCGACGAGCTGGATCCGGGAGCGCCGCGAGCGCCGGTCGCGCTCGCGCAGCGCGCTCCACGGCTCGCCGTCGAGCAGCACGGTCCCCGCGTCGGGGACGATCTCGGCCAGCACGATCCGCGCCGTGGTGCTCTTGCCCGACCCCGACTCGCCGACCAGGCCGAGCGCCTCCCCCGCGCGCAGGTCGAACGACACGTCGCCGACGGCCGTACGCCGTGATCCGTCCGGGGAGCGGTAGCGCTTGGTGATCCCCCGCACCGAGACGACGGCATGGTCCTTCACCCGGGCCGGCGCCGCCGGGGCTCCGGAGGCGGCGGCGGGCCGCTCCCGCCCGGGGTGGAAGCAGCGGACCACGCGATCACCCCCGTCCTCCCCGTCCGGCCGGTACCGCACCGGAGGCGGCGGCTCGGAGCGGCAGCGGTCGTCGGCGAGCGCGCACCGCGGGGCGTACGGGCAGCCGGTGGCGGCCGCGGGCCCGGTCTGGACGATCGGCAGCCCGCGCGCCATGCCGTCCGAGCCGTCCAGGGCGTTCGGGGCGTCCGGGGCGTTCGGGGCGTCCGGGGCGTCCGGGGCGTCCAGGGTGGGCACGGCGGCGAGCAGGTCGGCGGTGTAGGGGTGGGCGGGAGACGACAGCAGGGCCGCCGCCGGCCCCCGCTCCACGACCTCGCCCGCGAACATGACGGCGACCTGGTCGGCGAGGCGGGCGACGACCGCGAGGTCGTGGCTGATGAGCAGCAGCGCCGTGCCCCGCCGCCGCCGCTCCTCCAGCAGGCCGAGCACCTGCGCCTGCACGGTGACGTCGAGTGCCGTGGTGGGCTCGTCCGCGACCAGCAGGGCGGGCCCGGCGGCGATGGCGGAGGCGATCAGCGCCCGCTGCCGCAGCCCGCCGGACAGCTCGTGCGGATACTGCAGGAACCTCACGTGCGGGTCGGGCACCCCGACCTCGGTGAGCAGCCGGATCACCTGGTCGTCGAGGTCGTCGCGGCGCGCCAGGCCGTGCACCTCCAGGGCCTCCGCCACCTCCAGGCCGACCCGGCGGAGCGGGTCGAGCGAGGTCAGCGCGTCCTGCAGGACGTAGCCGATGCGGCGGCCGCGCAGCCGCCGCCACCGGCCGCCGCCCAGCGTGCGCAGGTCGCGCCCCTCGAAGGTCAGCGTCCGCGCGGTCACCCGGGCGCCCGCGCCGGCGAGGCCGAGCAGCGCCCGGGCCGTGACGCTCTTGCCCGATCCCGACTCGCCCACCACCGCGAGGCACTCCCCCGCGCGCAGGGACAGGTCGACGTCCCGTACGGCCCGTACGACGCCGTGCCGGGTGGCGAAGTCGACCGAGAGCCCCGCCACCTCCAGCAGGGGCGCGGAGGGGTGGTCGCCGCTCATCAGGCCTCCCGTCCTTCGTAGCGGGCCTGCAGGGCGCGCCCGGCGACGGTGGCGGACATCACGGTCAGCGTGATGGCCGCCCCCGGGAACAGGGCGAGGGTCCAGCTCACGTCGAGGTAGTCGCGGGACTGCGCGAGCATCGCGCCCCACTCGGGGGCGGGGGGCCGCGGGCCGAGCCCGAGGAAGCTCAGCGACGCCCCGGCGATGAGCGCGGTGCCGACGTTGACCGTGGCGAGGATCAGCAGGGGCGCGACGACGTTCGGCGCGATGTGCCGCAGCAGGATCCGCGCCGGGGTCAGCCCGAGGCCGACCGCCGCCCGCACGTACGGCGAGCCGCGCACGACGAGCGCCTGCGCGCGCACGACCCGGGCGAACCCCGGTGCCAGTGCGACGGTGATGGCGAGGGCGGCGTTGCGGGTGCCGGGCCCGAGGACGGCCACGACGAGCAGCGCCATCAGGACGGCAGGGAACGACAGCAGCACGTCGGCCAGCCGCATGGCCGCCTCGCCGGCGACACGGCCGCCCAGTGCGGCGAGCAGCCCCCAGGCGGCGCCCGCGGCTCCGGCGAGCAGGGTGGAGCCCACGCCGACGAGCAGTGACGGCCGCGCGCCGAAGACCAGCCGGGCGAGCACGTCCCGGCCGAGCTGGTCGGTGCCGAGCGGGTGTCCCGCCATGGGCCCGCGCAGCGCGAGCGCCGGGTTCACCTGGTCGGGCGCGTGGGCGAAGAGGCCGGGGAAGGCCGCGGCCAGGCAGACGAGCGCGAAGAACGCGACGGCCAGTGCGACGCCCGGCCGCGGCAGCCCCGCCCGGGCCAGCCCCGCCGGCGTCAGGCCGGCCCGCGTCATCGGGAGCCGCGCCGGCTCGTACGGCCCGCCGGTGACGGCGTCCGGGACCGCGCTCACGCCGCCGCCCCGATCCGCGGGTCGGCGAGCCCGTAGAGCAGGTCGACGGCGATGTTGATCAGGGAGAAGACGAGCGCGGAGAGCACCACGACCCCCGTCACGACCGGGAAGTCCCGGCCGCGCACCGCCGCCACCACGACGTGGCCGAGGCCCTGACGGGCGAAGACCGTCTCCACGACCACGGTCCCGGCGAGCAGTTCCCCGAGCACCCAGCCGGAGAGCGTGAGCACCGGCAGGGCGGCGTGGCGCAGCGCGTGGCGCACGCGGATGCGGTGCTCGGTCGCGCCGCGCGCCCGCGCGGTCAGCGCGAACGGCTGGTCGAGGGCGCGTTCCAGCCCTTCCCTGGTGACCTGGGCCAGCACCCCGGCGATGGGCAGCGCGAGCGCGGCGCACGGCAGCACCAGCGCGGCCGGGCCGTCGTCGCCGATCACGGGGAACCAGCCCAGGTGGAAGGAGAAGGCGGCCAGCAGCAGGATGCCGATCCAGAAGTTCGGCGTCGAGATCGAGCAGAACTCCACGGCCCGCGACAGCGCCCGCAGGCGCGGCCGGCCGGCCGTGAGCGTGGCGATCGCCACCGCGAGGCCGAAGCCGAGGACGGCCGCCCCGCCGCGAGCGCCAGGGTGGCGCCGATCTGCTCGCCGATCACCCGGCTCACCGGCCGGCCCAGCTGGTAGGAGCCGCCGAGGTCGGCGCGCAGGAGCCGGCCGAGGAACCGGGCGTACTGCACGACGACCGGCTCGCGCAGGCCGTACTCGTCGCGGATGGCGTCCAGGACCTGGGGTGTGGCGTTGGCCTGGACCCCGCCCGCGATGACGCGGGCGGGGTCGCCGGGCACGAGCCGCATCCCGGCGAAGGCGAACGTGGCGGCGCCCCACAGCACGAACAGGGTCAGCGTCAGCCTGCGGGTCAGCCGGCGGGCCAGCGGCGGCACGGGATCAGGCCCCCAGCCACACGCCGTGGAAGACCGGATAGGTCTGGGCGTCGAAGGCGACGCCGTGCGCCTTGGCGGAGAAGGCGGTGAGCTGCACCGGCGTGTAGAGCGGCAGCACGTACGCCTGCCGGAGCACCTCGTGCTGGACGGCGGCGTAGTCCTTGGCGGCGGTGGCCGGATCGGACGTCTCCGCCGCCGCCTCCACCCACGTGTCGATCCGCGGCGAGTCCACCAGCGCGACGTTGCCGCCGGCCTTGGCGTAGGTGTTGCCCGAGGCGAACGCGAAGCGCAGCACGTCGGGCGTGGGCCGGGCGAAGCTGACGTCGACGAGGTCGTACTCGCCGCCGATGAGGTATTTGCTCACGAAAGCGCCGGTGTCCACGGCCGGTCGTTCGATCTTGATGCCGGCGAGCTTGGCCTGGGCCTGGATGCCCTCGGCGAGCACGTCGCGCTGCTCCTTGTTGCCCTCCGCCCAGTAGGGCCAGGTGAGGGCAAGCGTCCTGCCGTCCTTGACGCGGTAGCCGTCGGAGCCCTTCTTCCAGCCCGCCTCGTCGAGCAGCCGCTCCGCCGCGGCGAGGTCGTAGGAGGCCAGTTCGCTCTCGGCCGTCGCGTCGTAGGCCGCCGTCGTGCGGCTCAGCGGATTGCGGGCGACGGGGAACTGGCCGAAGTAGATGTTCTTCACCAGTTCGGCGACGTTAACCGCGGCCGACAGGGCGCGCCGCACGCGCACGTCCTTCAGCGGCCCGCGCGTCTGGTTCAGATAGAGGTTGTAGTTCAGGCCCGGCGTCTCCTGCGCGGTGAAGTCGAATCCGCCGAGCGACCGCAGCTTGCCGGCGTCGACCGGCGGGACGCCCGCGATCGCCTGGACCTGCCCGCTGGTGAGCGCGCCGTACCGGGTGGCGTCCTCGGGGACGAACTCGAACACGAGGCTGTCGAGGTAGGCCGCCCCCTGGTGGGACGCGCCGGCGGGCGGCGAGGCGTACGCGGCGTTCCTGCGCAGCGTGACCCGCTTGTCCTTCTCCCAGGAGACGTAGGAGAAGGGGCCGGTGCCGACCGGGCGGTAGTCCGCGACCGGCCTGGCCAGCGCCGCCGGGCTCTGGATGCCGAGGTACGGCACCGACAGGGCCTGCAGGAACGGGGTGAACGGCCGCTTGAGCGTCACCTCGACGACGTGGTCGTCCACCACCCGCGACTTCTCGTACGGCGCGATCAGCGAGGCGGCGTAGGCCGACTTGGTCGCCGGGTCCACCACGTGGTCGAGCGTCGCCTTCACCGCCTCGGCGGTGAAGGGCGTGCCGTCGTGGAAGGTGACGCCGTCCCTGAGGGTGAACGTGTAGGTCCGTCCGTCACCGGACACGGCCCACTTCGTGGCGAGCCAGGGCCCGAAGGTGGCGGGACCGGTCTGCACGACGAGGGAGTCGAAGACGTTGCGGTCGATCAGGCCGGTCACCGCGGTGGCCGCCACCGCCGGGTCGAGCGACACCTGCGTGCCGGCGAGCGCGTAGGTGAGGGTGCCGCCGGCCACCGGGCCGGCCGCGCCGGCCCGTCCGGCGGACGGCTCGTCCCGTCCTCCCCTCGTGACGACCAGGACCAGGACGACGGCCGCGACCGCGACCAGGGCGGCCGCCACGACCGCCGGACGCCTGGACCGCAGGCTGCCCCGTCGCCCTGCGGGTTCGTCGTCAACTTGGGTGGCGGTGTCGTCGCTCACTGACATCGGTGACGCCTTTTCTGTCGCGATGGAAAAGAAGAGAGCGGGGCACGCGGGCGCGCCGAAATAGCCGGAACCCGGCGGAACCGGCGGATCGATTGGCGAATTCCCGTCCCGCGGACCAGGAGAATTCAGGACATCGACGGAATCACACCATGACAAAACGAGACGGTCAACTTATTACGCCATTCTTGCGGACCCATTCACGATACCGATGGGAATCAATTGGAATTGCCTATCGCAACCTGTGCGGCGAGCGCACCGGGGAATTCCACGACCGAGGAGAAGAATTCGCGCAGGGCCGCGCAGGCGCTCGACTCGATCTCCGGATCGAGCCCCCGCCTGCTCAGCAGGCGCAGCCCGACCGGGTCCTGCGCGGGCAGCGGAGTGATCTCCTCCAGGCCCTTCGGCACGCCGAACGCGGTGGGCAGCAGGGCGATGCCGAGCCGGGCGCGGGCCGCGGCCAGCACCCCCTCCAGGTTGACCGCCTCGGTGGTGATCCGCACCGGCCAGCCGAGCCCCTCCAGCACGCCCACGGCCTGCCGCCGCAGGGCGCACGGCTCCTGGAAGGCCACCAGCGGCACCGGCCGGTCCGGCGGCGGGAGATACCAGCCCGGCGCGGCGAGCCAGCGCAGCGGCAGCGCGGCGACCTGCCTGCCGCCGACGCCGGGCACGACGCCGAGGATGAGCGCCATGTCCAGCGTGCCCTTCTGGGTCGCCTCGGCCAGGGGGGTGCTGCGGTCCAGCCGGAACACGACGTCCCGCGTGGGAAGCGCCGCCATCAGGGCGCCGAGGAGGTCGGGCAGCGTCTGGTAACCCGCGTGCTCGACGGCGCCGACGGTCAGCCCCGCCGTCCGCTCGGCCCCCAGCCGGTAGAGGGCCTCGTCGTGGACGGCGAGCAGCCGCCGCGCCTCCACGAGCAGCGTCTCGCCCGCCATGGTGAAGCGGGTGGACCTGCCGGTCTTCTCCACCAGCGGTTGCCCGACGACGCGTTCCAGCGATCGGACGTGCTGGCTCACGGTCGGCTGGCTGGTCCGCAGCGCGGACGCGGCCCGGCCGAAGCCACCGCAGTCGGCGATGGCCACGAACGTTCGCAGTTGCACGAGGTCGAGCAGTGCTCCCATACCCTCGATATTAACCCCTAATACCTACATGAATAAGGGTTCATCGAGGGTAGGGTTACGCCACCATCGGACGGCGGCCGCGGCGACCTCGGGCGGCACCCGGTGCCCGCCGCGGAACTCCTCGTACGTCACGTCGTACCCGGCGTCCCGCAGCTCGGGCACGAGCCGCCTGCCGCAGCGGGCGATCGGCAGCACCCGGTCGGAGGTGCCGTGCGAGACGAAGACGCGCGGCCGCCCGTGCCGGATCATCGGCGCCATGAAGCCGGGGGAGAACGCCAGCACGGCGTGGAACAGGTCGCCGTTGGCCAGCCCCAGCGACAGCGCGTAGGAGGCGCCGTCGGAGAACCCGGCGACGGCCACGCCGCCGAGTTCGACGGCCACGCGGGTGAACGCCTCCTCCAGGGTGGCGTCGATCCTCGACACGTCGGCGCCGTACCCGCCGACGATCACGTCCCAGGTGGCCGATACGGCCTGCGGCGCGAGCAGCGGCACCCCGAGACGGGTGGCCTCGGGGGCCAGCCACTCCAGCGCCTGCTCCGCCGTGCCGCCCGCGCCGTGCAGCACCACGGCGAGCGGGGCCGGCCCGGCTCCGAGGCCGGGCGGCACGTGCAGCAGGGCGCGGCCGTCGAGGCGGTGGGTCCCGGGCTCGGGAGGCGACGCCGCCCGCGCGACGGCCACGGGACGGGCCGACAGCCGGCCGTGCCGTACGCCCTCCTCGGGCTCCTCGTGGGGACGGCTCCGCTCCGGCATGGTCATCGGCCTCACCTCCCGCTCACCGGTGTACCCCGGGTCGCGGTGATCACCTCCGCGATCGGCGCGCCATGGGACCGGGTCGTGTGCGGCAGCCCGCACCCGCGCGAAGCGGAGGGACGACCGGCTGGCATAGTACCCACCTGCACGCCCTCACCCGCGCCACCACCTGCTGCACGACCACCTGCACGACCACCGCGAACGGACGCCTCACGTGACCGATGCCCGCTTCTGCCTCTTCGATCTCGACGGCACGCTGACCGACCCCGAGACCGGCATCGTCGCCTCGCTGCGCCACGCCCTGTCCGCCGTCGGGTTCCCGGAGGTGGACCACGGACGGCTCCGCGACCTGATCGGCCCTCCCCTCCAGGACGGCCTCTCGATGCTCGGCGTGCCGGAGGAGCGCCTCGACGACGCGGTCCACGCGTACCGGGAGCGCTTCGCCGAGACCGGGATGTACGAGAACGAGGTCATCGCGGGCATCCCCGCCGTGCTGGAGGCCCTCGTCGCCGAGGGCTGGACCCTGGCGGTGGCGACGTCGAAGCCGGCCGTCCTCGCGGCGAGGATCATCGCGCACTTCGGCCTCGACGGCTTCTTCGCGTACGTCGCCGGGGCGACGCTCGACGGGTCGCGGCGGCACAAGGCGGACGTCGTCCGCCACGCGCTCGACATCCTCGGCGCCCCTCCGGACGCGGCCGTCATGGTCGGCGACCGCCCGGAGGACGTCGCCGGGGCCGCCGCGTGCGGCGTCCGGACCGTCGCCGTGACGTGGGGGTTCGGCGACCCGGCGGAGTTCACCGGCCCGGAGGTCCTCGCCGTCGTGGAGACGCCCGGGCAGCTTCTCGAAGCGCTGTCACGCACGGCCGCCGCCCCTCCGGCGGGCTGAACGCCACCGCCGCGGGCCTGGCGACGGGGCTCGATGGCCGACGCTGACCCGTCCGGGCACCGCTGTCCCCCGCCCCCTGGGACGGGCCCCGGTCAGTGCGGTGGCTCCTCCGGGGTGCCGGTTCGCCGGTTGTGGTGATCCAGCAATGTCTCCAGCAGCTCGGTCAACCGCTGCCGCTCCTCGGGTGAGAGCGGAGCCAGCAACTCGTCCTGGCATTCGGCCAGCCGCTTCTCCAGCCGCCGCAACTGCCGCCTGCCCGCCGGGGTCAGCGTGATGATGTTGCGCCGCCGGTCGGCGGGATCCGGGGCGCGCTCGACCAGTTCGCGATCGGCGAGCTCGTTGACCGTGGCGACCATGTCGCTGAGGTGGATGCCACTACGCCGGCCCAGCGCGGCCTGACTGGCCGGGCCGAGCTCCTCCAGCGTCGCCAGCACGCGGTAGTGGTAGCCGCGGGCGCCGGCGGACGAGAATGCCTCGCCCACCAGGCGCTGCGCGTGGACGGCGGCCTGGCCGAGCAGCCAGCTGGGCAGGCCCTCCCATCGGGCGGGCCTCTCCTCGGTCTCCATGCGACGAGTCTAACCATTTGGCGCACTAACGATCGCCTGATATCGTTCGCGGAGTAAACGTTAGGGAGGCTAACGTTTAATTGCCTAACGATCCTTGGAGCCGAGACCATGATCGAGCCGTTCCGCATCGACATCCCCCAGGCAGACCTCGACGACCTGGCCGACCGGCTCGCCCGCACCCGGTGGCCCGACGAGATCGCCGGCGCCGGGTGGAACTACGGCTTCCCGCTGGCGCGGCTCAAGGAGCTCGCCTGGTGATCCCGTCCATCCCCGGATACGGCTTCTCCGGGCCGACCCGCGAGCGCGGCTGGGACGTCGCCCGGGTCGCCCGGGCCTGGGCCGAGCTGATGCGCCGTCTCGGGTACGAGCGCTACGGCGCGCAGGGCGGCGACTTCGGCGCGGGCATCTCCCTGGCGCTCGGCGCGGTGGCGCCCGAGCGGGTCGCCGGGGTACACGTCAACTACCTGCCGACCCCGCCGGCGCCGGAGGTGCGGCCGCTGGCCGAGCGGTCGTACGACATCAGGCACTGGTCGGAGTTCGAGCGGGGCGGCCATTTCGCCGCGCTGGAGGTGCCTGAGCTACTCGCCGGGGACGTCCAGGACTTCTTCACCCACATCCGGTAGGGCGATCAGTCGACGTCGACCCAGTCGAGCGTCCGCTGGACGGCTTTCCGCCATCCGGCGTAGCCGCGCTCGCGCCGCTCGTCGCTCCAGGTGGGCTCCCAGCGGCGGTCCTCGTGCCAGTTGCGCCGGAGGTCGCCGGTGGACTTCCAGAAGCCCACGGCGAGCCCGGCAGCGTACGCCGCGCCGAGCGCGGTGGTCTCGGCGACGACCGGCCGGGAGACCGGTACGCCCAGGATGTCGGCCTGGAGCTGCATGCACAGCTCGTTGGCCGTCACCCCGCCGTCCACCCGCAGCACGTCGAGGACGACGCCGGAGTCCTGCTCCATCGCGGTGACGACGTCCCTGGTCTGGTAGCAGATCGCTTCGAGGGTGGCGCGGGCCAGGTGGGCGTTGGTGTTGTAGCGGGACAGGCCGACGATCGCGCCGCGGGCGTCGGAGCGCCAGTACGGCGCGAACAGGCCGGAGAACGCGGGCACGAAGTAGACGCCGCCGTTGTCCTCGACCTGCCGGGCGAGGGCCTCGCTCTGCGCCGCCCCCGAGATGATGCCGAGCTGGTCGCGCAGCCACTGCACGGCGGAGCCGGTGACCGCGATCGACCCCTCCAGGGCGTACGCCGGCTTGGCCGAGCCGAACTGGTAGCAGACCGTGGTGAGCAGGCCGTGCCGGGACCGTACGAGCTCGGTGCCGGTGTTGAGCAGCAGGAAGTTGCCGGTGCCGTAGGTGTTCTTGGCCATGCCGGGCTCGAAGCACACCTGGCCGACGGTGGCCGCCTGCTGGTCGCCGAGGTCGCCCGCGAGCGGCACCTCGCCGCCGAGCGGGCCGCCCGCGCGGGTCACGCCGTACAGGCCGGGGCTGGAGGACGGCCGGATCTCGGGGAGCATCCGCCGGGGCACGCCGAAGAACGACAGCAGCTCGTCGTCCCAATCGAGCGTCTCCAGGTCCATCAGCATCGTGCGGCTCGCGTTGGTGGGATCGGTCACGTGGACGCCGCCGTCCACGCCTCCGGTCAGGTTCCACAGCAGCCAGGTGTCGGTGGTGCCGAAGACCGCGTCGCCACGCTCGGCGGCCTCGCGGACGCCGGGGACGTTCTCCAGGATCCACTGGATCTTGCCGCCGGAGAAGTAGGTGGCGGGCGGCAGCCCGGCCTTCCGCCGGATCACCTCGCCCTTGCCCTCGCGTTCCAGCGCCGCGGCGATGCGGTCGGTGCGGGTGTCCTGCCAGACGATGGCGTTGTAGTAGGGGCGGCCGGTGCGCCGATCCCAGACGACGGTCGTCTCGCGCTGGTTGGTGACGCCGAGCGCCGCGAGGTCGGACGCCCGCAGGCCCGCCGTCCGCATGGCCGTCTCGGCGACCGCGCGGGTGCGCTCCCATATCTCGGTCGGGTTGTGCTCGACCCAGCCCGCCTGCGGCAGGATCTGCTGGTGCTCCAGCTGGTGGCGGGCGACCTCGTTGCCGGAACGATCGAAGATCATGAAGCGGGTGCTGGTCGTCCCCTGGTCGACCGCACCGACGTAGTCAGCCATGTCAGCGCCGGGCCTCAGGAGGTCGGGCCGATTTCCGGCTCGGCCTCGGGCATCGCCGACTCGTCGCCGGTCGGCGGCGGCGTCTCGGCGGCCGGCGTCTGGATGTCGGTCTCTCCGCCGATCAACTTCTCCAGCCCGCCGTCGTCGGGCTCCGGCGTCAGCGGCTCCGGTGAGGTGCCTCTCGCGTCCCGCGCTCCGGATCTTTCGGCAACCACGTCCGCGTCTCCTCCCACGTGTCCTCTCCGCCGTCCGCCGGTCCCCCCGGCCCGCGGATCACGCATGACCGCTCACCTGCCCCCGTTGTACGGTCCTCATTCACCTTCTCACAGACTCCTGCGGAGCGTGGTCGCCGATTCCGCGGCGCTCGACCGGCCCGGTTGAAGCCTCACTTTTCAGTAAAAAGTCCGTACGAACCGGCTCGGGACCGGGTGAGGAGCGGCATCGAAGGTAGGGAGTGTAGGACCCCTGGGGGTGAGCGGAATGGAGCAGGGCATCCCCCCTCCTACCCGGAAACACGATCTGCTGGGCGCGCTGACGAGCATTCTGGAAGACAGCCACGTGACGGCGTTCGAAGGCATCCCGGCGCTCGTCGACGCCTACAAAGACCTGGTGGGCTTCGACGGGATCTCCGTCTACCTGTGCGACCTGCAGCAGAACGTGCTACGCAGGCTGTGCGGGCCGGGCGAGGAGGAGCCCCAGCCGGAGGAACTGAAGATCGACACCACGCTGGCCGGCCGCGCCCTGCAGGAGGTGCGCGCGCTGCGGAGCGAGAACCCGGTCCAGTGGTGGGTTCCGCTCCTGGACGGCACCGAGCGCCTGGGCGTCCTGCACGTGCAGCCCGACGCCGAGAACGACGATCTCGGCGCCCGGATGCGGCACCTGGCCTCCCTCATCGCCCTGATCGTCGTGAGCAAACGCTCGTTCAGCGACGCCTACGCGCGGCTCGTGCGGAGCCGGCCGATGCACGTGGCGGCCGAGATGCAGTGGAACCTGATGCCGCCGCTCACCTTCGCCACGGCGGCGGTGACGATCGGCGCGGTCCTCGAACCGGCGTACGAGATCGGCGGGGACGCGTTCGACTACTCCACCTCCGGCGGCGTGGCGCACTTCGGGATCTTCGACGCGATGGGACACGACGTGTCGGCCGGACTGACCGCCAACCTCGCCGTCGCGGCCTGCCGCAACAACCGGCGGCAGGGCCTCGGCCTGGCGCGCAACAGCGAGGCGATCGAGCGGATCCTGATCGACGAGTTCGGCCGGGGCGACCGCTTCGTCACCGGGATCATCGGCGACCTCGACCTGGACACCGGCCTGTTCAGCTGGGTCAACCGCGGGCACCACGCGCCGGTGCTGATCCGCGGCGGCCAGTGGACCGCCACCCTGAAGTGCCCACCTGCCCATCCGATGGGACTCGATCTCGGCCTTCCCGTCACGCTCTGCCACGAACAGCTTGAGCCGGGCGACCGGCTGCTGCTCTACACCGACGGCATCACCGAGATGCGCAGCCCCGACAGCGGCGAGTTCGGCCTGGGGCGCTTCGTCGAATTCATGATCAAGCAGAACGCCGCGGGGCTGCCGGTGCCCGAGACCCTGCGCCGGCTGATCCGCACCGTGATGGACCACCACGACCACCGGCTGCAGGACGACGCGACCGTGCTCCTCGTCGAATGGCACGGCGCCGCCCACGAGAAGCTCAACCCCTGAGCCACCACTCCCCCGCCGGGGCCAGGACATGACGGCGCGGGAGATCCGAGCCGGCCAGGGGGTGGACTCTCAGGGAATTCCCCGGATCCATCGGTAATCTCGCGGGCCATGACCTGGCAGCGGAGGATCAACGGCGCACTCGTCAAGTTCACCGGAGTCCAGCTCACCCGTGCCCGGCCCACCGCGACGCCGCCTCCGGAGGGGCGGGCCCCCGCCCCCTCGGCGGAGGAGCTGGTGCGCCCGCCGGCCGACCCGCGGGCGGACCGGCTGCTGGTGGCCCCGGTGTTCGTCATGTCACCCGTACGGTCGGGCTCCACGCTGCTCCGGTCGATGCTGAACGCCCACCCCGAGCTGCACGCCCCGCACGAGCTGCACGTCAGGAGGCTGACGGTGGGCTTCGGCACGTCGCTCTCCCGCAGGGCCATGGAGGCCCTCGGCCACAACCAGGCCGACCTGGAGCACATGCTGTGGGACCGGGTGCTCCACCGCGAGCTGGTCCGCAGCGGCAAGCGGACGATCGTGGACAAGACCCCGGCCAACGCCTTCGCCCACGCCCGGATCGCCGCCTGCTGGCCCGACGCCCGGTACGTCTTCCTGCTGCGTCATCCCGCCTCCATCGCGGCCTCCTGGTACGCGGCCGACCCGGTCAAGCGCACCCGCGAGGAGGCCGCGTCCGACGCGCTGCGCTACATGAAGGCGGTGCAGCGGGCCAGGAAGGCCCTCACCGGCCTGACCGTCCGGTACGAGGACCTCACCGCCGAGCCGGAGACGACGACCCGCGCGATCTGCGACTTCCTCGGCGTCCCCTGGGAGCCCGGCATGCTCGCGTACGGCGAGCAGGAGGTCGTGCGGAAGGGCCTCGGCGACTGGAGCGACAAGATCCGGTCGGGGCGGGTCCAGCCCGGACGCGACCTGCCGGCCCCGGACGAGATACCCGACCTGCTGAAACCCATCTGCCGGAGCTGGGGCTACCTGCCGAAGGAGGAGGGCCGGTGAAGATCCGCTACATGCTGCTGCACGCCTACGGCATGGGCGGCACGATCCGCACGGTGGTCAACCAGGCGAACGCGATGGCCGCGCTGGGCCACGAGGTGGAGATCGTGAGCGTGGTGCGGCGCCGGGACGAGCCGCAGTTCCGCCTGGACCCCGCCGTCACCCTCCGTACGCTGGTGGACCAGCGGGCGGGCGTGCGGACCGACTCCCTCGGCCGCCGCGTCTGGCGGCGGCTGCGCGGCAAGATCGTGCCGCTCGGCGAGTACGCCGCCGCCTACTTCACCGAGCGCGTGGAGAAGGCGGCCATCGACTACGTCGCGTCGGTCGAGGACGGCGTCCTCGTCACCACCCGCCCGGCGCTGAACCTCATCTCCGCCCGCCGCGCCGGCCCCGGCGTCGTACGGGTGGCGCAGGAGCACATGAACCTCGGCAGCTACCCCGAGACGCTGCGCGCGGAGATCGCGCGATACTACGGCGCGTTCGACGCGATCGCGGTGCTGACGGACAGCGACCGGCGCGACTACGAGGCGGTGCTGCCCGGCACGAGGATCGTCCGGATCCCCAACGCGGTCCACGCGGTGAACCAGACGCCGTCCCGGCAGGAGTACCCGGTCATCGTCGCCGCCGGCCGCCTGGTCAAGCAGAAGGGCTTCGACCTGCTGCTCCCGGCGTTCGCCCAGGTGGCCAGGGAGCATCCGGAGTGGCGGCTGCGGATCTTCGGCACCGGCCCGAGGAAGGCGCAGCTCCGCGCGCTGGTCGGCGAGCACGGCCTGTCCGCCCACGTGACGCTGATGGGCCGGACCAACCGCCTCGACGGCGAACTCGCCAGGTCCTCCGTCTACGCGCTGAGCAGCCGGTTCGAAGGGCTGCCGATGGTCATGATCGAGGCGATGACCCACGCCCTGCCGATCGTGGCCTTCGACTGCCCCACCGGCCCCCGCGACGTGCTGACCGACGGCGAGGACGGCCTCCTCGTGCCCGCCGAGGACGTGGACGCCCTCGCCGCGGCCCTCAACCGGCTGATCGCCGACCGCGACCTGCGCCTGCGCATGGGCTCCGCCGCCGCGGCCACCGCCCGGGCGTACGCCCCGGAGAACGTCATGCCCCTGTGGGACGACCTGTTCACCGAACTCCTCCACACCAGGACGGCCCCCCGCCTCGCCGGGTGACGACAGATCACGACGCCGCACGGGGGCACTGAGGAATAGCACGCCGCCGGTGCCGCCCGGGCCGGCCGGCGCGGCGGCGTCCGGGTCAGGTCAGGCGGCCGACGTGGGCGAGGGCCTGCTTGAGCAGCACGCCCTGGCCGCCGGTCATCTCCTGCTGCACGACCGGGGAGGCCGCCTCCTCGGGCGTGAACCACTCCAGGTCGAGCGCGTCCTGCCGGGGCCGGCAGTCGCCGCGCACCGGGACGATGTACGCCAGCGAGACCGCGTGCTGGCGCGGGTCGTGGAACGGCGTGACCCCGGGAGTGGGGAAGTACTCGGCCACGGTGAACGGCGCCGGGGAGACCGGCACGCTCGGCAGCGCCACCGGCCCGAGGTCCTTCTCCAGGTGACGCAGGAGCGCGTCGCGGATGCGCTCGTGGTAGTACACCCGGCCGGAGACCAGCGCCCGGCTCACGGTTCCGTCGGGGCCGATCCGCAGCAGCAGGCCGACACGGGTGACGATGCCCGTGTCGTCCACGCGCACGGGCACGGCGTCCACGTACAGGATCGGCATGCGGCCCCGCAGCGACTCGATGTCCTCGGGGGCGAGCCAGCCTGGCGTCGTTTCGGTCATTTCGGTCACGGGACGATCGTACTTGCCCAGGCGAGGGGTGGTTCCCCACATCGGCGACCTCGTGGCCGCGCGACGCGAACCGATCTTGTCGGTGCCCGCTCCTAAGGTGCCGATCATGACGAACCCCTGGGACGCGGTCCGTTCCGGAATAGACGCCGGCGACGCCTCCGCCGTCGCCGCCGCCGTGCTGGACCTCGACGACGACGCGCGCCGCGAGGTGGCGCGGGAACTGCCCGGACACCTTCCCGCCGCCCGCGAGGCCGCGGCGCGCGAGGAGAGGAGACGGGAGCGGGCGCGCCAGGCTCGGTGGGAGGAGCTGCACGAGCGGGCGGCGCGGACGGGGCGACCGGTCCACGAGTTCGCCGAGGCCTACACGGTGGACGAACCGAGCGTCTGGAACCGCTGGATCGAGCCCATGCGGGTCGCCGGCGCCGCGGTCCTCCCCGGCGCAGCGGCCGTCGCCGCCTGGCTGAACAGGCGCGAGTTCGACCGCGGCTGGGAGCCCGCGGACACCGACGACGTCCCGCTGATCGCCGCGGTCGTGGCGGCCCGGCCGCCGGAATGGCGCAGGGATCTCGCCGTACGGCTGGCGCGGCGGTTGCGCGGCGCCCGCCCCCGGCCCGACCGGCGGGTGCGGCTCGCCCTGCGGCTGCTGCGCGAGAGCGGAGCCGAGCCCCCCGAGCACGACCCCCTCACCCTCGCCTGGGTCGCGGCGACCGCCTCCGGCGATCTGCCCGTGGATCCGCTGCTGGACGCGATGCTGCCGAGGCTGTTCGAGGCCGAGGGCGTGGGCAGGCTGCTCCCTACCCACCGGAACTGGCCCGCCGTGCTGACCGCCCTGGCCGGCGACGGCCGGGTCAGGCGCGCGACCCTGCTCGACGGGTGCCGCGGCCGGTTCCTGCGCGGCGGGCAAGCCGCCGACCAGCGCTTCTTCGTCCTCCTGCACGACCAGCTCGACCCCTCCCCGGAGGAGATCGCGCCGTACGCGCGGGACTATCTGGCGTTGCTCCCGGCCGCCGCGGCCAACGTGGCCGACCTCGCGCTCCGGCAGATCCGCCGCCTGGGGCCGATCCCGGCCGAGCAGGCGGGCGAGGCCGTCGAAGCGCTGCTGTTCCGCGCCGAGGGCAGGCTGGTGCGGGCCGGGCTCAGCTGGCTCGACCGGTTGCTGAAGGACCCCGCCGAAGTCGTCGACGCCTACGCCCCCGCGCTGGCCGCCGCGCTGGGCGGCGAGTCGGGCGACGCCCGGGAGCGGGCCGTGAAGCTGGCGGTCAAGCACGGGGGGCGGTTCACCCCGCCGGCCGCCGCGATGATCAGGGACACGGTCGCGGCGCTGCCCGCGCATCAGGGCGCCCGGCTGGCGGCGGTCTTCGGCGGCGAGGTCGCGGCGGCGCCGGAGCCCGCCCGGTTCGTCCCCGTGCCGCTCCCCACGGTCCCGGAACCCGCGCGCATGCCGCCCGCCCCCGAGACGCCGGAGGAGTTGGCCCGGATCACGCTGTCGGAGTACGACTGGCGCGCCGGCGAGAGATGGCTGGACGGCTTCGTACGGCTGGCGGCCCTGCACCGGACCGGCGCCGGGCGCGGCCGCCTGGTCGCCGCGCTGGCTCCGCTCGCCCGTCACTGGAGCCGCAGCCACCCGTGGGCACCCTGGTGGGACACCGCCGACTGGGCCGCGGCGATGGCGAAGGAGCTGACCGAACCGGGCGCGTGGCGCCGGGCGCACCCGCGGGGCACGGAGACCGTGACGGAGTGGCTCCCGGACATGAGGCACGGCGCGGGCGCGAAGGTCTGGACGCTCATGCGGTACGCCGAGGTCTACCAGGCGCACCTCGAAGACCGGCTGCCGCCGTACCTGCTGGGCACGCCCACCCGGGCCAACGGCCTCCTCGACCCGGACGCGCTGGTGGAGCGGATTGAGGGCTACGAGCGCGACGGCGTGCAGGCGCTGCCGCTGGATCTGCGGCAGGCTCTGCTCCGGCTCGGCCGCACCGTCCCCGGCGAGGTCGCCGCGCGGGCCGCGGCCCTGATGAGCCCGGCGGGGCGCACGGTCGCGCGGTGGCTCATCGACCGGCCCGCCGAACCGGAGGTGGTCCTCCACTGGGGCACCCACCAGGGCGACGTCCGCGTCTTCTCGGAGTTCGTGTGCGGGCCGGAGCACCGGGAGGTGCTGGGTGACCTGCTCACCCCCCGGTTCCACGACGAGTCGTGCGAGCGGCTGCTCGCCGTGCTCGCCGGGCACCGCGAACTGGCCGCCGCCCGGTCGGCCTGGACGCTGCGGTCCTCCTGGCCCCTGAACAAGCCCGCACCCGCCGACCTCGAACTGCTGGTCACCGCCGACGGTCCCGCCGGGCAGGGCGTCGCGCTGATCATGGCGCACTACCTGCTCGCGGGCCCGGACGGCGGAGCCGTAGGGCCGCTGCTGCGTCTGGCCGCCACCGGCGGCCTGCCCGGCGAGGAGCTCGGCAGGCAGATCACCGTCCTGCTGGAACGCGGGCTCGACGGTCTCGCCGGGGTCATGGAGGCGCTCCGGACGGCGGCCGAGCGTGGGGCGCACCGGGAGGTGTGGCAGATCATGCGGGACCTGCTGCCCGGCTGCCTGCCGGGCCCCGGCGAGCGGGCCACCCCCGCGCACACCCGGCTGCTGAGGTTCGCCGCCGACGTGGGCGAATGGGCGGACGCCCGGGGCGACCTCCCCGTCGTCGCCGAACTGGCCGGTCGGCGCCGGGCGAGCGAACTCGTCCGTCAGGCGCGCCGGCTGCACGGACGGCTTTCCGACAGCGCCTTTACAAAGTAGATTCGCTGGACCGGCACGGCCCGTGGTCCGCTTCGTGCGGGGAGCCGAGCGGGCGGGCGAAATCGGGGTGCGGTTCGCGCCGCTCCAGCCAGTGGGTGGCCGACAGGGTCGCACGTTCGATCATGTCGGCGGTGGCGCGGAAGTCGACGGGCAGCACCTCGACCGGGCAGAGCGGCGGCAGCACGTGAAGGCGGGCCCGCCGCCTGTTCTGCCTGATCGAGGCGCTGATGCGCTGCTCGCTGAGCAGGTTGTAGCCGTGCAGGGCCATGGCGATCGCCGTCGACGGCGTGGCCGGCAGGTGGCAGGTGAATCCGGGAGCCAGCAGGTACGCCTCGTCGACGCCCGCGTCCACCGCGTAGTCGAGGGTGGTCAGGTCCGCGACGCCGCCGTCCATGAGGACCCGGTCGCCGATCGTCACGGTGGGATACAGGGCCGGGATCGCGGTGCTGGCCAGCAGCGCCGGCAGCGCGGGTCCCCGCGAAAGGACCACCGGACGGCCCGTCCGGACGTCCGCGGTGAGCACCGACAGCGGCGTCCGTGTCTCCTCCAGGGCGCGGATCGGCAGGACGCGTTCGAGGAACCGCCGCAGGGCGGAGTTGTCGAACAGGTAGTTGCGGCGGCCCAGCACGGCCGCGGCCAGCGTGGCCGGATTGAGCGGGAAGGTGTAGTTGAGCACGCCCAGCGCCTGCAGGGCTCCCCGCAGGGGATGGAAGGGCAGGTTGCCCACCAGCGTGCGGAGCACGTCGGGCCCGCTCACCGGGTACACGTCGTGGCCGCTCACCGACAGCCACAGCCGGGCCAGTTCCTCCACTCCCTCGGCGTCGGGGCGGGAGGCGTAGTAGGCGCCGTTGAGCGCCCCGATCGAGGCGCCGACCACCATGTCGGCGCGGATCCCGTGAGCGGTGAGCGCGCGGAGCATGCCGACCTGCGCGGCTCCCAGGCTGCCGCCGCCCCACAGGATGAACGCCGTCGTCATCGGCCGCTTCCCCACGCTCCCCCGGCCCGGTCTCCCTTCCTACCCCTACGTCCCCGTTTCACCCGCCGCGGGCAGAGCCCCCGGCGCTACGCGGATCTCTCCACCCGGGCGCTTCCCTCGGCATCCTCACGGCTTGAAGTGGAACGGGGCATTTCCCCTTGGGATCGTGTTTATCCTGCCGGAGGCGACCGTCGAAAGGCAGGAATCTCCCCCATGGCCTATGCCGATCAGATCTCTCCCATCCTCCGCGCGACGTTCGAACTTCTGCTGGAGGCCGGACGGCCTCTGCCACCAGGAGAAGTGCGCAAAGAAGTGGAGGAGAGAGTGCCGATCGCCCCGGAACTCCGGGCTCCCAACGCGCACGGCCAGGCGCGCTGGTGGGCGCAACTGGGGTTCCGGACGGGAGAGGCCGCCTCGCTCGGCTGGATGACCAAACGGAACGGCTGGGCGATCACGGAAGCCGGCGTCCGCGCGCTCCAGGAATTCCCCGGCACCGAGTTCTACCGCGAGCTGGCGCGCCAGTACCGCGCGAGAAGACTGCCGCCGCAGAACACAGACGGGCCTAAGCCCGTGCCCGCGAACACGGGCCGACCTGAGCCCGTGCGTGACGCGACTCCGGCCGCGTTCGAGCAGTTCCAGCAGAACCTCGAGTACGCCCGGCAACTCGTGGACGGCGGCCGCAATCTGGAGCGGCTCGCGGTCGGCTCCTTCGACGTCACCGACCTCTACCGCGCGGCCTGGACCCAGGCGGTGGCGGCTCTCGACCACTGGGTCACCCGCGAGATCGTCGACCGGGCGGTGGGCCTCGCGCTGACCCCGGACGTGCCCCGGCCTGACAAGTTCAACAACCTGAGCATCCCGGTCGAGTTGTTCGAAAAAGTGCATCACCACGACGAACCTCTCGGCGAGATGTTCCGTACGCACCTGGAACGGCACTTCTCCTTCAAGACCTTCCAGAACCCAGAGAAGATCAAGGAAGGGTTCGCACACGTCAGCGAGGTGAACCTCTGGGTCAGGGTCGCCGAGGTCCTGACCGGCCAGGACGCCAGGAACCCGATCACCGCGGACGGCGTCCGCACCAGGCTCCGGGAGATCGCCTGGCGCCGGAACAACATCGCCCACACCGCCGACCACGATTCCGACCGGCCCGGGCAGAAGACCCCGATCACCGCCGACGAGGCGGAGGCGACCATCGGATGGCTCGAAACGATGGCCATCGCCATCCAACTGGCCCTCGGCGACTCCCGTCCGGAAGCGAGTCCCGACACGATCCGGACCACCCCCTCGGCCGCCGAGGCAGGACAGGCCGGCCGTTCTCGAGGGAAACGCACCTGGGACGAGCCCAGCTTCCTCCAGGCCGTCGAGCGGTACTGCCCCGCCGACGTGCGCGACACGCTGCTGGCCGTCTACCGGCACGCCGAGAGCCACCCGTCCTTCCACGAGTACTACTTCGGCGAAGGCGAGTATCCCTCGGTCACCGCCTGGTTCAATCTCGGCTCCGACAAGGCCTCGGTGTGGAGCGTCTACACCGGCCCGGCGAAGTCCGTCCTGGCCGTCAACTTCGGGTCGGTACGCAATCACGGCGCATCGCGGGAGCGTATGGCACGGCTCGCCGAACGGCTCGGCGTCCTTCCGGGGTCGGCCCGTCTCCGCGACCAACTCGAATCCGCCGACTACGAGAAGTACCCGTCATTGCAGCCGAGCGCCCTCGCGCACCCGGAGGCCAAGGAGACCATCATCGCGGCGCTGAACGAGTTCCTGGCCGGCGGAATCCTCCTCTGAGCCCGCAATCGGAGAGCGCCCTCTCGCCATCACCAGCCCGGGTAGCGCTCGAGCCAGAAGGGGTCGTGCGGAGGTGCGTACTCACTGCCGCCCGGGCTCTCGGTCACCTCCGCCACCAGGTCACGTGCGAGGGTGTCGAGGAGCCAGGCCGACTCCAGCCTGCTGAGGAGCTCGACCGGCCACACCTCGACCCCGTACAGGGCCCCGAGGATCGCGCCGGTGACGGCGGCGACGGAACTTCCGTCAGGCGCCAAGGCCGCGAAGCTCAGGGCCTCCATCGCCTCGTCCGGCTCATCGCAGGAGCCGGCGACGTACGTGGCACCGAGCAGAGCCGACGGGGCGGTGGCGTCGGGAGCGGCCTGCGCCAGCTGGTCCTTCCGCCGAGGCGTCCGCCGCGCCTGGGCGAAGACCGCACGAGCCCTGCCGAGGACGGCCGCCACGTCCGGCGACCGGAGCGGGCCGGGATCGTGCCCCGCCGCCTCTGCGAGGGAACCGGCGGACAGGCACCGCCCGGTCAGAACCGCGGCCGCCGCCGTCGCGTTGTACGCGAGCGGGTCTCCGTGGGTCAGCGCCGCCACGTCACGGGCGAGATCGGCGAGCCCGTCCGCGCTCATCGTCCTGGACAGAGCGGCCAGCGGCAGAGACCGGGCGACGGCGTGCCAACCGCGGCTGGACGTGGCCGGATGACTGGTGCTGCCCTGCTCCGGCTGGTTCAGCGCCTTGACGGTGGCGGGTGCCGATCCGCGCCGCTCCCGCAGTAGCGGGACGTCGGCGAGCCATCCGTCCGGCCAGCCCACTGATCCTTCCGACCAGTGCCGATGATGCTCGTGGACCTCGATGCCCTGCAACGCGGCCCACCGGCAGTAGGCGTGCCAGATCACCGACGGCGGGTGACAGATCCCCCTGTGCGATACGCGAACGGACGCGCGGATGACGCCTTCGATCGTGAAGGCCGCGAGCTGGGCGCCGACCCCGGTCCGGACAGGCCCGGAGGTAGGCGCCGTACCACGGCCCAGGCTCTCGCCCAGCGCGAGGCCCAGCACCAGGCCGCGGACCCGGTTGGCCCAGGTGGCCTGCTTCGCACTCATGTAATGGCCCCTCAGCGGACGGGGAGGCCGGTGACGGCGCGGCCGATGATGAGGCGCTGGATCTCGGAGGTGCCCTCGAAGATGGTGTAGATCTTGGCGTCGCGGTGGAAGCGCTCGACCGGGTGCTCGCGGGTGTAGCCGGCCCCGCCGAGGATCTGGATGGCCTGCTCGGTCACCCAGACGGCGGTCTCGCTCGCGACCAGCTTGCTCATCGAGCCCTCGGCCTGCTCGAACGGCCGCCCCTGGCGGGCCATCCAGGCGGCCCGCCAGGTCATCAGGCGGGCGACGTCCACCCGGGTGGCCATGTCCGCGAGCAGGAACGCGATGGCCTGGTTCTCCCCGATCCTGCGGCCGAACTGCTCGCGCTCCCGCGCGTAGTCGCGGGCGTACTCGAAGGCGGCGCGGGCGATGCCCACGGCCATCGCGGCGACCGTGGGGCGGGTGGTCTCGAACGTGCGCATCGCGGCCTGCCCGCCGGCCCGCGCCCCCGCGCGCACCCGGGCCAGCCGCTCGTCCAGCTTCTCCTTGCCGCCGAGCAGGCACCGGCCGGGCACCCGTACGTCCTCGAGGACGACCTCGGCGGTGTGCGACGCGCGGATGCCGTGCTTCCTGAACTTCTGGCCCTGCGACAGGCCCGGAGCGCCGGGCGGGACCACGAAGGACGCCTGACCCCGCGTGCCCAGCGACGGGTCGACCGAGGCGACGACGACGTGGACGGAGGCGATGCCGCCGTTGGTCGCCCAGGTCTTCACGCCGTTCAGGACCCACTCGTCCTTCGCCTCGTCGTGGACGGCCCGCGTCCTGATCGCGCCGACGTCGCTGCCCGCGTCGGGCTCGGAGGAGCAGAACGCGCCGAGCCTGACGTCGTCGGGGGTGCCGAACATCTCGGGCAGCCACTCCCCCATCTGCTCGGGGGTGCCGTTGGAGGCGAGAGCGGCGGCGGCCAGGCCGGTGCCGACGATGGACAGGCCGATCCCGGCGTCACCCCAGAACAGCTCCTCGAACGCCACCGGCAGACCGAGCCCCGACTCCTCGAACCACTGCTGGGCGAAGAAGTCCAGCGAGTACAGCCCGATCTTGGCGGCCTCCTGGATCACCGGCCAGGGCGTCTCCTCACGCTCGTCCCACTCCGCCCCGGCGGGCCGGATGACGTCCCGGGCGAACTCGTGGACCCAGTCGCGCACCTCGCGGACGTCGTCGCTCAACTCCGGGCAGAAGGTCATCGGGGGCCTCTCCTCTCCACAGTGTTACCAACGGTAACACCCCTGAGAGGGCACCGCTCAGCGCAGGCGGGACGCGTACTGCGGGACCGTCGCCATCGGCGGCCGCTCGGCCACCGCGACGTCCCGCGTGACCGCGCGGTGCCCGGCGTGGCCGCGCTCGAACTGCACCAGCCGGGACGACGGCTCGTGCAGCGGAATGATCCGGTCCTGGCGTTCCAGACGGGCCCAGGCGGTGTGCATGATCTGCCCGGCCATCCGGCCGAGCGCCTCCGTCGACTGGTGCGAGTGGATCCGGCGGCCCAGGTCGACCTGGGCGAGCGCGTCGAGCCCCACCTGGTCGAGCAGGTCGATGAGGAGCCCCAGCTCCACGCCGTACCCGGTGACGAACGGCACCCGCTCCAGGACCGCGCGGCGGCCCGCGTACTCGCCCGCGAGCGGCTGCACGAACCCCGCGAGCAGCGGCCAGTGCAGGTTGAGCAGCGGCCGGGCGACCAGCTCGGTGACCCTGCCCCCCGCGTTCGGCTCGGCCGCCCCGAGCAGCGGCCGGTCGTAGCACGCCTTCACGTACGCGACCGAGGGGTCGGCCAGCAGCGGCCCGAGCAGGCCGGTCACGAACGAGGTCCGGAACTCACGCAGGTCGGCGTCGACGAACACCACCAGGTCGCCGTTGGTCACGGCGAGGGACTTCCACAGCACCTCGCCCTTGCCGTCGTGACGCGGGTCGTCCAGTTCGGGAAGGATCTCGTCCTGCGCGAAGACCTTCGCGCCGGCGCGTAACGCGCGCACCGCCGTGTCGTCCGCCGACCGGGAGTCGATCACCACCAGCTCGTCCACCAGGGGGACGGCCTCCACCAGCTCGCGGCGGACCGCGGCGACGATCTCCCCGACCGTCTCCGCCTCGTTCCTGGCGGGCAGCACCACCGAGATCCTGCTGTCCCCCTTGGCGGACAGCAGGGCGCGGACCGGCCAGTCCGCCGCCGACGAGGTACGCCGGGCCAGCCAGGCCTCCACCTCAGGCAGCACGCGCTCTCCCCCCGTCCCCGCCGCATCCGACAAGGCTCACCTTATGCGGCGGCCGGACGACGCGATCAGGACGAGCCCCCTCCCAGCGCGAGCACTCCAACGACGGATCGGGGACGCCGGGGCCGCCCTCTACCGCTCCCGCGGGGTCTGCCCGCCGATGATTTCCAGCAACGCCGCGTGCGTCTCCCGGTCGGCCGCCGCGACGAGCCCGCCTGCCCCGGTGTGCGGCGGCCGACCGCGCAAATCGGTCACCACACACCCGGCGGCCCGGCACAACGCGATCCCCGCGGCGAAGTGCACGCTGTCTCGCAGGTGGCCGTCGGTGACGTAGGCGGCCCTCCGGCCGGCCGCGACCCACGCCACCGCCAGCGTGGTGGAGACGACGCGCGGGCGGAAACGCCCGGCGAACCCGGCGTCGGCGAGCAGCCGGGCCGCCCGGAAGCCCGGCGCGTTCGGGAACGGCGGATCGAGGTTGACGTCCACCAGCCGGGAGCCGGGCGAGGGCGTGAGCCGATGGTCCTCGCCGTCGTGGCGGGCCCAGGCGCCGGCGCCGTCCGTCCAGAACACCTCACCGGAGAACGGGTCCGCCGAGGCCGCCGCCGTCACCTCGGAGCCCGCGCGCAGGGCGACGTTCACCGCGACCAGCATGCTCCGAGCGGCGTAGTTCAGCGTGCCGCAGAGGGGATCGACCAGCCACACGCGCTCCGCGCCGTTCGGACCGGCGCGTCCGCTCTCCTCGCCGATCACGCCGTCGTACGGCCGGGCGCCGCGCAGGACGTCGAGGATCGCCTTCTCCGCCTCGACGTCCGCCGCCGTCGCGAAGTCGCCCCCGCCCTTGTCGAAGCGCGTCATCGGCGTCCCGTACATGGCGCGCACGACGTCCGCCCCCGCGCGCGCCGCCGTCAGGGCCAGTTCCCCGTCCGTGATCATCTGTGCGGCGTACGGCTCAGGCCTGGGTGGCGTGGCGTTCGAGGAAGGCGTACACGTCGGCCTCGTCGACGCCGGGGAACGACCCCGGCGGCAGGGCGGCCAGCACGTGGGAGTTGGCGCGGGCCGAGGGCCAGGCGTACCCCTCCCAGCGCTGCGCCAGCTCGGCCGGCGGGCGGCGGCAGCACTCGCCGGCCGGGCAGTTCGACCTGGTCCGGTGGGTGGTCTCCCGGCCGCGGAACCACCGCGACTCCCGGTACGGCACGCCGAGCGTGATGGCGAAGTCCTTCTCCTGCGACGGGTCCACGTGGGCGACGCAGAAGTACGTGCCGGTGGGCGAGTCGGAATACTGGTAGTACAGCGAGAACCGGTCGGGCGAGCGGAACACCTGACGCCCGGACCACTGCCGGCACAGCCGCTGGCCCTCGATCGCCCCCTGCTCGTCGGCGGGGAAGACGATGCCGTCGTTCTCGTACGCCTTGTAGATGATCCCTCCGGCGTCGTTGCGCACGAAGTGGCAGACGAGGTCGAGATGGCGGGTGGCGAGGTTGGTGAACCGGTGGGCCGCCATCTCGTAGGACACCGCGAAGACGTCGCGCAGGTCCTCGACCGACAGGGCGCGATCCTGCCTGGCCTCGCGCAGGTACGGCACGGCCGCCTTCTCGGGGACGAGGACGGCGGCGGCGAAGTAGTTGGCCTCCACCCGCTGGCGCAGGAAGTCGGCGAAGTCACGCGGCCGGTGGTGCTGGAGCGCGATGTGCCCGAGCGTCTGCAGCAACACGGTCCGGGGCGTGTGCATGCCGAGCTGCTGGCGTTTGACGTAGATGCGGCGGTTGCGGAGGTCGGTCACCGAACGGGCCGACCTCGGCAGGTCGGGCGCGGAGTGCACGGTGAAGCCCAAGTGGGACACCAGCGCCTGCACGGTGCTCTCCGACAACGCGCCGGTGCGGTAGCCCACCGCCGTCAGCGCGTCGGCGGCGGCCTTCTCGATCTCCTCGAAGTAGTTGCCCAGCTCCCGCTGCGTGCGCCGCAGCTGGGCGTTGGCCGCCCGGGCCTCCTCCGGCGTCGCCGTGCCCTTCGCCTCCCTGGCCCGCAGTTCCTCGTACAGGCCGAGGATGTGCTCCAGCACGTCGTTGGGCACCCGCGCGGAGACCTTGAGCCGGCTCAGCCCGAGGCTCGCGTACAGCGGGTCGCGCTGGGCCTCCTCCAGGGCGATCTCCAACTGCGCCCGCCGGTTCGGCGCCTGCCTGCGCAGCAGCTCCTCCACCGGCACGCCGAGCGCGGCGGCGAGCGACTTCAGCAGGGACAGCTTCGGCTCGCGCCTGCCGTTCTCCAGCAGGGACAGCTGGCTGGGTGCGCGGCCGACGCGGTCGCCGAGCTCGGAGAGCGTGAGGCCGCGCTGCTTGCGCAGGTGCCTGAGCCGCTGGCCGAAGGCCAGCAGATCGAGCTCCTGCGTCAAAGAGAGCGGTTCTTCGCCCAGGACGGAGGTCATGTCCCGATCCTACGCGGAAAATCCGTGATTCTTCCATGCCAAGATGATCTTCTAGCCCTGGATTGGTCTAGTCCATGCGGAAAAGTTGACGCTTCTTCACCAGTGAATACCCGACGGTTTCACTACTAGGAGAAAAATTCTCATCCTTTCCCTGCAAGCCGCCTTGCCTGGTGTCTTGATGTCGACACAAACTCGGAAGCAAGCCCCAGGTGACGACGAAGTACGCAACAAGGGAGTGAACGGGATGTTTGATCGGCTCACCGCAGCCGCCCAGCGGCTACAGCACGAATGGGACACCGACCCGCGGTGGCGGGACGTCCGGCGGACCTACTCCGCCGAGGACGTCGTCCGTCTGCGCGGGTCGGTGCGGGAGGAGCACACGCTGGCCCGGCTCGGCGCGGAGCGCCTGTGGAGCCTGCTCCACAGCGAGGACCACGTCCACGCGCTCGGCGCCCTGACCGGCAACCAGGCGGTCCAGCAGGTGAAGGCGGGGCTCAAGGCCGTCTACCTGTCGGGCTGGCAGGTGGCGGCCGACGCCAACCTGAGCGGTCACACCTACCCCGACCAGAGCCTCTACCCGGCCAACTCGGTCCCCGCCGTGGTCCGCCGGATCAACAACGCGCTGCTGCGGGCCGACCAGATCTCCTGGGCGGAGGGCGAGGAGAACGCGCCGCACTGGCTCGCGCCCATCGTGGCCGACGCCGAGGCCGGGTTCGGCGGCGTGCTCAACGCGTTCGAGCTGATGAAGGCCATGATCGAGGCGGGCGCCGCGGGGGTGCACTGGGAGGACCAGCTCGCCTCCGAGAAGAAGTGCGGCCACCTCGGCGGGAAGGTGCTCGTCCCGACCGGCCAGCACGTCAAGACCCTCAACGCGGCCCGCCTGGCGGCCGACGTGGCGGGCGTCCCCACCCTGGTCATCGCGCGGACCGACGCACAGGCCGCGACGCTCCTGACCAGCGACGTGGACCCCCGCGACCATGCCTTCACGACCGGGGACCGCACGGCCGAGGGCTACTACCGGGTCCGCAACGGGGTCGACGCCTGCGTCGCCCGCGGCCTCGCCTACGCGCCGTACGCCGACCTGCTGTGGATGGAGACCTCCACCCCGGACCTCGACGTGGCGCGCGAGTTCGCCGAGGCGATCAAGCGGGAGCACCCCGACCAGATGCTGGCCTACAACTGCTCGCCGTCGTTCAACTGGCGGGCGCACCTGGACGACGCGACGATCGCCAAGTTCCAGCGCGAACTGGGGCACATGGGATACAAGTTCCAGTTCATCACCCTGGCCGGCTTCCACTCGCTGAACTACTCGATGTTCGACCTCGCCCGCGGCTACGCCGACGAGGGCATGACGGCTTACGTGGGGCTGCAGGAGGCGGAGTTCGCCGCCGAGCGCCGCGGCTACACCGCCACCCGCCACCAGCGGGAGGTCGGCACCGGCTACTTCGACCTGGTCAGCACGGCCATCGCGCCGGACTCCTCCACCACGGCCCTGAAGGGCTCCACGGAGGAGGCGCAGTTCGCCGCGACCCGCTGAACCCAGCGGGGCACCGGGGCCCGCCGTGAACTCCGCGGCTCACCTCCGTACGGGGAGGAGCCGGCGGAGCCGCGGCGGGCCCGCCCCCACGGCCGAGCCGCGCCCGGCTCAGCGCGGCGCGCGGGCGTACCAGCGGCCGTCCAGGGAGTCGATGCGCAGCCTCCGCCCGAAGCACTCGGACAGATGGGCCTCGGTGAGCACCTCTCCGACCGGGCCGGCGGCCAGGATCCGGGCGTCCCGCATCAGCAGCGCGTGGGTGGTGGTGGCGGGCACCTCCTCCAGGTGGTGGGTGACCATCACCGTGGTGAGGCCCGCACGGGCACGCGCCAGGTCCTCCAGGGCCTCGATCAGGTCCTCCCTGGCCGGCAGGTCGAGGCCCGCGAAGGGCTCGTCCAGCAGCAGGATCGCGGGGTCGGCCATCAGCGCCCGGGCGACCCGCACGCGGGCCCGCTCCCCCTGGGAGCACACCTGGAACCTGCGGTCGGCGAGGTCCTTGCAGCCGAGGTCGGCGAGCAGGCGGTGGGCCCGCTCGCGCTCCTCGTCACCGTACCGGTCCCACAGGGGCGCGCTCGTCCCCGTGTGCCCGGTGAGGACGACGGTGAGCGCCGTGGCGCCCTCCTCCTCCAGCAGCGTCTCGTCCACCAGCCGCTGGCTGGCCGCGACGAGGCCGATGCTCCGCCGCAGCTCCCGCAGGTCGGTGCGGCCGAGCCGCCGCCCGAGGACGGTCGCCGTCCCGGAGGTGGGGTGCCGTACGGCCGCGGCCACCGAGAGCATCGTGGTCTTCCCCGCGCCGTTGGGCCCGAGGATCACCCAGTGCTGGCCGTGCTCCACCCGCCAGCCGGCCCCGGCCACCAGGGTGCGGCCGACCACGCGGACGGTCACGTCGTCGAGTTCGAGAGCTGCGTCCATGACCCCAAAGGATGGGGCATGGACGCGCGTGCTCACGACTCCGTCCCAGGAAGTGGACGGCCTCTGGACGATCTCAGGGGGTGGACGCCTCAGGATGGACGACCTCAGGGGAAGGACGGCGCGGGGGTGGCGACCACCCCCGGCGGCTGACCGGCCTCTGGCTGACCTACCTGTGGCTGGCTCCCCGACTGCGGGTCCGGACTCGGCTGCGGCGACTCTCCGTCACCCAGCTGCGGCTCGGTGGTGATCTCCGGCGACGGCGGCGGAGAGCTGGGCTGCGCCGGCGGAGAGGACTGCCCCGAATCGCAGTCTCCACGCCGCCCCGGCGCGCAGTGCCCCTCCGGCGGGGGACGCAGGCTCCCGCCGTCCGGCGGCGGCGAGGGCACCGCCGTGGCCCGTTGCTCGTCCGGGATCGCCGGCGCGGGCGGCGGCATCGTGCGCGTGGCCGTCACCGTCGCCCTCGGCTGACGGGCGCTGACGGGCCGCACCGGCGGCCGGGAGGTGCCGAGCACGTCCGGCGGCGGCGTGGCGCCGTCCCCGGGGATCACCACGGGCCGCGCGGGCGGATCCGCCGTGCGGTCCATACGGGCCGCGCCGGTGCCCGCCGCGACCACCGTCACCGCAGCGATCGTGACGGTCGCGAGCGCCGCGAACCCCGCGTGGGACGCCTGCGCTCCCGCCCCCGCCTGTGCCTTCGATCGGGCCCTCGACCGTGCGCCTGATCGGGCCGCCCGCCGTCGCGCCGCCCTGCCCGGCGGCGGGTGCTCGCCGTGCCCCTCCGGCCCGCCGTCCGGCCAGCCGTCCTGGGTGCGTCCGGCGGCGCTTCCGCGAGTGACTGCCGGGTAGGCCACGGGCTGCCAGATCTCCTCCAGCACCGCCGCGACCGCCCGCCGCGGGTCCTCGGTCGTGTGGACGCCGCCCGCCGCGAGCAGGGAGGCCAGCAGCCGGGCGGCGTCCGGGCGTTCGGCGGGATCACGCCGCAGCGCCGCCGCCACGTCGTCGCGCAGCGGCCTCGGCACCGGCGAGATCCGCGGCTCCTCCACCAGGATGCGGCGGGTCAGCGTCTCGGGGTCGCCCGCGCCGAACGGATGCAGCCCGGTCGCCGCGAACGCGACCAGGCACCCCCACGAGAAGACGTCCGAGGCGGGGATCGCGGGACGCCCCCGCAGCCGTTCCGGCGCCACCCACCCCGGGCTGCCCATGATCTGTCCGGCCTGCGTGTGCGACATCGCCACGTCGAGGTCGCGGGCGATGCCGAAGTCGATGACGAACGGCCCGCGCGGGGACAGCAGCACGTTGCCGGGCTTGAGGTCCCGGTGCACCAGCCCCGCTTCGTGGGTCGCCGCCAGCGCGGCGGCCGCGCCGAGGGCCACGCCGTACGCGAGGTCGGGGGTGAGCGGGCCGTACGCCGTGACGACCTGGGAGAGCGCGGGGCCGGGGACGTACTCGGTGACGATGTAGGGGCGCTCGCCGTCGAAGCCGTCCTCGACGAAGGCGGCGGTGCAGAACGGCGCCACCCTCCGGGAGAACCCGGCCTCCTCGGCGAAGCGGGCCAGCAGCGTCGGGTCCGACAGGTGGACCGGGTGCGGCGTCTTCAGCGCGACGTATCCGCCGCCCGGATGTTCCGCGAGGTAGACCACGCCCATGCCGCCGGCGCCGAGCCGGCCGAGGAGCAGGTAGCCCCCGATGATCACCGGATCGCCCACGGTCAGCGGGCGCACCCCGGGAGGCATCCCGTGCTGGGGGCCCGTTCCGCCAAGTGCCATACGGAAGCTCCCTCTCTCGCGGAAGTGCCGCACAGCAACTCTGGCCGTTTGGAACGCGCCACGCGGTCAACTGACCACAAGCGGCATGAGAGGTAAGCCCAATGGCACCCTGGAGTAAGGCGCAGGCAAAAGCGCAGGTCACACGCGTCTCATTCGCCACAAAAGGCGTGGCCAGGACCGGGAACCAGAGGGGTTCCCGGCCCGGGCGTGGGACGGATCCGGCGACGCCGGGCCGTCAGTCCGCCACGACGGCCCGCAGCACGTCCACCTTCGCCGCCTTCCTTGCCGGGGTGATCGCGGCGAGCACGCCGGCGGCCGCGGCCCCCACGGCGTAGACCAGCGGCTGCGCCACCGGCACCTGGAGCACTGTGATCCCCTCACCGGCCAGGGCCCTGGCCGCGGCCGTCCCGAGGGCGAGCCCGAGCGCCGCTCCCAGCACCGACCCGATCGCGGCGACCAGCACCGCCTCCCAGCGGATGCAGGCGCGCACCTGCCTCCGGGTCATCCCGACCGCGCGCAGCAGGCCCAGCTCCCGGGTGCGTTCCAGCACCGAAAGCGCCAGCGTGTTCACCACGCCGAGCAGCGCGATGAGCACGGCCAGGCCGAGCAGCACGTTGACCAGGCCGAGCAACTGGTCGACGGTGGCGCTCTGGGTGGCGTTGAACTCGGCGGTGTCCTGCACCGCGACGTTCGGGTAGTCGGCCAGCGCCTCGCGCACGGACCGCTTCAGCGCCTCCACCGAGGTTCCCTCGGCCGCGGAGACGAGGATCGCGACGTCGAGCCGCTCGCTGAAGTTCGCCTCGTAGGCGGCGGTCGTGATCAGGTAGCCGGCGCCGAGGAGGGTCGTGTCGGTGTAGGTGCCGGCGAGCCGCAGCGCGTGGTCGCCGGTCTGCGGGAACCGCACCGTCACCCGGTCGCCGAGCCGCCAGCCGTGCGCCTTCGCCTCGTCTGCCGCCACCATGACCTCGCCGTCGGCGAGGTCCGGCAGCGAACCGGACGTGACGCCGATGTCGGCGACCCGCTCCACCGTACGGGGGTCCACCGCCGCGACCGAGGTGGTCTGCCCCGCCACCTGGATCCGGCCGAACCGCATCGGCGAGACGACCCCCGCCTCGGGCAGGCCGCGCAGCTCTCCCGCCGCACCCTCCGGGATACCGGCCGCCATCTGGCTGCTCGCCTTCAGGATCAGGTCGGCCCTGTTGGTACGTTCCATGACGTCGGCGACGGACGCCTTCATCGAGGTGGCGACCACCGTCATCGCCACCACCAGGGCGAGCCCGACGGCGAGCGCGGTCGCGGTCGAGGCGGTGCGGCGCGGCGCCCGCCCGGCGTTCTGCCGGGCCAGGGCTCCCGCGACGCCGAGCCGCGCGACCGGCGCCCCGAGCACCGCGACGAGAGGACGGACCAGCGCGGGAGCGAGCAGGACGAGCCCGGCGAAGGTGGCGAGCGAGCCGAGCACCGCCGCGCCGCCGCGGGACGGACCGGCGATCGCCCAGGCGAGCGCGGGCAGTCCGGCCGCGAGGAGAACCCCGCCGGCCACGATCCTGACTCTCGGCAGCGTGCGGGCCGGTGCCGCCGACTCCCGCAGCGCCGCGATCGGCGGGATGCGCGTGGCCTTCCACGCGGGCACCAGCGCCGCGGCCAGTGTCACGCCGAGGCCGACCGCCAGCGCGGCGACGACCGTGCGTCCCTGGAGCTGCATCGTCGTGGTCGGCACCTCGATGCCGACCGCGGCGAGCAGTCCGCGCAGCCCGCCCGCGACGAGCAGGCCCAGGCCGAGGCCGAGCGCGGACGCCAGCAGGCCGATCACGCCCGCCTCGGTCAGCACGGAGCCGAGCAGCTGCCGCCGCCGGGCGCCGATGGCGCGCAGCAGGGCGTGCTCCCGGCCGCGCTGCGCCACCAGGATCGAGAACGTGTTCCAGATGAGGAACCCGCCGACGAGCAGGGAGACGGCCGCGAAGCCGAGGAACGCCGTGGTGAAGAAGCCGAGCCCGTCGCGCACGGCCCGGCTGGCCTCGGCGGCCACGGTCGCGGTGGTCACCGCCTCCAGATCGGCCGGCAGTACGGCGGCCACGCGGGTCCGCAGTTCGTCCGGGCCGATCCCGTCGGCCCGCACCACGATCTCGTCCACCTGGCCGGGACGGCCGAGCACCCGCTGCGCGGTCGGCAGGTCGAACGCGGCGAGGGTGGCCCCGGCCAGGTTGTCGGCGTCGCCGAAGCCGAGGACGCCCGCCACGGTGAAGTCGGACGGTTTGCCGGACTCGAACATGACCCGGACGCGGTCGCCCGGTCCGTAGCCGTGCTTGCGGGCGGTGGCGGCGTCGAGGGCCATCTCTCCCGGCCCGGACGGCGCGCGCCCGGCCCGCAACGTGACGTTGCCGGCGAGTTCCCGGTCGGCCGTGTAGCTCACGCCGAGCGTCGGGGCGCCGCCCGGCTGGATCGGCGCGCCGGACTTGTCCAGCATGAGGGCGTAGCCGTTCAGGCCGCCCTCGGCCGCCGCGACGCCGGGCACCTCGCGGACCCGGTCCACCAGGGCCATGGGCATGGGACGGTGGGAGCCCAGCGTGGTGGTGTCGGTGAAGGCCGGCCGGGCCCGGACGGTGACGTCGGTGCCCTGCCCCAGGTCGGCGTACAGCTTGTCGAAGGTGACGGTCATCGTGTCGCCGAGCACGAGGGTCCCGGTGACGAACGAGACACCGAGGGCGATGGAGACCGCGGTCAGCACCAGCCGCAGCTTGCGGGCGGCCAGTCCCTTGAGTGCGACGAGCAGCATCTAGCCACCCAGCTTCTTCATCGCGTCGAGGATTCCGTCCGTGCCAGGGTCGATCATGTCGTCCACGATGCGCCCGTCGGCCAGGAACACCACCCGGTCCGCCCGGGCGGCGGCCAGCGGGTCGTGGGTCACCATGACGATCGTCTGGCCGAACTCGTCGACCGCGCGCCGCAGGAAGGTCAGCAACTCCGCGCCGGACCGCGAGTCCAGCGCGCCGGTGGGCTCGTCGGCGAAGAGGATCTCCGGCCGGGTGATCAGCGCCCTGGCCGCGGCCACCCGCTGCTGCTGCCCTCCGGACAGCTCCGCGGGCGTGTGCCGGAGGCGGTCCGCGAGCCCCACGGCGGCGACCACCGTCGCGAACCACTCCGGGTCGGCACGCCGGCCCGCGAGGCGCGCCGGCAGCTCGATGTTCTCCGCGGCGGTCAGCGTGGGGACGAGGTTGTAGGTCTGGAACACGAACCCGAGCCGGTCGCGCCGCAGCAGCGTCAGGTCGTTGTCGGACATCCCGGAGATCGGGGTGTCGCCGATGTGGATCTCACCGGAGGTGACCGTGTCCAGGCCGGCGAGGCAGTGCAGCAGGGTCGACTTGCCCGAGCCGGAGGGGCCCATGATCGCCGTGAAGGCGCCGCGGGTGAAGTCGACGGACACGCCGTCGAGGGCGCGTACGGCGGAGTCGCCGTGCCCGTAGAGCTTCGCCGCGTCCACCGCGCGGGCAGCCACACCGAGAAGGGTTGAGGTGGGGGGAGACAAGAGGCACTCCAGATTCCGAGCGGGTGACGATCCGCACCTGCCGATGTATACGCCGTTAAGAAAAAACCTTACGGCGTATACATGCTAGTGGCCCGTACCCCGACGCGTCGATACCCCCGCCGAGCAGAACCGGACAGTTCCGGCGGAAGAGGACGGCGGTGGCGACAAGGACACCACGCGATCGTCATCCGGCGGCCGTTTTCGCCGCCGCCAGGGCCACGAGAATCAACTCCAGGCCGAACTCGAACTCGGCCTCGGCGTCCTGTTCGAGCAGCAGCGGGGAGATCTCCGACACGTTGGGCAGGTGACGATCGAAGGAGAGCACGGCGAGAGCCTCCGGCTTCCCGGCGTCCCGCGGCGCCCCGAAGTAGCCACCGAGCTCGATGTCGAAGGTGCCAAGGGAGTAGGCGGCCAGCGCCCGGTAGGACCGGGCCGTCATCTCCGGGGTGAAGCCGCTGCGCAGGCACGCGCGGAAACCCGCCTCGACGAAGGCCAGCGCGTCGGGCGTGCGCGGGGGGAATCGGGCGATCAACGGGGCGGCGTTCGGGTGCGCCAGGCCGACCCGCCGGACCGAGCGCATGATGACCCGCAGCGCGTCCTTCCAGGACACGGCCTCACCGGGCGCCTCGACCTCCGCGAGGAGCAGCTGGACGACGGCCTCCAGCACGGCGTCCTTGTCGGAGTAGTGGTGATAGAGCGCCATCGCCGAGGAGCCGCAGGCGGCGGCGAGCTTGCGCATGCTGAACGCGTCCACTCCCTCGCCGTCGACGAGCGCGAGCGCCCGCTCGGCGATGCCGCGCTCCGTCAGGCCCCGATGCGGCATCACAGCCCCTTCCTCGCCGCCCGCGCCGGCGACGCCGGGCCCCTGGAGAACCCGTGAAGGAGCCGGGCACGCGGAACCGCGCCCCGCGGGCGAACATCGCGACAAATAGAGATCGACAGTGTACAGCCCTGCCCGTACGGCGTACGAGACGATTGGACGGCGGGGGCGTGAAGTCAGGCGGCGGCGGCAGTGGTGGTGGTGGTGGTGGCGTGGTGGTCGCGGACAGCGCCGAGGAAGCGGGAGACGTGCTCGAAGAACAGGCGGCCTTCGGGGAGGACGTCGGCGAGGAGGGGGAAGATGTGCGGCATGCGGGTCCACTCCTCGTAGGTCACCTGCACGCCGTTCTCCCGGGCGCTGAGGGCGACGCGGCGGGCCTCGTCGCGCAGGACCTCGGTGGAGCCCGTGACGATCATCAGCGGGGGGATGCCGGTGTAGTCGCCGTAAACGGGGGACACGAGGGGGTCGCGGCAGTCGAGGCCGTCGGTCCAGCGGCGGGCCAGCCAGTCGACGCGGCTCGCGGGGAGCATGGGGTCGGACCATACGTTGACGCGACGGCGGCTCTCGCTGAGGTCGGTCCAGGGGGAGAGGCATACACCGGCGGCGGGCAGCGGCATGTCCCGGTCGCGCAGGGCCAGCAGGGTGGCCAGGGTGAGGTGGCCCCCGGCGGAGTCTCCGGCCAGCAGGATGTCCTCGGCGGCGTACCCGAGGTCCAGCAGGGACTCGTACGCCTCGATCGCGTCGGCCAGCGACTCGGCGAGGGAGTGGACGGGCCCCTGGCGGTAGTCGAGGGAGAAGACCGGGCTGCCCGCGGCGGCCGACAGCCGCCAGGTGATCGGCCGGTGGGTGGCCGGGGAGCAGACGAAGTAGGCTCCGCCGTGGAAGTAGAGCACCACCTTCCGCTCGTCCAGGCACGGCCCGCCGCGCACCCACTCTCCGGTGCACGAGCCGAAGCCGTCCGGGACGACGGACACATGGCCGGGCAGGATGCCGGGAACCCGCTCACCGAGGCACATCAGCCTGCTGGCAACGGCCATCCCCGGGGTGTTGCGCACCAGCAGGGTCGAGATCGGTTTCATGGTGCCGCGGAGGACGCCGTTGATCGCGGCCGCCTGCCAACTGACCGGATATTCCGGACGAACATCCACATTAAGCTCATGTGCCATGCAAGCCTCCCAAAAGGGATGTTCCCAGTTAGGCAACCAGTTCTACCGCTTGGTAAGTTTCATCCTCCTTACGACGATGTTACGACACGGTAACACCCGCAGGTCATGGGTTACCCATGGAGAGAACCGAAAAGGCTCCGCTGCCCCCCGCTCAGGCCGCCAGTCCACCGGGATCGCGGGCTCCCGGTAAAATTTCGGCAAACGGCGCGGCGTGGAGGCGAGTTTGACGAGCGGCGCGGCGCTTCCCCTCTATCCCCGGCTGGCCTGGTACGGCTTCCGCAGGCACGCCGCCTACTGGGCGGCGGCCCTGGCCGGGGCGTTCACCAACAGCGTCTTCGGGGTGCTGCGCGCGTACGTGCTGATCGCGCTGTGGCAGGCCCGGCCGGGCCTCGGGGGTACACCCTCGCGGACGCCGTGACCTTCTGCTTTCTCACCCAGGCGTGCATCGGCCCGATGCAGTTGTTCGGCGTCGGGCTCGACCTGCCGCAGCGGATCCGCAGCGGCGACGTCGCGCTCGACCTGGTCCGCCCGGCGCCCCTGCAACTGTGGTGCCTGTCGGAGGACCTGGGCCGGGCGGCGTTCCTCTTCCTCGCCCGGAGCATCCCGCCCGCTCTCGCGGGCGCGGCGCTGTTCGGCATCGTCACCCCGCGCGCCCCGGCCGCGTTCCTGGCGAGCGTGACGCTCGGCGTGGTGGTGAGTTTCGGGTGGCGCTACCTGGTCGCGCTGGCGTCCTGCTGGGTCATGGACGACCGTGGTCTCGCCACGCTCTCGCTGGTTCTCACGACGTTCTTCAGTGGGCTCATGCTGCCCCTGACGATCTTTCCCGGATGGTTCGGCTCGCTCGCCCGCGCCCTGCCGTGGGCGGCGATGGTGCAGGCGCCCTCCGACATCTACCTCGGCACGGCCGAGCCGGCGCATGCCCTGGCCTTCCAGGCACTGTGGGCGGCGGTCCTGCTGGCGCTGGGGGCGCTGCTGACGCGGGCCGCCCGCAGGAAGGTCGTGATCCAGGGTGGGTGAGCGCCGGTGATCAGGACGTACGCGCTGCTCGCCTGGGCCTGGACCCGCGCCGCCGCGCAGTATCGCGTCTCGTTCGCGCTCATGACGGCGGGCGCCTTCGTGATCGGCGGCCTCGACATCGCCGTGATCTGGGTGATCTTCGCGAACACCGACTCCCTGGCCGGCTTCGGACCGGCCGAGGTCATGTTCCTGTTCGGCACGTCGGAACTGGCCTTCGCGATCTCCGACACGCTGTTCGGCAACGTCGACCGGGTCAGTCAGCACATCAGGGCCGGGACCCTCGACGTGATGCTGGTCCGGCCGGCCGCCACCTGGGCGCAGGTGGCCGCCGACCGTTTCGGGCCGCACCGGATCGGCCGGGTCGTCACGGCGGCGGCGGTGCTCTGCGTCGCCCTGGCCCGGCTGGACATACCGCTCGGCAGGGCCTGGATGGTGCCCGTCATGGTCGTCTCGGGCAGCATGATCTTCACGTCGATGTTCACCCTCGGCGGCGCGCTGCAGTTCCTGCTCACCGACGCGCCCGAGGTGGCCAACGCGTTCACCTATGGGGGAGCGATGCTCAACCAGTATCCGCTGAGCGTCTACGACCCCCGCATCGTGAAGGGCCTCACGTACGTGCTGCCGCTGGCGTTCGTCAACTGGTGGCCCGGGCTGTACGTGCTCGACCGGCCCGACCCGCTCGGCCTGCCGTCCTGGACGGGCCTGCTGTCCCCCGCCGCCGCGCTCGCGCTGGCCACCGTCGCCGCGCTCGCCTGGCGGGCGGGAATCCGCCGCTACCGATCGACGGGGAGCTGACCAGATGATTGAGGTGGACCAATGATCGATGCGGCTGAACTCGGCCGGGTCTTCCGCGTACGCCGCCAGGTCGTGCACGCCGTACGGGACCTGTCCTTCCACGTCGCGCCCGGGGAGTTCGTCGCCTGCCTCGGCCCGAACGGCGCGGGAAAGTCCACCACGATCAAGATGCTGACCGGGATCCTCGCCCCCACCTCGGGCCGGATCAGGGTGGACGGCCTCGACCCGGCCCGGCGCCGTACGGCCCTCGCCCGCAGGATCGGGGTCGTCTTCGGCCAGCGGACCACGCTGTGGTGGGATCTGCTGCCGCTGAGGGACAGCCTGGAAGTCAGCTTCTCGGCCGTGAACGACCGGGCTTGCGGCTCCTCGCCGTCGATGGATTCGACGGTTCAGGCCGCGTCGTCGGCAGCGTGACTCACTGCCCAGCCCGCGACACCGCGCGCGGCGATGTTGCGGGCTGCGTTGACGTCGGCGTGCTCAGCGAAGCCGCACGACGTGCAGGCGAAGGTGGCCTGGTCGGGCCGGTTCCTTTTGTCCACGTGCCCGCATGAGGAGCAGGTCTGGGAGGTGTAGGCCGGATCCACATGGATCACGGCGACTCCGGCGCGGGCCGCCTTGTAGGCGATGAAGCTTCCCAGCTGGTGGAAGCTCCACGAATGCAGCGTGACCCGCTGGGGCTTGCGGAGCCGTACCCGTTCGCGGATACCGCCCAGGTCTTCCAGGGCGATGCCGCGTCCGGTGCGTTCTGCCTCGGTCACGATCTGCTTGGCGATGGTGTGGTTGATGTTCGCGGCGAACCGGGCCTCCTTGCGGCGGCGCCTTCTGGCCAGCCGTTTGGCGGACTTGGTGGCCTTGGCCTGCAACCGGCGGCGCAGCCGGCGCTGCCGGTGGCGGTGGGCGTTCAGGCCCTTGCCGCTGTGCCGGTCGCCGTCGCTGGTGGTGGCGATGGTGGCGATCCCCAGGTCCACGCCCACGAAGGCGTCCGGGACGGTGATGGGCCGGTCGGGGACGTCGCAGGTGGCGATCAGAAACCACATGCCGTCCCGGCACACCAGGTCCGATTCGCCTTTGCGGTGGGCGGCCAGCATCGCCACCTGGGCGGCCGAGCCGGTGAAGGCGATCCCGCGCAGCCGCCCAGCCACGGTCCAGATCGACACCGTGCGCGCGTCGATCTGCCACGACAGGCACCGGTCGTCGAATGGCTGGGCCGCGCCGATGCGAAAGGTGATCGGTTTGGAGGTGACGCGGGCACGGCATGCCGATCCTTGGGGGCCCAGGTTCCCGTTGCGGATGTTGGCGTGCAGCGCGCGGTAGGCGTCGGCAACCTTCTTGATCACGTGCTGGGCGGCCTGGGCGGCCAGCCCGAACTCGGCCTTGATCCGATCGTAGGTGTGCTTGCGCAGATCGTAGGTGCGGAAGCAGCGCTGGGTGAACGCGATCCGCGATACCAGATCGGCGGCCCGGTTGGCCGCGTGCAGGGTTGCCTCCAGCGCCGCCGCCTGCTCGGGCGTCGGCAGGAGTTTCACCTGCACCACCAGCCTCACATCGAACACACTACCGTTTGGTTCATGTCACCTCGATGGGAACCGAACCCTGACGTCCGGACAGAAAACCCAAGTCAGGGAAGTGACTCCTCCCGGGCGTAAACGCCCGGGGTTCCTCGCTAGATGGTTGATGCCAAGACCTGTGATCACGGTCAGTGGTCGTACGCGACCAGGGATCGCTCGATTGGCTGACTGGTCTTGTCGTTGTGCCAGATCGCGGCGGTGAGCGCGAGTATCCGCGCCAGCACGCGGGCGACGACCCCGGCAAGGGTACGCCCTCCGTGTCGTTCCAGGTCAAGCTGGCCCTTGAAGGTCTGGTTGATCGACTCGATCGTCTGTCGTAACGGCTTGAACAACCGCGCTCCGGCCCGTTCGGGCTCGCCCTTGCGGGCCGGGCGCAGCAACCGAAGGTCACGGTCGGTGAGACCCTGCTCGAAGTCGCGGCCGTAGTAGTTCTTGTCCGCGATGATCGTCTGCCCGGCATGGCCGGCCAGCAGGTCCGGGGCGGCCTCCAGCATCCCGATCAGGGTCTCACGTTCGTCGGCCTTGGCGCCGGTGAGCGCGAAGGCGACCGGCAGACCGCCGAGTGTGCACAACAGGTGCAGCCGCAGTCCCCAAAAGTACCGGGAGTGACTGGCGCAGTAGCAGTACTCGGCCCACCCGGCCAGGGCGCTGCGCTTGACCGTCTCGCGGGACCGGCCACACTCCACCGGGGTGGAGTCGGCCACCCATACATCGTCACTCCACAAGGTGGTGTCGGCGGCGAGCATCCGGATCATGTGCAAGACCAGGCCGGATGCCTTACGCAGGCGCTTGTTGTAGCCGGACTGGCCGGGCAGGTAGGGGAACATGCCGGCCAGTTCGGCCCGGGCGTAGCGCAGCCAGCGCCGTTCGGAGGTGTAACCGAGTAGCACCGACATCACCGCGAGTGTCACCAGTTCGGCGTCACTGAGGGTAGGTGCGATGCCGACCTTGGGCCGCCAGGGCGCGAGGTCCGGCCAGGTCTTCACCGCGTCATCGATCTTCACAAAGAGTGCGGTGGCGAGGGTGTTCAGGTCTTTCGTCACATTGATCTTGGACACCCTCGCCCTATTTCCGCAGGCGATCCCTTGGACTCAATCGTCTAGGTGAAGCCGAACCGGCTCCTTTACAAAGTAGATCGCAAGGTCTTCCGCGACCGGCTCGACGAGCTCTGCGTCCTGCTGGATCTCGGCGGCTTCCTCACGACGCCGGTGCGTCAGCTGAGCCTCGGCCAGCGGATGCGCGGCGACATCGCCGCCGCCCTGCTGCACGACCCCGCCGTGCTGGTGCTCGACGAGCCGACGATCGGGCTCGACGTCGTCAGCAAGGCGGAGGTGCGCGACTTCCTGCGGCGCCGCAACACGGAACACGGGACGACGGTGCTGCTGACCACGCACGACCTCGGCGACGTGGAGCGGCTGTGCCGGCGGGTGCTGCTGATCGACCATGGCAGCCTTGCCTTCGACGGCACGCTCGACGGCCTGCGGGCGCTGGTCCCGGGCCGGACGTCCATCGAGGACGTGGTGGCCGATCTCTACCTCAGTAGCCGAGGGTCTCCTCGTACTCCTCCTCGTCGTCCCGTTCGGGACGGGCCCAGCGGGACGGCATGAGCACGGGGAGGAACAACGCGATGCCGAGCAGGGCGTACACGCCGGTCGAGAGCAGGGTGAGCGCGCCCCGGCTGGCCTGCAGCAACTCCGCGTGCACCGAGGGCCCGGTGGGCACCAGGCTCGCGGCGCGCGACACGTCGAGGAGATAGACCACGGTCCATGCCAGCAGCGCCATCGACGGGACGAACGTCGACAGCGGCGACACCCGGGTGACCAGCACCAGCCCGAGCAGCAGGCCCACGACGACCATCACGCCCAGGGCGATCAGCATCCTTGTGTCCTTCACCGGGTCCACGTTCTGCACGGCCCCCCGCACCGCCTCCTGGGACGCCCATCCACCACCGACGAGAAGAGCCGCCGCGACGACAACGCCCAGGAGCAGCCCGAAGAAGTGCCGCATGAACACCACCTTGGGTGAGAGGTCCGCGGCAACACTAGCGACAAAGACCGGTGAAGGTCACCACTTGTGATCCACTTCCTCCGACCGATCTGCCCGATCCGTCGGATTCGCGCTCGCCCCGTCGCCCTGACGCCGGTCAGGCGGTGACGTCTTTGCTCGTGAAGCGCGCCCAGGCGATCGAGCCGGACACCAGGACGTAGGCGCCGAACGCCAGCAGCCCCTGGCCCATCCGATCGACGTCGACCGGCGCCCGCAGAGCGCCGTCGAAGGCGCTCCACCACGTGGTGAGCAGGTACGGCCGCACGGCGGCGAGTTGCGGGATTGCGCCCAGGACCTGGCTGACCACCACCAGGACGACGCTCGCCGCGACCGCGCCGATCGGCGCCTCGGTGAGGGTGGAGACCGCGAGCGCGACGGCGCCGAGCGCCGCCATCCCGGCGGCGGCGTACAGGACGACGATCCCGATGCGCAGCAAGGCGGCGGACGCCGGGACCGTCGTGCCCGACAGCAGCGTCACCGGCCCGGCCGGGAACAGCGCCAGCCCTGCCGCCAGCGCCGACAGCGCCACCACCAGGCACGCCGCGAGGCAGAAGAGCACCACGTTGGCGTACTTGAGCGCGAGCAGCCTGGCCCGGCCCACGGGGGCGACGAGCAGGTAACGCAGCGTGCCCTGCGCGGCCTCGCCCGCGATCGCGTCGCCGGCCACGACCGCGACGGCGAGCGGCAGCACGATCGGCGTCATGACGGCGAACGCGGCGAACGTCAGCATCAGCCCGTTGCCTGCGATCTCGCCGATGATCGAGCCCCCCGCGTCGCCCGACGCGAGGCGCACCGCCACGCCGACCAGCACCGGCACGACGGCGAGCACCCCGAGCATCGCGAGATTGCGCGGCCGGCGGAACGTCAGCCCGGCCTCGGAGGCCAGCAGTCGCGCCACGTGCCGCACGGACGACGGCGGCGGCGCGGCCCCCGATTCCGGCGCGCCGCCCAACTCATCGCCCGGCCCGCCGTCCAGCGCCGTGCCCGGCCCGCCATCCAGAACTGTGCCCGGCCTGCTGCCCGGCCCATCGTCCGACACAGCCCCCGGCGTGCGGGACGTGGCCTCGTCGGGCGGCGTCCGCTCCTCCGCCGGCCGGGTCTCCGGCACGGCTGTGCCCGTCTCATGCCTCGACATCGAACCCCTCCCCCGTCAGCCCGACGAAGATCTCCTCCAGCGTGGGACGGACCACCCCGAACCCCCGCACCGCCACGCCCTCACCGACGAGCAGCGCGCAGATCCGCTCGGGCGGCTCCTCCCCGGCGTGGGCCGTGACCTCGCCGTCCCCCGCGCGGACGCCGTCCAGCCCGGCCCGGGACAGGGCGGCCGCCGCCGCCGCGACGTCCGGGGTCTCGACGCGCAGGCGCGGGGCCGCGCCCGCCTCGCGCAGGGCGGCGACCGGGCCCTGCGCGACGAGCCTCCCGGCCCGCATGACTCCGACGTGGCCGCACATCTGCTCGACCTCACCCAGCAGGTGGGAGGAGACGAGGACCGTCGTACCGTCCCCCGCGATCTCCTTGATCAGCGCGCGGACCTCGCGGGTGCCCTGCGGGTCGAGGCCGTTGGTCGGCTCGTCGAGCACCAGCAGCTCGCGCGGCCCCAGCAACGCCGCGGCGATGGCGAGGCGCTGGCGCATCCCGAGGGAGTAGGCGCGGTAGCGCTTGCCGGCCGCCGCGGTCAGCCCGACCCGCTCCAGCGCGGCGCCGATCCTGGCCCGCGCCGTACGGGGGTCCGCGCCGGGGTCGGCCGCGTCGAAGCGGCGCAGGTTCGCCTCCCCGGACAGGTACGGGTAGAAGGCCGGGCCCTCGACCAGCGCGCCGACCCTCGGCAGCGCGCGGGCCAGCCCGCCGGGCATGGGCGCCCCGAGCAACGACCAGGAGCCGGAGGTCGGGGTCACCAGGCCGAGCAGCATGCGGATCGTCGTCGTCTTGCCCGAGCCGTTGGGGCCGAGGAAACCGTAGACCGATCCGCGTGGCACGGCGAGGCCGACGCCGTCGACGGCGAGCTGACCACCCCGGAAGCGTTTGGTGAGGCCGGTGGTGACGACGGCGGGGACGCCCTCTACCGCGCCGCCCTCCGGAGAGGGCGGGGGCGCCGCCGCGTCCTGCCGCGGCGCCCCCGCGCGCGTGCCTGCCGTCACCGGGCCGCCCGGTAGAGGGCGTCCGGCGTCACCGCGCCGGCCAGCAGGCGGCCGTCGTCGGTGATCAGTATCGACACGACCTTGGTGCGCAGCAGCCGGCCGCTGCCCCACTCCCCGCTCACCGGGGTGGCAGCGGAGCTGACGCCGCCGAGCAGCGCCGCCACGTCGGGCCCCTTGCCGTTCCGCTCGCTCTGCTTCCCGTCGGTGGCGGCGGGCAGCGGCGCGACGAGCACGCTGTCCCAGCCCGAACCGACGACGCGGGACCCGTCGTGCGCGCCGTCATGTGCGCCGGGGGCGATCTCGGGACGGCGGCCCGCCGCGGGGACGTCCACCCCTTCCTCGACCTTCGCCCCCGGCGGCGGTGTGAAGGCGAAGTTCTCCGGGGCGGGGCTGGTGAAGGACAACGTCTCGAAGCCGACCTCGAACGCCGGCTCGGCGGCCCCCTTGGCGTACACCTGGACGCGCAGCGGCATCAGCCTCTCGCCGTCGAGGGCCACCCGTACGTCCCTGACCAGCGAGTCGGGCGACTTCGGGGTCAGCACCAGCTGGTAGGCCGCCCGCCCGGCGACCGTGACAACGTCGCCGACGCTGATCGCGGTGTCGGTCCCGGCCGCCTTGAGCGCCTCCCGCGCGGCCTGCTCCGGCGTCGCCGGCAGCGACGCGGGGCGGGACGGCAGCGGGAAGGGGGTGGCCGTCCCGCCGGAGGCGGCCGGAGCGGTGAGGCGGGTCGCCTTGTTGGCGGCGCTGTCCCACAGCCACACCGTGTCGCCGTCGGCGATGAGGTCGGTCTCGCTCATCTCCCCCGGCAGCATGAGGCGGAACCGGTTCTCCCCCGCGTACCAGATCTTGAGCTGGTGCGACCCGGACAGCAGGGACACCGGCGTGGCCCCGGACGGCCCCGGCCCGGACAGGCCCGGCAGCGTGGGCAGGCCGAGCGACGCGGTCTCGACGATCGTGCCGGACATCTGCGGCATCGGGCCGTGCTGCCAGGTGCGCGCCACGTCGGCCAGCAACTGCTCCGCCGTCCTGCCGGGCAGGGACGGCTCGCCGCCCACCGATGCGATCACCGGGCCGGCCCCCACGGCCGCGGCCACCACGGCCACCGCCGCCACCGGAATCCCCCACCTCACGACGCGGACTCTCTTCGCCATCTCACATCTCCCACTATGGGCCGAAAACCTGACAACCCGAGACTGCCTGGAGGCTCCTGAGCCGACGCTGAGACCGGCTGAGAGCCCTCTCAGGGGCCGCCCCACCCATCGGTCAAAAGGGTCCACTATGGGGCAATGCGGGTTCTGGTGGTGGAGGACGAGCGGCGGATGGCGGTGGCACTGCGCCGCGGACTGCAGGCGGAGGGCTTCGCCGTCGACCTGGCGCACGACGGGACCGAGGGCCTGCACCTCGCCCGCGCCGGCGACTACGACGTGGTCGTGCTCGACATCATGCTGCCCGGCATGTCCGGCTACAACGTGTGCAAGCAGTTGCGCGCGGAGGAGAACTGGGTGCCGATCCTCATGCTGTCGGCCAAGGACGGCGAGTACGACATGGCCGACGGGCTCGACCTCGGCGCCGACGACTACCTGACCAAGCCGTTCTCCTACGTGGTGCTGGTCGCCCGGATCCGGGCGCTGCTGCGCCGCGGCGGCGGGCGCAGGCCCGCGGTGCTGCGCGCGGGCGACCTGTCGCTCGACCCGGCGGTCCGGCTGGTCACCCGGGGCGACACCCCGGTCGAGCTGACGCCCCGGGAGTTCGCCCTGCTGGAGTATCTGATGCGGCGGCCGGGCGAGGTGGTGTCGAAGCCGGAGATCCTTGAGCACGTGTGGGACACCTACGACACCGATCCGAACGTGGTCGAGGTGTACGTCGGCTATCTCCGCCGGAAGATCGACGTGCCCTTCGGCCGCACCGCCCTCCAGACGGTGCGCGGGGCCGGATACCGGCTCTCCGGCGACGGCGGCTGAACGTGTCCGATCCATCCGCGCACCCGCTCCCACCCGGCCCGGCCGCCGCTGTGACGCCCGTCCCCGCCGCCCAGCCCACCCAGCCCGCGCGGCCCGGGGAATCCGGGCGGACGGGCGGGCCGCTCGTGTGGTGGCGGCGGCGGAGCCTGCGGTTCCGGCTCACCGCCACCGCGACCGCCGTGCTGGCGCTCGCCCTCGCCGTGTCGGCGTACGTGTTCGTCGTGGTGCTCGGCGAGTCCCTGATCCGGAACATCGACGACCAGGTCTACCAGCGGGGCCGCGAGATCGTCGCGCTGTCCGACGCCGACCGGCTGCCCGACCCGGTGACCTCGGTGAACGACACGATCGTCCAGGTGCTGGGCCCGGACGGGCGGATCGTCGACGCCACGTCCGACACCGACCGCCTGGTCCCGCTGCTGCCGGCGCGGGCGCGGGAGGCGGCCGTACGCACCGGCGCCCCCCAGTTCGTGGACGGCCGGCCGTACGCGCTGCCGGGGCCGCTGCGGGTGCGGGTGCTCAGCGCGGACCACGGCGTGACGGTGATCGTCGCGCGGTCCTTCGCCGAGGTGGAGAGCAGCCTGGCGACCACCGGGCATGTGCTGGCGGCCGGGATGCCGCTCCTGCTCGCGCTGCTGGCGGCGGCCTCGTGGCTGGTCATCGGGCGCACGCTGCGGCCGATCGCGCTGCTGCGGCGGGGCGCCGCCGCGGTGGGCGGCACGGCGCGCTCGCGGCGGCTGCCGGTGCCCGAGGCGCGAGACGAGGTGCACGCCCTCGCCACGACCCTCAACGACATGCTCGGCCGGCTGGAGGAGGCCGAAGCCCGCCAGCGGGCGCTGGTCTCCGACGCCGCGCACGAGCTGCGCAGCCCGCTCGCGAGCATCCGGCTCCAGCTTGAGGTGGCGCTCAGCCATCCCGAGGGGCAGGACTGGAACGAGACGGCGGAGGGCGTGCTGGAGGACACCCTCCGGCTGTCCCGGCTCGCCGAGGACCTGCTCGCCCTGGCCCGGCTCGACGAGGGCCGGCTGAGCCGGCGGGAGCCCGTCGACCTCGGCGATCTGGCCCGCCGCGCCGCCGAGCGGTACGACCTCGGCCTCGATCTCCGTTCCGGCCTCGGCTCGGGTCTCGGCTCCGGCCTCGGCTCCGGCCTCGGCTCCGGCCTCGACTCCGGCCTCGACTCCGGCCTCGACTCCGGTCTCGGCTCAGGCCTTGCCCCGGGCCCGCCGGCCGTGGTGCTGGGCGACGCGCTGGACCTGCGGCGGGTGCTCACCAACCTCGTCGACAACGCCCTGCGCCACGCGGCCTCGGCGGTCCGGATCGGCGTACGGACCGGAGGAGCCGCCGGACCGGGCGTCGCCGAACTGACCGTCACCGACGACGGGCCGGGCATCCCGCCCGAGGACCGGGAGCGGGTCTTCGACCGCTTCACCCGGCTCGACGACGCGCGCAGCCGCGACGACGGCGGCGCGGGGCTCGGTCTCGCGATCGTGCGCACAACGGTCGAGGCCCACGGCGGTACGGTCCACCTGGAGGACGCCTCCCCCGGACTGCGTGCCGTCGTGCGGCTCCCCCTGGCACGTTGAGACCCGCCCGACAGGAGACCGATGCTTCCCGACCACGGCAGGCCCGCCGCCGAACTGCTCGCCGAACTGACCGCGCTCAGGGCCGCCGACCTGCCGGTCCGCGGCGGCCGGGTGACGGCCTACGTCTACGACACCGGGCAGCCGGAGGTGCACGAGGCGGCGCACCGGGCGTACGCGGAGATGCTCGAGGTCAACATGCTCGACCCGACGGCCTTCCCCAGCATGGTCGCGCTGGAGCGGCGGGTGGTCGGGGCGGTCGCCGAGACGCTCGGCCGGCCCGGCGCGCCCGGGATCTTCACCAGCGGCGGCACCGAGTCGATCATGCTGGCGGTGAAGGCGGCCCGCGACGCCCGCCCCGGCGCCACCCGGGTCGTGCTGCCGGTGACCGCCCACCCCGCGTTCCACAAGGCCGCGCACTACCTCGGCATGGAGATCGTGCCGGTGCCGGTGGACCCTGTCTCCTACCGCGCCTCCGTCCCCGCGTTCGAGGACGCGCTGGACGAGCGCACGGCGCTGGCCGTGGTCTCGGCGCCGTCCTATCCCCAGGGCGTGGTCGATCCCGTCGGCGAGATCGCCGCGCTGGCCGCCTCGCGCGGCGTGCTGTGCCACGTGGACGCCTGCGTCGGCGGGTGGCTGCTGCCATGGCTGCGCGAGGCGGGGGCCGCGGTCCCGCCCTTCGACCTCGCCGTGCCCGGCGTCACCTCGATCTCCTGCGACCTGCACAAGTTCGGGTACGCGCCGAAGGGGGCGTCGGTGCTGCTCTTCCGCTACGCGGAGCTGCGCCGCCGGGCCTACTTCGCCTCGGCGGCCTGGCCCGGATACACGATCGTCAACGCGACCGTGCAGAGCTCGCGCTCGGCCGGGCCGCTCGGCGGGGCCTGGGCCACCCTGGAGGCCCTCGGCCGGGAGGGCTACCGCGAGCTGGGCCGCCGGACGCTGGAGGCGACGCGGCGGCTGGCGGAGGGCGTGCGGAAGATCCCCGGCCTGCGGGTGCTCGGCGAACCGGAGGCCGCGCTGGTCGCGATCGCCGGGTCACCGGAGGTGGACGTGTTCGTGCTCGCCGACGAGGCGCGCGCACGCGGCTGGTTCCTCCAGCCGCAGCTGTCGTACGCCGGGATCCCGGCCAACATCCACATCACGGTCACCGGCGTCACGCTGGCGGGGGTGGACGCGATGCTGGACGTGATCGAGGAGGCGGCCGCGGCGGCCCGGCGGCGCGGGCCCGCCAAGGTGCCCGAGGGCCTGCCCGAGCTGATCGCGTCCATCGATCTCGACGCGCTGGACGACGCCACGTTCGCCGAACTTGCCGCGTCGGCGGGGATCACCCTCGGCCTGCCGGACGGGACCGGGCCCGCGGCACAGCCCGGGACACCGCCCGAGACGGCGCCCTCGACGGCGCCCTCGGCACCATCCTCGACGACGCCCGAGATGGCGGTCGTGAACGCGATTCTCGACGCGTTGCCGGCGGCGACCCGAGAGGCGATCCTGCTCCGCTTCCTGTCCGTGACCTACTCCCCGCCCGCGTGAGCGGATCCGCTCAGAATGGGGCGGCTCAGGATGGGGCGGCGGCGAGGCGGCGGACCACGGCGAGAGCCGTACGCGCGCTCGCCGCGTCGTGGACGCGGAAGACCCGCGCGCCCTGCAGCGCGGACACCGCGAGCGTGGCCAGCGTGCCGGCGTGCCGTTCCCCGACCGGGAGACCGCCCAGCGCCTCGCCCACGAAGTCCTTGTTGGAGACGGCGACGAGCACCGGCCAGCCCGTGGCGGTCATCTCGCCGAGCCGTCTGCCGACCTCCAGCGAGTGCCAGGTGTTCTTGCCGAAGTCGTGCGCGGGGTCGATGAGGATCGCGTCGCGGCGGACCCCCGCCGCGACCGCCCGCTCCGCGAGAGCCGTCGTGTAGGCGATCACGTCGGCCACCACGTCGTCGTACGCGATGCGGTGCGGCCGGGTGCGCGGCTCCACCCGCCCGGCGTGCGCGCACACCAGGCCGACGCCGTACGCCGCCGCGACCTCCGCGAGGCCGGGGTCCACGCCGCCCCAGGTGTCGTTGAGCAGGTCGGCACCCGCCTCCGCGACGACCTTGGCGACCTCCGACCGCCAGGTGTCGACGCTGATGATCACTTCGGGGTGCCGCTCGCGTACCGCCGCGACGACGTCGGCCACCCGGCGGATCTCCTCGGCCGGGTCGACGTCCGTGCCGGGACCCGCCTTGACGCCACCGATGTCCACGATGTCCGCCCCGTCCGCGATGAGGCGGGAGGCGGCGTCCACGGCGGCGGAGAAGGCGTAGGTCGATCCCCTGTCGTAGAACGAGTCGGGGGTCCTGTTGACCACGGCCATCACCGCGAAGTCGCCGGGACCGAAGGCACGGCCGCGCAGGCGCAGTACGGATGGCGGGCCGGGCACCGCGGCGGGTTTCGGCGAGTTCGGCATCGCCGTCACCCTACTAAACCGGCCTCCCGGCGTCCGCGCCGACGCCGGGGCGGCGCGCGCGTCCTGTGTTCGGGAAAGATGGAACGATCCAAAAGAAGGAGAGGGCGCGGTCACGCCGCCGAGCCGCCCTCGGCGAGGGCGAGGAAGTCCTGCGCCATCGCGGGCAGCCGCCGCCGCGCGTGCACCACCGCGATGATCTTACGCAGTGACGGGTCGAGCGAGCGGACCACCAGCCCGGCCCTGGCCGCCTGCTCGGCCATGCCCCGGTACCAAAGCAACGAGGCCCGGCCCTCCCGTACGGCGCGGAGCCAGCCGCGGCGTTCGTCGGACTCGACGGCCGGGATCGGGCGCACCCCGTGGGTGGCGAAGATCTGGTCGAACTCCCTGCGGCGCGGGCTGCCGGGGGCGGGCAGCACCAGCCGCATGCCGTTCAGCCGCGTCACCGGGAGGGGATCGGGCAGGTCGAGGCCGGGCGGGGAGATCAGCACGATCTCCTGGCGTTCCAGGGGATGGCTCACCAGGTCGGTGGGCACCGGAAGATCGGTCAGGCCGAGGTCGGCACGCTGTTCGCGGACCGCGCTGACCACCGCCTCCCGCCCCTCGCACCGCACGATCTGCACCCTTATCCCGGGGTGCTCGGCGGCGTACGCGGGCAGGAGGCGCCCGGCGAGGCCGGGCTCCAGACTCGGAGTGGACGCGATCCGTAACTCGGCCCCGGAGGAGTGGCCCTGGGTCGCGAGCGCCTCGATCTCGGCCACCGCGTCGAGGGCCTCACGAGCCAGCTTCACGACCCGGCGGCCCTGGGCCGTCACGACGACTCCGCGGCCGGAGCGCGCGAAAAGCGTCATTCCGAGTTCACGTTCCAGGTCGCGAATCGCGCGCGACAGAGCGGGCTGCGCGATATAGAGCGAGCGGGCGGCATCGGTCATGGTGCGGTGCTCCGCAGTGGCGACCACGTAACGGAGCTGCTGCAGATTCATGCCAAAAACGCTAGGGCAGACGAGCCCGGCGATTCCGGAACATCGCAGAGATCACGTCGGCCGATTACGGATTGTGCCCGTTATCTGCTACATCCGTGATGGATGAGAAACGAGTATCCTTCTGCCCCAAATCCACGAAGGGGGCAAAGTCGTGGCGCAGCAGTACCCTCCCCAGCAGCCGCCCGGGGGGTCTTCTCCCTATTCAGGGCCACCTTCGGGCCCGCCTTTCGGGTCACAACCGGAGGAATCGGCCGGTTGGACACCCGGACCGGAATCCGGGGCACAAATCGGCGCGGCCCATCCATCTGGGGGCTGGACCGGGCCAACCGGAACGGGCGATTGGGACGGTCCGCAGCACCGCGGCATTCCCCATCCGGAAGGCGGACAGCGCGACGGCACTCCCTATCCGCAGGGCGGACCGCATCAGGGCGTCGCCTATCCACCGGGCGCCTATCCCCCGCCCGGCCCGTACGGCGGTCACCCACAGCCCGGCCCGTACGGCGGTCCTCCCCACGGCGGCCCCTATTCGCCCATCCCGCAGCCCCCGGCCCCCGGCGGGTTTCCTCCGAACGGTTCTTTCCCGGCGCCTCCGCAGAACCCGGCGTACGTCCCCGGGCGGATTCCCCAGGGCCATCCCGCGCCCCAGGGCGCGCCGTTCCAGGGCGCGCCGTTCCAGGGGCCGCCGCCACCCCGGCAGGTGCCGCAGCCTCCGCCGGGACCGCAGCAATGGGCGCCACAGCCTCCGCCGGGACCGCAGCAATGGGCGCCACAGCCTCCGCCGCCCCCGCGCGGCCCCGCCGCGCCCTACCCGCCGCCCGCGTGGCGCCCGCCCCGGCGCAGGTCGTCCGGCGGAGCGGTGATCGTCGCCCTGATGGGCATGCTCGCGCTCGTCTTCGTGCTGGTCGTGGTCATGAGCGCGATGGCGCGTGTCGCGCGCATCGAGGACCCGGTCTCTCCGGTCGCGCTGCCCACCTACGGCCTTCCCCCGCTCCCTGCGCGGGAGCCCCGGGAGGACGACACCGCGGCGCCGGCCAGGCCCTCCTCGAAGCCGACGTCCGAGGTAACGCGTCGTCCGACGACGCCGACGCTGAACCGCACGGCCAAGGGCAACACCCTCTACCGCGCCGGTTCGCCGGCCAGGACGAACTGCCCCGCCGGGAACGGCAGCATCTACGACCACGCCCAGTTCAAGGCCCTGATCCTGAAGACAGGAAAGTGCATGGGCGACGCCTGGGCGCCGGCGCTCACCCGGGCGGGAATCCCCTGGACTCCCCCGCATTACATGATCGCTGCCCGGAAGGGCCGGGGCGCCTGCGGCGACTATCCCTCTCCGGGCAGCAACGTGCCGTACTACTGCCCGAGCAACAGCACCATCTACGCGTCCACCTCGGCGATGGCCCGGGAGTACGGCCCGCTCGGCTCCTGGAACGGGATCATCATCAGCATGATGGCCCACGAGTACGGACATCACCTCCAGAACGTGTCGGGCATCTCCGACTCCTGGTGGCAGCAGACGATCAACTCGAGCTCCCGCAGCGGCAAGATGGCGCTCAGCCGGCGGCACGAGCTGCAGGCGACCTGCTTCGGCGGCATGTTCATGCGGTCGGTCGCCGCCACCTATCCCATCGACGGCACCCGGCGGAACACGCTCCTGTGGGCCTACAGCCACCTGGGCGACCCGCCGGGAGGGCCGCGTGACCACGGGGACACGCGCAGCAACGCCGCCTGGTTCCGCCAGGGTTACACCCGGCCGATGGCCTACCAGTGCAACACCTGGGTAGTCGGCTCCTCGTCCGTCTCCTGACGGACGGCCCCGACTCCTATCCCCAGGTTTACGCCTACCTTGTCCGGATATGGTGATTAGAATCCCTAGCCAAGCCACGGAGGAAAGAGCGGTGAGCCATGCGCGGCGGGGGTCCCGCTGACGCGGCCGGGGGTTCCCGGAAGCGTCGGCGCGAAAGTCAGCGTGGCGGGAGCGGGGAGCGCGACGAAGCCCCCGGCCCGCCACGGTCACGCGGCGAAACCCCCGGGTCGCCGCGACCGCACGAGGACTCCCCCGACTCGTCACGACCGAGCGAAGGCTCTCCCGGCTCCCCGCGACCGAGCGAAGGCTCTCCCAGATCCTCGCGACCGCGCATGGGCACTCCCGGCTCCGCACCGGCCCGCGCCGAGGCCCCTCGTGATTCCTCCCCGGACGACGCTCACAACGTTCACGACACTCACGGTGATCGGCACGACGACACCATCCCGAGACGCCGGAACGACGCTTTCCGAGCCCCCCAGCCAGACCTCCAGGCAGGCCCCCAGGCCGCCGAGCCGGAGTCCCGGGACGAGACGGTCCCGGGGCCCCGAAAGGACGCCCCGGGAGGCCCCCAGGCCCCCGGAACGCCCCAAGGCCCCGGAGCCCCCGGAGCGTTCGGAGCCCCCGGCGGTTCCCATCCGGCTCCGCGACCGAGGCGGCGGAGCGGTGGGCCGCGCTTCGGGCCGCCGCTGACCCCCGCCTCCCTGATCGGCTGGACCGCACTGTCGGCCTTCGTACCCGGCGCGGCCCACCTGCGGGCGGGCCACCGCCGGACCGGGATCGCCCTGCTCGTGACGTTCGGCGCCGCCCTGGTCGCCCTGGTGGTCGTGGGCCTGCGGCTGATGGGCAACGCGGGCGCGGTCGTGCGCCCCAGCACGCTCACGGCCATCATGGTGGGCGCGGCCGTCTGCGCGCTCGCCTGGTTCGCCCTGGTGGTCCTGTCCTTCGTGGCGCTGCGCCCGCAGCGGCTGTCGCAAACCGGGCAGGTGGTGGCGGGGATCGTCGCCGGCGTGCTGTGCGTGTCGGTGATGGCGCCGTTCGCGGTCACCGCGGGCTACATGAGGACCGCGAGCCAGACCCTCGACGCGGTCATGGCCCCGGTCGCGGGCACGACCCCCTCCCCCATCCGGGCCGAGGATCCCTGGGACGGCCGCCAGCGCGTCAACTTCCTGCTGGTCGGCGGGGATGCGGCGGGCAACCGGGTCGGCGTGCGCACCGACTCGATGACCGTGGCGAGCGTGAACATCGCGACCGGCAACACCGTCCTGTTCAGCCTGCCGCGCAACCTGCAGTACGTCCGCTTCCCCTCGAGCAGCCCCCTGCACAAGGTGTTCCCCAACGGCTTCAACGACGAAGGGCAGGGCCTGCTCAACTCGGTCTGGTACTACGCCGACAACAACCCGCAGGTCATGGGGGGCAAGAACAAGGGCGCGCAGGCGCTGAAGGACGCCATCGGCTACACACTCGGCCTGCACATCGACTATTACGCGATGGTCGACATGTTCGGCTTCGCGGCCATGATCGACGCCCTGGGCGGCCTCGACATCCGGGTCGAGCGGGACATCAAGTGGGGCGGCCACTTCGGCACGGCCGGGACCATCAAGGCCGGTTACCGGAGGCTGAGCGGCGAGGAGGTGCTCTGGTACGGCCGTTCCCGGGTCGACAGCGACGACTTCTCCCGGATGTCCCGCCAGCGGTGCGTCATCGGCGCGCTCGCCCAGCAGGCGACCCCGTCCAAGGTCCTCACGAACTTCACCAGGATCGCGGCCGCGGCCCGCCACATGTTCCGCACCGACATCCCCCGCGACCTGCTGGAACACCTCGTGCCGCTCGGCATGAAGGTGCGCAGCGCCAAGATCACCAGTCTCCAGTTCGTGCCGCCGCTCATCTACACCGGCAACCCCGACTGGGACAAGATCAGGCAGCTCACGAAGAAGGCGATCCGCGAGTCCATGGCCGACCAGGGCCCCATCGCGGCGACGGCCTCCCCCATGGGCACCGCCGGCACAGCCTCCGCGTCCGCCTCGGACTCACCCGGCGCGTCCCCCTCGTCCACCCCCTCGTCCACCCCTTCGTCCAGCCCCTCGCCGTCCCGTACGCCGCTCCTGGCCGACGCGGGCGGCAAGAAGACCCCCACCCCCAACGACAAGGCCGCCCAGAGCCTGGCGGAGCTGTGCGGCTTCTGACCGCGCACCGCTGAGGTTTTCCCGCGAAGCCGTGGACGGCGCCGCCGGTATGCAGCAGGGTTGTCACGTAACGTATCCACCCCGTCACACGAAGTGGACCCGTCGTGCGCGTACTCATCCAGTTGCGTCCGTCCCCCGACCTGGTCGCCGCCGTCACCGACCCGTCGGTCCCGTCCTCGGCCTCCGACGTGGCCGACGATCTGCCCGGGATCGTCCTCGACCACTCGTACGCCCCGGTGACCGTGCCTCATCCGATGCCCGCGGTCCCCGGCGGGGACCCGCTCTCGCTCAACCAGCCACTGGTCTTCTCCATGGCGCCGCAGGACGCCTCCGTCGTGGTGCGCGGGGAGATCGCCGACGACGAGCTCACCAGCAGGATCGCGCTGCTGCCGGCGACCCGCCGCGACGTGGTCGCCATCTACGCCGACCCGGCCATCGAGACCACGCTCACCTGCGCCGGCGACCCTCCCGTGGGCGACTGGCACGACGTCGAGCGGCTGCTGTGCCTGCCCGATCTCGCGGCCGAGGGACTGGACGGCTCCGGCGTCCCCCTCGCGGTCATCGACACGGGCATCAACGCGGCGTACGTCTCCACGGCCCGCGGCCGGGAGGTCACCCTCGATCACGAGCGCAGCTGGAACCCCAAGAGTGTGTCCGGAACGCCGGGAGACTACGCGGTCGACCACGGCTCGATGTGCGCCTTCGATGCGCTCATCGCCGCGCCGAACGCGTCTCTCGTGGACGTGCCCGTGCTGCTGTCGCGGCGGCGGGGCGGGTCGACGCTCGACGGCCTGCTGTCCGACGCGATCGCCGCGTACGCGCACCTGCGCGAGGTCCTCGACGCCCAGCCGGCCGAGTCCCGGGCGCTCGTCGTGACCAACAGCTGGGGCTCGTTCTCACCGCGCTGGGACTTCCCGCCCGGCCATCCCGGCAACTACTCCGACAATCCGGCGCATCCGTTCAACCTGATCGTGGGCAGCCTGGCCGAGGCGGGGGCGGACATCCTGTTCGCCGCGGGCAACTGCGGCACGCAGTGCCGCGACAGCAGGTGCGCCTACCCGGACCGGCCCATCGTCGGGGCCAACTCCCACCCGCGCGCCCTGTCGATCGGGGGGATCGACACCGGCGGGACGCGCGTCGGCTACTCCTCCCAGGGCCCCGGGCGGCTGGCCGCGCGCAAGCCGGATCTCTGCGCCTACACCCACTTCACCGGTTCCGGCGCGCTCGGCGACACCGAGCCCGACTCCGGCACCTCGGCGGCGTGTCCCGTCGCGGCGGGGCTGGTCGCCGCCGTCCGCACCCGGTGGCCGTCCACCACGCTCTCCCCGGCCCAGCTCAGGACCCTGCTGCGGCGGACGGCCGACGACCGCAGTGCCGTAGGGTATGACCACGATTACGGGTACGGCGTGCTCGACGCCGCCGGCGTCATCGCCGCGCTGCGCCGCCGGGCGGCGAAGGCCGCCTGAAGTGGCCCGGGCGGCGAAGGCCGCCTGAAAGCCACCCGAGCGGCCAGGGCCGCCGGAGAGCCGCCGGGCGGCCGGGCCGTGCGGCGTCCGTACACGACAGGGGAAGGCGGACCCGTGGCCGACGTGCTCATCACCGTGCGACTCCCCGCACCCGCGACCCTGGAGTCGGCCATGCGGCATCTCGACCTCGCCGAGGACGAGGTCGACACCGCGTACGGCCTCGTGCCGATCGACCCCCGCAAGAATCTGTACGTCCTGCGGGTGACGGAGAGCGCGGGACGGCGGGTGGGCGACACCGGCGCCGGGCCGCGCGGCGGGGACCACCCGCGGGCGGACGGCGGGCCGTACTCCGATCCGCCGATCGAGCCGTACGGCCCGCCGCGATGACCGGCGCCGTCTGGATCGTGTCGGGACCGCCGGGGGCGGGCAAGTCGACGGTCTGCGACCTGCTGCTGGCCCGCCTCGACCCCGTCCCGGCGCTGCTCGACAAGGACACGATGTACGGCGGCTTCGTCGAGGCGACCCTCGCCGCGTACGGCAGGCCGCCGGGCGAGCGCGAGGGGCCTTGGTACGACCAGCACGTCAAGCGGTTCGAATACGACGGCATGACCGCGACCGCCCGGGAAATCCGCTCCCACGGCTGCCCGGTCATGCTGGGCGGCCCGTTCACCGCACAGGTGCACGACGCGGCGCGCTGGCACGCGTGGGTGGAGGCCCTGGGCGGCCCGGAGGTGCGCCTCCTCTGGGTCCGCTCCGACGGCCCCACGCTGCGCGAGCGGCTGGTGCGCCGGGGCCTCGCCAGGGACGGGCGGAAGCTGGAGCGGTTCGCCGACTACCTGCGCGCCATCAAGGTCGACGAACCGCCCGCCGTGCCGTACGACGAGATCGACAACCGCCTCGGCGCGCCCCCGCTGGAGGCCCAGGTCGACCGGCTCCTCGCGAGGACGCAGGCGGCGTCCGCACGCGTTCTCTCGGAGCGCCGGCCGTGCCCCTCACAGTGGCGGTGATCGGTCCGGGACGGCCTGGAACGCCTGGATCACGAGCCGGGCGAAGCGCCGGGACGCCGCGACCCGGGCGGCCGCCGACGTGGCGTGGACGCCCCGGTGGGCCAGCAGCATGAGGATCAGGTCGTCGAGGACGAAGTCGGCGCGCAGATGCCCGGTGTCCCTGGCGCGGCGGGCGAGTTCGGCGACGGCGCTCAGCGTGTGCTCGCGGCTCGCCGCGAGATCCACTTCGCCGGGATGGGCCGACATGAAGGCGTCGGTGAAACCCCGGTTGCGCGCGTGCAGGTCGCAGATCTTCTCGATCACCAGGCGGAAGCCGCGCCACGGGTCCGGATCGGCCCGCCCCTCTTCGACGATGGCGTGGCACGTGCGCATCTCGTGCGTGAACGCTTCGACGACCAGCGTCTGCTTCGTCGGGAAGCGGCGGTACAGGGTGGCGGGGCCGACTCCGGCGCGCCGGGCGATCTCCCGCATCGGGACGTCCAGACCTTCGGCGGCGAACAGCTCACGGGCCGCGCCGAGGATGCGCTCCCGGTTGTCCAGGGCGTCGGACCGCAGGATGTGAGGCGGACGGTCGGTCACCGCACTCACTTTAGCCAAACGGACGGCGGCGTCCGTTACGGTCCGAGAGCACGGACGCCTCGCGCGTCTTCGAACAGGCCCGGCATCGGGCCGATCCCAGAAGGTGGAGACGACAGTGCTGGCAGTCGAGATCAGGGAGTTCGGAAGTCCCGAAGGCCTGGCGCTGATCGACCGGAGCCCCCCGGCTCCCGCCGCCGGACAGGTGCTGATCGCCACGGAGGCGATCGGCGCCGGCGGCGTCGACGCCCTGATCCGGAGCGGCGCGCTGGCCGCCTACGGCTTCAAGGCGGGCCACATCCCCGGCAGCGAGGTGGCGGGCAGCGTGATCGCCGTGGGCGAAGACGCCGACCCGTCGTGGATCGGCCAGCGGGTGTGGGCGTTCACCGGGCTGGGCGGCGGCTACGCCGAGCAGACGATCGCTGCGGTCGACGAGATCGTCCCGCTCCCCGCCGGCCTGTCCGCCGTCGACGCGGTGACGCTCGGGAGCTCCGGTGTGGTGGCCCACTTCGGCCTCTCCCGCGCCCGCTTCGCGCCCGGCGAGTCGGTGCTGGTGCGCGGCGCGTCCGGCAGCATCGGGATCACGGCGGTCCAGCTCGCGGCGCGCGGCGGCGCCGGCGCGGTGGCGGTCACGACCTCGTCGCTCCAGCGCGGCGAGCGCCTGCGCGCGCTCGGCGCGACCCACGTGCTGGACCGCTCCGGCGATGGCGGCGAGTACGCTCCCGCCGGCTACGACGTCGTCATCGACGTCGTAGCCGGCCCGGACCTGCCCGCTTTCCTCGACCTGCTCAACCCGAACGGCCGCATGGTCGTCGTCGGCGTCGTCGGAGGGCAGCCACCGGCGGACTTCGGCACGACGATGATGGCGGCGTTCCGGAAGTCGACGTCCTTCGCCACCTTCAGCGCCGACACAGTTTCCGCGCCCGACCGGCACGCCGTGCGGACTGGGCAGTTCGCCGCCGCGAGCCGCGGCGAGCTGCGCACAGTGGTGCACGAGGTGCTGCCCCTGTCACAGGCCACGCGGGCGCATCACAAGATGGACGCCGGCGAGGTGTTCGGCAGGATCGTCCTCACCCCGTAGTCCTCGCGCCGCAGTCGTTGCACCGCAGTCCTCGCGCCTCGGGTCAGACGACCTCGTGGCCGTACGCGGCGGCGAGGGGCCCAAGGTCGGGGACGCCGAAGACCGCGCGCATCGACGCGAACACCTCGGCCTTGTCCTCGCCGTACCGGCGGACATCGACCGCGTAGGCGTCGGCGGTGACGAATCTCGGCGGGTCGGTCTTGCTGTGGAACTTGTCCGCGAACATCACGAGCTCCTCCTCGGCCGACCCCGCGAGGTAGTCGCGGGGCGGCAGGGGCAGCCCCTGTCGCAGCACGTCCTCCCGGCTGATCCCCACACCGGTGTGGTGGGAGCAGAATCGGCACAGGCTCTCGGGCAGGCCCTCCCCGCGGAGCAGTTCGTGACCGAGGATCCCGTGGCGCACGTAACCCGCGTGGTCGAGCCGTCCGTCCTCGTCGTAGAGCAGGTAGACGCCGATGTCGTGCAGGAGGCTTCCGGCCCGCACCAGCTCGGCGTCGACGTCGAGCCCGGCGCGGTCGGCCAGCCGCAGGGCGATCGCGCAGACGATCTCGCAGTGCGTGTGGACGAGGTCGAACGCCTCCTCCGAGGGCGCGTGTTTCTCGTGCAGGGCACGGATCTCCGCGTCCGTCGGAAGCCGCATGCGCGGAGTCTAATCGCCGCCTCGGCACGCCCCCGCCGGAGGCCCGTTGGAGCAACGCTTCATCCGCTACAGAGCCCATGGAAAGGGGCGGTCGTTTCCCTGATTGCTTCCCGCCCGGATCGGCGAGCCACCGACCTGGGCCGTACGGCGAATTCGGCAAGCGGTTCGACCTGATTACGTTGGAGCGGCAGGTCGCCGGTCCTCTTGGCCGTGCGCGAGCCGTACGAGAGAATGTGTGAGTGTGTTGTGGCGAATGACCGGGCATTCCGGATTGAGTGATTATGTTTACGAGATGACCACATCGTAAATAATCTTGCTGCCTGAGTCGTCGCCTGTCACCGATATCAGGGGGAGCCCGGGCCGTATGACCCTTTCATCAGGTGATTCCCGGCCGTCACCAAGCCCGGAATCGCCTCCTGCTCCCCCGTCGGCGTCACCTCAGCCCTCTCCCTATGCTTCTGCTCCTGTCCCGTCGCCGAGTCCCGAAGCGACGCCCACGCAGCCGCCGGTCACGCCCACCTCGCCGGCGGGCGCCGTCGCTCCCGGCCGACCGGAACCCACGCCACCGCCCGAGGGCTGGGTGAACCGCGGCGGAGGCTACGCCGGGATCGACCCCGCCGCGATGGACGACTTCGAACGAGGACTCGGCCGGGCGCAGGACTCCATCGGCCGCACCGAGCCGAGGATCCGCGGCATGTTGCAGCGGCTCGACCTGGACACCTCCCGTCTGGGCGCACTACGTGAGGCACAGGGCTGGATCCGGAGCACACGCCCCGACCTGCGGCGCCGCAGCGACACGATCCGCGCCGAGCACGGCGAGTGGGCGGCCTCCTCCGCTCTCCCGGCCGGCCTGGCCGCCTTCGACGAGAAGCTGTACGGCGAAGCCGGCCGGGATCCCGATGTGTACGCCGCCGTCGGCAAGCTCACCGAGGCGGCCAAGAAGCGCGAGATCGACGCGAAGACCGTGACGGCGCTGGAGAAGCGCGCGGGGGATCCGGCCTTCGCCCTGGCGCTGACGACCACACTGGGCGCCACGCGGCTTCGTGATCTGCTGGTGAAAACCGTCGAGCACACCGATGACGCGACCATGCAGCGGTTGCAGAAGGCCCTCGGCAAGACCCTCGGCACCGCGAGCCCACGCCTGGAGCCGGCCTACCGGGACGAGCTGACCGGGACGCTCGACAAGGCCATCGTCGACTGGCGTCCGGCCTACGCTTTGGCGCTGGCACTCAAACACGGCACCTTCGCCTCCGCCTTCCTCGTGGCGGTGGCCAGGCAGATCGACAAGCACGCGGCGGCGATGTCCGGCGAACCCGCCATCAGGAAGACCCTCATGGAGGCCCTTGCCCGTGATCCCGTAGCGGCTCAGGATTTCTTCCTGGGCGATCCCAAGGCGCTGGAACGCTACCTGAGGTGGCCGTACATGCCGGACGACGGCGCGGCGCTGGGTAAGGCGCTGGAGGCCGCCACGCTCACCTTCCGCGACCACGACGGCTCAGCGGAGCACCCTTCGCGCGGATACCTCTCCGCCCTGCTGGCCTCCCGGTTCGTCCACCTGGAAGCCGAGCGCATTTCCAAGGGCCTCCCTCCGGCCGTCCCCCCCGCCACCACCGCCAAAATCCTCGGCGACTACATCCTCGACGTGAATCGCGTCGCCTTCGACACCGGCGACAGCAAAGTGCCCGGCGTCGCGTTCACCGATGACCCGAGCATTCCTGGACCGTTTCGCTGGGGCGCACGCATCGACAGGAAGGAACTCCATGATGTGATGCTGGAGGCATTCAACGACCCTCAGGCATTCGGCGCAGTCGTGGCAGCCCAGACCGCGTTCGCCAAGACGATTCTCGATCACGGTGCCGCCGAGATGGCCCGCACGGACAGTGACGCGACACTGTTGACAGCCGCCAAATGGATCGGGGCGGGATTCGGAGTGATCACAGACGCGGGAGGGCTGGCCAAGATAGCGGAGGGCAAGAGCCTCGACGAAGCGCAGGAGAGGAACATGAAGATCCTCACCGCCATCGCCAACACCGGTCTCGCGATACCGCAGGCAGGAGCCTGGCCGATCATTTCCGGCATCGCCGGGGCATGGACAGGCCGAATCGAGGACAGCGCTCAAGGAGACTCCGCAGACCGGGCCACAACCGACGCCAACCAGACGGTGCTGAAAACTCAGGAACTCCTGCGCGATCTCACTGTGCAGGCGATGCTCAGGCACGAGCTTTTCGGCTCCGCCGACCCGCCCGCGTCCCATCATCCCTGGGCTTCGCTCAAGGATCTGAAGAAGGGCCAGGATCCTCGTGACAGCCCATACAACTTCCTCAAAGACGGCCAGACCATCATGACAAGGGACGAGATGAGCGACAAAGCACCCCACGGTGATGGCTCCGGGGATAAGCGACTTGATGCGTACAAACGATGGCTTCGCGATGTGAACCTTGTAGGAAAGCGCGGGGACGACCTGCTGGGTCGCGTTAACACCAACTTCACCCAGGCCTTCCTCGAATACAAATGATCAGGTTGAGACGAACTTCCGGGGCAGTAGGACTGATCTGCACATTGGCTCTGGTAACCGGCTGTCAGCACGAAGAGGCAAAGCCCGACCGAACGCCGATGCCGACAGTCGCCGCCCCGCCCTATGTCTGCGACTATATCCCGCTCAAAGCCGTCGAACTGATGACCGGAGAACGCGATCCGCTGGTCCGCGGTTACATCGACCTCGACCGGCCGGACGCCGGTGATGGAGACTGCGCCATCTATCAGCGAGGCGGCGATCGCGTGAAGGTATTGCAGATACTCCTGGTGCCCATGGGGACGGAAGAGCGAGTGAAAGATCAGCTGCGAAATGGCGCTTCCCCATTGCCCACGATCGCGCCCGGAGCGATCGGCTACTACGGCGAGAACTCGCCAGCCGAACAGAATTCGGCTCACGCGATGCTCGTGCGAGGCAATGCGGAAATCCTCATCAAACTGGAGAAAGGGGTCGAGGGGCGGGACAACGCAGCCGATGTGGTGGCGTTGATGAAGCTGATCGCGCCGAAGCTGATCACCTCGGCCGACGCGCCCACGCCCACCCCGTCCGCCGGAAAGGGCTGACCGGCATGGCCGAACTCGTACCCAATCCGCTGTATGTGGCTCTCCGCGAAACGCTGCGTACCGCGGAGCCGCTGCTCACGGAGGTCACGAACGACCTCGAAAGGCAGTACGGCGCCTTCCACTCCGGGCGCGTGTGGACGGGGCCGGCCGCGCAGCGGTTCGAGGAACAACTGACCCTCCATCGCACCCGCGTCCGCGGCTGCGCCGACGCCGTCCTGTCCGACCTGCGGCGCGCTCTGGCCAACACCCCGTCCGAGGTCACCACCGAACAGGCCAGGGACATCCAGGCCAGGTACGGCCTCACCTGAACCAGAAGGACCCGCCGTCACTCATGGATTCGACGCCGTCCTACGAGCGCACCGGGCGGGTGCTGATCTCCGTCTGGGCGGGCGCCGCGCTGATCGTCGTGGTCGTCGCGTTCTTCCACTTCCGCGGGGACACCTCGCCCGGCGGACCCGCGCCCTTCCCACCGGCGACCATCGGGGCCGCCCCGAAGGAGCCCGCCCTGCTCCGCGCCATGACGACGACCAGGCTCGGCGACCGGACCGTCGCGGTCACCGGAAGTGCCGACGGCACGGTCCGGGTCTGGGACCTCACGACCGGCACCCAGTTCGGCGCCCAGATCGGGCGCCCGCTCACCGGCCACACCGGCCGGGTCACCGCCGTGACCGCGACCCGGCTCCACGGCCGCCCCGTCGCCGTCTCCGGCAGTGAGGACGCCACCGTGCGGGTGTGGGACCTCACTGCCGGCAGGCAGCTCGGGCGCCCGCTCACCGGCCACACCGGCCGGGTCACCGCCGTGACCGCGACCCGGCTCCACGGCCGCCCCGTGGCGGTCACCGGAAGTGCCGACGGCACGGTCAGGATCTGGGACCTGGCCGCTCACAAGCAGCTCGGCCAGGCGCTCACCGGCCACACCGCCGGCGTGACCGCGGTGCTGACGACGACGCTGGAAGGCCGCATGATCGCCGTCTCCGCGGGCCGCGACTCCACCGTACGGATGTGGGACCTGGCCGGTCACCGGCGGCTCGGCCGGCCGTTCACGGATCCGTCGCGAAGCGTCGTCGCGGCCGGCACGATCACCGAGCGGGACGGCCGGCCCGTCGTCGTCTTCTCCGGCTCCGACGGCGCGGTGTGGCTGTGGGACCCGGCCACACGTGCGCGGCTCGATCAGCCGCTCGGGGACGCCGGCGCGTACGCCCTGACGGCGGGAGAGCTGGACGGCCGGCCGATCGTGGTGTCGGTCGGGCTGGACGCCACCGCGCAGGTGTGGGACCCGACGGGCCGTGAGCGCCTCGGCCGTCCGGTCGGTCACGCCGGTCCGGTCGTCGCGGCGGCGGTGACGGATCTGGCCGGCCGGCCGGTCCTGGTCACCGGAGGCGTGGACTCCGTGCATGTGCTGGACCTGCGCCGGCTGACGTCCGAGCAGGCCCCGGGCGAACGCGCGGAGCCGGTGCCTCCCCAGGTGCGCGACATGACGGTGCGGCTGACCGAGGCCGCGGAGACCGGACAGGCCGGTGCGGAGACCGTGGCCGAACTGGAGAGCCGGGCGCCGGACCCGGATTTCGCGACCGCGCTGATGAACGCGCTGGGCCCGATGCGGTTCCGCGATCTCCTGGCCGAGGCCGTGGATCACCAGGCCGACGGGAACGCGCACCGGCTGGAGATCGCGCTCGGCCGGGTCCTGGGCACGGCGAGCCCCCGGCTGAGCCAGGGCTGGCGCGACCGGCTCGCCGACGGCCTCGACCGCGACGGCTCCGCGGCGTACGCGCTGACGCGGGCGCTCGGGCACGGCGCCTTCGACCGCGACTTCCTCGTCGCCGTCGCCCGGAGGATCGACCAGCGGCGCGGCGAACCGGCGTCCTTCGGCGCCCGGAACATCGGCACCACCCTGATGGCCGCGCTCAGCCGTGATCCGGCGGCGGCTCAGGACTTCTTCTCCGGCGACCCCACCGCGCTCGCTCGTTACGTGACAGAGCGGCCCACGGCCGACGGCGGCACGGCGCTGGGCAAGGCGCTGGAGGCGGCCACGCTCGTCTTCCGCGACCAGGACGGCACACGGGACCGGCCGTCCCGCGGCTTCCGGTCCGCCGAGCTCACCACGAGGTTCGTCGCCGTGGAGTCCGGGCGGATCCGCGCCGGGCGGCCCGCCCGCTCCCTCGTACGGCCCGCCTCGACCGCGCGCATCCTCGCCGGTTACCTCGGCGACCTGGGATACATCGCCCTCGACGGCTGTGACGGCTTGGACCCCTACGTACGCAGCCCGCGCGACGGCGACGGGCCGGGGCGAGAGGACTGGGGGATCAACGCCTCCGCGGGGCTGCTGCGCCCGTTGACGCAGGAGTTGTTCACGGACCCGGGCGCACTGGGCGTCTACCTCGCCGCCCAGACCGAGTACGCCGGGCGTCTCCTGGACCACAGCGCCGCGAAGGCGGCCACGGCCCGGGACGCCGGCGGCGTCGTCACCGACGCGAGAACGGTGGGCGCCGCCTTCGGCATGCTCACCGACGCGGTCCAGCTGCCCAGGATTCGCATGGCCAAGTCGGAGGACTCCGAGCGCGCACGACAGGAAGCCGTGGACGAGGCGAACGAGTCCGCGGACCGCATGAGGAATCTGGCTCACTGGCTCACCGCGCGGGCGATGCTCAGGCACGGCCTGTTCGGGCCTGCCGATCCACCCGCCCGCACCCATCCCTGGGGCTCGCTGCCCGACCTGAAGAAGGGTGAGGATCCCCGCGACAACCCGTACAACTTCGTCGAAGACGACGGCCGGACCCTCATGCCCCTGGACAGGATGATCCGGGAGACCACCGCCGACGCCCGGTTGCTCCGGTACCAGGGCTACCAGCGGTGGCTGTACGACGGACTGGCGGGAGACGACTGGTTCGACATCGAGCAGGCCCTGGACGGCGGCTTCCGTCGTCTGCGCTGCGGCTGACCGCGGCCTCGCTCCGCGGGTCCCGAGGTCCCGCGGAGGCCCGTCAGGAGGGGACGCGGTCGGTGATGGCCTGACGCAGGCCCTGGATCTCGGCGCGCAGGGCGGCCATCTCGGCCAGCACCTCGCCGTCCTCCCCGCGCTCGGCTCTGCGCTCCTCCTGGCTCTCCTCCTCCATCGCGCTGACCACGACCGCGATGAAGAGGTTGAGCACGACGAACGTGCAGATCAGGACGAACACCACGAAGTAGATCCAGGCCGAGGGGTGGGTGTCCATGACCTCGCGGTTGATGTCCGACCAGCCGTCGCCGGTCATGACCTGGAACAGGGTGAACAGCGAGGTCGGCAGGTCGCCGAAGTATTCGGGCGCGGACGCGCCGTACAGCTTGGTGCCCATCACGGCGGCGACGTACAGCACGAGGCCGAGCAGGACCACGATCGAGGTCATCCCGGGGATCGCGGTGAGCAGCGCGGAGACCACCCGCCGCAGCGACGGCACCACCGAGATCAGCCGCAGCGCCCGCAGCACGCGCAGGGCCCGCAGCACCGACAGCCCGCCCGCGGTGGGGAGGAACGAGACAGCGATGATCAGCGTGTCGAAGACGTTCCAGGGGTCGCGGAGGAAACGCCACCGGTAGACGTACGCCTTGGCGAGGATCTCCGCGACGAAGACGTAGAGCGCGGCGTGGTCGGCGACGTGCAGCACCGTGCCGTAACGGGCGACCGCCCCGGCCGAGGTCTCGACGCCCAGCGTGGCCGCGTTGAGCAGGATCACCACGGTGATCGTCTGCTGGAACCGCGGCGACTCGATCACACGGCGGACACGTTCACGCACGAAGGGCTCCTGGGGGGAGGGAAGATCGCCACAGAGCCTAGTGCCACCGGCCGACATCCCCGTTTCACGCGGCACCACCAGGCTGGGACGCTTTCTCGGTGGCCTCCCGGTGCCGGTGCGCGGCGCACGGGAGTGCTCGATGAGCACGTCAACGACCCGTGCTCACTGACGAAAGCGCCGCCCCGGTAAGCCGGGGGATCAGCGGGGGGCGGCGTCGACGGCCTGGGCGGACAGCACGCGGTCGAGGACCATGAGGGCGCAGCCGGTGATCCCGGCGCCCGGCCCGAGGCGGCCGCGCTCGATGCGCAGGCTGCGGGTGGCGAGCTGGGTGGAGCGCCGGTAGACGATCTCGCGTACGCCCGACACCAGCGGCTGGAACATCTCGGCGACGTCGCCGCCGAGGACCACCACGGCCGGGTTGAGCAGGTTGACCGCGCCGGAGATGACCTCGCCCAGCCAGCGGCCCGCCTGCCGTACGACGGCCATGGTCTCGGCGTCGCCCGCCCGCACGAGGGCGGTCACGTCGGCGAGGGAGGCGACGTCGCGGCCCTTGGCGCGCAGGTCGCGCAGGATCGCGGTGCCGCTGGCCACCGAGTCGACGCAGTCGAGGTTGCCGCAGCGGCACAGCACGCCGCCGCCGTCCCGCACCGGGATGTGACCGATCTCCCCGGCCGCGCCGAGCGCGCCGCGCAGGATGCCCCCGCCGGAGATCACCCCCGCGCCGATCCGGGTGGAGACCTTCACGAACAACAGGTCGTCGAGCTCGGCGGCGTAGACGCTCCGGTGCTCGCCCATCGCGATGACGTTCACGTCGTTGTCCACGAGCACCGGCACGCCGAACCGCTCGGCGATGACGGGCGGGATCACCACGCCGGTCCAGCTCGCCATGACGCGGGCGCTTTCGACCCGTCCCGCCGCGAACTCGACGGTGGCGGGGACGCCGAGGCCGATGCCGGCCACGTCGCGGCGACCGTCCAGCAGCTTCTCCCAGGTGTCCATGAGCAGGGGGAGCACGACGCCGGGGCCCTCCTCGACGTCGATGTCGATGTCGGTCCGGTGCAGCACCTCCCCCGCGAGGTCGCAGATCGCGATCTGGGTGCGGCGGGCGCCGAGCGAGGCCACCGGGACGACTCCCCCACCGGCGTGGAACCGCAGCCGCATGGGCGGGCGGCCCCCGGTGGACGGCCCCTCGGCGTCCTCCACGATCAGCCCGCGCTGGAGCAGGTCGGAGACGCGGTGCGCGACGGCCGGCCGGGACAGGCCGGTCACGCGGCCGATGTCGGCGCGCGTCACCGCCTCCCCGCTGCGGATGAGCTGGAGGACTTCACCAGGAGTGGCTAAACGTGACATCAAGCAGAAGTGAAGCACATACACTCACCGAAGTTCAATGACTTATTCATTTAGAGTTACAAAACTAGGCTTGATAACTGGCATAACTACCCGATACTGTCCCTCCTGTGCCTGATCGACGCCTTCGTCCGGACAACGGACGTGGCGTCGGACCGGCACGAGATCGACCCCGCCGGTGCCAGGGGGCGCCGGCGGAAGCAGGACCCGCCGCAGCGGCCGCGCCCGGCACGAGGAGGACCTTCCGTGACTGACCCCGTGGTTTCCCCCGTGGTTTCCCCCGTGGTCGACCCCGTGGTTTCCGAGGTCACCGACCGTGTCGTCACACGCAGCCGCGACACCCGCCGGGCCTACCTGGAGCGGGTGCGCCGTGCCGGGGCCGAACTGCGCGAGCGGGGGCCGGCCCGGGGGCGGCTCGCCTGCGCCAACCTGGCCCACGGCTTCGCCGCCGCCCCGGCCGAGGACAAGCTCGACCTGCGGGGCGCGGCCAAGCCCGGCGTCGCCATCGTCACGTCGTACAACGACATGCTGTCGGCGCACCAGCCGTACGAGACCTACCCGCCCGAGCTCAAGCGGGCGGTCCGTGAGGCGGGCGGCGTGGCGCAGGTGGCGGGTGGCGTGCCCGCGATGTGCGACGGCGTGACCCAGGGCCGGGCGGGCATGGAGCTGTCCCTCTACAGCCGCGACCTGATCGCCATGGCGACCGCCATCGCGCTGTCGCACGACATGTTCGACGCGGCCCTGCTGCTCGGGGTCTGCGACAAGATCGTCCCGGGGCTGCTCGTCGGCGCGTTACGCTTCGGCCACCTGCCGGCCGTGTTCGTGCCCGCCGGGCCGATGACCTCCGGCCTGCCCAACAAGGTCAAGGCCCGGGCCCGGCAGGCCTTCGCCGAGGGCAAGATCGGCCGCGGCGAGATGCTCGACGCCGAGGCGGCCGCCTACCACTCCCCCGGCACCTGCACCTTCTACGGCACCGCCAACTCCAACCAGCTCCTGATGGAGGTCATGGGGCTCCATCTGCCGGGCGCGACGTTCGTCAACCCGCACACCGAGCTGCGGCAGGCGCTGACCCGGGCGGCGGCGCGGCGGGCCGTGGAGATCGGCCCGCACGGCGAGGAGTACACCCCGGTCGGCGAGGTCGTGGACGAGAAGGCGATCGTCAACGCGGTCGTCGCGCTGCTCGCCTCGGGCGGCTCCACCAACCACACGATGCACCTGGTCACGATGGCGGCCGCCGCCGGGATCACGCTGACCTGGGATGACATGGCCGACCTGTCCAAGGTCGTGCCGCTGATCACCCGGATGTACCCCAACGGCCAGGCGGACGTGAACCACTTCCACGCCGCGGGCGGCATGGCGGTGTTCATCGGCGGCCTGCTGGACGCCGGGCTCCTCCACGCCGACGTGCTGACCGTGGCCGGGCGCGGCCTCGGTCACTACCGTACGGCTCCCGCCCTGAAGGAGGGCGCGCTGGTGTGGGAGGAGCGGACCGGGCCCAGCTCCGACCCCGACGTCCTGCGGCCGGTCGCCGAGCCGTTCTCCCCCGACGGGGGCATCCACATGCTGTCGGGCAACCTGGGCCGGGCGGTGAGCAAGGTCTCCGCCGTCAAGCCCGAGCACCTGGTTATCGAGGCCCCGGCCCTGGTGTTCGACGACCAGATCGACCTGCTCGCCGCGTTCGACCGGGGCGAGCTGAACGGGCGGGACTTCGTCGCGGTCGTCCGCTACCAGGGCCCCCGCGCCAACGGCATGCCGGAGCTGCACAAGCTCACGCCGCCGCTGGCCGTGCTGCTCGACCGCGGCCAGAAGGTCGCGATCGTGACCGACGGCCGCATGTCCGGCGCCTCGGGGAAGGTCCCCGCGGCGATCCACCTCTCTCCCGAGGCCGCCGACGGCGGGCCGATCGCGCTGCTGCGCGACGGCGACGTGGTGCGCCTCGACTCCGCCGCCGGTACGCTCACCGTGCTCGCCGACCTCACCGGACGCGTGCCCGAGGGCGCGCCCCTGACCGACGAGCAGTGGACCGGCACCGGCCGCGAGCTGTTCGCCTCCTTCCGCCGTACGGTCGGCCCCGCCGAGCGCGGCGCGAGCGTCTTCGGGGGCACCGCGTGAGCCTGCCCTGGCTGGTCGCCGACGTGGGCGGCACCAACGCCCGGTTCGGTTTGGTGACCCGGCGTGGAGGGCAGCCGGAGGCGGTAACCGTACTCGACGTTTCCCAGCATCTCGGCCTTGCCGATGCCGTAGCCGCCTATCTCGCAGAACATGCGGGCGGAGTTCGGCCGGGGGCCGCGTGCCTGGCGATCGCCGGTCCGGTCGACAGGGACCGGTACCGGCTGACGAACGCGGGATGGTCGGGTTCCGTGACCGACCTGGGCATCCCGCGTACGGTGCTCCTCAACGACTTCGAGGCCCTCGCGATCTCGCTGCCGCACCTCGCGGGCGGCGATCTCGTGTCGCTCGGCGGCCCCCCGTCGCCGCCGCCCGGCCTGACGAAGGCCGTGCTGGGCCCGGGCACCGGGCTCGGGGTGGCCGGGCTCGTCCCCGTACGGGAGGGCTGGCTGCCCGTGGCCGGCGAGGGCGGGCACGTGGCGGTCCCGGTCGTGACGGACCTGGAGATGGAGATCGTCCGTGCCCTGCGCGCCGACGGCCTGCCGTACGTGGACGCCGAGCACCTGCTGTCGGGCACCGGGCTGCCGCGCCTGCACCACGGCCTCGCGCTGGTGCGCGGGGTCGCGCCGGGCGCCCGGACGGCGGCGCAGATCACCTCGTCGGACGACCCGCTGTGCGTCGAGACCGTGGAGGTCTTCCTCGCGCTGCTCGGCGGGTTCGCCGGCGGCGTGGCCCTGACGTTCGGCGCGCGGGGCGGGGTCTACCTGGGCGGCGGCGTGCTGCCCCGATTGGCCGCGCGGATCCCGGGCAGCGCGTTCCGGGCCCGGTTCGAGACGACCGCGCCCGCGCTGACGGACTACGCCGCCGCGATCCCGACCCCGCTGATCGTCGCCGAGCAGCCGGCGCTGACGGGTGCGGCCGCCTGGCTCGCCCAACGATTCCCCGAAGTGGAGCTGTGATGAGCAACCTTCTCGACCTCGCGCCGGTCGTCCCGGTGGTCGTCCTCGACGACGCGGAAAGCGCCGTCCCGCTGGCCCGGGCGCTGGTGGCGGGCGGCCTGCCGGTGATCGAGGTGACGCTGCGCACCCCGGCCGCCCTCGACGCGATCCGGCGGATCGCCGCCGAGGTGCCGGAGGCCGTGATCGGCGCGGGCACCGTACGGTCGCCGGAGGACGTGGAGGCCGCGATCGCGGCGGGCTCCCGGTTCCTCGTCTCCCCCGGCACCACCCCCGGGCTGCTCGCGGCCATGCTCGCCTCGGGCGTGCCGTTCCTGCCGGGCGTGGCCACGGCCACCGAGGCGATGACGCTGGCCGAGCGCGGCGTGCGCGAGCTGAAGTTCTTCCCCGCGGAGCCGGCCGGCGGCGTCTCCTATCTCAAGGCGCTGAGCGGCCCGCTGCCCGACGTGCGGTTCTGCCCCACCGGCGGGATCACCCCCGCGAGCGCGCTGTCCTATCTGGCCCTGTCCAACGTGGGGTGCGTGGGCGGGAGCTGGCTGACACCGCGTAGCCTTGTCTCGGCGGGCGACTTCGCGAGGATCGAGAAGCTCGCCGCAGAGGCCGCGGCGCTGCGTCCCTGAGCCCCTTCGTCCATCCGGATCCCCGACCGGCCCTCCGGCCGTGCCGGGACTCCGGCCGGGCCGCGGGGGCCGGGGCCTCCCCGCGCCCGACCGCACAAGCTCGCCGGCCGAGCCACCCTCCCTCGGCGACGCCGGTGGCCATGCTCGTGGACCGTGACCCGGCCACACGTTCATGGGCTCCGGGCCCGTGCGCCGCTCACCCGCGGCGCGCGGGCCCTCTCCACGCGGACGGCTTGCCCGCGTCGGCGAGGCCTGTCCGGCAAGGTCGAGACGGAACCGGTCGCAGGCGCAATCGCACTGATACCCCTTCTCGGCGGAGACTTTCCGATCGGCAGCCACTCCGGCGACGTGGCCCCACGGCCGGGTCGCGGTCATGACGAGGCCGGTGTCACCGTGCCGGAGGTCAGCGCCGCCTGCACGATGCGGATCGCCTCTCCCGTGTCGAGGCCGACGCTGGCGACCACGGCCGCGTAGTCGGCGGCGGCCCGGCGGGCCCGCTCCAGGCCATCCTCGCCGGCGGCCGACACGAACGAACCCGCCCGCCCGCGCGTTTCGATCAGCCCTGCCTCCTCCAGCTCCCGGTACGCCCGGCCGACCGTGTTCACGGCCAGGCCAAGGTTGGCCGCGAGCTGGCGGATGGTCGGAAGGCGGGTGCCCACGGCCAGCGTGCGATCCCGAATCTGCCGGGCGAGCTGGGCTCGCAGCTGCTCGAACGGCGGCACCGGCGAGGCCACGTCGATGACGATCATCGGACGCTCATCACCCGCCGGGCCACCGTCGCGCTCGACGGCGTCCTGGCACGGAGCGCGACATACGCGACCAGGCCCAGGATCACATTGACGACCGCAGCGGCGCCCAGCCAGCCGGGCGCGGTGCCGAACAGCAGCACCATGGGCAGCGACCACTGCACGCTTGGCGTGGTGAGGTCGCGGGCATCCTCGACGCGCATGACGACGTCGGCGGTCAGTGACTCCTCGTCCTCCGCCACGACCGGGCGCCGCAGCAGGTGGCGCAGTTGCACGGCGGTGATGACGGCCACGCCGAGCAGGCCGATCAGCAGGACGACGGCCGGTTGCCGCACGGCAGGGTCGGGAACGGCCAGGGCGCTCCCGGCCAGCGCCATCGCGCCGGCGAACGTGGCGGCCGCGAAGACGGCGTACGGCAGGCCGAGCACGGCCCGCCAGCTGGGCTGGATCGGATGGGCGGCCCTGCGGGACAGTGTCGCGCCCGCCCGCTGATCGACGCGTCGGACCCACCAGTCGAGCAGCGACTGTGCGAGCAGCAGCCCGGCCACGAGCGCGATCAGGGCCGGCAGCGGCAGTGGGCGATGCGGCTCGCGGCCATCGAAGACGGGAACGGCGGCGAGCGCGCTCGCGACGATCAGCAGGGCCAGAATCATCGCAGTGGCGAGGCGGGCACGACCCCGGACCGCCAGCCGGCCGGCCAGCAGCGGGGTCGGGCGGGCACCGGACAGGCCGTGCCGGGCCAGCCATGCGTCCGCCGGCCGCAGGTCGGTCGCACGCGCCGACGGGCTGGTGTCCGGTGAGGGTTCTTGGGCCATAGCCCCTCCTTTGTCGCAAGGTTTGTATCAACATCATGAGACATACCTTGAGACAAAGTCAACGTCACGATGGACCACCGGGACCGACGACATCAGTGAATTCAGGTTCGACTCGTGCCCTCTCGGGCGAAGTACGGTTCCGCCGCTTCCAGTCGCGGTACGGAGATGCCCAACCGTCGTGCTTCGGCCAGGGTGTCCCGGCAGACCTCACGCGGTTCCTCGGCCTCGGGGTCGGAGTGCGCCGCCAAACTCACGCGCAGGAGCGCGACATGAGCGGTCAGCCAGGCGAGCGCGGGAGCCGTCAGCCACGTGGGCGCACGGAAGAGCAGCATACCGCCCCGGTGACGTCGCAGCTCAACGCCGCGCGCCTCGAGGAGCGGCAGAAGCTCACGGCCGGCCAGCAGCCCCTCGCGCAGGTCGCCCGTCGCGCCGACCAGCTTGGACAGGGAACCCACCCGCAGGCCCTGCGAGAACAGACCGGCATCCGACACGAAATGAACCCACAGCCAGCCGCGGAAGTCAGGCCGCTCCTTGAGCCGGAGCCCGGCCTCGCGAAACGCCTGGCGCACGGCCCGCTCACGGTCGGTCGGGGGCCGGCCGAGAGTGCGCGACGGGGAAACGGCTGCAGCCAGGGAACATCGAACACCAGCCTGAGCGGTGCCCCCGGATCGTCCACGAGACGGAGCGGACCTCGCTCCCGTCATCATCGGCGAACCGGCGCACACTGGTCCTCTCCTGAGGCGGGCCGGCCAGGGATGGCGCCCCCCGCATGCCCATCGCGCCGACTTCGTCAACGTTGCTTCGGTGGTCTGCGGTAGGTGACGATCTTGTCACCCGGCCCGGGGTACGCGATGATCAGCAGCCGCTGGGTGCCCTTCTCCTCGCCCTTCCACGGGAACCAGGCCAGGTGCAGGCGGATGCGGTAGTGCCCCTTGCGGCCGTTGAGCGACAGGTCCGGCAGTACGGTGCCGCTCAGGCCGTCCATGAACCTCATCTCGCCGCCCTGATTGGCGTAGCCGACCTCGACGACGTAGTCCCAGCCTTTGGTCTCGACCGGCGGGCGGCGGGTGTAGGTCTCCAGAGTGACGCAGACGTGGAAGTCGGAATACGTGCTCACCATCACGTGGCCGGGCCCGGCGGTGACCGGGCCGGAGGTCGTGCTCCTGCCCTCAGCGGGGAATTCGTCGTACAGCTCCAGCCCCGCCTCCGGCCACTCCGGCTCCTTGAGGCGGATCGCCTTGGCGGGTCTGATGAGAGGGCGGTGACGCGGCGTGGCGTCGCATTTGCGCTGTTCCTCGGCCATGAACTCGTTGAATTCACGCTCCTCGGCAGCCTCGGCCGCCGCGATCTCCGCGTTCGCGGCCGGGCAGATTCCGGCGAGTACCCCGCTCAGGTCGCGGACGTTCAGTCCTTCCGCCTCCCTCATGTGGGCCAGCTCGCGCGGATCGTTGCGGGTGTAGGCGGCGCACAGGCGACGGCCGTGGTCGAGCAGTACCTGGTCGGGCGCGGTGGCGGCGAACGGAAGAGCGTTCTGCTGGCGCACGGCGCAGATGAAGGCGCGTGGGCCGGTCGGTTTGGGGGGTGCCACGGGCTCGCCGTTCATCTCCCGGGGTTCGGGAGGCGAGCAGTCCTCGGCCGTGGTGAACGGACCACGTGCCTGGTCGGCCACGGGCAGGAAGCACAGGGCCATGGAGGCGGCCAGCGCCGTCACGAGCACGTGGTGGCGCGATCGGGCGGCAGGCGGGAAACGGTACAGCAGAAACAGGACGAGGGCGGAGGCGGCGAGCGCGGCGCTGTACCACATCGGGGAGATCCCGAAGAGGATGTCGCCCTTGTCGTTCCGGTCGAACAGTCCGCCCGGGTACAGGGCCAGCCGCTGCTCGGTCATCTCGGGTGTGCGCTGCCAGTCCGCCTCGGAGGTCGTCGTGAGGGCGGTGACGATGCCCGCCGCTGCGGCGAGGGTCAGGGTCAGCATCGTGACACGTAGCAGCCGCCTGGTCCTGCGCATGACTGCGATCAGGATCAGTACGGCCGGAGCGCCGACCCCGATGAGCAGGTCCAGGGCGACCCAGAGCACGGTCGCCGGGTAGCTCACGTTCCCATGGAAGAGGTCGTCGACCGCGCCCCGGGGGCCGATCCACGCGGGCATGCCCGCCGCGAGGTTCACGGCCGCCGGGATCAGCGGGAGCACCACGGCCACGGCGGCCAGGGGCCACGCTCGCGCGGGAGCGATCTGGACCGGAGACGCTGGGGACGGTACGGGCGCCACGACGCCCAGGTCATGGGCGGAGCGGGCCTGCCACGCCGTCCCGAGTACGCTCAGGACGCCCAGAACCATGACCAGTACCAGCCTGTAGTCGATGTCCCCACCGCCGAACGAGATGATGTACAGGCCTCCCGGCGACAGCAGTGACAGCAGGGCCGAGGCCGTGCCCATCCGTACGGTGCCCCGGGTCCAGCGCGGATCCCTGGCCTGGCCGGCCAGGACGGGCACCAGCCACAGCAGGTAGACGGCGTTGCCGAGCTGGTACGGGGAGACGAACTGCAGGACGGAGTCCTGGCCGAGGCCGTAGGCGACGGTGGAGGCCATGCTCATGGCGGAGTTCGCCAGCCCCGCAGCAAGCCCGAGCAGCCGCAGCCATCGAGGCAGGACGCCGGCCAGGACCGTGAAGAACAGCCCGACGACGGTGATCTGGAGCAGGTCGAGGGGCAGACCGAGCCACCACTGGTACGGGATCGGAAGCCGGTACAGCAGCGTGTAGGCGACGCTGAGGTACAGGGCCGCTCGTAGGAGCTGGACCGGCCTTTCGTTGACCGCCGCCGCGCCGGTCGGCCGCCCGCGGAGTATCTGCCAGTAGGCCCAGCCTTGCAGGACTCCGCCCGCGACCATGAGGAGTTCCACCCACCAGGCGTAGGGCACGAAGTCGCTGTCCCATCCCCCGGTGACGATCTCGCGCAGCAGCGCGGGGTCGGCGGTGGCCAGCGCGCGGACGCCGGCAACGATGACCACGGCCACATAGACGGTGACGAACAGCGTGGCGATTCTGCCGAAACGGTAACGGCGCACGGGAACACCCTCGGGCACGAGCGGACAGGATCTGAAGATTCGAACAAAGGTGCCCAACCCTAGCGAGCCACCACTGAAACGATCAACTGCGGATGGCGGCTCGCTCCTGGTGACCGCCGGCATTCCTCGAGTGGCCACTGCTCAACCTGCCCGGACTGGCCGGTGCTCCATCGATTGATCAGCCGGGACACCTGTTCGCACTGCCGGGCGGTGATCGACATGCCGATCTGGGTCAGCGCATCTCACCGGTGCATTCGCCGCTGGGGCACGTACTGCTGTGTTCATCACCGCCGACACCGACCAGGCCCGACCAGCTTGCATCTCAGCGTCGGCGTACTCGAGCAGATGTTCCTCGATCGTCACGCTGAGGAGTTCGGTCATCATGCGGTGATCCGGGCTCGAGTCGTGGAGAGCCGGCGGACGAACAGGGTCTCCTACAACAGCTGCGCGACCATGTCGGCAAACTCCCCGGGGGAAGCGATCCGCACACCGAGGGATTCGGCCTTCGCCCGCTTGGACCCCGCGTTGTCTCCTGCGACGACCAGCGAGGTCTTCGCCGAGACGCTGGAGGACGCCCGGCCTCCGGCCTGTTCGATGAGCTCGTTCATCTGGTTGCGGGACAGCGCTGCCAGCTGCCCGCTCATCGTGCCCGTGACCACGACCGTCATCCCGGTCAGCGGCAGCGCACCCGGCTCGCCCTCGCCCGGCGCCGGGGTGGTCATGCCGCCCTCATCACCGGCGGGCGCCGCCACATCGGGCTCGACCATGTTCACCCCGGCGTGGACGAGCTTGTCGATGAGGTCGCTCAGCTCGGCCAGGTCAGCGACGATCACGGGCGCCTTCTCCGGGCCGATGCCGTCCACCTTCTGAAACGCCTCGGCGCCGGCCGCACGGATGGCCTCCATCGTGCCGAAGTGCCGGGCGATGCGGCGGCTCATCGAGCGCCCCGTCCCCCGGACACCGAGCGCGCAGAACACCCGGCTCAGCGGCCTGGTCCTGGCCCTGTCGACGGCGGCCAGGAGGTTGTCGGTGGACACCTCCCCCATCCGCTCCAGGCCCAGCAGCTGCTCGTGCGTGAGGAAGAACAGGTCGCCGAAGTCGGCGATCAGCCCGGCGTCCAGCATCTGCTGGACCCGGTTGTCGGCCAGCCCTTCCACGTCCAGCTGGTCGCGGCCGACCGCGTACCGGATCGAGGCGATCGCGCGGCAGCTCCGGCCTCGCACGCACCTCCACCGCTCCTGCGAGGTGTCGATCTCACCACCGCAGGCCGGGCACACCTCCGGGAACACGATGGGCTGCTCGTCGCCGGTGCGCAGGTGCACCACCGGTGACTCCACCCGCGGGATCACGTCGCCGGCCTTGTAGACGACGACGCTGTCCCTCAGCATCAGCCCACGGCGCTCGATGTCGGCGGGGTTGTGCAGCGTGGCGTACGTCACGACGGAGCCGTCCAGCTCCACCGGCTCCAGAACCGCCCGCGGGGCGATCACCCCGGTCCGGCCGGTGTTCCACTCCACCCTGAGCAGCTTCGTGATCTTCTGTACTGCGGGCAGCTTGTACGCGATCGCCCACCGCGGCGCCCGGGAGCCGAACCCGGCCTGCGCCTGATCCGCCGCGTCATCCGCCTTGATCACGATGCCGTCGATCCCGAACGGCAGCTCCGGCCGCGCGGCCGCGATCTCCTCCACCCGCCGCTGCACCTGCTCCACAGTCGTCGCGACGATCCCGGCCACCGCGGTCCCGGCCGTGGTCCGCGCACCCTGCCCGGCGACCCAGACCATCACCTGGCTGTGCGGCGACTCCCGGAGCCGCGTGGCGAGGCCGGAGGTGTCGTCGGGCAGCGGCAGCGCACCGTACCCGAAGAACGTCAGCTCGCACACGTACGCCCGGTCCTGCGCCCTCAGCGTGCCCGCGGCAGCACTGCGCGGGTTCGCGAACGTGGTCCCGTCATGCGCCTGCCGTTTCGCGCACGCCTCCTCGAACTGCGCGGCGGTCATCATCACCTCGCCACGCAGCTCCACAGTGACCGGGTCGGCCAGCCGCCCGGGGAGGCCGGCGATCGTGCCGATCGCGTGTGAGACGTCCTCGCCCGCGCTCCCGTCGCCGCGGGTGACCAACTGGACGAGGCGGCCGTGACGGTAGCGGGCGGCGACCGCCAGCCCGTCCAGCTTCGGCTCCACGGACCACGCGGTCACCGGACGGCCGAGCCGGCGCTCCAGCGAGGCGGCCCAGCCGGCCAGCTCCTCGGGCCCGAACACGTTGTCCAGGCTGAGCATGGGCACGGTGTGCGGGACATCACCCACGACTCCGGCGACCTTGCCCGTCGGCGAGGCCTCCAGCACCTGGCCGGGGTGGGCCTTCTCATAGGCGGCGATGCCCCGCACGAGCCGGTCGTAGGCGTCATCGTCCAGCGGGGAGGTGCCGTCACCGTAGTAGGCCGCGGCTGCGTCGGCCGCCAGCTGGACCGCCTCGGCGTAGGCGGTCCCATCGGCGATCGCGTCGATCGGGGGCGCTTCAGTCATGCGGCCATCGTGCCCGGAGGGTCCGACAAAGACGTCCGACGCCGCCACCTCGCATCCCACGACCCGTCCACGCGCGCCGCCTGCCACGGCTCCCCCGCAACCGCCGCCTGGTGCGCCGGCGCAGGGGTAGCGGCGGACTCCTGAAGACATCCGCGCATCGCTCCGTGAAGACCGCAGCTCACACGCTGGGCGCCCTTTCGGTCGCGGGTCCCTGTCAGTCGGGATCCTTGACCTCATACAGGTCGAGGGAGTAGGGCAGAAGCGCCGCGATCGGCTCCCAGCGTTTCATGCTCATCGTCAGGATCGGCCAGTCGAGATGCTGGGCGACCGCGACCGCATGTGCCGCCCCCATGTCCGGCGCACCACCCTGATAGGTGAGCACGTCGGCAAGCCGCGTGCTTTCTTCTTCGTCGGCTATGAACGCGATCCGGACATGCGAAAGGATCTTCCGCGTGCCCGAGAGCAGGAGCCTCTGATCCGGCGTCAGCACCGCTTCGGCTACCGCCAGCGTAAGGGCCGGGACCGTCATACGAAGGTGGTATTCGTCGTACGCCATCAGGAGTGCGTGCACTTCCTGATCGGCGCGGCCCAACTCGGTGAGGACAGTGTCGTCGAGGACGAATCCGAGCGCTGTCACCGGCCCCGCTCGCTCAGATACGCGGCGTGCTGAGCGGCCCGCGCACGAGCGCGCTCCATGCGCTCCTGATCCGCCTTCACCTCGTCATGGACCTGCTGGGCCGCCTGCCGGGCACGGGTCTCGTCGCTCTCGTACCGCTTGACCAGATCGGCGAGGACCTGGGAGAGAGTGGTTCCGCGCCCGCGCTCGTCCGCGATCGCGCTGATCCGATCGCGCAGGGGCTTGGGCACCTTGATGGTGGTCATGTCAGCAGTCATACCGCAAGGCTACCTAGTATGCTTCAGGTATTCCAGAAGGGTTCGCACTGAGTTCGTACCGTGGTCGTCCACAGGGGCGGCGTCTTTCCTGCGCAATGGTGGGACGTCCACCCGCAACCGCCACCCCACCCCCGATCCCGCCCCTACGATGAGCTGTCCACGTAGCTGCGCGGGAACGGAGACGGCATTGCACGACCCGACCACCTTCAGCCCGGAGAACCTCCACAAGATGCTCCGCGCTCACACCGCCGGGCAGCACGGCGCCGTGGGCACCGTCCCCCGCCCGTCGCTGCCCGGCGTCCTTGCCGGAGGCACCGTATGAGCGGCCCTCACGAGGAGGGCCCGCCGATCCCCTTCGGCACCCGCGCCTGGCAGCCGCAGGCCGGGGACCGCGTCATCGATGTCGGGCGCGCCGGGCGAAGCGGCTCGATCTGTGGATTCTGCGCCAAAGAGACCGCCACGATGTACTTCTGCGTGAAGGAGTTCGAGATCGTCCATCCTCAGCTCACCAGCGTCGGTGTGCTGTCCGGCGACCGGTTCTACGCCTGCGGCCCGTGCGGGGAGTTGTTCGACGCCGGTGATATCGCCGGCTTGAAGCGCCGCTACGCGCTGGTGCAGGGCCATGCGCCGGATTCCGCGGCGATCGCCCTGCTCGTCGGGGCACGCACCCACCGCGAAGGGCCACCGGTCGTAGTCGCCCCGGGCACCGACCCGGAGGAGGGCCACCGCTGACGCGGCCGGTCTGCGCTACCTCAGGTCGCGCACCACGGCTTGTCCCGGCTGGTGAGGAACACCTCCACGAGGCGGAAGCCGACGCCACATGGCAATAGGGAGAACTCCATCCATCAGGGGGCTCTTCACTTCGTGGAGGACAGGGGCGGACAGCGCGCGGTACAGCTCCACCTGGCTGGTGGGGCGGACCGCCGAGGCGGGGTAGGAGGGAGTGCCCGACGCCGTTCTTGCCGTTGTGGGTTTCGCCGAAGACCCAGTAGTAGAGGTCAGTCAGGTCGGGGGCCACAGTCGCCGCGACCTCCGCTGGCAGCTCACGGTTCATACAGCACAACTCTCGGATCAAAACACGCCGAATCCGCGACAGTGCTTAGCGCCGGTTTCGTTCCGAAGTTCCCCCAACCCCGGATCGGCGTCGGCTGCCCGACCAGGGACAGCGATGCGCAAACGCAGCCGGAGGCCCGATCTTGTGTAACCGTTCGCAGTGGACTTCTTCGCGTACCCGCTCACATCGGTCAACGGCGCACCCGATAGCGCAGGTGAAGCACTCGGTTGCCCTGAATCGCCACGTCAGGATCCTCCAACAGGTGCTGCGCGTGGACCGACCCGCAGTAGCGCTTGCCGGACCCGAACACGACGGGTACGACGTCCATGCGCACCTCGTCGATCAGGCCCGCGGCAAGAACCTTGCCACCGACGTCGCCAGCGGCGACCTCGATCAAGCGGTCACCCGCAAGCTCCTGCGCCTTGGCCACGGCTGCCTCGACGCCGTCGACGAAGTGAAACGGCGCCTCGGGGTCCCAGCCCCCGGGCATCGGCCGGTGCGTCACGACGACCACATGGTCGATCCCGCTCGGAGGCTTTCCGTCCCAGCCGTTCAGGTCGAAGACGTGGCGGCCGACGATGGTGACTCCGATCTGGTCCCAGTACGCCCGGGTGTAGTCGTAGGCGGCGAAGCGGTAGGTGCGGGCCAGCCGCTTCGGCGTGACGCCGATGAGCTCCTTGAACCGCTGTGCCAGATGAGTGCTGCTGACACCGGCAGCCACGCTCAGGTCGCCGATCGCCACCGCCCCGCTGGTCTCCGCGATGACGCTGCTCGTATGGCGGACCAGCCCCAGGCCGGCAGTCTCGCACAGCCGTCGCATCAGCTCCTCCTCGAGCAGCGTCAGCATCTCGTGGGGTCCGTCCGCCGTGGCCAGCCGGTCGCGCAGCTCGGCAATGGCAGGCCGGCCCCAAACCTGCTCCACCGTCACCGGCCGGTCACACAGCTCGGCCGCGGGCATCGGCAGGAACGGCGCCGGCCCCACGGCCTGAAGTGCACGCCAACGGACCGGGTCCGGAGTGGGTAGCCGAACTCCAACGCGCGGGTGGGCATGGTGACCACGCAGCCGTCGGCGTACTCGGCCGTCTCGATGTCGGTGCCTGCGCGGATGCGGAACGGTGCCCCGAGGTTGACGATGAGCAACGCCGCCGGCATCGGCGGCAGCGTCAGCCGGACGTACGGCGGCGCACCCTCCAGGTAGTAAAGGTCGTCGATCAGCCCGTCCAGCGGCGGTCGCGGCACTCTGGACACGTACTCCACGCCCACAGCATCGCCGCCACCGTGTTCGCGATCAGCCCCCGCCGGCATCAAGCGCCGGGATGTCCAGCCGCGCTGCCGCCGGAACGGGCGAGTGTCCGGCGTTGGGCAGTCGGCAGGTCGGCGGGTTCCAGGCGCCGGTCGGTAAGCTCCGCCACGAAATCGCCGGTCACCTTGGTGTCGGCGAGTGTACGTAGCAGCGCGTCCTCAGGCGCTCAGCAGCGCGTCCAGGCGGATCGGGTCCTCGTGGGTGCCCGGAACCGTGCACGCGTGCGCCCCCGCCACGGCGCCCAGTCGTACGCACTCCTCCAGGGACCGGCCGTCCAGGCGGCCGTACAGGAAGCCCGAGACGAACGCGTCGCCGGCGCCGTTGGTGTCGGCGACCGGCGCGGGGAGCGGCGCGGCCGGGAAGTGCCGCAGGCCGCCCGAGGCCAGCACGTGGCAGCCCGCCGCGCCGTCGGTGCAGACGACCAGCGACGCGCGGCCCCGCTCCGCGATCGACCGCATGACCGCCTCGCGCCGCTCGCCGAGCCTGGCGGCGGACAGGAAGACGAGGTCGGAGGAGAGGGCGAAGTCGCGGTGGTGCCCGGCCTCCCCGTCCCAGTCGTGCAGGTCGGTCGAGGTCGTCGTGCCCCCGGGGACGTCGGCGTACACGTGCCGGGAGAAGTCGGTGATCGACACGTGGACGTGCCGCGCCGCGCGGAGAGCGGGCAGGTAGAGGTCCCGGGGCAGCCGCTCCCCGGGCACCGCCCGGGGGTCGAACAGCGAGGTGCGCCGCCCGTCGGGGCCGACGAGCAGCATGCTGCGCCGGGTGCCCGCCGCCGTGACCGCGTGGCGGAAGTCCACGCCCCGGGCGGTGAGGTGGTCGCGGATCAGCGCGCCCTGGGGGTCGTCGCCGATGAGGTCGACGAGCGTCACCCGCAGGCCGAGCGCGCGGCAGCCGAGCGCCACCCCGGCCCCGGTGTTGCCGATCCGGTCCACGACGGGCGGCACGGTGTAGGTGTCGGCGTACGGCAGGGGAAGCTCAGGCACGTAGACGGTGGTGTCGACGCCGGCGCCGCCGACGACGAGGACGTCGAGCGGGCGGTCGGCGACGACGCCGCCGCCGTCGTCATCAGGGGTCACGTCGGCTCCGGACGGTCGTGGCGCGGAATCAGGGCGGTACGACGCTGCCAGATCACCAGAGCCGGCGGAAGGGCTGCCACGCCCGGAACCAAAAACCTGTGTTCGCCGCAGTAGACATTCGTGCCCACTGGGGCTACTGTTTCTCGCATCGCAAGGAACGGTTCGGCCGGGCAGCGGAAGGATCAGCATCACGAGGAACTGCCCGGAGCAGGATGAAGTCGAGAGTTGATGGCAGAAGGTCGGGCGTGACGGGCGGCATGATCAGCCCTGATCGTCGACGCGCTGCCGCAGGTGAAGGCCGCAGATGTAACCGGACAGCGGTCCGGAAAAAAGAGATGAAAGGAGTGCTGACGCCATCGAAGGATCGCCCGTTGCCGGCTGAGTCTCGCCGCTCGGGTACCGCAGTTCCACGGAAAGAAGGTGGTCTACGGTCACGCATCCGCGATCCCCGCGTCACCGCCGGTCTGTACGGCGGACGCGGAAAACAGTAAGTCGGCTGGATACGGCCGGTGGATGGTGTTGAACTCTTCGGGCCCCGGCACAACAGGTGCCGGGGCCCCTGTCTACGCGTGATGAAAGGAATATATGGATCAACCTCGCTCGGCTGCCGAGGGTGACACGCTCGCTCACGGCAGGATCGCGGACACGGCCGGGTCCGGGGCTGGATCAAGGGCCGAAGACCGTTTCGAGGATCGGTTCGACGATGAGGACTACCCCGCGTACAGCATGGGCACGGCCGCGGAGATGCTCGGTGTCAGCCCCGCGTTCCTGCGGGCTCTGGGCGCCGCGAAACTGATCGAGCCGAAACGCTCCGGCGGCGGCCATCGCCGCTACTCCCGCTATCAGCTGCGGCTGGCCGCGCGCGCCCGGGAACTCGTCGATCAGGGCACTCCCGTGGAAGCCGCCTGCCGGATCATCATCTTGGAAGACCAGCTCGCCGAGGCGCTGCGCGTCAACGACGCGCGCGGCCGCCCGGCCGGAGAAGCCGCGCGGCCGTGATCGGCAATCCGTGCCGCCCGATTCCCGGGTGGCGGCGATGCGGCGGCCGGAAACGAATCAGGGCTCGCACCCGTGAAGGTGCGAGCCCTGATACGTGACGCTACCTTGTCAGGCGGCGACGATGTTCTCGGCCTGAGGGCCCTTCTGGCCCTGGGTGACGTCGAAGGCCACCTTCTGGCCCTCGCGCAGCTCGCGGTAACCGCCCTGAGAGACGATGTTGGAGTAGTGCGCGAAGACGTCGGCGCCGCCGCCGTCCTGCTCGATGAAGCCGAAGCCCTTTTCCGCGTTGAACCACTTCACGGTGCCAGAAGCCATGTTGATCTCCTCTTGGTAGGTGGAGCCGAAATCCGCATTGTCACGAATTCCGCGTTGCCGCGATAGGCCCACACCCGGAGTAGACCGGCAAACAAAAATGCACCTGACGCTACATACTGTCAGGTGCACACAAGTTCATCATGGGTACCACAACTGCAACTGGGTCTAACCTAGCACACGGGAGGCGTGTACGCATACCCCGCCGCCGTGCGCCCGGACAGATCGCATTCCGCGCGGCTGCCCCGCACCCACCCTTGTCTTCAGAAAACGCCCCCGGACGCGCGATCACGGCGGGGGTCAGCGGTTGACGAGAGGGCCGGAGCTGGTGGAGCCGCGGACGACGAGCTCGGGCTGGTAGACCAGCTCGACGTGCTTGGCGGGGGTGCCGCCGATCTCCTCCAGGAGCGTCTGCACCGCGGCCGCCGCCATGGCGCCGATCGGCTTGCGCACGGTCGTCAGCGGCGGGTCGGTGAACGCCATCAGCGGCGAGTCGTCGAACCCGACGACCGACACGTCCCCCGGCACCGACAGCCCGCGCTCGCGGGCGGCGCGGATCGCGCCGAGGGCCATCAGGTCGCTGGCGCAGAAGATGCCGGTGCAGCCCCGGTCGATCAGGGCCCCCGCCGCGGCCTGCCCGCCCTCGACCGAGAACAGCGAGTGCTGCACGAGGTCCTCGACGTCGGTCAGGCCGAGGAGCTGGGCCATCGCCTGCCCGAAGCCCTCGATCTTGCGGATGACCGGGACGAAGCGCCGCTGCCCCAGCGCGAGCCCGATCCGCTCGTGCCCGAGGTCCACCAGGTGCTGTACGGCGAGCCGGGCGGCGAGCCGGTCGTCCGGCGAGATGAACGGCGCCGGGATGGCGTCGCTGTACCCGTCGACCAGCACGATCGGCAGCCCGCGGTCGGTGAGCCGGGTGTAGCGGTCCATCCGGGCGTTCGTGTCGGCGTGCAGTCCCGAGACGAAGACGATGCCGGACACGCCCCGGTCGAGGAGCATCTCGGTGAACTCGTCCTCGGGTGCGCCGCCGGGCTCCTGGGTGCACAGGATCGGCGTGTAGCCGTGCTGGATCAGCGACTTCTCCATCGCCTGGGCGAAGGCCGGGAAGATCGGGTTGCCGAGCTCGGGGATCACCAGGCCGACCAGGCCGTTGCTGCGCCGGCGCAGCCGCTGGGGCCGCTCGTAGCCCATCAGGTCGAGGGCGGTGAGCACGGCCTGGCGGGTGGCCGGGGCCACCCCCGCCTTGCCGTTGAGCACGCGGCTCACCGTCGCCTCGCTGACTCCGGCCTGAGCAGCGATGTCAGCGAGGCGCGTGTTGTGCATGACCATCATTTTAGGCATTGTCCCTGGTCCACCAGGTGGCGGAGTCGGGGGCCAGCCGGATCGCGCCGCCGGAGGTCTCCGGCCCGCCGCTGGCCAGCAGCAGCCCGCCGTACGCCGCGGCGTGGTCGTGCGGGAGCTCCACCCACTCGGGCGTCATGTTCAGGACGCAGGCGAAGGTGTCGCCGCGCCGGAACGCGAGGGTGCCGGGCGGGCTGTCGAGCCAGGTCAGGGTGCCGTCGCCCAGCTCCGGGCGCTCCCGCCGGAGGGCGAGGGCGGCCCGGTAGAGGCTGAGCATGGACGCGCCATCCCGCACCTGGGCCTCCACCGACAGGTCGCGCCAGCCGGCCGGCACCGGGAGCCAGCTCTCGGTGATGCCCGGCGGGCTGAACCCGTACGGCGGCTCGCCCGCGTCGGTCCACGGCAGCGGCACCCGGCACCCGTCCCGGCCGCTGTCGGGGTCGCGCAGCCGCTGGGGGTCCTGGAGATACCGCTCCGGCAGGTCGAGGACCTCGGGGAGGCCCAGCTCCTCCCCCTGGTAGACGTAGGCGGAGCCGGGCAGCGCGAGCATCAGCAACGCCGCCGCCCGCGCCCGGCGCAGGCCGCGCTCGCCGCCGCCGTACCGGGTGACGTGCCGCTTGACGTCGTGGTTGGACAGCACCCAGGTCGCCGGCGCACCGACCAGCGCCGACGTGCGCACCGACTCGTCGATGACCTCGCGGAAGCGCACGGCGTCCCAGGGGGTCTGGAGGAAGTGGAAGTTGAACGCCTGGTGCAGTTCGTCCGGGCGGACGTAGTTGGCCAGCCGCTCGGGCGAGGGCGCCCAGGCCTCCGCCACGCCGATCCGCTCTCCCTCGTAGGAGTCGAGGATGCGCCGCCAGGCCCGGTGGATCTCGTGGACGCCGTCCTGGTCGAAGAACGGCACGACCTGGGCGCCGATCATCTCGGCCTGCCCGGCGGCTCCCACGTCGGGCAGGCCGGGGGCCTTGACCATCCCGTGCGCCACGTCGATCCGGAAGCCGTCGACCCCGAGGTCGAGCCAGAAGCGCAGCACGTCGGCGAACTCCTCGTGCACCTCCGGGTGCTCCCAGTTGAGGTCGGGCTGCTCGGGGGCGAACAGGTGGAGGTACCACTGCCCGTCCCCGACGCGGGTCCAGGCGGGCCCGCCGAAGATCGACTCCCAGTCGTTGGGCGGCAGTTCGCCGGCGACGCCCTTGCCCTCGCGGAAGATGTAGCGCGCCCGCTCGGGACCGCCCGGCGCGGCCCGCAGCGCCGCCTCGAACCAGGGGTGCCGGTCGGAGGTGTGGTTGGGCACCACGTCCACGATGATCCGCAGGCCCAGCCCGTGGGCGTCCTCGATCAGCGCCCGCGCGTCGGCGAGCGAGCCGAAGATCGGGTCGACGTCCCGGTAGTCGGCCACGTCGTAGCCGAAGTCGGCCATCGGCGAGGGATAGAACGGCGTCAGCCAGATCGCGTCCACGCCGAGGTCGGACAGGTACGCCAGGCGGCTGCGGACGCCGAGCAGGTCGCCGACGCCGTCGCCGTTGCCGTCCGCGAAGCTGCGGACGTACACCTGGTAGATCACCGCGTCGCGCCACCACCGGGTGGTGACCACCGGCGGCTGGACGGCGAGTTCGGTCATGGGGATCCCCCGATTCTCATGGTGGGTCACGCCTTCGTCGCGCCGGCCGTCAGGCCGGTGACGAGGTGACGCTGGACGAGCAGGAACACGGCGGCCGCCGGAATCGCGATCAGCACCGACGCGGCGGTGAGCAGGCCCCACTCCGCCTTGTGCTGGCCGACGAACTGGCTCAGCCCGACCGCGAGCGTGTACTTGTCGTCGCCCGTCATGAACGCGGTCGCGTACGCGACCTCCGCCCACGCGGTGAGGAACGAGTAGAACGCGGCCACCGCGAGGCCGGGCTTGGCCAGCGGCAGGATCAGCCGCCAGAACGTGCCGAAGGGGGTCAGGCCGTCCACCCGGCCCGCCTCGTCGATCGACACGGGGACCGTGTCGAAGTAGCCCTTCATCATCCACGCGCAGAACGGCACGGTGGAGGTGAGGTACGCGACGACAAGCGACGGGAACTGGTTGATCAGCCCGAGCCCGGCCATCAGGTTGTAGATCGGCACGATGAGGATCGCCACCGGGAACATCTGCGTGATGAGCAGCATCCACATCACCGAGCGGAATCCCGGGAAGCGGAACCGGCTGACGGCGTAGCCGGTGGTGGCCGACAGCAGTACGCCGAGCGCGGCCGTGATGAGCGACACGATCATGGAGTTGGCGGCCCAGGTCAGGAACCGGGTCTCCCCCAGGACCTGGGCGTAGTTGGCGAGGGTGGGGTGGTCGACCGGCGCGACCGAGGCGGTCTCGATGACGGTCCTCGGCTTGAGCGAGGTCAGCACCAGCCACGCGACCGGGAACACCGACACGATGCTCGCCGCGATCAGCGTGAGGTGCAGGGCGACCGACCTGACCGGGGTGCGCCGTTCGCGGCTCCACGTCCCGGCGGGAGCGGACGCCGGGGCGGCGGGGGCGGGGGCGGTGCCGGGTGCTGGGCTCGGCTCGGGGGCGGCGGGGTTCACCATGCCTCCCCCTGCCGCCGCAGCGCGCGCTTGTAGACGGTGGCGAGCACGACGAGCAGCGCGAGGATCACCAGGCCCCAGGCGGCGGAGCCGGAGTAGTTCCTGATGCCCTCGAACGCCTGGCGGTAGGCGTACGTCACGAGGATCTCCGTGGAGCCGCCCGGTCCTCCCTTGGTCAGCAGGAAGATGACCGGGAACTGGTTGAACGTCCAGATCGTGCCGAGCAGCACCACAGTGCTCGACACCGGGCGCAGGCCCGGCAGCGTGATGTGCCGGAACCGCTGCCAGGGGCCGGCGCCGTCGACCTCGGCCGCCTCGTGCAGCTCGCGCGGGATGGACTGCAGGCCGCCGAGGAGCGCGAGCATCATGAACGGCACGCCGAGCCAGACGTTGCAGGCGATCACCGAGACCTTGGCCCAGAAAGGGTCGTCGAGCCAGGCGATCCCGGCGAACCCGGCGGCCCGCAGCATGGCGTTGACCACCCCGAACTCGCCGTTCAGCAGGTAGCGCCAGATGAACGCGGACACGAAGGCCGGCACCGCCCAGGGCAGCACGAGCAGCATCCGGTAGAGCGACCTCAGCCGCAGCGGGCGGTTGAGCAGCAGCGCCAGGCCGAGACCGATGCCCACGTGCAGGGCGACGCACACGACCGTCCACACGATCGTCCAGCCGAGCCGGCCGAGGAACTCGGCCGAGGTGAGGATGGCGGTGTAGTTCCGCAGGCCCACGAACTCGTAGGTGGACGGGATGACGTTCATCCCGATCGTGCGGCCCATGGTGGCCTCGGTCGCGTCGGTCAGCGACAGGTACACGCCGCGGGCGAGGGGATAGCCGACCAGCACCAGGGTCACGATGACGACCGGCGCCGTCATCGCCCAGGCGTACCAGTGACGCGACAGGAGGCGCCGCGCCCCGCTACGGGGCGCGGCCCTTCTCGTCGTGACGACGTCAGCCGTCATCGCCTACAGGCTCCAGCCCTTGAGGATGCCCTGGTATGCGGTGGCGACGTCCTTGAGCATGGGCTCGGTGGTCGTCTGGCCGCCCGCGAGCTTCTGGTAGCCCTCGACCAGCGGCTGGAACAGCGAGGCGGCCTCGGGGATCCAGGGGCGCTCGACGGCCGACTCCATGGGCTTCTGCCACTGGGCGATCTTCGGGTTCGCGGTGGCCTCGGACGCGCTGTAGGCGGGCTGGCGGGTCGGCAGCAGGCCGAGCTTGCCGGCGACCTTCGCCTGGCCCTCCGCGCTGTCCATGAACTGGACGAACAGGTAGGACGCGTCGAGGTTCTTCGAGCCGGCGTAGACGGTGTAGTCGTGGCCGCCCAGCGGCGCGCCCGCCTTCGCCGAGCCGGCCGGGACCGGGGCGACGCCGAAGTTGTCCGGGTTGTCCTTGAACACCTTGCCACCGAGGTTGTCGGCGTTCGACCAGGGGCCGTTGAAGATCATCGCGACCTTGCCGTCCTTGAACGCGGTCTCCGCGTTCGTGTAGCTGTCCTGCAGCGCGGGCTTGACGGCGGCGCCGGACGTGATCAGGTCCTCGACGACCTTCACTCCCGCCACGCTCTGCGGGGACGAGATCGTGATCTTCTTGTTCTGGACGTCGACGAAGTCGCCGCCCTCGCCGTAGATGAACGGGAGCAGGAAGTAGGCGTCCACGTTCAGGGCGAGCCCGCCCGCTCCGGTCTTCGACTTGACGTCGAGCGCCGCCTTCTTGAGGTCGGCCATCGTGGCCGGAGGCTCGTCGTGGCCCGCCTTCTTCAGCAGTTCCTTGTTGTACAGCAGGCCGAGGGTGTCGGTCACCTGCGGCACGCCGTACGTCTTTCCGTCGTATTTGCCGCTCGCGGCCGGGACCGGCAGGAACTCGTCGGGCTTGTCGACCGCCGGGGTGCCGTCGAGCGGCGCGAGGTAGCCGAGGGAGGCGAACTCCGCGACCCAGCCGACGTCGGTGCGCAGCACGTCGGGGGCGCCCGATCCCGACTGCGCGGCGGTCTTGAACTTGTCCCGCGCGTCCGCGAACGGCACGTTGACGTACTCGACCTTGATCTTCGGGTACTTGGCCTCGAAGTCCTTGATGAGTTCCTGGAAGACCGGACCCTCGTTCGTGGCGTCCGAGGTATCCCACCAGGTGACCGTGCCGGACACCTCGGCGGTAGCGGCGCTCCCGGCCGGCGCCGATCCCGCGTCGCCCGAGTCGTTACCTGAGTCGTTGCCACAGGCGGTGACCGCCAAAGCCAGCGCCGCGGCGACCACCGCGGACGTGAGGACTCGCCTCATCTGTGTCGCACTCCTTGCTCAGGGGATTTGACCGGAAGGTAACAGCGGGCCTGGTGGGATGAAAGGCCTTACAGAAAGTTTCAGCAATTTCGTTACCTTTGACCCCTCCCGGAGGGCGTCAGGGAGGTCACGGCATAACCCTGACACGCGGCTTTAGCAAGGGGAAAGTTTGGAGTAACGGCAAGTTGCAGGCAGATGCCGGATCTTTCACGACACGTATGGACATGAGTGCCCGCGACGCGATGTACTACCTCATCATTTACATCGGCGGCCGGGGATTCGGGCTCTCCTGCCCGGGAGGAACGAGCTTGGAATGAGCACCGTCGTCCTCGACAACGTGACGAAGATCTACCCGGGGGGGTACCTCGCGGTCGACCGCATGAACCTGCGTGCGGACGAGGGCGAGCTTCTTGTCCTGCTCGGCCCGTCGGGCTGCGGGAAGTCCACACTGCTGCGCATGATCGCGGGACTGGAGGAGATCACCTCCGGCGACCTGTGGCTGGGCGGGCAGCTCGCGAACCACCTCGCGCCCCGGGACCGGGACGTCGCGATGGTGTTCCAGAACGGCGCCCTCTATCCGCACCGGACGGTGCGCGGCAACCTGTCGTTCCCGCTGGAGATCGCCAAGGCCGATCCCACCGCGGTCAAACAGCGGGTCGTCGAGCTGTCGCGGGCGCTGCACATCGACGAGACGCTGGACCGGCGTCCGGGCACGCTGTCCGGCGGCCAGCGCCAGCGCGTCGCCATGGGCCGCGCGATCGTGCGCCAGCCCTCGCTCTTCCTCATGGACGAGCCGCTGTCCAACCTCGACGCCGGCATGCGCACCGAGCTGCGCATGGAGATCTCGTCACTGGTCCGCGCGCTGGGGGTCACCACGATCTACGTGACGCACGACCAGGTCGAGGCCCTGACCCTGGCCGACCGCATCGCGATCATGAACAGGGGCGTGCTGCAGGACCTCGGCACCCCCGCGCAGGTCTACAACGACCCGGCGACCGCCTTCACCGCCGCGTTCCTCAACTCCCAGCAGCTCAACCTGCTCGCGGCGACCGTGCGCACCCCGCAGAACAAGTTCATCATGCTCGACTTCGGCCCGCACCAGATCACCATGCCCTGGACCGATCCACGCGCGTACGCCGTCTCCCAGCACACCGGCATGCAGATCATCGTGGGCATCCGGCCGGACGGGCTCGTCCCGGTGCCGGAGAAGACCGAGGGCCCGACCTTCTTCGGCCGGGTCAGGACGCTGGAGTACCACGGTCACGAGTGGCTCGCCTATCTCGAGGCCGGGATTCCCGCCGTCACCGCGCCGGAGCCGCCGGACCGCCGCCAGATGAACGGCACCAACGGTGGCGGCAAGGCCCGGTCGATAGTGCGCCGCCTGCTGAACGGCTCGTCGGCGCCGGAGGAGGAGGAACCGCCGCCGATCTCGGCGTCGTCAGGCACGCACCGGCGCGCCGACCTGATCGTCCGGCTGGGCAACCGGCCGGTGTGGCGCGCGGGCGAGCACGGCCGGGTCGCCGTCGACGTCTCCCGCCTCATGCTCTTCACCATGGACGGCAACCGCATCGACCCGCCCCGCCGCTGACACCGCCGCACCGATGACGCCGGCACACGCCGTACGGCTCACACCGTACGGCTGACGCCGCCGGCCAGCACCGAGACGATCCCCGCCAGCCGGGCGATCTTGTCGACCTCGGCCCGGTGGAACGCCGGGCCCTGGGAGCGGGCCACCACCAGGTGGACGCCGTCCATCGGCACGCTCACCAGGTGCAGGCCGCCCTCGTCGAACGCCGTGGCGCGCAGCGGGGTCAGCTCGGCCGCGGGCACCGTCTCGGGCGCCTGCCAGCACCCGTGGACGATCGCGCCGCCGGCCGAGTCGACGGCCACCGCCCACTCCGCGCTCACCAGGTCGGCCACCGCGTCCACGAGGGTGACGTACGCGCGGCCGGGGTCGCCGGCCACGTGGCCGAGAAGGTCGTAGTCGAGGCTCGCGCCGGGCACCTCCCGGGTCGGCCACACGCCCTCCACCCGCGTGCCGGGCACCACCCCGATGCGGTCGCGCAGCTCGGCGGGCTCGAACACCGCCGACCAGGAGACGGTGAAGTCGTCCACGGCCCGGCCCGCCTGCCGCTCCAGCACAGTGACCTGCAGGATGTCGGCGCCCATGACCCCGAACGCCCGCGCCACCTGGCCGAGCACCCCCGGCCGGTCGGGGAGCGAGACCCTCAGTCGCAGCAACATCCCCACCACCTCCTCCTCCATCCGCGCGGGCCGACGCGACACCAACAGTGTCGGACATAGGTTTCACGCCTGTTACGGCGGCGGGTCACGGGACGACTGGAATGTTTCCGGAAATTTCAGCAAATGCTTGCACCATCGTGGGCGTGACAGTAGCCGACACCACCGCCGCTCCGGCCGCGCCGCCGGACGCCGAGCTCGCCCGGGACGCGCTCCGCGTGGACTTGACCCGGAGGGCACCCCTCTGACGTACAAGGCCGTGGTCAAGGACTCGGCGGGCCGGTTCGCGGGCGACACGGCGACCGCGACGGCGGGGCCGGAGCCCGCGGAAGAGGAGCCGGGCGCGGTCAGGCGCGATTACGTGGTGGTCCACTACAAGCGCGACGGCGGCGACTACGACGGCTGGGGCCCGCACTTCTGGGGCGACGCGGCCGGATCGGCCGAGTGGGGCGACCCGCTGAAGCCGGCCGGGAAGGACCTCTTCGGGGTCTACTTCGAGGTGCCGCTCAAGGAGGGCGCGCGGTCGCTCGGGTGGATCGTCCACAAGGGCGACGTCAAGGACCAGCAGACCGGCCAGTCCCTCGATCTCGCCGTCACCGGCAACGAGGCGTGGAAACTGTCAGGTGTGGACGGATACCTGCTGCCCCAGCCGGCGGCCTCCGGGGCGGACGCCGACCTGTCGAAGGCGGCGGCCCAGTGGATCGACCGCGACACCGTGGCCTGGAAGGGCGAGGTCGCGGCGGCGAACAGCTACGCGCTGGCCTACTCCCCCAAGGGCGACATCGCGTACGAGAAGGGCGATCACACCGGGGACGTCCATCTCGTCCGGCTGACCCCCGGGCAGCTGAGCGACGCGCAGAAGGCCGCGTGGCCGCACCTGTCGGCGTACGGCGCGCTGAAGGTGGACCCGCGCGACACCGGTCTCGTGCGCGACGCGCTACGCGGCCAGGTGGTGGCGGTCGAGCGCGGCCCCTCCGGCGCGCTGCTGACCGCCACCGGCGTGCAGATCTCCGGCGTGCTCGACGATCTCTACGCCGGTGCCGCCAAGATCCCTCTGGGGCCGACCGGCGGCGGCGCGCTGTCGGTGTGGGCGCCGACGGCCCGGAAGGTCGAGCTGGCCCTCTACGACGGCCCGGCGGCCGGTCGCCGTTCCGTTCACCCGATGCGCAGGGACGACGCGACCGGCGTGTGGTCCGTCGCCGGCCCGTCGTCCTGGCGGGGCAGGTACTACACCTATCTCGTCACCGTCTACGCCCCGGCCGCCGGGAAGTTCGTGACGAACGAGGTGACCGACCCCTACAGCCTGTCGGTGTCGGCCGGGTCCGGGCGCAGCCAGATCGTGGACCTGGACGACCGGGCGCTGCGGCCGGACGGCTGGACGGCGCTGCGCAAGCCCCCGGCGGTGCGGCAGGACCGCGCGTCGATCTACGAACTGCACGTGCGCGACTTCTCCGCCTCCGACGCCACCGTGCCGGCCGCCGAGCGCGGCACGTACAAGGCGTTCACCGAGACGGGCAGCGCCGGGATGACCGAGTTGCGGAGCCTGGCGAAGGACGGGCTGACCCATGTGCACCTGCTGCCGGTCTTCGACTTCGCGACCGTGCCCGACCTCGTGGCGGACCGCGCCGAGCCGGGCTGCGACCTCGCCGCGCTGCCGCCGGACTCCGACCGCCAGCAGGCGTGCGTCATGGAGACGGCCGCCGGGGACTCCTTCAACTGGGGGTACGACCCCCTGCACTACACCGTGCCGGAGGGGTCGTACGCGACCCACCCGGACCGGCGGATCAGGGAGTTCCGCGAGATGGTGGCGGGGCTGAACGGCGCGGGGCTGCGGGTGGTCATGGACGTGGTCTACAACCACACGCACGCCGCCGGGCAGGACCCGGGCAGCGTGCTCGACCGCGTCGTCCCCGGCTACTACCAGCGGCTCATGGACGACGGCACGGTGGCGACCTCCACCTGCTGCGCGAACACCGCGCCGGAGCACGCGATGATGGGCCGCCTCGTGGTCGACTCGATCGTCACCTGGGCGAGGCAGTACAAGGTCGACGGGTTCCGGTTCGACCTGATGGGTCATCACCCCAAGGCGAACATCCTCGCCGTACGGAAGGCGCTCGACGCGCTCACGCCGGGCAGGGACGGCGTGGACGGCAGGTCGATCATCCTGTACGGCGAGGGCTGGGACTTCGGCGAGGTCGCGGGTGGCGCCCGGTTCGAGCAGGCCACGCAGGCGGCCATGGCCGGGACCGGGATCGGCACGTTCAACGACCGGCTGCGCGACGCGGTGCGCGGCGGTTCGCCGTTCGACGCCGACCCGGGCGTCCAGGGCTTCGGCTCCGGCCTCGCGGACCGGCCCGGCGACCGGCTCGCGCACTACGAGGACCTGGTCAGGCTGGGGCTCGCGGGCAACCTGCGCGACTTCACGTTCACCGGGTCGGCGGGCACGCCGGTGAAGGGCTCCGAGATCGAGTACAACGGCGGCCCCGCGGGGTACGCCGCCACGCCGGGCGACGCGGTGACGTACGTGGACGCGCACGACAACGAGACGCTGTTCGACGCGCTGGCGTACAAGCTGCCGCGGGACACCCCGATGGCCGACCGGGTCAGGATGCAGACGCTGTCGCTGGCCACGGTCCTGCTCGGCCAGGGCACGGCGTTCGTCCACGCCGGCAGCGAACGGCTGCGGTCCAAGTCGCTCGACCGCAACTCCTACGACTCGGGCGACTGGTTCAACCGGCTGCTGTGGGACTGCGAGCGGGGCAACGGCTTCGGGGCCGGCCTGCCGCCCGCGAAGGACAACGAGGCGCACTGGCCGTACGCGCGGCCGCTGCTGGCCGATCCCGCGCTGCGGCCGGACTGCGCGGCGATCGGGGCGGCCCGGGCCGGGTTCGGCGAGCTGCTGCGGATCAGGTACTCCTCCCCCGCGTTCTCGCTGGGCTCGACGGCGGAGATCGCCCGGCGGGTGACGTTCCCGCCCTCGGGGACGCCCGGAGTGATCGTCATGCGGATCGACGCCGCCGGCGCCGACCCCGCCGTGAAGGCGATCTACGTGGTGTTCAACGCCACCGGGAAGGCCGCCGATCCGGCCGTGCCCGGCGTCAGGGGCGCCCGGGTCGCGCTGCACCCGGTGCAGGCGGCGTCGGCCGATTCGGTAGTGCGCCAGGCGGCGGCCGACCCCGCGAGCGGCGTCCTGCGCGTGCCCGCCCGCACGGTCGCGGTCTTCACCGAAACATCCGGCAATGCGGCATAAATCCGACTTTGGATAGTTTTGGCGTTCTATTGCCATCGTTGCGAGTTTTTCGCGTAATGACCATGAGTAGCCTCGGGTGATGCTCGTTCCCAAGCACCCCCGCTCGCTCCGGGCCCGGCTGACGCTGATCGCGGCCGGGCTCGCGGCGTGCCTGCTGATCCCGATCGCGGTCGTGCTCAACGTGCTCGTACGGCACGCGGTCGCCGAAGGGATCTGGAACGAGAGCCTCGACACCGCGAGCCGCGTCGCGGCCTCGATCCGCGACGGCACCCTGACCGATCCCGTGCCGGCCGGCGCCAACGGCATCGACCTGGTGGAGGTGGTCAGCTCCGACGGCCGCGTGATCGCCGGCAGCGCGGCGGCCAGGGGCGTCCACCGGCTGAGCCCGTTACACCCCGCCGCCGACGGCGAGGTGACCCAGACGACCTCCTGCGCCCCCCACGGCCGCGACTGCATCTACGTGACGGTGGTGCGCGTCCTCCCCGGCTCCGGCTCCGACTTCGTCTACGCGGGCCGCGCCGCCCCGGCGATCCTCACCAGCCCCCTGGCCCTGCCGTCGCTGTTCCTGCTGGCCCTGCTGCTCTCCGCGCTCTCGGGATGGACCGCCTGGAAGACGGCCGGCCGCGTGCTGCGCCCCGTCGAGGCCATCCGGTCGGAGCTCGCGGGGATCGGCGAGAAGAACCCCGGCTCGCGGGTGCCCGAGCCACCCGGCGACGACGAGATCGCCGTCCTCGCGAGGACCGCCAACGACACGCTGGCCCGGCTCGACACCTCGATCCGGCGGCAGCGGCAGTTCGCGGCGGACGCCTCGCACGAACTGCTCACCCCCATCGCCGGGATCCGCGCCCAGCTGGAGAGCGCGCGGCTGCATCCCGAGGACACCCCCGAGGCGGTCCTCGCGGCGCTGCGCGACACCGAGCGGCTGGAGGCGATCGTCTCCGACCTGCTCCTGCTCGCCCGCATCCCCACGGTCCCCGAGACCGCGCGGGAGGAGGTCGACCTGTCGCATCTGGTCGTCGCCGAGGTCGACCGGCGGCCGGGCCGGTTGCCGACCCAGTTGCACGAGACGCCGGGGGTGGTGATCAGGGGCATGCGCCGGCACCTCGCCCGGGTGGTGGCCAACCTGCTCGACAACGCCGAGCGGCACGCGCTGACGGTGGTGTCCGTACGGATCGAGCGGGCGGAGGACGAGGCGGTCCTCTGCGTGCGCAACGACGGCGGGTGCATCCCGGAGGCGGACCACGAACGGATCTTCGAGCGGTTCTACCGGACCGACGCGGCGCGCAGCCGCAGCCGGGGCGGCACCGGGCTCGGCCTCGCCATCGCCCGCGAGGTGGTGGAGGCCCATGGCGGGTCCATCCGGGTGGAGAACGTCGAGGACGGCGTGCGGTTCGTGCTGCGGCTGCCGCTGGCGCCCGATCACCCGGACGAGCCGGATCCGGACGGACCGGACCCCGGGGGCCAGAACGCGCGACCCCGAATGGAGGACACCCAAAGTTAAGACCGGCGCCCCTGCTCGTTCAGCCGCGCAACCCCTGACGGGACCACCTGCTGGCTAGTTTTCGGGACACCCCCGCCCCCCAGGACCCCCGGGGTTCCCGATGTCGCAGGTGAAGGAGTCACTCGTGCGAGTGCTGGCAGTCGTCCCCGCCAGAGGTGGTTCGGTGGGCGTCCCGCTCAAGAACCTGGAGAAGGTGGGCGGCGTTCCGCTCGTGGCCCGCGCGGTCGACGCCTGCCTGCGCGCCGAGCTCGTGGACGAGGTCGTCGTCAGCACCGACCACGACCTGATCGCCCGGGCGGCCGAGGCCGCCGGGGCCCGCGTGGTGCGCCGGCCCGCCGACCTGAGCGGCCCGGCCGCCTCCAGCGAGTCGGCCGTGCTGCACGCCCTGTCCGAGACGCCGGGCGAGGGCCCGGAGACCGTCGACCCGGAGACCGTCGACCCGGAGATCGTCGTCCTCGTCCAGTGCACCAGCGCGTTCCTCGACCCCCGCGACCTCGACGCGGCCGTGGGCAGGGTGCTCGGCGGCGAGGCCGACGTGGTCTTCTCCGGCGTCGAGACCTACGAGTTCGTCTGGACCGGCGCCGGTCACGGGGTGAACCACGACCCGGCCGTGCGCCCGCGCCGCCAGGACCGCGAGCCCCACTTCCGGGAGACCGGCGCGTTCTACGTCATGCGTACGGCGGGCCTGCGCGAGCGCGGCCACCGGTTCTTCGGCACCGTCGCGGTCCAGCCCGTGCCCGCCCGGCACGCGGTCGAGATCGACGTCCCGGAGGACCTGGAGATCGCCCGGGCGCTCGCCCCGTTCGTGGACGAGCCGCTGCCCGTCGACGTGGACGCGGTCGTCACCGACTTCGACGGCGTGCACACCGACGACCGCGCGTTCGTCGACTCCGAGGGCCGCGAGATGGTCGCCGTCAGCCGCTCCGACGGCATGGGGATCGCGCTGCTGCGCCGGGCCGGGGTGCGGACGCTCGTGCTGTCCACCGAGCGCAACCCTGTCGTCGCCGCCCGCGCCGCCAAGCTCGGCGTGCCCGTGGTGCAGGGCCTCGGCGCCAAGGACGTCGCGCTGCGCGCCTGGCTGGCCGCCGAGGGCCTGGACCCCGAGCGGGTCGCCTACGTCGGCAACGACGTCAACGACCTGTCCTGCATGGCGATGGTCGGCTGGCCGGTCGCGGTGCCGGGCGCCCACCCCCGGGTGCGCGCCGCCGCCCGCGTCGTGCTGTCGGCCCCCGGCGGCGCGGGAGCGGTGCGCGAGCTGTCCGACCGGGTGCTCGCCGCCCGCCCGGCCTCCGCCCCTGAAACCGCCCCTGAAACCGCCCCCGAGACCCCTGCCGCCCCCGTCTTCCCGGCGTACGGCGCGGCCCCGCTCGCTGAGCCCCGGCCGGTGCGGATCGGCAGGTCGCTGGTCGGGCCCGGGCAGCCGGTCTACGTGATCGGCGAGATCGGCATCAACCACAACGGTGACGTGGAGATCGCCCGGAGGCTGATCGACGTGGCCGCCGACGCCGGCTGCCAGGCGGTCAAGTTCCAGAAGCGGACGCCGGAGATCTGTGTGCCGCTGGAGCAGCGCGACCAGATCCGGCAGACCCCGTGGGGCGAGATGACCTACATGGAGTACAAGCTCCGCACCGAGTTCGGCGCCGACGAGTACGCCCACATCGCCAAGTACTGCGAGGAGCGCGGCGTCGACTGGTTCGCCTCCCCCTGGGACGTGCCGTCGGTGGAGTTCCTGGAGAAGATGGACGTCGTCGCGCACAAGGTGGCCTCGGCCTCGGTGACCGACCACGAACTGCTCCGGGCGCTGGCGGCGACCCGCAAGCCGGTCATCCTGTCCACCGGCATGTCGACGATCGAGGAGATCGACGCGGCGGTGGAGATCCTCGGCGCCGAGCGCCTGGTGATGATGCACGCCACGTCCACCTATCCGCTGCCCCCGGAGGAGGCCAACCTCCGCATGATCACCACGCTGCGGCAGCGGTACGGCGTGCCGGTCGGCTACTCGGGGCACGAGCGCGGGCTGCAGATCTCGCTGGCGGCCGTGACGCTGGGCGCGGTCACCGTCGAGCGGCACATCACCCTCGACCGCACGATGTGGGGCTCCGACCACGCCGCCTCGCTGGAGCCGAGCGGCCTGGAGCACCTCGTCCGCGACATCCGGATCATCGAGGAGTCCCTCGGGGACGGCGTCAAGCGGGTCTACCCCGGTGAGGAGGCCCCGCGGGCCCGCCTGCGCCGGGTCACGGCGTGATCACCCTTTCCGTGATCGTGCCCGTCAGGGACGGCGAGGCGTACCTCGGGGACGCCCTCGCCTCCCTGGCGCGCAACCGGACGCGCGCGTTCGAGACCGAGGTCGTCGTCGTCGACGACGGCTCGGCCGACGCGACGGCGGAGGTCGCCGAGGACTTCCGGCGCGACCTGCCGGGGCTCGCGCTCGTCCGCAACGCGGCGCCGCTGGGGCTCGCCGACGCCCGCAACACCGGGCTGAAGCTGGCCTCCGGCCGGTACGTCACCTTCCTCGACGCCGACGACTGGCTCGCGCCGGGCTACCTGCCCCGGCTGGTCGCGGCGATCGACGGGCTGGGCTGCGACTTCGTCCGGGTGGACCACGTGCGGGCCGAGGGCCGCAACCGGGAGACGCACCGGGCGCCGCAGCCGCGCCGCGGGGTCGTGCTCGACCCGCGCGAGGGCATCCTGCCGGCCGGGCTCAAGACCATGGTCGACTACCCCTACGCCTGGGCCGGGATCTACCGGCGTGAGCTGGGGGACCTGCTGGCGTTCCCCTCGGGCCTGCACACCGCCGAGGACCGCCCGTGGATCTGGCGGCTGCACCGCCTCGCCCGGTCGTACGCCGTGGTGTCCCTCGCCGGGCTGTTCTACCGGCGGGGGCTCCCGGCCTCGCTCACCCAGATCGGCGACGAGCGGCAACTGCACTTCTTCGACGCCTACGCCATCGTGCTGGACGAGGCCGAGCCGCGCTACCTGCCCAAGGCGGCCCGCAACCTGTGCGCGCTGCTCGCCCACCACGCCGAGCTGACCGGACGGTTCACCCCGGCCGTACGGGCCCGGTTCGACGAGCGGGCGCGGGCGGCGCTCGCCCGGCTGCCGCGCGAGACGCTGACCGAGGCGGTCGGCGGCCTGGAGCCCGAGCGGGCCGCCCTGCTCGGCCCCTACCTTCCCGGAGGGCCGCGTGCCTGACCCGACGCTGTTCTACGCCTCCACGCTGTTCGGGGCGATGACGCTCGCCGCGGCGATCGACGAGGGGCGGTTCGGCGGCGGGCCCCGGGTCCTGCTGGTGTCGAACAACGCGGCGATCCCGGAGGTGACCCCGGCGCTGGACGAGGCGCCGGGGTTCGCCGCGCTGCGCGGGACGTTCGACCGCGTGCTGTCCTGGAATGAGGTCATCGCGCCGCTGCACCCGTCGGACTGGAAGCCTCGGGTGATCGAGACGCCCATGCTCGGCCGCCTGCTGCGCGACCTGCTGGGGGAACCGGGCGAGCTGGTCCTGGAGTCGATCGCGGTGCCGCCGTCGCGGACGCTCGCGGGTCTGGTGAAGGACTGCCCGATCACCGTCTACTCCGACGGGCTCATGAGCTACGGGCCCACCCGCGACCCGCTGCCGCAGGAGATCGCCGGCCGGATCGGCTGGCTGCTCCACCTCGACCTCGTCCCGGGCCTCGCGCCCATGCTCCTCGCCGAGTACGGCGTGCCGGCCGAGGCGCTCACGCACGCGTCGTTCACGAAGGTCGTGGGCCGGATCACGGAGGCGGCCGAAGCGGCCCCCCGCGCCGAGGCGGTGATCCTCGGGCAGTACCTGTCCTCGCTGGGCCTGCTCACCGCCGCCGAGGAGGCCGGGCTGCACGAGCGGATGCTGCGCGGCCTGGCGGCCCGTGGACACCGCACGGTGCTGTTCAAGCCGCACCCCGCCGCCGGGCGGCGGCACGCCCGCGAGCTGCGGCCGGTCGCCGCGGAGCTGGGCGTCGAACTCCTGGTGGCGTCCGAGACGACGCCCGCCGAGGCGTGCTTCGCCGCGCACCGCCCCGACCTGGTCGCGGGGTGCTTCTCCACCGCGCTGGTGACCGCGCGGCGGCTGTTCGGCCTGCCCGTCGCGGCCGCCGGAACCGATCTCGTGCTCGAACGGCTCACGCCGTACGAGAACGGCAACCGGATTCCGGCGACGATCGCGGACGCGACCCTGCCCCGGCTGGAGGCCGACGGCACGCTCACCGAGCCGCCCGCCCTGGACCTGCCCGCCCTGGTTGGGGCGGTCGGCTACTGCATGCAGAGCGCGGCGCACCCCGGGCTGCGCGACGCCGCGGCGGCCTACGTGCGCGACCACGGCCCGGCCCGCTACTTCAAGAAGCGCAGGCTGGAGGCGCTGGGCCTGATCGAGCCCCCGCCTCCCCCGCCCGCGCAGCCGGCCTCACGCCTGCGCCGCCTGCTCACCCGCTGAGCGCGGATTCACGGGCGTTCGGATGAGGAGGATCGCGTGTGCCTCGACGCCGCCGAGGGCCGCGTAGACATGGGGGACGTCCGCGGCCCAGGAGAGGTGCTCCCCGGCGGCGGCGGTCAGCGGCGCGGCGGCCGGGCCCGTCCTGACCGCCCCCCGGATGACCGAGAGGTGCTCGGTGACCCCGGGCGGATGCGCGGGCGAGGTCTGCTCGGCCCCGGCGAGGATCCGCAGGCGGAACATCTCGTAGGTCGCGCCCGGCTCCCGGAACACCTCCAGCAGGGTGGAGACGACGGCCGCGCCCCGCACCGGTGAGGCGGCGCCGGCGGGGGCGCCGGGGTCCAGCGTGAGCGCGCTCATCGGGACCGACAACGCGGCAGCGATCGCGTACATCGTCTCCAGCGTGGGGTTGCGGGTGCCGTGCTCCAGCCCCGACACGGTCGCCTTGCCGACGCCGGCCCTGCGGGCGAGCTCCGACAGCGACAGCCCGCGTGCCTCCCGCAGCCCGCGCAGCCGCCGCCCGATGGCCGGATCGAACCGGCTTGTCCCGTCTGCACCCACCTGGTTATGGTGTCACCTGAAATCGTTCCGTAAACGGAACGCCCGGGTCGCGAGGGGGGACGGGTGCGGAATCTGCAGCCGGTGCTCGCCGGACTGGTCAGCGCCGTCGTCGGTTACGCCAGCTCGTTCTCCGTGGTCCTCGCCGGCCTTCAGGCGGCCGGGGCCGGCTCGCGGCAGGCGGCCTCCGGCCTGCTCGCGCTCTGCACCGGCATCGCCGTCGCCGCCGCCGTCCTGTCCGTCCGGTATCGCATGCCCGTCGCGATCGCGTGGTCCACTCCGGGCGCCGCGCTGCTCGTCTCGGCCGGGCACGTGGCCGGCGGCTACCCGGCGGCGATCGGGGCCTTCGCCGTCTGCGGGCTCCTCACCGTGCTCGCCGGGCTCGTCCCGTGGCTGGCCCGCGCCGTCGCCGCGATCCCCGGCCCCATCGCGGCGGCCATGCTCGCCGGCGTCCTGGTCCCGCTGTGCACCGCCCCGCTCCGCGCGATGGCCGACGTCCCGCTGCTGGCGGGGCCGGTCATCCTGACCTGGGCGGTGCTGATGCGGTACGCCCGGCGGTGGGCGGTCGCCGGGGCGCTGACCGCGGCAGTGGCGGGCCTCGCGATCAGCGGCGCCGCGTTCCCCGCCGCGTCCCTGCGCCCCGACCCGGTGTTCACGATGCCCGCCGTGACCCTGCCGGCCCTCGTCGGCATCGCGCTGCCGCTGTTCCTGGTGACCATGGCGGGACAGAACGTGCCCGGGGCGGCCGTTCTCTCCACCTACGGTTACCCGGTGCCGCTGCGCGGCGCACTGGTGACGACGGGGCTCGTCAGCACGGCCGCCGCGCCGTTCGGCGGACACGCGATCAACCTCGCCGCCATCACCGCCGCCATGACCGCCGGGCCCGACGCCCACCCCGACCCGGCCCGCCGCTGGATCGCCACCCTGGCCCTCGGCGCCGGGCAGCTCACGCTGGGGCTGGGCGCCGCCTTCGCCACCGCGCTCGTCGTGGCCTCGCCCCCGGTCCTGGTCACCGCCGTGGCCGGGCTCGCGCTCCTCCCGGCCCTCGCCTCCTCGCTCGCCACCGCCTTCACCGGGCCGGACCGGCGGGAGGCGGCCGCGGTCACCTTCGTCGTCACCGCCTCGGCGACCTCCATCGCGGGCATCGGATCGGCCTTCTGGGGGCTGATCGCCGGATCTCTCGCGCTCCTGCTCACCCGGCGCCGTACGGCACCGCCGTCAGCCGGGCAGCCGGCGGCGCCGGCCGAGCCGGCGACGCACGCGGAAACCGGCGCGGCCCGCCCGGCATAGGTGGCGGTTCGACACCGGGCGGGTCCGTCCGGGTGACCGCATCCGCCTGAGACAGAGGCAGGCCGGCACGGCTCTCCTGAACGGCGGGAGAGCGGCAGGCTTCCGGCCCGCAGCCACCAGATGTCGTATCACCTGCGGTTATTTCTATGCGTTATATGGCTGGACGGCGTTTCAGCCGTGTTAGGCCGGGAGTCATTCCCACTGTCAAACATCCCCAGTGGACGTTCGCCTCGACGCCACCACTGGGGAAATCATGGATCCCGCCCTCAGCCGCCGCGCCTTCCTCCTCGCCTCCGGAGCGACCGCCTCGGGCGTCGCGCTGGAGATCGCCCTCCCCGCCGTCCCGGCCGCCTCCTCGGTCGTGCCGCCCTCGATCGTGCCGCCCTCGATCGTGACACCCTCGGCCGCGGCGCCGATGACGACGGTCCGCACCGTCGCCAGCCCGCAGGGCACCGGCGGATACCGCAGGCTGTCCGACGGCCCCGGCTGGCGGCGGGTGACCCGCACCGACCTGGCCGACGCCGAGAAGGACAGGGCCGAACGCCGTACGGTGCTGGCCTGCTTCGTCCAGTTCACCGACCTGCACATCACCGACGCGCAGAACCCGCAGCGCTACGAGTTCCTGCGCGGCGGAGACCTGGGCTCCTGGCGCCCCCAGGAGGCGCTGACCGCCGTCGGCGCCGTCTCGCTGATCGAGCAGATCAACACCCTGCGGTACGGCCCGGCCACCCGCGCGCCGATCGGCTTCGTGATGACCACCGGTGACAACACCGACAACAACTCCCGGATCGAGATGGAGTGGTTCCTCACCGCCATGACCGGCGGCCGCTTCACCCCGAACACCGGCGACCCCGGCTCGTACGAGGGCGTGCAGAACTCCGGTCTGGGCCTCTACTGGCAGCCCGACTCCGGCCTGCGCGACGTCGACAAGCGGGTGGGATTCCCGCACCTGGACGGCTTCCTGAAGGCGGCCGTCCGCGAGGTGAGCAGCCCCGGCCTGGCCGTACCGTGGTATTCCACCATCGGCAACCACGACCAGCTCTTCGGCGGCGCCTACTCCGGGGCCGGCGGCTTCTTCGCCGACCTGGCGACCGGCTCGCGCAAGCTCTTCGATCTGCCCGCGTCCGAGGCCGGCGCCGTCTACCGGGCGCTGCGCCGGGGCGACCCCACGGGCGCCCGCTTCCGCGCCGCGTGGAAGCGTTACAAGGGCAGGACCCGCACGGTCACCGCCGACGAGCGCCGCGCCCCCCTGAGCCCGCACGCCTACGTCGCCGCCCACCTCGACCCGGCGTACACCGGCGCGGGACCCGTCGGCCACGGCTACACCCGGGACAACCTCGACAGCGGCCGGCTGGACTACTCCTTCCGGATCGCCGACGGGGTGGTCGGCATCAGCCTGGACACCACCGACCGCGGCGGCGACTACCGCGGATCGGTCGGCACCCGGCAGCTCGCCTGGCTGGAGCGGGCCCTGAAGACCCACGCCGGCGACACCGCGCTGATCTTCAGTCACCACCCGAGCTGGGCCATGACCAACCTCACCCCCAACCCCGCCCGGCCCGGCGAGAAACGCCACAGCGGACAGGAGCTCCTCGCGGTGCTGAGGAAGCACCGCAACGTGGCCGCGTGGATCAACGGTCACTCCCACCTCAACAGGATCGTCCCCCATGGCGGCCTCTGGGAGATCTCCACCGCCTCCCACGTCGACTACCCCCAGCTGGCGAGGGTCGTCGAACTGGCCGACAACCACGACGGGACGCTGTCGCTGTTCACCACCCTGGTGGAGTCGGCCGCGCCGCACCGCACCGACTTCGCCGACCTGTCCCAGGGCGGCCTGGCCGCGCTCTATCGCGAGTTCTCGTTCAACTCCCCCGGCATCCGGAGCGGGCTCGCGGGCCTGCCCGGCGACCGCAACACCGAGCTTCTGCTGAAGAAGCACTAGTGCTCGTAGGCTGATCTCGCCCATGACGGTAAGGAGGCTGAGGTGGCCGGAACGACGCCGACGGAGACAATGCCGGCCGAGGTGATGACCGAGCTGGCCGAGCTCGAGGACCCGAAAGCACGGGAGGTGAACGAGAGACACGGCGACGATCACGGCGTGAACCTCGGCAGACCGCGCGCGCTCGCGAAGCGGCACGTAGCCGGAGCGCGGAAGCGCCACCGGGGCAGGACCGGCTGCTCTCCTTCTCGCCGGACGGTCGTCAGGGAACGCTGTTCCCGGCCCGGGGTATCGCGGCCGTCAGAAGGCGCTTGTCCGGTTTGCCGTTCGGCGCCGTCGGCACCTCGTCGAGGACGGTGATGGTCGCCGGAACGCACGCGTCGCCGAGCCGCTCGCCGACCAGCGCCCGCAGCGAGCCGAGGTCGGGGATCCGGTCCGCCACCGGCACCACGAACGCGTGCACCGCCTCGCCGGTGTCCTCGTCCGGGGCGCCGACCACGTACGCCTCCGCGACGTCGGGGGAAGCGGCCAGGACCCGCTCGATCGGACCGGCGTAGTAGAGGTTCGCGTTGACGATGACGACGTCCCGTGTCCGTCCGGCCAGGTACAGCCGTCCGTCCTCGTCGAAGTGGCCCAGGTCCCGGGTGCGCACCCACCCGTCGACGAACACCTCCGCGGTCTCCGCCGGCTCGGCCCAGTATCCGACGGCCTGCGCGGGAGTACGGACGTACAGCTCGCCGTCGGCGCCGGGCGGGACGGGCCGGCCGTCCGCGTCCCGGATTTCGACGTCGACGACGTCGGGCGGGAACCCGACCGACGGGGGGACGTCCTGCGGCGTGGCCATGGAGATCGTGCCGGTCTCGGTCTGCCCGTAGCCCTGGAACACGACCGGGCCGAGCACGTCGAGTGCTTCGCGGAGCCGGGACGCCTCCAGCGGCGACCCCGACACCATGAGCGCCCGGAGGCTGCTCAGGTCGGCCGGGGCGGTGCGCTGGGCGGCGACGAGTCTGTAGAGGCGAGGCACGGTGATGACGCTGGCGGTCGCCCGATGCCTGGTGATCGCGTCGGGGAACGCGGGCGGGTCCGCGACGACCATCGTCCCGCCCGCGGCGAGCGTGAGCACGCCGTACTCCATCATCACCTGGCTGCCCAGCGACCCGAACACCAGGTAGCGCCGCAGCCGGGAGGCCAGTTCGCGGATCGCGGGCGGCCACGCCTCCGGGCGGGCCGTCCATGCCGCGTCCATGGCGGCGTAGGTCTGGGCGCAGGCCTTGGGCGTGCCGGTGCTTCCGCTGGTGTAGACGAGCCGGGCGACGTCCTCCGGCCGGCCGGACAGGCGCAGCGGACCGTCCTCGCCGGGCGCGGCCAGCAGCTCGGCGATGGTCAGCGTGCGCCGTGCGTGGTCCGGCCCGGTGGCCGCGTCAGTGACGACCGCGGTGACGTCCTGGTGGAGCACGTGGCGCAACTGGCCGTCGGACAGCCCGGGCCGCACCCCGACGGCCCGGGCTCCCACGGCGTAGGCGGCGATCGTCGCGGCGAACGCCTCGGGGGTGACACCGAGCATCATGGCGAGGCCGTCCCCGGGCCCGAGGGCCGCGGCGCGCAGCCCGGCCGCGATCCGCCGGACGAGGCCGAGCATCTGTGCGCCGGTGACGGCACGGGCGCCGTGCTCGAAGACGGGCCGGTCCCCGGCCGCGGCCAGGAGGTCCAGAACGGCACGCGGGTACGGCTCAGCCGGCGTCGGCAAGGCACTCCTTGACGAAGACGGCCAGTGGCTGCTGGTGCACCTCCGGCAGGTTCCAGTGGTTCTCCAGGTTCTCCGCGAGGTGGTGGACGCCGGCCGGCGCGCCGTCCCGATAGTGCCGCACCACAGGGTGCAGGTAGCTCGCGTCCTGGGCGTTGACGGCGTCGTTCTCGACCACCCTCGGGATCGAGATGTCGAAGGGGTCGACGGCGTCGTGGCCCTCGCCGTACTCCAGGGTGACGACGAACGTGTGCGGGGCGCGGCCGAGGCCGCCGCCGGCCACGTACGCCACCGGGACCTCCTCCTGGTAGAGCGCGGTGTCTCCGGTCACCGTGACGACGTCGCCGAGCACGCCGAACTGCTGCCACAGCGCCGACGAGCGGTTGACCCGCGCGATGATCGCGTCACCGATCGCCTCGGGGGCGGGCTCGACCTGCTCGGCCGGCCAGGTCCCGCCGTGGTAACGGGTGGTCAGGATCCGGTGGAGTGCGCGCACGCCGTACCGGAAACCGTGGATGAACCCGCTGGTGGCCTTCTTGAAGTCGCGTTGCTGGGTGAGTGTGCCGGCGAAGTACAGATCAGGCACGTTGACGGACTCGTACGCCGGCGTCTGCTCGGGGAAACGGTCGTCGATGACCAGCGTGGGCCGGCACCCGTCGTCGAACACCGAGGCGTCGAACCGGAAGCCGGTGCACACGACCACCCGGTCGTAGCACAGCTCGCGCAGCGCCTCCACGGTGCGGGCATAGCGGAACATCACCCGGTAGCCGCCGTCGGCGCGGCGTTCGATGCTCTCCACCGTGCCGTCGAGGACCGTGTTCTGGGACTTCAGCTGGTAGCTGTCGAGGAAGTTGTTGTTCACCGCGCGCAGGTGCCCGACGAAGTGCGACTGCCAGGCCATCCTGACGGAGTGCGGCCCGGCGACGTGGATGACCGCGGCCTGGTCCATGAGCGCGTCGGCGGTCTCGAACGCCGAGTTGCCCTTGCCGATCACCAGGACCCGCTGGTCGGCGAAGGACCGCGGGTCGGTCTCGAAGGTGTCGTAGCGTTCGGCGTGGTCGATGCCCGGGATCGGCGGGACGTACAGCTGGGAGACGCCGGTGGCCACGACCAGCCGCCGCCCCCGCCAGGTGCGTCCACCGCGGTCGGTGGCGGTGAACCCGTCGTCGTCCCGGCCGATCCTTACGACGTCGACGTCGTAGCGCACCCGGACGCCGGTCGCCGCCGCGTAGTCGGACAGGTAGCGCACGAGATCGTCGGCCTGCGGGAAGTACTTCTCGCTGTAGCGGGTGAACAGCAGCTCGGGATCGTCGCTCAGCAGCGAGTTCCAGTCCATCCGCAGCCGCAGCTCCGGGTCGTCGTACCCCGTGTGCACCTTGTTGATGGAGATCAGCTGGCGGTGCCGCGGGTACCGGGTGAAGAAGGTGCCCGGGCCGGCTCCGCGCTCCAGGACGACATAGTCGTGACCGCCGTGTTCGAGCAGTGCGGCGAGCTGCAGCCCGGCCGGTCCGGCCCCGATGATCAGGTAGTCATGCGCCATGAGCCGGAAGCTACGGACGAATTCTCATAGGATTCTGAGAATCGGCTGCCTACGGTCCCGGCATGTCCGCCGTCGAAGGCACCATCGACCTCAGCGCTCCGCTGCGCTCAGCCGACCTGCACCGCGCCGCGACACCGGTGTCCGTCGTGGCCGGCGCGGCCGTCCGTGACCGCGTCGAGCGGGGCCGTGGCTTCCTCCGCGACGTACGGGAGGAGGAACGTCCGGTCTACGGCGCGACCACCGGATTCGGCGCCCTGGTCGGGTTCTCCGGCCGGGAGGAGGAAGCGGACCAGTGTGACAACACCCTGGCCCACCTCGGCGCCGGGCAGGGGCCGGATCTGCCCCACGACGTGAGCCGGGCCGCGATCCTCGTGCGTACGTGGTCGCTCGCCCAGGGGGCGTCCGGCGTTTCGGCGCACGTGGTCGACGGGCTCGCCGCGATGTTCACGACGACGTTCGTTCCGGCGATCCCCCGCTACGGCTCGGTCGGCGCGAGCGGGGACCTGATCCCGCTCGCCTACGCCGCCCAGGCGCTGCGCGGCCGGGGACAGGCGTATCTCGGCGGCTCGCGGATGCCCGCGGCCGAGGCGCTGCGCCGCGCCGGGCTGACCCCGCTGACGCTCGACGGCCGGGACGCCCTCGCGCTCGTCAACGGCACCTCCCTCACCACGGCCGCGACCGCCCTGGCCCTGGACAGCGTCCGGTCCTCGCACCGCGCGACGCAGGCGCTCACCTGTCTGCTGGTCGATCTGCTCGGCTGCGACCCGGGCTTCCTCCACCCGCGCCTGCTCGACGCCTACGGCCATCCCGGCGCGATCGACGTCGCCGACGGCATGCGGGGGACCCTCGCCGGGACCATCCCGGCCGGCACACGTGCGCTGCAGGAGCCGTACAGCATCCGCTGCTCCCCGCAACTGCTGGGCGCCGCCGAGGACGCCCTGCGCTACGTCGACGGTGTCGTCGCGGCCGACCTGTCCAGCGTCAGCGACAACCCGCTGTTCTTCCCCGACGACGACCTGGTCGTGCACGGCGGCAACTTCTTCGGGCAGCCGGCCGCATTCGCCGCCGACGTCCTGGCGATGGTCACCGCCCAGCTCGGCAACCTCGCGGAGCGGCAGCTCGACCTCCTCGTCGACCCGGCCCGCAACGGCGGCCTGCCCCCCATGCTCGCCGCCGGGCCCGGCCGCCAGCACGGGATGCAGGGGGTGCAGCTCGCCACGACGGCGTTCGTCGCCGAGATCCGCCGCGCCGCCGTGCCGGCCGGCATGCAGAGCCTGCCGACCAACCTGCACAACCAGGACGTGGTGCCGTTCGGCACCCAGGCCGCTCTGCGCGCCTACGACATGGCCGGCCTGCTGCGGCTGCTCTGCGGGTCGCTGGCGGTGGGGTTGCGGCAGGCGGCGTACGTCGGCGCCCGCCGCCCCACGGCTCCGGGCTGCGCGGCGCTCCTCGACACCCTGGTCGAGGCGATCCCCGCGGTCGATCCCGACCGCCCGCTGGACGCCGATGTCCGCAGGGCCGCCGACCTGCTCACCGCGACACCCCCTCTCTGAGAACATCGCCGGTTCCGCTGACTGGCGCTCAGGGAGCGCAGAACTCGGCGGCCAGGAGCCGGTTGACGGCCCGGTCGGTGGTGGCGTCGTCGCGGGAGTGCAAGACGTTGGCCGCGACAGTGAGATCGCGGCGGTCGGAGCTTGTTTGCCAACGACTCACGGCGAGAGCAGCACGTCGGCTTGCACGCCCGCCTTGATCACCTGTAGTTACTTGTCAACCACAGAGAGTAAGGACGACAAGTTGAACCGCATACCGTGTCAGCGGCGCGGCCTCGCCGGTCGAGCCAGGGCCGTGGCGACGGCGACCCTCGCCGGGGCCTTCATGATCCCCCTGCTCGCGGCGACGACCGCGGCGTCCCAGGCGCAGTCCGTCTCCGGCCCCACCGTGGGCAGGCCCGCGCACCAGGCCGCGGCCGCACCCTGCGTGCGGCAGGGGCAGGCCAACTACCCGGTCGAGTACTACTGGAAGAACGCGTTCGGCATGCGGCTGGGCAGCGGCTCGATCTCGGTCACCACCTCGCCCTCGCTCTGGGGCGGTCAGATCGCCCCAGGCAGCACCTTCACCCTCACGCTCACACACCGTACGGCGCAGTGGCCGCTGCTGGTCCGGACCTACACCACGATGTGGGACGTGTCCTCCCTGCTCGCCAACGCCCAGGTGGTGGGGCCGGTGAGCAACGGGGCTCTGAGCGGCAACACCCTGAGCGTCACGTCGCCGGGCACCAAGACCGACCCGGGTCCGACAGTCATCACCTTCCGGGTCAGGCCGGGCACCGTCGGGCGGAGCATGACCATCCGCCCGAGCGGGATCAGCAGCGTCATCGCCGCTCCCGGCCAGCTCGGCAACAACGCCTCCGCCCCGCCCATCAACATCGTCAACGGGCAGTCCATCTCGCCCACCAACGCGACCGACGACACCGCCGCCACCACGGAGAACACCGCCGTCACCGTGCCGGTGCTGGCCAACGACACCGCGACGGCCCCGACGATCAGCCAGGTGACCCAGCCCGCCAACGGCACGGTGCGGATCTCCGGCGACAAGCTGATCTACACGCCCGACACGGACCGCGCCGGCACCGACACCTTCACCTACACCATCGACACCGCCTGCGGCAGCAGCACCGCGACGGTCACCGTCGCCGTCACCTGCACCCGCACGCCCGTCGACCTGGTCAACGGCAGCTTCGAGACGCCTGTCGTGAACCGCTACGACTGGAACATCCCCGACGCCTCCACCAACCCCGGCGTCGGCTGGCGGACGACCGCTTCCGACCGCAAGCTGGAGTTCTGGAACAGCTCCAGCGGCGTCCCGGCGGCGGACGGCCAGCAGTTCGCCGAGCTCAACGCCAACGAGCCCTCCACGCTCTACCAGGACGTTCCCACGGTTCCCGGGACGGTGATGACCTGGTCGCTGTATCACCGGGGCCGGGCGGGAACCGATGTGATGCGGGTCCTCATCGGCGCACCGGGCGCCACCACCGCGCAGACGCCGGACGGGGCCGCCTCCCCCGACATCTCGGACGGCAACACCGCCTGGGGCCGTTACACCGGCACGTACGTCGTGCCCGCCGGGCAGACCGTGACCCGCTTCGCCTTCGAATCGGTGTCGGCCGCCGGTGGGAACCCGGCGGTCGGCAACTTCCTCGACGGCGTCGTCTTCCAGACGCCGCCCTGCCTGCCCATGGCCGGCAACGCGAGGTCCGGTAAGGCGAGCACCGCGCGTCAGTTCTGACGCGCCGGGCCACCCTCCCGCGTTGATCCAGGCGGCGGGAGCGGTGGCCCGATCACCATGAGTCACGCTCGTGGCCGGGGAGGGAACCGGCCGCGAGCGGAGGGGGGCGGTGCGCGCGCACCGCCCCCCTCCCTTCAGGACGGCCTGCGGGAGTGGCTCCCCTGAAAGCGACCAGCACGGGGGCACCTGGCAGTGCTGCCATGTTCTTCACGAGACCCTCCCGGCAACATTAGATTTGCTAACAAATAATTTCAGAACAATTCAATTGTTCTTATAGATTGCCCGCCGGACACTGCAGGCATGACACTGACCGGTTTGTACGTCCCACTGATCACTCCCTTCGACGCCGATGGCGCCGTCGCCCTGACAGCGCTGGAGGCCCTGGCGCACGACATGCTGGACGCCGACGCGACGGGCGTCGTCGCGCTGGGCACCACGGCGGAGCCGGCCTCCCTGACGGACGGCGAGCGGCGCGCCGTCCTCGACGTGGTCGCCGGGGTCTGCCGGGCCCGCTCGGCGGAGCTTCTGGTCGGCGCGAACACGGCGGAGGCGCTGACGGCGCTGCGCCGCCGTCCCGAGGTGACCGCCGCCCTCACGCTCGTGCCGCCGTTCGTACGGCCCGGCGAGGCCGGGGTGGTCGCGCACTTCGCCGCGCTCGCCGCGGCGAGTCCGGTGCCGCTGGTCGTCTACCACGTGCCCTACCGGACGGGCCAGCCCCTGTCCGCCGACGCCATCCGGCGGCTGGCCGGGCTGCCCGGCATCGCCGGGGTGAAGTACTCCGCCGGAGGGATCGACGCGGAGACCGTCGAGCTTCTGGCGGATCCGCCGGCGGGCTTCGCGGTGCTGGGCGGTGACGACGTCGTCGTCTCACCCCTGCTGGCGCTCGGCGCGCACGGCGGGATCCTCGCCTCGGCGCATCTCTGCACCGCGCGGTTCGCCGAACTGATCACCTTGTGGCGGTCGGGCGACGCGGCCGGGGCCCGGGCGCTCGGCCACCGCCTGGCGGCCCTGTCGGCGGCCCTGTTCGCGGAGCCCAACCCCGCCGTCGTCAAGGCCGTCCTGCACGCGCGGGGCCGCATCCCGGCCCCCGGCGTACGGCTGCCGCTGCTGCCGGCCGGCCCGGAGGCGCTGCGACGGGCGCTCCGGGCGGCGGACGCCGTCGTCTAGAGAGCCTTGAGGTAGCGGCGCATGCGGCGCTTGGCGCGGTAGCCGTACCGGAGGACCTTGGGCGGCACCTCCAGGCGCAGCCGGGCGCGGCGGCGGGCGGCGGCGTGCTCAGGGCCGTCCAGGAGCGAGCGGGCCGGCTCCAGCGTGCCCGCGCGGGCCGCGGCGACCAGCGCCGCCACCCGGCCGGCCCAGTCGGTGGCCGAAGCGTCGTGGAAGTAGTTGGCCCGGCACCACTCCGCGTCGGGGGTGCGGAAGCCGGCCTTCGCCAGGTCGTCGAGCGTGCCGAGGCAGCCGCTGCCCTCGAACACCAGATTGATCATCTCGGCGCTCACTCCGAAGTCCGACAGCACGAGCAGCGGCACATGCCCGGCGATCGCCTCCAGCGCGGCCGTCGAGCTGACCGTGACGAACCCGGCCGCGCGCGACAGGTGCTCGTGCATCGGCCCGGCGGCGAAGCGCACCAGGTCGCGGTCCACCCGGCCCTCGTCCGCCAGCGCGTTCCACAGCCGCTCGTAGTGGTGGCGTTCGTTGTGCGTCTGCCGCTCGTCGTCGCGGGCCCGCAGCTTGACCACCACGTCCAGGTCCGGCCGGGCGCGCGCGAGTGCGGCCAGGGCGAACAGGACGTCCTCCCGCTCCTCGCGGCGGCGGGGCACCTTGGCCTGCGTGGCGAACACCACCCGGTCGCGGACGCCCCCGCCGGTGTCCGCGCCGAGGCCGCCGAGGCCCGCGCCGAGGTCCAGGTAGGGCAGCCGGGCGAGCGCCACCGCCCCTCCCCCGCCCAGCTCACGGCCCACGGCCGAGAACTCGGCGACCTCCCGGCCGCTGTGCACCACGAACAGGTCGCAGCCGCTGCGGAACAGCCAGGCCTTCTCCGTCGCGGGCACGGAGATGCCGGGCAGCCCCGACACCAGCACCGGGCGGGGCCGCAGCCCGGCCGGCGTCTCCGCGGCGAGCGCGTCCACCACGGGCCCGGTGCAGGCCAGCAGCACGACGTCGGGCCGGAACCGCTCGGCGGTCCGCCGCAACTGCCGCGCCGATTGCACCGCGGGCAGTTCCCGCCCCGCGGCGCCGGCCCGGGTGCCGCTCACCGCGGCGGCGATCTGTGCCGCCGAGGGCGCGATGGGGGTACGGACGACGACCAGATCCGTGGTCCAGTCCTCCGGGAGCGCGTCGAGCAGGCCCGCGGCCCACTTGAGGTACGAATCGGAGTCGGCCACGGCGAGCAGACGGGTCAAGGAGCGACCTTTCCTTCACTTGTTCGGGGAGAGTCCGGCGGTGCCCCGCTCGTCTGCTGGGGCTGGTGCGCGAACAACTGGAGATGGGAACGGAGCGACGGGGCGGCCGAGGAGGTCCACCAGTCGGCCGGCACGTCCACGGCCTCCACCGGCACACCCCGGGCCGACAGCAGCACGCGCAGCGAGGTCACGGCGGTGGACGGCAGGCTCAGCACCCGCTGGCCCGGCCGCAGGTCGCGCAGCGTCATCTCGGCCGGGGCTCCGGCGTCGTACACGGTCAGGCCGGCGATGCGGCGCACCCGGTCGAGGTCGCGGGGGTCCTCCCGCCGGTGGGGGAAGTACGCGACGGGCTCCTCGATCCGCTCCAGCCAGCGCAGGTAGCGGTCGCGGTGGATGAGCCCGTTGCGTACGAGCGAGGTGCCGAGCACGACCGTGCGCTCCGGCGGCGGCCGGTCGGCGGGCTGGGCGCGCAGCCAGGCGAAATCGTGCCGGACGAGCCGGACGCCCGCGCCCGCCACCTCCTCGGCGAGGCCGGCGGGAACGGGGAGCGCGGTGAAAACCGACGGCCGGCGCGTGCGCAGGCGGAGCCCGGCCGCCGCGCCCAGCACCCTGCGGCCCAGGCTCGCCGTCGCACGGGCGCGCAGCAGGGGGCGCCGCGCGACCAGTAACTCCAGGAGACGGATCGTGGCGAGCCCGTCGTCCACGAGCACGGTGCGCCCGGGGACGGCCGTCACGAGGGCGAGCTGGACCCGGCCGGAGAAGGCGTCGCCCACGGCCCAGGTGCGGCCCGGACGGGGAATCCGCTCGGACGGCTCGGCGAACTCCAGCCCCTCGGGCAGCCCGAGGCGCCCCAGCTCACGCCGGGTCAGCCGGAGCGCGGGCAGCCCGGACCGCGGCACCACCCGGGTGGTGCGGCCGAGGAGCCCCGCATGGTGCGCTTCGACGACGCACAGAAGCTGCAGGGGGGACTCCACCCATGCGACGGCCTGCCCCTGCCCGGCGGCGTGGCACCGTCCCTCGTCATCCACGCCGCGTGAGGATTCGTTCACGACGCGCTCACCCTAGCCACCCCATGCGACGTACGCGGGAACTCGGGGTGAACGGACCCGGAAGGGATCATGCCGGGGCGTTGGGGCAGCATAGGGGCATGGAAGTCATCACTTTGAACAACGGCGTTCCCATGCCGCGGCTCGGCTTCGGCGTCTGGCAGGTGGCCGACGACGAGGCGGAGAAGGCCGTGACGACGGCGCTCGAATGCGGATACCGGAGCATCGACACGGCCAGGCTCTACAACAACGAGGAGGGCGTCGGCCGGGCCCTGCGCGCCTCCGGCATCCCCCGCGAGGAGCTGTTCGTCACCACCAAGCTGTGGAACGACGAGCAGGGCTACGACGAGGCGCTGCGCGCCTTCGACGCCAGCACGCGGCGGCTCGGCCTGGAGACCGTCGACCTCTATCTGATCCACTGGCCGGCGCCGAACCGGAACCGGTACGTCGAGACGTGGCAGGCCCTGGAGAAGCTGTACGCCGACGGCCGGGTCCGGGCGATCGGGGTGTCCAACTTCACCGTGGACACGCTGCAGCGGCTGCTCGCCGAGACCGGCGTGGTCCCCGTGCTCAACCAGATCGAGCTGCACCCGCAGCTCGCCCAGCGGGAACTGCGCGACTTCCACGCGCGGCACGGCGTCGCCACCGAGGCGTGGAGCCCGCTCGGGCAGGGCCGGGGCCTGCTCGACCTGCCGGTCCTCGCCGAGATCGGCGCCAGGCACGGCAGGACCGCCGCGCAGGCGGTGCTGCGCTGGCACCTCCAGCTCGGCAACGTGGTGATCCCGAAGTCGGTGACGCCCTCGCGGATCAGGGAGAACTTCGAGGTCTTCGACTTCGAGCTGAGCGCGGACGACATGGCCGCGATCGACGCTCTCGACGCCGGCCGCCGCCTCGGGCCCGACCCCGCCACCTTCGGATAGGAACCGGCTCGCCGGGCCGGGGGCGCGTGTCGCGGCGAAGCTTCCCGAACCGGACGCGGCGCGTCCACGCGGTCACCCTGCGTACGTTTCCCCAGGCGGACGGAGGGATATGGTTGCTGCCGTGCCGCAACCGCGACGATCGACGAAACTGTGGGCAGGGCTCGCCGCGGCGCTCCTGCCGGCTCTCGGGCTCACCGGCGCCGCCCGGGTCGAGCCCGCTCCGGCGGAGCACCGGCCCAACATCGTGCTGATCCTGACCGACGACCTCGACGCGGCGGACCTCAGCCGGTTCCCCAACATCTCCAATCTGCTGGTGAGCCAGGGCACCACCCTGTCGCGGTTCTTCGTCACCAACCCCTGGTGCTGTCCCTCCCGCTCCTCGATCCTCCGGTCGCAGTACATGCACAGCCATCAGGTCGAGAGCAACCGGTCGCCGACCGGCGGGTTCACGAAGTTCCGGCCGCTGGAGACGTCCACGCTCGGGACGTGGATGCACGACGCGGGCTACCGGACCGCGCTCTTCGGCAAGTATCTCAACAACTACCCCCAGGGCGCGCCGCGCACGTACATCCCTCCCGGCTGGGACGAGTGGGCCGTGCCGGTCACCCGCCTCTACCAGGAGTACGGCTACGCGCTCAACGACAACGGCGTGATCCGGCACTACGGCCACGCGCCGGAGGACTACCTGGAGGACGTGCTGAGCGCCAAGGCGGCGGCGTTCGCCTCCTCGGGAGGCGCACCGTTCTTCCTCTACCTCGCCCCCGTCGCGCCGCACCTGCCCGCGCACCACGCGGCGCGCCACGCGGCCGCCTTCGCGGACGATCAGGCCCCGCGGACCGCGTCCTTCGACCAGGCCGACCTGTCCGCCGAGCCCGGCTGGCTCCAGGAGCGGACGCCGCTGTCGGCCGCCGACGTGCGCAGGATCGACCGGGTCCACCGCGACCGGCTGCGCGCCATGCTCGGCGTGGACGACATGGTGGGCGCCCTGGTCGACGCGCTGACCCGGGCGGGCCGGCTCGACGACACCTATATCTTCTTCACCTCCGACAACGGCTTCCATCTCGGGCAGCACCGGCTGCGGCCGGGCAAGACGACGCCCTTCGAGGAGGACATCCGGGTGCCGATGGTGGTGCGCGGGCCCGGCGTGCCGACCGGGGGTGTGATCGACAGGCTCGCCTCGACCGTCGACCTCGCGCCGACGTTCGCCGAGCTGGGCGGAGCCTCCGTGCCGCTCTCCGCCGAGGGCCGGTCGCTCGTCCCGCTGCTGCGCGGGCTCGACGTGCCCTGGCGCGACGCCGTCCTGGTCGAGTTCTACCACCCCTCCTATTCACCGCAGTCGCCGCCGAGCTACGCCGTGCTGCGCACCGGCCGGTACGCGTACGTGGAGTACGAGACCGGGGAGCGGCAGCTCTACGATCTGTGGGAGGACCCGGCGGAGCTGCGCAACATCGCGGGCTCGGCGGACACCGGCGTCGTCGCCGCGCTGTCGGTCCGGCTGGCGCTGCTGCGGGCCTGCGCGGGCATGACCTGCGCGCTGACGGACGCCGCCGGTGTCGGCGACGGCACGGCATAACGGCACCACCGTCACAGGTTTGGGGCGCCCGGTATTCATTTCTGCCCATATGGTGATGGGAGCGCTCCCATGCGTACTATGTCCTATATCACCCCTTTTAACGCACCTAACCCACCGTGGAGTAACAGTTAGGTTTCGGCATATTGACGCCCGCGTTGCTCATAGAGGACCCTTCGTGGGAGCGCTCCCAACAGCGCTCGCACCCACAAGCACAACCATTAGTCGCGGGCCGTGACGTCGGGGACCGGCCTGGGATGAACCTCCCAAGAGATTCAGGTACCACCTGAGAGGGGTCCGGAAGAATGTTCAACAACTCGCGCCGCGGCAGGCTGCTCGCGGTCGCCACGGTGGCGGCGCTGGCTCTCGGCGTCACCACCGCCTGCGGCACGGACGACAAGCCCGCCGACAACGCGGCGGGCGGCTCCACTGCGGCGGCGGATCCCGTGACCATCACGCTTCAGACGTTCGGCGGCGGCAAGAACTTCGGTTACAAGGAGGCCGTCGACAAGTGGAACGCCGAGCACAAGGACATCACGATCAAGTATGACAACCTGACCGACCAGTTCGAGCAGGTCTACTGGCCGCAGATGATCCAGTGGCTGCAGTCCGGCGCGGGCGCCGGCGACGTCGTCGGCATCGACGAGGGCGGCATGGGCCTCGCCAAGGCGCACCCCGAGTGGTGGGCCGACCTCGGCGAGCAGGGCCTGCAGAACCGCAAGGCCGACTTCGCCGACTGGAAGTGGGAGAACGGCGTCACCGCCGACGGCAAGCTGTTCGGCCTCGGCACCGACGTCGGCGGCATGAGCCTCTGCTACCGCCGTGACCTGTTCGAGAAGGCGGGCCTCCCGGCCGACCGCGACGAGGTCAGCAAGCTCTGGCCGACGTGGGACGACTTCGTCAAGGTCGCCCACAAGTTCCAGGACAAGATCAAGGACACCAAGTTCGTCGACGGCACCAACACGCTCTACAACGTGGTCCTGGTGCAGGAGGCCGCCAAGAACGGCAACGTCTCCTACTTCGACAAGGACAACAACCTGATCGTCGACAAGAACCCGGCGGTCAAGTCGGCCTACGACTTCGCCCAGAAGATCAGCCAGGAGGGCCTCACGGCCAAGCTGCGCAACTTCACGCCCGAGTGGAACACCGGCATGAAGAAGTCGCAGTTCGCCACTCTCGGCTGCCCGTCCTGGATGCTCGGCGCGGTGAGCGGTGACGGCGGCGCCGGACCGGACTTCAAGGGCAAGTGGGACGTCGCGGCGGTGCCCGGCGACGGTGGCAACTGGGGCGGCTCCTGGCTCGCGGTGCCGAAGCAGTCCAAGCACCCCAAGGAGGCCGCGCAGGTCCTCGACTACCTGACCGGTAAGGACGCCGAGGTCAGCGTCTTCAACTTCGCCGGCAACATGCCGAGTAACGTCCAGGCCCAGCAGGACCCGGCCGTCCAGGGCGCGAAGAACGAGTACTTCAACGACGCTCCGGTCGGCGACATCTTCGCCAAGTCCGCCGCCGCGCTTCAGCCGGTCTTCCTCGGCGTGAAGCACGCCCAGGTCAAGAACGCGGTCGAGTCGGTCGTCTCGGCGATCGACGACGGCTCGGTGCCGTACGCGAACGGCTGGAAGAAGCTGGTCGACGACGCAGTGAAGGCCGCGGGCTGATCCTGCCCGCCAGGTGAGCACCGGCCCGCCGCAGCGGCACCCCGCCGGCGGGCCGGTCGCCTGCTTTCACCCGAAAGGTAACTTATGAGCCTGCACGTCGACGCCGGGCAACCCACCCGCGCACCGATGCCGCCCGGCCGGAGGCACGTCCGGCCGGGATCGGGCCGGTCCTTCCTGACCTGGCTGGATCTCAGGGCCGCTCCCTACCTCCTGGTCTCTCCCTACTACCTGCTCTTCCTGATCTTCGGGCTCTTCCCGCTCGGCTTCACCCTGTACTACTCGTTCTTCGACTACGACCTCACCGGTACGGTCGAGTGGACGGGCCTCGGCAACTACACCGCCATGCTCGGCGACGCCGACTTCTGGAAGGCGGTCGTCAACACCCTCGCGATGTTCGCCATCGCGACGATCCCGCAGATGCTGCTGGCCCTGCTGCTGGCCAACGCGCTGAACAAGCGGATGAAGGCGCAGCTGTTCGTCCGGCTGGGCGTCCTGCTCCCCCTCGTCACCTCGGTGGTGGCGGTGGCGGTCGTCTTCACCCAGCTGTACGGCCGCGACTGGGGCGTCGTCAACTGGGTTCTGGGCTGGTTCGGGGCCGACCCGATCGACTGGAAGGCCCAGCGTCTCCCCTCCTGGCTCGCCATCGCGACGATGATCGACTGGCGCTGGACCGGCTACAACGCGATCATCTTCCTGGCCGGCATGCAGACGATCCCCAAGGACCTCTACGAGGCGGCCTCGATCGACGGCGCGTCCCGGCGGCGCCAGTTCTGGCAGATCACGATCCCGATGCTCCGGCCCACGATGATCTTCGTGGTGCTGAACTCCACCATCGGCGGTCTCACGCTGTTCTCCGAGCCGACCACGTTCTACAACGGCAACGTCCACGGCGGCACCGACAGCCAGTTCCAGACCGTCTCGATGTTCATCTTCGAGCAGGGCTTCCGCGAGTTCGACTACGGCTACGCCTCCGCGGCCGCGTGGTTGCTGTTCCTGCTCATCCTCGTCGGGTCGGCCATCAACTTCCTGCTCATCCGCCGGATCGGGGGCAACAAGTGACCACGCTCTCCGCGCCCGCCACCACGCGGCGGCGCCGCGCCAAGGCGCCGGGAGGGGCCGCCGGCCTCTGGAACGCCACGCCGATGACGAGGCTCGTTCTCGCGGTCACGATCATCATCTCGGCGTTCCCGCTGTACTACATGATCGTCATCGCCTCGCGCACCAACACCGAGGCGACCGACATGCCGCCGCCGTTCCTGCCGGGCGGCAACCTCGGGGAGAACGTCCACCGGGTGCTCACCAACCCCGACGCGCACTATCTGGCCGGTCTCACCAACTCGCTGATCATCGCCGCCACGGTGACGTTCTCGGTGGTGCTGATCTCGACGTTCGCCGGCTTCGCGTTCGCCCGGCTGAACTTCCGGGGCGGCAAGGTCCTGCTGCTGCTGGTCCTGCTGACCATGATGGTCCCGCTGCAGCAGATGGGCATCGTCCCCCTCTACCGCCTCATGGTCAGCCTCGAATGGGTCGGCTCGATCAAGGCGGTGATCCTGCCCTACCTGCTCAACGGCTTCGGCGTCTTCCTCATGACGCAGTACACCCAGCAGGCCGTGCCCAACGAACTGGTCGAGGCCGCCCGGGTCGACGGCGCGTCCACCCTGCGCATCTGGTTCAACGTCGTCCTGCCCGCCGTACGGCCGGGCATGGCGGTGCTGGGCATCAACACGTTCATGCTGATCTGGAACGACTTCATGTGGCCGCTGATCGTCCTGACCCCGGACAACCCGACGGTCCAGGTCGCGATCAACTCGCTGAACGCGAAGTACGGAACGGACTACGTGCTGATCTTCAGCGGCACGCTGATGTCGATTCTCCCGCTCATCGTCGTCTTCATCCTGTTCGGCCGACAGATCATCGGCGGACTCATGGAAGGTGCGGTCAAGGCGTGACAACGCAAGACACACGACCAGAGGCGGAGGCGGCCGGCCTGATGTTCCCCACAGGGTTCGTCTGGGGCGCCGCGACCTCCGCGTACCAGATCGAGGGTGGGCTCACCGCGGACGGGCGGGGCACCTCGATCTGGGACAGTTTCTGCCGCCAGGAGGGCCGGATCGTCGGCGGCGACCACGCCGAGACCGCGATCGACCACTACAACCGGTACCGCGACGACGTGAAGCTGATGGCCGACCTCGGCCTGACGGCCTACCGGTTCTCGGTCTCCTGGCCGCGGATCCAGGCCGACGGCTCGGGCGCGTACAACGCCAAGGGCCTCGACTTCTACAAGAGGCTCGTCGACGAGCTGCTGAGCTACGGCATCGACCCGTGGCTGACGCTCTACCACTGGGACCTCCCGCAGGCCCTGGAAGACGCGGGCGGGTGGCCCGCACGGGACACGTCGAAGCGCTTCGCCGACTTCGCCGCGACCGTCCACGCCGAGCTCGCCGACCGGGTCAGGAACTGGAGCACGGTCAACGAGCCCTGGTGCTCGGCGTTCCTGGGGTACGCCTCGGGCGAGCACGCGCCGGGCAGGCGTGAGCCGGCCGCCGCGCTGCGCGCCGCGCACCACCTCAACCTCGCGCACGGCCTGGCCGTGCAGGCGATGCGGGCGCAGAACGCCGATTCGCAGATCGGCGGGTGCGTGAACCTCTACCCGGTCACGCCGGCCACCGCCAGCGAGGCCGACCAGGACGCCGCCCGCCGCATCGACGGGCTGCAGAACCGGTTCTTCCTCGACGCGCTGCTCAAGGGCGCGTACCCGGAGGACGTGCTGGCCGACCTGAGCCACATCTCAGACATGTCCTTCATCCAGGACGGCGACCTGGCCGCCATCGGCGCTCCGCTCGACATGCTGCTGGTCAACTACTACAGCCGCTTCACCGTGTCGGGCGCCCCCGGCGGGTCCGTGTCGGCCGCGGCCGCCCCGACCGACTCCGGGTCGCCGTGGATCGGCAGCGAGCACGTCGGGTTCGTCAACGCCGGCCGCCCGGTCACCGCGATGGGCTGGGAGATCGACGACAGCGGGCTGTACGAGACGCTGCGGCGGCTCGCCGACGAGTACCCGCGTATCCCCCTCTACATCTCCGAGAACGGCGCGGCGTACGACGACGTGTTCGGCGAGGACGGGACCGTGCACGACCCCGACCGCGTCGCCTACATCGAGGCGCACCTGCGCACCTGCCACGCCGCCATCGAGTCCGGCGTCCCGCTCCAGGGCTACTTCGCCTGGTCCCTGATGGACAACTTCGAGTGGGCCTGGGGATACGGCAAGCGCTTCGGCCTCGTCTACGTGGACTACGAGACCCAGGCGAGGACGATGAAATCGAGCGCGTTGTGGTATGCCGACACCATCAGGCACGGCGGCCTGCTGGGTCGGGCACAATAAGCTCAGACGCGATAAGGGGGCAGTATAGATGAACGGGGACCGCCGTTCCGGAGGTCGGCCGACTCTGGAAGCGGTCGCCGCGCGTGCCGGTGTCGGCCGCGGCACCGTGTCGCGGGTAATCAACGGCTCACCGAAGGTGAGCGACCGTGCCCGCGACGCGGTGTTACTGGCGATCCAGGAGCTCGGCTACGTGCCCAATCGGGCGGCGCGTACCCTTGTGACCAACCGGACCGACACCATCGCCCTGGTGGTGTCGGAATCGGAGCAGCGCGTCTTCGACGAACCGTACTTCGCCGGGCTGATCCGCGGGATCGGCTCGGCGCTGGGTGAGACCGGCCTCCAGCTGATCCTCACGATGGCGCAGAACCGCGCCGAGCACGACCGCCTGGAGCACTACCTGACCGGGCAGCACGTGGACGGCGTCCTGCTCACCTCGGTGCACGGCGCCGACCCTCTGCCGGGACGGCTGGAGGACTTGGGCGTGCCCACCGTGCTCGGTGGCCGGCCCGTCGGGCTGAACCCCTACAGCTTCGTCGACATGGACAACCGCGCGGGCGCGCGGCAGGCGGTCAAGTATCTGGTCTCCAAGGGCCGGAGCCGGATCGCCACCATCGCCGGTCCCCAGGACATGGGCGTGGGTGTCGACCGTCTGGCCGGGTACCGCGACGCGCTGCTCGCCACCGGGATGAGCGAACGCGTCTCGTACGGCGACTTCTCCGAGGAGAGCGGTTCGGCGGCCATGCGTGAGCTGCTGGCCCGCCATCCCGACCTCGACGCGGTGTTCACCGCGTCCGACCCCATGGCGGTCGGGGCGCTGCGCGTGCTCAAGGAGAGCGGCATGGTGGTGCCGGACGACGTCGCGCTGATCGGTTTCGAGGACTCGAAGGTCGCCCTGCACACCGAGCCCGCGCTGACCAGCGTGCACCAGCCGACGGAGGCGATGGGCCGGCAGATGGTGCAGCTCCTGATCGCCCGCATCAACGGCGAGCCGCTGGAGCAGCCGGTCGTCATCCTCGACACCCACCTGGTGATCCGCGCCTCCGCCTGAGGACGCGCCAAGAACGACGAGACCGCCGCACATCCCCGATGTGTGCGGCGGTCTCGTTGTCGTCGGCCCTGCCTTCGAGAGGGCTCAGCCGTCGGCGGACGAGAGCAGGCGCTCGGCCTCCTCCTCCGACATGCCCTCCAGCTCGGCGACCAGCAGGTCCTCCAGCGCGGCCGCCAGGTCGGCCACGGTGCGCCGCTCGAAGATGGTCCGGACCGGCACCTCCACCCCGGTCGTACGGCGCAGCCGGGCCGCGATCCGCGTCGCGAGCAGCGAGTGCCCGCCGAGGGCGAAGAAGTCGTCGTCGGCGCCGACGGAGGCGACGCCGAGCAGCTCGGCCCAGACCTCGGCCACCAGCAGCTCCGCGTCCGTGCTCGGCGGGACGTGCCCGGCCGACGGCCCCCGGACCGGCGCGGGCAGCGCCGCGCGGTCCACCTTGCCGCGGCTGGTGAGCGGCAGCGCGTCGAGACCGACCCAGGCGGTCGGGACGAGATGCCGGGGCAGGGTCCGCGCGAGGTGCGCGGCGAGCTCCTCCCCGGTCGCGGTCCCCGTCACGTACGCCACGAGTTCCTCGGCGTGGACCGTCACGAACGCCTGGCCGACCCCCGGGTGGTCGAGCAGGCGCGCCTCGACCTCGCCCGGCTCGATCCGGAAGCCGCGCACCTTGAGCTGCCCGTCGAGCCGGCCCAGGAACTCCAGCTCGCCGTCCTGGTTCCAGCGCGCCCGGTCCCCGGTGCGGTACCGCCGCGCTCCCGGCGGCCCGGCGGGGTCGGGGACGAAGGCGGCGGCCGTGAGCGCGGGGCGGCGCAGGTAGCCGCGGGCCACGCCGGCTCCGCCGACGACCAGTTCGCCGATCGCGCCCTTCGGGACCGGGGCTCCGGCGGCGTCGAGCAGGTGGACCGTCGTCGCGCCGACGGGCCGGCCGATCGGCGGCCTGCCGTACGGCGCCGCGCCGGGGCCCGCCGCGGAACCGCTCCCCAGGCCCGACCCCAGACCGGACCCCCGGCTGGACTCAAGGCCGGACTCAAGGCCGGCCCCAGGACCGGCACCGAGGTCGGCCCAGGTCGCGATGACCGCGGCCTCGGTCGGGCCGTAGGTGTTCAGCAGGCGGACGCCGTCGCCGAACCGGCGCCGCCAGCGCGTCCAGGCACCGCCGGACGCCTGCTCGCCGCCGATGATCACCAGGCGCAGCGCGGGCGGCCAGGCGATCTGGTCGATCTCCTCGACCAGGTGGTGCCAGTAGGCGGTGGGCAGGTCGAGCACCGTGATCCGCTCCCCGCCCGGCGCGGCCAGCAGGTCGGGCAGCGTCGCCGCCCCGCCGGGGAGCAGCACCAGGGTCGCTCCCGCGGCGAGCGCGGGGAACACCTCTTCGAGGTGGGTGTCGAAGCTCAGCGACGCGAACTGGACGACACGGTCGCCGGGCGTCAGGCCGTACGCGTCGCGCATCCACCGGATGCGGGCCGCGATGGCGCGGTGCTCGACCGCGACGCCCTTGGGGCGGCCGGTGGAGCCGGAGGTGGAGATGACGTAGGCGACGTCTCCCGGCCGGGTCTCACCCGACCCCTCCTCGCCCTGCTGCCCGATGGACCGCTGCTCGGGGGGCCACTGGTCGCCCTGCTCGGTGGGCCCCTGTGCGTCCTCTTCCCCGCCGGGGATCGGGCCGACGGCGACGAGCCCGGGGGGCGGCGTACGGGTCGTGATCACATGCGTGGCCCCGGCGTCCGCGAGCGAGAAGGCCATCCGCTCGTCCGGCTCGTCCGGCTCGAACGGCAGGTAGGCCGCGCCGGCCCGCCAGACGGCGAGCAGCGCGACGATCGCCTCGGCCGATCGGGGCAGGCGGACGCCGACGACGTCGCCGGGGCGGACGCCGGACGCGCGCAGCGACGCGGCGAGCCGGGCCGCCCGCAGGTCCAGCTCGCCGTACGTGAGCTCGGTCTCCCCGCAGGCCACCGCGACGGCGCCGGGCGTGCGGCGGACGGTCTCGGCGATCATCTCGGGGACCGCCGGCCCGGGAACGTCCGCGCCGTCGCCGGCCATCGTGTGGATGTCGGCCTCGTCGTCGTCGGTCCAGACGCGCAGCTCGGAGATCCGGCGATGCGGCTCGGCCGCGGCCGAGGCGAGCAGGAGCAGGAAGCGCTCGGCGAGCCGCCGGACGGCCTGCGCCTCGTGCGGGGACCCGCTGGACCCGTCGTGACCGAACGAAACGGTGATCCCGCCGCCGTCCCGCCACGCCTCGGTGTAGAGGCCGAGCTTCACCTGCCGGAAGCCGTCGGGGAAGAAGCCGACGGACAGGTCCCCGAAAGGCCGGGAGGGACCCACGTCCTGGGTGTGCAGGATGAACACGGTCGGCATCAGCGCCTGGGCGGGGTGCCCGATCCGCTCGAACGGCACCGACGTCCTGCTCATCGCCGTCAGCGCCTCGCGCCCGGTGCTCCGCAGCAGGTCGGCGAACGCGGGATCGCCGCCGAGGTCGCCGCGCAGCACGACGGTCTGCGTGAGGTAGCCGATCAGCGGCTCCAGCTCGACCCGGTCGCGCCCGGCGACGACCGTCCCGACGAGGACGTCGTCGTGGCCGGAGTGGCGGTGCAGGAGGACCTGGTAGGCCGCCATGAGCACGGTGAACAGGGTGGTCCGGTGCTCGCGGGCGAGCCGGTCGAGCCGGTCCGCGACCTCCGGGCCGACCCGGACGATCTGGAACCCGCCCGGCCCGTGGCCCGCGCCGCCCTCCGCGCCGCCGTCGTCCCCGCCGCCGATGCCGCCGATGCCACAGGGCAGATCGGACGGCGGCGGATCGGCCAGCCGCTCCTGCCAGTACGGCACCGCGCGCTCGGCGCGGCGGCGCTGCCAGCGGGCGTAGTCGGACGGGTGGACCGGCAGCGGCGCCAGTTCCGGCGCGCGGCCGCGCAGCCGCGCGGTGTAGCACTCCGCCAGGTCGTCGAGGAGGATCCCCAGCGACCAGCCGTCGCCGATGATGTGGTGCATCGTGACGCACAGGACGTGGTCCAGCGGCCCGATCCCGATCACCGCCACGCGCAGCGGCACGCCGTCCGCGAGGTCGAACGGCGCGTTGACCCGCTCGGCGACGAGCCGCCCGGCGTGCTCCTCGTCCGTCGCGGCCGGCCACGCCACCGGCGGCGGGGAGCCGGCCGGCTCCGCGACCGCCCAGGGGACGCCGTCCTCCTCCTCGAACCGGGTGCGCAGGCTCTCGTGCCGGGCCACCACGTCGGCGATCGCCCCTTCGAGGGCGTCCCGGTCGAGGGGGCCGCGCAGCCGGCGGACGAGATACATACCGAAAGAGGCGTCGCGCGGATCCAGCTTCTGCAGGAGCCAGAGCCGTTCCTGGTCCGGCGAGAGCGGCGCCCTCATCGGTCCGACATCCCGTCGAGCACCGCCGCGAGGTCCTCGGCGCTGAGGCCGTCGAGTTCGTCGCGGAGCGCGGCGATCTCGGCGAGGTCCAGGTCGTCGTCATCGAGCCGGTCCATCGCCGCCGCCAGGCCGGCCACCGTGGGGTTCTCGAACAGCTCGACGATCGGCACACCGATCGCGAACCGCGCCTGGATCCTGGCGATGATCTGGGTGGCGGTCAGCGAGTGGCCGCCCAGCTCGAAGAAGTCGTCGTCGACGCCGACCGGCTCCGCGATGCCGAGCACCTCTCCCCACAGCGCCGCGAGATCCTCCTCCAGCGGCGTGGACGGCGGCCGGTACGGCCGGCTCCCGGCGCGGGTCCACTCGGGCGCGGGCAGGGCGGCGCGGTCGAGCTTCCCGTTGGGGGTGAGCGGCAGGGCGTCCAGCACAACGAGACGCGCCGGCACCATGTATTCGGGGACGCTGAGGCGCAGCCGGTCCCGCAGGGAGGCCCACAGATCCGCCTCCCCGGCCCCCGAGGGCGTCTCCGAGGGCGTCTCCGGGGAAATCTCCCCGGCGGTCTCCCGGGCAGCCTCTCCGCTGGCGGTCTCTCCGCTGGCGGTCTCTCCGCTGGCGCGCACGACGTAGGCCACCAGGCGGGCCAGCCCGTCGTGGCCGGCGTGGACGCCGACCGCCGCGCCGGCCACCTCCGGCGCGGCCCGCAGCACGGTCTCGATCTCGCCGAGCTCGATCCGGAAGCCGCGCACCTTCACCTGCTGGTCGGCCCGGCCGAGATAGCGCAGCCTGCCGTTCTCCAGCGCGGCCAGGTCGCCCGTGGCGTACAGGCGTGCCCCGGGAACCGCGGAGAACGGGTCGGGCCGGAACCGGTCCGCCGTCTGGCCCGGCATGCCGCGATATCCCCTGGCCAGGCCGGCGCCGCCGATGTGCAGCTCCCCGGCCTCGCCGGGCGGCACCGGACGCCCGTCGGGCCCGAGGATGTGCACGGTCGTCCTGCCGATCGGCTCGCCCAGGTCGATGGGGGCGGGCGACCCTCCCTCGTCGACCAGGGCGACCCGCCCGGCCGTCGACCAGACCGTCGTCTCGGTGGGGCCGTACACGTTCCAGAGGCGGGCGCCGTCGGCGAGGAGGGCGTCGGCGAGGTCGCGGGGCAGCGCCTCTCCCCCGCACAGCCGGGTCGCGATGTTCGCGGGGACTCCGCCGGACTCGATCAGGATGCGCCAGCTCGCCGGGGTCGCTTGCATGATCGTGACGGCGTCGGTCACGGCCCGCGACCGCAGGGCCCGGCCGTCCGTCGTCTCGTGCGCGGACGCGACCACGACGCGGGCGCCGCGGGTCAGCGGCAGGAGCAGCTCCAGCACGGAGATGTCGAACGACAGCGTGGTGACCGCGAGCCAGGCGTCGCGCGGGCCGAGCTCCAGCAGGGAGGCGAAGGACTCCAGCAGGTTGACCACCGCGCCGTGCGGGACCGCGACCCCCTTGGGCCGGCCGGTGGAGCCGGAGGTGTACATGAGGTAGGCGAGATCCCCCACCGGCCCCGCACCGTCACCAGCGCCGTCACCAGCGCCGTCGCCGTCCTGCCCCTCGCCCGCGACCGGTACGCCGTCCCACGCCAGCTCGACGACGTCCGGGACGCCGTCGAGCAGCGCGGAGCCGACGCCCTTGCCGGCCAGCACCAGCCGGATGCCCGCGTCCTCCCGCATGTGGCGGAGCCGGTCCTCCGGGAACGCCGGGTCGAGCGGCACGTACGCGCCGCCGGCCCGCCAGACGGCGAGCAGCGCCACGACCATGCCGGGGCACCGCTCCAGGCACAGGCCCACCGGCACCTCCGGCCCGACGCCGCGGGCGCGCAGCAGCGCCGCCAGCCGGTCGGCCCGGTCGAGCAGCTCCCGGTATGTCAGCACGCCGCCGTCGCCGCTCACGGCGACCGCGCCGGGGCTCTCGTCACGCCACCGGCGGATCAGCGCGAGCGCCGTCGCGGCGTCCGTTCCCGGCCGCCCGGCACCCGGGGCCGCCGGCCCGCCGCTCACCGCGTCACTCACTGTCATGCACCTTTCACTTCGAGAACGCGCCGCTCAGCGCGGACAGACGGGTCTCCGGGTCGGCCCCGGCCCGCCGTACGACCTCGGCGAAACCGCGGACGAGGCGGCGCGCGGTCGCGGGCGTGAACAGGTCGGCGCTGTAGTCGAAGACGCCGCCCAGCCCCTCCGGTCCGCGCCACAGGTCGAGCGAGACCTCGGACTTGGTGTGGCTGGGCGGGATCGTGTGGACCTCGGCGTCGAGGTCGGCGAACCGGGTCCCCAGCAGGTCGTCCTTGGGCAGGTCGCTGTGCAGGTTGAACATGGCCTGGCACAGCGGCGGCCGGCCGACGTCGCGGGGCACGCGCAGCGCGGCCAGGATGTGCTCGAACGGCACGTCCGCGTGCCGCATCCCGGCCAGGGTCGTCTCCCGCACGCGGTCCAGCAGCTCGTGGAACGCCGGATCGCCGGACAGGTCGGCCCGCAGCACCAGCGTGTTGCCGAAGTAGCCGATCAGCGGGGCGAGCTCGCTGCGGGTCCGGCGGGACGCCGGGACGCCGACGCAGAAGTCGGACTGGCCGGACGCCAGGGCCAGGGTCGCCTGGTAGGCGGCGACCAGGGCCATGAATGACGTGCAGCGCCGTTTCCTGGCCACCCGCTCCAGGGGCGCGACCTCCTCCGGCGGCAGCAGCAGCTCCTCGCGCCCGCCGCGCCCCGACCACCGGGACGGCCGGGGATGATCAGGTGGCAGGTCGAGTGCGGGGGCGCCGGCCAGGCGGCCCGCCCAGTGCTCCACGCCCGCCGTGTGGTCCCGCCGTCTCTCCTGCACGGCGTAGGAGGAGTACTGCATCGGCAGCTCCGCCAGGACGGGCTCACGCCCCTCGCGCGTCGCCGCGTAACACTCGGCGAGCTCGCGCATGAGCACGTCGAGCGACCAGCCGTCCACCACGATGTGGTGCAGGACGATGCACAGCACCACCTCGTCCTCTCCCCGCCAGGCCACGCCGACCCGCAGGGGAGGTTCGTTCTCCAGGTCGAACGGGCGCTCGGCGAACTCGCGCAACGCCTCGCCGGCCCCCGCTCCGCCGGGACCCGTTCCGCCGGGACCCGTTCCGCCGGGACCCGCCTCGCCGGAGATCGCGAGCTCCTCCACCGGCGTCGGCGCGGGTGGCAGCACCACCTGCACGGGAGCGTCCCCGCGCAGCCGGAAGCGGGTCCGCAGCACCTCGTGCCGCTCGGTGACCCGGGTGAACGCCGAGGCCAGCGCGGTCGTGTCGAGCCGCCCGCGCAGCCGTACGGACCAGGGCGTGTTGTAGCTGGTGTCGGCGGGGTCGAAGCGGCTGAGAAACCACAGGCGCTCCTGTCCCGGCGACAGCGGCCACTCCTGCCCGCCGGGGTCCGCCGCCGCGCCCCCGAGGGAGCGCAGCAGCGCCGCCCGGCGCTCGGGGGGCAGCCCGGCCAGCTTCTCGATCAGCGCCGCGCGGCGCTCGGCGCCGCTCACCCGCCCCGTCGTCGGCCCAGTCGTCGGCCCGGTCATCGGCCCGGTCATCCGCCGCGTACGCTCAGCGGGCGCATGTCGGTCCACACCGTCTCGATGTGGTCCAGGCATTCCTGCCGGGTGCCGGTGAAGCCGGTGGGCCGCCACCCGGCGGGCGGCTCGCGGTCGCTCCACCACACCGAATACTGCTCCTCGTCGTTGACGACCACGAGCATCGGGGACTCGGTCATTTTCACCTTCCCAAAGCAGTCATTGCGGAAGAGGGGACCCGGCCGCCGCCCTCGGTCAGGCGGGGGCGGTCCGGCCAGCCGGAGGGGCCGGCCGGCGGCGCCGGGCACAGCACGTAGTGCCGGGGGGCGAGCACGCCGGTGCGACCGGCCGCGGCCCGCATCACGGCGGCGTGGACGGCGTCGGGCGTGTCCAGCCCGGGACGCGCCACGAGATAGCCGGTCAGCCGGGCCGCCCCGTCGTCGCCGGGCTCCACCACGACCGCGGCCGGACCGGTGCCGCAGACCCGGCGCAGCAGCGCCTCGGTCTCCGGCAGGCTCACCCAGTCGGGGCCGATCCGCGTCCATCCGGCCGGACGCCGCACCGGGTCGAGGCCGGCGACCTCCGCGATCCGGTCCAGCGGCACGTCCGCCGAGACCGCCCGGACCAGCAGCTCCTCCAGGCCGCCGAGCATCCGCTCGGCGACCCGCCCGGGCAGGAACGCCGTGTCCACCAGCACGAAGAACTCGCAGGTGGACGGGGCCGGGCCGGTGGCGAAGAAGATCTTCGCCTTGACCTTCGAGTAGGCGCCGACGAAGAACGTCCTGGTCCGGCCCCGCAGCGCGGCCAGCGCCCCGGCGTCACCGGGATCGACGTCCGGCAGGCCCGACCAGCGGCCGCCCTGCCGGACATCGTTGAAGAACGCGTCCAGGTCGATGTCGGCGCCGCGGTGCCACGCCTCGGCGTCCCGGGCGGCGAGCACGAGCGAGGGGTCGTAGTGCCCGTTCCGGTAGGTCGCCAGGGTCCTGCGGTGCCCCGGCCCCAGCGCCTCGGCGAAGGTGCCGGCCCCCAGATCACCGCGCCCCGGATCCCCGTTGCGCAGGTCACCGGAGCCCAGGTCGATGACGCAGAGCCCGTCCTGCGCGGCCGGACCGGCCATCGCCCCCGTACGGAGGTGATGCCGGTTCGACACGATGAGCTGCAGCGCGGCGATGGAGTGCCCGGTGACGGCGGCCAGCAGGGCGGCGCTCGCGACCGTGAGCACGCTGGAGGTCGTCACGCCGTGCCGGGCGGCCAGCGCCTCGGCGGCGACGGCCGCCGCCGGGGAGTCCATCCCGTAGCGGACGAAACGCGGCTCCTCCGGCTCCCGCTCGGGGAAGTCGAACATCGAGCGCGGCGCGGACGCCAGGCCGTTCCGCCAGTGACGCAGCGCCTGCGCGCCGGGCGGCGGGTCCGACCGCTCGAAGGCGGCCTGGTCGAGCGGCTGCCACTCCGGGACGGGCAGGTCCTCCCCGGCGACGAGCCGCGGCCACTCCGCGGCCACCATGTTCAGCGACCAGCCGTCGAGCGCGAGATGGGACAGCGCGAGCGCCAGCGCGCGCGGCCGGCCCCTCAGGCAGACCACCGCGCACCGGACGGGCAGCTCCGCGGCGTAGTCGAACCCGGTCGCGGCCAGTTCGGCGGCCAGCGCCTTGGCGGCGGTCATCGGCTTCGCCGCCGCCTCGTACACGCCCACGGTGATCCGGCCTTCCCGCCACACCCGCTGGACGGTCCCCTCCTCGGCGCCCTCCCCGGCGCCCTCCCGGACGTACGCCGTGCGCAGCGTCTCGTGCCGCTCGACGAGCCGTCCGACGGCGCGCAGCACGGCGTCCAGGTCGGCGGCGCCGGTCACCGGCAGGGTCCAGGCCAGGTTGAAGTAGGGATCGCCGTCGTCCAGCCACTGGGTGGAACGCCAGATGCCCTGCTGCCCCCAGGTCAGCGCGGCCTGCCCGCCCCGCGCGCCGCGGAACTCCACGGTGCGGGGCGGCAGCGCGGTGAGGCCGGGCGCCTGCGCCGCCGGCGGGCTGCCGGTCACCTCCGCTGCCCGCCGGTGTCTCCGTGACCGTCCGCGTCACCGTCGCCGCCGGTGTGCGCGGCGATGTGCCCGGCCAGGCCGTCGAGTGTGTCGAGGTAGCCGCCGTCCAGGTCGACGTCGCAGCCGAACTCGGTCTCCACCATGTCGATCAGCCGGAGGTAGGCGAGCGAGTTGAGGCCGAGCGCGGGCAGGCTGCAGTCGGCCGCCAGCACGTCGGCGGCGGCCAGGTCCCCGCCGCTCGCCTTGGACACCAGCTCGGCGAGGCGCTCCCTCAGCATGCCTCCTCCCGGAGGAGGGCGACCTCCGCGGCGACCCCCGCGATCGTCGGCTCGTCGAAGAACAGGTCGAAGGACAGCTCCACGTCCATCCGCTCGCGCACCTTCGCGATGATCTCGACGATCGTCAGCGAGTGCCCGCCGAGGTCGAAGAGGTCCTCGTCCGGCCCGATGCCGGGCCGTTTGAACACCTCGCTCCAGATCTCCGCGACCTCCGCCAGGTAGGGCGTGGCGCCCGCCTCCCCGGCGCGCGGCACCGCGGCCGGTTCCGCTTCACTCCGCCTCGCCTCCGTCCGTACGGAGGAGGACTCGACCGGAGCCGGCAGCGGCAGGTGGGAGAGGTCGGTGTCGTCGGGGGCGGTGGCCACCGCCTCCAGAAGGTCGAGCAGGTGCCCCACGAGGGACTCGCAGCCGGAGCGGCTGAGGATCGCCGGGTTGAACTGCAGCCGGGCCGTGCTGCCGTCCGGGGCGTCGACCACCTGCAGGTGCAGCGTGCCGCGCACCTGGTGGTTGAACGACATCCAGTCGACCGACGCCGCCACCCCGGGGAACTCCGGCGCGCTCCCGTCGCGCCCGCGGTAGCTGACCGAGACCGGCGTCAGCGCGGTGCGCGGGCTCACGCCCCCGACCGCGCGGGCGAGCGGCACCTGCCGGAACCGGTAGACGGCCCGCAGCTCGCCGCGCACCGACCCGGCGAACTCGGCGAACGTCCCGCCCGGGGCGCCGGCCCGCACCGGCAGCTCGTTCACGAAGAGGCCGATGAGGTCCCGCGTCTCCTCGGTCCTGGTCGACAGGTCCACCGACACCGCCGCGTCCTCGTTGCCGTACGCGGCGAGCAGGGTGTGGACGGCGGTGAGCACCAGCTCGAACCGGGTGACGCCCATCTTGTCTGCGGCGACGGCGAGCCCGGCGGGAAGGGCGAAGTCGACGGCCTCGCCCGCGGCGGCCCGGGTGGAGACGCCCGTGAGCCCGGGGAGCCGCAGGTCCTGCCGGTCCTGCCAGCGGTCCCGCCAGAACGCGGCGGCCTCGTCGAGCAGCTCGGCCACCCGGGTGTTCTCCCGCTCGACGGCCTCGCCGTACGTCAGGGGAAGGGCCGGCAGCGGCCGCCCGGCGTAGGCGTCGGCCAGGCCGCGCACCAGGAGGTCCTTGGACATGCCGTCGAAGACCGCGTGGTGGGCGACGACGACCAGGAGGTGCCGCTCCGGCGCGAGCCGGAAGAGCCTGAACCGGGCCGTCGGGCCGGTCTCCAGGTCCAGGTCGAGGGACGCCTCGCGGTCGACCAGTTCACCGGCCTCGCGCCCGGTGGCGTCCTCGAACCCGATCGGCGGCGGCACGGCGGCCGGGGCGGGGCGCAGCACGGCGTCCCGCTCGGCCAGCGCCGCGGCCAGCTGGGGATGCGCGCGGACCACGTCGTGGCAGGCGGCCAGCAGCCGGTCCGCGTCGAGAGGGCCGTCGAACCGGATCGCGAGCGGCATGTGGTACACCTGACCGCCGCAGCCCATCCGCTCCGTTACCCACATGCCGTGCTGCGCGAGGGACGACTGCTCCCCCTCGCCCGTGAGCGTCGGTGACATCTCACTCGCCTTCTTTGCTGATCATGGAGTCGCCCAGCAACGTGAGCAGTTCCTTCTTGATGACCTTTCCTGACTGGTTCCTGGGCAGGTCGTCGACCACGAGGATGCGTTCGGGCAGCTCGTGCCAGGCCAGCCGGTCCATCAGGAAGGCGCGTACCTCGCTCGCCGACAATCCCTGCCCCGGCCCCGGAACCGGTGCCGGGACCGATGCGGGGCCGGATCTGGCCACGACCGCGGCGCCCAGCACGGAGCCAAGCACCGGGTGCGGGAGGCCGAACACGGCCGCCTCGGCGATCTCCGGGTGCTCGTACAGCGCCGCCTCCACCTGGAGCGTGGACACCTTGTACGCGCCCGTCTTGACCACGTCGCTCTCCCGGTCGACGAGGTAGAGGTAGCCGTCGGCGTCCACGTATCCGATGTCGCCCATCCGCACCCAGCCGTCGCGGAACGCGCGGGCGCTGGCCTCCTCGTCGCCGTAGTAGGACCTGCTGGCGGCGGGCGACCGCATCCACACCTCGCCGGTCTCCCCGGCCGGGAGCGGGCCGCCCTCCTCGTCGGCGATGCGCAGCGACCCGTCGAACGCGGGCCGCCCCAGCGCGGCCGGGCGGGCCCGGTCGTAGATCATGATGGTCTGGGCGGGGGCGGCCTCGGTGGACGTGTAGTAGTTCGTCACCGTCGCGTTCGGGAAGGCCGCCGCCAGCCGCTCCGCCAGAGCGGGGGGCAGCGCCGCCGCCGCCGAGCCCAGCAGCACCACGCCGGACATGTCGTGCCGCTCGTGCAGCCCCGCGTCGAGGAGTTCGACCGCCATGGAGGGCACCAGGAAGACGGTGCCGGGGCGGTAGGTCTCGATGAGCCGGGCGAACCTGCCGGGGGTGAACCGCGCGGGGGTCAGCACGGTGGGCCGGGCGTCCAGCGCGTTGATCAGCATCGTCTGGCCGGCGTTGGTGCCGATCGGGAAGGCGTGCAGCAGGTGCCGCGAGTGGGCGAACCTGCGGTGCCTGGGCTGCGTGACGCACCCGTAGGCCAGGTTGGCGTGGCTCGCGCCCACTCCCTTGGGCCGCCCGGTCGTGCCCGAGGTGTAGAGGATCTGCGCCAGGTCGCCGGGCCGCACCGGCGGCGCGGCCGGGCGGGAGCCGGGCCCGGCGACGGATACGCCGCCGGATACGCGCGATTCGAGCTCCGCCGGGGTCGCGGTCCACGGTTCCGGCGCCGCCGGGGCCGCTGACTCGTCCGAGCGGGCCGCCGGCAGGGCCGGCGGGAGAGCGAGGTCCCGGCCGAGCAGCACCGCCGACGCCGAGCAGTGCCCGACCATGTAGCGGATCTCGGCCGGCGCCAGCCGGTCCGACATCGGCACGGCCACCGCGCCCGCTTCGAGCACCCCGCAGAACGCCACCGCGAAGTCGATCCAGTCACGGCTGCCGAAGTGCAGCGCCACCCGGTCGCCCGGGACGACGCCCTGCTCCGCCAGCCCGGCGGCGAGCGCCGCCGACCTGCGCTCCCACTCCGCGAAGGTGAGCGTCCCCTGCCCCTCGACGATCATCGCGACGCCGTCCGGCTCCTGCTGGGCGCGCAGCCGCAGCAACTCCGGCACGGTGAGCGCGGGCATCCTCCGCGTCCTCGTCGTGCGCGTCATACCTGCTCCTTCTCGGGCACCCGGCCGGACGTGGAGGCGACTACGGGCGCGGGCTGGCGGGCCGCCTCACGGACCGACGCGATCCGCCGGGTGAGGGCCTGGTAGCCGACGACGTCGTCCGGCAGAGCGTCGGGCACCTCGTCGTCGAACCGGCGCAGCACCCCGATCCGCATGCCGACCAGCGCCACGGCGGCGATCGCCAGGGCGAAGCAGGCGTACATGAAGCCGATGCCGCGGCCGGGGCCGGTGCCGAGCACCGCGCCCACCGTCCCGGCGAGCGGCCCGCCGGGGGCGAGCAGCGGCTCGAAGACCTGCGCGCCGTACGGCGCGACCAGGCCGAACCCGATGGGCAGGGTGGACCAGGCCACCAGCGTGTTCAGCGCGATGACCCGGCCGTGGAACCGCTGCGGCACCTTGACCTGGATGATCGTGGCGTAGACGCCGTTCAGCAGGGTGAGGCACAGCGACATGCCGAACGCGCCCGCGGCGATCGGGAACAGGTCCGGGCGCAGCCCGGTCAGCAGGCAGAACACCGACAGGGCGAGCGTGGACAGCAGCACTCCGTGCAGCCTCCGGCGGCGCGGCCCGCCCCAGGCGGCCATGGCGAGGCCGCCGAGGAAGGCGCCCAGACCGCCCGCGAACGACACCCGGCCGACCTCGGCCAGCGACGCGAACGACAGCACCAGCGGCGAGATCATCAGGAACAGCGGGGACAGGAAGATGTTCAGCACCGCGAAGTAGAACAGCATCGCGCGGAAGCCCCGGTTGCCCCAGGAGTGGCGGATGCCGCCCATCATCTCCGCGAGCACGCTCTCCCGCCGCTTCCACGCCATCGTCGCCGGGAAGCGGACCAGCAGGAGGGTGAGGGTGGCGACGACGTAGCTCGCCACGTCGATGACGAGGATGCCCTCCAGCCCGATCGCCGCCATCAGCCCGACGGCGATCAGCGGCACGATGAGCTGCGCGGTGCCGGCGACCATCTGGACGACGCCGTTGGCGTGCCCGAGGAACCGTTTCGGCACGAGCTGCGGGATCGCGGAGCCGTACGCGAGCCGCTGGAAGGTCAGCGCGACGGACAGGCAGACCAGCAGCGGATAGATGTGCCAGACGTGCAGGTTGCCGGTCCACAGCAGGACTCCCAGCGCGAGCTGGGTGCCGCCGGCCGCCACGTCGCCGGCGAGCATGACCCTGCGCCGGTCGAACCGGTCGACGATGGCGCCGGCCAGGGGCGCGACGAGCATGCCGGGCAGCAGGCCGAGCACGGAGAACAGCGCGAACCTGGCCAGCGACCCCGTCGTGAGATAGATCCACAGTGGGATGGCGAACTCGGTCAGCGCGGAGCCGGTGATCGAGACGAGCTGGCCCGCCGCGACGACGAGGAAGCGGCGCATGCTGGGGGGCGGGCCGACCCGTGGCGACGAATCCGGCGAACCGACCGGCGCCTCCCGCTCGGGCCGCCCGTCGCCCCCGGCCCGCCCGTTCCGCATGGTGTCTGCCGGGCCGTCCTGGGTGATGACGGCATCCGCAGCGGCCTCGGCGGGCCGGCGCGAGACGCCCTGGAGCCACCAGGTGCGGCTCTCGTCCCGGGTCATCCCCTCGGTACGCCCGGAGGCGAGGGCGGCGTGCGTGCCGGTGACGATGTCGGCCAGCTCGGTGTTCCGGTAGCGGAGGAAGAAGTGCCCGGCCTCGTCGAGCACGACGCACGCCGTCTCGTCCGACAGGCAGTGCCACTCCTTGTAACGTTCCTGGTAGAACTCGGCCGCCGGATCGCGTTCGCCGACCACGGCGATCACCGGCGCGCGCAGCGCCGGGCCGCCGCCCTCCTCGAAGATCCGGGTGAAGTACCGCTCGGCGGCGCGGGTGCCCTCGCGGCGATTGTGCACGATCAGCTTGATCTGTTCCCGGCCGAGATCCTCCACGTCGAGCCCGGCCGCGGTGAGCATGTTCACCCGCTGCTGGTCGCTGGTGAGGTGATCGAAGAACGTCCCGATCCAGCTCATGCCGCGGCCCGGCCGGGCGAAGGGGAACACGCCGCCGAGATACAGCGCGTCGACGGCGTGGCCGTCCGCCTCCAGCTTCCGGGTGATCTCGGCGGACAGCATGACGCCGAGGCCGCAGTGGCCGTACAGCACGAGCGAGCCGCCGTCGCGGTCCATGATCTCGGCGATCTCGGCCACGCAGCCGAGGACGACCTCGTCGAACGGCCGGGGCTCCTCGCCCAGTTCGTGGCCCGGCACGGCGACCGAGTAGAGCGCCCAGTCGGCGGGCAGCGCGTCGGCGAGGGGTTGGTAGACGACCGCGCTGCCCCCGCCGTACGGCACGCATACCAGGGTGGTGGTGGCGGCCCGGGCGGGGGTGAGCCGGTGCAGCAGGGAGCGCGGCACGTCTCCCTCGGCTGTGAGCAGCCGGGCCAGCTCGCGCACGGTGCGGTGCTTGAACACGTCGAGCACGGTGACCGGCCGGTCCGGGTAGGCCCGGCGCAGCCGGGCGATGACCCGCATCGCGAGCAGCGAGTGGCCGCCCAGCGCGAAGAAGTCGTCGTGCGCCCCCACCCGCTCGACCTCCAGCACCTCCGCCCAGACGCGCGCCACATCCTCCTCGGGGCCGGGCTCCGGGGCGACGTACTCGGCGGCCGGGATGTCGGCCGCCGGCTCGGGCAGGCGCGAGCGGTCCACCTTGCCGTGCGACTTGAGCGGCAGCTCGTCCAGCCAGGCGTAGCGGGAGGGGATCATGTAGGCGGGCAGCCGGTCGGCCAGCCAGGCGCGCACGGCCGCGGCGCCGGGCCGTTCCCCGGACCCGCCGTCCGGCGTGCTCCCGGCGTCGGGTCCTGTCGTGCTTCCCGCGACGGGGACGAGGTAGGCGACGAGCTGTTCCCCGCGCGGCTCGACGACGGCCTGCGCGACGTCCGGGTGGTCGGTCAGCACCGACTCGATCTCGCCGAGCTCGACGCGGTAACCGCGGATCTTCACCTGCAGGTCGCGGCGGCCCAGGAACTCCAGGTCGCCGGAGTCGGTCCACCGGCCGAGGTCCCCGGTGCGGTACATGCGCGCGCCGGGCGGGCCGTACGGGTCGGGGACGAACCGGTCGGCGGTCAGGCCCGGACGGTTGAGGTAGCCGCGGGCCAGCCGGTCGCCGCCGAGGTAGACCTCGCCCGGCACCCCGGCGGGCACCGGCCGCAGCCGCTCGTCCAGCACGTACGCCCGCGCCCCGGGCAGCGGCGAGCCGATCGGCAGGCTCACGCTCGCCTCGGCAGGGCCGTCGGGAGCCGGGAGCCGGGCGACGTCATAGGTGGTGACGCCGACGGTCGCCTCGGTGGGCCCGTAGTGGTTGACGACCCGGCAGCGGCCCGCCGCCTCCAGCTCGGCCGCCCAGCCGCGCGGGGCCGCCTCCCCGCCCAGCAGCAGCAGCTTCCTGGGCAGCAGGCCGGCCGGGCCGGCGTCGGCGAGCAAAGTGGCGAGGTGCGACGGGGTGATCTTGAGGTAGTCGATCCCGGTCCGGCGGAAGATCTCCGCCAGCTCCGGGCCGGCGGTGCGCGAGGGCACCAGGTGCAGCGTGCCGCCGGTCATCAGGCACAGGTAGAAGACCGTGACGCCGAAGTCGAAGGCGAGGGACTGGAGCAGGGCGAAGGACGAGGCGGGCTCCACGCCCAGCCTCTCGCGCACCCCGGCGAGGTAGACCAGCACCTCGTGGTGCTGCACGGCGACGCCCTTGGGCCGCCCGGTGGTGCCGGAGGTGTAGATCACGTACGCGAGGTCGCCCGGCGTCCCGGTCTCCCCGTCGGCGGCGGAGGGCTCCGGCGCGTGGTCGTCGCCGAGGTACACCGGGGTGACGTCGCCTGGGAGACGATCAAGCAGGTCGGCGCTGGTGACGACGAGCGTGGCCCCGGCGTCGGCGAGCACGTAGCCGAGCCGGCTCGCCGGGTGCTCCGGGTCGAGCGGCAGATAGGCGGCGCCGGACTTCAGCACGCCGAGCACCGCGACCGCGAGCCCGGTGGACTGCTCCAGGCAGATCGCCACCCGGTCGTCGCGCCGCGCGCCGAGCGCGCGCAGCCGCCGGGCGAGCCGGTCGGCCGCCGCGTCCAGCTCGGCGTACGTGAGAGCGTCGTCGCCGCACACGACGGCGGTCGCGGACGGAGTGCGGGCCGCCTGCGCCGCGATCACCTCGTGGAGGCGGGCGGCGTTCCACTCGTGCGGCCGCGCGGCGACCGGCTCGGGCGCGGCCGGGGATGTGCCGGACGCGACGCCTGTGCCGGATGTGCCGGATGTGCCGGGTGTGCCGGCGGCGGGCAGGTCCACCGGCGCGCCTGCGAAGCCGAGCACGCGGCGCCGCTCCGTCTCCGGGAGCAGCTCCAGGTCCGGCACCCGGGTGTCCGGGGCGGCGACGATCGACCGCAGCAGGTTCTCGAAGCACTCCGCCAGGCGGGCGACGGTGGCCGGGCGGAACAGCTCGGTGCGGTAGGTGAGGTTGCCGTGCAGGCCGTCGCCCAGATCCATCAGGTACAGCCCGAGGTCGAACCGGCTCGCGGTCACCTCGAACGGGTACGCCGACAGCGTCAGCCCCTGCCCGCGCAGCGGGGCCGACCGGTAGTTCTGCAGCGCGAACATCACCTGGAACACCGGTGACCTGCTCACGTCGCGCTCGACCCCGAGCTCGCCGACGAGCCGGTCGAAGGGCAGCTCCTGGTGGGCGTAGGCGTCCAGCGCCGTCTCGCGCACCCGGCCGAGCAGCTCGGTGAAGGCCGGGTCACCGGACAGGTCGGCCCGCATCGGCAGCGAGTTGATGAAGAGGCCGACCACCCGCTCCAGCTCCGGGAGCTCGCGCCCGGACACCGGGGATCCCACCGCGAAGTCGTCCTGGCCGGAATACCGCGCGAGCAGCACCTCGAACGCCGCGAGCAGCGTCATGTACAGCGTCGCGCCGTTCGCCCGGCCCAGCTCGGTCAGCGCGTCCGCGAGCGCGCGGTCGAGCACGAAGCGGTGGGCGGCGCCCGCGGCGCCCTGCTCCGGCGGGCGCGGCAGGTCGGTCGGCAGCTCCAGCGGCGGCAGCCCGGCCAGCCGCTCCCGCCAGTAACGGATGTCGTCGTCGTGGATCCGTCCGCGTTCCCACACGGCGTAGTCGCCGTACTGCACCGGCGGGGCGGCGAGATCGGCCTCCGTCCCGGTCCGGTACGCCTCGTGCAGGGCGAGCAGTTCCTCCATCACGATGTCGCAGGACCAGCCGTCGGTCACGGCGTGGTGCATGGTCAGGAGCAGCACGTGCTCCCGGGCGCCGAGCCGGACCAGGAGCACCCGCAGCAGCGGGCCGTTCGCGAGGTCGAACGGCCGGTCCAGCTCCTCCTGCACGATCTCGTGCGCGGCGGCGGCATCGCCGGACACCCGGAACCCGACCGGCGGATCGTCGTCCAGCACGATCTCCGGCGTGCCGTCGTCGGTGGTGACGAACCGGGTGCGCAGGCTCTCGTGACGCCGGGCGACCTCGGTGAGGGCGCGCTCCAGGGCCGCCTCGTCGATCTCGCCGCCCTCCAGCCGTACGGCGAAGGCGACGGTGTAGGCGGTGGTGCCCGGCGCGTACTGCTCCAGGAACCACAGGCGCTCCTGGGCGTGTGAGAGCGGCGGGTGGGTGCCGGCCGGCCGCGGCGGCACGGTGACCCTCGCGGCTTTCCCGGCCTTGAGCCGCTGCGCCAGCAGGGCCTGCTTGGCAGGTGAGAGACCGGTTCGGGTCACGTCGCCGGCACCTCGGGTGAATCCTGTGTTATGAACATGGCGATTCCTCTGTGCGCTTCGCGCCCCAGCACGCCGGCGGGCCGGGGCGGATACGCGGGCGGCCGACGATCCGGCGGTGACCGAATCACCGCCGGCGGGCCTCCCGCCTGATGCCGGCGTGCGCGGCGTGAAATTCGCCGCTGTCCGCGCCGGTAAATCCCCCTCAAACAAGACGCATAAGTGGGAACGCTCCCACGGGAACGGAGGCTATGGACGGGACCTTTCGTTCGTCAAGAGTCATGGAAGTTTCTGTCCGTTATTAGACCCAGGAGGGGGAATGTGAGGATATTGCCGCAGATCACGGACAATATGGGCCACAACCCGCCAAATCGCCCTATCGCTGAGGATTGACAGCACCCCTCACCCCACCTACGCTCCGTGGGAGCGCTCCCAGAATGGGTGCTCCTGTCCCTGAGGCCGGGAACGCCGGTGACCGAGCGCGCCCCTCCGTCAGTGACGCACCAGGAGCGGACCACCTTTGACCGTCACCGCCGCCGCACCCCCTCGGAGCCCACGGCCAACCGTGGGCGACCAGGATCTCCGCTCGCTGCTACTCATCCGGCACTTCGAGCGAGCCCTGCTGCGCCTGTTCGAGCGGGGTGTGCTGAGCGGCACCACCCACACCTGCCTCGGGCAGGAGTACGTCCCGGTCGTCCTGTCGGCGCTGCTCCGGGACGACGACTTCGTGTTCAGCAACCACCGCGGGCACGGCCACTTCCTCGCCCGCCATCCGGATCCGCACGGCCTGCTCGCCGAGATCATGGGGCGGGAGGGCGCCCTGTGCGGCGGCGTCGGCGGCAGTCAGCACATCTACCACCAGCGCTTCCTGTCCACCGGCGTGCAGGGCGAGAGCCTGCCGGTGGCGACCGGGGTGGCCCTGAAACTGGCCGGCACGGGCGCGCTGGCCTGCGCGTATATCGGGGACGGCACCTGGGGTGAGGGCGCCGTCTACGAGGCGCTCAACATGGCGTCCCTGTGGCGGGTGCCGCTGCTGGTCGTGGTCGAGCACAACGGCATCGCCCAGTCGACCCCCACGTCCGTCCAGATGGCCGGCACGATCGCCGCCCGGGCGGCGGCCTTCGGCGTCCGCCACCACCACGTCGCGTCCACCGACGTGGAGGAGATCAGGACGGGCCTCGCCCCGCTGCTGGACGCCGTACGGGCGGAGCCGTCCCCGCTGGTCGTGGAGTTCGCCACGCACCGTCTCGGACCGCACAGCAAGGGCGACGACACCCGCTCGCCGGAGGAGATCCGCCGGGTCCGGGAGTCCGACTGGTACGACCGGTACGCCGAGGCCGATCCCGAGCGGTTCGCCCGGATCGACGCGGAGCAGCGAGATCTCGTCGAACGGGTGGTCGCCGAGGTCTCCGCCCGGCCCGCCGCCCCGGCCGCGTCCGTCACCCTCTCAGCCCCGTCAGCCCCGTCGGCTCCGTCGCCGGAGGCGCGGCCGTGACCAGAGTCTCCGAGCACATCAACCAGGCGCTGCACGATCTCATGGAGTCCGACCCCTCGGTCCACCTGCTCGGCGAGGACGTCAGCGACCCGTACGGCGGCGCGTTCAAGGTGACCCGGGGGCTGTCCAGCCGGTTCGGTTCCCGGGTGCGGTCCACTCCGCTCAGCGAGGGCGCCATCGCGGGGGTCGGCGCCGGTCTGGCCCTGGCCGGCGACAAGGCCATCGTCGAGATCATGTTCGCCGATTTCGTGGCCCTGGCGTTCGACCAGATCACGAACTTCGCCGCCAAGTCCACCGCGATGTACGGCAGGCCCGTGCCGGTGCCGCTCGTGGTCCGCTGCCCCACGGGCGGCAACCGCGGCTACGGCCCCACCCACAGCCAGAACCCGCAGAAGCACTTCATCGGGGTGCCGGGGCTGTCCCTGTTCGAGATGACGCCGTTCCACGACGCCGGCGACCTGCTCACCCGGATGTTCGCCCTGGCCCGGCCCTGCCTGTTCTTCGAGGACAAGGTCCTCTACACCCGGCAGATGCACGACACCGGCGACCTGTTCCGGTTCGAGGTGGCCGACGACGTGGCGCGGGTGTACGTCGACGGCGCGGGCCCGCCCGACTGCACGCTGGTGACCCACGGCGGGCTCGTCCATCGGACGCTCGACGCCATGCGGGCGCTGCTGCTGGAGGACGAGCTGGTCTGCGAACTGCTCGTGCCGGCCCAGCTCTACCCGGTGCCCCACCTGCCGGGGCTGGAGAACGCGCCGCACGTCTGCGTGGTGGACGACGGCACCGAGGGCGGCACCTGGGCGGCCGAGGTGGCCACGGCGCTCTACCCGCGCCTGTGGGGCCGCCTGCGCCGCCCGATCACCCTGGTCAACTCGGCGGACAGCGTGATTCCCGCCGCCCCCCATCTCGAACGCGAGGTGCTCGTGCAGGCCGGCCACATCCGGGCCGCAGTCAGGGAGGCCCTGTCGTGACCGGCTTCCCCGTGCCCAAGCTCAACAACAACGACACGACGTACGTCCTGGTGGAATGGCTGGCCGAGGACGGCCAGGCGGTGCGCGACGGCGATCCGGTCGTGCTGCTGGAGACGTCGAAGGCGACCGAGGAGGTCGTCGCCCCGCACGACGGCGTCCTGCGGCGGCTGCTCGCCGAGGGGGCCGAATGCGAGCCGGGGCAGGTCATCGCCCACCTGCTCGGGCCCGGTGACGAGGCGGCCCCGCACGACCCGGCAGGCACCGGAAGCACAGAGAGCGCGGGAAGCACGGGCCTCCCGGCGGCGCCCGGCGACTCCGTGCCGGGCGGTCCCGGCGCCCCAGTGCCGGGCGGGCCAGTGCCGGACGGGCCAGTGCCGGACGGGCCAGTGCCGGGCGGTCCCGGCGGCGCTGACGGCGTAGGTGTTGGCGATGGCTCCGGCGTGGTCGTCACCATGCCCGCCCGCGAGTTGATCGAGGCGCACGGCGTCGCCATGGAGCGGGTGTACGCCCTCGGCCGCAAGGTGATCAGGCGGGCCGACGTCGAGGAGCTGCTCGGCGGCAAGGCGCTCCCCTCTCCCACGGCGCCCGGAACCACCGCCACAGCCGGAACCACCGCCACAGCCGGGACGACCGTCACGGCGGGGGACGCCTCCGAAAGCGCTCCGCGGTCGACGGCGGGCCAGGCGAACGGCCGGCCGGCCCCGGCCCACTCGGCAGCTCACTCGGCGACCGACTCGGCCCTGAACGGCGCGGGGCGTGCCGGTGCCGCCCTGGACGGGGCGGGGCTGGACGACGACGCGCAGTGGATCACGCTGTCCCGGGCGCAGCAGCGGACGGCGGAGGTCGTCGAGCGGTCCCGGCGCGAGATTCCCGCGGCGTTCACCGTGATGACCGTCGACGTGACCGAGGTGCTCTCGCTCGCCCGCGACCTCACCCGGCGGCTGCGCGCCCTGATCGGCCTGCCCGAGATGGTGGTGAAGGCGACGGGCGGGCTGCTCGACCGATTCCCGGTCTTCTTCGCCGAGCCCACCCCCGGCCCCCGCCCGCGCCTGCGGCGGGCCGCCACCGCCGACGTTGGCGTGACCGTCGACGTCGGCCGGGGGCTGTTCATCCCGGTCGTCCGCGACGTGGGCGACCGGCCGCTCTCCGAGATCGCCGGCGACCTGGCCGGTTTCCGCAGGACGGCCCTCACCGGGTCGTTCCGGGAAAGCGACCTCCAAGGAGGCAATATCACGCTAACCCTCCACACCCACGACGGCATCGTGCACGCCGTCCCGATCGTCTTCCCCGGCCAGACGTGCGCGCTGTCGCTGACCGCGCCCCGCCCGGAGGTCGTCCCCGACGGCTCGGGCTTCGCCGTACGGAAGACCGCCGCGATCGGCCTCGCGTACGACCACCGCTTCGTCAACGGTCGCGATGCCGCGGAGTTCCTCGGCGAACTCCGGTCGGCGCTCGAATCACCCGCGCGTTTCCTCACCGAGAATGGTTGACCTCCTCCCCTCCCTGCAGGGAGGGCATTCCGACCGTCACCGGGCGGGCTTCCTGCTTCGCCGCCGGTTGCCCGCTCGGAGGACTCCGTTGAGGTCTTACACCAGCTCCACAGGCGTTTCACCTCTCCGCCAGCCCGGCGGCGAGGATGTTCCTGGCGGCGTTGACGTCCCGGTCATGGACCGCGCCGCAGGCGCACTCCCAGGCCCGGATGTTCAACGACATCGACTTCTGCAGTGTCCCGCAGGCCGAGCACAGCTTGGAGGAGGGGAACCACCGGTCGATCACCACGAGTTCCCGCCCGTACCACTGCGATTTGTATTCCAGCATCGACCGCAACTCCCGCCACGAGGCGTCGGAGATGGCGCGGGCCAGCGAGCGGTTCTTGACCATGGCGCGGACGGTCAGGTCCTCGATCACGACCGTTTGGTTCTCGCGGACGAGTCGAGTCGACAGTTTGTGCAGGAAGTCCCGGCGCCGGTCACTGATCCGGGCGTGGGCGCGGGCGACCTTGAGCCGGGCCTTGGCCCGGTTCGCGCTGCCCCAGGATTTGCGGGCCAGCGCACGCTGGGCCTTGGCCAGAGCGCGCCGGTCGGCCCGCTCATGCCGGGGGTTGGCGACCTTTCCGTCCTGGTCGGTCACTCCGGGGATCGGGTGGGACAAGGTCACCAGGCTGGTGATCCCCGCATCCATCCCGACGACGTCCCCGCCGGGGGTGAGGGGGCGGATCGTCTCTTCCACCAGGAGGGACACGAACCACCGACCGGCCGCGTCCCTGCTCACCGTCACCGTGGACGGCTCCGCCCCTTCCGGGAGTGGACGCGACCACACGATGTCCAGCGGGGCGTCCATCTTCGCCAGCGTGAGCCGGCCGTCGCGCCAGCGGAACGCCGAGCGGGTGTACTCGGCCGACGCCCGCGACCTCTTCCGCGACTTGAACACCGGATAGCCGGCCCGCTTGGCGAAGAAATTCGCGAACGCCGCCTGCAGGTGCCGCAACGCCTGCTGCAACGGCACACTGGACACCCCGTTGAGGAACGCCAGTTCCTCCTCGCGCTTCCACGCCGTCAGCAAGGCCGAGGACTCCGCGTAGGAGACCCGGCGGCCCTCCAGGGTGTAAGCGCGACTCCGTTCTTCCAGCGCCTTGTTGTAGACCAGGCGCACACACCCGAACGTCCGGGCAAGCTCGGACGCCTGCTCGGGAGTCGGGTAGAAGCGGTACCGGTAAGCCCGCCTCACGCTCTGCGCCACGCCGCACATCATGCCACTCGCCCGGCCAAGAATCGCACGATTGTTCGTACGGCGTTCCGCCTGGCAGACAACCGCCTGCCCATGCCCCGCTCCGCAAGGGGTCCGATTCCGCTCCCGCCCGCAGGCGGGGGTATCCACGGAGGTTCCCATGAACTCACCCGCACGGTTTCCGACCGACTTCGTCTGGGGCGCGTCGACCGCGGCGTACCAGGTCGAAGGCGCGACCACGGAGGACGGCCGCGGGCCCTCGGTGTGGGACACGTTCTGCGCGGTCCCGGGGAACGTGCTCGACGGCGACAACGGTGACCAGGCCGCCGACCACTACCACCGCTACAACGAGGACCTGGACCTGATCGCCGATCTCGGCCTGGGCAGCTACCGCTTCTCGATCGCGTGGCCGCGGATCCAGCCGACCGGCTCGGGGAAGGCCAACCAGAAGGGCCTCGACTTCTACCGCAGGCTGGTCGACGGGCTCGTCGAACGCGGCGTCCGGCCGATGGCCACGCTCTTCCACTGGGACCTGCCGCAGGCGCTGCAGGACCGAGGGGGCTGGGAGAACAGGGACACGGCCGAGCGCTTCGCCGAGTACGCCGGGATCTGCTTCGACGCCCTGGAGATCCGTGACTGGCTGACGATCAACGAGCCGAAGACGGTCGTCGACTGCGGCTACCGGGAGGGCCAGCACGCGCCGGGCTTCAAGGACGACGCGCGCGCGTTCGTCGCCTGCCACCATCTGCTGCTCGCCCACGGCCTCGCCTCGCGGGTGCTGCACGAGCGGCACCCGGGACGCCGGATCGGGCCGGCGCTCAACCTCCACCCGACGTATCCGGCCGACGACACCCCCGAGGCGCTCGAGGCGGCCCGCCACCAGGACGGCCTGGAGAACCGGCTCTACCTGGACCCGATCTTCAAGGGCTCCTATCCCGAGGACACGCTGCGCTGGATCTCCGAGCGCGGCCCGATGGCCGACCACATCCTGGACGGCGACCTCGCCGTCATCAGTGAGCCCATCGACGTGCTCGGCGTGCAGTACTACACGCCGATCTTCGTGGACGCCAAGGGCGAGCGGGTCTTCCTGCACGAGCGGACCCAGGCCGAGTGGCTGGAGGTCTACCCCGAGGGCTTCCACGACATCCTGATGCGGGTGCAGCGCGACTACCCCGGCGTGCCGATGATCATCACGGAGAACGGCCTGCCCACCGAGGACGTGCCCGGCCCCGACGGCCGCGTCCGCGACGAGCGGCGCATCACCTACCTCCGCGACCACCTGGCCGCCATGCACCGCGCCATGGAGGAGGGCGCGCGGGTCGAGGGCTACCACGTGTGGTCGCTGCTCGACAACTTCGAGTGGGCGCAGGGCTACAGCCAGCGCTTCGGCATCGTGTACGTGGACTACTCGACCCAGAAGCGCACCCCCAAGGACAGCGCGCTCTGGTACCGCGACGTCGTGAAGAGCGGCGAACTGCGCTGACGCGCCCGCGCGGGAAGCCCGCGCGTCCGCCTTCGGGGTGTCACGCCACCCGCCCGCCACCCGCCCGCCGCCCCTCGCCCGGCGCGAGGGCGGCGACGCGTGCCATGAGCGGCTGAAACTTTCAGCGTGGTCAGGTGGGCGATTTCCCATGCACGTGCAGCGGAACACGCCGAACGGCAAATTCAGGGCCGTTATACCGATCTACACCACAATCCCGGAATAAGTTGACGCGTTCCTCGGCAAGACTTAGCTTTACCTCCGGTGGGAGCGCTCCCACGTATCGCCCACCCCACTTGGATCAAGGGCGATGAGCTGGGATAAAGTCCCTGCACACCGGCAGATGACCTATGTTCTTGACCTCGCGTCAGCGAAAGGACTCCCCCCGTGCCTGATTACACGATCACCGGCGGCGGCTACCAGGCCACGATCAGCGAGCGGGGCGGCGCGCTCCGGGTGCTGCGGCATGGAGACCGCGACCTGGTGACGAGCTGGCCGGAGGGCGGGCCGGTCCCCTACTACAGCGGCACGATGCTCGCCCCCTGGCCGAACCGGGTGGTCGGGGCCGAGTACGCCTTCGACGGGCGGCGTCACCGCCTGCCGGTGAACGAGCCCGACCGCGGGCACGCCCTGCACGGCCTGGTCTCCGACCGCGACTGGGAGTGCGCGGAGCTGCTCGTGGTGGAGGACCACCACGGCCACGTGCGGCTGTCGCACATCGTGGAGCCGGTCGAGGGCTATCCCCACCGGATCGCCCTGGAGGTGCGGCATGCGCTCTCCGAGGCGGGCCTGTCCACCACGCTGACCGCGCAGAACGTCGGCGAGAGCGCCGCGCCGTACGGCTGCGGGCCGCACCCCTGGCTGCTGGCCGGGCCGGACGTGACCACCTACGAGCTGGAGCTTCCGGCCGGCCGGGTGCTGCTCACCGACGACCTGCTCGCCCCCACCGACCTGGTCGACGTGGCGGGCACGCCGTACGACTTCCGGGCGCCGCGCGTCGTCGGGGAGACGGCGGTCGACCACGCCTTCACCGGCGTGGCGGAGGGACGGGTGCGCGTGCGCGGCCCGGAAGGCGCGGTGGACCTGACCTGGGACCCGGCGGTCATGCCGTGGGTCCAGGTCTGCACCGGCACGGGGCTCGGCCACCGGGGGCTGGCCGTGGAGCCCATGACCTGCCCGCCCGACGCGTTCAACTCGGGCACCGATCTGGTCGTTCTGCAGCCGGGGGACAAGCACGAGGCCACGTGGACCATCGCGGCCGCCAACGAGGAAGACTGAATTGGACAGCAGGACCAAGAGACGACTGTCCCCCGCGCAGCTCGACGAGATCGCCCGTGACGCCCTGGGCCGCGCACTGACCACTTCGGAAGAGCTCACCGACGGCTTCGCCAACGCCGCGTGGCGGCTCGGGCTCGACGACGGAAGTCAGGTGGTGCTCAAGGTGGGGCCGCCGCCGGACCTCCGGATGCTGACCTACGAACGGCACCTGCTGCGCACCGAGGCGATGGTCTACCACCTGGCCAAGCCCGCCGGGCTGCCGATGCCCGACCTGCTGCACGCCTCGTTCGACGACTCGGCGCTCGGCGGCGACTACCTCGTCCTGTCCGCCCTCGACGGCGTCGCGTGGAGCGCCACCTCGCTCGGCCCGGCGGAGGAGAGCGCGATCCGGTTCGAGCTGGGCCGCCATCTCGCCCGGCTGCACGCGATCCCGGGCACCGGCGTCTTCGGCTACCCGTACGCCGGGCTCACCGGCCGGACGTGGCGGGACGCGTTCCTCGTCATGATGGGCGCGATGCTGGACGACGCCGTCCACTACAACACCCGGCTCCCCGCGACGATCGTGGAGATCGCCGGGCTCGTCCACAGGAACGCGCACGCCCTCGACGAGGTGGTCACCCCGGCTCTGGTCCACTTCGACGTGTGGCCCGGCAACGTGTTCCTCGACGGCGACCGGCGCATCCAGGCGATCATCGACTTCGAGAGGGCCTTCTGGGGCGATCCGCTGGCCGATTTCATCACTCCCACCCTGTTCGGCGAGCTACGCGAGGACGACCCCCTGCTCACCGGATATCGGAGTGAGGGCGGCAGGGCGGACCTCGGCGACGGCGCCCGGATCAGGCTCGCCCTCTACCGGGTCTACCTCTATCTGATCATGCTCGTGGAGGACGGCCCGCGGCAGTACCCGGAGGAGTCCTACGGCCGCATCCGTGACCTGTGCACCCGATCACTCGCGAGCTGCCTCGACACCCTGAGGACCGGCCCGCGGCAGCACGGGCCACACGCCCGCGTGTCAGCTTCTCGGCCGTAAACGACCGGGCTTGCAGCTCCTCGCCGTCGATGGCCTCGACGGTCTGGTCCGCGTCAGGCAGCGTGACTCACTGCCCAGCCCGCGACACCGCGATAGATGAGGCTGAACCGGGCTCCGGCCCAGCGCGGCCCGGCCCGTCCCACCGTTCGACGGGCACGCCACACCCCCGTGACCACCCAGGGTCACGGGGGTGTGGTCCGTTCCGGATCAGGCGTCCAGCACGAGCGACTGCGAGCCGCAGCCGGTGCCGGTGTGCGGTTCGGCGTCTCCGGTCGCCGCGACGGCCGCCGGGGCGCCGATGGTCACCGAGGCCACGAGGGCCAGGACCATCGCTCCGGCCGCGACGCGCGGCGCGCGGGGGACACGAGCAATCACGACGACTCCTCACAGCCGATATTCCGTTGATCACAAAATAGCGCGCCGGCGGCCGCTCCGGTAGGCCCGCTTCGCCCCGGTCCGCCGGCCGCGGCGGGTCAGCAGGTGCTCCCCCTCCGGGTATGGAGTCCCCGAGCCGCTCATGCGACAATTTCAGCGGGTGATGAATTATGGAGACGACATGCGTGATCGCGGGCGGCGGGCCCGCGGGGGCCGTGCTCGGGCTGCTGCTGGCCCGTGCGGGCGTCGACGTCACACTCCTGGAGAAACACGCGGACTTCCTGCGCGACTTCCGCGGTGACACGATCCATCCCTCCACCCTTCAGGTGCTGGACGAGATCGGGCTGGCCGAGGCGTTCCACCGGCTGCCGCACTTCCAGGCGCACACCCTGTCCGTGGAGACCGACGAGGGCCGGGTGCCCATCGCCGACCTGCGCGGGCTTCCCGGCAAGTACAAGTACATCGCCTTCGTCCCGCAGTGGGACTTCCTCGACCTCGTGACCGGCGAGGCGCGCCGCTACCCCAACTTCCGTCTGCTCATGAACGCGACGGTCACCGACCTCGTACGGGACGACGGCGTGGTCCGGGGGGTGCGCTACCGCGACGAACACGGCGCGGAGCACGAGATCAGGGCGACGCTGACGGTCGCGGCGGACGGCCGGAGCTCCGTCCTGCGGCAGGCGGCCGGTTTCGCGCCCCGGCGGTTCGGCGCGCCGATGGACGTCGTCTGGTTCCGGCTGCCGCGCGAGGACGGCGATCCGGGGCAGCCGTTCCTGCGGGCCTCGGCCGGGGAGCTCATGGTCGCCATCGTGAGGGAGACGCACTGGCAACTCGCCTACGTCATCCCCAAGGGGGGCTTCGAGGCGCTGCGGGCGCAGGGAGTGGCGGAACTGCGCGGCCGGGTGCGGCGGCTGCTGCCCTTCCTCGGCGGCCGGGTGGACGAACTGCGCTCCTTCGAGGAAACCGGCGTGCTGCGGGTGGAGGTGAACCGGATCTCCCGCTGGCACCTCCCCGGCCTGCTGCTGATCGGCGACGCGGCCCACGCGATGTCGCCGGTCTTCGGCGTCGGGATCAACCTGGCGGTGCAGGACGCGGTCGCGACGGCCAACATCGTCGGGCCGGCCCTGCTGCGCGGCCGGGCGCCCTCGGCGCTGCTGGCGAGGGTGCAGCGCCGCCGCCGGATACCCACGGTCGTCGTCCAGACCGCGCAGCGGGTGGTGCAGGACCGGTTCATCCGGCCCACTCTCGCCACCCGTGCCGTACGGACCGTGCCCGATCTCACCCGCGTGCCGGTGGTCCGCTCGCTGCTGCCCAGATTCATCGGCCTCGGCGTGCTTCCCGAGCACGTCCGTCTTCCGCCACGAGTGAAAGGATCTCAGCAGATGGACAAGGAGGAGGCCACAGGGGACGCGGTGCAATAACCTTGGTGTCCGTGAGCGCATCGAACCTGGACTCCTGGCGTGACCTGTCCGCGGCCCAGCAGCCCGACTGGCCCGACCGCGGTGAGCTCGACAAGGTCGTCGCGGAGCTGGCGAGCCTGCCGCCGCTGGTCTTCGCGGGCGAATGCGACCAGCTCAAGGACAGCCTGGCCGCGGTCGCCCGCGGCGAGGCGTTCGTCCTGCAGGGCGGCGACTGCGCCGAGACCTTCGCGGGCGCCACGGCCGAGAACGTGCGCAACAAGCTCAAGACGCTGTTGCAGATGGCGATCGTGCTGACTTACGCCGGCCGCGTCCCGGTCGTCAAGATCGGGCGACTGGCGGGCCAGTTCGCCAAGCCGCGCTCCAAGCCCACCGAGGTCCGCGACGGCGTCGAACTGCCCGCCTACCGGGGCGACATGGTCAACGGGTTCGACTTCACCCCCGAGGCCCGCCGCCCCGACCCGAACCGGCTGCTGCGCGCCTACCACTCCTCGGCCGTCACGCTGAACCTCGCGCGGGCCTTCACCAAGGGCGGCTACGCCGACCTCCGCCAGGCGCACGCGTGGAACCAGGACTTCGTCGCCGAGTCCCCGGCCGGGCGGCGCTACGAGCAGCTCGCGCGGGAGATCGACCAGGCGCTCGCGTTCATGCGGGCCTGCGGGGCCGACCCCGAGGAGTTCCACACCGTCGAGTTCTACTCCTCGCACGAGTCTCTGCTCCTCGACTACGACCGGGCGCTCACCCGGATCGACTCGCGTACGGGCCTGCCGTACGATGTGTCGGCGCACATGGTCTGGATCGGTGAGCGCACCCGGCAGCTCGACGGGGCGCACGTGGAGTTCTTCAGCCGCATCCGCAACCCGATCGGCGTGAAGCTCGGCCCGACGACCACGCCGGAAGAGGCCATCAGCCTGATCGACAAGCTGAACCCCGACAACGAGCCGGGGCGGCTCACCTTCATCACCCGGATGGGCGCCGGGAAGGTCCGCGACGCGCTGCCCACGCTCGTCGAGAAGGTCAACGCGAGCGGCGCGACGGTGGCCTGGGTGTGCGACCCCATGCACGGCAACACGTTCGAGGCGCCGAGCGGCCACAAGACCCGCCGGCTCGACGACGTGCTCGACGAGGTCGCGGGCTTCTTCGAGGTCCACCACGCCCTCGGCACCCACCCCGGCGGCATCCACATCGAGTTCACCGGCGACGACGTGACCGAGTGCGTCGGCGGCGGGCACGCGATCGTGGAGGAGGACCTGGCGCTGCGGTACGAGACCGCCTGCGACCCCCGCCTCAACCGCGGCCAGTCGCTCGACCTCGCCTTCCGCGTCGCGGAGCTGTACCGAGCCAGCTGAGCCCGACGCCGTCACCCCCCGGCCCGCGCGACTCCTGGTCTGCGGTGAGGGGCCGGGGTGAGGGGGGCCGGAATGCGGGGCGGCCGGAATGCGGGGCGGCCGGGACGAAGGCGGACCGGGCGACGGAGGCCGGGCCGATCCCGGCCCGGCGCGGCCCGGCGCCTCAGCCGTTCTTGGCCTCCGCCTCGATCTGGGCGCGGATGGAGTCCATGTCCAGTGCGCGGAGCTGACTGATCAGGTCCTCAAGCGCCGGCTTGGGCAGCGCGCCCGGCTGCGCGAACACCACGATACCGTCCCGGATCGCCATGATCGTGGGGATCGCGGTGATCTCGAATCCCTCCGACAGGCCCGGCTGCGCCTCGGTGTCGATCTTGCCGAACGTGATGTCCGCGTGCTCTTCGGACGTCTTTTCGAAGATCGGTGCGAACGATCGGCAGGGGCCACACCAGGACGCCCAGAAATCGAGCAGTACGATGCCGTTGTCGGCGATGTCGTTGAAGTTCTTCTCGGTCACCTCGACGGTTGCCATGGGCGACTCCTTTCAGTCGGTCTTCAGCGGGCATAACCAGCCGGACGATCCCAGCATTCCATTCGCGATGAGCCTCATGTCACCGGGCAGGAGACCCCCTTGAGCTGACTCTAGAAGGAGCAGGCGGATGACGACTCACGCCGTACGGCCGAGTGATCTGGTGCCCCACCGGGGCCCCGGCGCCCGCATCACCTCGTGGTTGTCGACCACCGACCACAAGGTCATCGGCAACCTGTACATGGTCACCGCGTTCTGCTTCTTCCTGGTCGGCGGCGTGGAAGCGATGATCATCCGCGCGGAGCTCTTCGAGCCGGGGATGCAGTTCGTCACCCTGCAGCAGTACAACATGATGTTCACGCTGCACGGCAGCGTCATGCTGCTGCTTTTCGCGACCCCGTTGTTCGCCGGGTTCGCCAACGCGATCATGCCGCTGCAGATCGGCGCTCCGGACGTGGCGTTCCCCCGGCTGAACATGGCGAGCTACTGGCTGTTCCTGTTCGGCGGGCTGATGGTGGTGGGGTCGTCGCTGGCCGGCGGGGCGCCGACCTTCGGGTGGACGGCCTACACGCCGCTGTCGACCGCGCCCTTCACACCGCAGCTCGGCGGAGACCTGTGGATCATGGGGCTCGCGCTGTCCGGCCTCGGGACGATCCTCGGCTCGGTCAACTTCATCACCACGATCATGTGCATGCGCGCGCCGGGCATGACGATGTTCCGGATGCCGATCTTCACCTGGAACGTGTTCTTCACCTCGATCCTCGTGCTGCTGGCCTTCCCGGTGCTCGCCGCCGCGCTGCTGGCGCTGGAGATCGACCGCAAGCTCGGCGCGCACATCTTCGACCCGCGGACGGGCGGCCCGCTGCTCTGGCAGCACCTGTTCTGGTTTTTCGGCCACCCCGAGGTCTACATCATCGCGCTGCCGTTCTTCGGCATCATCACCGAGGTCATCCCGGTGTTCAGCCGCAAGCCGCTGTTCGGGTACGTCGGGATGGTCGGCGCGACGATCGCGATCACCGCGCTGTCGGTGACCGTGTGGGCCCACCACATGTTCGCCACCGGGCGCGTGCTGCTGCCGTTCTTCTCGCTCATGTCGTTCCTGATCGCCGTGCCCACGGGGGTGAAGTTCTTCAACTGGACGGGCACGATGTGGCGCGGCCATCTGACCTTCGAGACGCCCATGCTGTGGGCCGTGGGCTTCCTCGTCACGTTCCTGCTCGGGGGGCTGACCGGGGTGATCCTGGCGTCGCCGCCGCTGGACTTCCACGTGACCGACACCTACTTCGTGGTCGCCCACTTCCACTACGTGGTCTTCGGCACCGTGGTGTTCGCGATGTTCTCCGGCTTCTACTTCTGGTGGCCCAAGTTCACCGGGCGAATGCTGAACGAGCGTCTCGGGAAGATCCACTTCTGGACGCTGTTCGTCGGGTTCCATATGACGTTCCTCATCCAGCACTGGCTCGGCATGCAGGGCATGCCCCGGCGGTACGGCGACTACTCGGCCAACGACGGCTTCACCTGGATGCACCAGTTGTCGAGCGTCGGGGCGTTCCTGCTCGGACTGTCGACCCTGCCGTTCCTCTACAACCTCTTCTGGACCTGGCGGCACGGGGAGAAGGTGACGGTGAACGACCCGTGGCAGGCCAACTCGCTGGAGTGGGCCACCTCCTGCCCGCCGCCGCGGCACAACTTCGTGTCGATCCCGCCGATCCGCTCCGAGCGGCCCGTCTTCGACCTGCGCTACCCGAGGGCCGGCGGCACGCCGGGCGAGCCGCCGGAGACCAAACGGGACTTCGTCGATCCCGGCGCGTGAGCCTCAGCCCTCGCCGCGGGGCAGGTTCAGCCCGATCAGCAGCGGGTCGTGGTCGGAGGAGCGGAACGCGTCGGGCTGGTAGAGCCCCGGCGGGTTGACCTCGGTGTTGTAGTCGAGGATGCGGGACTCGTCGGAGTTGACGTGCCAGATCGTCGCCCCGGTGACCCGGCTCGCCAGCCGGCGTCCGGCGAGGGCGTGGTCGAGCTCGCCCGACCGCCCGTCGAACAGGAAGCTGTAGCGCAGGGGCTCCGGGACGAACCGCTTGGTCAGGCTGGTCAGCCCGCCCCGCTCCAGCGTGTGGATCGGGTCCTCCTCGCCGTACGCGTTGAGGTCGCCGATCAACAGCGGGCCGGGCAGGTCCATGCTGTCGATCAGCCCGAGCACGGCCCTGGCCTGCCGGACCCTCTCGTCGTTGTAACAGCCCTGACCGTGCTCCTGGTCGGGAGCGGGCGCGTCCACGCCGCAGCCCTTCGACTTGAAGTGGTTGACGACCAGCGTGAACGGCCGGCCGCCGCCGGCCCTGCGGAACTCCTGGATGAGCGGCGGACGGCGGAAGACGGGGTCGGCGGACGACCGGGCGGCGCCGAACGGGGTGACCCTGGCCGGCTTGTAGATCGCCGCCACGTGGATGGCGTCGCCGCCCGGGTACGGGTGGACCAGCGCCTTGTAGGTTCCCGCGCCGGCCTTGGCGTTGAGCGCGTCCACGAGCGCCTGGAGCGCGGTCTGGCCGTTGTTCTCGACCTCCATCAGGCCGACGACGTCGGCGTCGAGGCCCTGCAGCGTGGCCACGATCTTGGCGAGCTGGCGCCGCTGTTCGGCGGCCGTGGTGGCGCCCCGGGAGCCGAGGGTGGTGAACCAGTTGAGCGTGTTCAGGCCGGCCACCCGCACGTTGCCGCCGACCGGCAGGGGGGCGCTCAGCCGGGGGTTGGCGCGGAGGAAGCGGATCTCCTGGGTGGGCTCCAGGCGGTACGCGCCGAAGCCGTGGGTGAGGACTCCGGTGATCCCGGGGGCGGTGTCGCCCAGACGGGGAACCCCTTGGGACCCGGCGTACGGGATCGTGACGGGGTTCTGCACGGTGGAGCCGTCGTCGACGAGCAGGGACCGGCGCGCGTCGAGCGCCGGGTCGACGCCCTCGCGGTCGGTCGGCTGGAAGAGCCGGCCTCCGGCCGCGACGGTCACCTCGCCGTACCGGCCGAGGTCGTAGTGGTCGGTGAGGGTCAGCGGCTCGGGGAACGTCACAAGCATGTTCTCCAGCGGCTCGAAGGTGGCGCCCGCGGCCCTCGGCAGGACGACGACGGCGGGCCCGATGGTCCCGGTGCCGCAGACGTCGACGGCGGTGACCGGGGAGAGCTCGGTCAGGCCGTCGAACTCGGCCACCCGGCCGGTGACGAACACCCGATCACCGACCTTGACGTCCTTGACGGATTCACGGGCGACCGCGAACAGGCCGTCGGAGGTGGCGGGGTCGGCGTCGGGCGTGGGGTCCTGGAAGTAGAACCCGCTGAGCTGGTCGGCGCGCTGGAAGTCGCCGGTCACGACGCCTTCGACCCGGACCGTCCGCCCGGTGAGCGGGGAGGCGGTCCCGCTGCCCTGCACCTCGGCGATCCGCCGGTCCGGGGGCACCGCGCAGGCCCGGCTGATCACGACGGTGCCCGGCTCGGCCGAGACGGGCACCAGGGCGACGACCGTGACGAGGACGGGCAGCAGGCCGGCCGGGGCGAGCACGGCGACCGCCCGGCCGCGGATACGGCGGCGGAGGCCTCGACCACCAGGGTGGCCGGCGGGGCTGACTCGGCAGAGAGCACGCATGTCCCGGACCTTAGGGGCAGGCCCCCTCAACACCAGGACCAAGCGGTGGCTTTGGGAAAATGTTGGCCTTATTTGACGAGCTGTGTACGGCACAGCAGTGCGCGTGCTGGCCACTCCGCCGTGCTGACAATGCGCCGTGCTGACAATGCGCGCCGTGCGGCCGGCCCCAGATCGGTCCACCGGACAGGCTCGGCCGCACCGATTCGGGCGAGTCATGGTTAGGACGGGTCCAAGGGCGGACGGGTCAAGGGGCGGACGGGTCAAGGGGCGCGGACGGGTCAGGGATGCACGACCGCCACCGGGCAGGTGACGGCGTCGATGAGCGGCCGGGTGACCGACCCGAGCCTCGCGAGCACGCCCTTCTCCCGGGTCGCGCCGACGACCAGCATCGTCGCGCCGGAAGAGGTGTCGGCCAGGACGTCGAGCACCGGGCCCCCGCCGGGCTGGAGCACCGTCTCCACGTGCGGGAACCGCTCCCGCCAGGGCCGTACGGCGGCTTCCAGGAGCTCGACCGCCTCCCGTCCGGGGACGTCGGCCATCACCATGGGCGCCATGCCCGCGCTCCAGACGGCGGCCGGGTGGCGCATGGCGTGCACCGCGATCAGCGACAGCCCGCGCAGGGCGGCCTCGCGGTAGGCGAAGGCGAGGACGTGGTCGTCGCCGCCCCCGACGCCCGCGACGATCGGGCCGGGATGGCGCGGATGCGGCAGCGATCCCGCGCCGCGCACCACGATCACGGGACAGCGCGCGTGTGTGGCGACGTGCCCGGCGACCGAGCCCATCACACGGCGGGCCGGTCCGCTCAGGCCCCGGGACCCCACCACGACGAGACCGGCCGTGGCTGACAGTTCGACGAGCCGCTCGGTGGCCGGGCCCTCGAACAGGTCCTCCCGCACGCGGACACCGCTCGTGCACTGGCGCGCGCACTCGGCGCCGTGCCACAGCACGTGCTCGGCCGCGTGGTGCAGCGACTTGCGCGCCTCCTCGTCGCCCAGGGCGTACGGCGACTGCCAGGCGTGACACACGGTGATGGGAGCCCGGCGGAACTCGGCCTCGTCCATCGCCCAGTCGAGCGCCTGCATGGCGTAGTCGGAGCCGTCGTATCCGACGACGATCCCCCGCCCTGTTTCCTCGCCGGTCTCCTGGCTGTTCCCTTGGCTGGTCCCCTGCTGCCTGTCAGCATCCATGTCCCCAGGCTGCCCCGGAGCCGTACGGCCGGGCAGGGCGGAAAGTCCCGAAACGGGGAGGACGTCCGGCCCAGGGCCGGATCAGCGCCGGGTCAGGAGCGGCTGCCGGCGAGCATCCCGGGACGGCGGTCGTGCTCCATGCCGGGCAGCACGACGACGACCGGGCACCTGGCCCGCAGCAGACAGGCGGAGACGACGGGGTTGAGCACGGGGTAGGGCTCGGACTCGGCCTCGTGGGCGCCCAGCACCAGCAGGTCCGCGCCGTCCGTCGCGCGGAGCAGCACCTGTGCCGGGGGGCCCTCCACGACGACGGGCTCGACGTGGCGCTCGCCGAGCTCGGCGACCGCCTTCCCGGCGATGTCCAGGGCGGCCCGGCGTTCCTCCTCCCGGGAGGTGCGGCCCGCGATCGGCGCGTAGTGCGCGTGCAGCCCGCCCGTCCACTCCCAGGCGTACACCGCCTCCACCACCGAGCCGCGCAGCGAACCCTCGGCGGCGGCCCACCGAAGTGCGGCCTGCGACGCCATCGACCCGTTGATTCCCACCACGATCTTCGGCTGGTTCACGTCCCGCCTCGCTCTCCGCTCTCAGTCTCGCCCACCGGGGTTAACGGCATGTTGCCGTGGCGAAACGGTCAGAAGACAGGGGTCCACGAGCATCCTCGTACCCACAAAGCCCTTCTGCCCCTCTCGCCCCACGGGGAACAGGCCATGTTTTGGAATGCGGCCCGGCCTGAGGACAGGGTATCGCTGGACCGGAGCGGTGCCGTTCCGCCGTTCTACTCAATCGGGAGCACTTCTTTCCGGGTCCTTGCCACGCCTCAAGGAGATCGTGGCGCGGCGGATCGGCGGGGGTCGGGGATCGCCCTGATGCGCCCCCGGCCATCCGGGCCGTACGCTGGCCCTGGCCGGGGAGGGAGTGCATGGCGGGGGCGGGTGTGATCGACGAGTACGTCACTGTGCTGCGGGGTGCGCTGCGCGGGCCGTACGGCGCGCGGCGCGACCTGCTGGCCGAGGCGCGCGACGGCCTGCTGGACGCCGCCGACGCGTACGAGGCCGGGGGCCTGCCCCGGGCCGAGGCCGAGCGGCGGGCGATCGCCGACTTCGGCACGGTGGACGAGATCGCGCCCGGGTTCCAGCGGGAGCTCTCGGTGAGCCAGGGCAGGCGCACGGCGACGCTGCTGTTCCTGAGCGTGCCGCTGACCGCGTTCCTGTGGGCGGTGATCTGGCGGGTCTTCCCCGAGGCCGCGCGGATCGAGCGGGTCAAGCCGGACTGGTTCGGATTCCTGGCCAAGGCGGTGGACCTGCTGCAGCTGGGCGTGGGAGTCGTGGGCGGACTCACCCTGCTCGCGCTCGGCCGCGGCCTGCGGCGGATCCGCCGCCCCGCGCTGGTCACCCGGCGCCTGGGGCTGTTCGTCTGGGTGCAGACGCCGCTGGTCGCGGCGATGGGCCTGACGCTGGCGGCGGCCGCCCGTGGCCCGGTGGGGTTCGCGACGTACCCGCCAGGGGTGGCCGTGTCCGCCGTCAGCTATCTGCTCGCCGGATCCGCGCTGTTCAGCGCCGCCCGCTGCCTGCGCTGCACCACGGCGGTCGCCGCGCCCCGGGAGACAAGAGCTAGCGCAGCGGATCGAGAACGCTCCCTATCGCGCTGGTGAACGACCGCCAGGCGGACCGCTCCCCCGCGAGCGCTCTGCGCCCCAGGTCGGTGAGCCGGTAGGTCCGCCGCCTGCGCCCGCCGTCGGCGGCCCACTCCCCGGCGAGCAGCCCGGCCCGCTCCAGGCGCCGCAACGCGGGATAGACCGTCCCGGTGGGCACGTCGAGCGCGCCGCCACTGCGCTCGCGCAGCGCCTCGATGATCGCGTAACCGTGCAGCGGCTCGCGCTCCAGCACGGAGAGCAACAGGGCGTCCATGTGGCCCCGGAGCGCGTCGGCGTTCACGATCGCAGCCTATCCAGGTTCGTCACGACCCCAGTCTATATGTAGGCTGTCTATATGTAGGCTGCCTACGTTTCCCCCCTGGGAGAATCATGGATGTCGTCGACCTCGCCCGGCTGCAGTTCGCCGTGACGGGAAATCTCCATTTCCTGTTCGTCGTGCTGACACTCGGGCTGGCCCCCCTGGTGGCGATCATGCACACCCGTCTCGCCATCAGCGGAAACCCCCTGTACGAGCGGATGACCCGCTTCTGGGGACAGATCTATGTGATCAACTACGCCCTCGGCATCTTCACGGGCCTGGTGATGGAGTTCCAGTTCGGGCTGAACTGGAGCGGGCTGACGTCCTACGCGGGCGACGTGTTCGGCACACCGCTCGCCCTGGAGACGCTGCTCGCCTTCTTCCTGGAGTCCACGTTCCTGGGGTTGTGGATCTTCGGCTGGCACCGCCTGCCGCGCGGGCTCCACGTGGCCTGCATCTGGCTGGTGACCCTGACGGCGTACGCCTCGGCCCTGTTCATCATGGTCGCCAACTCGTTCCTGCAGCACCCGGCGGCGGCGGTGGAGGAGGGCGGACGGCTGGTGCTGCGGGACTTCGGCGCGCTGTTCACCAACCCCAGCCTCGTCGCCGCCCTCCCCCACGTGCTGGGCGCGGGAGTATGGGCGGGAGGCTCCTTCGTCATGGGCGCCAGCGCCTATCACCTGTTCCGGCGCACCGCCGAGCGGGAGTTCTTCACGCGCTCGCTGCGCATCGGCGTGATCACCGCGTCCGTCGGGTCGTTCGTCACGGTCTGGTTCGGCTACACCCAGCTCGACCTGGTGGACCGCGTCCAGCCCGGCAAGCTCAACGGCGCGATCCCGGCGTTGGGAGTCGACCTGATGTCGACCCTCGGCCAGCTGGTCCTGCTGGTCGTGTGGGCCACGCTGCCGCTGCTCTTCCGCGAGCGGCTCACCCGCTGGCGCTGGACCCATCCGGTCCTGATGGTCATCGCCCCGGCCCCGTTCGGCCTGGTGATCGCCGGCTGGCTCACCCGCGAGGTGGGCCGCCAGCCCTGGCTGGTGTACGGCAAGCTCACCGTGGCCGACGCCCTCACCCCCGGGCTGACCCCGGCGACCATCACGGCCTCCTTCGCCGCCTTCGCCGGCGTGCTCGGGTTGCTCGCCGTCGTGGACTGGGCCCTGATCATCCGCGCCGTACGGCGGGGTCCCGGGGAGGTCTCCCTCGGCGCGCCCGACCAGTCCGCCGACCCCGCTCCCGCCCCCGCCCACTCGTTCTGAGGACCCCCGCATGGAGATTGTCTGGTTCACGACGTTCGCCGTCCTGCTGGCCGGTTACTTCGCCCTGGAGGGCTTCGACATCGGCCTCGGCGTGCTGCTGCCCGTTCTCGGGCGCTCACCCGCCGCCCGGGACCGTCTCGTCGGCGCGATGGCCCCGTTCGTGCTCGCCAACGAGGTGTGGCTGCTCGCGCTCGCGGGAGTGCTGTTCGGTGCGTTCCCGGCGCTGGAGGGCCCGGTCCTGAGCGGCCTCTATCCCCTGGTCGTCATCGTGCTGCTGGCCTGGATCGTGCGCGACGCCGGGCTGTGGTTCCGGCGCAGGGCCGGCGGCGCGCGCTGGCGGCTGGTGTGGGACGGCGCGGTGTGCGCGGGCTCCGCCGGGCTGGCCCTCGGCTGGGGCGCCGCGCTGACGGCCGTCGCACGCGGCCTGCCCGGCTCGCCCCTCGACCCGCTCGGCCTGGCGGGAGGCGTCGTGCTGCTGGCGCTGCTCGCCTGGCACGGGCGGACGTTCGCGGCCTGGCGGCTCGACGGCGCCCGGGGCGGTGCGCTGCTGCTCTCGGCCTGCGCCGCCGCGCTCCCCGCCGTGCTGGTCGCGGCGGGGGCGGCCGGGCGGATGCTCGGCGACGCCGCCCCGGATCAGACACTGACGGTGCTGGGTGTCATGGTGGTGCCGTTCGTCCCGTTCCTCGTGGGCGCGCAAGTATGGGTGTGGCGCACCTTCTCGAAGGGCGCCCTGCCGACGTTCTTCTGAGCCGACGTTCTTCTGAGCCCACGTCCTTCTGGGCCGACGTTCTTCTGGATGGGTGACCGTTGCACAAGGATCTCCTGCGACTGGCCCGCGCCGAGCGGAGCGTCCGCCGCCACCTCGCCTGCTGCCTGGCGGCGGCGGTGGCGGCCGGGCTGCTCGTGCTCGTGCAGGCGGAACTGCTCGCCGGGGTGCTGTCGGGCCGTTTCGCCGTCGCCGCGCTGTTCCCCCTGGCGCTCGTCGTCGCGGCGCGCGGGCTGTTCGGCTGGGCACAGGGGGTTCTCGCGGGCCGGGCGGCGACCGCGCTGAAGTCGGCCCTGCGGCGGCTACTGCTGGGACGCGTCGACGATCTCGGGCCGTCGTACCGGTCGGGTGAGGTGGTGACGCTCGCGGGGCGGGGGCTCGACGCGCTCGATCCGTACCTGACCGGCTATCTTCCGTCGGCCGCCGTGGCCGCGGTCGTGCCGTTCGCGGTCGTGGTGCGGCTGTTCGCCGCCGATCTCGCCACGGCGGTGATCGTGGTGCTCACGCTGCCGCTGATCCCGATCTTCGGGGCGCTCGTCGGCTGGACCACCAGGGCGGTGACCGAGCGCCAGTGGCGCGCCCTGGCCCGCCTCGGCGGCCACTTCCTCGACGTGGTGCGCGGCCTGCCGACGCTGCGGGCCTTCGGCCGGGCCCGCTACCAGGCCTCGGTGATCCGCGAGGTCGCCGAGGCGCACCGCGCCGCGACCATGCGCACGCTGCGGGTGGCCTTCCTGTCGTCGCTGGTGCTCGAACTCGTGGCCTCGCTGTCACTCGCCCTGGTGGCGGTGCCCGTGGGCCTGCGGCTGCTGTCGGGCTCGCTCGACCTGCACACGGCGCTGCTCGTGCTGCTGCTGGCGCCGGAGGCGTACCTGCCCCTGCGGGCGATGGGCACCCGGTTCCACGCCGCGATGGAGGGCGTCGCCGCCGCCGACGAGGCGTTCGCCGTCATCGCGCCCCCCTCGGGCGAGACCGACGGAACCGGTCGCGAAGCCGTACGGGAGGACGCGGCGGCCGGGGCACCCCCGGCGCCGGCGGAACACACCGCGCCTGCCTCGACGACTCGTGCGCGTACGGAACGCGCCGCGTCCGCGGCGAGGGGCACCACTCCGCCCGGTGGGCCCGAGCCCCCGGAGATCCGCCTGGAGAACGTCACCGTGCGCTATCCGGGGCGGGCCGAGGCCGCGCTCGACCGGGTCTCTCTGGTCGTCGGGCCGGGTGAGCGGGTGGCGATCGTGGGCCCGAGCGGCGCGGGGAAGAGCACGCTGCTGCACCTGCTGCTCGGATTCGTGACCCCCGAAGAGGGACGGGTGCTCGTCGGCGGGGAGGACCTCACGAGCCTCGACCTCGGCGAGTGGCGGCGGCGGCTCGCGTTCGTGCCGCAGCGCCCGCACCTGTTCGCGACCTCGGTGGCCCGCAACATCGCGCTCGGCTCGGCCGCCACGGCCGGGGAGATCCGGGCCGCCGCCGAGGCGGCCCAGGTGGCGGAGTTCGCCGAGGCCCTGCCCCAGGGGTACGACACCCCGCTCGGCGAGCGGGGGGCGAACCTGTCGGCGGGCCAGCGTCAGCGGGTCGCGCTGGCCCGCGCCTTCTGCCGCACCGGGACCGAGGTGCTGCTGCTGGACGAACCCACGGCCCGGCTCGACGGCAGGAGCGAGGCGGCCGTCGTGGCGGCCACGCGAGGGCTGGCGCGGGACCGTACGGCCATCATCGTCGCGCACCGCCCAGCGATGATCCATCTGGCCGACCGGGTCGTCCGCCTCGACGGCGGCGCCCTCGTCACCCCCGCCCGGACGGGATCGGCGGAGCGACGCGAGGAGGCGGGATGAGCCGCGCGAAGGCAGCCGGCCCGTCGCCGCTGTCCGTGGTCGCGGTCGCCGGGACGGGGCGGCGGCTGGTGCTCGCCGCGCTCGCCGGGTCGGCCGCCGACCTCGCGGGCGTGGCGCTCATCGCGTCGGCCGCCTGGCTGATCACCAGGGCGGCCGAGCAGCCGCCGCTGGCGGCCCTGTCGGTCGCCATCGTGGCCGTGCGGGCGTTCGCCACCACCCGGGGGATCTTCCGCTACGGGGAGCGGCTGGCCGGGCACGACGTCGCGCTGCGCGCCCAGGCGGGCACCCGCGAACGCCTCTACCGGGCGCTGATCCCCGCCGGGCCGCTGCCACAGCGCGGCGCCGACCTGCTCAGCCGCATGGTGGACGACACCGACGCCGTGCAGGACCTGCTCGTGCGGTGCCTGCTCCCGGCCGTCGCGGCCCTGGTCACCGGGCTCACCGCCGTCGTGGTCGCGGGCTTCCTGCTGCCGGTCGCCGCGCCGGTGCTGGCCGCCGGCCTGCTCGCCGCCGGGTTGGCCCTGCCGGCCGGCACGGCCGCCGCCGCGCGCCGCTGGTCGGCGCGGATCGCTCCGGCCCGCGCCGGCCTCGCCGCCCGGGTGGCCGACCTGGTGCACGGCGCGGCCGACCTCACCGCGTACGGCGCGCGCGATGAGGCCCTGTCTGCCGCGATGGACGCCGACAGCCGGCTCGCCCGCCTGGAGCGGGGCCAGGCCCGGATCAACGCCGCGGCGCTCGGGATCGGCGTGCTGGCCCAGGGGCTGACCGTCGCGGCGGTGGTCTGGGTGGCCCAGGGCGCCGGGCTGGACCGGGTGGCGACGGCCGTGCTCGCCCTGACCTCGCTGGTGGCCTTCGAGCCCGCGCTCGCACTGGGCGCCGCGGGCGAGCGGTTCGCGGCGGTGCTCGCGGCGCTGCGCAGGTTGCGGGAGACGGCCGCCACACCCCCGGCGGTCCGCGAGCCGGACGAGCCGGCGCCGCCCCCGGAGCCGCCGCTGACGATCGAGGTGGAGGACCTGGTGGTGCGGCACGGCCGGCGCGAGCCCGCGCTGAACGGCGTGAGCCTGACGTTGACGCCGGGCCGCCGGGTCGCGGTGGTCGGGCCGAGCGGCGCCGGGAAGAGCACGCTGCTGTCCGCGCTGATGCGCACGGTGGAGATCGAGTCGGGGGCGATCCGCCTCAACGGAACGGACGTGCGCCGCCTGTCGTCCGACGACGTGCGGGCCCGCGTCACCGGCCTCACGCAGGATCCGTACGTGTTCCAGGCCTCGTTCACGGACAACCTGCGCCTCGCCGGGCCGGGCGCCTCCACCGGCGAGATCGAGGCGGCCGTACGGCGGGCCCGCCTGGACGCCTGGGCGGGGCGCACCGGGTGGGACACGGTGCTCGGCGAGGACGGCCGCACGGTCTCCGGCGGCCAGCTCCAGCGGCTCGCGCTGGCCCGGGCCCTGCTGTACGACCCGCCCGTGCTGCTGCTGGACGAACCCGCCGAGGCGCTGGACGAGGAGACGGCCGACCTGCTGACGGCCGACCTGCTGGACGCCACCCGGGGCCGCACCACGCTGCTGGTCACCCACCGGCTGCGCGGCCTGGAGCAGGTCGACGAGATCGTGGTGCTGGAGGGCGGCCGGGTCATCCAGCGCGGCGCCCACGCCGACCTCGTCGGCGTGCCCGGCTACTACCGGGATCTGTGGGAGTCCGAGGCGCTGACCCGGCGCCACGCCTGAACGCCGATCGCCGGCGGGCCATCCCCCCGGAGGCCCGCCGGCGACGATCGTGGACGCCGTCAGTTCGTCGGCGTCTGCTCGGCGAGCGCGGTGGTGATGGTGTTCTCCTTGCCGTCGCGGGTGAAGGTGACGGTCACCTTGTCGCCGGGACGGGAGCTGCGGATGACGCCGACGAGCGCCTCCGCGCTGTCCACCAGCCTGTCGTTGATCTTGGTGATGAGGTCGCCCTCCTTGAGGCCGGCCTTCTCCGCGGGGCTGCCCGCCGTGATCGAGCTGACCACCGCGCCGGGCGAGCCGCCGACCGAGTCGGCCACGCTCACGCCGAAGAACGCGTGGGTCGCCTTGCCCGTCTTGATCAGCTGCTCGGAGACCAGCTTCGCGGTGTTGATGGGGATCGCGAAGCCGACGCCGATGTTGCCTGAGCTGGAGCCCGAGGTGGCGATCGCGGTGTTGACGCCGACGACCTCGCCGGCCGCGTTGACCAGCGCACCGCCCGAGTTGCCGGGGTTGATGGCGGCGTCCGTCTGGATCATCCCGCCGATCGTGGTGCCCTGGCTCTGCTGCTGCGGTTCCTGCTGTCCCATTCCCCAGGGGAGCTGCGGCTGCTGCTGCTCCTCCGGCCTCTCGGTCAGGGTGCGGTCGAGCGCGCTGACGATGCCGGAGGTGACCGAACCCTCCAGGCCGAGCGGGCTGCCGATCGCGAGCACCGCGTCGCCGACCTGGAGCTTGTCGCTGTCGCCGAGCGAGGCGGGGGTGAGCCCGGAGACGCCCTGCGCCTGGATGACCGCGAGGTCGGTGGTGGGGTCGGTGCCCTTGACGACGGCGTCCGCCGTCTTGCCGTCGCTGAACTTGACCCGCACCGTGCCGCCGCCCGCGCCGCCGGCCGTCACCACGTGGTTGTTGGTCAGGATCAGGCCGTCGGCGGACAGGATGACGCCGGAACCCTCGCCCCCACCCGTGGAGGTCTTCACCTCGATCGACACGACCGAGGGCATGATCGCCTTGGCCACCGCCGCGATGGTGTTGCCGGAGGAGTTGGAGACCCCCCTGACCACCGGGCTCGCGATCACCGGCCGGTCGCCGTTCAGACTGTTGGCGACGAGGGCCCCGGTGACCCCGCCGCCCAGCGCCACGGCCACGAGAGCGAGACCCGCGCCCGCCTTCTGGCGAGCGGTCAACGTGCCCTTCCGCGCCGGAGGCGCCGGGAACTGCGCCGTGTCATAAGAACCGGTGCCGTACGAGCCGTACGACTGGTAGGCCCCGGTGTACTGCCCGTGCTGCGGCGGAGTGCTGCCGAACTGGCTCCAGCCGTGGCCGGGGAGCACATCGGTGTTCTCGTTGCCGGGAACGTGCTCAGGTGAGCTCATCGCCATCCCCCTCAATGGATCCGCCGGTCATCCCGGCTCTCCGCCGGTACAGGTAATACGATGGCGCATCGGCGATAAGGTCACGCTAAGCGATCAGCCGCCGGGCCCCCAAGCGCCCTACGCGTACTTTATGCGAGGCCGCCCGATGCTCCCGGCTCAGGCCGTACGCTGCAGGTATTCGTCCCTGAGCAGCCGCTTGTACAGCTTGCCACTGGCGTGGCGGGGCAGTTCGTCGCGGAAGTCGACCGACTTCGGGCACTTGTAGTGCGCCAGGCGCTCCCGGCAGTAGGCGATGAGCTCCGCCTCCAGGCCGGAACCGGCCTCCGCCGGGTCGAGCGGCTGCACGACGGCCTTGACCTGCTCGCCCATCTCCGGGTCCGGCACCCCGAAGACGGCCACGTCGGCCACCTTGGGGTGCACCGCCAGCACGTTCTCCGCCTCCTGCGGGTAGATGTTCACACCACCGGAGATGATCATGTACGCACGCCGGTCGGTGAGGTAGAGGAACCCGTCCTCGTCCACATAGCCGATGTCTCCGAGCGTGGTCCAGCCGCGGCCCCTGGGGTCCCGCGCCGACGCGGTCTTCTCCGGGTCGCCGTGGTACTCGAACCGCGGCCCTTCGGAGAAGTAGACGATGCCGCGCTCGCCCGGCGGCAGTTCGCCACCGTCCTCGTCGCAGACGTGGGCGACCCCGAGCAGCGGGCGGCCGACCGTGCCCCGGTGGGCGAGCCAGTCCTCCGGCGAGGCGTACAGGAAGCAGTTGCCCTCCGTGCCCGCGTAGTACTCGTGGATGATCGGGCCCCACCACTCCATCATCCGTTCCTTGACCTCGACGGGGCAGGGCGCGGCGGAGTGGACGGCGCAGCGCAGCGACGACAGGTCGTGGCGCTCGCGCGCCGCCCGCGGCAGCTTGAGCATCTTGACGAACATGGTGGGCACCCACTGCGCGTGGGTGACCCGGTGCCGCTCGACGAGCGCCAGCGCCTCCTCCGGGTCGAACCGCTCCATCACGACGACGGTCGCGCCGAGGCGCAGGAAGGTCAGGCAGTAGCGCAGCGGGGCGGCGTGGTAGAGCGGCGCGGGCGACAGGTACACGCTGTCGGCCGCCGGCGCGAACATGTGCCCGATCAGCCGGAACAGGACCCCGGGAGCGTCCAGCGGCGCCAGGCTGAGCGGCGGCTTCACCCCCTTGGGCCGGCCGGTGGTGCCGGAGGAGTAGAGCATGTCGATGCCCTGGCACTCGTCCTCGACCGGCGTCGCGGGCTGCCCGGCCACCGCCTCCTCGTACGACGTGAAGCCCGGGGCGACGCCGTCGAGCATCAGCCGCACCTCGACGCGGGGCGTGGCCTGGGTGACGGCGCTCGCGACCTCGGCGAGCCGCGCCGAGGAGATGAAGACCCGCGCCTCGCAGTTGCCGACGATGTAGGACAGTTCGTCCGCCTGGAGGTGGGAGTTGATCGCCGTGTAGTACAGCCCGGAGCGGTGCGCTGCCCACGCGATCACCAGGAAGAGCGGGTGGTTCTCCAGCATGAAGGCGAGGTGGTCGCCGGGACGCAGGCCGGCGGCCCGAAGCAGGTGCGCGAGACGGTTGGACTCCTCGTCGAGCTCCCGGTAGGTGATCACACGGCCGGAGCCCGCCATGATCACCGCCGGCTTGTCCGGCGTCACCGCCGCGATCGCCCCAGGGTGCATGACCGAAAGTTACCCGGTCCGCCACCGGTGCGGTAGGCGCGAGTTCCCGATGACGCGCTCTCAGCGCTCCAGCGCCCGGTAGGGGTCGCGCAGCGGCCTGGCCCGCTCGGCGAACGCGGCCTTGATCTCCGTCATCCTCGGCCCCGGGGCGTAGAAGCGGCCCTTGGTCTCGCCGTACGGCTGGAGCCATCCGGAGGCGGCCAGTTCGCGCAGGTCGCGGGCGGCCTGCCCCTGGCTCAGCCCCTCGTCGGCCTGGTACATGCCGCGGCGCAGCCGCCGGGAGACGAACACCTGGTAGAGCGCCGAGACCGTGCGCGGGTTCAGGCCCTGCTCCCCGGTCCGCTCCTCCAGCAGCATCCACACCTCGCCGGCCTCCGCGAGCCGGCGCCCCACCCGCTGGGCCTGCATGTGGTGGCAGCGCAGGACGAACCGCACCCACGAAAGGGTGTCCCCGTGCGGGCTCCACCGGCCGTTCTGCACGGCCCGGAGCGCTTGGTAGTACTCGAGTGTGGTCTCCCCAATACCCAGCCACTCCTCGATCGAGGAGAACTCCGGCGTGGTGATCTGGTCGCGGCCGAGCACGAGCGTCTGCAGCGCCCGCGACATGCGCCCGTTCCCGTCCCGCCACGGGTGGATCGCCACCAGGTTGAAGTGGGCCATCGCGGCGCGCACGTAGCCGGCGGCGTCGGGATCGCCCTCGTTGAGCCACTCGACCAGCTCCGCGAGCAGGCCGGGCACCTGCTCGTCGTCCGGGCCCTCGTAGACCACCTCGCCAGTGGCCGAGTTCCGCACGTAGATCGCGCCGGGCGGCCGCACCGTGCCCGGGGTCTTGTTCATGTGGTGGCCGATCATCATGAAGTTCAGCGCGTGCAGCAGGCCGGCGTCGTAGCGGAAGGCCCACGCCCGCGAGAGGGCGCCGATGTAGGTGAGCGCCTGCTGGTACCCCGAGATCTCGCGGGCGACGGCCGCCGGCGTCTCCAGGGGGTCCTCCCCCGACATGATCGACTCGATGTCCTCGACGCTGGCGTGGTAGCCCTCGATGGAGTTCGACCCCTGGATCGCCCGCGCCTGCAACTGCCGTCGCAGCAGGCCGTCCCAGCGGTGCGCCTCGGCCAGCCGGTATTTCAGGTCGCGCCGCATCTCCTCGATCTCGGCGAGCACCTTCTCGTCCTCGGCCTCCAGGGCCGGTGTCCCGTACAACATGGGGCCATGACAGCACGAACGAATCATCCGATCAAGCGACCGGATGATTCGTCCATTTATGTGCGCATTAGGAGACGGGGATGACCGAGCCCGTGAACGTCTCCTCGATGTACTTCTTCACTTCGGGGCCGGTCAGCAGCTCGACCAGCGTCTTCACCCGCGGGTCGCTCTCGTGTCCCTGGGCGATCACCAGGCCGTTGACGTACGGGTTGCCCTCGGCCTTCTCCAGAACCAGCGCGTCGGAGGACGGGTTGAGGTTCAAGTCCATCGCGTAGTTGCCGTTGATCACGGCGGCGTCCACGTCGTCGAGCGAGCGCGGGAGCTGCGCGGCCTCCAGCGGGCGGAAGGTCAGGTTCTTCGGGTTGCCGGCCACGTCGCGCTCGGTCGCGGCGGTGCCCACGCCGTCCTTCAGCGTGACCACGCCGTTGTCGGCGAGCAGCCCGAGCGCCCGGCCGAGGTTGGTGGCGTCGTTGGGCACCGCCACCGTGCCGCCCTGCGGCAGCGAGGCGAGGTCCTTGACCTTCCTCGAATACAGGCCGAGCGGCTCCAGGTGCACCGGGGCGACGAAGCTCAGCTTGGTGCCCTTGGACGCGTTGAAATCGTCCAGGTACGGCTTGTGCTGGAAGTAGTTGGCGTCGAGCCGGCCATCCTGGAGCTGCAGGTTGGGCTGCACGTAGTCGCTGAACTCGACGATCTCCAGCTTCAGCCCCCTGGTGGCGGCCAGGTTGTCGGCCACGTACTTCAGGATCTGCGCGTGCGGCACCGGGCTCACGCCGACCCTGAGCGGGGCGTCCGCCGCCGCCGTACCGGAGGCGGTCGCCGTGTCCGGAGACGAGGACCCGCAGGCGGACAACACGAGCGCGACCACGGCGCCGATGACGAGGCCGAGTGTTCTACGCATGGGACAGAACTCCTTTGCAAAGGAACAACAGGTCAGCGGTGGGAAAGGCGGCGGGCGACGACGTCGCCCAGGGTCTGGGCGAGCTGCACCACGACGACCAGGACGACCACGGTGACGACCATGAGCGTGGTCTCGAAGCGCTGGTAGCCGTAGCGGACGGCGAGGTCGCCGAGGCCGCCACCGCCGATCACGCCGGCCATCGCCGAGTAGGAGATGAGCGTGACCACGGTGACGGTCAGCCCGGCGACCAGGCCGGGCAGCGCCTCGGGCAGCAGGACGCGCGTCACGATCGTCACCCGGCCCGCCCCCATCGCCTCGGCCGCCTGCACGACGTCGCGGCCCACCTCACGCAGCGCCGTCTCGACCAGCCGGGCGAAGAAGGGCGCCGCGCCGATCGTGAGCGGGACCACCGCGGCGGTGGTCCCGATCGTCGTGCCGGTGAGCACGCGGGTCAGCGGGATGACCGCGATCATGAGGACGATGAACGGCAGCGACCGCCCGACGTTGACGATCAGACCGAGCACGCGCCGCACGGCGGGGGCGGGGAACAGCCCGCCGCGGTCCGTCCCGGCGAGGCAGACGCCGAGCGGGAGCCCAAACAGCACGGTGAACAGCGTGGACCAGCTCACCATCACCGCCGTCTGCCCGGTGGCCTCCCACAGCAGGGGGCTCATCTCCGACCAGGTCACGCGTCCTCCTCCACCAGCAGGCCGCGCTCGCGCAGGCCGGCGAGGGCGGCCGCCGCACCGGCTCCGGTGATCCGCAGCCGCAGCCGGCCCGCCGGAGCCCCCGCCACCTGTTCGACCGCGCCGCCCACGACCGCGATGTCCACGTCGTACGTACGCGCGAGACGCGACAGCAGGGTCTCGTCCGCGGCCAGGGCGACCGTCACGGTGCCGGCCTCGGCGGGAGGCAGCGGGAACAGTTCGGCCGCCAGCCGCGATCCGGGGCTGGCGAGCAGGCCGGGCAGGGAGCCCGCCTCGGCGATCCGCCCGTCGCTCATGATCGCCGCGGAGTCGCAGACGGCCTTGATGACGTCCATCTCATGGGTGATGAGCAGGATGGTCAGCCCCAGCTCCCGGTTGAGCCGCCGCAGCAGGGCCAGGATCGACTGGGTCGTGGCGGGGTCGAGCGCGGAGGTGGCCTCGTCCGACAGCAGCACCGACGGCTCGGCCGCGAGCGCCCGCGCGATGCCGACCCGCTGCTTCTGCCCGCCGGACAACTGCGCGGGGTAGGCCCCCGCGCGGTCGGCCAGGCCCACGAGGTCGAGCATCTCCGCGACCCGCCGGGCCCGGGCGGCCCGGCCGACGCCCATGACCTCCAGCGGGAAGGCCACGTTGCCCGCCACCGTGCGCGACGACAGCAGCGCGAAGTGCTGGTGGATCATGCCGATCCGCTGGCGGGCGCGGCGCAGATCGGCCGCGCCGAGGGTGGTCAGCTCGCGTCCGTCGACGGTCACGCCGCCCTCGTCGGGGCGTTCGAGCAGGTTGACGCAGCGCAGCAGGGTGCTCTTGCCGGCGCCGCTGCGCCCGAGCACGCCGAAGACCTTCCCCCTGCCGACGTGCAGGTCGACGCCGTCGAGCGCGACGACGTCGCCGTAGGCCTTGCGCAGGCCGGTGACCGTGATCACTTGCTGCCTCCGAAGAACGCGTACGGCTGCCGCGTGCCGGTCGGGGAGAGCGGACGGCCGTTCCGGCGCGGGGCCGGCTCGGACGGTGAGAAGAGCGTCATCGGGTGTGTGCCTTCATGGGAGGGGCGGGAGGACCACGGGCTCAGCCCGAGGGACACTCCCGTCGAGGCGGGTTCATCGAGTTCGATAGGCTCACGACCAGCTCAAACAACCCGTGCGACTTCCGGTATTCCAGACCTGTAATGTGCCCTTTGTCACACGAAAGGGCCCACGCCCCCGGGACGGGGACGCGGGCCTTTGTGCGGCGAGCCGCCGGATGCCGCCGCCTGTCCGGCGACGAGCGGGCGACGGTCAGGCGACGGCCTGCCGGGTGACCGTCGCGGGGGTCAGCGCCAGGTCGAGGACCTCGCGGACGTCGCTCACGGCGTGGACGGTGAGGTCGGCCAGCACCTCGGCCGGCACGTCGTCCAGGTCGGGCTCGTTCCGCGCGGGGATGAGCACAGTGGTGACCCCGGCCCGGTGGGCGGCCAGCAGCTTCTGCTTGACCCCTCCGATCGGCAGCACCCGGCCGGTCAGGGACACCTCACCGGTCATCGCCACGTCACCGCGGACCGGGCGGCCCGACAGCAGGGAGGCGAGGGCCGTGGTCATCGTGACGCCCGCCGACGGGCCGTCCTTCGGGACCGCGCCCGCGGGCACGTGGATGTGCACCGACCGGTCCCGGAGCGACCCGACCGGCAGCTCCAGCTCCGCGCCGCGTGACCGCAGGAAGGACAGCGCGATCTGGGCCGACTCCTTCATCACGTCGCCGAGCTGTCCGGTGAGCGTGACGCCGGTCGCCCCGGTCTCCGGGTCGGCCAGCGACGCCTCGACGTAGAGGACGTCGCCGCCCGCGCCGGTCACCGCGAGGCCCGTGGCCACGCCCGGCACTGCCGTACGCTGACGGGCCTCCGGCAGGGACGACTCGGGCACGTGCCGCGGCCGGCCCAGGTGGGCGACCAGGTCGCCGGGGGCGACCGTCACCGGCAGCTCCGTCTCCCCGAGGGCGACCTTCGCCGTCACCCGGCGCAGGACGCGGGCGATCGACCGCTCCAGCGAGCGGACGCCGGCCTCGCGGGTGTACTCGCCCGCCAGGCGGCGCAGCGCGGCCTCCTCCACCGTCACGTCGGCGGTGGTGAGGCCCGCCTTCTCCAGCTGGCGCGGCAGCAGGTGGTCGCGGGCGATGGCGACCTTCTCGTCCTCGGTGTAGCCGTCCAGCGTGACGAGCTCCATCCGGTCGAGCAGCGGCCCGGGCACCTGCTCCAGGACGTTGGCCGTCGCGAGGAACAGCACGTCGCTGAGGTCGAGCTCGACCTCCAGGTAGTGGTCGCGGAAGGTGTGGTTCTGCGCCGGGTCGAGCACCTCCAGCAGCGCCGCCGTGGGATCGCCCCGGTAGTCCGCGCCGACCTTGTCGATCTCGTCGAGCAGCACGACGGGGTTCATCGAGCCCGCCTCGCGGATCGCCCGGACGATGCGGCCCGGCAGCGCCCCGACGTACGTGCGCCGGTGGCCGCGGATCTCCGCCTCGTCGCGCACTCCGCCCAGGGCGACCCGGACGAACTTCCTGCCCATGGCGCGGGCGACCGACTCGCCGAGGGAGGTCTTGCCGACCCCGGGAGGGCCGGCCAGCGCGAGCACGGCGCCGCTGCGGCGCCCGCCGACCACGCCGAGACCCTGGTCGGCCCGGCGCTTGCGGACCGCGAGGTACTCCACGATGCGGTCCTTCACGTCGTCGAGGCCGGTGTGGTCGGCGTCGAGCACCGCGCGGGCGCCCGCGATGTCGTAGGAGTCGGTCGTGTGGACGTTCCACGGAACGTCCAGCACCGTGTCGAGCCAGGTGCGGATCCAGCCGGTCTCGGGCGACTGGTCGGAGGTCCGCTCCAGCTTGGCGACCTCCTTGAGCGCCGCCTCCCTGACCTTCTCGGGCAGGCCGGCGGCCTCGATGCGGGCCCGGTAGTCCTCCTCCTCGTCGGAGGGGTCGCCGCTCAGCTCACCCAGCTCCTTGCGTACGGCGGCGAGCTGCTGGCGCAGCAGGAACTCGCGCTGCTGCTTCTCCATGCCCTCCTGGACGTCCTTGCGGATGGTCTCCGCGACGTCCATCTCGGCGAGGTGGTCGCGGGCCCACCCGACGAGCTTGTCGAGACGCTCCGCGGGGTCGTCTATCTCCAGCAGCAGCAGCTTCTGCTGGATGGTCAGCCAGGGGGCGTAGCCCGAGCTGTCGGCGAGGACGGCGGGGTCGGTGATCTGGTTGACGGCGTCGACGACCTGCCACGCGCCCCGCTTCTGCAGGATCGTGGTGGTCAGGGCCTTGTACTCCTTGGCCAGCTCTCCGGCTCTCGGCCCGGCGGCAACCGGCTCCAGCACCGTCGCCTCGACCCACAGCGCCGCGCCGGGGCCGGTGGTGCCGGTGCCGACGCGCATGCGGTGCACGCCGCGCACGACGGCCGCGGGCTCGCCGCCCGGCAGCCGTCCGACCTGCTCCACGACGGCGCTCACCCCCACCGGGCCGTAGCGGCCGTCCACCCGGGGCACCAGCAGGACCGTGCTCTCTCCACCGGCCCGGGCGGCGTCGATGGCGGCGCGGACCTCCGAGTCCGACAGGTCGAAGGGAACGACCATGCCGGGCAGGACAACTTCGTCGTCGAGCGGGAGGACGGGAAGGACCTGGGACATCAGCACTCCAATGGGTTGAGTTATGCCGACTCAACTAACAGGAGCCCGCCCCTGTTCCCTGTTCTGCGTCAGTTCGCTGTGAGCGATCGTAATCGTGTAATCCCTGATGCCATGGTGGGGCCGCTCCTTCGGATGGCGCATGATGGCCTGCATGACATCCGGGCATATCCGACTCCGCTCGGCGACGGGCCGCTGGGTGCTGCTCACCACGGTCCTCGGGTCGTCCCTCGCGACCCTCGACGGCACCGTGGTCAACGTGGCCCTCCCCGCCCTCGGCCGCGACCTCGACGCCGGAATGTCCGGCCTCCAGTGGACGGTGAACGGCTACACGCTCACGATGGCCGCGCTGATCCTGCTCGGTGGGTCCCTGGGCGACCGGCTCGGCCGGCGCAAGATCTTCGTCGTCGGAGTGGTGTGGTTCGCCCTGGCCTCCGCCCTCTGCGGGCTCGCGCCGAGCGCCCCCGTGCTCGTGCTCGCCCGCGCGCTCCAGGGCGTCGGGGCGGCCCTGCTGATCCCCGGCAGCCTCGCGATCATCCAGGCGAGCTACGTGCCGGACGACCGGCCCCGCGCCGTCGGCGCCTGGTCGGGTCTGGGCGGCGTGGCCGCCGCCGTCGGGCCGCTGCTCGGCGGGTGGCTGGTCGAGGCGGCCGGCTGGCGGTGGGTGTTCCTGCTCAACCTGCCGCTCGCCGCCGTCGTGGTCGGCGTCGCCGCCCGGCACGTGCCCGAGACCCGGGACGCCGGGCCGCACGGCCGCTTCGACGTGCTCGGGACCGTCCTCGCCGCCCCCGCCCTGGCCGGGCTGACGTACGGCCTGATCCTGGCGGGCGACGGGCTGGTGCCGCTGGCCGCCGGGATCATCCTGTCCGTCTGCTTCGTGGTGGTGGAGATCCGGCGCTCCCCCCGGTCGCTCGTCCCCGTGGGGGTGTTCGCCTCGCGGGAGTTCACCGCGGTCAACGTCGTCACGCTGGTCATGTACGCGGCGATGGGACTGGTGTTCTTCCTGCTGGTCGTCCAGCTGCAGGTGTCGGCCGGGCTGTCTCCCATCGCCGCCGGGTCGGCGATGTTGCCGGTCACGATCCTCATGCTGCTGCTGTCGTCCCGGGCCGGCGAGCTGGCGAGGAGGATCGGCCCGCGCCTCCCCATGACGGGCGGCATCCTGCTGTGCGCGGCCGGGCTGCTGCTCATGAGCCGCATCGGCCCGGGCACCTCCTACCTGACCGACGTGCTGCCCGCGGCGGCCGTGTTCGGGCTCGGGCTGTCCGCCGCCGTCGCCCCGCTCACCGCGACCGTGCTCGCCACCGCGGAGGAGCGGTACGCGGGTATCGCGAGCGGGGTCAACAACGCCCTGGCCAGGACGGGCGGCCTGCTGGCCGTCGCCGCCGTGCCGCCGCTCGTGGGGCTGACGGGCGACGCCTACGAGTCGCCCGCCGCGTTCACCCGGGGATATCACACCTCGATGCTGGTCTGCGCGGTCATGATGGCCGTCGCGGCGGTCATCGCCTTCGCCACGATCAGGACGAACGTCCTCGCCGCGCAGGAGGCTGGGCGGCCCGCCCCTGAACGCCCGGGCGAGGCGTCGCCGCTCGGCTCCCGCCCGCCGGCGGGTTCGGGCACCTGACGCGGGGGTTCACGTCCACCCTCCTGCGCCCCGGGCGCGGGTGGCCGCGCGCTCAGCCGAGAAGCGTCTTCAGGTCCTCGCGCAGGGCGGCGGCGTCGCGGAAGTGGACGGCGGCGAGCCCGGCCCGCTCGGCCGCCGCGACGTTCTCCAGCCGGTCGTCCACGAAGACGAGGTCGCCGGGAGCGACCCCGAGCCAGGCCACGGTCTCGTGGAAGATCTCCGCCTCCGGCTTCACCAGGCCCATCCGGCCGCTGTAGAAGCGTGGTCCGATCGGCCGCATGAACGGCAGGGTGTCGATGCCCTCGGCGACGCAGACCGGCATGTTGGACAGCAGCGCCATCGGCACCCCGACCTTGGCCAGCTCGTCGACGATCGCCACCGTCTCCTCGTTGGGCCGCGACCAGCTCGCCACGTCGATGGCGACGACCTCGTCGAGGCCGCCGCCGTCCATCGGCCTGCCGTACACGTGGGACCAGTACGCGGCCGGGTCGAGCGAGCCGCGGTCGAAGTCGAGCCGCACCTCCCAGTAGCGGTCCTCGAACCCGGGCTCGGCCCCCGTGACGTACGAGGCCAGGCGGGCGACGTCCTCGGGAGCCTGGGGCAGCGAGACGACGTTGCCATAGTCGAAAAGCACAGTCTTCATGGTCGTACGACCATATCGTGTGTGCGTGTCTCAGGTCACGAAGGGCTTCAGGTACTCGTTGGCGCCCCCGCAGCGCAGGTAGTTGCGCACGGTGTGGAAGTCGAGCCAGTCGATGTCACAGGAGACGTCCCGCTCGACGCCGTCGAAGCACGACGCCAGCGCGGCCGGGATGGCGGCGATGTCGTCCTTGTCGGCGATGTTGATCCAGCGGCGCACGCCCGGCGGGCGCGCTCCCCGGCCCCGGACCGGCACTGGCGCGAGCCTCTCGAACACGACGCGGCGCATGCCGAGCGGGCTGCCCAGCGTGACCAGCAGGTCGACGGACAGGTCGGGATGTGCCCACAGGGCCTCGTACGTCACGACACTGCCGAGGGAGTGCGCGACGACCGCCCTGGGGCGGCGCCGGCGGATGACGTCGGCCACGGTGTCGCGGGCCCGTACGCGCGGGGAGCCGCCGCCGAGGTAGGTGGCCACCTCCGGGCAGAAGTCCTGCGCGAAGCGCACCGCCGCGGGGCCCAGCCTCGCCAGCAGCCACTCGGCGAGCAGGTGCGCGACGCCGGTCAGCGACTCCCCCGCCGCGTCCCGGAACGGACCGCCGAGCTGGGCGGCCCAGTCGGCGAGGACCAGCTTCGACGGAGTCGCCATCTGCCGGACCGGCCGGGGCGGGCCGCTGTGGAGATGATGGGCGTAGTAGGCGATCTCGGTGAAGTAGTCACCCGCGCCGCCCGCCCGTCCGCCCAGCCCCTGGTGCAGATAGGCGTTCCACTTGGCCCGGACGGCCGCGGCGGCGCCGTCCGCCGATCCGCCGGCGTCCTCGTAGTAGTGGTACTTGCCGATGCCGTGCACGCCGACGATCGAGGTCATGCTCCCGCTCCACCATGTCGCCCGTTTTCCGGAACCCACCGGTTTCCGGGGGTCACTGTGCACGACGTGCTGGACCGCGACAACCGTAAGCCGCGTTTACGGTGGTAAATGACGCGCGCCGGTGGTATCTACGCGGATAAGTTGTTCGTCCTGTCCGTTTGTTTCGCCTGTTCGTCCCGTCCGTTCGACCGTAGAGGAATCGTCATGCCAGGCCCGTTGCCCGTCCGCGGCTCGATCGTCGTGCCCGAGGCCGAGTTGACCTGGCGTTTCTCCCGTTCGTCGGGCCCGGGCGGCCAGGGCGTCAACACCACCGACAGCCGGGTCGAGCTCGGCTTCGACGTCGCGCGCACGACCGCCTTCGGTCCGGCGCTCCGAGCCCGGGCGCTCGAACGCCTCGCCGTCCGGCTGGTGGACGGCGTGATCACGGTGACGGCCTCGGAGCACCGATCGCAGTTGCGCAACCGCGAGGCGGCGCTGGAACGGCTGGCGGCCCTGCTCCGCGACGCCATCGCGCCGCCGCCCAAACGGCGCCGTTCCACAAAGCCCTCCAGGGGCTCGGTCGAGCGCCGCCTGGCGGCCAAGAAGCACCGCTCCGACCTCAAGCGCCTGCGCCGTACGGAGGACTGAGCCGCTCGGCCGGCACACCCCCGCCACGTCGCTGTGCCCACCCTCGACCCACTCGCGCTCGCCGTTCGCGACGCGCAGGCCGCCGGTGAGGCGGCGGCGGCGCGGCGCGGCGCTCACCCCTCCTCCAGCAGGTGGGCGTCGGCGGCCGTGAGCGTCAGACCGTACACCTCTCTGAGCTGCCCGATCTTCGTGAGGGTCTCCGGCCCGAACGGCGCCTTGCCCTCGAAGGCGTGCAGGACGATCCCCTCAACGAGGTCGCCGAGGGAGATGTCCAGGTATTCGGCCAGGCCCTTGAGCACCTTCAGCGTGCTGCGCTCGACGCGGAGGCCGGTCTGGGTTCGCTCCACTGTTACCATGGTAACAAGTTACCACCCCAGCAGATCAGATCAGATCCTACGATCCTCCATCTCCCAGATGTGGTCGGCCACGTGCCAGACGATCCGGCGGGCGGCGTAGCGGGCCGGCCATCCGCCCTCGGCGAGCGGCCCGCCGTCCGACGGCCGCGACAGGACGCGGACGATGTCCTCGCGCAGGGCGGCCAGGCCGGCCGTGTCCTTGAACGGCCTGTGCCGCACGCCGATCTTCCTGGCGTAGGACCGCTCGGCCTCGACGACGTGGGAGACCATCTTGTCCCGGTCCCTGCCGCCGCCCCTCGGGCCCTTGCGCAGCTCCTCGGGGGACGCCGCGGCCACGCCGGCGAAGACGTCCCACGCCGCCCGGGCGAGGGCGACCGTACGGGCGGCCTCCGGCGCGCCCACCGGCTCCCGGTCGAGGCCGGGGATCGCGGCGATCGCGCCGAAGTCCGTGTTGCGGTCGCCCGTGACCCGCTCGACGACCTCGGGGTCCCCCGGGGCGAACTCCAGCCCGGCCCGCCCGGCGATCACGCGGTAGCGCGGCGTGTAGTCCAGGAGGGCCTCGATCGCGGCCTCCTCGGTCCTGCCGATGCGGCACCAGCCCGGCCAGTCGGCCGAGCAGGCGAAGACCCTCTTAGGCCCGATCTCCAGATAGACGCGGTGGTTCATGGGGCCAGCATGGCAGCGGTACCTGCCAGCCCCTGTCAGGTTCCCCGCCGGCTCAGACGAGGTCGATGAGGTCGGCCACGGAGTTGACCACCTGGGTGGGCCGGAAGGGGTACCGGTCGATCTGGTCCTTCTGGGTGACGCCGGTGAGCACCAGGATCGTGTTCAGGCCCGCCTCGATGCCGCAGACCACGTCGGTGTCCATGCGGTCGCCGATCATCGCGGTGCTCTCGCTGTGCGCGTCGATCTGGTTGAGCGCGCTGCGCATCATCATCGGGTTCGGCTTGCCGACGAAGTACGGCTCGACCCCGGTCGCCTTGGTGATCATGGCGGCGACCGCGCCGCAGGCCGGCAGCGAGCCCTCGGTCGACGGGCCGACGGGGTCGGGGTTGGTCGCGATGAACCGGGCGCCGTTGTCGATCAGCCGGATCGCCCGGGTTATCGAGGTGAAGCTGTAGGTGCGGGTCTCCCCCAGCACCACGTAGTCGGGGTCGAGGTCGGTCAGCACGTAGCCGACCTCGTGCAGGGCCGTGGTCAGCCCCGCCTCGCCGATGACGTACGCCGAGCCCTCGGGCCGCTGGTCGGCCAGGAACTTGGCGGTGGCCAGCGCGGAGGTCCAGATCGACTCGGCGGGCACGTCCAGCCCCGCCGCGCGCAGCCGCACGGACAGGTCGCGGGCGGTGTAGATCGAGTTGTTGGTGAGGACGAGGAACCTCTTCCCCGACTCCTTCAGCCGCCTGATGAACTCGTCGGCGCCCGGCACCGGCTGGCCCTCGTGGACCAGTACGCCATCCATATCAGACAACCACGACTCAATGGGCTTTCGCTCGCTCATGCGTCCAAGCATGGCAGGTGGCGGGGCACCGAAGCACATTTCGCCCGGGCACCGGGAAATATCCGGATGCGACCTCAAGTTGGGGCGAACATGAGCGAGCGAAGCAGGCAGGACAGCACGCACGGCCCGACCGGCCCACGCGATCCCGGCCCGCGCGGCGAGGGGGTGGCATGAGCGGCGGGGACGAGATCCGCGGCGTGCCGCGCGGGACGGCGGGAGTGCCGCTGTCGATCCTGGAGCTCGCGACCGTCGGCGAGGGCCAGACGGCCGCCGAGTCGCTGCGCGACGCCACCGAGCTGGCCCGGCGGGCCGAAGAGTGGGGGTATCACCGCATCTGGGTCGCCGAGCACCACGGCATGCCGGGAGTGGCGAGCTCCTCCCCGGCCGTGCTCATCGCGCATCTCGCGGCGGCCACCCGGACGATCCGGATCGGGTCGGGCGGCGTGATGCTCCCCAACCACGCCCCGCTGGTGATCGCCGAGCAGTTCGGCACGCTGCACGCGCTGCACCCCGGCCGCGTCGACCTCGGCCTCGGCCGCGCCCCGGGCACCGACATGGCGACGGCGAACGCGCTGCGCCGCTCCGCCGAGGTGGACCCCGACGACTTCCCCCGGCAGGTGGCCGAGCTGACCGGGTTCCTCGACGGCTCCTTCCCGCCCGGTCACCCGTACGAGAAGATCAGGGCCGTGCCGGGCGGACCCGACGCGGCGACCACGGGCCGGCCGCCGATCTGGCTGCTCGGATCCAGCGGGTTCAGCGCCAGGCTGGCCGGGCTGCTGGGGCTGCCGTTCGCCTTCGCCCACCACTTCAGCGCCGCCAACACCGAGCCCGCGCTCGACCTCTACCGCTCCTCCTTCCGCCCCTCCGAGGTGCTCGACCGCCCGTACGCGCTGATCGGGGTGGCGGCGGTCGCCGCCGACACCGAGGAGGAGGCGCTGCGGCAGGTCATGCCGGGCGCGCTGTCGTGGCTGCGGATGCGCCACGGCCGGCCCGGCCGGATGCCGACCCCCGAGGAGGCGCTGGCCTATCCGTACACCCCGATCGAGCGGGAGTTCGTCCGCGACCGGCTGTCGGCCGTCGTGCACGGCGACGCCGGGACCGTGCGGGCCGGGCTGGAGGAGCTGCGCAAGCGCACCGGGGCCGACGAGCTGATGATCACCACGATGGTCCACGGCGCCCCGGCACGGCTGCGCTCCCACGAGCTCGTCGCCCGCGCGTACGGCATGATCTAGCGTCGCGGCCGCGCCCGCCTACGGGGCGAGGGCGTCAAGGGCCTCCTCGGCACGGCGCAGGGACTCTCCGGGGTCAGCCTCCGGGTCGCCGATCTCGGGGTCGAAGTTGAGGTCGTGGAAGACCTCGGTCACCCCCCTGGCCGCGAGCTCCTCGACGTCCCGCCGGATCTTGTCGTACGGCCCGGTCAGCGGGCCCTCGTCCGCCGGGCGGACGCGGGTGACGCCGCGTACGACGAACCGCAGCGCGTCCGGGTCGCGCCCGGCCCCCCGGGCCGCCTCCTTCACGATGGCGATCTGCTGGTCGATGGTGCCGAGGTCGGCGCGGCTGGAGCTGATCCAGCCGTCGGCGATCCGCCCGGCGCGCTCCAGCGCGACCCGCGCGGTGCCGCCCAGCAGGACGGGCGGCGGCGAGGCGGGCCGGGGGTCCTGGTGGGAGCGCGGCACCTCGTAGAACTCGCCCCTGTGCTCGACGACGTCCTCGGTCCACAGCCGCCGCAGCAGGCCGACGTACTCCTCCGCGCGCCTGCCCCGCCGCTCCATCGGCACGCCGGACGCGGTGAACTCCTCCGGCAGCCAGCCCAGCCCGAGGCCCACGTCGAGCCTGCCTCCGGACACCTGCTGCAGGGTGGAGAGCTGCTTGGCCAGCAGCACCGGGCTGACGAACGGCAGGTTGAGCACGGCCACGCCGAGCCGTACCCGCTCGGTGATCCCCGCCAGGTACGCGAGCGTGACGACCGGGTCCTGCACGCTCCGGTAGACGGGCCCCATCGCGTGGCCCTCGGGGTAGAGCAGCCGCTGGAACGCCCACACCCCGTGGTAGCCGAGCTCGTCGGCGCGGCGGGCGATCCGCCTCATGTTCTCCGGCGTCGCCCACGAGCCCGACACCGGCACGGCAAATCCAATCCTCATACCCGCACACTAGGGTGTCCGCCGTGGACGATCATCGTTTACAGGCCGGCGACCTGGCCCGTCTGGCGGGACCCGGCGGGCCTGCCGCCCGCCGGGGGGCCGTCGCGGCTGCCGCGGGCCATGGCCGACCTGGCGTCGGCTGGCGTTCCCGCCCCCGTCGCAGCGCCGATCCTGGAGGCGTACGCGACGCTGCCGCCGGCCCGGGAGGGTGGCGCGCTGACGCACGGCGACTGGCACCTCGGCCAGCTGGTCCGGCACGGCGGCGGCTGGCTGCTGATCGACCCCGACGACCTCGGAGCGGGCGACCCGGCGTGGGACCTGGCCCGTCCCGCCGCCTGGTTCGCCGCCGGCCTGCTCGCCCCGGATGACAAGGCGGCGGGTGTGCCGGGCGGGCGGCTTGAGCGGGACCACCGGGTAGTCTCCGGCCTTCGCCAGGTCGTCGGCGGACGCCCGGAAGCTTGTGAAGTCTCCCGACGCGCCCAGTTTCGCCAGTACGGCCGTGCCGTTGCCCCAGCGGCCCCTTGAGGTGACAAAGGCCCTACCCGGTTACTCGCATCCGTGCTCTTGTCGGTAAGGTGAACCTGACCTAAGTTAGGTAAGGCTTACCGACTATCCGGAGGGCGATGTGTTCGCGAGCTTCCTCATCGGCCTTCGCGAGGGCCTGGAGGCGACCCTGGTCGTCTCCATCCTGGTGGCCTTCCTCGTGAAGAGCGGCAGGGGTGACCGCCTGCCGCTGGTCTGGGCCGGTGTCGGAGCCGCCGTCGCGCTCTCCGTGGGGTTCGGGGCGTTGCTGACGTTCACCGCGGCCAACCTCGGCTCCCGGCAGCACGAGATGTTCGACGCCTTCGCCTCGCTGGCCGCGACCGTCTTCGTCACCTTCATGATCTTCTGGATGCGCACGGCGGCCCGCCGGATGTCGGGCGACCTGCGCGAGAAGCTCAGCGACGCCCTGCAGCTCGGGTCCGTGGCCGTGGTCGTGGTGGCCTTCCTGTCGGTCGCCCGCGAGGGGCTGGAGACCGCCCTGCTGTGGTTCGCCGCCGTCCAGGGCGCGACCACCAGCGCGAGCCCGCTCACCGGCATCACGCTCGGCCTGCTCACCTCCGTCGCGCTGGGCTACGGGCTGTACCGCAGCGCGGTGCGGATCAACCTCACCAAGTTCTTCACCTGGACCGGCCTGCTGCTGATCCTGGTCGCCGCCGGCATCTTCAAGTACGGCGTGCACGACCTGCAGGAGTCGGGCCTGCTGCCCGGCCTGAGCACGTACGCCTTCGACATCAGCGGCGTGCTCGACCCCGGCGCCTGGTACTCGACGCTGCTGAGCGGCATGTTCAACATCACCGCCCAGCCCAGCGTGCTGGAGACCGTCGCCTGGGTCGCCTACGCCGTGCCCGTCCTCGTGCTGTTCCTGCGGCGGCCCTCCGTCAAGGCACCCGCCGGCGCCGCCCCCCAGTCTCAACAGCCCCAGTCTCCCCAGCCCGCTTCGTGACCGGAGTCCGCCCGATGCGCACCCCCACCGTCCTGGCCGTCGCGACCATGGCCCTGGCAGGCCTGACCGCGTGCTCGTCCTCCGGCTCCGGTGCCGCCACCGAGGCGACCGCGGCCGGCTCCGGCGCGATCGCCGTGGCCGCCACCGACACCGAGTGCAAGGTGACGAAATCCGACCTCGCGGCCGGCACCTCGACCTTCGCCATCACCAACAGCGGCACGAAGGTCACCGAGTTCTACGTGTACGCGCCGGGCGACCGGGTGATGGGCGAGGTGGAGAACATCGTGCCCGGCCTGACCCGCGAGGTCGTGATGGAGCTTCCCGCCGGCATGTACGAGACCGCCTGCAAGCCCGGGATGACCGGCAGGGGCATCCGCGGCCCGCTCAAGGTCAGCGGCGAGCACAAGCCGCTGAGCGGCGACGCCGGGCTCGCCGAGGCCATGGCCAGCTACAAGCGCTACATCAAGAGCCAGTCCGACACGCTGCTCGACAAGACCAGGGAGTTCACCGAGGCGGTCAAGGCCGGCGACGTGGCCGCCGCCAAGAGGCTCTACCCGGTCGCCCGCACCTACTGGGAGCGGATCGAGCCCGTCGCCGGGGTCTTCGGCGACCTCGACCCGGCCATCGACGCGCGGGAGAACGACGTCCCGGACGGCGAGGAGTGGACCGGCTTCCACCGCATCGAGAAGGACCTGTGGGTCAAGAAGGACGTCGGCGGCGACGGCCCGATCGCCGACAAGCTGATGACCGACGTGCACACGATCGTGACGAAGTCCGCGACGGTCGACCTCTCCCCCGTGCAGCTCGCCAACGGCGCCAAGGGGCTGCTGGACGAGGTCGCCACCGGCAAGATCACCGGCGAGGAGGACCGCTACTCGCACACCGACCTGTGGGACTTCGACGCGAACCTGCAGGGCTCGAAGGCGGCCGTACAGGCGCTGCGCCCGGTCCTGAAGGAGCGCGACGCCGATCTGGTCAAGACGCTCGACGCGAAGTTCGCCGACGCGGAGGCTGCGCTCGGCCGGCACCGCGACGGCGACGGGTGGAAGCTGCACACGGAGCTGTCCAAGGACGACCTGCGGGCGCTGTCCGACGCGATCAACGCGCTGGCCGAGCCGATCAGCAGGGTCGCGGCGGCGGTGGTCAAGTGAGCCCGGAACGCGGTCCGGAGCGCGGTCCGGAGGACGCGGCGAGGCGGGGAGGCACCGTGTTCGAGGTGGAGGGGGAGGCATCGTGAGCGAGGGATTGAGCCGCAGGCGGCTGTTCGGCCTCGGCGCGGCGGGGGTGGCCGCCGTCGGGGCGGGCGCGCTCGCCACCCGGTCCCTCGCGGAGCAGCCGGTCGCGCTCGCCTCCGCCACCTCCGACGCCGTCCCCTTCTACGGCGCCCACCAGGCCGGCATCACCACCCCCGCCCAGGACCGGCTCCACTTCGTGGCCTTCGACGTGATCACGAAGGACAGGGGGGAGCTGGTGGAGCTGCTCCAGGAGTGGACGGCGGCCGCGGCCCGGATGACCCAGGGCAGGGACGCCGGCACCTTCGGCGCCGTGGGCGGCGCGCCGGAGGCGCCGCCGGACGACACCGGCGAGGCCCTCGGCCTGCCCGCGTCCGGCCTGACCCTGACCGCCGGCTTCGGACCCTCGCTGTTCGACGGCCGGTTCGGCCTCGCCGACCGCCGGCCGCCCGCGCTGGCCGACCTGCCCGCCTTCCCGGGTGAGGACCTCCAGCCCCAGATCTCCGGCGGGGACATCTGCGTGCAGGCGTGCGCGCACGACCCGCAGGTGGCGGTGCACGCGATCCGCAACCTCGCGCGCATCGGCTTCGGCAAGGTCTCCGTGCGCTACTCGCAGCTCGGCTTCGGCCGCACCTCGTCCACCTCCCGGGCGCAGGCGACGCCGCGCAACCTGATGGGCTTCAAGGACGGCACCAACAACCTCAAGCTGGAGGACACCTCCATGCTGCGCGCCCACCTGTGGGCCGCGCCCGGCGACGGCCCGGCCTGGATGGACGGCGGTTCCTACCTCGTCACCCGCAAGATCAGGATGCACATCGAGACCTGGGACCGCGCCCCGCTGGCCGAGCAGGAGGCCATCTTCGGCCGGGACAAGGGGAAGGGCGCGCCGCTCACCGGCAAGGAGGAGTTCGACGCGCCGGACTTCGCCGCGAAGGGCCCGGACGGGCAGCCGGCGATCGCCGGCGACGCGCACGTACGGCTCGCGCACCCCGACGCGCACGGCGGCGCGCGGCTGCTGCGGCGCGGCTACAACTTCGTGGACGGCTCCGACGGCCTCGGGCGGCTCGACGCGGGCCTGTTCTTCATTGCCTACCAGCGCGACCCGCACAAGCAGTTCGTGCCGATCCAGCGCATGCTGGCGCAGAAGGACGCGCTGAACGAGTACATCAAGCACGTCTCCAGCGGCCTGTTCGCCTGCCCGCCCGGGGTGATCGACGGCGGCGACTACTGGGGCCGCACGCTGTTCGCCTGAGCGCGTGACCCGTCGGCACCCGATTCCGCATGTCCCATAAATAGCACTTTGCCCCTTTTTCGACACAGCAGCATTCAGGCCGAAGAGGTCCCGATTGCCACGTCGATGAATTCGTCGTGAACATACGCGGAATTTCGCTGGATGCCCCTTTTCTTCCGCTCGTGAATTTCCCTTGTCTCCCATAATTCGGGTACGGGGATCAGGGCCACGGGGCGAAGGAAACCGGGAATGAAGCGGTGGATCGGGGTCGGGCTGGCGCTGCTGCTGGGTGCGGCCGTCGTCCTCGCCCTCGTGCTCGGCAACGACCGGGGCGACGGCGACGGGCAGGGGGACGGGCAGGGGGCCCTCACGACGGTCCGCGGCGTCATCGGCTCGGAGAAGAAACCCTTCTTCGACGACCCCGCCGTCAGGGCGGCCTTCGCCAGGCACGGACTGCGGGTCGAGGTCGACACCGCCGGGTCGCGTGAGATCGCGTCCACGGTGGACCTGCGTCCGTACGACTTCGCCTTTCCCTCCAGCGTCCCGGCGGCGGAGAAGATCCGGCAGGCGCGCAAGATCACCCGGACCTACTCGCCGTTCTACTCGCCGATGGCCGTCGCGACGTTCCAGCCGGTCGTGGACGTGCTGGCGAAGGCGGGGGTGGTCCGCGACTCGGGCGCGGGCTACCAGGTCCTCGACCTGCGGCGGTTCCTCGACCTCGTCGCCCGGGGCACCCGCTGGGACGCGCTGCCCGGCAACACCGCGTACCGGGCGCGCAAGCGGGTCCTGCTGACCACCACCGACGTCCGCACGTCGAACTCCGCCGCCATGTACCTCGCGGCGACCAGCTACGTGGCCAACGGCGACGACGTCGTGAGCTCGCGGGAACAGGTCACGGCCGCGGCGGAGAAGATCGCGCCGCTCTTCCTCGACCAGGGCTACTCCGAGTCCAGCACCGAGGCGCCCTTCGAGGACTATCTCGCGCTGGGGATCGGCAAGACCCCGATGGTGGTCATCTACGAGGCGCAGTACGCCGCGCGGCTGTTCGCGGGCGGCGGAGCCGTCCGCCCCGACATGCGGCTGATCTACCCCGCGCCGACCGTGCTGAGCAAGCACACGCTCGTCCCGCTCACGGCCCGGGCGGCCGAGGTCGGGCGGCTGCTGCAGGAGGACCCGGAGTTCGCCCGGCTCGCCGCGAGGTACGGCTTCCGCACCGCCGATCCCCAGACGTTCGCGGACCTGGTCACCAAGGCGAAGGCGCCGATTCCCGCAAGCCTGGTCGACGTGGTCGAGCCGCCCGCCTACGACCGCCTGGAGGAGCTCGTCGCGACCATCGAGCGGCGCTATCAGGCCGGTGCGAAGCCGTCGTCCTGACCCCCACTTGTTCAGGAAGACAGTTCCCTGAAGAGTCCCAGGAAGAGAGGACATCCGTGTCCGAAGATCTGGTGCTGACCCCGCCCGCCCCGGTGGCGGCGGTGCCCGTCGAGAAGGCGGCCACCATGCTGCCGCTCCCCGGCGAGCGCGCCGGCGAGCTCGCCCGGAAGGCGGCCGGCTTCGCCGACGAGCTCGGCGCGCTCGACCACCGGTCGCCGGAGTTCACCAGGAAGGTGACCGACATCACCTCGATGGGCGACGCGGAGATCCGCGCGTCGTCCCAGGTCGCCAACCGGATGCTCAGGCGCCCGGTGGCGGCGCTGGCCTCGGCCAAGGGCGAGGGCGCCGACGGTCAGGCGCGGGTCGCCGGGCAGCTCGTGGCGCTGCGCCGGACGATCGTCGACCTCGATCCCAAGCAGGCGGCCGCCGGCACCCGGCGGCTGCTCGGCGTCATCCCGTTCGGCGACCGGCTGCGCGACTACTTCGCCAGGTACCGCAGCGCGCAGAAGCACATCGACGACATCATCCGGGCGCTGAAGTCCGGGCAGGACGAGCTGCGCAAGGACAACGCCGCGATCGAGGGCGAGAAGGCGAACCTCTGGGAGTCGATGACGAAGCTCCAGGAGTACGCCGTGCTGGCGGCGGCGCTCGACGCGGCCCTCCAGGAGCGGATCGACCGGATCGAGCTCACCGACCCGGACAAGGCGAACGCCCTGCGGTCGGACGCGCTGTTCGGGGTGCGCCAGAAGCACCAGGACCTGCTGACCCAGCTCGCCGTGTCGGCCCAGGGCTACCTCGCGCTCGACCTGGTGCGCAAGAACAACCTGGAGCTGATCAAGGGGGTCGAGCGGGCCACCACCACGACGATCGCGGCGCTGCGCACGGCCGTCACGGTCGCCCAGGCCCTGGCCAACCAGAAGCTCGTGCTCGACCAGATCACCGCGCTGAACACCACCACCTCCGACCTGATCCTCGCCACCAGCGAGATGCTGCGCACCCAGGCCGGGGACATCCAGACCCAGGCCGCCGCCACGACCGTGAGCATGGAGGCGCTGAGCAAGGCGTTCGACAACATCTACTCGACGATGGACATGATCGACGGCTTCCGGGCCAAGGCCGTGGAGAGCATGGCCGTCACCGTCGGCAACCTGACCGTCGAGCTCGACCACGCCCGCGCCTACCTGGAGCGATCCCGCCGCGCCGACGAGGCCGCGTCGTGAGGAGCGCGGTCACGGCCGCCGCCCTGGCCCTGCTGCTGGCCGCCACCGGCGCCTGCTCGGGTGGCGGCGGGGCGGAGTCCCCGCCGGACGACCCCGCCGTGCTGCGCGTCCTGGCGGGCAGCGAGGTCAAGGACCTGGAGCCGCTGCTCGCCAAGGCGGCCGGGGCGGCGGGGGTGAAGGTGTCGCTCTCCTACACCGGCACCCTGGACGGCGCCGAGCAGGTGGCGAGCGGCGCCGCGGACGGCCGCTACGACGCCGTCTGGTTCTCCTCCAACCGCTACCTGTCCCTGATCGACGGGGCGACCGCGCGCCTGTCCACCCAAACCAAGATCATGGTGTCCCCGGTCGTCCTCGGCCTCACCCGCGCCAAGGCCCGCGAGCTGCACTGGGACACCGGCGAGGTCACCTGGAGCGACATCGCCGAGGCCGCCGCCAAGCGCCGCTTCACCTTCGGCATGACCAACCCCGCGTCGTCCAACTCCGGGTTCTCCGCCCTGGTCGGGGTGGCGGCGGCGCTGTCGGACGCGGGTGAGGCGCTCGACCAGGTCCAGATCACAGCCGTCACCCCGAAGCTGACCGGGTTCTTCGCCGCCCAGACCCTCACCGCCGGCTCCTCCGGATGGCTCGCCGACGCCTTCCGCCGGCGCACCGACGTGGACGGGCTGATCAACTACGAGTCGGTGCTGCTCGGCCTGCGCTCCGCCGACGGCGAGCCGCTCACGCTGGTCTACCCGGCGGACGGCGTCGTCACCGCGGACTACCCGCTCACGCTGCTCGCCTCCTCCCCCAAGAAGGCGCAGTACGGCAGGCTGGCGGCCTGGCTGCGCACCCCGGAGGCGCAGCGCGAGATCATGACGGCCACGGCCCGCCGGCCCATCGTGCCCGAGGTGCCGCCCGACGCCAGGTTCGGCACGGCCTCGCTGCTGGAGCTGCCCTTCCCCAACCGGCGCAGCGCCGCCGACGCGCTGATCAGCGCGTACCTGAACAAGGTGCGCCGCCCGTCGCGCACGCTGTTCGTGCTGGACACCTCCGGGTCGATGGAGGGCGACCGCATCGCCGCGCTCAGGGCGGCGCTCGCCACGCTGACCGGCGCCGACACCTCCGCGTCGGGGCGGTTCTCCCGGTTCCGCGACCGGGAGACGGTCACCCTGCTGCCGTTCAACACCGTGACCGGCCCGGGGAGCACGTTCACCGTGCCGGAGGGCGACCCCGACCCGGTCCTGGCCCGGATCCGGGCGTACGGCGACGCCCTGGCGGCGGGGGGCGGCACCGCCATCTACGACGGCCTGCGCGCGGCCTACCAGACGGTCGGGAGCGAGCGGGACGGCGGAAGCTTCACCTCGGTGGTCCTGATGACCGACGGCGACAACACCGACGGCTCCTCCTACGTGGACTTCGCCGCCTTTCACCGGACCCTGAACACCCATGTGCCGACGTTCGTCGTGCTGTTCGGCGACAGCGACGTCTCCGAGATGCGCCAGGTTTCCGCGCTGACCGGCGGCGCGGTGTTCGACGCCCGGCAGGCGTCCCTCGCCTCGGCGTTCAAGGAGATCCGTGGCTACCAGTGACCGCGTCCTCGCCTACCTCGGCTCGCTGAAGAACATCACCGGCTCCGCTCTCGCGCTCGGCGGTCTCGCGCTGCACTTCCTCGGCCTCGCCGGGTCGCTGTGGCCGGTGGTCGTCGCCGGGCTGTACGGCGTGGGCGCCCTGCTCGCCCCGCCCGACCGGGTCCGGCTGGCGATCTCCCACGCCGAGGTGGAGACGCGCGCCCTGCGGGCCGACCTGGACGCCCTCGTGGCGAAGGTGACGACCGCCCGTTTCCCCGAGGACGTGGTGGCGAAGGTCGGCGACCTCGCCGGGATCCTGCGCGAGGTGCTGGCCAGGGCGGAGGCGCTCACCTCCGCCCCCGACCATCTGCACGTCGTCTCGCAGGCCGTCCGCGACTATCTGCCCACCAGCCTGGAGGCGTACGCCAACCTGCCCCGGTCGTACGCGCTGACCCGGCGGGGGGCCCGTGAGCGCAGCGCGCACGAGGAGCTGATGGCCCAGCTCGGCCTGCTGGAGTCGGGGCTGTCGGCCGTCGCGGAGGCCGTCTACCAGGGGGACGAGCAGGCCCTCAGGGACCAGGGACGGTTCCTGCGCGACCGCTTCGGCGGCTCGTCTCTCGATCTGTGAAGCCGGAGAGGCCGGCGGTCACAGGCGCGACTCGTACACCGCCCTGGCCTTCTCGACGAGGTCGAGGTGGTCGCGGAGCTGGGCCCGGGTGTGCAGCCGGGCCCGGTCCCTGACCAGCTCGTCGAGCAGGTCGAGCCAGCGCAGGCACCACCGGACGTCCTCCGGGCGGGCCACGTGCCGGCCCCGCAGGTGGAGGTGGACCGGGCTGGTGTGGGCGTACACCCGGCCGCCGGAGGACGGCGGACGGGCGCCGCCGCGGGCGACCGCGACCACGTAGTCCGGCGCGTCCACCGTCAGCGAGGCGGTGATCTCGGGGCCAGGTCCCTCGGCCAGCACGCCGTCCGCGGTGCGGATCTCCAGGTGCGCCACCTCCGCCCCGGCGGCCCGCGCCCGGATCGTCACCGTCTCTCCGCCGTCCAGGCCGAGCGTCTCCCCCGGGCCCTGACCGTCCACCGTGAGCTCCAGCCAGGGGCCGGTGGTGGCGAACGTGCGGCCCCGCCGTACGGCCTCGGCGAACGACCCGGCGCTGAGCGGGCCGTCCACGCGGGCGTAGACGCGCTCCCAGCCCGGCGGGCTGGAGACCGTGTCCTGGCGGGTGAACGACAGCATGGTGTCGGTCCCGGCGAGCGCGGCGAGACGGTTGCCCGCGCCGAGCAGCCTCCGGTACACCTCGGCGGTCCCCGGTGTGGCCGACAGGTCGCTGAAGTGGAGCAGCTCCATCCCGTCGACCAGGCCGAGCGCGGCGTCCACCACCAGGGCGCGGCCGGTGCAGTTCCTGGCGCCGTCGGCGGCGACGTCCTCGGGCGAGGAGATCGGCCCGTGGAAGGGGTGGGCGTACCCCAGCACGGCGCGCGGCTCCCGAAGGTCGCCGCAGACCGTCCCGTTGGGCGGCCAGTCGGCGTCCGCGCCGAAGCCGGTGTGGCAGACGGCGGGCGGCGCGGCCACCCCGAACACGTGGACATGGCCGAACAGGTCGTTGCGATACTCCACCCCCATCCGGGCGACGTGCCCGGCGTCCGACCACGGCAGGTCACGACCGGCCCAGTGCCGCAACGCCTCCAGGTCGTAGACCCGGTCGCCCGCGACGTTCCCGGCGACGAGGTTCAGCACGTGCAGGTCCTCGCCGTGCTGCGCCGCCGCCGCCTCGGCCGGGACCGCGACCAGGTCTCCCGCCCAGTTCAGGTGGACGTGCAGGTCCGCGCCGTACCAGCCCCGGGCGGCGGCGTCGTACCGCCGTCGCGGCGTGAGCCCGACCAGCGTCTCCTCCCCCTCCCCCGGGACCACCGTGGTCTCGGCCACGCCGTACTCCATGCCGCGGGTCACCCTGATCGCGACCGGCTCGGCGGGTACGGCGACCACGAGGTCGTCGCCGTGGAAGAACGGCACGTCGTCGTTGTCCCGCCGCTCGGGCACCCCGTGCGGATACCACCCCTGGCCGTCGCGGGAGGTCACGCTCCAGCGGCAGGGAAAGCCCGCGCGCAGGCGCAGCCGCGCGGCCCGCGCCGGCCGGGTGAGCCCGGACAGGTCCACCGCCTCGCCGTCCACCGTCAGCGTGGTCGCGGTCGTGACGTCGAGCAGCCGGGCGCCGCCCGCGGCGATCGCGTACGGCACGCCGTCGGCCGACACCTCCACCGGGCCCGGGAGCGCGGAGTCGGCCAGCAGGACGACGGGCACGGCCCCCGGGGACAGCAGCGGCCGGGCCGGGCCATGCTCCAGCCGGTGGCCGTCCGGGGTCAGCCGCAGCACCACCAGGCCCCGGGGGACGCCACCGTGGAGCGCGTCCCGGAAGGCCGCGTCGAGGTCGGGTCCGTAAGCCATCCGCTCGGCCACCGTGGGAAACCGAAGGAACGGCATCATCCGGACGTATCCCAGCGGCGGCTCACCCCAGGTGATCCCGTGCGCGGACAGCAGCGCGCCGTACTCCCGCAGCGCCCGCGCCACCTCCGGCGGCATCATCGGATCGCGGGTCATCGCACCTCCCCGTAGTCGAAAGCGGCCACATCGTGGCACGGTTTCGGCCGGAGAAAATGTGCACCGGTGCGTTCCCGGGCCCACGGGTAGCGATCTGTCCCACCCGGGAGGAAAGGTGATGTCCCGAGTGTCCGCCGTATTCCACCGGCTCCCGCACCCGCCCCTCCGGGGGCGTGCGCGGCGGGTCCTCACGGCGGCGTCAGGCGGGCGGGGTCTCCTCGGCAGCGTCCGGGCCGGTGGTGCCCCCGGTGGCGCCCTGGGCGTCGGGAGCGGCGGGCAGGAAGGCCGCCAGGATGCGGTCGGCGGCGAGGGCCGGTGTGAGGGTGCCGTCGAGGACCCGCCGCTCGATCTCCGGCGCGAGCGGCGCGACCGTCTCGCGCAGCATGGTCAGCAGGCGGTCGGTGACCAGCGCCCACGTCCACTCGACCTGCTGGCGGCTGCGCCGGGCGGCGAGGTCGGCGCCCTCCTGATGACGCACCACGTGCGCCCACAGCTCCTCCAGGCCCGCGCCGGTGAGCCCGCTGCAGGTCAGCACCGGCGTGGCCGAGCGCAGCAGCCGGAGCGCCCCGGACAGCTCCCGCGCGGCCCGGCGCGCCGCCATCTCGTGTTCGCCGTCGGCCTTGTTCACCGCGATCACGTCGGCGAGCTCCAGCACGCCCTTCTTGATCCCCTGGAGCTGGTCTCCCGTACGGGCGAGGGTGAGCAGCAGGAACGTGTCGACCATGTCGGCGACCGTGGTCTCCGACTGGCCGACGCCGACGGTCTCGACGAGCACGACGTCGTAGCCGGCCGCCTCCACCACGACCACGGCCTCCCTGGTGGCCTTCGCCACGCCGCCGAGCGTCCCGGCGGTCGGGGACGGCCGGATGAAGGCGTTAGGGTCGGCCGACAGCTTGGCCATCCGGGTCTTGTCCCCCAGGATGCTGCCGCCCGAGCGCCGCGACGAGGGATCGACGGCCAGCACGGCCACCCGGTGCCCCTGACCCGTGAGACAGGTGCCGAGCGCCTCGATGAAGGTCGACTTGCCGACTCCCGGCACCCCCGACACCCCGACCCTGCGGGCCTTTCCGGCGTGCGGGGTGAGCTCGACCAGCAGCCGCTGCGCCAGCTCCCGGTGATCGGCCCTGGAGGACTCCACCAGCGTGATCGCCCGGGCGGTCCACCGGCGGTCGCCGGACAGCACGCCCTTGACGTAGTCCTCGACCACCGGTGCGGTCACCGCTGCGGTCACGTGTGGCCCAGCCGTGCGGACAGCTCGCCCAGCAGCTCCAGCGCGGCGTCGGCGATCACCGTGCCGGGCAGGAAGATCGCGGAGGCGCCCGCGGCCCGGAGCTCCTCCACGTCGTCCGGCGGGATCACCCCGCCGACCACGATCATGATGTCCCCCGCGCCGAGGCCGGCGAGCGCCTCGCGCAACGCGGGCACCAGCGTCAGGTGCCCGGCCGCCAGCGAGGAGACCCCGACCACGTGCACGTCGGCCTCGACGGCCTGCCGGGCGACCTCCTCGGGCGTCTGGAACAGCGGGCCGACGTCGACGTCGAAGCCGAGGTCGGCGAAGGCGCTCGCGATCACCTTCTGGCCTCGGTCGTGGCCGTCCTGGCCCATCTTCGCGACGAGGATCCGGGGCCTGCGGCCCTCCGCCTTCTCGAAAAGCGCGCTCGCCTCGCGGACCCGGTCCGCGGCGTCACCCACCTCCGCGCGATACACCCCCGATATCGTACGGATCTGGGCGGCGTGCCGTCCGAAGACCTTCTCCAGCGCGTCGGAGATCTCCCCGACGGTCGCCTTGGCCCTGGCCGCGTTCACCGCCAGCTCCAGCAGGTTCTCCCCGCTCGCCGCGCCCTTCGTCAGCGCCTCCAGCGCCCCGGCGACCTCGTCGGCCGAGCGCTCCTCGCGGAGCCTGCGCAGCTTCTCGATCTGCCGGCCGCGCACCGCCGTGTTGTCGACCTTCAGCACCTCGATCGGCTCGTCGGCCTCCAGGCGGTACTTGTTGACGCCGATCACGGGCTGGCCGCCGGAGTCGATGCGGGCCTGCGTGCGGGCCGCCGCCTCCTCGATGCGCATCTTGGGCAGCCCCTGGTCGATGGCCCTCGCCATGCCGCCCGCCTGCTCGACCTCCTGGATGTGCTTCCAGGCCGCCTTCGCCAGCTCGCGGGTCAGCCACTCGACGTAGTGGGAGCCGCCCCACGGGTCGATCACCCGGCCGGTGCCCGACTCCTGCTGGAGCAGGAGCTGGGTGTTGCGCGCGATCCGGGCCGAGAAGTCGGTCGGCAGCGCGAGCGCCTCGTCCAGCGCGTTCGTGTGCAGCGACTGGGTGTGCCCCTGGGTGGCCGCCATCGCCTCCACGCAGGTCCGCACGACGTTGTTGAACACGTCCTGCGCGGTCAGCGACCAGCCCGAGGTCTGACTGTGCGTGCGCAGCGACAGCGACTTGGGGTTCTCCGGCCCGAAGCCCTTCACCAGGCGGGCCCACAGCAGCCGCGCGGCGCGGAGCTTGGCCACCTCCATGAAGAAGTTCATGCCGATGCACCAGAAGAACGACAGCCGCGGCGCGAACTCGTCGATGCCGAGCCCGGCCCCGACGCCCGCCCGCAGATACTCCAGGCCGTCGGCCAGCGTGTACGCGAGCTCCAGATCGCAGGTCGCCCCGGCCTCCTGGATGTGGTAGCCGGAGATCGAGATGGAGTTGAACTTCGGCATGTTCCGCGAGGTGTACTCGAAGATGTCGGAGATGATCCGCATCGACGGGCCCGGCGGGTAGATGTAGGTGTTGCGGACCATGAACTCCTTGAGGATGTCGTTCTGGATGGTCCCCGCCAGCCTGTCGGGCGCGACCCCCTGCTCCTCGGCGGCGACGATGTAGAGCGCCAGGATCGGCAGCACCGCCCCGTTCATGGTCATCGACACGCTCATCCGGTCGAGCGGGATCCCCTCGAAGAGCTGCCGCATGTCGTAGATCGAGTCGATCGCCACGCCCGCCATGCCGACGTCGCCGGCGACGCGGGGGTGGTCGGAGTCGTAGCCCCGGTGGGTCGCGAGGTCGAAGGCGACCGACAGGCCCTTCTGCCCGGCGGCGAGGTTGCGCCGGTAGAACGCGTTGGACGCCTCCGCGGTGGAGAACCCGGCGTACTGCCGGATGGTCCACGGCTGGGTGACGTACATCGTGGGGTAGGGGCCGCGCAGGAACGGCGCGACGCCGGGATAGGTCCGCGGGGCGCCGTCCTCCCCGAGGTCGGCGGCCGTGTAGAACGGCTTCACCGCGATGCCCTCGGGGGTCTCCCACGCCGGCCCGCCGCCGGGGACCTCCGGCGCGGCCGCGCCCGATCCCAGATCGATCTCCGAGAAATCCGGAATCATCGGCTCACTCCCAGGTCGTCGAACGTCGCGCGGAGCACCCCGAGCGCGTCGCATCCGGCGTACACGTTGGCGTCCACCCCCTCATACTCGCCCTTCCCCGCCAGCCACACCTTCCGCGCCCCCGCCTCCCGGAGGGCCGCCGCGACCGCCGCGGCGTGCTCGCCGTACAGGCGGTCACTGGAGCACAGGCACGCCAGGGGGGCGCCGGACTCGCGGAAGGCCGCGGCGACGGCGGCCGGGTCGGCGCCCGGCCCGCCGGTGACGGTCGCGATGCCGCCCGCGGCGAACAGGTTGGCCGCGAACGTCGCCCTCGCGGTGTGCGCGGCGACCGGCCCGATCGTGGCGAGGAACACCGTGGGCCGGCTCGGCTGGGCGTCGGCGAGGTCACGCAGCGCCTCGAACTCCTCGGCGTGGCGCACCTGCGGCAGCCCGTCGCCGGGCGTCCGGGCGAGGCCGGGGCCCGGCCGGCGGGTGACCTGCCGCTCCCCCAGGTCGGGAAACTCGCTGACCCCGGTGATCGGGTCCCGCCGGTGGGCGATGTTCACCGCCCGCGCGGCCCGCGTCTCCGCCAAGCGCTCGGGGACCAGCCGCTCCAGCGCCGCGGCCATCCCGCCGGACCGCTCGATCTCCTGGAACCACTCCCAGGCCCGGCGGGCGAGGTCGTCGGTGAGCCGCTCCACGTACCACGAGCCCCCGGCGGGGTCGGCGACCCGGGCGACGCCGGCCTCCTCGACCAGCAGCGCCTGCGTGTTGCGCGCGACGCGCCGGGCGAACGCGTCGGGCAGCCCGAGGCAGGCGTCGAACGGCTGCACGGTCACCGCGTCGGCCCCGCCCGTCCCGGCGGCGAAACAGGCCAGGGTCGTGCGCAGCAGGTTCACCCACGGGTCCCGGACGGTCATCATCGCCGAGGATGTCACGGCGTGCTGAAGCTGACGCCCCGGCCCTCCGGCGACCTCGGCCACCCGCGCCCACATCCGCCGCGCCGCCCGCAGCTTGGCGATCGTGAGGAACTGGTCGGCGGTCGCGGCGTACCGGAACTCGATCTGGCCCAGCGCCTGCTCCACCGGCAGCCCCGCGCCGGTCAGCGCGCGCAGGTAGGTCACCCCGGTCGCGATCGAGCAGCCGAGCTCGTCGGCGTCCGCGCCGCCCGCGTCGTGGTACGGCAGCGCGTCCACGGTGATCGCCCGCAGGCCGGGGTGATCCGCCGCGCAGCGGCGGGCGAGCGTCACCGCGTCGTCCAGGACGGCCGGCGTGCCGGTGCGGGCCGCCAGCCCGATCGGGTCGGCGCCGAGGTTTCCGCCGGGCAGCGCCACGCCCCCGGCCAGGCGCAGGAACGCCTCCGCCGCCTCCGCCGCACGGGGCCCGGCGTCGAGGACGACCGGGGCGAGGTCGAGCAGCACGCCGTCCAGCACGGCCGGCAGCGCGGCGGGGTCGATCGAGGTCAGGTCGAGCCAGAGAGAGGTGACGCCGTTCTCCAGATCGGCGTGGATCGCCTCGCGGGTGACCGCCGGGTCGGGGTCGGCATGCCGCTGCCGCACGTCCCACACGCCGGGGCCGCGGACCACGCGCGGCGCGTCGGGCACGTCATCCGCGTCGTACAGCGGGGCGATCCGGACACCGTCGTAGGAGATGGTCGACAAGGCGTCCTCGGCCGCGTCGTCCGTCCCCTCCCAGCCGGTTTTGCGCAGCACCCCGCGCGCGAGCGCGCGCCACCGTTCCCGCGTTGCCTGCGGAAACCCTGCGGTGGGATCGGCGAGGTCGTCGAGTTCAACAGGCGGCACCGTCATGAACCGGATGCTATGGGCATTCTCGCGTCGGCGAGGCGTCGGCCCCCCGAGTCTGGGGTCCCCGGGCCCCGAATCTGGGGACGGCGTTGGCCTTGCCCTCTCGGGTGTCCCGCCTGCGGACGTCCCCGCTGATCAGCCTTCCGGCGGGCCGAGCGACAGGTCCAGGTCGTCGAGACCGAACCACCGGCCGGACGGCGGCTGGTCGGCCAGGGGGTCGTCCCAGCGCAGCCGGACCCGTCCGGGGGCGGCCTCGACGATCCGGGCCCGCCGCCAGGCGGGGTCGTCACCGGCGCGGGCCCACCAGGGCTCGGCCAGGCAGGCCAGCCCCCGGGCGTGCAGGACGGCGACGGCCTCGTCGTGGCCGCCGGCTCTGCCGAGCGGCGCGCCGAAGACCGTCATGGCCTGCCAGCCTCCGGACGTCGGCACGACCCTGCCGAGGATCTCGCCGTCCTCGCGCCGCACCTCCTCGGGGCCGGGCAGCCCGGGCCACGTCTCGGTGATCGCCCGGACGATCCGCTCCACCGACTCCCGTTGCCAACGCACGCCCTCGCGCTCGGCCTCGCCGCCAGTGTAGGCGCCGTGATCGACGTGGCGGCCGAGCACCCAGACGTCGCGGATCCTCTCCGTCGCGGTGATGTCGGCCGCCGGGTCACCGTCGACCAGCACGAGGTCGGCCCGGCGGCCCACGGCGATCTCGCCGCGGTCGGCCAGGCCGAAGACCCCGGCCGGCGCCGAGGTCGCGGCGGTCAGCGCCTCGGCCGGGGTGAGGCCCGCCTCGACCAGGTGCCACAGCTCCCGGTGCAGGCTCGCGCCGAACACCAGCCCCGGATTGGGCACGTCCGTGCCGGCCAGCACCCGCAGGCCCGACTCCAGCAGCGCCACGGTGTTGTAGCGCTGCGCGGCGCCGTCCGGCGGCTCGGGCGGCATCCACCGGGTCGCCTGCCGCTCGACCACGCGGCGCCATCGGGCGCCCAGCCGCCCGGCCAGACGCGGCCGGGCGAGCAGCGGCATGACGCCGTCCCTGCCCGGGAACCCGTCGTGGACGCCCAAGGTCGTGATGACGGCCACCCCGCACCGGGCCACGTCGCGGACCTGCCCGTCCGTCATGCGGTCGAACGGCACGTGCGCGAGGACGTCGACGCCGCACCGGGCCACCGTCACCGCCCCCGCCGAAGTAGAGGCGTGCGCCACGACTGGCAGCCCCTTGCCGTGCGCGGCGGCCACCAGCGCCTCGATCGTCCGTACGTCGAGGGCGGGGAGGTCGAGCATCGCGCCCGAGCCGTCGTCGTAGATCACCTTGAGGTGCGTCGCGCCCTCGGCGACCCTGTCCGCGACGAAGGACGCCGCGTCCCGCGGTCCCGTGACGTACGGGAAGGGCGCGTACGCCACCGTCGGATGCCCGCCGGGCGCGGTCGCGCCGACGCCCGACGTCCGCATGTCCGCGCGCACCGGCCCCCGCCCCGCCTCCGACGCGGCGACCGCGGCCCGCTCCGGGACGATCGTCTCCGGTTTGCTGAACATGTCGAGAACCGTGGTCACGCCGAACCCGGCCGCCAGCCGGGTGCATCCGGGAAGCAGGTGGACGTGCGCGTCGACGAGGCCCGGCAGGAGGGTGGCGCCGGAGCCGTCGACGAGGGCGTCGCCCGGGCGCGCCACGGAGGCGTCCCCGGCACCGGCGATGCGGCCGGCGCTGACGCGGACGTGCGTGACGCCGGGGAGCGGTCCGCCGCCGCCGAACACGCGGACGCCGGTGATGGTGAAGGGCTGATGGCTGTTGCTCACGGCGCCGACGCTAGAAGTTGACGCGACGAGAAGGTCCAGCCCGTTCCGCGGAGCGGGTGCGTAGGATCCCCGGCATGGCGCTGCGACCCGTCATGGTGAACATCAAGGCTCGTGATCACTCGGCCGTCGGCCGCTTCTGGGCGGAGGCGCTCGGCTGGAACGCCACCGGCGGAGGATCCGGCGTGACCACCTATGTCGGGCCCGCCGGCGACTTCGTCTGGCCGGACCCGGTCTACGTCTGTGTCGACGTCGTCACCGTCCCGGAGCCCAAGACGACGGCGAAGAACCGGCTGCACCTCGATCTCGCCACCACCTCTGCGGCCCACCAGGCGGAGCTGGTCGCGCGCCTTCGGCATCTCGGTGCGACGCCGGCGGACGTCGGCCAGGGCGACGTGCCGTGGACGGTTCTGGCCGACCCGGAGGGCAACGAGTTCTGCGTGCTGGAGCCGCGGGAGAAGTACCGGGACACCGGGCCGATCGCCGCGGTCGTGGTCGACTGCGCCGACCCCCGGGCCATGGCCCGGTTCTGGGACGAGGCGATGGACTGGACCCTCCACGAGGTGAGCGACGACCAGGCGACGCTGCGCTCCGCCAAGGGTGTCGGGCCGTACCTGGAGTTCCTCCGCACGCCCGGCGTGACGACCGTGCCGGACCGCGTCCATCTCGACCTGCTGCCGTACCCCGGTGACGACAAGGCGGCGGAGGTGGCCCGGCTGCGGGCCCTCGGCGCCACCGACCTCGATGTCGGCCAGGGCGACGTCCCGTGGACGTGCCTCGCCGACCCGGAGGGCCACGAGTTCTGCGTCCTCGCCCTCTCCTGATGCCGCGCCACCCTTTATTGTGCGGGCGTGGAGCACTCGATCAGCGAGGTCGCCCGCGTGTCCGGCCTCACCCCGCGCACGCTGAGGCACTACGACGACATCGGGCTGCTGCGCCCCGCCCGGACCGCCGGAAACGGCTACCGCTGGTACGGACGCCGTGAGCTGCTGCGCCTGCAGCGGATCCTGCTGCTGCGGGAACTGGGCGTCCCGCTCGCGCGGATCGGCGAGATCCTCGACGGAGCGCGGGACGAGGTCGCCGCACTGCGGCGGCACCGCGAGGAGCTCGCCGCCCGCCGCGACCACATCGAAGAGGTCATCGCCACGGTCGACCGGACCATCGCCGACCTCACCGGGCAGGCGCATCTCAGCGAGGAGGAGTTCTTCAGCGGCCTGACGGCGCGGCGCGAGGCGTTACGGCGCGATCTGGAGGCGCGGTACGGGCCTGGCGTCGGGGACCACTTCGCCGCGGCGGCCGAGGAGACCGGCCGGTGGACCCGCCAGGAGCACGAGCAGGCCGCGGCGCAGGGGCGGCGGCTCCTGCGGAGGCTCTCCCGGGCCCGGGTCGGCGGCCTGGCCCCCGGCAGCGCCGCCGTCCTGGACCTCATGGCCGACCACTACCGCGCCGTACGGCTGCTGTGGCCGGCCGACGCCGCCGCCTACCACGCCCTCGCGGACGTCGTGACCACCGACCCCGGGCAGCGCGCCATGATCGAGGACGTCGACCCGCTCCTCCCGCCCTGGCTCGCCGACGCGATCCGCGCCTACGCCACCCACAGGCTCGGCCACCTCCCCCGACGACCCCCGCCGCCCGACCACGGGCGGGCGCAAGATCCTGATCGCTGATGTCCGCCCCCGCCGAACGGCGCGTCTTCGTCGCCTGCGTCAAGGACGGGGAGTCCGGCTCCCCGGCCTGACCTTCGCGAGCCCGTGCCTTCTTTCGTGCAACGCGGCTTGCAGCCGGGCGACGTCTTCGAGGTCCTTGGGGCGGCGGGGCATGCCCGGGACCCAGACCGGCATCATCCGCTTGATCTCGATCTGCGCGGCGGGACTGATGATCGGGCACCGCAACCGGCCCAGCCGGCCGGGTGCCGCGTCGAGCATCCCCTCCGGCCAGGGCTCCCCTTTCCAGGGGCCGCCTCCGACCACCACCCGGCCGTCTCCGTCTCTCGCCAGAAGAGCGAAGCTCAGTTCCACGTCTCCACGGCCGAAGTCCAGTTGTTGCTCGGGCGGCGGCCCGGGCAGCGGTTCGTAACCGCGCCCCGTCAACTCGGCGGCCAGATTCGGAGCGTCCTCCACCCAGGCGAACCAGTCGATGTCCCTGTGGTCGCGGGTGATCTCACCAAGGTAGAAGTCCATCGCCCAGCCGCCGCGCAGCCAGACCTGGACACCGATCTCCCCCGCCAGGCCGATCACCTCGTCGATCGCGTGCAGGTACCGAGCCGCGCGTTCTTCATCCACGTATGGGACGCTACGCCACGATCTTTTCGCTTGGGCGACGCCCTTCCCGAGGTGTATGGGTCAGTCCCGGCCGGATTCGAGATAGCCGGTGAGATAGGTGAGCGCCGCGGCGGCGTCCTCACCGGGGCCGTGCGGCCGGCGCAGGTCGTCGACGAAGGCGGCGATGTCGGCGAGCCGCCACCACAGAGGACAGAGAGCGAGGCCGGCCTCTGTGACGGCCCGGCCGGTGACGCGGGTGTAGCGAGCGAGCACGTCGCCGCCGTCGCCGGCCTCGTCCTCGCCGAGCATGCGGGCGAGGGCGGGGGTGAGCATCCACAGGTCCCGCTCCGGAGGAGCGACCAGCACGGTGTCCCAGTCGATGATCCGCAGACCGGCTGGGGTACGCAGGACGTTGCCGGGGTGCGGTTCGCCGTGTGTGACCACCCACTCCGTTCCTGTGCCGCGCACCTGCTCGACCCGTGAATCGAACTCGGCGAGCGACCTCCGTACCTGCTCGGCATGGGCGGCCAGCAGCGTACGGGCCGGCTCGGCGTACGGCCCGCCGGTCCACTCGCGATCGAGGTCCCGCAGCGCCTCCACCAGCCCGTCCCGGCCGGGCAGCGCCAGGTCGGACCGTGGCGCGATGTCCGCCACGAGCGGGGTCGCCTCATGCAACGCGGCCAGCAGGCCGGCCAGCTCGGCGCGGTCCTCGGGCCGGTGCGCGCCGAAGTGCCCGGCGGCGCCCTCCACCATCGGGAACACCGACAGGGCGTACCGCGAGGTCAACCGCCGGACCAGGGCGCCGGTCTCGGCCGGGATCGGCGCGAGCACGAAGTCGAGCCCCGCGTCCCGGCGCAGTGCCAGCGCGACGCCGAACGCCCGCTCAAGGCCGTCGAAGGCGTCATCGCGTCCGGCGTCCCCGGCGCCGAGGTCGTCCACCTTGACGAACCACGCCGGCCCCCGCCGATCCACCACCGACCAGTGATGGCTGCCCGCACCCACCGGGAGGTACTCGCCTGAGCGGGGCTCCATGCCCCAGCCCTCGGCCAGTGCGATCATGAGCTCGGCCTCCGCCAGGTCGGCCGGTCTGTCCTTCATACGCCGAAAGTGTGGCCGATCCTGGGGCCAGCCACGGATCATTTCTCGAATGACGGGTCGGCGGCCGTGCGCGCGCCGAGGCCGGATCCGGGGTCAGGACTTGGCGGCGAAGGCGGCGTCCCAGGTCTGCTTGCCGACGATCCCGTCCACGTCGAGGTGCTTGTCCTTCTGGAACCGGCGGCACACCTCCTGGGAGTCCGGCCCGTAAGCGCCGTCCACCGTGATGTCGTAGCCGAGTGTCTTCATCCGCGACTGCCAGGCGCGCACGTCGTCGCCGCGCGTCACGGGGGGATACTTCAGCAGCCGGCCCGGCCACTCCTGGGTGGGCTTCGGTCCGGGCTCGGGATCGGGCAGGGTGGTGCCGCCGGGGCGGGGAGCGCCCTTCCTGACCCAGGCGTACAGGGCGTCGCCGGGGCAGTCGGTGGAGTAGCCGTCGCGGTGGCCCTTGATCTCCTTGCCCGCGCCGCCCTTCGTACGGAGGTACTCCACCGCGTCGAGGATGGCGTGCAGGATCCCGTCGGTGGGCTGGACCAGCCCGGCGTTGCCGACCAGGCCGAGCACGGCGTAGTGGCCGGAGTTCAGGCCGGGGCCGTTGGCTGCGGGCAGGTGGCCCGGCCCGCGGCCGACGAACACCTTCCGGTGCGGGCACGCGACCATCGTGTTACCGGTGAAGTAGACGGTTCCGTCGCGGCGCGCCAACCAGCTCTGGTTCTCGGTTCGAGGACACCAGATCTCGCCCCAGTACGGCTCCCGGCGGACGGTGAAACGCGCGTTTTTGGCTGCTGCGTTTCGAGGAGCGAAGCTCTGTTGCCGCCGGATGGTGACGAGCCACATCTCACTCTTGCAGGTCGCCGTAGGCGGTTGGCGCCGCAAGGACGCGGCCTGCCCTGAGAGAAGTACAGCGAACATGAACGCTTCCGCGGCGGCTCGATTCTTTTGGGCCAGCTTGTCGACGCCCGCGTTGTCGGCTGCCAGGGATGCCTCGATGAACAACGTGAGCTGCGCCCTGGTGAGGGACAGGAGGAACTCGAAAGTGGGCACCCGATCCGGTGCGAGCCCGAGAAGGACGGTGCCCGCGTCGGCCGAGAGATGAAACTCCACAAGGTGCCGGTTACCGACCTCGCGCCACCGCGGCACGCCGTCAGTCGCACGGCCGGCCCGCGGGAAGCCCTCACTAGCAGCACCGAAAACCTGCCGGAGCGCGGCTCTGATACGGGCGACATTCATCGCATTCCGCTCGCTCTGGTAGATGGCCACAGAGGAGGTCGGCTCCCCACCGCGGCCTCGTTTCACGTGCCCCTCGGTCCAGAACCAGGCGACGAGCTCGACAAGAGCATCAGACCATTTCGCCTCAGTCGGAAGGTCTCCACACGGTGCGGCGATCGGAATGCGATCCCAGTATCCCAACGTCTCCGTTGTCACCCACAGGCGTTCACGCTCGGTCGCAGAGCGCCTGGCTCTGCCAACGCCAAGCCAGCGACCGTCAGGACCCTTCACGCGTTTCGTACCCGTTCGCCTGCGGTACCGCTCAACCGGCCACCGGTGATGGGGCGTGGTGAGGGACGAGTGACGATCGCCCTGCATCCTGATCATCTCGCGTTCCCTGGCGGGGAACACATGCACTTCCAGCACGGGCTGCCACTCAGCCATCCCTGTCTCGTGGTTGAGTGTCAGCGCGATGTCCCCTATGTGCAGGTCTCGATACGACCGCCATCCACGCTGAGTGAGGATCTGCGTCTCTTCGTCAACGCAATATCCGATGTCGATCCACCCGTTCCCATCCATGTGGAAGCTCTGGATCGACTTGACCATGGCCACACACACAGCATGGTCGCCGATGATGCCAGGTGAGACGCGGCCACCTGTATAGTGAACTTTCACACCTTTTGTGCTACTAAGTCGGGAATAAGCACCCTTCGGGGAGCGGGCACCCCACTCCTCACGGGACACGATGTCAGCCACTAGATCTCCATGTGCAGAGGACGTCCAAGCGTATGCGCAAGCGCCCGGAGATAGAGACCTTTTACCGGAAGAAGACGGACCAAACCCGCAAGGTGGTTCACTGAGCTCAGGTGCAATTCAGACGCCCACCGCACGCCAACCTGCCCTCACCACCCTAAATCCGTCGACAATCCATGTCGAACGTCGAGATCATGACCGTATGTCCGTTGTCAGGGAGGTCGACTTCACTCCGCCGTCCATGCCCACGCCCCCGCCGCCGTCTGGGCCTTCCGGACCTTCCGGACCCTCCGGACCCTCCGGACCGTTGGGGCCGTCGTCCGGACCGCCGGCACTGCCGATGCGAATCTGGCTCGACGACTCCGACACCCCGGCCGACGTGATCGACGCCCTCGCGCTGTCGCCGTTCGCCACCGGGGAGCAGCCCTGGTCGCGTACCACCAACCTCAGCCGGGTCCGCGCCGACGCCTCGCTCACGGCCGAGGGCGGCCGCCTGCTGCGCGTGGCACAGCACACCGACGGGTACGAGACCCGGTTGTTCGCCGGTGAGGGGTGGACGCTGCGGGTGGTCCGCAACCTCAACCGGTCGGCGATGCTCACCGCCACGGCCGTCAGCGAGGAGCTGGCCGGCACGGTTCTGGAGCAGGCGACCAAGGGCGCGGAGGAGGAGCCGCCCGGCGGCGACCACGTGCGGATGGGCTTCTGGTGGAGCTCGGGCCACGGCCCCCGCCGTTCCGCCAAACCCATCACGACCTCGTCCTGGCAGGAGATCAGGCGGAACTACCCGGCGGCCGCCGCCGGTCGCCTCGACGCGCTCATGGCGGTCAGCCCGCACGACGTGGCCGGCCGGCTGATTCTCCTGCACGGCCCGCCGGGGACCGGCAAGACGACGCTGCTGCGTACGCTCGCCCGCGAGTGGGCGTCCTGGTGCCAGGTCGACTGCGTGCTCGACCCCGAGCTGCTCTTCAACGACCCCGGCTACCTGATGGACGTCGCGGTCGGCTGGGACGGCCCGGACGACGACGACGAGGAGCCGCGCTGGCGGCTGCTGGTCCTGGAGGACTGCGACGAGCTGATCCGCGCCGAGGCCAAGCAGTCGACGGGCCAGGGCCTGTCGCGCCTGCTCAACCTGACCGACGGGCTGCTCGGCCAGGGCCGGGACGTGCTCGTGGCCATCACGACGAACGAGGACCTCAGCCGGCTCCACCCGGCCGTCGTACGGCCCGGCCGGTGCCTCGCCCAGATCGAGGTCGGCCGGTTCGACCGGCCCCAGGCGGCGGAGTGGCTGGGCGGCACGGCGGCGACTCCCCCGGACGGCGCCACGCTCGCCGAAATGTTCGCCCTGCGGGACGGCCGTCCGGCGCCCTTTACCGAGCCGCCCGCCACCACCGGCCAGTACCTCTGAAACGACAGGTCCCCGGTCCGCCGGGGCCGGGGACCGGCGTCCCGAACCGGACGTTCTGGACGGTGCTGCCGCGCCGCGATGGTCATGGCGATCGACGTCATCAGGCGGCGTCCCCTTGAGCGCGCGGTCAATTCACACCTCATCCCGTTTCAATAGTACCGGGCACCCGGAGGCCATTTCCGGAATTACAGACTTGTCCAGCGCCGCTTTCCCGGGCCTCGATTCGGCTAGGCGTTAATCCGGCACACGGAACGCCCGTTGATTGCCACTCCCCGTCGGCTGCCGATATCTACATATGTCCGCTTTGACATATCGGCCCACCAGGGGTTTTGAACGTCACGGCGAATTCCTTGCGCTGCGCCTGAATGAAGATCGGGTAGGCACGAATTCAGCGCGTCAGATCGATCGCGGGATTTCCCTTATATGGCTCGATCTGATGCGACATGTCCAGATCGCATGCTCTGTGCGCATTCTCGGGAGAATTCGTGCGCTTTCACTCTCGCCTAACGTCCCTGGCCGCCTGCGCCCTCACCGTGGCGGCCCTGACCGGAGCCCCGGCCGAGGCCTCGGCCGTGTCCGGGCAGGCCGCAGCCGTATCCGCCCACGGCTCGGCCGGATTCGCCAAGGGCGTCCCGGCCGCCGCGCTCGCGGCCCGGAGCGCGGCATGGGGGGCGCCCTGCGGGCCGCCGTTCGTGCAGGACGACAAGCTCCTCGGCCCGGTGTTCCTGCCGCACACCTTCCCGCTGGACAAGATCCTGGCCGGCTACCGGCGGTACGGCGGCCTCATCCCGGCCGACTTCCTGCGCCGCTATCTGAACCCGGTGACCGACTTCTACCGCTTCCCCCCGGACTCCGGCTTCGCGCACGCGGGCGGGTTCAGCAACGCGCGCGTGCTCGTCACGCAGGTCAAACTGCCGATCGGCTACCGGGTGGACCGCTTCGGCGGAGAGGGCGGCGCGTTCCTCGCGCCCTACGGCACGCCGTTCCCCGCCCGGGCCCTGCCGCCCAGCAACCTCAACAACGTGCCCGGCGACCCCCACCTGTGCAACTATCACGTCTACCGGGTGATCCGGCCGTTCTACGTCGACGGCGGCCCGGCGGCCCCGGCCTTCCAGCAGCCCGGCCAGGGCGAGCAGTTCCACACGCTCGCCCGGTACATCCCCGGCGCGCCGGCCAACCCCGACGGCGAGGTCTCCATCGGCTGGCTGGTCGACAACGGCTACCTCCTCCCTCTCAACTGAGCCGGCATCGTCCGGGCCCCGGCGGAGCACGGCGCGCGATGCCGTAGCGTCCGGTGTGCCGGATACGTAAACCATCCGATGCGCCAGGTCAGGGCGGAAACCACAATCGGCGAGGTGGTCACCCTGCTGTATGCCGAGCGGAGCCCCAGTTGAGCCTCGTCGTCCTGCACCGATGGTCCGTCGGCGGGCAAGAGGACGGGACGGCGAAGTACCTGGACCCGTTCGCGCCCGGCGGTGAGCGGGAATGGCCCTACACCCGCTGGACCTCCAAGGAGCAGGAGATCGGCTTCCCGGCCACCCAGCTCGTGCCGTCGTGGACGGCCGCCACGCCGCCCGGCGCGTGGCTGGAGATCGAGATGCGGGCCCGGACCGTGAACGGCGCCCTGACCAAGTGGTACGTCATGGGCCGATGGGCCGAGAGCGACACCGACATCCACCGCACATCCCTGCCGGGCCAGGGGGACGCCGACGGAGACGTGGCGGTGGACACCCTCGTCGCGGCCCGGCCCGTCACGTCGTACCGGGTGCGGGCCACCCTGTACGGCGGCGGCGGCCACGTGCGGTCCCTCGCCGTGATGGCCTCCTCCGTACGGCCGGGCGGAACGGGCGGCGCTGCACCGGCGGCGCGACGGTCAGGCGGGGCTTGGGGGGCGCGGGGGATCGAGCTGGACGTGCCGCGCCGGTCGCAGAAGGCGCACCTCGGGCACTACCCGCAGTGGGACGGCGGCGGCGAGTCGTGGTGCAGCCCCGCGTCGTTCACCATGGTGCTCGGCTACTGGGGACGCGGGCCCGCTCCGGCGGACCTCGCCTGGGTGGCCCCCGGCGATCCGTGCCCGGCGGTCGACCACGCCGCCAGGGACATGTACGACCACAGCTACCAGGGCACGGGCAACTGGCCGTTCGGCGTCGCCTACGCGGGCCGCTACGGGCTGGACGGCTTCGTCACCCGGCTGCGCTCGCTGGCCGAAGTGGAGCGTTTCATCGCCGCCGGAATCCCGGTGATCACCTCGCAGGCGTTCCGCGAGCACGAGCTGCCCGGCGCCGGATACTCCACGAGCGGCCACATCATGGTCGTCACGGGGTTCACGGCGGAGGGCGACGTGATCGCGAACGACCCGGCCGCGCCGGACGACGACGGCGTACGGCGGGTCTACCCGCGCGCCGCCTTCGAGCGCGTCTGGCTGCGCGGCACGAGCAGCGGGGGGATCGTGCACATCGTCCACCCGCCGGGTACGACTCTTCCGGAGTCGGGGGGGAACTGGTGACGATTCGGGCAGTGGACGTCGCGCGGGTGGACGACCGCCCGCTGTGGGTGGAGATCTCGGGCGACGAGGTCTGGTGGGACGAGCCCCGGCCGCACGAGGGCGGCCGGCGCTGCGTGGTGCGCCGTACGGCCGGCGGCGCGATCGAGGACGTGCTGCCGCAGGGCTGGAACGCCAGGAACCGGGTGATGGAGTACGGCGGGCGGTCCTGGCGTGCCCACGAGGGCCGGCTGGTGTTCACCAACTGGGCGGACGGCCGGATCCACCTGTGCTCCCCCGGCGAAGAGCCGGTCCAGCTCACCCCCGAGGGCCCCGCCCGCTACGCCGACCTGGTGGTGCGCGGCGACGAGATCTGGTGCGTGCGGGAGCGGGGCGGCCCCCGGAGCGCGGACCGCGACATCGTCGTGGTGCCGCTCGACGGCTCCCCCCTCCGCGGGGTGGTCGCGTCCCACCGCTTCCTGATGAACCCCCGGGTGTCGCCGGACGGCCGCACGCTCGCCTACATCGGCTGGAACCACCCCGACATGCCCTGGGACGCCACGGAACTGTGCGTGGCGCCCGTCGCCGGCGGCCCGCACCGGGTGCTGCTGTCCGGCGCGTCCACCTGCCAGGCCGAGTGGCGCGACGACGAGAGCCTCTACGCCGTCACCGATCCGACCGGCTGGTGGAACATCCACCTCGTCGGGCTGGACGGTACGACGCGCGACCTCACCCCCGTCCCCCTGGAGTTCGGCGACGCCACCTGGAAGATCGGCGGCACGTTCTTCGCCGTCGCCGGCGGGCGGATCGCCGCCGTGTACGGCACCGCCGACGAACGACGGCTCGGCGTGCTCGACCGGCCCCTGCCGAACGGCTCGGGCGGCGCCGCCATCCGCGACGTCGGCGGCGGCTACACCTTCTGGGCGCCCACGCTGTCGGCGCGGGGCTCCCGCGTCGTCGGCGTCGCGGCCTCGCCACACAGGCCGTACGAGGTGGTGCGGGTCGACCTGGAGACCGGGCGGCACGAGGTGCTCTCCCCCGGCAGGCCCGTGCCCGGCGACGCCGAACTGCCCACCCCCGAGGCCGTGACCGTCGACGGCGTGCACGCCCACCTGTACGCCCCAACCGGCGGCGGCGGGCCCGCGCCGTACGTGGTGTTCGTCCACGGCGGGCCGACCGGGTCGGCGGCGCCGGTGCTCGATCTGGAGATCGCCTACTTCACCAGCAGGGGCATCGGCGTCGCCGAGGTCAACTACGGCGGTTCGACCGGGTACGGCCGGGCCTACCGGGAGCGCCTGCGGCACAATTGGGGGGTCGTCGACGTACGCGACTGCGAGACCGTGGCGCGGTGGCTGCTGCGCACCGGGCGGGCGGAGAAGGTGGCGATCAGGGGCGGCAGCGCGGGCGGCTGGACCTCGATGGCCGCGCTCGTCCACAGTGACGTATTCTGCGGGGCGGTGTCCCGCTACGGCATCTCCGACCCCGAGCGCTGGGCGGCGCAGACGCACGACCTGGAGTCGCACTACCTCGACGGGTTGATCGGCCCGCTGCCCGAGACCCGCGACCGGTATCTCGACCGGTCGCCGGAACGGCACGCGGCGCGGGCGTCGGGCCCGGCGCTGCTCCTGCACGGGCTGGAGGACAAGGTGGTCGATCCCGCCGAGTCCGAGCGCTTCGCCGCCGCGCTCGCCCGGCACGGCCACCGGTGGGCGTACCTCACCTTCGAGGGGGAACAGCACGGATGGCGACGGGAGGACACCATCGTCCGGGCGCTGGAGGCGGAGCTCGCGTTCTACGGGATCGTCTTCGGCTTTCCCACACCCGAGGTCCCGCCGCTGACGCTGCACAACGGGGAGAAGGAATGACCGAGGTCGCGACGATCTGCTCGGAGCTGCTGAGGATCGACACCACCAACGACGGGTCGGGCGACGGCCCGGGCGAACGGCGGGCCGCCGAATACGTGGCGTCCCTGCTCGCCGAGGCCGGCATCGAGCCGATCGTCTTCGAGTCGGCGCCGCGCCGCACCAGCGTGGTCGCCCGCATCCCCGGCGACAGCCCCGACGCGCTGCTCCTGCACGGGCACCTCGACGTCGTGCCCGCCGACCCCGCCGAATGGCGTACGCACCCGTTCTCCGGGGAGATCGACGACGGCTGCGTCCACGGCCGGGGCGCGGTCGACATGAAGGGCACGCTCGCGATGACCCTCGCCTGGGCCCGCGAGAACGCGCGCCGGGGCGTGCGGCCCCGGCGCGACCTGGTGCTGGCGTTCCTCGCCGACGAGGAGGCCACCGGGGAGTACGGCGCGGGGCACGCGATCGAGCGGCACCGCGACCTGTTCGACGGCTGCACCGAGGCGATCAGCGAGTCCGGCGGTTTCTCCTGGTACGAGGGCGACGTCCGCGTCTATCCGGTGGCCGTCGGGGAACGCGGCACCGCGTGGATGCGGCTGACCGCCCGCGGCGTGCCGGGCCACGGGTCCAAGCCCGCCGTGGACAACCCCGTCGCCGAACTGGCCGCCGCCGTCGCCCGCGTCGCCGCCCACGACTGGCCCGTACGGCTCACGCCCGAGGTGGCCCGGCTGATCGAGGAGCTGTCGCGGGCGCTCGGCCGGCCGATCGACGTCGACCGGCTGGACGAGGAGATCGAGCGGATGCCCCGCGCGGCCGCCCTGTTCAAGGGGGTGCTGCGCAACTCGGCCAACCCGACGATGCTGAACGCGGGCTACAAGGTCAACGTCATTCCCGGCACGGCCGAGGCCCACGTCGACGGCCGTTTCCTGCCGGGGCAGCGCGAGGAGTTCCTGGAGACGATCGACCGGCTGCTCGGCCCGAAGGTCTCCCGTGAGTTCGTCAGCTTCGAGGAGGCCGTCTCCTCCCCCGCCGACGGCCTGTTCGACGAGCTCACCGCCGCCCTGCTCGCCGAGGACCCCGCCGGCAGGCCCGTGCCGTACGTGATGACCGGTGGCACGGACGCCAAGTGGTTCGCCAGGATCGGCATCCGGGGGTACGGCTTCGCGCCGCTGCTGCTGCCGCCCGGCCTCGACTACTTCGGCATGTTCCACGGGCTGGACGAGCGGGTCCCCGTCGAGGGCCTGGAGTTCGGCGTCCGCGTCCTCGACCGCCTCCTCGTGGGCGATCAGCCCTGACAGACGCTCGTGTCAGAACCTCGGCAGCGTGGACCGGTCAGGCGAGGGGCGGCTTCTCTCAGCTTGCCATGGCCACCAGAAGTTGCGCGGCGGTCGGCCTGCTGCCGGGGTTCTTGTCGAAGCAGGCCGTCAGAGGACCGCGGAGAGATGGCGGAAAGGCCCGCGGATCGGGGGTGTGGTGAAGGATGGCCTGGAATACCTGCATGGTCGTGGTGCCGCCGAACGCCTGGTGACCGGTTGCCGCGAAGAACATGGTCCCGGCCCAGCTGAAGACGTCGGACGGCGGCCCCACACGCGCTCCCGAGATCTGTTCGGGTGACATGTAGGCCGGCGTTCCCTTGATGCCCACGGTCATGGTGACCTGGTCCAGGGCCTTGGAGATACCGAAGTCGATGACTCGCGGGCCGTCCGGGCCGAGCAGCACATTGGCGGGCTTGAAGTCACGGTGGATGACCCCGGCGGAATGGATGGCGTTGAGCGCGGCCGACGTGGCGATCGCGAGCCGGATCAGGCTGTCTTGGTCAAGCGGTCCCTGTCCCCGCACGAGGCTGTCGAGAGAGGGGCCCGGAACGTACTCGCTGACGATGTAGGAGGTGTCGCCCGCCACTCCGGCGTCGATGATCCTGGCGGTGGAGAACTGCGGAACGCGTTGCGCCGCGGCGACCTCACGCATGAAGTCCTCACGTTCCTTGGTACCCCCGCGAAACCGCTCATGCAGGACCTTGATAGCGACCCGGCGGCCGTCACCGGTCGTCGCGGCGTAGACCGCGCCCTGCCCGCCCTCACCCAGTCTCTCGCCCAGAAGGTACGGCCCCAGCATGCCCGGGCCCGAATGCCCGCCCTGCCCACCGCTCGGCGTGGCGGACGGAGCCGAGCGCGCCGTGCCCCAGGGATCCCACGTCGCCGGACCTGCCGTGTGCAGCGGGCGTGTCGCCACAGATCGCGTCGGTACAGTTGGCGTCGGTACCGCCGGCTGCTCCCGTGGGCGGAAGACCGCGGTCCGCAGGAAGAACGCGTGCATGGTTCCGCCGATCCACAAGCCGCAGAACCAGAGCCACATCGCGATCGTGTCGCGGGTCTGGTCTTCCGGCGGGTGGTTGACGCCGGGGGCGACGACCACGATGACGATGAAGAGGACGACATAGCCGCTGGCGGCGAGCCACGTCCTATACCTGGCGAGCCGCACGGCGGCGGATCCGATGATGAATACCGTCGCTATTCCGAACGTGATGAGCGGAGTGAGCGCCCAGATGATGCTGAGCGTCCGCCGGGTGCGGGACAACGGAATCGTGGCGGGATGAGCAGGGGGCACGTTGGCATGATAGGGAAAAATCTTCGCAGCGGCTCCGGCCTCGATCACATGGTATTTGTCCGCGACGACGGGCCGGAAATCGGTGACCGATATGAGCGGCATCAGTTCTATCACGGCATCCAGGGGGCTTATATGTCCGAATCGACTAGCGATGCGGCCGACGGCTCGGCCTCTGCCCACGAACCTCTCTCCTTTATGTCCTCGCTCGCCGGGTGCTGCTGCGGGGGTTGCGGTAGGTGAAGGCCCAGCGGTCGTCGCCGATCTTTCGGCGGGTGTAGCGGGTGGGATGGCGGTAGCGGTCGCGGTTGTGGAACTGGCACGCCGGCCCGAGCAGCTTCAGGTCGGTCAGCCCGCCGCTGCACCAGTCGTCGCAATGATCGATCTGGCACATCGTGGCGGGCAGGGGGCAGCCGTCCACCCAGCAGGTGGCGTACCGGGCGAAGACCGCCCGCCGCTGGGCCGGGGTGGCCAACCTGACCTTGCGGCCCATGTCCAGGACCTGCCCGGCGGCGTTCATCACGATCCTCACCAGGGTGCTGCTGCGGGCCAGCCGGTGCACGCTGGAGGCGGGCAGCAGATGCCCGGTCGCCAGGATCAGCCCCGGCAACCCCCGCAACAACACCCCCGGCGGCGCACTCACCCCCACCCCTGGCGGCGCATCGGCTTCCACCCCCGCCCAGGCATCACTCTCCGCCCGGGCATCACTCTCCGCCCGGGCATCACCCTCCGGTCGTGCATCGCCTCCCGGCCACGGCGGAGCGTCTGGGCCCGCCCCCGGCCAGGAGTCGCCTCCCGGCCAGGTGTCTCCGCCGTGTTCCGCACCCGGCGGAGCGCCGGGGTCCGTGGCCCACGGGGCATCGGCTCCCGCCCCCGGCATCCCGCTCGGCACCTCACCGGGCGCGAAGGTAGGCCGATAGCCCCCCGCCGCACCGTCACCAACAGGACAGCCGCCATCAGAGCAGCCGCCATCACGGCGGTCCCCATCGGGACAGGCGGGAGCGCGGCACTCCCCCGGGCGGTCCCCCAAACGGTCGCCGCCGGGGCAGCCGTGGGCATGGCAGTCCCCGGGACAGTCCCCACTGGAGGCGTCTTCGCTGGGCATGCCAGGGGCGCCGTCGCGGCAGGTGGGAGCGTCCGTGGCAGGGTCCTGTCCGATGGGCGCGTCAGCCCGGTGCTCATCGCCCCGCATCGGCGCATCGCTGGCCAACCGGTCACCGTCGCACTCGCACCGCCCACTGTCGCGCCCCGGAGCATCACCGGCGCGGGGCTCGCCGCCGGGGTCGGCGGCGGGGTGATCGGCTGTGGGGTGATCGGCTGTGGGGTCGGTGTCTGCGGGGTCGGTGCCTGCGGGGTCGGTGCCTGCGGGCTTGCCGTCGTCGCAGGGAGTGCCACTCGGAGGGTCGTCGGGAAGGGACTCGGCGTTGACCAGCACCAGAAGCTCAGTCACGATCTTGTTCTCCAGGAACGCGATCAACGCGTCCGCGTTCCGCACACTCAACGGCCGGTCATCACCCTCAGCCCTCGGCCGGGCATACACATCCAGCATGTGCTGCAACCGCGCCGCAACCTCCACCGGCAGGTAGAACTCCCCCTCCAACCCACCACCCCTACGCCGGCGCACCCGGAAGAACCGGCGATCGAAATCCGCCTGCTCGTCCTTCTCATGCCCGTCAGGGTCCAGCACCGCCCGCAGATACCGCCCCGCCTTGGCCACCTCCGCCGCACCCGCCGAGTTCGCCAACTCCAGCAGAATCGCCTCAGCGGTCGTGGCCTGGTCGTCGGTCAGCCCTGCGGTGGCCGTGCAGATCGCCTCCACGATCCCCTCGGCCAGGCCACCCTCCGCGAACAGGCGGCGGACCTTCGGCAGACGGGGCAGCTCCATGCTCATCGTCAACAGGCGCCCCGCCCCCGCCGGCGTCATCCCCCCTGCAGAGCGCAACCACAACTTCGTGGACGCATGCCCATGGCTCTTCGCCTCCCCCACTCGGTGAACACGACCGACCCGGGCCGCCAATGCCGAAGTGATCCGATCCCGGGCCGCAAGCAACTCCTCGGCCTCGGCCAGACACACACGCGCGTCCTCAGGCACCGGCACCAACGCCACCGCCCGCGCCGCCTCACCAACCGCCGCCACCGCCACCCACGACGACGACCCCGCACCGGAAACACCACCACCGGAACCGCAGAAGGCCCCACCAGAGGCACCATCAGGCGCGCTGCCGACGTCCCAACCATCCCCGACGGCGTCGCCCTCGGCCCTGGCGCCTCCCTCAGCGGCGTCCTGATCCTGGCCCGAGTCACCCGGGCCAGCGCCAGAGGCACCGTCAGGCGCGCCCATGGGAGCACTGGTGGGAGGAGCACCGACAGTGGCACTGCCACAAGCGCTACCCGGAGCGCCGTCGTGAGCCGCCAGCTTGTCGATGCGACTCACGTGCTCGCGCGGCTCGGGAACGACGATCGGGACATATTCACGGGCGGCCGAAACCTCGGAAGACCACAGCGGTGAGCCAGCTGTCAGCCGGTCCCACCAGTCGGCGTCCTCGCCAATCGAATGACGAGGGCGGTCAGAATCGCTATCGAACAGGTCCATTGCACCTCCTCCGTCGATTCGAAAGCATGTATGAATTCTCCCATGCCGAGCTGTCGCAGGCACTGTTGCGCTGATGATTTGTTGGCGTCACAGGTGGGTTGCCTACCTGGGGTCGCAGCCGACGTCTCGGCGCTGGGCCGTCCGGTCACCGAGCAGGCTGCTCCGCGCGATGAACGAGTCGGTGCTGTCCGCCTCCTACGCAGCCGCCGGGAACGCGACCGCGAGCGCCCGCGCGCACGACAACGCGCTCCGGCTGGCCGCAGGACCCATGCGCGAGGGAGATCCGGCGTACCTGTACTGGATCTCGCCCTCACGTAAAGGCATTGGACACCACGTTGCGGACCCGCGGCCTCCCGAGCAGGTGAAGCCGGCGGCGGACGCCAACGAGCGGGTCCCCGTCGATCGCCTGCCCGACACCTCCACCGGCACCGCAGGGTCAGGTCATCGCGCTCAGGGCGCGTTCGATCTTCTCGCTCGGATACGGCGTCGTCCTACCGGTACCGAACAGGTCCCAGTAGAAGTCGTTCATGGCCGCTGCCACGGGTGCGTACCGGCGGATCGCTGCGGCGACAGACGGCGGGGCACCAGCCGGGTCCGCGCCATCCGCGCACGTGCGGACATATTCGTTGCGGCGTACCGGTGCGCCGTTTCGCGACTCCCTCACCCCGCAGATCGCGCTGACGAGCCAGTTGACCAGCCGCATCATGGCGTACCCGAGATCGTGGGTTCGGTTGCGCTCCAGGAACAGGATCTCCTGCGTGGACAGGTCGAACCGCGGGGAGACCGCCAGTCCGAGGTCGGCGATGTACAGGCGTTCACCGTCGGTGAGAATGTTGCCGAAATGAGCGTCGAAGTGCATGAGCTTCTGTGCGTTCATGAAGGCCACGTCGGTGAGCATGCACGACTCCACCATGGCGCTTGCCGCTATCGCAGCGTCCTGCCCGGCGGCGAGCTGAGCGGCGAGCCAGGTGTCGAGGTTGTAGGGGATGAACTCCTGAAACAGCACGACGCTGGCCGAGGCCCGGGCCACGGCGTGGAGACGATCCCGAACCGCCGGCGACCCATGCCAGTACTGCACAACAGCCTCGATGTCGGCGTGCTCGTCGCCGGGTGGCGGCGCTCCTGGCAGCACCCGCCAGTGATACAGCAGCGGAAAGGCCGCACTTCGCCCGGCCAGGACCCAGTTGGTCGTCATGACGTTGGCCGCGAGTTCACGCCACGTACCGAAGCCCGGCCCGCCGATTCCGTACTGGCAGAACGGAGGCAGCCCGAACAGGTTCGCAGTGGACATCACGTTGCCCGGGCGGCGCTCCAGGTCGGTGAGTGGGACTCGCTTGGCGAAAACCGGCACGCCGTCGATGGCCAACAGCGCCGAGGTACCACCGATCCCCGAGCCCAGAATCTGCGCCCGCTCCAGTGACTCGCCAAGCTGCCGGTCGCTCTGCAACGCCAGCGCGCTCGCGACATCGCCGTATCGGTGGATGCGCTCACTCTGCGACATGTTCACCGGTGCGTCTGGCAGGGCCAACGGCAGACACCCTCCGTGACGACTTCACGTGTTGCCGACGTCTTCGCGCTCGATCCACACTGTAAGCCCGCTGCGCCTGTATCGGTTCACACACGGCCGGTGAGAAGCCTCGTCGCGCCGACCCAGGGCGTCGCGCAGCGCGAGACGCGATGAGAGGCGGCACGGACGCCAAGTGGTTCGCCAGGATCGGCATCCGGGGGTACGGCTTCGCACCGCTGCTGCTACCGCCCGGCCTCGACTACTTCGGCATGTTCCACGGTCTGGGCGAGCGGGTCCCCGTCGAGGGCCTGGAGTTCCGCGTCCGCGTCCTCGACCGCCTCCTCGTAGGCGATCAGCCCTGATAGAAGGCCATGTCCACGCCGGAGACGGTGTGCCGGACGAGGGTGAACCCGTCCAGGCCGACGTACGCGCCGACCGCCTCGCTGAGGCAGACCAGCCCGGGAGCGGCGAGATCCTGCGCCATCTTGGACGCCAGGTTCACCGGCGCGCCGGCCACGTCCCACCCGCCGCCGGGCGTAAGGCCGGCCAGCACCGGACCGGTGTCCACCCCGATCCGGCAGGTCATCCCGGCCTCGGCCAGGGCGGCCGCAGGTCACGGGCGAAGCGTGCCGCGGCGGCGGGCTCGTCGAACAGGTAGATGCCCAGCGGGCCGGCGACCTTGACGGCGCCCACCGGTGGCAGGAGACGCAGCCCGGTCTCGCGCATGGAGACCGACAGATCCAGCTCCCGCAGGATCGCGGCCTCCGAACCGCCGTCCTCGTCCCCGGCACCGGCGTCCGCCTCGCCGCGCTCGGCCAGGACCACCGTCCGCTCGCGCAGGTGCCGCCCGGCCAGCGTCGCGGCGAGCCCGGCGTCCTCCGGGTCGCGCTCCAGGCGCAACAGGTCCTTGTAGAAGGCGGCGGAGTACGGGATCGGATACCGCGCCCCCTCTCCTGACGCCCCGTCGCCGGACGCGGCCTCGGCGGCGGCGGCGCGCGGGCCGTCGAGCACCCGGTAGACGGTGCGGAGCGGGCCACTCGGGGCACCCGGCACGCCCTTCCTGCGCAGGACGAAGGAGTGACCCGCCGGCAGCCGCTCGGTGACCGCTTCGGTCACCGCGATCTCGCCGCCTTCGGTGTGGTTCTCCGCGAGGATCTCGACGGAGTCGGCTTCCGCGCCGTACAGGCCGCCGTCCAGGTCATAGAAGCTTCCGTGGTGGACGCCGACGCCGATCCGGACCCGGCAGCGGCGGGCGATCTCGTCCTGCGTCCGCAGCAGGGCCGACAGCAGCACGTCGGCGCCGATCGAGGCAGGATGGAACATCTGCGCGTTGTCCGCCGCCCAGACGCCGACCGCCCGGCCTCCCGCCGCCCTTCCGTACGCGTGCAGGAGACGTTTCGGGCCGTCGATGATCGCCAGCACCTCCAGCAGGCCGAGGCTCCGGCTCAGTCTGGTCAACCCGGCCGAATCGGACACCACGCTGTATCCGGTCGTGACGTGCACGCCGAGCACCCGCCGCGCGTCGGCGACGGTACGGCCACCCGCACGCCAGCGCTCGACCAGCGCCATCGGCAGGCCCGGGGCCGCGCCCCTGGCGAGGTCGTCGGCACCCGGGTCGTGCCCGGGCACCGGAGTGTCGGGGATCATACGCGAACGCTACTATCCGCTGACGGCTAGTAGCGTTCGGTTATGCGGCCTTGGTTGGAGCTGCCGGATCGAGTCTCAGGCTGACAGGGGTCAGGGGCTGGTGCAGGTGGCGGTGGGGGTGGCCGCGGTGCCGTTGGCGGTGAAGCCGAACGTCGTGGACCCTCCCGCCGCGATCGAGCCGTTGTAGGACTCGTTGGTGACCGTCACCGAGGAACCGGACACGCTCTGCCGGCCGTTCCACAGGCTGCTGATGGTCTGCCCGCCCGGCCAGGTCCACTTCACGGTCCATCCGTTGACCGCCGAACTGCCCGCCTGCACCGTCACCTCGGACTGGAACCCGCCACCCCAGCTGTTGACCGTCTTGATCGTCGCCGAGCACGCCCCGCCCACCGACGGCGAAGGCGAAGGCGAGCTGCTGGGAGAAGGTGACGGCGAGCTGCTCGGCGAGGGTGACGGGGACGGAGACGAGCCGTCGGGGGGCAGGAGGGTGATGGTGAAGGTGTCGTCGACGGCGGTGTGCGGCAGGTTGACGGTCGTGCCGTTGTTCGACAGGGTCACCACCGTGTTCTGGACGGTCACCGGGCCGGTGACGGCGCCGCCGCCGTTGTAGGGGACGCGTTCGACGAGCACGCGCACCTGGTTGTTCTGCACGACGCCGCTGGTGGTGTCCAGCCGCTGCAGGTTGACCGCCACGTTGCCGGTGGTGCGGCCGCCCCCGACCAGGATCTTGGCGTTCCCGCTCGCCTTGGTAGCGAAGGCGTCGTAGTTCGAGCTGGGGGTGACCGAGGCGATCTGCCCGGTCTGGGAGCCGTAGAAGCGGTAGACCCACCACTCGCCCTTCGGCGAGTACTGGCCTGCGGAGTTGTGGGTAAGGAGATTGGCCAGGTCGTTGTGCAGGTTGCTGCCGCCGGCCCAGTTGGCGCGGAGGCCGTCGGCCCCCGCCCGCTCCAGGCGGGCGATGTACCAGGCGCCGTCGGCCGGGTTCTGCTCGTTGGACGCGCCGTACTCGTTGATCTGGTACGGGCGCGGATGCGCGATGCCCCGCGAGTCGAGGCTGGTGTTCGCGGTGGCCACGTTCGCGACCGGGTCGCCGGGCAGCGAGTGCCAGCTGACGATGTCGGGCACGACGTTGTTGGCCTTGACGTAGTCGAGGTACTGCGTCCACCAGCCGCCCGTGGACGGCACGCACGCGCAGCTCGGCCCCACGATCAGCTGGGACGGGAACGCGGCCCGGATGCGCTGGTAGGCCCGCTTCCACATCTCGAAGTACTGCGACTGCGTACGGTTCCAGAACAGGGTGATGTTGGGCTCGTTCCACAGATCCCACTGCACCGGGACACCGGTCGCCCGCACGTCGTCGATCAGGCGGGTGAGGAAGTTGTCGTAGTCGGTCCAGTTGCCGTTGTCGCCCGGGAAGCGCGAGATCGCATAGCCGTCCGCGCCCCACAGGTCGTGCACCAGCAGCACGAACTCACCGCCCAGCGAACGGGTACGCAGGAGCTGCGCCCGGGTGGCGTTCCACCGCCGGTCGTACTTGCCCGACACCCATCCACCCGGGCCGTCCAGCTGCGCGCCGCCCGCACGCATAAACCGGTACTTCACGTCCGTGAAGAAATGGTCGGGCGGATTGGCGCCGTTCTCCGTCATGCCGTAGATCCACCCCGACGCCCGATAGGTGGGGGAACCGCTCCCGGCGGAGAAGTTGACCGCGATCGACTCGTCCGCCGCCTGGGCCGGCCCGGCGGTCGCGACGACGGACGCGGCGACGAGCGCCGCGGCCGACAGCAGCGCGGCCAGGCTGCGGCGGCGCCTGTGCCACCGGCTGAATCCGATGTTCACTCGTGACTCCTTCGACGGAAGGGGTGGGGATGGCGGGACGGGCCGTGTCCTGGAAACCGCGGCGTCTCCACCGGTCTCATTGAATCGATTCGAGAGAGAATCCTGTCAAGGAGATCGCGAACCGTTTCGACGATGATGGTCAGGCCTCCGTGGCTGTCGGCCTGCGGCGACGGACGACCTGAGGCCGGATCGACTCACCGACAGGGGATGAAATGTTCATCGACGGTGGAAGAACCGATTCGACAGTGATCCACGGATTCTCGATCCGCCGGCCCGCCCAGAGGGCTCAGCGCAGGCGGGGGTCAAGGGCGTGCTCCTGACCCCCCGCCGGTCGGCACGTGCGAGCGACAGTTCCCAGGTTCTGGCCAGGACATCGCGATTGGTGCCGCACGCCGGGCGTGTGGGCAGATTCACCCCTAACGTCCCCCCTAAAGCTCCACAGGCCCAGCAACGGGGAACGGCCACATCATTACAGTGAAGATATGTCTGGTGAAATGGCGCCCGGTCGGGGCGAGCTGCGCGCGTCTGACAAGGATCGAGAGCAGATCGTGGAGCTGCTACGAGTCGCCGCCGGAGACGGCCGGTTGAGCGCGGACGAGCTGGACGAACGGCTCGAAGCGGCGCTGACGGCGCGTACGTACGGGGAGCTCGACGCGCTGCTCGCGGACCTTCCGGGGGCCGGACCGGCGTTGGCGCGCGGTGTCGCGGCCACTCTTCCGAAGGAGTTGACGCGGATCGCGGTCGGCAGCGCGAGTGCGAAGCGCGACGGCGATTGGGTGGTGCCGCAGCGCATGCAGGTCGAGTGCAAGAGCGGATCCGTCGTTCTCGACTTCACCGGTGCCGTCATCACGTCACCCACGTTGGAGATCGAGGCGTCGGTGGGCAGCGGATCGGTGACGCTGGTGGTTCCGCCGGACGTCCTCGTGGACGTCGAGGATGTGGCGGTGGGCAGTGGCAGCGTACAGAATCGCACGCGTGTCGCCCCCGGCACCCCGGTTCGGCTACGCGTCCACGTAACGGGGAAGGTCGGCCCGGGCAGCATCACCGTGCGATAGCCAGGGCCACCCGCAGCAGTTTCCGGCAATGGATGCCGCGGCGTCCGAGGCCGGACAACCCACTCCCCCGCTGACGATTCGGGCAGCCCTCGGGCATGCGGGCCTTTTCCGGGGCCCGGGTCCCGGGGCTCGCCCGAGCGGTAGGTGCCGGGCGGTGTGCGGTGCCGGCTCGCTCGCTGTGCGCCACGAGTCAGCGCAGGCGGGGGTCGAGGACGTCGCGGACGACGTCGCCCAGCATGAGGAAGCTCAGCACGGTCGCGGTGAGGAACAGCGCCGGGAAGACCAGAAGGTGCGGGTGCTCGGCGAAGAACGTCTGCGCCGTGTTGAGCTGCAGGCCCCAGGACACGTCGGGGTACTGCAGGCCGACGCCGAGGTAGTCGAGCGTCGCCTCGCCCGCGATCACGTTGCCGACGTTCAGCATCGCGACCACGAAGACCGGCGCGACCGCGTTGGGCAGGATGTGCCGGACCATCAGCCTGCGGTCGCTCGCGCCCAGCATGCGGGCGGCGGCGACGTAGTCCATGTGCTTGATCGCGATCACCTGGCCGCGCATCAGGCGGGTCATCGTCGTCCACCCGAGCAGGACGAGGACCAGCGTCATCGCCCACATCCCGTGGTCGGGGAAGGCCACCAGCACGACCGTCGCCCCCAGCACGAAGGGGATGCCGAGGAACACGTCGGTGGTCCGGGAGATCAGCGCGTCGGCGAGACCCCCGTAGAACCCGCCCACGAGCCCGAGCACGATGGCGATCAGCAGGGCGAACACGGTCACCGCGACGCCGACCACGATGGACGCCCGGGTGCCGTGCACGACCTGCGACCAGTAATCGCAGCCTTGCAGGTCGTACCCGAACAGCGCGCCGGTCCGCGGGCCGCGCTTCGACATCCGCAGGTCGCAGCGCTCGTTGGGACCGAGCGCGGCGAACAGCCCGGGGAAGGCCGCCATCGCCGACGCGACCAGCAGGACGGCGGCGGAGAGCCAGAAGACCACCCGGCCGCGCAGTTCCAGCCAGGCGTCACGCGCGAGCACGGCGGATCCTCGGGTCGAGCACGCCGTAGAGCAGGTCGACGGCGAGGTTGGCGGCGATGAAGACCATGACGAGCAGGGTGACGACGCCGACGACGACCGGGCCCTCCTGGAGCTGGATCGACTGGAACACCTGCTGGCCGATCCCGGGCAGGTTGAAGATGCCCTCGGTGACGACCGCGCCCGCCATGAGGTTGCCGAAGTCGACGCCGAGGAAGGTCACGACCGGGATCAGCGAGTTGCGCAGCGCGTGCAGCCCGACGACCCGCCGCCGCACCATCCCCTTCGCGGTCGCCGTACGGACGTAGTCGGCGCGCAGGTTCTCCACCAGCGAGGTGCGGGTGAGCCGGGCGATGTACGCCAGGCCGAACGAGCCGAGCACCATGCCGGGCAGCAGGTAGCTCCCCGGCCAGCCGTCGTCGGTCCCCGCGGTCGGGAACAGCCCCAGGTTGAGGCCCAGCACGATCTGGGCCGTGTACCCGACCACGAACACCGGGACCGCGATGACGAACGTGGTGCCGGCGAGGACCGCCGTGTCGGCGGCCCCGCCCCGGCGCAGCCCGGCGAGGACGCCGAGGCCGATCCCCACGACGAGCTCGAAGACCCAGGCGGTCAGCGCGAGCTGCGCGGTGACCGCCCACCGGTCCTGGAGCAGCTCGCTCACCGGCTGCCCGGTGAAGGTCTCCCCCAGGTCGCCGTGGAACACCCCGAGCATGTAGTGGCCGTACTGCACGAGCAGCGGCTCGTCGAGGTGGTAGCGCTGCCGCATGACGGCGAGCACCTGCTCGGGCACCGGCTTGTCGCCCGCGAGCGCCAGCATCGGGTCGCCGGGCAGCGCGAACACCATCGTGTAGATCAGGAAGGTGGTCACGACGAAGACCGGGACCGCCTGCGCCAGGCGCCGCGCGGCGTATCTCACTCCCGCGTCACCCCTGCTTCACGCTGATCGCGTAGAGGTTCTTGCTGTACGGCGTCACGTCCACACCGCTGATCCGGGTGGAGAAGCCGACCTGGTTCTGCCAGTTCCACAGCGGGATCATTGGCATCTCGGCGAGCGCGACGTCCTCGGCCTTCTGGTAGAGCGGCAGGCTGGCGTCGAGACCGGGCGCCGAGTCGGCCTGCTTGATCAGGTCGTCGAACTCCTTGTTCTCCCAGCCCATCCGGTTGCCCGCGCCCCACATGTACTCCAGGTAGTCCTGCGGGCTGGGGTAGTCCATGACCCAGTTGTTCCGGTACGGGCCGTCCTCCTTGCGCTCGCGCAGCGACGACAGGTAGTCGGAGGCCGGGACCTTGCGCAGCTTGATGTCGGAGATCCCGAGGTTCTGCTTGAGCTGGTTGGCGACGGCGGTCATCCACTGCTCGTAGCTGGGGTCGGCGTTGGAGAACCACAGGGTCAGCGTGCCGCTGAACCCGCCGGCCTGGTCGAACAGCGCCTTGGCCCCGGCCGGGTCGTACGCGCAGGCCTCGCCGCAGGCGTTCTCCCGGTAGCCGGGCACCAGCGGCGCGAGCAGCGACGCCATCGGCTTGAACGCGCCGTCGTAGACGGCGTCCACGATGGCCTTCCGGTCGATCGCCATCGAGAACGCCCGGCGCAGGTCGCGGCTGGCGAACCGCTTGTCGAACGTCGGGAAGCCGAGGTAGTCCATCGTGCCGTCGGGGGTCCGAAGGAACCGGTCGCCGAGCAGCCGCTGCGCCTCGGCCGTGCTGGCCGGCGGGATCGTGGTCAGCAGGTCCACCCGGCCGGCCCGCAGGTCGGTGTAGGCGGTGTCGCGGCCGGCGTAGATCCTGAAGGTGACCGCGCCGGCCTTCGCCCGGCGCTCGCCGTTGTACGACGGCGACCGCTTCACCTTGATCTGCCGGTCGTGCTCCCAGGCGCCGTCGAGGACGAACGGCCCGTTGCCGACGGGCGCCTGGTCGTACGCCTTGAGGTCGGCGAACGCCGCCTTCGGCATCGGCGCGAACGCGATGTAGGCCAGCGTGATCGGGAACTGGCTGAACGGCGCGGTGAGCGTGACCTCCAGGGTGTGGTCGTCCACGACCTTGAGGCCGCTCAGCCTGTCGGTGGAGGGGTCGCCGTTGGCGGGGTTGAGCTTGTCGTAGCCTTCGATGTTGGCGAAGTAGTAGTTGTTGGTCCAGCCGTTCGGGCCGTACGCGGTGGCGTTCCAGGAGTCGGCGAAGCTCTGGGCGGTGACGGGCTCTCCGTCGCTGAACACGCCCCCCTGCCTGATCTTGATCGTCCAGACCTTCTGGTCGGTGCTGGTCACCGACTCGGCCGCGCGCATCACCGGTCTGCCGCCGGCGGCGTCGATGGAGACCGGGGTCTCGAAGAGCGTGTCGAGCACGGTGATCGAGTAGTCGCTGGACGTGTTGCCGGGGGTGAGGTGGTCGGGCTCGGTCAGCGCGACGGAGAAACGGTCGGCGTCCGCGCCCTTCGCGCCGCCGGACGAGGATCCCCCGCAGCCGCCGCTCAGCATGATCGCGGCCGCGGCGAGGGCGGCCGTCCGGCTTCTCGTGACCCGCACTGTGCTCCGCCTCTCGGTGGTGTTGCGGGTGAGGGTAGGAAACGGGGCCGCCGTCGGCATCGGAGACTTTACGTATTGCTCGCGGGATCTTTACCGGGCAGTCTGAGCGTGGAGGATCGATGAACCCAATCAGCCTCAGCGCGCGCGGCCTGCACGCGGTCGCCGAGCTGGGCTTCCAGGTGGCCCGGCAGGGGGCGCACGGGGCGATGACCGCGCTGGGCGAGGTCATCCCCGTGGAGGCCTACGAGTTCGTCGCGTTCGACCCGGCGACGGGCCGGCACCGCTCGCTGGTCTCGGCCGGCTACACCCGCGTCGACGACGACGCGGCCGAGGAGTACGCCGGGCTCGACACCTACCGCCGGGCGATGTCCGCGCGCACGCCGGTCGTCATGGGCTCTCCCGGCACCGAACGCTACTTCCGCCGTCATCTGGAGCCGTACGGCTGGCGCTATGGCATCACCACGCCGCTGTTCCTGACCGGCGGGCGCTACACCGGCCTGCTGCACGTCGGCTCGCGCGCGGACCTGCCGCCCGAGGCGCCCGCGGTGATCGGCGCGGTGTCGCCCGCCCTGGCCCACCTCACCGACGTGACCCGCTGCGTGGTCGATCCCCTCGGCCTGCCGCCGGGCTTCCACGCGCTGTCGTTCGAGCGCGGCGGCCGGCGGCGCGACGTGGCGGGCTGGCCGCCCTCGCGGGCCCTCGCCGCCGAGCCGGCCATGGCGGACCTCGCGCGGGACTTCATCGACTCGCGGGAGCTGTCCCGCCGCGGGCTGTGGCTCGACGGCACGGGCCAGTGGCGGGAGATGCGCCTGCACCGGGCCGGCGTCGGCTTCCACGGCTCGATCCAGGGCGCGGTCGTCGCCGAGCGCCCCTGCGCGCTGCCGTACGACCTGACCACCCGGGAGATCGAGGTGCTGACCCGGGTCGCGCGGGGCGACTCCAACCCCCAGATCGCCGCCGCGCTCGTGCTGAGCGTGCGCACCGTGACCACCCATCTGGAGCACATCTTCGCGAAGCTCGGCTGCGACAGCCGTACGCGTCTGACGACCAAGGTTCTCGCCGAGGGACTGGGCCGGCTCGACATCGCATAATGATCGCCCTGGCGGGACGCGCCGGGGCCAGGTCCGACATTATTGGCGCATGTCGGTTCACGAGCGTCGGCGGCTCCCCATGGGTCTGGAGCTGCTGTTCGGCGACGGCGGCGACGGCCGGGTGCTGTCCGCCGGCCTGCCGTCGGGGTCCCTCGTGTGGCCGGACCCCGACTACGACAGGATGCGCACCCACCACCGCCCGTCGTTCTGGCTGAGCGACGAGCCGGTGCCCGCCGGGCTGTGGGCCCGGCTGCGCGCCGAGCACCCCCGCTCGGGCCTGTGGCCGGTGCTGCTGGAGGACGGCGTGCAGCCCTGGGCGGCCGGGCAGATCGCCCCCGACTCGCCCGATCAGGTCGACTGCTTCAGCGCGGCCGCGTTCATGGCCGAGGCGTGGCAGGACCTGCTGCTGGGCCACGAGGCCTACCTCGCGCCGTTCGGGGCCGAGTGCCCCGGGCCCGCGCCTCCCGCCCAGCCCGTGGCCGACCCGGACGTGGTGGCCGACTGGTACGCCGACATGCTCGCCGAGCGCATGACGCTTCTGGGCCTGACCGCGGTGGGCCGCGGCGCCGACGCCATGGTCGCGATCGGCTGGCAGGGGGCGCTGCACCACAACGAGTGGACCGTGCCGCTGGCCGCCGTCGTGCGCAGCTGGGAGGAACGGTTCGGGGCGCGGGTCGTCGGCATGGGGTTCAACACGCTCGACCTCAGCGTCGCCGCACCGCCCGCCACGCCGGCGCACGCGTTGCACGTCGCGGCGGAGCACTGGACGTTCTGCCCCGACAGCGTCCTGCAGGGGCCGGGGACGCTGGCCGACTACGCCGAACAGCTCGTGGGCAGCAACGCCTGGTCATTCTGGTGGGACTAGCAGGCTTTCGCGGATTTCCAGAGTGATCGGCATCCGACACAACGAACTTACCGGAATAATCATGCTTGGTTGATCTGGAGCAAGGGAGGCCGAGTGGACGGCGCGGAACTGGGTGGCCCGGACTCGGGCGGCCCAGACACGGGTGGCCCAGACACGGGTGGCGCGGAGTCAGGGGGCCGGGAACCGGGCGACTCGTGGACCGCAAAGGTGGCGGGCCTCGACCCCAGCCGGGCCAACATCGCGCGGATGAGCGACTACCTGCTCGGGGGCAAGGACAACTTCGCCGCCGACCGGGAGTTCGCCGAGAGCCTGATGGCCATCGCCCCCGAGGTGAAGACGATGGCCGTGGACACCCGGACGTTCCTCGAACGGGTGGTCCGCTTCCTGGTCGACCAGGGCGTGCGGCAGTTCCTCAACGTGGCGTCGGGGCTGCCGACCCGCCGCAACACCCACGAGGTCGCCCAGGAGCTCGCGCCGGACGCCCGGGTGGTGTACGTGGACGACGACCCGGTGGTGCTCAGCCACGCCCGGGCCCTGCTCGCCCGCACCCCCGGCACCGGGGTGGTCAAGGGCTCGATCCTGCGCCCGGCGGAGATGCTAACCGACCCCGAGATGCTCCGGCTCGTCGACTTCCGGCAGCCGGTCGGGCTGCTGATCCCGGCCCGGTTGCAGTATCTCCCGGACTCCGCCGAGCCGTACAAGTGCGTGGCCCACGTGCGCGACCACCTCGCCCCCGGCAGCTACCTGGCCGTCGGCCACGCCGTCTTCGACAGCCGTCCCGAGCTGACCGGGCCGATCGTCGAGCTGTTCCGCCAGATCGTGACCCGGGCCGACGACGTGCCGCGGACCAGGGAGAAGGTGCTGCGCTTCTTCGACGGGACCGAGCTCGTCGAGCCCGGTCTCGTCTACATCCGCCAGTGGCGACCGGAGACGAAGGAGAGCGCCGCGCGGGCCCAGCGGGTGTGGATCGTCGGCGGCGTCGGCCGCGTCCCCTGACCGTCCCGGCGCCTGCCGGGGCCGTACATCATCACTGTCAGCGGACGAGCACGCACGAGGGGGTGCCCACAGCCAGCGCCTGGCCCCCGTGCTCCGGCAGCCCCTCCTTCAGCCCCAGCGCGACGACCACGTCCGACCGCTGGCAGGCCACGTAGAGACGGTCGCCGTCGATCGCGAAGTGCCGGGGCCACCGGCCCCCCGCGGGCGCCTCGGCCACCATCGTGAGCCGCGGCCCGTCGACGGCGAAGACGGCGACGGTGTCGGGTCCCCGGTTGGCGACGTACAGGTGACGGCCGTCGGCGGACAGGGCGATGTGGGACGGCAGGTTCTCCCCCTCCGCGCCGCTCGCCCGGACCGTCCCCGCCTCTTGCCAGGAGGCGTCGTAGACGCGCACGGTCCCGTCGAGCTCGCCGGTGACGTACCAGTGTCCCTCGTGGTGCAGGAAGTGCCGGGGGCCGCTGCCGGAGACCAGCCGTACGGCGCCCTCGGGGTGCGGGCGCATGCCGGGCAGGAAGCGGCGGACCTCGTCGGTGCCGAGGTCGGTCACGTACAGGACGCCGCCGGGGCCGAAGACGGCCATGTGGGCGTGCGGGCCCTCCTGCCGTTCCGGGTGGGGGCCCCGGCCCTCGTGCGGGAACGTCAGCGGGCCGGGCTCCGGCATGCCGTCCTCCCCCAGCCGGTACGCCGTGACGGTCCCGTCGCCGTAGTTGGCGATCACGAGCCACTCACCCCGGTCGTCGAGCGCGAGATGGCAGGGCAGCGACCCGCCGCTCGGGTGCTCGGCCAGCAGGCGTGGAGCGGCCCGGTCCGCGCCGGTGGCGAGGACCGCGAGGCCGCCCTCCCCTTCGCGTTCGAGCACGGCGTAGAGCAGCGGCAGGCGGGGGTGGCCGGCGACGAAGGACGGCCCGGACACGGCCGTCTCGGCCACCGGCTCCAGCCGCCCATCGGCGTCCGGCCGGGCCACCGTCAGGCCGGGGCCCGATCCCTCCGTGTCGGGCGTGTATCCGCCGATCACCAGGTCGCCGGGTCGGGGCATCGTCACTCCAGGGGGATGAGTCGGGCCGGTCAGTGATCGAATGCTATCGGCGCGGCGGCCCTCGTCCGTCAAGAACCCGTCAGGCGGCGGGTCAGATGCCCCGTCAGGGGTGCTGTCAGGCGGCCCTGAGAGCCTGTCAGGCGGCGGGCAGGCGGAGCACGAACCGGGCGCCGCCCGAGGGCGCCTCCTCGACCTCGACGCTGCCCCGGTGGGCCTCGGCGATGACCCGGGTGATCACGAGCCCGAGCCCGCCGCCGTCGTGGTCGCGGTGGCCGCCGAGCCGGGTGAACCGCTGGAACACCCGCCTCCGGTCGGCCTCGGGGACGCCGTCCCCGTCGTCGTCCACCAGCATCCGCGCCACGCCGCCATGTCGTGACACCTCCACCAATACGCCGCAGCGGGCGTACCGCTGGGCGTTGTCCAGCAGGTTGGTGAGCACCTGGCGCATCTGCTCGCGTACGGCGCTGACGTTGACCTGGCCGGACAGGCGGACCGTGACCGGGTAGGGATCGCGGCGCGAGGCGACCTCCCGGCCGACGAGGTCGCTCAGGTCGACCAGTTCGCGCCCCTCGTCGCCGGCCTGCCGCCCGGTCAGCAGGAGCATGCTCGTGACCACTGCCTCCGTCCGGTCGAGGCTGGGCAGCAGGCGCTCGGTCAGCGACGCGACGTCGGCTCCGGCGTCCTGGGCGGCGTCCTCCAGTTCCAGCCGTACGGCCGTGAGCGGGGTGCGCAGCTCGTGCGACAGGTCGGCGGCGAACCAGCGCAGCCGGTCACACTCGGCCGCGAGGGCCTTCCGCGCGCGTCGTTCCATCATCGTGGCGGCGGCCGCGTACACCAGCAGGCCCGCCACCGCGTACGCCGAGATTCGCTTAGTCAGCATCAGAAAGCCCCGTACCCCTATCTCTTCGTTAGACCTATACGACAAGAAGGGTTATGGGGTTGCAGCGACGCATTTTTTACCTGAAAGCAGACACAGAGGAAGGAAACGGTCCGATTCCTGCGCTCAAGAGTCGGCCCGGCTCGCATCGGCGCCGTAGCGGAGCCCGTCGACGAGCAGCCCGACCATGCGCCTGCTGAAAGCCGCCCCCTCGCCCGCCATGGGCAGGCACAGATTGGCGACGGCGTGGAGAAGGTCCTCGGGACCGACGCCGGCGCGGATCTCACCGCTCGCCGTCGCGGCGTCGAGCAGGGACCCGAGTGCGGGCCCCAGCCGTCCCATGAAGTAACCCGGCAGGGCGTCGAACGCCGGATCGCCCGAGTGGAGGGCGGCGGCGAGCCCACGCTTGGTCGCGACGAACTCGGTGTACCGGTGGAGCCACCGGTCGAGCGCCTCTCCCGGCCCGTGCTCCGCCATCAGCGCCGGGGCCGCCTCGGCGCAGGCGTCCACCTCACGCTGGAACACGGCCTTGACCAGGTCCGAACGCTGCGGGAAGTGCCGGTACAGCGTGCCGACTCCGACACCGGCCAGATCGGCGATCTCCTTCGCGGGCGCATCGACGCCCGAGCCGGCGAAGACGGCTTTCGCCGCCGTGAGCAGGGAGTCGATGTTGCGCTGCGCGTCGGCGCGCAGCCGGCGCGGCGCGCGTCCAGGCACGCCGCCCCCCATGGTGCCGCCCGCGCCGCCCGTGCTGCCGGTCGAGCCGGGTGCGGCCGCCACCGTGTGCTCTGCCGGCGTGTGCTCCGTCACGGCCCTCCTCCGCTTGCATAACCGGAAAGACTTTCCGTATAGTCGTTCCGGAAAGCCGTTCCGCTTCGCTTCAGGATACGGCACGCCCCCGGCGTCCCACGCCCGGCCTGCACACCCCTCTGCCTGCACACCCCCCGCCTGCACGGCCGACGGCCACCGCCCGGTCACCGCCACCACTCGTCAGGAGTCACCGCATGCGTTACCGAACCCTGGGCCGCACCGGCATCAAGGTCAGCCCCTTCGCCCTCGGCGCGATGATGTTCGCCACGTCCTTCGGCAACCCCGACCCCGACGACTCGATCCGCATCATCCACAAGGCACTGGACGCGGGGATCAACTTCATCGACACCGCCGACGTCTACGGCGACTCCGAAGAGGTCGTGGGCAGAGCGCTCCAGGGACGTCGCGACAACGTCGTCCTGGCGACCAAGATGAGCCGCCCGATGGGCGACGATCCCAACCGGCAGGGCGCCTCGCGGCGCTGGGTCATGATCGCGGTCGAGAACTCGCTGCGCCGTCTGCGGACGGACCACATCGACCTCTTCCAGATCCACCGGCCGGACCCCGACACCGACGTCGAGGAGACGCTCTCCGCGCTCACCGACCTGATCCGCAGCGGGAAGGTCCGTGCGATCGGATCGTCCACGATGCCCGCCTCCGACATCGTCGAAGCGCAGTGGGTCGCCGAGCGGCGCGGCCTCGAACGGTTCCACACCGAGCAGCCGCCTTACTCGATCCTCAACCGGGGCATCGAGAGCGAGGTGCTGCCGGTCGCGCAGCGCTTCGGGATGGGCACGCTGGTGTGGAGCCCGCTCGCGCAGGGACTGCTCACCGGCCGCGTCCGCAGGGGGCAGCAGAACGACCTGCGCCGCGCGGGCCTCTTCCGGCACCTCAACGACGAGCGCCGGCACGACGCCGTCGAGCGGCTCATCCCGATCGCCGAGAAGGCGGGGCTGCCGATGACCCACCTCGCGATGGCGTTCGCGATCGCTCATCCCGGCGTGACCAGCGCGATCATCGGACCGCGCACGATGGAGCACTTCGACGACCTGCTCGCCGGCGTCGACGTCACACTCACCGACGAGATCCTCGACCAGATCGACCAGATCGTCCCGCCCGGCACCGACGTCGGCGCGCTCGACCAGGCCTACCGGCCCCCGGCCCTCCTGCGCCCGGACCTCCGCCGCCGGCCGGTCGCCGAGCGCGCCGCCGCCTGACCGCGCCCCCGCGCCGCCGATCCCACCCGCCGCCGGTCCCCCTCGGCATCGGCCGGAAAACCCACGACGGAACCCGAACCGCCTGCTGACGCTGTTCGGGGCGGAGCACGGCCTCGGCGGCGTGTCCATGTACGACGGGGCGGAGACGACCGACGAGAACCCCGAGCGCGTCGCCGCGCTGCGGGCGCTCGTCTGGGCCTATCTCCGCACCACGCTCTACCCCGGCGACTCCGCCTGGGCCGACGCGACCGCCGCGCTGAACGCCATGCCCGAACCGCTGGGCAGGGTCGGGTCGAAACGGTAATTTCCTTTTCCCCGCTCCCCCAAGGCGCATGTCTCGCCCCAATAGTGCGGGTACGAAACATATGTCGCTTGTGTCTGCATAGTGCCGGATATGTAGGAGGTTTTTCGGTGGTGCCTCTCCGCGCGGAAGCTCTCCGATCCGAACCGGTCCCGCCGGTCCTGCGCCTCGGCGTGGCCGCACTGCTGGCCGCCGCGGCGGCCGGGGTCACCCTGGCGGCGCCGGCTCCGGCGGACGCCGCGACGGCGCACCGCCACCGGCCGCGCGCGGCCGCGGCCAAACCCGGTCCCGGCGTACGGCAGGTGGCCCGTGGCTCCCGGACCCACGCGCGGGCCTACCGGTCCGGCAACGGCCGGTACAACCAGAACCTCGTCGGCGTCTACACGCCGTCATTCCTGGGCGGCCCGCAGCAGAGCACCGTCACCAACGCCGGGCGGAACAGCGTGCAGAACGCCTCCGGAGGCGGTGACGTCTGCCAGTTCATGCGCTGACCAAGGCCGATGATCGCCTCACCGGCCTCACTGGCCTCGCCGGTCAGATGCGGTGCCTGCGCCACCGCTGGTCGGCGTCCGCCCAGGCGGCGTCCCACGCCCGGTAGCGGGCGCGGTCCAGCCGCCGCCGCGCGAGGACGAGACAGGCGGCGGCCAGTGCGAGGGCCGCGGCCATGACGCCGAAGGCGGCGAGCCCCGCCCTGGCGGTCATCTCGGCGCGGTGCGGCGGCGGCGTGGCCGGTCTGCCCTCGCTGTCGATCCACAGCCGGGCCCGGGGCCCGTCCCGCAGCAGGAGGGCCGCCGGCACCATGCCTTCGCGGACCCCGCCGTCCGGCAGCGGCCAGCGCGCCGCCGTCGCCCCCAACAGGACGTGCGCGTCGGCCGCGCTCGCGGTGGCCCCGCCCGTCAGTGTCGCCTCGACCAGGTGCCGCGCCCCCGGCCCCGCCGCCGCGGGCCCGCCGCCGTACGCCGCGCGGGCGGCCAGCGCGGCGGGCCACACCGCGAGCAGGACGGCGAGCAGGACGGCCGCCACGAGCCCCGCCTCGACCCGGTCCGACCGGCGGCGCAGCGGGTTGCGATCGGGCCGGTAGCGGCGCAGCCCCGCCACGACCCAGCGGGCGATCGATCTCATGGCACACCTCCCACGCATGGTCCTCACGCCACCGCCGGCCCACAAGAGTGAGCCCCCAGAGTGAGCCCCCAGAGTGAGCCCCCAGAGTGAGCCCTGAAGGGTCGCCGCCGGAGGTCCGGCGGACCGGACGGCGTGGGCGGAAACTCGGGCGGGCCGGCGGTCCGTCTCCACTGCCCACAGCCCCGCCTTCCACGCATGCGCAGACCACACGGAAGTGAGGGAATCTGGCTGGAAAAGCACCCAGACCGCGCATGCCCGATCCATGCAGGCACCCGCTCGCGGCGGGCAGCGGAGCACGGCGCACACGGCACGCGGCGGCGGAGGCTCACTCCAGAATGTCGGAAGGGGCGCGCCGGACGCTTTCACTCTCGTCGAGGACGAAGCCCATTCTCATGATCATCTGGGGTGCCTCACCGGAGCACAGGTGCCTGCGGATGAACTCGCGCAGCTCGCACATCTCCAGCGCCTGGGTGTGGAAGGCGACGCTCACCCCGTACGCGGAGGCGTGCAGCAGCATCCGCTGCAGTCCCTCCCCCGCGATCAGCCAGTCCTCCCGGGCGTCGCCCGGCGTGCTGAGCAGCGCTACGAGACCGGTCGAGGTGGACACCCGCTCCTCGGGGGCCGCCCCCCACTCCTGTCCCCTGCTGTAGTCGCGGGACGCGAAGTGCTGCGGGTAGGTCCGCCGGGGGTCGGTCGGGTAGCCCGCCACCGGCACGCCGTCCCGCCGCGCGCTGCCCGGAGGCCGGGCCCAGCGCGTGAGTTCGAGCACGAACTGCCGGTCCTGCGCCTGCACGTCCTGGGCGGCCCCGGTGAGCGCGGCGAGCACCCGTGCCGGAGCGTCCGATTTGACGGGCGCGAGGTGCGCCCCCTCGGCCGCGGCCTCCCGTACGAGCGCGTCGGTCAGCGGGTCGGGGATGGGCAGCGCGGTGAACCCGGCCCGGTGGGTGCGGCGGCGCTGGACCTCCCCGTACAGCAGCCGGGTGTGCTCGCCCGGTTCGCGCCCGGGCCGCACCCGCACGGTGGCCAGCAGCATCGGGCCCTCAGGACTCGGCAGCCGGCGCACCTCGGGCTCGTACCCGAGCGCCATCAGCGTGATCCGCACGTTGAACAGCGCGGCGCCGCAACTGATGGTCATCTGCCGGCCGGTGGGATCGGAGACGCGCAGCCTCCGGTCCGGGTCGGCGCGCAGGCTGATCTCGTCGCCGGAGACGGCGAACGACCAGGGCTGGGTGTTGTGGATCGACGGCGCCCACAGGGCGGCCTCCACGGCCTCCCGGGCCGCCTGCGCGATCCCCTCAGATGTCCGAGTGTTCACGGTGTTCCCCCCTCGAAGGGCGCGTACGGGCCCGGCCTCGGAAGCGCCGTGCCGCAGCAGGCCGCGCTACAGCAGCGGCGGCGCGATGAGCAGGTCGTCGACGAGGAAGGCGAGGTCGTCGGCGTCGACCTCGACGACGCCCTCGACCCGGCGGACGGTGTGCAGCAGCGGCCTCACGACTGATCTGCGGGGCACCTGCCCCCTGATCGTGACGACTCCGCCGGAAACGGCGACGTCGAGGTCGCCGAGGTCGAGATCCATCCGGCCTGCGACCCGCTCGATCTCGGCCCGGATCTCCGCCGCGGGCCGCGCGAAGACGCGCAGCAGGTCGCCCTGGTGGACGGTGCCCACGATGCGGCCGCTCACGGCGTCGATCACCGGGAGTTGCTTGACCCGGTTGCGGTGCATCAGCCGGGCCGCGTCGCGCACGGGAGTGCCGCCGGTCACCGTGATCGCCGGTCGCGTCATGATCTGGCCGGCGTTCGTGCCCGCCGCCTTGCGCTGCTCCACGCGCCTGCGGGGACCGCCGAACATGTGCTCGCCCAGGTCGATCTCCTTCAGCAGCATGTCGTCCTCGGAGACCACCCCGACCGGGCGCCGGTCGGCGTCGATGACCGTGACCGCCCCCACGCCGTACCGCCGCATGGTGGCGACGAGATCCGCGAACGACGCGTCCATCCGCACCGCGATGGCCACCTTGCCCATGACATCCTTCACCTTCGCCGTCATGACGACGCCTCCCGTCTCTCCAGGCCAGCGTGCCCCGCCCGCGTTCCCATGGGTGAGCGGTGAAGGTCCCGAGTGGGCGGGACTTTCGGCCACCGATCCCTCCGGAGGCGGGCGCGCCCCCACCGGGGAGGTGGCGAAGGGCCCGGCCGGGAGGGTCGTCGGTCCCTTCGCGCCGGGTCCGCGGCGCGATGCGATGGGAGATGAAAGGACACGTCGGGAAGGAGACGGTCATGCACATGAAGGTGCGGGATGTCATGACGAGTGAGGTCGCCTCCGTCAACGGCAGCACGCCGTTCCGCGACGTGACCGAGATCATGATCGCCCATGGGATCAGCGCGGTGCCCGTCGTGGACGGCGAGGGCCACGTCATCGGCCTGGTCTCCGAGGCCGACCTGCTGCGCAAGGAGGAGTTCCGCGAGCAGTTCTACCGCGAGGGCTACCGGCCGCCCCTGCGGGCCCGTCTCCGCGAGGCCGTGGGCCACCGAGCCGTACGGACCCAGGAGCGGGCCCGGGGCGTGACCGCGGCCGAGCTCATGTCCGCGCCCGCGTTCACCATCCGGCCGTACACCAGCGTGGTCACCGCGGCCCGCCTGATGAGCGGGCACGGCGTCAAGCGCCTGCCGGTCGTGGACGACGAGGACGTGCTCGTCGGCATCCTCAGCCGCCACGACCTGCTCAAGGTCCTCGCCCGCGGCGACGCCGACATCGCCCGGGAGATACGGGAGGACGTCATCGGCACCTGCCTGTGGGCCGACCTGTCGGGCGTCGAGGTCTCGGCCGAAAACGGAGTGGTGACCCTCGCCGGCTCCGTCGGACGCCGCTCGCAGGCGCGCGTCCTCACCCGGATGGTCGAGCGGACCAACGGCGTGATCGGCGTGGCCGACCGCCTCGAATGGAAAGAGGATGACCTCGGCCCCTGGGCGGGACACTGACCACCGCCCTGGCGGGAGGACGAATTCTCCGCCGGGTTCCATGCCGCGGCGGTCGCCGCTCACCTGGGCCGACGCGGATGGAGGACGAGTACGGCGGAATCGCGGGCGCCTGTGTTTTTCCGTGGAAGTGGTTTTCATCGGCCGATCCGCGGTAGCCAGACAAGGACCGATCAAGCGAGAGACAAGGAGAAGCACGTGATCACTCACGAGCAGATCCCCATGGTGCTCGACCACCCGGTCCACGACTCGATCGGCGACAAGATCGGCGACGTCGCGCACGTTTTCCTGGACGACGCGACCGGCCTGCCGAAGTGGCTCTGCGTGAAGACCGGCCTGCTGCACGCCAAGCAGACCTTCGTTCCCCTCCACGAGGCGAACGTGACGGCCGACGGGATCGAGGTCCCGTACGACAAGGAGCACGTCAAGAACGCCCCCGACGTCGACCTGGAGGAGGGCGGGCACCTGTCCGCCGAGCAGGAGCGCCTGCTCTACCGCCACTACGACATGGGCTGGGACGAGGCCTGGGAACGCGCCAACGAGCCCGGCAGCCTCACCGGCTGGGCCGAGACCGGCGGGCGGCGCGAGCGTGAGCGCCTGGACCGCCCCGGCGAGACCGCGGACCGCGCCGCCGACGGCACCGGCTACGCGGGTGCGGGGACGGACTACGCGGTGACCCACCGCGGGGAGCGGTACGGCACCGACGACCCGTCGCTCGGCTCCATGGACCGTCTGGACGCCGAGATCCCCGGCACCCGGCCCGGTGAGCCGCTCGCGCCGCGCGACCCGGCGACCCGCTCCGGCGAGCTTTTCGGCGGCGGCGACACCGGCGTCACCTCCAGCGAGCCGTACGACATGGACGACCCGGCGGCCAGGTCACAGGAGCGGTTCGAGGGCGGCGACCCGGTCAGCGACTCCGGGGAACGGTTCGCCGGCGACGCCGGCACCCGCGCCGAGAAGCGCTTCGACGCCACTCCGGACATCCGCGCCGGGCAGCGTTTCGGCACCGACGCGAAGAACCGCGACCGCTACGACGAACCGGACGCCGAGCGGGGTGGGGACGAGCGGGACCGCGACGAGCGGGACCCCGGCCTCTGATCCCGGCTCCGGTACGGGCGTTGGCCCGTCACAGCCCCGCTGCCCCTCAGTGCGAGCGGTCGCCGGGGGCCGAGAGGGGGTCGTCCTCGATCACCTCGCCGCGCACCACCCGGCCGCGGGAGCCCTCCCCGCGACCGGATCGCGCCTGACCGAACCCTGCCTGACCGAACCCTGCCCGGCCGGGTGCCGCCGGGTCCGGCTCCACCTGGCCGAACAGCGGCGCGTACGGCGAGCGGGCGGCGAGCGACCGCACCCGCCGGCCGAGGAACCACGACAGCCACCGGCGGGCGATCGGCCGGGTGAACGGCAGGATCACGAAGAGCCCGAGCACGTCGCTCAGGAAGCCGGGGGTCATCAGCAGGGTGCCGCCCGCGACGATCATCGCGCCGTCGGCGAGCTCACGGTCGGGCATCCGTCCCGACTCGGCGGCGCTCCGCAGCGCGGCCCACGCCCGCCGTCCCTCCCGGCGCACCAGCCAGGCCCCGATGAGGCTGTCGGCGATGAGCAGGGCGACCGTCTGCCATCCGCCGATCACGCTGCCCACCCGGATCAGAAACCAGATCTCCAGGACGGGCACCACGAGGAACCCCAGGAACAGCCCGATCCGCACCATTTCTCGCCCCACTCACCCCGGCACCCGTACGTTGCGGTCAACGTCCCCACGGCCGCCGGGGTTCCTGTGGATCGTCCCCGCGCTCATCGCCGTGGGCGAAACCGCTCCCCCAGGCCGGCGACGCCCCAGAGGGCGATGCGCCAGAACGCCTCAAGGATGATCTTACGACTCATCTTGCTGGCGCCCACGGTGCGCTCGACGAACGTGATCGGCGCCTCTTTCACCCGCAGGCCCTGCCGTACGGTCCGGAGCGTGAGGTCCACCTGGAAGCAGTAGCCCTGCGACTGGACGCCGTCCAACTCGATCTTCTCCAGGGTGGCCGCGCGGTAGGCGCGGAAGCCCGCCGTGGCGTCGCGGACCGGGATGCCGAGCACCAGCCTCACGTAGGTGTTCGCGCCCCGGGACAGGAACTCGCGCGAGACGGGCCAGTTGACGGTCTTGCCGCCGGGCACCCAGCGCGAGCCGATGGCGAGGTCGGCGCCGTCGGCCACCAGGTCGAGCAGCTTGTGCAGCTCCTCGGGCTGGTGGGAGCCGTCGGCGTCCATCTCCACCAGCACGTCGTAGCCCTCGGCGAGGCCCCATCGGAACCCGGCGATGTAGGCCGCGCCCAGCCCCTGCTTGCTCGTCCGGTGCAGGACGTGCACATGGTCGTCCCGCTCCGCCAGCTCGTCGGCGATGCGGCCGGTGCCGTCCGGGCTGTTGTCGTCGGCGACGAGGAGGTGGACGTCGGGCAGCGCCTCGCGGAGCCGCCGCGTGATCAGCGGGAGATTCTCCCGCTCGTTGTAGGTGGGGACGATAACGAGCACCCGCCCTGGGGTCCGCTCCATCAGCTTCTCCTCCGCCCAGAGATGGCCCCAGAGATGGCCGCCACCGTCGCTCCGGCTCCCATGAGTACCAAAACCCACTCCGGTAGCGCACCTACCCGCGCCGCCACCGTCTTGCGTGTCCTGACCGGCACGTCCAGCACGTTCATGTCCGCCACGAGCTCGCCGGTCCGCCAGCCGACCCGGCCGTCCGGGCCGACGTACGCGGAGATCCCCGTGGTCGCGGCGGTGACCACCGCCCGGTTGAACTCCACCGCGCGCAGCTGCGACATCGCGAGCTGCTGCGGGGGCAGGCCGGTGAGCGCGTAGCTGGCGTTGTTGGTCTGCACCACCAGCGGCGTGCCGCCCGCCAGCACCGCGTCGCGCACCGTGCCGTCGAACGCGACCTCGTAGCACTCCACCGCGCCGATCGTGACCGGCCCCATCCGCAGCGCGCCCGGCCGGTCGCCCGCGACGGACTGCCGGCCGACCAGATTGGCCCGCGACGACAGGGCGAGGAACAGGTCCTTGAACGGGGTGTACTCCCCGAACGGCACCAGCCGCCGCTTGTCGTAGTAGGCGCCGGGCCCGGTGACCGGGTCCCAGACCACCCCGCGGGTGGCCCGGTTCTCGGCCCCGATCTTGACGACCGCGCCGACCAGGACCGGCACGCCGACGTCCTTGGCCGCCGAGTCGATGACCTCCCGGGCGTACGCGTTGTCGTAGGGGTCGATGTCGGTGGAGTTCTCCGGCCAGACCACGATGTCGGGACGCTTCAGTGTCCCGGCGCGTACGGCCTGCGCCATGCGGTGCGTCTCGTCGGCGTGGTTGCGCAGCACGACGGCGGGTTCGTCGCCGAGGAAGTCCATCCCCCGCCCAGGGACGTTGCCCTGGATGACCCCGATCCGCACAGTCCTGCCCTCGTCGCCGGGCCGGGGCACGATCAGCCCCAGCACAGGTACGGCTATCGCGGCGAGGAGCGTTCCGGCAACCACCCGGTCGGCACGCCACCTCGGCGCACGCCCTCTGACCAGCGCGGCGAGCAGTGCGCCCGTGAGGGCGACGGTGAAACTTACAAGCGGTGCGCCGCCCAGCGCGGCGAAGCCCGTGTACGGCGACTCGCCCTGGCTGAAGGCCAGCCGCGCCCACGGGAAGCCGCCGACGGGGAACAGTCCCCTGGCCCATTCCTGCGCCACCCACAGACAGGCGACCCACAGCGGCCACAGGCGCAGCCGCATCACGAGCACGGCCGCGACGGCCAGCGCCGCCCAGAACAGGCTCTCGACGCCCACCAGGGCCAGCCAGGCGTCGTCCCCGATGGGCCGGACCCAGGCCAGCGTGGGCAGCAGGAACGCGAGCCCTCCCGCGTACCCGATCCAGGCGGCCCGGCGCGGGCGGGCGCCGCGCAGCGCGAGGGCGAGCAGCGCCACGCCCAGCGGGGCGCAGAACCACCAGCCGAGCGGCGGGAAGGCCAGGTGGAGCAGTACGCCGCCCACGACGGATGCGGCGAGGCGGGCCGGCGCCTCCGGCACCCGCCGCGAGCCCGCGCGGGGGGCGGCCGACGCCGGCTCCTGCGCCGTCTTCAATGCCACGGAGCGGTCTCTCCTCGCCTCTTCCCGAGCACCGGTGCGCCCGTCGGGAGCCCGATGACCTGCCGCGAGCCGGTGCCACGCCTGCCCCGTACTCACCGAGGTCCAGCGTCGCAGACGACTCCGGAGCCCGCCAAACCGAGCCCCGGCCACTCTACGGCCGCCAAAGTGGTGATCTTCGCGAAGAGGAGAGGGGGAAAGGGGTCCCGGGTGCCCTTCGGACCGGTTCCGTCCCGTCGGCGGCGGGCGCGGAGCTCCGTTGTCTACTGGGCTCCCGGGCCCCTCCTGGGTCCAACCCCCCGGCCGGCTGGGGTGCCCCGCCTAGGCGGGACGCGGCTCTGCGCCTGGTGTGCTGACGGAGATGTTCCCAGGCCAGGCCCGGGAGCCACGCTCCGTCATCGACGCAGGAGCCGACGGCGCCACAGTACGGCCAACCGGTCAGTCCCGTGCTGGACTGCGCAGCAAACTACCGACCTCAGCGCAGTTGTCAACCACCCTCCGACCAGCACAAACACCACGTTTCCGCAGGTAGGACGGGGGTCTGGCTCAGCGCCGTCCCAGGCCCTCCAGAACCTGCGGCAGCTCACCCCTGTGGACGACTCCGAGGCGGCTCGTGGCGCGCGTGAGGGCGACGTAGAGGTCGCTCGGCCCGCGGGGCGACTCGCGCAGGATCAGCTCCGGCTCGACCACGATCACCGCGTCGAACTCCAGCCCCTTGGCCTCGGCGACCGGCAGCACCGCGATCGGCGCGTCCAGCGCCGCCGGGCCCGTCCCGACGGCGGCGCCCGGCACCGCCGACCGGACGATCTCCCCGATCTCCGCCGCCATGCCCGCCGGGACGATCACCACGACGCGACCCTCCTCGACCACCTCCGCCGCGGCCAGGGGGCCCGTCTCGGCCAGGGAGGCGATCGGCAGGGCCCACGGCCGCTCCCCGGTCTCCCGCACCGACTCCGGCGCCTTGAGGTCGGGGCCGACGAGCTGGAGCACGCGGGCGGCGACCTCCATCAGCTCGGCGGGGGTGCGGTAGTTGACGGTGAGGCGCTCCTCGCGCCACCGTCCCGCGACGTACGGATCGAGGACCCGGCCCCAGCTCGCCGCGCCCGCGGCCGACCCGGTCTGCGCGATGTCCCCGACGATCGTCATCGACCGGGTCGGGCAGCGGCGCATCACCATCCGCCAGGCCATCTCCGACAGCTCCTGCGCCTCGTCCACGATCACGTGGCCGAAGGCCCACGTACGATCCCTGGCGGCCCGCTCGGCGGTGGTGAGGTAGGGGTCGTCGGCCTGGTGACGCTCGGCGAAGCGCTCGGCGTCCATCACGTCGGCGAGGCCGGTCAGCTCCAGCACCTCGCGGGCGTAGGCGATGCGCTCCTCGCGCTCCTGCTCGGCCCTGCGGGCCGCCCGCAGCACGCCCTCGTCGATGTCCCCGAGCAGCTCGGCGGCCTCGTCGAGCAGCGGCACGTCGGCCTCGCTCCACCAGTTCTCGCCCTGCCTGTCTCCGGGCCTGTCTCCGGGCCTGTCGCCCGGCCTGTCGCCCGGCCTGGGGGGCTCGCGCAGCAGCAGGTCGCACTCGCGCGCGTCCAACCCCGCCGCGGCCATCCGGCCGCGGTCGGTGAACAGGCCGATCAGCAGCTGCTGGGGGGTGAGGTAGGGCCACAGCCGGTTGAGCGCCACCCGCACCGGTTCCTCGGTGCGCAGCTCCTCGCGCAGGTCGGCGAAGTCGGCCTCGTCGAGCGAGGCCCGCCCGAGGTGCCGGGCCGCCTGCCGGGTGAGCACGGTCAGCAGGTGCCGGACGAACACGGCCCTGGCCTGGTTGTGCGGCCGGCGCGAACGGCCCGCCTTCGAGCGGGCCGCCTCCAGCGTCTGCCGGTCGAGGGAGAGGGTGAACTTGTCGAGCCTGATCTGCACGGGCGTGCGCGGCATCCGCTGGCGCTCCCGGACGGCCCGCTCGATCACGCGGGCCATCGCGCCCCGGCCCTTGACCGCGGCGGCCTCGGCGGGCTCCCGCCTGCTCGGGGTGACCCCCGGATACAGCTCGCCGGCCGTGGACAGCAGCACGTCGGTCTCACCGAGGGACGGCAGCACCTGCTCGATGTAGCGCAGGAACGTCGGGTTGGGCCCGAGGATCAGCACGCCGCGGCGTTCCAGCCGCTCCCGGTAGGTGTAGAGCAGGTAGGCCGCGCGGTGCAGGGCCACCACGGTCTTGCCGGTGCCCGGCCCGCCCTGGACGACGAGCACGCCGTTCAGGTCGCTACGGATGATCTTGTCCTGCTCGGCCTGGATCGTCGCGACGATGTCGCGCATGCGGCCGGTGCGCTTCTCGCCGAGCGCGGCCAGCAGGGCCGCCTCGCCGTTCAGCGTGGCCCGGTCGGCCTCGCTGATGCGGTCGAGGTCGAGCAGGTCGTCGTCGATCGAGGTGACCGTACGGCCGCGGCTGTGCAGGTGGCGCCGCCGGGTGACGCCCATCGGGGCGGCCGGGGTGGCCCGGTAGAACGGCTGCGCCACCGGGGCCCGCCAGTCGATCAGCAGCCGGTGCTGGTCGTCGTCGGACAGGCCGATGCGGCCGATGTAGAGCCGCTTCTCGTCGGCCCGGTCCTCCTTGGCGTGACTCGCTTCTGGCCCGCCCTCCTCGGCGAGGTCGAGCCGGCCGAAGCACAGGCCGTGCTCCACGGCCCACAGACGGGCGAGGCGCTGGGCGTACATGCCCGCGAACGAGTCGCGCTCCGAACGGTTCTGGTGGGTGCCGGAGGCTCCCTGGGCCAGCACGGCGTCGAGCTGCCCGCGCGTGCGCTCCCGCAGCACGTCGAGACGTTCGTACAGCGCCGCGACGTACTTCTGCTCCCGGGCCAGCTCGCCCGTCGAAGATGGTGGCATAGGCCGCCAGATTCTACGTGGCGTCCCGCCCTTCCCCGGAATCGGGCGCGACGTAGTCACATATGTGTCCCCTGGGGGGCCGTTTGCCTGCTTTTATAGATCACCCCTCGGCGGCGCCGCCCTCCGGTTCCCTTCCGAGCACCGGGGAGCGGTAGTCGTACGGCGTGCTGAGGACGACCGTCGTGCGGGTGCTGACGTTCGCGGAGGCGCGGATCTGCTGCAGCAGTTCCTCCAGGGCGAGCGGCGAGGCGACACGGACCTTGAGGATGTAACTTTCATCCCCCGCGACGCTGTGGCAGGCCTCGATCGCGGTCAGATGGCTGAGCCGCACCGGGGCGTCGTCCGGCGCGGAGGGGTCGATCGGCTTGATCGAGACGAACGCCGTCAGGGGCAGCCCGATCTCGTCGTAGTCGACGAGCGCGGCGTATCCACGGAGCACTCCGCGCTTTTCGAGCCTGCGTACGCGCTGGTGAACGGCGGAGACCGACAGCCCGGTCTCCTTGGCCAGATCGGTGAAGCTCATCCGGCCGTCCGCCGCCAGCAGCGTGACGATGCGGCGATCAATCTCCTCCACCCGAGCAACGGTAGCGCCGCGGCGCCAGGCTCGGGACGGGCCGGCCTCGCCGGCCCACCCGTCACCCCTCCAGGCGGCATCGCCCGTCAGCCTGCCGGAGAATGAATCCACTCGGCGCCGGTGGCGTTCCGTCCCACACCGCGAGCCATCTCACCACTTGATCATCGGATACCAGGAGATGATCTCGCGGGTCGCCAGGAGGCGAACATCCCAGTACAGGAACGTGAAGGCGCCCGCGACGATGAACGCCGCGGCGGTGAGCACCGCGGCCCGGCTCGGCCGCCTGGAGAGCCACCGCCGCAGCCGCCCGCCCGCCAGGCCCGCGACGAGCAGGAACAGCAGGGCCATGATGACGATGTTGCCGAGCGACTGCAGGACGAACACGAAGGCGCCGTAGAGAGGATTCCCGCTCTCCGCCGCGTTACGTAACATCTGACGGAAAAGCGGGAACGGGCGCCCGATGAGAAATGCCCCGATCAGCACGCCCATGAATACCATCGGGAAGTTCGGGAATCTGGCGGCGATCCGCGCGAACGGGTCGGGCACGAGACGCAGCGCCGCCAGACCCTGATAGATCATGACCAGTCCGATCACGCCGAATACGATCATCGACTGGACGCTCCGGGGCGACAGGACCCCCGGCTCGGTCTGGGCGGTCGAGAACTGCGGCAGACCGGTGCCCGCGAGCCCGACGAGGGCGCCGTACGCGGCCGACACCGGGATCATCCCGGCCGCCAGCCATCCGAGAGGCCGCAACAGCCGCAGCAGACGGCCCGAGCGGCTGCCCTCCGAGCCGATCAGGGGCGCCACCGCACTGAACGCGGCGATGTTGCAGGCCGTGAAGCTTCCCGCGAGCCCTGACACGAAGGCGAAGGCGATCCCCGCCGCGATGCCGGCGGAGGCGCCCTGCGGTGGTTCACTCCCACAATGAGGCCGGTGACCGCGATGCGCTTCTCCCGGAATGCGCTCCCCGGCTCGTGCCGCCGTCCCGGGCCGCGGCGCCCCGGCCCACGAGCGGCGAGCGGCGAGCGCGCCGGGGCTCAGGCGCGGGAGGTCTCCCGCTCCAGGTGCGCCGCGAGCGTCTCCAGCCAGTCGCGGGTGCCCTGCTCGCGCCATTCGGGACGGTCGTGCCCGTCGAGGAACGCGACCTGCTCGGTCAGCACCAGGCGGGTGCCTCGACCGGCGGGGGCGAACTGCACGGTGGTCACCGACACCGACGCGAGCGTAGAGCCGACGTACAGGTCGTAGGCGTAGACGATGCGCTCCGGCGGGACGATCTCGTGATAACGGGCGTCGAAGGTGATGACGGGGCCGCCGCTCCGGCTGCCGCGGTTGACCTCCCTGCCGCCGACCCGGAAGTCGAGGCGGTAGTCGTTCCCGCCGCCGGCGAACCAGTCGGCCTTGGCCTTCTCCTCCGCCCAGGCGGTGAACACCCGCTCGGGCGAGGCGGCGTAGGCGCGCTCGATGGTGAAGTCGGCGTGTTCCACGTGACGATCGGTCATTTCCCATCCTCCGGATCCCACTCGTCGGGCTGCTCGGCGAGGTGGTCGCCGAGCCGGTCGAGGCGGTGCTCCCAGGTCCTGCGGCGCTCGCCGGCCCACTGTTCCACCGCCGTGAGCGCCCGCGGCTCCAGGCGGCAGGCGCGTACCCGGCCGATCTTCTCCGACCGGACCAGCCCGCAGGCCTCCAGCACCTTCAGATGCTGGACGATCGCGGCCAGCGACATGGCGAACGGCCGCGCGAGCTCGCTCACGGACGCGGGCCCGCGGCTCAGCCGCTCGACCATGCTCCGCCTGGTTGGGTCGGCCAGCGCCTGGAACACCCGGTCAAGCGAAGCAGCTTCGTTAAGCATGTACTTAACCGTACGACGCCAGGACGGGAAAGTAAAGCGATTTGTTAAGTGTCGCGCGGCCGGCGAGGCGTCGCAGCTCGGCAGCCGGCAGACCGAAGGGAATCCGCTCGACCACCGGCGGGCGGCTCCGGCGCAGGCCGTGAGCACTCACCGGACGGCGGTCACACGACGACGAGCTCCCTGGTGGAGCCGTTCAGGCGCTCGCCCGCCGTCTCGCCGCAGATGACGATGTCCTCGATCCGGGCGCCGTGACGCCCCGGCAGGTAGATGCCGGGCTCGACGGAGAACGCGAACCCCGGCCGCATCTCCTCGGTGTTGCCCGCCACGATGTACGGCTCCTCGTGGGTCTCCAGGCCGATGCCGTGGCCGGTGCGGTGGACGAAGTACTCGCCGTACCCCGCCTCGGCGATCACCTCGCGGGCGGCGGCGTCCACGGACTCGCAGGTCACCCCGGGCCGCACGTGGGCGCAGGCGGCCTCCTGGGCCGCCCTGAGCACCTCGTAGTACGCCGCGAAGTCGGCCGGCGGCTCGTCGACGCAGTACACCCGGGTGGAGTCGGAGCAGTAGCCGCTCGGCATCGTGCCGCCGATGTCCACGACGATCGGCTCGCCCGGCCGGATCACCCGGTCGGTCAGCTCGGCGTGCGGGCTCGCGCCGTTCGGGCCGGAGCCCACGATCACGAAGTCGACCCGGGCGTGCCCCGCCCCGACGATCGCCTCCGCGATGTCCCGGCCGACCTCGCGCTCCGTACGGCCCGCCTTGAGCAGCCCGGGGACGAGGGCGTGCACGGCGTCGATGGCCGCTCCCGCCGCCGCGAGCGCCGCCTTCTCGGCGGGCGACTTGCGCATCCGCAGCTCGCGCAGCACGTCACCGGCCAGTGTCTGCTCCGCGCCGGGCATCGCCGCGCGGAACCGCAGCGACTGCAGCGCCCACATGCGGTCGGCGAGCCCGACCCGGGCGACCGGGCCCAGGCGGCGGGCCACCTCGGCGAAGGGATCGTCGGTCTCGTCCCAGGCGACGAACTCGACGCCGAGCCGGGAGGCGGGCGAGTGCTCCGCGGCCGGCAGTTCGAGGCGCGGCACCATCAGGAACGGCTCGCCGGACACCGGCACGACGAGACAGGTCAGCCGTTCGAGCGGCATCGCGTCGTAGCCGGTGACGTAGCGGAGGTCCGGGCCGGGCGTCAGCAGCAGCGCGTCGAGACCGGCGCGGCCGGCGGCCTCGCGCACGGCGGCGGGACGGGTCGTGGGATACAGGTCGGAGGCATCCGGGGACGTCGTTGTCACGGTGCCCAATCTAACGAGATCCGGCCCCGGCGGCGCGCACCGACGACGCCCATCGGGCTCATAGCACAGACGTCGCGTGGACGTGCCGCGAGAGGCATTGGCTTATTCCACGCGGTAGAAGAAAACTAACCCCAGGGACAAGAAGTACTGCTACGCTCCGCGTCAGGACGATCACAGAACGTCCGTACGACAGTGCGAGAGCGGCATCGAGAGCGAGAAAAATGGTCGGCGTAGTGGGCGGCGCGAAGCCCGCCCTTCCCCCCGCGGACGGCCCGGACGTGGCTCCCGTCGCCGCCCCCGTCGGCGGACGGTGGTGGGCGGAGCTGGTGGTGGGCGAGTCCAGGCGGCAGGCACTGGAGGCACGTGAGCGCGCCGCCGAGGAACGACGCGAGGAACGGCGCGAGGAAAGGCGCGTCACGCTGGCGCTGCGGGAGGCGATCCTGCCCGAGCCCGGCGCCTCGATCGAGCTTCCGTACGCCCGGATCGCGGTCCGGTATGTCCCGGCCGGCCGGGAGTCGAGCCTCGGGGGCGACTGGTACGACGCGGCCCCCCTCCCCGACGGGCGTATGTTCCTCGCCGTCGGCGACGTGTCGGGCCACGGCCTGCCCGCGATCGCGGAGATGGCGCAACTGCGGCACGCCCTGCTCGGCCTGAGCATGACCGGGGCCTCCCCCGGCCTGCTGCTGTCGTGGCTGAACACCCTGGTGCTCACGCGCCTGGACGACACGACCGCCACGGCGGTGTGCGGCCACTTCGACCCGGCGTCCCGCCTTTTCACGTGGGCACAGGCGGGGCATCCCGCTCCGATCCTGGTGCGCCGCGGGGGCGTGCGCCAGCTCGGGGCGCCCCGGGGAGTCGTGCTCGGGGCGACGTCGAGCCTGCCGTACGGAGTGGCCGACGTCCGCCTCGAGCCCGGCGATCTGCTGCTGATGTTCACCGACGGCCTCGTGGAGCGCCGGTCGCGCGACATCGAGGCCGGGGTGTCGCTCGTCATGCGGGCGGCCGCCTCGACCGGCGCGACCGGAGCCGACCTCGACGCGAGCCTCGACCGCCTGCTGGAGGCGATCGGCGGCCCCAACCCCGAGGACGACACCTGCCTGCTGGCGGTGGCGGTGACCGGAGACGGCCCGCGCACGGCCTGACAGGCGTGACAATGGTCGGGTGCTGATGCTTCTCGACACCCCGTCGCTGTACTTCCGTGCCTTCTACGGGGTTCCGGACTCGGTGACCTCGCCGGACGGCATGCCGGTGAACGCGGTGCGCGGGCTCCTCGACATGATCGCGACCCTGGTCCGGCAGCATTCGCCCCGGGAGATCGTCGCGTGCATGGACGCCGACTGGCGTCCCGCGTTCCGGGTGGCGGCGATCCCGTCGTACAAGGCCCACCGGGTGGCGAGCGGCGACCAGGAGGAGGTGCCGGACACGCTGGCCCCGCAGGTGCCGGTGATCGAGGAGGTCCTGGACGCGCTCGGCATCGCCCGCGTCGGGGTCGGCGGCTACGAGGCCGACGACGTCATCGGCACGTTCGCGATCGCCGCGACCACGGCCGTGGACATCGTCACCGGCGACCGGGACCTGTTCCAGCTCGTGGACGACGACAAGCCGTGCCGGGCCCTTTACACAGTAAGGGGAATCCGGAACCTTCAGGTCGTCGACGAGGCCTTCGTCCGGGAGAAGTACGGCATCCCCGGACGGGCGTACGCCGACTTCGCGACGCTGCGCGGCGACCCCAGCGACGGCCTGCCCGGGGTCCCCGGCATCGGGGAGAAGACGGCCGCCGCGCTCATCACCCGCTTCGGGTCCCTCCCGGCCCTGCTCGCCGCGCTGGACGAGGGCGGCGCCGACGGCTTCCCGGCGGGCGCCCGGAACAGGCTCGCCGCCGCCCGCGACTACCTGGAGGTCGCCCCCGCCGTGGTCAGGGTGGCCCATGACGTGCCGCTGCCGGACGTCGACGTCGGCCTCCCCGCCGCGCCCCGCGACCCCGAGCGGCTGGTCGCGCTGTCCCGGAAGTACGGCCTGGACAGCCCGCTCAACCGCCTGCTCGCCACCCTGGGCTAGGCGCGGCGCCTGATGCCTGAGCCCCGTGCGGATCGTCGGGATGGCGACGCATGGTGCCGTCCAGTCACGTGACGGCGGGGTGCTCACCTGCGGCAAGGGGTGGACCGGCCCCCTTACGGCCCGGTCCACCGGTATCTACGGCGTGATCTCCGCAGGTCGTTTTCGGCCTGTTATGTCCGCTCCCGGGTAGGTTGATCGCGTGCCGTACATGACGATCCGCCTCCGGGACACCGCGAACGGCCTCCGCGACGGGTTCGCCCGCATTCGCGGTGACTTCGACCTCCCGGACGGCTTCCCCGAGCCGGTGCGGGAGGAGGCCGAACGGGCCGCGAAGGCTCCGGACATACCCGCCGAGGATCACACCGGCCTGCCGCTGGTGACGATCGACCCGCCCGGCTCGATGGACCTCGACCAGGCGCTGTGCATCGAGCGGCGCGGGCCGGGCTACCGGGTCTGGTACGCGATCGCCGACGTCGGAGCGTTCGTCCGGCCCGAAGGGGCGATCGACGGTGAGGCGCGGAGCCGTGGCGAGACCGTCTACATGGCGGACGGACGGGTGCCGCTGCATCCCCCGGTCCTGTCGGAGGGCGCGGCCAGCCTGCTCCCCGGGCAGACCCGTCCCGCCGTGCTGTGGCGGCTCGACCTCGACGCCGAAGGCGAGATCGAGTCCGTGGACCTGCGCCGGGCGCTGGTCCGCAGCCGCGACCGGCTCGACTACGAGACGGTCCAGGCCACCGTGGACGCCGGCCGGGCGGAGGGCACGCTCGCCCTGCTCGCCGAGGTGGGACCGCTCCGGCTCGAACGGGAGCGGGCCAGGGGCGGGCTGTCGCTGCCGACGCCCGACCAGGAGGTGGTCGCCGACGGCGAGGGCGGCTACCGCCTGGAGTTCCGCGGCAACCAGCCCTGCGAGGCGTGGAACGCGCAGATCTCCCTGCTCACCGGGATCGCCGCCGCGCGGATCATGCTGGAGGCGGGCGTCGGCGTGCTGCGGGTGCTCCCCCAGGCCGGCCCCGAGGACGTCGAGAAGGTTCGCCGGGTGGCCGCCGCGCTCGGGGTGCCCTGGCCGGACGGCGCGACGTACGCCGGCGTCGTGCACGGCCTCGATCCCGCGCTCCCCGGGCACGCCGCGTTCCTGCACGAGTCGACGGTGCTGCTGCGCGGCGCGGCATACACCGCCTTCGACGGCGGCCCGCCCGGGCGGTCGCTGCACGCCGCCGTCGGCGCGCCGTACGCGCACGTGACCGCGCCGCTGCGGCGTCTGGTCGACCGGTACGGCACGGAGGTCTGCCTGGCGGCGACGGCGGGCCGGCCGGTCCCCGAAGACGTCGCGCGGGCGCTGCCCGATCTGCCCGGGCGGATGGCCGAGGGCGGCAGGCGGGCCGCCGGGGTCGAGCGGGCCTGCGTCGACCTCGTCGAGGCGGCCGTGCTCCGGCCCCGGATCGGCGAGGTCTTCGAGGCGGTCGTCATCGACGTCACCGAGGGCAAACTGGGCGGGCAGGTCCAGGTGGCCGACCCCGCCGTCATCGCCCGCTGCGACGGCGACCGGCTTCCGCTCGGCGAGCGCATCCCCGTACGGCTCACCCGCGCCGACCCCGCCACCCGTGAGGTCCGCTTCACCGCCGCCTGACCGGAAGCGGGCGTATTCCGGCGTATCGCCGCTCGCGCGGGGCCGCCGTCGTTATCCTGCCGGTGCGGTCCTACCGGCGGAGGACACATGACGACCGACGACTCCGCGCCGGAGGCGGGCCGCGGCCCCCGCCCCTGGAGCGAGTACGCGCTCATGATCGCCGGCCTCGCGGCCCTGTGGGGCGGCTCGAGCTGGCTGAAGGCGAACTGCGAGCCGCCGAACGCCGTCTGGGCGGCGGGCATCCCCGCCGTCGTCCGGTTCTTCGCCGCCAACCCGCTGCGGGCCCTCGGGTACGTCGCCGAAGGCCTCCGGATGACCACCGCCCCGGCCGTGCTGTTCATCTGCCAGGAGCTGCGAACCACCCGCCCGCTGCGGCAGTACCTCGCGATGTCCCTCACGCTGCTCGGCATCGCGCTGCTCACGGGGGTGGCCGGCGCGATGCTCGCGCCGGACGTCACCGCCCACGACGTCGCCTACCACGCGGCCATGGGCCTGCTGCTCGGCACGGCCCTGCCGGGCGCCGCCGGGCTCGTCCACGTCATGTTCGCCCGGCTCAGGGACCGGAAGGCGGGCCGCTGAGGGGCCCCTTCGGCGGCGGTGCGGCCCTCGGCGCGGACCTCCGCGTCCAGGTCGGCCTCGATCATCATGGCGACCAGCTCCTCGAACCCCACCTCCGGCTTCCAGCCCAGGACGTACTTGGCCTTGCTCCAGTCGCCGACGAGCAGGTCGACCTCGGCGGGCCGGACGAAACGCGCGGAGGTGCGCACGTACGAGGACCAGTCGTCCACGCCGATGTACGCGAAGGCGGCGTCGAGGAACTCGCGCACGGAGTGGGCCTCCCCGCTCGCGATGACGTAGTCGTCCGGCTGATCCTGTTGCAGCATGAGGTGCATCGCCTTCACGTAGTCCCCGGCGAACCCCCAGTCGCGCCTGGCGTCCAGGTTGCCGAGAACCAGCTCGTGCTGCGTGCCCAGCGCGATCCGCGCCACCGCGCGCGTGATCTTGCGCGTGACGAACTCGCGGCCGCGACGCGGCGACTCGTGGTTGAACAGGATGCCCGAGCTGGCGTGCATGCCGTAGGTCTCGCGATAGTTGACGGTCATGTGGTGGCCGAAGACCTTCGCGACCCCGTACGGCGAGCGCGGCCACAGCAGGGTGGTCTCGTTCTGCGGGACGGCCTGCGCCTTGCCGAACATCTCCGAGCTCGACGCCTGGTAGAAACGCACCTGCCGGCCGCTCCGCTCCTGCTGGAGGCGGACCGCCTCCAGCATGTTCAGCACCCCGCCCCCGGTGACGTCCGCGACCATGCGGGCGTTCTCCCAGGAGTAGGCGACGAAGGAGATGGCGCCCAGGTTGTACACCTCGTCGGGATCGGCGCGGGCGAGGACGCGGATGAGGCCGGGCAGGTCGAGCAGGTCGCCGCTGAGGACGCGCACGTCGGGCAGTTCGCGTTCCAACCAGGCGGCCTTGGGGTTGTTCTGGCCGCGCAGCAGCCCGAACACCTCATAGCCCTTGTCGAGCAGCAGCTCCGCGAGATAGGACCCGTCCTGACCGGTGATTCCGGTGATCAATGCTCTCCGCACGGTAGTTCAGCACCCTCTCTCGACGAGGCCCCACTGGCCGGTAGCGGTCATTCCCGCGGCTCCTTCGCGTCCCGCCCGCCGGGCGGCGGGCCCCACCAGTGCCGCCGGTCCGCCCACGGATAGGGCGGCAGGTCGACGTGGCGTCCCGTGGGATACAGGACGTCCCATCGCACGTCCACACCGCGGCAGTACAGCCGTCCGAGCGCGTCCAGCACCGACGTGCCGGGGCCGGCCGCGCCGGGATCGGCGCCGGGCGGCACCCGGACCGGGCCGATCTCCACGACGCCGTGCCGGCCGTCCCGCGCCAGTTCGGACGCCGCGGCGGCGAGCGCGGCCGGGTCGTCGTATCGGCGCAGCACGGCCGGGCCCCCCTCATCCGGGAGGCCGTCGTCCGGGCCGTCGTCCGCCAGCACCGACTTGATCGTGTCTTCCAGTGATCGCCCGCCGACGAGGTGACGGGCGGCCGGCACGCCCAGCCCCGTGCACAGCACCAGGGCCGGTTCACCGGTCAGCGACCGCCACCAGCGTCCCAGGGCGATCTGCGCCAGCACGGTCAGCGCCCGCACCGCCGCCGGGTCGTACGGCGCCGTGCCCGGCCCCGGCGCAGGACGGCCGGACCGGTGGGCGGCGGCGAGCTCCGCCCAGTCGACGACCGCCGGATCGACACCGGTCTCGGCGGTCACCAGAGGCGCCGCCTCGGCGAGGAGCCGGCGAACCGGTTCGCCGGCGGCGAGGGACGCCACGACCGGCCAGTCGGCGCCGGCGCCGAGGCACCACGCGGTGCGCACGGCGACGGAGGCCCGCCCCGCCCGCGCGGCGGGCCCGCTCCGGCCCTCGGCGAGCCGGCGCAGCGCCGTGGCGAGTTCCCCGGCCGTGCGGCCGGTCACCGCCCCCCGGTGCGCGTGGTGCGAACGCCGCCGCGCCGCCGTGTACGCCACGTCGGCCGGGGTGATCCCGGGGCCGCCGCGGTCCAGCAGGTCCGCGAGCCCGGCCGCCAGCGCGCGCGAGGCCGCCTCGTCGTGGGCCGACACCGGGACCAGAACCGGGACCAGAACCGGACGCGGGCCGTCGTCCGCCGCGGGCCCGCCGCCGGTCACGGCCCCGGCCGGCGGGTCGGTCACGACCAGGTGGGCGTTGCTGCCGCCGGCGGCGAACGCGCTGACCCCGGCGACCCGGGGCTCGCCGCCCCGCGGCCACGGGCGCGTGGCGCCGGGGATGACGATCTCCGGGGGAAGCGGCCCGAGGTCGGGATGCGGCCGGGTGAAGTGCAGGTTCCCCGGGATCTCCCCGTGGTGCAGGCACAGCACGGCCTTGATGAGACCGATGACGCCCGACGCGGCGAACAGGTGCGACACATGGGTCTTGACGGCGCCCACCACGAGCGGCCGGTCGGCCGGCCGGCCGGGTAGCAGCTCCGCGGCGAGCGCGCGCAGCTCGGCCGCGTCGCCCATGGGGGTGCCGGTGCCGTGGCTCTCCACGTACGTCGCGGTCCACGCCGGGACCCCGGCGTCCTCGTAGGCCGCGCGGATGACCTCGCGCTGGGCGGAGACGGCGGGGACGCCGTACCCGGGCCCGCCGCCGTTGTGGTTGACCGCGCTGCCGCTCAGCACGGCGAGCACCCGGTCGCCGTCCCGTTCCGCGTCCGCGAGGCGTTTGAGCACCACCACGCCGCAGCCCTCGCCGATCCCGTAGCCGTCCGCCCCGGCGTCGAACGTGCGGCAGCGGCCGTCCGGCGACAGCAGGCCCGCCTCGGCGATGCCGGCGCCCGAGGATTCGGCCATCATCAGGTTCACCGCCCCGACCAGCGCCGCGTCGCACTCGCCCGTCCGCAGGCTCCGGGCCGCCAGGTGCGTCGCGAGCAGGGCCGACGAACAGCCGGCGTCGATGGTCAGACTCGGGCCACGGACGCCCAGCAGGTACGACATCCGGGCGCAGGCGGTGCTGTGGGAGTTGTTGAGCACGGCGTGGTCGTGCCGCGGCGCGGCGCCGAGCCGGGAGACGCCCACCTGCCAGTAGTCGTGGGTGCCGAGGGTCAGGAAGACGCCGGTCACGCTGCCCCGTACCGTCTCGCGCGGCATGCCCGCGTGATCGAGGGCGTCACAGGCCGTCTCGAGCAGGAGCCGCTGCTGCGGGTCCATGACGGCCGCCTCGCCCGGCGGGATGCCGAAGAACTCGTCGTCGAACCGGTCGACGTCGTCGAGGTAGGCGCCCGGCAGGCCGGTCACGTACCCGCCGGGCGAGGCGTCGGCCCCGGCCGTCCGCCGGTCGAGCGCGCCGACCAGATCGGCGCCGTCCCGCAGGGCACGCCAGAACTCGGCGGCGCCCCGGATCCGGCCGGGCAGGCGGCAGCCTGCCCCCACCACGGCGATCGGCACGGCGATCGGCACGGCGCGGTCCCGCTCGGCCCGCCGGAGGCGGGCCTCCAGATCTTCGATGGTCGCCAGCGCGCGGCCGAGCAAGACCCGGTGCGCCGGATCGATGTCCATACGGTCCCTTCCCTCACTGCGCGGTCACGGACGCGGGTGGTCAGCGGAGTAGCTCCAGCTTCTCGGCCAGCCGCCTGATCAGCTCGTCCTGTTCCTCCAGCGGGTCGTGCCCGTGCGGCGCCGCTCCCGCCTCGGCGGCGTGGGGCGGGTCCACCGGCAGGGGCAGGTCCGCCGGCAGGGGCGCGCCCGCGGCGGCCACCGGCCCGCCGTCGCCGCCGGCGGGGCCGGGACGGCCGGAGAAGGGGGCCGGCGGCCCGGCTGCCTCCCAGGCTGTGTCCCCGGCCGTGTTCCCGGCTGCGTCCCCGGCCGTGTTCCCGGCCGTGTCCCCGGCCAGGGCGACGGCCAGCTCCTCGATGGTCGGGTATTCGTAGACGAGGGTCGGCGGCACCTCGCGGCCGAGGCGCCGCTCGATCCGGGCGCGCAGCTCGACGCTCATCACCGAGTCGAGCCCGAGCTCGAACAGGCCGACCCTCGGATCGATCTCCTCCGGATCGGCGACCCGCAGCACGGTGGCGAGCTCCGCGCGCAGCATCCCGCGCATGCCGTCCACGGCGTTCACGGGGCTCAGGGGGCTCAGGGGGCTCAGGGGGCTCACGACGTCCGGGCGGGGCACGGCCTGGGCCTCCGAGGTCCCGTCCGCGCCGCCGGGGACGGCCGCCCACGGTGTGGCGGCCCGCGGTGCGGCGACCCGGCCGCCGTCGTCGCGGACCGGCGCCGGGCTCCCGTCCGCCGACGCGGCCGCCGGAGACTGAGCCGCCGGAGACTGGGCCGCGGCCGTCCTGGCCGCACCCGCGACCGTGTCGAGCACGGGCACCGCACGGCCGGACCGGTAGGCGCCCGCGAGCACCGGCCAGTCGACGGCCGCCACCGCGCGGTGGGTCACGTCTCCGGTCAGCAGCGAGCCGAGGATCGCCAGGCAGTCGCCGGGCGGCATGAGACGGAATCCGTCGTCGCCGACCAGGTCGACGTCGGGCGAGTCCGGCACGTCCCAGGCGCCCCAGCCGACGCTCAGCGCCGGCTCCCCGGCGCGGGTGCGCTCGTGCGCCAGGGCGTCCAGGAAGCCGTTGGCCGCGGCGTAGTGCCCGCCCGATCGCCATCCCAGGCAGGCCACGGCGGAGGAGAAGAAGACGAGCCGGGACACGCCGCGGCCGGCGCACAGCCGGTGCAGCAGCCAGCCCCCGCGCACCTTCGCCGCCAGCCTCGCGTGCGCGTCCTCGGCCCGGGTGGTGGCGAGGCGGCCGATCCCCCGGCTCGTGGCCAGGTGATACACCTCACGCAGCGGCGGCAGGTCCCGCCCGAAGCGCTCGAACAGCGCCCTCATCGCGGCCTCGTCGGCGACGTCCGCCCGCACCGTCGTGACCTCGACGCCGAGGTCGGCCAGGGCCCGCAGCCCGGCCTGGTGCCGGGGGCCGGGGCCGGTGCGTCCGGTCAGGACCAGGTGGCGGGCGCCGCGCCCGGCGAGCCACCGCGCGACCTCCGTCCCGAGGCGGCCCAGGCCACCGCAGACCAGGTAGGCGCCCTCGGGGTCGGCGTCCGGAGCGGGACCGGGGCGGGCGGGCTCGGCGGCGGTGAGCCGGGCGACGAAGCGCCTCCCCTCCCGGTAGGCCACCTCGTCCTCCGGCCCCGCGGCGAGCAGTTCGTCGGCCAGGCAGCGTGCCACCAGCGCGGGGTCGTCGGCGCCGACGTCCAGCAGGCCGCCCCACAGGCCGGGGTGCTCCAGCCGCACCGTCCGGGCCAGGCTCCAGAGCGCCGCCGACGCCACGTCGACCGGTTCGCCGGGCCCGGACACGGGCTGGGCGCCCCGGGTGACCCACCAGGTCCGCGCCCGGTCGCCGAGCCCCGCCGCGGTCAGGCCGGCGACCAGCGCGGTGGTCCGCGCCAGCCGCTGTCCGGCGAGGTCCGGCGGGCTCTCCTCATGGTCCTCACGGGTGTCGGTGAGGGCGCGCAGGTCGACGACGAGCCAGGGCTGCGCCCCCTCGCGCAGGCGCCGCAGCACGTGCTCGTCGAGCCGGTCCGGCCGGACGAGGAGGCATCGCCGTCCGCGCCGGGCCAGCTCGACGACGACCGCCGTGCCGTACGGGCCGTCGTCGGTCAGCACCAGCCAGCCGTCGTCACGGGCGGCGGGCGCCGCGGGCGGCGGAGCCGGGTGCCACGTCACGGCGTACTGCCCCGGCGGCGCGGCCGGTAGCCGGGTCGCCGCCGGCTCCGCCGTGGCCGACGCGGCGGACTCGGCAGACGCGGCCGGAGCCGCCGCGGCGGACGCCGCCGGCTCCACCGTTGTGGACGCGGCCGGAGCCGGGCCGGCGGGGCGGCGCTCCTGCGGGGTGAACCAGTACGGCCGGTGCTGCCAGGGATAGGACGGCAGCGGGACGATCTCGCCCCGCGGGTACCGCGCCGACCAGTCCACCGCGACACCCCGGCAGTGCAGCTCGGCCAGCGTCTCGAGCAGCGATCCCCACGACGGCGCGTCACGCCGTACGGAGGGCAGGACGGCCGGCCGCGCGGGCCCGCGGGCGGGCAGCGTGCGGTCGATCGAGTGGGCCAGCACCGGATGCGTGCTGATCTCCAGGAACACGCCGAACCCACGCGCGGCCAGGTCCTCGACCGCGGGCCGGAAATGCACGGTGTGCCGCAGGTTGCGCAGCCAGTAGGCGGCGTCGGCGACCGGGTTCCACACCCCGGGGTCCACGGTGGACACGAACGGGACGGCCGGCGTCCGCGGCGTGATGCCGCTCAGCTGTTCCCCCAGCTCGGCCAGGATGGGTTCGACCAGCTCGGAGTGGCCGGCCACCCGGGTGGTGAGGCGGCGGAAGCGAATGCCCTCGGCCTCGCACCGCTCGCCCAGCGCGGCCAGCGCCTCGGCCGGCCCGGACACGACGACCTGTCCGGGCGCCGCGTCCACGGCGACCGCGAGGCCGCTGCCCGACTCCCGGAGCGCCCGCTCGTACGACAGGTCGACCGACATCATGGCCCCGCGGCCGGTCAGCGTCTGCAGCAGCCGGGCCCGCCGGCAGATCACCCGGGTGGCGTCCGGCAGGTCCAGCGCGCCCGCGACGTACGCGGCCGCGACCTCGCCCGCGCTGTGCCCCACGACGGCGTCGGGCGTGACACCGGCGGACCGCCACCAGGCCGCCAGCGCGACCTGCACGGCGAAGGCGGCCGGCAGCAGCACGTCCAGCCGGTCTTCCGGCGCGGTCGCGCGTTCCCGCAGGATGTCGCGGACGTCGAAACCGGCCTCCTCGGCGATGAGCGGCGCGACCTGGTCGATGGTGTCCCTGAACGGGCCGGGCACGGCGTACAGGGCCCGGCCGGCCTCGCCCGGGTCCCCCGCGTACCCGGCGAAGCACCACGCCACCATCGGCGCGACACCGCGGGCCAGCCCGGCCCGCACCCCGGCCGGATGACCGCCGTCGGCGAAGGCGCGCAGCCCGGCCGTCAGTTCGTCCCGGCTGTGCCCGACCACGGCGAGCCGGTGCTCCAGGTGGGTCCGGCGCCGGGCCGCGGTGAAGCACAGGTCGCCCAGTGACGCCTCGAGCTCGACGGTCTCGGCCAGTCGCCGGGCGGACCGCGCCAGCGCACCGGCGTCGCGGGCCGACGCCATCAGGACGTGCGGCCTGCCGGCCGCCGGGTCCGGGCCGGGGGTGACCTGCGGCGTCTCGGCGTTCGCCACCACGACATGCGCGTTGGTGCCGCCGAAGCCGAAGCTGCTCACGCCGGCGACCCTCCGGGCGAAGGCGGCGGGCCAGTCGGTCACGCCGGTGGGCACGAAAAACGGCGTCCTCTCCATCGGGATCCGCGGGTTGGGCCGCCGGAAGTGCAGGTTGCCGGGGATCCTGCCGCGCTGCACGCACAGTGCCGCCTTGACCAGCCCGACGAGCCCGGCGGCCGCCTCCAGATGCCCCATGTTGGTCTTCACCGATCCGAGCGCGCAGCGGACGCCGTCGTCGCCGAACACCTCGGCGAGCGCGGCGACCTCGATCGGATCGCCGAGCCGGGTGCCGGGGCCGTGGGTCTCCACCAGGCCGACGTCGGCGGGCGTGACGCCCGCCTCCCGCCAGGCGTTGCGCACGACGTCGGCCTGCGCGGCGGCGCTGGGCGCGGTCAGGCCGTTCGTCCGCCCGTCCTGGTTGACCGCGCTGCCGCGCAGCACCGCGATGACCGGGTCGCCGTTCCGGACGGCGTCGGAGAGCCGTTCCAGCAGGACGACGGCCACCCCCTCGCCCCTGACGATGCCGTCCGCGTCGGCGTCGAAGGCCCGGCATCGCCCGGTCGGCGAGATCCCGCCGAGGAGGCCGTAGTTGAGCCCGATGACCGGGGACAGCGCGAGACTCACCCCGCCCACGAGCGCGGCGTCGCTCTCCCCGTTGCGCAGGCTCTGCGCGGCCAGATGCACGGCCACCAGCGACGACGAGCAGGCGGTGTCCACCGAAAGGCTCGGTCCGCGCAGGTCGAAGGCGTACGACAGCCGGTTCGCGGCGATGCTCAGCGCGCTGCCGGTGCTGGTGTAGGCCCCGATTCCGGCGCCCTCCGCGTCCTGCATCCGGCCGTAGTCGTAGTTGGCGATCCCGACGAAGACCCCGGTCCGGCCGGTCCGCAGACGGTCCAGCGGCACGGCCGCCCGGTCGATCGCCTCCCAGGCGACCTCGAGCAGCAGCCGCTGCTGCGGATCCATCGCGACGGCCTCGCGCGGCGAGATGCCGAAGAACCCGGCGTCGAACTCGTCGACCCGCTCCAGCAGCGCCCCCCAGCGGCACGCGCCCGGATCCGCGCCCGCCCGCCGGACGGCCTCGGCGTCCAGCGGCCAGCGCTCCGGCGGCGTCTCGCGCACGGCGTCGGCTCCGTCGCACAGCAGCCGCCAGAAGCCGTCCGGGGAGTCGACGCCGCCGGGGAGCCGCAGCCCGATGCCGACGACCGCGATCGGCTCGGCGCCCGGCCCGGCATGCGGCCCGTGCGGCCCGGAGCCGTCCGCCGCCGCGGGTCCTTGCTCGGCGGCGAGTACGCCCCGCGCGCCGGCGGCGGAGTCCGCGCCGAGGAACCGCGCCAGCCGCGCCGGGCTGCCGTGCTCCCAGACGACCTCCGCCGGCACCGTACGGCCGAGCCGGTCCTCCAGGGCTCCGTGCAGCGAGACCAGCGCCCGCGACGACAGCCCCAGATCCCGGAAACTCGCCTCCGGGTCCACCTCGTCCGGCGCGATCCTGGCGGCCGCCGCGATCTGCTCGGCGAACCACGCCTGCAACGCCACCGCACTGAGCCGCCCGGCGGCCACGGCCTCCGGGCCGCCGATCGTTTCCCCGTTCGCCATCAGATCCCCATCCCCGACGCGACGGCCCTCTCCGGGCCGCCGATCGATTGCCTGCTCGCCATCAGTTCCCCACCGGCGCGGCCGCCGGCTCCGCGAACACCGGATCGGCCGCGAAAGCGCCCTCCGCGTAGAGCCGCCGGCTCTGGCGCCGCTGCAGTTTCCCGCTGGTCGTGCGGGGCAGCGCGCCGCGCCGGACCAGCACGACCTCGTACGGCGGCACGCCGTGACGGTCGGCGAGCGCCCGGCGCACCGCCGCGCGCACCGCCGCCGGCGTGTAGCCGGGGGCGCGCCGGTCGACCTCGGCGAGCACCACGAGGGCCTCCCCGTCGGCCGTGTCCACGGAGACCGCCGCGACGCCCCCCACGACGACGGCCGGATGCGCCTGTCCGGCGGTCTCCTCGACGTCCGCCGGGTGGTGGTTGCGTCCGTCGACGATGATCAGGTCCTTCAGCCGTCCCACGACGAAGATCTCGCCCTGGTCGAGGAATCCCAGGTCTCCCGTACGCAGCCAGGGACCGGGCCCCGCCTCGTCGCGGGGGAGGAACGCGCCGGCGGTGCGTTCCGGCCGCCGGAAGTAGCCGGCGGTGACGTTCGGCCCGGACACCCACAGCTCGCCGGCCCGGCCCGGCGGGCACACCTGCCCGGTGTCCGGGTCGACCACCCGGACCTCCTGGCCGGCCGGGACGCCGCAGCCGACCAGGACGGCGGTGCGCTCCGCCCCGGCGTCCCCGGGCGAACCCGGCCCGCCGGGCCGGACCTCGCCGCGGCCGAGCGCCGCGCGGTCGACCGCCAACCGCCGGGGCGGCCCCGACGCCCGGAACCCGGACACCAGCACGGTCGCCTCGGCCAGGCCGTAACTGGGGCGGAAAGCCGCCGGGTCGAACCCCTGGCCGGCGAACGCCTCGGCGAACAGGTCGAGGGTCCGCGGCCGGACCGGCTCGCTGCCGTTCCCGGCGATCCGCCAGCCGCGCAGGTCCAGTCCGGCCCGCTGCGGCGGGGCGATCCGCTGCACGCAGTGCCGGTAGCCGAAGTCGGGCGACATGGCGTTGGCGTCGGCCTGCTCGGAGATCAGCTCCAGCCAGCGGCGGGGGTGGCGGATGAACGTCCCGGGCGTCAGGTGGATCGAGCGGATCCCGGACAGCGCCGGCAGCACCACCATGCTCAGCAGACCCATGTCGTGGAACAGCGGGAGCCAGTTGACCAGGACGCTGCCGGAGGACACGGCGTAGGCGCGCTGGATCTGGCCGACGTTGGCCACCAGGTTGCGGTGGGTGACGACGACCCCCGCCGGGTCGCCGGTGGAGCCGGAGGTGTACTGCAGCAGCGCGGGCTCGTCACCCCGTGCCGCCATCGGCTCCGCCTCCACCGGTCCCGGCGTGCGGACCTCGTCGACGAGCGCCAGCCGCGGCGTGCGCAGGACGCCGCCGTCCAGCCAGTCGCGCACCGCGCGGCGGTGCCGTGCCGTGGTCAGGACGAGGGCCGGATCCGCGTCGCGGACCACCGAGTTCAGGCGGGCGGCCGTCCGCTGGGCGTCGGGCGGATACAGGGGAACGGCGATGGCTCCGGCGTACAGGCAGGCGAAGAAGGCGACCGGGAACTCCAGCCCGGACTCCTGCAGGATGGCCACCCGGTCTCCGGCCGTGGTGTGCCGCCTGATCTCGGCGGCCAGCGCCGTGGCCCGCGCGTCGAGATCGCCGAAGGTGAGGCGCTCGGCGGGCAGGCCGGCGCGCTCGCCCGCGAGCTCGAAGACGGTGGCGCCGGGGGTCCGGCGGACGTGCCGGCGCAGCAGCTCGACCGGTCCGGGCGAGGTGTCAGCGGCCACCGCGGGCACCTCCCATCGCCGGCTGCCCGGCCGGGGCCGCAATCCGTCCGAGGCCGTGCGGCGCGACCGGGAGGGAGTTCAGGCCCCGCAGCGTGATGCTGGGATGCCAGGTCAGCTCGTCCCGGGGCACGGCCGGCTCCATACGGGGATAGCGCCGCAGCAGCTCGCCGATGGCGATCCGGCTCTGCAGCCGTGCCAGCGGCGCCCCGACGCAGTAGTGGATCCCCGCGCCGAACCCCAGATGGGGGTTGGCCGGCCGGGTGACGTCGAGCCGCTGCGGATCGGCGAACCGGGCGGGGTCGCGGTCCGCCGCGGCCACCACGGCCATCACCAGCTCCCCCGCCGGGATCAGCACCCCGGCGAGCTCGACGGGCTCGCCGGTGACCCGCAGGCTGCAGATCATGACCGATCCCTCGTAGCGGACCAGTTCCTCGATCGCGCCGGGGAGCAGGTCCGGCCGGCGGCGGAGCAGCTCGGCCTGGTCCGGGTGGTCCAGCAGGGCCAGCGTGGCGTTCCCGATGAAGTTGACGGTCGTCTCGTGCCCGGCGATCAGCAGCAGCAGCGCCATCGCGATGAGCTCCGGCTCGCTCAGGCACCCGTCGCCGTCGCGGGCCTCGATAAGCGCGCTCAGCAGGTCGGAGGTGGGCCGGGCACGCTTGTGCCGGATCAGCGCGCCGAGATACTCGCTCAGCTGGTCCAGCGCGGCCCGCCGGCCGGCCGCGAGCTCCTCGGCCGACCGGGCGGGCCCGTGGTCGGAGACCAGCGGGAGCGACCACCGCCGGAAGTCCTTGCGCTCGGCCGCCGGGATGCCCAGCATCTCGCAGATCACGGTGGTCCCGATGGGCACCGCGAACCGGCCGACGAGGTCGATCTCGTCACACGCGTCGAACTGCTTGAGCAGTTCGTCCACCACGGTTGTGATCATCGGCTCGTATCCCGCCACCCTGCGGGGCGTGAAGGCCTTCGACACCAGCCGGCGAAGCCGGGTGTGGCGCGGCGGATCCGAATAGAGCAGGTGCTTGCCGACGAAGCGGTTGAGGCCCCCCAGCCCGGGGTCGGCCTCCTCGATCGGCACGGGCCATCGCGCCGGTTCCTTGACGAAGCGCGCATCGGTGAGGACCAGCCGGACCTCGTCATAGCTGGTGACCAGCCAGACGGGCACGCCGGCCCGGTAGACCCGCCGGACGGGCCCGGTCCGGCGCAGATAGTCGTACGCGGCGTACGGGTCACTCACGAATTCCCGTGAGTAGAAACCGGGAAGAGCGGAGCCTGATCGCGACATTGGCATTCCCCTGGCAGCTTCGGCGTCCGGGGTGATACGCCGGACGCCGCCGGCAGACCTCACGAGGTCCCGATACGCCCATGGTCACCGCCCGCCCCGGAGAATCAAACTCCTAAGCGCCGCGGCGGCACCCCTGTCACCCGCCCGCGAATCCAAGGGTTGCCCTCCCCATTTCCCCCGCCAAGCGGAATACGAACAGATCAGGCCAGTTCAGATGGGTGAAACCGCCGGCCGTAACCGGCCGTAAGGCTAGGGGTTGCCCGGCCTTCCGGCGCTGCTTAACCTGCCAAATGTGGCCAATTCGGGAATGCGCATCACACCAGATCGACGCCCCATCCTCTTCGCCGCGGCGGCACACTCCGGGTTGCTCAATCCACTTGTCTCAATCGCCGGAGAACTGTCCCGCCGGCAAATTCCGGATCTGCATTTCGCCTCCGAGGAGGACGCCCGGCGGCCGGTGGACGCGGCGGGCGCGGGCAGCCCGATCTCGTTCCATTCCTGCGGCGAAAAGATGATCAAGGTCGACGGCGCGATGTACGCCGCCATGACCCGGGGCCCGCGGACCACCGCCGGCACGGTGGCACTGGCGCGACTGGTGCGTGACAGGGCGGTGCTGCGGACGTTCTTCCGGCACACCGTGGAGCAGATCGACCGGATCCGTCCCCGTCTGATGGTGATCGACAACCTGAACGTCGGCGCGATCGACGCGGCCTGCGTGCGCCGGGTGCCGTTCGTGCTGAGCATCGCCTTCCCCCCGAGCGGGGTGTACCTCGGGCGGCTGCCGTGGAGCTACCCGACCCCGACGTCCGGCCTGCCACACCGGATGAACGGGACCCAGCGGATCGCCAACGTCGCGTTCCGGATCCGGATGCGGGCGGCGATGCTGCGCTGCGCCGACCTCGCGGCCGCCCGCGAGCGGCGGGCGCACGGCATCGCCAACGTCTTCGCCGACCCGGAACGGCACAGCGACGACGCCGTCGCGGTGCTCGGCTACTCCGTCTTCGGGCTGGAACACCCCTTCGCCGCTCCCCCGCACCTGCACATGGTGGGCGCCGTCGTTCCGCAGGAGCCGGCGCGGGCGGACCGGGACGACGAGCTGAGCGGCTGGCTGGACCGGCACGAGTCGGTCGTGTACGTGAACATGGGCACCTTGATCAAGCTGTCCGCCGTCCAGTTGCGGGAGTTCGCGGAGGCGCTGCGGCGGATCGGCCCCGGCAACCAGGTGCTGTGGAAGCTGCCCGCCGACCAGAGGGCGCTGCTGCCCGCCGAGCTGCCGGCCAATGTCCGTACGGTCGAGTGGGTGCCGGCGCACTTCGGGGTGCTCACCCACCCGCACGTGCGCGCCGTCGTCTGCCACGGCGGCAACAACATCTTCCACGAGGCTCTCTACTGCGGGCAGCCCATGCTGGTCATGCCGTTCTGGCTGGACTGCTACGACCTGGCGGCCCGCGCCGTGGACTCCGGCGCCGGGCTGGCCCTGGACAGGCCGCCCGCCTTCGACGCCGCCGAGGTCTCCGCCAAGCTGCTCCGGCTGCTGTCCGGCGATTCCTACCGGCGGCGCAGCAGGCACTGGGGCGACCGGCTCCGGCAGGCCGGGGGCGTCGCGCGGGCCGCCGACATCGTCCTGCGGGCGGCCGCCCGCCACACATCCGGCGACCGGCTGACCGCGGTACGGCCACAGGACGCCGCGGTCGCGGCGGCCCCGGACGCACGAGACCGATGACGACGACACAATGACGACGACAAGGAGGTGATCCAGGATGGACCTGCAGTCCGCCCTGGCATGGCTCATGGGCCCCGAGGGGATCGAGGATCCCTATCCGGCATATCAGGCGTTGCACGAGCACGGCCCGGTCGTGCAGGTGACCGACAGCATGTTCGTCGTGGTCGGCTACGACGCGGCCAACCAGATCCTGCGCGACCCCTCCATCTCCGTGGTGAACGAGGCGCGCCTGGAGCGCGACTGGCCGGCCTGGCGGGCGAACCGGGCCGCGACGCTGCTGACCGAGACGGTGCTGCTGACCGATCCTCCGGACCACGGCCGCGTCCGCCCCCTGCTCGCCGGCTGGTTCAGCGCGCGACGGGTGGCGGACATGCGGGGCTTCATCCGCGAGCAGTCGGACCAGCTGGCCGACGGCGTCGCCGGACGATGCGCCGACGACGGCGTCGCCGACCTCGTGAAGGACTTCGCGCTGCCCCTGCCGGTGCGGATCATGTGCGACATCCTCGGCGTGCCGCCCTCCGACCATCGCTGGTTCGAGGAGCGCGCCGGAGACCTGCTGATCGTGATGGAGGCGTCCCCGGAGCCCGGGGAGCTGGAGCGGGGGAACCGGACGACGCAGGAGATCGAGGCGTACATGACCGACCTCGTCGCCGCCCGGCGCCGCAGGCCGGCGGACGACCTGCCGAGCGCGCTCATCGCCGCCCACGACCGCGACCGGACGGCCCTCACCGCCCAGGAGATACTGTCCCACCTGGTGCTGCTGATGGCCGCCGCACTCGACTCGACCGCGTACCTGCTGGCGAACGGTCTACTGCACCTGCTCCGGCACCCGGAGCACGCGACCCGGCTGCGCGCGGACGACGGGTTCGCGCAGCCGTACGTCGAGGAGCTGCTGCGCTGGGACACGCCGTCGCAGTTCACCGTGCGCCGGGCCACCTCCACGATGCGGGTCGCGGGCGCGACGCTACCGCCGGACGCCGAGATCCTGATCCTCCTCGGCGCGGTGAACCGCGACCCCCGGCGCTTCGACTCGCCCCACGAGTTCCGGCCCGACCGGCCCGGCAACCACTCGCTCTCCTTCAGCGCCGGCCCGCACTTCTGCTTCGGGGCACCGCTGGCCCGGCTGGAGGCGCAGATCGCCCTTCCGGCGGTCCTGCGCCGGCTGCCGGACCTCACGCTCGCGGGAGAGCCCACCCGGCTGAACCGGCGGGCCATCCGCTGGTACGACCGCGTCCCCGCGACCGTCCCCGCGACCGCCACACGGACCACCACGGGAGCCGTACCGGGGACCGTCAGAGCGGCCTGACGCGGCGGCGTCAGGCCGGGCGGCACCTCACGGATAGCCCGATCAGCTCACGGAGGAGTAGGCGACGACTCCGCGGCGCATGGCGTCGACGGCCTTGCCGGCGTTCTCCGCGACCTTGCCACCCCGTGGCGCGGCCTCCCTGATCTGCCCGAGCAGGTCGAGCAGCTGCTTGATCCAGCGGACGAAGTCGCCCGCCGCGAGGTCGCAGTCGGTCAGCACGGCGTCGAGGCTGTGGCCCTTGGCCCACCGGAAGGCCGCCCAGGCGAAGCCGACGTCGGGCTCGCGGACGAACGACAGCCCGTGATCCTCTTCGATGCCCTCCAGCTCGCCGAACAGGCGCACCATCTCCGCGAGCGCGTCCCGGGCCGCGCCGGCCGGGATCTTGGGGCTGCGCATGTCGTCGGACTGCCGTGACTCGTAGACCAGCGCCGACACGCAGGCGGCCAGCTCTGCGGGGTCGAGCCGGTCCCACCCGCCCGACCGCAGGCACTCGGAGGTGAGCAGGTCGAGCTCGGTGTAGAGGGAGGCGAGCCTGCGGCCCTCCTGGGTGACGGTCTCGCCCTCCAGGTAGCCGAGCTGGTCGAGCACCCCGCAGACCCGGTCGAAGGTCCGCGCGATGACGTGGGACCGCCCCTCGACCCGGCGGCGCAGGCCCTCTGTCTCGCGGAGCAGCTTGTAGTAGCGCTCGGCCCACCGGGCGTGGTCCTCACGCTGGTCGCAGCCGTGACACGGGTGCTGCCGCAGCTCGCGCCGCAACTGCAGGATCTCCTCGTCCTCCGCCGCGTGGTCGCGCGCCCGGGGCGGCTTGCCGAGGTCGCGGTCGCCCAGCTTCGCGTGCACGGTCGAGACGAGGTTGGCCCGCTCCTTGGGCGAGCGGGGGTTGAAGCCCTTTGGGATCCTGATCGTGTCGACGGGCTCCACCGGCACCGGGAAGTCGGCCGCCGACAGCCGCTTCACCTGCTTGCCGATCGTCAGCACGAGCGGCGCCGGCCCCTCGTGCCCCCGGGCGTTGGTGCCCGGGTCGAGCACGACCGCGATGCCCGCGCGCCGCCCGCCCGGCACCCGGATGACGTCCCCGGGCTTGAGCTCCTCAAGGGACTGCACGGCCTGGGCCCGCCGGGCCGCGCCCCGCTGGCGCGACAGCTCCGCCTCGCGGTCCGACAGCCGCCTGCGCATCGCCGCATACTCCTGGAAGTCGCCGAGGTGGCAGGTCATCGCCTCGGAGTAGCCCTCCAGGGCGTGCTCCGCCTTGCGGAGCTGGCGGGCCAGCCCGACCACGGCCCGGTCGGCCTGGAACTGGGCGAAGGAGTCCTCCAGCAGCGTCCGGGCCCGCTCCCGGCCGACCTGCCCGACCAGGTTCACCGCCATGTTGTACGACGGCTTGAAGCTGGAGCGCAGCGGGTAGGTGCGGGTGCCCGCGAGGCCGGCGACCGCGAGGGGGTCCATCCCCGGCTGCCAGACCACCACCGCGTGGCCCTCGATGTCGATGCCGCGCCGCCCGGCCCGTCCGGTGAGCTGGGTGTACTCCCCCGGGGTGAGGTCGGCGTGGGTCTCGCCGTTCCACTTGTCCAGCTTCTCGATCACCACCGACCTGGCCGGCATGTTGATGCCGAGCGCCAGCGTCTCGGTCGCGAAGACCGCCTTCACCAGGCCCTTGGTGAACAGCTCCTCGACGACCTCCTTGAACGCGGGGAGCATGCCCGCGTGGTGGGCCGCGAGACCGCGCTCCAGGCAGTCGCGCCATTCGAGGTAGCCGAGCACCGCGAGGTCCTCGTCGGGCAGGTGGGCGGTGCGCTCGTCCACGATCTGGCGGATCTCGTGGCTCTCGGTCTGGGTGGTGAGGCGCAGCCCGGAGTAGAGGCACTGCATGACCGCGGCGTCGCAGCCGTTGCGGGAGAAGATGAAGGTGATCGCCGGAAGCAGGCCCTCGGCGTCGAGCTTCTCGATCACGTCGGAGCGGCTCGGGGTCGAGCCCCGGCCGGGCCGCGAGTAGCCCCGCCTGCCCCGGGCCTGCGCCAGCCGCATCTCGTCACGGGAGATCCGCATCAGGGACGGGTTCACCCGCAGGACGTCGTCGCCCTCGTTGACGAACAGGTCGTACATCTGGTTGCCGACCAGCATGTGCTGCCACAGCGGCACCGGCCGGTGCTCGTCGACGATGACCGTGGTGTCGCCGCGCACCTCGCCCAGCCACTCGCCGAACTCCTCGGCGTTGCTGACCGTCGCCGACAGGGCCGCCACCCGCACCGACTCCGGCAGGTGGATGATGACCTCCTCCCACACCGCGCCGCGGAACCGGTCGGCGAGGTAGTGGACCTCGTCCATCACGACGTACGCGAGACCGGTCAGCGTGTTCGACCCCGCGTACAGCATGTTGCGCAGGACCTCGGTGGTCATCACGACGATCGGGGCCTCGCCGTTGACGCTGTTGTCACCGGTGAGAAGGCCGACCCTGCGCGCGCCGTACCGCCGGACGAGATCGTTGTACTTCTGGTTGGACAACGCCTTGATCGGCGTGGTGTAGAAGCACTTGCGGCCCTGCTCCAGGGCCAGATGAACGGCGAACTCCCCCACCACCGTCTTGCCCGACCCGGTGGGCGCGGCCACCAGCACGCCGTCCCCCGCCTCCAGCGCCTGGCAGGCGTCGATCTGGAACTCGTCGAGCTCGAAGTCGTAAAGTTCGCGGAACGAGGCGAGAGCCGGCCCGGAACCGGACTGCCCCTCACGGAAAGCGGCGTAGCGTTCCGCTGGCGTACTCATACATCAACCCTACCGATAACCGGATTCCGGGCTGTGCTTCCCGCTTCACCATCGGGGCGCTCACACCCGCCGTCTTCCCTCGTCGCTCGTCCCTCGCTCCTCAGTCCAGATCGGCGGCGCGCCCCTCCGGTTCGCTCGGAGCTTCCCGCTTCACCATCGGGGCGCTCAGGATTCGGGGGCCAGGACGTGGAGGGCGGCGGGCTCGACCACGCAGGTGAGGGGGGCCGGGCCGATCCGCTCGCCGTCGGCGTACGCGACGGTGTCCGGAGCCTCGATCTCCACCCGCCGGGCCCGCCGCAGGGTCGCCGCCGGGTGGCCGACGTGGGTGCCCCGGTAGACCCGGGGGAAGGTGCGGAGGAACTCGCCCTTGGAGATCGCTCCGAGCACGAGCACGTCGAGCAGGCCGTCGTCGGGCCGGGCGTCGGGGCACACCCGCATCCCGGCGCCGTACGAGCGGGTGTTGGCCACCGCCACGAGCATCGCCTCGCGTTCGACGGTCTCGCCGTCGAGGGTGATCCGGAACGGGATCGGCGTGAACGAGCGCAGCTCCCGCGCGAGCGCGACGAGATATCGGGCCATGCCGGGCGGCCACGTCATGACGTTGGCCCGTTCGTTGACGCGGGAGTCGAACCCACAGGCGAGAACCCCGGCGAACCACTCCCCCGTACCGGTCCTGCCCGCGTCCACGGTCCTGGACGCGCCGCGGGTCACGACGTCCGCCGCGGCGAGGAGGTCCCGGCGGGGGACGCCGAGGGCGGCGGCGATGTCGTTGCCGGTGCCCGCGGGCACGATGCCGAGCGGAACGGACGTCCCGGCCACCGCCTGTACGGCGAGGTGGACCAGGCCGTCGCCGCCGAAGGCGACGAGCGCGGCCGGTCCGGCGGCGACCGCCGCGCGGGCCCGGTCGAGCGCGTCCGCGGCCGAGGTCCCGACGACCACCGAGAGCGGACGGCCGCCCGTGCGCAGCCGCCGCAGCACCGGGTCGAGCAGGCGCAGCGTACGGCCGCCGCGGGCGGCGGGGTTCACCAGGACGACGATCTCATCGCGCACACGCGGAACCTACCGCCGCCCACGCGGCCGCACCAGAGGAATCCCCGGTCAGTCTCCGGCGTCCACCGAGGCAGCCGGGTCCGCCGCGGCGGACGGCCCGTCGAGCTCCTCCTCGATGGCCCGTGCGTGCGCCGCCTCGGCGGCGTCGCGCCTCTTGTCGTGGAAGTACATGAAGGCCTCCGCGACGAAGAACAGCCCGACCATCGGGATCGCCAGGGCCAGCATGCTGATGGGGTCCTGGCTCGGCGTCGCGACGGCCGCGAAGACGAACATCAGGAACACGACCATGCGGGTGTGCTTGGCCACCGTCTTGTACCGCAGCACGCCGATGATGTTGAGGAACACCAGCACCAGCGGCAGCAGGAAGGAGACGCCGAAGATCACGAGCATCGCCAGCGCGAAGCTGAGGTACTCGCTGATGCTCACCAGCGTCAGCGTGCCCTCGGGGGCGAACCCGAGCAGCAGCGCCAGGCCCTTGTCCATCGTGACGTAGGCCAGGGCCGCTCCGGCGGTGAACAACGGCACGGAGAGACCGAGGAACGCCACGGTGTACCGGCGCTCGTTCTGGTACAGGCCCGGGGTCACGAAGGCCCAGAGCTGGTAGATCCAGAACACCGCCGACACCACCAGGCCGAACATCACCGCGACCTTGAGGTTCACGAAGAACGAGTCGAAGACTCCGTTCACCACCAGGATGCACTGGTCCTTGTTGAACTGGTGGGCCTGCGGCAGGCGGCAGTACGGCTGCTTGAGGAAGTTCCAGATCGGCTCGAAGTAGATAAACCCGAGCACCGTTCCGGCGACGACCGCGAGGATGGCCTTGATCAGCCGGTTGCGCAGCTCGCGGAGATGCTCCATGAGCGTCATCCGCCCGTCCTCCGACGTGACGGGAGTCGACCTTTTCAGCAGCGCCATCTAGCTCGTCCTGGGATCGGTGGGGTGAGGCGGGGGGAGCCTAGTTGGAGCGCGGCTCGTTCTGCGAGCTCACCGGCTGCTGCGCCTCGCGCAGCTTCCGGTTCTCCTCCTCCAGCGCGCGCAGCCGCTCCTCGACCGACGGGGTGGTCGGCGGGATCTGCGCCGGCGGCGGGGCGACGGTCTCGGCCTGGGTCTTCGCCGTGGACCGCGCCTCGTCCTCCTCGCTCATCTTGCTGGTCTCCTTCTTGAACAGGCGCAGCGACTGCCCCAGAGCCTTCGCGGTGTCGGGGAGCTTCTTCGCGCCGAAAAGAAGGATCACAACCAGGAGGATCACGATCAATTCAACTGGTCCGAGATTGGGCATGTCGTGTCCTTACCGCGAGGGCCGTACCTACTCCCCCGATCGTACGCGCAGAACGGCCTGAAGTTCACCTGCTGTCCGGATCGGCTGTTGGGCTGATCTTGGAAAACTCCGTCTCACGGGCCACGGCCCGGCTCCGCGCCCGGTCGACCTCGGCCCGCAGCGCCCGCGCCGCGGACAACACCCGGGCGGCCGGCCAGGCGAGGACGGCTAGCCCCGCCACGGCCGTCCCGGTGAGGGCGAAGATCCAGGTCATGCCGGTCCTCTCGCAGGTCAGACAGGATGCGGAGTCAGACCGCGGTCTCGTAGGCGGCCAGCGCCTCGGTGGCGGCGGCGGACACCCGCCCGGCCAGGGACGCCGGGGACACCACCCGGCCGCTGTCGCCCAGCCGGAGCGCGAGCCGTACGAGCCAGGACTGGTCACGACCCCGCAACGATACGCGCAGGCGGCCCTCCCCCAGCTCGGCGACCTCCTCGCACGGGTAGTACTCGGCGACCCAGCGCCCGGTGGGGGTGAGCTCCAGCTCCACCACCTCGTCCCCGTCCGACGGCCGGAAGACCCCCCGGGTGACGTCCATCGGCTCGGCCTCGGCCGGCGGGTCGGCGGCCACGTCGAGCACCTCGACGTCCATGATCCGGTCGACCCGGAACATCCGCATCGCCTCCGCGCGGTAGCACCACCCCTCCAGGTAGTGCTGCCCGTCCACGAGCACCACCCGCAGCGGGTCGACCTCCCTGGGGGTGATCTCGTCGCGGCCCGGCACGTAGTAGCGCAGCGAGAGCCTGCGGCCCCGCCGGGCGGCGTCGGTGATGACCGCGTGGGCGTCCGGGGCCGCGCCGATCTCCACCTGGACCTGGCTGCTCACCGTGGCGGCGCCCTCGCCGGCCGCCTGCTCCAGCTTCGCGATGACCCGTCCGAGCACGTCGCGGTCCTGGAACTCGGGCAGCTCGTCGAGCATGCGCAGCGCGACGAGCAGCGCGCTCGCCTCGTCCACGCCGAGCTTCAGCGGGCGGGCGATCGCGTCGGCGTTGTCGATGAGGATCTCGCCGCCGTCCCACGAGACGTCGATCAGGTCGCCGGGGGTGTGGCCGGGCAGACCACACATCCAGACGAGCTGGAGGTCGTCGACGAGCTGCTTCTCCGACAGGCCGAACAGCCGCGCCACCTCGGGCACCTGCGCGCCCGGATGCGACATCAGGTACGGCACGAGCGCGAGCAGCCGCGGCAGCCGGTCCGAGCTCACTGCAGGGCCCCCTTCAGACGACGGATCACGGCCTCGCGGGCGTCCGGCGGCCCGACCACCACGGCGTTGCGGCCGAGACTCGCCAGCCAGCCCGCCAGGCGCTCGGGGTCGGCGAAGGTCACCTCTGCCTCGTCCCACTCCGCCGGCCCGGTCCGTACGGCCTGGGCGGCGTGGCGCAGCCCGAGACAGGTCCCCTTGCGCACGCGCACCAGCGCGACCCGCTCCGTGGGCAGGTCCTGGTAGCCCACCATCGACCGCAGGTCGAGCCCCTCGGGGACGGTGAAGGCGCCCGGCCGCCCGAGCGTGGAGACGGCCCCGGTGATCCGGCTGAGGCGGAAGACCCGGGGCGCGCCGCGGTCACGGTCGTGGCCGACGAGATACCACCTGCCGCGCCGGCTGACGACGCCCCACGGCTCGACCGTGCGCCGCAGCACCGACTCGCTGCCGGCCGAGCGGTAGTCGAACGTCACGGCCCGCCGGTCCCGCACGGCCTCCCACAGGGCCGGGAACGCCGGGTCGCGGGTGTCCACCCGCAGCTCCAGGGGGCTCTCCGGGAGGTCGGCGTGCACGCCCCCGGCCGTGAGCTTCAACAGGGCTCCGCTGGCGGCCTCCGCCAGGCTGGCCCGCTGCCACACCTGGGCGGCCAGGCCGATGACGGCGGCCTCGTCCGGCTCCAGCGTGATCTCGGGCAGTTCGTAGGACTCGCGGCTGATCCGGTAGCCGGGGTCGTCCTCCCACGGGTCCTTGTGGACCTCGATCGGGATGCCGATCTCGCGCAGTTCGTTCTTGTCGCGCTCGAACATGCGCTGGAAGGCCTCGTCGTTGTCCGGGTCGTACCCGGGCACGGCCTGCCGGATCTGCTCCGCGCTCAGCGGCCGCCGCGTCGCGAGCAGGCAGATCACCAGATTGAGCAGCCGCTCGGTCTTCCGCCGCGACATCGGGCCTCCCTTCCGTCGGAAACGCTACCCTTTCCGGCGTGATCAGATGGCGCAAGGGCGAGGTGGTGCGGGTTCGGCGCGAGTGGCCGGGGGCGGTGGAACTCGACGTCGCCGTCGCCGAAGGCGAGTGCCGGGCACTCGCCTATCCCCCGCTCGTCGGACGCCCTGAGGTGGGCGACACCGTCCTGCTCAACACGACCGCCCTCGCCATGGGCCTCGGTACGGGAGGGTACGCCATGGTGGTGGCCGTCCCGGACCGTTTGCCGCAAGATCCTTCCGGCCCCGGCCACCTTGTGAAGGCACGCTACACCCCCCTGCAGGCCACCGTGCTCGGCGCGGACGAGCAGGGCTCCCCCCACCACGAGGCGCTGCGCGAGGCCGACTCCGTCGACGGCATGCCGGTCGTGGTCGCCGACCTGCACTCCGCGCTGCCGGCGATCCTGTGCGGCCTGTACGCGGGCTCGGGCTCCCCCCCGGCCTCCCTCCCGGCCTCCCCCGCGGGCTCCCCGGGGATCAGGGTGGCGTACGTGATGCAGGACGGCGGGGCCCTGCCGGCCTGGTTCTCCATGTCGTGCGCGAAGCTGCGGGAGGTGGAGTGGCTGTGCGGGGTCGTGACGACCGGCCAGTCGTTCGGCGGTGACGTCGAGGCGGTCACGCTGCACACCGGCCTTCTCGCGGCCCGCCACGTGCTCGGCGCCGACGTCGCGGTGGTGGCGCAGGGCCCGGGCAACCTCGGCACCGGCACCCGCTGGGGGTTCTCCGGCGTCGCCGCGGGCGAGGCGGTGAACGCCGCGGCCGTGCTGTCCGGGCGGCCGGTGGCCGCGCTCAGGGTGAGCGAGGGCGACCCGCGCGAGCGGCACGTCGGGGTGTCGCACCACTCGATCACCGCGTACGGCCGGGTGGCGCTGGCCCCGGCCCAGGTCGTCGTGCCCGACCTGCCCGGCGCGTTCGGGGCGGCCGTACGTGAGCAGGCCGCGGCCCTCGCCGGCCGGCACGAGATCGTCACGGTGCCGGTGGACGGCCTGCACGAGGCGCTGAAGGCGTCACCCGTGCGGCTCTCGACGATGGGCCGCGGCCTGGAGGAGGATCTCGCCTACTTCCTCACCTCCGCCGCCGCCGGGCGGCACGCCGCCTCGCTGCTCTCGTAGAACTCACGGAACGTGAACGCCTCCGGGCCCGCCCCTTCGGCCCGGAGGACGCTCAGGCGCGCCATGGCCTCGTCGACCGCCGGAAGGTGTCCCTCGGGCACCCACCACAGCACCATGTACGGCTCGGCCATCCGGTGGAACCACTCCCGGCGGCGCCGCATCACCTCGAGGTGAGCGCTGCGGTAGGCGAAGTTCCACAACGTCTCGCGCGACTCCCAGACCGAGAGGTTCACGAGCAGCAGTGATCCGTAGTCGTGCTGGATCATGTCCGTGGGCAGATCGCCCTCCTGCATGCGCCAGACGAAGCCGGGCGCGGAGTCCGACACCTGGTAGATCGGTTCCAGGGCGGCGAGGAAGCCGGCCAGGGCGGGCGAGTCGAGGGGTTCCCGGAGATGGGCGACGTTCAGCTGGGCCAGATGCATGCCCCGATTCTAAGTCAATCTTCGTTGGTTTTAGAAGGTGCGGCCTCAGAAGGGGACGGCCTTTTCTGCGGCGCCAGCCGGGCCGAAGGCGACGCAGCACTCCTCCGGGCGCGGGTCGAGCATCGCGGTGATCCCCGTCTCGCCCAGCCCGGCCAGCAGTCCCCGGCACAGCGCGAGGTTCATCGAGCACACGAGTACCGGATGACTCTCCGCCAGCACGTGGAAGGGACAGTTGCGCAGCCGGATCCGCCCGTCCTCCTCGTACGGCTCGTAGCCCCGCTCCCGCAGCACCTCCACGAGATCGCCGGCCCCGCCGGAGGCCGCTTCGGAGGCCGCTACGGAAGCCAGGCGCTCCCCGGTCCGGCGGGCGGCCTCCTCGGCCTTCTCCTCGCCGCCCAGCAGGTCGACGGTCTCGGCCAGCACGAGCGCGAGCGTGCGGTAGTCGCGGGGCGGCAGGCTCACGGACCGCTCCTCGCGCGCCCGCCGGTAGACCTTGGCCGGGCGCCCGCTGCCCGGGCCCGTCCTGCCGGTGAGCCGCCGGAAGCCCGCCTCCAGCAGGCCCGACTCGACCAGCTTGTCGAGATGGAAGGCCGCCAGCGTGCGCTGTATCCCGACGGCCTCGGCCGCCTCGTTGCGGCCCACGTCCCGCCCCCGCTCGCTCACGAACCGGTACAGCGCCCGCCGCACCGGATCGGCCAGCGCGCTCATCGACTCCAGGTCGTCGCTCACCACAGCGGGAGTCTAGGTCGTATGCTGCGGGTCACCCGCGGGCGGAGCGGCGCGGCGCGGGCGGAGAACGGAGTGACACGCGTGACATCCCCCCTGATCAGGCATGCCCTCCGGCGGGCGGCCCTGCTGCCGGCCCTCGCTGCCGTGGCGGCCGTCACCCCCGCGACGGCGGCGCCGGGCGCGCACGCGGCGTCCGGCCCAGGCGCGTCCCCCGGGCCCGCCCTGTCGATCACCGTACGGCCCGCGCCGACCGGCCTCACGGACGCGAGGAAGAAGGAGATCGCGATGGAGATCGTCTCCAGCGCGGAGAACTCCTCACTCGACTGGAAGGCGCAGTACGCGTACATCGAGGACATCGACGACGGGCGCGGCTACACGGGCGGGATCATCGGGTTCTGCTCCGGCACCGGCGACATGCTCGGCCTGGTCGAGGGCTACACCAGGCGCAGGCCCGGGAACGCGCTCGCCGGATATCTGCCGGCGCTGCGGAAGGTGAACGGCACCGACTCGCACCGGGGACTCGGACCCGGCTTCGTGGAGGCCTGGCGCCACGCCGCGGCCGACCCGGTCTTCCGGCGGGCGCAGGACACCGAGCGCGACCGGGTCTACTTCGGCCCGGCCGTCGCGCGGGCCGAGGCCGACGGTCTGCGCGCCCTCGGCCAGTTCGTCTACTACGACGCGATGGTCATGCACGGTCCCGGCGCCGACCCGGTCAGCTTCGGCGGCATCCGCGGGACCGCCATGAGAAAGGCGAGGACTCCCGCCCGGGGCGGCGACGAGGTGACCTATCTCAACGCGTTCCTCGACGCCCGGAAGGCGGCGATGAAGACCGAGGAGGCGCACGCCGACACCAGCCGGGTCGACACGGCCCAGCGGGTGTTCCTCCGGAACGGCAACCTCGACCTCGACCCTCCGCTGCGCTGGAAGGTCTACGGCGACGCCTACGAGATCAGCTGATCAGTCGCCCGCCGGCCGGGACCTGGCGGGACCGCCGGGCGCCTCCGGCGAGACGCGGAGACCCACGCGGCCTGCTCCCGCCCGGCGAGCGGGCGGGACCGGGGCGGGTGCGACGCGGTCAGGCCGCGCCGAGGACGTCGACGACGAAGACGAGGGTGTCGGTGCCCTTGATGCCGCCCTGCTCGTTGCCCTTCTTGCCGTAGCCGAGGTCCGGCGGGATCGTCAGGAGCACGCGGCTGCCGACCGGGACGCCGGTCAGGCCCTGCGCCCAGCCCTTGACGACCTGGTTGAGGGCGAACGTCGCGGGCTGGCCGCGGTCCCAGCTGGAGTCGAACTTCTTGTCGGTGCCCCAGATCTTGCCGACGTAGTGGGCGAGGACCGTCTGGTCGGCCTTCACCTCCGGGCCGCCGCCCTTGATCACGGTCTTGACCGTGAGCTTCTTCGGGGCCTTCTCGCTGGTCTTGGTGGTCAGTCCGGGACCCTTGTCGCCGGCGGAGTTGTCCAGCTTGACGCCGGTGACGTCCGGGTCGACCGCGGTGCCCTGGACCGACTTCAGCGCGGCCCCGACGACGTCGATGACCAGCACCTGGGAGGTGCTGTCGAAGTCCTGGCCCTGCTGCTTGGCCTGGGTGACCTGGTCGGCGGTGAGGTTGTCCTTGGCGACGACGGCCATCACCCGGCCGCCGGGCTTGGCGCCGATCAGCGCCTCGTGCAGCGCCTTGGGCAGCTGCGGGCTGACCGTCACGAACTCCGACTTGCCCTGGTCGTAGTCGGAACCGGCCGCCTTGTTCTCCTTGCCGTCCCAGTTGTAGACCGTGACCTTCGCGGTGATGACATCGCCGTCCGCGGCGGGCGTCCCCTGGCCCTCGAGCACCTTGAGAGAGGCGGAGGTGAGAGGGGGCTTGCCCGAGGGGAAGGTCAGGGTCGGCTTCTGGCCGGCCTCACCGGTCACCTTGATGGCCGAGGCGGCCGCCTGGCCGCTGGAGGCGGGGCTCGCGGTGGACGCGCTCTTCTGCGCGGTTCCGCAGGCGGCGGCGAGCAGGAGAGGCAGGGCGGCGACGAGTGCCGTACGACGGCGCATATGGGAATCCTCAAACAGACAGCGGGTCCGGGCCAGGCTACCCGAACCCGCCGTCAGCGCGGTGTAAGAGATCACATACCCGCGATGAGCTTGTCGACCCTCTCGTCCACGCTGCGGAACGGGTCCTTGCACAGCACCGTCCGCTGGGCCTGGTCGTTGAGCTTCAGGTGGACCCAGTCAACGGTGAAGTCACGCCGCTTCTCCTGCGCCTTGCGGATGAACTCTCCGCGCAGCTTGGCCCGCGTGGTCTGCGGCGGAACCGATTTGGCCTCGAAGATCCGGACGTCGTCGGCCACCCTCTCGACCGCTCCCCTCTTCTGCAGGAGGTAGAACAGGCCGCGCTTGCGGTGGACGTCGTGGTAGGCGAGGTCGAGCTGCGCCACCCTGGGCGAGGACAGCGGCAGGTCGTACTTCTGCCTGTAACGTTCAATCATCTGGTACTTGGTGACCCAGTCGATCTCTCGTGCGACGAGGTCGAGGTCGCCGGTCTCGACCGCGCGCAGCGTGCGTTCCCACAGCTCCAGCACCCGCTTGGCGATCTCGTCCCCGCCTCGGCGGTCGACGAAGTCGCGCGCCTTGGTGAGGTACTCCTGCTGGATCTCCAGGGACGACGCCTCCCTGCCGTTGGCCAGGCGCACCCGGCGCCGCCCGGTCATGTCGTGGGACACCTCCCGGATCGCCCTGATCGGGTTCTCCAGGGACAGGTCCCGCATCACGATTCCGGCCTCGATCATGCGCAGCACCAGGTCGGTGGCGCCGACCTTGAGCAGCATCGTGGTCTCGCTCATGTTCGAGTCGCCCACGATGACGTGCAGGCGGCGGAACCGCTCGGCGTCCGCGTGCGGCTCGTCGCGGGTGTTGATGATCGGCCGGGACCGGGTGGTCGCCGAGGAGACGCCCTCCCAGATGTGCTCGGCCCGCTGGGAGACGCAGTAGACGGCTCCGCGCGGGGTCTGCAGCACCTTGCCCGCGCCGCAGATGATCTGCCGCGTCACCAGGTAAGGGATCAGGACGTCGGCCAGCCGCCCGAACTCCCCGTGCCGGCCCACGAGGTAGTTCTCGTGGCAGCCGTAGGAGTTGCCGGCCGAGTCGGTGTTGTTCTTGAACAGGTAGATGTCTCCCGCGATGCCCTCCTCGCGGAGCCGCTTCTCGGCGTCCACGAGGAGACCCTCAAGAATCCGCTCCCCCGCCTTGTCGTGGGTCACCAGCTCCACGACGTTGTCACACTCGGGGGTGGCGTACTCGGGATGGCTGCCCACGTCCAGGTAGAGACGTGCGCCGTTGCGCAGGAAGACGTTGCTCGATCGGCCCCAGGACACCACTCGCCGGAACAGGTACCGCGCCACCTCGTCCGGCGACAGCCTCCGCTGCCCGCGGAACGTACAGGTGACGCCGTACTCGTTCTCCAGCCCGAATATGCGTCGATCCATCACCTCACCCTATTCCCCGGAACCGGCGGCCGAACAGTGATCAGGCGGGGGAATGCGGCGGCGACGGCCTCAGGGGGCGTAGATCTCCACCACCTTGACGATCTGACCGCGCCGCACCGTGATGAGTGCGCGCAGGTCACCGGCGTCGGCCCGGAGGATCAGCTTGTCCCGGGAGCAGCGCTGGGTGCCCACATAACGGCTGTTGATGGTCTGGTCGTTCCCCTTGCATCCCACGGCGCTGAGGAACTCGACGTCCTTCGCGAGGGGCGCGGCGAAGGCCATCACGTCGCCCTCGGGCGGTCCCTCGAAGTGGCCGTTCGTGCTGCCGCCGACCTCCGGCACGAACTTGATCGGCCGGTACTCCGCGACGTTCTCGTCCTGCATGGTCACCAGTTGCCCGCGCAGCACGCCGTCCCTGCTCGGGCTGAGGCCCTTGGTGAAGTCGTGCCCGGGGTCCGACTGGAAGGTCTCGCCGAAGACGCCGGGCGTCGCGGCGGTGATCGGCGGACCGGCCTTCTCCGTCTTCCGGGGTGTGGCGGTCGTGGCCGCGGGTTCCGGGGTGTCCGACGTGCCGGGGTCCTGCGAGGCCTCCGGAGTGTTGCCGGACGGCTCCGCCGGGGAGGCCGGGGCCGTCACGGTCACCGTGGCCGTCGCCGTGGCCGTGGCGCCGGAGGAGCCGGAGCAGGCGGTCAGCGACAGGAGGGCGACGGCGGCGGCCGGGAGGCTCGCGCGCCGGAAAAGATCAAAAGTAGTCACAACCGGATGAGACTAGCGAAACAGGGCTTTGGTTGAGCCGGAATCCCTGATGCGGCCCGTTCCACCATGCGGGCCGATCCCGGACCCCGCCGCGAGCACGGCGGCGCCGCGCCCCGGACAGGGACGCGACGCTGGACCGCGTACGGCGAGGGAGACCCTACTCGCCGGAACCCGTGTCGATGTCGCCCTCGGGGCCGATCGGCGGAGCGGTGGGCGGCGGCGCCGCGGGAGTGGTGTCGGGGGCGTGCTCGGCGGTGGCGTCGTCCGCGGGCTTCTCGGCCCCGGCGCCTTCGCCGTTCTCCCCACTCTCCCGCAGGATCCGCTCCAGGCGCGGGGGGGTCAGGCGCAGGAACTTGCGGTGCTCCCGCGACCGGTCGAGCACGGCGACCTCGAGCTGCGTCGCGGGCGGACGCTCGCCGCCGGGCTCGGTGAGGGCGGCCAGAGCGGCGTCGAGTGCCCGCGCCAGCGGCAGCCCCTCCTGGTAGCGCTCCTTGAGCCGGCCCGCCACGGCTTCGGCCTGGCCGCCGATCACGGCCATGCCCTGCTCGTCGAAGACCGAGCCGTCGAAGGTGAGCCGGTAGATCTGGTCGTCCTCGGGCACGTCGCCCACCTCGGCCACGACGATCTCGACCTCGAGCGACTTGATCGACTCGGTGAAGATCATGCCGAGGTGCTGGGCGTACAGGTTGGCCAGGCCGCGCCCGGTGACGTCGCTGCGGTTGAAGGTGTAGCCGTTGATGTCGGCGTAGCGGATGCCGGCGAGCCGCAGCGACTCGAACTCGTTGTACCGCCCGACCGCGGCGAAGCCGATGCGGTCGTAGATCTCACTGATCTTGTGCAGCGCCCTGGACGGGTTGGGCGCCACGAACAGGATGCCGTCGGCGTACTGCATGACGACCACGCTGCGGCCTCGGGCGATGCCCTTACGGGCGTACTCCGCCCTGTCCCGCATGATCTGCTCGGGTGAGGCATATCCTCCGAAGGGGATGGACACCGGGGGTGATCCTCTCTTGGGTTAGCGCAGCGGGGCGGTCGGGCCTTCTGGAGCCGCCATCCGCGTCTCCAGCATCGACTCGACGAACTCGGCGACCTCGTCGTCCGGCAGGCGGCGGAAGCCGTCGGCGTTGATCACCGACACCACGGGCCAGATCCGCCGTGTGATGTCGGGCCCGCCTGTCGCGGAGTCGTCGTCGGCCGCGTCGTACAGCGCGTGCAGGCAGGCCAGGGCGGTGTCCTGCGCGCTGCTGTTCTCCCGGTACAGCTTCTTCAGCGAGCCCCGGGCGAAGATCGAGCCCGAGCCGATCGAGTGGTAGCCGAACTGCTCGTACGGCCCGCCGCCCACGTCGTAGCTGAAGATCCGGCCGCCCTCGCGGGCCGGGTCGTAGGCCGCGAACAGCGGCACGACCGCCAGGCCCTGCATCGCCATGGCCAGGTTCTCGCGGATCATGGTGGCCAGGCGGTGCGCCTTGCCCTCCGTGGACAGCGAGCGGCCTTCCCGCTTCTCGTAGTGCTCGAGTTCCACCCGGTAGAGGCGGGCCACCTCGATGCCGAGGCTCGCCGTGCCCGCGATGCCGATGCAGGAGTAGTCGTCGGTGCGGAACACCTTCTCGATGTCCCGCTGCGAGATGATGTTCCCGGAGGTCGCCCGCCTGTCGCCCGCCATCACCACGCCGCCCTCGCAGGTCGCCGCGACGATGGTGGTCGCGTGCGGGATCTGCTCGCCCACCGGGGCCGCCAGCGTCTGCGCGCGGGTCGGCAGCAGGTTCGGCGCGTGCGCGCCGAGGAACTCGGTGAACGACGACGACCCCGTATCTATGAAGAGGCTGTTCATCCAGGCCGGCTGAGATGCCACGCGACTCCCTCCAAGCATGCGTTGTTACGCCCGACCCTACTCAGGTCGGCGCACTGGTTGCACTCTTCCCGATCAGCTCAGCGCGAACCGAGATCACCCGGCGCTCCGGTCCACGGCCCCGGCTCGTTCGCCGGACCTTCTCTTTACGCGGTGGTGATCGTCCGCCTGGACCGGCGTGTCCGCACGTCAGCGCGTGCGGGAGGGCCGTGCGGGAGGGCCGTGCGGGAGGAGCGTGCCGGGTGGGCGAGGTTGTGCGCCGCCGCCGGTGGGGAAGGTGCAGGGGCACGGGGCACGGGACACGGGACACGGGACACGGGACACCGGACACCGCGCGCCGGGACGAGAAGGGCGGGACGTGATGACGGTGAAGGTGGGCATCGCCGGGCTGGGCGTGATCGCGCAGGCCGTCTACCTGCCCCTGCTGGCGCGGCGGCGCGACCTGTTCCGGATCGCCGCCGTCTGCGACCTCGACCGCGACCACGCGGAGGCGGCCGGCCGGGAGGCCGGCGCACCGGCGTACGACGACCCGGCGAGGATGCTCGACGACGGCGGTGGACCCGGCGGGCTCGACGCGGTGCTCGTGCTGACGCCGGGATCCCACGGCCCGCTCGTGCGGGCCGCGCTCGAACGCGGCCTGTGGGTGCTGGCCGAGAAACCGCTCGCCTACAGCCGTGCCGAGCTGGACGGCCTGCCCGGCGACCGCCTGATGGTCGGCTACATGAAGCAGTACGACCCCGCCTCCCAGCGACTGCTGGAGGCCCTGCACGAGGCGGGCGGGCCGGGGGTCGTCCGCCACCTGGACGTCACCGTGCTGCATCCGTCGGAGGACTCACAGCTGCTGTTCGCCCGCGTGCGCCGCGGACGGCCCGCGCCCGAGCGGGTCGCCCCCTACGCCGAGGCCGACGAGGCGGCGCTCACCGCGGCGCTCGGCACGTCGTCGGAGCGGCTGCGGCGGCTGTACGCCGAGGTCGTGCTGGGCAGCCTCTGCCACGAACTGTCGCTCATGCGGCTGTTCACCGGGTCGCCCGACACCGTGGACCACGTCGCCGTGTGGCCTCCCGACGTCTTCCCGCCGTCGGTCGAGCTGAGCGGGACCCTGCCGGCCGAGAGTTCCGGCAGGTACGGCATCCGCTGGCACTACCTGCCGAGCTACCCCGCCTACCACGAGATCGTGACGCTGCACCACGAGCACGGCTCGATGGAGCTGCGCTTCCCCTCGCCGTACCTGCTGAACGCGCCCACCCACCTGACGGTCGCCTGCCGGGTCGGGACCACCGAGCGGACGATCGTCCACGAGGACGTCGCCGAGTCCTTCGAGCGGCAGCTTCTCGCCTTCCACCGGTTCGTCACCCAGGACGAACGTCCACTCACCGGACTGGACGGGGCCCTGGAGGATATCGTCACGGCGCAGCGGATCGTCCACCGGTACGCCCGGTGGGCGGGCATCCCCATCGCCGGGGAGTGCGCGGGCGAGCCCACGGGCGCCCCGCCGGAGGCGGCCGCCGGGGGCGCCGACAGCCGCGACACCGAGGAGGGCGCGAGTGGAGCCGGTCACGCCGAGGAGCGCGTCAGCCGACCCTGAGCCCCCCGCCGGCCCCACCGATGCCGAACCCGGGCTCGCGAACGCGGGCCACCCCGAGCCCCCGGCAGCCCCCACCACAGCCGGCGCGGTTGAGCCCGCAGGGGACGGATCGGGCGCGGGCCGGGAGCGGGCGGCCCAGGCGGTCGTGGACCTCGTCGCCGCCGCACTCGCCGGGGCGGCGCCGAAGGGCTCCCTCGTGGTCGTCAACCCCTCGCCGTTCGAGCGGACCGGCCTGGTGCTCGCCGACCTGCCGGAAACCCGCGCCCGGCTGGTGGACGCGGCGGGGAGCCCGGTGCCGCTCCAGCGGCTCGGACTCGCGCCCACGCTGCTCGACGAGACGGTCATGGACGACCTGCGGCCGTTCCTCGGGCGGATCCACGGGCGTGAGCTCCACGGCCACGAGATCGTCTCCTGGGACGCGGCGGACGGCGTCTTCACCGTGACCGTGGGCCGCCACGCCTCCGGCCACTACTCCTACGAGGATCTGCGGCGGGCGATCCTGGAGGCGGAGCCGGGGTTCTGGGTCGTCCGCACGGTGGCCCAACCCGTCGTCACCGTGGCGGCTCTCGTCACCGTGCCGCCGCTCGGGCGCGCCGTCCTCACCTCCCGGTCCCCCGCACCCGCGGGGCCGGCCGCCGTGGCGCATCCCCTGCGAGTCGATCCGTACGGCTTCGACCCGGTGCTCGACAACGGGCTGCTGCGGGTGTGTGTGGCCGGCGATGGGACGCTCTCGCTGCGCGCCGCCGACGGCACCGAGGTCCACGGAGTCGGGCGGGTCGTCCACGGCGGGGACGCCGGAGACACCTGCACCCACGCGCCTCCGCCGATCGACCGGCTCCTCGACCGGCCCGCGGACGTCTCCGTCGAGGAGATCTGCTCGGGCCCGCTCACCGGCGTGTACGAGATCGTCCGGGCGTACGACCGGCCGGCCGCGATCGGCGGCGGCACTGAGCGGTCCGGCGGCGCTGAGCGGTCCGGCGGCGGGGACGTCCGTACGGTCGTGACCACCCGGGTGGAACTGCGGGCGGGCGAGCCGTACGCGCGGTGCGAGATCAGCATGGACGTGCGCTGCCGCGACCACCGTGTCCGCTGGCACGCGCCGCTGCCGCGGGCGGCGGCGGAGTCGCGCACGGAGGGGCGGTTCGCGGAGGGGCGGCGGGGCCTGACGGCCGGGGACGGGGATGGGGACGGGGGCCGGGCCGGCGAGCGGCCGATCCCGGTCTTCCCCGCCGAGTCGTTCGCCGCCGCGGGCGGCCTGGCCGTGCTGCTCGACCACGTCGGCGAGTGCGAGATCACCGGGAACGGGACGGAGATGGCGGTGACGCTGGTCCGGCCCGCCGGCCACCTGTCCGGGAACCGCAACCCCTGCCTGGACGAGCCCGCGGGCCCCGAGACGCCTGCTCCGGCCGCTCTGTGCCAGGGGCCGCTGCCGGTGCGCCTCGCCGTCCTGCCGTACGCGGGCGCGTGGCGCGAGGCGGGGCTGCCGAGGCTCGTGGAGGAGTTCCGCCATGATCTGCTCGCCGTACCGGGCAGCGGCGCCGGCGGACCGTGAACCGGGCGGATCCGCCCGCACTGCGGTTGTTCTTCCGCGGTTTTTCGTTCAGCCCGGCCCGGGTAGTGGAGATATTCACTCGCCTTGAGGCACCGAAGAGCACCGGCGGGGCAGGAGGAGGGCATGCTGGACCGGTCGCACCGCCTGGAGCCGGGCCGTCTGGAACGCTTCGCTCTCCGCGGCGCGCCGGGACCGGCCGGGGTGGCCCTGGCGGGCGCCGGCTTCGCACTGCTGGCCGGTCTGGTGGCCGGCCGGTGGGAGCCGCTGTATGCCACCGACCGGGCCGTGACCGACGACCTCAACCGGTTGGTCGCCGGTGACACGCTCGTCCTCGACATCCTCCGGGCGCTGACCGACTTCGGCGGCGGCACCATCCTGACCTGCGTGCTGGTCCTGGCCACCGTGTTCCTGCTCGTCCGGCGCGAGCTACGGCCGGCCGCCTTTGTCGTAGCCACGTCGCTCGGCGCGCTGATCCTCTACGCCGTGCTGAAGCTGCTGATCGGCAGGCTGCGTCCCGTCGTGGCCGAGCCCGTGGCCACGGCGACCGGGATGAGCTTTCCCAGCGGCCACTCGATGAGCTCCCTGGTCTCCTACGGTGTGCTCCTGATGGTCTTCGCGCCGCTCGCGCCCCGGCGGGCGCGCGCCCTCGCCGTCGCCGCCGTCGCGGCCCTCGTCGTGCTCGTCGGCTTCACCCGCGTCGCGCTCGGCGTACACCATCTGAGCGACGTGATCGGCGGCTGGCTTCTCGGGCTGGTCTGGCTCTGGGTCACCGCCGCGGCCTTCCGGCCCTGGCGACCGGAGCCCGTGCCCGGCCCCCACGGGGGCCGGGAACCGCCGCCCCGAGAGCCATCGCCTCGTGACTCGGTGCCCCGGGATTCGCTGCCCCGGGAGTCGCCGCCGCGCCCCTGGCGCGCCGCGGCGGAGGCGCTGACGGCCTGGGTGCTCGTGCTCGGGGCGCTGTTCGGGACCGGGTTGCTGCTCACCAGGGCGTCCGGGAGCACGGCCCTGGCCGCCGCCGATCACTTGGTCGTCCGGTGGGTCTCCGGTCTGCGAACCCCCGTGCTCGACGAGGTGACCGCGTTCGGCGGCCGGATCGGCGACCTCCCGTGGATCCTCGCCGGCACCCTCGCGGTCTGCGCTCTCGCCCTGATCGCGCTGCGGCGCGCACGGCCCGCGGTGTTCCCGCTCGTGGTGACGGCGGGGCACCTGGCCCTGTTCCGCACCGCCTCGGCGGCGGTCGGCCGCTTCCACCCCGCCACGCCGGTCCAGCTGCCCGGCGACCTGACCATCGTCCCGCCGGTCCCGCCACCCGGCGATCCGGCGGCCGGCCTGGCGATCGCCGTGCACCAGTCATGGCCGCCGCTCGCGTCAGGCTTCCCCTCCAGTCAGGTCGCCGGCGTGGTGGCCCTCTTCACGGCGATCGTGGTCCTGGTCGGGCGCGCTACGACACGCCGTGAACGGCGACTGGCGGCGGGCACGGCGGCGGTGCTCGTCCCGCTGCTGTGCGCCCTGTCGCAGATCTATCGTGGGACGCAGCACCCCATAGGCGTGCTCGCGAGCGCGCTGCTGGCGCTTCCATGGGTCGCCGTGGCGTGGTGGGTGCTGCTCCGTGACCGGGCCACACGGCCGCCCGAACGGCCGCCCGAACGGCCGCCCGACAGCCGACGCCGGTGACCGGCCGGGCTCTTCGCCCGGCCGGCGCATCGGGGGCGCGGCGGCCGGCGCACCGGATGGCTCCGGGCGCCGCCACCGGCCCAGACGTCTCCCCCCTTGGGTGACGTCCCCCCTGGGTTACTGTCCGCCCTTCTGCACGTAGGAGCGGACGAACTCCTCCGCGTTCTCCTCCAGGACCTCGTCGATCTCGTCCAGGATCGCGTCGACATCGTCAGTGAGCTTCTCGTGGCGCTCCTGCACGTCGGAAGACGTTTGCGCCTCGACTTCCTCGACCTCGTTCTCCTGGCGGCCAGTCTGCTTCTGGCCGCCGCCGGTTTCCTTGGTCGCCATCCCTGACACCTCCGCTGCTCGGGGGGACGCCTCTCCCCATATCTTCCCCGAACCGGCCGACATTGCGCGCGTCGGGGCTCGCGATCTTTGGAACGGTGTCCGCGGCGGGCGCGCCGAGCCTCGGCGCGGGCCTTCGCTACATCGGATCGTTATCGACGTCACACTCTTCGTGGCCGCCTTTCGGCGTCGTACCCCCACCCGCGGGACGACAATGGGGGATCACGGATCTGGGCCGGCTCTAGCACACGGGTGGTCGATGGCATCGCACGCACGGCAACTGCTGGCGGATCGGTACAAGCTGCTGACGCCCTTCCGGCGGGACGGCGGAGGGATCATGTGGCAGGCCCATGATCTTCGCCTCAAGCGCGACGTCGCGATCAAGGAGGTGCAGCCGCCGTACCGCGTGGACGTGGCGGACCTGCCCGCCGCCCGCAGGCAGGCGTTGCGGGAGGCCCGCTCGGCGGCCCGGCTGAGCCATCCGGCCGTGATCACCGTGCACGACCTCCTGGAGGACAAGGGCCGGCTCTGGATCGTCACGGAGCTGCTCCAGGGGCTCACGCTCGGGGACACCGTGCGTCATCTCGGGCGGCTGCCGGTCCACTGGGCCACCTGGGTCGGTTTCCAGCTCCTCTCGGGTGTGCGGCACGCGCACGTGATGGGCGTGGTCCACGGGGACATCCGGCCGGGCAACGTGACGCTGACCGAGGACCGGGTGGTGCTGACCGACTTCGGCATCGCCGCCTTCGACCGGGACCCGGCGGGACGGACGACGGTGCCCGTGACGCGGTCGGGGGCCTATCTCGCGCCCGAGCGCCTCCGGGGCGAGGACCTCGCCCCCTCCGCCGACCTGTGGTCGTTCGGCGCCACGCTGTACTGCGGCGTGGAGGGCAGGCCGCCGTACCCGAGCATGGGCCCGCTGTCGGCCGGGATGATGTCCGGCCGCGAGCCGGACCCGCCGCGCCGTGCGGGCCCGCTGCGGCCGTTGATCGAGGGCCTGCTGCGGCGCGACCCGCTGGAACGGTTCACGATCGAGCAGGCCATGCACATGCTCGTGGAGATGCTGCGGCGGCAGGGCATCCCCGCCGCCGCGCCGGGCCGGACCTCCGGCGAACTACCCAGCCGCGCCCGGACGAACCCGTACGGGCACTCCCCCGCTCTCGGCGCGCCCCCGCGGCAGGCGGAGCTGACCACCGGGTCCTCGTACGGCGAGGGCCGCCAGCGTGGGGGCGCTCCGCGCTGGCCCGCGCCCCCAAGCCGTCCACGCCGTCACGCCGGCCCGGGCAATCCGGGCGGTTCGGGCGGTTCGGGTAGTCCGGGCTATCCCCCGAATCCCGGTGGAGGTCACCCGGACGGCCCGCGCCCGCCGGCCGCCCCGTTGTGACGCCGGAGGCCGCAGGCCGGGCCCGGCGACCGGCGGGAGACGTCCGCGACCATTCTCGCGCTCCCCGGCGAGCAGGTCGGAGATCCGCTCCGCGAGGTGGTTCAGCGCGTGACCCGCCGTGCGCGCCTCCGGCGCGCCCTGCACCGCCACAGCACCGGAAGCGACTCCGGGACGAGCGACGTGGTCGCCGCGGCCGCGGGTCAGGCCTCGCCGGTGAGGGCGGCGACGAGTTCGGCCGCGGTGCGGCACCGGTCGAGCAGGTCGCCGACATGCGCCTTGGTGCCGCGCAGCGGCTCCAGGGTCGGCACGCGCTGGAGCGACTCGCGGCCGGGGATGTCGAATATCACCGAGTCCCAGGAGGCCGCGGCGACCGACTCGCTGTACTGACGCAGGCACCGGCCGCGGAAGTAGGCCCGTGTGTCGTTGGGCGGCGTCTCGACCGCGCGGTCGACGTCCTCGTCGGTCACCAGGCGCTGCATCCGGCCCCGGGCGACCAGGCGGTTGTACAGTCCGCGGTCGGGGCGGATGTCGGAGTACTGCAGGTCCACCAGTTGCAGGCGGGGATGCGACCACGGCAGGTTGTCGCGGGTGCGGTAGCCCTCCAGGATCTCCAGCTTGGCCACCCAGTCGAGCTCCCGGGAGAGCTGCATCGGGTCCTCGGCCAGCCGGGTGAGCACCGACTCCCAGCGGTTGAGCACGTCCTTGGTCAGGTCGTCCACACCCGAGCCGAAGCGGTCCTCGACGTACTTGCGGGCCTGCTCCAGGTATTCCATCTGCAACTGCACGGCGGTCATCTTCCGCCCGTTGCGCAGCGCGATCTCGTACTTGCAGGTCGGGTCGTGGGACACCGCGCGCAGCGCGGCGACCGGCGACTCCGGCGCCAGGTCGATGGTGAGGAACCCCTCCTCGATCATCGCCAGGACCAGGGCCGTCGTACCAAGCTTCAAATATGTCGAAATTTCCGACATGTTGGCGTCGCCAATGATCACGTGCAGGCGGCGGTACTTCTCCGGGTCGGCGTGCGGCTCGTCCCGGGTGTTGATGATCGGCCGCTTGAGCGTGGTCTCCAGGCCGACCTCGACCTCGAAGAAGTCGGCGCGCTGACTGATCTGGAAGCCGTCGCCGCGCGAGTCCTGGCCGATGCCGACCTTCCCGGCGCCACAGATGACCTGCCGCGACACGAAGAACGGGGTCAGGTGCCGGACGATGTCCGCGAACGGCGTGGCCCGGCGCATGAGGTAGTTCTCGTGGCACCCGTACGACGCGCCCTTGGCGTCGGTGTTGTTCTTGTAGAGCTGGATGGCGGCGTTGCCGGGGACGGCGGAGGCCCGGACCGCCGCGTCGTACATCACCCGCTCGCCCGCCTTGTCCCAGATGACCGCCGCCCTGGGGTTGGTGCACTCGGGCGTCGAATACTCCGGATGGGCGTGGTCGACGTACAGACGCGCGCCGTTGGTGAGGATCACGTTGGCGAGCCCGAGGTCCTCGTCGGTGAGCTGGCTCTGGTCGGCCACCTCACGGGCGAGATCGAATCCCCGGGCGTCGCGGAGCGGGTTCTCCTCCTCGAAGTCCCATCGGGCCCGGCGGGCGCGGGCGGCCGATGCCGCCAGGTACGCGTTGACGACCTGTGAGGAGGTCACCATCGCGTTCGCCCCCGGTTGACCGGGCACGGCGATGCCGTACTCGGTCTCGATGCCCATCACCCGCCGAACCGTCATTCCCACCCCGCCCGTGTCAGGCCGTCGTCGTCATATCCGAGCCTAGCCCCTTCTCTATGCCCTGCTACCGAACAGTTACGGCACAGATGCCTCGGGACTTTGCGCCGGAATCGGCGGCGCCGTCCGGGAAGGGGTGCCCCGGCCGCGCCGGCGGGACCCGCGCGAGCGGTCGAGCAGGGCCCCCAGCCTGGATCTGAGCCATCGCTGGCCGGGCCGGTCGACCAGCCGGTAGACCGCGTACGCGAGCGCGATCGAGACCGTCATCGTGATCCCGGTCAGCAGCCAGGGGTCAAGCACGTCCCGGTACGCCGGGATCAGGACGGCGGAGATCGTCTGGTGCAGCAGATAGAGGGGATATGTCAGGGCGCCCACGGTGACGAGGGGACGCCAGCGAAGCCAGCGTAGCCAGCCGAGGGCGACCGCGGCCATCAGGAGGTAGACGACCGTGATCGCGACGATGACGGCCTCCGGCGGCGCCGGGTAGCGGGCGATGCCGATCAGGCGCACCCGCTCCCCCACGCGCTCCATGGCGGCGTGCAGGGACATCCCGTAGCCGGCCGCCACGAGCAGCCACGGCACGAAGGCCGCCGACCGCGCCCCGAAGCGGTGGATCAGGAAGAAGGCCATGCCCGCGATGAAGTACGGCGCCTGCCGCGGCATGAAGACGAAGACCAGCACGTCGTTCTGGGTGATCTCGGCGAGCAGGGCCAGACCGGCCCAGGCCGCCAGGAACAGCAGGCAGCGCCGCAGCGTGATCCCCACGAGGGAGAACAGCGCGACGAGGACGTAGAACCGCAGTTCCACCCAGAGCGACCAGAAGACGCCTCCGGCGTGCCCGACGTCGAACGCCCCCTGCAGCATGGTCAGGTTGAGCAGGTACTCCCCAGTGCCGAGCTTGGGATCGAACCCGGAGACCCCGCTGAAGCGGTACAGGATGAAGATCACGATCACGGCGAACCAGTACGCCGGGTACAGCCGGGAGACCCGGGACACCGCGAACTCGCCGACCGTGTGGCCCCACACGCTCATCAGGATGACGAACCCGCTGATGAGGAAGAACAGCTCGACGCCGAGGATGCCCAGCGTGGTGAGGCGGGCGACCGGCGCGAACAGCTTCGTCGGGAACTCGTCCCACAGGGATCTGCTGGCCGCCATGTAGTGGAAGGACATGACGGCGAACGCGGCGACGAAGCGCAGGACGTCGAGCTCGACGAGGCGGCGGGCCCGCACTGCCCGGCCGTCGCCGGGCGCGTCCGGCACGCCCGCGGGGGGAACGGAATGTCGCACAGGACTCACCGGGCTCACCCGCGCGCGCCAAGAAAGATCACGCCAACTTTGACGTGATCACATGCGGTTCCGGTTCCCGCCGAGATCCATATGTGATCGACGATCTCCGGGCGGCCCCGGAAAACCGGAGGAGCGGCGCGATACGGGATCGCGCCGCTCCTCCTCTTCCGTCACGTCACTCTCGCCGGCGGCCCGTCAGGGCCGGACGACGCGTGCCACAGGCGCCTACAGGTACTGGCCGGTGTTGGCGACCGTGTCGATCGAACGGCCGGCCTCGGTGCCCTGCTTGCCCTGCACGAGCGTGCGGATGTAGACGATCCGCTCGCCCTTCTTGCCGGAGATGCGAGCCCAGTCGTCGGGGTTGGTGGTGTTGGGCAGGTCCTCGTTCTCGGAGAACTCGTCCACGCAGGCGGCCAGCAGGTGAGAGATCCGCAGGCCCTTCTGCCCGGTGTCGAGGAACTCCTTGATGGCCATCTTCTTGCCCCGGTCGACGATGTTCTGGATCATCGCGCCGGAGTTGAAGTCCTTGAAGTAGAGGACTTCCTTGTCGCCGTTGGCGTAGGTCACCTCGAGGAAGCGGTTCTCCTCGCTCTCGGCGTACATCCGCTCGACGGTCCGCTGGATCATCCCGGCGATCGTGCCCGCACGGCTGTCGCTGTGCTCGCTCAGATCCTCCGGGTGCAGCGGCAGCTCGCTGACCAGGTACTTCGAGAAGATGTCCTTGGCCGCCTCGGCGTCCGGCCGCTCGATCTTGATCTTGACGTCCAGGCGGCCGGGCCGCAGGATCGCCGGGTCGATCATGTCCTCGCGGTTGGAGGCGCCGATGACGATGACGTTCTCCAGGCCCTCGACACCGTCGATCTCCGACAGGAGCTGGGGGACGATGGTGTTCTCGACGTCGGAGGAGACGCCGGAGCCGCGGGTCCGGAAGATCGAGTCCATCTCGTCGAAGAACACGATCACCGGGGTGCCCTCGGAGGCCTTCTCCCTGGCCCGCTGGAACACCAGGCGGATGTGCCGCTCGGTCTCACCGACGTACTTGTTGAGGAGTTCGGGGCCCTTGATGTTGAGGAAGAAGCTCTTGCCGGACTGACCGGTCTTCTCCGCGACCTGCTTGGCCAGGGAGTTGGCCACGGCCTTGGCGATCAGCGTCTTGCCGCAGCCGGGCGGGCCGTACAGGAGCACGCCCTTCGGCGGGCGCAGCTGGTGCTCGCGGAACAGGTCGGCGTGCAGGTAGGGAAGCTCGATGGCGTCCCTGATCTGCTCGATCTGCCGGCTGAGGCCACCGATCTCCTCGTAGGAGATGTCGGGGACCTCCTCCAGGACGAGCTCCTCCACCTCGGACTTGGGGATGCGCTCGTAGACGTAGTTGGAACGGGGTTCGAGAAGCAGGGAGTCGCCGGCGCGCAGCGGCTGGTCCAGCAGCGAGTGGGCGAGCTTGACGACCCGCTCCTCGTCCGCGTGGGAGATGACCAGTGCGCGGTCGCCGCTCTCCAGCAGTTCCTTGAGCATGACGATCTCGCCGACGTCCTCGTACCCGAGGGCCTCGACGACGTTGAGCGCCTCGTTCAGCATGACCTCCTGGCCACGCTTGAGCGAGTCGGCGTCGACGGCCGGGCTGACGTTCACCCGGAGCTTGCGCCCGCCGGTGAACACCTCGATCGTGCCGTCGTCCCTGGCCTCCAGGAAGACGCCGAAACCTGATGGCGGCTGCGCCAGCCGGTCGACCTCCTCCTTCAGGGCGACGATCTGGTCCCTGGCCTCTTTGAGTGTGGCGACCAGACGCTCGTTCTGGCTGGTGAGAGCGGCCACCTGTGCCTGCGCCTCGTGAAGGCGCTCCTCGATGACCCTGGCCTGCCGGGGAGACTCGGCCAGCTTCCGGCGCAACGCGGTGATCTCCTCCTGCAGGAAGGAGACCTGTGTTGTGAGATCGGCGACCTCCCGTTCGCGCTGCGCGGCTCGAGCCTCAGCGTCGTCGCGAGCTGCCACGCCCCGTCACCTCCTTCCCCGTCGAGAACGACTACTCAAGACCCTACCTATCTTGGCGCTGTACGTAACCTGGCCGGGCAGTGTTCGTGTAGTTACGTTGGGTGTTCGGCGTTTGATGCCTTATGGACCGAATCTTCGGATCAGCATTAGCAACGCACCCGAATGCTCCCGTGTCACGGGGCTTTGCCGGGATGTGGCCGAATCGTCACACTTGTTCGGTCCCCTCTCCGTACGCCCCCTTGGCGGGACGCCTGCGCCGCGGCGGGGGCGTGACGCCGTCCGCCATGCGACGGGCCATGACGAGGAAACCCGTGTGGCCGACCATCCGATGGTCCGGCCGGACCGCGAGTCCCTCGACATGCCAGTCGCGAACCAGGGTCTCCCACGCGTGGGGCTCGGTGAAACTCCCGTGCTCTCGCAGGGCCTCCACCGTTCTGGACAACTGGGTCGTTGTCGCAACATAGCAGCAGATAACTCCGCCTGGCGTGAGAGATTTCGCCGCCGCGTCCACGCACTCCCAGGGGGCGAGCATGTCGAGGACGACGCGGTCCACGTCGGTCTCGTCGAGCGCGTCGACGAAGTCGCCCACCACCAGGCGCCACTGTCCCTGCGGACCGCCGAAGAACTTCTCCACATTCTTGGTGGCCACCTCGGCGAAGTCCGCGCGCCGCTCGTAGGAGATGACCTTGCCCTCCGGCCCGGCCGCCCGCAGCAGGAAGCAGGTGAGCGCGCCCGATCCCACCCCGGCCTCGACGACCCGCGCGCCGGGGAAGATGTCGGCCATGGCGACGATCTGCGCCGCGTCCTTCGGGTAGACCACCGCCGCGCCGCGCGGCATCGAGAGCGCGTAGTCGGCCAGCAGGTGCCGGAACGCCAGGTAGGACGTGCCGCCGGAGGACCGCACCACGGATCCCTCGGGCTGCCCGATCAGGTCGTCGTGCGGGATCCACCCCTTGTGCGTGTGGAAGACGCCGCCCTCTTTCAGCGTCACCGTGTGCCGCTTGTTCTTGGGGTCGGTGAGCTGGACCTGATCTCCAGCCCGGAACGGACCGTGCCTGCGAAAACCCATGCGGAAAAGGCTAGTGCCGCGACCGCCGAGCTTTGCCCATGGCCGAGATCGGCGGGAGGGGCACGAGGTGCCGCGACCGCCGAGGTTTGCCCGCCAGGGGCCGTGGCCCGGAGTGGCCCTGAGTGGTCCCGGGGGTCTCCGGCCGGCCGAAAACGCCTGGCCGTGGCGGGGACACCGCTGGTAACAATGGGACATGTTGCCCCAAGAGGCCATCCCCGCCGGTCCGGCCGTTCTGCGCCTGCCGGCCGAGGGGGACGCCGGCCAGATCGCCCGCGCCTGCTCCGACCCCGACATCGCGCGGTTCATCCCGTTCATGCCCTCGCCGTACACGTGGGACGACGCGCTGACGTGGATCACCAAGACCGTGCCCGCGATGTGGGAGAACGGCGGCGCCGGCTTCCTCGTCGCCGATCCCGGGACGGACGAGGTCCTCGGCGCCGCGGGGCTCCAGCCGCCGGACCGCTTCGGCGCCTCGGAGGTGGGCTACTGGCTGGCGCCGTGGGCCCGGGGCCGCGGCGTCGCCACGGCCGCCGTGCGGACGCTCACGGAGCGGGCCTTCGCCCTGGGCGTCTCCCGGATCGGGCTGCTCGCCAACGTGGAGAACGTCGCCAGCCAGCAGGTCGCCCTGCGGTGCGGCTTCGCCTACGAGGGAGTGCTGCGCGGGGCCGGCGCTCCGTGGGACGGCGCCCACGCCGACATCGCCGCGTTCGGGCGGCTGAGCACCGACCCCGGCGATCCGATCACTCCCTTCCTGCCGTTCTTTCCCGGAGGGTTCTCCGGCGGCTCGCTCACCGATGACGTGGTGCGGCTCACGCCGCTGACCACCGCCGACGCGGCCGATCACTTCGCCTTGGCGTCCGTGCCCGACGTGATGGACTCGCACGTGCCGCCCCGGCGACCGGTGTACGCCGGCAGCGAGCTCGTCTGCGGATACACGCGCCATCGATGGCTGACCGGGCAGCGGCTGGACGCCGCGATCAGGGACGCCCGCACCGGAGAGTTCGCCGGGGACATCCAGCTGACCGGCGTCGTCCCGGACCTCGGCCAGGCCATGCTCGGCTACAGCCTGCTCCCCGCCTTCCGCGGGCGCGGCCTGGTGACGCGGGCGGTGAACCTGCTGGCCGACTGGGCGTTCGGGCACACGCCGCTGCGCCGGATCGTCGCGGGGACCACGCCGGGCAACACCGCGTCGCATCGGGTGCTGGAGCGGGCCGGCTTCACCCGTGAGCTGCTCGTACGAGGGCTGCTGCCGGGCCCCGGGGGCACCCGCGTCGACGACCTCCAGTGGGCCCGTACGCGCGACTGAGCCGTTCCCGGGCATCGGGGAGGACCGGCGATCCCGATGCCGGCCCGGCCCCTCAGTCGGCGCCGTACGCGGCCCGCAGCTTGGCGAAGGCGGCGTCGGTCCCCTGGAGCGCGCGGTCGATCTCCTCGTCGGTGTGGGCGGCCGACAGGAACCAGTTGTGCCAGGGATGCAGGTAGACGCCCTCCTCCAGGCAGGCCCCGGCCCAGTGGATGCCCTTCTCCAGCGTGTCGTCGCCCTCGAAGGACAGCCACGGCACCTGCACCGGGCCGGTCTGCCGCACGACGAAGCCGTGCGCGGCGGCCTGGGCGGCGAGCCCCTCGCGCAGCCGGGTCCCCGCCCGGTGCATGAGCGCGGGCCCGTCGCTCTCCCGCAGGATCTCGATCGTCGCCCTGGCGGCGGCCATCGCGGTCGCGGAGAACCAGAACGAGCCGGTCGAGTACAGCGACTGGGCCGCCCCCCGAAGCGCGTCGGCGCCGGTGAGCGCGGCGATGGGGAAGCCGTTGGCCATCGCCTTGCTCCAGGCCGTGAGGTCGGGGCGCACGCCGAGCGGCTCCCACGAGCCGCGCAGGTCCAGCCGCCACCCGGCCCGCACGTCGTCGATCACCAGCGCCGCGCCGAGGCGGTCGGCCAGCGCCCGCACGCCCCGGGCGAACTCCGCGTCGGCCGGCTCCTGGTCCTCGAACGAGTCGTGCTTGAAGGGGGTGACGAGGATCGCGGCGACGTCGCCGTCCGCCTCCGCCGCCGCGGCCTCGGCGCTCGCGAGGTCGTTGTAGGTGAACTCGATCGTGTCGGCCCGCTGGTTGGGGGTGACCCCCGACAGGCCGGGCGTGCACCAGGGGTCGGCGCCGTGGTAGGCGCCGTGGGCGACGAGGACCCTGGTCCGGCCCGTGGCCGCCCTGGCCACCATCAGGGCCTGCGTGGTGGCGTCGGTGCCGTTCTTGGAGAACATGGCCCAGTCGGCGGACGGGATCAGGTCGACCAGGAGCTCGGCCAGCTCGACCATGACCGGCCCGGGGCCGTTGAGGCAGTCGCCCGACGCCTGCTGCGCCGCGGCGGCGGCCTCGACCCGCGGCTCGCGGTGGCCGACGATCATCGGGCCCCAGCTGCACATCAGGTCGACGTACTCGCGGCCGTCGGCGTCCCACTGCCGGGCGCCCTCGGCCCGGACGAAGAACTGGGGATAGCGGTCGCCGTGCAGGACCGCGTTGAGGTGGCCGTACATGCCACCGGGGATGACCTTCGCGGCACGGGCCCGCAGGGACGCGTCGACGGACATGGGCGGACTCCCGGGGGTTCGGAGACAGGAGGAACAGAGGGGCGGCCGGAGGGGGGATCAGTCGTCGAGGGGGCCGTCCAGACCGGCGTCGGAGCCGAGCCCGCCCGCGACCCGCGCGGCGACGGCCGTGCCGAGGCGGGCGGCGCCGAGCACGTCCCGGCCGCGCAGCAGGCCGGCGGCGAACCCGGCGCAGTACGCGTCGCCGCAGCCTGTGGTGTCGACCACGGGCACGTCCAGCGCGGGGACGGCCGTGACGCCGGCGGCGGTGGCCACCAGGCTTCCCTCGCTCCCCCGCGTGACGATCACGCCCTTCGGGCCCTCGCCGAGCAGCACGGCGGCGGCCTCCTCCGGGGTGGCGGCGCCGCTGAGCATAAGCGCCTGCTCCTCGTTGGGCAGCAGGTAGTCGACGTGCGGCAGGAACGCCCGTACGGCGGGCATGAGGTCCGGCAGGTTGGACAGCAGGTCCAGCGTGACGATCGTGCCGCCCTCGCGGGCCTTGCCGAGCAGCGCGTGGAACTCGGGGTCGTGCAGGCCCCAGGTGACGTCCATGCCGCCGAGGTGCACCAGCTTCGCGGCGGTCAGGCGGCCGGCGTCGAGGTCGGCGGTCGCGAGGCCGAGGTTGGCGCCGGGCACGTGGAACGAGGGCCGCCCCCCGTCCGGCCGGATCGGCAGGATGGAGGCGGCGGTCTGCTCCCCCGGCCGGCGCACGACGCCGCTCACGTCGACGCCGTGCCGCGCCATGATCATCAGGAGGAAGTCGCCCAGCTCGTCGTCGCCGACGGCGCCCATGGTGGCCACCGGCACACCGATCCTGGCGAGGGCCACGGCCGTGCCGGCGGCCGCCCCCGCGGCGGTGATGCGGATCTGCTCCAGCAGGTGGGTGTCCTGGCCGGACGGGATGGACTCGACCGGGCGGGCCAGGACGTCGACGATCTGCACGCCGACTGTCACAACCGTCATGTGCGGATAATAGACGGGCGCCCGACTAAAATGTCAACCGAGGTGAGGGAGCATGCCGAAGATCGTCAACCATGAGGAACGCCGCGAGGAGGTCGTCGCGGCGGCCCGCCGGATCATCCTGCGCGACGGCATCGAGGCCGCGACGACCCGGGCCATCGCGAAGGAGGCCGGCTACTCCAACGGGGTGCTCACACACTATTTCGCCGACAAGGACGAGATCCTGCTGTCGGCGCTGGAGGCCTCCCACCGGCGCATCGCCGACCGGCTGCGGGAGAAGCTGTCCGGCCGCACCGGCCTGGCGGCGCTGCGGGAGCTGCTGCTCGACAACGTCCCCCTCGACGGCGAGCGCGCCGGGGAGACCGGGCTCGAAGTCGGCTTCTGGGGGCGCAGCCTGACCAGTCCCGCGCTGCTGGAGGTGCAGCGGCGGGAGGCCGCCGAGCTCCGCTACGTGGTGACCAGCCTGCTGAGGTCCGCCGCCGAGGCCGGTGAGATCCGTACGGACGAGGACCCGGAGGACGTGGCGGAACGGCTCCTCGCGCTGGTGGACGGCCTCAGCGTGCACCGGCTGCTGTATCCCGCGAACGTCACCGCCGACCGGCTGGAGCGGCTGTTGCTGCGCGAGATCGACCGCCTGCGCGACGGCTGACCGGCCGCCGGGAGCCCGTACCCGGGTCCCCGGCGGTCCGGCCGCGTCAGGCAGGTGCCGGTCGGGCGCCGGGCGGGCGCCGGTCGGGTGTCAGGCGGGGCGGTGCGCCTCGTAGCGCATGGTGCGGGAGACCCCGATGCGCACGGTCGTGCCGGGCAGGATCGGCACCGGCTCGTTCGGCGGGATGTCGTAGAAGTTGGGGTCGCCCGGCGGCTGGATCTGCGTGCCGTTCACCGAGCCCAGATCTAGCAGGTTGACGTCCCAGTTCTCCAGGAACACCCGCAGGTGGCGGCGGGACACCGAGCCGTCGGGGCTGGTGACCCTGGCCGGCCTGGCCTCGCCCGACTGCACCTCGGGAGCCCGCTCCGGGTCGCGGCCCAGCAGGTAGTCGGCCTCCAGCGGCAGCGCCATGCCGTCGTCGAGCAGCAGCGCGCCGAGCGGCGGGCGCGGGCCCTTGTACGGCACGACCGCCCGCTGGTCGATGGGGACGCCGCAGACCGCGCAGTACGGCGCGCGCGGGTCGTTGAAGTGGTCGTTCTTGCAGTCGACGCCGTACACCATGGGCCGCTGCTCCGGGTCGGGCGCCATGTCGAGCTGGGTCGCCTCCCCCGGCTCCTCGTCGGAGTCCTGCGGCGCCCCCTCGAACGGTCCGTCGAACGGCCCATCGAACGGCCCGTCGAACAGGCCGCCGAGCGGTCCGGTTCCCGGCCCGTCCGGCGAGCCGCCCCGATCCTGACCCCTCTCCTGCGCTCCCCGGTCCTGGGCGGGCCCGTCCTGGGCGTCCCGGGGCCCGCCGCGGTCGTCGGGCGGCTCGGGCTGCCCCGGGGACTGCTGCGGGCCCGAATGGGCCGGGGTGTAGGGCGGGGCGGGCGGCATGTCGGGCTGGGGGCCGGAGTGGTGTGCGGGCGCCGGGTCCGACAGACCGGACGGCAACGGCGGCAGCGGCTGGGAGACGTGCGGCGGCTGGGAAGGCGGAGGGACCGGCGGCGACGCCAGACCGGACGACAGACCGGACGACTGGGCGGCCGATTGGGGAGACGCGTGCTCGGCCGACGGCCCGGGGCCGGACAACGGCCCGCCGCCGAACGGCGAGACGGGCGGCGAGAGAGGCGGCTGGGCGGGCGGGGAGACGGGAGGGGGCGGCACCACGGGCCCCCGCGGGCCGATCGGCTCCGGCGCCCCGGGCGGCGGGGGCTGCGTGCCCGGGTGCTGCCCCTGATACTGCGACTGGTGTGGGGCCTGATGCTGGGACTGGTGCGGGGAATGCTGCTGCGGCGGCCGCGGGGGCAGCGGCGGGAAGGCGAGGTCGCCGTGCCGGGTCAGGTCGCACTCCAGCCCGGCTCCCGTGACGACGCCGCCGTCCAGCCGGGCGTACGGGCTCGACGGGCCGGCTCCGGGCAGGCGCAGCAGCACCGTGGACACCGGGCCGTTGATGAGGCGGTCGGTCCAGGTCAGCGCGTCGTGCCCGGCGAGGCGCACCTCGCCCTCGGGGCCGGACACGGTCGCGTACGCGGCCCCGCTGACCAGCACGGCCACGCCTCCCCCGGCGGGCCCGGCGACCGCGCAGGCCATCGGCTCACCGATCGAGCGGTCCATGGCGCGTGCGAGGACCTGGGCCACGCGCCGGGCCAGCGCCCGGCCGTCCCCGCCCGTCGTGGCGGTCTCGTGCATCGCGCTCAGCAGCTCCTCGACCGGCTGGTCGCCGCCGGTGGCGCACACGAGCAGCAAACCGTTCAGATGGGCGACCACGCCCTCTCCCGGCAGCGGGCGGACCACCCCCACGCCCTGTTCCGTCACAGAAGTTCTCCCTCCGGAAACGCCACCGGATGTCCGGCATCATCGCCGGCACGCCGTGTGCCGGATCGATCACCCCAGAAAGTAGCAAAAAGTATGGTGAACCGGCCTGCCGGAGCGCGCGTACGGGTGACCGAGCGTGCTCGGGCCCCGGTCTCGCTCAGCACCTTAGTGCCCCTCCCACGCCGCTCACACCCCGCTGAACATGCGGTTGACATCGGCGGTGGCGAGCACGCCGTAGATCTCGCCGCCCCGCTCGACGAGCAGGTATTCGGGCGCCGGAGAGCCCCGCATGGCGTCGAGCAGCGACTCCCCCTCCAGGTCGGCGCCGAGCACCAGCGCGGGCTCCAGGGTGCGGGACAGGGACCCCACGTTCACCCACGGCCTGCGCTGCTCGGGAGTGGCGTTCACCGCCGCCTCGTTCACGATGCCCACCGGGTGCCCGTCGTGGTCCACCACCACCATCGCCCCGGCTCCCGACTCGCGTGCCCGGCGCAGGCCCTCGGAGAGCGGCACCTCGGCGGTGACCGGGATCGCCCTGCGCGCCAGCACCCTGGCCCGCAGCTGCGGCAGCCGGGCCCGCACGCGGGCGACCCGCAGCGACTGGGAGGCCCCGAGCCAGATGAACGACGCCAGCACCACCGTCCAGAGCATGCTGCCGATGCCGGGCTCCTGCCCGGCCATCACGTTCATCAGGAGCGGCACCACGACCACCGCGACCGCCACGCCGCGCCCGACCCAGGCGGCGACCACCGTGCCCGTGCCCGAGTCACGCTTGATCTTCCACACGGCCGCCCGCAGCATCCGGCCCCCGTCGAGCGGCAGGCCGGGCAGCAGGTTGAACACGCCGACGATCAGGTTGGACAGCCACAGCTGCCACATCAGCACGTGGGCCAGGCCGCCCGGCGGCACCACGAACGCCTCGACCAGGGCCCCCATCCCCGCCAGCCCCAGCGACAGCAGCGGCCCGGCGAAGGCCACGTTGAACTCCCGGCCCGCCGTCTCGGGCTCGCGCTCGATCTCCGAGACGCCGCCGAGCATGTAGAGGGTGATCCGGCGCACCGGCAGGCCGTAGTGCTTGGCCACCACGCAGTGCGCCAGCTCGTGCAGCAGGACGGAGACGTACAACAGGACGGCGAAGGCCAGCGCGACCAGGTAGGTGGCGGACTCGCCGTAGCCGGGCAGCATGTCGGCGAACCGCGGCTGGAAGCTGATCGTGATGAACGCCGCCACGATGAGCCACGTCGGCGAGACGTAGACGGGAATGCCGAACGGCCGCCCCATCCGCAGTCCGGTGGACTCCTTGACAGGTGTGCTCATGTGGCCGCCTTCCCTCCCGCGCCCCTCGATGCTACGCGGCGCGACGTGAGATCAGCCTAAGAGCTGCCCGCCCGCCGCGGAGCACGCGATCGTCCCAGCCGTACGGGAACGGCGGCGGGAGGCGGGAGGCGGGGAGCGGGGAGACGGCCCGCGCGGACGCGTTCTGTCGGCTCGATGTCCTACAGTTCCGGCATGACCCTCGCCGAAGAGCGCGCCGTTATCGGGGCGCTGTCCCCCTCCCGGGCCGGTGACTTCATGACCTGCCCCCTGCTCTACCGGTTCAGGGTGATCGACCAGCTGCCCGAGCGTCCCTCGGCGGCCGCGGTCCGGGGCACCCTCGTCCACGCCGTGCTGGAGCGGCTGTACGACCTGCCGGCCGAGGCGCGGACGGTCGCCGCGGCGCAGGAGCTGCTGGAGCCGCAGTGGCGGCGGCTGCTGACCGAGGAGCCCGACTACGCGGGGCTGTTCGAGAGCGACGAGGAGCGCGACGCCTGGCTGACCCAGGCCCGCGGCATGGTGGAGCGTTACTTCACGCTGGAGGACCCGCAGCGGCTGGAGCCCGCCGAGCGGGAGATGTACGTCGAGGCCGTGCTCGACAGCGGGCTGCTGCTGCGCGGCTACATCGACCGCCTCGACGTGGCCCCGACCGGCGAGACGCGGATCGTGGACTACAAGACGGGCACGGCGCCGGGCCGCGAGTGGGAGGCCAAGGCGCTGTTCCAGATGAAGTTCTACGCGCTGGCGCTGTGGCGGCTGAAGGGGCAGGTCCCCCGGATGCTCCAGCTCATGTACCTCGGCAACGGCGAGATCCTCCGCTACGTCCCCGACGAGGCCGACCTGCGGGCCACCGAGCGCAAGGTCGAGGCGCTGTGGGCGGCGATCGAGCGCGCGGTCCGCACCCGGGAGTGGCGCGCCCGCCGCTCACGGCTGTGCGACTGGTGCGACCACCAGGCGCTCTGCCCGGAGTTCGGCGGCACCCCGCCGCCCGTGCCGGACCGCGAGCCCGGTCTGTCGGCCCGGGTGAACCGACGGTCCGCCGCCGACGAGATCTAGGCGCTCCCCGGGCCAGGGCGCGCATCCTCCGTACGAAGGATGCGGGATTTCCCTCCCGGGCAGGGTGGACACACGCGGGGACGGCCTAAATTTGGTACGTGCGCACCACCCCCGGCAGTACGCGGTCCTGGCTTCGGGCTCATCCCCTGGTCTTCGACGCGATCCTCGCGGTGGTGCTGACGACCGCGTCCCTCTGGTGGATCGCCTCGGCCGGCCCGGGTGAGGGGGCCGGCTGGCTCCGGTCCGCCACGCCGCGGCCGGCGGACGCGTTGAACCTGGTCCTCGCGGCGGCCTGCACACTGCCCGTGGCCCTGCGGCGCGGCCGGCCCCTCGTTCTGCTCCTGGCCACCTGCGTCCCCCAGGCGGCGCTCGACTCGCTCCACTACGACCCCGGCCTGAGCGAGTTCGGCGGGCTCGTCCTGCTCTACTCCGTGGCCGTCTACCGGGGGCTGGCGCTGAGTCTGGCCGCCCTCGGCGTCTCCTTCTCCTCCTACGTCGCCGGCGCCGTCAGCGGGGTCATCACCCCGTCCTGGACCGACCACGCCGTCGTCACCGCCGTCCTGCTGCTGTGCTGGGTGTGCGGCCGGGCGCTGCGGTTGCGCCGCGCCTACCTCGACGAACTGGTCCAGCGGGCGCACCGGCTGGAGCGGGCGCGGGACGCCGACACGCGAGCCGCCCGGGCCGAGGAACGCTCCCGGATCGCCCGCGAACTGCACGACGTGGTGGCCCACCACGTGAGCGTGATGACCGTGCAGGCCGCCGCGGCGCGCCGGATGCTGGACACCAAGCCCGACGTCGCCCGCGACGCCCTCACCGCCATCGAGGAGATGGGCCGTACGGCGATGGCGGAGATGCGCAACATCGTCGGCGTGCTGCGCACCGACGGCCCGGCCGAGCGCGGGCCGCAGCCGGGCATGGGGGACCTGCCGGCACTGGTCGAGCAGATGCGCGAGGCGGGCCTGCGCACGCAGTTGCGCGTCGAGGGCGACCGCCGCCGCCTGCCGCCCGGGGTCGACCTCGCCGCCTACCGCCTCGTGCAGGAGGCGCTCACCAACAGCCTGCGGCACGCCGGGCCCGCCGCCCGCGCGTGGGTCACCGTACGGCACGAGGGGAACGAGCTGACCCTCCAGGTCGAGGACGACGGGCGCGGCGCGGCGCAGGAGTCGGTGCGGATCGGTGGCAAGGGTCACGGGCTCGTCGGCATCCGCGAGCGCGTGGCCCTCTATGGTGGAGTCCTGCGGATCGGACCCCGCGTCGGGGGCGGGTTCGAGGTCCGCGCCCGGTTTCCTTTGAGGGACAGCCCATTGAAGGACAGCCCCCTGAAGGACAGCTCCCCGAAGAACAGGCCCGCCACGAACCACCCCGCCGTGGACGACCCCCTCACGCACGACCCTCTGAAGGACACAGCATGACAATCAGGGTGTTCTCCCCCGCCCGGCGATGGGTCGCCGCCCCGCCCAGGACGGACGGATCATGACGATCCGGGTGTTGCTGGTCGACGACCAGCCCCTGCTGCGCACCGGGTTCCGGTTCATCCTCGAGGCGGAGCCAGACGTCACCGTCGTGGGCGAGGCCGGCGACGGCGCCACGGCGATGGACCAGTCCCGCGCCCTACTGCCCGACGTGGTGCTCATGGACGTCCGCATGCCCGGCACCGACGGCATCGAGGCCACCCGCCGCATCGTGCGGGAGGCCGCGCCCACCGCCCATGTGCCGAAGGTGCTCGTGCTGACCACGTTCGACCTGGACGAGTACATCGTCGAGGCGCTGCGCGCCGGTGCCAGCGGGTTCCTGCTCAAGGACGTGCCGCCGGACGACCTGATCCAGGCGATCCGCGTGGTGGCGGCGGGCGACGCCATCGTGGCGCCGAGCGTCACCCGGCGGCTGCTGGACCGCTTCGCCGCCCGGCTGCCCTCCGCGCACCAGCAGGCCACCCCCGCGCGGCTCGACCGGCTCACCGAACGCGAGCTGGAGGTCCTGCGCCTCATCGCCAAGGGCATGTCGAACGCCGAGATCGCCGCCACGCTGGTGGTCAGCGAGACGACCGTCAAGACGCACGTGGGAAACGTGCTGACCAAGCTCGGCCTGCGCGACCGGGTGCAGGCGGCCGTGCTCGCCTACGAGACCGGGCTGATCGTCCCCGGCACCTTCTCCTGAGTCTCCCGGCCGGCGGGCGCGCGCTCCTCCTCCAGGAGTAGCGGAGCACGGCGGATCCTTCCCCGGGCGCAGGCGCGGACCGTACGCGCGGCCGATGCCCGGCGGGGCCCGCCCCCGGTACCGTCGGAGACAGGGCGTGGCCGTGGGGGCGCGGCACACGCCCCGCCGGTACGGCTCCCGCGGACCGTCTTGGGGGAAGACGGCGGGAGCCGTACCGGCGGAGGACGATCAGGCCGAGGACGATCAGGCGGGGTCGGTCCCGGCCGGGACCGCGCCCGTGGCGGCCGCGCCTCCCGGGACGCCGTCCGAGACGCCACCCGGGACGCCACCCGGGACGCCGCCGGCGAGACCGGGTGCGTTCTCGGGGAAGTGGCAGGCCACCTGATGGCCGGGGGCGAGTGTCTCCAGCGGAGGCTCGACCGTGCGGCAGACCTCCTGCGCCTTCCAGCAGCGGGTGTGGAACCGGCAGGCGGGCGGCGGGTTCAGCGGCGAGGGGACGTCGCCCTGCAGCCGGATCCGCTCCCGGCCCGCGCGCCGCTTCGGGTCCGGGATCGGGACCGCCGACAGCAGGGCGTTGGTGTACGGATGCATGGGCGACTCGTACAGGCCCTTGCGGTCCGCGATCTCCACGATCTTGCCGAGGTACATCACCGCGACGCGGTCGCTGATGTGCCGCACCACCGACAGGTCGTGCGCGATCACGACGTAGGTCAGGTCGAGCTCCCCCTGCAGGTCCTCCAGCAGGTTGACGACCTGGGCCTGGATCGACACGTCGAGCGCGGAGACCGGCTCGTCCGCGATGATCAGCTTGGGCTTCAGCGCGAGCGTCCGGGCGATCCCGATGCGCTGCCGCTGGCCGCCGGAGAACTCGTGCGGATAGCGGTTGTAGTGCTCGGGGTTCAGGCCGACGAGCTCCAGGATCTCCTGGACCGCCTTCTTCGTACCCTGCTCGGTCCTGATCCCCTGGATCCGGAACGGCGCGCCGACGATGGCGCCGACCGTGTGACGGGGGTTGAGCGAGCTGTACGGGTCCTGGAAGATCATCTGAACGTCGCGCCGGAGCGGGCGCAGCCGTCCCTGGGACATGTGCGTGATGTCCTGTCCCGCGTAGAGGATCTTCCCGGCGCTCGGCTCGATCAGCCTCGTGATGAGGCGTCCGGTGGTGGTCTTGCCGCATCCCGACTCGCCGACCAGGCCGAGGGTCTCGCCCCTCCTGACGTCGAAGCTGATGCCGTCGACGGCCCTGACCGCGCCGACCTGCCGCTGGAGCAGGCCCTTCGTGACCGGGAAGTGCTTCTCCAGCCCCTGTACGGACAGCAAGGGCTCCTCGTTCACGAAGCCTCCAGGTTCGGCTTGATCTCGTTGCGCCAGATGGCGCGCCTGCGCTCGGCCGGCAGGTGGCAGCGCACCAGGTGGCCGCCCTCGGTCTCCCGCAGCTCGGGGACCTCCACCCTGGCCAGGCCGGCCGTACGCTCCTCGAACGCGCAGCGCGGGTGGAAGGCGCAGCCGGACGGCACGTTGATCAGCGACGGGGGCGAGCCCTTGATCGGCATCAGCCGCTCGGTCGGCTCGCGGTCCAGCCGCGGCATCGAGCCGAGCAGGCCCCACGTGTAGGGGTGCTCGGGCCGCTCGAAGATGTCGTCGGACGTGCCGTACTCGACGCACCTGCCGCCGTACATCACGAGGATGTCGTCGGACAGCTCGGCGACCACGCCGAGGTCGTGGGTGATGACGATCAGCGCGGCGTCGAAGTCGCGCTGCAGGTCGCGCATCAGGTCGAGGATCTGCGCCTGCACGGTCACGTCGAGCGCGGTCGTCGGCTCGTCGGCGATCAGCAGCTCGGGGTCGCAGCTCAGCGCCATCGCGATCATCGCGCGCTGCCGCATGCCGCCCGAGAACTCGTGGGGGTAGCCGTCCACCCGGCGGGCCGGCTGCGGGATGCCCACCCGGCCCAGCATGTCGATCGCGTGCTTGCGCGCGACCTTCTTGCTCACGTCGTTGTGGATGCGGTAGGCCTCGATGATCTGGTCGCCGACCGTGTAGAAGGGGTGCATCGCCGACAGCGGGTCCTGGAAGATCATCGCCATCTTCTTGCCGCGCAGCGTCCGCACGTGCTCCTGGCTCGCGCCGACGAGCTCCTCGCCGTCCAGCCAGATCTCGCCGGAGATGCGGGCCCGGCCGCCCTTGTGCAGGCCGAGGATGCCGAGGCTGGTCACGCTCTTGCCGGAGCCGGACTCGCCGACGATGCCGAGCGTCCTGCCGCGCTCCAGCGTGAACGACAGCCCGTCGACCGACTTGACCAGGCCGTCGTCGGTCGGGAAGTGGATCCGCAGGTCCTTCAGTTCCAGGAAGCTCATCCCAGCCTCACCCTCGGGTCCACGACGGCGTACAGGAGGTCGACGATCAGGTTGGCGAAGACGACGAAGAACGCGGCGACGAGCACGACGCCCGAGACCTTCGGCAGGTCCTGGGCGAGGATCGCGTCGATCGCGTACTTGCCCAGGCCGGGCAGCGAGTAGGTGCTCTCGGTGAGCACCGCGCCGCCGAGCAGCAGACCGAGGTCGAGGCCGAAGATCGTGACGATCGGCGTCAGCGCGCCGCGCAGGCCGTGCTTGACCACGACCGTCCGCTCGCGCAGGCCCTTGGCCCGGGCGGTGCGGATGTAGTCCTCGTTCATCGTCTCCAGCATGCCCGCCCGGGTGAGCCGCGCGTATCCGGCGGCGTACAGGAAGGCCAGCGTGATCCACGGCAGGATCAGGTTGTACGCCCACATCGCCGGGTTCTCCCCGAACGGCGTGAAGCTGCCGCCCGGGGCGGTGATGCGGAACGGAGTGCCGTAGCTGAAGACGACCAGCGAGACGATGCCGGTGAAGAAGATGGGCAGTGAGACGCCGGCCAGGGCGACGCTCATCGCGGCCCGGTCGAAGAAGCTGCCGCGTCTCAGCGCGGACAGCACGCCGGTCGCCACACCGGCCAGCACCCAGATGACGGCGGCCCCGATGGCCAGTGAGATCGTCACGGGCAGCCGGTCCAGCAGGTCGGGCCAGACCGGGAGCCGGGTGAGGAAGGAGTAGCCGAAGCAGGGCGCCGGGCAGCGCTCCACCCCGGGACCGTAGTCGTAGTCGGCGCCGGCGACGATGCCCTTCGCGAACCGCCCGTACTGCACGATCAGTGGATCGTTGAAGCCGAGCTTCTCGGCCGCGAGCTTGACCTGTTCCGCCGAGGCGGTGCGCCCGACGTAGCGCGCGGCCAGGCTCTCCGAGGTGGCGCCCGCCATGCGGGGCACCAGGAAGAAGATGGCGAAGGTGGCGATGCTCACGATGGTGAGCATCACGACCGCCCAGATCAGCCGCCGGATGATGTATGTGACCACAGTCCCCCCGGCTCCGGGGGCCGGTCCGGTCGGCCCGGCCCCCTTGCCGCGTTCACGCGTCTATCGGATGTGTCTGGTCGCGGACGCTTACTTGACGCCCATGCCGAGGTAGTCGTACATGCCGTACGCCTCGTTGACGAAGATGTTCGTCGCGTTCTTGCTCCGCACGAGCAGGGTCTTGGTCCACACGTTCGGCAGGACGAAGGAGTCCTCCATGACCTTCTTGTCGATCTGCGTCCAGATCGCGTTGCGGGCGTCGGTGTCGGTCTCCAGCATCGCCTGGTCCACGAGCTTGTCGACCTCGGGGTCGCGGACGCTGATGTTGGAGGAACCGCCGGTCTCACGGATGACGCGGCTGTCCACGATCTGCTGCAGGAAGCCGAAGCCGTCGGGCCAGTCGGACTGCCAGCCGTTCATGGCCAGGCCGATCTTGTTGTCCTTGGCGTAGCCCGGCTTGCCGGCGTACAGCGCGAAGTAGTCGGCCTGCGGGAACGGCTTGAGCGTGAGCTTGATGCCGACCCGGCCGAGCGACTGCTGCAGCGCCTCGGCGGCCGCCTTCTCCTTCGGCCGCTCGGCGCGGTAGGAGATGTTGGTCTCGAAGCCGCCCGGCTGGCCGCAGGCGGTCAGCGCCTCCTTGGCCTTGTCCAGGTCGCCCTTGTTGTCGGCGCCCGGCGGGTAGAGGTTGAAGTCCTCGTGACCGGGGATCGCCGGCGGCAGCATGCTGGTCGCGATCTGCCCGCCGGAGAACTCGCCGCCCCAGGCGGTCTGGAGGGCCACCTTGTCCACGGCGTACTGGACGGCCTTGCGGCAGTCGATGTTGTCGAACGGCGGGACGTTGCCGTTGATCGACGTGTACCAGAGGCGGGTGCTGGTCGGGTTGTCGGCGTTGGCCTTCATCGCGGGGTCGGACAGGACCCGGCCGAGGGCCGCCGACTGCACGCCGATGCCCGCGACGTCGATGTCGAGGTCGCCGGAGAGGATCCGGTTGTCGATGTCGTCGGCGTTGACGTTGGTGGAGACCTCGTAGCCGTCCGGCAGCGCCTTGCGGTTCGGGTCGGTCGCCGCGTCCCACTGGTCGTTGCGGACGAGCGTGAAGCCCTTGCCGATCTCGTTCTTCTCGAACTTGTACGGCCCGGTGGCGATGATGTGTTCCTTGTACTTCGCGCCGGTGTCCTTGTCCTTGGGGACCGGGATCGTGGCGGGAAGCTGGGCGAAGTAGTCGAAGTTGCTCAGCGGCTGCTTGAGGTGGAAGACGATCGTGTAGTCGTCGGGCGTCTCGATCGCGCTGTCGGTGTTGACGTCCTTGGACTTGTACGCGCCCTTGTAGTCCTTCGGCCAGGCGAGGAAGTCGTTGAAGTAGGTGTACCCGTCGGGGAACACCTCCTTGTCGAACGACCGCTCCACGGCGTACTTCACGTCCTTGGACGTGACCGGAGTGCCGTCCTCGAACTTGACGCCCTTCTTGATCTTGTACGTCCAGGTCTTGGCGTCGTCGCTCGGCGTGCCCATGTCCTCGGCGAGGTCGGGGGCGAGCTGGTTGCCCTCCTTGCCCACCGCCGACTTGAACATCAGCAGCGACCGGCCGTACAGCCGGACGAAGTTCCAGGAGTAGCCGTAGTAGGTGTCACCCGGGTCGAGGGAGTCCCAGTCACCGCCGTTGGCGAACTTGAGGATGCCGCCCTTCTTGTCCGAGGGGTTGACCACCCCCGTCATCGCGGCGTTGAACTCGCTCTTCGAGTCCGGGCCACCGGCCGCGGCGCCGTCGGAGGACGACGGCGTGCCGCTGCCCGAACCGCCGCCACAGGCGGCCACGGCGAGGGCGAGCACGGCGCCGGTGGCGGCCATGCCCAGTCTTCTTCTTAGCATTGCAAACCCCTTGGTGATGGGAGCCGGGGAGACATTACGAGGGCCGGGGACTTTACGGGAGGAGGGAGGGCTCAGCGGGCCTTCGGGTCGAGAGCGTCCCGCAGGCCGTCGCCGAACAGGTTGAACGCCAGGACCGTGATGAAGATCGCCATGCCGGGGAAGAACATGAAGTGCGGGATCGTGTAGAACCGCACCGCGTCCGACAGCATGCCGCCCCAGGTGGGGGTGGGCGGGCGCACGCCGACGCCGAGGAACGACAGCGCCGCCTCGAACAACACGTTCGTGGGGATCAGCAGCGTCGAGTAGACGAGGACCGGCGCGATCAGGTTCGGCAGCAGTTCGCGGAAGATGATGTACGGCCCGCGCGCCCCGAGGCTGCGCGCCGCGTCCACGAACTCGCGCTCGCGCAGCGACAGCGTCTGCCCCCGGATGATCCGCCCGATGTACGGCCAGTTGAAGAAGCCGATGATGAACACCAGCAGTGCGACGCGCAGCGTGTCGCCGGTCAGGCCGAACGCCGAGTCGGGGACGGTGCCCGCCAGCGCGATCGCGAAGACCAGGAGCGGGAAGGCCAGGAAGACGTCCATCGTCTTGCTGATGATCGAATCGACCAGGCCGCCGAAGTAACCGGCGGTGACCCCGAGCAGGGTGCCGATGACCACCGAGAGCAGCGTGGCCAGAAAGGCGATGAGCAGCGAGATCCGCGCGCCGTACACGACCCGGCTGAAGATGTCGCGGCCGTTCACCGGCTCGATGCCGAACAGGTGCTGGGCGCCGATGCCGGTGCCCGTCTTGGGCGCCATCGTGGAGGAGTCGATGAGGTCGGAGTTGAACTGCGTCGGGTCCTGCCCGAACGCCCCGACGATCAACGGCGCGAAGACGGCGACCAGGATCAGGAAGACGACGATCAGGCCGCCCCCCAGGGCGACCTTGTCGCGCCTGAGCCGCATCCAGGCGATCTGGCCGAGCGAGCGGCCCTGGATGGGAGCGCCGCCCGCTGTGACGACGGCTTCCGGCTCGGCCCGCATCTCCTGACCGGAGACGTCGAGAGGGGCGCTCACCAGGCCCCTCCGAGCCCGCCTGTGGCCGGCGTGCGGCGGGCGGCGCACTCAGGAGAGCCGGAGTACGGCGCTGAGGCGGAGGAGCGAAGTTCGCTCATGACCTTGCTTCGCGCGGCCATTTGGTGTACGGCCCCCTGGGTCCCAGACGACATTGTCCAGCGGGGTCCGCTGTGTACGGCTCCCGCAAACGGACAATGTATGCGTTGAGCTGGGATGACCAGTACCCAGAGCCGGCCTGTGGCTCAACTGTGATTCACCAGAAACTTATTCGTGTTGATCTTGAAAGGATTGTCGGAGTCCCGTTTCGATTGTGTCGTGGAACTGTAACATTGCACCCAGGAGTAACTTGGTCCCACGATGTGGGATGTTCGGCGTGGGATGTTCGGCGTGGGGGGCTCAGCCGATGCCGCGCCGCTTCAGGATGTCCTCGATCTCGGAGAAATCATCCGCCGCGGCCTGTTCGACCTGACGTGGCGCCGTCTTCGCGGTCTGCACCTTCTTGGGTGCTTCAGCCTTGGGCGTTCCAGCCTTGGGCGTTCCAGCCTTGGGCGTTCCAGCCTTGGGTGCGGCGGCCGGTGCCGCCTCGGCCGCGCCGGGACGGGCCGTACGAGCCCGTGCCAGCGAGCGGCCGCGCATCGCGCCGGACACGACGAACAGCACCGCCGACAGCCCCGCCACCGCCACGCCGGCCCAGGCGAGCGGTGACAGCACCAGGCCGGTCACGAAGCTCACGGCGGCCGTGCCGATGGTCCAGAGCGCGGCCTGCGCGCCGGTGAGATAGGCGGCCAGCGGCAGCAGGGACCAGGCGGCGGCCCGCAGGCCCGCGGCCGCTCCCCTGCGGCGGAAGGCCAGATAGGTGAGCACGAGTCCCACCGCGGTCAGGCCGCCGCACACCGGCAGCCAGGCGATCTCGTTGTAGTTCATGGCGGGGCCCCTTCGTCACGTACTTCCATCCTGGCATCCGTGACGCGATCATGCGGGGCCCGCGCCACCCCGATTCAGCGGACGAGTGCCCGCAGGAAGTTCACGTCCACGTCGAGCAGTGACGGCATGACGACCCGCCCCGGCGCCTGCGCGATCGGCAGCACGCTCGGCACGGCGACGACCCGGCAGCCGGCCGCCGACGCCGACGCCACGCCGTTCGGCGAGTCCTCCAGCGCGACGCACCGCCCCGGCTCCACCGACAGCAGGCCCGCCGCGGTGAGGTACGGCTCCGGGTGGGGCTTCGTGCACGTGACGTCGTCGGCCGTCACGATCACTTCGAAGTGCTCCCGGCCCACGGCCTTGAGCACCGCGTCGGCGATGATCCGCAGCGACGACGTGACGAGCGCGGTGCGCACCCCGTGGTCGGCGAGCCCCCTCAGCAGGTCCAGGGCTCCCGGCATCGGCGTCACGTCGGCCGACAGCCTGCTCTCCATCCCGTCGAGCAGCCACTGCCCCACCACCATGGGATCGACGTCCGCCCGCGTCAGCTCCAGCATGTACCTGACGGTGCGGTCCCAGGAGCCGCCCACGAGCTGCTCCTGGTGCTCCGGCCCCCAGGTGCCGCCGAGGCGGGTGACCACCTCGGTCTCGACCTCGAACCACACCCCCTCGGTGTCGACGAGCAGCCCGTCCATGTCGAACAGCACGGCGTCCACGTGGCCCCTTCCCCCCGGTGACCCCCCGATGAGGGGGGACTGACATGGTACGGGGGCCGCGTGGAGGCGCCGACGGCCGGTCGGACGTTGCAGACCCGGTCAGACGTTTCATGAACCCGTCAGACGTTGAAGTACTTCGCCTCGGGGTGGTGGACGACAAGGGCGGAGGTGGCCTGCTCGGGGTGGAGCTGGAACTCCTCCGACAGCCGCACGCCGATCCTCCCGGGGTCGAGCAGCTCCATGACCTGCACCTGGTCTTCCAGGTTGGGGCAGGCCGGGTAGCCGAAGGAGTAGCGGCAGCCGGCGATGTTCACCTTGAGCATGTCCGCCAGCGACTCGTCGCCGCCGATGCCCAGCTCCGAGCGCACCCGCGCGTGCCAGTACTCCGCCAGCGCCTCGGTGAGCTGCACCGAGAGGCCGTGGAGCTCCAGGTAGTCGCGGTAGGCGTCCTTCGCGAACAGCTCGCCCGCGGCCTCGCTGACGCGGTTGCCCATCGTGACGATCTGGAAGCCGACGACGTCCACCTCACCCGACTCGCGGGAGCGGAAGAAGTCGGCCAGGCACAGGTGGCGGTCGCGGCGCTGGCGCGGGAAGGTGAAGCGGGTGCGCTCCTTGCCGTCCTCGTCGAGGATGATCAGGTTGTCGCCCTCGCTCACGCAGGGGAAGTAGCCGTAGACGACCGCCGCCTCCAGCAGGTTCTCCGTCTGCAGGCGCTCCAGCCACATCCGCAGCCGGGGCCGGCCCTCGGTCTCCACCAGTTCCTCGTACGACGGGCCGGCGCCGCCCCTGGCGGCCTTCAGTCCCCACTGGCCCATGAACGTCGCCCGCTCGTCGAGGAACGCGGCGTAGTCGGCCAGCGGAATGCCCTTCACCACCCGGTCGCCGAGGAACGGCGGGACGGGCACGGGAGCGTCCGCCGCGACGTCGGATCGGGCCGGGACGTCCGCCTCCGCGGTCCGCGTCAGCACCGCCCCGGTCTTCACCCGGCGCGCCCGCAGCGGCGGCAGCGACGCGCCGTCCTCCCCTCGCTTGACCGCCATGAAGGCGTCCATCAGGCGCAGGCCCTCGAAGGCGTCGCGGGCGTAGCGGACCTCGCCCCGGTAGAGATCGGCCAGGTCCTGCTCGACGTACGCCCTGGTCAGCGCGGCGCCGCCGAGGAGCACCGGGAACCTGCCGGAAAGGTTCCGGGAGTTAAGCTCCTCGAGGTTCTCCTTCATGACGACGGTGGACTTCACCAGCAGCCCGGACATGCCGATCACGTCGGCCCGGTGCTCCTCGGCGGCCTCCAGGATCGCCGACACCGGCTGCTTGATGCCGAGGTTCACCACGTCGTAGCCGTTGTTGGACAGGATGATGTCGACGAGGTTCTTGCCGATGTCGTGCACGTCGCCCTTCACCGTGGCGAGCACGATGCGGCCCTTGGTGCTGCCCTCGACCTTGTCCATGTGCGGTTCGAGGTGGGCCACGGCCGTCTTCATCACCTCGGCCGACTGGAGCACGAACGGGAGCTGCATCTCGCCGGAGCCGAACAGCTCGCCGACGACCTTCATGCCGTCGAGCAGCACGTCGTTGATGATCTCCAGGGCGGGCCGCTGGGCGAGGGCCTCGTCGAGGTCGGCCTCCAGGCCCTTGCGCTCGCCGTCGACAATCCGCCGCTTGAGCCGCTCCCACAGCGGCAGCCCGGCCAGCTCGGCCGCCTTCCCGGCCTTCACCGACGCGGCGTCCACGCCCTCGTACAGCTCCATGAACCGCTGCAGCGGGTCGTAGCCCTCGCGCCTGCGGTCGTACACCAGGTCAAGCGCGACCTGGCGCTGCTCGTCCGGGATCCGGTTCATGGGGAGGATCTTGGAGGCGTGCACGATCGCGGAGTCGAGCCCCGCGTTGACGCACTCGTTGAGGAACACCGAGTTCAGCACGATGCGCGCGGCCGGGTTGAGGCCGAACGACACGTTGGAGAGGCCCAGCGTGGTCTGCACGGTGGGATAACGGCGCTTGAGCTCGCGGATCGCCTCGATCGTCTCGACCCCGTCGCGGCGCGTCTCCTCCTGGCCGGTGGCGATCGGGAACGTCAGGCAGTCGACGATGATGTCCTCGACCCGCATGCCCCAGTTGTTCACCAGGTCCTCGATGATGCGGGTGGCGATCCGCACCTTCCACTCGGCGGTGCGGGCCTGGCCCTCCTCGTCGATGGTCAGCGCGACCACGGCCGCGCCGTGCTCCCGCACCAGGCGCATGACCTTCTGGAACCGCGAGTCCGGGCCGTCGCCGTCCTCGTAGTTCACCGAATTGATCACGGCCCGGCCGCCGAGCATCTCCAGGCCCGCCTCCAGCACGGCTGGCTCGGTCGAGTCGAGCACGATCGGCAGCGTCGAGGCGGTGGCGAAGCGGAACGCCAGTTCCTTCATGTCGGCGACGCCGTCGCGGCCGACGTAGTCGACGCACAGGTCGAGCAGGTGCGCGCCGTCCCGGGCCTGCGCCCGGGCGATCTCGACGCACTCCTCGTAGTTGCCCGCCAGCATCGCCTCGCGGAACGCCTTGGAGCCGTTGGCGTTGGTCCGCTCGCCGATGGCCAGATACGACGTGTCCTGCCGGAACGGCACGTGCTGGTAGAGGGAGGCCGCGCCGGCCTCGGGCCGGGGGCGGCGCTCGCCGCGGGCGCGCCCGCCGACCCGCTCGACCACCTGGCGCAGGTGCTCGGGGGTGGTGCCGCAGCAGCCGCCCACGAGGGCGAGCCCGTAGTCGCGGGTGAACGTCTCGTGGGCGTCCGCCAGTTCGCCCGGGCTCAGCGGATAGTAGGCGCCGTCGGACGTGAGCTGCGGCAGCCCGGCGTTGGGCATGCACGACAGCGGCACGCGGGCGTGCCTGGCCAGGTAGCGCAGGTGCTCGCTCATCTCGGCGGGGCCGGTGGCGCAGTTGAGCCCGATCAGGTCGACGCCGAGCGGCTCGATCGCGGTCAGCGCGGCGCCGATCTCGGAGCCGAGCAGCATCGCGCCGTTGGTCTCGATGGTGACCTGGGTGATGATCGGGACGTCCCGCCCGGCGGCCTCGACGGCCCGCTTCGCGCCGACGACGGCCGCCCTGACCTGGAGCAGGTCCTGGCAGGTCTCGACGATCAGGGCGTCGGCCCCGCCGGCGATCAGGCCGGCCGCGTTGTCCCGGTAGGCGTCCCGCAGGGTCTCGTACGGCAGGTGGCCGAGCGTGGGGAGCTTCGTGCCGGGGCCCATCGAGCCGAGGACGAACCGGGGCCGGTCGGGCGTCGACCAGTGGTCGGCCCGCTCTCTGGCCAGCCGCGCGCCGGCCTCGGACAGTTCGAAGACGCGGTCGTCGATGCCGTACTCGCCGAGGGCCGCGCGGTTGGCGTTGAAGGTGTTGGTCTCGACGCAGTCGACCCCCACCTCCAGGTAGGCGTCGTGGACGGCCCGCACGATGTCGGGACGGCTCACGTTGAGCACGTCGTTGCAGCCCTCGTGGCCCTGGAAGTCGTCAAGAGTGGGGTCGTAGGACTGCAGCATCGTCCCCATGGCCCCGTCGGCGACCAGAACTCGCTCGGACAGCATGGTACGGAAGGACGGTCTGCTGGTCATGGAGCAAGACTATCGGCCCGCGGGCGGATCCCCGATTCCGCGCGCGGAAAGGGAAGACCGGTGGAGACGGAGGCGGGGCCTCTCCGCGCCCTCGGACATCGCCGCAGGTCGGGGCCGCGCCACAGGCGGGTGTGCCCTGCGAAGGTGACGGGCGGGGCCCCTCACCGAATAGTCTTGGAGTGAGCCATACTGCATAGGGCCAGTGAGGGAGGCGGCGCGTGATCGAGTTCGAAGGGCTCCCCGAGCTCGTCGACCCGGTGCTGATCGCCGCGTTCGAGGGGTGGAACGACGCCGGGGAGGCGTCCAGCGGCGTGCTCGCGCACCTCGAGGCCGAGTGGAAGGCCACTCCCCTCGTGGAGCTGGACCCGGAGGACTACTACGACTTCCAGGTGACGCGGCCGGTGATCGAGCTCGGCGACGGCCTCACCCGCTCCGTCGCCTGGCCGACCACCCGGTTGCTGCTGGCCCGCCCGCCGGGCGCCAAGCGCGACGTGGTGCTGCTGCGCGGCATCGAGCCCAACATGCGGTGGCGCTCGTTCTGCGCGGAGCTCGTGGGGCTCTGCCACGACCTCGGCGTCGAGCTGGCGATCCTGCTCGGCGCGCTGCTCAACGACTCGCCGCACACCCGCCCGGTGCCGATCACCGGCTCCGTGAGCGATCTCGGCATGGCCCGCGCGCTCAACCTGGAGCTGAACAAGTACGAGGGCCCCACCGGCATCGTCGGGGTGCTCCAGCACACCCTCGGCACGGCCGGGCTGCAGACCGTGTCCCTGTGGGCGTCGGTCCCCCACTACGTCGCCCAGCCGCCCAACCCCAAGGCGACGCTGGCGCTGCTGCGCCGCATCGAGGACATGCTCGACATCCCCATGCCGTACGGCGACCTGGCCGAGGAGGCGCGGGCCTGGGAGCACGGCGTGGACGAGCTCGCCGCGCAGGACACCGAGGTCGCCGAGTACGTCAGGGAGCTGGAGGAGCGCAAGGACGCCACCGAGCTCCCCGAGGCCAGCGGCGACGCGATCGCCGCCGAGTTCGAGCGCTACCTGCGCCGCCGCGACCGCGGCACCGACCGCTGACCCACCCCGTCGGCGTCAGGTGTCCACGCCGAAGCCGGACCGTTCTCCGCCGTCAGGGCGCGTTCAGCGCCCCGGCCAGAAGGGGTCCCGGCCGACGAAACCGAGCAGTCTGGTCTGGGCGTCCGCGTCGCCGGGCACCTCGACCCGGGCGCCGTTGACCCGCTCGGTGAACAGCCCGGCGACCTGCCGGTGCCGCTCGGCGGGGTGGTCAGACAGCGTCATCGCCGAGCATCCTGTCCAGCTTCGCGTATCCCTCGTCGACGCCGACCTCCATGCCGCTGCGCAGCCACGCGTCGCGGCTTTCGAAGCTGTCGGTCAGCGACTGCGTCCGCACCCGCGTCCGGCCGTCGCCCAGGTCCTCGAACCACAGCGTCTCCAGCGCGACTCCGTCGGGGTCGCCCTCGAACGTGAAGGTCTGCACGATGCGGTCCGGCCGCACCTCGTGGAAGCAGCCGTGGAACCCGTACTCGACGCCGTCGTGCTCCGAGACGTACCGCCAGCTGCCGCCGGTGCGCGCGTCCCAGTGCTCGATCCGGGTGACCGTGGCGTCGGGACCCACCCACCGGGCGTACACCGCGGGATCGGTGTGCGCGCGGAACAGCCGCTCGGGCGCCGCCGCGAACTCACGACTCGTCCTGATCACCGGCACGCTCGGGTCGGCTTCGATGCTCGTCTCCGTGATCCTGTCCATTCTCGTCTCCGTCCATCTCCGCCAGGACCGCGTCAAGGCGGCGGTAGCGCCGCTCGACGCGGTCCCGGTGGCGCTCGATCCAGGTGTCCACCAGTTCGAGGGCGTGGGCCTCCAGGCGTACCGTCCGGGGTTGCGGCCCGCTCGGCCGGCTGACGAGCCCGGCTTCCTCCAGCACCCGCAGGTGCTTGTAGACGGCCTGCAGCGTCATCCGGTACGGCTCGGCCAGCCTGCTCACGGTCGCGTCGCCCTCCGAGAGCCGGGCGACCATGTCACGCCGGGTCGGATCAGCGAGGGCCGCGAAGACCCGGGACAGCGCGTCCGTGACCCTCACCCCTCTTTCAACCTACTGGTTGAAAGGACCCTAGGCCGCACGCCACCCCTCCGTCAACCACCCGGTTGAAAGCGCAGTTCATTCCGTACGCCAACAGAGCCGTGCACATCGAGAAAGGATCCCTTAACCCTCGCCGCCCCCTCCGGCCACAACCGAGGACAGTGGGACGAAGAGTAATCGGATCATTACCATCTGCACATGAGACCGCATTGTGCATGGCATAATCCAGCGACGTGCGTAGAATCAGGTTTGCGCAGTCAGCGCGGAAGCATCGCGTCGGCACTGCCCGGGTGCTGGCCGTCATTCGAGGCGGACCACCCCTGGTGGTGCCGCCGCCCCATGTCGGGTTGGACGAGCAGTGGCACTGGGCCGGGCCGGACGACCGCGGACTGGAACTCGAGGTGATCGCCGTGCTGACCGAGAAGCACCTGCTGGTCATCCACGCGATGCCGATCGCACTGAGGAGAAAGCCGTGAGCGAGTACGACGGCCCTTGGCCCCCCGACGACGTCGAGCTCAGCCTGGACGACGAGTCGGACGTCGACCTCCAGGCCGAGGAGGTCTACGACCGGCGAGGCAACCGGATCGACCAAGCGTACGTCGACGCCGCGGTGGAACATGTGCGGCGTACGGTGGGCCGCCCATCTCTCACGGCCCCTGGCACGCGGTCGCCGCAGGTGACGTTCCGGCTCAGCCCTGAGGAGAAGGCCGCCGCCAGAGAGCTGGCAGAACGGGAGGGAAAGACCGTGTCACAACTGGCCCGGGAGGCCTTCGCCCGCTACCTGCGTGACCACGCCGCCTGACCTACGCCCGAATACGCGTCGGTGCGCGCCCGTGAGTCTGATTCGGGCCGATTCGGGGCGTGGAGAGCGGACGGGCAGGCTCCTCGCCCGGCGGCGCCTCTGTGTGGGGTCTCACCCCGCGAGGGCGGGCAGGCCGGTGGGGTCGCGGCGGGTGAGGGCCTCGTCGAAGCGGGTCCAGACGAGGGCGGCGAGGTCGTCGTCCACGCCGAGGGGCGCGCCGACCAGGTCGGCCCCGGCCCTGCCCAGGCGGTCGTGGAAGAAGCCGGGCGCGAGCAGGTAGGACGCGACGGCGACCCGCGGCGCGAGGCCCGACCTGGCCCGTTCCATCGCCTCGGCGACCGTGGGAGTGCCGGACGAGGCGAAGGCGGCGGTGACGGGACGCGCCAGCCGTACGGACAGCAGGCGCGCGGCGGCGCGGACGTCGTCCAGGGCGGCGGGGTCGGACGACCCGCCCGCGCCGAGGATGACGGCGTCGCAGGGCCGCAGGCCGGCGGCGGCCAGCCGCCGCGCCAGCACCGAGGTCAGCAGCGGGTGCGGGCCGAGTTGCCCGGCGACGACCGCGTCGGGCCGGGTGCGGGCGACGACCGCCGGCAGGTCGATGTGCGCGTGGTATCCCCCGGCGAGGAGCATCGGGACCACGACGACCGGTCCCGGCGCCCCCGCCAGAACGTCGGCGAGCAACGGCGAGCTGATCTCCAGGAACCCCAGCTCGACCCGTGCGCCGGGCCGGGCCCGGCGCACCCGCGCCGCGAGCGACTCCATCACCGACTCCCAGTGCCCGCTGCGCGCCCCGTGCGCCGCCATCACCAGAGTTGGGGTCTCCATCTCGCACTCCTCCGCCCCGAGGCCCGTAAGGCCTCCGTCGTCGTTCCCGCCACCGGGCCGCCTCACCGCATGGGCGGCGTCACCGGTCGTCGCGGCCGCAGGCGAGGCGGTAGCCGCGCTTGACGACGGTCTCGACGATGCCGGAGGGGCCGAGCGCCCGGCGCAACCGCGTGATCGCCATCTCGACGGCGTGCTCGGCCGAGTCGCGGGAGGGCCCGCCGGGCAGCACGACCCGCAGGTCGGCGCGGCCCACCACGTGCCCGGGCCGCTCGGCGAGCCGCTTGAGCACGGCCATCGGGGCGGGCGGCAGCGGCTTGAGGTCGCCGTCGACCACCACGGCGTGGCCGCGGATCTCCAGCTCGTGGCCGCCCGCGACGAGCCGGGTGACCCCGCTCTCCGGCAGGTGGCGGGCGAGGATCCGGGCGAGCGCGCCCAGGCGGGCCCGGTCGGGCTGGACGACCCGTACGCCCCGCTGGGTCAGCGGCCCGGCCGTGACCGGGCCGACGCAGGCCGCGACCACCCGGGTGTCGAACGCGGCGAGCAGGGCGTCCTCCAGCCCGTCGGCGCGGGCGGCGCCCAGCATGGCCAGCACGGCGGGCGCGCTGGTGAAGGCGACCGCGTCCACCGAGCCGGTGATGGCCTGGCTGATCAGGCGGCGCAGCGGCGAGGTGTCGCGGTAGGGCAGCCAGCGGTAGACGGGCACCTCGATGACGTCGGCCCCCGCCTCGCGCAGCGCGGCGACGAAGCCGTCCAGCGGCTCGCCGTGCAGCTGCACGGCGATGCGGCGCCCCCGCAGGTCCTGCGCGAGCAGGTACTCCTTGACCTCCTCGCACGACTCGGTGCCCGGCGTCCAGTAGTCCGCCAGGCCGGCCGCGCGCACGGCTCCCCTCGCCTTGGGGCCGCGGGCCAGCAGCCGGGCGCCGGACAGGTGGGCGTTGAGGTCGGTGGACAGGCCCCAGCCCTCCGCGGCCGCCATCCAGCCGCGGAACCCCACGCCCGTGGTGACGACCACGTCGTCGATCGGCGCCTCCAGGCAGGCCCGGGTCGCGGCGAGCAGCCCGGTGTCCTCCGCCAGCGGCACGATGCGGATCGCGGGCGCCCGCACCACCCGGGCGCCCCGCCGTTCCAGGAGCGCCGAGAGCTCCTCGCTGCGGCGGGTCGCCGTCACCCCGATCGTGAACCCGGCCAGCGCGTCCGGCGCCGTCTCCAGGGTCATCGGGGCCTCCTCAAGCAGCGCGGTCATACCACGCTCACCTCCACGGTTCCGTCCGTCACACGAATGGGATAGGTCGGCACGGCGACTCCGGGGTCGTCCACGCACACGCCGGTGACCAGTGAGAACACCTGCTTGTGCATGGGCGAGGCCACGGTCGGCGCGCCGCCCCTGGTGCCGACGATGCCCCGGCTCAGCACGTACGCCCCGCTGAAGGGATCGAAGTTGCCGAGGGCGTACAGGGCTCCGTCGAACGTGCGGAACACCGCGACCTGCCGGGCGCCGACCAGCACGGCCGCGCCGCGCTCGGGGAGCAGGTCGGTGTAGGAGCAGACCGGGGTCCAGCGGCCGGTACGGGTCGCCGTCCCGTTCGCGGCCGTCTCGTCGAGGATGGTCATGAGCGCACTGCCTCCAGAGGAATCAGCACCGGCTTGATCTGGTCGCGTTCGGTCTCGAAGGAGATCGAGGGGTCGGGGATGCCCGGGGCGTTCACGAAGCTGACGAATCGGCGCAGCTTGTCGGGGTCCTCGATGGCGGCGCGCCACTCGTCGGCGTACGTCGCCACGTGCCGCTCCATCCGCGCGTCGAGGTCGGCGCAGATCCCGAGCGAGTCCTCCATGATGACCTCACGGAGGTAGCCGAGGCCGCCGTCCAGGCCCTCCAGCCACGCGGCGGTGCGCTGCAGCCGGTCGGCGGTGCGGATGTAGAACATCAGGAACCGGTCGATGGTCCTGACCAGGTCGTCGGTGGACAGGTCGGCGGCCAGCAGGTCGGCGTGGCGGGGCTTGAAGCCGCCGTTGCCGCCGACGTACAGGTTCCAGCCCTGCTCGGTGGCGATGACGCCGAAGTCCTTCGACCTGGCCTCGGCGCACTCGCGGGCGCATCCGGAGACGGCCGACTTGAGCTTGTGCGGTGAGCGCAGCCCGCGGTAGCGCAGCTCCAGCGCGATGGCGAGGCCGACCGAGTCCTGCACGCCGTACCGGCACCAGGTGGACCCGACGCACGACTTCACCGTGCGCAGGGCCTTGCCGTACGCGTGCCCGGACTCGAAGCCGGCGTCCACGAGGCGGCGCCAGATGGCGGGCAGCTGCTCGACCCGGGCCCCGAGCAGGTCGATGCGCTGCCCGCCGGTGATCTTCGTGTAGAGCCCGAAGTCGCGGGCCACCTCGCCGATCACGATGAGCCTGTCCGGAGTGATCTCGCCGCCCGGGATGCGCGGGACCACCGAGTAGGTCCCGTTCTTCTGGATGTTGGCGAGGAAGTGGTCGTTGGTGTCCTGCAGCGTGGCCTGCTCGCCGTCGAGGATGTGGCCGCGGCCGAGGGAGGCGAGGATCGAGGCGACCACCGGCTTGCAGATGTCGCAGCCGCGGCCCGTCCCGTGCTCGGCGATGAGCTGGGAGAACGTGGTGATCCCCCGCACGCTGACGATGTCGAACAGCTCGGCCCGGCTGTGGGCGAAGTGCTCGCACAGCGCCTTGCCGACGTCGACGCCCGACTTCACCAGGATCTGCTTGAGCATCGGCACGCAGCTGCCGCAGGTCGTGCCGGCCCGGGTGCAGTCCTTTATGCCCTGCACGTCGGTCAGGCCCTTGTCGGCGATGGCCGCGCAGATCCTTCCCTTGGTGACGTTGTTGCAGGAGCAGACCTGGGCGTCGTCCGGCAGGTCGGCCGACGTGGCGCCCGCGCCCGCGAACAGCAGGTCGCTCGGCGCGCCGGGCAGCGGCCTGCCGACGAAGGGCCGCAGCGCGTTGTACGGCCCGGCGTCGCCGACGCAGATGCCGCCGAGCAGGGTCGTGGCGTCGTCGCTGACGAACAGGCGCTTGTAGACGCCGGCGACCGGGTCCATGTAGGTGACGTCGAGCGCGCCCGACATGGCCCCGAACTGCGCCACCTCGACGCCGAGCAGCTTCAGCTTGGTGGACATGTCGGCGCCGGTGAAGGCGGCCGAGCCGCGCAGGATGCGGTCGGCGGCCACCTCCGCCTGGGTGAAGCACGGCGCGACCAGGCCGTAGACCATCCCGGCCGCGAGCGCGCACTCGCCGACCGCGTAGATGTGCTCGTCGGAGGTGCGCATGCCCTCGTCCACCACGATGCCGCCGCGTTCGCCGACCTCCAGGCCGCAGCCTCGCGCGAGCTCGTCGCGCGGCCGTACGCCCGCGGAGAAGACGACGACCTGGGCGTCGACGGCCTCGCCGTCCGGCCGGACCAGCGCGGCCACCCGGCCGTCCGGCCCGGCCCCGATCGACCGGACCCCGGCGCCCGTGTGGACGGTGAGCCCGAGCGCCTCGATGTGGCCCCGCAGCACCGAGCCCCCGCCCTCGTCCACCTGGCGGGGCATCAGCCGGCCGCTCATCTCGACGACGTGCGTCTCGAGCCCGAGCCCGCGCAGGGCGTCGGCCGCCTCCAGGCCGAGCAGGCCGCCGCCGATGACCACCCCGGCGCGGGCGCCCCGCGACGCCTCCCTGATCGCTTCGAGGTCGTCGATGGTGCGGTAGACGAAGCAGCCCGGCAGGTCCCTGCCCGGCACCGGCGGCACGAACGGCGCCGACCCGGTGGCCAGCACCAGCACGTCGTACGGCTCTGTGTAGCCGGCGTCGGTGGCGACGGTGCGGGCGGCGCGGTCGACGGAGACCACCTGCACGCCGGTCCGCAGGCTTACGCCGTCCGGCACCCGGTAGGTGAGGTCGTCCACGCTCCTGCCGCTGAGATAGGAGGTGAGCGCGACCCGGTCGTAGGCCGGGCGGGGCTCCTCCCCGAACACCGTGATCGTCCCGTCGAAGCCCCGCTCCACGAGCGTCTCGATCAGGCGGTGGGCGGTCGGTCCGTGTCCCGCCACGACGAGTCTCATGCCCGGACGTACCCTCATGCGCTCACGCCTTCCTGCTCACACAACCAGCCGACGATGCCCTCGACCGCGTCGCGGCAGCCGCCGCACCCGGTGGTGGCCCTCGTCGCGGCGGCCACGGCCTCCACGTCGCGCGCGCCGGACTCCCAGCACGCCCTGATCTGGCCCTTCGTCACGTTGTTGCACTGGCAGACCCGGGCCGAGTCCGGCATCCGGGTCGGGTTGTCGGCCGTCGCCGCGGCGCCCACGCCGGGGAACAGCAGGCCGGTCCGGTCGCCCGGGAGCGGCCCGCCCCGGTCGAACAGCTGGGTGAGCGTGCCCACGGCGGAGGTCTCGCCCAGCAGGATCGCGCCGACCAGCCGGTCGTCGCGGATGACGAGCTTGCGGTAGGTGCCCTTGTGCCGGTGGGAGAAGCGGACGATCTCCGCCTCCTCCTCGGTCAGGTGCGTCTCGCCCATCGCCGCGAGCTCCACGCTCTTGGCCTTCAGCCGGGTGACCAGCCGCGAGCCCCGGTAACGCGCGCCCTTGTCGGCCCCGGTCAGCAGGTCGGCGAGCACCGACGCCTGCTCCCAGGCCGGCGCCACCAGGCCGTAGACCCGGCCGGCGTGCTGTGCGCACTCGCCGATGGCGAAGATCGACGGGTCGTCGGTGCGCAGCTCGTCGTCCACCACGACGCCGCGCTCGACCTCCAGCCCCGCGTCGTGGGCGAGCCCGACGACCGGGCGCACGCCGCAGGCGACCACCACCAGGTCGGCGTCGACGAGCTCCCCTCCCGCCGGCTCCCCTCGGGCCAGTTCACCTCCCGCCAGTTCGACGTGCCGCTCCCGCACCGCGGTCACGGTGACGCCGGTGCGGATGGCGACGCCGAGCGAGCCGAGCGTCTCGCGCAGGATGAGCCCGGCCTCCGCGTCGAGCTGGCGCTCCATCAGGTGGTCGCGCACGTGCAGCAGCGTCACCGGGACGCCCCGGCCGGCCAGCCCGCGCGCGGCCTCGATGCCGAGCAGCCCGCCGCCGATCACGACCGCGCCGCGCGCGCTCGCGGCGGCCTCCCTGATGCGGTCGCAGTCGTCCAGCGTGCGGAACGCGGTCGCCCGCTCCACGCCGGGGATCGTCGGGATCACCGGCTCGCTGCCCGTGGCCAGCACGAGCACGTCGTACGGCTCGCGCGTCCCGTCGGCCGCGACGACGGTCCGGGCGTCGCGGTCGATCGCGACGACCTCGATGCCAAGGTGCGCGGTCACGTCGTGCTCGGCGTGCCAGCGGGGGCCGAGCAGCCGGACCTGGTCCGGCCGCGACGTGCCGGCCACCACGTTCGACAGCAGCACCCGGTTGTACGGCTGCCAGGCCTCGGCGCCGAACACGGTGATCTTGACGTCCCGGTCCCGGGCGCGCACCTCGCTGACGAGACGCGCGCCGGCCATGCCGTTCCCCACCACGACGAGCCTCACGCGTCACGCTCCCTGTCCTCGCCGGGGTCCTCGCTGGGGTCCTCGCCGGAGACCTCACTGGTGCACCGTTCGAGAGCGGCGGCGCAGACCTTGAACTCCGGCATCCGCGACATCGGGTCGAGCGCCGGGTTGGTGAGCAGGTTGACGCCCTCCCAGTGGAACGGCATGAACACGGTGTCGGGCCTGATCGAGGCGTTGACGCGGGCCACCGCCTCCGCTGCGCCGCGGCGGCTGCGCACCCGCACGAGGTCGCCGGACGCGATGCCCAGCCGGTCGGCGAGCTCGGGGTGCACCTCCACGAAGACCTCCGGCGCGACCTGGTTGAGCGACCGGATGCGGCGCGTCTGCGCCCCCGACTGGTAGTGGGCGAGCACCCGCCCGGAGGTGAGATAGAGGGGGAACTCCTCGTCCACGTCCTCGGCGGGCGGGCGGTGGTCCACCGGCACCATGCGGGCCCGGCCGTCGGGGGTGGCGAATCGGTCCAGGAAGGGCCGCGGCGTTCCCGGGTGCGGTTCCGTCCCGGCTCCTGTTCCGGTCCCGGCTCCTGTTCCGGTCTCGGTGGCGGTCTCGGTGGCGGTCTCGGTGGCGGTCTCGGTGGCGGTCTCGGTCGCGGGGCAGGGCCAGAACACGCCGGTCTCGGCCGCGATCCGCTCGTAGGTGATGCCGGAGTAGTCGGCGACGCCGCCGGCGGAGGCCCGGCGCAACTCGTCGAAGACGGTGCGCGGGTCGGCGGGGAACTTCTCGCCGCAGCCGAGCCGCTCGGCGAGGCCGCCCAGGATCCGCAGGTCGCTGCGCGCGCCCGGCGGCGGCGCGGCGGCCTGGCGGCGCAGCAGCACCCTGCCCTCCAGGTTGGTCATCGTGCCCGACTCCTCGGCCCACTGGGTCGTGGGGAGCACGACGCCGGCCATCGCCGCGGTCTCCGACAGCACGAAGTCGGCGACGACGAGCAGGTCCAGCGCGGCCAGCCGCTCCGTCACGTGCCCGGCGCGCGGCGCGGAGACGACGGGATTCGAGCCGAACAGCAGCAGCGCCCTCGGCCCCTCCGGAGTGCCGAGCGCGTCGAGCAGTTCGTACGCCGACCTGCCGGGTCCGGGCAGGTCGGCGGGGTCCACGCCCCACACGGCCGCGACGTGCGCCCGCGCCGCCGAGTCGTCGATCTTGCGGTAGCCGGGGAGCTGGTCGGCCTTCTGGCCGTGCTCCCGGCCGCCCTGGCCGTTGCCCTGGCCGGTCACGCAGCCGTACCCGGAGCCCTCCCGGCCCGGCAGGCCGAGGGTGAGCGCCAGGTTGACGAACGCGGTGACGGTGTCGGTGCCCTTGGCGTGCTGCTCCGCGCCCCGGCCGGTCAGGATCATGGCGCGCCCGGCCTCGCCCAGGATGCGCACGGCCTCCCGCATCCGCGCGACGGGGACGCCGGTGACGCGCTCCACCCGCTCGGGCCACCAGGCCGACACGGAGGCGCGCACCTCCTCGAAGCCGGTGGTGCGCTCGGCGAGGTAGCCGAGGTCGGCGTGGCCCTCGGCGACCGCGAGGTGCAGCAGGCCCAGCGCCAGCGCGAGGTCGGTGCCCGGCGTCGCCTGCAGGTGCAGGTCGGCCAGCCGGGCGGTCTGGGTGAGGCGGGGGTCGATCACGACGAGCCGGCCGCCCCGGGACCGCATCGCGGTCAGGTGCCGTACGAAGGGGGGCATGGTCTCGGCGACGTTCCCCCCGGCGAGCAGCACCGCGTCGGCCCGGCCGATGTCGGTGATGGGGAACGGCAGGCCCCGGTCCATCCCGAAGGCGCGGTTGACGGCGGCCGCGGCCGAGGACATGCAGAACCTGCCGTTGTAGTCGATCTGGCTGGTCCGCAGCGCCACCCGGGCGAACTTGCCGAGCTGGTAGGCCTTCTCGTTGGTCAGCCCGCCGCCGCCGAACACCGCCACGGCGTCCGGGCCGTGCTCGGCCCGGATGGCCCGCAGGCGGCCGGCCGTGTAGTCGAGCGCCTCCTCCCAGGTCACCGGCTTCCCGTGGAGCAGCGGGGTGGTGATCCGTTCGGGCGAGGTCAGCAGTTCGGCCGCCGTCCAGCCCTTCTGGCACAGGCCGCCGGCGTTGGCCGGGATGTCCTCCCTCGGGGTGATCTCGCCATTGGCGACGTGCATGCCGCACTGCAGGGCGCAGTACGGGCAGTGCGTGGCCGAGCCCACTGTGGTGTCCCCGGGGACCTGTGACATCACAGGACCGGGAGTGTGCAGTGAGATCGGCATGGATCCGATGGTGGGTACAGGCGGTTTCACCGCTGGGTCCCTTCTGTTACCGCTGTGCTACAAGGCGCCAACCGCGCTAACTTCCGCGATCACGGTGTGGTGAGAGACCTCGTCGTCTCCGGAGCTCACTTGTGCTGTCGCCGCCGGTGAGACGTACGGCGGAAAAGAGCGGGCGCCACACGGGGCGCCCGCACGGGGTGGGGGTCCGGTGACGGGTCAGACGCGGGCCGCCGCCAGGCCGGGGGCCGCCTTCGCGCCGAGGGTCCGCAGGTAGCAGAACCAGGTGACGGCGAAGCACAGCGCGTAGAACGCGGCGAAGGCCGCCAGCGCCGCTCCGGCGCCTCCCGTGGCGGCGATGGAGCTGCCGAACCCGCGGTTGATGAAGAAGCCGCCGAACGCGCCGATCGCGGAGATGAAGCCGATGGCCGCCGACGCGTCGCGCCTGCCGGTGCGCAGCGCCTCCTCGTACGCGGGCGTGCCGGGCTCGACGCCCGCGACGGCCTTGGCGCGGAAGATGGCCGGGATCATCCGGTACGTGGAGCCGTTGCCGACGCCGGAGGTGCCGATCAGCAGCATGAAGGCCACGAAGAACAGCGCGAAGTTGTGCACGGACATGGCCTGCCACACGAGGAGCACCGCGCCGATCATCGCGGCGAAGTTCCAGAACGTGACCGCGGCCCCGCCGAGGCGGTCCGACAGCCAGCCGCCGGCGGGCCGGATGAGCGAGCCGGCCAGCGGGCCGAGGAACGCCAGCGAGACCATCGAGGCGTGCTCGGCGAACTGCGACTTGATCAGCAGCGGGAAGGCCGTCGAGTAGCCGATGAACGAGCCGAACGTGCCGATGTAGAGCAGCGACATGATCCACGTCTGGGCCCGGCCGGCCGCCTTGGCCATCTCCCTCGGCTCGGCCTTGGCGGAGGTGAGGTTGTTCATGAAGAAGTACGCCCCGGCGGCGGCGAGCAGGATGAACGGCACCCAGAACAGTCCGGCCGCGGCGAGCCCGAAGCCCCCGATGACCAGCGGCATCAGCAGCTGCACCGAGCTGACGCCGATGTTGCCGCCCGCGGCGTTCAGGCCGAGTGCCGCGCCCTGCCTGTTCTGCGGGTAGAAGTAGGTGATGTTGGCCATGCTGGAGGCGAAGTTGCCGCCGCCGAGCCCGGCCGTCGCCGCGATGGCGAGGAACGCCCAGTAGGGCGTGCCCGGGTCGTTCACCGCGACCGCCAGCAGCATCGCCGGCACCAGCAGCAGCAGCGCGCTGACCACCGTCCAGTTGCGCCCGCCGAACCGCGCGGGCGCGAAGGTGTACGGGATGCGCAGCGCGGAGCCGACGAGGTTGGGCAGGGAGACGATCCAGAACAGCTGGTCGGTGGAGAACTTGTAGGCGCCGAGCCTGACGGCGACGATGCTCCAGACGGTCCACAGCGTGAAGCCCAGGTGCTCGGCCAGGATCGAGAACACCAGGTTGCGCCGGGCCGTCCTCTTCCCGGTGCCCTCCCAGAACGCGGGATCGTCCGGCCGCCAGTCGCCGATCCACCGGCCCTTCCCGGGTTCGCCGGTAGCCGTGTTCGCCGCCTGCGTCACGGTCATCGTTCCTCCTGCGTCTCGGGCCGGCTGGGGTCTCGGGCCAGCTGGGGCGTCTTTCTCAGCTGGGGACCGGTACCGACGCTAGGAAGGGGTCGTTACGCACTTTGACGATGTGTGATCGTGCGGCCGTTACATGTGCCGCACCCAGGAAACGTGCGATCCACAGGCATAACGGATGCAACACCGCGGAAACGATCGGGCGCCCGCGCGGGGCTCCGCGTTAAGGCCGCGTGTCGCCGCGCGCACCCGGGCCGCCCGGCACCCGGTACGCGGTGGTCGCGGGCCGTCACGGAAGGACGGCGCTCCGGCCTCAGAGCACCACCGAGCACCACCGATGCACCACCGATGCACCACCGAGCACCACGGAGCGCCACGTGCGGTCATGTCACGACATTCCCGTGATCACGGGACTGCTGTTTCGTGACCGGGGTGCGCCGTTTCCGCCACCGGAATGGCACCGGCATGGCACGGACATTTCGGCTGACATGTGACCGGTTTCCCGGCCGCAGGAATATCCGCGGTGACGGACGGGGATATCGAAGCCGCCTCCCGCCTGATGCGTGCCCGCGAGGGCCCGCGCCCACCCGGGAGGACGGATGCCAGCGATCTCGCGCCGCGCGTTCCTGTCGTCGGCGTACCTGTCCGTGGCGCTGCTGTCCGCGCAGGGCGGGATCACCTCGCTGGCCGGGCCCGCCCTGGCGGCCCGCGGCCCCCGGCGACCGCGCGTGTACACCCGCTCCGAGTGGCAGGCCGACCCGCCCGAGAACAAGGCCGAGGTGCTCGACCGGGCCCCAGACCGGCTCGTCGTCCACCACACGGCGACGGCGAACACCGGCGCGGCCGACCTGGCGGCGGCCTTCCGGCTGTCCCGGTCGATCCAGCGCTACCACATGCGGCACAACGGCTGGGAGGACATCGGCGAGCAGTTCACGGTCAGCCGGGGCGGCTACGTCATGGAGGGCCGCAACCGCTCGCTGCCGGCCGCCGAGGCGGGCCGGCACGTGCTGGGGGCGCAGGTGGCCGACCACAACGACCACACGCTGGGCGTCGAGACCGAGGGGACCTACACCTCCTGCCTGCCGCCCGCCCGGCAGTTGTCCGCGCTGACCTCCCTGCTGGCGTGGCTGTGCGACGCGTACGGGCTCGACCCGCAGGTGGCCGTCATCGGCCACCGCGACCTCAACCGGACCGCCTGCCCGGGCGACCGCCTCTACGCGTACCTGCCGCAGCTGCGGGCCGACGTCGTGCGCCGCCTGGGCGGCCGGGCGCCCCGCCGCCCCGGGGCCGCGCCGCCGCGGCTGGCGCTGCCGGACGGCTCCGGCGACCTCTCCGGCGACCTCTCCGGCGGGGGTACGGCGCTCGTCGGCGACCTGCCGTTCGAGCACGGCCCGGCGGTCGGCCCGCACGACCTGACCCGCCACCCCCGCGTCCTCTGACGTACGCGGGGCAGGGGGAGGCGGGGGCGCCGGGAGGCGGTGTCAGAGCCGTCCGGCGTCGAGCCCGCGGCCCTCCAGGGCCGGCAGCCCGACGCCCGTCACGCCGATGTACTTGCCCTCGTACTCGAAGACCCGGAAGGCCGGCTGGCGCTCCGCGTACTCCCGGAAGACCAGGTTGTCCTGGATGTCGTCCATGACCAGCACGTGCTGCCGGGTCAGGTGCGGGCGCACGCGCCGCAGGAAGAACTCCCGGCCCTTCCTGGTCTTGTCCGAGTCGTAGTGGACCAGGTCGACCATGGTGTCCGGGCTCAGCAGCTCCTTCAGGTTGCGCCGGTCGCCCCGGACGCGCAGCGTCCACCGGTGCCTGAGATCGCCGGGAACGACGTATCCGATGTACCGCTCGGGATCGGGCAGCCGGAAGAAGGGGAAGTCGCTGGACAGCAGGCGGCCGGTCTCGTTGGCGCGCATGGCGGCGAGGATCGCGGTGGTGGACCAGCCGGCCGCCACGCCCGTCTCCAGGGCGAGCGCGGGCCGGATGATCCTCGTCAGCAGGTAGAGAAGCTCGACCCCGCCCCCGCCGCCCAGCCGCACGCCCGCCTCGGCGAGCCGCTCCAGGCGTGGCCGCACGGCGTCGGCGTGGGCGCGGGCGAACGCCCGGCCCTCCCGCCAGACCACGGGATCGACGGCGCTCCCCCAGGCGTCCAGGTCCCGCGCGTGCCACGCCGCCCAGCGGCGGGCGGCCTCCCTCTCCGCGTCGTGCCCGCGGCCGAGGCGCACCCACACCTTCCGCATCATCACCGGCAGGTACGCGGGGCGGGCGGCGTTCCTGACGACGACTCGGACGTTCCTCACGACGTGCCCTTCCTCACGCTCGGCGGCCCAGCAGGGGGCGCCACCAGTCCTGGTGGTCCCGGTACCACCGGATCACCTCGGCCAGTCCCTCGTCGAAGTCCGTGCGGGGCTCGTGGCCGATCGTGCGGATCCGGCCGCTGTCCAGCGCGTAGCGCCGGTCGTGCCCGGCCCGGTCGGGCACGTGCTCGACCATCTCCCACCCGGCGCCGAACGCGGCGAGGATCCGCCGGGTGAGGTCGAGGTTGCTGAGCTCCACCCCGCCGCCGATGTTGTAGACCTCGCCGGGCTCCCCCTTGTCCAGCACGACCTGGACGCCCCGGCAGTGGTCGTCGACGTGCAGCCACTCCCGCACGTTGCGGCCGTCGCCGTAGAGCGGCACGGGCCGCCCGTCGATCAGGTTGGTGACGAACAGCGGGACGACCTTCTCCGGGAACTGGTACGGCCCGTAGTTGTTCGAGCATCGCGTCACCCGGACGTCCAGCCCGTACGTGCGGTGGTAGGCGCGGCAGAGCAGGTCGGCGCCGGCCTTGGCGGCGGAGTAGGGCGAGTTCGGCAGCAGCGGCTCCGCCTCCGTCCACGCGCCCGCGTCGATCGACCCGTAGACCTCGTCGGTGGAGACCTGGACGAAGGTGCGGACTCCGGACTCCAGCGCCGCCTGCAGCAGCCGCTGCGTGCCCAGCACGTTGGTCGTGACGAAGTCGCCCGCACCGCTGATGGAGCGGTCGACGTGCGTCTCCGCGGCGAAGTTCACCACCACGTCGTGCCCGGGGACCAGGTCGCCCAGCAGGCCCGCGTCGCACACGTCACCGAGGACGAACTCGAGACGGGGATCGCCCGCGACCGGGGCGAGGTTGGCCGGGTTTCCGGCGTAGGTCAGCTTGTCCAGCACCGTGACCCGGGTGTCCTCGTGCCCCAGGTAGGCCCCCGCCAGCAGCGACCGGACGTAGTGGGAGCCGATGAACCCGGCGCCCCCGGTGACCAGGATCCTCATGACCGCACCTGCACCTTGCTGTGGTCGCCGACCATGAGCTGATAGGTGTTCGGCACCCTCGTCGCCCGGGTGACCTCGACGTACCGGCCGATCAGCGAGTGGGTGAGGCCGGAGACGCCCCTGATGGCCGACTCGCCGAGCACGATGCTGTAGTCGACCTCGGCGTCGTCGAGCACGCAGCCCTCCCCGATGGAGGTGTAGGGGCCGACGTACGAACCGATGATCTTGGTGTCGGCGCCGATGACGACCGGTCCCCGGATGACCGAACGCTCCACGACGGCCCCGGGGGCGATGACGACCCGGCCGGTGACGTGGGAGAGGCCGTCCACGCTGCCGCCGACGTCGGGCTCGATCGCCTCCAGGACCATGCGGTTGCACTCCAGCATGTCCTCCAGGCGCCCGGTGTCCTTCCAGTAGCCCGTGACGAAGTGGGACTGGACGCTGTGGCCGGTGTCGATCAGCCACTTGATCGCTTCGGTGATCTCCAGCTCGCCCCGGGCGGACGGCCTGATCGCGCGCACCGCCTCGTGGATCGCCGGCGAGAACGTGTAGACCCCGACGATCGCGAGGTCGCTGCGCGGGAACTCCGGCTTCTCCTCCAGCCCGACGATCTCCCCGTCCGGCCCGAGCTCGGCCACTCCGTAGAACTGTGGCTCGGCCACCCGGGTGAGCAGGATGCGCGCGTCACACCCGGCCGCGCGGAAGGCGTCGACCAGTCCCGTGATGCCGTCGACGAGGAAGTTGTCGCCGAGATACATCACGAACGGCTCGTCGGCCAGGAACTGCCTGGCGATGAGGACGCAGTGCGCCAGCCCGAGCGGGGCCTCCTGCTCGATGTAGGTGACCTCGATCCCGAACGCCGAACCGTCGCCGACGGCCTCCCGCACCTCCCGGCCGGTGTCCCCCAGGATGATCCCCACGCTGGTGATGCCGGCGTCCCTGATCGCCTCCAGTCCGTAGAAGAGCACCGGTTTGTTCGCGACCGGAACCAGTTGCTTGGCCGAGGTGTGGGTGAGCGGGCGCAGCCTCGATCCCTTGCCGCCCGCCAGAACAAGTGCCTTCACCGCTCACGCAGTCCTTTCATCAAAGCCTCCGAGGAAACCCCCGCCTTCAGGCGGGGGAGGAATCGGACTGCCTGCGGGGCAGGGCAGAGGTAGGCGTTTCGCCGCCAGGCGAAACGCCGTACGAACAAACATGCGATCATCGGCCAATCGGGTGGCATGATGTGCGGGGTGGCGCAGACGGTGAAGCGGGCCTACAAGTACCGCTTCTATCCCACCCCCGAGCAGGCCTGCGAGCTTGCCCGGACGTTCGGGTGTGTGCGCCTGGTCTACAACAAGGCGCTGGAGGAACGCACCCGCGCCTACACTCTTGAGGGACTGGGAGTGCGCCTGCGGCGCGGTCCATGACCGGGATGTCAACGCCGCCAGGAACATCCTCGCCGCCGGGCTGGCGGAGAGGTGAAACGCCTGTGGAGCTGGTGTAAGACCTCAACGGAGTCCTCCGAGCGGGCAACCGGCGGCGAAACAGGAAGACCAACCTGTGAGGGTTGGAATCCCCTCCCTTCAGGGAGGGGAGGATGTCAAACTCTGCTCAGACTCCCTGCGTCCCGCTTCGCGGGCTGCTCCCGCGAAGCGGCCTTCACCAGTACGTGCCGGGTCATCGCGAACGTGAGCGGAACGGTCACGCACATCGTCAGCGGCAGGGCCGCCCGGCCGTCGACCCCGATCCGCGTCAGCAGCGTCAGCAGGGCCAGGCCGGCGGCGTACTGGGCCAGGTAGACGGCCGGGTAGCGGACGGCGGAGCCGACCGACGCCCTCGCCCGGAACACGAACACGCTGTTGACGACGTAGGACAGGGCGATGCCGAGCAGGAAGACCGCCGAATAGGCGACGGCGGGCGGCAGCCACCACGAGAGGACCACGAAGAACCCGTACGTGACGGCGGTGTTCAGCGCGCCGCCGGCGAGGAACCGGGCGAACCTGGAGGTCCTCACGCGCCCACCGCTCGTCCCGCGGCGAGCTTCCGGAACTCCTCGTACGCGCTGACGTAGTCGTCCGGGTCGTAGTGGCCGGAGGCGAACACCAGGAGCACGGCGTCCGGCGAGTACCGGTACTGCGTGCCCCAGATCATGGCCGGCATGTGGACGCCCAGGCTGGGGCGGTCCAGCGTGACCTCACGGCGGTCGTGCCCGTCGTCCAGCAGGACCCGGCACGAGCCGCGCGCGCAGACCAGGAACTGCTCGCAGCTCCGGTGCGCGTGCTCGCCCCGCACCTCGTGGCCCGGCACGCCGGAGACCAGGAAGAAGCGTCTGGGCGTGAACGGCAGCTCTCGGCCGAGCTCGCCGACGGACAGCTCGCCGCGCGGGTCGCGGAAGAGGCGCAGCTCGTGCAGGCTCGCCCCGCCGACTCCGAGCTCCGTCCGGCCCGGGAGCGGCGCGCCGCTCCCGGCGGGAGAGGCGGCGGAGGCGGGGCGCGGCGGGCCGGAGCCCGGGACGGCGGCGTAACCCGTGACCCTCGCCGGGTTGCCCACCACGATCGCGTTGGGCGGCACCGGGCGCGTCACGACGGCCCCCGCGCCCACCATCGCCCCGCCGCCGATCTCCACGCCCGGCAGGATCGTGCTGTTCGCCCCGATGGACGCGCCCGCGCGGACCACCGTACGGGCGAACCCGGCGGGACGGACCCGGCTGCGCGGGAAGGGGTCGTTGGTGAACGTCGCGTTGGGGCCGATGAACACGTCGTCCTCGATCGTGACGCCGTCCCAGAGCTGGACGCCGCACTTGACGGTCACCCGGTCTCCCACGACGACGTCGTTCTCGACGAAGACGCCGTCGCAGATGTTGCAGTCGGCGCCGATCCGCGCCCCCGGGAGCACGTGCGCGAAGGCCCAGACCCGGGTGCCGGCGCCGACGTGGGCGGTCTCGCAGAGGGACTGCGGATGGATATGGGGTTGCTTCACGGCCGCCTGCCGGAGTGGAGGAGATCGGAGAGTTCGCCGGGGGCCTCGGAGGCGCCGTCGAAGGAGAGCGCCGAACGCACCAGGGCCAGGGGCCGTTTCTTGGTGTTCTCGTAGCTCCGCCAGACGTAGGAGCCGAGGAAGCCGAGGCCGAGGGTGTTGAGCGCGCCGAAGAACGTGATGACCAGGATGGTCGTCGTGTAGCCCGCCGCCGCGATCTGCCCGGTCAGCCGCATGACGACGACGAAGACGGCGAGGAAGGCGGCGAACGCGAACCCGAGCGCGCCGAGCACCGTGATGATCCGGATCGGCAGGTCGGTGAAGGCGAAGACGCTGTCCAGCAGATAGTCGAGCTTCTTGCGGAACGTCCAGGTGCTCTTCCCGAACGCCCGCGCGCGCCGCTCGAAGGGCACCTCGCTGCGCCGGAACCCGAGCCAGTAGACGAGCCCGACCAGCGAGCTGTTGGCCTCCTCCAGCCGCAGCAGCTCGTCCCTGATGCGCCGGTTGCAGCCGAAGACGTCGACGCCTCCGCGCGGGATGTCCCGGACGACGAACCGGCGGTAGAAACTCCAGAAGACGCCGGCCGCGAGGCGGGACGGGCCCGGGTCCTCGCGCGACCTGCGGACGCCCACCGCGATGTCCGCCCGGTCGTCCGCGAGCTCGCCGAGGAACCCGAGCAGCAGCTCCGGGGGTTCCTGGAGGTCGGCGCTGATCACGGCGAAATAGTCGCCGCAGGCCGCCCGCAGGCCGGTGCGGATAGCGGCGAAGGCGCCGAAGTTGCGCGCGTGCAGCAGCAGCTGGGAGCGGAACGGCGCCTGCGCCAGGGCCGTCCGCAGCAGCTCGAAGCTGTCGTCCGGGCTCGCGTCGACCACGAAGACGAACTCCACGGGCATCCCGTGGCGTTCCGCGACGGCCGCGCTCACACCGCCGAACTCCGCGATCAGCGCCGGCACGAACTCCGCGTTCCGGTAGACGGGGACGATCACCGAGAACATCGCGTCACCACGCGTCGACCGCGGAGATCACTCGGGTGACCTCCTCGTCGGTGAGCTCGGGGAAGCAGGGCAGCGTCAGGACCGAGGCCGTCAGCGCGTCGGTGACCGGAAGGGCGACCGGAAGGTCCCGGTCACCGGCCCGGCCCGGCACGGGCTGGCGGTGGTCGGCCACCGGGTAGTGGACGTCCGTCAGGATCGACGCGCGGGCGAGGTGCGTCCGCAGCGCCTCCCTGTCGTCGCTCACGACGACGTAGAGGTGGGCGGCGAACTCCTCCCCGTACACCGGTGGGCAGGTCACCCGCGCGCCGCGGATCTCCCGGGAGTAGCGGGCCGCGATCTCCCGGCGCCGCCGGTTCCAGCCGTCGAGCAGGGGCAGCCGGGCCCGCAGGACCGCGGCCTGCATCTCGTCGAGGCGGCTGTTGCGCCCGCCCGCCGCCGCGACCCGGTACTTCGGCTCCCAGCCGTACTGCCGCAGCCGCCTGACCCGCTCGGCCACCTCGGCGCTGCCGGTGACGACGGCGCCGCCGTCGCCGAGGGCGCCGAGGTTCTTGGTCGGGAAGAAGCTGAAGCTCGCCGCGGCGCCGGAGGAGCCGGCGCGCCGGCCGTCCCGGCGGGCGCCGTGGGCCTGGGCGCAGTCCTCGAAGACGGGGACCCCCGCCCGGTCCGCGAGGTCCAGCGCGGTCTCCATGTCGTGCAGCAGCCCGAAGAGGTGGGTGACGACGACCGCGTCGAGGACCTGCTCGTCCAGGACCTGCTTGAGGTGGGCGAGGTCCATCAATCTCGTCTCGTGGTCCACGTCGACGAACACCGGCCGCGCGCCGAGCGCCGTCAGGGCCGTCGTCGTGTAGGGGCCCGCGTTGGCGACCGTGGCCACCCGCCCGCCCGGGCGGACGCCGAGCGCCCGCAGCCCGAGCTCGATGGCGTCGGTTCCGTTGGCGACGCCCACGCAGTGGGCCGTGCCGCAGAACTCGGCGAATTCCTTCTCGAAGAACTCGCATTCCTCGCCCAGGACGTACCGGCCGCTGCCCAGCACCCGTCCGACGGAGGCGCTCACCTCCTTCTCCGACACGCTCGCGTGCCGGCGGAGGTCGTTCACCGGGATCTGCTCAGCCACGTCTTCCCTCGCTGTCTCGAAACGCTCGACGTGCTCAGCGCGATAAGACCACCGGCTCCCCCGCCGCCGGGCGCTCCGACGCAGGCCGCGATCGTTTCTTTGCCCTTGATGACGGGATCAGTGACCCCCGCCGCCCGGCACCCGATAAACCGCGTAGTCACCGGAACGGAACCGGAGATCGGCGAACCGGCCGATGCTCGTCCCCGGCCCGGTGAGCCGTTCGTCGGCGACCAGCCAGCGCACTCCGTAGCGGTCGCGCAGCAGCCCGATCGCCGCCGCCGAGGGGGTGGTGAAGGCCGCCTCGTTCGCCGCCATCTTCCGCCGGTCCCAGAACGGGAGCACGGTCGCCGGCCGGTCCGGCCGCCAGGCGCCCTCGCTCCTCTCCGAGAAGGCCCAGCCTTCGACCAGCACCCTGCGCTCCGACAGCGCGGACACCCAGAAGTGGCGGCTGTCGCAGGGGCTCTCCGTGCCCCGCAGGCAGTGCGCGTTCGTGGCGACCAGGTCGCCGGGGGCGGAGTGGCCGCGCAGCCAGCGCCCGGCCGCCATCGCACCCGCCATCACATCGGGCGGCACATCGGGCGGCACCGGCCGCGGCCGCTCCGCCGCGACCGCTCCGCCGGAGCCGCCGCGCCCGGGCAGGTGCCCGAGGACGAACCCGTGGGCGTCGGCGAGCAGGCCGACGGCCGCGAGCATGACGAGCGGCACGGCCGCACCTCGGCGGCGTCCCCACACCCGGGCCGCGACGACCGCAGTGAGCACCGTGAGGGCCGTCAGCACGAGGTAGGGCGTCAGGAGGACGGTGTCCGGCCGGCCGGGGCCGAGCGGCACCCGCACCCCGCACAGGACGGGGACCAGGTAGGCCGCGGCCACCCCCACGCAGGCGGCGGCCGCGATCACCCGGCGCGGCGGCCGCGCGCGCCGCACGACGGCGACGAGACCGCACACCGACGCGATCACGAGGTAGGGGTAGGCCCCCCAGAGGAAGAAGAGATGGCTGCGGTTGGGATGGCCCAGCAGCAGCGCCGTACCGAGGCCCGCCGCGCCCATGCCCAGCATGAGGGCCAGAGGTGGCCGCAGCGGCGACCGGGGCCGGATCAGCAGCCCGGCCGTCCCCGACCAGGTGACGAGCCAGCCCAGCAGCCACACCGCCGTCATGGCCCACAGCGAGCCCGGCGCCGGCGACGCGAGCTGTCCCCGGCCGGTGAGCTCCCGCCAGGACGCCCGTACGGTGTAGAGAGGCGCGACGACGACGGCCTGCCGGGCCCCGCCGAACAGCACGAACTGCGCGTACAGCAGACAGCCGCCGGTGAGCGCCAGCATCGCGAGCGCCTGCCGGGACGGGCGGCCACGCCTGAGGGCCTCCGTCACGGCCACCGCCACCAGCCCCGCCGCGAGCAACGGCAGATACGTCGCCTTCGCCCCCATGACCGCGAGGAGCAGGAGCGCCGCCAGGGCCCACGCTCCCCGGTGGCGCGGATGCCGGCGCGTGTCCACGAGCAGGACCACGAGCGCGGCGAACAGCACCGCGCCGAAGGTCTGGGTGGGGCTCGTCCAGGCGAGGTCGGGGATGCCGCCCCACGTGAACGACCCGTTGGAGCCGAGGTAGAGGCTGGGCAGCGCGACGAGCACGGCCCCCGCCACCGACAGCGAGGCCGCCGCCCACAGGCCCGTGACGCGCCTGGCCGTCATCCCGATCAGGACGACGAGGGCCGCGAGCATGGGCAGCACGGCGAGGCGCGCCAGCAGCACCAGCGGCTCCAGCCCGGTGATCCAGCTCGCCGCCGCGAGGTGCGCGTAGACGAACCAGTGGTAGAGCAGCGGCTCACCGGCGACCATCGGCAGGCTGGGCGGCACGTGGTGCTTCAGCTCACCGGTCAGGGCCAGGTGGAACGGAAGGTCGCTCACGAACCTGCCCAGCGCCGGCCAGGTCAGCGGGTTCGGCCGGAAGTAGGTGACCGCGCCCCAGGCCGTCAGATAGGCGAAGGCGAGGGCGAGCGACCAGGAGTACCAGACGGGAGGCGCGCATCGGCCGCGGCCGCTCCGCCAGTGCCGGCGCAGCCCCGGCACGACCAGGAAGAGGACATAGGTGGCGACCGGCCAGCCCGCCACGAGCAGTGGCGCGCCCATGGCGCGGGCCCCGATGTAGGCGAACACCTCGGCGGCGTACCCGCAGGCCAGGCCGAGGGCGATCTCCTCGGCCGCCGTACGGCCGCCGCGGTGGAGCGCCCGGACCCACAGCACGCCCGGCGCCGCGATCCCGAGCCCCGCGTACGCCGTGAAGCGGGCGACCTCCCCGGCGGAGACGCCGTAGCAGAGCACGGCGGCCACCGCGACGGCGGCCGCGAACGCCCCCGGCAGACACCGCGCCCCCGGCAGACACCGTGCCGCCGTCGCGGCGGCCGTCCACCGGTCCCGCGGGCGCCCCGGTCCCGTCGCGGCGGATCGCGGCTGACGCCGAGCTTCGACCATGGGGTGAAGCCTGACGGCGGGCGGTCGCCTCGCGGCGGCGGGACCCCTCCGGCGGACCCGATCTTGCCGGTTCTTTTACGTCAGGGGAGCCGATAAACGGCGTAGTCGCCCGAGCGGAACCGCAGGGCGGCGACCCGGCCGAGCGCGGCGGCCCCGGCGGACGCGGTGGCCGGGCGCTCGTCGGCCATCAGCCAGCGCACGCCGTACCGGTCGCGGAGCAGCCGCATCCCCTCCGCCGAGGGGGTGGTGAAGGCGAGGTCGTTCAGCCGCAGCCGCTCGGCGTCCCAGAACGGGAGGTTCTCCACCGCCTCCCCCGGCCGCCAGCGCCGCTGGTTCGTCTCCGTGTACGCCCAGCCCTCGGCGAGCACGCGCCGCTCGGTCAGCGCCGACACCCAGAACTGCCGGGTGTCGCAAGGGTCGGCGTACCCCCAGCGGCAGTGCGCGTTCGTCGCCACCAGGTCGTCCGGCGCGGCGTGTGCGCGCAGCCACCGCGCCGCCGGCACCAGGCCCCGGGGCACCGCCCCGGCGGCCACCGGCGGCACGCCCGTGGGGGTGCCCGGCGGCACCGGGTCCACGACGGAAAGCGCCCGGGCCGTCCAGGCGGCGGGCCAGCCCACCGCGCAGAACGCGACGAGCAGGCACGCCCAGGCCCCCGCGCGGCGCCGGGCACGCCGCAGGCGGAAGACGACCGCGACCGCCGTCACCGCGACGACGGCCAGCACGACGTACGGCCGGTAGAGGACGCCGTCCGGCTGTCCGGCGGGCAGCGGCGACCGGACGTCGCAGAGCAGCCGCACGAGGTTCGCGCAGACCACCCCGGCGCAGGCGGCGTACGCGACGGTGCGGGCGGGCAGCGCCGCGCGGCGGACCGCGGTGACGAGCCCGCGGGCGGCGACGATCATCAGGTACGGGTAGGCGGCGCCGAAGAAGTAGAGCTGACCGGCGGCCGGGTGGCCGAGGAGCAGGACGGCCCCCACCGACGCGGCGCCGGTGCCGAGCAGCAGCGTCACGTCGGGCCGCAGGAACAGCCGCGGCCGGTGGCACAGGCCGAGCACCCCGCCCCAGGTGACCGCGAGGCACGCCAGGTAGAGCGCGGTGATCCCCGCGACCGACGCGGCGGGCGGAACCGCGCCGGGGTGACCGGTCAGCTCCCCCCAGGCGCGGCGCAGCAGCGACAGCGGATCGACCCCCATGGCCAGCCGCGCCCCGCCGAACAGCACGAACTGCGCGTACGCGGCGCACGCCACGGTCACGCCGAGCATGGCGAGCTCCGGCCACGGCGGGCGGCGGCTCCTGATCGCCCGCGCCGCCGCGACCAGCGCGAGACCGGCGGCCAGCGGCGGGAGATGGGTCGCCTTCGCCCCCATCACCGCGACGCAGAACACGCCGTACAGGAGCCAGGCGCGCGGGTCCCGCCCGCGGGACCGCAGCAGGCCGATCGCCACCAGCACGAGGGGCGCGAACAGCAGCGCGCCGAACGTCTGGCTCGGGCTGGTCCAGGACTGGAAGCCCCGCCAGGTGAACGTCCCGATGTTCGCCCCCCGGTAGAGGTTCGGGGCGGTCATGAGGACGGTGCCGGTCAGCGCCACCAGAGCGCCGGCGTACGAGCCGGTCACCCGCCGGCCGACCATGGCGAGGAGCACGACGAGGGCGGCCATCATGGGCGGCATGCCAAGGCGGAACAGCAGCACCAGCGGCTCGACGCCGGTGATCCAGCTCGCGGCGGCGAAGTGCGCGTAGACGAACCAGTGGTACGACAGCGGCTCCCCGGCGACCATCGGCGATATCGGCGGCACATGGTGCCTCAGCTCGCCGATCAGGGCCAGATGGTAGGGCATGTCGGCGTCGGAGACGGCCAGCCCCGGCCAGGTGAGGGCGTTGCTCCGGAGGAACGTCGCGACGGCCAGCGCCAGCAGGTAGAGCATGGTCAGGGCGAGCGCCCACGACCACCACAGCGGCGCGGGCCGGCGGGGCGGCCGTCTCCAGTGGCCGCGCAGCGACGGCCGCGCCAGATGCAGGGCGTACACGGTGGCGGGCCAGGCCAGCACCAGCAGGGGCAGCCCGGCCGCGCGGGCGGCGACGTAGGCGAGCGTCTCCAGCGCGTAGCCGAGGGCCAGGCCGAGGGCCGCCTCCTCCGCCGCCGTACGGAGATGAAGGAGATGGCCCGGCAGCAGGGCCCGGATCAGCAGCACGCCGGGAACGGCCAGGCACACGACGGCGTACGCGCTGAAGACGAGCAGGTCGCGCGGGGAGACGCCGAAGCGGAGCAGCACCATCGCCGTGAGCGAGGCCGTCGTCGCGGCGGGAAGCCATGGGGACCGCAGGGCGCTCCCGGCCGCGTCCGCGACCGGTGCGGCGGCGGGAGGACGGACGGGTGAAGTCGTCTCCATACGCGTCTCCATGCGCGTCATCCTGACGACCCGCCTGTGACGCGACGGCGCCGACACCCGGCGCGCGTTCTTTCCTTGCCCGTTGTTGTAGGGGCGTTGTCAGGGCCGTCTGTCAGGGCCGGGGCGTCTGTCAGGGCCGGGGCGTCTGTCAGGGCCGGGGCGTCTGTCAGGGCCGGGGCGCCGGCACGCGGGCGTCCGCCGGGGCCGGCCGGCTGGGGGCACGGTCGGGGGCACGGCGGAGGAGGTGCCGCGCCGACAGGATCCAGAAGCCGGTGCCGAGGACGGCGAGGGCCAGCGTCCCCCAGGCGAACAGGCGGGCCGTCGCCTGGGCACCCGGCGCCGCCCAGCCGGCCGCGAGCAGCGTCGCGACGAGCAGGGCCGCCTCGGCGCCGAGGTAGCTGAGCCGCCATCCCGACCTGCCCAGGGCCATGGGCAGCACGTTGGACCAGCAGGCCGCTCCTCTCACGCAGGCGGCGCACAGGAGGGGCGCCGCCACCGCGCCGGCGGCCGCCTGGGCGGGGCCGTAGACCAGGGCGACGACCGGGACCAGGGCCGGCACCGCGACGGCGGCCGTCGCCACGCCACCGACGGTCATCAGCCGCGTCACGCGCGCGACGTCGCGTCTCATGACGGCCGCACCGGCGCCCGCCGCGACGGCCCGGGCGAGCCGCGGATACAGCATCGCGGCCACCGGAATCGCGAGGTTGGCGTAGAACCGCCCGGGAGCCATGGCGATCTTGAGGATGGTGACGAGGGGCGGGCCGCCGACGAGGCCCGCGACGGCGAGAATGCCCGAGTCGGAAATCCCCGCGATCGTCGTGCCGGCCGTGGCCGGAAAAGTGAACCGGAGCAGCCCGGCGGGCAGCGGTGGACTGCCCGTGGGCATGCCGAGTGCCCGGGCGACGACCCGCCCGGCGAGCAGGCAGAACCCCGCCGCCGCCAGCAGGGCGGCCGCGGCCTGACCGGCCAGGTAGAGCAGCGGGCCGCCGGTGAGCAGCCCGGCGAACGAGAGCGCGACCGACAGCAGCGCGCCCAGCACGCGGACGATCCCCGACAGAGTCAGCCGGTCCGCCAGCGCGAACCCGGCGAAGGCCGTGCCGTACGGCGCCATTGCTCCCCGGCCCACCGCCGACAGGGCGAGCGTGAGCGCGAAGCCCTCCGAGGTCAGGCCCGCGAGCCGGGCGCCGAACACGGCCGCGAGGGCGAGGACGGTCGCCGCGAGGCCGATTCCCGCGTCCAGGCGCAGGAGGCGGAGGAAGAGCGCGGCGCCGCGCCCGCCGCGCGCCTGTTCCAGGGGGACGAACCGCTGGGCGGCGTTCTCCAGGCAGGGATCGCACAGCAGGAACCACAGGTTGGCGAGGGACTGGGCGAAGACGACCTGGCCGGTGGCCTCGGTTCCCGCGACGCGGACGAGGGCCACCAGGGCGAGGGTGGGCAGCAGTGCCTCGCCGAGACCTGCCGCGCTCAGCGACGTGAAGGTCCGCAGGTGCCGCCGTCCGGGCGGCCGGACCCCTCCCGTCGTCACGGTTCCGCCGGTGCGGGAGTCCCGTGGACGACGCGTTCGTACAGCCGCTCGACGCGCGCGGCCACGAGCGGCCAGTCGAGGCCCTCCACGGCCCGCATCCCCTTCTCGGTGGCCTGCCGTGGCAGACCGCCCTGGTCGAGGAGATCACGCAGCCCGGCGGCCAGCCCTGCCGCCGACCCCGAGCGGAACATCCGATAGCAGTCCGGCGGGACCACCGGGTCGAGCGAGGCGTCCGACGACGCCAGGACGGCGGTGCCGAGCGCCAGCGCCTCCAGGGCCGCGAGCGGGATCCCCTCGCCGACGCCGGACAGCCGGCGCGACGACTGCACGAAGACCTCCGCCCGGCTCACCAGCGCGCGGACCTCGTCACCGGACAGGTGCCCGGCGAGCTCCACCCCCGGGCAGGCCGCCGCCAGCCGCCGCAGCCGGTCGCGTTCCGGCCCGTCCCCGGCGATGACCAGGCGCGCGTCCGGCCGGTCGGCCCGCACCCGGCCGAACGCCTCGACGGTCAGCTCGTGGTTCTTCACCGGCACGAGCGATCCCACGCTGACGACGAGGCCGCGCTCGCGCGGGCCGCACCGGAACCCGCGGAGACGGTTCAGGTCCACGCCGCTCGGCACGACGTGGACCAGCCGTCCGGGCACACCGGCGGCGAGCAGGTCGGCCCTCGGCCGCGCGCCCACCACGGCGAAGCCGGCCACATGGCGGAACGCCCACGGCATGACCGGGCGGTGGCGCATCGCGAGGGCGCCGTGGACGTGGAGCACGAGCGGGACGCCGAGGCGCCGCGCCGCCGGGCCGAGCGCGAGCGCCTCCCGGTGGTCCCCGTGCAGATGGACGACGTCGAGCGGGCCCGCGGTGCGCAGGGCCCGGGCGCACTCGACGGCGAAGCCCGCCTCGTCCGACCGCAGCGAGACGACCCGGGCGGGCCAGGTGCGCGCCGGGCGCAGCGGCTCCGCCCCCGGCGGGCAATCACCCCGCCGGTGCGCGACGGCCACCTCGTGCCCGCGCCGCAGTTGCTCGCCAACGAGCCGTTCGACATAGCGTTCCTTGCCGCCGGGCTCGGGTGGCAGGCGATGGGCGATGTGCAGAATCCTCACGGCCGGCTCCTGGCTGGTGTGTCACAGACGCGCGTGTTCCCGGGGCACGGCCGCCGAGAGGCTCTCGCTGGAGCGTTTGCGGGAGTACGTCCACCCCACCGCCGACAACAGGCTCACGGCCATGACGATGGGCATGCGCTGCCGGAAGATGAGCCCGATGTTGCTCATGCTGGTGGCATAGGCGACCGTGCAGGGGACGACGAAGACCAGGATGAGCACGAGAACGCGACGGTTGTGCCGCCACAGGTGCCGCCCGCCCCGCACCGCGCAGAGGACGAGGTAGTACCAGACCAAAGTCTCGATCTTGCCGAGCTGCAGCACGAGGCTGCCGCCCGTCCACGGGAACGGGGACAGCAGCGTGTAGAGGAGTTTCGGCCCGAACGCGCCCCACGGGTCACCACCGTCGGCGAAGACGACTCCCGAGCCGCCTTCGGCGTTCGCGCCGCGGACCGTCTCCGACTGCGCCTGTTCGAACTGCTGCCGCGGCGTATCCACGGCCACGTTCGTGGTCGCCTCGGGGAAGAAGACGAACAGCGACAGGGCGCCGGCCAGCAGGGCCAGCGTGCAGAGCGGAAGCGCCCGCCTGGCCCCGGACAAGCCGAACAGGAGCGGTCCCGCGCACATGAAGACCATGTACGGCCGCACGTTCCACAGCGCGCACAGCAGCGGTGCGAGCAGCACCAGTTTGCGGAGGTCGAACCGCCGCACGTTCGAGGCGGCCAGCCCGAGGCACGTCACCACGAGGAAGGCGTTGAACCCGTCCTTGAAGGTGTCCGACGTGTGCAGCAGGAACGCGGGCATGAACGCCGTGAGCACGAGGAGCCGGAAGGCGGCCCGCTCGTCGGCGCCCACCACCCTGGCGAACCGGTACATAACGACGCACAACGCGCAGGCGACCAGTGCCACCACGGACGTGCAGGCGAGCGAGGCCCGGCCGCCGCACAGGTAGACGACGAGCGCGAAGATGTTGCACGGCACCGCGACGTGCTCCAGGTTCGGCAACTGGTCGGAGGTGACGAACTGGATGCCGGCGTGGTTCCAGTACGCCGCGATCTCCAGAGCCCTCTTCTCGTAGCCGAAGTTGTCACCGCCGTACGGCAGCAGTCCGGTCCGTATGACCAGGGTGTGGATGAGCAGCCGCACGGCGAACGCCAGGAGCAGCACCCCTGTGACGGGCCCCGCCGCCCGCCGGTCCAGGCACGCCTGCACCAGGAAGACGAGCGTTGCCGCGGCCACCGCGACGATTGCGTACTCCACGAAGAAATCACCCGAACGCTGTGGTGGGAGGGGGGCTCCGGCACTTCCCGCCAAGGTAACCGTAAGCCGCCGGAGAACACCCGCGCGGAGGGGCCGGACAACGCCAAGACCCCCTAAAGAAACCAAACGCGCCAGAGAATCGCCGGATCGTGGCGTGCCTGTGCCCGGCCATCGCCCCATGCTGTTACAACGGCGACATGGCAGAACTCCTGACCAGGACGACGGCTCCCCCAGAAGGCGCCGCCCGGGGAAAATCGGTGGCCAGGACGCGCCGCGTCATCACAGTCGTCACGGCGGGGTTGCTGTTTCTTCTCACAATGGCCCGGCGCCCCGCCCGGGAATTCCATTACGACGCCACGTCGTACTGGGCCGGTTCAAAGGCCGGATGGGAGGTGCTCCTCCACGGCGGCTGGGCGACCAAGGCCACGTTGACCCCGATGGCCGCCGGCAGGGCCGGTCCCACCGGAGCCGCGACGCTCGACACCATGTTCGAGTTCCCCCTTCGTCTCCGTGGGGTTCTGACCTACCTCGTCTACGCTCCGGCGGCCCTGGTGGACCGGGTCCTCCCCGGCGCGGGCGCCGTCGCGGTCCTCGCCGAGAACGCGCTGATCCTGGCACTGGCCGGGGCCGTGCTGCTGCCGGCCATCGCCTGGCGGCTCGGGGCGCGAAGCCCTCTGGTGGTCTGCCTGTGCGCCGCCCTGGCCTGGATCGCCGGCGCGGGTTTCGCGCCGTACCCGCTGATGGACCTGCCCGCGGCCGCCGCGTTCGTCTGCGCGGTCCTGTTCGCCTCGGCGAGGTCCCGGTGGGCGATCGCCCTGACGGGACTGTTCGCGGGGGTGGCCCTCAACATCCGGCCGGCTTACCTCCTCCCCCTCGCCGCGTTGGCGGCGGCGTCGGTGGCCGTCCACCGGCTGCGCGCCCTGTGGACACTGCCCGGCCTGACCCTCGCCCTGCTCCCCCAGTTCGCGCTCAACCTCGTGCTGAACTACGGCTGGCTCCCCGCGCCGCCCCTCACCGCTCTCCTGGCGCGCTACCAGGCCGAACTCGGCTCCTACATCGTCCGGTACGACACCGTCCTGCCCGGCGCCCCCCGGCTGTTCTACTGCGATCCCCTCATGGCGTCCGTCTCCCGGGGCGGGCCGGTGCGGACCCTGCTGGCCGGCCTGCCGTGGTCGCCCGGCTTCCTCGCGGAGAAGTTCTCGGCCGCCCTGGCCTGGTCGGGGTCGACACCGTACAGCGCCCCGGCCGGCGTGGAGGACTTCGGCCTCCTGCTGCCGATCGCGGCGGTGACCGTGTGCGGAGGAACGGCGCTGGTCGCGGCGGCGGTGCGCGCCCGCGCGGGAGTGCCGCGCGGCCACGCGCCGACGGTGGTCGCGGCGTTCCTGGGAGCCGCCGCCACGCTCGTCACGACGACGACCGAGGCGCGCTTCGCCCTGCCCGTGGTGCTGCTCGGCGTGGCGGGCTGCGCCCTGCTCGTGCCGCGCGCTCTGGGGGGAGACGCCCGGATGGGCCGCGGCTGGTGGCTCGCGGCCGGGACGGTGACGGCGCTCGTGGTGGCCTTCGCCGTGCTGGGCCTGCGGCACCCCCTCTCGTCGGAACCGACGGATCCGGCGGCCTGCGCCGCCCTGCGTTGACCCTGCGCCGACCTGCGTTGACCCTGCGCCGACGTCCGGCGCTGAGGTTCAGCGCGGGACGTTTACCGGCTGAACGGCGCGGGTCCGCTGCCAGAGCTCGAACTGGATCAGCGACCAGAGGACGCCGCTGTGGTCGGCGCCGTCCATATGGCCCGTCAGCAGTTCGCGTACGGCCGCCGGCCGGAACAGGCCACGGGCCCGCGCCGTCTCGTCGGCCAGCACGTCCCAGGCGAGATCGCGCAGCTCGCCGCGCAGCCAGGAGGCGAGCGGGACGCCGAACCCCTTCTTGGCACCGTCCACCAGCTCGGGCGGCAGCCAGGGGGCGACGGCCCGCCGCAGCAGGACCTTGGTGCGGCGGCCCCGGACCTTCAGCTCCCGGGGCAGCCCGGCCGCCCACTCGACCAGGTGATGGTCGAGGAACGGCGACCTGCCCTCCAGCGAGTGCGCCATCGTCGTGGTGTCCATCTTCACCAGGAGAGCGCCCGGGAGGTAGGTCAGCATGTCGACGTCCTGGGCCCGGCCGAGGTCCGTCCCCGCGCGGGAGGCAGTGAAGAGCACCTCCAGCAGCCCGTCACCGCCGGCACGGGCGAGTGCGCGGCCGAGCTCGTCGCCGTAGAGCAGCGCCTTCCGCGCCTCTCCGCAGTGGCGCATCAGTCCCGCGTACCGGCGTGCGGGGGGCTCGGCGGCGAACCGGAGGACACGGCCGACCCGCCGCCGCAGGGTCCCGTACTCGCTGCGCTCCACCATCCCGGCGCCCAGCCGCCGGCACGCGGCGGCGAGCGGCGACGGCAGGCGGGGCAGCGCGCGCGCCATGTCCATGAGGGCGTAGCGCTGGTAACCGCCGAAGGACTCGTCGCCGCCGTCGCCGTTCAGCGCGACCGTCACGTGCCCCCGGCTCAGCTCGGCCAGGTAGAAGCAGGGGATCGCCGAGGAGTCGGCGAACGGCTCGTCGAACTGCCGGGCCAGGCGGGGCACCACGTCGAGCATGCCGGAGGTGACGACCAGCTCGTGGTGGTCGGTGCCGTACATGCGCGCGACCAGCCACGCCTTGTGGCGCTCGTCGTACGACGCCTCCTCGAACCCGATGCAGAACGTCCGGACCGGCTCGGCGCTGTGCGTCGCCATCGCGGCGACCACCGCCGACGAGTCGATCCCGCCGGACAGGAACGCCCCCACGGGCCGCTCGCCCATGAGGCGGATCCGCGTCGCCTCAAGGATCAGCTCGCGCAGCCGCTCCTCCTCCGCGCGGGGGTCGGCCACCCTCCGCGGCGTCCAGTCGGGCGACCAGTAGCGGTGTGTCTCGCTCCGGCCCTTCTCCCAGATCAGCACGTGCCCGGCCGGGAGCTTGCGCACCCGCCGGTAGATCGACCACGGCGCGGGGACGTACTGGTAGGTGAGGTAGAGGTCGAGGGCGACCGGGTCCAGCTCCCTGTCCATTCCCGGGTCCTGGGCGAGTGACTTCAGCTCCGACCCGAACCAGATGGTGCCGCCCTCTCCGCGCCAGTAGAGCGGCTTCTTGCCGGCCCGGTCCCGCCCGAGCACGAGCCGCCCGCGCGCCCGGTCCCAGATCGCGAAGGCGAACATCCCGCGCAGCCGGTGGACCAGGTCGGCGCCGTGCTCCTCGTAGAGGTGCACGAGGCATTCCGAGTCGCCGCCGGACCGCAGCCGGTGCCCGCGCCGTTCCAGGTCGCGGCGCAGTTCGGCGTAGTTGTAGATCTCTCCGTTGAAGACGGCGACGACCATGCCGTCCTCACTGTGGACCGGCTGGCCACCGGTAGCCACGTCGACGATCGCGAGCCGCCGCATGCCGAGCGCCGCGCTCTCGTCGTGGTAGTGACCCTCGCCGTCCGGCCCCCGGTGCGCGATCATATCGCACATCCGCCGCACCAGATCCGGGTCCGGCCCAGCCGTCGAGACCATTCCCGCGATCCCGCACATCAGGCCGTCGCTCCGTACGCCAGTTCCTCGTAGAGCCGTTCGAACCACTCCGCCGTACCCGCCATGTCCAGGCCCTCGGCGGAGGCCAGGGCTCCGGCCCGCAGGTCCCGGTGCGGTCCCGGTTCCATGGCCCGGAGCATCGCCCCGGCCAGGCCGGGCACGGAGCCCGGCTCGGTCAGGATCCCGTTGTGTCCGGAGACGACCAGGTCGGGCACTCCGCCCACCCGGGTGGAGACGACGGGCACCCCGGACGCGAGCGCCTCCATGACCACCACCGGGAGCCCTTCGTGGTCGGACGAGAGGACCAGGACGTCGGCGGCGGCGACCAGCCTGCCCGCCCGGGGGACCTGCCCCAGGACCCGTACGGAGCCGTCCAGGCCGCGGGCCGCCACCTCCCGGACGATCTCGTGCCGCAGCGGGCCGTCGCCCGCGAGCAGGAACAGGGCGCCGGGTCTGCGCCGTACGACCTCCGCCGCCGCCTCGACGAGCAGGCGGTGGTTCTTCTGCGGGCGGAAGTTGGCCACGCAGGCGAACAGGAAGGCGTCGCCGGGCACCCCGAACTCGCGCCGCACCTGGTCCGCCCGGGCGCTCCACCTCCGCTGCTCCGCCACGTCGACGCCGTGGACGCGGGTGAGCACGCGGCGGCAGCCGGCCGTCGCCTTCGACCGCGCCACGAGCGGCGCCACCGCGACCGTGCAGTCGTCGAGCCCCCTGGTCAGGCGGTCGAGCCCCCCGAACCTGCGCCAATGTTCGTTGTGCACGGTCACGACCAGAGCGGGCCGCCCTGTGATCCGCCCTGCGAGCCACCCTGTCATCCGCCCTGCGAGCCGGACGAACAGGCGCAGGACGACGGCGGGCGCCGGGGAGTGGACGTTCAGCACGTGGGGCGCGAGCCCGCGGACCGTGGCGACGAGCCTGGCGTAGACGAGCGGGCGGGGGCACGCGCTGAGATCGACGACGCCCACGCCGGCCGCCCGCAGGCGCTCCGTCAACTCGCCCGTGGACGCGCGCATGCAGACCACGGTGTAGCGGAGAACGTCCGTGCGGGCCCGCAGCAGCCGCTCCACCAGCAACACCTCGGCGCCGCCGACGTCGAGGGTCTTCACGACCTCGCACACCCGTAGATCACTCATTCCGCTCCCGATCGCGTCCCGGCCGTCGTGCGCCGATTTATTTGTCCGATTCTTTGTCTGATTCTTTGTCCGCTCGGGGCGAAATCGCGGCCCGGACCGGCCCGTCGCCGCCCGTAACGGCCCGGCAGCGCAAGAAAATCGCCGGAAACACCCGGCGGCAAGGCGCACACGGCATCTTGGCTTTTTCTTTCCGGCGAAGTCCGGCCACTTTTCCGTTGATCCGGCGCCGCCAATTCGGTGATCAGGTGATCGATCACGCGGAAGTACCGGAATCGGAAACTCTTGTCCGGCGCGGTGCGCACGCGGCGGCGCGGGCGCGGCGGCGGGTTAGCTTTTCTCCTCGTGAAACAGCTCTGTGAGCGAGGAGCCCCGTGCTGACATCGGACGGCCGTATTCGTGTCATGGAAATCATCGCGCGCATGAACATCGGAGGCCCCGCGACCCAGGTCATGGGACTGTACGAGGGTCTCGGCCGCGAGGAGTTCGACCACCGCCTCTACACCGGCCATGTCGACGGCGACGAGGGCGACCGGCTCCTCAGCGGGGACGGCGCGACGCGGGTGCACCGCGTCACCGGGCTCGGCCGGGCGGTCCGGCCCGCCGACGACTGCCGCGCGCTCGCCCGCCTGGCCGGCGCCATGCGGGAGTTCCGGCCGCACATCGTGCACACCCGCACGGCCAAGGCCGGGGCCCTGGGGCGTACGGCCGCCTGTCTCGCCGGCGTCCGCGCGGCCCGGGTGCACGTGTTCCACGGACATCTGCTCCACGGCTACTTCTCGCCGGCGAAGCGGCGCCTCTACGTCATGGCCGAACGGCGCCTGGCCGCGATGACCGACCGCCTGGTGGCCGTCGGCGCACAAGTCCGCGACGACCTGCTCGCCGCCGGGATCGGGCGGCCGGAGCAGTACATCGTCATCCCGCCCGGCGTTTCGCTGGGCCGGGTCCCCGGCCGCGCGGCGGCGCGCGCCGCCCTGGGCCTTCCACCGGACGTGCCCGTCGTCGCCTTCGTCGGCCGCCTCACGCGGGTGAAACGGCCCGACCGGTTCGTCGCCGCCGCCCATGCCGTGCTCCGCCGCCTGCCCGCGTGCCGGTTCGTCGTCTGCGGAGGCGGCGAGCTGAGCGGGGAGGTGGAGCGCGCCGCGGCGGAGGCGCCGCGCTCCTTCCATCTGCTCGGGTGGCGGCGGGACGTCGAGACCGTGTACGCCGCGGCCGACGTGGTCATCCTCACCTCCGACAACGAGGGCACGCCCCTGACGCTCGTCGAGGCGGGCATGACCGGGACCCCCGTCGTCGCCACGAGGGTGGGCAGCGTCGCCGAGGTCGTCCACGACGGCTCCACCGGGTTGCTCGCGGCTCCCGACGCCGGCGAACTGGCCGGGCACACCGTGCGCCTGCTGTCCGATCCCGCGCTCGCCTCCCGGATGGGTGCGGCCGCGCTGCGCTGGACGACGGCGGCCTTCGGCGTGGAGCGGCTGGTCGCCGACACCGAGGATCTCTACCGGGAGCTCTACCGGTCGCCGGCGACCACGTCACGACGGCTCAGGGGGAGCGTCGCATGAGGGTCCTCGTCACCGGCGGCGCCGGCTTCATCGGCGCCAACCTCTGCCGGACGCTCACGAACCGGCCGGAGGTCGAGAGCGTCACGGTGCTGGACGACTTCAGCACCGGGAGCCGCGCCAACCTCCACGACGCGGGCGTCCGCGTGATCGAGGGCAGCATCCTCGACCGGGACCTCCTGGCGGAGATCGTCCCTGGCGCGACGCACGTGATCCACCTCGCGGCCCGGCCGTCGGTGCCGAGGTCCCTGGCCGATCCCATCGCCTCGCACACCGTGAACGCGACGGGCGCCCTGCACGTGCTCGACGCCTGCCGGGCCACCCGGCCGCACGTCGTGCTCGCGTCCTCGTCGTCGGTGTACGGCGACTGCCGCGAGCCGCACAAGCACGAGGACCTTCCGGCGCGGCCGCTCAGCCCGTACGGCGCCGGCAAGCTCGCGGCGGAGGCGTACGCGCTGGCCTACGCGGCGAGCTACGGCCTGCCGGTCCTGCCGTTCCGCTTCTTCAACGTCTACGGGCCGCTCCAGCCGGCCGGTCACGCCTACGCCGCCGTCGTCCCGGCCTTCGTCTCCGCCGCCCTGGCCGGGCGGCCGGTCCAGATCCACGGGGACGGCGAGCAGTCACGCGACTTCACCTTCGTGGGGTCGGTGGCCGGCGTCGTGGCCGAGGCCGCAGTACGCCGGATCACCAGCCGGAGACCGGTGAACCTGGCGTTCGGCACGCGGGTGTCCCTGCTCGGCCTCAGGCAGGCGCTGGAAGCCGTGCTGGAGCGGCCGATCGAGGTGGAGTTCCGGCCGGCGCGGGCGGGCGACATCAGGGACTCCCGGGCGTCGTCCCGTCTGCTGCTGGACCTGCTCCCCGGAATCCGGCCCCTGCCGCTGGACGAGGGGCTCCGCCTGACCGTGAGCTGGTTCGAGAAGGCCGCGCACCCGCGCGGCTGACCATCCCCGATGCGACCCGTCAACCGCCATCTACGTGGAGAGAAGTGTTGACCATGCCGAGCGCACACACCACATATCTGATAACGGGCGGAAGCGGCTTCGTCGGATCCCATCTGACCGACGCCCTGCTCGCGCGGGGCGACTCGGTGACCGTTCTGGACGACATGTCGACCGGGCGCCGCGAGAACCTCGCGCGACACGCGGGCGATCCCCGGCTGCGGCTGGTGCGGGGCTCGGTCCTCGACCCCCTCCTGGTCGACGAACTGGTCCACCAGTGCGACGTGGTCGTCCATCTCGCCGCGGCGGTGGGCGTGAAGCTGATCGTGGAACGCCCGCTCCGCTCGCTGATCACGAACATCCGCGGCACGGAGACCGTGATCGAGTCGGCGCACCGCCACCGCCGGAAGGTCCTCCTCACGAGCACGAGTGAGATCTACGGCAAGAACTCCGCGGGGCCGCTCAGCGAGTCGGCCGACCGCGTCCTGGGCAACCCCGGCGTCGCCCGCTGGTCCTACAGCACGGCCAAGGCCGTGGACGAGATCCTGGCCAACGCCTACCACCGGGAACGCGGCCTGCCCGTCGTCGTCGTCCGGCTGTTCAACACGGTCGGCCCCCGGCAGAGCGGCGCCTACGGCATGGTCATCCCACGCCTCGTCAGACAGGCGGTCGCCGGCGCCCCGCTGACCGTCTTCGGCGACGGCACCCAGACCCGCTGTTTCACCCACGTGCTCGACGTCGTACGGGCCCTGGTCGAGTTGCTGCACCACGACGGCGCGGTCGGCCGGACCTTCAACATCGGCCGCAGCGACGAGGTGAGCATCCTGGAGCTCGCCAAACTGGTCGTCGAGCTCAGCGGGAGCACCTCCGGCGTCGACCTCGTCCCCTACTCCGACGCCTACGGCGCGGGCTTCGAGGACATGGCCCGCCGGGTGCCCGACACCACACGACTGCGCGAGCTCACCGGATGGACAACTCGCCGGACGCTCGACGACATCCTGCTGGAGACCATCGCCGAGGCCCGGGCGGAACAGGCGGCGGCGCAGGCGGCGGCGCGGCGATGAACGGCCCGGCCCTCCTCACCGCCGCGGCGGGCGCCCTCCTGCTGTCGGCCGCGACGACGCCCCTGCTCAGACGTGTGGCGCTGTGCTGGGACGTCACCGACCGGCCCGGCGGCCACAAGACGCACCGGCGTCCCACTCCCTTCCTGGGCGGCCTCGCGATCATGCTGGGCGCCGTCGTCCCTCCGGCCGTCCTCGCGGGTCCGGCCGACCCCCGCGCCGTCGCGATCGTCGCGGGGGCGCTGGCCGTGACGCTGCTGGGGCTGATCGACGACCTGCGGCAGCTGTCTCCGGGTGCCCGGCTGGCGGTCGAGTCGCTGGCGGCCGGAGGGGTGGTGCTGACCGGTGTGCAGGCGCCCGTCACCGGAGGCTGGCCGGACATCCCGATCACCACGCTGTGGATCGTCGTCATCACCAACTCCTTCAACCTTCTCGACAACATGGACGGCGCCCTCGGCGCGGTCGCCGCGGCGAGCGCGGCGACCCTGGCGGCGGTGGCCTTCCTGTGCGCCCAGCCGGTGATCGGGATGGTCCTCGTGAGCCTGCTGCTGTCCGTCGCGGGGTTCCTCCCGTACAACTGGGCGCCGGCGAAGATCTTCATGGGGGACGCCGGCTCGCTGTTCATCGGGTTCGTCCTCGCCTGCTCGGCGGCGCTGCTGGTCACCGGCCGGGACCGCGTCACCGCGGTCGCCGGTCTGCTGCTGCCGGCCTTCGTCGCGACCGTCGACACGGGGGTCGTGCTGCTGTCCCGGAAGAGGGCGGGACGCCCCCTGACGCAGGGCGGGACCGACCATCTCTCCCACCGCCTGTGCGGGCTCGGGCTCGGCCCGGCGCTCACGGCCGTGACCCTGGCCGTGATCGCGTCCGTCGCCGGACTGCTGCACCTGGCGATGTTGCTGGGCTGGGTCACCCCGCTCAGCGCGGCCTCCGTCGGAGTGGTGGCCGCCTGCGCGCTCATCGGCCTGCCGCAGCGGGTGCGGGTCTACCCGCGGGCTCTTCCACAGACGTCATCTCCGACCGGAAAGCGATGATCATGGACTCTCTCTACTACGCCCGGCTCGTCCGCAGGAACTGGCTGGTGCTCCTGCTCGCGCTGGGCATCGGGGTGGGCGCCGCCCTCGCCGTCACCGCGCGCACCCCGCCCAAGTACGTCGCGACGATGACCATGCTGCTGACCGCCGACGAGACGGACGACGACATCTCCGCCGCCCTCCAGGCCGGGGCGCTGTCCGCACAGCGGGTGCAGTCGTACGCGACCCTGCTGACCAGCCGCAGGGTGGTGAGACAGGCCGCGGACGGGGACCCCGAGGCGCTCCAGGGGAACATCGTCGCCGAGGTCGTGCCCAGCACCTCCATGCTCCGCGCGAGCGTCACCGACACCGACCCGGCGCGGGCGGCCCGGGCGGCCAACGCCCTGGGCGCCGCGTTCACGAAAGTGATCAACCAGATCAGCGGGCCCGCGGCGGGGGACCACCCCGTGCTCCGGATCACCGTGATCGACCCGGCCGAGACCCCGACGGCGCCGGTCTCGCCCAACCCGCCGGTCAACGTCGCGCTCGGCGCGCTGATCGCGCTGTTCATCGGCATCGGCAGCCTGGTCCTGCGCGACCGGCTGGACACCACGATCAAGACCAAGGAGGCGTTGCAGCAGGCCACCGGAGGCACCGTCCTCGGGACCGTCGCCCTCGAACGGGACGCGCGGGACCACCCCCTGATCGTCCGGGACACCGGCCGGTCGTCGCGATCGGAGTCCTTTCGCTCCCTCCGGACGAACCTGCAGTTCAAAGGAGTGGACCGGGAAGTGAGGTCGCTGGTGGTGACCAGCTGCCTGCCGGAGGAGGGCAAGTCCTCCACCGCCGCGAACCTCGCGATCACCATGGCCGAGGCGGGATGGCGCGTGCTCCTCGTCGACGGCGACCTCCGCCGGCCGCGCCTCGGCGGTTACCTGGGCATCGAGGCGGGCACCGGCCTCAGCGACGTGCTCATCCAGCAGGCCCGGCTGGAGGACGTCATCCAGACGTGGGGCCGGCCGGGCCTGTCCGTGCTGCCCAGCGGCAGGATCCCGCCGAATCCCAGCGAACTGCTCGGCTCCCGGGGCATGGGCACGCTGCTGGGCCGGCTCCGCGAGGAGTACGACATGGTCGTCATCGACGCGCCGCCGCTGCTGCCCGTCACCGACGCCGCCGCCCTCTCGGCGGTCTGCGACGGCGCCCTGCTCGTCGTACGGCACGGCAGGACGCGGCGCGAGCACGTGCTGCGCGCGGAGGAGATGCTGTCGTCGGTCGGCGCCCGGCTCGTCGGAACGGTCCTGAACTTCGTCCCGGTCAAGCAGGACGACCGCTATGGGTACGCCTACGCACCACAGGCGGCCCAGGAGACGCTGCCGGACGCCGCTCCGGCGCACATGTGAGCGGCCCCGTGCCGGCTCGCCGCGGGTTCAGGGCGCCGGCACGGGTCCGAGCGGGCGCGGCAGGACGGCGAGCGAGTCCGCGATGACGCGGGCCGCCTCGCGGTAGGCCCTGCGGGAACCTCCGTAGGGGTCGGCGATGTCGGGCCGGTCCACCCGGACCAGCCCGCGCAGCGCCCTCACCTCCTCCAGCAGCACCCGGGCCCGGGCGGCCGGGTCGCCGTCCTCCGGCACCCGGCCGGTGGGGACCGCGCGGGCCAGCGCCCCGAACTCGGCGATCGTGAACGCGTGCCGTGCCGCGACGGGACACAGGGCCACCGCCGCGGCACGGTGCTCACGCGTGGCCCCCAGCACGAGATCGGCTCCGGCCACCGCCTCGGCGGTGAGCGGCCGCGCGGCGAAACCCGACGGATCCCCGCCGAGCCGCAGCAGCTCCACGCGCGCCCGCTCGCTCATCGGTTGCCCCTCGGCCGCGCGGGTTCCCGCGCTGCCCACCAGGATCGGCGAACCGGGCCCGAGGGCCGCCAGGGCGAGCCGCTCGGCCATGGCCGATCTGCAGATGTTGCCCGTGCACACGAACAGGATGCGGAACCGGCCCGGATCGTCCGGCACGCCGCTCGCGTACGTACGCTCCATGGGCGGGACGCTAACCCGCGCCCGGCGCGCCGCCGCCGGGGGCGCGCCGGGCCTTTACGGTTCCCGTCCGGTCCGCCTCACGGTCTGTCAGGACGAGCAGCCCCTGTCGTCGGCGGTCACCGCCGTGCGCTGCGGGCGGACCAGCGGCTGCACGGGGACCACGGGAGCCGCCCGCGCGTACGGTTCGAGCAGGTCGAACTCCAGCGTCCGCGACTGGCCCGGCGCGAACTCCAGCACCTTGGAGAACACGGGATGCGACCGCTCGGTCTCCGAATAGAACGGGACCGGCCGGCCGTCGAGCCGGACCGCCGCCGCCCTGGCCCCCGTCGCGCCGTACAGCGACACCCACAGCAGGTTGGAGCCGGCGGCGCGCGGACGCCGCGGGGTGTCGAGGCGGCCGGTGACGTACGCCGGGAGAGTCCCGCGCGGCACGTCGTTGGTCAGCCGGATCCGCACCGTGGAGGCGCGCGTGCCGTCCGGGCGGCACGGGCCGAGGGCATAGGTGAGCGAGCGGTCCAGGTAGTAGTCCAGTTTGGTGCCGGCCGAATTGTTGACCACCAGCCCGGCGTAAGGCCCCGGCCGTTCCGGCAGCACACCGCCGAGCGGCGTCTCCGCGAGACGGCGCTGCTCGCCGGCGGCCCGGCTCCAGACCCGCAGCCGCTGCTCGCCCACCATGCGGGAGAGGGCCGGCAGCAGCCGGACGGGATCGCTCAACCGGCGGGTCAGCGCCTCGCTGACCGCGCCCGCGATGCCGATCAGGTACTTCTTGCGCTCGCGGGGGTCGGGATAGCGGGCGTACGCCGCCCGCTCCGTCAGGTCGACCACGCCGCCCGCCGTCACCGTCTCGCCGCCGGGCAGCCGCACCGGCCCGGTCACGTCCAGGAGATAGGACAGACCGACGGGGTCGGTCGCCACGGCGCCGTCGAGCGTCTGGCCGGTCTGGCGCCGCCACAGCCCCGTCCAGGTCGTCGCGGCGTACGGGAAGTGCGGGGAGAGGTTGGAGACCGACAGCATGGTGGTGGGTCCGCGCCCGTACCGCGAGACGAACCGCGGGCCGAGGTCGGCGACGGGCTCGGGGCTGCTCGCGAGGCCGTTGTCGGCCGACAGCCGCGTCACCGACAGGCTGCCGTGGTCGGCGGTGAGGACGCCGATCGCGCCGACGAGCCCGCCGGTGCCGCGGGCCTCGGCGTTCGTCTCGAAGGCCAGGAAGTAGCGACGGGGGCCGTCCCGGCCGAGCATGGGCGGCAGGAGCGCGGCGGCCTCCGCCCCCCGGCTCAGGAAGCCGCGCAGCCGGGCCGCCTCGCGCAGCACGGCGCCGCGCGCGCCGTCCAGCGCGGCCAGCCCGGTCGACGCCGGAGTGCGCGCCATGAGCGCCCTCGCCGCCTCCACCCGGGCCGTGGCGTCGCGCAGAACCGGCGCCATCGCGTCGAAGGCGTCGATCGCCCGCCGCATGTCTCCCGGTGCCCGGGCGCCCGCCGTGAGGAGGGGCGCGGCCGAGCGCTCCACCCGGACCAGCGCGCCGGTGATGTCCGCGACCGACGCGGCGAGGCCCCGGGCCGTGGCGGCGCCGTCGCCCACCACGGGCAGGTGCGTGAGCATCGCCCAGTAGGCGCCGCCGCTCAGCCGCCGCGCCTCGGCCGCGTGCCCCAGGGCTTCGGCGAGCGCCGCGGCGGCCGGGCTGTCCGGACCCAGGTTTCCCGGGTCGAGGTCGCCCGGCCGCGCCCGGAGCAGCGCGGCCCGCGCCGCGTCCAGGTGGTCGCGCACGCCGAGCCCGAGATGGACCGCCCAGCCCCCGGCCAGCGTGAGGCCGAGGGCCAGCGTCGGCAGGCCGGCGACGGCCAGCCTGCGGGTTCTGCCGTGTGTCACCGGATCACCGCGTGTCACCAGATCACCGTGTGTCACCGGACTACCGCGCCGGTGCTACCCGGCATCGGTGGAGCGCCGCCGCCGCGCGGCGACGAGGGTGCTGCCGAGCGCGACGGCCAGCAGGCCCGCACCGGCGGCGGCCAGACCCACCGGGGCGCCCGTGAACGGCAGCCGGGCGCCGCCGGCCGGGCCGGCCGCGGCGACCGGCGCGGGACCGGCCATCTCCTCGGGCGCCAGGCCGGCCGGCGCCTCGTCCGCCTCGTCCTCGTCCGCCTTGTCCTCGTCGGTCTCCTCCTCGTCGGTGGTGTCCTTCTCGGGGAACTCCTCCTCGGCCGTCTCCCGGCCCTCCTTCTCCGGGACTCCCTCCTCGCCGGTGGCCTCCTTCCCGGGAAGCTCCTCCGGCTCTCCCTCGACGTCCGAGGCCTTGCCGGCTCCCACCGGAGCCTCCGGCCACTGCTCCGCGCTCTGCGTCGCGTTCTGCAGTGGCGCGACCTCGCCTCCGGGCGCACCGGCGCCCGCACCGGCGCCCGGGCCGATGGCCGGGCCGATGCCGGTGACCCCCGGGCCCGTGCCCAGACCCGTGCCCAGACCCGTGCCCGTGCCCGTGCCCGTGCCCGCGGCGATGGGCTGCGCGTTGCCGGACTTGGTGTCGTTGTAGGTGTAGGCCAGCGGATAGCTCCAGCCGCCGACGTTCTGGTTCCAGATCCCGCCGTTGTTGTTGTTACACGTGTTGCCCGTGCAGACGGGCCGCTGCTCGGCCGTCCCCGGCTCGTTCTCCTGCATGACCGGGCTCACGTCCACGTCCTCGCCCGGCTCCTCGGCGTTCTCCAGGGTGACGGGCTCCGGCGAGAGGCCCGGCTCGTCCTCCGCCGGGGCGACCGGTGACATGACGGTCCGCGCGGCCGCGGCCGCGGGGATCCCGAGCGTCAGGCCACCCGCGACCGTCACCGCCAGAAGAATGGGTAGGGTGTTTTTTCGCGCCACTTTGGACTCCCGATAACGGCGTTCACATAAATGAGCATCTGCCCGGCGACTGTTATAAGCGGCGGCGAAGATCGGCTCGATCGCGGCGCACGGCACTTACCGAACGATCGGCCAGGGTTCTCGGTACGTTGACCGCGAGCCACTCACCGCTCCCGCGCCGTCACCGCGGGTGCCAAAGATTTCGCCAACGCCCCCCGCGCGACGGCCGCCGATCGGCACCGGAAGGCGATACTCGGTCCGTGACTCGGTCCGTGCGCGGAGATGACGGCGGAGCCGTGACGGCGACCGTCCGGGTGGTCGGCGAGCTGTGCCTGCCCGCCGGGCTGGTCCTGCTGCTGTTCTACGCGTACCTGCTCTGGGGCACCGGCGCGGAGACCGAACGGGAGCAGCGCGTCCTGCAGCGGCGGCTGGGGGAGGTCTTCCTGCGGCACGAGGGGCACGGCTCCCCGGGCGGGGCCGGGATCGGCGACGCCCTGGCGCTGCTGCGCATCCCGCGCCTGGGCGCCGGCTACCGGTTCGCCGTCGTCGAGGGCGTCGGCCCCGACGAGCTGCGCAAGGGTCCCGGTCACTACCCCGGCACCGCCCTGCCCGGTCAGGTGGGCAACTTCGTGCTCTCGGGGCACCGCACCACCTACGCCGCGCCGTTCAACCGGATCGACGAACTGCGGCCCGGCGACGACGTCGTGGTGGACGCGCCGGACGCCCGCTACACCTACCGGGTGCGGGGCAAGGAGGTCGTGGACCCCGGCGACCTGGACGTCGTCGATCCCGTTCCGGGGCATCCGGCGCGACGGCCCACGCGGGCGCTGATGACCATGACCACGTGTGATCCCAAGTTCTCCGCGGCACGGCGCCTGATCGTGCGGAGCGAGCTCGTCCGCCGCGAGGAACGCCGGGATCGGTAGGGGGATCTCCCATGTACAGGTTCCTGTGGAGGCGGCTGCCCGGCGGCACCCCGCTCCGGCTGACGATCACCGTGCTGCTGGCCGGAGCCGCGGTGGCCGCGCTGTGGTACGTCGTGTTCCCCTGGGCGGCCCCGCGCCTGCCGATGGGATAACCGGCCGAGGGGATGAGGGTGGTCCAAGGGTGATCAGAGAGCGGTCAGAGGGCGACGCCGAGCAGCGCGTCGGCGACGTCGCGGACCAGCGCGGGCGAGGAGGCGTCGTCGCCCTCCCCGGCCGCCCAGGCGTCGATCGCGGCGATCGCGCCGGGCGTGTCGAGGTCGTCCGCGACCCGCTCGCGAACCGCGGCGAGCACGGCGTCGCCCGCGGGCCCCGCCGGACGCGCCACCGCCGCGCGCCACCGCGCCAGCCGGGCCTCCGCCTCGGGGAGCTGGCCGGCCGTCCACTCCCAATCGGTGCGGTAGTGATGCGCCAGCAGGGCGAGCCGCACGGCCATGGGGTCGGTCGCCGGCCGCAGCCGGGAGACGAACACGAGGTTGCCCTTGGACTTCGACATCTTCTCGCCGTCGAGGCCGACCATGCCGGCGTGCACGTACGCCCGGGCGAACGGCCACTCGCCGGTGGCCACATGGCCCTCGCAGGCGCCCATCTCGTGGTGGGGGAAGATCAGGTCGGAGCCGCCGCCGGCGACGTCGAACCCGGTGCCGAGGTTGCGCAGGGCGATGGCCGTGCACTCGACGTGCCAGCCCGGCCTGCCCCGGCCGAACGGCGAGTCCCAGGAGGGCTCGCCCGGCCGCTCGGCCCGCCACAGCAGCCAGTCGAGCGGGTGGCGCTTGCCCTCCCTGCCGGGGTCTCCCCCACGCTCCGCGAACAACGCGAGCATCGTCTCCTCGGAGTATCCCGAGACCGCGCCGAACTTCGGCGCCGCCGTGACGGAGAAGTAGACGTCGCCGTCGATGTCGTAGGTCGCGCCGCGCTCGGTCAGCCGGCCGATCACCGCGGTGATCTCGTCGATCGTCTCGGTGACTCCCACGTACTCACGGGGCGGCAGGATGCGCAGCGCCTCCATGTCGGAGCGGAACAGCTCGATCTCCCGCTCGCCGAGTGAGCGCCAGTCGGTGCCGGTCGCCGCCGCCCGCTCCAGCAGCGGGTCGTCCACGTCGGTGGCGTTCTGCGTGTAGTGCACGTCGTGGCCCGCGTCCCGCCAGGCCCGGTTCACGAGGTCGAAGGCGAGGTAGGTGTTGGCGTGCCCAAGATGCGTGGCGTCGTACGGCGTGATGCCGCAGACGTACATCCGGGCCTCTCCCGTGGGGGCCGTCTCCCGCACCTCTCGGGCGGCGGTGTCATACAAACGGAGCGGAAGGCCCGGACCAGGCAGCTTGGGGACATTCGGAGCAGACCACGATCGCATGGTGTGCAGCCTATCCGCGCGCCCGACGGCGCCGGCCGGGCGGTCTGCCCCGGGACGTGTCGATCTCGTGCCAGGTGGAGGGGTCGTCCGGCTGGGGGCAGAAGTCGTAGCGCAGCCCCTCCGGCGCCAGGGCGACCAGCGTCACCGACAGGCTCGCGAAGATCCGCCCGTCCGGAAGGCGCCGCCGCACGAGCAGGGCCCGGGGGTCGTCCCAGGCCACCGCACCGCCCGCCGCGCTCCCCGCCGCGCTCCCCGCCGTGCCACCCGCCGTGCCGCCTACTCCGGCGCCGGAGGCCGGGTCCAGCCACTCCCCCCAGAAACGCTCCGTGGAGCCGCCGGCGGTCCACTCCGGCCGGGCGGCGCGGGCGAACCGGGGCCGGAACCAGGCGGTTCGCGGGTCGCGATCGGACCGGTCCCAGCCCGTGTTCACGATCATGTGGACGCCCCCGGGCAGCTTCTCCTCGGCGAGCCGTTCGCCGTCCCAGCTCCACAGCCGTACGCCGTCGAGACCGCCGAGGACGAGGTGGAAGGGGTCGTAGCGGAACAGGTCGACCGGCGGCAGCTCCCCCGCCTCCGCGGCCAGCAGCGGCAGCTCACCGCGGGACCGCCGGCCGGCCGCGGAGGCCGCCGTGCCCTCCCCGTTGAGCAGGGCGGCCACGCGCCGCTCCGCCGGGCCGGCGGCCAGCCAGGTGCCGCCCGCCTCCAGGTCACGGCCCCCGATCAGCCCGGGATGGTCGGGCCAGTGCCGGTCGGGTGACATCCACGGCCGCGTGACGAACTCGTCACGCACGCCCACCAGGAGCACCGGTGCGCCGGCCTCCGGGTCGACACTCACGATGACCGTACACACTGCGTGTTCCCTCCAAGAACGGTAGAGACCCCTGCAGAGTGCACAATACGTACGTTCTGCGCAAGCTCCGGGCGGACCATCAGATCGGCGGCCACGGCATGGCGGGCCAGTCGTCGGAGGGCTGCGGGTGGACGCCGGTGGCCAGCAGTCTCTTGACCCGCTCCCAGGTCGCCTCCACCTCGGCCTGGGTGAGCAGCTCGCGCAGCCGCCGCCCGAGACGGCCCCGCTCGATCTCGCGCTCCAGCCGCTCCAGCACGTTGACCGCCTCGCGCGGCAGCCTGCTGCCCCGCCACTGCCACAGCACGGTGCGCAGCTTGTCGTCCACCGAGAAGCACACGCCGTGGTCGACGCCGTACACGTGGCCGTCCGGCAGCGGCAGTAAGTGACCGCCCTTGCGGTCGGCGTTGTTCACCACCGCGTCGAAGACGGCCATGCGGCGCAGGGCGGGGTTGCGGCTGCGCATCAGGGTCATCAGGTCGGCGTCGGGATCGGCGTCGATCCACAGCTGCACCATGCCCGGGCCGAAGGGGCCGTCCCGGAGGACCGTCGGCGGCACGATCCGCCAGCCGGTGGCGGCCGCCACCTCGTAGGCGGCCACCTCCCGGGCCGCGAGCGTGCCGTCGGGGAAGTCCCACAGGGGCCGCTCGCCCCGCACCGGCTTGTACACGCACGCCGCCGCGTGCTCGCCGGTGGCGACGGAGCAGTAGAGCGTCATGTTCGTGGCCTCGACGAGTCGCCCGGCCACTTCCAAGGTGCCCTCCCGCAGCAGGCGCATCGCCGCCGCGTCGTCCAGCCCCGCGCCTTCGTATCCCGCGCCTTCAGATCCCGCGCCAGGTCCCGCTCTGTCCACGCCGCCGATGCTCGCCTCGTCCTCAGCCGTCATCCGGATCCTCGCCCGCCGCGCGTGCGGCCCCGCCTCTCACAAGGACCTGCCTCTCACGCGGACAGCCCTCCGGGATGGTGGCCGTTGAGCCGTACGCAGATGTGGCCCTCCGGGTCGAGGGGCCGGCCGCACAACGGGCACGGAGGGCGGCCCGCGGCCACCACCTCCAGGGCCCTGCGGCTGAACGCGCGGGCGGCGGCGGCGCTGATCCGCACCCTGAGGACGGCGGGCTCGGGCCGGTCGTCGGCCGGCGGCTCGTCCTCCTCGTCGCCCTCGTCGCCCTCGCCCGCCTCCTGCGCCTCGATGACCACCTGGGAGGTCTCCGGGTCCCAGGCGAGCGCCATCGTCCCCACCCGGAAATCCTCGTCGAGCGGCAGCTCCAGCGGCCCCTCGTCGGTCAGATCGGCGGGGGCGACGGCCGGGACCTGCGCACGCCCGCCGCTGCGCCGCAGCACCTCGTCGAGCAGCTCGTCGAGACGGTCGGCCAGCACGGCGACCTGGAACTTCTCGAGCGCCACGGTGGTGACCCTGCCGTGGCCGCGCGCCTGCAGGAAGAAGGCTCGTGCGCCCGGTTGCCCAACGGCACCGGCCACGAACCTGTCAGGCGGATCGTAATCGAAGACCGGCATAGCCCGACCTTATGTGTTCCCTGCTCCGCCGCCGACGGCGGCGTCGCTTCCGGTGATGGTTTCTCCCCCGTCGTCCCGCGACGGAACCTCGGGTGGGGGCACCAGGTTGGCCACTCCCCCGCCCACGTCGTTGGCCCTCAGCAGGAAGGGGCGTAGCGGCGTGTAGCGGATCACGGTGACGGAGGCGGGGTCGGCCGTGACGCGCTGGAACTGGTCCAGATGCAGCCCCAGCGCGTCGGCCACGATCGCCTTGATGACGTCCCCGTGACTGCAGACGAGATAGGTGGCCTTCTCGCCGAGCCGCTCGTTCCAGTCCCGCACGGCCCGCACGGCCCGGCTCTGCACCTCCGCCATGGCCTCACCGCCGGGGAAGACCGCCGCGCTGGGATGGGCCTGCACGATCTGCCACAGCGGCTCCTCGGCGAGCTCCTTCAGCGGCCTGCCGGTCCAGTCGCCGTAGCCGCACTCGCCGAACCTGTCGTCGGTCCGCACGGTGACCGGGCGGCCCTGGGCGATGGCGGCGGCGGTCTCCCGGCACCGGTCCAGCGGGCTCGACACGATCGCGTCCAGCTCCAGCGGCGCGAGCCGCTCGGCCACCGCGCGCGCCTGCTCCCGGCCGCGCTCGTCCAGGTGGACGCCGGGTGTCCAGCCCGCCAGCACCGGGCCGGTCAGGTCGGTCAGGCCGTGCCGTACGAGAAGGACGGTCGTCATGACTGGAGCACCCCGAGGTAGAGGAGGGTGAGGAGGAACGTTCCGGCGAAGACGCGGTAGACGACGAAGACGATCGTGGAGTGCCGCGCCACGTAACGCAGCAGCCAGGCGATCGAGGCGTACCCGACCACGAAAGAGACGACGGTCGCGATCAGGGTCGGCACGAGCGGCGGGCCGCCGCCGTCGCCGACGTCGCGCAGCTCGAACAGGCCCGACAGCACCACGGCCGGGATGGACAGCAGGAAGGAGTAGCGGGCCGCCGCCTCGCGCGTGTAGCCGAGGAACATCGCGCCGGTCATCGTGGAGCCCGAGCGGGAGGCGCCCGGGATCAGCGGCGCCATCTGCCACAGCCCCACGATCAGGCCGTCCCGCATGGTGAGGTCGGCGACCTCCTTCTTCTTCCTGCCGAACTGCTCGGCCGCGAGCAGCAGCAGGCCGAACGCGATCAGCATGGTGGCGTTGAGCCACAGGTTGCGGGCCGGGCCCTCGATCGCGTCCTTGAACAGCAGGCCGGCCACGCCGATCGGGATCGTGCCGAGCCCGATGTACCACCCCATGCGGGCGTCGAGGTCGCCCCGGAGTTCCGGCGTCCACAGGCTGCGCAGCCAGGTCCAGGAGATCCGGACGATGTCGCGCCAGAAGTAGAGCAGAACGGCCAGCATGGTGCCGAGCTGGATCACCGCGGTGAAGGCGGCGCCCGGGTCGCCCCAGCCGGCCAGCTTGGGCACGATCAGCAGGTGGGCGGAGCTGGAGATGGGCAGGAACTCGGTGAGACCCTGCACGACTCCCAGCACGATGGCCTGTAGTACGTCCATGGTCCGGACAGCCTATCGGCTAGTCTGTCCGCACAATGGACCAGCGACTTGTCGGGCGCAGCGGGCTCTCAGTGTCCCGGATCGGGCTCGGCACGATGACCTGGGCCCGCGACACCTCCGCCGAGGAGGCGACCGCCCAGCTCACCGCGTTCGCCGAGGCCGGTGGCACGCTGATCGACACCGCGGACGTGTATGGCGGGGGCGACGCGGAGCGCCTGATCGGCCGGCTCATCCGCGACGTGGTGCCGCGCTCGGAGCTGGTGATCGCGACCAAGGCGGTCCTCATGCCCGGCGGCGAGCGGGACGCCTCCCGCCGTCACCTCATCCGCGCCCTCGACGCGTCCCTGGCCCGGCTCGGGCTGGAGGAGGTCGACCTCTGGCAGCTCCACGCGTTCGACGACCGGGTGCCGCTCGACGAGACGCTCGCGGCCGTCGACTTCGCCGTTTCCACCGGCCGCACGGCCTACGCCGGGGTGTGCGACTACACGGGCTGGCAGCTCGCCGCCGCCGCGACCTGGCAGCGGTGCGGCGAGACGCGCGCCCCCCTCGTCGCGGCGCAGGCGGAGTACTCCCTGCTCGCCAGGGAGCCCGAGGAGGAGCTGATCCCCGCCGCGGCGCACGTGGGCGCCGGGCTGCTCGCCTGGTCGCCGCTGGGACGCGGCGTGCTCACCGGGAAGTACCGCACCGGGATCCCCGCCGACTCGCGCGCCGCCACCCCGCACTTCGCCGAGTTCGTACGGCCCTATCTCGACGAGCGGTGCCGCCGGATCGTGGAGTCGGTGACCACGGCGGCCGAGGGGCTCGGCGTGTCGCCGCTCGCCGTGGCGCTCGCCTGGGTGCGCGACCGCCCGGGCGTGTCGTCGGCCGTCGTCGGCGCCCGCACCCACGCACAGCTCCTCGGCGTGTTGCAGGCCGAGGAGCTGACCCTGCCGTGGGAGATCAGGGAGGCTCTGGACGACGTGTCGGACGTCTCCGGCCCCTGACCTGCCGCGGGCCGAACGAGAATCGCCTTCACGTATCACGCATCGATACCGAACTGCAACTTTCTACTGCATAACCCCGCGCTCTGGCGAAGAGTGGCGGGTATGTCGGGAGACGGACCAGACGATCGCGGAAGGGGACACATGGGCACCGCACGCAAGGCCTCCGCCATCTCCGCCGGGGCTCTCGCGATCGCCCTCGGCGGCGGGCTCCCCCTCGCCGCGTCCCCGGCATGGGCCGACTGCACCACCGGCGGCGGGCTCGTCTCGGGCCTCACCGGCGGCGTCTGCCAACTGGTGGACGGCGTGAGCCGCGTGGCGGACGGCGTCACCGACGTCGCGGACAAGGCCACCGGAGGGGCGACGAAGCCGATCACCAAGGCCGTGGACGACACCGTTCAGACGGTCACCGGCGCCGCCGGCACGGCCGTGAACGACGTCGGCAAGACGGTGGACGACACCGTGAAGAACACGGTGAAGGACACCGTGAAGGCGACCACCGGCGCGGCGGGTGGTGCGGCCGGCGCGGCGTCTGACGCGGTGGGCTCGGTGGGCTCGGCGGGCGGCGGTGTCGTCGGCGACGTGACCGGAGGCCGCTCGGGAGGCTCCTCGCCCGGGGGCGTCCCCGCTCCCGTGCAGGATCTCACCGACGGGCTGAACCAGACGATCCAGGACACCTGCCTGCCCCTGGTGGCCGGCGAGCGCTGCGCGGACGGCGGCGAGACGGGCGCCGGGGACGAGAACGGCCGGAACCGCTCCCCTGCCGGGACCGCCGGCCGCCCGGCGCGGCCGAAGGCCTCGCACGCCCCCGAGGTCGCCCTCCCGACGGAGCCGTACCGGCCGGGACCGGCCGTCGAGCGCGGCCGGACGCCGATCGCGCCCTCCCGAACCGTCGTGGACCCGGACGCGGACGGCCTGATCCCTCTCCTGTGGCCCGGGCAGAAGATGCCCGAGATGCCGTGGCTGCCCGGCAGGGTCACCGGCGCGCCCCTGCGGGACCAGCGGCCGTACGACGCCGTGGGGACGGCCCTCACGGCGGCGCTGCTGCTGTCGGCGGTGCTCGCCACCCGGGTCGTCTCGGCGCGGCGGGCCCGCGCCGGGCAGCAGGAAACGCAGGAGTCGATCCCGTTCGAGGGCGGCCTGCGGCTGCCCGAACGGTCGGGCCGCCACCGGCTCGCCTGAGCGCGCCGTTCGCCGTCAGACGCCCATCGCGTGGACGCCGCCGTCGACGTGGACGATCTCGCCGGTGGTGGCGGGGAACCAGTCGGACAGCAGCGCGACGCACGCCTTGGCGGCGGGGGCGGTGTCGGTCAGGTCCCAGCCGAGCGGCGCGCGCTCCGGCCAGGATTCCTCGAACTCCTGGAACCCGGGGATACTCTTGGCGGCCATCGTGCGGAGCGGGCCGGCGGCCACGAGGTTGACCCGGATACCGTGCCTGGCCAGGTCGCGCGCCAGGTAGCGGGAGCACGACTCCAGACCGGCCTTGGCGACGCCCATCCAGTCGTAGACCGGCCACGCCTTGGTCGCGTCGAAGTCCAGGCCGACGACCGCGCCGCCCTCCTTCATCAGCGGCAGGCAGGCGACGGCGAGCGACTTGAACGAGAACGTCGAGACGTGGAACGCCGTTGCGACGTCCTCCCACGAGGTGTTGAGGAAGTTGCCGCCCAGGCAGGACTGCGGGGCGAAGCCGATGGAGTGGACGACCCCGTCCAGCCCGTCGAGGTGCTCGCCGACGCGGTCGGCGAGCGTGTCGAGGTGGTCGGTGTCCTGCACGTCGAGCTCGATCACCGGCGGCGGCTCGGGCAGCCGCTTGGCGATGCGCTCGACCAGGCTGAGGCGGCCGAAGCCGGTCAGCACGACCCGCGCGCCCTCCTCCTGGGCCAGCCTGGCGACGTTGAAGGCGATCGACGAGTCGGTGAGGACTCCCGTGACCAGCAGTCGCTTACCGTCCAGCAAACCCATGTCCTGCTCCGCTCAGTTAGTGCTCAGTGGCCCGGTGACGCAGTGGCCCGGTGGCTCAGTGGCCCATGCCGAGGCCGCCGTCGACGGGGATGACCGCCCCGGTGATGTAGGAGGCGTCGTCGCTCGCCAGGAACCTGACGACCCGCGCGATCTCCTCCGCGTGCGCCTGCCGTCCGAGCGGGATGCTCTTGCGGATCTGCTCCTGCTGCGCCTCGTCGAGCACCGCGGTCATGTCGGTCTCCACGAACCCGGGCGCGACGACGTTGACCGTGATGCCGCGCGAGCCGAGCTCGCGGGCGAGCGAGCGGCCGAAGCCGACCAGCCCGGCCTTGGAGGCGGCGTAGTTCGTCTGGCCGGCCGAACCGGACAGGCCGACGACGGAGGAGATCAGGATGACGCGCCCGCGCCGCATCCGCAGCATGGGCCGCACGGCCCGCTTGGCGACGCGGTAGGCGCCGGTCAGGTTCGTGTCGATGACGTCGGTGAAGGTCTCCTCCTTCATCATCGGCAGCAGGGTGTCCTTGGTGATTCCGGCGTTGGCGACGACCACCTCGACCGGGCCGTGCTCGGCCTCGGTCTTCTCGAAGGCGGCGTCGACGTCGGCGGCACTCGTCACGTCGCAGCGGACCCCGAACAGGCCCTCCGGGGGCTCTCCGGAACGGTAGGTGACGGCGACGGCGTCTCCCGCGGCGGAGAGCTCACGGGCGATCGCGAGGCCGATACCGCGGTTTCCACCGGTGACGAGAACAGAGCGAGCCATGCAACCGACCGTATCGGCTACCCGACGGTAACCGCTTGTCCGCAGGACACAAGATCACAGGGCTAGGATCGTGGACATGCGCCAGATCGACCCGGACTTCCTCGCCCTGCCACTGCGGCGGCTGGCGGACGCGGCCCTGCAGCGCGCCCGTGACCTGGGCGCCGAGCACGCCTCCTTCCGCCTCGAACGGGTGCGCGCCGAGACGCTGCGCCTGTTCGACGCCCGCCTGGAGGGGTCCTCCGACGCCGACGACCTCGGCTTCGCCGTACGGGTGATCAAGGACGGCACCTGGGGCTTCGCGTCCGGCATCGAGCTGACCCCGGAGGCGGCGGCGCGCGCCGCCGAGGAGGCCGTGCGGGTGGCGGCCGTCAGCGCGCCGATCAACCGCGAGCCGGTCGGGCTCGCCCCCGAGCCGGTTTACGACGACGTGACCTGGGTGTCGGCCTACGACGTCGACCCGTTCGACGTGCCGCTGGCGGAGAAGGCGGCGCTGCTGGCGGAGTGGTCGTCCGGCCCGCTCGGCCGGGCCGACCACGTCTCCGCCTCGCTCATGCAGGTCAAGGAGCAGAAGTTCTACGCCGACTCGGCGGGCACGGTGACCACCCAGCAGCGCGTGCGGCTGCATCCCGTGGTGACGGCGATGAAGACCGACGGCGACCGGTTCGACGACATGCGCACGCTCGCGCCGCCGGTCGGCCGGGGGTACGAGTACCTCACCGGCGCTGGCTGGGACTTCCCCGCCGAGCTGGCCGAGCTGCCCGACCTGCTGGACGAGAAGCTCAAGGCGCCCTCGGTGGAGGCCGGGCGGTACGACCTGGTCGTCGACCCCTCCAACCTGTGGCTGACCATCCACGAGTCGATCGGGCACGCGACCGAGCTCGACCGGGCGCTCGGCTACGAGGCGGCCTACGCCGGCACCTCGTTCGCCACGTTCGACCAGCTCGGCAGCCTGCACTACGGCTCGCCCGTGATGAACGTGACGGGCGACCGCACGGTCGAGCACGGCCTCGCCACGGTCGGCTGGGACGACGAGGGCGTCGCGGGCCAGTCGTTCGACATCGTCCGGGAGGGCACGCTGGTGGGCTACCAGCTCGACCGCCGGATGGCGCTGCTGAAGGGCCTCGGCAGGTCGAACGGCTGCGCCTTCGCCGACTCCCCCGGGCACGTGCCGATCCAGCGGATGGCGAACGTGTCGCTCCAGCCGGCCCCCGACGGCCCGTCCAGCGAGGAGCTGATCTCCCGGGTGGAGCGCGGCGTCTACATCCTGGGCGACAAGAGCTGGTCGATCGACATGCAACGGTACAATTTTCAATTTACTGGACAAAGGTTCTACCGCATCGAGAACGGCCGGCTGGCCGGGCAGCTCCGCGACGTGGCCTACCAGGCGACCACCACGGACTTCTGGCGTTCCATGGAGGCCGTGGGCGGCCCCGGGACGTACGTGCTCGGCGGCGCCTTCAACTGCGGCAAGGGCCAGCCGGGCCAGGTCGCGCCGGTCAGCCACGGCGCCCCGGCGGCGCTGTTCCGCGGCGTACGGATCCTCAACACCGTCCAGGAGGGTGGAAAGTGAGCGACCATTCAAGCGACGGGGTGAGCGACGGGGTCATCACACCGCAGGAGACGGTGGAGCGGGCGCTCGCGCTGAGCGAGGCCGACGGCTGCGTCGTCATCGTGGACGAGGGCTCGACCGCCAACCTCCGATTCGCCGGCAACACGCTGACGACCAACGGCGTCGCCCGGTCCTCGCGGCTCACCGTGATCTCCGTGGTTGGCGCGGGGGTCGGGGTGGTGTCGCGCTCCGCCGTACGGGACGGGCAGCTCGCCGACGTGGTGGCGGCGGCCGACCGCGCCGCCCGCGAGGCCCGCCCGTCGGAGGACGCGCGGCCCCTCGTGGACATGGACCGGGTGGGCACGGACGAGGCGGGCACGGAGGCGGCGGGCTGGGACCGGCCGGTGGAGCCGACGTCCATCGACGTCTTCGGCGAGTTCGCCCCCGCGCTCGGGGAGGCGTTCGCCGCCGCCGACGCCTCGGGACGCCGGCTTTACGGCTTCGCCGAGCACATCGTGACCTCCACCTTCGTCGGCTCGTCCACCGGCCTGCGGCTCCGCCACGACCAGCCGACCGGCCGGCTGGAGCTGAACGCCAAGTCGGCGGACCTGGCGCGCTCGGCCTGGACGGGCGTCGCGACCCGCGATTTCGCCGACGTGGACGTGGCCGCGCTCGACGCCACGCTCACCCGGCGGCTCGACTGGGCCAAGCGGCGGATCGACCTGGAGCCGGGTCGTTACGAGACGATCCTGCCGCCGACGGCGGTCTCCGACCTGATGATCTACCTGTACTGGTCGTCCGGGGCGCGCGACGCCGCCGACGGGCGGACGGTGTTCTCCCGGCCGGGCGGCGGCACGCGGGTCGGCGAGCGGCTGTCGCCGCACCCGATCTCGCTGTACAGCGACCCGGCCCACGCCGGGATCGCGTGCACGCCGTTCGTCGTCGCGCACTCCTCCGGACGCGAGCAGTCGGTCTTCGACAACGGCCTGCCCCTCGGCCGCACCGAGTGGATCAGCGACGGCACGCTGGCCAACCTGGTGCAGACCCGGCACTCGGCGGAGCTGACCGGCCTGGCCGCGACCCCGCAGATCGACAACCTGGTGATGGAGGGCCCGGCGGGCGGCCGCTCACTGGAGGAGATGGTCGCCTCGACCGAGCGGGGACTGCTGCTGACCTGCCTGTGGTACATCCGGGAGGTCGACCCGCAGTCGCTGCTGCTGACCGGGCTGACCAGGGACGGGGTGTATCTGGTCGAGAACGGCGAGGTCGTCGGCGAGGTCAACAACTTCCGGTTCAACGAGTCGCCGGTGGACCTGCTCGGCCGGCTGACCGAGGTCGGCGCGAGCCTGCCCACGCTGCCCCGCGAGTGGGGCGACTGGTTCAACCGCGCCGTCATGCCGCCGGTCCGCGTGCCCGACTTCAACATGTCGACGGTCAGCCAGGCGAGCTGAGCCCGCCCGCCCTGCCGCTCTGTCCGGCGCTGTTCTGCGCTGTTCGGCGCTATTCGGCGTCCTCGAGGCGGAAGCCCACTTTCATGCCGACCTGGAAGTGGGCCACCTCGCCGTCCACGATGTGGCCGCGTACCTCGGTCACCTCGAACCAGTCCAGGTGCCGCAGCGTCCGGGCGGCCCGCCGGACGCCGTTGCGGATGGCCTGGTCGACGCTCTCCTCCGAGGTGCCGACTATCTCGGTCACCCGATAGGTGCGATCCGACATCACGTCCTCCTGCCTGTGCCTGTCCGCGTGATCGTAACCCCCCCGCGAACGTCCCCCCGCTCACTCCGGGGTCTACCGTGGAAAACGTGAATCCATGGCGCAGGTTCAGAAAAGACCGCCCGGTCGTTCACCAGGTGACGGACGCGCAGCCGTCGCTGTCCAAGGACATCCGCAAGCGTGAGATCAGTTATCTCATCAAGATGGGCATCCGGATCGTCTGCCTCATCCTGGCCGTCGCGGTACCTTCCCCCTGGCCTGTCAAGGCCCTCTTCGTCGCCGGGGCGGTTCTTTTGCCATACGTTGCCGTTCTTGGGGCCAATCAGAGAGGTCACGAGCCCCCACCACGCATGGACTTGACCTCGCCTAACCAAAACGAGATACCACGGCATCGACGCGAGATCGGGTCGTGACAAAGTCTTGACGCAACCCATGGGTTGGAGGTGTACAGTTTAGCCAAGCGCTCTGGTCCCCCGTCAGAGCGCTAGTGCCGGCGTTCCGGGCCCCCGTCGGAACGCCGATGAAGCGACGCCGGGTGGTTTGCCCCCGTAACCGCCCGGCGTCGCCCTTTTCCAGGATCTTTCCCTTTCCGGCTTTCTCCGGCCTGCGATGTTTGGTATGTACACCTTTTCGCCCGCCGCCCGGAAAGCGGCCGTTCCCGCACCTCCGGGGGTCAGGTATCGCCCGGGGTCTCGGTGCTCGGGGTCTCGGCGCTCGGGGTCTCGGCGCTCGGGGTCTCGGCGCTCGGGGTCTCGGCGGTCTCCGCCGCCCAGTCCTTCGCCATCCGCGACAGCAGCCCGGCCGCGTCCGGCCCGGCGGTGCCGGCTCCCTGCGCGAGCCCGAGCAGGTAGGCGGTCAGCGGCGCGGCCGGCCGCGCCACGCCGTGCGCGACATCCCTGGTCAGGTCGAGCACCAGGGTCCGATCCACCCGGGCGGGGTCGACGCCGAGTTCGCGGCAGACCCGTGCCGTCCACTCCTCCAGCACGTTCACGCGCGCTCCCTTCGTTCGCCGGCCCGGACGCGGGCCGCGCGGAGATCCTCGATGCTGTCGCAGTCGAACCACGGCGGCGCCGCCCCCGCCGCCAGGCGCACCGGCACCGGAGCGAGCGGGCCGAGCAGCCCCCGCAGCGACCGGCCACCGTACGCGCCCAGCGCGGCCCGCAGCACGGCCGTCCGCCACGCCCCGGCGAGCCACTGCTCCCGGCCCGTGTCGTCGACGAGCACCGCTCCGGCCGTGCCGCCCACTGTTCCGCCTGTGCCGTCTCCGCGCAGCACGGCCAGCAGTTCGGCGACGTGGGCGGTCTCGAGGAACGGCAGGTCGGCGGCGAGCAGGACGACCGACGGAGACGTCACCTCGGCGAGCCCGGCGCGCAGCGCGGGGACCGGCCCGCCGCCCGGCGGGTCCTCCCTGGTGAAGACCACCCCGGGCAGGTCCCTGGGCGGGCCTGCCACGATCACGGTGCGGGCCGCGCGGACCGCCGCCGCCACCCGCTCGACGAGCGGCACCCCGCCGACCAGCGCGCCCGGTTTGTCCGCGCCGCCGAACCGCTCGGCCCGGCCGCCCGCGAGGATCACCGCGTCGTACGGCGGGCCGCCGCCGGCCTCGTCCGCGCCGGCCTCGCCTGTGCCCGCATCGTCTGTGCCCGCCTCGTCTGTGCCGGAAAGCCGCATGGAGACCCCCGGTCAGCCGCCGATGGCCGACATCGGCCGGGCCGGCTGGAGGAAGGCGGAGTCGTCGATGCCGTGCCCGGCCTTCTTGCCCCGCACCGCCGCCACCCAGCGAGCCGCCAGGTCGTCGTCGGAGGCGCCCGAGCGCAGCGCCGTACGCAGGTCGGACTCCTCGGTGGCGAACAGGCAGTTGCGCACCTGGCCGTCCGCGGTGATCCGCACGCGGTCGCAGGCGCCGCAGAACGGGCGGGTGACCGAGCCGATCACGCCGACCCTCCCGGGCCCCCCGTTCACCAGGAACAGCTCGGCGGGGGCGCTGCCGCGCTCGCGCGGATCGTCCTCCGTGAGGTCGAAGGAGTCCTTCAGCAGCCCGAGGATCTCGTCGGCCGTCACCATGTCGTCGCGGCGCCAGCCGTGCTGGGCGTCGAGCGGCATCTGCTCGATGAAGCGCAGTTCGTATCCCCGGTCGAGGCAGTGGCGCAGCAGCGGCACGGCGTCGCGCTCGTTGATCCCCCGCATCAGCACCGCGTTGACCTTGACCGGCGTGAGCCCGGCGGCGGCCGCCGCCGCGAGGCCGTCCAGCACATCGTGCAGGCGGTCGCGATGGGCGAGCCGGGCGAACACCTCCCGGTCGAGCGTGTCGAGCGAGATGTTGACGCGGTCGAGCCCCGCCCTCGCGAGCGGCTCGGCGAGCCGGGCCAGGCCGATGCCGTTCGAGGTCAGCGACACCTGCGGACGCGGGCGCAACGCGGCGGCGGCGGTGACGATGTCCACGAGTTCGCGTCTGAGCAGCGGCTCGCCGCCGGTGAAGCGGACCTCCCGGATGCCCAGTCGCTCCACGCCGATCCGCACCAGGCGGACAACCTCCTCGCCGGTGAGCAGGTCGGGCTTGGGCAGCCAGTCGAGGCCCTCAGGCGGCATGCAGTACGCGCACCGCAGGTTGCACCGGTCGGTCAGCGACACTCGCAGATCGGTCGCGACCCGGCCGAAGGAGTCAACCAGCACAAAGGACCTCCGTCATCAGAGCCACCAGCCTAAGCCCTGCCGTCACGACGACGACAACCTCGGTTCCGCCGCCGCCATTCCCCCAAGGCGGAGCCTCGATCGCACGCTGTGCCGGCCGCTGCTCGCCGTTCCCGCCGCGCGTCACGGCCCTGACGCCGCTGACCGGGGCCCGTCACCCCAGCAGGGCCCACCCCAGGGCGGCCAGTGACACGACCTTCACGCTCTCCAGCGCCACGTACCACAGATGGGCCCTCGACCGCGTCCGCGCCGGGTCCTCACCCGCGAGCACGCGGTCGGACCGCCGGTTGAGCGGCGGGCGTACGAGCACGAGCTGGATCACCAGGACGGCCACGGCGACGGCGGTGAGCACCACGACGGCGGCGGGCGATCCCGACGCCACCGTCGTGATCACGACCGCCGCGATCACGACGGCCGCCAGCACGGCCTCGACCGCGTTCAGCGCGCGGAAAACGAGGCGGCCGATGCCGAGGCCGATCGGGATCGTCACCCCCGGCGCCCGGAACTTCAGCGGCGCCTCCAGGAACGAGATCGCGAGCACCATCCCCAGCCAGACGAAGGCGGCGGCCGCCCCCACGGCCGTCGCGGTGTCATTCGCCAAGGTGTGGTTCGCCAAGGTGTGGTTCGCCGAGGTGTGGTTCATCGTGTGCCTCCCGTCGTCCGGCCGCGGGGCCGGAAGTCGTCGCACCGCGTCGCCCCGTGTGGCCCCCGTGTGGCCCCCGTGTGGCCCCCGTGTGGCCCCCGTGTGGCCCCACTGCGTCGCCCCATCACGGCATGATCCGGGCTGGAGGGGTAGGGCGGCAAACGACTTTCCGCCGCCCGCGTTGCCGGCGACGACACTGCCGATAATTCGGTTGGGATTCCGGCTCGACGCCCGGCACAGTGGATCTCGGCGTGGATCCCGCTGGATCCCGCTGCGGATCCCGCTGTGGATCCCGACCGAGGAGGAGAACCACGATGCCGAAGCACATCGCCCCCAAGGTGCTGTCCTGGGCGAGTGAGATCGACGACGGCACGGTCGTCCAGGCCGCCCGGGCGGCGCGCCTGCCGTTCGTGCCGGGGCACGTCGCGCTCATGCCGGACGCGCACGTGGGCATCGGCGCGACGGTCGGCTCCGTCATCCCCACCGAGGGCGCGATCATCCCGTCCGCCGTCGGGGTGGACATCGGCTGCGGCATGGTCGCGACCGAGACCACGCTCACCGCCGCCGACCTGCCCGACTCGCTGGATGCGCTGATGCGGGTGGTGGAGCGGCGTATCCCGGCGGGGGTGGGCAAGGGGCACACCGACCGCGCGGTGGACCGCGCCCTCGGCGAACTGGGCCGGCCGCACACCGGTCTCACACCCAAGCAGGAGACCACCGTGGCCTGCCAGTTCGGGACCCTCGGATCGGGCAACCACTTCGTGGAGGTCTGCCTCGACGAGCGCGACCGGGTGTGGACGGTGCTCCACTCGGGCTCGCGCGGCATCGGGAACCAGCTCGCGACCGCGCACATCAAGGGCGCGAAGCAGCTCATGCGGCGCATGGAGATCGGGCTGGAGGACCCCGACCTCGCCTACTTCACCCAGGGCACCCCCGAGTTCACGGCGTACGTCGAGGACATGCTGTGGGCGCAGCGGTACGCGATGGCGTCGCGGGCGCGGATGGACCGGGTGCTGGGCGAGGGGCTGTTCCGCGTCGTCGGCTCCGGCTCCCGGGTCCGGACCATCAACTGCCACCACAACTTCACCCAGATGGAGACCCACGAGGGCAGGGATCTGTGGATCACCCGCAAGGGGGCGATCAAGGCGGACACCGGGGACGAGGGCGTGATCCCGGGCTCGATGGGCACCCGCTCCTACATCGTCCGCGGGCGCGGAAACCCGCTGTCGTACCACTCCTGCTCCCACGGCGCGGGGCGCCGGATGTCGCGGTCCCGGGCCAAGCGCGAGCTGTCCGCGGCGTCGCTGCGGGAGGCGATGCGCGGCCGGACCTGGAACGCCGACCGGGCCGCCGCCCTGGTCGACGAGCACCCCGAGGCGTACAAGCCCATCGACCAGGTGATGGCGGACCAGAAGGACCTCGTCGAGGTCCGGAACACGCTGCGCCAGGTGTTCAACTACAAGGGGTGAACCCGGGGGCGCGGCCGTGCGGCCGACCGTGCGACCGACGGTGCGGCCGCCCGTGGGACCACCGGCTCGCGGGGGACGGCCGCGCCCCCGGGCGACAGCACGAAACCGCTGGTCACCCTGGCCGGGATCCGGTACGGCGAGACGGTGAGGTCCTGCGGAGGCAGGGTGTGGTCCAGCCCGGCCAGCCGTGGCGCGAGCGCCTCCAGCAGGCCCACGGCGACCGGCTCCCCCGGGCACCGGTGCCCGGCCGCCGGATCGCCCCCGCCCTGCGGGATCAGGTCGTACGGCCCGATCTCCCGCCCGACGAACCGCCGCGGGTCGAACGAGCACGGGTTCGGCCAGAGGGCGGGGTCGTGGTTCTGCCCCCAGACGTCCAGCAGCACGAGCCAGTCGGCCAGGATCGGCTCGCCCTTCCAGGTGAGGTCCTTGACCGCCTTCCCCGCGACGAACGGGACGAAGGGATAGAAGCGCCGCACCTCATGCGCGAACGCCTCGGCGTAGGTGCCGTCCAGATCGTCGTTCAGGCGGACCCGGGTGACCGGCCAGTGGTGCATGGCGTGCGCGGCGAACGTGAGGAACCAGGCCACGGCGACGGTGGGACGCACCAGGTTGAGCAGTTCGACCGCCGCGAGCCGGGGCGCGAGCGGCTCCCCGTCCGGCTCCTGGTGAGCGGCGACCACGCCGAGCGCCGAGGTGGGCGCCGAGGTGGGGGGCACCCGCGAGCCGCCACGCCGCACCTGCTCGACGATCTCCGCGAGCCACGCCTCCCGCCGGGCCCGGGCGCCGCGGGCCCGCCAGTGCCGGGCGCCGGGCGAGCCGAAGCCGTCGACCATCGCGACCAGGTCCGCGGCGAGCGGGCCGGCCTCCTCCTCACCGAGAGGGATGCCCGCCCAGCGGCACACCCCCGTGGTCAGGACACGGGCGGCCTCGTCGAAGAGCACGACCTCGCCCCTGCCGGGCCACGCCGCCACCGCCTCGTCCCAGGCGGCGGTGGTCTCCCGTACGAGGGAGGCGACGCTCTCGGGGGTCATCAGCCCCATGAACATGGCCTTGCGCGCCCGGTGCGCGGCCTGGTCGAGACTGTGCACGGCTCCGTGGCCGAACAGTGTGCTCTTGATCGGCTCGGGCAGCGCGGGGGCGCGCTGGACGTGGTTGTCGTCGTAGAAGAAGCGGACGGCGTCGGGCCCGCGCAGCACCACGGCGCGCTGGCCGAGGAGCCGGGTCCGGATCATCTCCCCCTGGGCCTCCCGCCACCGGGCCGGCAGCCAGGCATAACCCTCCAGCAGCAGAAGCAGCGTGGTGTCAAGCAGCGGCATACGTCCTGACTGCCCGCGTTCGCGCGGCGGAAACGGGCCGGGGTCACCAGCGGGACTCACCAGGGCGACCGGACGAGTCCCTGCAGCAGCAGGCCCGTCAGCGCCTGCGCGGCGAGCAGGCGGCGGTCCCCCATGCGCCCGGCCGCGGCGGTGATCCACAATGTGTAGGGCAGCCAGATGCGCTCCACCTCGCCCCGGGTGACTCCGCTGAGGTCGAGGGCCAGCACCGCGACGAGCGCGGCCACGGGCAGGACCCGCCCCGCCGACGACCCCACCGACGGGCCCTCCGGCAGCCGGGGCGCGGCGAGCCCGGTGGCGGTGGCGGGTCCCGTGACCAGGGCGAGCACGGCAAGGTTGGCGAACAGGAAGTACAGGTACGGCCGGGCCGCCCCGGGATCGGCCGCCCACTCGGCGTGTGTGGCGGCGACTCCGTCGGGCCACCAGAAGCCTCCGGCGGCGAACAGCGCGCTCACCCCGGCCATCCCGGCCAGGCAGGCGAGCACGGCCGCCCGTGCCGCCCGCGCCGCCCGCGCCCCTGTATCTCGAAGCACGACTGTCTCTCGAAGCACAGCTGTCTCTCGAAGCACGACGGCCGCCCCGGCGAGGGGGATGAGCAGATACGGCACCAGGCCATAACTCAGGTACGGCAGCGCGCCCAGGGCCAGCCCCGCCCCGAGGCCGAGCGCGACCCGGCCCACCCGCCCGCGTGATCCGCCGGCGCCCGGCAGCGCGAGCAGCAGCAGCGCCGTCCCCCACGCCCCCGCTCCCGCGAAGAACGCGTCCATCGTCGTCGCGATCCACACCGCCGCCGGAGACAGGGCGAGGTACGGCAGCGCCCGCCGGGCCGCCTCCTCTCCCGAGACGCGCCGCACCGCCAGCCCGATCGCGACCGTGGCCGAGCATCCGACGACGACGACGAGGACGGCGGCCCAGAACGGTCCCGGCAGCCCGGCGGCGGCCAGTGCCCACAGCACCAGCACCGGCAGCGGCGGGTGTCCCCGCACGTGCGTCGGGTAGGCCGGCAGGTCGCGGGTGAACCCGGCCAGCCAGCCGAGCGGGTCGTCGCCCACCGCTCCCAGCACGGCCGGGTACTCCTGGGGATGGGTGAACGGCCACGCCAGCCCCTCCCCGGACACCGCCAGCAGGACGGTCCACGCGAGCGACACGCCGAAGGCCGCCGCGAACGCCGCCCGCAGGGGCAGGTGCGCGGTCAGCCGGGGCAGCACGGGCACCGCGACGGCGGCGAACACGGCCGCCGGAACGAGCGCGGCCGCGCTCGCCGCCGTGGGCCGCCGGGCGAGCGCGTGCAGCGGCGGCAGATGGTCGATGGACAGCACCCCGCGCGCGTGCAGCACCCCGCCCACCGCGAACGCGGCCGCCACCAGGCCGGCCCAGGCCACCGGCAGGCCACGTCGTGTGATCACGACCCACAGGCTAGGCACTTCGGAGCGGTGGGCCCCCGTCACGTAGTCACTTCGTAAGAACTGAGCGGCCCGGGCGGCCCTACCGTCGGCGGCATGAAGATCGATGTGGTGCTTCCCTGCCTCGACGAGGCGGAGGCCCTGCCCTGGGTGCTCGGCCGGATGCCGGACGGCTGCCGGGCCATCGTGGTCGACAACGGGTCCACCGACGGGTCGGCCGAGGTCGCCGCCCGGCACGGCGCGCTCGTCGTGACCGAGTCCGTTCCCGGCTTCGGCGCCGCCTGCCACGCGGGTCTCACGGCCGCGACCGCGCCCGTCGTCTGCTTCATGGACGCCGACGCCTCGCTCGACCCGCGGCAGTTGCCGTACGTCGCGGAGGGCGTGCTGGAGGGCACCGCCGACCTGGTGCTGGGCCGCCGCCGGCCCGTCGCCCGCGGGGCGTGGCCCGCGCACGCCCGCCTGGGCAACCGGCTGCTGGCCTGGCGGCTGCGCCACCGCACCGGCGCCGCGCTGCACGACCTCGGGCCGATGCGCGCGGCCCGCCGTACGGCGCTGCTCGGCCTGGGCCTGCGCGACCGCCGGTTCGGCTATCCCCTGGAGATGGTGCTCCGGGCGAGCGAGGCGGGCTGGCGCATCGGCGAGGTCGAGGTCGACTACCTGCCGCGCGTCGGCCGGTCCAAGGTCACCGGCACCGTTCTCGGCACCGCGCGGACGGTCCGCGACATGTGGCGGGCGGCCGCGTGACACAGCCCGCGCGCGTCCCCCCGCAGATCCCCCCGCAGATCCCCCCGCAGATCCCCCCGCAGATCATCGTCATCGCGAAGGCGCCCAGGCCGGGGAGGGTCAAGACGCGGCTGACCCCGCCGTACACGCCCCGCCAGGCCGCCGCGCTCGCGGAGGCGGCGCTGCGCGACACGCTGGCGGCGGTCGCCGCCGCTCCGGCGGCGCGCCGGGTGCTGGCCCTGCTCGGCGAGCCCGGGCCCTGGCTGCCCGCCGGGTACGACGTGGTCCCGCAGCGGGGGGACGGCCTCGCGGAGCGGCTGGCGCACGCCTTCGACGACGCCCGGGCGGCCTGCCCGGCGCCGGCCGTGCTGATCGGCATGGACACCCCGCAGGTCACCCCGGGCCTGCTGGCCGAGGCGGGACGGCTGCTGGACGAGCACGACGTGGTGGTCGGCCCGGCCGCCGACGGCGGGTTCTGGCTGCTCGGGCAGCGCGGACCCGATCCCGCGCTGCTCTCCGGGCTGCTTTCCGGGCTGCCGATGTCGCGCTCCGACACGGGGGCGCTGCTGCTCCGCCGGATCCGGGAGGCGGGCCTGCGGACCGCCCTGCTGCCCGAGCTGACCGACGTGGACACCGCCGCCGACGCCCGCGCGGTGGCTGAGCGGGCCCCCTCCTCGCGGTTCGCGGCGGCGCTGGCGGCCCTCGGCGCGGACGTCCCGGCGTGATCGGCCCCCTCTACGCCGAGTCGCTGGACGGCGCGCGGGTCGACGTCGAGGCGGCAGACGGCAGGACGTGGCCGCTGGAGTCGTGGCGCTGGCTCGACGGCGCCGAAGGGGACGAGGCCATGCTGGCCCGCTGCGGCGACCCCACGCTCGACGTGGGCTCCGGACCCGGGCGGCTCACCGTGGCGCTGACCAGGCGCGGGGTGCGGGCGCTCGGCATCGACGTCACCCCCCGGGCCGTGCGCCTCACCCGCCTGGCCGGCGGGCGGGCCCTGTGCCGTGACGTGTTCGGGCACGTGCCGGGCGGCGGGCGCTGGGCGACGGTGCTGCTGGCCGACGGCAACATCGGCATCGGCGGGGACCCCGAGGCCCTGCTGCGGCGGGCCCGCGAGCTGCTGCGGCCCGGTGGCGAGGTCGTCGCCGAGCTCGGCCCTCCCGGCACCGCCACCCGGTCCGAGCGGGTCAGGCTGCGCCGGGACGACACGGCCACCGGGTGGTTCGCCTGGGCCCGCGTCGGGGCGGACGGCATCGGCCCGCTCGCCCGGCGTGCGGGCTTCCGCCGCGCGGAGGTGTGGACCGAGGCGGGACGCTGGTTCTGCGTCCTCGGCTGACGCACTGCCCGAGGCCCGCCAGGACCCCGGCCCCGCTCTGGCGCGACTTCCCCTGAACGAACACAATGGGCGAGAGAGAGGGATCGGTGATGCGGTGCTCGGTTCGGCACCCGGCGGAGGCGACGACACACGGCCTGTCGGCGGACGCGGCGTCCTCGAAGGCGCCTTCGCCCTGCTGGACGCTCTGGAACGGGTCCAGGAGGCGGGCCTGACCCGGCTGGCGGCGGACAGCGGCCTTCCCAAGGCGACGGCCTATCGGCTGCTCGAACAGCTGACCGTCATGGGTGCCGTGGAAAAGCGTGGTCCGCGCTACCGGATAGGACCACGGATGCGCAGATTGGGCCACGTCTGGCGGCCGGAGCCGTCGCTGGACAAGGCGGCTCGAGCGCCGATGCGCAACTTCGTCCGGGCGACGGAGGCCGCGATCTGGCTGTGCCTGCTGTCCGGCGGCCAGACGATAGCGGTCGGAGGTGCACCGGGCCGGATCCCGTACTTCTCTCCCCCGCACCCGGGTGCGGTGCTGGACTGGCCGACGGCGGTCGCGAAGGTGCTGACGGCCTGGTCACGGGAGGCCTCCGGGCTGACGCTGGAGCCGACGGAATGGCGGAGGGACGCCACGAGAATCCGTGGCACGGGTGTCGCCTTCGACCGTGAGGAGAACACGTCAGGCGTCTCCTGCGTGGCGGCCCCCGTGCTGGACAGGGATGGCGCGTTGGTCGCCGCCGTGTGCTCACCGGTCGAGGCCGTACGCCCGCTCGCGGATCTCGCTCAGAACCTGGTCAGGACGAGCAAGGCCGTCACCGCCGCGCTGCCCTGACCGCCTTACGGTCCGCTGACCGAACCGTGACGCCGTTCCGATGGCCGGCCCGGATGACGATGTGACGGCGGCAAGTAGACCCGGATATCGGTGGGGGCAGCCCGATGCGTCGCTCATTTCCTGTTGCACCGTTCGCCGCCGGCCGGTCCGTCACACGCGGGTTCCTGGTCGTCCTCCTGTCTCTCTCCCTTCTCGCCACGGCGTGTCCGGGCGAGGAGTTCGGCGACTCGCCGAACCCCACGAAGACCGAGAAGGAGCACGTTCAGGGGCCGAAGAAGTCCAAGGAGGCCAAAGGCCCGGTCTGTCCCGTCCCGGAGTCCAGGGCGAAGTCCCAGCTCCCCCGTTTCCCGGCGGCGGACGGGGTCGGTCTGATCACACAGAATCCCTGCCTCAGCTTCGCGGGCCTGGTCGAGGAGGTCCTCGGCTTCGTCCCCGAGGGCCGCTCCGAAAAGTTCAACGAGTTCCGTGGCGGGCTCGAAACACTCGTCGCCAGGGTGAACGCGGTCAACGACGTGGCGGAGTGTGCCTACGAGACCGGCCACCTGGCGATCGGGGTGTACCACCACAACCGCACCCCGTGGTCGATCGGCGTGGTCGCGGTCGTCCGCAAGGACCTCGACGCGGTGATCGGCACCGGAGTCTGCTGGCTGCTGAGAAGAGCGCAGCTCGACGCTCCCGCCGATAGCCAGAGGATCCTCTCCGACGAGATCCGGCCCGATTTCTGCAGCGACGGCGTCGGCAGGGAAGTCAACGGCGTCCCCTTCACGATCGTGTGGGTCGGCTCGTCGAACGTCATGTGCGGGAGCCTCTCCTCTCTGTACAAGGGCACTCCGAAACCACACCCGGTCGTGAGCGAGTCAGGGGGCGGCGACGCCGGCGCCCGTGGCGGCGAGGAGCAGCACGTCGATCCCGGCGGCGGCGATGGCGGCGGCGAAGGGAGCCCTGGGCAGACGCCGGCCGAGTGACAGGCCGGCCGCCGCGCACCCGGCCACTCCGGCGAGGGCGAGCCACTCCGCCGGGCCGGGCGGGCCCGGTGGTGCGACGACCAGCAGCAGGGACGCCGCCAGCGGCGGCACCGGCATCAGCGCCCTGACCCGGGCGGCGCCGAGCCGCTGGGGCCAGCCCCGCACGCCCGTCGCCAGGTCCGCCTCGATGTCGGGCAACACGTTGCCGAGGTGCGCTCCGCAGCCGAGCAGCGCCGCCGCGAGCACGGCCCACCACGCGGGCAGGGGCGGGCCGCCATGACCGCCCGGCATGCCCGCCGCAACGAACACCGGCACGGCGCCGAACCCGATCGCGTACGGCGCCCACGACGCGGCCGTGCCCTTCAGCCACAGGTTGTAGGCCCAGGCCGCGGCGACGGCGAGCAGGTGCGCCGCGGCCGGCAGCGGCCCGCAGGCGAGCGAGAGCGGCACGCACGCCGCCAGCGCCGTGAGGGCCGCGGCGCGCACCGTACGCGCGGTGACCAGGCCGGCGACGATGGGCTTGCCGGTCCGCCCGGCCGTGGCGTCCCTGGCGGCGTCCACGGCGTCGTTGCACCAGCCCACCGAGAGCTGGCCGGTCAGCACGGCGAGCGCCACCGCCGCCGCCCCCGCGAGGCCGCGCCCGGCGAGCCCGTGCCCGGCGAGCACCGTGAGCGCCGTGACCAGGACCGTCACCGCGACGGCCGGGCCCGGATGGCACGCGCGGGCCAGCCCGGCCACCTGCCGCGGCCCGTCGCCGGGGAGTGCTCTGGAGCAGGTCATCGTCACGAGCGTAACCGGATGATCCGGGTTGGGAGGTATGTGAGCCGCCCGGACGGGCAAGAGTGCAGGTAGCTTCCTCCGCCAGCCAGTGGGATGTGAGATGACGCGGATCGCGGCCGTCCATGGTGTCCTTCCTCCCCATCGCCACTCCCAGCAGGAGATCACGGACACGCTGGCGAGGGTCTGCCTCCCTCCGGGCGCCGACCGCCGGCTCCTCGACAGGCTGCACGCGAGCGCGCGGGTGGAGCACCGCAACCTCGTGCAGCCGCTCGACCGGTACGGCAAGCTCGACGGCTTCGGCATGGCCAACGACCTGTTCATCGAGGCCGCCCTCGACCTGGGCGCGGAGGCCGTGACCGGTGCGCTCGACGCCGCCGGCCTCACCCCGGCGGACGTCGACATGATCATGTGTACGTCGGTCACCGGCGTCGCCGCGCCGTCCCTGGACGCCCGGCTGGCCAACCGCATCGGGCTGCGTCCCGACGTGAAGCGGGTGCCGGTGTTCGGCCTCGGCTGCGTGGCGGGGGCGGCGGGCATCGCCCGGCTGCACGACTACCTGCGCGGATGGCCCGGCCATGTGGCGGTGCTGCTCTCGGTCGAGTTGTGCTCCCTCACCCTCCAGCGCGACGACTCCTCCACGGCCAACCTCGTCGCGGGCGCGCTGTTCGGGGACGGCGCCGCCGCCGTAGTCGCGTGCGGCGACGACCGTGAGATTCCCGGCCGTGACATCCCCGGGGGAGGGCCGGGCCCGGCCGTCGTCGCCACGCGCAGCCGCCTCTACCCGGACTCGGAACGGGTGATGGGGTGGGACGTCCGCGACAGCGGGTTCCGGGTCGTCCTCGACGCCGGGGTGCCCGACGTGGTGCGCACCCACCTCGCCGGGGACGTGGGCGGGTTCCTCGGCGACCATGGCCTGGACATCGGCGACATCACCGCGTGGGTGTGCCATCCCGGCGGCCCCAAGGTGCTGGAGGCGGTCGCGGAGACGCTCGCGCTGCCGGAGGGCGCGCTCGACCTCACCTGGCGCTCGCTCGCCGCCATCGGCAACCTGTCGTCCGCGTCCGTGCTGCACGTGCTGCGGGACACCCTGGCCCTGCGGCCGCCACCGCCGGGCACCCCGGGGATGCTCCTGGCGATGGGCCCGGGATTCTGCTCCGAGCTCGTCCTGCTGCGCTGGTGAAGGCACTGGTGAAGGGGGGCCGGCTGAAGCCGGCCGAAAGGGATGGAGGGGACCGATGTCGCCCTGGTACGCGGTGCTCGTCGCGCTCGTCGGCGTGGAACGCCTCGCGGAGCTGTTCGTCGCGCGCCGCAACGCCCGCTGGAGCATGGAGCGCGGCGGGGTGCTGTACGGCGCCGGGCACTATCCCTGGATGGTGGCCCTGCACACCGGCCTGCTCGCCGGGTGCCTGCTGGAGGCGGCGCTGGCGGACCGGCCGTTCGTCCCGGCCCTGGGCTGGCCGATGCTGGCGCTCGTCGTGGCCGCGCAGGCGCTGCGCTGGTGGTGTGTCACGAGCCTCGGCCGCCAGTGGAACACCCAGGTCATCGTCGTGCCCGGCCTGCCTCTCGTGACGCGCGGGCCGTACCGGTTCGGGTGGCTGCGGCACCCCAACTACGTCGCCGTGGCGGTGGAGGGCGCGGCCCTGCCGCTCGTGCACTCCGCGTGGCTGACCGCGCTGGCCTTCACCCTGCTCAACGTGCCGCTCATGGTCGTCCGGCTGCGGTGCGAGAACGCCGCCCTCGCGACCGCCGCCGCTCCCGAATCCGCGCCCGGTTCCCTGCGGCACGCTCGGTGATCGACGTACTGGTGGCCGGGGGCGGGCCCGCGGGGCTGGCCACGGCCATCCACGCGGCGCTGGCCGGCCTGGAGACGGTCGTGGTCGAGCCGCGGGCCGTCCCGGTCGACAAGGCGTGCGGGGAGGGCCTGATGCCCACGGGCGTCGCCGCCCTCGCCGGCCTGGGGATCGACCTCAAGATCGCGCTGCCGGAGAGCAGGCCGTTCCTGGGGATCCGCTATGTCGACGGACGCCACCGGGTGCAGGCGGAGTTCCGGGACGGCGCCGGGCTCGGCGTGCGGCGCACCGCGCTGCACGCGGCCCTGGCCCTGCGCACGCGGGAGGCCGGAGTCCGGGTGGTCTCCGGGCGGGTCGCCGGTGTGCGCGCGGGCGACGACGACGTGCACGCGCGGGTGCTGCCCTCCGGCGGCACCCCGGACGGTCTGGATCTGCGCGCGCGGTGGCTGGTCGCGGCGGACGGCCTGCACTCGCCGATCAGGGCGTCCCTCGGGCTGGACCTGCCCGCGGGCGGCCCCCGCCGGTACGGTCTGCGCCGCCACTACCGGGTGGCGCCGTGGACCGACTTCGTGGAGGTGCACTGGGCGCCGGGCGGCGAGGCGTACGTCACCCCGGTGGGCGACGACCTCGTCGGCGTGGCCGTGCTGAGCGGCGAGCGGCGGGGATACCACGAGCACCTGGCGGGGTTCCCCGACCTGCTCGCCCGGCTGGACGGGCCGCCCGCCACCCCGGTGCGCGGTGCCGGGCCGCTGCGCCAGCGGGTCCGCCGGCGGGTGGCCGGCCGGGTCCTGCTCGTGGGCGACGCCGCGGGCTATGTGGACGCGCTCACCGGCGAGGGCCTGTCGCTCGCGCTGCTGTCGGCCCGCGCGCTGGTCGGCTGCCTGAGCGCGGGCCGTCCCGAGGAGTACGAGGCCGCCTGGCGGCGCCTGTCGTGGCGGTCCCGGCTGCTCACCGCCGCGCTGCTGGAGGCCCGGCGGCGCCCTCCGGCGGCGCGGATGATCGTGCCGGCCGCCCGGCGGCTGCCGGTGCTGTTCCGCGCCGCCGTCCGATCGCTCGCCTGAGCGGCCCAGTGAGGGGCCCAGTGAGCGGCCAGGGAAAGCGGCCCGTGGGATAAATCGGGACATAGCGCAATTTGTCCATGGCCGGAATTCACAGTTCGCGAACGCCCGTTTTTATGCGTGGCCGCACAGGGTTATATCCCCGGACGTTAGAACTTACTTCGACATGAACGAAGTGGCCATCTTTTGTGACAGGTATGCAAGGATATAGCGCATGTACCGAAAGGCGAGGCCGATGTTACGGCGAGGATGACTGGAGGGTCGTCACTTGCCTGACTTCGCGATACTCGCCCTGCTCACGTCGCTCGGCGCGCTCCCCGTCGCCGCGCTGGCGATCCTGACTCTCCGGCTGCGCCGGCTGCGCGTCATGCAGGCCGAGGCCGTCCGCCAGGCCGCGGCCGAGGCCCGGGAGCAGTTCGGCCGGGACGTGCACGACCTGGTGAGCAGCCGGCTGTGGCTGGCCACCCTGCGCAGCGAGCTCGCCTACCGCCTCGCCGAGGAGGACAACCCGCTGCGCCCCGCCCTGGCCGACGTGGTGCACGCGATCCGCCAGGCCGCCGCGGACATCCGCAACGTGACCCGCTCGTTCCAGGACGTCTCGCTGCCGTCGGAGCTGGCCAACGCGCGTGCCGTGCTCCGCGCGTACGGGACTGACTGCAAGATCGAGGCGACCGACGCGGAGCTCTCGGACGAGGTCGGCGCGACGCTCGCCATCATGGTGCGCGAGGCCGTGACCAACGTCGTGCGGCACAGCCGCGCGACCCTGTGCGTCATCGAGATCGCCCTGAGGGCCGGCACGGTGACGCTGACCGTGGCCAACGACGGCGTCGACCCCTCCACTCCGTCCGGCGCCGGGAACGGCCTGGACAACCTCCGCACCCGCGCGGCCGCGCTCGACGGCGCCGTGGGAACGGTCCTCGACCCGGACGGCTGGTTCCGCCTGGTCGCCGAGATCCCGAGCAGGGGAAACAGCCGCCGCTGAGCGGCCGGACCGCTCCAAAACACTCCGCGCCGCCTCCGGCACCGTCTCCGCGTACTTGACCTGCCGTTTGACAGATGATCTCACCGCGGCCTCGCCCGCGGCCTCCGGGCGACCGTGGAGAGCGTCATCACCTGACCCGTGACCGCGTCATGGTTTGTTATGTGCAGATTTCACATGACGCAGTTGACGGGCGTAACTTGGCCCGTCCCCACAATTCCGGAATTCTTACTTGTGACCGGCCTAAGGGGACATCTGGTGATTAGTAAGTACGAGATTTACTGCCTCGCAGATCCCTTGTTCTACGACACCCTCGACAGCAAGCGCGCGGAGCACCCGGATTTCTCCGTGGCCGCGCGGCCCACCCCCGAGGGGTGGACGCATCTCGCGACCGGAACGTGGCTGCACTACGCGCCGGCCGGCGCCACGTTGCCCACCCAGGGCTGGAAGATCCACATCTCCTCCTCCGTACAGGAGGCGGAGCGGGTGATCGCGGCGGCGTGGGACTACTGCGTGCCCCGCGGGCTGGCCTTCAAGTTCCTGCGCGGCCGGCGCGTGATGACCATGCAGAACTCCAAGTACGCCTTCCGGGGGTCGAGCGGCAAGCTGGTCACCGTCTATCCGGTCGACGAGGCCCAGCTTGAGCTGACGCTCAAGGAGCTGGCCGAGGTCCTCGACGGCGTCGAGGGCCCCTACATCCTCAGCGACCTGCGCTACGGCGACGGACCGATGTACGTCCGGTACGGCGGGTTCGCCGAGCGCCACTGCCTCGACGAGAGCGGCGAGCAGGTCCTCGCGATCGAGAACGCCAACGGCGAGCTCGTCCCCGACGTGCGCGGCCCGGGGTTCTCCCTGCCCTCCTGGGTGTCCCTGCCGGCGTTCCTCGAACCCCACCTGGCCGCGCGCGACGCCGTGACCATGGAAGGCGTGCCGTACCAGGTCGACAGCGTCCTGCACTTCTCCAACGGCGGCGGCGTCTACCTCGCGCACGACACGCGCACCGGCGAGAAGGTGGTGCTGAAGGAGGCGCGCCCGCACGCCGGCCTCGACGTGGAGGGACGCGACGCGGTCACCCGCCTCCGGCACGAGGCCGAGATCATGGAGCGTCTCGCCGGGCTGGACTGCGTCCCCCGCCTGCACGGCCACTTCACCGTCGGGGAGCACCACTTCCTCGCGCAGGAGTACGTCGACGGCGCCTCGCTCAGCCAGCTCATCGCGCAGAAGCACCCCCTCACGCGGGCCGACCGCACGCCGGAGATGAGCACGGACTACGCGGAGTGGGCGGTCGCGATGCTCGCCAAGGTGCGGGCGGCGGTCGCGGCCCTGCACGAGCGCGGCGTGGTGTTCGGCGACCTGCACCCCTTCAACATCCTCGTCGACGGCGACCGGGTGGTGCTGATCGACTTCGAGGTCTCCTCGCCGGTCGAGGAGCGCAGACGGCCCACGCTGGCCAACCCCGGCTTCGTCCCGCCGAGCGGCCTCGCCGGCGTCGAGGCCGACGAGTACGCCCTCGCCTGCCTGCACCTCGGGATCTTCGCCCCGATGACCACCATGCTGCTGCAGCTGCACCGGCCCAAGGCCGCCCAGCTCGGCAGGCTGGTGAAGGACACGTTCCCGGTGCCGCCCGAGCTGATCGACGGCGCGGTGGCGACACTCCTCGGCGACGAGACCGGCACGCACTCCGCCGTCCATTCCGCCGGACCGGAGCCGAGCCAGCTCTCCGAGGGCTGGCCCGCGCTCCGGGACGCCCTGGCGACGGCGATCCTCGCCTCGGCGACGCCGGGGCGCGACGACCGGCTGTTCCCCGGAGACATCGTCCAGTTCGAGCCCGGCGGCGGTGTGAGCCTCGCCAACGGCGCGGCCGGCGTGCTCCACGCGCTGGCCGCGACCGGGGCCGGGCACTTCCCCGAGCACGAGGAGTGGCTGGTCAGGCGGACGGCGGAGCCCGGCATCGGGATCGGCTTCTACAACGGGCTGCACGGCGTGGCGTACGCGCTGGAGGAGCTCGGCCGGCGCGAGGACGCGCTCGGCGTGGCCGAGCGGTGCCTGCGGGAGCCCTGGGAGGGGCTCGACCTCAGCCTCTACCGCGGCCTGTCCGGCGTCGCCCTCGCCCTGATGCGCCTACACGACGCGACCGGCGAGCCGGCGTTCCGAGAGCGGGCCGCGCGCGTCGTCGCCGCGGTGGCCGACCGGATCGGCGGCCCGGACGACGTCCCCGAGATCAGCGGAGGCAGGTATCCGCACGCGGGGCTGATGTACGGCTCGTCGGGGCCCGCCCTGATGTTCCTGCACGCCTACGAGCGCACCGGCGACCCCGGTCTGCTCGACCTCGCGGCCACCGCGCTGCGCCAGGACCTGCGCCGGTGCGTCGGCCGCGAGGACGGGCAGCTCCAGGTGCAGCAGGGCTGGCGGACCAACCCCTACCTGGACGAGGGGTCGGCCGGCATCGGGCTGGTGCTCGACCGCTATCTCGCCCACCGTGACGACAACCACCGTGACGACAACCACCGCGACGACAACCACCGCGACGACAACCACCGCGACGACAACCACGGCGACGACAACCACGGCGACGAACACGACTTCGCGGGGTCGCTGGCGGCCATCCGGTCGGTGCTGACCCTTCCGTACTACGTCCAGTCGGGGCTGTTCGCCGGCCGGGCGGGCATGATCGCCTGCCTGTCGTCCGGCTCGCGCCCCGACCCCGGGGCCGCCGAGGCACAGATCGCCCGGCTGGCCTGGCAGGAGCTTCCGTACCAGGGCGGGCTGGCCTTCCCCGGGGCCCAGTTGCTCCGCCTGTCCATGGACTTCGCCACAGGGAGCGCCGGCGTGCTGTTCGCGCTCGGCACCGCGCTGCACGACGAGCCGGTCCGCCTCCCGTTCCTTGAGCCCCCCGGACGGTCCCAGGCGCAGGTCCCCCTGCGTACCGCCGCCGGGTCGCATGTCCCGACCAGTCCCGGAAGGAGGTGAATCGCAATGGCGCTTCTCGACCTGCAGACCCTCGAGGCCCCCACCGGTGGTGGCGGCGGCGGTGGTGGTGGCGGCAGCCACCTGAGCCTGCTCGCCTGCACCCCGCACGAGAACAGCAGCCTCAGCCTCATCTGCGGCTGACGGCACCTCGCTCGACCCGACCTGCTCAACCCCACTTCCGGCTCCGTGCCGGATGAACCATCCAGACAAGGGAGATGATCCACATGGCGCTTCTCGACCTGCAGACCCTCGAGATCCCCGGCGGCCACGGCGGTGGCGGCGGCGGCACCCAGGGCAGCAACCTGAGCCTCCTGGGCTGCACCCCGCACGAGAACAGCAGCCTGAGCATCATCTGCGGCTGATAACCGCTGCTGCTGGCGCATGAAGCGAAGGTCTGGGCGGTCGTCGCGGCCGCCCAGGCTTCCGCGTTTCGGGACTGGCGGCGTTTCGGGACTGGAGGGGACCCCTGGTGAGTTCTCGTACGGCGGACCTGCTGATCGTGCGGGCCGTAAGGCGCGGCGGGCCCTGGCTCGCGGTGCTGACGGTGACGGCGCTGGCAGGCGCCGCGGCCGACCTGCTCATCCCGGCGGCGCTCGGCCGCGCGCTCGACGCCGTCATGCGCACGTCCCCCGACCTCCCGCAGACGGTCGCCGCCGCCGCGCTGCTGGCCGCGCTCGTCGTCGCGTGCGACGCGCTGGGCGTCCTCGCCGCGGGGGTGAGCGGCGCGCGGGCCGCCCGGTGGCTGCGCACCCGGGTCGTGACCCACACCCTCTCGGCCGGCACCGGGTTGACCCGGCATCTCGCGCCCGGGGAGATCGTCACCCGCGCCGGCGTGAACGTCGAGGAGGCGGGGCGGACCCCGGAGGCCGTCGTGACGGCCGCCACCCTGGTCATCCCGTCGGCCGGCAGCGTCGTCGCCCTCGCGCTGATCGACCCCTGGCTCGCGGTCACGCTGGTGGCCGGCCTGCTGCTGATCGTGGCCGTGCTGCGCGCGTTCGTACGGAAGACCACCGCGGCCTCCGGCGGCTACCAGGAGGCGCAGGGCCAGATCGCGGGCATGCTCGTCGGCGCGCTCGCCGGGGCCCGCACCATCAGCGCCGCCGGCACCGAGGACCGCGAGGCCGCACGGGTGCTGGCTCCGCTCCCCCGGCTGCGCGCCCACGGCCTCGCGCTGTGGCGGCTGCAGGCGCGGGCCGGTGTGCAGGCCGCCGTCGTCGTCCCGCTCCTGGAGATCGCGGTGCTCGCCGTCGGCGGGCTCCGCCTGTCGGCGGGCGGCCTCACCGTGGGCGAACTGCTCGCCGCCGCGCGCTACGTCGTGCTCGGCGCGGGCCTCGGATCGGCGCTGGGCTACGCCGCCCGCATCGCCCGCGCCCGGTCGGCCGCGCAGCGCCTGGAGCAGCTTTTCGCCGTGCCGCCCCCGGCGTACGGCTCCCGCCCGCTGCCGCCGGGCCCGGGGACCCTGGAACTGCGTGACGTGACCGTACGGGCCGACGGGGTCCGGCTGCTGAGCGAAATCAGCTTCGTGGTGCCGGGAGGCACCTGCACGGCGGTGGTCGGCCGCTCCGGCTCGGGCAAGTCGTCGCTGGCCGCCGTCGCCGGCCGGCTCGCCGACCCCGAGCGGGGCGTCGTGCTGCTGGACGGCGTGCCGCTGCGGGAGCTCGGCCGGGAGCCGCTCCGGCGTGCGGTCGGGTACGCCTTCGAGCGCCCGGCCCTGTTCGGCCGCACCCTGGGCGAGGCCGTCGGCTTCGGACTCCCGGCTCATGACGACAGCACGGTGCGGGCCGCCGCCGTCGCCGCCTGCGCCGACCCCTTCGTCCGCAGGCTGCCCCTCGGGTACGCCACACCGGTCGAGGAGGCGCCGATGTCCGGGGGCGAGATCCAGCGGATCGGCCTCGCCCGCGCGTTCGCCCAGGCCGGGCGGGTGCTGATCCTGGACGACGCCATGTCGAGCCTCGACACGGTGACCGAGCGGCAGGTCGGGCGCGCGCTCACGGGCAGCCTGGCCGACCGCACCCGCCTGGTGGTGGCCCACCGGGTGACGACGGCGGCCCAGGCCGATCAGGTCGTGTGGCTGGAGGACGGGCGGGTCCGCGCGATCGGCACGCACGAACGGCTGTGGGCGGATCCCGGCTACCGGGCCGTCTTCCAGGCAGCCGTATCCCAAGCGCAGGAGGCGTCGTGAGGCGGCGGGTCGTCCTGGACGCGCTGTGGCGCGAGCCGTCCCGGCTGCTGCGGCTGGCCTGCTGGTCGGTGGCGGAGGCCCTGCCCTCGCTGACCGGGGGCTACGCCGTCGCGCGGGCGGTGGACGACGGGTTCGCGGCCGGTCGGCCCGGCCTCGGGCTGGCCTGGCTCGGGGTCCTGGCCGCCGCGTGGGCCGTGGCCGCGGTGTCCGCCCGGCAGGTGCTGCTGCTGGTCGCGGGGATCGTCGAGCCGTTCCGCGACGACCTGCTGAGGCGGGTGGTGACCGGGGCGCTGCGGGCCGGGCGGGGTGGCGACAGCGCGGCCGTCGCCCGGATGAACCATCAGGTCGAGCTGGCCAGGGACGCCTTCGGCGCCATCATCACGGTGGTCAGGTCGTTCGTGTTCACGCTGGTCAGCGTCGTGGTGGGGCTCTCGACCCTGGCGCCCGCCGTGGTGCCGCTCGTGCTGCCCCCGGTGGCTCTCGGGGTGGGCCTGTTCCTCGTCTCCCTGCCCTCCCTCGCCCGGCGGCAGCGGGAGTTCATCGTCGCCGACGAGCGTACGGCGGCCGCCGTGGCCGCGATGGCGAGCGGGCTGCGCGACGTGACCGCCTGCGGCGCGGAGGAGCGGGTCGCGGCCGAGGTCGGGCGGGCGGTGACCCGGCAGGCCGCGTCCGCGCGGGCGCTCGCCCGGGTGACCGCGACGCGGACGCTGTCACTGGCGGTGGGAGCGTGGCTGCCGGTCGTGCTGCTGCTCGCGGGCGCGCCCTGGCTCGTCCGCCAGGGGATCACCGGCGGGATGATCCTCGGCACGCTGACCTACGTGATGCAGTCGCTCGCCCCCGCGCTGGGCGGCCTGGTGCAGGGCCTCGGCGTCAGCGGCGTACGCCTCGCCGTCACGCTGGACCGCATTCTGCACGTGCCCGGGCCGCCGGTGCCGCACAGTGAAACCAGGCCTCACACCGAGCCCGACACCGAGCCCGACGGCGCCCGCCTGGTGCTGCGGGGGGTCCGCTTCGCGTACGGCGCCGCCGGTCGGAAGGCCCCCGAGCCGGTCATCGACGGCCTGGACCTCGACGTGCCGGAGGGCGATCACCTGGCCGTCGTCGGCCCGAGCGGGATCGGCAAGTCCACGCTGGCCGCGCTGGTCGCCGGCCTGCTCACGCCGGACGAGGGCGAGGTCCTCGTCGGCGGCGTCCCGGCCGCGCGCGTCCGCCCGGCCGCCCGCGCGCTGATCCCCCAGGAGGCGTACGTCTTCCCCGGCACCCTGGCCGAGAACCTGACCTATCTCGCGCCCGGCACGACGCCGGAGCGGGTGGACGAGGCGGTCGCGGCGCTCGGGCTCACGGACCTCGCGCAGCGCTGCGCGGGCGGCCCGCTCGACCCGGCCGAACTGTCGGCGGGCGAACGGCAGCTCGTCGCGCTGGCCAGGACGTACCTGTCCCCCGCCCGGCTGGTCGTGCTCGACGAGTCGACCTGTCACCTCGACCCGGCGGCGGAGGCACGGGCGGAGGCCGCGTTCGCGGCGCGCGGCGGGACACTGGTCGTGGTGGCCCACCGCATCTCGTCGGCCCTGCGCGCCAAGCGGGTGCTCGTCATGGACGGCACCCGGGTCAGGCTCGGCTCCCACGAGGAGATGGTGGCCACGTCACCGCTGTACGCCGACCTCGTGGGCCACTGGACCGGCCTACCGGCGGGGGCGGTAGCGGAGGATGCCGATGTCGCGCCCGGCCGACGGCCAGAGCCAGCCGCACTCGGAGGCGATCTGGATCGCCTCGACGCGTGAGCGGGCGCCCACCTTGCCGAGGATGCGGGACAGGTAGTTGCGTACGGTGCCCTGAGACAGGGACAGGCGGTCGGCGATCTCGCAGACGGTGGCCCCTCCGGCGGCGGTCTCCAGGACGTCCAGCTCACGAGCGGTCAGCGGGTTGCTGTCGGCGTCCAGTGCCGCCACGGCCAGCTCGGGGTCGATGACCCGCTCACCCGCGGCCACCCGGCGGATGCAGTCGACGAGATGCGCCGGGGAGGCGTCCTTCACCACGTAGCCGCGCACGTTGGCGTCCAGGGCCTTGCGCAGGGCCGTGGGCGTGCCGAGCCCGGTGAGCACGACGGTCTTGCAGGAGGGTAATCGGCGGTGCAGCTCGGCCGCCGCGGTGAGGCCGTCGACGCCGGGCAGCCCGATGTCGAGCACCGCGACGTCGGGGCGCCGCAGACAGCCCAGCCGCACGATGTCCTCACCCCTGTCCGCCTCGGCCACGACCTCCAGGTCGTCCTCGCTCGACAGCAGAGCGACCAGCGCCTTGCGGATGAGGTGCATGTCCTCGGCGAGCATCAGTCGGATCAAGCCAGACTCCCTACCACGCGACGCGAGCGGGTGCTCGCCCTGTGTGACCACGACCTCACCCACTATGGCCGCAGAACGTGAGCACCGGGACCTCTCTACCCGAACTGTCATCTTTAATCTGCGGATGAGTCAGGAAAAACCGGACGCCCGGCTCCGTGAGGAAGCCGGGCGTCCGTGAACTGCAGATTTGTTGGCTCTCCCAGGACATTCCCAGGTTGCCTGTTTGGGCTGAGACGCGCCTCAGTGGTGCCGGATCACCTTGACGTAGTCGGTGGCCTCGGAACCCTTGAGACGACGGGTGCCGTCGAAGCGCACGCCCCAGGTGCCGGACTGCTTGGCCCGCACCTTGGTGACGAAGTCGCCGTCGCCGTCGGTCCTGATGGTGTCGACGTACCGCCACTTGCGGGAGCCCGCGGGCAGGAAGTAGACGCCGACCTCCTGGGAGCCCAGCCAGTGCCAGTCGTGCCAGTAGTCACGGCTGTCGTAGCAGTTGTCGTGCCCGCCGCGACGGCCGGTGTAGCCGTTCCAGCCGAAGTACCAGTCGGAGTAGCACTGCGCGACCTGCAGCTCACCCTTGAGGGTCAGCGCACGGCCCTGGCGGACCGGCTCGGGCGTGGCGTCGAAGCCGACGATGCGGGTCGCCTTCGGGCCCGACGGACGCGGCGCCTGCCAGTCCTTGTGCTTGACGCTGAAGGAACGCTCCGCGGTCAGCGTCCGGCCGTCGAGGCCCTCGGCCTCGATCCGCACCTTGTAGACGCCTTCCCGGTCGTGCCTGTCGAAGCTCCACGACTGGGAGAAGGTGTCGAAGGACGGGCCGTCGTGCGGGCCGCCCTTGCGCTTGCCCCACCAGGGGCCGTCATGGCCGCCATGCCCGCCGTGGCCGTCGCCGTGCCCGCGGGACCCGGACAGGGTGAAGGTGACCTTCCTGACGTCCTTGGTCCTGACCGAGGCGGAGACCGTGGCGGAGCCACGCCCGCTCACGACGACCTCGTCGGGGTTGACGCCGAACCACAGGATGCGCGCTTCGGGCACGTACGGGCGCCGGCCGTCCGGGGTCGGGGTGGGCGTGGGGGTCGGCGTCGGTGTGGCCGACTCTGTGGGCGTCGGCGTGGATGTGACCGGGTCCGCGTAAGCGGGCGCGGTCGCGAGCGCCGTGGCGCCCATGGCGATCACTGCCAGGGCGGTAGCAGCTCGTTTCACCATGAGGGTGTGTCCTCTCCCCGTGTTCAAACGCGCCCCCGGGTTGGGGCGCGCCAACGTCATAGACGTTAAAAGGAAAAGGAAAGTTGCCAGTTTTCTCAGAGTAAACCGTAACAAGTCTGTAACTGTCCCTTATATGCCACTTCTATGCTTTTTATGGCATTGAAGGGCGGTTTATGCCTCTCGCTCCGCGCTGACATCGGCGGCGTAGCGGGGCGAGCCCGCGTACTCGGCCCGCCAGGCGCCCTGGCCGTCCTCCCGCGTCCGGGCGCTGAACCAGCCGTCCCTGCGGGTGACCGCCTCGCCCACGGGCCGCCACTCGGACGACCCGTTGGGCCGGAAGGAGATCCTGACCCGCTGCCCGGGGAAGGGCCGGTAGTCGACCCGGCCACCCGGGTCGACGCGTAGCAGCGTCCCGGTGACCCGGGTCTCGTCCCCGCCCCGGCCACGGGCGACCTTGAGCCCCTCGATCTCGGTCGCCCGCCGCAGATGGAACACCGCCCGCGCGACGGCCGTCCCGCCCCGGGCGTCCACGGCGGTGGCGGTGACCGTCCAGGGCCCACTCGCATACCACCGCGACAGCGGCCGGTCGGGCAGGAAACGCCACGTCTCCCATCCTCCGGCCGCACTGTCGCTCCCGGACCCGCTGCTTTCACCGGCTGCGCTGTTCTCACCGCCGGTGCTGTTCTCACCGACGGTGCTGCCTCTCCCGGCGGCCCGGCCGTCCCTGGCCGCGCCGACGACCCCGGGCACCGCGGTGGCCAGGCCGCTCAACCCGGGCACCCCAGGAAACCCGGGCATCCCGGGAACTCCGGGAACTCCGGGAACTCCGGGAATCGTCGCGGGAAAGCCGCCGGGCACACCCGGTCGCACGGGAAAGCGCGGGCGCACGGCCGGGGACCTGGGCATGGGTTCGGGCCTCGAACGCGGCGATCCCGGCCAGAAAGCTCCCGGTCCGAGCACCGGGCCCGGCACGGGACCATGCACAGGACCATGCACAGGACCATGCACAGGACCATGCACGGGGCCTGGCGCAGGACCCGGCAGCGGCACTGCGTCACCGGACGGCGGCGGGGGGCCGTCGCCCGGCCCGTCCTCTCCGCCGGGCTCCCCTCCACCGTGTCCCTCCCCACCCGGTGCCTCCCCACCCGGTGCCTCCCCACCCGGTGCCTCCCCGCCTGGCCCCTCCCCGCCTGGCCCCTCCCCGCCTGGCCCCTCACCACCGGCGGAGGGCGCGCGGCCGGGTTCGAGGACGACCGAGACGCGGTTCGCGCCGCGCGCCACCACGTCGACGACCAGCCGCACCGAGCCGGCCGGCCCGACGACGGGGTCCGACGGCCGCACCACGACCGAGCGGATCGCCGTCTCACCGGCCGCCGGGACCACTGGGACCACTGGGACCACTGGGACCACTGGCGCGAGAGATGACGCGGCGAGGGAGGACGCGACAAGTGCGGGCACGAGGAGAGGCGTCGTCATGCCCCGAGACCGTACGCACGACCGGCGCGTGTCCCGCTCCCGACACCCTCCCCCGCCGGTAAAAGATTTCCCCGGCTCAGCCCGCCGCGTACAGTTCCTCGATCAGGCCGGCGTACGTGGCGTGCACGACGCGGCGCTTGAGCTTGAGGCTCGGGGTGAGCTCCTCGGTCTCGGCCGTCCACTCGACGGGCAGCAGGCGCCACCGCTTGACCTGCTGCACCCGGGCGAGCTTGCGGTTGGCGGCCTCCACCGCCGCCTCGATCTCCTTGAGCAGGTCCGGGTGCCCGGCCAGGCCGGCGAGCGACTCGAAGGCGATTCCGCGGGCCCGCGCCCACTCGGGCGCGACCTCCCCGTCGAGGGTGAGGATCGCCACCGGGTACGGCCGCCCCTCACCGTAGGCGAGGGCCTGCCCGATGAGCGGGTGCTCCTTCAGGTGGCCCTCGATGCCGGCCGGGGAGACGTTCTCCCCTCCGGAGGTGATGAACACCTCCTTCTTGCGGTCGACGATCCGGACGAACCCGTCGTCGTCGATCGACCCGACGTCGCCGGTGTGCAGCCATCCGTCGGCGTCCAGCAGTTCGGCGGTCGCCTCGGGCAGGCCCAGGTAGCCCCGGGTGTTCAGCGGGCTGCGGGTGAGGATCTCACCGTCCTCCGCCACCCGCACCTCGACGCCCGGCTCGGCCCGTCCCACCGTGCCGAGCCGGAAGACCTCCGGGCTGTTGACCGTGATGGCGCCGGTCGTCTCGGTCATGCCGTAGAGGTCGATGACCTTCAGGCCCAGGCCGGCGAAGAAGCGCTGCACCTCCGGCGGCATCGGCGCGGCGGCGGTGGCGCACCATTGGGCCCGGTCGAGCCCGATCAGGCCGCGGATCACCGACAGCAGTGCGGCGTCCGCCCGCTCGTAGGCCTCCCGCACCTCGAGCGAGACCGTGTTGCCGTACTGCTGCCCCTCGATGTAGGCGAGCCCCGCGGCCATCGCGGCGCGGACGTTCTCCTGCTGGTCGGCGGGCTGGGAGGCCAGCAGCGCCTGCAGCCGGGCGGCCATCTTCTCCCAGACTCTGGGCACGCCGAAGAACAGCACCGGGCGCACCTGGCCCAGCGTCGCGGCGAGGGCGGTCAAATCCGTGCAGAAGTACACGTGGTTGACCTTGAACAGCGGCAGGTAAAGGCTGAGCGCCCGCTCGGCGATGTGGGCGTAGGTGAGATAGGAGATCTGTGTCCCCTGTTCGGCCAGGTCGATCATCCGCCGCGTCGCCTCGATCTCGTAGAGCACGTTCGCGTGCGTGAGCGGGACACCCTTGGGTGTGCCGGTCGTGCCCGAGGTGTACAGCACGCTGAGGACGTCGTCCGGGGTCACCTCCCGCGAGCGCCGCTCGGCCGCGTCCGGGTCGGCGGCGTGCGCCCGCGCGCCGATCGTCAGGAAGTCGTCCCAGCTCAGGAAGCGATCGTCGCCCTCTGGGGCGCCCTCCAGCATGATGATCCTGGTCAGCCCGGGCAGCTCCCCGAGCACGGGCGCCCAGCGGGCCAGGTCGCCGGGGCCGCCGAGCACCGCGATGCGCGCCCCGACGTCACGGACGACGTACGCGACCTGCTCGGGGGCGAAGGTCGCGTAGATTGAGCACGAGACGGCGCCCGCGTGGACGGCGCCGAGGTCGGCCAGCACGTGCTCGCTCCGGTTGACCAGCATCAGCGCGACCGCCTCGCCTGGCCGCAGGCCGAGCGCGGCGTAGCCGGCGGCGATCTCCAGCACGCGCCGCCGCGCCTCGGCGTAGGTCAGCGTGCGCCAGCCGCCGGCTCCCTCAGGATCGGAGTAGACGGGATCGGAGTAGGCGGGCGCGTCCGGGTGCTCCTGCGCGGCCCATTTGAGCTGCTCGCAGAGGGTCCTGCCCGCGATGTCGCGTTCGATCGCGGCCCGCTCCTCGAGAACGCCGGCCATCGTGCCTCCCAACGGGTATGTCGCACGCGTGGCCTGCATCGCACCACAGGGGATCACCGAGGACAAGACTCCACGGGCGAGGGGCGCACGAATGCGCCATCCCAAACGGACAAACAGGACATAAAGGCATATAAAGTTGCTGAGATGATGCGTGATCGGGGGGTACGCATGGCATCCGGACGACCAGGGTCGCCTGCCGGGGAGCGGACGTTCTTCGGCCATCCGCGCGGGCTGGCCACGCTGTTCGGCACGGAGATGTGGGAGCGCTTCAGCTACTACGGCATGCGCGCCGTGCTCGTGCTGTTCCTCACGGCGCCCGCCACCCGCGGCGGCATGGGCCTGCCGGAGACGACCGCCGTGGGCGTCTACGGCGTGTACGTCGCTTCGGTGTACCTGCTGGCCCTCGTGGGCGGCTGGCTGGCCGACCGGCTGCTCGGGGCACGCAGGACCGTCCTGGTCGGCGCTTTCGTGATCATGGGTGGTCACCTGAGCATGGCGATGCCCATGGGCGGCGGCTTCGTCTGGCTCGGCCTCGTGCTCATCGCGCTGGGCAGCGGTCTGCTCAAGCCGAACATGGCGGCGTTGGTGGGCGAGTTGTACCGGCACGAGGACGACGCCCGGCGCGACTCCGGCTACACGATCTTCTACATGGGCGTCAACCTGGGCGCGTTCCTCGGCATCATGATCGTGCCCTGGCTGCAGACCGGCGGCCGCTGGCATCTCGCCTTCGGGGCGGCGGCGGTCGGCATGCTCTTCGGCCTCGTGCAGTACATACGCGGCCGGGCGACCCTGTGCGGCGCCGGCGAGGAGCCCGACCACCGGCTCACGCCCGCCGAGGAACATCGCTTCAAGATGGTCGCCGGTCTCTGCCTCGCCGTCGTCGCGGGCGGGCTGGCCCTGTGGGCGGTCAGCGGGACGCTCACCGTCGACCGCTTCGCCCTCGCGCTCACGGTCGTGACGGCCGTCGTGCCGATCGCGTACTTCGCCTTCCTGTTCTCGTCGCACGAGGTCACCGCGGAGGAGCGCAGGGGGCTGTTCGCGTACGTGTGGCTGTTCCTCGCCGCCGCGATCTTCTGGCTCGTCTACGACCAGGCCGGAAGCTCGCTGCTGCTGTTCGCCAAGAAGGACACCGACCTCGACGTGTTCGGCTTCACGATCCCGCCGGGCTGGGTGGGGAACATCAACTCCCTCGCGATCATCGTGCTCGCCCCGCTGTTCGCCGAGATGTTCCTCAGGGCCGGCACCCGCATCAGCACACCGCTCAAGTTCGCGATCGGGCTGGTGATCGTCGGGCTGAGCTTCGTCGTGATGTCCGTCGCGGCGGGCGTCGCCTCGGACGGGGTGAAGGTCTCCATCATGTGGCTGCTGTCGGTCTACCTCATCCAGACCATCGCCGAGCTGTTCCTCAGCCCGGCCGGGCTGTCGGCCACCAACAAGCTCGCCCCCCGCGCCTTCGAGAACCAGCTCATGGGCGTGTGGTATCTGGCGATGGCCCTCGGGGACTCCGTCGGCGGCCAGACCTACCGGCTGACCACGGTCGTGCCCATGCCCGTGTACTACCTGGTCCTCGCGCTCGCCGCGGTCGCCGCGGGTCTCCTCATGCTGCTGTTCGTCCGCAGGCTCCGCGTCCTCATGGCCGAACACCACCTGCCCCCCGTGCCCGCTCAGTCCTGATCTACCCGTCCTGATCTCCTCGTCCTGATCTCCCCGTCCTGACCGCCGTACGCGGTCTGCGAGGTTCAGGTCCAGGCCATGACCAGTTGGGTGTGCCTCTTGCGGAAGATCCGGCCGACTGCCGGATCCGGCACCGCGGCGTCGGCGGGGTGGAGGCTGAAGGCCGGCTGGGGGCGGCGGCGCCAGTCACGGTCCCAGACCTTGATCTGGTCGTGGAGCCGGCGGGCGAGGTCGGCGCCGTGACGGCCGTGTCCGTACGCCCCGAACTCGTGACGGGCCGCCGCCGTCGCGTGTGACGCCGTCGCGTGTGACGGGGCGTCGCGAAGAGCGAGGTACGCGAAGCTGTCACGGGTGATGAGAGCCGGGCAGTACCACCGTATGGCGGTCTGGACGAGATCGCGGCCACGATCCGGGTCCTGCCAGATCATGCCGAACCTGTCCTCGGCCGTGGCCAGCCACAGATTGAGCGTGTCGAACGGCTCCCCGCCGCCGACCTCGACGCCGGTCCACAACTCCGTGCGGGGTTCGACCAGCGCCCGGCCGAGCGCGTCGACGTCGAGTTCGGGGCCGTCTTCGATCGTCAGCGTGACCGCTCCGCCGTCGAGGACGGCTTCCCGCCCCCTGTACGCCCCGGCACCCTGCATCGCGATGAACCCGCACACCGTGGGGTTCAGACCTCGGAACCGGTCGCCGTCCCGTACGAAGGTGAAGGACCTGGTGATCGTGGCGAAACGAAGGGGAACCACCATCCGGCCCTCCGGAGCGAGCAGCCACCCCCAGGGGCAGTCCCAGGCGCCGACCGTCACGAGGATGGCGTCGAACGGCCCGTACTCGTCGGCGGCGTGCTCAGCGTCACCGAGAACCACCTTGACCTGTGAATATCCGGTGTCGGCCAGGAAGCGGGCCGCCCGCTCGGTGACCCAGGGATCGATGTCCACGGTGAGCACGAAGCCGTCCGGGCCGACCATCTCGGCGATGAGCGCGGCGTTGTAGCCGCCGGAGCCGATCTCCAGGACCCGCGCGCCGCGGGTCAGCCGGGCGGCCTCCAGCATCTCGGCCTGCAGCCACGGCGCGCTGATGGAACTGGTCGCCCTGCCGTCAGGGTCGCGTTTGGTGATGACGACATCCCGGGCGGAGTAGGCCGCGTCGAGCGCCGCTTCGGGCGCGAACCTGTCCCTGGGGACCTTCGCGAAGGCCTCGGCGACCTCAGGAGACCGAATCGAACCCCACTCCGTGAGCGCGGCGACCATTTCGGCACGCAGGCGATCGGCGGATGCCGGTGGACGGGCGTCGGTGTGGGCGTCGGTGTGGGCGTCGGCGGACACTCCCCCGACGTTAGCGAAAGCCCCCCGTATCCAGCGCCGTTTCGGCTGAACCCCGCCAGCCGGGCCGGGCCACCAAGGATTCCGGCTTTCGCCTCTACACCCGCAATCGGGTGGTTCGGGGGTTGCGGTAGGTGAAGGCCCAGCGGTCGTCGCCGATCTTGCGGCGGGTGTAGCGGGTGGGGTGGCGGTAGCGGTCGCGGTTGTGGAACTGGCAGGCCGGCCCAAGCAGCTTCAGGTCGGTCAGCCCGCCGCTGCACCAGTTGTCGGCGTGGTCGATCTGGCACATGGTGGCGGGCAGGGGGCAGCCGTCGACCCAGCAGGTGGCGTACCGGGCGAAGACCGCCCGGCGCTGGGCGGGGGTGGCCAGGCGGACCTTGCGGCCCATGTCGAGGACCTGCCCGGCGGCGTTCATGACGATCCTCACCAGGGTGCTGGTGCGGGCCAGCCGGTGCACGCTGGAGGCGGGAAGCAGATGCCCGGTCGCCAGGATCAGCCCCGGCAACCCCCGCAACAACACCCCCGGCGGACAGTTCACCCCCGCCCCCGGCGAAGCGTCGGCTCCCACCCCCGCCCAGGCATCACTGCCAGGCCAAGCGCCACCTCTTGGCCAGGCGTCGTCTCCTGGCCCAGCGTCGCCGCCGTGTTCCGCATCCGGCGGAGCGTCGGGCTCGGGTGCGGGGTTGGGCGAGCTACCGGCGGCTCCGCGGCCGGTGGCAGGCTCCTGCCCGTCAGCGCCCCCACCCGCGCCCGCGCCCGTACCCGCGGCGGCACGGGAGGCGGCATCACCGGCGGCACTGGAGGCGGCGCGGGAGGCGGCAGGGCGAGTGTCGTCTCCTGCGGAGGGGGCAACGGTCGAGCAACCGTCCTCGCCGGCTGAGCGATCACCGCCCGCTGGGGGCACAGTGGTCGTGCGTTCGGGGCTGACGGCCGATGGCCGTGTGCCCGGCTCCGCGCCCCCCGGCTCCGCACCCGCTGGCTCTTCGTCTGGCTCTTCGTGTGGTTCTCCGTCGGCGGGCTCCTCAATGGTGGGCTCGCCATCGTCGATGATGGGCTCACCCTCGTCGCAGGCAGTGCCACTCGGAGGGTCGTCGGGAAGGGATTCGGCGTTGACCAGCACCAGAAGCTCAGTGACGATCTTGTTCTCCAAGAACGCGATCAACGCATCCGCGTTCCGCACACTCAACGTACGGTCATCACCATCAGCCTTCGGCCTGGCGTAGACGTCCAGCATGTGCCGCAACCGCGCGGCCGCCTCCACCGGCAGGTAGAACTCCCCCTCCAGCCCGCCGCCCCTACGCCGGCGCACCCGGAAGAACCGGCGGTCGAAATCCGCCTGCTCGTCCTTCTCGTGCCCGTCGGGGTCCAGCACCGCCCGCAGATACCGCCCCGCCTTCGCCACCTCCGCCGCACCCGCCGACCCCGCCAACTCCAACAGAATCCGCTCAGCCGTCGCCGCCTGCTCATCGGTCAACCCCGCGGTGGCCGTGCAGATCGCCTCCACGACCCCCTCCGCCAGACCACCCTCCGCGAACAGGCGACGCACCTCAGCAAGACGGTGCACTTCCATGCTCATCGTCAACAGGCGCCCCGCCCCCGCAGGCGTCATCCCCCCGGCAGACCGCAACCACAACTTCGTGGACGCATGCCCATGGTTCTTCGCCTCCCCCGCCCGATGGACACGACCCACCCGGGCCGCCAACGCCGACGTGATCCGATCACGGACCGCAAGCAACTCCTCCGCCTCGGCCAGACACACACCCGCGTCCTCAGGCACCGGCACCAACGCCACCACCCGAGCCGCCTCGACAACCGCCGCCACCGCCACCCACGACGACGACCCCGAGCCGGAAGCACCACCAGAAGCACCGACAGCACCGCTGGAAGCGCCGGCGGGATCACTGCTGTCGGCACCTCCGGCGCCACAGGAAGCATCACTCGCGGTCTCATCGTGGGTGGATTCGACACCGGACGCGGTATCACCACGAGTCGTGAATGAACGGGCAGGGCCAGGCGATTCCACCGAGTCGTCGAACCGGCTCGCATGCTTCCGCGTCGCAGGGTCGACAATCGGCACATATTCGCGGGGGAGTGAATCTTCGGTAGCCCACAGGGGCGAGCGGGCGGTGAGCTGCTCCCACCAGTCGTCCGCACCGGTACCGTTCGAACGAGGGAGGCGCTCAGGATCAACGTCGAACAGATCCATCACATCTCCCCGATAGATTCGAAATCCTGTATTAATTCTTCCACATCAGCCAGTCAAGAACACCCCCACGCGACGATTTGGTTGGAGCCACAGACCGATTCCTAAATGTCGAATATGCGGCTCCCGCCGACTTCTCTCCAATTGGTCGTTAAATGGCCACAGCCAGGGAACTTGCCTTATCTGGACGGCCCGGTCCGGGTGGTCACAGCGTCGGCGTGAGCGGCTCCCGGGATCGGAAGCGAGCCGGAGAGTCTCCCGGAAAGGCCGCGCCGGAGACCACGTGCGAGACGGCAGGGAAATCGGCCGGAGAGGCGGCGAGGCGCCGTACCGCCTCCTCCAGCACCGCCGGTGGCTGGGTGAACGTCAGCCGCACGTATCGCTCCAGCGTGCCGTCGACGCCGAACCACGGGCCCGGGGCCAGCCGTACGCCCCGGGCGGCGGCGGCCTCGGCGACCGCGCTCGCCACCGGCGTGTCGAGCCGCACCCACAGCGACCCGCCGCCGGGCGGCGGGGTAAAGGCCCATCGGGGCAGTTGCTCGCGCAGGACCTCGGTCAGCGCGGCGAGCGAGGCGCCGAGCGTGCGGCGGCGCTCGGCCCGCGCCTCCTCGATGCGCTCGAACAGGCACGCCACCACGAGCTGGTCGAACACGGCGCTCGCGATGTCCACTGCGGCGCGCAGCAGGGCCAGACGCCGCACCATCGCCGCGGTCGTCCGGATCCAGCCGACCCGCAGGCCGCCCCACCACAGCTTCGACGCCGATCCCACGCTGATCACCCGTCCGTCGGTGTCGAACGCGGCCAATGGCGTCGCGCGTACGGCGGGGTCCAGCGCCATCTCGGCCCAGACCTCGTCCACGATCAGCGTCGTGCCGTGACGCCGTGCGGCCCCGACCAGCGCGGCGCGGCCGGCGTCGTCCATGAGGTGACCCGTGGGGTTCTGGAAGTCGGGGATGACGTAGGCGAGGCGGGCCGCCGACTGGCGCATCGCGCCGCTCACCAGGTCGAGGTGCCAGCCGTCCTCCTGCACGCCCACCGGCACCAGGCGGGCGGACCGCAGCCGGGCCGCGTCGATCGCGTGCGGGTACGTCGGCGACTCGACCAGCACCGGGTCCCCCGGCCCCGCGAGCAGGGACATGATCAGATGGACGGCCTGCTGCGCCCCGCCCGTCACGAGGATCTGCTCGGGCCGGGTGGGCAGCCCGCGCTCGCCGTACCTGCGGGCGATCGCCTCCCGCAGCGGCGCGAGCCCGAGGGGGTGGTAGCCCGAGCCCAGCGCGTACCGGTGGTAGGCCTGCCCCGCCTCCTCCACGGCCTCGCCGAGGAGGGAGATCGCGGACGGGGCGGCGGCGTGCAGCGGCAGCAGCCCGTCCTCGTCGGAGGCGAGCCACGGGTTGTCGGCGCCCAGCGCGCCGGGGTCCGGCAGGGCGGTGCGGCTTCCCGACCCCTGCCTGCTCTCCAGGTAGCCCTGCTCGCGCAGCCGGTCGTACGCCGTGGTCACGGTGGTGCGACTGACCCCGAGCGACTCGGCCAGGTGCCGTTCGGGCGGCACGCGCACGCCCACGGCGAGCCTCCCGTCAAGGATCAGGCCGCGTACGGCGTGCGCGAGCGCCCGGTAGTACGGGCGGGAGCCGGGCGGCACCCGGACGAGCCTGGCGAGCTGGGGAGCGCTGACATACCGGTCCATGCGGTCCAATTTCGCCGATTGGCCCTTTTATGGCAAGCCATTGGCCTGCACCATTAAGCCCACTATGACCGAACTCTCCCTTTCGCACCCCCGCTCGCTCACGTTCCGGCTCGTCCGTCTCTATGTCGGTCTGGCGCTCTACGGCGGCGGGATCGCGCTGCTCGTCGAGTCGGGCCTGGGCCTCGATCCCTGGGAGGTCTTCCACCAGGGCCTCGCGGTGCGCACCGGCTGGTCGATCGGCATGTGCATCAACCTGGTGGGCGCGCTGGTGCTGCTGCTGTGGATCCCGCTGCGGCAGCGGCCCGGCCTCGGCACGATCAGCAACGTGCTGGTGGTGGGCACGAGCGCCGACGTCGTGATGTGGCTGGTGCCCGCGCCCGCCACGTGGCCGGTCCAGTGGACCTTCCTGCTGAGCGGGATCGTGGCCATCGCCGCCGCCTCCGGGCTCTACATCCACGCCGGCTTCGGCCCGGGGCCGCGCGACGGCCTGATGACCGGCCTGCACCGGATGGGCCTGTCGATCCGGCTCGCCCGTACGCTCGTCGAGCTCACCGTACTCGCCGCCGGCTGGCTGCTCGGCGGCACCGCCGGGATCGGCACCGTCGTCTTCGCCCTGGCGATCGGCCCGCTGACGCAGGTCTTCATGAAGCTGTGGGCCCCGGCCGGGGTCACCGCCCGGTCACCGGGTACGCAGCCGTCATGACGCGCCGCGCGGGGAGGTGAGCGCATGCGGATCGAGGACTACGCCCTCGTCGGGGACACGCAGTCGGCCGCCCTCGTCGGCCGGGACGGCTCGGTCGACTGGCTGTGCCTGCCGCGGTTCGACTCCCCCTCGTGCTTCGCCCGCCTGCTCGGCGACGAGTCCAACGGCTTCTGGCGCCTGGCCGCCGCGGGACGGGACACGGCCGCCCGGCGGGCGTACGTCGGCGACTCGCTGGTGCTCGCGACCGACTGGGAGACCTCCACCGGGACGGCCAGGGTGCTCGACTTCATGCCGGTCCGGTCCGGCAACCCGGCCCTGGTACGGGTGGTCGAGGGCCTGTCGGGGACCGTCGAGATGACGACCGAGATCCGCATCCGCTTCGACTACGGCCGCATCGTGCCCTGGGTGCGCCGTACGGGCGGCCACCTGCACGCGGTCGGCGGGCCCGACTCGGTCTGGATCCACTCCCCCGTCCACCTGCGGGGAAGCGACTACCGGCACCAGGCCGCCTTCACCGTCTCCGCCGGAGACCTGGTGCCGTTCGTGTTCACCTGGCACCCCTCCCACCAGCCGCGGCCGAAGGCCATCGACCCTCTCGCCGAACTCGGCCTGACCATCCGGCTGTGGCAGGACTGGGCCGCGCGCTGCGGCTACCGCGGCCCGTGGCGCGACGCCGTCGTCCGGTCGCTGATCACGCTCAAGGCCCTGACATACAGCCCCACGGGCGGGATCGTCGCGGCGCCGACCACGTCGCTGCCCGAGCATCTCGGCGGGGTGCGCAACTGGGACTACCGCTACTGCTGGCTGCGTGACGCCGCGATGACGCTCGACGCGCTCCTGCGGGCCGGGTACGTCGAGGAGGCCCACGCCTGGCGCGTGTGGCTGCTGCGCGCCATCGCCGGCCGCCCCGAGGACCACCAGATCATGTACGGCGTGGCCGGTGAGCGCCGCCTGCCGGAGACGACGCTCGACTGGCTGCCCGGCTACGAGGGATCCCGGCCCGTCCGCATCGGAAACGGCGCCGCCGGTCAGTTCCAGCTCGACGTCTACGGCCAGGTGGTCAACGCCCTCTATCGGGCCCGCAAGAAGGGCATGGCGCCCGACGACTACATCTGGGCGCTGCTGGTGAAAGGGGCCGAGTTCCTTGAACACAACTGGGACCGGCCCGACGAGGGGCTGTGGGAGGTGCGCGGGCCGCGCCGCCACTTCGTCCACTCCAAGATCATGGCGTGGCTCGCCATGGACCGCATGACCCGAGGCGCCGCGGAGCTGGGCCGTACCGGGCCGTTCGAGCGGTGGAGCGCGCTGCGCGACCGCATCCACGCGGAGGTCTGCGAGAAGGGCTACGACCCGGTCCGCAACACCTTCACCCAGTCCTACGGCTCAACCGAACTCGACGCCGCACTCCTGCAGATCCCCATCGTCGGCTTCCTGCCCCCCGACGACCCCCGCGTCACCGGCACCATCGACGCCGTCGAACGCGAACTCATGACCGACGGCTTCGTCCTGCGCTACCCCACCGCCGACCACAACCCCGCCGAACACAACCCCGCCGAACACAACCCCGTCGACGGCCTCCCCGGCGGCGAAGGCGCCTTCCTCGCCTGCAGCTTCTGGCTCGCCGAAGCCCGCGCCCTCACCGGCCGCCACACCGAAGCAGTCGAACTCTTCGAACGCCTCATCGCCCTCACCAACGACGTCGGCCTCCTCGCCGAGGAATACGACCCCCGCACCAGACGCCAACTCGGCAACTTCCCCCAGGCCTTCAGCCACATCCACCTGATCCACACCGCCCAGGCCCTGAGCGGCGCGGCCCCTATACCTCAGTAGTAGGGGGAAATTGGCCTGTCCCCGGCGGGCTGGGCCGCGCGTACGGTGACGGCAGGCCCCACCCGAGGCGCGCCTCGCGGTGGCAACCCCCCGATCGAGGAGACCCCGATGCGCCTGTCACGGTTCCTCCGCGCCCTCCCGGCCCTGGTCCTGGGCCTGGTTGTGGGACTCGTCCTGCTGTCGCCCGTGCCGTCCGCCCACGCAGGGGCGAGCGGGTTGAGCACAGTGAGCGCGGTGCGCGTGCTCCGTTACGACGCCAGCCGGGCGGCCGAGTTCCGCACGGTGATCGACCAGGCGGCCCAGGTGTGGAACGCCAGTGTCACCAACGTCCGGCTCGTGGCGGGCACACCGGCCGACTTCACCGTGCTCGCCGACAACGGCTGGCCGCGCACGAGCCGCACCGGCCTCGGCCGGGGCACCATCTGGATGGGCAGGGAGGCGACGAGCGAGGGCTACTACCCGCTGCGCATCGCCACGCATGAGATCGGCCACATCCTCGGCCTGCCCGACCGGCGCACCGGCCTGTGCTCCGACCTGATGTCCGGTTCCAGCGCCCCGGTGAGCTGCACCAACGCCAACCCCAGCGCGGCGGAGCGCAGCGCGGTCAACGCCAACTTCGCCGGATCGGCCCTGCTCGGCGGATCCGCGGCGCTCTTCGTCGACCGCCCGGACGCCGCGAGCCTCGCTCCGGCGGCATAGGAGCCATCCCCCGGGTAGCGTGGCGGGATGCGGATCGAGGACTACGCCCTCGTGGGCGACATGCAGTCGGCCGCCCTCGTCGGCCGGGACGGCTCGGTCGACTGGCTGTGCCTGCCGCGCTTCGACTCCCCCTCGTGCTTCGCCAAGCTGCTCGGCGACGAGTCCAACGGCTTCTGGCGCCTGGCCCCCACGGGCCACGAGGAGGCGACCCGCCGGGCGTACGCCGGGGACACGCTGGTCCTGGAGACCGTCTGGGAGACCTCCACCGGCGTGGTCAAGGTGATCGACTTCATGCCGCCCCGCTCCGTCAACCCCGATCTCGTACGGATCGTGGAGGGCCTGTCGGGCACGGTCGAGATGAGCACCGAGATCCGCATCCGCTTCGACTACGGGCGCATCGTGCCCTGGGTGCGCCGTACGGGCGGCCACCTGCACGCCGTGGGCGGGCCCGACTCGGTCTGGATCCACTCCCCCGTCCACCTGCGGGGAAGCGACTACCGGCACGAGGCGACCTTCACCGTCTCCGCCGGGGAGCGGGTGCCGTTCGTGTTCACCTGGCACCCCTCCCACCACCCGGAGCCCGAACGGATCGATCCCCTGGAGCAGCTTGCCGAGACCACGGCCATGTGGGAGGCGTGGTCGTCCCGGTGCGGCTACCGCGGCCCGTGGCGCGACGCCGTCGTCCGGTCGCTGATCACCCTCAAGGCCCTGACCTACAGCCCGACCGGCGGGATCGTCGCGGCGCCGACCACGTCGCTGCCCGAGCATCTCGGCGGGGTGCGCAACTGGGACTACCGCTACTGCTGGCTGCGCGACGCCGCGATGACGCTCGACGCACTGACCGGCTCGGGGTACGTCGAGGAGGCCGACGCCTGGCGCTCCTGGCTGCTGCGCGCCATCGCCGGCCGCCCGGAGGACATCCAGGTCCTGTACGGCGTGGCCGGCGAGCGCCGCCTGCCGGAGACGACGCTCGACTGGCTGTCCGGCTACGAGGGGTCCCGGCCGGTGCGGATCGGCAACGGCGCGGCCACGCAACTCCAGCTCGACATCTACGGGGAGGTCATGAGCGCGTTGTACGAGGCGCGCAAGCAGGGCATGCCGCCCGACGACCACGCCTGGGCGATGATCACCGCGTTGATGAGGTTCTTCGAGCACAACTGGGACCAGCCCGACGAGGGGCTGTGGGAGGTGCGCGGGCCGCGCCGCCACTTCGTCCACTCCAAGGTGATGGCCTGGGTCGCGGCCGACCGCATGGTCCGGGTGATCGAGGAGCTGGGCCGGGAGGGCGACGTGGAGCGGTGGGGCGCGCTGCGCGACCGCATCCACGCGGAGGTCTGCGAGAAGGGCTACGACCCGGTCCGCAACACCTTCACCCAGTCCTACGGCTCAACCGAACTCGACGCCGCACTCCTGCAGATCCCCATCGTCGGCTTCCTGCCCCCCGACGACCCCCGCGTCACCGGCACCATCGACGCCGTCGAACGCGAACTCATGACCGACGGCTTCGTCCTGCGCTACCCCACCGCCGACCACAACCCCGCCGAACACAACCCCGCCGACCACAACCCCGCCGACCACAACCCCGTCGACGGCCTCCCCGGCGGCGAAGGCGCCTTCCTCGCCTGCAGCTTCTGGCTCGCCGAAGCCCGCGCCCTCACCGGCCGCCACCACCAAGCGGTCGAACTCTTCGAACGCCTCATCGCCCTCACCAACGACGTCGGCCTCCTCGCCGAGGAATACGACCCCCGCACCAGACGCCAACTCGGCAACTTCCCCCAAGCCTTCAGCCACATCCACCTGATCAATACGGCGCTGGCGCTCCGGTAGCCGTCAGTGCGTCTCAGGCCAGTGCGTCTCAGGTCAGCGCGTCTCAGGTCAGCGCGTCTCAGGTCAGGGCGTCTCAGGCAGCGGGCCGTCGGCGTGCGGGACCCGCTCGGCGGGGATGACGCCCAGGCGTCCGGCCTGGTAGTCCTCCATCGCCTGGATGATCTCGGCGCGGGTGTTCATCACGAACGGGCCGTAGTGCGCGACCGGCTCGCGGATCGGCCGCCCGCCGAGGAGCAGCACCTCCAGTGCGGGCTCGGCCTGCGGCTGGGCGGTGTCCGCGGCGAGGGTCAGCGACCCGCCCGGGCCGAAGAGGGCGAGCTGCCCCTTGCGGACCGGCCGCCGCTCAGCGCCCACGGAGCCCTGACCGGCCAACACGTAGGCGAGGGCGTTGAAGTCCGGGTTCCAGGGCAGGTCGAGCCGGGCGCCCGGGCTGACGGTCGCGTGCACCATCGTGATCGGGGTGAACGTGACGCCGGGGCCGGCGTGCCCGTCCAGGTCCCCGGCGATGACCCGGAGCAGCGCGCCGCCGTCGGCCGACGCGAGCAGGGCCGCCTCCCGCCCCCGGATGTCCTGGTAGCGGGGCAGGTGGAACTTGTGCGCGCGGGGGAGGTTGACCCACAGCTGGATGCCGTGGAAGAGCCCGCCCGAGACCACCAGGTGCTCCGGCGGCTTCTCGATGTGCAGCAGGCCGGACCCGGCGGTCATCCACTGCGTGTCGCCGTTGGTGATGGTGCCGCCGCCTCCGTTCGAGTCCTGGTGCTCGAAGACGCCGTCGATGATGTAGGTGACCGTCTCGAAGCCGCGGTGCGGGTGCCACGGCGTGCCCTTCGGCTCGCCGGGGGCGTACTCGACCTCGCCCATCTGGTCCATGTGGATGAACGGGTCGAGCAGCGACTGCGGCACCCCGGCGAACGCGCGCCGTACGGGGAAGCCCTCGCCTTCGAAACCGCTGGGGGCGGTCGTCACCGACCGTACGGGGCGGGGTCCGGCGACGGCCGGATCGGGTGCGGCGACGCGGGGCAGGGTCAGGGTGTCTGCGGTGACGGCGGGCATGGCCACCTCTCCTGGTTTAAAGTTCAACTTCTTACGCGTTGAACCAAGCCCGCCCGCAGGACATTCCCCGCAGCCCAGGACCGGCGGCTCAGGAACGAACGCTCAGGACCGGCCGGCGATGCGGGCGAGGAGCCGGGCGAACTCCGGCGGCGGCGCGACGACGAGCCGGGTCTGCCCGTCGTGGCTGATCAGGTCGGCCTGGATGCGGGTCAGCTTGCCCCGGCGCCACCAGTACACGTGCGGGCTGAGCCCGTCGGCGTGACCGGCGTGCTCCCGGTGGGCGAACAGGCGCAGCCGCTCGATCGCCCGCACCACGCCGATCCCGGCCACCGGATGCACCGCGACCACCCCCCGGTGCGGCAGCACGGCGAGCATGCCGTCCTCGGGCACGTGCGTGTGGGCGGGCAGGCGGCGCAGGTGGGCGGCCGCGCTGGGCGCGGCCAGCAGCGTGACCTCGGTGCCGCCCAGGTCCAGCCGGGACACCGTGGGCCGCTCGTCGGCCAGGGCGTTGCCCACCGCGACGTCGAGCGCCTCCCCCGGCGGGATCGGCCAGCAGAAGGCCTCCTCGGGGCGGACCGGGCGGGCGCCGATCGTCAGCACCTCGATCAGGTCGGCGCTCAGGTGGCGGCCGATGATCCGGGAGGGGTCGGGAAAGGCCGGGTCGTCGGCGGCGTGCACCCGCGTGCGCAGCAGCGGCTTGATCGGCTTGAGGTTGCAGGCGTCGAACGGCTCGCCCGACACGGCGTGGGCCAGGTGCTCGGAGACCAGCATGGGCCAGTCCTCGCGGGTGCGCCGGGCGGCCTCACGGCGCAGGCCGACGAGGTTCACCACCCGCTCGCGATCGGGGGAGGCCAGCGCCAGTGACGTGCCGTCCGCGGCGAAGTCGCAGGTGTAGCCCATGGTCTCGGCGACCAGCCCCAGCAGGGAGTCGAGATCGACGTCCTCGACGGCTCTCGGAGCGGGATCGTCCGGCCGCGTCCGGCTGAGCAGTCGCCGCAAGAGTCCCAACGCACCATCCCTTCGCCACCGCCCGGGCGCCTCCGGGCGCGTCTCAGGTTGCCGCGTCAGAGTCGCGGAATGCGCCCGAGGCTGGGCACGATTCGGTCACAATAGCCACATTCGTCTCCAACCACATACTCAGTTGTGGTGATCCATGCCCGACGGGCAGCCCCGCGAGGACCGGCACACCCAGGGGCGACAGGCGTTCGGCCAGCATCGGCAGCGGGTCGCCGCAGTCCACCCACGACCCGAGCACGATCCCCGCCGCGCCGTCCAGGCAGCCCGCCTGGAGCAGTTGCGTCACCATCCGGTCGATCCGGTAGGGCTCCTCGGTCACGTCCTCCAGCAGGACGATCCGGCCCTCCCCCCGCACCTCCCCCCGCATCGCGTACGGCGTGCCGCACAGGGCGGCGAGCAGGGCGAGGTTGCCCCCCGTGAGCCGCCCCTCGGCCCGTCCCGGCACGATGACGCGGTCGCCCGTGATCGGGGCGGGCGTGCCGCCCTCGAACAGAGCCTGCCGCAGGTGGGCGAACGTGACTGGTTCCGGCCCCCCGGGATCGCTGATCGTCGCGCAGGCCGGCATCGGCCCGAAGAGCGTGGCCAGGCCGAGCCTGTCGGCGAAGGCCCGGTGCAGCGCGGTGACGTCGCTCGACCCGAGCAGGATCTTGGGACCGGCCGCCGCCATGGCGTCCCAGTCGAGCAGCCCGAGCAGCCGGGTCACGCCGTAGCCGCCCCTCGCGCAGATGACGGCCGCCACCCCGGGGTCGCACCAGGCCGCCTGGAGATCGGCGGCGCGCGCGGCGTCGGGCCCCGCGAGATAGCCCTCCCGGGCCCGCACCGACGCTCCGTGCACGACCCGCAGGCCCAGCTCCTCCAGGACCGCCCCGCCGCGCTCCAGCCGTACGGGATCCACCGGGCCGGCGGGCGCGACCAGCGCGACGGTGTCTCCCGGCCGCAGCCGCCGGGGCGCCTCCGGTACCGTTACCGAGGCGACACCCCCCGGCCCGCCGCGGATGCGCTCGCTCACCCTTCAAAGGGTGTCAGACTAAGCGGTATCTATGCGACCTCCGACGCACATCCTCGTGGTCAACGGCGTCAAGGTCCGTCGCCCGGTGTTCGTGATCGCGGCCCCGCACTCCGGCGCGGACCTGCTGGGCCGTGCGCTCAAGCGCTCTCCCGGCTTCCACATGACCATGGGCAGGGGCCCGGTGACCCGGGTCGTCTACGCCTTCGCCCGGAGGCCCTCGATCGCGCGCAGCGGCGGGGCGCCCCGGGTGCTGCGCGATGTGCTGGCGGAGGCCTGGCAGGTCGTCCCGGCGTCCTGCGCGGAGTGCACGACCGCCTGCCGTGAGGCCGGCGGCATCATCGGTGCCGGGCCCTGCGTCGGGCCGGGGGCGCTGACGCGGTTCGGCGACGCCAGCCCCGACCTGATCTACAGCACGCCGGTGCTGCTGCGGGCGTTTCCGGACGCCCGGTTCATCCAGGTCGTCCGCGACGGCCGGGACGTCGTCGCCGACATGCTGGCCGACCCCGCCTGCATGGCCTGGGTCAAGCCGCACATGCTGAGCGAGGACGCCGAGTTTCCCAACCCGTTCCTCGGCGTGCGCTCGGCCGAGCACCGGCAGCGCTGGGCCGAGATGCCGGCCGCGGGCAGGTGCGCCCTGCGCTGGCGCGGCGCCGTACGGCTGAACGCGGCCCTGCGCCGCGAACTGCCCGCCGAGCACCTGCTCACGCTCAGGTACGAGGACCTGGTGGCCGCGCCCGGCGAGGCGATCGACGCGGTGTCGTCCTTCCTGGAGACCAAGGTCTCGATGATCGCGTTGTACGGCGCGACGATCCCCCGGCCGGGCGCCTGGCGCACCCGCCTGTCCGGCGAGGACGCCGAACTGGTGGAGAAGGTCGCCAGGGAGGAACTCGCCCGCCTCGGCTACCGCTAGCCGGTGAACTGGGTGCGGTACAGCTCGGCGTAGGCGCCGCCCCGCTTCAGCAGTTCCTCGTGCCGGCCGTGCTCGACCACCCGGCCGTCCTCGATGACCAGGATCGCGTCGGCCTCGCGGATGGTCGACAGCCGGTGGGCGATCACCAGCGAGGTTCGTCCCCGCAGGGCCGTCTTCAGCGCCTGCTGCACCGCCGCCTCGGACTCGGAGTCGAGGTGGGCGGTGGCCTCGTCGAGCACGACGACCCGGGGCGCCTTGAGCAGCAGGCGGGCCAGCGCGATGCGCTGCTTCTCCCCGCCCGACAGCCGGTATCCGCGGTCGCCGACTACCGTCTCCAGCTCCTCGGGCAGATTCTTGACCAGGTCGGCGATCTGGGCCGCGCGCAGGGCCTCCCAGACCTCCTCGTCGGTCGCGTCGGGACGGGCGTAGCGGAGGTTGCTGCCGATCGTGTCGTGGAACAGGTGGGCGTCCTGCATGACCACCCCGACCGTGTCCCTGATGCCGTCGAGGGTGGCGTCGCGGACGTCGAGCCCGTTGATCCGCACGGCCCCCTCGTCCACGTCGTACAGGCGGGAGACCAGCGAGGTGATGGTGGTCTTGCCCGCGCCCGAGTGGCCGACGAGCGCCACCAGCTCGCCCTCGCGGGCGGTGAACGACACGCCCTTCAGCACCTCCTGGGAGGGACCGGTGTCCGGGCGGGCCACCGACTCCAGCGACGCCAGCGAGACGTCGGAGGCGGCCGGGTAGCGGAAGCGCACGTCGTCGAACTCGATCGTCACCGGCCCCTCGGGGATCGGCCGCGCGCCGGGCTTCTCGGCGACCATCGGCTTGAGGTCCAGGACCTCGAAGACCCGGTCGAAGCTCACCAGCGCGGTCATCACGTCGACGTGCACGTTCGACAGGCTGGTCAGCGGGCCGTACAGGCGCATGAGCAGGGACGACTGGGCGACCAGGGTGCCGAGCGCGAACGCCCCGGAGATCGCGAGGGTGCCGCCGAGGCCGTAGACGAGCGCGGTGGCGAGCGCGGCGACCAGTCCCAGCGCGATGCGGAACACCGCGCCGTACATCGCGACGATCACGCCCACGTCGCGGACGCGGCCCGCCCGCTCGGCGAAGTACGATGCCTCGTCGTCCGGCCTGCCGTACAGCTTGGCGACCATCGCCCCGGCCACGTTGAAGCGCTCGGTCATCACCGAGCTCATCTCGGCGTCGAGCTGCATCTGCTCGCGGGTCAGCGCCGACATGCGGCGGCCGACCCACTTGGCGGGGAAGACGAAGATCGGTAACAGGACCAGCGCGACCAGCGTGACCTGCCACGACAGCACAATCATCGTGCCGAGCACCAGCACCAGACTGATCACGTTGGAGACCACCGACGACAACGTGCTGGTCAGCGCCCGCTGCGCGCCGATGACGTCGGTGTTCAGCCGGGAGACCAGCGCGCCGGTCTGGGCCCGCATGAAGAACGCCACGGGCATGCGCTGGACGTGGTCGTAGACCTCGGTGCGCAGGTTGTAGATCAGGCCCTCGCCGATGCGCGCGGAGAACCAGCGCTGCGCCAGGCCGAGCCCGGCGTCCACGACGGCCAGCGCGGCGATCGTGACGGCGAGCCACAGCACCACCTGGACCCGCTTGGGCATGATGCCGTCATCGATGATCGCCTTCATCAGCAGCGGGTTGGCGACCACGATGACCGCGTCGACCACCACCAGCGCGAGGAAACCGGCGATCTGCGCCCGGAAGGGCCGCGCGTACCCCGCGATGCGCCGGACGGTCCCCGGCGCGATGCGCTCCTTCGTCACGGAGCTGTCACGCCGCAGGGACCGCATCACCTGGAAGCCGTAGCCCCCGTTCATCATCGACATATGCCGTACATCCTCCCAGGCGTGCAGCGATGGGAGGACTCCCCCGATTCCCCCGTCAGCTCGAAGCGAACAGCACCCGTCAGTTCGAAGCGAACAGTGCGCGGATGCGCGCCACCTGTTCGGCCCGCTCGGCGGCGGCCTGTTCCTCCAGCGTGCGCCCCGGCGCGGCCCGCAGCAGGCGCTTGGTGGCGGTCGCGGCGGCGTGGCCGGTGGCCAGCAGCGCGGCGGCCAGGTCACGGGTGGTCTGGTCGAGCTCGCCCGCCGGTACCGCGATCTCGGCCAGGCCGAGCCGTACGGCCTCCTCGGCCCCGACGACGCGGGCGGTCAGGCACATCTCGATGGCGCGGGGAACCCCGACGATGTCGGCCAGGGGCTTGGTCCCGGTCAGGTCGGGAACCAGCCCCAGCGCGGGCTCCTTCATGCAGAACATCACGTCGTCCGCGACGACACGCAGGTCACACGCGAGCGCGAGCTGGAAACCCGCCCCGATCGCATGGCCCTGCACGGCCGCGATCGACACGATCTCCGGCCTGCGCAGCCACAGGAAACCCCTCTGTGCCTCCGCGATCAGTCGCTCCAACTCGGTGTCGCCGAGCGCCGCGGCGCTCGCGAACGATTCCTGCCCGGGCACTCCCTCGGGCGTGAACATGCGCAGGTCGATTCCGGCTGAGAAGGACGGCCCCTCGCCTCTGATCACGACCACTCTCACCCGCTCCGGAAGGGTGTCCCCTATCCGGGCCAGAGCCGACCAGGTCGCGAACGTCTGCGCGTTGCGCTTGTCCGGCCGGTCCAGGGTGACGGTCGCGATCTCGCCGTCCACCTCGCAGCGCAGTCCGATCTCGGCCGGCGCGGCCGCCGAGACCGTCGACACATCGGAGCCTTCGCCCGTCTCTGGGGCGTGCTCCGGATCCCCCCCCACTGCCGCTTCCGCCATGCCTGCTCCTGCCTTCGACGAGGAGCCACGTCGCCTCGCACGGCCGGTCCGGTGCGGCGCACCGCCCGTGCCGGGCGTCCGCGCTCCTGTTCGACCCGCGGTCGCGCCCGAGCCTACCGAACGACGTTCTGGTTAGCCGGGCCCGGCCACGCCCTCTCACAGGAACGAGCGGCTGCGGTCGCGCGTCTTGAGGTGGATCTAGCGCTTGGACTTGCCCCGGGTCGCTCCGCCGCGCCCGCGCAGAGTCACTCCGGACTCGCTCAGGATGCGGTGGATGAACCCGTACGACCGGCCAGTGGAAGCGGCCAGAGCGCGGATGCTCTCACCCGCCGAATAGCGCTTCTTGAGATCGCTGGCCAGCTTTTCCCGGTCGGCCCCGGTCACCCGGGTGCCCTTCTTCAGAGTCTCGGCCACGAGTACCTCCTGTAGTGCCAGACTTCCGCAGCGTTACTTCAGCCCATGATCAGTCATTTCGACGGGATCGGCTACCTACTCCGCGGGAAAAGATCCCTACCCGCTCAAATTAAGATCAGGCAAGCGCCACAAGATCGGAAAATTCGTCGCTCCATGCGTCTTCCACTCCGTCTGGCAACAGAATCACCCTATCCGGCTTCAGCGCCTCCACGGCGCCCTCGTCATGGGTGACCAGCACAATCGCGCCAGTGTAGGAGCCGAGGGCGGTGAGCACCTGGTCGCGGGAGGCCGGATCGAGGTTGTTGGTAGGCTCGTCGAGCAGCAGCACGTTGGCGCTCGACAGCACGAGCGTGGCGAGCGCCAGACGGGTCTTCTCACCGCCCGACAGGACCCCCGCCGGCTTGTCCACGTCGTCGCCGGTGAACAGGAACGAGCCGAGCACCTTGCGCAGGTCGACGTCGGCGAGGTCGGGGCCCGCGGAGCGCATGTTCTCCAGCACGGTGCGCCCGGCGTCGAGGGTCTCGTGCTCCTGCGCGTAGTAGCCGAGCTTGAGCCCGTGGCCGGGCAGGACCTCGCCGGTGTCGGGTGTCTCGATGCCGCCGAGCAGGCGCAGCAGGGTCGTCTTGCCCGCGCCGTTCAGGCCCAGGATGACGATCCGCGAGCCGCGGTCGACGGCGGCGTCGACGTCGGTGAAGACCTCCAGCGAGCCGTACGACTTGGACAGGCCGCGAGCCGTCAGCGGCGTCTTGCCGCAGGGCGCCGGCTGGGGGAAGCGCAGCTTGGCGACGCGGTCGGACCGGCGCTCGCCCTCCACGCCCGAGAGCAGCCGCCGGGCCCGGCGCTCCATGTCCTGGGCCGCCTTGGCCTTGGTGGCCTTCGCCCGCATGCGGTCGGCCTGCGTCAGCAGGGCGGACGCCTGCCGCTCGGCGTTGGCGCGCTCCCGCTTGCGCCGCTTCTCGTCGGTCTCCCGCTGGGCCAGGTAGGCCTTCCAGCCGACGTTGTAGGTGTCGATGACGCAGCGGTTCGCGTCCAGGTGGAGCACCCGGTTTACCGTGGCTTCAAGAAGGTTGACGTCGTGGCTGATGATCACCAAGCCGCCCTGGTGGGAGCGCAAAAATTCACGAAGCCAGCCGATCGAGTCCGCGTCGAGGTGGTTTGTGGGCTCGTCGAGCAGGAGAGTCTCCGCCCCGCTGAACAGGATTCGCGCCAGTTCGACCCGCCTGCGCTGCCCTCCGGACAGCGTCTGCAGCGGCTGGCCGAGAACCCGGTCGGGCAGCCCGAGGCTGGAGGCGATCGAGGCCGCCTCCGACTCCGCCGCGTAACCGCCGAGGACGTGCAGGCGGTCCTCCAGCCGGCCGTACGCGCGCACCGCCCGGTCGCGCACGCGCTGGTCGTCGGCGGCCATCCCGGTCTCGGCCGCGCGCAGTTCGCGCAGCACCTCGTCGAGCCCGCGGGCCGACAGGATCCGGTCGCGCGCCAGCACGCTCAGGTCTCCCGTACGGGGGTCCTGCGGCAGGTAGCCGACGCTGCCGGAGATCGTGACCGAACCCGTGGCGGGCAGGCCCTCACCCGCGAGGACCTTGGTGAGGGTGGTCTTGCCGGCGCCGTTGCGCCCGACCAGCCCGATCTTGTCGCTCGGGTTCACCCGGAAAGAGGCGCCCTCGATGAGCAGGCGGGAACCCGCGCGGAGTTCGACGTCGGTAGCGATGATCATGATGAAGGGGACACTCCCGTGGGTGATGCGGACAGGACCGGTGCCGGGAGCGATCAGTCGGGAGCGCTCATGGGCTCAAGTGTAGTGCCGCCGTCACCGCGACCTGCTTCGCCGAGCGCCCGCCCGCCGGTCAGGGGTCGAACAGCCGGATCCGTACGGCGCGGAACAGGTCCGGTGCGCCCTTCAGGACGGCCGGCCGCGGATCGGGAACGGTGAGGAACGGCCCGGCCTCCAGGGCGAACAGCGGCGCGAGACGCCGATCCTCCCTGATCTCGTCGACCGCCCGCCGGTCCCCGCCGAGCACCACCGCCTCCAGGTCGGCCAGCCGCGGCGTCAGCAGCCGGAAGGCCACGTCGGCGGCGGCCCGCAGCGCCTCGGCCGACTGCTTGTCCCTGCGCCGGGCGAAGCGCTGCTGGGACCATCCCCCCGCCGCGCTGCGCCCGTGGACCTGACGCGACCCGACCTTGGCCGCGACCAGGCGGGTGCCGGTGAAGACGCCGGCGGCGTGCCCGCCGAGCCGGGCCAGCAGCACGCCGACCGTCCGCTCGCGGCACGCGTGGGCGACCAGCGCCGCCGCCGGGACCGGGAGGGCCGCCTCGCCCTGCCCGGCTCCGGACGGCGCGACGGGCGGCATGACGGGCGGCACGGCGGGCGGCACGGCGGGCGGCACGGCGGGCGACGGGCGCAGCGGCGGGAACGGCACGTGACACTCGGCGACCGCGCCGTCGGCGGCGTCGAGGCGCACGACGTCCGGCAGAGTGACCGCCTCGATCGCGCCGTGCCGTGCGGCGAAGCGCGCGATCCAGCCCGCGAGCCGCTCGGGGGCCACCGAGACCCATCTGCCGCCTCCGGCGGCGGGCCGTCCCGTCATGGCTGATCAGCCTACCGGTGTGGTCGTTTGCCGGATTCCCTCCAACTGGCGGGGAAATGTAGGTGAATTCCCCCCTGTAAGGGTCAACGGCCCCGGGGAGGCGTCCCACAATTCACCCGTGACGCTCCCCTCCTCGCCGGCGTCGCCGGTCGCCGCGTCCGTTCCGGGCGCTCCGCCGGCGTACCACCCGGACGACCCGCAGGGACACCACCCGGCGGGCCTCGTGCGGCGGTACACCCCCGCCGCCTCCGCAACGGGGCCCCTGCCCTCGTCCTTCGTCCCCGGGACTCCCCACAGCACCCCGCATCGCCCGCCCGTCCCGTTGTTCCTGCCGGTGGTCGACCTGGACACCGGCGGCGCGATCGCCGTACAGGTGATCCCCGCGGACCCCGCGTGGGGCGGCACGCCGGGCGGCGTCACTTACGCCGCGCCGGACCCGGGCGGTGTGACGGGCGGTGTGACGGGCGGCGTGGCGGCCACGGTGAACGGCGTGCTGGCCGCGGCCCGCGAGGAGACCGCGCTGCCGCTGGTGCTGCCGATCTCCGCCGCCGTGGTCGCCGCCGGTTCGGCCGGCACGGCGCCGCTGCACGAGGCGCTGCGGATGTGCAACCGCCGTCCGCGCGAGGTCATGCTGATGATCGAGGGCGATGTCGCGGCCGTGGGGCGCACCGCCCTGCTGTCCGGGATCGACGGCCTGCGCGCGGTGGGCTACCTCGTCGCCTTCGGCGAACTCGGCACGGCCCCGCTGCCGCTCGACCTGCTCGCCGACGCCGCGCCGTACGTGATCGCGCTCTCCGGCGATCTGGTGGCGCGGGGAGCACGCGACCCCCGGCGCGGCGCGCTCGTGGAGTCGCTCGTCCGCCTGGCGCGCGGCGCCGGGGCGCACGTGCTCGCCCCCGGCGTACGCGAGGAGACGCAGCTCGCGGCGGTGCGCGGCTGGGGCATCCGGCTCGCGCAGGGCCCTCTGCTCGCGCCGCCCGACTGGCGGCCCTCCCACGGCCACAACCGCGTCCACGTGCCACTGCCGGTGCCGGAGGCCGAGGCCGTCCCCGGCGCGCCGGGCCTCATGGGAGCGGGCGCGAGCGGATTGGGGCCACGCGTGCAGGAGTTCCTGCTCCCGGCGGTGACGCTGCCGGCCGGCTCGACGGCCGAGGAGGTCGTCGGCGTGCTCAGCGCGGAGCCGTCGATCACGAGTGTGGTGCTGGTGGACGAGTACCAGCGCCCGCAGGGCAGCGTCGACCGCAGCCGGTTCCTGCTGTTCATGGCCGGGGCGTACGGCCACGCGCTGCACGCGAAGAAGCCGGCCAGCCGCCTGGCCGACCCCGCGAAGATCGTGGCGAAGACCACCCCGGCGATCGCGGCCATGCAGGTGGCCGGGCGCGACACCACCCGGGCGTACGACGACCTGGTCGTGGTCGACGAGGTGGGCCGGTGCATGGGCGTGGTCCGGATCAGCGACCTGCTGCGGCACGTCGCCGAGATGCAGGCCGCCCGCTGACCCGCCCGGCGGCCCGGCCCGGGGCGGGGCGGGGCGGGGCGGGGCGGGGCGGGGCGGGTCAGCGGGCGGGGCGCATCAGAGCCAGCCCAGCGCGTGGGCCTTCCGGACGGCCTCGATGCGGTTGCGCGCCGCGGTCTTCTGGATGGCCGCCGACAGGTAGTTGCGCACGGTGCCCTCCGACAGGTGCAGCCGCAGCGCGATGTCGTTGATGGTCGAGCCGTCCGCCGCGGCCGACAGCACGTCCCGCTCACGCGGCGACAGGGGGTTCGGCCCGGCGCTGAGCGCCGCGGCGGCCAGCCCGGGGTCGATCACCCGCTCGCCCCGGAGCACCCGCCGGATGGCGGCGGCCAGGTCGCGCGCCGGGCTGTCCTTGACCAGGAACGCCACCGCCCCGGCCTCCATCGCCCGGCGCAGGTAGCCGGGCCGGCCGAAGGTCGTGAGGATCACCACCCGGCACCCGGGGACCCGCCGGCGCAACTCCTCGGCGGCGGCGATGCCGTCCCTGCCGGGCATCTCGATGTCCAGCAGCGCGATGTCCGGCCGGGTCGCCTCGGCGACCGCGACCGCCTCGTCGCCGTTCGCCGCCTCCCCGACCACCTCGATGTCGGGCTCCAGACCGAGCAGCGAGGCCAGCGCGCCCCTGACCATGCTCTGGTCCTCCGCCAGCACGACCCTGATCATCAAGATCCTCCATGGAAACCCCCGCCTTCAGGCGGGGGAGGAATCGAACTCCTTGCGGGAAGCAGGGCAGGGGCAGGCATTTCACCGCAAGGCGAACCGCTGGACGAACTCACGCGATCGGCGACTGATCGGGTGGCATGATGTGCGGCGTGGCGCAGACGGTTATGCGGGGATCACCAGCCTGGTGGCCCTGTCCCGCCCGATACCCGATCTGACCGACCAGGACGGCAAGGTCGCCAACCCCCGGCATGAGCGCACCGACCGGCGCAGGCTGGCCAAGGCCCAGCGCTCGCTCGCCCGCAAAGCGGCGGGCAGCGCGAACCGGGCCAAGGCCAGGGTGAAGGTCGCCCGCGCCCACGCGCGGATCGCCGACCGGCGCCGGGACTTCCTGCACAAACTCAGCACTCGGCTCGTCCGCGAGAACCAAACGGTCGTGATCGAGGACCTGACCGTCCGCGCCATGGTCAAGAACCACTCCCTCGCCCGCGCCATCTCCGACGCCTCCTGGCGGCAACTCCGCTCGATGCTGGAACACAAAGCCACGTGGTACGGGCGGGAACTGGTCGTGATCGACCGATGGTTCCCCAGCTCGAAACTGTGCTCGGCCTGCGGGGCACTGCAAGAGTCGATGCCGTTGCACGTCCGGGAGTGGGAGTGCGCCTGCGGCGCGGTCCATGACCGGGACGTCAACGCCGCCAGGAACATCCTCGCCGCCGGGCCGGCGGAGAGGTGAAACGCCTGTGGAGCTGGTGTAAGACCTCAACGGAGTCCTCCGAGCGGGCAACCGGCGGCGAAGCAGGAAGACCAACCTGTGAGGGTTGGAATCCCCTCCCTTCAGGGAGGGAAGGATGTCAATCGGCCAACCTATCCGCGACGATCCCGGGAGTGAGGTCCTGGGGCAGCGCGACCGCGATCCGCACCCGGAACCCCCGCCCGCCGCTCTCGACCTCCAGGTCGCCGCCCGCGGCGCGGGCCCGCTCGCCGAGCCCGGTCAGGCCGTTGCCCGGCCGGTACGGCCCGCCGCGGCCGTTGTCGGCGACCTCCAGGGCGGCGCCCCGCTCGCCGTACGACACGGTGATCTCGCAGCGGGTGGCCCGGGCGTGCCGTACGACGTTGGTGGTGGCCTCGCGCACGGCCCAGCCGAACAGGCCGTCGAGGTCCTCGGGCAGCGGCGCGCCGGACATGCGGACGGTGAGGGCGATCCCGGCGGCGGCCAGCGCGGCGCGGGCGCCGTCGATCTCCTCCGGCAGCGAGCTGCGGCGGTAGCCCGTGACGGCCTCGCGCACCTGGAGCAGCGCCTGCCTCGCCACCGCCTCGATGTCGGCCACCTCCCCGGCCGCCTGCGGCGACCCCTGCTCGGCCAGCCGGCGGGCGAGCTCGCTCTTCAGCACGATCAGCGAGAGGCCGTGTCCCAGCAGGTCGTGCAGGTCGCGGGCGATCCGCAGCCGTTCCTCGGCGGCGGCCAGCCTGGCCACCTCGCTCTGCGCCTCCTTGAGCTTGCCGATGAGGACCCGGGTGTTGCGGACGCTCATGAACAGCACGCCGAGGGTGACGGTCTGCAGCACGAGCATCCACAGCAGCCCGTCCTCGGCGCCGATCACCAGGCCGTCGGCGATCAGGATCGCCGTCATGGCCCCGATGCCGAGCAGGGCGCGCCGGGGCGGCAGGGCCATCGCGTAGACGACCGCCAGGTAGACCGGCAGGGTCAGCCAGCTCTCGCTGTGGAACACCAGCGGGAAGGCGGCTCCCATCAGGGTCGCGAGGCCGAGCAGGGGGAACATCCACCGGGGCCGGTGGCCGAGGCCGCGCGGCCCCAGCACGACCGTCAGGTAGACGCCCACGAAGGCCGCGAGCGCGGTCATCCGCCAGACCGCCTGCGCCGTTCCCACCCTGCCGTCGATCACCTCGGCCACCGGGTAGAACAGGTAGATCAGGCCGAGCGACATGCCGATCAGCCGCCGCAGGCGGTACGGGCCGTCGTCCGGTCCGCCGAAGCTGAAGATCCTGGCCAGCCGGCTCATCGCGTCGTCCCTCCGCTCTCCGCCGGGTCAGGCACAGGCCCCGCCGGGTCAGGCACAGGCCCCGCCGGGTCAGGCACAGGCCCCGCCGGGTCAGGCACGCACCACGGCGCGGCGGTAGGCGAGCACCGCGACGGCCCCCAGCGCGACGGCCCAGGCGACGATGCCCGCCACGTCGGGCCCGTACGGCGCCTGCCCGGCCACGATGCGCCACCCGACGCTCGCGTAGTCGTAGGACGGCAGCAGCCTGGCGATGTTCCGCATGGCCTCCGGCATGAGCGACGTGGGGAACCACAGGCCGCCCAGCAGGGCCAGGCCGAACATCGAGATCATGGCCACGGGCTGGGCGGTGTCGGGCCGCAGCGCCGAGCCGATGGCGAGGCCGAGCGCCACGAACGGGATGGTCCCGATCCACATGAAGGCGAGCAGCCCCACCCACTGCCCCGCCGGCAGCGACACGTGCTGGGTGAGCACCGCGGCGAGCCCCACCAGCACCAGCGCGGGCAGCACCAGCAGCAGGGACGCGACGAGCTTGGTCGCGAGGATGGCCCAGGCGGGCAGCGGGGTGATCTGGAGCTGACGCAGCCAGCCGCTGTGCCGTTCCTGCGCCCAGGGCACGGCCGTGGACATCATCGACGAGGCGAGCGCGCCGTACGCCGCCATGTTGACCATCAGCAGCACGCTGCCCTTGATCCCGGTGGCCTCGTCCGTCTGCGCGCCCCACAGGTTCGAGTAGAGCAGGTAGAAGCCGAGCGGGAACGCGACGACGAAGATGACGTACCGCTTGTTGCGCAGCATGCGCAGCACTTCGACCTTCAGGTAGTGCGGCATCGTCACGACTCCTTGGTGAGAGCGAGGAAGGCGTCCTCCAGATCGGCCCCGTGGACCTGGAGATCGCGCACGTCGAGGGTGGTCTTCCGGTAGAGCGCCTCGACCGTCGCGTCGAGGTCGGTGGTGCGCAGCGTGACGCGGCCCGCCTGGAGCTCCACGCCGGTCGTCCCCGGCAGGCTCTCCAGACCGGCGGCCGGCTGGTCGCCCAGCCGGAAGCTCACCGTCTGCCCGGCAACGCCTGCCTTGATCTCGGCGGCGGTGCCGTCGGCCACGACCCGCCCTCGTGCGATCACGACGACCCGGTCGGAGTTCTCGTCGGCCTCCTCCAGGTAGTGCGTCGCGAACAGGATCGTGCGCCCCTGCGCGGCGTACCGCCGCATGTTCTCCCAGAACGTACGGCGGGACTCGACGTCCATGGCCGCGGTCGGCTCGTCGAGCAGCAGCAGCCTCGGCCCGCCCGCGACCGCCAGGGCGAACCGCACCCGCTGGGTCTGCCCGCCGGACAGGCGGTTCGCCCGCCGCCCGGCCAGCTCGGTCAGGTCGGCGAGCCGGAGGATCTCCTCGCGCGGCAGGGGGTTCGGATAGAGCCGGCGGACGAAGTCCACGGTCTCGGCCACGGTGAGCTCGGGGATCAGCTCGCCCTCCTGGAGCATGGCGCCGATCTCGCCGTGGGCGACCGCGGTCTCCGGCGGCTCGCCGAAGACCCGGATCTCGCCCGCCGAGGGCCTCAGCAGGCCCAGCAGCATGTTGATGGAGGTGGACTTCCCGGCCCCGTTCGGCCCGAGGAGCGCGACGGTGCTACCGGCCGGGACCTCCAGGTCGAGGCCGTCGACCGCGAGCACGTCGCCGTACCTCTTGGTGACGTCCGTGAAGGAGATGGCGTTCATGCGGACAAAACTAGAAGCGGGCCGGGAGACGCGGCAGTGGGATGCCTCCGGCCTCCGCGATGACATATGTCATCGCGGGCGGCCGTCCCGGCGGGTCACAGGCGGCAGGCGAAGATGGCGGTGACGAGGACCGCCTTGGCGCCGATCTCCCAGAGCTGGTCCATGACCTGCTGGTGGCCCTTGCGCGGGACCATCGCCCGCACCGCCACCCAGCCCTCGCGGTGCAGCGGGGAGACGGTCGGCCCCTCCATGCCCGGGGTGATGGAGATGGCCTCGTCGATGCGCTCGGCCCGGATGTCGTAGTCGATCATGACGAAGTCGCGGGCCACCAGCACGCCCTGCAGGCGGCGGATGAGCTGCTGGAAGCCGTTGGCCTCCGGCGCCCCGGCCCGCTTGATCAAGATGGCCTCGGAGTGCGCGATCGGCTCCCCGAACACCTCGAGCCCGACGTTGCGCAGCGTCGTGCCGGTCTCCACCACGTCGGCCACCGCGTCGGCGACGCCGAGCCTGATCGCGGTCTCGACCGCGCCGTCGAGCTTGATCACCCGGGCGTCCACGCCCTGGTCGGCGAGGTACTTGCCGAGCAGCCCGGCGTACGAGGTGGCGATACGCAGGCCGGACAGGCCGGCGACGCCGGAGTGGGCGCCGGCCGGGGCGGCGAAGCGGAAGGTGGACCGCCCGAACCCGAGCGGCATGATCTCCTCGGCCGGGGACCCGGAGTCGAAGAGCATGTCGCGCCCGGTGATGCCGGCGTCCAGGGTGCCCTCGCCGACGTAGACGGCGATGTCGCGGGGGCGCAGGAAGAACAGCTCGCAGGAGTTCTCGGAGTCAACGACCACGAGTTCCTTGCTGTCCCTGCGCTGGCGGTAGCCCGCCTCTTTCAGGATGGTCTGGGCGCCCTCGGAGAGCGCGCCCTTGTTCGGCACGGCGATGCGCAGCATGAGTTGAAGATCCTTTCAGGCAGGACGAGGTCGATGGGTCTTTCGGACATCCGGGGCCGCCGCGGCGGCTACAGATGCTTGTAGACCTCGTCCAGCCCGATCCCGCGGGCCAGCATGAGCACCTGGACGTGGTAGAGGAGCTGGGAGATCTCCTCCGCCGCCCGCTCCGCCGACTCGTGCTCGGCCGCCATCCAGCTCTCCGCGGCCTCCTCGACGACCTTCTTGCCGATGGCATGGACGCCGGCGTCCAGCGCGGCCACGGTGCCGGACCCCGCGGGCCGGGTCCGGGCCTTGTCTGCCAGCTCGGCGAACAGCTCTTCGAAGGTCTTCATGGTCTCTCTCGGAATCGTGGGCCTGCCCGTTCAGCGTATCGGCCCCAGGGTAGTTGCGGACGCGGGGCGTCCGCGCCCCGCGTCCACCCTGCGAGATCATGCCCGCGCCGGGCCGGACTCAGCCGAGGATCTTGCGGGCCAGCCGGAGCTGCTCCAGCGCCTGCTGCGACTCCCCGCCCTCGTGGCCGTTGAACGGCCACACGGTGATGTCCTTCGGGCCCGCGTAGTGGTTGTACGCCCCGAATACGGTGGAGGGCGGGGTGACGCCGTCGCGCAGGGCCACGGAGAACCGGGCAGGGGTGCGGGCCCGTGCCGCGAAGTGCAGCCCGTCGAAGTAGCCGAGCGTGGCGAAGATCTCCTCGACCCGGGTGCGGTGGATGCCGCAGAACCGCCCCAGCTCGCCGTACGGGTCCTCGTCGGTGATCTCCACCGCGTGCCGGATGTCGCACATGAACGGCACGTTGACGAACGCGTACGCGAGGTCCGGCACGAGCGCCGCGGCGGCCAGCGCCATGCCGCCGCCCTGGCTGCCGCCGGTCACGGCGACGCGCCCGGCGTCCACGAGGGGGTGCGACCTGGCCGCCTCCACCGCCCGCACGACGTCGGTGTAGAGCCGCCGGTAGTAGTAGTCGTCCCGGTCGAACACGCCCTGGGTGAGCTTGCCGGGAATCTGCGCGCCGTTGCCGCCGACCGGGTCGGGCGTGTCGCCCGAGCGCCAGGTGCCGCCCTGCCCGCGCGTGTCCATCACGAAGGTCGCGTACCCGGCGGCGGGCCACAGCAGCCAGTCGTGCGGCCGGCCGCGCCCGCCGCCGTACCCGATGAACTCCGTCACGCACGGCAGCGGGCCGGACGCGCCCGCGGGCGCGATGAACCACCCCTTGATCGGATGCCCGCCGAACCCCGCGAACGTCACGTCGGCCACGTCCACCAGCGCGAGGTCGGCCTCGTACGGCTCGAAGACGGCGTTCAGATCGTGCTCCCGCGCCTCGGCGAGCGTGCGGTCCCAGAAGGCGTCGAAGTCCGCCGGTTCCCGGCGCTCGGGCAGGTACGCACGCAGTTGGTCGAGGGGCATGTCAACGAACATGGGGGCTCCCGTGAACTGGTGAGGCATACGCCGGTCAAGGCTACACAAGTGGCTCGTTTCAGGGTTCTGACCCGGTTAAGGGTCTCCGTCCGAACCGGATCTCCTCGACTGGCGCGGCTTTCACCTGCGCAATCGCGACCGATGCCCCGTAAAGGCCGGATTGGCGGACTGAAACACCCTCTTGCAACTAATCCGGTTTAGTGCTGGACTCTGCACAAATTCCAGGCGTGTGAGGTGCGTCCGCACGGCACGATCTCGCGGCGGGCCGCCTCTCGGGGGCCAGGACCCGTCAATCGATCACTGTCCGTGAGAACCGTCCGTGAGATCGGAGACCTCCATGCGACGAACGCCGGCGGCCGCCCGCGCTGCCCTGCCCGTCACCCTGCCCGCCGTCCTGATCGCCGTCCTGGTCATCGGGCTCGGCGCGGGCTGCGCGACGAGCGGCACCCCGGAGACCGGGCAGGCCGACGCGAACGCCCCCGCCGCGATCACGTGGTGGTCCACCGGAGGCGACGACGAGAGCGCGGCCTTCCAGAAGGCGGCCGACCTCTACACGAAGTCGCACCCCAATGTGACGATCAAGGTGCAGACGCTGAGCTGGGACGACGCGTACGCCAAGCTGCTCGCGGCCTCCACCAGCCGCAGCGGGCCGGACGTCATCTCCGGCGGCATGACCTGGACCATCCAGTTCGGCCTGCGCGGCGGGATGGTCGACCTGCGCAAGTACGGCGTCGAGCAGCTCAGGGCCCAGGCGCAGCCCGCCCAGTGGAAGTCGGCCGTCTCCCCCGACGGCACCGTCTACGGAATTCCGCTGGACATGTCCACCGAGGCGCTCTACTACCGGACCGACCTGCTGGAGAAGGCCGGGATCAAGGAGCCGCCCGCGACCTGGGACGAACTGACCGCAGACATCGGGAAGCTCAAGGACTCAGGGGTCAAGACGCCTTTCGGCATCGACTGGGGCAACCTCGACTGGATCGGCTACTTCAACTTCCTCTACCAGGCCGGCGGCAGCTTCTACACACCGGACTGCAAGCCCTCGCTCGGCACCCCCGAGGCCGAGCGGGCGCTGTCGTTCTGGATCGACCTACACCGCAGGTACGGCGCGCCCACCGACACGGTGACCACCTCGGACGCGCTGGACGCGGGCACCGCGATGGTCTACGGCGGCAACTGGAACGCCCTCGTCATCGACACCTCAAAGCCCAAGCTGAAGGGCAGGTGGGCGGTGGCCCCGCTGCCCGCCGGTCCGGCGAGCCCGACGACCTTCATCGGCGGCCGGGCGGTCGGGGTGACGTCCTACAGCAAGCACATCCAGCAGGCGGCCGACTTCGTGAAGTACCTCTACACCGACGAGGCGGTCGACGCGGTGAACGCCGAGGCGAAGGCCCGCAACGTCGCCTACATCCCGCCGCGACCGGACAAGGTGGCCGGCTCGCCGTTCCAGCCGCAGCACTCCGAGGTGTTCGCGAAGATCATCAGCACCGGCGCCGCGGCTCCCGGATGCCCCGGCTGGGACGAGAGCGCGGGCGACGTGGCCAAACACCTCCAGTCGGCGATCCTCGGCAAGGCCGACATCAAGACGGCCCTGAGCGAGGCCGCCAAGGTCATGGAGCGCAACGCCGGTTGACGCCCCGGCGGACGGCCGCCGGCCGGCCGGTGACACTTGACCTCTCATCGGCCGCGGCACTCCTCACCGGCCGCCTCGCGCCCGTACGGATCGCGGGGCGGCCCCTTCCGACTGGAGACAATCCATGGCAACCCCTGCCGCCGTGTCCCGGCACCGATGGCGCCGCCACGGCACGTCCTATCTGATGCTGCTGCCGTTCCTCGCCCTGTTCGCCGGCTTCCTGGTCTGGCCGCTGGCCAACTCGCTCTATCTCAGCTTCACGAAGTTCGACGGCGTGACCGCCCCCGAGTTCGCCGGCCTGGAGAACTTCCGGCGCCTGCTGTTCGACGACGACCGGTTCCGGCACGCCCTCGGCAACACGTTCCTCTACGTGGTGGCGTCGGTCGGCGTCGGCACGCTGCTGTCGCTCGGCCTCGCGCTGGCCTTCGGCGGGTCGGGCTGGCCGCACCGCGTCATGCGGACCGTCTTCTTCCTGCCCTCGGTGACCTCGTCCATCGCGCTCATGCTGCTCTGGAAGTGGATCTTCAATCCGGGCGACTTCGGCCTGGCCAACACCGTCGTCGGATGGTTCGGCGGCCGGGCCGTCGAGTGGCTGGCCACGCCCGGGCTCACGATCCCGATCCTCGTGCTCATGTCGGTGTGGGGCGGGATGGGCTACGGCATGGTCCTGTACGTCGCCGGTCTGGGCTCCATCCCCCAGGAGTACTACGAGGCGGCCCGCATCGACGGCGCCACGCCCTGGCAGCAGTTCCGCCGGGTGACGCTGCCGCTGCTGCGCCCGGTCACCACGTACGTGGTCGTGACCGGCCTGATCGGGGCGTTCCAGGTCTTCGAAGCCGTCTACATCGTGTTCCGGGGCACCAACAACATCGGCGGCGTGCTCGACTCGGGCCTGATGATCGTGCCCTACCTCTACGACCAGGGCTTCACGCACTTCAAGCTCGGCTACGCCTCGGCGATCGCGTGGGTGCTCTTCCTGATCATCTTCGCGATCAGCATGGTCAACCTCCGCGTCGGCCGCGCGCTGAAGGAGCTGTGATGGCCGCCACTCCTCTCACCGCCCCCGTCACCGCGCCTCCCGCGACCACGCCGCGGCGACCGCGTTCCGGCGCCCGGCGCGGCGGCCTGCTGCGCCTGCCGTTCTACCTGTTGTCGCTCACCATGATCGCGCCGTTCTACTGGATGCTGATCACGGTGTTCAAACCGGTGACGGAGATCGACAGGCAGCCGCCATCGTTCGTGCCCGAGCACCCCACCCTGGACAACTTCTACGACCCCGGATACTCCCCCACCCAGGTCAACCCCGGACACCTCCAGGGCCTCTTCCAGCGGTTCCAGGTCGACTTCGGCTTCGGCCGGTTCATGTTCAACAGCCTGGTGATCACGGTCGCGATCACGGTGGGCTCGCTGCTGATCGCCTCGCTGGCGGCGTACGTGATCACCAAGCACCGGGTGCCGGGCCGGCGGCTGATCTTCCTGATGATCGTCGCCTCGATGATGGTGCCCTGGCAGACCACGCTCGTGCCCAACTACGTCATCATGCGGAACCTGGGCTGGCTGGACACCTACCAGGGCTACATCGTCCCGGCGCTGGCCAAGGCGTTCGTGCTGTTCTTCCTGGTGCAGTTCCTCCACTCGATCCCGGACGAGCTCATCCAGGCGGCCCGGGTCGACGGCGCCGGGGAGTGGCGCATCTGGTGGCGGATCGTGCTGCCGCTGCTGCGCCCCGCCCTCGCCGCGATGTCGATCTTCATCGTGCTCGCCGAGTGGAACAACTTCCTGTGGCCGCTGATCCTCGTGCAGAGCGACGAGATGGCGAACATCCCGGTCGCGCTCGCCCGCCTCAACTCCTACTTCACGGGCGCGCAGCACCAGGGGGCGATCATGGCGGGCGGCCTTCTCGCCTCCCTGCCGTCCGTCGCCTTCTTCCTGGTCTTCCAGCGCTACTTCACCCGAGGGATCGTGCTGAGCGGCCTCAAGGGCTGAGCGGCGCGGCCGGACGCACCAAGACGCCCCAAAACGCACCGAGGGGAGGGGCCGCGATCAGCATCCGGATCGCAGTCCCTCCCCTCGGGAAGGCCCAGTCAGCAGGCCCAGTCAGCAGGCTCTGTTCAGCAGAGCCGGTTCGGAATGCCCGGCTCAGCTGGGCCGGTCAGCGGCCGGTGAACCGGCGGCCGCCACTGCCGCGCCCGCCACCGCTGTGTCCCGCACCACTGTGTCCGCCGGAGTTGCCGCCGGCGCCGCCGGTGCCGCCACTGCCGCCGCGGGGACGTCCGCCACCACCGTAGGAGCGCTCACCGCCATGGGGCCGGTCGCCGCTGTGCGGCCGGTCCCCGCCGTACGACCGCTCGCCACCGCCGCCGCCACCGCTGCGGGAGCGGTCGCCGAAGCGCCGGGGACGGCCGGCCCGGGACTGGTCGTCCGGCCGGGAGCGCAGCGGCGTGCGCACCTCCGGTTCCCACACGGGCACCGTGTCGCCGGTCGGGCGCCTGGCCCCGGCGATGTCGGCGAGGACCGGGTCGCCCGGAGTCACCCGGTGCCGGGACGCGGTGACCCCCGCCTTGCGGGTCAGCGACTCGGTGGCGCGGCGCTCGCTCGGCAGCACCAGCGTCACCACCACCCCGTGCTCGCCGGCGCGGGCCGTACGGCCGCCGCGGTGCAGGTAGCTCTTGTGGTCGGCCGGCGGGTCCACGTGCAGCACGAGACTCACGTCGTCCACGTGGATGCCGCGGGCCGCGACGTCCGTGCAGACCAGCACGCCGATGTCGCCCCGGCGGAATCCGTCGAGAATGCGGGTGCGCTGGTTCTGCCGCTTGCCGCCGTGCAGGCCTCCGGCGCGGACTCCCGCCCGGGCCAGCTGCTTGACGACCCGGTCCACACCGTGCTGGGTCCGCACGAACAGGATGGTCCGGCCGTCGCGGTTGGCGATCTCCGCCGTGACGTCCGTCTTCTCCTCCCGGTGCACCTGGAGCAGGTGGTGCTCCATCGTGTCGACCGGGGAGGTGGCCGGGTCCAGCGAATGGACGACGGGGTCCGTCAGGAACCGCTGGACCAGCTTGTCCACGTCGCCGTCGAGCGTCGCGGAGAACAGCAGCCGCTGGCCGTCCGCCGGCGTGCGCGCCAGCAGCGCGGTCACCACCGGGAGGAACCCGAGGTCGCACATGTGGTCGGCCTCGTCCAGGACGGTGATCTCGACCTCGCCGAGGTCGCACTCGCCCTGCTCGATCAGGTCGGTGAGGCGGCCGGGCGTGGCGACGACGACGTCGACCCCCCGGCGCAGGTCCTCGATCTGACGGCCCATCGGCATGCCGCCGACGACCGTCCTGGTGCGCAGCGACAGCCCCCGGCCGAGCGGCTCGATGGCGTTCGCCACCTGGAGCGCGAGTTCGCGGGTGGGCACGAGGACGAGGGCGCGGGGCCGCCGGGGGCGGGCCCGCTCCCCCGAGATCCTGACCAGCGTGGGCAGGCCGAACGCGAGGGTCTTGCCGGAACCGGTCCGGCCCCGCCCGAGGACGTCGAGTCCGGCGAGGATGTCGGGAATGGCGGCCTGCTGGATCGGGAACGGCGCGGTGATGCCCTGGCGGGCGAGCCCCGTCACGAGCGGCCTGGGCAGCCCCAGGTCCGCGAACTCGACGGGGTTCTCGGCGATACCGGCGGTCGTGCCGTCACCGAGGTCAGGCATGGTCACGTAATCGTGCCTTTCGTAGGAGATCCCGCCACGTGGACGAGTTGAGAACGTGCCGGAGCACGTGGGGCGTCACTTCTGCGAAAGGACGACCCATGACGTACGGCGAGCCGTACCGTTCGGGCGCTGCACGCCGGTGGCTTACCGGCGGCCCGTGCGCCCGAGTAACCGTGCGCACAGAGAACCGTGCGCGGGCGTCCGGTTCGGCGGGCCGCCTGGCGGCAGCCTCCCACGGACGCTCGACTCGCGTCGCACAAGATGAAGCAAAGAATCACTGTACGGCATCCCCGCGCCGCGTGGGGCGACACAAGCGACACGGACCCGCGCGGCGGGATGAGCACCGGCGGGCGGCCTCCCGGTGGAAGGCCGCCACGGACCGGACGGAGCAGGCGGGCAGCGGGACGGATCAGACGTTGAAGCCGAGCATCCTGAGCTGGTCGCGGCCCTCGTCAGTGATCTTGTCCGGGCCCCACGGCGGCAGCCAGACCCAGTTGATGACCACGTTGGAGACCAGGTCGGCGAGCGCCGAGTTGGCCTGGTCCTCGATGACGTCGGTGAGGGGACAGGCAGCGCTGGTGAGCGTCATGTCGATCGTCGCGATCGGCCGCTCGCCCTCGCCGGCCGGGTCGAGGTTGACGCCGTAGATGAGGCCGAGGTCGACCACGTTGATCCCGAGCTCGGGGTCGACGACGTCCTTCAGCGCCTCCATCAGGTCGTCCAGGCTGGGAGACCCGCCGAAGGCGCCGGGGTCGGCGGCCTCGGTCACGGTTCCCGTCGGGGTCTCGGTGGGCTTGCTCACGTCGTCTCCTCAGCTCTTCTCCCGGGCCGGGCGGCGCTCCCCGGGGGTCGGTCGGCACCGGTGGGGTGTCCGGTCATCCCTGGCTCCGCATCAGCGCGTCCTTGTAGGCCATCCAGGCCAGCAGCGCGCACTTGACCCTGGCCGGGAACTTCGCCACGCCGGCGAACGCCACAGCGTCGCCCAGCACGTCCTCGTCGGGCTCCACCTGGCCCCTGCCCTGCATCAGCCGGGTGAACTCCTCCACCACCGACAGCGACTCGTCCACCGTGGAGCCGGTGGCGAGCTCATGCAGCACCGAGGCGGCGGCCTGGCTGATCGAACAGCCCTGGCCGTCGTAGGACACGTCGAGCACCTTGCCGCCGTCGGCCACCTTCACCCGCAGCGTCAGCTCGTCGCCGCACGTGGGGTTGACGTGGTGGACCTCGGCGTCGAAGGGCTCCCGCAGGCCCCGCCCCTGGGGATGCTTGTAGTGCTCCAGGATCAGCTCCTGGTACATGGATTCAGCGATCATGTTCAGCCGAACACCTTCTGCACGTGGTGGAGGCCGCGGACCAGTGCGTCGATCTCGGCCGTCGTGTTGTACAGGTAGAAAGACGCCCGTGTGGTGGCCGGAATTCCGAACCTGAGATGCAGCGGCCGGGCGCAGTGATGACCTACCCGGACCGCGATCCCGTACACGTCGTCGAGGATCTGCCCCACGTCGTGGGGGTGGATGCCCTCCAGCGCGAACGAGATGGTCCCGCCGCGGGCGACGGGCGTGCGCGGCCCGATGATCCTCAGCCCGGGGATCTCCGGCAGCGCCTCCAGGGCGTACGCCACCAGTTCCTGCTCGTGCGCCTTGATCTGGTCCATGCCGACGGCGGTCAGGTAGTCGACCGCCGCACCGAGCCCGATCGCCTCCACGATGGGCGGCGTCCCGGCCTCGAACTTGTGCGGCACCGGCGCGTACGTCGAGTGGTCCATCCAGACCGCCTCGATCATCTCGCCGCCGCCGAGGAACGGCGGCATCGCGTCGAGCAGTTCGCGCCGGCCCCACAGCACGCCGACGCCGGAGGGGCCCACCATCTTGTGACCGGTGAACGCGACGAAGTCGACGCCCAGCTCGGTCACGTCGACGGCCTGGTGCGGCACGGACTGCGACGCGTCGAGCATCATCAGCGCGCCGACCTCGCGCGCCCGCGCCAGGATCGGCGAGACCGAGTTGACCGTGCCCAGCACGTTCGACTGGTGCGTGATCGAGACGATCTTCGTCCGCTCGTTGACCAGCTCCTCCAGGCCCCCGACGTCGAGGCGGCCCTCGTCGGTCACCGGGAACCAGCGCAGCGTCGCGCCGGTGCGCTGCGCGAGCAGCTGCCACGGCACGATGTTGGAGTGGTGCTCCATCTCCGAGATCACGATCTCGTCGCCGGGGCCCGTCCGGAACCGCTCGTCCTCGCCGACGGGGTTGCCGAACGCGTACGCCACGAGGTTGAGGGCCTCGGAGGCGTTCTTGGTGAAGACGATCTCGTCTCGCGACGGCGCCCCGACGAACGCGGCGATCTTGTCGCGGGCGGCCTCGTACGCCTCGGTCGACTCGCTGCCGAGCACGTGCAGCGCCCGGCCGACGTTGCCGTAGTGCCAGGTCAGGTGGTCGCGCATGGTCTCGACCACCTGGGCCGGCTTCTGGGAGGAGTTGCCGGAGTCGAGGTAGACCAGCGGCCTGCCTCCGGGAAGCTCGCGGGTGAGGACCGGGAAGTCCTTCCTGATCCTCTCCACGTCGAAGCCGGGCACGGCACTCATCAGGCGGACGCCGCCTTCGTGGCGTACGCCTCGTAGCCCTCGGCCTCCAGCTTGTCGGCCAGCTCGGGGCCGCCCTCCTCCACCACGCGCCCGGCGGCGAAGACGTGGACGAAGTCCGGCTTCACGTAGCGCAGGATGCGGGTGTAGTGGGTGATCAGCAGCACGCCGGTGTCCCCGCTCGCGCGGAACCGGTTGATGCCCTCGGAGACGACGCGCAGGGCGTCGACGTCGAGGCCGGAGTCGGTCTCGTCCAGCACCGCGATCTTCGGCTTGAGCAGCTCGAGCTGGAGGATCTCGTGCCGCTTCTTCTCACCGCCGGAGAAGCCCTCGTTGGTGTTGCGCTGGGCGAACGCCGGGTCGATGGACAGCGCGTCCATGCCCGACTTCAGCTCCTTGGCGAACTCGCGCAGCTTCGGCGCCTCGCCGCGGACCGCGGTGATCGCCGAGCGCAGGAAGTTCGACACGCTGACGCCGGGGACCTCGACCGGGTACTGCATGGCGAGGAACAGCCCGGCGCGGGCGCGCTCGTCCACCGGCATGTCCAGCAGGTCCTCGCCGTCGAGCAGGACGGTGCCGGAGGTGACGGTGTACTTGGGGTGCCCCGCCACGGCGTACGCCAGCGTGGACTTGCCCGAGCCGTTCGGGCCCATGATGGCGTGGGTCTCGCCGCTGCGGACCGTCAGGTCGACGCCGCGCAGGATCTCCTTGTCGCCCACGGCGACGTGCAGGTCACGAATCTCAAGGGTGGCCACTGTGTATTTACTCCTTCGAGAGCGAGACGTACACGTCGTCGCCTTCGATCTTGACTCGGTAGACGGTGACGGGCCTGGTCGCGGGCGGCCCGGTGGGCTTGCCGCTGCGCAGGTCGAAGCAGGAGCCGTGCAGCCAGCACTCCAGCGTGTGGTCGTACACCTCGCCCTCGCTGAGGCGGACCTCGGCGTGCGAGCACACGTCGTGCAGGGCGAAGACCTCGCCGCCGGTCCGCACCAGCGCGACCGGCGTGTCCCCGACCTCCAGGCCGACGACGCCGCCGTCGGGGATGTCCGCGACCTGGCAGACCTTCTCCCAGTGGGGCGTCTCGCCGCTCATCGGGCCAGCTCCGCCTCGACCGCGGACAGCACGCGCTCACGCAGCTCCGGCAGCTGGATCTTCTCCAGCAGCTGGGCGAAGAACCCGTGGATGACCAGGCGGCGGGCCTCGTCGAACGGGATGCCGCGGGCCTGCAGGTAGAAGATCTGCTCGTCGTCGAGGCGGCCGGAGGCGGACGCGTGGCCCGCTCCCGCGACCTCGCCGGTGAGGATCTCCAGGTTCGGCACCGAGTCGGCGCGGGCGCCGTCGGTGAGGAGGAGGTTGCGGTTGAGCTCGTAGGTGTCGGTGCCCTCGGCCTCGGCCCGGATGATCACGTCGCCGATCCAGACCGCGTGGGCGGCGTCGCCCTGCAGCGCGCCCTTGTAGGTCACGTTGCTGCGGCAGTTCGGCACGCTGTGGTCCACCAGCAGGCGGTGCTCCAGGTGCTGCCCGGCGTCGGCGAAGTAGAGCCCGGTGAGGTCGGCGTCGCCGCCCGGCGCGGTGTAGGACACCGAGGGCGACAGTCGTACGAGGTCGCCGCCGAGGGTGACCACGAACGACCGGAACGTCGCGTCCTTGCCGAGCCTCGCGTGGTGGTGGGAGACGTGCACGGCGTCGTCGTCCCAGTCCTGCAGGCTGACGACCTTCAGCGTCGCGCCCTCGGCCACGTCGAACTCGACGTTGTCGGCGTAGACCGCGCTGCCGCGGTGGTCCAGGACCAGCACGGCCTCGGCCATCGGCTCCACCGACACGAGGGTGTGCCCGTACGCGGCGGCGCCGGCCCCGGACCCGCGCAGCGTGATCACGGTGGGCCGGGAGGCGGCCGTCATCGCCGGGACCGTGACGACGGTGGCCTTCTCGAACGACGAGTACGCCTGCGCGCTGACCCGGTCGGCCGGGGTGTAGGCCCGGCCGAGCCGGGCGTCGTCGCGGGCGACGGTCTCGACCCGCACCTCGGGCGCGGCATCGACGTCCACCACGACCCCGCCGGTGACGGCGGCCGTGCCGTCGTGCAGCCCCTTCAGCCGCGCGAGCGGCGTGAAGCGCCACTCCTCCTCGCGGCCCGTCGGCACCGGGAAGTCCGCCACGTCGTACGACGCCTTCCCGTGCAGCGTCGACAGCGGTCTGGTCTCCAGGCCCATCAGCCGACCGCTCCTTCCATCTGCAGCTCGATCAGGCGGTTGAGCTCCAGGGCGTACTCCATGGGCAGCTCGCGGGCGATCGGCTCGACGAACCCACGGACGATCATGGCCATCGCCTCGTCCTCGCCGAGGCCCCGGCTCATCAGATAGAACAGCTGGTCCTCCGACACCTTGGAGACCGTGGCCTCGTGACCCATGGAGACGTCGTCCTCGCGGACGTCGACGTAGGGGTAGGTGTCGGACCGGCTGATCTGGTCGACCAGCAGCGCGTCGCACTTGACGGTCGAGGCCGAGCCGGCCGCGCCCTCGTCGATCTGCACCAGGCCGCGGTAGGACGTGCGGCCGCCGCCGCGCGCGACGGACTTGGAGATGATCGTCGAGGAGGTCTTCGGCGCGAGGTGCACCATCTTGGCGCCCGCGTCCTGGTGCTGGCCCTCGCCGGCGAACGCGACCGACAGCGTCTCGCCCTTGGCGTGCTCGCCCATGAGGTAGACGGCCGGGTACTTCATCGTGACCTTGGAGCCGATGTTGCCGTCGATCCACTCCATGGTCGCGCCCTCGTACGCCACGGCGCGCTTGGTGACCAGGTTGTAGACGTTGTTCGACCAGTTCTGGATCGTCGTGTAGCGGCAGCGGGCGCCCTTCTTCACGATGATCTCGACGACCGCCGAGTGCAGCGAGTCGGACGAGTAGATCGGCGCGGTGCAGCCCTCGACGTAGTGGACGTAGGAGTTCTCGTCCACGACGATCAGCGTCCGCTCGAACTGGCCCATGTTCTCGGTGTTGATCCGGAAGTAGGCCTGCAGCGGGATCTCGACGTTCACGTTCGGCGGCACGTAGATGAACGAGCCACCGGACCACACGGAGGTGTTGAGCGCGGCGAACTTGTTGTCGCCGACCGGGATCACCGTGCCGAAGTACTCCTTGAAGAGCTCCTCGTGCTCGCGCAGGCCGGTGTCGGTGTCGACGAAGATGACGCCCTTCTCCTCGAGGTCCTCACGGATCTTGTGATAGACGACCTCGGACTCGTACTGGGCGGCGACACCGGCGATGAGGCGCTGCTTCTCCGCCTCCGGGATGCCGAGCTTGTCATAGGTGTTCTTGATGTCGGGCGGCAGCTCGTCCCAGGAGGCGGCCTGCTTCTCGGTCGAGCGCACGAAGTACTTGATGTTGTCGAAGTCGATGCCCGTGAGGTCGGAGCCCCAGGTCGGCAGCGGCTTCTTGTGGAACAGCCGAAGGCCCTTGAGGCGCAGGTCGAGCATCCACTCCGGCTCGTTCTTGAGCGCGGAGATGTTGCGGACGACCTCTTCGGACAGCCCACGCCGGGCCGTGGCCCCCGCCACGTCGGCGTCGGCCCAGCCGAACTTGTAATTCCCGAGGCCTTCCAGCTCCGGGCGGTCGGTGACAGTCACCTGCCGGACTCCTTGCTCGTCGATGTGCTCGATATATGTGCGGCCGGTGTGAGTGCGGCCCGTGTAAGTGCGGCCGGCGGATCGGTACGGCCGTGCCGCGCGGCCAGCGCGGGTGAACTGACGTGGGTGGTGCAGACGCCGTCGCCGTTGGCGATCGTGGCCAGCCGCTGCACCGGAGTGCCGAGCAGCCGGGCGAACGCCTCGGTCTCCGCCTCGCACAGCTGCGGGAACGCCGCCGCGACGTGCGCCACCGGGCAGTGATGCTGGCACAGCTGCTCGCCGCCCTTGCCGGTCGCGGTCGCGGACGCCGCGTAGCCCTCTGTCGACAGCGCCTCCGCCAGCACGCGGACCCGCTGCTCGGCCGGGACCTCGCGCATCAGCGTCTCCAGCCTGCCGACCAGCCCGGACACCTGCGCCCGCGCGAACTCCGACACCGCCTCGCCGCCCAGGCGCTCGGCCAGGAAGCGCAGCGCGCTGCCGGCCAGGTCGTCGTAGGCGTGGACGAAGGCGCTGCGGCCCGCGTCGGTGATCGCGAACATCTTGGCCGGCCTGCCGCGTCCCCGCTGACCGCGGGGGCGGGCCGTACGCGGCTCGATCATGCCGTCGGCCAGCAGCGCGTCGAGGTGACGGCGCACCGCGGCCGGGGTGAGCCCGAGCCGTTCGCCGAGCGCCGCGGCGGTCACCGGGCCGTGCTCCAGGATGAGCCGCGCCACCCTGGCCCGGGTGCCCCGCTCGGCGCCGATGTCCTTTCCGACGCCTGCGACGCCGCCGGCACCGATGGTCGCGATGATGGCGCCGGCACGCGCGGGGGGCGAGGACGCCGAGAGCGGCCGCGTCGCCACGGCCTTCTCCGCGCTCTCTCTCCCCTGCACGTTTTTCACAACATCAGTGTGCCTTAATTCCTTCCCGGTCGACAAACCCAAGACGAAGTCGACGGGCATGCAATTTCTCACGCAGGCAAGCCTTACCTAACCTGCGACGACGGCGCCGGGACAGTTTTCCACCTCTTTTACTCCGCGGGTGTCCACGAACGGCATCCGCCGACGAGAGCGCGTCGCCCGCTACCTAAACTCGATGCAGTCGACGACGTGGAGCGCGCCCGGATCTCCGTCCCGCTCCGCGGTCGCGTCTGTGAGGGGAGGCCGGTCGCGTGACCGGGGTTGACAGCACGCCCGGCGGCAGCATGGGTGACGGCGGGGTGGGTGACGGCGCGCCGGCGGTCGAGATCGACGGACTGGTCAAGCGGTACGGCCGCACCACGGCCGTCGACGGGCTGGCTCTCACCTGCGCCCGCGGCGCGGTCACCGCCATCCTCGGCCCGAACGGCGCGGGCAAGACCTCCACGATCGAGATCTGCGAGGGGTTCCGCGGGCCGGACGGCGGGACCGTGCGGGTGCTCGGGCTCGACCCGGCCGATCCCGCGCTGAAGCCGCGTCTGGGGATCATGCCGCAGGCGGGCGGGGTGCCTCCCGCCGCCCGCGCGGGCGAGTGGCTGCGGCTGGTCTCCCGGTTCTACGCCCATCCCCTCGATCCCGGCGCCCTGCTCGCCCTGCTCGGGCTGACCGCGCACGCGCGCACGCCGTACCGGCGGCTGTCGGGCGGCCAGCAGCAGCGCCTGTCGCTCGCGGCGGCCGTCGTCGGGCGGCCCGAGCTGGTCTTCCTGGACGAGCCGACGGCCGGGCTCGACCCGCAGGCCAGGCACGCCTGCTGGGACCTGGTCACCGCGCTGCGCGACGCGGGGGTCTCGGTCGTGCTGACGACCCACCAGATGGACGAGGCCGAGAGGCTCTCCGACCACGTGGTGGTCATCGACCACGGACGGGTGGTCGCCGAGGGCACGCCGTCGGCGCTGACCGGCGCCGAGCGCCAGCTCAGGTTCCGCGCCCGTCCGGGCCTCGACCTGGAGGAGTTGCTCGCGGCGCTGCCGCCGGGCAGCGCCGCCAAGGAGTCGCCGTCGGGGCACTACATCATCGAGGGACTGGTCGGCCCCCAGCTGCTGGCGACCGTCACCGCGTGGTGCGCCACCGAGGGCGTGACCACCGAGGACCTGCGCATCGAGCGGCGCACGCTGGAGGACGTCTTCCTCGAACTGACCGGCAGGGAGCTGCGGTGAGCGCGATCACCACGCTGGACCTGACCCCGCGGCCCGGGGCCGCGCCGCTGCGCCGGATGGTGCTCGCGCAGGCGGGCGCGGAGATCCGGGCCACGCTGCGCAACGGCGAGCAGCTCCTGCTCACCATGATCATCCCGGTCCTGCTGCTGGCCGGCTTCTCCGCGGCCCCGCTGGTGGACGTCGGCGGCGGCCGGCGAGTCGACTTCGTCGCCCCCGGCATCCTCGCGCTCGCGGTCATGTCGACCGCGTTCACCGGCCAGGCGATCGCCACCGGCTTCGAGCGTCGGTACGGCGTGCTCCGGCGCCTGGGCGCCACCCCGCTGTCGCGGACGGGGCTCCTGCTGGCCAAGACCGTCGCCGTCGTCGCGGTGGAGGCGCTGCAGGTCGTGGTGATCACCGTGGTGGCCCTGGCCCTCGGCTGGTCGCCGCACGGCGGCCCGTTGCTCGGCTCGCTGTGGGCCGTGCCGCTCCTGCTGCTCGGCACGGCGGCCTTCAGCGGCCTCGGCCTGCTCATGGCGGGCACACTGCGGGCGGAGGCGACGCTCGCCGGAGCCAACCTCGTCTACCTGGTGCTGCTCGGGCTCGGCGGCGTGCTGTTCCCGCTCGACCGGTTCCCGGGCGGGGTGCGGCAGGTGCTGGAACTGCTGCCGATCAGCGCGCTCACCTCCGGCCTGCGCGGCGTCCTGAGCGACGGCGGCGGGTTCCCCGGCGGTCCGCTGCTCGTGCTGCTCTGCTGGGCCGTCGCCGCCCTCGCCCTGGCCGCCCGCACCTTCCGCTGGGAGTAGTTCCCAGCCGGGGCATCGCCCGTTTTGCGCCGTATGCCGGCACCGTATGATTGCGGAGTTTGCGCTGATCAAGTGACGGGTGAGGGTTGGGCATGACGGCTGAATCGCTGTCCGGGGCAGCCGAGCCGTACCGGGCGGGGCCGCGGGCCGGCCGGGCGCTGCGGGCGGCGTCGGACGCGGTGCCGCCACCGGGGCTGGTGCTGCTCGCCATCCTGTCGGTCCAGGTGGGAGCCGGGCTGGCCAAGAACCTGTTCACGCAGGTTCCCCCCGCGGCGATGGTGTTCCTGCGCATCGCCACCGGCGCCGTCATGCTCCTGGCCGTGGTGCGGCCGAAGGTGCGCGGGCTGTCGCGGCGCGACCTCGGCGTCGGCGTCGCCTTCGGGCTCAGCCTGGGCCTGATGAACCTGTCGTTCTACGAGGCCCTGGCCCGGCTGCCGATCGGGATCGCGGTGTCCATCGAGTTCCTCGGGCCGCTCACCCTGGCCGTGGTGTCCTCCCGCCGCCGGCTGGACCTGCTGTGGGTGGCGCTGGCCGCCGCCGGCGTGATCCTGCTCGCGCCCTGGGGCGAGACGGGCTCCGCGAGCTGGGCCGGCATCGGGTTCGCCGCGCTGGCCGGGGCGTTCTGGGCCGCCTACATCGTGTTCTCGGCGGCCACCGGCGCCCGGTTCCCCGGCGCGAGCGGACTGACCTTCGCCATGATCGTGGCCACGGTCCTCATCACCCCCGTCGGGGTGGCGGCGGGCGGCGACGCCCTGCTGCGGCCCGAGATCCTGCTCCTCGGGGCCGGCGTCGGGCTGCTCTCCTCGGTCATCCCGTACTCGCTGGAGCTGGATGCCCTGCGCCGGATGCCCAAGCGGGTCTTCGGGATCCTGATGAGCCTGGAGCCCGCCGTCGCCGCGCTCGTCGGCCTCTTCGTCCTGCACGAGGTGCTCCGGGGCCGCGAGTGGGCGGCGATCGGCTGCGTGGTCGTCGCCTCCGTCGGCGCCACCCGCGCCGGCGGCTGAGCCGTCCGCCGCCGGGCGCTAGCGCGGCGGGTCGGCCGACCAGATCGCGCGTACCTGCTGAATGTGGTGGTGCGTCAGGCGCTCGGCCGCCGGGGCGTCGCCGCGGACGACGGCGTCGAGAAGGCCGAGGTGCTCACGGGCCGAGGCCACCAGCATGCGCGTGTCGGGCAGCCCGCGCAGCCCGTAGAGCCGGGCCCGGGCACGCAGGTCCCTGACCGTCTCCACCAGCCGGGCGTTGCCCGACAGGCCGAGCAGCGCCAGATGGAACCGCTGGTCCGCCGCGACGTAGGCGAGCAGGTCGCCGCGGGCCGCCGCCGCGACGACCTCCCGGGCGAGCGGGCGCAGCTCCTCGGCCTCGGCGGCGCGGCCCTCCCGGGCCAGCCGGGCCACCGTGGGCGCCTCGATCAGCCGCCGGATCTCGATGATCTCGTCGAGGTCCCGCTCGGACACCTCGGCGACCCGGAAGCCCTTGTTGCGCAGGGCCTCGAACAGGCCCTCCTTCGCGAGGTCGAGCATCGCCTCACGCACCGGTGTGGCGGAGACGCCGAACCTCGCCGCCAGGGCGGGCGCCGAGTAGACGACGCCCGGCCGCATCTCCCCGGCCACCAGCGCGTCGCGCAGCGCCCGCGCCACCTGCTCGCGCAGGTTCTGCCGGGTGGCCGGGACCCCCCGGCGGGCGTCTCCGGGTTCCCTGCGCACCGGTCCGTCGGATACCGGTTCTCCGCGCATCGGCCTTCCCCCCGCCCCGGACATCGTCCGGCCACCGCCCCCTCACGCTCCACGGCCGATCGTACCGTTTCCCCGCTCGGGATGATCAACGCGTACGGGCTCCGGGAGCGGGCCCTCCACGCGGGCACGGGCGCCCGGGGCGGGGAGGGGGCCACCCCGCGGGCCGCCTACCATGAGTGTCGTGAAGCCCGCGACTGACTGGACCCGCTCCGCCCTGCTCGCCCTGTATCGCTCGATCGTGTTCCCGACGGCCGAGTCGATGCGGCGGTGGGCGCTCGCGGCGATCGTGGTCAACGTCGCCATCACCGTCACCGGCGCCGCGGTCCGCGTCACCGGCTCCGGCCTCGGCTGCCCGACCTGGCCGCGCTGCACACCGGGCAGCTTCGTGCCGGCCCGGATCGACACCCACGCGCCGCTCAACATGGCGATCGAGTTCGGCAACCGGCTGCTGTCGTTCCTGGTTCTCGCGGTCGCGGCCGCGTGCGTGGTCGCCGCCTGGAGGCTGGGACGCGGCGAGCGTGGCCGGCCGGAAGACGGCAGGCCCGTCCTGCTGCGACTCGCGCTGCTCCAGCCGGCCGGGGTCGTCGTGCAGGCGCTGTGGGGCGGCCTGGTGGTGCACAGCATGCTCAACCCGGTGACCGTCAGCGTCCACTTCCTCTTCTCGATCGGCATGACCGCCGCCGCCGTCGTGCTGTACGCGCGGGCCTCCGAGGGGGACGCCCCGGCGCAGCGGCTGGTCCACAAGGACATCCGCACGCTCGGGTACGTGCTGGTCGCCGCCGCCTTCACGCTGCTGCTGGCGGGGGTCGTGGTGACCGGAACCGGGCCGCACTCGGGGGACGACGCGGCCTCGCGGTTCGGCTTCGACATCCAGAGCGTGGTGCGGCTGCACACCGACGTCGCCTACGTGGTCGTCGGGCTGACGTTCGCGCTGCTGTTCGCCCTGCACGTGACCGACTCCCCCGGCCGCGCCCGGCGTGCCGCGCTCGTGCTGCTCGGGGTGGAGCTGTCGCAGGGCGTGGTCGGATACGTCCAGTACTTCCTCGCCGTGCCCGCGGCCCTGGTGCTCCTGCACGTGCTCGGAGCGACGCTCGTGTGGATCTGCGCGCTCCGCGTCGTGTTCCTGATGCGCACCCGGGGGCCCGCGCCCGTCCGGGCCGCCGGACAGCCGGCGCTCCACCACGCGGGGGTGTGACCGAGGTGGGAGGCCTACCCCGCTCCCTTGCGCCCTGGACCTGGTCGCGTACGGCCCGGCGCCGGGGCTTCCAGGCGCTCGTCGCCCTGAGCGTGCTGCCGCTGGCGCCGATCACCTGGGCCTGGCTGACGAGTGCGGCGCACCGGGTGACGGCGGAGCCGGGCACGCGGTGGACCGCCTCGGTGCCCGCCATGCCGGCCGCGCTCGTGCTCGGCGCGGGCGTGATGGGCGACCGCCCCTCCCCGATGCTGCGCACGCGGCTGGACATCGCGGCCGACCTCTACCGCGCGGGCCGGGTGCGGGCCCTGCTGCTCTCCGGCGACAACAGCCGCAAGACCTACGACGAGCCGACGGTCATGCGCGACTATCTGATCTCCAGGGGCGTCCCCGGCGAGCGGATCGTGCTCGACTATGCCGGGTTCGACACCTGGGACTCCTGCGTCCGGGCCAAGGAGATCTTCGGCGCGTCGCGTCTCGTCGTGGTCACGCAGGTGTTCCATCTCCCCCGGGCCGTCGCGCTGTGCCGGACCGCCGGGCTCGACGCGTTCGGCGTCGGCGACGACTCCAGCCACGACTGGCCGGTGGAGACGGCGGCCTACGCGATGCGGGAGTTCCCCGCCGCCGCCAAGGCCCTGCTCGACGGTCTGGTGCTGCACTCATCGCCGCGGTTCCTCGGCCGGCGCGAGGTCGCCCTCGACCGCGCGCTGGCCTCCTGACGCCGCGAAACTTTCATCCGGCGGGCCGCGGCGACCTGGGCGGACAGGGGTGGTCGGGCTCGCTCCGCTGGCCGGTCGGCGAGGAGAGGGTTAGTGTCCGGGGCACGTGGGAGCGCTCCCACCTGTCCGTACGGGAGGTGAGGCCACACCACAGTGGCTATCGCACCGCGGGTACGAGGCGGACCCTCCTCCGCTCACCCATCGCGCGACGCCGGGGAGGCCGTCACGGCGGCCTCCCCGGCGTCTCCCGCGAATCCGGATTCAGTTCACCGTCGCGCGCCGCTCAGCCGCAGCTGATGTCGCTGATCGCCGGCACCGCCGACCCGGAGCCGAGGAACCCGGCCGTGGCCGAGGAACCCGGGGCCAGCGAGTTGTTGTAGTCCGGCGCGTGGATCATCGCGAACGGCCCGCTCTGCATCGAGGTCCCGTTCCACGCCTGGGTGACCGTCGCGCCGTTCGACAGCTGCCACTGGATGTACCAGCCGTTCAGCGGCGTCGTGCCGGTGTTCTTGATCGTGGCCTCGCCCTGGAAGCCGCCCGGCCAGGTGTTGGTCAGCTTCACCGTGGCGGTGCAGGACGGGTTCCCGGTCGTCGGGGACGCCGAGGGGCTCCGGCTGGGCGTGACGCTCGGGGTGGCGCTGGGCTTGGCGCTCGGGCTGGCACTGGGGCTGGGACTGGCACTGGGGGACGCGCTCGGCGACGGGTTGCCGCCGACGAAGTCCACGTCCGAGCAGCCGTAGAAGGTCTCCTGGCTGTCGGACCGGTACCAGACGGCGTAGATGATGTGCCGGCCGCTCTTGTTGGGCAGCTTGCCCGAGAAGCGATAGGCGCCGTTGGTGACCGCGGGCTCGGGGTCGGCCGTGAGGAACGGCTGTTCCTCCATGTCCGCCCAGGTGAGCGGCTTGGTCGGGTTGTAGCCGTCCTTGGTGACGTAGAGCTTGAAGCCGCCGGGGTGGGGCACCCAGGCGCCGTAGACGAAATCGTACGTCGCGCCGGCCCTGAGCGTGGTGGTCGGCCAGTCGGTCCTGGCCGCGTCGTAGGCGGCGTACTTGCTGAAACCGCCGCTGCACAGCTGGCCGTCCGGGATGAAGCCCCGGGTGCGGCCGCCGCCGTCGGAGCGGAGCACGCCGTACCAGTCGTAGAGGGGCTGGGTGCCGCCGGCCGCCACCGCGTCCTTGCAGGCGGCGTTCTTGGGAATGATCTGGCCGCCGGTCAGTCCGTCGGTGTAGCAGGCGTAGGTGCGGCTGGCGGGGGCCTGCAGGGCGCCGTGGGCCTCGGCGGCGGTCTGGGTCACTATCGCGACGACGCCGGCGAGCAGGGCCGCCACCGCGGCGAAGACGACGAGGTTGCGCCTGGATCTCAATCGCGGAGTTCGCAGGGGCAGGAATCTCACAGGGGTTCTCCTCTGATGGGCGGGCGCGCCTCCGGTGCGGAAGGGTCGCGCCGTCTTGGGCTGTCGTACGAGAAGAACGCGTGCGGCATCGCCGCACGCCCTCCTGAGCCCACCCATCAGTGGCCACCGCGCACAGTGATTGAAACACGCGCGAGGCGCCCGGGCCAACCTCGACCGGCGAATCCACCGATCACCCGGCCCGATCACGCGGGCCCGATCAGACAGGCCCAATCAGGCAGGCGGAGGGCCGTACCCGCCGGGACCGGGCGGCGGCGGCTGCCCGTAACCGGCGGGAGGGAGCCCGCTGGGGGGAGGACCACCGGGAGCGTGGCCGCCGGGGGAGACACCCCCGGGACCGGGCGGGCCGTACCAGGGCGGCACGGCGGGGCCGCCCGGCCGTCGCCCCGGCGGGGGCGCGCCGGGGGCGTACCCGGGAGGCGGCACCCCGCGCGCCGCGTCCGCCTGGTGGCGCTCCGGCAGCGGGAACGACATCCGGGCGTAGGCCATCAGGTCCGCCAGCGACCGCTGCTGGGCGCGGAAGGTCTCCTCGTCGACCCCTCCCCTGGCCGCGCGGGCGTGCAGCAGCCCGAGCTCGGTCGAGGCGAGCTGATAGTCGATCATGGCTCGCGCCCCGGCCCGGCCGCCGAGGGCCTTGGCCCAGGCCCGGGCGTGCCGCCGGCGGCGCAGCGACGACAGCATGAAGATGTCGGCCTGGTTGATCAGCCCGTTGCGCTCGTACGGCGGCAGGTAGTGCTGGATCAGCCCGACGATCCGCCGCCTGTCCCGGAAGATCACGATGAGCTCGACCACGAGCAGCAGCATCAGCAGCAGGTAGGCGACGGCCAGCCCGCCGAGCCCGCCGAAGGTGGCCAGGCCGTTCCACAGGCCGTGCAGGAGCATCGCGCCGATCCAGCCGACGACGATCACGATGACGCCCACCGCGCCCCGGCGCTGGGCGGCGTACGCGACCGCGATGCCGATCAGCGAGGTGAACAGCGGATGGGCGAACGGCGAGAGCACGGCCCGCAGCACGAGCGTGGCGGCGAGCCCCTGGGCGCCGTTCTCCTGCAGCGCGGCGATGTAGTAGCTGACGTTCTCGGACATGGCGAAGCCCAGCCCGACCATGCTCGCGTAGATGATTCCGTCGGTCGGGCCGTCGAGCTCGTGCCGGCGGAACCAGAGCAGCCCGAGCAGCACCAGGCCCTTCGCCGTCTCCTCGACCGGCGGCGCGCCGAAGGTGGCGACCAGGTTCCGCGCGTTTCCGACGTCGCCGAGCTGGTGGGCGACGTAGACGAGGTTGAGCGAGTTCAGCAGCCCGGCGAGCAGCACGGCGATGCCGGCGCCCCAGGCGAACGCGAAGACCAGGTTGCTGCGCGGCTCGGGTTCCATGCGGTCCAGCGCGAGCACGCCCGCGAGCAGCAGCGGCACCGGCGCCACCGCGAGCCCGAGCGCGATGAAGAACTGGACCGGGTCGCCGTTGATGATGTCGAAGGAGAACGACACCAGGGCGCAGATCCCGGCGATGACCAGGCCCGCGATCAGACCGACGGACGGGCGTTCCTTCAGGACGGCGCGAGGGTCGAGGCCTGCCACTTTGCGACTGTAACCGAACACGGCCGCTGCGGTCCCCCTCCGGTCCCAGGAGATCCCAAAGATCCCGCGCCGGGAAGTATCCCGCATGTCGAACCGGAGGATCGGCGAAGTCACCCGGAACCCACGGCACAATAATCGATCGTGAACGTCGCACCACGCGGCGGGCTCGGGCGGCGCGGCTTCCTGCGCGTCGCGGCCGCGGCGGCCGCCGGGTCGGTCGCCGGCTCGGTCGCCGCCTGCGAGCCCGCCGTACAGCTCAGGGGGTCGGGGCAGGCCACGCCCTCGGGAACCGCCGCCTCGCCCGGATCGTCCCGCACGCCCGCACCGGAACGGCTCCTGGCCGGCGATCCGGACTGGCGGATTCGCCGGACCGGCCCCGACGAGGCGATCGAGGGCTACTGCGACCGCGCGAGCGTGCCGCCCGGCGAGACCTTCGGGCTGCACGTGTCCACGACCGGGGACCGCTTCCGGGTCACCGCCTACCGGATGGGCTGGTACGGCGGCGCCCTGGCCCGCCGGGTGTGGCGCTCGGCGTGGGCGCGCGGCCGTGACCAGGGCCGCGGCAGGGGAGCGGCAGGGGACACCCGCACCGTGCGGGCCGGCTGGCGGCGGAGCATGACGGTGCCGACCGAGGGCTGGCCCGAGGGGGTCTACCTGCTGCGCCTCGACTCCGAGCGCGGCCACCAGCGGTACGTGCCCCTGGTCGTGCGCTCGGCCTCCGGAGCCGGCCGTACGGTGCTCGTCCACGCGACCCCGACCTGGCAGGCCTACAACCGGTGGGGCGGCTACAGCCTCTACTACGGGGAGGACGGCAGGTACGAGAGCCGGTCGCTCGCGGTCAGCTTCGACCGGCCGTACGACCGGACCGGGATGGAGAAGTTCCTGGTCCACGAACGGCCGGTGGTGGCGCTGGCGGAACGGCTCGGCCTGCCCCTGGCCTACACGACGCACGGCGACCTGGAGGACGGCCACGACGTGCTGTCCGGCGCCTCCGCCGTGATCTTCCTCGGCCACGACGAGTACTGGACGCCCGGGGTCCGCCGCTCCGTGGCCGGGGCCCGCGACGCGGGCGTCAACCTCGCCTTCCTGGGCGCGAACACGTGCTACCGCCGCGTGCGACTGGAGGACGACGGCCGGACGGTGGTCTGCTACAAGACCGCGGTGGACCTCGACCCGCTGGTCCGCAGGCACCCGTCGCTCGCGACCACCGACTTCCGGGCGGCGCCGAAGCCCGACCCCGAGTCGTCGCTCGTCGGGGTCTACTACGACGGTTATCCGGTCGACGCGCCCTTCGTCGTACACGAGCCTGGTCATTGGATCTTCGCCGGCACCGGCGCGCGCCGCGGTGACGCCTTTCCCCACCTGGTGGGGGTGGAGTACGACCGGGTGAACACCGACGTGCCGACGCCGAGGCCGCTGCAGATCCTCGCCCACTCGCCGGTCACCTGCGTGGGACGGCCCAGCTTCGCCGACGCGGCCTACTACACGGCGCCGGGCGGGGCCGGGGTGTTCGCCTCCGGGACCATGCGGTGGGCCGAGACGCTCATGGCGGGCACCCGGGACCTGCCCCGGGCGCACGGCATCGGCGCGCGCACGCGGGCCTTCGTCACGACCGCGACGACCAACGTGCTGAAGGGCTTCGCCGAGGGCCCGGCGGGTGATCGCACGCCCGCGCCCGACGACAACGTGCGGAGGACCTACCGCCGCTGATCCCGCCCAGACGACCCGGATCAGACGAGCAGCGAGTCGATCGCGACGGCGAGGAACAGCAGCGCCAGGTAGATGTTCGACCAGTGGAAGAACCGCATCGGCCGCAGGTCGACGCCGGTCTTGCCGGCGTTCACCCGGCCCAGCAGGCGGTGGACCTCCACCAGGCAGACCACGCCGAGCACGAGCGCGACGGCGGGGTAGAACAGGGAGGTGCCGGCGACCGGCCACAGCAGCAGCGAGCACAGCACGGTGGCCCAGGTGTAGGCGACGACCTGCCCCACCACCCGGCGCTCGGTGGCCACCACCGGGAGCATCGGCACCTCGGCCGCCGCGTAGTCCTCGCGGTAGCGCATGGCGAGGGTCCAGGTGTGCGGCGGCGTCCAGAAGAACACCACGCCGAACAGCACGACCGGCGCCCACGACAGCCCGCCGGTGATGCCGGCCCAGCCGATCAGCACCGGCATGCACCCGGCGATGCCGCCCCACACGATGTTCTGTGACGTACGCCTCTTCAGCACCAGCGAGTAGACGAAGACGTAGAACAGGATCGCGCCCAGCGACAGAGCGGCGGCCAGCGCGTTCACCGTGAGGGCGAGGCCGAGGGTGGACAACGTGCCGAGAATCACACCGAAGACCAGCGCGCCCGCCGGGGAGACGTCGTGCTTGGCGAGCGGCCGCCTGCGGGTCCGCCGCATCGTGCGGTCGATGTCCCGGTCGATGTAGCAGTTCAGCACGTTCGCGCTGCCCGCGGAGAGCGTGCCGAAGACCATCGTCGCGGTGGCCGTCCACAGGTCGGGCAGCCCGCGCGCCGCGAGGAACATGACCGGCAGGGTCGTGATCAGCAGCAGTTCGATGATCCGCGGCTTGGTGAGCGCCACGTAGGCCTTCACGAGCGCCCCGGCGGAGCGGGGAGCCGTGGCCGTCGCGGTCGGCCCGAGGGGGGCCACCGCCTGCTTGTTCGTCAGGACCGTCAAGGCGCTTCCAACACGTGCGAGGTCAACGCGTAACCTTCTGATTAGGGCGGATCTCCGGGCAGCGGCCGGCACTTGAGCATTCACTGTAGTCGCCGGAGTGGGTGGTCCCCGAACCGGGGGCGAAGTCGCGGGCGCGTACCGGAGGTGCCTACCAAACGGTATTACTGCCGACCCGTTAGGGTCCCCTGTGGGCGGGAAATGCCAGAACCGGCGCGAAAACTATGAGGGGATCGAGCAGTTGAGCAGCGCAAGCCTTGAGTGGAGTGACCTTGACCGGCAGTCGGTCGACGTCGTACGTGCCCTTGCGATGGACGCCGTGGAGAAGGCGGGATCGGGTCACCCCGGCACCGCGATGAGCCTCGCCCCCGCCGCCTACCTTCTCTTCCAGCGGGTCCTGCGGCACGACCCCTCGGATCCCAAGTGGGCGGGACGTGACAGATTCGTCCTTTCCTGTGGGCATTCGAGCCTGACGCTTTACATCCAGCTCTACCTGTCCGGCTATGGCCTGACCCTCGACGACCTGAAGTCGCTGCGCCAGTGGGGCAGCCTCACCCCGGGTCACCCGGAGTACGGCCACACCCTCGGTGTGGAGACCACGACCGGCCCGCTCGGCCAGGGCGTCGGCAACGCGGTCGGCATGGCCATGGCCGCCCGCCGCGAGCGCGGCCTGTTCGATCCCGACGCGGCCGAGGGCGCCTCGCCGTTCGACCACATGATCTGGTGCTTCGCCTCGGAGGGCGACCTCGAGGAGGGCATCAGCCACGAGGTCAGCGCGCTCGCCGGCCACCAGAAGCTCGGCAACCTCGCCGTCGTCTTCGACTCCAACCACATCTCCATCGAGGACGACACCCAGATCGCCCTCTCCGAGGACATCGCCAAGCGCTACGAGGCGTACGGCTGGCACGTCCTGGAGGTCGACTGGACCGCCACCGGGGAGTACCAGGAGGACGTCCAGGCGCTGTACGCGGCGATGGAGGCGGCCCGCGCGGAGACCGAGCGGCCCACGTTCATCAAGCTCCGCACGGTCATCGGCTGGCCGGCGCCGAACAAGCAGAACACCGGCAAGATCCACGGCTCGGCCCTGGGCGCCGAGGAGGTCGCCGCGACCAAGCGCGTCCTCGGCATGGACCCGGAGAAGAGCTTCGACGTCCCCGGCGAGGTGCTGGACCACGCCCGCGAGGTCGTCCAGCGTGGCCGGGCGCTGCGCGCCGAGTGGAACGAGGGCTACCAGGCCTGGCGTTCGGCCAACCCGGAGCGGGCGGAGCTGTTCGACCGCATCTCCGGCCGCAAGCTGCCCGAGGGCTGGGACAAGGCGCTGCCGACGTTCGAGATCGGCTCGCAGGTGGCCACCCGCAAGGCGTCCGGCGAGGTGCTGAGCGCGCTCGCGCCGGTGCTGCCGGAGCTGTGGGGCGGCTCGGCCGACCTGGCGGAGTCCAACAACACCACGATGAAGGGCGAGCCGTCCTTCATCCCGGACGAGTACCAGACCAAGGAGTTCCCCGGCGACAGGTACGGCCGGACGCTCCACTTCGGCATCCGCGAGCACGGCATGGGCGCGATCCTCAACGGCATCGCGCTGCACAACGGCACCCGCCCGTACGGCGGCACGTTCCTGGTGTTCAGCGACTACATGCGCCCGTCGGTGCGGCTCGCCGCGCTGATGAAGCTGCCGGTGACCTACGTCTGGACGCACGACTCGATCGGCCTCGGCGAGGACGGCCCGACCCACCAGCCGATCGAGCACCTGTGGGCGCTGCGCGCGATCCCCGGCCTCGACGTCGTCCGCCCGGCGGACGCCAACGAGACGGCGGCCGCCTGGAAGGCCGTGCTGGAGCACGACGACCGGCCGGCGGGCCTCGCCCTGACCCGGCAGAACGTCCCGACCCTGGAGGGTGCCGGCGACGCCGACGCCGTCGCCAGGGGCGGCTACGTGCTGCAGGACGCGTCGAACGGCCAGCCGGCCGTAGTGATCATCGGCACCGGCAGCGAGGTCCAGCTCGCCGTCGAGGCCCGCACGATCCTGGAGTCGCAGGGCATCCCGACCCGCGTCGTCTCGATGCCGTGCGTCGAGTGGTTCCAGGAGCAGGACCCGGCCTACAAGCAGACCGTGCTGCCCCCCGCCGTGCGCGCCAGGGTCGCCGTCGAGGCGGGAATCCCGCTCGGCTGGCGCGAGTTCGTGGGTGACGCGGGCGAGGTCCTCGGTCTCGATCACTTCGGCGCCTCCGCGCCGTACAAGACGATCTACGAGCAGTTCGGCCTCACCGCCGACCGCGTCGTCGCCGCCGCCAAGGCCAGCCTGGCCAAGACGGGCGCCGACAAGGGCGAGACGACCGGAAACTGAGGGACGAAGGATGAATGAGAACCTGAAGCGGCTGTCCGACGCCGGAGTCTCCATCTGGCTCGACGACATCAGCCGGGAGCGGCTGCGTTCCGGCAACCTCTCCACCCTGATCCGCGACAAGAACGTGACCGGGGTCACCTCCAACCCCACGATCTTCGCCTCCGCGCTCAGCAAGGGCGACGCGTACGACGCGCAACTGCGCGACCTCGCCACGCGCGGGGTGACGGTCGAGGAGGCCGTACGCGCGATCACCACGTTCGACATCCGCTGGGCGGCCGACGTGCTGCGGCCGGTCTTCGACGCCACCCGCGGCGTCGACGGCCGCGTGTCGATCGAGGTGGACCCGCGCCTGGCCCGCCGGACCGACGCGACCATCGCCGAGGCCCGCGCGCTGTGGTGGATGGTCGACCGGCCGAACGTGCACATCAAGATCCCCGCGACGGTCGAGGGCCTGCCGGCGATCACCCAGGCCATCGCCGAGGGCATCAGCGTCAACGTCACGCTGATCTTCTCGCTGGAGCGCTACCGCCAGGTGCTCGACGCCTGGCTGAGCGGGCTGGAGAAGGCGAAGGCCAACGGCCTCGACCTGGCCACGATCGAGTCGGTCGCGTCGTTCTTCGTCAGCCGGGTGGACACCGAGATCGACTCCCGCCTCGACAAGATCGGCACGCCGGAGGCCGCCGAGCTGAAGGGCCGGGCCGCGGTGGCCAACGCCCGCCTGGCCTACGCGGCGTACGAGGAGGTCGTGAACTCCCCGCGCTGGCAGACGCTGCACGCGGCGGGCGCGCACCCGCAGCGTCCCCTGTGGGCGTCCACGGGCGTGAAGAACCCCGATCTCCCCGACACCCTGTACGTCGAGCAACTGGTCACCGCGGGAGTGGTGAACACGATGCCCGAGAAGACGCTGGACGCCTCGGCCGACCACGGCCGGATCTCCGGCGACACCATCCGCCCCTTCTACCAGCAGGCGTGGGATGTCATGGCCTCGCTCAAGCAGGCCGGCATCGACTACGACGACGTGGTCCGCGCGCTGGAGGAGGAGGGCCTCGAGAAGTTCGAGACGTCCTGGGGCGAGCTGCTGGAGACCGTCGACGGCGAGCTGCGGAAGGCCTGATCTTCATATGACTATCGAGGTGACCCTCGGCGACGAGGCGGACGCCGTCGGCGCTGTCAGGGACAAGCTCGTGGCCGAGGGGGTGCCCGCGGCTCTCGCCGCGGGCGACCCCGCCCTCTGGGGGCCGCAGGCGCAGCCCGAGGCCGCGATCCGGCTGGGCTGGCTCGGCCTGCCGACCACGAGCCGGGAGCTGCTGCCGCAGATCGCGACGCTGGTGGAGCGGGCCCGCGCCGCGGGCCTGGACCACGTCGTGCTCGCCGGGATGGGCGGCTCCTCCCTCGCCCCCGAGGTGATCTGCGCCACCGAGGACGTCCCGCTGACCGTCCTCGACACCACCGACCCGCACCAGGTGCGGCGGGCGCTCGCCGACCGGCTCGACCGCACGATCCTCGTGGTGTCGAGCAAGAGCGGCGGCACGGTCGAGACCGACAGCCACCGGCGCGTCTACGAGCAGGCGTTCCGCGACGCGGGCATCGACCCGGCCGAGCGGATCGTGGTCGTCACCGACCCGGGCTCGCCGCTGGAGCGGGCGGCGGGCGAGGCCGGCTACCCGGTGGTCCTCGCCGACCCGAACGTCGGCGGCCGCTACAGCGCGCTCACCGCGTTCGGCCTGGTGCCGAGCGCCCTGGCGGGCGCGGACGTGGCGAAGCTGCTCGACGACGCCGCCGCCGTCGCGCCGCTGCTCGCCCAGGACGAGGGCAACCCCGGCCTCGACCTCGGCGCGCTGCTCGGCGCGCAGGCCCTGCGCGGGCGCGACAAGCTGATCCTGCGGGACGCGATGTCCGACATCATCGGCCTGCCCGACTGGATCGAGCAGCTCATCGCCGAGTCGACCGGCAAGGAGGGCAAGGGCGTCCTGCCCGTCGTCGGCGCCGAGGCGGCCGAGGCCGACGACCAGTTCCTCGTCTCGATCGGCCCCGACAGCGGCACGACCGTCGACGGACCGCTCGGCGCGCAGTTCCTGGTCTGGGAGTACGCCACGGCGGTCGCGGGCCGGGTGCTCGGGATCAACCCGTTCGACCAGCCGAACGTCGCCGAGTCGAAGGAGAACACGACCCGGCTCCTGGAGGAGGCCGGAGGCGGCCCCCTGCCGACCGGCACCCCGATGCTCACCGACGGCCCGGTCGAGGTGTACGGCGACGTGCCCGGCGACCTGAAGAATCTCGCCGACGTCCTCACCTGGCTGCTGCGTTCGATCCCCGAGCGCGGCTACCTGGCGATCATGGCCTACCTCGACCGCGAGGCGGCGTTCGACGCGGCGGTCGTCGGCGAGGCGTCCTTCGAGCAGATGACCGAGACGTGGGCCGGCGCCGACGTCGCCACCCTCCGGGCGCTGCTCGACTACCGGACCGACCACGCCGTCACATTCGGCTGGGGGCCGCGCTTCCTGCACTCGACCGGCCAGTACCACAAGGGCGGGCCGTCGGAAGGGGTGTTCCTCCAGGTCACCGGGGCTGTCACCGACGACGTCGAGGTGCCGGGCAAGCCGTACACGCTGGGCAGGCTCCAGCTCGCGCAGGCGCTGGGCGACCTGGGGGCCCTGACCTCCCGGGGCAGGCCGGCCGTGCGGCTGCACCTGACCGACCGCGTCGCCGGAGTCAGGCACCTGCTCTCCGTGGCCGAGGAGCTCTGACCATGCGATGCGTTACCGGCGACGGGCCCGTCCCCCCGGAGGAGACATGACGGAGCACCAGGAGCCCCGGGCCGACGAGGACCGCGCGGCGCCGGGCCAGGCGAAAGCCGACGAGCAGGCCCCGGCTGCCGAGCAGGTCCACGACGTGGCGCTGCCGGTGGCGGAGCACGCGGCGGTGACCGCCGCGCAGGCCGCCACCACCACCGCCACGACCGACCTGACCACGGAGGTCAACCCGCTGCGCGACCCGCGCGACCGGCGGCTGCCGCGGGTCGCCGGGCCCTGCGTGCTGGTGCTGTTCGGCGTCACCGGGGACCTCGCCAAGCGCAAGCTGCTGCCGGCGATCTACGACCTGGGCAACCGGGGGCTGCTGCCCCCGGGCTTCTCCCTGGTCGGCTTCGCCCGCCGCGACTGGGCGCACGAGGACTTCGCGCAGGTCACGTACGAGGCGGTCAAGGAGCACGCGCGGACGCCGTTCCGCGAGGAGGTCTGGAAGCAGCTCAGCGAGGGCATCCACTTCTGCCCCGGAACCTTCGACGACGACGGCGCGTTCGACGTGCTCTCCATGATGCTCAAGGAGATCGACGAGACCCGGGGCACCGGCGGCAACTACGCCTTCTACCTGTCGGTGCCGCCGAAGTTCTTCCCGGTCGTCGTCGAGCAGCTCAAGCGGACCAACCTCGCCAAGGCCCCCGACGGGTCCTGGCGCCGGGTGGTCATCGAGAAGCCGTTCGGGCACGACCTGAAGAGCGCCCGGGAGCTCAACGAGATCACCAGCGCGGTGTTCCCGGAGAGCTCGGTCTTCCGGATCGACCACTACCTCGGCAAGGAGACCGTCCAGAACATCCTGGCGCTCCGGTTCGCCAACACGTTGTACGAGCCGATCTGGAACCGCGGCTACGTCGACCACGTGCAGATCACGATGGCCGAGGACATCGGCATCGGCGGCCGGGCCGGCTACTACGACGGCATCGGCGCGGCCCGCGACGTGATCCAGAACCACCTGCTGCAACTCCTGGCCCTCGTCGCGATGGAGGACCCCACGTCCTTCGACGCCGACTCCCTCCGCCGGGAGAAGGAGAAGGTGCTGCGGGCGGTCAGGCTGCCCGCCGACCTGTCCACCGGCACGGCCCGCGGCCAGTACGACGGCGGGTGGCAGGGCGGTGAACCGGTCGTCGGCTATCTGGAGGAGCAGGGCATCTCGCCCGACTCCACCACCGAGACGTACGCCGCGGTGAAGCTGGAGGTGGCCAACCGCCGATGGGCGGGGGTGCCGTTCTACCTGCGCACCGGCAAGCGGCTCAGCCGCCGGATGACCGAGGTGGCGGTGGTCTTCCAGCGGGCGCCGCACCTGCCGTTCAGCCAGGACGACACCGAGATACTCGGCCACAACGCGCTGGTCATCCGGGTGCAGCCGGACGAGGGCATCACCGTGCGCTTCGGCTCGAAGGTGCCCGGCACGGCGATGGAGGTCAGGGACGTCAACATGGACTTCGCCTACGGCGAGTCGTTCATGGAGTCGTCCCCCGAGGCGTACGAGCGGCTGCTGCTCGACGTGCTCATCGGCGACCCGCCGCTGTTCCCGCACCAGCGGGAGGTGGAGCTGTCCTGGAGCATCCTCGACCCGATCGAGGAGTTCTGGGCCTCCCAGGGCAGGCCGGAGGGGTACGAGTCGGGCTCCTGGGGTCCCGCCTCGGCCGACGCGATGCTCGCCAGGGACGGACGCGCCTGGAGGCGGCTGTGACGACGTTCAACCTGACCGAGACGACCGCGTCGAAGATCTCTTCGACGCTGACCCGGCTGCGGCACCAGATGGGCGCGCCCGCCGTCGGCATGGTGCTCACGCTCGTCGTGGTGGTCGACGAGGCCGGGCAGTACGACGCCCTTCGCGCGGCCACCGACGCGGCGCGCGAGCACCCCTCGCGCATCCTGATCGTGATCAACCGTGACTCGGCCGAGCCCAACCGGCTCGACGCCGAGATCCGGGTCGGCGAGTCGGCGCCGGGCGAGGTCGTGCTGCTGCGCCTGTACGGCGAGCTGACCGAGCACGGCGACTCGGTGATCATGCCGCTGCTGCTCACCGACACGCCGGTGGTGGCCTGGTGGCCGGGCGGCTGTCCCGAGGTTCCCGCGAAGGACGCCATCGGGCACCTGGCCAACCGCCGGATCACCGACGCCAAGTCGGCCCAGGACACCGTGGCCGCCGTCGCCGCCCGGGACGCCAGCTACGTCCCGGGCGACACGGACCTCGCCTGGACCCGGCTGACGCCGTGGCGGAGCCTCCTGGCCGCCGCCTTCGACCAGCCGGTCGGGAAGATCGAAAGAGGCGTCGTGGAGGCCTCGCCGGGCAACCCCAGCGCGCCGCTGCTGGCGGCCTGGCTCTGCGACCGCCTGGAGGCGCCGATCGAGGTCGCCGACTCCGGCGGCCCGGGGCTGACCGGGGTACGGCTGGTGATCGAGGGCGGCGGCGAGATGACGGTGAGCCGGAGCGACGCCCGGCTCGCCACGCTGTCGCGGCCGGGCCACCCGGACCGCAGGGTCGCCCTCGCCCGCCGCCCGACCTCGGAGCTGCTCGCCGAGGAGTTGCGCCGGCTCGACCCGGACGACATCTACGCCGCCACGATCCGCCGCCTGGCCCAGACGAACGAGCAGGCGGATCCTCAGGCGAAGAAGGGCAGGCGGTCGTGACCGCCGTCCCCGGGGTCGTCGTCCACCGCGACGCCGATGTGCTGGCCCAGGCCGTGTCCGCCCGCCTCGTCACGAGGCTGGTGGACACGCAGGCCGCCCGCGGCTCGGCGCACCTGGTGCTCACCGGCGGCACCGTCGGGATCGCGACGCTCGCGGCGCTCGCGGCCACGGCCGCGCACGACGCGATCGACTGGCGGGCGCTCGACATCTGGTGGGGGGACGAGCGGTTCCTGCCGACCGGCCACCCGGAGCGCAACGAGACGGGGGCGCGGCAGGCGCTGCTCGACCACGTGGACGTGGACCCGGAGCGGGTGCACGTCATGCCCGGCCCCGACTCGGGGATGACCGCCGAGGAGGCGGCCGACGCGTACGCGGTGGAGCTCGCCAAGGCGGCCAGGCCGGAGGACCACGGGCCGGTGCCGTCGTTCGACGTGCTGCTGCTGGGGATGGGACCGGACGGCCACGTCGCCTCGCTGTTCCCGGACAGACCCGCGGTGTACGAGGAGGAGCGCTCGGTGGTGGCCGTGCACGGCTCCCCCAAGCCGCCGCCGACCCGGCTGTCGCTGACGTTCCCCGCGCTCAGGGCCGCCAGGGAGACCTGGGTCGTGGTGGCCGGCGGGGACAAGGCGCAGGCCGTCCACCTCGCCCTGTCCGGCGCGGGGCCGTTCCAGGTGCCGGCGGCCGGGGCGCGCGGGCGGCAGCGCACGCTGTTCCTGCTCGACCGCGCCGCCGCCGCCAAGATCCCCCCCGGCCTCGGCCGGATCGCCTCACCCTGAATCCCGGTCCGCGAAAGGACGGCCGGGCCGGGCACCACGCCCGCCCGGCCGTTCCGTTTCGCGGTCACCCACAAGCCGGGGGCCCGCTGCGCCGCCTCGCGGGATGTTCCTGAGCGGGACCCCGGTTGATAATCTCGCGGGGTGGCGGGGTTCGGTGAGGTCGGCATGACGGGCGCGTCCGCCCTGCGTGAAGGCGGCATACGGCGATGACGGCTCCCAGTCCACAGGGTCCGCACGGCTCGCAGGGTCCGCACGGCTCGCAGGGTCCGCCGACGCCGAGAGGCGGCCGGACCCAGGAGGAGATCCGCCGCGGCAACCTCGGCGCCCTGCTGCGGCACGTCCACCTGAACGGCCCGGTCTCCCGTTCCGCGCTCGCCGGGCGGATGGGCCTGAACCGCAGCACGATCATGGCGCTGACCGCCGAGCTCACCGCCGCGGGCCTGGTCCGCGAGGAGCTTCCCGCCGACACCCGCCGGGCGGGCCGGCCGTCGCTGGTGGTGCGGCCCGAGTCGGGCCGGGTGTACGTCCTGGCCTTCGACGTCCGGGTGGACCGGCTGGTCGCCGCCAGAGTGGGGCTCGGCGGGGTCATCCTCGACCGCAGGGAGGCGGTGCGGCGGCGGCGCGCCGACGCCGACCTCGACGACGTGGTCGGCGTGCTGGCGGAGTTCGGCCGGGAACTGCGGCGCGAGGCCGATCCGGGCTCGGTGTGCGCCGGCGTCGGCGCGGCCTACTGCGGCATGATCCGGCCTGCCGACGGGACGGTCCGGTACGGGCCCTACATGGGCTGGGTCGACCAGGCGTTCGGCGACGAACTCGCGGCCGGGCTCGGGCTGCCGGTCTCGGTGGGCAACGAGGCCCACCTGGGCGCGCTGGCCGAGCACGAGCGCGGAGCCGGCGTGGGCTTCGACAACCTCGTCTACCTGCACGGCGACGTCGGGGTGGGCGGCGGGATCATCGTCGGCGGCAGGCTGCTCGGCGGTGACGGCGGCTACGGCTGCGAGCTGGGGCATATGGTGATAAATCCGTACGACGGGCGGCCCTGCATGTGCGGCTCGCGCGGCTGCCTGGAGGCGGAGGTCGGCGAGCACGCCCTGATCGACGCCGCCGGCCGGTCCGGCGAGCTCACCGGCCGCGAGGGGGTGCGGGCCGTGGTGGCGGCGGCCGGGCACGGCGACGAGGCGGCCGCGGAGGCGCTGAGACGGATCGGCGACTGGCTGGGCATCGGGGTGGCCAACCTGATCAATCTCTTCAACCCCGGCCTGGTGATCTTCGGTGGCATGCTCAGGGACGTGTACCCCGGCTCGGCGGAGCATGTCCGCCGCCGGGTGGAGGCCAACGTGCTGCTCATCTCGCGCGAGCGGGTGCGGCTGCGCGTCTCGGCCCTCGGGGACGACGCGACGCTGATCGGCGCCGCCGAGCTGGCCTTCTCCCCCCTCATGGCAGGCCCGCTGGAGGCGCTCGCCCACCTGCGATGACCCCGGGCCGACTCAGTCCCCGGCGGACCGTGCGGCGTCGAGGGCATCGCGTGCCTCGCCGGCGCGGCTGCGGGCCGAGCGGGCGGCGCGTTCCGCGCCCGCCTCCTCACGCCGGGCGACGTCGAGCCGGTGGGAGGCGGCGTCCAGCTTGTCCTTGGCCTTGGCGAGCTTGGCCGTCAGCGTCTCCACCTTCTCCACGCGCCGCTCGTGCTCGCGTACGGCGTCGGCGCGCTCGGCCGCCCAGCCGGCGCGGCTCCGCTCCGCCTCGGCCGCCGCCTCCTCGGCGTCGGCGAGCGCGCGTCCGAGATCTTCCAGCCGTCGCTCGCGTTCCGCCTTCCCGCGCCACCGTTCCGCCTCCCGCCGTTCCGTGGCCCGGCGCTTCGTCTCCGCCTCCCGGCTCTCACCCGCACTGCCGGTCTTCCCGGCCGCCTTCGCGGCGGCAGGCGCTTTCACCCCGGCCCGGGGCGCCGGGCGTACGACGGGGGCCGGGGTGAAGCCGCTGTGGCTGAGGGGGCGGGTCAGCCTGCCCAGGCGCACCCGCTCGGCCGCCTCCTCGTCCACCACGGCCGCGTCGAGGGTCTGTTCGATCTCCAGGTCGGCCCCCGGAGCCAGCGGACGCCCGGCCGCCTCGGCGTTCTCCCGTACGGACCGGACGGCGCGGGCGACGAGCCGGGTGCGTTCGCGACCGGCGTCCGCGAGCGCCTCGGCGTCCTGGGTCCGCCACGCCTCGCGCAGCCGCCGTCCGAGGTCGAGCAGCGGATCGAGCAGCCCCTCCCGCCGGGCGGCCTGGTTGACCGCCCAGGCGACGACGGCCGGCCGGCGCAGCGCCTTGATCTGCTTGGCCAGCGCGGCGTCGCCGGCGGCCCTCGTCTCCTTGGCCAGTGCGTCCCGGGCCGTGGTGAACTCCTCCGGCACTATGCCGTAGAGCCGGTCCGCCGCCTCGTCGAGGTCCACGGACCAGCTCTACCTCAGTTCCGCCCGGCTTTCAAAGGTGTCACCTCCGGTGGGCGTCAGTACGGCCAGCCGGGAACGTTCAGCCGGACGCGGTAGAGGCCGAAGTTTCCGGTGTTCCCGCCGCGGGAGGGCGTGCCCGAGGTGATGTACAGCGTCTGGCCGTCGGGGCCGCCGAAGGCGAGGTTGGTGGTGTTCTGCCCGGCGGAAATGGTGCCGAGCTGCACGCCGGACGGCGCGTACACGTGGACCTTGCCGTCGTTGAAGGAGGCCTGGTAGAGGTTGCCGGCGCAGTCGATGGTCACGCCGTCCGAACCGTTCAGGGACGCGAAGTCGGCGCGGGTGCCGACGCTGCCGTCGGAGTTGACGGGCCACTTGTAGATCTTGCCCGTGCCGTTGCCGCCGACGTAGAGCGTCTTGCCGTCGGGAGAGAGCGCGATGCCGTTCGGCTCCCGGATGGTGTCGTCGATCAGCGAGACGACGCCGTTCTTGACCCGGTACACACCGGTGCGGCCGGACATTTGGTCGGACCGGTTGGCGCGCTGGAAGTCGGGGTCGGTGAAGTAGACGGTGCCGTCTGCGCCGACGGTGAGGTCGTTCGGCGAGTTGAAGGCGCGGCCCTGGTAGTTGGAGGCGACCACCCCCCGCGTCCGGTCGGACAGGCGGAAGGAGGAGACGCTGCGCTGGTCGTGCGTGGCGGCCAGCAGCGTGGCGCCGTCCCGGCTGAGGGCGAGGCCGTTGCTGCCGGAGCCGGAGATGAAGGTCTGGAAGGTGTTCGGCTCGGTGAACCGCAGCACGTCCGAGGGCTGGACGTTCTCCGACCCGGTGCCGTCACGCATGAGCGACAGCAGCAGGGTCTGGCTGGCGGAGTCCCAGACCGGGCCTTCCAGGAAGTTGAACCCGTCCCGGATCTTGGTGGCGGTCACCGACGACGACGGCAGCGGGTTGGGATAGGTCGCGCCCGGCGTGCACGGCCCGACGCCGGGACGCGGCGTGCCCGTCGTGGGGGTGACGGTCGGCGTCGGCGTGGGGCTCGGAGACGGTGTCGGGGTCGGTGTCGGGGTCGGGGTCGGAGACGGTGTCGGCGTCGGCGTCGGCGTCGGCGAAGGGGTCGGAGAGGGGCTGACCGTGGGCGTGGGTGTCGGGCTGAGGGTCACGGGGCCGCCGCACATGGCGCCGTTGAGCCAGAAGGTGGTGGGAACCGGGTTGGCGCCGGTGATGGTCGCCGTGAATCCCATGCCACTGGCAGTGCCGTTGGTGGGGATGGAGCCGTTGTAGGACAGGCTGGTGGCGGTCACGCGCGTGCCGGACTGCGTCCAGGTGGCGTTCCAGCCGGACGCGATCTTCTGCCCGGAGTTGGGGAAGTCGAACTCCAGCTTCCAGTTGCCGACCGGGTCGCCGAGGTTGGTGATCGCCACGTCGCCCTGGAAGCCGCCGCCCCATTGGCTGACGATCGTGTAGGTCACCTTGCATCCGGCGGCGGCCGCGGCCGGCATCGTCACCGTCGCGACTCCACCGGCGGCGACCAGCGCGGCGGCGAGCCCCGTGGCCGCGACGGTGGCGAGACTTCGTCTCATCTGGAAGTCCTTTCGGGAACGACGACGGGCGGCTGCCGCCGCGTGTCAGAGTGCCGTCCCGAAATTAGGTCACTGGGCAGGCGGTCGCGATCGGCCGCCCGGTGCGGCGTTCGCCCTGTGAGACGCGGTGTCGTCGTCCGCGTCGCGGCGGCCGGTCAGGCGCCGCGCCGCCGGCCGCCTCGGCCTGGGTGAACGCGACCGCCGGCCCCTCCGGCGAGCCGATCGGCGGCCGGAGGGAGCCCAGGCCACGGCGCTGAAACGTTCAGCCCGCGCCGAGCGCGCGGGAGCGTCGTGAGCGGCCCGGCGCGGCCCCCGGAAGCGGCTGATCCGCCGTACGCCCGGCGATGGCGGCGACCGTCCTGGTCCGGTGCCCTGAGCAACACCGGACCAGGAGGACCACCCGCGAAAGCGTCAGCTCGGGGATGCCGTCGCCATCACGCCCACGGCGATCCGCCCCTCCATCACACCGGGGTCCTCGGTGTGGGTGAGCGACGCGCCGAGGGAGCTCAGCAGTCTGCGCAGGCGCATGTTGTCGAACAGCAGGGTGACTCGCACCTCGGCGAAGCCGAGGTCCCGCGCCTGGGTGAGGAGCATGCGGGCGAGCGTGCCGCCGAGGCCTCGCCCCTGCCAGCGGTCCTCCACCAGCAGCGCGATCTCGGCGATGCCCGGGTCCGCGGTGAACAGCAGGCTCGCGAGGGCCACCACCTGCCCGTCGTGCCCGGCGACGAGCGACTGCCCGCGGGCCCGGTCGCACAGCCGGTCGAGCATGCGCGGCGGCAGGTTGGGGTTCGAGGTGAAGTAGCGGAACCGGCGCGTCTCGGGCGAGCAGCGTTCGTGCAGGTCGCGCAGCGCCTCGCGGTACAACGGGGTCAACGGCTTGACCTGCACCTCCGCGCCGTCGGCCAGGCGCACCGGCCCCTCGGCCGCGGACGGCTCGGCCGGCGGCTGCGCCAGCCGCACCATCGCGGCGGCGCGGGCCGCCTCCGTCAGGGTGAACGGGAGCCCGGCGCGGCGCAGCCGGATCGACCGGCGCGGCGCCACGGGCACCACCAGCAGCGTGGGGTCGGGAAGCTCCGGCGTCTCCCCCTCGTTCCGGTCGCCGGGGCGCGCCGTAGCCGCGCCGTACACCCAGCGGGCGTCGTCGGCGCGCAGCAGTTCGCCCAGGATCTCCGGCAGGCGCCAGGACGCCGACCGCAGCCGGGCGGAGAGCAGCAGCGTACGGGTCGGCTCGTCGGTCAGTTCGTGCGCGGTGGCGGGTACGATCCGCACGCGCCGCCCACCGGCCGCCTCCAGCGCCTCGCGCACGGCCTCGGGGGACGCCGGGATCTCCGTGACGAACTCGTCGACCGTGCCGTCCGTGTCGGGCTGCACCGAGAGTCCGAATATGTTGCCGCCCTTGTCGGCCAGGGCGGCCGTCAGCGACGCCAGCCGTCCCGGCCGCTCGTCCACAGTGGTCCGGATCCGGAAGAACCCCATCGGTGCCACTCCCTTCGTTGCGCTGACCTTCAGCCTGCCGGAGCGCTGTTACACGCTTGCTACACGGCGGTGAGCCGAGCGTTTCCGTTCGGTATGGCACGTTAAGACCATGGTTATCCGCATGACTCTTCCCCGTATGCCACGACATCCGTCGCCGAATAGCGACAAGAGAACGGATATAGCAGGATGTGTCGCATGAGCGCTCCCCTGTCTCCTGGCTTCGTCAACGGTGAGGTGTCCTTCTGGTACCGGTCGTCCGGGGTCCCGGCGCCCGGCGAGCGCCTGGACGGCGACACGCGGGCCGACGTGGCCGTGGTCGGCGCGGGCTACACCGGCCTGTGGACCGCCTACTACCTGAAGAAGGCCGCTCCCTCGCTGCGGGTCGTCGTGCTGGAGAAGGAGTTCGCCGGTTTCGGGGCGTCGGGACGCAACGGGGGCTGGCTGACCGGCGCGCTGGCGGGCTCGCCCGAGCGGTACGCGAAGACCCACGGCGCGGACGGCGCCCGGCGGCTGCAGCGCGCGATGTTCGAGTCGATCGACGAGGTGATCCGGGTCGCGGGCGAGGAGGGCATCGACGCCGACATCGTCAAGGGCGGCCTGCTCACCGTCGCGCGGGGCACGGCGCAGGCGCTGCGGTTGCGCGAGGAACTGGCCGGTCAGCGCGAGTGGGGCTGGGGTCCCGAGGACGTCCGGCTGCTGTCCGGCGACGAGATGAACGATCGGCTCCGGGTCGCGGGCGCGGTCGCCGCGACCTGGACCCCCCACTGCGCCCGGATCCAGCCGGCCACGCTCGCCCGCGGGCTGGCCGCGGCCGTCCGGAACCTCGGTGTGGAGGTCTATGAGGGCACCCCGGTGACCGCGATCGCGCCTGGGCGGGCGGTCACGCCGTACGGCACGGTGTGGGCGGACCACGTGCTGCGCTGCACCGAGGGATTCACCGCCGGCATCGACGGCCACCACCGCGACTGGCTGCCGATGAACAGCTCCCTGATCGTCACCGAGCCGCTGCCGCCGGAGGTCTGGGACGAGATCGGCTGGCGGGGCCGCGAACTGCTCGGCGACATGGCGCACTACTACATGTACGCCCAGCGGACCGCCGACGATCGCATCGCCTTCGGCGGGCGGGGCAGGCCGTACCTCTACGGATCGCGGATCGACGAGCGCGGGCACACCCACGCCTTGACCGTGGACGCCCTGTGGGACTTGCTGGTCGCGTTCTTCCCCGCCGTCGCGGGCTCGCGGGTGGCGCACGCCTGGTCGGGCGTGCTCGGCGTGCCGCGCGACTGGTGCTCGGCCGTCCACCTGGACCCGGCGACCGGCCTCGGCTGGGCCGGCGGCTACACGGGCCACGGCGTGACCACCACGAACCTCGCCGGGCGCACGCTGCGCGACCTCGTGCTGCGCCGCGACACGGGCCTCACCCGGATGCCGTGGGTGGACCGGCGGGTGCGCGCCTGGGAGCCCGAGCCGCTGCGCTGGCTCGGCGTCCACTCGATGTACCGTCTCTACCGGCTCGCCGACGCCCGCGAGAGCGCGGGCATGACCAGGACGTCCGTGCTGGCCCGGATCGCCGACAGGATCACCGGCCACTGACCGCGTCCCGCCCGTACGGCTGTGCAACAGTCACCAGAAAGAAGGACACGACACCCGTGAGTTCCACCCTCCTCTTCCGCGGCGGCCGCGCCTTCACCACCGGCGGCTTCGCCGAGGCGGTGCTCGTCCGCGACGGCGTCATCGCCGCCGTCGGCGCCGAGGCCGACCTCGTACGGCTGGCTCCGGACGCCGAGCCGGTCGACCTCGGCGGCGGCCTGCTGACGCCGGGGTTCGTCGACGCCCACATCCACCCGGTGCAGGCCGGGCTGGAGCGAGCCAAGTGCGACCTGTCCGAGGTGTACGGCCTCGACGCCTACAAAGCCGAGATCGCCGCCTATGCTGCGAGAAATCAGGATAAGGAGTGGATCGACGGCGGCGGCTGGGACATGGCCGCCTTCCCGGGCGGCCTTCCCCACCGGTCCCAGCTTGACTTCCTCGACCGGCCGGCCTACTTCGTCCAGCGCGACCACCACGCGGCGTGGGTCAACACCCGGGCCCTGGAGCTCGCCGGGATCACCGCGGACACCCCCGACCCCGCCGACGGCCGCATCGAGCGCGACCCCGACGGCACGCCGAGCGGCGTGCTGCACGAGGGCGCGATGGACCTCGTCGGCCTGCTCACCCCCCGCCCGACCCCGGCCGACGTCGAGGCCGCCCTGATGGACGCGCAGGCCCATTTGTTCTCCCTCGGCATCACCGGCTGGCAGGACGCCATCGTCGGCTCGTACGCCGGGTCGGACGACCAGCTGCCCGCCTACCTGTCCGCGGCCGCCTCCGGGCGGCTGAAGGCGCGGGTGGTCGGCGCCCTGTGGTGGGACCGCGCCCGGGGGGCCGAGCAGATCCCCGGCCTGGTCGAGCGGCGGGCCATGGCCGAGGGCCTGGACCGGTTCCGGGCGACCTCCGTGAAGATCATGCAGGACGGCATCCCGGAGAACTTCACCGCCGCCGTCATCGAGCCCTATTGCCGCTGCGGCGGAACCGGCCTGTCGTACGTCGACCCCGCCCTGCTCGGCGGGTACGTCAAGGAACTGGACGCCCAGGGCTTCCAGGTGCACTTCCACGCCATCGGCGAGCGGGCCGTACGGGAGGCGCTCGACGCGCTGACCGGCACCGACCCCGCGAACCGCCACCACATCGCGCACGTGCAGATCATCACGCCGCGGGACGTGCCGCGTTTCGCCGAGATCGGCGTGGCGGCCAACCTCCAGCCGCTGTGGGCGACCCACCACCTGCAGATGGACGAGCTGTGCATCCCCTACCTGGGCGAGGAGCGGGCGTCCTGGCAGTACCCCTTCGCCGACCTCGTACGGCACGGCACCCGCATCGCCGGGGGCTCCGACTGGCCCGTCTCCTCGGCCAACCCGCTGGAGGCGATGCACGTGGCGGTCAACCGCACCGAGCCGGGCGGCTCGGTCCACGCGACGTACCCCACCGCGCAGACGCCATTCCTGCCGGAGCAGAGCCTAGGCCTGCGGACGGTCATGACCGCCTACACCGAGGGATCGGCCTGGATCAACCGCTCCCCCGCCGGTGTGATCGAGGCGGGCCGCCCGGCCGACCTCGTCGTCCTCGACCGCGACCCCTTCGCCCTCGATCCGAAGGACATCTGGACGACCAAGGTCGTCATGACCTTCCTCGACGGCGAACAGGTGCACGGCTGACCGCTCGACGAGCGCCCCGGCCGGCGCGAGGACGACCACCTCGGCGGACGACAGAAGCGGCCGGCCCCGCCTGATCGCCTCGTTCAGCCGAACCGGCGGGGCATGAACGGCTGGTCGCGGGAGGCGGCGACGGCCGCGAAGCCGTACCGGAGCATCTCCCGCTCGTAGCCCGCCAGGGCGGCGGGCGGCGGCACGTCCCGGGCAGCGGCCTCGGCCAGCGTGCGGGTGAGCAGAGCGGCGTCGCGGAGGGTGACGTTGGCGCCCTCGCCCCGGCCGGGAGACATGGTGTGGATCGCGTCGCCGAGCAGGGTGACGTTCCCGGTGGTCCAGGGTTCGACGGGCCGGGCGGTCCGCAGCGCGACCGGGAAGGTGGCGGACACGTCGGCCTCCTCGACGATCCCCCGGGCCGCCGGGTGGAAGCGGGCGATCGCCTCCAGGGCCGCCCGGTGCAGTGTGGCGGCATCGGCCTGCCGCAGGTCCGCCGCGCTCCCCCAGTCGCTGTCGCACGACACCTGCCAGGCGAAGTAGGCGGGCACCGGAGTGAGCCGTACGGCGGGAGACCCCGGCGGCGGTTCACCGGCCCGGCAGGTGGCGACCGAAAGAGCCGGGCCGGCGGGATCGATCAGCCGGTTGAAGGTGTCCACGAGGATCCCCGGCACCCGGTCCAGCATCCCGGGCGTGATCGGTGTGCGGCCGTAGACGAAGACTCCGGCGTCGTCGACCACCGCCTCGGGCAGCAACTGGCGGCGCACCCGGGAGCCGGTCCCGTCCGCCCCGACGAGCAGGTCACCCACGGCGGAGGTCCCGTCGGCGAAGTGCGCGCGGACGCGGCCGTCCGGCAGGTGGTCGTACCGGACGAACTCCGCGCCGAAGTTGGCGATCCCGTCCAGCCCGGCGAAGAGGATCTCCCGCAGCGTGAGCCGGTTCACCCCGAAGAACCGGTCCCCAGGGAGGGGCGGGATGGGCTTTTCGAACTTCGGGGTGAGCCGGTGGTCGAGGAACGCCATCCGCGTGGCCGGGCGCAGGGACGTCGCCACAGACAGGTCGAACAGGTCGTCCGGCAGGCAGGCGCGCAGGCCCGCGCTGCCGTCCTCCTTGATGGAGATGCGCCAGCCCTGGCCGCGGAAGAACGCCGAGCCGTCGCGTTCGTAGAGGGCGACGCCGACGCCGGCCTTCCTGAGCCCCTGGGCGAGGGCCAGGCCGCCGATGCCGCCGCCGATGATCAGTACGTGCATGCGGGTCCTTTCGGTGAGCCGGTCCAGCGTACGGGAATAGCTGTCACGACAGCAACAGTCGCGTCAGTTAGCATGCGGGGATGACGAACGACCGACGGATGCGCGGGGGCGACGGCGTCCCGATCCAGCTCGTGCTCGGGGGCGGGTCCCTGCTCAACCAGGTGGGGCGCGAACTGCGCACGGTGGTGGACGGCATGCTGGCGCCGTACGATCTGACGGCCCAGCAGGCGGCGCTGCTGCTGAGCGCGGCGCGCGAGGAGACCAGCCCCAACCGGCTCGCGCCCGAGCTGGGCACCGACACCGCGGGCATGACGAGGCTGCTCGACCGGCTGGAGGCGAAGGGCCTGGTGCGGCGGCGCCGGCACCCGGACGACCGCCGGTCGGTCGTCGTCGAGGTGACCGGGCAGGGCCGCGCGCTCGTGCCGCGGCTCGCGCCCGTGTTCGGCAGGGCGAGCGCCCGGCTGCTCGCCGGTCTCTCGGAGGAGGAGGTGCGCCTGCTCACGGCTCTGCTGGAACGCATGCTGCGCAACCTCAGACAGGACGCCTGAACGACCGGCCCGCGAGAGCCGGCTGTGGGCGGGGCCGGCTGTGGGCGGGAACGCGAAAGCCCGGAGCCGTGAAGGCTCCGGGCCTGCTCGGGTCGCCGGGACCGCTCGCGCGGCCCCGGACACCCGGCTACTTCCTCGTCGTCCGCGGATCGACGATCCCCGCGGACGCCGTACGGGCGACCTCGGCGGTCAGTAGATCGGGCGGGAGGAGGAGCGCAGCCGCTCCAGCGCCTCGGCGAGGATCTGCGCGCCGTCCTTGTCGCTGCGGCGCTCCTTCACGTACGCGAGGTGCGTCTTGTACGGCTCGTTGCGCGGCGGAGCCGGCGGGCTCGACTGGTCCTGCCCGGCCGGCAGCCCGCACCGCGGGCAGTCCCAGAACTCGGGGACGGCCGCGTCGCTGGCGAAGCTCGGGCGCGTCTCGTGCATGTTGGCGCACCAGAACGGGACCCGCACACGGGGGGCGGCCTCGCCGCGTTCGGCCTCTCCCATGGGGCCGGCGCCGACTCGGCTGCCACGGATCGCGTTGCCACTACCCACCGATGAACTCCTTGCTCGATCGCCCCGCGGACGGGGGAAGGTGAATCTCTGTCACGCGTGGCCGGAGACCGTCTACGGCTTGAGCAGCAGGCCCAGCGCGATGATGCAGACGAGCCAGACGCTGCCCGTGATGACGGTCAGGCGGTCCAGGTTGCGCTCGACCACCGACGATCCGCCGAAGGACGACGAGAAGCCGCCGCCGAACAGGTCGGACAAGCCGCCGCCCTTGCCCTTGTGAAGCAGCACGAGCAGCACCATCAAGGCGCTCGCCAGGATGAGGGCGATGGAGATTCCGATTATCACCGTAGACCTGTTCCTAATATCCGGGCGTGCACGACGCGGTGCACGGCGTCATCAACGTGCGAGTGCACGATGCCGTCAGCGTTGCGGATGCACGATGCCATCAGCGTGACGATTCATTTGTGTCCTTCGAGGGTACGACTTGTTGTCAAGTCGCACCCTCCGAACGGCACAGCTAGCCGGAGACTTCGCCGAAACGGCAGATCTTGACGTACTCGCCCGCATCGAGGCTGGCCCCTCCGACGAGGGCGCCGTCGATGTCGGCTTCCGCCATGATCCCGGCGACGTTGTCCGACTTCACCGAGCCACCGTAAAGGATACGGACAGCGGCGGCCACATCGTCACCGTACAGCTCGGCGAGTCTCGTCCTGATGGCGCCGCACACCTCCTGGGCGTCCTTCGGGGTGGCGACCTCGCCGGTCCCGATCGCCCAGACCGGCTCGTACGCGACCACGATGGACTTCGCCTGGTCGGCGGGCACACCTTCCAGCGCGCCGTCGAGCTGCGCCAGCGTGTGCTCGACCTGGCGGCCCTCCTGGCGCACCGGCAGCCCCTCGCCCACGCACAGGATCGGCGTCAGCGAGTGCCGGTAGGCGGCCTTGACCTTGGCGTTGCACAGCGCGTCGTCCTCGGCGTGGTACTGCCGCCGCTCCGAGTGACCCACGAGGACGTAGGCACAGCCGAGCTTGCCCAGCATCGCCCCGGAGATCTCCCCGGTGTACGCCCCGGAGTCATGCGCGGACAGGTCCTGCGCGCCGTAGGCGATGCGCAGCTTGTCGGCGTCCACCAGCGTCTGCACGCTGCGCAGGTCGGTGAACGGCGGGATGACCGCCACCTCCGCCCTGTCGTGGTCGCGGTCGTTCAGCGAGAACGCCAGCTTCTGCACCAGGTTGATGGCCTCGAGGTGGTTGAGGTTCATCTTCCAGTTGCCGGCGAAAAGCGGCTTGCGCGCCATCTAGTCCTCCAGCGCCGCGAGTCCGGGCAGCGTCTTGCCTTCGAGGTACTCGAGGCTGGCGCCACCACCGGTGGAAATGTGCGAGAAACCATCCTCGGGCAGCCCGAGCCTACGCACGGCCGCGGCGGAGTCGCCGCCGCCGACCACGGTGAACGCCTCGGACGCCACCAGCGCCTCGGCCACCGCGCGGGTGCCGCCGGAGAACGCGTCGAACTCGAACACGCCCATCGGGCCGTTCCAGAACACGGTCCGCGCGTCGGCCAGCTTGGCGGCGAACAGTTCCCGGGTGCGGGGGCCGATGTCGAGGCCCTCGCGGTCGGCCGGGATCGCCGTGGCCGCGACGACGTCGTGCGGGGCGTCTGCCCCGAACTCGGTCGCGGCCAGCACGTCGACCGGCAGCACCAGCTCGACCCCGCGGGAGGCCGCCTCGTCGAGGAAGCCCTTCACCTGGTCGATCTGGTCCTCCTGCAGCAGCGAATTGCCCACCTCGTGGCCCTGGGCCTTGAGGAAGGTGTAGGCCATGCCGCCGCCGATGAGCAGGCGGTCCACCTTGGCCAGCAGGTTCGCGATCACGCCGAGCTTGTCGGAGACCTTCGCGCCGCCCAGGACGACGACGTACGGCCGGGCCGGGTCCTCGGTGAGCCTGCGCAGCACGTCGACCTCGGCGAGGACCAGGTCGCCCGCCGCGTGCGGCAGCCGCTTGGGCAGGTCGTAGACGCTGGCGTGCTTGCGGTGCACGGCGCCGAAGCCGTCGCCGACGTAGACGTCGGCGAGCGCGGCGAGCCGCTCCGCGAACTCCGCCCTGACCGCGTCGTCCTTGGACTCCTCGCCCGGCTCGAAGCGCAGGTTCTCCAGCAGGGCGACCTGCCCGTCCTGGAGGCCCGCGACCACGCTCTGGGCCGACTCGCCGACCGTGTCGGCGGCGAACGCCACGTCCTCGCCGAGCAGTTCGGCCAGCCGCCGGGAGACCGGGGCGAGCGAGTACTTCGGCGTGACGGAGCCCTTGGGCCGGCCGAGGTGCGCGGCGACGACGACCTTCGCCCCGCGCTCCAGCAGCTTCCTGATCGTCGGCACCGACGCGCGGATGCGCCCGTCGTCGGTGATCGTCTCCCCGTCGAGGGGGACGTTGAGGTCGGCGCGCACGAACACGCGCCGGCCCTTCACGTCGAGCTCGTCGATTCCGATCATCAGAGGGAGGCGCCCACGAACTCGATGAGGTCGCCGAGGCGGTTCGAGTAACCCCACTCGTTGTCGTACCAGCCGACGACCTTGACCTGGTTGCCGATGACCTTGGTGAGACCGGCGTCGAAGATGCAGGACGACGGGTCGGTGACGATGTCGCTGGAGACGATCTCGTCCTCGGTGTAGGTCAGGAAGCCCTTGAGCGGGCCCTCGGCGGCGGCCTTCAGCGCGGCGTTGACCTCCTCGACGGAGGTCTCGCGGCCGACCTCGACGGTCAGGTCGGTGGCCGAGCCCGTCGGGATCGGCACGCGTAGCGCGTAGCCGTCGAGCTTGCCCTTGAGCTCGGGCAGGACCAGGCCGATGGCCTTGGCGGCGCCGGTGGAGGTCGGGACGATGTTCAGCGCGGCAGCGCGGGCGCGGCGCAGGTCGCTGTGCGGGCCGTCCTGCAGGTTCTGGTCCTGCGTGTAGGCGTGGATGGTGGTCATCAGACCCTTCTCGATACCGAAGGTGTCGTTGATGACCTTGGCCATCGGGGCCAGGCAGTTGGTGGTGCAGGAGGCGTTCGAGATGATCGTGTGAGCGGCCGGGTCGTAGATGCCGTGGTTGACACCCATGACGATCGTCACGTCCTCGTTCTTCGCCGGAGCGGAGATGATGACCTTCTTCGCACCGTTGTCGGCGTGCACCTTGGCCTTGGTGGCGTCGGTGAACAGACCGGTCGACTCGACGACGACGTCGACACCCAGGTCGCCCCAGGGGAGCTTGGCCGGGTCGCGCTCGGCGAAGGTCTTGATCGCCTTGCCGTCGACGGTGATCTCGTCAGCCGAGGACTTGACCTCGTACGGCAGGCGGCCCAGGATGCTGTCGTACTTCAGCAGGTGGGCCAGCGTGGCGTTGTCGGTGAGGTCGTTGACGGCCACGATCTCGATGTCCTTGCCGCTGGCCGCCACAGCGCGCCAGAAGTTGCGGCCGATACGGCCGAAGCCGTTGACGCCTACGCGGATGCTCACGGATCCGATCTCCTCGTACGTCGTGCGCCGGTGTACCGGCGCCAGGGCTGTGTTAAACCTCAATGACAGACCTTATCGGACCCAAATTGGTGTAGACCACGGGGCCGCGTTTTGGCGGCGTGTCCGGCCCCGCGAGCCGGTGAACGGCTCCGTTCTCCCAGGCGGCGGGCCCGGAAACCCTCCCGGCGGCGGCCGGGAGCGGGTCAGTGCGCGAGCATGTCAACGGTGAGGTTGGCCTCGGTGTTGGCGATGCCGAGGTCCTGGGCGCGCTTGTCGGCCATGGCGAGCAGTCGCCGGATGCGCCCGGCGATGGCGTCCTTGGTCAGCGGCGGGTCGGCGATCTGGCCCAGCTCCTCCAGGGACGCCTGCTTGTGCTCCACCCGGAGCCGGCCCGCGATCACCAGGTGCTCGGGGGCGTCCTCACCGAGGATCTCCAGCGCCCGCTGGACCCTCGCCCCCGCCGCCACGGCAGCCCGGGCGGACCTGCGGAGGTTGGCGTCGTCGAAGTTGGCCAGGCGGTTGGCGGTGGCCCGCACCTCCCGGCGCATCCGCCGCTCCTCCCAGGCCAGCACGCTGTCGTGCGCGCCGAGCCGGGTCAGCAGCGCGCTGATCGCGTCGCCGTCGCGCACGACCACCCGGTCGACCCCGCGCACCTCACGGGCCTTGGCGTGGATCTTCAGGCGCCGGGCGGAGCCGACCAGGGCCAGCGCCGCCTCCGGCCCGGGGCAGGTCACCTCCAGCGACATCGACCGGCCCGGCTCGGTCAGCGAGCCGTGGGCGAGGAAGGCTCCCCGCCAGGCCGCCTCGGCGTCGCAGGTGGCGCCGGACACGACCTGCCGGGGCAGGCCGCGCACCGGCCGGCCGTGGTTGTCGATGAGGCCGGTCTGCCGGGCGAGCGCCTCGCCGTCCTTGTAGACCCGTACGACATAGCGCGAGCCCTTGCGCAGCCCGGCCGGGGCCAGCACGAGGACCTCGGCCTTGTGGCCGAAGACCTCCCCGATGTCCTTGATGAGCCGGCGGGCGGTGGCGTTGGTGTCGAGTTCGGCCTCGATCACGATCCGCCCGCCCACGAGGTGCAGCCCGCTGGCGAACCGCAGCAGCGTCGACACCTCCGCCTTGCGGCAGCAGGGCTTGAGCACCGGAAGGCGGCTCAGCTCGTCTTTCACCACGCCCGTCATGGCCATCTGCGCGTGTCCTCCCCCAAACAGACTCTGCCCGTCAGTCTCTCGCACCTTGGGAGCAGGCAATCACCGCTTCGCGCGGAAAATCTCGGCCAGGACAGCGGCAAGTCGTGGTCCGTCGTGCCGGGCAGATCCGTCAGACGCTGCCACATCGGCCAGAACGACCCGGGCGCCCATCGCCCCCGCGGCCTTCTCCAGCGCCCTCGCGTCGCCCACCACCGCACGGTCGGCGACCACCGCGTCGAGGAGCAGGGCGGGGGCGTGCTCCCTGAGCACCTCCAGGTGCCGTTCGGGGGAGAAACCGTCGGTCTCGCCGGCCTGCGGTGCCAGGTTGAGGATCACCAGCCGGCGGGCGCCGCTCTCGTGCAGCGCCCGGGCGAGCCCGGGCACCTTGAGGTGCGGCAGCACGCTGGTGAACCACGACCCCGGCCCGAAGACCACCCAGTCGGCGGCCTCGATGGCCTCGATCGCCTGGGGGCAGGCGGGAGGGTCGGGCGGCAGCAGCGAGATGGAGCGCACCCGGCCGGGCGTCAGCGCGCAGGCGACCTGCCCCCGCACCGTCGTGACGGCGCCGTCCAGCTCGACCTCCGCCTGGATGTCGAGCGGCACCGACGCCATCGGCAGCACCCGGCCGTGGGCGCCGAGCAGCCGGCCCACCCACTCCAGGCCGACGACGGGGTCCTGGAGGAGCTCCCACAAGGCGACGATGAGCAGGTTGCCGACCGCGTGCCCGTGCAGGTCGCCCTCGCTGCGGAAACGGTGCTGGACCACCTCGCTCCAGGTCCTGCCCCACTCGTCGTCGCCGCACAGGGCCGCGAGCGCCATCCGCAGGTCACCCGGGGGCAGGACGCCGAGCTCACGCCTGAGACGGCCGCTGGAGCCGCCGTCGTCGGCGACGGTCACCACGGCCGACAGATCATCGGTGACGGTCCTGAGGGCCGACAGGGAGGCGTACAGGCCGTGACCGCCGCCGAGCGCGACCACCTTGGGGCCGCTGCTCGCGGGCGCCGCGTCGTTCCGGGGATCGCTCAGGGGTTCGCCCGGGGGTTCGCTCGGGGGGTCGTTCCGCATCCAGTCACGGTACGCCCCTTTCGGCGCGATTCGCCCTACCCGCGCCGTCACGCGATCACGACGGGGGACGCCGTGCCGGGCGGGCGGGTCACTCGCGGCCCACGTCCCGGTGGCTGACCTGGACGTCCATGCCGCGGTCCCGGAAGCGGGCGCCGAGTTGCTCGGCCATCGCCACGCTGCGGTGCTTCCCGCCGGTGCAGCCCACGGCGAGCGTGGCGTAGCTCTTGCCCTCGCGGGTGTAGCCGGCGGCCACCACGCCGAAGACTTCCTCGTAGCCGTCGAGGAACTCCTTGGCGCCGGGCTGGCCGAGCACGTAGTCGCGCACAGGCGCGTCGAGGCCGTTCATCGGCCGGAGCTCCGGCACCCAGTGAGGGTTGGGCAGGAACCGGCAGTCGACCACGAGATCCGCGTCGACCGGCATGCCGTACTTGTAGCCGAATGACACCACGTTCACCTTGAGGCCCGGACGGTCCTCGCCGCCGAAGAACGAAACGATCTTCTTGCGCAGCTCGTGGACGTTCAGCAGGGACGTGTCGATGACCAGATCGGCGTTGGCGCGGATCTCGCGGAGGATGCCGCGCTCACGGTCGATCCCGTCGACGAGCCGCCCGTCGCCCTGCAGGGGGTGGGGCCGCCGCACGTTCTCGAACCTGCGGACCAGCTCCTCGTCGCTGGCTTCGAGGAACACCACCCGGACGCCGACGCCGCGCCCGTCGAGGTCCTTGATCGCGGCGTTGAGGTCGGTGGTGAAGGCGAGACTCCGCACGTCCACCACGGCCGCGACCCGGTCGGCGGCCACGTTCACCCGGCCCGCCTCCTCGGCGAGCGAGGACAGCAGGCCGGGCGGCAGGTTGTCGATGACGAACCAGCCGAGGTCCTCCAGGGCCTTCGCAGCGGTGCTGCGCCCCGCGCCCGACATTCCCGTGATCACCACGAATGCCGGCTCAGTCGTGCTCATCGCCCGCTCACCGCCTTGCCGCCCGATGTCCAGCCCAACCTATCAACCGGCCATCCCGCGGCACCCCGCGACGCACCCGGGCACCGCCCGCTCACGATCCCTGCCCGGCGGGTGACGGGCTCTGCCCGCGCAGCGCCGCGACGATGGCCTCGGCGGTCGCCGGGCCGATGCCGGGGACCGCCTGGATCTCCTCCGCACTGGCCTCGCGCAGCCGCTTCACCGAGCCGAAGTGACGCAGCAGCGCCTGCCGTCGCGCCGGGCCCAGGCCCGGCACCTGGTCGAGCGCGCTCTCCCGGAGCGGCTTCGACCTCTTCGACCGATGGTAGGTGATGGCGAACCGGTGCGCCTCGTCCCGGACACGCTGCAACAGGTACAGTCCCTCGCTGCTGCGCGGCAAAATCACCGGCTGGTCGTCACCGGGCAGCCAGACCTCCTCCAGCCGCTTGGCCAGGCCGCAGACCGCGACGTCGTCGACACCGAGCTCGTCCAGCGCCCGCCGCGCCGCCGCGGCCTGCGCCGGACCGCCGTCCACCACGACGAGATTGGGGGGATAGGCGAACTTCCGGGGACGGCCGGTCTCCGGGTCGATCGGCGTCCCCACGGCCGGTTCGCGTACGCCGTCGTCGGCGTCCAGTTCCCCGGTCGCCACGCGCTCTTCCAGATAGCGCTTGAACCTCCGGCAGATGACCTCGTATATCGAGGCCACGTCGCCCTCGCCGCTCCGGATGGAGAAGCGGCGGTATTCGCTCTTGCGGACCAGGCCGTCCTCGAAGACCACCATCGAGGCGACCACGTTCTCGCCCTGGATGTGCGACACGTCGTAGCACTCGATCCGCAGCGGCACCTGGTCGAGGTCGAGGGCGTCGGCGATCTCCTGCAGGGCCCGGCTGCGCGTGGTCAGGTCACTCGCCCGGCGCAGCTTGTGCTGGGCCAGCGACTCCTTCGCGTTGCGCTCGACGGTCTCCATGAGGCTCTTCTTGTCGCCCCGCTGGGGGACGCGCAGGTCCACCCGGGAGCCCCGCTGCTCGCTCAGCAGCTCGGCCAGCGCGGTCTCGTCCGGCGGCCGGGCGGGCACGAGGATCTCGCGGGGGATCGTCGCCTCGCCGTACATTTGGAGCAGGAACTGTTCGACCAGTTCGCCGGGGGTGGTCTCCTCGACCTTGTCGACCACCCAGCCGCGCTGGCCGCGGATGCGCCCGCCGCGCACGTAGAAGACCTGGACCGCCGCCTCCAGCGGGTCCTCCGCGAGGGCGATCACGTCGCAGTCGGTGCCGTCGCCGAGCACCACCGTCTGCTTCTCCAGCGCCCGCTGCAACGCCTGCACGTCGTCACGGAGCCGGGCGGCCCGCTCGTACTCCTCCACGGCGGCGGCGTCGCGCATCTCGCGCTCCAGCCGCTTGACGAATCGCCCGGTGTTGCCGGCCATGAAGTCGCAGAAGTCCTCGGCGAGGGCGCGGTGCTCTTCGGGGGTGACCCTTCCGACGCAGGGCGCGGAGCACTTGTCGATGTATCCGAGCAGGCACGGCCGCCCGATCTGCCCGGCCCGCTTGAACACGCCCGCCGAGCAGGTGCGCACGGGGAAGACCCGCAGCAGCAGGTCGACGGTCTCCCGGATGGCCCAGGCGTGCGAGTAGGGGCCGAAGTAGCGGGTGCCCTTCCGCTTGGCCCCCCGCAGCACCTGCACCCGGGGGAAGTCCTCCCCCATCGTCACGGCCAGGAAGGGATACGACTTGTCGTCGCGGTACTTGACGTTGAACCGCGGATCGAACTCCTTGATCCAGGAGTATTCGAGCTGGAGCGCCTCGACCTCGTTGCCGACCACGGTCCAGTCCACCGAGGCCGCGGTCGTGAGCATGGTCTGCGTCCGCGGGTGCAGGCCGGCGAAGTCCGCGAAGTAGGAGTTGAGCCGCTGCCGGAGGCTCTTCGCCTTGCCGACGTAGACGACCCGGCCGTCCGGGTCACGGAAGCGATAGACGCCTGGCGATTCGGGGATCGATCCGGGCGCCGGTCGGTAGATTGCCGGGTCCGCCACATCCCAAAGACTACTGGGCCCCACTGACATTCCCGCCGCCTCGGCGATCCCTCCGATGCTCCCGGCGACGTCCTTTACACTGTAGATCATCAGCTTGGAAAGGCGCCGCCATCCGAGAAGGCCACGGGCCGGCGGCGGGCCGTCGCGATCTCGCGCGACGGCCCGCCGCCGGCCCGCACGCGGATCAGGCGAGGGTGATGCTGTCGCCGCTGACCGTGATCTTCTTCTCGGCGAGCGGCTTGCTCGCCGGAGGTTTGGTCACGGACCCGTCCTTGGCGCTGAACCTGCTGCCGTGGCACGGGCAGACGATCTCGTTGTCCGCGACGCTCCCGACCGGGCAGCTCTTGTGGGTGCAGGTCGCGCTGAACGCCTTGAACGTGCCGGCCTCGGGCTGGGTGACGACGACGTCCTGGTCCTTGAAGACCTTGCCGCCCCCGACCGGGATGTCGGAGGTCTTCGCGATCTCCCGGCCGCCCGCCGCGGCCTGGCCGTCCGCCGGAGCCTGCTCGGACGCGGCCGTGCTGTCGTCACCCGAGCACGCGCTCAGGACGGCCGCCAGCCCGACCCCTCCGGCACTGAAGATCACGGCCCGGCGTGTCGAATCCGTCATGCTCTTCCTTCCCTCATACCGCGGCCCGGGACGGATGTCCGTCCCGGGTTCTCCCCTTGGGTGACGCGTCACCCCTGTGTGTCCAGGTACGGCCTTCACCCATGGCCGGTTCAGCCGGCCCGTTCAGTGAGCCGGTCCGGTGAGCCGGTCTGGTGGGCCGGTCCGGTGGGACGTTCCGGGGGACGCCGCCCGAGCGGAAAGAGTAGGGAGAAATCATGAGAGAACTCTCATACAGCCAGGATTTTCCTGAGGAACGCGCCGGTGTGGCTCTCCTCGGCCTTCCCGACCTCCTCGGGGGTGCCGACGGCGACAACGGTGCCACCCCCGGACCCGCCCTCGGGTCCCATGTCGACGATCCAGTCGGCGGTCTTGATGACGTCGAGGTTGTGCTCGATGACGATGACCGTGTTGCCCGCGTCCACGAGCCGGTTGAGCACGCCGAGCAGCCGCCGGATGTCCTCGAAGTGGAGACCGGTGGTGGGCTCGTCCAGCACGTACACCGTGCGGCCGGTCGAGCGCCGCTGCAGTTCGGAGGCGAGCTTGACCCGCTGGGCCTCTCCGCCGGACAGCGTCGTGGCCGGCTGGCCCAGCCGTACGTAGCCGAGCCCGACGTCGTTCAGCGTCTGCAGGTGGCGGCGGATGGCGGGGATCGCCTCGAAGAACTCCAGCGCCTCCTCGATCGGCATGTCGAGGACCTCGGAGATCGTCTTGCCCTTGTAGTGGACCTCCAGGGTCTCCCGGTTGTACCGGGCGCCGTGGCAGACCTCACAGGGGACGTAGACGTCCGGCAGGAAGTTCATCTCGATCTTGATGGTGCCGTCGCCCGAGCACGCCTCGCAGCGCCCGCCCTTGACGTTGAAGCTGAACCGGCCCTGTAGGTAACCGCGGACCTTCGCCTCGGCCGTGGCCGCGAACAGCTTGCGCACGTGGTCGAAGACGCCGGTGTACGTCGCGGGGTTGGACCTCGGCGTCCGGCCGATCGGCGACTGGTCGACGTGGACGACCTTGTCGACCAGGTCGGTGCCGGCCACCCGGGAGTGCCGCCCGGGCACGGTCTTCGCGCCGTTCAGCTCCTTGGCCAGCGCGGCGTACAGGATGTCGTTGACGAGCGTCGACTTGCCCGAGCCGGAGACGCCGGTGACCGCGGTGAACACGCCGAGCGGGAACTCGACGTCCACACCCTTCAGGTTGTGCTCGCGGGCGCCCTTCACGACGAGCTGGCGCTTGCGGTCGCGCGGGCGCCGGATCTCCGGCACGGTGATCGCCTTGCGGCCCGACAGGTACGCCCCGGTCAGCGACTCCTCGCTGGCGAGCAGCTCCGGCACGGTGCCGGACACGACGACCTGGCCGCCGTGCTCGCCCGCGCCGGGGCCGATGTCGACGACCCAGTCGGCGGCGGCGATGGTGTCCTCGTCGTGCTCGACCACGATCAGCGTGTTGCCCATGTCACGCAGCCGGATCAGCGTCTCCAGCAGGCGCTGGTTGTCGCGCTGGTGCAGGCCGATGGACGGCTCGTCCAGCACGTAGAGCACGCCGACCAGGCCCGACCCGATCTGGGTGGCCAGCCGGATCCGCTGCGCCTCGCCGCCCGCCAGCGTGCCGGCGGCGCGGTCGAGCGTCAGGTAGTCGAGGCCGACGTCGAGCAGGAAGCCCAGCCGCGCGTTGATCTCCTTGACCACCCGCTCGGCGATGTGCATGTCACGCTCGGAGAGACGCAGGCCGGTCAGGAACCGCGCGCAGCCGGCGATCGACATCCCCGAGACCTCGGCGATCGAGGCGTCCCCCACGGTCACGGCCAGTGAGACCGGCTTGAGGCGGCGGCCCTGGCAGGCCGGGCAGGGCACCTCGCGCATGAAGCCCTCGAACCGCTCCCGGCTGGCGTCGCTCTCCGACTCGGCGTGCCGGCGCTGCACCCAGGGGATAACGCCCTCGAAGTCGGTGTAGTAGGAGCGCTGCCTGCCGTACCGGTTGCTGTAGCGGATGTGCACCTGCTCGTCGTGGCCGTGCAGGATCGCCTTGCGCGCCTTCTTCGTCAGCCGTTCCCAGGGGGTGTCGAGGTCGAAGCCGAGCGCGTTGCCGAGCGCCTCGATCAGTCGGACGAAGTAGTCGCTGGTGTGGCCGTTCGCCCACGGGCTGATCGCACCGTCGCCGAGCGTGCGCTCGGGGTCGGGCACGAGGAGGTCGGGGTCGACCTCCATGCGGGTGCCGAGGCCGGTGCATTCGGGGCAGGCGCCGAACGGCGAGTTGAACGAGAACGACCGGGGCTCCAGCTCCTCGAACGACAGGTCGTCGTAGGGGCAGTAGAGGTGCTCGGAGTAGAAGCGCTCGCGGCCCGGGTCGTCGTCCGGGAGGTCGACGAAGTCGAGGGTGATCGTGCCGCCGGACAGCTGCAGCGCGGTCTCCACCGAGTCGGTCAGCCGGCGCCGTGCGCCCTCCTTGACCGAGAGCCGGTCGACGATGACCTCGATGTCGTGTTTCTCGTACTTCTTGAGCGTCGGCGGCTCCTCCAGCCGCACGATCGTGCCGTCGACGCGGGCCCGCGCGTATCCCTTGGTCTGCAGCTCGCGGAACAGCTCGGCGTACTCCCCCTTGCGCCCGCGCACTATCGGGGCGAGCACCTGGAACCGGGTGCCCTCCTCCAGTTCGAGCACGCGGTCGACGATCTGCTGGGGGGTCTGGCGGGCGATCGGGCGGCCGCACTGGGGACAGTGCGGCTTGCCGATGCGGGCCCATAGCAGCCGCAGGTAGTCGTAGACCTCGGTGATCGTGCCGACCGTGGAGCGGGGGTTGCGGCTGGTCGACTTCTGGTCGATGGAGACGGCCGGGGAAAGGCCCTCGATGAAGTCCACGTCGGGCTTGTCCATCTGGCCCAGGAACTGCCGGGCGTAGGCGGACAGGGACTCCACGTACCGCCGCTGCCCCTCGGCGAAGATCGTGTCGAAGGCCAGGCTGGACTTGCCGGAGCCCGAGAGCCCGGTGAATACGATCAGGGCGTCTCGCGGGAGGTCGAGCGAGACGTCCTTCAAATTGTGTTCGCGTGCGCCACGCACGATCAGGCGGTCAGCCACGGTGGTCCCGATAAGTCGATGAGGTTGATGGAGGTGCACGGGCAGGCTATCCAGAGCCACCGACAATTCCAGGGGACGTCGTCCGGCGGCCGGAGGGGGGCGATCCCGGGTGCTGTCCAGGGACACGCTCCGTCACCAGGGTATGAGCTTCGTCAAACCCCCGCCCGCGTTCCGCGCGAAACCCCTGCTCGTACAACCGCCGGAGACGCCCTGCTCTTCCCGGCGGGCCGTGGGGAACGGCCGGAGGCGCCGGGGGCATGATTTCCTTCGTGTCCGTCATCGACATGTCCGTCATCGACGAAGTCGAGCGGGAGCCGGCCGCCGGCCCTCCGTCAGAGCCGGTCCACCGTCAGAGAGGAACGACGATGAGCTACACCGGAAACGTCACCAAGGGCGGGGCCGCCGACGTGCGGGAGGTCCCCGGGCTGACGATCTCCAAGATCGAGGTGGGCGACTTCGGCAACAACGCGTACCTGCTGCGCTGCACGGACACAGGCGATGGGCTGCTGATCGACGCGGCGGCCGAACCGGACCGGCTGCTCGGCCTGATCGGGGACATGCCGATCAGCTCCATCGTGACCACCCACCGGCACCCCGACCACTGGGGTGCGCTGGAGCAGGTCGCCCGGGCCACCGGCGCGCAGACCGTCGCCCACCCGCTGGACGCCCCCGAACTGCCGGTGAGGACGACCCTGGAGGTCGCGCACGGCGACCGGGTGACGGTCGGGGTGGTGACGCTGGACGTCATCCACCTGCGCGGCCACACGCCCGGCTCGATCGCGCTGCTCTACCAGGACCGCCACCTGTTCACCGGCGACTCCCTCTTCCCGGGCGGCGTGGGCAACACGCAGAAGGACGCGGCGCGGTTCGAGCAGCTGTTCACGGACGTGGTGGAACGGATCTTCGACCGCCTGCCGGACGAGACGTGGGTCTACCCCGGTCACGGCCGCGACACCACGCTCGGCGCCGAACGGCCGCACCTGCCCGAGTGGCGGGCTCGCGGCTGGTAAAGACCTCATGGGCGGGCCGGGCTCGTGGCGGGACCCACCGGCGCGGGAGCCCGGGCGGCGAGGCCGTACCCCGCCTTTCCGGTGACGTGGTCGTGATGATTCGGGGGGCTCCTGCGGGGCAGCGGTGACCGCACGGACCGTCTGAGGAGCCCCCGATGACTTCCCCGGCAACCAGTCTCTCGACCACCCCTCTTGGGGGCGGGCATGGCGCCGCAGAAGCTGATCGACAGCTTCTCCGCGGGCCTCGGCTCCACGGTGGCCGGGGTCGGCGTGCTGATCGCGCTCGGCGCCATACTGGGCAAGCTGCTGGCCGACTCGGGCGGAGCCGACGAGATCGTCGACGGGATCCTCCGCCGCACCGGCGACCGCGCCCTGCCGTGGGCGATGACGCTGATCGCGGTGCTCATCGGGCTGCCCATCAGATTCTCCCGAGGGGACCGTCGCCTTGAGGCGACGGGGGAATCGGGAGCGGGCGGGCCGCCAGGGCCCGAGCGTGCCCTGACCTGCGTGGTCTGCGCATCACAGATTTCCTTCCGGGTTTCGTCGGTCCCAGGCGATACCGTGGTGTTCTCGTTCCCGACTGTGGGAGGTGGGCGTGCGCAGGTCGTTCAAGTTCCTGCTGCGCCCCACCCGTAAGCAGGCCGCCGCGCTCACGCAGTGCCTGCACGACCACCGGGAGCTTTACAACGCCGCCTTGGAGCACCGCCGTACGGCCTACCGCAGGGCCGGGGTGACGGTCCGGTACGGCGATCAGTCGGGCGAGTTGAAGCACATTCGCGCCGATGACCCCACCGGTCAGGGCCGGTGGTCGTTCTCCTCCCAGCAGGCCACCCTCCGCCGGTTGGACAAGGCGTTCGCCGCGTTCTTCAAGCGTGTCCGCGAGGGCGGAAGGCCGGGGTTCCCCCGGTTCAAGGGACGCGGCTGGTTTGACACGGTTGAGTGGCCGAAGGACGGCGATGGGTGCCGGTGGGACTCCCAGCCCGAACACCCCTCGGCGACGTTCGTCCGTCTTCAGGGCATCGGGCATGTCCGGGTCCACCGGCACCGCCCCGTAGGCGGCCGGGTGAAGACGATCAGCGTCAAGCGGGAGGGCACCCGCTGGTATGTGATCTTGTCGTGTGATGACGTGCCCGCCGGAACCCTTCCCGCGACCGGCGCGGCGGTCGGGCTGGACATGGGTGTGGCCTCGCTGGTCACAACCAGCGACGGGGAGCGTCTGGACAACCCGCGCCACCGTGCCGCGTCCGCCGGCCGTCTCGCGGCGGCACAGCGGGCGCTCGCCCGCACGAAGCGCGGGAGCAAGCGCCGCCGTGGGGCCGCCGCCAGGGTCGCCGCGCTGCACGCCAAGGTGCGGCGGCAGCGCTTGGACGGCGCGCACAAGGCCGCGCTCGCCGTGGTCGGTGATTACGACGTGATCGTGCATGAGGACCTGCGGATCGTGAACATGACCCGCTCGGCCTCCGGCACGATCGCCCAGCCCGGCCGGAACGTCGCCCAGAAGTCCGGCCTCAACAGGTCGATCCTGGACGCGGGTTGGGGGGTGTTCCTGACGGTCCTCGCACACAAGGCTGAAAGCGCCGGTCGAGAGCTGATCGCGGTGAACCCCGCCAACACCTCCCGCACATGCGCCCGCTGCGGGCACTGCGCGAAGGACAACCGCGTCACCCAGGCCGAGTTCCGATGCCAGGCGTGCGGCCACGAGGCGCACGCCGACGTGAACGCGGCCAAGAACATTCTCAGGGCAGGGCTTGCCCTTCGCGACGCTGCGGAAGCGGCTTAGCGAGAAGCCGCTCCCTTCAGGGAACGGAGGAGTCACGTTCTTCGAGATCGGGCTGGTCTGCTGGTCCTGCTGATCCCGGTGATCCTGCTGGTGGCCAGGCGAAGCTCGCGCCCGCTGCTGCTGATCGCGGTTCCCGCCCTGGCCGGGCTGTCCGTGCTGCACGGCCTGGTGCCCCCGCATCCCGGGCCGCTGGTCGCGATCGACACGCTCAAGGCCGACCTCGGGCTCGCGCTCGGGCTGGGGCTGCTGGTCGCGATCCCCACCGTGATCGTCGCCGGTCCGCTGTTCGCCCGGTTCGCCGCGCGATGGGTGGAGCCCGCGCCGCCCGAGCGCCTCGGACGGGAGCAGACTCCCGAGCCCGAAGACAGCCGGCCGGAGGACGGGGAGCGCCGGAGGCCGTCCTTCGGCGTGACGGTGGCCACCATTGTGCTGCCGGTCGTGCTGATGCTCGGCCGGGCCGTCGCGGAGATCGTCCTGCCGGAGGGCGGCGCCGTACGCGCCGCGCTGGAGGTCCTCGGCACCCCTCTGATCGCGCTGCTGATCGCGGTGATCGTCGCGATGTTCACGCTCGGCCGCCCGGCCGGCCTCGGCCGCGGCGGCGTCTCCTCGACGATCGCCGACTCGCTCCCGCCGATCGCCGGGATCCTGCTCATCGTCGGCGCCGGCGGCGGGTTCAAGCAGACCCTGGTCGACTCCGGGGTGGGCAAGGTCATCGGCGAGGCCGCGCAGGGCGCGAACGTGCCCGTGCTGGTGCTCGGCTGGCTGATCGCCGTCGGCATCCGGCTGGCCACCGGATCGGCCACGGTCGCGACCATATCCGCGGCCGGGATCGCCGCCCCGCTGACCGCCGGGCTCTCCCCCGCCCACGTCGCACTGCTCGTGCTCGCCATCGGCGCGGGGTCGCTGTTCTTCTCCCACGTCAACGACGCCGGGTTCTGGCTGGTCAAGGAGTATCTGGACATGTCGGTCGGCCAGACGATACGCACCTGGTCGATCATGGAGACGATCGTCTCCGTGGTGGCGTTCTGCTGCGTGCTCCTGCTCGGCCTGGTGGTCTGAAGCCCGTCACCCTCCCCGCCTCCGTCACCGTCATCGTTTCCGTCGCGTCCGTATAGTGGTCGGCGCACATCGTCCATCCCCTGGAGCCGGGCACCACATGGAGATCACCGGAATCGAGCTGCGCCGGATCGCGATGCCGCTCGTCGCGCCGTTCCGCACGTCGTTCGGCACCGAGACCACCCGCGACGTCCTGCTGGTGCGGGTCGTGACCCCGGAGGCCGAGGGCTGGGGCGAGTGCGTGGCGATGTCCGAGCCGCTGTACTCCTCCGAGTACGCGGACGGCGCGGCCGACGTGATGCGGCGCTTCCTCATCCCGGCGCTGCCCCGCACGGCGGACCCGCAGGCCGTGGGCCCGGCCCTCGCGCCGTTCCGGGGGCACCGCATGGCCAAGGCGGCGCTGGAGGCGGCCGTGCTCGACGCCGCGCTGCGGCTCACCGGCGAGTCCTTCGGCCGGTTCCTCGGCGCCACCCGCGACCGGGTCCCGTGCGGAGTCTCGGTCGGGATCACCGGGTCGGTGGCCGAACTGCTCGACACCGTCGCGGCGTACGTCGAGGAGGGGTACGTACGGGTCAAGCTGAAGATCGGGCCGGGCTGGGACGTCGCACCGGTCCGCGCGGTCAGGGAGCGTTTCGGGGAGGACCTGCTGCTCCAGGTCGACGCCAACGCGGCCTACACGCTGGCCGACGCCCGCCACCTCGCCCGGCTGGACGCCTTCGACCTGCTGCTGATCGAGCAGCCGCTCGCCGACGACGACCTCGTGCAGCACGCCCGGCTCGCCCGCACCCTCCGTACGCCGATCTGCCTGGACGAGTCCATCGAGTCGGCGGCCCACGCGGCGGCGGCGATCACCCTCGGCGCGTGCTCGGTGGTCAACATCAAGCCGGGCCGGGTGGGCGGCTACCTGGAGGCGCGGCGCATCCACGACCTGTGCCGCGCCCACGGCGTCGCGGTCTGGTGCGGGGGGATGCTGGAGACCGGGATCGGCCGGGCGGCCAACGTGGCGCTGGCCGCGCTGCCGGGGTTCACCCTGCCCGGGGACACCTCCGCGTCCCGCCGCTACTTCGGCACCGACGTCACCCCGCCGTTCGAACTGAGCGGCGGGCACCTCGACGTGCCGGCGGGCCCGGGCCTCGGCGTGGCGCCCATCCCGGACGTCCTCAACGAGGTCACCACCGCGACGGAGTGGATTCCGTTCTGAGTGGATTCCGTTCCGGACAGCTGCTCTCAGGCGTCGCCCAGCGCCGGGTGCGGCCTCGGCTCGCCGGTGGTGAACACCTTCACGATGCGGTCGGCCGCGAGGGCGGGCTCCTCCGCGCTCTCCACCACATCGCCCCACGACCAGCGGTAGAACCAGCCGTCCGGCATCGCGACGCAGTCCACGGTCTCGGAGAACAGCGCCGCGTCGGGGTCCCGGACCTTCAACGACGGCGGATCCGGGCGCAGGGACGCCTCCAGCCCGCGCAGCTCCAGCTCCCTGGCCAGTTTGCCGAGGAAGTACGTGCGGGTGTGCTCACGAGGCATGGCGACCGGGCTCCAATGGAATAGGCGGTGTTTCCATGTGATTGGCCGGACCCGGACGAAGGGCCCCAGCCGACCGGGGCCCCTGTTCGTGCGACGACGTCAGCCCGCGTTCTCCGAGCGTCGTTCCCTGCGCCGCTGCTGTTTGAACATGAGGACGCGAAGCGGGATGGCGGACACGATCGCGATCTGCATGGTCGCGCCGACCCTGATGAGCTGGTCGCCTCCGGCGATCTGGGCGGCCCAGATCATCAGGCAGGCCACGTTGATCAGCATCCAGCCCAGCACGACGGCGGCCAGGTTGCCCTTCGGCTTGGGATACTCGATGCGGCTGACCATGAGCCAGGCCACCGCCATGATGCCCGCGATCGTGAGGTAGTTGGGCGGGAAGAGCAGCACGATCGACACCACGGTCATGGCGCCCATCGGGATGGGCAGGCCCATGAAGTCGCCGCTCTTGGTCTTCACGCAGGCGAAGCGGGCCAGCCGTACGACGCCGGCGAGCAGGACCGACCCGGCCGCGACCAGCACCAGCCACAGCGGGAGCTTCTCGGAGAAACCGGCCCAGATCATCACCATGAAGGCGGGCGCGAAGCCGAAGCTGATCACGTCGGCGAGGTTGTCCAGCTCGGCGCCCATCGCGGACGCGCGGAACTTCCTGGCCACCAGGCCGTCGAACAGGTCGCAGGTCGCGCCGACGAGCAGCAGCACGACGGCGGTGCCGAAGAAGCGGGGGTCGGGGGCGAACTTCACGTTCGCCTGGAGGCTGCTGATCGCCGACCAGGCCAGCACGCAGACGGCCAGGAAGCCGCTGAGCGCGTTGCCCAGCGACAGGGAGTCGGCGGCGGACAGGCGGAAGGCCTTGCCGACGGGCCCGCGCGGCTCGTCGTCCGCCTCCTCCACCTGCCAGGCGGCTCCGGTGCCGAATCCGGAGCCGAGATCAGACGTGGTCAAGGCGAGTCACCCCCGCGATGGTCCTGGTGCCGACGGTGACCGCCGGCGCGATGCCCTCGGGCAGGTAGAGGTCCACCCGGGAGCCGAAGCGGATCAGCCCCACCCGCTCGCCCTGGACGACCTTCGCGCCCGCGAACAGGTACGGCACGATGCGGCGGGCGACGGCGCCGGCGATCTGCACCATCTCGATGTCGCCCAGAGCGGTCTCGAAGTGCCAGACGACGCGCTCGTTCTTGTCGCTGTCCTTGTTGAACGCGGGGACGAACCCACCGGGCACGTGCTCGACCGAGGTGATCGTGCCGTCCGCGGGCGCCCGGTTGACGTGGACGTTCAGCGGGCTCATGAAGATCGCGACCCGGGTACGGCCGTCCGGCCATGGATCGATGCTCTGCACGACGCCGTCGGCGGGCGAGATGAGCCGGCCCTCGCCGGGCGCGCGCTCGGGGTCGCGGAAGAACCACAACATCCCGCCGGTGAGCGCGGCGAGCGGCGCCGCCGCCAGCGCCCAGCGGGGCGACCTGCGGGTGAGAACGGCGGTGACGGCCGCCGCCACGGCGGTCGGAGCCAGCCACGGGGACACCCCGCGGGCGAGCCGGACCCGGCCGCGGGGACTGTCCGCGGGCCTGGATTCAGGGCCGCGGGGCAACGATTCGTTGGACACAGGTGACCTTTGTACTCTTCCAGGCGACTATGAACCGGTGTGCGAGCTAACGATCGATATTACCGATCCGGCAGTCAATATGCGGCACAACGAGAACAAGCAAACAGGGTTATGTACCCGTTTCGCTAGCCCTGGGGGGCCTCCGCCTGGGAGGCCTCCGCCGGGGAGCCGGTCGCCGGAGTAACCGCTTTCCCATCGCGACGGGTCTTGACCAGACTGGCCAGCGTGGTCACGGCCATCGTCACGCAGATGACCGCCAGAGACACCCAGATGGGGATCTGCGGAGCCCAGGAGACCTCGTTCTCACGAAGCGCTTCAAGAATCAGCTTAACCCCGATGAAACCGAGGATGAACGCCAAACCATAGCTGATGTAGACCAGCCGCCGGAGCAGCCCGCCGAGCAGGAAGTAGAGCTGACGCAGTCCCATCAGGGCGAACGCGTTCGCGGAGAAGACGATGAAGGCCGCCTTCGTCAGACCGAAGATCGCCGGAATCGAGTCGAGAGCGAACAACAGGTCCGTGGTGCCGATGGCGATCATCACGATCAGCATGGGCGTCACCATGCGCCTGCCGTCCACCCGTACGGTCACCCGGGAGCCGACGTAGTCGGAGGTCGTGGGGAACACCCGGCGCGCCCAGCGCAGGAGGATGTTCTCGTTGAACTCGTCGTCGTCCTTGTTGTGGTCCCTGAGCAGTGTGTACGCGGTGTAGATGAGGAAGGCCCCGAACGCGTAGAGCAGCCAGCCGAACCGGAGCAGGGCGACGGAGCCGACGGCGATGAAGATCCCGCGCATCACGAGCGCGAGGACGATGCCGACCAGCAGCACCTTGTGCTGGTAGATGCGGGGCACCCCGAACCGGGTCATGATGACGTAGAAGATGAACAGGTTGTCCACGCTGAGGCTGTATTCCGTCAGGTAGCCCGCGAAGAACTCACCTCCGGTGCCGGCCCCGGCCCACACCGTCAGCCCGATGCCGAACAGCACCGCGAGACACACGTAGAAGCCGACCCAGATGCCGGCCTGGCGCATGGAGAACTCGCGCGGTTCACCACGGTCGACGATCCACAGGTCGACGGCGACCACGACGAGCAGACCCACGATGACCAGGGCCCACAACCACCAAGGGGCATGTACCACTTCAACCTCCGGCACGCGCGCTGAACACACTGCCGGAGGTCTCTCCCGCCCGCACGCGCTCAGCGGACCGACGGCCCCGGGTGCTTACACCGTGATGACGGAACCGCCGCGAAGGGATACTCCCCCCCAACCGGTCCAGTATATGAATGAGGCTTGGCCCCGCCTAATCCTCGCCCCCCTCGCCATGATCGGCCGGGAGACGCTGTCCTCACGTTCGCGCCAGTCTCCCCTGACCCGCCGGTGGGGCAGGTCTCACCCTGACGCCACCCTGGAAAGACCCGCAGGGGGCCGACAGGGGGCCGCTACTCCGACGGCGGCAGCCCGTAGGCCATGAGGACCGACCGGAGCGCCGCGTCCTCGTCGGGCAGTTCCCGTCCCCGCCGTACGGCCGCTTCCGCCAGGCGGGCGGCCAGCGCGGGATCGCCGAGCAGGCGGCCGATCTCCCGGCTCAGCGCGCCCGCGTCCTGCGGGGGCACCAGGAGAGCGGCGTCGCCCACCATCGCCGGCACCCCGCCCACGCGGGTGGCGATGACGGGCCGTCCCGCCCGCAGCGCCTCCTGCACGCTGAGCGGCTGCCCCTCCCACCGGCTGGGCACGATCACCCCCGTCGCGACCTGGAGCAGGTCGGCCGTCTCGGCCCAGCCGTACAGGACGACGGGCAGTTCCTCGGCGTCCACCCGGGCCTGGAGTTCCTCGCGCAGCGGCCCGTCGCCCGCGACGACGAAGACCGGGTCGCCCTTGTACGGCCCGGCCGCCGCGTCGAGCAGCGTCTCCAGGCCCTTCTGCTGGGCCAGCCGGGCGACGGTGAGCAGGATCGGCCGAAGCGCCGGATCAGCCCCGTCAGGAGGGCCGGCCGGGCCCGGCCCGGCGGTGGCCGGCAGGCGGGCGGCGATCTCGGCCCGCACCTCCCCCGGAGCGCGGGCGGGCTCGGCGAGCGGCGGCGCGGGCACCACCGCCGGGTCCACCCGCCCGGCTCCCACGGCCCGCATGCGCTCGCCGATGTCGGGTGACACCACCAGGACGCGGTGGGCCCGGCGGGCGACGATCCGTTCGAGGGCCCGGTACACCCCTCCGATCGCGCCACCCGCCGTGACGGCGTTGTGCAGGGTGACCACCAGCCGGGGCCATCCCCGCGAGCCGGTCAGGGCGAGCGCGGCCAGCGCGCCGGCCCGCAGGCCGTGGGCGTGCACGACGTCCGCACCGCGCGTCAGCGCCCGCAGGCGGACGATGGTCCGCAGATCACGGGCGGGGTGCGGCCGGTCGGAGATCCGGACCTCGGCGAAGTCGGCCCCGGTCCCGGTGAAGCCGAACGCCTTCTCGGTGCCGAGCGGCCCCGCCACCAGCACCCGGTGGCCCCGGACGACGAGGCCCCCGGCGAGCATCCGGACGTGCCGGGCCACACCGCCGGCGCTCGATCCCAGCACGAGAACGATGCGGCTCACGTCGTCTCCTCCCGCTGATGAGCGTCCCGGTGAGCGTCCGGGTGAGCGTCCGGGTGAGCGTCTGGACGAAGCCCCCGGTGAACGTCCCGGTGAGGGCCGGGGCGAGGATCTCTCCCGCGCCGGCGCACCACCGACAGGGCGGCGGTCACGTCGGCGCGGTCCACGAGGGCGGCGACGGCGACCCCCGCGGCCACGGCCGCGAGGCCCGCCGGGACGGCCGTCAGCAGGCCGCCCCACGGCCCGCCGTCGCCCAGTGGCAGCCGGGCGGCCGCCGCACCGGCGAGGAAGCCCGCGCCCCCGCCCAGCAGGGCGGCGAGACCGGCCCGGGCGACGCCGCGTACGGCCTCCGGGCCGCGGGCCCGCACGACCGAGACGAGCAGCAGCGCGGCGCCCACCGTGATGCCCGCCGCCTGGCCGAGCGCCAGCGCGCCCAGGCCCCAGTCACGCGGGAGCGCGAAGACCAGCGCCACCTGGGCCACGGCCACGAGCAGCCATCCGGCGACCGTCCCCCCGGCGGCCGCCCTGCCCTGCCCGGTGGCGTACAGGACCCTGCTGAGATGGGCCGTCAGCCCGTATCCGATCAGGCCGGGCGCGAACAGCGCGATGCTCCGGGCGAACTCGGCCGCGCCGACGGTGGCGTCGGCCCGGGCGAGGAACACGCGCGCGACCGGCTCGGCGACCGCGGCGAGCGCACCCGCCGCCAGCCCGCAGACCAGCACGACCGCCCGGGTCGTACGCGCGGACAGCGCCGCGAAGCCCGCCCGCTCGCCGGCGCCGTGGGCACGGGCGGCGAGCACGGGGAACGCGCTGGTCGCGATGGGCACCGCGAGCACGGCGTACGGCACCTGGTAGACGGCCCACGCGTAGTTGTAGGCGGGCAGCGCGCCCCCGCCGATCCGGTTGGCCAGCGGGATCACGACCAGCGCGGCGATCTGCTGGGCGACCAGCGCGCTCAGCCCGGCGAGGGCCAGCCGCCGCACCTGCGCGGCGACGCCCTCCGGAAAACGGAGGGTCGGCCGCCACCGCAGGCCGAGCCGCCAGGCCGGCCACACCACGGTGACGACGAGAGCGAGCACGCCGAGCGTCGTGCCCGCCGACAGCGCGATCTCGGCCGGCCTGGGCACGGTGGCGGGCTCCCGGTGGCCGCCGCTGAGCGGGCCGAAGGCCAGGTAGGCGATGACGACCACCAGGCTCGACACCAGAGGCGCGAGCGCCGGGCCCGAGAATCGGCGATGCGCCTGCAACACTCCGTACAGGACGACGGCCATGCCGTACAGCGGGATCTGCGGGGCGAAGACGACGAGCATGCGCGCGGCGACGGCGGCGACCTGGCCGGCGTCGCACCCGTCGACCTGGGCGAGCAGCCGCGCCACCGGCCCGGCGACCAGCGCCGTCAGCGCGCCCAGGGGCACGAGCAGCACCAGCACCCAGGACATCAGCGCCGAGGCGATCCGCCCGGTCTCGTCCCGGGCCCGGTCCCCGGCCGTTCCGGCCGCCGCTCCGGCGAGGACGGGCACCACCATGCCCGCGAGCGCGCCGCCCACGACGACCTCGAAAATGATGTTGGGCACGTTGTTGGCCGTGTAGTACGCGCTGGCCAGGCAGTTCGTGCCGACCGTGCGCGCGAACACCAGCTGCTTGGCGAAGCCCGTCACCCGGGCCAGGATCGTGATGACCCCGATGAGGACCGCGGCCCCCGCGATCCCCGCTCCGAGCCGTCTGCTCACGGCCCGGTCGCCGTACGTCGCGCCGGGCGGCCCGGCCGGTGGGTGGAGCTCCAGGTCACCCGAGCGGCCTCGGCGTGCCGGGAGCGGGCCGCGGAGCAGGCTGCGGAGCGAGCTGTGGAGCACGGCGGCCGAGCATGTCCAGGCGGTTCAGCACCGGGTTGCCCGCGATGACCTTGGTGAAGCTGATCTTCTCGGACGCGGCGGTGAGCCCGGCGACGGCGGCGAGGGCGGCCAGGCGCGCGGGCCGGTTCAGCCGGGCCGTGGCGGCGAGCCCGAGCAGCGCGCCGAGCGCGTTCGCCCCGGCGTCGCCGAGCATCGCCCGCTCGCCCAGGTCCTCCGGCAGCAGCGCCACCGCCGCGCCGAGCGGCACCGCGGTCAGCGCGGCGGCCTGCCGGGATCGCGGGCCGTACGGCGCGGCGACCGAGGCGGCCAGCAGCGGGACCCCGGCGAGCAGGCCCACCTTGATGGCGCGGCCGGGCCGCAGGTCGAACAGGTTCGCCAGGTTGGCGCTGCCCGCGATCAGCGCGCCGTCGACGAGCGTGTCGGCGGACCAGCCCAGCGCGCCGCGCGTGGAGCGGGCCGGGACGCCCGCCCGGGCCGGACCGGCGACCCCGCCCGGACCGCCCGCGCGGGACGGGGCGAGCGCCGCCGCGGCCAGGCCGGTGACGCCGATCCCGAGGATCTTCACGGCGCCGCTGGTCACCTCGCCCCGCGCGAGAGCGGTCAGGTGCCCCTTGAAGCCCTTGGACGAGCTCGTGCCGAACAGGTCGTCGTAGGCGCCGAGCACGCCGCTGCCCGCCCCGGCGAGCACCGCCGCCGCGCGGGCCCGTACGGAGAGGCCGGGGGCGAGAGCGGCCGCGGCGACGGCGCCGGCCGCGAACGCCGGGCCCTCCAGCAGCGTGACCGGCTCGCCCCGGTGGTTGACCCGCGTCCAGTACTCGTCGGCGGTCTTCTCGTCGCCGACTGGCGGCCTGCGCCGGAAGGCGGCGAAGGCCGCACGGGCCGCGACGGCGCCGAGCACCGCACCGAGGGCGGCGCCCGCCGCCGCGGCGGCGCGGGTGCCGGCCTGGGGACGTATGGCCACGGCTGTTCCCCTTCTCTGCGTACTGGCTCGTGCTTTTCGTGCTGTTCCGTGCGTGGGTCGAGCCGACCGGTGCCGGCCCGCTCGGGCTTCCGGTGCCGTTCCTCGCCCGCCCGGCGTGCGGACGGCGCGCGAGCGGCGGCTCAGCCCCGGCTGCCCGCCGGGGTGGGGGTCGGGCTCGGGCTGTGCGGCGCCACCGAGGGCTCGAACGCCGTGGCCCCGCTGCCGATGCCGTACGCGCCCGAGCGGCCGGCCAGTTGCTCCCGCAGAGCGTAGACCACCACGACCCGGCCCGCGGCGAAATCGAGAGTGTCGACGGTCGAGACGGCCGAGGCCACCCCTCCCGTGTCGTGCAGGGCCTCGATGACCCCGCCCGTGCCGGAGGCGTTGGCGGTGCCCGCGAGGACGGTGCCGAGAGCGCCGCTGTCGAGACCGGCGGCGACCGAGACGACGGCGTTCGTCTCCCGTTCGGCGTCCTCCCCGTCGTACGGCTGGGCCGGCGCGAGCACGATGGCCATCGTCGCCCGCTCCTCGGGCTTGCCGCTCAGGGTCAGGAAGTCGCCCGACTGGAACGCCTCCAGGACTCCGGCTGCCGCCACATTGGGCCGGCCCGCCTGCCCGCGGTCGTTGGTCACGACCGCGCTCGCGAGCATCGCGGCGGCCTTGTCGTACGGCGAGGCGCCGTCGGGGAACGCCGTGCCGGGCGGGGCGAGGGTGGTCGCCAGCCCGTCGACGAGACTCGCCTGGCCGGCCTCGACGAACTTCTCGGTGAGGCTGATCCTGCCGCTGTAGACGCCGCCCGCGCTGGTCACGAGCTTCTCGACCGCGTCGCGCATCGCGGCGGGCGCGCCCGGCGCCTCGACGAGCAGGACGTGCTCCCCCACGAGCTGGCCGCGTACGAGGTCGGCCAGGTGCGCGGTGATCAGCGAGTCGGAGCCCTCCTCGCGGGTCTGCAGCTGCGAGATCTGGGCCAGGTTGCTCTCGTTGGCCTTCCGCAGGGACGCGGTCATCTCCTCGGCCGACTTGAAGAACATGGGCTCCAGCACGGTGCTGCCCAGCACGATGCCGACCGTGAGCGCGAGGAAGATCGCCACGATGGAGACGAGGTGATAACGGAAATCGATCACGAGAAGAGTCCGACCAACCAGAAGACGAAGCCGTTCCAGGCCACGCGCAGGCCGTTCAGCCACACCTGGCCGATCGGCGAAACCGAGATCACCACACCAATCGTGACCAGGGTGGTGGCGACGAGCAGTAACAGGGAGGGGGTGGAGATGCGGCTGCGGTAGAGCCGGCTCACGCCCTTGGCGTCCACGAGCTTGCTGCCCACGCGCAGCCGGGTGAGGAAGGTGCTCGCCGCGCCCGACCTGCCCTTGTCGAGGAACTCGTCCAGCGTCCAGTGCGTGCCGACCGCGACGATCAGCGTCGCGCCCTTGTCGTCGGCCAGGAGCATCGCGATGTCCTCGCTGGTCCCGGTCGCGGGGAACACGACCGCCTCCTGGCCCAGCCGGTGCACCCGCTCCAGCCCCGGCGCCCGGCCGTCCCGGTAGGCGTGGACGACCAGCTCGGCGCCGCAGCGCAGCGCCTTCTCGGAGACCGAGTCGAAGTCGCCGACGATGATGTCGGGGACGTAGCCCGCCTCCAGCAGGGCGTCCGCGCCGCCGTCCACCCCGATGAGCACGGGACGGTACTCGCGGATGTAAGGCCGGAGCGTCGCGATGTCCTCCTTGTAGTGGTAACCGCGGACCACGATGAGCGCGTGGCGGTTCTCCAGGGAGATGCGGATGTCCGGCACGCCGACGCCGTCGATGAGCAGGTCGCGCTCACGCCGGACGTACTCCATCGTGTTCGCGGCGAACGCCTCGATCTGGACGGCGAGGCCCGCCCGGGCCTCGATCATCGCCGCCTCGACGCTCTCGGCGGTCTGCGTCTCCCCCTTGCCGACCAGTTCGTCGCCGAGATAGATCATGCCGTCGTGGACGCGGATCACGTCGCCGTCCGCGATCCGCTCGAAGAGCTCCGGCGACGCGTTGTCGATCAACGCGACGCCCGCGTCGATCAGGATCTGCGGCCCGAGGTTGGGGTAGCGACCGCTGATACTGGCGGCCGCGTTCACCACGGCGGCCACGCCGCACGCGACAAGAGCCTCCCCGCTGACCCGGTCGATGTCGACGTGATCGATAATCGCGATTTCACCGGGCTTGAGGCGCTTGGTCAGCCTCTTCGTCCGTCTGTCGATTCTCGCCACTGCCGACACCCCGGGAAGGCCCTCGACCTTCCTGCGGCGGAGGCCCGGAACGTTCAAGCTCGGGACCTTCATCATGACCATCCTGCCAGAGGCGGAGACCGCCACGCTTCCACACCCCAAGGCTCGTCTGAATTGTCACCGCAAGTCAGGGATGTTGCCGAGGCGCGGGACCGGGGGCGTCCTGGTCCGCGCACCTGTCTCGTGACGACGTCCGTCCCCCGTTCCTCCGCCCCCACGTGCCCCGGGGCTTGACTGCTTCCCGGCGCGCACTGATCCAAACGCCACCCCCGGCGCGCTCCGCAGAGTGTACGGGAATGGCCAGGTCAGCGCGTACGGGATGCCAGGTCAGCGCGTACGGGATGCCAGGTCAGCCGGTGCCGGCCCGCCGGCCGGAACCCCGGGCCGCCTTCGACGCCCCCTTCTCCCGGGCGCCCTTCTCCCGGGCGCCCTTGTCCGCGGCGGCGATGGACAGCAGCTCCGCCGCGTGCGCCCGCCCGAGCTCGGAGTCCTCCAGGCCGGCGAGCATCCGCGACAGCTCCCGCTCGCGCCCCTCCCGGTCGAGCGCCACCACGCCGCTGCGGACCACCCGGCCGTCGCTCGCCTTCTCGACCACGAGGTGCTGGTCGGCGAACGCCGCGACCTGCGGGAGATGGGTGACCACGATCACCTGGGCGGTCCGCGCCAGCGTGGCCAGCCGCCGGCCGATCTCCACGGCCGCCTTGCCGCCCACGCCCGCGTCGACCTCGTCGAAGACGAACGTCGGGACGGGGTCGGCCCCGGCGAACACCACCTCGATCGCCAGCATCACCCGGCTCAGCTCGCCGCCCGAGGCCCCCTTGGTCAGCGGCAGCGGCGGCGCGCCGGGGTGGGAGGCCAGGCGGAGCTCGACCTCGTCGACGCCGTGTGGCCCGAACTCGCCGGCGGCCGTGATGGCGACGCTCACCCGCGCGTGCGGCATGGCGAGAGCCGTGAGCTCGGTGGTGACCGCCTCGCCGAAACGCTCGGCCGCGGCGGTCCGGATGGCGGTCAGCTCCCCGGCCAGCTCTTCGAGCCGCCCGCCGAGCTCACCGTGCTCCCGGGTCAGCTCCTCGATGCGGTCGTCGTCGCCGTCGAGCTCCGTCAGCCTCTCGGCGGCCCGCTGCGCCCAGGCGAGCACGGCGGAGACGTCCTCGCCGTACTTGCGCATGAGGCCGTTCAGGGCCGCCCTGCGCTCCTGCACCGCGGCGAGCCGCGCCGGGTCGGCCTCAACCGACTCGGCGTACGCCGCCAGCTCGGTCGCCACGTCGGAGACCAGATAACCGGCCTCGGCCAGCCGTTCGGCGAGCCCGGCGAGCGCGGGGTCGTAGTCGCGCACGGACTCCACGGCCGTCTTCGCGTGGCCGAGCAGCGACACGGCGTCCTGCACGTCCTGCGCGGTCGTCATGGGGTCGCCGAGCAGCGCCGCGTGGGCGGTCGTGGCGGCGGTGCGCAGCGCGTCGGCGTGGGAGAGCCGCTCGGCCTCCTCCTTGAGCTCGGCGTCCTCCCCCTGCCTCGGCTCGGCCTTCTCGATCTCCCTCAGGCCGAACCGCAGCACGTCGGCCTCCTGCGCCCGCTCCCTGGCCTTCGCGGTCAGCTCGCGGAGCAGGTCGCCCACCTGCTTGTGCCGCTTGTACGCCTGCTCGTAGGCACGCAGCGGCTTGACCAGCTCGTCTCCGGCGTAGCGGTCGAGCGCCGCGCGCTGCCTGCCGGGTTGCAGCAGGCGCTGCTGGTCCATCTGCCCGTGCACGGCCACGAGGTCGTCGGCGATGAAGGTCAGGGTCCCGACCGGTACGGTGCGGCCGCCGAGCCAGGCGCGGGAGCGGCCCTCTGCGGAGACCGACCGGGAGATGATGAGCTGCCCGTCCTCGACCTCGCCGCCGACGTCGGCGACCTGCTGGGCCACCCGCCCCTCGGCCTCGATCACGAGGGTGCCCTCGATGAGCGCCTTGTCGGCGCCCGGGCGCACCCTCGCGGGGTCTGCCCGCCCCCCGAACAGCAGGCCGAGGCCGGTCACGACCATCGTCTTGCCCGCACCTGTCTCACCCGTGACGACGGTGAATCCGGGTGACAGCTCCAGAACGGCCTCGTCGATCACGCCGAGCCCCTGGATGCGGACCTCCTCGACCCGTGGCCGCACTGGTCCCTCCCGTTATGCCGACCGAACCCGCCAGAGATCCTACGCGTAACTCGTCAAGATTTTCGAGGACGGCGGGTCGGGATCGCGATCCGAACGAAGATCTGTGGACAAGGAATCGCTGGTCAACGGCCAAATCACCATCAACCGCCACGACTCCGTCACTGATCTGGGGTCAGCCGGTTCAGGGTCAGCCGGCCCAGGGTCAGCCGGGGTCGCCGGCCCGGGGTCAGCCGGAGCGCACCCGGCCACGCCAGCCCTGAACGGGCAGGTCGAACTTCGCGACCAGGCGGTCGGTGAAGGGCGCGCCGGTGGTCTCCACACCGAGGAGCCGGGCGAGCCGTACGGGCACCTCCCCCTTGCGGACCTCCACCCTGGCGCCCGGCGGCACGTCGAAGCGGCGGCGGCCGTCGCACCACAGCACCCCGGCGCTGGTGTCGGGCAGGATCTCCACCGCGAGCGTGGATCTCGGCGACACCACCATCGGCCGGGCGAACAGCGCGTGGGCGCTGTTGGGCACCAGCAGCAGCGCCTCGACCTCGGGCCAGACGACCGGGCCGCCCGCCGAGAACGCGTACGCCGTCGAGCCCGTCGGCGTCGCGCAGATGACGCCGTCGCAGCCCCACCGGGACAGCGGCCGGCCGTCGATCTCCGCGACGACCTCCAGCATGCGGTCCTTCTTCTCCACCGACGCCTCGTTGAGCGCCCAGGTCCGCGCGAGCACCGAGCCGTTCAGCCGCACGACGACCTCGATCGTCATGCGCTCCTCGACCTCGTAGCTCCCCTCGGCCACCCGGTCCACCACGGACGCGAGGTCCTCCATCTCGGCCTCCGCGAGGAAGCCCACATGGCCGAGGTTCACCCCCAGCAGCGGCACCCCCGCCGGACGGGCCAGTTCCGCGGCCCGCAGCAGCGTGCCGTCACCGCCCAGGACGATGATCAGCTCGGCCTCCTGCGACGCGGCCCCGTTCTCGGGGACCACCTCGGCCAGTGCGCACCCGAGCTCCTCGGCCTCGTCGTCCAGCACCCGGACGTTGACGCCCGCCGCGATCAGCCGTTCCATGACCAACTGGGCGCTGCGCACCGCCGCCTCCCGGCCCGTGTGCGCCGTGACCAGGACGGTCCTCTTGGCGTCCGCCCGGTCGTCCACCACGCCTCCCGTACCGCCTGTGCCGCTCACCGTGCCGCCTGCTGTGCCGCTCACCGTGCTCGTCGTCTCCACGCCTCGCCGCCCGCGACCGATCCCCGGCCCGTGACCGCTCTCGCCGCCCGCGCTCACTGAGGCCCCTCCGCGACCGCCGCGCCGATGGCCGCGTCCAGGTCGGGGACCGGGTCGTGCCCCGGTCCCTTCCCCAGCCACAACAGGTATTCCACGTTGCCCGACGGCCCGGGCAGCGGGCTCGCCGTCACTCCCTTGACGGTCAGGCCCAGCGACCGGGCGCTGACCGCGACGTCCCGCACCGCCTCCGCGCGCAGAGCGGGGTCGCGTACGACGCCGCCCGCGCCCACGCGGTCCTTGCCCACCTCGAACTGGGGTTTGACCAGCATCGCGAAGTCCGCCACCCCGGCCGCGCACGCCGTCAGCGCGGGCAGGACCAGGCGAAGGGAGATGAAGGACAGGTCTCCGACGACCAGCGTCGGGGGCTCCCCGACCATCTCCGGGGTCAGATCCCGGACGTTGACCCGCTCCATCACCGTCACCCTCGGATCGGTCCGGAGCGACCAGGCGAGCTGGCCGTACCCCACGTCGACCGCGAGAACGTGCGCGGCGCCGTTCCTGAGCAGCACGTCGGTGAACCCACCGGTCGAGGCACCGGCGTCGAGGCACCGGCGCCCCTCGGCGCTCAGGCCCGCGAAGGCGCTCAGCGCGCCGAGCAGCTTGTGCGCCCCCCTGGACACGTAGTCCGGGCCCTCCGGCGTCTCGGCCACGACGATGGGCGCGGCAGTGTCCACCTGGGTGGCCGCCTTGCCCGCGACGCGGCCGCTGACACTCACCCGGCCCGCCTCGATGAGCTGCGCCGCCTGCTCACGGGACCGGGCGAGCCCGCGGCGCACGAGTTCGCTGTCCAGCCGGACGCGCTTCACCCGGTCTCCGCCGGCCGTCCACCGGGGCTCTCCACGCCGGAGTGCTCCCCGCCGGATTCTCCGCCGGAGTCCTCGACGGACGCGAGCACCGTCTCAAGGCCGGTGAGAACCCGTTCGAAGACTCCCACGTGCCCGGACACCGGCGTCTGCGCCAGCTCCCCGAGCGGCGACAACGCGGCCCGCACGCCGTCGGCGCCCGACGCGGGTGGCTCCCCCGGCGCGATATCGCTGTCGGTCATGGTCCCTTCCTGCTCCGGTCGGCTGCCCGTGACCGCCGCCTGCGGCTGCCGGGTCGTCCCGACGCTATCGGACGCCACCGGCGATCGCGCCGCATCCGGCCGTTCGACGGGGACCTCGCGGTGCCGCCGGCGGGCGACTCGGCCTCGATTCCGCGCGGGCGGCCGGTGAAAGGCCTACTGTCGGTGGTAGGGCGAATCGCATCAGCGACCCGTGGGCCGCGCGCGGCCCACCGGGAACACGGACCGTGAGGAGAAAGGCAGGCGCATGGCGACCGTCGAGGAATGCCGGGCGGCGCTGGACAAGCTCGTCGAGCAGTTCGACGGCATAAGCCGGGAGGACCGCGCCAAACACGTCGTCGAACGCAGGCTCGCCTGCCACATCTCCGACCTCGGCGTGACCTTCTTCGGCCGCATCCACCGCACCGGGCTCGACCCCTTCAAAGAGGTGCCGCCGGAGGACGGCAGGCCCGCCGAGGTCAAGCTCACCCTGAAGAGCGCGGACCTGATCTCCATGGTGAACGGCGAACTCGACATGGGCCGTGCGCTTTTCGGCGGCCGCGTCAAGATCGATGCCAGCCTCGGCGACCTTCTCCGTCTCCGCAAGCTCCTCTGACGCTCCCCGGCAGTCCTTTCCCTGACCCAGCGCTTTCCGGACTAACCGCATCCGGGCCGGCCCTGGCGGCATCCGGAACGTGGCCGGGCCGGCTCAGCCTTCTCGTACGGGACCTTCCGGGGTCACCGGCCGAGTGCCGTCAGCGCCGCCTTCACGGCGTCCTCGTCCGCCTGCCCGTCGCCCACCGCCTCCCAGGTGGCGGCGCACGCCGCCCGGAGGCCGTCGACGGAGTCGCCCCCTCCGGTGAGCGCGAGCTCGCCGTCCTCCCACGCGGCCGTCCAGCCACCGCAGGTCCACCCGGCCGTTCCGCGCCGCACGCCGGCCGCGGGCCGGTGCAGCCCCGACAGGTCGGCCGCGATGTGCGTCGGACGGTGGTGGGGCGCGGCGGTCAGCACGTCGAGAGGACCGGCGACGCCGGTGAGCACGAGCAGGCTGTCGACGCCGGCCCGGTTCGCGCCCTCGATGTCGGTGTCGAGCCGGTCGCCCACGACGAGCGGCCGCTCCGCCCGGGTCCGGATCATGGACTCGCGGTGCAGCGGCGGCTCCGGCTTGCCCGCCACGGCGGGTTCGACGCCGGTGGCGGTGGCGATCACCCGGCTCAGCGAGCCGTTGCCGGGAAGCGTGCCCCTGTCCGTGGGCATGGTGGTGTCGCGGTTGGCCGCGACGAACCAGGCTCCCCGGCCGACGGCGAGCGCTCCCTCCGCCAGCAACCCGTAGGACAGGTTGTCGGCGAAGCCCTGCACCACGGCGGCGGGCTCGTCGAGGGCCGTCGTCACCGGGCGCAGCCCGTGCTCGCGCAGCGCCATTCGCAGGCCCATCCCGCCGACGACCAGGACGGCCGCGCCCGCCGGCACGTGCTCCGCCACCAGCCGGGCGGCCGCCTGCGCGGACGTCACCACGTCCGCCGCGGTCGCGGGAGCGCCCAGATGGCTCAGGTGCTGGGCGATGGCGCCGGGCGTGCGCGACGCGTTGTTCGTCACGTACGCGAGCCGTACGCCGAGGTCCCGGGCCCTGCGCAACGCCTCCGGCGCACCGGGGACCGCGTGCCTGCCGAGGTAGACGACGCCGTCGAGGTCGAGCAGGAGCGTGTCGTAGGCGTCGACGAGCGCGCCGGGCGCCTGTGACGCGGGGGAAGACGCGGAGGAAGAGGTGCTCATCGTCATGCCCGCCTCGCCCGCAGGGTGGCCCGGACCTGCTTGAGCGCCGAGACGTAGTGGCGCAGAGGCCGCATCGCGACCGCCATCGCGAGCGGCTCATGCGCCGCCTCGATGTCACCGCTGCGCCACAGCGCCATGCCGAGACCGAAGTAGGCGTAGTCCTCCGTCGGGTTGGCGTCGACGATCCAGCGGAAGCTCCCGGCCGCCTCGTCGTACCTGCGGGAGTTGAACTGGGCCCTGGCGAGCGCCTCGCGGATGCTGCGCGAGCCGGGCTCGGCCTGGGCGGCGTGCTCCAGAATGGCCGCCGCGGCGGCCGGGCTCCCCTCTTCGAGCAGTTTCATGCCACGCCTGAACCACTCGTAGACGCCACCTGAAGGCGCACCGCCCGGATCATTCGAAGAAGCATAGGACTCGTTTCGTCCTTCGATCATCGGGTAAGCCTTCCTGCACTCCGTTTCGTATGAACCGGGCACCGCAGCGTCGAGGAGTCCGGGCCTTATGGCAACATGCCCGGTATGGAGAGTTCTGAACGGGCGGGACTGGTGCTGCGTCCGTTCCACGGCGTCCGTTACGCGGTGGACGACCCGGCCGCTGTCACCTCGCCTCCGTACGATCTCATCTCCCCTGAGGAACTGCGGGAACTGCTCGGTCGTCATCCCAACAACGTGGTGCGGCTGATCCTTCCCGGAGTCAGCCACTACGGCGAGGCGAGCGCGGCGCTGACCGCCTGGCTGGCCGACGGAGTGCTGACGGTCGACACCCTGCCCGGCCTGTACGTGTACGAGCAGAGCGGCGTCGGCTTCCTGCAGCGGGGCCTGATCGGGGCGGTGGGCGTCGGGTCGACGGCCGTCCTCCCGCACGAGAACGTGCTGCCCGAGCCGGTCGCCGACCGCCTCGCGCTGATGCGGGCGACCCAGGCCAACCTGGAGCCGATCTTCCTTCTCTACGAGGGTGGCGGCACCGCCTCCCGGCTGGTCGACGACGTGGCGACCCAGCGCTTCCCGTCCATGGACGTCCGGACGGGTGAGGGCGTGCACCACCGTCTGTGGGCGGTGACCGACCCGAACGAGATCGAGGCCGTCGCCGAGGACCTGCGCGAGCGCCAGGCGCTGATCGCCGACGGGCATCACCGTTACGCGACGTACGAGGCCCTGCGGAAGGATCACCTCGGGCCCGGCCCCTGGGACTACGGCCTGGCCTACCTGGTCGACTCCACGGTGTATCCGCCCGATCTGCAGGCCATCCACCGGGTTGTTCCGGGGCTGCCCCTGCAGGAGGCGGCCGCACGGGCCAAGGGCGCGTGGCAGGTCCACGAGTTCGCCTCCGTCGAGGACGCCCTGGCAGCGCTCACCAGGGCGGCCGGGCCCGCCTTCGTGCTCGCCGGCGAGGGCCCCGCCCATCTCCTGACGGACCCGGACCCGTTGCAGGTCGAGCACGCCATGCCGGCCGAGCACTCCGCGCGGTGGCGGACGCTCGACACCTCGGTGCTCACGATGTTCCTCCTGCCGAAGGTGTGGGGGATCACCGACAGTGAGCAGTCGGTGATGGTCGTTCACCACGACCCGCTCGCCGCCGTCGAGAAGGCCCGCCGTCTCGGCGGCACTGCGGTGCTGCTCAAGCCGCTGGCCACCGATGACGTGCTCACGGTCGCGGCGCAGGGCGAACGCGTGCCACGCAAGTCGACCTCGTTCGGCCCCAAGCCCCGGACGGGACTGGTCATGCGGAGTTTCGCCGCCGACTGATCCCATCGCCGTCCACCGGCTCGGGGCCGGGCGCTCCGGTCCCAGCGATGGGACCGTCAGGCTCGACGCCCGTGCCAGGATCGCGGGCCTCGGCCTCGGCGCGGGCCCTGCCCGTACGGGACCTGCTCCGCGGGGGCGCCTGCTGGAGGCGGCGTGCCGTCCGGACCTCGATCTCGTGGCGGCTGCCGCCACGCCACCAGCGGCGGCGCAGGGCGCCTTCCACCTCGACCAGATCATCGAGCTGCCAGCCCAGCACGGAGCCCCGCACTCCGTCGTCGAACGTCGCGCATTCGATCGCGTCGGAGCGCTGGAAGCCCGGCCTGCCACCCGGCCTGCGGACCGCGAGCCGCCATTGGGTCAGCAGGGCCCCGCTCGGCAGTTCCCGGTGCGCCGGCTCCATGGACAGCCGTCCGGCCAGGACCACCTCGTTGCGGTGCATGTGATCTCCTCTCTGTCAGGGATCACTGTGCGTGACTAGGCTGGGTCCTTGAGGACCTGAACGCCGTTCTGTGAATATCGGTTCTAGTTCCAGGGGTAGCTGTGGACAACGTCACTCCGCTCGGCGGCGAGGTGTACGAGATCGACACCCGCATGGCCGGCTATTCGGGCATCACGGCGGGTTACCTGATCCTCGGCGACCGGCCCTGCCTGGTCGAGACGGGCACGTCGACCTCGGCTCCGGTGGTCAGGGACGCGCTGTCCTCCCTCGGGGTCGGGCCGGACGACCTCGCGACCGTCGTCGTGACGCACATCCACCTCGACCACGCCGGTGGCGTGGGGGACATCGCGGCCTACTATCCCTCGGCCGAGATCGTCGTACACGAGAAGGGTGCCCGCCATCTCGCCGACCCGTCCCGGCTGATGGCGAGCGCCAGGATGGTGTGGGGCGACAAGCTCGACGTGCTGTTCGGCGCCCTGACGCCCACGGACGCGGCGCGCATCAGGGCGCTGGGCGACACCGGCACGATCGACCTCGGCGGCGGCCGCACCCTGTCCAGCCACTACTCTCCCGGCCACGCGAAACACCATGTCGGCCTGCTCGACTCGCTCACCGGCGACCTCTACGTGGGTGACGCCGCGGGCGTGTACCTGCCCGAGACCGGAGACCTGCGGCCCGCCACACCTCCGCCGGATTTCGACCTCGACGTCGCCCTCGGCTCAATCGCGTTGTTCGCCGCCCTCACGCCGCAGCGACTGCTGTTCAGTCACTACGGCCCCGTAGGGGACGTTCCGTCGATTCTGGAGAGATCGGCCGAGGAACTGCGCGTCTGGGTGGATCTGACCAGGCGCGCCCATGCCGAGGGCATGGAGTTCGACCACGCCGTGGCGATGGTGCGCGAACGGACGCGGGAGCGGTACGCCGCGCTCCGCGGCGACGACGCCACCGCCGAGCGGTTCGAGTTGCTGAGCGAGGCGGCCTCGAACGTGGCGGGAATCATCCACTGGCTGGACCGCCCGGCACGGTGAGCGACTGAGCGATGAGCGACTGAGCGATGAGCGGCCGAGCGCGCGAAGGGCGCCGCCGCCCGGGGCCGGACCCCGGCGACGACGCCCTTCGTACGGGCGATCAGCGCTTGCCGTGCTCTCCCGAGTCCTCCGGGTCGTCGAGCACGTCCCCGAAGTCGGGCTCGATGAAGGCGGGGCCGAAGGCGGACACCTCGCCCTTGCCGTCCTTCGCCGCGGACGGCTCGCCCGGCGCCGCTCCGCCCTGCACGCCCTGCCCCTGCCCGGCTGCCGGTACGGACGCCTCACTCGCGGTTGCGGCCTCCTCCGTGGTCGTTCCGGCCGCCGCGGGGGCCGTCGGGGCTGCCGCGGAAGAAGCGCCGTCGCCGGGAAGATCGGCGTCATGCCGGTCATCGCCCACGAAATCGCCGCTTACGAGATCGTCCGTCGCGCGGTCCCGCTCCGCGAGGTCGTCCTTCTCCGAGTCGTCCGCGGCGAGATCGTCGTCCGGAACGTCCTCGTCGGCGAGGTTCTCCGGAACGCTCGCCTCGTCGTCCTCGTCCTTGACCGCCTCCTGGATCTCCTCGCCCTCAGCGAGACCGCCGTACTCGCCGGACGCAGAGTCGTCAGACTCGGACTCGTCGGACTCGTCGGACTCGTCGGACTCGTCGGACTCGTCGGACTCGGACTCGGACTCGGACTCGGACTCGGACTCGGACTCGTCGTAGTCCTCCTCTAGGTCCTCGATGAGTCCCCCGGTCAGCTCCGCGTACCGCTCGGCCGCGTCGGTCTCGCCGTCCTCGTCGAAGCCCATCGCGCGGGCGAACCAGTCGGTAGCCGCCTGCTCGTGCCCGGCCTCCGCGAGGGCGTCGGCGTAGGCGAAGGCCAGCCGGGCCGACCACGGCTTCGGCTGCGGGTCGCGCAACTCCGGAACACGCTGCAGCGTGATCACGGCGGCGTCGTGCTGGCCGAGGTCGCGGCGCGCTCCCGACTCCACGATCGCGAGTTCGATCCTGCCCGCGCGGTCCAGCCGTTCGGCCTCACTGGAGCGAACGAGGTCCAGCGCCCGCTCCGGTCGCCCGAGACCCCGCTCACAGTCGGCCATGATCGGCAGATATTCGTCGGATCCGGTCATCCGCCGTGCGGCGCGCAGGTCACCGAGCGCCTCGGCGTACTGCCCCGCGTGGTAGGCGGCGATCCCCGTCGCCTCGCGGACGATCCCGATCCTGCCCGCGAACCGGCGGGCCACCTTGGCGTGCTCGTACGCCTTCTCGGGCTCCTCCGCGCTCAGCGCCCGGGCAGCCGCGACGAGGTGACTGGCCACGAGGTCCGCCAGGTCGTTCGGCAGTGAGCCGAGCTCCGCGCGTGCCTCCCGGTCGAGTTCGTCAGGCGTGATGTCCGGGTCCAGCGCGGGGAGCTGCTCATGCGTCGTGTTCTCCCTCGCATCCTCCGGCCGGCCATACCGGGAGCGGCTGCCGCCCTGGTCGTCCCTGTCGTCCCGGCTGAACGGCCGCGCGCCGCCCCGATCGCCGCCGGACGGCCGCGACTCGTCACGGTCCCTGCTGAAGGGGCGGGGGCCGCTCCGCTCGCCTCGGAACGGAGGCCGCGCCCGATCGCCTGAGGATCCGGAGGCGGAGCCCGGTCCGCGTCCGCGGAACGTCCGACCGCCCTCCTCACGGTCACGGCCGGGGCGCCTGTCGTCGCGATCCCTGAAGGACCCCGTGTTCCTGTCGTCCGCCGAGCGGCGCGGCCGGTCGCCGAAGGAGTCGCGGTCGCGGTACCGGGGCTCGTCGCCGCCATCCGGCCGGCTCCCGTACGGACGCCTCGGCCCATCCTGGCCGCCGGCGTCGCCCCGGTCCCCGAAAGAGCGCCGGGGGCGGTCATCGCCGTACGGACGTCGAGGGCGGTCATCCCCGTAGGGACGCCGAGGCCCATCCGGCCGCTGGTAGCCGCCCGCGCCTCTGTCCTCGCGCCCGCCCTGACGGCTCTCCTGACTGCTGTCCCGGCGACCCTCCTGGCGACTGTTGTCGCGCTCCTGGTCGGAACGGCGCGGCGGCCGGGCGTCGTATCCGCCCCGCTCGTCGCGATCGCGGCGAGGTGCGAACGGGCGGTCTCCACGGTTGTCCCGGTTCTCGGAGGAGTCACGATCGCGGAAGCCGTAGCGTCCCCCGAAGCCACCGCCCTGACGCTGCGGACGGTCCTGGTAACCCCCACCGCCCTGACGCTGCGGACGGTCCTGGTAACCCCCACCGCCCTGACGCTGCGGACGGTCCTGGTAACCCCCGCCACCCTCATGCCGGGGACGGTCCTGGTGACCTCCACCGCCCTGACGCTGCGGACGGTCCTGGTAACCTCCACCGCCCTGACGCTGCGGACGGTCCTGGTAACCCCCACCCGCGCGCTGGTCGGGACGGCGTTCTCCGTAAGGCCTGCTGCCGCGGTCATCCGAGCGGAACGGCCGGCCGCCCCGTTCGTCACGCTCCCGGGCGCCGTACCCGCCTCGGGCGTCGCCACGATCGCCGTACGGGCGTCTCGGCCGGTCCGCACCGAAGGAGTCCCGGTCCTGGTAGGCACGGCCGCCCTGACGCCCCTCGGAGCCCTCGGTCCGGCGAGTGTCCTCTCCGCCCTGCCCTGCCCGGTCGCGCCCGAAACCACGGCCGCCATCGCGATCGCGGTAGCCGCCGCGGTCTGTGCCACGGCCTCCAGCGCCGGTGCTGGAGGGGCGACGATCGCGGTCGTTTCTGTCGTCTCGGTCGCGGTAGCCGCCGCTCCTGTCGCGGTCACCGGAGGAACCACCAGCCCGGTCATCCCGGCCACGCGACTCGAACCGCCCACCGGACGGCCTGTCCTGGGGGCGGTATCCCTGCCTGTCTGAACGGAACGGGCGGTCGCCGCGGGCGCCGCGCTCTCCGCGGTCAGTTCGGTCGGTGCGACCCTCACGGTCGTTGCGGTCGTTGCGGAAGCCTTCTCGCCGCTCCGCGGAGCGGCCACCGGACCCTCCGCTTCCCCTGTCGCCGCGGAAACCTCCGGTGCGCTCCGCCCCGTCTTTGTTCTCTTCGCGGTTGTCTCCGCCACGGCCCGCGCCGTCGCGCCCGTCTTCTCTGTTCACTTCTGTCCTCTGTTGCTTGCTCACCGCGTCCGGTTCGCCGGCCGCAGGGCTCCTGTCTTCCCTTGTGTCCTGACTGACTTCTGGGGCTTCGTCCTGTACCCGAGGAGTTCCAGGGAAGACGTCATGTCTGTCGCGACTCCGCTGAGACCGCGTTCCGCCGCAGCCTTGGGTTCTCGTTCTACGCGACGAAGGCCACCGCGTGGTGGGTGGCCCGGCACCTGTCAGCCTAGCGCGCCGGTGCCACCGGGTGAGCCCCGCCAGGGGCTTTCCTCATCCGGGATGATCTCGGCTGGTGAGGATCCGAGTTCGGGAAACAAAAAAGGGGGCCATCCCAACGGGATGGCCCCCCTCAAAAGATTGTCCGGCGGCGTCCTACTCTCCCACACCGTCCCCGGTGCAGTACCATCGGCGCTGGCGGGCTTAACTTCCGGGTTCGGAATGTAACCGGGTGTTTCCCCACCGCTATAACCGCCGTAACCCCATGAAACACACAACCACACCACACACCCGAAAGGTGTGTACCGGTTGCTGTCTCTGAGATCACATAGTGAACGCGAGCATAATATGGTCAAGTCCTCGGCCTATTAGTACCGGTCAGCTCCACGCATTACTACGCTTCCACTTCCGGCCTATCAACCCCATCGTCTATAGGGGGCCTTACCCACTCTCGTGGTGGGAGACCTCATCTTGAGGCGAGCTTCCCGCTTAGATGCTTTCAGCGGTTATCCCTACCGAACGTAGCCAACCAGCCGTGCTCCTGGCGGAACAACTGGCACACCAGAGGTTCGTCCGTCCCGGTCCTCTCGTACTAGGGACAGCCCCTCGCAAGTCTCCTGCGCGCGCAGCGGATAGGGACCGAACTGTCTCGCGACGTTCTAAACCCAGCTCGCGTACCGCTTTAATGGGCGAACAGCCCAACCCTTGGGACCTACTCCAGCCCCAGGATGCGACGAGCCGACATCGAGGTGCCAAACCATCCCGTCGATATGGACTCTTGGGGAAGATCAGCCTGTTATCCCCGGGGTACCTTTTAGCCGTTGAGCGACACCGCTTCCACACGCCGATGCCGGATCACTAGTCCCAGCTTTCGCTCCTGCTCGACCCGTCAGTCTCACAGTCAAGCTCCCTTGTGCACTTACACTCGACACCTGATTGCCAACCAGGCTGAGGGAACCTTTGGGCGCCTCCGTTACCTTTTAGGAGGCAACCGCCCCAGTTAAACTACCCACCAGACACTGTCCCCCACCCGGATACACGGGCGCGGGTTAGACGTCCAAAACGACCAGAGTGGTATTTCACCAATGACTCCACGATAACTAGCGTCACCGCTTCACAGTCTCCCACCTATCCTACACAAGACGCTCCAAACGCCAATGTCAAGCTGTAGTGAAGGTCCCGGGGTCTTTCCGTCCTGCTGCGCGAAACGAGCATCTTTACTCGTACTGCAATTTCACCGGGCCTGTGGTTGAGACAGCGGGGAAGTCGTTACGCCATTCGTGCAGGTCGGAACTTACCCGACAAGGAATTTCGCTACCTTAGGATGGTTATAGTTACCACCGCCGTTTACCGGCGCTTAAGTTCTCACCTTCGCACCCCAAAAGGTGCTAAGCGGTCCCCTTAACGTTCCGGCACCGGGCAGGCGTCAGTCCGTATACATCGTCTTACGACTTCGCACGGACCTGTGTTTTTAGTAAACAGTCGCTTCCCCCTGGCCACTGCGACCCCCACCAGCTCAAGAAGCAAGTTCCATCACCAGTAAAGGTCCCCCTTCTCCCGAAGTTACGGGGGCAATTTGCCGAGTTCCTTAACCACAGTTCACCCGACCGCCTTGGTATTCTCTACCTGACCACCTGAGTCGGTTTAGGGTACGGGCCGCTACGACACTCACTAGAGGCTTTTCTCGGCAGCATAGGATCACCCACTTCGCCACAATCGGCTCGGCATCACACCTCAGGATTAATGAGAGACGGATTTGCCTATCTCTCTCCCTACATGCTTACCCCGGGACAACCACCGCCCGGGCTGGGCTACCTTCCTGCGTCACCCCATCGCTTACCTACTACCAGATCAGGCCAGGCGTTCACCCTGACGCCGGCTCCGAAGAGCCAACCGGCTTAAGGACCCTTAGTATCCCCGGATTCGATATGGGCGCATCACAGCGGGTACGGGAATATCAACCCGTTGTCCATCGACTACGCCTGTCGGCCTCGCCTTAGGTCCCGACTTACCCTGGGCGGACGAACCTGCCCCAGGAACCCTTGGTCATTCGGCGCAGAAGATTCTCACTTCTGACTCGCTACTCATGCCTGCATTCTCACTCGTACGACCTCCACCACACGATCACTCGGCAGCTTCACCGGCTCGCACGACGCTCCCCTACCCACCACCAGCAAACGCTGACAGTGCCACGACTTCGGCGGTGTACTTGAGCCCCGCTACATTGTCGGCGCAGAATCACTTGACCAGTGAGCTATTACGCACTCTTTCAAGGGTGGCTGCTTCTAAGCCAACCTCCTGGTTGTCACTGCGACTCCACATCCTTTCCCACTTAGCACACGCTTAGGGGCCTTAGTCGGTGATCTGGGCTGTTTCCCTCTCGACCACGGAGCTTATCCCCCGCAGTCTCACTGCCACGCTCCACTTACCGGCATTCGAAGTTTGGCTGACGTCAGTAACCTTGTCGGGCCCATCAGCCAACCAGAGCCCTACCTCCGGCAAGCACCACGTAACGCTGCACCTAAATGCATTTCGGGGAGAACCAGCTATCACGGAGTTTGATTGGCCTTTCACCCCTACACACAGGTCATCCCCCAGGTTTTCAACCCTGGTGGGTTCGGTCC
>NZ_CP109552.1:6482500-7460551 GCF_045040095.1 Microbispora sp. NBC_01389
AGGCCGGCTACCCGTCGTCGCCTTGGTAGGCCATCACCCCACCAACAAGCTGATAGGCCGCGAGCCCATCCCCAACCGAAAAAACTTTCCACCACCATCACATGCGAGAAATGGTCGTATCCGGTATTAGACCCAGTTTCCCAGGCTTATCCCAGAGTCAGGGGCAGGTTACTCACGTGTTACTCACCCGTTCGCCGCTCGAGTACCCCGAAGGGCCTTTCCGCTCGACTTGCATGTGTTAAGCACGCCGCCAGCGTTCGTCCTGAGCCAGGATCAAACTCTCCAAACAATGTCTGAAAAGTGAACCCATGGCCGGCACCCCCCGGCTAAGGAAAGGGCACCGTCAAAGGAATCCGCCACCAACAACGGTGACGGGGTCATGCATGATTCATGCACTGGCTTTTAGCACACTGTTGAGTTCTCAAGAAACGGACGCGACCACCATCACTCGAAACCCGTGACAGGTCCCGAGATCCAGGGCGATTACTTCCGTCCAGCCGACTCTTCGGCGATCACCGCGTCGCAGACCCGAAGTGAGTCATACGATCTCGGCCGATGCTCTTGTCAGAGTGACCTTCCCCTTTCGGGGCAACCACTCCATCTTAAACCCTCGCCCGCCTCACGTCAAACCTCTCGGTTCCGCCGTGCCGCAGACGACCCGGATCCGGCGCGAGCGCCTCGTCTTGGTGGTTGTCGGAGTGGCTTGCCCGTCGGGGTCCGGCCACCTTTCGGCGTCCCGCTCTCCCCGGGGGCAAGGGAAACATTATGCAACGTCCGCCCGGCCGTCAAATCACGCCGAGATGGCCAAAACCCCAGGCCAGACCGCAACTTCGGGCAATCACTGCCGCCGAGGCCACAAGATTGTTACCTGCGCCACAACGAACCTTGACCACGAAAGAGCCGCCCCGGACAGGTGGACCGGGACGGCTCCGGGCGATCGACATACGGACGATCAGGCGACCTCGATGCCGCCGACGGTCTTCTTGCCGCGCCGAAGCACGAGGAACCGGCCGTGCAGCAGGTCGTCCGCCGAGGGCACGTACTCCTCATCGGTGATTTTGGTGTTGTTGAGGTACGCGCCGCCCTCCTTCACGGCCCGGCGCGCCGCTGACTTGGACTCGACGAGCCCGCTCTGCGCGAGCAGGTCGACGTACGACGCCCCCAGGGCCGGCACAGCCGCCTTCGGCACCTCCGCGAGGGCCGACTCCAGCGTCCGGGCGTCCAGTTCCGTGAGCGAACCCTGCCCGAACAGCGCACGCGAGGCGGCGATCACCCGGGCGAGCTCGTCGGCGCCGTGCACCAGGGTCGTCAGGTCCTCGGCCAGCGCGCGCTGCGCCGCGCGGGCCGCCGGCCGTTCCGCCACCGCCTTCTCCAGCTCCTCGATCTCCTCCCTCGTACGGAAGGTGAAGACCTTGAGGAACCGCACGATGTCCCGGTCGTCGGCGTTGAGCCAGTACTGGTAGAACGCGTACGGCGAGGTCAGCGCGGGGTCGAGCCACACGGCGCCGCCGGCCGTCTTGCCGAACTTGGTGCCGTCCGCCTTCGTGATCAGCTTGCCGGTGAGCGCGTGGACATGGGCGCTCTCCACCCGCCGGATGAGATCGACACCCGCGGTGATGTTGCCCCACTGGTCGCTGCCGCCGAGCTGGAGCGTGCACCCGTGGCGGCGGTACAGCTCCAGGTAGTCGTTGGCCTGCAGGATCTGGTAGCTGAACTCGGTGTAGCTGAGTCCCTCGCCGGCCAGCCGCGCGGAGACCGACTCCCTGGCGAGCATCCGGTTTACCGGGAAGTGCTTGCCGACGTCGCGCAGGAAGTCGATCGCGCTCAGCTCCGCCGTCCAGTCCAGGTTGCTGACCAGCGTGGCCGCGGTGGGCCCCTCGTCGAAGGTGAGGAACTTCTCGACCTGCACCCGGATGCGGGACACCCATTCGGCGACGATGTCGCTGGAGTTGAGCGCCCGCTCCGTGCTGCGCCCGCTCGGGTCCCCGATCAGACCCGTCGCGCCGCCGACCAGGCCGATCGGGCGGTGTCCCGCTCGCTGGAAGCGGGTCAGGATGAGCAGGGTCGCGAGGTTGCCCACGTGCAGCGAGGGCGCGGTCGGGTCGAAGCCCGCATACACGGTGATCGGACCGTCGGCGAGCGCCTTGCGCAGCGCGTCGATGTCGGTGGTCTGCGCGATCACATCGCGCCACTCGAGTTCGTCGAGGATGTCACCCATCTCCGACGTCGGCACGAGATTGCCTGAAGTTACGGTCACGGTCGTGGCTTTCGCTTGTCGATGGTGGGTGTACGGGCTTCCGTACAAGCCTGCCTGATCACGGAACCCTATCGCCACTTCATAGCGAGGCGTCAGCGTGCGGTTCGGCCACGGCGTCGGGGAACGTGCGCGCGGTACGGAGACACGGTGGGGTCACCGTCGATCCAGAACCTCCAGGGCGTGTCGGCGCCGGCGGACACGCCGGTGCGCGGGCCCGTCCTCACTTGGGCGGGCGGCACCGGCCGGCCCTCGTGCACCCGGATGGGGCCGCCCGAGCAGCAGTCCGTTCCGTTGTGCTCCCTGACCAGGCCGAGAGCCACCGTGAGCCGGGCCGGTCCCCGGGCGAGGTCCCGGTCGGGGACCCGGCGCGCCAGGCCCTCCATCCCGGGGCCGCCGGCGTGCGGCATGCGGCGGATGCGGGCGGTGTGCACGCCCGCGACCACTTCGCCCGCCCGTAGCAGGACGGCCGAGCCGGTGCCCGCGGGCATGCACACGAGGTTGGCGCAGTAGTGCATCCCGTACGTGAAGTAGACGTAGAGGTGTCCCGGCTCCCCGAACATGACGGCGTTGCGCGGTGTGCGCCCCCGGTAGGTGTGAGAGGCCGGGTCCTGCCCCGGGCCGCCGTACGCCTCGACCTCGCTCAGCCGGACCGCCACCGACCCGTGCGCGACCACCCGGCCGAGCAGATCGGGGGCGACCACCTCCGACGGGCGGTCGAAGAAGTCGCGGCCGAGCGGCTCGCCCGCGACGCCGTCGATCAGTTCTCGTTCGCCCATGCCGCCTGGCCGTCGACGATCTCCCGGAGGTTCGCGACCTGGTCGCGGACCCGGTCGGGCGCGGTGCCGCCGAAGGCGCTGCGGGCGGCCAGCGCGCCGTGCACGTTCAGCACGTCACGGACGCTCGCGCCCCTCTCGTCCACCGCGAAGTGCGGTGAGACCTTCGCCAGTTCCTCGTCCGTGAGCTCGCCGAGGTCCTTGTCGTTCACCTGGCACCACACCACCAGGTGGCCGACGGCCTCGTGCGCGTCCCGGAACGGGACGCCGCGGCGGACCAGCAGTTCGGCGAGGTCGGTCGCCAGCGCGAACCCGTCGGGCGCGCTGGTCTCCAGCTTGGCCTTGTTGACCCGCATGGTGGCGATCATGCCCGACACGGCCGGGAGCACCAGGAGCAGGGTGTCGACGGCGTCGAAGACCGGCTCCTTGTCCTCCTGGAGGTCGCGGTTGTAGGTGAGCGGCAGGCCCTTCAGCGTCGTCAGCAGCGACATCAGCGCGCCGATCAGGCGGCCGCTCTTGCCCCTGGCCAGCTCGGCGACGTCGGGGTTCTTCTTCTGCGGCATGATCGAGGACCCGGTGGAGTAGGCGTCGTCCACCTCGATCCACCGGAACTCCTGCGAGGCCCACAGCACGATCTCCTCGCCGAGCCGGGAGATGTGCACACCGATCATGGCCGCGCAGAACAGGAACTCGGCGGCGAAGTCACGGTCGGCGACCGCGTCCATCGAGTTCGGCGCGGGGGCGTCGAACCCGAGCTCGGCGGCGACCGCGGCGGGGTCGAGCGGCAGCGAGGAACCGGCCAGCGCGCCGGAACCCAGCGGCGAGACCGCCGCGCGCCTGTCCCAGTCCCGCAGCCGGTCCACGTCGCGGGTCAGCGGGTGGACGTGGGCGAGAAGCTGGTGCCCGAACGACACCGGCTGGGCGTGCTGCAGGTGTGTCATGCCGGGCGCCGCGACGTCGGCGTTCTCCTCGGCCTGGCTGATCAGCGCGGTCTCCAGTTCGACCAGCCTGGAGACGATCGTGCGGACATGGTCACGCAGGTAGAGGCGCAGGTCGGTCGCGACCTGGTCGTTGCGGCTGCGACCGGCCCGGAGCTTGCCGCCCAGCGAGCCGAGCCGCTCCAGCAGGCCGCGCTCCAGCGCGGTGTGCACGTCCTCGTCGGCGACCGTGGGACGGAACTCCCCTTTGCGGCAGGCCCGGTCGAGATCGTCGAGCGCGCCCAGCATGCGGTCGAGCTCCTCCTGCGTCAGCAGGCCGGCGCGGTGCAGCACGCGTGCGTGCGCGCGTGAAGCCAGCAGATCGTACGGCGCGAGCCGCCAGTCGAACTGCACACTCACCGACAGGCGCGTTAGGGCGTCCGCGGGTCCCCCCTCGAACCTGCCACCCCAGAGCCGCATCGGCTTGTTGTCCGCCACCGTGTTCTCCCTCCGAATTCCGAATCTCTGCCGACAAAGGTGACCGCGTGCGTTTCCGCAGGAGCCCTCGTACGGAGATCCCACGCCATTCCGGTCGTCCCCTGGACGAGCCCTCGGCGCGTTTCTCCATGAGGATCCCCGTGGTGGATCCCCGTGGTGGATCCTGATGTTGGATCCTCGTGCGGCTAATCCGCGACCTTAGCCGACGGACGGCCCGGTTCCCGCACACGGTCCGGGTCACGCACCGTCACGCTTCGTCGTCTCCATGCGTGTGATCATGGAGGTCGGCGGTGAGCTTGTGCCTGGTCACGTCAGGCGTCCTGCGGGTGGCCAGGCTGAGCAGGGATTCCGCCAGCGCCTGCCCTCCCGTAGGGCTCCTGCTGATCACGAGAATCGTGTCGTCACCGGCCACCGTGCCGAGGATCGAGTCCCAGCCCGCGTGGTCGACGGCCGAGGCGAGGAACTGGGCCGCTCCCGGAGGCGTACGGAGGATCACCAGGTTGGCGGATGCCTCCGCCGACACCAGGAGCTCCTCGGCGATCCTGCGCAGGCGCGCGTCGGGGTTCTCGGTGAAGCCGTTGGCGACGCCGGCCCGGTAGATCGGGATCCGGCCGCCGCCCTCACCGGGCAGCGCGTAGACCAGAGTGCCGTCGTCGGCCCGCAGCTTGAGCGCGCCGAGCTCGTCGAGATCGCGGGAGAGCGTGGCCTGGGTCACCTCCACCCCCTGCTCGGCCAGCAGCCTGGCCAGCTCGGGCTGCGAGCGGACCTTGTGCCGGGTCAGCAACTCGACGATCCTGGCGTGCCGGGCCGCCTTGGTGAGCGGGATGCTCACAGCCCCTCCGCGCTCCGCGTCGCGAGCCAGTGCAGCAGCGCCTTCTGTGCGTGCAGCCGGTTCTCCGCCTGATCCCACACGACGCTGCGCGGTCCGTCGATGACGTCGGCGGTGATCTCCAGCCCCCGGTACGCCGGCAGGCAGTGCAGCACGATCGCGTCGGCGTCGGCCAGGGCGAGCAGGGCCGTGTTCACCTGGTAGGGCGTGAACGCCGCCACCCGCTCTTCCTTGCCGTCCTGACCCATCGAAACCCAGGTGTCGGTGGCGATCACATGCGCCCCGGCCGTGGCCGCCTCGGGATCGCTGAGCGCCACGACCGATCCCCCGGTGGCCGCCGCGATCTCGGCCGCCCGGTCCAGCACCGCGGCGTCGGGCAGGTAACCCGCGGGCGCCCCGATCCGGACGTGCATCCCGGCCATGGCGCAGCCCAGGAGGTAGGAGTGCGCCATGTTGTTGGCGCCGTCGCCCAGGTAGGCGAGCGTCAGCCCGCCGGCCGTGCCCTTGTGCTCCCGGATCGTCTGCAGGTCGGCGAGGATCTGGCAGGGATGGAACTCGTCGGTCAGCGAGTTCACCACCGGCACCGACGAGTAGGCCGCCATCGTCTCGATGCGCTCCTGGCCTCCCGTGCGCCAGACGATCGCCGCGACCTGCCGCGACAGCACCCGCGCGGTGTCCTCGACGGGCTCGCCGCGTCCCATCTGCGAGGTGCCGCCATCCATGATCAGTGGCAGCCCGCCCAGCTCTGCCACGCCCACCGAGAACGAGGCGCGGGTCCGGGTCGACGGCTTGTCGAAGAGGAGCGCGACCGCCCGGGGGCCTTCGAACGGCCGGTAACCGAACCGGTCCTTCTTCATCGCCTCGGCGAGGTCGAGCACCTGCGCCTGCTCCTGGGGGGACAGGTCGTCGTCACGGAGGAAATGCCGAACCCGCGGCACGATGGCGTCAGGCGCCGGGTTGGCGGCGGTGTTCATCGGGATGTCAGGCATCGGCGGCCTCCAGGATGCCGGGCAGCGCGTCGAGGAAGGTCCGCGCGTCGGACTCGGTGATCACAAGCGGCGGCGCGAGCCGGACCGCGTCGGGCTGCAGTGCGTTGACCAGGAAGCCGGCTTCCTGGGCCGCGGCCTGCACCTGTGCCGACTTGGGAGCGGTCAGCACGGCGGCGAGCCACAGTCCGCGCCCTCTCACGCCCTTGAGCAGCGGGTGCCGCACCGCGGTGACGCCCTCCGAGAGGAGCGCTCCCACACGCACGGCGTTGCCGAGCAGGCCGTCGCGCTCGATGGTGCCGAGCACCGCCAGCGCCGCGGCGCACGAGACCGGGTTGCCGCCGAAGGTCGAGCCGTGGTCTCCCTTGGCGAAGACCTCGCCGGCCTCTCCAAGGCCGAGGCAGGCCCCGATCGGCATGCCCCCGCCGAGCCCCTTGGCCAGCGTCACGATGTCGGGGACGACTCCCTCCGCCTGGTGGGCGAACCAGTGCCCGGTGCGGCCGACGGCCGACTGGATCTCGTCGGCGACCAGGAGTGCGCCGGTGGCGGAGCAGATCTCCCTGGCCGCGCGGAAGTAGCCCTCCGGCGGCGGGACGACCCCGGCCTCGCCCTGCGTGGGTTCCAGGAAGACCGCGGCGCAGTCGTCGGTCACGGCGTTCTTGAGCGCGTCCGCGTCGCCGTACGGAACGAACCGCACGTCCAGCGGGAACGGGCCGAACTGGTCGCGGATGGACTGCTTGCCGGTGAGTGACAGCGCGCCGAGCGTGCGGCCGTGGAAGCCGTTCTCGGCCGCCACCATGTAACCCCGGCCGTGCGTCCGGCCGTACTTGATGGCGATCTTCAGCGCGGCCTCGTTGGCCTCGGTGCCGGAGTTGGCCAGGAAGACCCGGGCCGGCTCCCCGAGCAGGGTGCGCAGCCTCTCGGCGAGCAGCACCTCCTGCTCGTGCAGGAACAGGTTCGAGGTGTGGGCGAGCGTGGCGACCTGCCGCGACACCGCTTCGACCAGGGCCGGATGGCCGTGCCCGAGCGAGCTCACCGCGATGCCGCCGATCAGGTCGAGGTAGCGGCGCCCGTCCACGTCCCAGACCGCGCAGCCCTCGCCGCGCGTCAGGGCGACGGGCGGCACCCCGTAGTTGTGCATGAACGCCGACGCGAAACGTTCGCGCAGTTCGTCGTTGCCGCTCACCTGGCATCTCCTCCGCTCACGACGCCGTCCGCGACCTCCGCGGGGCTCCGGCCGTCCGTCTCCGGGTCCGCGTCCGGCTCGACCATCGTGCCTATTCCCTCGTCGGTGAAGACCTCCAGCAGCAGGGCGTGCGGCACCCGCCCGTCGAGCACATGCGCCTGCGGGACGCCGCCGCGCACGGCCTTCAGGCACGCCTCCATCTTCGGCACCATCCCGCTGGACAGCGAGGGCAGCAGCGCGGCGAGTTCAGAGGCGGTGATCCGGCTGACGACCTCCAGGCCCGAGCCTGGTTCCTCGCCCTCTTCCGGAGGCTGCCAGTCCGCGTACAGCCCCTCGACGTCGGTCAGGACGATCAGTTTCGACGCCTTGAGCGCGACGGCGAGTGCCGCGGCCGCGGTGTCGGCGTTGACGTTGTAGATCCCGCCGTCTTCACCGCGGGCCACCGAGGACACCACCGGGATGCGCCCGTCGTCCAGCAGAGCCCGCACGGCTCCGGCCTCGACGCGGACGATCTCCCCCACCTGCCCGATGTCGACCTTGACGCCGTCGACCGTCACGTGCTTGCGCTCGGCCGTGAACAGGTGGGCGTCCTCGCCGGACATCCCGACCGCGAACGGACCGTGTCCGTTGATCAGGCCCACGACGTCGCGGTTGACCTGCCCCACGAGGACCATCCGGACGACCTGCATGGCCTCGGGGGTGGTCACCCGCAGGCCGGACACGAAGTGGCTGTCGATCCCGAGCAGGTCGAGGTGCGACTGGATCTGCGGTCCGCCGCCGTGCACGATGACCGGCCGCAGGCCCGCGTACCGCAGGAAGACCACGTCGGCGGCGAACTTCTCCCGCAGGTGCTCCTTGGTCATCGCGTTCCCGCCGTACTTGATCACGACGGTCGCGCCGTGGAAGCGGGAGAGCCAGGGCAGGGCCTCGATCAGCGTGTGCGCCTTGTCGAGGGCGCCGTTGCGTCGGACGCTCATGACGAGTACGCCGAGTTCTCGTGCACGTAGGCCGCCGTGAGGTCGGTGGTGTGCACGGTCGCACTGTGCGGCCCGGCGGACAGGTCGATCGTGATGGTCACGTCGCGCGGGCGCAGGTCCACCTTCGAGCGGTCGTCGCCCGCCGCGCCTCCCCTGCAGATCCAGATGCCGTTGACGGCCACGTTGACCCGCTCGGCCTCGAAGCCCGCATCGGTGGTGCCGACCGCGCTGACCACCCGGCCCCAGTTGGGGTCCTCGCCGTGGATCGCGCACTTCAGCAGGTTCGAGCGGGCCACGGCCCGGCCCACCGCCACCGCGTCGTCCTCCGACGCCGCGCCGACGACCTCGATGGCGATCGCCTTGGTGGCGCCCTCGGCGTCCACCAGAAGCTGCCGGGACAGGTCGGCGCAGACGGAGGTGACGACCTTCTCGAACTCGGCGAGATCGGGGCGCACGCCGGACGCGCCGCTGGCGAGCAGCAGCACGGTGTCGTTGGTGGACATGCAGCCGTCGGTGTCGAGCCGGTCGAACGTCACCGACGTCGCCTTGCGCAGCACCGTGTCGAGTTCCTCGGACGTGAGATCGGCGTCGGTGGTCAGCACGCAGAGCATGGTGGCCAGGCCGGGCGCGAGCATCCCCGCGCCCTTGGCCATGCCGCCCACCATGTAACCCCCCTCGCCACGACGGAAGGAGATCTTGCCGACGGTGTCGGTGGTCCGGATCGCGTCGGCTGCGGCCAGCCCGCCGTCCCGGCTGAGCTGGGCCGCCGCGGTTCCCACGCCGCCGAGCAGCGCGTCGAGCGGCAGCCTCTCGCCGATCAGCCCGGTCGAGCACACCGCGATCTCGGCGGCGGAGTCGCCGAGGACCTCGGCCGCCTTCTCCGCGGTGGCGTGGGTGTCCTGGAAGCCCAGCGGGCCGGTGCAGGCGTTGGCGCCGCCGGAGTTCAGCACGACCGCCCTGACCCGCCCGCCGTCGAGAACCTGGGCGGACCACAGGACCGGCGCGGCCTTGAACCGGTTGCGGGTGAAGACCCCCGCCGCGGCCCGCGAGGGGCCGTCGTTCACGACCAGGGCGAGGTCGCGGGCGCCGCCGCTCTTGATTCCGGCGACGACCCCGGCGGCACGGAAGCCCAGGGGTGCGGTGACACTCATGCACGCTCCTCGGAAGGGGAGATCTTGCTCACGGGGCGACTCCATTGGTGGGAAGGCCGAGTTCTTCCGGAAGACCCAGCGCGAGGTTGGCGCTCTGGATCGCGCCACCCGCGGTGCCCTTGGTGAGGTTGTCGATGGCGATGACGGCCACGATCCGCCCGGCCCGCTGGTCCAGCGCGACCTGCAGGACCGCGGTGTTCGACCCGACGGTCATCGCGGTCGCCGGCCACAGGCCCTCGGGCAGGAGGTGGAGGAACGGCTCGTCCTTGACCGCCGCCTCGTACGCCTCGCGCACGGCGGCGGGGGTCGTCCCGGAGGTGGCGGGAGCCGTACAGGTGGCGAGGATCCCGCGGCTCATGGGCGCGAGGGTCGGCGTGAACGACACGCGGACGGGCCGCCCGGCGACCGCCGACAGGTTCTGCTCCATCTCCGGCGTGTGCCGGTGGACCCCGCCCACTCCGTACGCGCCGACCGAGCCCATGACCTCGCTGCCGAGCAGGTTGGCCTTGGGCGCGCGCCCCGCCCCGGAGGTGCCGCTGGCCGCGACCACCACCACGTCGGGCTCGGCGAGCCCGGCCGCGAAGGCGGGGAACAGCGCCAGGGTCGCGGCGGTCGGGTAGCAGCCGGGCACGGCGATCCGCCGGGCGCCCCGCAGGATCTCCCGCAGGCCGGGCAGTTCGGGCAGGCCGTAGGGCCAGGTGCCGGCATGGACTCCTCCGTAGAAGGCCGTCCACTCGGCCGCGCTGGCCAGCCGGAAGTCGGCACCGCAGTCGACGACCAGCGTGCCGTCGCCGAGTTCGGCCGCGACAGCGGCCGACTGACCGTGCGGCAGCGCGAGGAAGACCACGTCGTGCCCGGTCAGCGCCTGCGGGGTAGTCTGCTCGATGACCCGGCCGGCCAGGGACGGCAGGTGGGGCTGGTGCGCGCCCAGTCTCGTGCCGGCGCTGGACGCCGCGGTGAGCGCGCCGATCTCGACGGCGGGGTGGCCCAGCAGCAGGCGGAGCAGCTCTCCCCCCGCGTATCCGCTCGCTCCGGCGATCGCCGCCCTCATCGGCCCCCCAGACTCCCCTGCATGGCTATGCAGACAACCTCATGTTCTTGCTTGTGTAGAGAGTATGCACCGCCGGGCATGGGCATGCAAGCGGCGTTTCGCGAGGTGGACACCTGGCGGCCATACCTACCGGTCGGTATCGTGAAACCTCCGGTTAACGTATTCATCCGGGAGCACCTCCATCATGACGATCACGCATGAACAGGTCCAGGCCCAGCTCACCGCCCCCGGTCAGCTCTTCGAGATGGAGGAGATCGAGGTCGGCGGCAGCAGGATCCGGGCGTGGAAGCACGCCCCCGCGACCTTCCGCGCGCTCCTGGAGATAACCCGGTTCCACGGCGACAAGGTGTTCGTCGTCTACGAGGACGAGCGGATCACCTACGAGGAGCACTTCCGGCTGGTCGCGACCCTCGCCAACCGGCTCGTGGACGACTACGGCGTGCGCGCCGGCGACCGCGTCGCCCTCGCCATGCGCAACTACCCCGAATGGATCGTCTCCTTCTCCGCCGTGCTCGCCGCCGGCGCGGTCGCCGTCCCGCTGAACGCCTGGTGGACCGAGCAGGAACTGGAGTACGCCCTCGGCGACTCGGGCGCGACACTGGTGATCGCCGACGGCGAGCGCGCCGCGCGAATGTCCGGCAGCGGCCTGCCCATGATCGTCGCCCGCGGGGAGGGCGCCAACTGGGCCGGCGTCCTCGGCGAGGTCCGCACCGACGTGACCCTGCCGCCGGTCGACCTCCGCCCCGACGACCCGGCGACCATCTTCTACACCTCCGGCACGACCGGCAGCCCCAAGGGCGCGCTCGGCAGCCACCGCAACCTCGGCCAGGCTCCGATGACCGTGGCGTACGCGATGATGCGCACCGTGGCCCTCGCGGGCAGGGACGTGTCGTCCGCGGCCGGGAAGCGCAGGATCACCCTGCTCACCGTGCCGCTCTTCCACGTCACCGGGTGCTTCGCCGTACTGATGACCACGATGTTCAGCGGCGGCGGGCTCGTGCTGATGTACAGGTGGGACCCCAAGCGGGCCCTGGAGCTCATCGAACGCGAGCGGGTCACCATCCTGAGCGGCGTCCCGACCAACGCCTGGCAGCTGCTGTCCCATCCCGGCCTGGGCGGGCACGACATCTCGTCGCTCGGCTCGATCTCGTACGGCGGGGCGCCCGCGCCGCCCAAGCTGCTGGAACGGATCACCGAGACGCTTCCCGAGCGCACACCCGCGAACGGGTACGGCATGACCGAGACGACCGCGCTGGCCGTCTACAACAGCGGCCGGGACTACCTGGCCAAGCCCGGCAGCATCGGCCGCCCGCTCGCGGTGGTGGACGTGAAGATCTGCGACCCGTACGGCACCGAACTGCCGCCCGGCGAGGTCGGCGAGCTGTGCGTGCGCGGGCCGATCGTGATCGGCGGCTACTGGAACCGCCCGGACGCCACCGCCGAGACGTTCGTGGACGGCTGGCTGCACACCGGCGACCTGGCCCGCGTCGACGAGGACGGCTTCGTCTACATCGTCGACCGGGCCAAGGACATGGTCATCCGCGGTGGCGAGAACGTCTACTGCGCCGAGGTCGAGGCCGCCCTGTTCGAGCATCCGGCGGTGGACGACGTGGCCGTGATCGGCGTACCGGACGACGAGATGGGCGAGCAGGTCGGCGCGGTGGTCCGGTTGAAGCCGGGCGCCGAGGCCGGCGGCGAGGAACTGCGCGACTTCCTGCGCGACCGGATCGCGGCGTTCAAGGTGCCCTCCCGGTTCTGGTTCAGGGCGGCCGAACTGCCGCGCAACCCCGGCGGCAAGGTGCTCAAGACCCGCCTGCGCAACGAGATCCTGGGTCTCTAGCCGGGCCTCAGCGCCTTCGTCCCGTACGAGGTGAGGCCCATGCCTCCTCCTTCAGGCCCGGGGCCGGCGCGGCGTACGCGGCCTCCAGCTCAATCCAGAGATCGCGCGGCCCCCGGCTGGATGACGGCCCCTCGAAAGGCGTTCCTGAAGGCGTGAAAAGTTCATCGGTGTTTCCGCAGGCCAGACCTGATTGATCACGCATCGGACTGAAACATTTCTGGGAGGTCTTTGACACTTTTCGGGGTGAGTTCCCAGAATGAGGCCCCGGCGAACCCCGGGGCCGGGCGGCGCTCCCCACCAGGGCACCGTGCCGCCTGCGCCCGATCAGAGTTCCTAATGGAGGAGCAAAGATGGCCGACAGCGCCGTGCCCGTCGTGAGACGTCCCGGTTTACGCAAGACCCTCGCCACCGCGCTCGCGGGCGTCGCCGCCGCGGCCCTGGCGACCGTGGCCCTGTCCCCCACCGCCGCCAACGCCGCCGACTGCAGCGCCGGGTACGTCGGCCTCACCTACGACGACGGACCCAACCCCAGCAACACCACCAACCTGCTCAACACCCTCAAAGCAAACGGCCTGCGCGCCACCATGTTCAACATCGGGCAGAACGCCCAGAACAACCCCTCACTCGTGAAGGCGCAGGTCGACGCCGGAATGTGGGTCGGCAACCACAGCTACACCCACCCCCACCTCACCCAGCAGAACAGCTCCCAGATCCAGTCGGAACTCCAGCGGACCCAGCAGGCCATCCAGCAGGCCACCGGCACCGCACCCAAACTCTTCCGCCCCCCGTACGGCGAAACCAACTCCACCCTCAAATCCGTCGAACAGCAACTCGGCCTCACAGAGATCATCTGGGACGTCGACTCCCAGGACTGGAACGGCGCCAGCACCGCCCAGATCGTCCAAGCCGCCGGCCGTCTCCAGAACGGCCAGATCATCCTCATGCACGACCAGTACGCCACCACCGTCTCCGCCATCTCCCAGATCGCCGCCAACCTCCGCAGCCGCAACCTCTGCCCCGGCATGATCTCCCCCAACACCGGACGCGCCGTCGCCCCCGACGGCAGCGGACCGACCGGCCAGCCGACCACCACACCCACGAACCCCGGCGGCGGCAGTGGGTCGATCAAGGGAGCGGCCTCCGGCCGGTGCCTGGACGTGCCCAACGCGAGCCAGACCGACGGCACGCAGGTGCAGCTGTACGACTGCAACGGCCAGAGCAACCAGACCTGGTCGTCCACTTCAGCCGGTGAGATCCGGGTCTACGGCAGCAAGTGCCTCGACGCGGCGGGAACCGGCAACGGCGCGAAGGTCCAGATCTACAGCTGCTGGGGCGCCGACAACCAGAAGTGGCGGGTGAACTCCGACGGCAGCATCCAGGGCGTCCAGTCCGGGTTGTGCCTCGACGCCGCCGGATCCGGCACCGGCAACGGCACCAAGATCCAGCTCTACAGCTGCCACGGCGGCACCAACCAGAAGTGGACCTGGACCCGATAGCCCCCACCCGTGGCCCGCGATGCCGGACGCCCCGCCGCACCGCGGGCCACGAAACACAACGGCAACTGGACCTGGCCGTCGGTCTCCTTTCGCGTGGGCTGACCGCCGGGAACGATGCGGCGCTCTCCGGAGATCTCTGCGAGAAGCTCTCCGGGAGCGCCGCACCTTCTCGTTGTCCGGGTATGCTCCGCGACCGTGGCGCCGTCACGGAAAACCCGCGTTCCGGCAGGGGACAGCCGGGGAATCACTTCGCGTGACGCTCACGCGTTGCTACGGTGAGCGCATGACGGCTGAGGTGTGGAGCGAAGTGCCCATGAGTGACATTCGTGGCGTCCCGCGCTGGGTTTTCCCTCCCCCGGAAGGATTCCGGGCCACCGACCTCGATCACATGCCGCACCTTCCCGCGCACACAGAGTTGATCGATGGAAGCTTGGTCTTCGTCAGCCCCCAAGCCTCCTTCCACCCACGAGCCGTCGACCTCATCACAAGCGGCCTGCGCCGCTATCTGCCCTCGGGGCTCCGCGTACGTCGTGAGATGAGTGTGATTCTCGACCTGCGTCAGCGGCCCGAGCCGGACGTGTGCGTCATTCAGGCGGACGCGGATCGCGGTCCGGACCAGACGGCGTACGAGGCCGGTGATGTGACCCTGGTTGTGGAGGTCGTCTCACCGGAGTCCGAGGAGCGGGACCGCAAGCGCAAGCCGCAGCTCTACGCCGAGGCGGGGATCGCACACTTCTGGCGGATCGAGAACCAGTCCGGGCGGCCCACGGTCTACGTGTACGAACTCGACCCCGCCACCGCCGCGTACGCGCTGACCGGGATCTACCACGACCGGCTCAAGGTGTCGGTGCCCTTCGACGCCGACATCGACCTCGCCGAGATCGACGAACTGTAGGCCCCGAACCCATCTGATCCCCACCACGACGGCCCCTATCCGGACGCTCCGGCTCCGCGAACGGCAGCGGGTCGCGCATTGACTGCCATCTGCAGGTTCTGCAACGATCGCGGCAAAGTCGGCATTGCTCCTCTGGTGACCCCCGCGTATCGTCCAGAGTTGAGCCCGACTCACGTTCACGCGCGTGTGACATCACCACCCCGCCATCCCTTCACCCCCTGACACCACGAAGGGAAGTTCCCCCATGCACGCGCGCCTTCGACGGGCGATCACCGCTGCCGCCGCGCTGGCCCTCGTCGCCGTCGGCCTGCCGGCGACGACGGCCACCGCCGCCCCCTACTACCCGCCTGACGACTACTGCCTGGGCCAGTGCGCGGACCTCCTGCCGCCCGGGCAGAACGGCAACGCCACGCTCGTGGACATCCTGGGCAACCAGACCCTGGGCACCTACCCGGCCCACAGCAAAGACCAGCTCGGCAGGTACGCCGACCTGATCTCCGGCTACACCGGGCTGACCGACGAGCAGATCTCCGCGTTCTTCGGCGACAGCGGCTTCGGCGTGCCAGCGAACCAGGTCGAGAGCACGGTCAGCCCGCGATCGGACGTCACGATCGTCCGGGACAAGGCCACCGGCGTGCCGCACGTGACCGGCACCACCCGCGAGGGCACGATGTTCGGCGCCGGGTACGCCGGAGCCCAGGACCGCCTGTGGGTCATGGACCTCATGCGGCACGTCGGCCGGGGCGAGCTGACGCCGTTCGCCGGAGGCGCGGCAGGCAATCGGGAGCTGGAGCAGAGCGTCTGGCGCAACTCCCCCTACACGGAGGCCGACCTCCAGGCCCAGATCGACCGGCTGCGGACCTCCGGCGGCCGCGGCACCCAGCTCTACTCCGACGTGCAGAACTACATCGCCGGGATCAACGCCTACATCGACCGCTGCATGTCCGCCCGCAACTGCCCGGGCGAGTACGTCCTCACCGGCCACCTCGACGCGATCACGAACGCGGGAGGCCCGCGGTACTTCACGATGACCGACCTGGTCGCCGTCTCCGGGGTCATCGGCGGCCTGTTCGGCGGGGGCGGCGGCGCGGAGATGCGGTCCGCCCTCGTACGGGTGGCCGCGCGGGCGAAGTACGGCGCCGCCGAGGGCGACCGGGCCTGGGCGGCCTTCCGTTCCCAGAACGACCCGGAGACCGTGCTCACGCTGCACGACGGGCAGAGCTTCCCCTCCGGCGCGGCGCCGTCCGGCGCCACCGGCGTCGTGCTGCCCGACGCGGGCACGGCGGCCCCGGTCGACGTCACGGCGAACGAGACCGGCAGCGCGACCTCCCCCACGACGGCGGTCACGAGCGCGCTGACCGGACTGACCGTGGACAACTCCCGGCCCGGCATGTCGAACGCGCTCGTGGTCTCGGCCGCCAAGGCGACCGGCGGCCACCCGATCGCCGTGTTCGGCCCGCAGACCGGCTACTTCGCGCCCCAACTGCTCATGCTGGAGGAGCTGTCCGGCCCCGGCGTCCGGGCGCGGGGAGCGGCCTTCGCCGGGCTCAACCTCTACGTGCTGCTCGGCCGCGGCACCGACTACGCCTGGAGCGCCACGTCGGCCGCCGAGGACATCACCGACACGTACGCGGTGACGCTGTGCGACCCGAGCGGCGGCACGCCCACGCTGTCATCGGACCACTACCTCTACCACGGCACGTGCACCGCCATGGAGACGCTGAAGAAGACCAACTCCTGGAAGCCGAACACGGCCGACTCCACCGCTGCCGGCTCCTACGACCTCGTCGTCAAACGGACCAAGTACGGCCTGGTGACCTGGCGGGGGATGGCGGGCGGCGTGCCGATGGCGTTCACGGCGCTGCGCTCGACCTACCAGCACGAGACGGACTCCGCGATCGGCTTCCAGATGTTCAACGACCCGGCCGAAATGGGCTCGCCGACGGCCTTCACGAACTCGGCGTCCACAATCGGCTTCGCCTTCAACTGGTTCTACGTGAACTCCGCCGATACGGCGTACTTCATGTCCGGCAACGTCCCGGTGCGATCGGCGGTGTCCGATCCGAACCTGCCGATGGCGGGCGACGCGGCACACGAGTGGAGCGGCTTCGACCCGGCGGTCAACACGGCGGCCTACACGCCGCCCTCGGCCCACCCCCAGGCCGTCAACCAGGACTACTTCGTGAGCTGGAACAACAAGCAGGCCAAGGACTACGGCGCGGCCGACGGCAACTTCAGCTTCGGTCCGGTGCACCGCGCCGACCTGCTCGACGCGCCACTGCGGGCCGCACTGTCCGCGGGCGCGGTCGACCGGGCGGGGGTGGTGAAGATCATGGCCTCGGCCGCCGTCACCGACCTGCGCGGATGGAAGGTGCTGCCGAAACTGCTCCGGGTGATCGGCAGCGTGTCCGGGTCCGATCCCGCCCTGGCCTCCGCCGCCGCCAAGCTGTCGGCCTGGGCCGAGGCGGGCGCCCGGCGGCAGGAGACCGCCAAGGGCAGCAAGACGTACGCGCACGCCGACGCGATCCGGATATTCGACGCGTGGTGGCCGAAGCTGGTGCGGGCGCAGTTCCGGCCCGGCCTCGGCGACGGGCTCTACCAGTCGCTGACCGGGGCGCTGCAGATCAACGAGTCGCCGTCCGGGCACCAGCAGGGCGACGCCTCCGCGCTGCCCGGGTCGGCCGGCGAGTCGCAACCGCACAAGGGCTCGGCGTTCCAGTACGGCTGGTGGGGTTACGTCGACAAGGACATCCGGGCCGTGCTGGGCGACCCGGTGACCGCTCCCCTGCCCGCGAAGTACTGCGGCGCGACCGTGGCGGCCTGCCGTACGGTCCTGCTGGACAGCCTGTCGGCCGCGCTGGCCGAACCGGCGGCGACGACCTACCCCGGTGACGACTCCTGCGCCGCCGGGGACCAGTGGTGCGCCGACGCCGTGCGGCAGTCGCCACTCGGCGGGATCAAGCAGTCGCTGATCTCCTGGCAGAACCGGCCGACCTACCAGCAGGTGGTCTCGTTCCCGGCGCACCGGGGCGACGACGTGAGCGACCTCGCGCTGGGCCGTGCGGCGAGCGCCTCGAGCACCGAGGGCTCCAACGCGCCCGGGCGGGCGGTGGACGGAGACCCGGCGACCCGGTGGGCCAGCGGATGGAGCAACAACCAGTACATCCAGGTCGATCTCGGCTCGGCGAAGACCGTGGGGCGGGTCATCCCAGGAAAAGCCGATCCACCGTCGGGGCTGATCGGCGTCTGGTAGCGTGCCCACGTCAGGTACCGCCGGACGGGCGGGAACGGAGCCGCAAGGCTCGGAAGCCTGTGGAGACCCGGTAAGACCATCTATGTGGCGCAGGTCGATGAAGCAGGAAGCCGCAGAAGTGCCGTGCACCCGGCGCAGGCTGGATCTTCGGCATTCATGCCGAAGAGCACGTCAATCGCTCTACTCGTTCGAGGTGTACGGCAGGTGACACGCCCGCGGGCGGGCGCCGGCGACAGACCGGCGCCCGCCCGCGATCGTGCTCGTCAGGCGCCGCGGAGGTGGGCCCCGGTGCGCTCGGCGGCGAGGGCGACGGCGGCGTCCCGCGCCGCCGTGGTCTCCTCGACCGTGAGCGTGCGGTCCGGCGCCCGGAACCGCAGCGTGTAGGCCAGGGACTTGTTGCCCTCGCCCACCTGCGGCCCAGTGTAGACGTCGAACAGCCTGATCGACTCCAGCAGGCCGCCCGCGCCCTCGCGCAGGGCCGCCGCCACCTCCGCGACCGGGGTCGCGGCGGGAACGGTCAGCGCGACGTCCTGGGTCGCCACCGGGTAGGCGGACACGGGAGGCGTCTGCACCGGCCCGGCGGGCCGCAGCAGCGACAGCTCCAGCTCCATCGCGCACGTGCGCGGCGGCAGACCGTACGCCTCGATCGCCCGGGGATGCAGCTCACCGGCGTGACCGGCGAGGACCTGCTCCCCGGTCTCCGGGTCCGGCACGGTCAGCGCGGCGCAGCGCCCGGGGTGCCAGGGCTCGTGCCGGTCGGCCCGTACGGCGAGCTCGACGCCGGCCGCCCGCGCGACCGTACGGGCCGCCTCGACGGCGTCCGCCCAGGTCGCCTGCCTGCCCTCACCCCACCAGCCGGAGCGGTGGAACTCCCCGGCGAGCACCACGGCCACCCGGAACGGCTGCCGCGGCAGCGCGCTCTCGATCGCCGCCAGGTCCTCCTCCGAGGGCCGGTGGTCGACCGGGAGGATCGGGGCCGTCGCGGGCGCGTCCGGAGCGGGCCGGTAGACCAGCCCCGACTCGAACAGCGCCACGTCGGCGAACCCGCGGCCCACGTTGCGCACCAGCGTCTTCAGCAGCCCCGGCAGCAGCGTGGTCCGCATGTACGGCTCGTCCTCGCTGAGCGGGTTGACCAGCCGGGTCGTCCGCCTGCGCGGGTCCTGCTCCGGCAGCAGGAGGTTGTCGAGGTCGCGCGGGCCCATGAACGGGTAGGCGAGCACCTCGACGTATCCCGCGTGGGCCAGCGCCCGTCCGACGCGGCGGCGCTGCCGCTGCTCCTCGGTCAGCCCGCCGCCGACCGGGGCGGGCGGCAGCACCGACGGGATGCGGTCGTAGCCTTCGAGCCGGATGACCTCCTCCGCGAGGTCGTTCGGGTCGGTGAGGTCGGGCCGCCAGCTCGGCGGGGTGACCGTGATCGGGTCCTCGCCCTCGACGGTCAGCTTCCCGGCGAGGTCGCCCGAGGCGAGCACTCCGGTCGCGGCGACGCCCTGGCCGCCGCTCGGGCCACCGCTCGGGCCGCCGCTCGGGCCACCGCCCGGGCCGCCGATCTGGGGGGAGGCGGCGGCGCCCTCGGTCACCACGCAGCCGACCTGCTCCAGCCGGCGGATCACCGTCTCCCGCCCGTAGGTCACGCCCGCGACGCGGTCGGGATGGCCGGCCGGGATCGTGATCCGCACCGGGGCGACGTCCACCTGCGCGTGCGTCACGCCGGGGTCTGCGACGGCCCCGCCCAGCTCGGCGAGGAGCCGCACGGCGCGCCAGGACGCGGCCGGCGGCAGCTCCCGGTCGACGCCGCGCTCGAACCGCTTGGACGCCTCGCTCACCAGGTTGTGCCGCCGCGACTCCCGGGCGATGCCGGTGGCGGAGAAGTGGGCCGCCTCGATCACGATGTCGGTCGAGGTCCCGGAGATCTCCGTGTGCAGGCCGCCCATCGTGCCCGCCATCGAGATCGGGCCCGAGTCGTCGGTGATGAGGATGTCCTCCTCGTGGAGCGTCCGCACCACGTGGTCGAGCGTCTCCAGCGTCTCCCCCGGACGGGCCCGCCGTACGACGATCGGGCCGGACAGGCGCGACCGGTCGAAGGCGTGCAGGGGCTGGCCGAGCTCCAGCATCACGTAGTTGGTGACGTCGACGGCGAGCGAGACCGAGCGCATGCCGGCGCGGGCCAGCCGCACCCGCATCCACAGCGGCGACTCGGCGGCGGGGTCGAACCCGGTCACCGAGCGCAGCACGAACCGGTCGCAGGCGGTCGGGTCGCCGATCGACGCCGGCCAGGACTCGCCCCCGCCGTCCGGCGTCTCGATCGCGGCGGGGTCGCGGAACGGCACACCGAAGGCGGTCGCCGCCTCGCGGGCGACGCCCCGGATCGACAGGGCGTAGCCCCGGTCGGTCGCGACCTCCAGTTCGAGCACGTCGTCACGCAGGCCGAGCAGCTCGACGACGTCCGCGCCGATCGGGGTGTCCTGCGGCAGCAGCAGGATGCCCGGGGACGACTCGGCGACGCCGAGCTCGGCCTCCGAGCAGATCATGCCGTCCGACAGCCGCCCGTACGTCTTGCGGGACCCGATCTCGAAACCGCCGGGCAGCACCGCGCCGGGCAGCGCGACCGGGACCACCGCGCCCTCGGAGAAGTTCGTCGCGCCGCAGACGATCTCGCGCGGCGTGGCCTCGCCGACCTCGACCCGGCAGTGCCGGATGGGCTTCTTGAACCCGGTCAGCTCCTCGATCTCGAGGACCCGGCCGACCACGATGTTCTTGATCTCGTGGCCGTGCGAGTGGATGGCCTCAAGCTTGAGGCCGGCGGCGGTGAGCCTGTCGGCCACCTCCTGCGCGGTGACCGCGGGGAGATCGACGTACTCCCGCAGCCATGAAAGCGGGACCTTCATCAGACCTCCATCCCGAACGGCAGGGTGAACCGGATGTCGCCCTCGACCATGTCACGCATGTCCTCGGCGTTGTGGCGGAACATCAGCGTCCGCTCCACGCCCATGCCGAAGGCGAACCCGGAGTAGACGGCGGGGTCGGCGCCGCAGGCGATCAGCACGCGCGGGTTGACCATCCCGCAGCCGCCCCACTCGATCCAGCCCTCCGACTTGCAGGTGCGGCAGGGCGGGTTGCCGGGCACCGCGGAGGAGCCCCGGCAGACGAAGCAGCGCAGGTCGAGCTCGGCCGACGGCTCGGTGAACGGGAAGTAGTGCGGCCGGAAGCGGGTCGTGATGCCGGCCCCGAACATCACCTCGGCGAACCGGTCGAGCGTGCCCTTCAGATGGGCCATCGTCAGGCCCTTGTCGACCGCCAGGCCCTCGACCTGGTGGAAGACCGGAGTGTGCGTGGCGTCGAGCTCGTCGGTGCGGAAGGTCTTGCCCGGCGACACCACGTACACGGGCAGCGGGCGCGACAGCAGGGCCCTGATCTGCACCGGCGAGGTCTGGGTGCGCAGGACCTTCCCCGACTCGACGCTCTCCACGAAGAACGTGTCGTGGTCGGACCTCGCGGGGTGGTCGGGCGCGATGTTCAGCGCGTCGAAGTTGAACCACTCGCCTTCGAGTTCGGGCCCCTCGGCCACCTCGTAGCCCATCGCGACGAAGGCGTCGGCGATGCGCTCCTGCAGGGTGGTGAGCGGGTGGCGGGCGCCGCGCGGCGCGTGGTCCCACGGCAGCGTGACGTCGACGGTCTCCTCGATGAGGACCCGCGCGTCGCGCTCGGCCTCCAACTCGGCCTGACGGGCGGCCAGCGCCTCGCCGATCGCCTTGCGCGCGGCGCCGATCCGTTTGCCCGCCTCTACGCGGGCGGCGGGCGGGAGCGCGCCGATCTCACGGTTGGCCAGCGCGATCGGCGAGCGGTCGCCCGCGTGCGCCAGCCTGGCCTGCTTCAGGTCGTCGAGGTCGCGCGCCGCCGCTACGGCGGCGAGGGCGTCCGCCTGTGCCCGCGCGACCTCGTCGGCGTGCAGCGGCGTCACCTCGACCGGGTCATAGGTGTTCGACAAGAGAGAGCTCCGTATCCAGGGGCCTGCGAGCGCCCTGCGCTCAGCGGCAACGAGTCTAGTCCGATCAGCCCACCGGGCCGTCCTCCGCGCGAGGGCCTGTGGAAAAGCTCAGGCGAAGTCGGGGGTGCCGGTGGGCAAGGTAAATCGGAACTCGGCGCCGCCGCCGGGCGCGCGCTGCACGCTGATCGTGCCGCCGTGGGCCTCGACGAGACCCTTGACGATGAACAGGCCGAGGCCGGTGCCGCCGCGGCGGCGGCCGTTGCCCCGCCAGAACTGGCGGAAGACGCGGCCGACCAGCTCGGGCGCCACGCCCTCGCCCTGGTCCCGCACCGACACCGCCACACCCCACTCGACCGGCTCCACCACTACGGTCACGGTACCGCGTCCGTGGCGCACCGCGTTCTCCACCAGGTTCCCGAGAACCTGGTCGATCTTGTCCTGGTCGAGCCACGTCTCGGGCAGTTCCCCGAGGACCTCCAGCCGGAAGCGGTCCTCCGGCTCCCCCGCGGCCGCCCGGCCGGCGATGATCCGGCGCGCCCGGGCCGGCACGTCCACGACCTGCCGGTGGATCTCCAACCGGCCCGACTCGATCCGCGAGACGTCGAGGAGCTCCGTGATCAGTCGCGTCACCCGGTCGGCGTCCGCGTTGACCGTCTCCAGCATGACGAGCCTCTGCGCGTCGGTCAGCCGCTCCCACTTCGCCAGCAGGGTCGCGGTGAACCCCTTGACGCTGGTCAGCGGAGAGCGCAGCTCGTGCGCGACCGTGGAGACCAGATCGGCGCGGCTGCGTTCGACCCGCGCCCGCGCCGACGCGTCGCGCAGCGTGATGACGACCCGCCGCACCTCGCCGCCGCGCTCCGGCTCCCGGACGAAGCGCGCGGCGACCAGCAGTTCCTGCCGTCCGGGCAGGTGCAGCGGCCGTTCGGGCTGGCGGCTGCGGGTGCACAGCCCGCCGTGCGGGTCGAGCCACTTCCACCAGTCGCGGCCGTCCTGGTCGCGCAGCGGCAGCACGTCGCCGATGACCCGGCCCACCGCCGCCCGCCGGGTCACCCCGGTCAGCCGCTCCGCCGCCCGGTTGACCATCAGGATCACCCCGTCGGGGTCGGTGGCGACGAGGCCGTCGGGAAGGTCGTCGACGTCGATGCGCGCCCGCCCTCCGGCGTCCCCTTCAGGGGTGCCGCCGGGGGTGTCGTCACCTCGCACGAGACCGCCTCCTGACGCTCCGGAACTGCGCGCGCCGCCCCTTCCCGCGCGGCTTCTTCGCCGACAATAGCGGGTTTCCGCGGCGCGGCAGCAGCCTCAGCCGCCGGGGGTGGTGGGATCTTCCACGGTTTGTAAGGTCTGCCGCTGAACACGCGCGGAAGAGTAGAGACACACCGCCGCGGCGGTGGCGAGATTGAGGCTCTCGGCCCGTCCGTAGATCGGGACGCGGACGACCTCGTCGGCCAGGGCGAGGAGCTCGGGCGGCAGCCCCCACGCCTCGTTGCCGAACAGCCAGGCGGTGGGCGCGTCCAGCGCGACCTCGTCGAGCGTCCGGGTGCCCGCTCCGTCCGCGGCCAGCACGCGCAGCCCGGCCTCCCGCACGTGCCGTACGGCGTCGGCAACGGAGGTGCCGGTCACCACGGGGAGGTGGAAGAGGCTCCCCGCGCTCGCCCGCACGCACTTGCCGTTGTACGGGTCGACCGAGGCGTCGGTGAAGACCACGGAGTCGGCGCCCGCGGCGTCGGCCGTACGCAGGACGGTGCCCGCGTTGCCGGGGTCGCGGACGTGGGCGAGGATCGCCACCAGCCGGGACGTGGGCGTGACCGCCTCCGCCAGCGGGACGTGCACGAACCGGCACACGGCCAGCAGCCCCTGCGGAGTGACGGTCTGGGTCAGCTCGGCCATGACCTCGCCGCTCGCCCGGTGCACGGGCACGCCGGCCGCGTGGGCGGCCGCCAGGATGTCGGCGTGCCGCGCCTCGGCCTCGACCGTCGCGAACAGCTCCGCCGTGACGTCCTTGACCGCGAGCGCCTCGCGGACCGCCTGCGGCCCCTCGGCGAGGAACGCCCTGTCCCGGTCGCGGAAGGCGCGTTTGGTCAGCCTGCGGGCCGCCTTGACCCGCGGCGACCTGATGTTGGTGAGCTCCGCCATCCCTGCTCATTCCCCCTTGACGTCGATGAGGGCCCACCGCAGGCGGCGGGCCCTCGTCGGAGCAGGTCTCAGGCGACCGGCGCGTTCACGTCGGACGGGAGCGCCTTCTTGGCGGACTCGACCAGCGTGGCGAAGGTCGGGGCGTCGTTGACCGCGAGGTCCGCGAGGATCTTGCGGTCCACCTCGATGCCCGCGAGGCGCAGGCCCTGGACGAACCGGTTGTAGGTCATGCCGTTGGCGCGGGCCGCCGCGTTGATCCGCTGGATCCACAGACGGCGGAACGTGCCCTTCTTGTCCTTGCGGTCCCGGTACGCATAGGTCATCGAGTGGAGCATCTGCTCCTTGGCCTTGCGGTAGAGGCGCGACCGCTGCCCCCGGTAACCGCTTGCCCGCTCGAGTACGACCCGGCGCTTCTTCTTGGCGTTGAGCGCCCGCTTCACGCGTGCCATGTTGTTCTATCTCCCCGGGTCGTTACTACTTTGCGAGCAGCTTCTTGATCTTCTTGGTGTCGGCGTCGGACATGACGACGGCACCCTCCAGACGGCGCGTACGGGTGGACGGCTTGTGCTCGAACAGGTGCTGCCGGTTGGCGCGGCGGCGGACAACCTTGCCGGTGCCGGTGAGCCGGAACCGCTTCTTCGCACCGCTGTGCGTCTTCATCTTCGGCATCTCAGCCGTCTCTCCCTCTTTGGTCCGTGCCGACGGCCCGGGCCGGTAACCCGAGCCCGGCGGCCTGCCTGGCTCCGCGAGACCGTCCCGGTCTCGGATTCCGCGTGTCGATACGTGCGCCCCGCCCGGTGGTTCAGGCGGGCGTCACTGCGCCGGGGCGGCCTGCTCCTGCTCCTGCTCCTGCGCGGATTCCTCCGCCGGGAGGTCCTCGTCCCGGTGCGCCTTGGCGGCGGCCTTCTCGGCCCTCGCCTCGGCCTTCTTCTTGTGCGGCCCGATCACCATGATCATGTTTCGGCCGTCCTGCTTCGGCTGCGACTCGACGAACCCCAGGTCGGTGACGTCTTCGGCGAGGCGCTGCAGGAGCCGGAAACCCAGCTCTGGCCGGGACTGCTCGCGGCCCCGGAACATGATCGTGACCTTGACCTTGTCGCCGGCCTTGAGGAAGCGCACGACGTGACCCTTCTTGGTCTCGTAGTCGTGCGGGTCGATCTTCGGCCGAAGCTTGATCTCTTTGATGATCGTGTGTGCCTGGTTGCGACGGGCCTCGCGCGCCTTCATGGCCGACTCGTACTTGAACTTGCCGTAGTCCATGAGCTTGCAGACGGGCGGGCGGGCCGTGGCCGCTACCTCCACCAGGTCGAGATCGCTCTCCTGCGCCAGCTTCAACGCGTCTCCGATGGAGACGATGCCGACCTGTTCGCCGTTCGGGCCGACGAGGCGGACCTCGGGCACACGAATACGGTCGTTGATGCGGGGCTCGGTGCTGATGGGACCTCCAAAGGACTTCCGCTTGTCTCGACCGTGCGGGGAAAAACGAAAACCCCGCACGTCACGCATGCGGGGCCACTGAGCTCTCCTGCCGAAAACTCCGGTGTGATCCTGAACCCGTCCGCCTTTCGGCGGAGCAGGTGGGAGGAGGACCTCCGCTTGCGCGTCCAGCTTATGCCGGACCGATCGAGTTCCTACCTTACCACAAACCCGGGCGGCCCCCGGCGTATTCCGGCCTGGGCCGCCCTGCCCCCGAAGGCGCTCAGGAGGCCGCGCGCCGGGCGACCTCGGCCTCGCCGGCCGCGCGCATCGCGGCGACCGGCACGTCCGTCCGGCCCGTCATGAGTCCGACCTGCCGCGCCGCCTGGTGCAGCAGCATGGGGAGGCCGCCCACGACGGTGCGCCCCCGCGCCCGTACGGCCCGGGCCAGCGCCGTCGGCCAGGGCGCGTAGACGACGTCGAACACGGCCCCCTTGTCGGGCAGGCGGGCCGCGACCCGCTCGGCCAGCGCGTCGGCCGCGCCGGACGGCAGCGTGGAGACGACCAGGCCGGCCGCGGGGTCGAAGTCGTCGAAGGAGCGCACGGTCACCGCGACGCCGAGCCGCTCGGCGACGCGCAGGGTCTCCCCCGCGCGGGCCGGGTCGCGCACGACCAGGGTGGCCTCCGCGAGGCCCGTCTCCCGCAGGGCGGCGAGGGCCGAGGCCGCGGTGGCGCCGCCGCCGAGGACGACCGCCGAGGACGGCGCGGGCACGCCCGCCTCGGTCAGTGCCTCGACGATGCCGTACACGTCGGTGTTGTCCCCGTGCCGCCCGCCGTCGCGGAACACGACCGTGTTGGCGCCGCCGACCGCCAGGGCGAGATCCGAGACGGTGTCGAGCAGCGGGAGCACGGCGCGCTTGAGCGGCATCGTGAGCGACAGGCCCGCCCACTCCGGGCCCAGCCCCGCCATCAGGCCGGCGAGCCCGTCCTCGGCGCATTCGATCGCGTCGTAGCGCCAGCCGCCCAGACCCATCTCCGCGTACGCCGCCCGGTGCAGGACGGGGGAGAGCGAGTGGGCGACGGGCGAGCCCAGGACGGCGGCCCGGCGGATGGTCTCGCTCACTGGTAGTTCCTGTTGAACTCGTCGCGCAGCTTCCAGAACTCCGACTCCTTGTCGGTGAACTTGGTGATGCCCCGCTTCGGGTCGACCGTCACGAAGTAGAGCCAGTTGCCGTCCGCCGGATGCAGCGCGGCCTCGATCGCGTGGTCGCCCGGGTTACTGATCGGGCCGGGCGGCAGGCCGGCGTACTTGTAGGTGTTGTAGCGCGAGGTGCTGGTCAGGTCCGCGTGCGAGGCGGCGATGCCGTACTTGTTCAGGCCGTACATGACCGTGCTGTCCATGCCCAGTTTCATGGGGGGGTTCGACAGCAGCCGGTTGTAGATGACGCGGGCCACCTTGGGCATGTCCTCGGCGCTGCCCGACTCGGCCTGGACGATGCTGGCGATGATCATGATCTGCCGGGGCGAGAAGCCGACCTGCCCGGCCTGGCCATCCAGGTCGATCTTGTCGGCGGTCTGGTTGAACCGGTCGACCATGCTGGTGAGGATCTGCTGCGGCGTGAGCTTGCTGTTGATCTCGTACGTCGCGGGGAACGCGTAGCCCTCCAGCCGGCCCTTGGCGTACGCGGGGAGGCCGATGTCGGCGCGGGCCGCCTTCTTGAAGTCCTCGACCGGCTTGCCCGAGGCGGTGGACAGCTCCTCGAAGATCTTGCTGAGCCGCAGCCCCTCACGGATGGTGAGCCGGTTGAGCACGCGGTTCTTCGGGTCGAGGAGGGTCAGCGCCGAGGCGGCGGACATGCCCTTGCGCATCGCGTACTGGCCCGGCTGGAGCGAGGAGCTCTTCCCGGCCGCGCCGATGGCGTTGACGAACGCCCGCGCGCTGGCCACGACGCCCTGCTCCTCCAGCATCTGGGCGACGTCGGTGGCGCTCTCGCCCTCCTGGATCTCGACCACGACCTCACCCGTCCCCTCGCCGGTGAAGTCATTGGGGATCACGACGCCGCGCGCCCAGGTGAAGCCCAGGTAGCCGAGACCCGCGAGGACCGCGACGATGATCACTAAGGCGAACAGCGTGGCGACCCTGCCCTTGCGCCGCTGCCGCTTGCGGCGCCGGCGGCTGCGTCGCTGCTGGGCCCGGCCGCCGGAGGGGCGACGCCGGGGAGAGCCGTCGTCGTCCTCGGCGCCGAGCAGGAAGTCCATGTCCAGATCGTTCATAGTGCGCTGGCCAATCTCTCGGTACGAGAGGCCTCCCGTCAAGCGAGTGTGCCAGACCGAGGGGGTCCGGTGGGGGTCCGGTACGGGTCCGGGTATGAGTCCGGACAAGGGGACGTTCGCCTACCGCGGGCCGTCCGGGCGGCGCCCTGGACGCGCCGGGGGCACCGCTAGTTCGTCCCGAGATACCTGTTCAGCTCCTCCCGATATTTCCTGAACTCCATCTCTTTGTCAGTGAATTTGGTGATTTTACGACGAGGATCGGTGGTCACGAACCAGTACCAGGCGCCGTCGGCGGGGTGGAGCGTCGCCAGCAGCGCGCTCTCCCCCGGGTTGCCGATGGGTCCGGGCGGCAGCCCGGGGCGCGCGTAGGTGTTGTACGCGGAGCCGTTGCGCGTGTCCTCGGCGGTGACCTTCAGGGTGTGCCGGTTCAACGCGTAGTTGACCGTGCTGTCCATCTCCAGCTTCGCGCCCCGCGCCAAGCGGTTGTACACCACTCTGGCGATCTTGGGGTAATCGGCCGGGACGCCGCCCTCGGCCTGCACGATGCTCGCGACAGTCACCGCCTGCCGGGGCGTGAGGTGCAGGCGCGGCGCCAGCTCCTCCAGGCCCACCTTCTTCGCGGCGAGGCGGAACCGCGCCACCATCTTCCTGAGCATGTCGCCGGCGGTCGCCCCCGGCTCTATCTCGTACGTGGCCGGGAACAGGAACCCCTCGGCCTCGCCCTCGGCGTACGCGGGCAGGCGCAGGCGCCGCGGCTCTCCGGCGGCCTCGGTGAAGTCCTTCAGCGGGATGCCCGTCCCCTCCGCGAGGACGCGCAGCACCTCGCCCATGCGCAGCCCCTCAGGCACGGTGACCCTGCGCACCACCCGGCTCGCCGGCGCCAGGAGCAGGTCGAGGGCGGCGGAGGCCGACATGCGCTGCCGCAGGACGTAGCGGCCCGGGTGCAGGCCGCTCTCCTTGGATCGGGCGATCACCTGCTCCACGAACGACTGGGCGCTGGCGACCACGCCGGCCTTCGCCAGCGTCCGGCCGACCTCGCCGGCGCTCGTCCCCGGTGTGATCTCGATCGTCACCGTCCCCGAACCGCCGCCGGAGTAGTCGGGCGGGCTGCCGGGCTGGCCGACGACCGCGTGCACGCCGTACGCCACCGCCGCGGCGACCAGGGCGAACCCTCCGCCGGCGACGAGCGCCGCGCGCCTCACCGGGCGGTCCCGCCGCTCGCTTCCTCACCCGGCCCCGCGGAGGGGCCCGGTGGTCCGAGAGGCCTGCCGGGGGGACTGCCGGTGGCCCGCTCACCGTCGAGCGCGGCCTGCAGCAGCAGGACGGCCGCCGCCTGATCGATCACGTCACGCTGGTCGCGGGCCTTCACGCCGCTGGAGCGCAGCCGCTGCTGGGCGCCCACGGTCGTGAGCCGCTCGTCCACGAGCCGGATCGGGACCGGCGCGACCGTGCGGGCCAGTCGCGCGGCGAACGCCCGCGCGGCCTCCGCGGCGTGGCTCTCGCGGCCCGACAGCGAGGTGGGCAGGCCGACGACGATCTCGATCGCCTCGTGCTCGGCCGCGATCTCGGCGATCCTCGCGAGGTCGCCCCGGCCGCGCCGTACGGTCTCCACCGGCGTGGCCAGCAGTCCCGAGGGGTCGCTGCGGGCCACGCCGACGCGGACGGAGCCGACGTCGACCCCGATCCTGACGCCATGTCTCATCGGCGGATCAGGCCACCGCTGAGGAGATGGCCTCCTCGACCGCGCGAAGCGCGTCACCGATCGCCTCGGGCCGCGTGCCACCGCCCTGCGCCACGTCGTCCTTGCCGCCACCGCCACCCCCGAGAGCCTTGGCGGCGACACCGACGAGACGGCCCGCCTTCAGGCCACGCCCGCGTCCCGCCTCGCTGACCGCGGCGACGACGACCGGCCGGTCGGAGGGGACGCCGGAGACGACGACGACCGCGGCGCGGTCGCCAGGGAACCTGCCGCGCACATCGAGGGCGAGTTTACGCAGGTCGTCGGCGGAGGTGCCATCAGGCGCGCGGTGCGTGACCACCGAGACGCCCCCGACGTCGCGGGCCTGCGCCGCCAGCTCTCCGGCCACCGCGAGCACCTGGGCCGAGCGCAGCCTCTCCAGCTCCTTCTCGGCCGTGCGGAGCCGGGTCACAATGCCCTCGATCCGCTCGGGCAGCTCCTCGCGGCGGGTCTTGAGCTGCTCGCTCAGCTGCGCGACCAGCACGCTCTCCCGGGCGAGGAACCGGAACGCGTCGAGGCCGACGAGCGCCTCGACCCGGCGCACGCCCGCGCCGATGGACGACTCGCCCAGCACCTTCACCAGGCCGAGCTGGCCGGAGCTGGCCACGTGGGTGCCGCCGCACAGCTCGCGGGAGTAGTCGCCGACCTCGACGACCCGGACCTCGTCGCCGTACTTCTCGCCGAACAGGGCGAGCGCGCCCATCGCGCGGGCCTGGGCCTGGCTGGTGTAGAACGCGTTGACCTTGAGGTCGCCGATCAGGACGGCGTTGACCTCGTCCTCGACGTCGCGCAGCATCGACGCCGGCACCGCGCCCGCCGCGGTGAAGTCGAAGCGGAAGCGTCCCGGGGAGTTCTCCGAGCCCGCCTGGGCCGCCGACTCGCCGAGGGCGTTGCGGAACCCGCGGTGGACCAGGTGGGTCGCAGTGTGGCTGCGGGAGATCGCCCGGCGCCGCTCCAGGTCGATGTCCGCCTGCGCCTGGTCGCCGACCCGCACCTCGCCCGTGCGCACCTTGCCGCGGTGCACGACCAGGCCCGGCACCGGCGACTGGACGTCCACGATCTCGATCTCGGCGCCGCCGGTGCGGATCAGTCCGTGGTCGGCGAGCTGGCCACCGCCCTCCGCGTAGAACGGGGTGCGGTCGAGCACGACCTCCAGGGTGGTGCCCGCACCGGCCGCCGGGACCGACGCGCCGTCGACAAGCAGGCCGATCACGCCGGCCTCGGAGGTGGTGTGGTCGTAACCGAGGAAGTCGACCTTCCCGGCCTTCTCCAGGATGGTCGTGAAGACGGAGATGTCGGCGTTGCCGGTCTTCTTCGCCGCGGCGTCGGCCTTGGCGCGGTCCCGCTGCTCCTTCATGAGCCGGCGGAAGCCCTCCTCGTCCACCTGGAGGCCCTGCTCCGCCGCCATCTCCAGGGTGAGGTCGATCGGGAAGCCGTAGGTGTCGTGGAGCTGGAACGCCTGCTCGCCGCCGAGCGTGCCGCCGCCCTTGCGCCTGGTCTCCTCCACCGCGACGTCGAAGATCGCCGTACCGGTGCGGAGCGTGCCGATGAACGACGCCTCCTCGGCGTCGATCACGGTGTGGATGTTGGCGGCGTCCGCCTTGAGCTCGGGGTACTGCTGACCCATGGCCTCGACGGTGACGGCGGTGAGCGCGTGCATGTGCCGCTCCTCACCCGCGCCGAGCAGGCGGAGGTTGCGGATCGCGCGGCGCAGCATGCGGCGCAGCACGTAGCCGCGGCCCTCGTTGGACGGCAGCACGCCGTCGCCGACGAGCATGACGCCCGCCCGCATGTGGTCGGCGATCACCCGCAGCGAGACGTCCGCCCGCTTGTCGCGCCCGTAGCGCGACCGGGTGAGCTCGGCCGCCGTGTCGAGGATCTTGTACGTGGTGTCGATCTCGTAGATGTTGTCGACGCCCTGCAGGATCGCGGCCATACGCTCCAGGCCCATGCCGGTGTCGATGTTCTTGGCCGGCAGCTCGCCCGCCACGTCGAAGTCGACCTTGTTGCGGACCTTGCTGAGCTGGAACTGCATGAAGACGAGGTTCCAGACCTCGAGGAAGCGGTTCTCGTCGGCGATCGGCCCGCCCTCGCGGCCGTACTCGGGGCCGCGGTCGTAGTAGATCTCCGAGCACGGCCCGCCGGGGCCGGGCACGCCCATGTGCCAGTAGTTGTCGGCGAGGTCGCGGCGCTGGATGCGGTCGAGCGGCAGCCCCACCTTGCGGTGCCAGATGTCCTGGGCCTCGTCGTCGTCCAGGTAGACGGTCGCCCACAGGCGGTCCTCGGGGAAGCCGAAGCCGCCCTCGGACTCGGGCCGGGTCAGCAGCTCCCAGGCGAACGGGATCGCCTGCTCCTTGAAGTAGTCGCCGAAGGAGAAGTTGCCGAGCATCTGGAAGAAGCTGGCGTGGCGGGTGGTCTTGCCGACCTCGTCGATGTCGAGGGTGCGCATGACCTTCTGGGCGCTGGTCGCCCGCCGGAACGGCGGCGTCTGCTGCGCCAGGAAGTAGGGCTTGAACGGGACCATCCCCGCGTTCACCAGAAGCAGCGTCGGGTCCTCGGCGACCAGGCTGGCCGAGGGCACGACTGTGTGCCCGCGCTCCTCGAAGAAGCGCAGGAAGCGGCGCGCGATCTCTGCCGACTCCATCTCAGCGGCCATCCTTTACGTCGTAGATTCTGTTGTTGCCGGTAGTGGTGTCATCAACGGTGTCCAGCCCGAGCTCGGCGCGCAACTGGGTTTCCCTGCTCGCCGACAGGTGGCGCACCTCGCCGGTGAAGTCCCTGAGCTGGTCCGCAAGGGCCGCCGCGCGGCCGACGGTGCGCCTGGCCACGTGGTCGGGCCGCAATGACTGAAGCTTACGCATGGCCCAGACCGCGAGGTACGCGCCGAGGGACATGTAGAGGAGACGGCGGATCATCCGCGCCCCCTTCCGACGGCACGCGGCTCGGCCACGCGCTCGGCGGCGTGCCGCTCCCTGATCCTGCCACCGGTGCGGGGACCGCCGCGGGCCACCCTCCGGGCCGGGGCCCTGCGGGCCGCGCGGCGGGCCAGCGCGAGGCGGAAGCCGTCGCGGAAGGCGGCGATCCTGAGCACCGGGCCGGCGAACAGAGTGGACGCCACCCCGGTGATCTTCACCATGTTGCCGCTGACGTCGCGCATGTTGTCCGAGATCGTCTCGGCCGCGACCAGCCGCCGGTTCGCCTCGGTGACGGTCTGGCTCATGTCGTCGAGGAGCGGCCCGAGGCGGTCGCTCAGCTCGGCCACCGACCTGCGGGTCTCGGTCAGCAGCCTGGCCAGCCTGACCAGCACGACGACCATGAAGCAGACCAGGATCACCCAGAAAATGGCGACCACGAGGCCCGCCAGCTCTCCCGCGGTAAGCATGTGCCGATCTCCCTGGATCACCGGAGCTGGAATGGCAAGACCCTATCGCGAACGCCCTGCCCGCCGTTCCGCGGCGCACACGCGGCACGCGCGCCGCACCCGCCAGGTCACACCCGCGGCACACATCGTGGGGCTGCGCCCGGTGGCGCTCAGTCTCCGCGCAGGAAGGCCCTGATCTTCGCCCAGCGCTCGGCGAACCGCGCCTCCGCGCCGTGGGAGGTCGGTTCGTAGTAGCGGCGCTCGCGCAGTTCCTCCGGCGCGTAGTCCTGGCGGACGAGGCCGTGCTCGAAGTCGTGCGGATACTGGTAGCCCTTGCCGTGGCCGAGCGTCCGCGCGCCGGGGTAGTGGGCGTCGCGCAGGTGGCCGGGGACCCGGCCGACGAGGCCGCGCCGCACGTCGTCGGAGGCGGCGCCGATGGCCTTGACGACCGCGTTGGACTTGGGCGCCAGCGCGCAGTGGATGACGGCCTGCGCGAGGTTGATCCTGCCCTCGGGCAGGCCGATGAAGTCCACCGCCTGGGCGGCGGCCACCGCGACCTGCAGGCACGTGGGGTCGGCCATCCCCACGTCCTCGCTCGCGAAGATCACGATCCGGCGGGCGATGAACCGCGGGTCCTCCCCCGCCTCGACCATCCGGGCGAGGTAGTGCAGGGCCGCGTCGGCGTCCGAGCCGCGCATGCTCTTGATGAACGCGCTGGTCACGTCGTAGTGCTGGTCGCCCTGCCGGTCGTAGCGCACGGCGGCCCTGTCCACGGCCCGCTCGACGACCTCGACCGTGACCGCGGGCGTGGCGTCCGGCGCGGCGTCCGGTGGGGCGTCGCCGACCAGCATCGCCGCCGCCTCCAGGTAGGTCAGCGAGCGCCGCGCGTCGCCGCCGGCCAGCCGTACGAGCTGGTCGAGGGCGCCGGGCCGCACCGCGACCCGCCCGCCGAGGCCGCGCGGGTCGGTCACCGCGCGCTCCAGCACGGCGCGCACGTCGTCGTCGGCCAGCGGTTCGAGGGTGAGCAGCAGCGAGCGGGACAGCAGCGGCGAGATGACCGAGAAGAAGGGGTTCTCGGTGGTCGCGCCGATGAACGTCACCCAGCGGTTCTCCACCGCCGGCAGCAGCGCGTCCTGCTGCGCCTTGTTGAAGCGGTGGACCTCGTCGACGAACAGCACGGTCTGCCTGCCCGTCATGCCGAGGTCGCGGCGGGCCTGGTCGATGGCGGCGCGCACGTCCTTGACCCCGGCCGAGACGGCCGAGACCTCGACGAACCTCCGCTTGGTGGCGCCCGCGACGACGTAGGCCAGCGTGGTCTTGCCGGTGCCGGGCGGCCCCCACAGGAAGAGCGACATCGGGGCGTCGCTCTCCACCAGGCGGCGCAGCGGGGTGCCGGGGCCGAGCAGGTGCCGCTGGCCGATCACCTCCTCCAGCGAGCGCGGCCGCATCCGCACGGCGAGCGGCTCCTGGCCGCGGTGCGCCTCCTCGGCCGCCGAATCGAACAGGCTCTCCACGCCGCCGACACTACCGTCAGGCGCCCCACACGGCCGTCGCGCCGGTGTGCCCGGTGCGTACGGCGTAGTAGCCGACGGCCACGGCGAGGATGACGACGACGGCCGACGCGACCAGGACGGCCGCGCGCGGGCCCGTCCCCCCCGGGGCCCGGCGCGCCCGGGTGAGCCACACCAGCGCCAGGGCGACGACGGTCAGCAGCGCGGTCACCGGCAGGAGGATCTCGGCGAGCCCCGAGTGGACCTCGATCGCCTCGGGGGCCCCGCCCTGGAACATCCGGTGCTCCAGCCGCTCGCCGCTCTCCTTGGCCGCGAACACCGAGACCAGCGCCGCCAGCGCCGTCGCGACCAGCGCCCAGTCGAGCCGATGCCGCACGCGGGGCAGGACGGCGTACGCGATCGCCAGCGCCGCGAGCAGCGGCGCGAAGATCACCGCGGCGTGGACGACGAGGGCGTGGACGGGAAGTCCGAAGATCTGGTCGAACATCGTGGTCGTCACTCCTGAGACGAGGGGGCCGGGCGCGTGGTCCGGGTTTGGTTCGTCAGGAGGTTCTCAGGCGGTTCTGAGAGCTAGATGAGCGCAAACACCGGTGATACCCATGCGACGACTGTTTTACACGAACCCGACGGGATCGCGGATAGAGTGACCCAGCGTAATAACAAAAGGGGAAATGGAAGGCATAGCGGTGACCGACACTGATCGGCAGAAGCAGCCGGCTTCGCGCGTGAGCACGACCGGGCGCACCACCACCCCCCGCCGTCGCCTGGGGAGCACCCTCGGCGCCGGACTGGGGGTTCTCGCGCTCGTGGGCGGCCTGGCAGCCTGCAGTGACGGCTCGGCCAAGGAAGCGGCCGGGGCGACCCCCTCGGCCTCCGCCTCGGCGGGCCCCTCGACGGGCCCCTCCGCGGTCCCGTCCGAGTTGCCGGCGGCGACGCCGTCCGCCAAGCCCACCGACCTGCGTCAGGTCAGCTGTGAGTATCGCAAGGACGACACGGGCAGCCCGGCGAAGTTCGTGGGCTTCCCGCCCAAGAAGCTGAACAGGGCGGTCATCAAGGCGTCCAAGATGACGATCAGGACCAACCTGGGGAACATCGTCATCGACCTCGCCACCGGCGACGCGCCGTGCACGGTGAACTCGTTCGCCTTCCTGGCGAAGAAGAACTTCTTCGACAACACCGTCTGCCACCGGCTCACGACGGTCGAGACGAACGGCCTCGGCCTCCTGCAGTGCGGGGACCCGCAGGCCAAGGGGGACGGCGAGAACCCGACCGACGGCACCGGCGGGCCGGGCTACCTGTTCGACGACGAGAACATCGGGCCGCAGTACAGCCGGGGCGTCGTCTTCATGGCCCAGCCAGGTGACGCGTCGAACTCCAACGGCAGCCAGTTCGTCATCTCCTACACGGACGAGAACGCGCAGCTGCCCCAGGCGTACACGCCGTTCGGCATCGTCAGCAAGGGCCTGGAGATCGTCGACAAGATCGCCAAGGGTGGGGTCAACACGGCCAAGGACGGCGTCGACATCACCAGTGACGACGGCGGCTCCAACGCCCCCAAGATCAAGGTCCGGATCAGGGACGTCGTCGTGTCCTGATCCGCCCGGATCGGAAACGGCCCGCGATCTCATGATCGCGGGCCGTTCCCGTGCCGGCGGGGCGGAGCCGCCCGGCTCGGTGCTACCCGTTCACGAGCGGGAAGCCGCGCCGGCGCCGGGCCGGTCGCCCTTCGGCGCGGCGTCCACGCCGGCCTCCTTGCGCTGCTCCCCCGTGATCGGGGTGGGCGCGCCGGTCAGCGGGTCGTAGCCGGAGGCCGTCTTCGGGAAGGCGATCACGTCGCGGATCGACTCGCCGCCCGCCAGCAGCATGCAGACCCGGTCCCAGCCGTAGGCGATGCCGCCGTGCGGCGGCGGGCCGTACTTGAACGCCTCCAGCAGCCAGCCGAACTTGCTCTCGGCCTCCTCCTTGGAGATGCCGAGCACGTCGAAGACGCGCTGCTGCATCTCGGCCCGGTGGATACGGATCGAGCCGCCGCCGATCTCCATGCCGTTGCAGACCATGTCGTAGGCGTAGGCGAGCGCCTCCCCGGGATGGTCCTGGAAGTTCTCGGCCCACTCCGGCTTGGGCGCGGTGAACGGGTGGTGGACCGGGGTCCAGCCGCCCTCTCCGCCCTTCTCGTCGGACACCGGCTCGAACATCGGCGCGTCCACGATCCACAGGAACGACCACCGCGACTCGTCGATCAGGCCGCAGCGGCGGCCGATCTCCAGCCGGGCCGCGCCGAGCAGGTCGCGGGCGGCCGCGGGCGCGCCCGCGGCGAAGAAGATCGCGTCGCCCGGCCGGGCCCCGGTCCGCCCGGCGAGGCCGGCCAGCTCGGTCTCCGAGAGGTTCTTCGCCACCGGGCCGCCGAGGGTGCCGTCCTCCTGCACCAGCACGTACGCGAGGCCGCGCGCCCCGCGCGACTTGGCCCACTCCTGCCAGGCGTCCAGCTCCCGCCGGGTCTGCGAGGCGCCGCCGGGCATCACGACCGCCCCCACGTACGGCGCCTGGAAGACCCGGAACGTGGTGTCCGCGAAGTAGCCGGTGAGGTCGGTCAGCTCGACCCCGAAGCGCAGGTCGGGCTTGTCCGAGCCGTACCGCGCCATCGCCTCGGCGTACGTCATCCGCGGCAGCGGGAGGGGCAGCTCGTAGCCGAGCGTCTCCTTCCAGATGCGCCCGATCAGGGCCTCGCCCAGGGCGATCACGTCGTCCTGGTCGACGAACGACATCTCGATGTCGATCTGGGTGAACTCCGGCTGCCGGTCGGCCCGCAGGTCCTCGTCGCGGAAGCACCGGGCGAGCTGGTAGTAGCGCTCCAGGCCGGAGACCATGAGGAGCTGCTTGAACAGCTGCGGCGACTGCGGCAGGGCGTACCAGCTGCCCGGCTGGAGCCGTACGGGCACCAGGAAGTCGCGGGCGCCCTCGGGCGTGGAGCGGGTCAGGGCGGGCGTCTCGACGTAGACGAAGCCGTGCTCGCGCATGACCTCGTTGGCGAGGTAGGTCGCCTGCGACCGGACGCGCAGCGCGTGGGCGATCTGCTGGCGGCGGATGTCGAGGTAGCGGTACCTCAGCCGCGCCTCCTCCGACACCCCCGAGCCGCCCTCGATCGGGAACGGCAGCGGCGCGGACTCGCTCAGCACCTCCACCTCGGAGGCGACGACCTCGATCTCACCCGTGGGCAGATCGGGGTTCTCGTTGCCCTCCGGGCGCGTGCGGACCTCCCCCGTGACCTTGACGCAGTACTCCGCGCGCAGGTCGTGGGCGTGGTCCTCCTCGCGGAAGACCACCTGGGCGGAGCCGGAGGCGTCGCGCAGGTCGATGAACACCACGCCGCCGTGGTCGCGCCGGCGCGCCACCCAGCCGGCCAGCGTCACCGTGTGGCCCGCGTGCTCCCTGCGGAGCGTGCCTGCCTCATGGGTGCGGATCACGAGAGTTTCCCCTTCAAGAATTCGACGACCTCCGCGAGCGGGACCGCGGTCTGGTCGGCTGTGGTCAGGTCCTTCACCTGCGCGGTTCCCGCCTCGATGTCCCGGTCGCCGAGAATGAGCGCGTAGCGCGCGCCGCTGCGGTCGGCGGCCTTCATCGCGCCCTTCACGCCCCGGCCGCCGAAGGCCATGTCGGCCGCGAGACCGGCCCGGCGCAGCTCGCCGACCAGCGGGAAGACCCGCCGTCTCGCCTCCTCGCCGAGCGGGACGGCGAACACGCCGAGGGCGCGCGGCCGCTCGGTCAGCAGCCCCTCCGCCTCCATCGCGAGCACCGTGCGGTCGACCCCGAGGGCCCAGCCGACGCTGGGCAGCGCGGGACCGCCGATCTGCTCGCTCAGGCCGTCGTAACGCCCTCCCCCACCGACCGCCGACTGCGCGCCCAGCCCGTCGTGCAGGAACTCGAAGGTCGTACGGGTGTAGTAGTCGAGGCCGCGGACGAGCCGGGGGTCGTCCTCGTAGGCCACCCCGGCGGCCGTCAGCAGCCCCCTGACCTCCTCGTGGTAGGCCTTGCAGGCCCCGCACAGGTGGTCGGTGACCAGCGGCGCGCCCGTGAGCCGCGCCCGCACCTCCGGGCGCTTGTCGTCGAGCACGCGCAGCGGGTTGATCTCGATCCGGTCGCGGGTGGCCTCGTCGAGGTCGAGCCCGCGCAGGAAGTCCTGCAGCGCGGCGCGGTAGGCGGGGCGGCACTCCTTGCAGCCCAGCGAGTTGAGCAGCAGCCGGACCCGGCGCAGGCCGAGCGAGGCGTAGCCGTCCATCGCCAGGACGATCAGCTCGGCGTCGAGGGCCGGGTCCTCCGATCCCAGCGCCTCGGCTCCCACCTGGGAGAAGTGGCGGTAGCGGCCGGCCTGGGCCCGCTCGTAGCGGAAGTAGCTGCCGGAGTACCAGAGCTTGATCGGCAGCGGGCCGCCGTACAGGCCGTGTTCGAGCACGGCCCGCATCACGCTCGCCGTGCCCTCCGGGCGCAGCGTCAGCGACTGGCCGCCCCGGCTGGTGAACGTGTACATCTCCTTGGTGACGATGTCGGTCGACTCGCCGACGCCGCGGGAGAACAGCGCGGTGTCCTCGAAGGCCGGCGTCTCGATGTAGCCGTAGCCGGCGCGGCGGGCCGGCGCGGACAGCGCGTCCCGCACGGTGAGAGCCCACTCCGAGCGCGGGGGCATCCAGTCGAAGGTGCCCTTCGGCGCCTGAAACGTCATCACAATCCCCTGGTCGGGCCTGCGGGCGGCGCGACGTCCCCGAGGAAGGGGTTGGTCGCGCGCTCGCGGCCGATTGTCGTCTGAGGTCCGTGGCCGGGCAGGACCAAGGTCTCGTCCGGCAGCGTCAGCGTCCTGGAGAGGCTGCGCAGCATGGCGGCGTGGTCGCCGCCGGGCAGGTCCGTGCGGCCGATGGAGCCGGCGAAGAGCAGGTCGCCCGCGAACAGGACCTGGATGTCCTCGGCGGGCGCCCGGAACGTCACCGACCCCCTGGTATGGCCGGGCCGGTGCTCGACCGTCAGCTCCAGCCCCGCCAGGCTCAGCACGGCGCCGTCGGACAGCTCGCGCACGTCGTCGGGCTCGGAAAGTTTCAGGCCGCCGAACACCCCACCGGCCTGCGGCGGAAATCCCTTCGCCGGGTCCGACAGCAGGTCGCGGTCGTCCGGATGGATCCACGCGGGCACGTCGCGGGCGCCGCACACCGGGGCCACGGACCACACGTGGTCGATGTGGCCGTGGGTGAGCAGCACCGCGACCGGCTTCAGCCGGTGCTCGCCGAGCAGCGCGTCGAGGTCCCCGACAGCGTCCTGACCTGGGTCGATGACCACGCACTCCTCGCCTGCTGCGGGAGCGACGACGTAACAGTTGGTCTGGAACGACCCTGCGGGAAACCCGGCGACGAGCACGGAAGCGGCCTCTGCGTCTCTACGGATCAATCAAGGATTGCGCGAGCGAATGTAACCGAAGGGTACCGGTGCGGGTCGGCAGGCTGCGAACCGATACCTGTCAGCCGATACGATTCGCCCACCTCAATAGTCATTCTTGGAGCAGTCGAGCCGGATGCTATAGAACGGGCCACCGCTCCGGAGGACCCCTCCGGCGCGGGCGGCCAATCGGGCGCGACCGCGTCCGGGCGTACGACCATGGGAAACACGACGAGTCGGGAGGTCGAAGTGGTCACCGGCAAGGACCGGCAGAAGCAACTGGCCCGGGAGCACTACCAGCGGCAGATGCAGACGCGCGTGGAGCGCGAGCAGAAGGCGCGGCGCAACGCGATCATCGGCACCACCACGGCGGTGGTGGTCGTGATCGGCGGCGTCGTGGCGGCGACGACCCTCCTCGGCGGTGACGACAAAGCCGATCCCGCCGCCTCCGCCGCGCCGAGCGCCAGCGCTCTCGCGAACGACCCGAAGCCGTACGATCCGGCCACCGGCACCTGCGGGTACGTGGCCGACAAGGGCAACGGCCAGGTCAAGGACGTCGGCGTGCCGCCGGAGAAGGTGAGCACCGCCCCGGCGACGATGACCATCAGCACCAATCTCGGTCCCATCGTCGCCACGCTGGACAGCGCCAAGGCGCCGTGCACGGTCAACTCGTTCAAGTACCTGGCGTCGAAGGACTACTTCGACGACACCAGGTGCCACCGGATGGGCACGGACTTCCCGATCCTGCAGTGCGGCGACCCGCTGGCCAAGGCCGACGGGAAGAACGCGACCGACGGCCAGGGCGGTCCCGGCTACCGCTTCGCCAACGAGAACCTGGCGGGCGCCAAGTACACGCGCGGCGTGCTCGCGATGGCGAACAGCGGGCCGAACACCAACGGCAGCCAGTTCTTCATCGTCTTCGGGGACACCGGGCTGTCGCCCGACTACACGCCTTTCGGTACCGTGACCACAGGACTCGAAATCCTGGACAAGGTGGCCAAGAAGGGCGTGATCGCCGGTGCCACCGGCGACGGCACCGGAGCCCCGAAGCAGCCCGTAGTCATCAAAGACGTGACAATCACCAGCAAGAGCTGACGTAATACAACCAAGGGCACATCGCGCCCTGGAGGCTGATTCAAGTGCGGGAGGACACGGTGAGCACCGACCCGTGGGGCCGGGTAGACGAGGACGGCACCGTCTACGTGCGTACGGCTGAGGGAGAACGGGCCGTCGGGTCCTGGCAGGCCGGCGAGCCGGAGGAGGCGCTGGCCTATTACCGCCGCAAGTTCGACGAGCTGGCCGGCCAGGTCCAGTTGCTGGAGCAGCGGGTGCGCGGCACCGACCTCGCCCCCGCCCAGGCCGAGTCGAGCATCGCCAAGCTGCGGGAGTCGGTCTCCGAGGCGCACGCCGTCGGCGACCTGGCCTCGCTGGACGACCGGCTCACGGCGCTGACCGAGCTCGTCGGCAAGCGGCGCGAGGAGCTGCGGGCGGCCCGTGACCAGGCCCGGGTGCACGCCCGGGAGGTCAAGGAGCGCATCGTCGCCGAGGCCGAGCGCATCGCCGACGAGACGACCCACTGGAAGTCCGGCGGCGAGCGGCTGCGGCAGCTCGTCGAGGAGTGGAAGGCGGCCGAGCGGGTCGACCGGGCCACCGAGGCGGCGCTGTGGAAGCGGCTGTCCACGGCCCGTACGTCCTTCGCCAAGCGGCGCAAGGCCTACTTCTCCTCCCTGGACGAGCAGCGCGACGCGGTGCGGGGCGCCAAGGAACGCATCGTGAACGAGGCCGAGGCCCTCTCCGGCTCGACGGAGTGGAACGCCACCGCGGCGGCCTACCGGGAGCTGATGAGCCAGTGGAAGGCCGCGGGCCGGGCCTCCCGCGAGGTCGAGGACGAGCTGTGGACGCGCTTCAAGGCCGCCCAGGACGAGTTCTTCCACACCCGCTCCGCGGTGTTCGCCGAGCGGGACGCCTCGTTCGCGGCCAACGCGGAGGTCAAGGAGGGGCTGCTGGCCGAGGCCGAGCGGCTGCTCCCGGTCGGCGACGCGCGCTCGGCGCGGTCGGCGCTGCGCGGCATCCTGGAGCGGTGGGAGGCGGCCGGCCCGGTGCCGCGCGACCAGCGCGACCGCCTGGAGGGCGGGCTGCGCAAGGTCGACGAGGCCGTCCGCAGGGCCGAGGAGAACGAGTGGAAGCGCTCGAACCCCGAGGCCAGGGCGCGCGCCCAGGACACTGTCAACCAGCTCCGCAGGTCCATCGAGCAGCTGGAGACCCGGCTGTCCAAGGCCCAGACGGCGGGCCGGGACAAGGACGTCAAGGAGACTGAGGAGGCCCTGGCCGCCCGCCGCTCCTGGCTGGAGGAGGCCGAGCGCACGCTCGCCGAGTTCTCCTGACCCTCCCCGCCCTCACCGGCGCTCTCCTCCCCGGCGCGGCCGCACGGCCCGCCGGGGACGGCGGCGGTCGTCAGTTGGTCACGCGGTAGACGTCGTAGACGCCGGCGATGCCCCGCACCGCCTTGAGCACGTGCCCCAGGTGCTTGGGGTCGCCCATCTCGAAGGTGAACTTGCTGACGGCGACCCGGTCCCTGCTGGTCGCGACCGAGGCGGACAGGATGTTCACGTGCTGGTCCGACAGGGTCCGCGTGACGTCCGACAGCAGGCGGGGCCGGTCGAGCGCCTCCACCTGGATCGCGACGAGGAAGACCGAGTCGTCTCCGGGCGACCAGGCGACCTCCACCAGCCGGTCGGGGACGGTGCTGAGCTGCTCGACGTTCGGGCAGTTCGCCCGGTGCACCGACACGCCGTGGCCGCGGGTGACGAACCCGACGATGTCGTCCCCCGGCACCGGGGTGCAGCAGCGGGACAGGCGCACCCACACGTCGGGGTCGCCCGCCGCCATCACTCCGGCGTTCGAATTGGCCCTAGGCCTGCCCCTGAGCCGCGTCGGGACCTGCGCCTCGGCGATGTCCTCCTCGGCCCCCTCGACGCCGCCCAGGGCCTGCACGAGCTTGTCCACGACCGACTGGGCGGCGACGTGCCCCTCGCCCACCGCGGCGTACAGGGCCGACACGTCGGCGTAGCGCAGGTCGCGGGCGAGCGCCAGCAGCGCCTCGCCCGACATCAGCCGCTGCAGCGGCAGGCCCTGCTTGCGCATGGCCCGCCCGATCGCCTCCTTGCCCGCCTCGATGGCGGTCTCGCGGCGCTCCTTGGTGAACCACTGGCGGATCTTGTTGCGGGCCCGGCCGCTCTTGACGAACTTGAGCCAGTCTCGCGACGGGCCCGCGTCCGGCGACTTCGAGGTGAAGATCTCGACGGTGTCTCCGTTGCCGAGACGGGACTCCAGCGGGACCAGCCGGCCGTTCACCCGCGCGCCGATGCACCGGTGGCCGACCTCCGTGTGCACCGCGTACGCGAAGTCGACCGGGGTGGCGCCCTCGGGCAGGGCGATCACCTGGCCGCGCGGGGTGAAGACGAAGACCTCCGAGACAGACAGGTCGAAGCGCAGCGACTCCAGGAACTCGCCGGGGTCGGAGGTCTCCTTCTGCCAGTCGAGGAGCTGGCGAAGCCAGGCCATGTCGCCGACCTGCTTGACCTTCCCGGGGCCCGCCCCGATCATCTCCTCCTTGTACTTCCAGTGCGCCGCCACGCCGTACTCGGCGCGGTTGTGCATCGCCCGCGTGCGGATCTGCAGCTCGATGGCCTTGCCGTCGGGTCCCATGACCGTCGTGTGCAGCGACTGGTACATGTTGAACTTGGGCATGGCGATGTAGTCCTTGAACCGCCCCGGCACCGGCTTCCACTGGGCGTGGATCGTTCCGAGCGCGGCGTAGCAGTCGCGGACCGTGTCGACCAGCACGCGGATGCCCACGAGGTCGTAGATGTCGTCGAAGGCCACGGCCTTGGCGATCATCTTCTGGTAGATCGAGTAGTAGTGCTTGGGCCGCCCCCGGACGGTCGCCTTGATCTTCGCCTCGCGCAGGTCGGCGGAGACCTTCTCGATCACCTCGTGCAGGTACAGGTCGCGGCGCGGCGCCCGCTCCGACACCATGCGGGCGATCTCGTCGTACCGCTTGGGGTAGAGCATGGCGAACGCGAGGTCCTCCAGCTCCCACTTGATGGTGTTCATGCCGAGCCGGTGCGCCAGCGGCGCGAAGATCTCCAGCGTCTCGCGCGACTTCTGCTGGCGCTTGTGCTCGGGCATGTAGCGCATGGTCCGCATGTTGTGCAGCCGGTCGGCGAGCTTGATCACCAGCACCCGGATGTCGCGCGACATCGCGACGACCATCTTGCGCACCGTCTCGGCCTGCGCCGCGTCGCCGAACTTCACCTTGTCGAGCTTGGTCACCCCGTCGACGAGCAGCGCGATGTTGTCGCCGAAGTCGGCCCGTAACTCGTCGAGGCTGTAGGCGGTGTCCTCGACGGTGTCGTGCAGCAGGGCCGCGCAGAGCGTCTCGTCGTCGGTGCCCAGCTCCGCGAGGATCGTCGCCACCGCGAGCGGGTGCGTGATGTACGGATCGCCGCTCTTCCGCTTCTGGTCGCGGTGGTGATAGGCGGCGACGTCGTACGAGCGCTCGATCAGCCGTAGGTCGGCCTTGGGATGGGTGGCACGGACCGTCTTGAAGAGCGGTTCCAACACCGGATTCATAGCACCCCACTGCCCCCCGAAACGGGCGAGCCTACGTCGCGTGGCCGGCGACGCCGGCTTGTCCTCAGGGCCCGCAGCGGGGTCGCGCGCCTCCTCGGGGGGCACGTCGGTGACGGGCTCGGGGACGTCGCGGGGTGTCTCACCGCGATCGACCCGCGCGTCGTCGGGCACGACCACATCACGGGGCACACAGACTCCTCACGTCGAGTCCAGATTCCACAGTGTATCCGTGCTGCCACAGCGCTCTCGGCCGCGTGCCCCGGTTCGCCCGATCTGGTGTCTTCAGTCCGGTTCACCCTGTCCGGCCCGCTCGGTCCGGCCCGCTCGGTCCGGTTCGCTCAGACGGTGAGCAGGGTGCGCACCTCCAGCCCGGGCAGCCGGTCGCGGCCGGAGAGGAAGGACAGCTCCATCAGGAAGGAGACCGCCACCACCTGCGCGCCGGTCCGCCTGACCAGCTCCACGGCGGCCCGGGCGGTGCCGCCCGTGGCGAGGACGTCATCCACGATCAGCACACGGTCGCCGGGCTCGAAGGCGTCGGCGTGGACCTCGATCGTCGCGGAGCCGTACTCCAGATCATAGGACGCCTCGTACGTCTCCGAGGGCAGTTTGCCCTCTTTGCGCACTGGGACGAATCCCGCGCCGCTGCGGTAGGCCACCGGGGCGGCGAGGATGAACCCGCGGGCCTCGATGCCGGCCACCTTGTCGAACGCCAGGCCGTCGCCGAGTTCGTCCACGACCTGCGTGAAGGCCGCGTGGTCCGCCAGCAGCGGGGTGATGTCCTTGAAGAGGATGCCCGGCTTGGGGTAGTCGGGGACATCCCTGATGAGTGCCGTCCAGTCAGTCACGACGTTCACCCTAGTGCCGCGACCACCGGGATCCGCCCGGGCGGAGGCGTACGTGAAGGCGCCCCCGGAACCCGTGCGGGTTCCGGGGGCGCCTCCGGGGTGTGCGTCCGGCGAGCGCTCAGCGCTTCTTGCGCTTGTCGTCGGCCGGGGTCGTGCCCTGCGAGCCCGCCGAGACCGGCTCCTTGACCGTACGGGCGGCCTTGGCGGTGGAGACCTCCTTGGCGTGCACCCGCTTGGCGAGCGCCTGCCACTTGGGCTCCCGCTCCTTGAGCGTGACCAGGATCGGCGTCGCCACGCACAGGGACGAGTAGGTGCCGACGACCATGCCGACGAACAGGGCCAGCGACAGGTCCTTCAGCGTGCCCGCGCCGAGCAGCGTGGTGCCGATGAACAGGATCGCCGCCACCGGCAGGATCGCCACCAGCGAGGTGTTCAGCGACCGGATCAGCGTGTGGCTGAGCGCGTTGTTGGCGGCCTGCGTGTAGGTCATCTTCGCGCCCGTGCCGAGCTTGCCGGTCACCTCCTTGATCATGTCGAAGACGACGACCGCGTCGTACAGCGAGTAACCGAGGATGGTGAGGAAGCCGAGCATGGTCGCCGGGGTGACCTCGAAGTCCGACCAGGCGTAGACGCCCGCCGTGATGACGAGGTCGTGCACGAGGGCGACGACCGCCGCGAGGGCCATCCGCCATTCGAACGCCACGGACAGGTACAGCATGATCGCGATCATGAAGACCGCGAGGCCGATCCAGGCCTTCTGGGAGACCTCGCCGCCCCAGGTCGCGCCGATGACCTGCGAGCTGACCTGGCTCTCCGGGACGCCGTACTTCTGGGCGACCGCCTGCTGGATCTTGGTCACCTCCTCGGCCTTGAGGCTCTCGGTGGTGACCCGCCAGTTCGGGCCGGCCTGCTGGACGATGACCTGGTTGTGCCCGGCCTCCGCGACGGTTTGCCGGACCTGCTCGATGCTGGAGCCGGGCGTGCGGGCGAAGTCGAAGACCGAGCCACCGCGGAACTCCACGCCCAGGTTCAGCCCGTGCAGCAACAGGCCCAGGATGGAGACGGTCATCAGGAACGCGGACAGACCGTACCAGGTCCTGCGCTTGCCGACGAAGTCGATGTCGATGTCGCCGCGGTAGAGGCGGCTGATCACTCCGGGCATCACGCCTCCTGCAGAGTCTGCTCGGCGCGGCCGGTGCGGCCCATGCGCTCCGCGTCGAGTCCGGACAGCTTGTGGCCCTTGGCGAAGAACCGCATCCGCGCCACGAGGGACATCAGTGGCTTGGTGAAGAGGAACACGACGACGACGTCCATGAGCGTCGTCAGGCCCATCGCGAACGCGAAGCCGGCCACGTCGCCGACCGCGAGGAAGTAGAGCACCACCGCGGCGATGAACATGACGGCGTCGGCCACCAGGATGGTGCGCCGGGCGCGCCGCCAGGCGACCTCCACCGCCGAGCGCAGCGTACGGCGGCCTTCCTTGATCTCGTCGCGGATCCGCTCGAAGTAGACGATGAACGAGTCGGCCGTGATGCCGATGGAGACCACCAGGCCGATGATGTGCGGCAGCGAGAGCCGGAAGCCCGCGTTGTGGCTCAGGACGTCGACGGTCAGGAACGTGACGATCGCCGCCACGCACAGGCTGGCCATGCCGATGACCCCGAGGCCGCGGTAGTAGAGCAGCAGGTAGAGCATGACGATGATCAGGCCGATGGCGCCGGAGATGAGGCCGCCGCGCAGCTGGTCCTGGCCGAGAGTCGAGGAGACCGACACGACCGAGCTCTGCTTGAACTTCAGCGGCAGCGCGCCGTACTTGAGCTGGTCGGCCAGGTCGGTGGCGGTCACCTGGGTGAAGCTGCCGGAGATCCGGGCGCTGCCGCCGGGGATGGCCTCCTCGATCGTCGGAGCGACGATGACGACGCCGTCCAGCACGTTGGCGAGCTGGTTGCGCGGGGCCGGCAGGCTGGTGATGCGCCGGGTGATGTCGGCGAACTGCGTGGCGCCCTTCGACTTGAAGTTCACCTGGACGATCCACTCACCGGTGGTGGGGTCGGTGCCCGCCTGGGCGCCGCTGATCTCGGTGCCCTGTACGGCGGCCTTGTCCAGGATGTAGCGGGCCGAGCCGTCGTCGCTGCAGGCGACGATCTGCTTGTTCGGGTCGTCGAGGGCGCCCTGGCCGCGGTTCTTCGCGCTGCAGTCGATCGTGCGGAAGTCGGTGAGCAGCGCCTGGTCGATGCCGCTCGTGTCCTGGCCCGCCAGCGGGTCGCCCGCGTCCTCGGGCGCGGCGCTCGACGACGGCGCGGCGGAGGCGGAGGCCGAGGCCGAGGGAGAGGCCTTCGCGGCACGGCCGCCGGAAGTCCTGGCCCTCTTGGTCTCGCTCGGCTCCGGCGTCGGCGCGGTCAGCGCCTTCGACAGCGCCCGGCCGGCCGGTGTGGCGTTCCCGCTCGGGGCCGCGCTGGCCTTGGCCGTCGAGGCCACGCCTGGGGAGGCCGCCGGGGAGGCCGCGGCCGAGCCGCTCGGAGTCGGCGCGGCGGTGGACGGCTGGACCGGCGGCGCCTTGGCCGCGGCCACCGCGAGCACCTGCCGCATGCGCAGTTCGGCCGTGGTGGACACCAGCTTGAGCGCCTCGTCCCGGCCCGCTCCCGGGATCTGGATCACGATGTTGTCGTTCGACTTCGCGACCTGGGCGTCGGAGATGCCGGTGCCGTTGACGCGCTGCCGGATGATCGTCACGGCGCGGTCGAGGCTCTCCTGCGAGGGAGTCTTCCCGTTCGCCAACACAGGCGAGAGGGTCACCGTGGTGCCGCCCGCGAGGTCGAGGCCGAACTTGGGGACGAACGCCTTCTGAAGGGCGACCGTCGCGCCCATGACAATGATGAGCACGAGGAGCAGCAGGAGTGTGCGTCCCGGCTTGCTCTGGCTACTGGTCGGTGGGGCCACTGGAGGTCAGTTCTTTCGTCGAAAGGTTGCGATCAGCCTACTCAGGACTGCTTGGTGCTCGTATCGTCGCCGTTCCCCGTGTCGGGACCGCCGGTCACGGGCTCCTCGGTCTCCACGCCGGTCACGTCGTCCACGGGAGTGAGCACGCGGCTGATCGCCCCCTTGGTCCAGCGGGTCTCGACGCCGGGCGCGAGCTCCAGCACGACGTCGTCGTCCTCCAGGGCGACGACCGTCGCGAACAGGCCTGTCGTGGTCATGACCCGGACGCCCGGGGTGAGGGAGTTCTGCATCTGGATCTGCTCCTGCTGCCGCCTGCGCTGCGGGCGGATCATTAGGAAGTAGAAAACCACTACCAGCAAGATCAGTGGCAGGAACGTCCCAAGCGGGTTGTTACCCACGGGGGCCACCCTTCCGTAACGTGATGAACCGGCCTGACGCCGGAGGTCTGGTGCGCTGCGACACGCGGGCCACCGCGACGCTGCTCGCGCCGGCGTGAGCGGCCAGTCAAGCCACGCAGTGTATGCGAGCCCGCCGAAGCCCGGCAACGAACCCACGGCTCGGCGAGCAGGAAAGTTCCCGTTTCATGGGCTTCGCAATCGGTCTGTTACCTCTTTGCCCCGGTTTCCGCTTCTGGAGAGCGCCCGGAGGGGCGCTCTCCAGAAGCGCGGTCAGCCCTCGAAGAGCATGGGGGCGACGGGCGATCCGAAGCTGTCAGGAGGCGGAGTCAGGCCGAGGTGCGCCCAGGCGGAGGCGGTGGCGACCCGGCCGCGTGGCGTGCGGGCCAGCAGGCCCTGCCGCACCAGGAAGGGCTCGGCCACGACCTCGACGGTCTCCGGCTCCTCCCCCACCGCCACCGCGAGCGTCGACAGGCCCACCGGCCCGCCGCCGAACTTGCGCAGCAGCGCGTCGAGCACCGCCCGGTCGAGCCGGTCGAGGCCCTCCGCGTCCACCTCGTACAGGTTGAGCGCCGCCGCCGCGATCTCCCTGGTGACCACGCCCTCCGCGCGGACCTCGGCGAAGTCGCGCACCCGCCTGAGCAGGCGGTTGGCGATCCGGGGCGTGCCGCGCGAGCGGCGGGCGATCTCCAGGGCGCTGTCGTCCGGCAGCTCCACCGACAGCAGGCGGGCCGAGCGCCGCAGCACCAGCTCCAGCTCCGCCACCTCGTAGAAGTCCATGTGGGCGGTGAAGCCGAACCTGTCGCGCAGCGGCGCGGGCAGCAGGCCCGCCCGGGTGGTGGCCCCGACCAGCGTGAACGGGGCGATGTCGAGGGGGATCGAGGTGGCTCCGGGGCCCTTGCCCACGACGATGTCGACCCGGAAGTCCTCCATCGCGAGGTAGAGCATCTCCTCGGCGGGCCGGGCCATCCGGTGGATCTCGTCGATGAACAGGACCTCGCCCTCCGTCAGCGTGGACAGGATCGCGGCGAGGTCGCCCGCGCGCTCCAGCGCGGGACCGGAGGTGATCCGCAGCGGCGCGCCCAGCTCCGCCGCGATGATCATGGCGAGCGTGGTCTTGCCCAGGCCGGGGCCGCCGCTCATCAGGACGTGGTCGGGCGGCCGGTTGCGGCGCAGCGCGCTCTCCAGGACCAGCGAGAGCTGCTCGCGCACGCGGCCCTGCCCGATGAACTCGTCGAGCCGTCTCGGACGCAGCGCGGCCTCGATCGCCCGCTCGTCGCCGTCGGGCTCGGGCTCGGGCGACACGAGATCCCGCTCCACACTCACTCGGCACCATCCGCTCGGCCTGCCGGGAACCATCCGCCTCCCGGTGAATCTTTCATCGAACCGGCGCTCATCGGACTGATGTTCACCGGACGCTCAGGGCGCGCAGGGCCGACTTCAGCAACGCGGCCACCTGGGGGGCGCGACCGGCCGCGACCTCCGCGTCGGCCTCCGGGGCCACCGCCGCGACCGCCTCGTCGGCGTCCCTGGCCGAGTAGCCGAGCCCGACCAGGCCGGAATGCACCTGGTCGCGCCACGGGGGGCGGGCGCCGCCGTTCAGTGCCGCGCCGACGACCTGCGCGGGCGCGCCGAGCCTGTCCTTCAGCTCCAGCACGATGCGCTGCGCGCCTTTCTGCCCGATGCCGGGCACCATCGTCAGGGCCTTGAGGTCGGCGCTCGCCACCGCCATCCGCAGCGCGTTGGGCGCGTGCACGGCGAGCATGGCGAGGGCGAGGCGCGGCCCGACCCCGCTGGCCGTCTGCAGCAGTTCGAAGACGGCGCGCTCGTCGTCGGAGGCGAAACCGTACAGCGTCAGCGAGTCCTCGCGCACCACGAGCGAGGTGGACAGCCGGGCGGGCTCGCCGGCGCGGAGCCCGGCCAGGGTCCCCGGGGCACAGTGGACGAGCACTCCGACCCCGCCGACCTCGACCACGGCGCTGTCGGCGCCGACCGCCGTCACCTGCCCCGCAACGGATGCGATCACCGCGTGCTCCCTCCCCGGCCCTGCCACCCGGCCGCGACCGCGCCGGGCCTCCCAGTCCTATCAGAGCCTTCGGGGCCGGCGTACGGGGTCACGCGTCCTCCCGGCGTACGGGGGCCGGTCGCGGGGCGGAGCGGGAGCGGGCCAGGGCGTCGGCCAGGCGGTGCTGCACGCCGCCGCGCCAGACGTGGCAGATGGCCAGGGCGAGCGCGTCGGCCGCGTCCGCGGGCTTCGGCATCGCGTCGAGCCGCAGCAGCCGGGTGACCATGGTGCCCACCTGCTTCTTGTCGGCGTTGCCGTGGCCCGTGATGGCGGCCTTGACCTCGCTCGGCGTGTGCAGGGCCACCGGCAGCCCGCGCCGGGCCGCGCAGACGATCGCGACGGCCGACGCCTGCGCCGTCCCCATGACCGTGCGCACGTTGTGCTGGGCGAACACCCGCTCGACGGCGACCGCGTCCGGCTTCAGCTCGTCGAGCCACCGCTCGATCTCGGCCTCGATGACGACCAGCCGGGCGCCGATATCGTCGTCGGCCGGAGTCCGGACGACCCCGACCGACACCAGGCTCAGCGGCGCGCCGGGCCTGCCCTCCACGGCGCCGAGGCCGCACCGCGTCAGCCCCGGGTCCACCCCCATCACCCGCACATGGGGCAATCGCACCGGCTCGCCTCTCCGCCGAACATCAGTTCGGTCGGTCACTCTACAGCGATCACCACCGGTGCGGGGTCGCGACGCGGCGTCAGAACGCGTCGATCATGTAGGCGGCGCAGGCGAAGGCGGCGTCGAGCGCGTCGTCGGTCTCGGGGGAACCGCCCGTCAGCCTGCCCGAGCGCCGCAGCGTGGCCGTGGGCACCCCGGCGAAGAGCGCGGACGCGCCGCCGATCGTCAGCCGCGTCGCCTCCCCCGGCCCAATGCCAGGTCCAGTGCCAGCTCCAGTACGCGGCCCAGAGCCAGGACCAGTGCCCAGGCCGGTACCCGGCCCAGTACGCGGCGCCGTAGGCGACGCCGGGTCCGACGGCGTCACGGAGCCGGAGCCGCCCGCCACGCGGAACGTCCACGATCCCGTGTTGCCGGGGCGCAGCCGGTCGGTCACCTCGACGACGGTCTCCAGCGCGACCCCGGCGGGGAAGCCGCGTCCCGCGACCGCGGCGGGCAGGTCGATCAGCCGGAGCATCCACCGGCGCACCGTGACGTCGTCGTCCGACCGCTCCCGCAGCAGCCAGAGCACGGGGTCGGCCGGGTCGACGCAGGCGTGCACCGACTTCGCGACGGAGGAGGCGCTGCCGACCAGCGACCACAGCGCCCTGGCCGTCGCCTCCGAGCCCGCCACGAGGTTGTCGACCTCGATGTCGCCGTCGTTCCAGCGGTAGACGACGAACCCGTCGCCGGCGAGGTAGCAGTAGTCGTCCTCGTCGGCGAGCCACAGGCGCCAGGTGCGCTCGTCGTAGGACAGCGGGCCGCTCGCGCGGGTGGCGGCGTGGAGCCCGCCGATCAGGGCCACCAGTTCGGCCGCGTCGCCGGGGCCCGCTCGGCGCAGCCCCGGCGCGCCACCGTGACCTCCGGAACCACCCTGACCTCCGGAACCACCCTGACCGCCGGAGCCATCGGGCCCGCCAGAACTCCCGGGCTCGCCGGAGCCGCCGGAGCCGCCGGAGCCGCCGGAGCCGCCGAGCGTGCGCAACGCCTCCGCGGGCAGCGTGATCCTCGTCATTCCGCCGGCGTGCTCGTAGCCCACGCTCCGGTAGAGCGGGGTGGTCGCCGGGTAGAGCGCCGACACCACGTGGCCGAGCGCGGCGCAGCGTTCGACGGCCGCCTCCATGAGCGCGCGGGCCACTCCCCTGCCGCGGTCCTCGGGTGCGACGGTTACGCTGGCCACGCCGCCCATCGACAACGGCCGGCCGTGCCACCACTGGACGTACGGGTTGATCCTGGCCGCGCCGGCGAGCCTGGGCCCGTCGAACGCGCCCAGGTAACGCCCCTCCGGCAGCATCGGGGAGACCAGATCGCGCCAGGTCCGCGCGCCTTCGGCGGACAGCGGGCCGAAGGCGCGTCGCCGGATGTCGAGCACGGCGTCGAGGTCGCCGGCGGTGAGATCGCGGATTTCCACGACGCGCCAACCTATGCCGATCGCGGTGCGCCGGGCCAGCGGTTTTCCACCGGCCCGATCAGGCGACCCCGATCGGGCGGCTCCGATAGGACGGGCCGGGTCAGACGTCCAGCTTCTCCAAGACGTCGTCGCTGACGTCGAAGTTCGCCCAGACGTTCTGCACGTCGTCGCTGTCCTCCAGCGCGTCGATGAGCTTGAAGACCTTGCGGGCGCCGTCCTCGTCCAGCGGGACGTTGAGGGTCGCCATGAAGCTCATCTCGGCCGACTCGTAGTCGATGCCGGCGTCCTGCAGCGCCTTGCGCACGGGGATCAGGTCGGAGGCCTCGCAGACCACCTCGAAGTTGTCACCGAGGTCGTTGACCTCCTCGGCGCCCGCGTCGAGGACGGCCATGAGCACGTCGTCCTCGCTCAGCGACCCCTTGGGGACGAGCACGACGCCCTTGCGGTTGAACATGTACGACACCGAGCCGGGGTCGGCGAGCGAGCCGCCGTTGCGGGTCAGCGCCACACGCACCTCGGACGCCGCGCGGTTGCGGTTGTCGGTGAGGCACTCGATGAGAACCGCGACACCGCCCGGGGCGTAGCCCTCGTACATGATGGTCTGCCAGTCGGCGCCGCCGGCCTCCAGGCCGCCGCCGCGCTTGCGGGCCCGCTCGATGTTGTCAATCGGGACCGAGTTCTTCCTGGCCTTGGTGATGGCGTCGTACAGCGTCGGGTTGCCGTCCGGATCGGGTCCGCCGGTCCTGGCCGCGACCTCGACGTTCTTGATGAGCTTGGCGAACAGCTTGCCGCGCTTGGAGTCCAGCGCCGCCTTCTTGTGCTTCGTCGTCGCCCATTTGGAGTGGCCGGACATCGCCTAGAACTCCCTCACCATTTCGACAAAATACGAGTGCACGCGCGCGTCGCCGGTCAACTCCGGATGGAAGGACGTCGCGAGCAGCGGTCCCTGTCGGACCGCGACGATCCTACTCCCCGCTTCGGTCCGGCCCAGCACCTCGACATCCGGCCCCACCGACTCGACCCAGGGCGCGCGGATGAACACGGCCCTGATCTCCCCGCGCCCCGCGAAGTCGAGATCGGCCTCGAAGGAGTCGACCTGGCGGCCGAAGGCGTTGCGGCGGACCACCATGTCGATGCCGCCGAGGGTCTCCTGGCCCTCGACACCGCCCTCGATCCGGTCGGCCAGCATGATCATCCCGGCACAGGAGCCGTAGGCGGGCATGCCCTCCTTGATCCGCATCCGGATCGGTTCGAGCATCTCGAAGGTGACGGCGAGCTTCCACATCGTGGTCGACTCGCCGCCCGGGACGACCAGCGCGTCCACCGCGGCGAGCTCCCCCGGGCGGCGCACCGGGACGGCGGCCGCCCCCGACTCCTCCAGCGCGCGGACGTGCTCGCGCACGTCGCCCTGCAGGGCGAGCACGCCGATCTTCGGTGCGGACGTCACGGTTTCCCCTTCTGTGGTGACCCGTTCAGGGTATGGCCACGGCCTTCCCCGCCCAAAACCCGGTCATGTCCGTCCCAGCTTGGCCAGAGCGGGCAGTGCGCTCTCGATGGCCGAGCGCTCCTCGGGGGTCAGCGCGCCGAGCCTGCTGGAGAGATAGGCGATGCGCGCCCGCCGTACGGCACGGAGGCGGTCGCGGCCCTCGTCGGTGAGCTCGACGGTGCGCACCCGGGCGTCGGAGGCGTCGGTGCCCCGCGCCACCAGGCCTGCCTCCTCCAAGCGGTTGACCTGCACGCTCATGGTGGGGAGCTGCACTCCGTGATCCTCGGCGAGCTCGGTCATCCGGCGGGGCGCCTCCTCCAGCGAGCCGAGCACGGAGTACTGCTGGGCGGTGACCGGCTGTCCCGCCGTCGTACGGCGCAGCAGCATCACGAGGTGACGCAGCTCACGCGACAGGTGCTCGGCGAGCCGCCCGGTGTCGTCGGTCGTCATAGGGGGTCACGATAACGCCGCGCCGTACGGCCGGCACCGGTCAGGGGCGTTCAGTCTCCTGCCGGATCGTGTCCTCGGCGGTGACGCCCGCCGTACGGGCCGCGATCGGCGGGGAGAACGGGCGCAGATAAGTCTGCTGGACGCCGGGCACCCGGTCCTCGACGACGAAGGTGGCCCTGGAGTAGGCCTCCGCGCCGGGGACGCTGACCCGGGGCACCACCCTGAAGTCGGCGGTCATCGCCTCCGGCTCGACGCGGGTCAGGACGTAGCCGCGCTGGTCGTTGTAGAACCTCAGATGCGGGTTGATCCGCAGGAAGGGATGGTCGGCGGGGTCGGAGTCGGCCCCGTCGCCGGTGGTGCTGACGGAGGTCGTGACGAGCTCGGACCCGACGGTGGGCCCGGCCGGATCGTCGTAGTCCAGCTTCAGGTCGCTCGCCCAGTGCGCGTGTACGTCGCCGGTGAGCACGACGGGGTTGCGCACGCGGGCGTCCACCCAGCCCTGGGTGATGCGCCGGCGCGAGGCGGCGTACCCGTCCCAGGCGTCCTGGCTGGTGCGCGTGCCCGGCCCGGCGTCGCTGTCGCGCCGGGCGAAGAACACCTGCTGGGCGATGACGTCCCACCGCGCCGCCGAGCGCCGGAAGCCGTCGAGCAGCCACGCCTCCTGCTCGGCGCCGGTGATCGACCGCGCCGGGTCGGCCGCCTCGGGGCAGTCCTTGTACCCGTCGCCGCAGGCCTGGTCGTCGCGGTACTGCCGGGTGTCGAGCAGGTGGAAGGTCGCCATCCTGCCCCATCCGACCCGCCGGTAGAGCCGCATTCCGGCACCGCACGGGACCGAGGTGCGGCGCAGCGGCATGTTCTCGTAGTAGGCGCGGAACGCGGCCTCCCGGCGCTGCCCGAAGGCGGGCCGCTCCTCCGGGTGCGCCGGCGTCTCGCCGGCCCAGTTGTTGTCCACCTCGTGGTCGTCGAAGACGACGAGCCACGGCGCGGCGGCGTGGGCCGCGCGCAGGTCGGGGTCCGTCTTGTACTGCGCGTGCCGCCGGCGGTAGTCCGCCAGGGTCACCGTCTCCGGGCCCTCGTGGTCGCGCACATTGCCGGTGGGGGCGACGTAGGTGTCCCTCGCGTACTCGTACTGGTAGTCGCCCAGGTGGAGGACCAGGTCCGGGTGGTCCTCGGCGAGCCGGCGGTAGGCGGTGAAGTAGCCGTGCTCGTACTGGGCGCACGAGACGAACGCCATCGTCAGCGGGCCGCCGAAGGACGCCGGGTCCGGGGCGGTCAGCGCCCGGCCGGCCGGTGAGACGTACGGCCCCGCGCGGAAGCGGTACCAGTACTCCCTGCCGGGCCGCAGGTGGTCCACCTCGACGTGGACGCTGTGCCCCCACTCGGGGCTCGCGTCGGCCACACCCTCCCGTACGACCCGGCGGCAGCACTCGTCGTCGTAGACCTGCCACCGCACGGGGACGACGATCGGCGGCATGCCGCCGAGGCCGTCCTCGGCCAGCGGCCGCGGGGCGAGGCGGGTCCAGATCACGAAACCCGCGTGGTCGGGGTCCCCCGAGGCCACCCCGAGCGTGAAGGGGTCGGAGCACAGGCCGCGTGCGGCCGCCCCGGCCTCCGCGCCTGGCGTGGAGGGCGACGGCGTCGGGGCCGGGTCCGCCGAGGCGGGCGCGGGGATCGCGGCGGCGAGGCCCGTGACGAGGCCCGTGACGAGGCCCGTGACGAGGCCCGTGACGAGGAAGGTGCGGCGATCGAGGCCGGGCAACTGGGCTCCCTGGGACGATCAGCGGGTCGGGACGCCCGCGGCCCGGCGATCGATCGCGACGGGGTGGCACCGATCGGCGTGGCGGGCGACGGCCCGGCGACGTCGGGCGCCCTGCCGCGCGCTGCCGGACACCGCCGCGCGGATCTCCGGCATGCAGATCTCCGGCATGCAGATCTCCGGCATGCAGATCTCCGACGCGCGGATCTCCGGCACACAGATCTACGGCCGCACAGCAAAACGCTCGGCCGGGACGTCCCGACCGAGCGAATCGCCTTACCGCCGGTCACCCGCGGCCGACACGCCGCCGACGGGAGCCTCTTTACCTTCCTGGGAACATTGCGCCTTTCCGGGAAGGCCGTTCCTGCCGGCCGCGCCTACCAGCCGCGCTCGGCGAGGCGGTGCGGCACCGGGATGTCGTCGACGTTGATGCCGACCATCGCCTCGCCGAGGCCCCGGGAGACCTTGGCGATCACGTCGGGGTCGTCGTGGAAGGTGGTGGCCTTGACGATGGCGGCGGCCCGCTTGGCGGGGTCGCCGGACTTGAAGATGCCCGAGCCGACGAACACGCCCTCGGCGCCGAGCTGCATCATCATCGCGGCGTCGGCGGGGGTGGCGATGCCGCCCGCGGTGAACAGCACCACCGGCAGCTTGCCGGTCTTCGCGACCTCGGCCACCAGCTCGTACGGCGCCTGCAGCTCCTTGGCCGCGACGAACAGCTCGTCTTCGGGCAGCGAGGTGAGGCGCTTGATCTCGCCCCGGATCTTACGCATGTGGGTGGTCGCGTTGGACACGTCGCCGGTCCCGGCCTCGCCCTTGGAGCGGATCATCGCGGCGCCCTCGGTGATGCGGCGCAGCGCCTCGCCCAGGTTGGTGGCACCACACACGAAGGGCACGGTGAACTGCCACTTGTCGATGTGGTTGGCGAAGTCCGCGGGGGTCAGCACCTCGGACTCGTCGACGTAGTCGACGCCCAGCGCCTGGAGCACCTGGGCCTCGACGAAGTGGCCGATCCGGGCCTTGGCCATCACGGGGATGGACACGGCGGCGATGATGCCCTCGATCATGTCGGGGTCGCTCATCCTGGACACCCCGCCCTGGGCGCGGATGTCGGCGGGGACGCGCTCCAGCGCCATGACGGCGACGGCGCCGGCGTCCTCGGCGATCTTGGCCTGCTCGGCGGTGACGACGTCCATGATGACCCCGCCCTTGAGCATCTCGGCCATGCCCCGCTTCACGCGGGCGGTGCCGACGGCGGCGGTCTCGTTGACTTCGGGGGCGCTGCTGGACACGGTGCTACCTCACGACGGCGGGCCTACGGATTCCTCTCCATGGTAGGTGCTGGCCGCTCCCGAGCCCGCAGTGCCCGCCTGTCGAAACCGATCACGCCGTTTGTCCGTCAGGTCCAAACTCTTTGTCCGTCAGGTCGAAACTCACGGGCGCGGCGGCCGCGAGGTCACGGGGCGAGGTCACGGGGCGACGGGCTTGCGCGACGCGAGCACCACCCAGACCTGGCCCCGGGCGAACGGCATCGGCTTCCCGTCGGCCATGGTGTAGACGGTGCCCTCCTTCTCCGAGGCGCGCGACCACTTGACCCGGTACGCCTGACCGTCCCGCAGGACCACCCCGGTGCCCTTGCCGACGGTGTGCACGAGCGGGGTGTAGCTCCCGGTGAAGTCGTGGAACTCCGAGCGGTCGGTCTTGACCCACTGCACGACGATCGTGGGCGCGCCCTGCTGGCCGCCCTCGGCGGCCATGTCCTTCTCGCCGTCCTGCGTGACCAGCCAGCGCTTCTGGGCCTCCGACCAGGTGAAGGCGAAGCGCGCGGCGGGGTAGCGCACGTTGACCGTCTTCTGCGGCGTGCCCCCGGCGGGCGGCTCGTCGGAGAAGACGAACCCGATGTCCTTCGCCTTGGTCGCCTCCGGCGCCTTGGCCAGCAGTTTCCTGGGGCTGCCGACCAGGTTGTACGGCGCGACCCGGCCGGGCGCGCGGACGTACGCGCCGGGCGCGCGGCTGTCGGACACGTCGAACAGCGACGCCCGCTGGACGAAGGGGATCATCTTCGTCTGCACGCCGGAGTAGGCGAGGGCGGGCTTGCCGAACACCGGCAGGATGTGCAGGTCGGAGATCCGGGCGCTGCGGACCGGCCCCACCTGCGCGGGGAGCTTGGAGGAGAAGATCGCCATGAGCCGGGTGAGCCCACCCTCGACCTGCTCGACGTAGACGACGTCGGCGCTGCGCAGGCCCATCTGCGGCTTGCCCGCGTGGGTGTTCTCGATCTTCACGGCGAGGACCGGTCTGCGGGAGGCGACCGGGCGCCCGGTGAAGGGGTGTTCCGGAGGCGCGGTCGGCGACGGCGAGGCCACCGGGCTCGCGCCCTCCGACTGGGCGGTGGGCTTGTCGTCACCCGAGCACGCGGCTCCGGTGAAGACGACCGCCATGGCCAGTGTGAAGCCGATCCCTGCCCGCACCGTCCCGCTCCTCCCGGTGGAGAGCCCCCGCCACCGGGCATGACGCGACCGGCACGCGGACCGTCGCCCAGCATGGCAATGAAACGGCATGAGCTTACCGGGAATACCCCTAATGCCCGTCAAATAGCGACTTACGCGGCCGTCAGGGCGTCCGGGGGCTCGTCGTCGATGTCGAAGAACCGGGGCGGGTCGGTGTGCCCGGCGAGGTGCAGCGCGCGGGCCAGCCAGCGCCGTTGCGCCGTACGGGTGACCGCGGCGGCGTTGTTGTAGAACCGGCGCGAGTAGACGACCTTGGCGACCGCCGTGTCCAGTTCCTCCAGCAGCGCCTCCCCGGTGGGGTGCTCCGCCAGCTTCTCGCGGAACCGCTCCTGGTCGACGACCACGCGCAGGGCCCGCGACAGGTCGCTCTCGGCGTGCTCGCGCTCGTCCGGGCCGGCCGTACGGGCCTCGTGGGCCGCGGCGGCGAGCACCAGGGAGGTGGCGGGGTCGAGGATGCGCGAGCCGGCCAGTTCCAGGCAGACGGCGGCGCGGCGCAGCAGCGCGGCGTCGAGGGCGGCCTGCGCGGTCTCCAGGCGGATGTGCAGCCGGTCGAGCCGCCCGGCCCGCCAGGAGACGTAGACGGCGAACAGCACGACGGCCACGAGGGCCACGGCCACCACGATGATCAGGGTCGAGGTCACGGCAGCGCGTCCTCCACGACTCCCGCCTCCGCGTGGGCGACCGTCTCGTACACCCGCAAGACCTCCCGCGCGACCGTCGACCAGTCGTACTTCCACACGGCCTGGCGGGCCTCGTCGGAGAGCTTGGCCCGGCGCCCGGGGTCGTCCAGCAGCCGGGCCGCCTCCCGGGCCAGGGCGGCGGAGTCGCCGGTGGCGAACAGCGCCCCGGCCTGCCCCTCCCCCAGCACGCGCCGGAAGGCGGGGATGTCGCTCGCGAGGATCGGCGCCCCGGCCGACATGGCCTCGGTGAGCACGATGCCGAAGCTCTCCCCGCCGAGGTTGGGCGCGCAGAAGACGTCGACGGAGTGGTAGGCGCGCACCTTGTCGGCCTCGCTGACCATGCCGAGCAGCCCGACCCGGTCCCGGTACGGCTTGGGCACCCGAGCGAGCACGTCGCCGGGGTCCCCCGGGCCGGCGACCAGCAGCCGCAGCGCGGGCCGTTCGGCGGCGAGCGCGGCGAACGCCTCCAGCAGCACGGGCAGGCCCTTGCGCGGCTCGTCCATCCGCCCGAGGAACCCGATCACGTTGCCGTCCGGGCCCCAGCCCGGCAGTGCCTCGCCCTCGGCGTACCGGCGCACGGTCACGCCGTTCGGGATCAGCACCGCGTCGCCGCCGAGGTGCTCGACCAGTGTCTTGCGGGCGGCGTCGGAGACCGCGATCCTGCCCGTGATCTTCTCCAGCGCGCTCTGCAGCATCGGCGCGGCCACGGACATCGCCCGCGAGCGCTCGTAGGAGGCGTGGAACGTCGCCACGATCGGCCCCTTGGCCACCCAGCAGGCGAGCACCCCGAGCGACGGCACGCCGGGCTCGTGCACGTGCAGCACGTCGAACCCGCCCTCCCTGATCCACTTGCGCACCCGGTTCGCCGACAGGAAGCCGAACGCCAGGCGGGCCACCGAGCCGTTGTACGGCACGGGCACGGCGCGGCCGGCGGAGGTCACGTACGCCGGCAGTTCGGCGTCCTCGGCGGCGGGGGTGATGACGGACACCTCGTGCCCGTCCTCGATCAGCGCCTCGGCGAGATCTCTGATGTGCGCCTGCACGCCCCCGGGAACCTCCCAGGTGTACGGGCAGACGATCCCGATTTTCACGACCCGGCCCCGGCGGGTGGTCCGGCCAGGGGCTCGGCGGGGGGCTCGGCGGGTGATTCGACGTCGTCGAGCCAGACGCGCTGGAGCATGTGCCAGTCCTCCGGGTGCTCGGCGATGCCCTTCTCGAAGACCGCCGCCATGGCCTGGGTCATGACGGCGACCTTCTCCTGCCGGGTCCCCTCGGACGGCACCGGGACCTCCTCGTGTATCCGGATGCCCCAGCCGTCCTCCTCGAACCACAGCACGGCCGGCAGCAGCGCGGCGCCGGTCTGGAGGGCCAGCAGCGCGGGCCCGGCGACCATCCGGGTCCGCGCGCCGAAGAACTCGACCTCGATCCCGCGTTCGGTCAGGTCGCGCTCGGCGGGCAGGCAGACGGGGCGGCCCTCGCGCAGGCGCTTGGCGAGCGTGCCGAACGCCATGGCGCTGCCGCCGCCCTTGGCGGTGAGCGGCAGCACCTCCATGCCGAGGCTTTCGCGGTAGGCCACGAACCGCTCGAACAGCGACTCCGGCTTCAGCCGCTCGGCCACGGTGGTGAAGGGGTGGCCCATGTGCACCAGCCAGGCCCCGCCGAGGTCGTAGTTGCCCATGTGGGGCAGCGCGATCACCACTCCCCTGCCCCGGGCGAGGTTGTCGAAGATGCCCTCGGCGCCGATGAACCGGGTGCCCTCGAGGATCCGCTCACGGGTGTAGGCGGTGAAGCGGAACGACTCCATCCAGTACCGGAAGTAGGAGCGCATGCCCGCCCGGCTCAGGTCCCGTACGGCGGGGTCTCCGGGGTCCGCGCCGACGACCCGGGCCAGGTTGGCCTCCAGCCGGCGCACGGACCGGCCACGCCTGCGCCACAGCCGGTCGGCGAGCACCCGGAAGAACCAGGCGGCCGCCCGCTCCGGCACGTGGCGCACCACCGCCCAGCCGGCGGTGTACGCGGCCGCGACCGCCCGGTCGGCGAGCGGCGTCCCGCCGGGCCGCGGAGGCCGCGGGGGCCGCGGGGGCGGGCCGGGCGGGCCGCCTGTCTCGCTCAACTGTCCACCGCCTGTCTGTAGACGTGCACCATCCGCTGGACCACCGTGACGGCGCTGGCCGCGGCGAGCAGCCAGAGCCCGGCCGCCAGGATGTACGGCACGCCGAGGCCGGACAGGCCGGCCGCGACGAGCACGACCACCAGGCGCTCCCCCCGCTCGGCGATGCCGACGTTCGCGGTCATGCCGAGCCCCTCGGCCCTGGCCTTGGCGTAGGAGACCAATGCTCCCGCGACCAGGCAGAAGAGCGCGACGGCCGCGAGGACGATCTCGGGCTCGTCCTCGAGGACGAAGTAGAGGATCAGCCCGGAGAAGATCGAGGCGTCGCCGAGGCGGTCGAGTGTGGAGTCGAGGAAGGCGCCCCACCTGCTCCCCTTGCCCGTCATCCGGGCGAGCACCCCGTCGAGGGCGTCGGCGAGCACGAAGAACGTGATGACGAGTGATCCCAGGAACAGATGCCCGGACGGGTAGAAGACGAGGGCCGAGGCCACCACTCCGAGCGTGCCGATCGTGGTGATCACATCGGGCGAGATCCCGCGGCGGGCGAGGGCCCGTCCCAGGGGGGTCATGACTCGGGTGACGGCGGGGCGCAGGATGTTCAACATCGCCGTCCGATCGTAGGCCATGGAGGGCCGCCGCACCCCGCAAGCACATTCGCCGAAAAGTCTTGTGATATGCGCCACATGGGTAAAGGGTGAAGAGCACGCGCCCGCAGGACCGCACGGAGATGACGCGGAGGTGAACCCCGTCGTGTGATCGGTCGTGTGGTCGTGAGAGGGCGGGCCCCCGGGCGCGGGACAGCGACGGCACGAGCGGCCGGCGCGGGGCGCGTCCGTGCGCCCCCTCCCCGCCGCTCCGAGGTTGGGAGGCGATGTGGCCGAAAGATCAACCGGCGCGACAACAGGGGCCGCGGGCAGGGCACCCGTGGCCGATCGGCCGGACATGGTGCGCAATGTCGTGCTGGTCGGCCATTCCGGAGCCGGGAAGACGACCCTGATCGAGGCGCTGCTCGCGGAGACGGGCACGGTGCAGCGCCCCGGCCGGGTCGAGGACGGCACGACGGTCAGCGACTTCGACGAGGTGGAGGTGCGCCAGCAGCGCTCGGTGAACCTGTCGGTCGCGCCCGTCGTCCACGACGGCATCAAGATCAACCTGTTGGACACCCCGGGGTACGCGGACTTCGTCGGCGACCTGAGGGCCGGGCTGCGCGCCGCGGACGCCGCGCTGTTCGTCGTGTCGGCCGTCGAGGGCGTCGACGGGCTCACCCGGATGATCTGGGACGAGTGCGCGCTCGTCGGCATGCCGCGCGCGGTGGTGATCAGCAAGATCGACCACCAGCGGGCCAACTTCGACGAGGTCCTCGCCACCTGCCAGGACGCGTTCGGCGACGGCGTGGCGCCGCTTTATCTGCCGGTGGACGGCACCGGGCTGCTCGGCCTGCTGTCGCAGCGGCTGTTCGACTACGGCGGAGGCCGCAGGACGGAGCGGGAGCCGGGCCCGGACCAGCTCGCGCTCGTCGAGCAGTATCGCGGCGACCTCATCGAGGGGATCATCCAGGAGAGCGAGGACGAGTCCCTGATGGACCGCTACCTCTCCGGGGAGACGATCGACACCAAGGTGCTCATCGACGACCTGGAGAAGGCGGTGGCCCGGGGCAGCTTCTACCCGGTGCTCGCCACCGCGCCCGGCGTCGGCATGCTGGAGCTCCTGGAGATCGTCACGCAGGGCTTCCCCTCGCCCCTGGAGCACCCGATGCCGCACGTCACCGGGATCGACGGCAAGCCCTGCAAGGAGATCACCGCCGACCCGGACGGCCCGCTGGTGGCGGAGGTCGTCAAGACGACCAGCGATCCGTACGTCGGGCGGATCAGCCTGGTCCGGGTCTTCTCCGGCACGCTGCGGCCCGACATGACGGTCCACGTCTCCGGCCACGGCCTGGCCGACCGGGGCCACGAGGACCACGACGTCGACGAGCGGGTGGGCGCGCTGTCCTCACCCCTCGGCAAACTGCAGCGGACGGTGGGCAAGTGCGTCGCCGGCGACGTCTGCGCGGTCGCCAAGCTGTCGCGTACGGAGACCGGCGACACGCTCTCCGGCAAGGACGAGCCGCTGCTGGTCGAGGCGTGGACCATGCCCGACCCGCTGCTGCCGGTCGCGATCCGGGCGAGGTCGAAGGCCGACGAGGACAAGCTGAGCCAGGCCCTCGGCCGCCTCGTCGCCGAGGACCCGACGCTGCGGCTGGAGAACAACGCGGAGACCCGCCAGCTCGTGCTGTGGTGCATGGGCGAGGCGCACTCCGACGTCCTGCTCGACCGCCTGGCCAAGCGGCACGGCGTGGAGGTCGAGAAGGTCGGCCTGCGGGTGCCGCTGCGCGAGACGTTCGGCGGCCGGGCGCAGGCCATGGGGCGCAACGTCAAGCAGACCGGCGGCCACGGGCAGTACGCCGTCTGCCACATCGAGGTCGAGCCGCTGCCGTCGGGCGGCGGGTTCGAGTTCGTCGACAAGATCGTGGGCGGGGTGGTCCCGCGGCAGTTCATCCCGTCGGTCGAGAAGGGCGTGCGGGCGCAGATGGAACGCGGGGTCGTCGCCGGCTACCCGATGGTCGACATCCGCGTCACGCTCTACGACGGCAAGGCCCACTCGGTCGACTCCTCCGACATGGCCTTCCAGATCGCCGGCCAGCTCGCGCTCAAGGAGGCCGCGGCCAAGGTGGCCACGCACCTGCTCGAACCCGTGGACGAGGTCGCGGTGCTGGTGCCCGACGACTACGTCGGCGCCGTGATGTCCGATCTGTCCTCCCGCCGGGGCAGGGTGCTCGGCACCGAGCCGGTCGGCAAGGGCCGCACGCTGGTGCGCGCCGAGGCCCCGCAGCTGGAGATCACCCGGTACGCCGTCGACCTGCGCTCGCTGTCCCACGGGACGGGCACGTTCACCCGTTCCTTCCTGCGGTACGAGCCGCTGCCCGCGCACCTGGTCGACAAGGTGGCCGGGGCGGGCGAGCACGACTAGGCCCGTACCGGACGGCGCTCCGGCGACAACCGGACGGCGCTCCGACGAGATCACATAGGGACGCCCGGCGGCACGCCTCCCGCCGCCGGGCTCCCGCCCCGCCCGAACCGGTCGGGGACGTACGAATGTCACCAATCCGCCTCAGAACCATTCCCCCGCGTCCCGGCGGCCCCTCGCCGGGCCGGGACGGGCCGCGTCCCCGCCGGACGGGCCGTTCGCGCAGCTCATCCGAGCCGCCGGGTTTGGCCGTACGGCCCCTCGGGGAGCCTCACGACGTGTCCCGCGTCACATCCGCATCACAAGTGCGTTTCTTTTTTTCTGGCTAAACCGCTCTTATGCCGATGTAAGACTGGTCGCCGGACTTACCGGCAAATCGGAGGGGCAGCCACGTGACCGAGCGGAGACAGGTCGTCCGCCCGTTGATCGCCACCACCGTCATCGCCGCCGCCGCGATCGGCGCCGCCTACACGTTCGGCCCCGGGGCCCAGGCCGAGAAGATCGGCAACACGGCGAACGCGCAGGACGGGCGGAACCAGGTGGTGAAGGCGGAGACGCTGACGGCGACGGGCGCCTGCGCGACCAGCGCGAAATATCCCAAGCGCCAGCTCCGCGGTGTCTGGATCGCGACCGTGCACAACGTCGACTGGCCGTCCAAGCCTGGGCTGTCGCCCGACCGGCAGCGGGCCGAGTATCTGCGGATCCTCGACAACGCGGTGGAGCGCCGGCTGAACGCGGTGTTCTTCCAGGTGCGTCCCGCCTCGGACGCGATCTACCGCTCGTCGCTGGAGCCCTGGTCGCAGTGGCTGACCGGCACGGCCGGCCGGGACCCGGGCTGGGACCCGCTGCCGTTCCTCGTGGAGGAGGCCCACAAGAGGGGGCTGCAGTTCCACGCGTGGTTCAACCCCTACCGTGCGGCCGACTCGGCCACCGCGAAGCTGCCCGCAGGGCACCCGGCGCGGCTGCACCCCGACTGGGTCGTCAAGCACGAGGGCAAGCTCTACTACAACCCCGGGCTGCCCGAGGTGCGCGACTGGGTGACCAAGGTCGTGACGGACGTCGTGCAGCGCTACGACGTCGACGGCGTCCACTTCGACGACTACTTCTACCCCTACCCGGGCCGGGGCACGAGGTTCGCCGACCAGGCGGCGTACAAGAAGTACGGCAAGGGCCTCAGCCTGGCCGACTGGCGGCGGCGCAACGTCAACGACCTCGTCGCCCAGATCTCGGGCGCGGTCCACGCGGCGAGGCCGTACGCCGTGTTCGGGATCAGCCCCTTCGGCATCTGGCGCAACAAGGCCGAGGACCCGGCGGGCTCGGCCACCAAGGGCATGTCGGCCTACGACTCGATCTACGCGGACGCGAAAGCGTGGATCAAGAAGGGCTCCGTCGACTACGTGATGCCCCAGCTCTACTGGCCCCGGGGCTTCGCCGCCGCCGACTACACCGTCCTCGCCAAGTGGTGGGCCGACGCGGTGAAGGGCACCGGCGTCGATCTCTACATCGGCCAGGCGCTCTACCGGGTCGGCGCCACCGACACCCCGGCCTGGACCAAGGCCGGTGAGCTGCCCGCGCACCTCACGCTGAACCGCAGGCACCCGGAGATCTCCGGCGACGTGTACTTCAGCGCCGCCCAGCTCGCGCGCAATCCCCTGGGCGTGCTCGACCGGATCGTGCGGGAGCACTACACGCGGCCCGCGCTGCCACCGGCGCTCAGGGCGGGGTCCACCCCCGCGCCGGTAGCGCCGCGCGGGGTGAAGGCCGCCTCCGGGACGCTGACGTGGCAGGCCCAGCCGGGCGCGCAGGCGTACGCGGTGTACCGGGTGACCGGCAAGGACGCCTCCTGTGCCACGGCCGACGCGCGCAACCTGCTCGCCGTCGTGCCGGCCTCCGCCGCGCCGCGGTACGCCGCGGCGGGCTCCGGCGCCTACTACGTCACCACGCTCGACCGCCTCGGCAACGAGAGCGCCGCCACCCCGGCGACCTGACCCCGCCCACCCGGGACGGGCCGAGTCGCTGCGCGGGTGTCCGGAGGTCCGGTAGCGTGGTCGCGAGTTTTCCCAAGATCATGTAGGGGCCTGGGGGTCGCCGGTGAGTGGCACGTGGGTGAGACGCGCGCTCGTCGCCGTCGTGTTCGGCGTGTTCGGCGTGTCGGTCGTGTCCCTCGCGCCCGCGGCGGCCGCGTCCGCCGGGCTCGCCGGGCTCGCGGCCGCACCCGATCAGCGGCCGGATCAGTGGCCGGACCAGCGCGGTACGGCGGCCGGCGCGGGATCCGCCGGCGAGCGGGTGGTGCTGGTCGGGATCCCCGGTCTGATGTGGAGCGACGTCACGCCGGAGGACACGCCCGCCCTGTGGCGGCTCGCCGGTGAGTCCGCCATCGGCTCCCTGTCGGCCCGGACCGTGCGCAAGGACGGCACCTGCCCCTACGACGGATGGCTCACGGTCTCGGCCGGGGTGAGATCGGCGGTGGGGGGACGCTGCGGCATGGCGCCCACGCCCGAGGCGAGCGGCCAGGGCGCGGTGGTCCCCCATTTCTCCTGGCTGTGGGAGGTACGCGAGCAGGACGACGCCGGAACCCTCGGACAGGCCCTGCACACGGCCGGGCGGACCACGATGGCCGTCGGCCCGGGCGCGGCGCTCGCGCTGGCCGACCGCGCCGGGCGCGTGGACGTCTACGCGGCCGGCGTCGCGCAGGCCGCCGAGTGGACCCGGGCGGACGTCGTCGCGGTGGAGATCCCCGACCTCATCGCGCCCTACGTCTCGGCCGACCGGCTGAGCGAGGTGCCGGAGGCCGTGGCGCCGCAGGTGCGCCGGGCGGCGGCGCGGGCGGCCGACGCGAAGCTCGGCGCGGTCCTGCCCCGCCTGGGGCAGGCGACGGTGCTGGTGGCGGGCATCGGGGACCACGGGCCGGTGCCGCACCTGCGGGTGGCGATGCTGCGCGGCCCGGACACGACCGGCCCTGCCACGACCAGCCCGGGCAGCGCGGGCGCGGCCGGGCCGGGACGCACGCTCGGCGCCAGGTCCACCCACCGGGACGACATGATCATCCTGCCGGACCTCACCGCCACGGTCCTCGCCCTGGCCGGGGTCGCCGCTCCCGCGAACGTCGTCGGCGTCCCGGTCGAGACGCACGGGACGAGCAGCGGGACGAGCGGCGCGACCGGCGGGAGTCTCGCCGAGGGCGTGGCGGCCCTGCGGACCGCCGACGTGGCCGGGCAGACGATCAGGAACACCACCGGCGTCTTCTTCACCACCCTCGCCGTGCTCCAGGTGCTGTTCTATCTGACCGCGTTCCTGTTGCTGCGCCGCCGCGAACGGCTGCCGGCCGTACGGTCCGCGGCCGTGGCGCTGGCGGCGATCCCCGCCTCGACCTATCTCGTCAACCTCCTCCCGTGGGCCCGTGCGGCGCAGCCGGTGCTCACGCTCTTCGCCTCGATCACGGCCATCGCGGCGGCGCTGACTTTGGCGGCCCTCGCCGGGCCGTGGCGGCGCGGCGTGCTCGGACCCCTGACCGTGATCGCGGCGGTCACCGCGGCCGTGCTGCTCGGCGACCTGCTGACCGGCACGCCCCTGCAGCTCAACAGCCTGATGGGCTACACGGGAGTGGTCGGCGCCCGTTACTACGGCCTGGGCAACATCCCCTTCGCGTTGCTGGCCACGGCCGTGCTGCTCGTGACCACCGCCGCCGCGGACCGGCTGGTGCGGTCGGGCCGCAAGGGCGTCGCGGTGGCTTTGATCGCCGTGCTCGGGGCCTTCGCGATGCTGCTCGACGGCTGGCCCGGCGTGGGCAGCGACTTCGGCGGCGTGATCGCCTTCGTCCCCGGCATCGCGGTCACCGCGATGCTCGTCGCGGGCAAGCGGGTGTCGGTCGTCAAGCTGGGCGCGTTCTGCGCGGCGGGCGGCGTGCTGGTGATGGCGATCGCCTACCTCGACTACCTGCGTCCCCCGGCCAGCCAGACACATCTCGGGCGGTTCGCCGGGCAGGTCGCCGACGGCACGTTCCTGCCGGTGATCTCCCGCAAGCTCGGGGCGATGCTCGCCACGCTGCTCAGCCCCAACCTGATGCCGGTGGTGATCGCCGCCTTCGCGTTCCTCGTCTTCGCGCTGCTGCGGCCCGGCACGGCCAGCGCCGGAGTGCTGCCGATCGCCTTCGAGCGGGCGCCCACGCTCAAGGCGGGCCTGCTCGGCGCGCTCGTGAGCGGGGTGGTCGGCATGCTCGTCAACGACTCCGGCGCCGCCGTGCTGTCCATGGCCCTGGCCCTGGCCGTACCACTCGTGCTCAGCGCGGGGATCCGCGCCCTGCAGTACGGCGAGGCCGCCCCGGCCGCCGCCGCGCCGAGCCCCCCGATGAACCCCCCGCTGAGCCCCCCGGCGAACCTGGCGGGCTGAGCGACGTCGGGCGGGACCCTCGGTCCGGGACCGGGGTGCCCCGGTCGCGCCCGCGCGGCTCGGTGGCCGGGGCGTGGTCAGGAGGCGGCGGGCCAGGCGCCGGCGAGGAGGTCGCGGGTGTCGCGCAGAAGCTGCGGCAGCACCCTGGTGTGCCCGACCACCGGCATGAAGTTGGTGTCGCCGCCCCACCGGGGCACGACGTGCTGGTGAAGGTGGGCGGCGATGCCCGCGCCCGCGACGCCGCCGAGGTTCATGCCGACGTTGAAGCCCTGCGCGCCGCTCGCCTTGCGCAGCGCCTGCGTGGCGCGCTTGGTGAACTCGGCGAGCTCGGCGGTCTCGGGGCCGTCGAGGTCGGCGTAGTCCGACACGTGCCGGTACGGGCAGACCATCAGGTGGCCGGAGTTGTACGGGTAAAGGTTGAGCACGGCGAACACGGCCGATCCCCGGGCCACGATCAGCCCGTCCTCGTCGGAGAGCTTGGGGATCTCGCAGAACGGGCAGCCGTCGTCCGCGCCGGACCCCGTAGGCTTGTTCTCGCCCTTGATGTAGGCCATCCGGTGCGGAGTCCACAGGCGCTGGAAGTCGTCGGGAACCCCGGCGCCGGCCTGCTCGATCGGCTCTGAATCCACGGTCGTCGCTTCCCTCCGGTCCGGTCCTGCCCGCCACGCCGCCGACGGCGTCAGGCCTGGACGCGGCGGCGGACCGCGTCGACGATCTCGTCGATCGCCTGGTCGACCGGCACGCCGTTCTTCTGCTCGCCGCTCCGGTAGCGGAAGGAGACCGCGCCGGCCGCGATGTCGTCGTCGCCCGCGAGGAGCATGTACGGCACCTTGGCCTTCTGCGCGTTGCGGATCTTCTTCTGCATACGGTCGTCGCTCTCGTCGACCTCGACCCGGATGCCCTGCTCGCGCAGCCTCTTGGCGACGTCCTGGAGGTACGGCGCGTGGGCGTCGGCGATCGGGATGCCGACGACCTGCACCGGGGCGAGCCACGCGGGGAAGGCGCCCGCGTAGTGCTCGACCAGCACGCCGAAGAACCGCTCGATCGACCCGAACAGCGCCCGGTGGATCATGACCGGCCGCTTCCGGGTGCCGTCGGCGGCCTGATACTCCAGCCCGAAGAGCTCGGGCAGGTTGAAGTCGAGCTGGATGGTCGACATCTGCCACGACCGGCCGATGGCGTCCCGGGCCTGCACCGAGATCTTCGGGCCGTAGAAGGCGGCGCCGGCCGGGTCGAGGACCAGCTCCAGCTTCTCGGACTCTGCCACCTCCCGCAGCGTCTCGGTCGCCTGCTCCCACGTCTCGTCGTCGCCGACGGACTTCTCCGGGTTCCTGGTGGACAGCTCCAGGTAGAAGTCCTCCAGGCCGTAGTCGCGCAGCAAATCGAGCACGAACCGCAGCAGCGACTTCAGCTCGTCGCGCATCTGCTCCTGGGTGCAGTAGATGTGCGCGTCGTCCTGGGTCAGGCCGCGTACGCGGGTCAGGCCGTGGATCACGCCCGACTTCTCGTACCGGTAGACCGTGCCGAACTCGAACAGCCGCAGCGGCAGCTCACGGTAGGACCGCCCGCGCGCCCGGAAGATCAGATTGTGCATCGGGCAGTTCATCGGCTTGAGGTAGTAACGCGCCCCCTCCAGCTCCATGGGAGGGAACATGCCGTCGGCGTACCAGTCGAGGTGCCCGGAGATCTTGTACAGGTTGTCCTTGGTGATGTGCGGGGTGTTGACGAAGGAGTAGCCCGCCTCCTCGTGCCGGCGGCGCGAGTAGTCCTCCATCACCCGGCGGATCACCCCGCCCTTGGGGTGGAAGACCGGCAGCCCCGATCCCAGCTCGTCGGGGAACGAGAACAGGTCGAGCTCGGCGCCGAGCTTGCGGTGGTCGCGCTTCTCGGCCTCCTCCAGCAGGCGCAGGTACTCGTCCTGCCTCTCGCGGGTCTCCCAGGCGGTGCCGTAGATGCGCTGGAGCTGCGGGTTCTTCTCGCTGCCCCGCCAGTAGGCGCCGCCGGACCGCATGAGCTTGAACGCCGGGACGACCCGGGTGCTGGGCAGGTGCGGCCCGCGGCACAGGTCCTTCCAGCACAGCTCGCCCGACTTGGGGTCGAGGTTGTCGTAGATGGTCAGCTGCCCGCCGCCCACCTCGACGTCCGCGCCGTCGGCCGACTCGGCGGCACCGCCCTTGAGCCCGATCAGCTCCAGCTTGTACGGCTCGCCGGCCAGCTCCTCGCGGGCCTCGTCGTCGCCGACCGCGCGCCGGCGGAAGGTCTGCCCCTGCTTGACGATCTCGCGCATGCGCTTCTCGACGCGCTTGAGGTCGTCGGGGGTGAACGGCTCGCGGACGTCGAAGTCGTAGTAGAAGCCGTTCTCCACCGGCGGGCCGATGCCGAGCTTCGCCTCGGGGAAGATCTCCTGCACGGCCTGGGCCATGACGTGCGCGGTCGAGTGGCGCAGGATCGCCCGGCCGTCGGGGCTGTCGATCGCGACCGGCTCGACCAGGTCGCCCTCGGCCACCTCGGCGGCGAGGTCGCGCAGCTCTCCGTTGATCCGGGCGGCGATCACCGACCGCCCGTCGGCGCCGAGCGCCTCCCCGGCCGTCGTGCCCGCCGCCACCACGCGCTCGGCTCCGGCGAGGGTGATGCGTATCTCAAGGGCGGCGGACACGGTTGCTCCTTAGGACAGTGTCGATGTAGCGCGCACGCGGAGAGGCGGCGGCTCCGATGCCTCCGATGCTACCGGTGCCGTCATCCCGATTTCTCGCGCCAGCTCCCCGGCTCCCCGGCTCCCCGGCTCACATGGCGAGCGGGTACCCCCGGGTGTCGAGGTCGAGCGCGAGCAGTTCCCGGCGGTCGTGGCCGGCGAAGGTCACCTGCGGCCAGTCGGCGAAGCGGCCGACGGTGGCGGAGGGAACGCAGTGTCCGGGGACGACGATCCGTTCCAGATGGGCCAGGTCCCGCCGCTGCCGCAGCAGGGCGGAGAAGTCGAACCGGTGGGCGTCGTTGACCTTCCACAGGTCGAGGGTGGCCAACTGCGCAACGACCGGAGAGGCGGCCAGTGTCGTGGGATCCACGTGCGCCTCCCACAGGGCGAGGTGGCGGAGGGCGGGCAGAGAGAGGCCGGCCAGCAGGTCCAGCAGGGAGGGCGTGCGCGCGTCGTCGCCGTACGCCACGAGGGTGTGCAGCCGGGGCGCGCCGTCCCGGAGCAGCCCCGCCACCTGCCACGCCGGACACTCCAGTGCGCGCAGGCCGGGGTATCGCCCGGCGACCGGCGCTTCGGCGAGGTCGTCGCGCTGGCTCGGCAGGCACAGGTGGCTGAGCCGGTCACCGGCGGAGTAGGGGCTCAGGACCGGGTCGAGCTGGGCGGTGCCGCCCCAGGTGCGGACCCGGAGCGAGCGCAGCCGGCTCATGTGCTCGCCGGCGAGCAGGCTCCGGAGCCGGTGCCGGCCCATGAGATCGATCCGCCAGGGCTCGCGCCCGGGGTCGAAGCCCAGCCGGCCCGGTGTCATGCCCTTGGCGGTGGCCAGCCCGTCGACGAGGGAGACCACATCGTGCCCGTCGACGTACGCGTGGATCGCGGGCCCGTCCGGGATCAGGAGGAGATGGTCGTCCAGCAGGCCGCAGAAGGACACCGGGGAGTCGATCGCCTCGATCGCCGCCCGCTCGGCGTCCCGTGCCGCCTGATCGTCCTCCCAGAGCCGCAGCGCCTGCGCCCTGATGAGCTCGCCCCGGGCGCCGCCGACCTTGGCGGCGAAGGCGAACGCGTATCCGGCGTCGTCCGCCGGGGTGCCGAGGACGCCGCGCGCGGCCTCCTGAGTGCGGGGGGAGTATCCGCCGGCGACGTATCGGTCCACGGCCAGCTCGAAGTGCACGGCGGCGACGTCCTCGTCCACATCGTCGATCTGCACCTCGGCCCGGCTTCCATGACGCTCGCTGACCCGGGACCCCTGCCGTCGCAGCTCCACGGTCGCGCCGCGGGGACCGCCCGCCACATGGTCACATCGGGAGAGGTCACGATGGGATTGTCGCCGATCGGCAGCCCGCATCAGGTGACCGCCTTGCCCGAGACGCACGTCCAACTCGGCGCGTTCAGCACATTGTTAACGAGTTGCCTTGCTTCCGGGCCGACGGGCCGACGGCGCCGCACCGGTGGGCATCACGTGCGGGACAGACGACGCTGCCTGGACGTACCGGTCCTGAAGCCCCGAAGCCTTGGCCTCGTGCGGCCGGTCGAGGCGAGATGCCTGCTCCGTTCGGTGTAACGCGTACGGCGAACGGTGCAAGGCCAGATGACGATCGACGGACGACGCGCTCCCGCCGCGGCCCGGCCTAGCGTTTCTCGTCTAGACAGCCGGAGCGTTCGCAGTCCTTGAGTCCGCCGGTCACGCGGCTGCGGACGCCGGACATGCCGACGGCGTCGCCCAGTTGACCGTCTGGGCGACGCGGCCCGGTCTCACATCCGTCGTCCCTCGAGAAAGGGCCTCCGCATGGCCGCTCTGCCCCCACGACGCGAACCGGCTCCCGTCCGGCACATCGCCCGGATCACCGACCTCACGCTCGCCGCCCTCACACTGGTCTTCTTCGTCGCCGTGGCCCTCGCCACCGGGGTGTACGACCCCTGGCAGGGCCCGATCCCCCTCGGTCTGTTTCTCGGAGCGCTCCTGCTGGTCAGACGCCGGTGGCCGATGACCGTGCTGCTGCTGTCGATCGGCGGGATCACCGTCTATCACCTCACCGGGCACTGGTCTCCCGCCGGTTGGATCTGGCCGGCCGCGGTCGCCTACTTCACCGCCGCCACCACGCCACGCGTGCGCTGGGTGCCCGCCCTCGGCCTGGCCCAGCTGGTCTACTCCGCCGTCGATGCCCGCTGGATCCTGGACCGTAACCCGGTCCGCTACCTGATCCACGTCGCGGGGGAAGGACTGCTCCTGGCGGTCCTCGTCGCCGCGGGTCTCACGTACGCCGCCGCGATGCGCTGGCGCGAGCGGCTGCGCGACACCGACAGCCGTGCCCGCGCCGCCGAGGAACGGCTGCGTGTCTCGCACGAGGTTCACGACGTCATCGCCCATACTCTGGCCGTCGTCGGCGTCCAGCTCAACGTCGCCGCCGACGCCCTGGAGGAGGACCCGGCCGCGGCAGCCGCGGCGCTGCGCCTGGCGAAGAACGTCAGGAACCAGGCGATGGCCGACCTCCGCTCCCTCGTCACGGTCCTGCGCGACGACTTCGCCGGCACCGCACCCCAGGCGGATCTGGCCTCCTTGGACACTCTCATCGCCGACACCCGCGCCGCCGGGCTTGAGGTGACCCTCGACGAGCACGGCGACCGCGCGGCCGTCCCCGCCATCACCGCCATCGCCGTCCACCGCATCGTGCAGGAGTCCCTCGCCAACACGCTCAAGCACGCGGGGGCGAGCAAGGCCGAAGTGACGATCGGCTACCGGCCCCGCTCGGTCACCGTCAAGATCACCGACAACGGCCGCAGACCCCCGGGCGGCGCCGATGCCACCGAAGGCCATGGCCTGACCGGCATGCGCGAGCGGGTGAGTGCACTCGGAGGCGAGTTCACCGCAGGGCCGGTCCCCGGCGGCTTCGCCGTGCGGGCCGACATCCCTGTGGCAGGCTCGGCCGCATGACGATCAGGGTGCTCCTCGCCGACGACCAGGCACTCGTACGGGCCGGCTTCCGCAGCCTGCTGGCCCGGTCCCGGGACATCACGGTCGTCGGCGAAGCCCAGGACGGCGACGAAGCCGTACGGCTGGCCGCGAGCACCCATCCCGATGTGATCCTCATGGACATCCGCATGCCGGGCACCGACGGGATCACCGCCACGAAGCGCATCGTCACCGGCCCGGCCGCTCAGGGTTGCCGCGTCATCATCCTCACCACGTTCGACACCGACGAACACGTCTTCGCCGCCCTGCGCGCCGGAGCCAGCGGCTTCCTCACCAAGGAGGTCGAACCAGCCGAACTTCGCCGGGCGGTCGCAGCCGTCGCCGACGGAGACGCACTCCTGTCTCCGGGGGTGACGCGCCGCGTCATCGAGCAGTTCGCCCACCGGCAGGACCTCACGCCCGCCACGGGACAGCGGCTGGACGTCCTCACCGCCCGGGAACTGGAGACGGTCAGGCTCGTGGCGCTCGGACTCTCCAACCACGAGATCGCCGAGCGCCTTGTCATCAGTCCGCTCACCGCCAAGACCCACATCACCAGGGCCATCGCCAAGCTGGACGTGCGCGACAGGGTCCAGCTGGTCATCCTGGCCTACGAGAGCGGCCTGGTACGCCCCGGCCCGTGACAGCGAGATCGGCGGTCAGCCGTCGACACCGGATCCCGGAGTCGGCAGAGACGAGGGCAAGTGGCATACGGCCTTCAGGAGGCGGGCCAGGTCCAGTCGCGGATCTCGGCGGGGTCCTCGCCGTACTCGCGGGTGTGGGCGCGGGCGCGCAGCCGGGCGTCGGCCATGCGCTGGCGCAGGTGGGCGGCCGTGCTGCCCAGGCCGGGCACCCGGTCGATCACGTCCATCACCAGGTGGTAGCGGTCGATGTCGTTGAGCATCGCCATGTCGAAGGGCGTGGTGGTGGTGCCCTCCTCCTTGTATCCGCGCACGTGCAGGTTCTCGTGCCCCGTACGCCGGTAGGTCAGGCGGTGGATCAGCCACGGGTAGCCGTGGAAGTTGAAGATGATCGGCCGGTCCGTGGTGAACAACGCGTCGAACTCCACGTCGCGCAGCCCGTGCGGGTGCTCGGAGGCCGGCTGCAGCCGCATGAGGTCGACCACGTTGACCACCCGCACCTTCAGTTCGGGCAGGTGCTCGCGCAGCATCGCCGCGGCGGCGAGGGTCTCCAGGGTCGGCACGTCCCCGGCGCAGGCCAGCACGACGTCGGGGTGGGCGCCCTCGTCGGTGGAGGCCCACTCCAGGATGCCCAGCCCGCGCGCGCAGTGGACGGCCGCCTCGTCCATGCTCATCAGGTCGAGCACGGGCTGCTTACCGGCGACGACGACGTTGACGTAGTCGCGGGAGCGCAGGCAGTGGTCGGCCGTCGACAGCAGCGTGTTGGCGTCCGGCGGCAGGTAGACCCGCACCACCTCGGCCTTCTTGTTGACCACCACGTCGAGGAACCCGGGGTCCTGGTGGCTGAAGCCGTTGTGGTCCTGCCGCCACACGTGCGAGGACAGCAGGTAGTTCAGCGAGGCCACCGGCCTGCGCCAGGGGATCTTCCGGGACGACTCCAGCCACTTGGCGTGCTGGTTGAACATCGCGTCGATGATGTGGATGAACGCCTCGTAGCAGTTGAACAGCCCGTGGCGGCCGGTCAGCAGGTAGCCCTCCAGCCAGCCCTGGCACTGGTGCTCGCTGAGCACCTCCATCACGCGGCCGGCCGGGCCGAGGTTCTCGTCCGTCGGCAGCAGGGCCGCCTCCCACTCCTTGTCGGTCACCTCGAACACCGCCGACAGCCGGTTGGACGCGGTCTCGTCCGGGCCGAGGAGCCGGAAGTTCTCCGGGTTGGCGGCGATCACGTCCCGCAGGAACCCGCCCAGCACGCGGGTCGGCTCGCTGAAGGCGGTGGCCGGGCTCTTGACCTCCACGGCGTAGTCGCGGAAGTCGGGCAGCACGAGGGGACGCAGCAGCTCCCCGCCGTTGGCGTGCGGGCTGGCGCTCATCCGCAGCGGCCCGTCCGGCACCGTGGCCGTGATTGCCTCGACCGGCCGGCCGCCTGTGTCGAACAGTTCCTCGGGCCGGTAGGAGAGCATCCACTCCCGCAGCGCCTCCAGGCGGTCGGGGCGGTCGCGCACGTCGGCCAGCGGCACCTGATGGGCACGCCAGGTGCCCTCCACCGGCAGCCCGTCCACCTCCCGGGGGCCGGTCCAGCCCTTCGGCGTACGCAGGATGATCATCGGCAGCGGGCCGCCGTCGGCCATCTCGTCGAACACCGTGTCGAGGGTCCGCGCCATCAGCTCGTGCATCACGGCCGGCTGGTCGCCGGAGACGAGGTGGGGGCGGTAGCCGTACCCCTCGAACAGCTTGAGCAGCTCGGGTTCGGGGATGCGGGCCAGCACGGTGGGGTTGGCGATCTTGTAGCCGTTGAGGTGCAGGATCGGCAGCACCACCCCGTCACCGGCGCGGTTCAGGAACTTGTTGGAGTGCCAGGCGGTGGCCAGCGGGCCGGTCTCGGCCTCGCCGTCCCCGACGACGCACGCCACCACCAGGCGGGGGTTGTCGAAGGCCGCGCCGTACGCGTGGGACAGGGCGTAGCCGAGCTCGCCGCCCTCGTGGATGGAGCCGGGGGTCTCGGGGGCCACGTGGCTGGGGATGCCGCCGGGGAAGGAGAACTGGCGGAACAGCCGGCGCATGCCGGTCGCGTCCCGGGTGATGTGGGGGTAGCGCTCGGTGTAGGTGCCCTCCAGCCAGGCGTGCGCCACCGCGGCGGGGCCGCCGTGCCCGGGACCGGCGACGTAGATCATCTCCTGGTCGCGTTCCCGGATGATCCGGTTCAGGTGGGCGAAGCAGAAGTTGAGCCCGGGGGTGGTGCCCCAGTGGCCCAGCAGCCGCGGCTTGACGTGCTCGGCACTCAGCGGTTCCGTCAGCAGCGGGTTGTCCATCAGGTAGATCTGACCGACGGACAGGTAGTTCGCGGCCCGCCAATAGGCGTCGATGCGCTCCATTTCGTCCATGACCCTGAGACTTTCCTCATCGGAACGATCGAACCAGGGTCTTTGGCCCACAAAGATTGTGCCGACCGACCGGTAGTCTTTGGCGCATGTCCGGCACGCGATGGCTCGACGATGAGGAGCAGCGCACCTGGCGCGCCTACATCAGGACGAGCCAGCTCCTCCAGGACGCCCTAGAACGGCAGTTACAGCGTGACTCGGGCATCCCGCACGCCTACTACATGATCATCGTGGTGCTCTCCGAGTCGCCCGGCCGGACCATGACGATGAGCGAGTTGTCCTCCATGCTCCGCTACTCCGTCAGCCGCCTCTCCCACGCCGTCTCCCGGCTGGAGGAGAAGGGCTGGGTACGGCGGGTCAAGCGGCCCGAGGACCGCCGCACGACCGTCGCCGAGCTCACCGACGAGGGCTTCGCGGCGCTCGTGGAGGCCGCGCCGGGCCACGTGGAGGAGGTCCGCCGCGTGCTGTTCGACCCCCTCACCACGACCCAGGTGCGGAGGTTCCGGGAGGTTCTCACCACGATCCTCACGGCTCTGGAGTCCCAGGAGCCGCCGGACGAGGCCGAGCGCTCCCCCCAGCTCGACCCCGCCGCGCAGTAACCTCGCCCAGCGACCACTCGCCGCGCCGCCACCCGCCGCACGGCGGCCCGTTACCCCTTCCCCGGCGGGTTCCGGCGGGCGATGGACGCGTTGAGCGCGAGGTTCGCCGCGAGCGCCCGGCGCAGGGCCGGCCGGGAGCGCTCGTCCCCCAGGGACAGCGTGCGGGCGGAGGCGTAGGCGATCGTCGCGTACAGCGGCGTCCAGACCAGGCCGTACGCCTGCCGGGGCGGCTGCCAGGACGGCTTGCGCAGCCGGTGGTACCAGGGGGAACGGGGGTCGGTGCCGAGGCCGCCGGCCACGGCTGCGGCGGTCACGGCGAGGGCGGTGCCGGTCAGCGTCTTCTTCGATGTGCGTCCCATAAGGGGCCTTTCTTCCCTTTCAGCCCGTCGTACTCACGCCGATGCGGCGGGCCCGTCAGGCGGGAACGTGGTTGCGCAGGCGCAGCGCGTCCGGATACGGGAACAGGTAGGTCTGCTCCTGGACCGGGCCGGCTCCGGCGCCCTTCGCGTGGTGGCGCAGCAGGGCCAGCGGCACGGCGAGGGCGACCCGATGCGCCCGGTACGCCTCGATGACCTCGGCGAGGTCGGCCCGGCGGACCGGGTCGAGGTCCGCGCTGATCCTGCCGAGGAAGTGGTGCAGCACGTTGACGTGACGCCCGATGGTGGCCCGCACCAGGAGGGCGGTGCGGAAGGCCCAGCCGTACTCGCGGGCCAGCGTCTCCCGGGGCAGGTCGCCCGCGGCGGCGACGAGCCGCCCGATCACCCGGTACGCCCCGGGCGAGTGGGCGAGGATCTGCATCTTGTGCCGCGTGTGGAAGCCGACCAGGTCACGGGGACGCCAGTCACCGGACAGCAGCGCCCGCAGCCGGGCGGCGGCGAAGATCCGCTCGACGAACGCCTCGCGCAGCACGGGGTCGTGTAACCGGCCCTCGTCCTCGACGACCAGCGACGGGTGGGCATCGGTGATCGCGGAGGCGAAGAGGCCGGGGCCGCGGCGCCCGGGGGCGCCCGGGGCGGACCCGCCGTACACGGGGACGCCGTGCAGCCCGCAGCTCGGGCTCTTCGACTTGAACACGTAGCCGTCGACCGCGCCGATCTCCGCCGCCCGCTCGGCGGCGAGGCCGGCCATCTCGGCGGTCAGGTCGCGGCGCGTCCGCCGGGTCAGCAGCCGGGGCCCGTCCGCGCCGCGTTCCAGGCGGAGCGTCTCGCGGGGCGCGCCGAGGCCGATCTCCATCTCGGGGCAGATCGGCACCCATTCGACGTGCCCGTCCAGCTCGCCGGTGAGGAACCGGTCGCGGCTGTGGCCGCCGTTGAACCGCACCGGAGCGCCGAGCAGGCAGCTCGACACCGCCACTCTGGGCCTGACCTCCGCCGCCGCGCCTCCCGCTGTGATCTCCGTCGTGTTCTCCGTCGTGCTCACGCCGCCTCCAGGAGTGCGGACAGCCGGTGCAGGCCCCGGGCCGTACGGGCCTTGACGGTGCCGAGCGGGACCCGCAGGTGCTCGGCGATCTCGCGCTGGGTCAGGTCGCCGTAGTACGCCAGCTCGATCGCCTGGCGCTGCACCTGCGGCAGGGCGGCCAGCGCGCGGAGCACCCGGTCGCGGTCGGCGAGCTCGTCGCCGTCCCGCCGCCCGTCGTGCCCCGCCGGGTCCGGGACCGCCTCCAGCGGCACCGTCGTCGGCGTACGCGCCCTCAGGTGGTCGACGGCGCGGTTGTGCGCGATGCCGAACAGCCAGGCCGCGAGGCTGCGGCCCGGATCGAAGCGGTGCCGGAACCGCCAGACCTCGGTGAAGACGACCTGGAGGACGTCTTCCACGTCTTGTGGCGGCACAAGCTTGCGCAGGTAGGAGCGCACGGCCGGCGAGTGCTGGCGGTAGCACTCCCCCAGGGCGCCCGTGTCTCCCGCGGCGAGGCGGAACTCCAGCGTCGTCTCCATGGTCCCCCCATGCCCAAAAACTTATTCAAAACCTATTCATAGCCCTCCGCGCGTCATCGTGGCAACCAAACCGGCCGGACCTCAGGTCAAGGCTGCGCCAAAGAGGGCGAATCACCGCAGAGTGGTCATTACCGCCGAGATGGCATCACGAAACGTAGTCACCCGGGTGACTTCCGTAGGCATGCCGTCGCTCCATCCCGGGCCGCCGGCGATGATCCGGCAGGCGGGGCGGAGCCCCGGCAGGCCGCCGAGCGGGGCCGGATCGCCGGTCTCGGGGGTCTGCGACCAGACGAACACCGCCGCCGGGCCGACGCGGCGCATGGCGTCCGCCAGCGCGGAGTACGGCGTGCGGGCCCCGAGCACCCGGGTCTCCACCGCGAGCCCGCCGAGCGCGGCGGCCAGCGCCTGGATCGCCAGCGTGTGCTGCTCCTCCTCGGCGGCGGCCAGCAGGACCGGCCGGGGGTGGGCGGGCGCGGGCGTGTGCGCCGAGAACCGCACCAGGGCGGCCTGGAGCCGGTTGGAGAACAGGTGCTCGATGTCGATCCCGGCTCCGGTCTCCCGCTGCCTGCGGCTGATCGCCGCGAACACCGGCAGCACGAGCCGCTCCCACGTCCACAGCACGCCGTGCGCGGCCAGCGCCGCGTCCAGTGCCATGCTCACGGCCGGGGCGTCCATCGCCGTCACGACGCGGGCCAGCATGGCCGCGGACATCAGGCCGGGTTCCGCGGCCGGGAGGTGGGGCGTGGCTACAGGACTGAGTCTGGGCGTGACCTGGGACGCGACCTGGGACGCGACCTGGGGCGTGACCTGGGGCGTGACCTCGCGCGCCGACGCGGGCGGGCTCTGCCGCAGCACCAGGCCGGCGGCGTCGGCCGGCGGCATCCCCGACCGGACCAGCCGGTTCATTTCCTGGAGCCGGCGCAGGTCCGCCTCGTCGTAACGGCGGTGCCCGCCGGGGCTGCGCCGGCTCGGGCCGATGCCGTACCTGAGGTTCCAGGTGCGCAGCGTGGACGCGGGCACGCCGAGCCGGCGTGCGACGGCTCCGATGCCGTAGCCCGGCTCCTCCTCGGAGACGGCGTCGCCGCCCGCCTCCGGCTGCCCGTCCCGCCTCACCCGCTCACCCCGTATCCGTCCCGCCGCTCCCGCCCTCCGGCACACGCCGTGCCGGTCGTCCCTCGCCTTGTTTCGACAGGGAGGCCCGGTACGGATGCAACGGACGGATGCAACCGCCGGAGCGGGAGGGCGCGAAAACTCTACTGACGGCACCGCCGATCACCGAACCGGCCGTCGATCACCGGACCGGCGTCCGATCACCGGACCGGCCGCCGATCACGGAACGACCGAAGGAGCAGCGCGTATGACGACGACCCGCAGGACCGTCTGATGGCCGCGGGCGGGCCGGTCGTGGTCGTCGGCGCGGGCCTCGGCGGTCTGGCCGCCGCGATGCGCCTGGCCGGAGCCGGCCGTGAGGTGATCGTCGTGGAGGCCTCCGACGGGCCGGGTGGCTGCTGCGGCACGGCCGCCCTCGGCGGGCACCGCGTCGACACCGGCCCCTCGGTGCTGACCATGCCGGGGGTGCTGGCCGACACCTTCGCCGCGGCCGGGCAGGACATGGAACGCTGGCTGCCGCTGCGCCGGCTCGACCCGTACTACCGGCTGACCTTCCACGACGGGTCGCGGCTCGACGTGGTCGCCGGCGCGGACGCCATGGAGCACCAGGTACGGGCGCTGTGCGGGCCCGCGGAGGCCGTGCGCTACCGCAGGTTCCGAGTGCTGCTCGGAGAGATGTTCGAGGCCGAGTGGGACGCGTTCATCGACAACGACATGACCCGGCTGCGCGCGCTGGCCCGGCCGTACGCGCTGGCCCGGCTGACCGCGCTCGGCGGCTTCCGCCGGCTGGACCGCCTCGTGCGGCGCCACCTCACCGACGAGCGGCTGATCAGGGCGCACACGTTCCAGTCGCTGTACGTCGGCAGGTCGCCGCAGCGCGCACTCGGCGTGTACGCGGTGATCGCCCACATGGACACCGTCGGCGGGGTGTACTTCCCCCGCGAGGGCGGCATGCACGCCGTCCCCCGGGCCATGGCCGCCGCCGCGGAGAAGGCCGGGGCGGTCTTCCGGTACGGCGTGCGGGCCACCCGGATCGAGACCGACGGCGCCGGGGTGACCGCCGTACGGCTCGACACCGGCGAGCGGATCGCGGCCCGGCACGCGGTGGTGGCGTGCGACCTCGCCGGCGCCCACGGCGCCGGCGGCGACGGCCTGCTGCCCGAGGAGGCGGCCGACTGGCGGCTACGCCGTCCCCGGTTCTCCCCCTCGTGCCTGGTGGCGCACTTCGCCCTCGACCGGCGGCCGGACGGCCAGGCCCACCACACCCTGCACTTCGGCCGGGAATGGCGGGCGACGTTCGCGGCGCTGGAGGCCGGTGCCCCGCAGCCGGACCCGAGCCTGCTGGTGACCTGTGCTGCCAACCACGGGGCCGACAACCACGGGGCCGACAACCACGGGCCCGACAACCACGGGCCCGACAACCACGGGCCGGGCAGCCACGGGCCTGAGTATCACGGGCCCGGCGGCGCGGGGCCCGCCGTGCTGAGCGTGCTGGAGCCCACGGCGAACCTGGAGGGCGGCGCCGACTGGGCCGCCCTCACCCCCCGTCTGGTGGACCGCATGCTCGACCGGCTCTCCGGCCTCGGGTACGGCGACCTGTCCGCGGCGCCCCGGCTCGTGTTCGATCCCCCCGCCTGGCGGCGGCGCGGCCACTCCGCGGGCACGCCGTTCGCCCTCGACGCCCGTTTCACCCAGACGGCCTGGTTCCGGCCGTCCGGAGCGGCGCGGCGGGTCCCCGGCCTCCACTTCGCGGGCATGTACACCGCCCCCGGCGTCGGGGTGCCGCCCGTGCTGATCTCCGGCCGCCTGGCCGCCGAACGCATCCTGGAGAGCTCTCCATGAGAACGTCGCCCCCACCGTCGCCCCCACCGTCGTCCGCACCGTCGTCCGGCACGCTGACGGCGGCGTACGAGCGGTGCCGCAGGCTGCACGCCCGCTACGGCCGCTCGTACTATCTGGCCACCCGGCTGCTGCCCGCCTGGAAACGACCGCACGTCCACGCGTTGTACGGATTCGCCCGTTACGCCGACGAGATCGTCGACTCGTTCGGGGTGAGCGGCGACCGGTCCCGGGCGCTGGAGCGGCTCGCCTCCCGGCTGACCGCCGCGCTGGGCGGGGAGCCGGTCCGCGATCCGGTGCTGCCCGCCTTCGCGCACACGGTCAGGGCCTTCGGGATCGACCACGCCGACGTGGGGGCGTTCCTGGCGTCCATGCGCGCCGACCTGACCGTGCGCAGGTACGCGACGTACGACGACCTGCTGGGTTACATGGAGGGCTCGGCGGCGGCCATCGGGACGATGATGCTGCCCGTGCTGGAGCCCCTGCCCGGGGAGGACGGGCGGGCCCGCGAGCCCGCCCGGCAGCTCGGGCTGGGGTTCCAGCTCACCAACTTCGTCCGCGACGTACGCGAGGACCTGGCGCGGGGCCGGATCTACCTGCCGCTGGCCGACCTCGACAAGTTCGGCGTGACCCCGGCCGACCTCGCCGCGCCGCGCGCCACCCCGGCCGTACGCGACCTGGTGGCCCTGAACTGCGAACGCGCCCGTGACCACTACCGCCGGGCGTGGGAGGGGATCGCGCTGCTCGCGCCGTCGTCGCGGCCCTGTATCCGGGCGGCGTACGAGCTGTACGGCGGCATCCTGGACGAGATCACGGCGGCCGGCCACGACGTGCTGGCGCGGCGGGCCACGGTGCCGCGCGGGCGCAGGCTCGCGATCTTCACCCGGAACCTGCTCGCCGCCCGCGCGGCCGCGCAGGCCGAGCGCCGGGTGGGGGTGGCCTGACATGCGGGACGTGGCGGCCGACTCCCCGCCGGTGGTGGTGGACGCCATGGGCGGAGACCACGGGCCCGCCGAGATCGTGCGGGGGGTGGTCCAGGCCCGGCGGGAGCACGGCGTGCCGGTCGTGCTCGCCGGCCGGGCTGGTGTCGTGCGCGCGGAACTGGCCCGGCTCGGGGCGGTGGGCGAGATCGACGTGGCGCACGCCGACGACGTCGTCCCGATGACCGAGCGCGGCGCGGGGGCGGTCCGCATGGCCCGCTCCAGCCTGGCGGTCGGGCTCGGCCTCGTCCGGGACGGAGCCGGCGCGGCCTTCGTGTCGGCAGGGTCCACGGGAGCCGTCGCCGCCTGCGCGACCGACCGGCTGGGCACCGCGCCCGCCGTGCTGCGCCCCGCGCTGGCCGTGGCGCTGCCGACGACGGCGGGCGGGGCCACCGTGCTGATCGACGCGGGCGCCACCGTGGACCCCACGCCCGAGATGCTCGCCCAGTTCGCCCTGCTCGGCGCGTCGTACGCGCGGCTCGTGCTGGGCGTGGCCGATCCCCGCGTCGGGCTGCTGTCGATCGGCGCCGAGCCCGGCAAGGGGAACCGGCTGACCCGCCGGGCCGAGATCCTGCTGCGCGGCCTGCCGCTGCGTTTCCACGGCCCGGTCGAGGGCGGCGACGTGCTCACCGGGGTGGCCGACGTGATCGTGACCGACGGCTTCACCGGCAACGTCGTGCTGAAGAACGTCGAGGGCACCGTACGGGCCACGCTCGCCCTGCTGGCCACAGAGGTGGGCAGAGGAGCGGGCACAGATGCGGGCGCTGGGGCGGGCGCCGGCGCCGAGGCGCTCCGGCGGGTGGCCGGCCGCTACGACCCGGAGACGCACGGCGGCGCGGCGCTGCTGGGCCTGACCGGCACCGTCGTGGTCGCCCACGGCTCCTCGCGGGCCCGGACCATCGCGCGGGCCTGCGTCGTGGCCCGCGATCTGGCCCGGGGCGAGGTCGTGGCCCGCCTCGGCGATCGTCCCGCCGTCCGCCCCGCCCGCTGAGTCAGCGGTGGGACGGGGCGAACCGGGGCGAACCGGGGCCGAGACCGGCGAGGGGATCGGTCCCGTCCCAGGTGCCCGCGCTCGCGTACGGCACGAACCGGGCGAACAGCTCCTCGGAGTACCAGTCGTGCGCGCGGACGCGCTCGATCACCTCGCGGTGCGCGCGGCCCGCGTAGGCGAACGCGCCTACGGCGGCGGCGTCACGCCACAGGGAGAAGGTGGCCTGCCGCGCCAGCGGCCACTCCCCCAGGCCGGCCGAGGCGAGGCAGCCCTCCTGCCCGCGCAGGAGCCGGTCGACGGAGGGGACGGACCGGTAGAACGCCAGGAGCCGCGACGGCCTGATCGACGCCCGGGTCAGCACCGCCACCGGCCCGGGCGCGGGGGTGAGCGGCGCGGGGGTGAAGGGCTCGACGCCGTTCCAGCGGCCGCGCGAGGAGATCGGTGCGAGCCGTACGTGCCAGGTCTCGACGGCCTCGCGCCGCCAGCGCGCCGGGATCGGCGAGCGCTCCAGGAACTCCTCCAGCGCCTGCTCGTCCCGCCACACGGCCAGCAGCGCCCAGCGGCGCAGGTCGGCGCCGAGCGTCGTGGACGGCCCCCGGCCCGTGCCGAGCAGCCGCCAGAACAGCAGTCCCGGTGTCCGGCGCAGCACCGGACGGTCGAAGGCCATGTGGCGCATCGCCCCCCGATCCGCGTACCTGTGGAGGTGGAACGTGACGACGCTCCCGCTGCTCGTCCCCCCGGCCGGTTCCCCGCCGGGCCCCTCGTTCGTTCTCTCGCTCGGTTCCTCGCTCGTTCCGCTGCTCGTCGCGGTCATCGGCGGCTACCTTCTCGGCTCGATCCCGGTGGCGGTGCTGGTCGCCGGGCGGCGCGGCGTCGATCCCCGTGAGGAGGGCGACCGCAACCCCGGCTTCTGGAACGTGCGCGAACGGCTCGGCGCGCGGGCGGCGGCGCCCGTCTTCGCCGGAGACATGGCGAAGGGCGTGGCCGCCGGGCTGCTCGGCCTGGTGGCCGGGGGCGCCCACACGACGGCACTGGGAGTGGTCGCCGGGCCGAGCGTTCCCCTGGCGTACCTCGCGGTGGGAGCGGCGATGCTCGGCCACGCGTGGCCGGTCTTCGCCGGGTTCCGTGGCGGGCGGTCGGTGCTGACCTTCGCCGGGGGGATGGCCGTGATCTGCCCGCCCGCGTTCGCGCTCGCGCTCGCCGTCCTGGCGGTGACGCGGCTGGCCACCGGGTCGTTCGCACTCGCGGCCAGGGCCGGGGTGTTCGCGATCCCGGTGCTCCAACTGGCCTTCGCGCCCATCGGGCACGTCGCCGCGACAGGCGCGCTGATGTGCCTCATCGGTCTCCGCTTCGGGCAGGCGGCGCTGGCCGCCCGCCGTCCCTGACCGGCGACCTGACCGGCATGGCGGGGTAGGCGCGGTCGCGCCAGGTGCGCACCGGCCGCAGGGTCGCCTGCGTCAGCCGTACGGCGGTCGCCGGGTCGAGCAGCAACGACAGCGCCACCCCCGCCCCCGGCCGGGCGTAGGCCGGCCGCAGGGCCGTCGTGAGCAGCAGTCGCACGGCGAGCAGCCCGAGATCCAGCCGGGTCGGCCGTCCGGCGGCCAGGCGGAGCACCGGCAGCGCGGCGGTTAGCCAGACGACGGCGAGGTCGGCGGCCTGCCAGGCGGGGCGGGTGACGTCGCCCAGCGGCAGCGACCGTCCCCATTCCCGCCACACCTCGGCGGCCGACTCGTGCATGTCGACCTCCAGCAGATCCCGGGCGTCGAGGAAGCCGACCCTCCAGCCGTCCGCCGCGAGCGCCCTGGCCAGGGCGACGTCGTCGGTCATGTGCCGCCGCACCCGGGCGAAGCCGTCGGCCCGGAGCATCGCCGCACGGCGGAAGGCCAGGCACTGGCCGTTGGCCATCACCCGGTGCGGAGGCGGCGGGACCGGAGGACCGATCGGGCCGAACCGGTACACCAGCGTGGCGAGGAACGAGGCGTGCAGCGCCTGCTCGGCGAGTCCGTCGCAGACGAAGCGCGGACCGGCGCTGACCAGGTCGTGGTCGTCCAGCGCGGCGGCCAGCGCCGCGCACAGGCCGGGGCGGGGCCGCGTGTCGGCGTCGAGGGTCGAGACGATCTCGCCGCGCGCCTCCCGCAGCCCCTGGTGCAGCGCCCACTGCTTGCCCACCCAGCCGTCCGGCAGCGGCCGTCCCGGCACCACGCGGGCACCGAGCGCGGCGGCGAGCCGGGCCGTGCCGTCGGAGGACTCGTCGTCCACCACGATCACCTCGGTGACGGCGGGATCGGCCAGCACCGCGCGCAGGCAGGGCCCGAGGCGGTGCTCCTCGTTCCGTGCCGGGATCACCACCGATATCCCCTGGCCCTCACCGCCCGGCACCCCGCGACGCGGTGCCCCGCTGCCCGGTGTCGTGTCACGGGCGGCCACTCCCGGACCGGCGGCTTCCCGCCCGCCGGGGCTCGCCGTTTCCGTACGTGCGGCGGGCGGGCTGAGCGGGGGCAGGCGCCGGCGTCCGCGGGCGAGCCGCGCCAGCACCACCAGGGCGGCGGCCGCCTGGGCGGCCCCGAGCATCCGCCGTCCGGACATCACGGTGTCGCCGCCCTTCCCCGCCGTCCGGACATCACGGTCTCGCCGCCCTTCCCCGTTGCCGTCCGGAGGCGGAGAGGTCGCGGGCCACGAGTTCGGCCACGATGCGCCCGCCCATCGCCACCAGCGGCAGGCCGCCCCCGGGGTGCGCGGACCCGCCGACGAGGTAGAGGCCGCGCCGGGGCCCCCGGTTGCCAGGACGGCGGAAGGGGGCGAGCGGGCCTCCGTACGCGCCGCCGTAGATCGCCCCGCCCCAGGCGCCGTACCGGTCCCGCAGGTCGGCCGGGGTCAGCAGGTCGAGGTAGCGCAGCCGCCCGGCCAGGTCGTGCCCCCGGCTCGCCAGGCGCTCCAGGACGAGTTCCGCGTACGCCTCGGGCGGCATCGGCCACCGGGCCGGGTCGCCGGCCGGGACGTTCACCAGCATGCTCCAGCTTTCCGCGCCGGCGGGCGCCATCGTGGCGTCGTGTACGGACGGGCAGCCGATGTAGACCGTGGGGTCCTCCGGTGGCCGCCGCCGGTCGAAGATGTCGCCGAACTCCCGACGGTAGTCGCCGGAGAACACGATCGAGTGGTGGGGTATGCCCTCCGTGCGGCCCTCGACGGCGGCGAGCATCAGGAAGGCGGACGAGGACAGGCCCAGCCCGGCGATCCGCCGCAGCCGGGCGCGGTCGGGCAGCAGCCGCCCGTAGAGGGAGGCCGCGTCGGCGTTGACGACCACGACGTCGGCGAGTGTCACCTCGCCTCCGGCCGTACGGACGCCGTGGACCCGGTCCGCGCCCGCGATCACCTCGGTGACCTCGGTCTCCGTACGGACCTCCACGCCCGCCTTGTCGAGCGCTGCGGCCAGCGCGTCGGCGATGCGGGGCAGGCCGCCCCGGACGTACCACCCGCCGTCGCCGTGCTCGATCGCGGGGACGCAGCCGAGGGCGGCGGGCGCGCGGTAGGGATTCGATCCCGCGTAGGTCGCGTAGCGGTCCACGTACTGGCGCAGGCGAGCGTCCCGGAAGAAACCGCCCGCCAGCGCGTCCAGGGTGCGGCCGGGCGCGACCGCGAACAGGTCGCCCAGCCGGGCCCGGGGGACCTGCCCGCCGCCCCGCGCACCGCCGGTCCGCGAGCCGTCGCCTCCGACGCCACCCGGCCGCCCAGGCGCGGCGCCGCCCCGCCAGGGGGCCGGCGGCTCGACGACGGGCCCGGTCAGCGGTCCCGCGAAGAAGGTGCGCATCGCGGCGTCCAGGCAGCGCTCGGCCCAGTGGTGGTACGCCCGCCAGTTGCGGCCCTCGCCCGGCGCGAGCCGGTCCACCTCGCCGGCCGTACGGCCCGGGTCGCGGTACGTGGACAGCACCGAGCCGTCCGCGAAGCGGTACCGGCACAGCTCGTCGAGTTCGAGCAGGTCGAGCGGGACGCCGAGGTCCAGGAAGAGGCCGGGCAGCGTGAGCAGCGAGGGTCCGATCGAGAACGTGAAGCCGTCGCGCCGGTGCTCGGCCAGCTTGCCGCCGAGCCGGGGCAGCCGCTCGTAGATCCGCACTTCGTGCCCGTCCCGGGCGAGCAGCAGAGCGGCCACCATGCCGCCGACTCCGCCACCGACCACGATCACTTCCGCCATGTGCCCCTCCAGGCGAGCAGCGCGCAGGTGCCCATCGCGATCCCTCCGGCGGCGGCCACCAGCGGGTCGGGCGGCCGGAAGACCACGGCGAAGCCGATGGTCTCCATCACCGCCATCACCGTGTAGAGGGCCACCAGCCCGGTCGCCCCCGCCCGGCCCGCCGTCCCCGGCGCCGCCGGGGCCGGGGCCGGGGCGGGGTGGTGTGCGATGCGTTCGATCAGCGTCATGACCAGGAGCGAGACCAGCAGCCACCCGGCGAGGTTGCCGAGCGGCACACCGCGGTACGGCCCGGGCTCGGCCCAGACCCACAGCCCGAGCCGGAGCATCTGCGGGTCGAGGAAGAGGTCCCACGCGGTGAGCGCGACGGCCCCGAGGCAGACCCGGCCCACCGTGCCGTACGGCACGGCACGGCCGGCGACAGCACGACCGGCTGCGGCACGGGCGGCTGCGGCGTGGGCGTGGGCGGGGACGGCACGGGCCGGGACAGCGCGTCCGGGGACGGCACGGGCGGCGACGGCGTGGGCGGCCAGGCCCATGCCGCCCCACGCGAGCGCGACGATCAGCGGGACGCCGCCGGGCCGCGGCCACAGCACGTCGGTGTAGTGGTAGTCGCCGAAGGGCAGGCCCGTCCTCGTGCCGATCCACTCGGCGGCGTAGCCCGCCGCCACCGCCGCCCCGAACGCGCCCGCCGCCCTGCGCGGGGTGGTGGCCGCGGAGGCGAAGGCGAGCGCGCTCGCCGCGATCAGCACCACGACCACGGTGGTCAGGCGCGGGTCGTCAGGCCGCAGCCCGGTCGCGATCTGCGCGGCCACCATGACGCCCAGCAGCGCGGCGCCGGTGGCGTCCGGCCACCACCCGCGCGGGCGGGCCCCGCCGGGCCGTCCCGAGGGTGGCCGGGCGGGCCGCGCGGGGAGCGTTCCGTCCGCCTCGGCCGCCCGCTTCTCAGCGGTCTCCCATCTCTCCACGTACGGTCATTCGGACGGACCCCGGCGACCGGATGCGTCATCGCCGGGGCGGAAGTGAATCGAGAGCCATCGGTTCGGGCGGGTCAGGCGGCCGGACCGTCCCGGCGGACCCCCGGGCCCCGGAGAGTGGTGGTCACAGTGCGGTGGTCACAGTGCGGTGGTCACCAGCGGTGGTGGACCTGGGGGCGGATGAGGTCGTCGTAGATGCTGCGGACCTCGTCCTGCGCCTCGGCCGTGAGGTGCGGGAACTGCGCCGCGGCGGCGTTGGCCTGGGCCTGCTGGGGGTTGCGGGCGCCGGGGATCACGACGCTCACCCCCGGCTGGTCGATGATCCAGCGCAGCGCGAACTGCGCCAGGGTCATGCCCTCGGGCACGAGTCCGCGCAGCCGGTCGACCGCTTGGAGTCCCACGCCGTACTCCACGCCGGAGAAGGTCTCGCCGACGTCGAACGCCGCACCCTGGCGGTTGAAGTTGCGGTGGTCGTTCTCGGCGAAGACCGTCTGCGGGCCGTACTTGCCCGACAGGAGGCCGCTGGCCAGCGGGACCCGGGCGATGATGCCGACTCCGGCCTTCTCCGCGGCGGGCAGGACGTCTTCGAGCGGCTTGAGCCGGATGGCGTTGAGGATGATCTGCACGGTGGCCACCCCCGGCCGCGCGATCGCGGTCAGCGCCTCGGCGACCGTCTCCACGCTGACGCCGTACGCGGCGATCCGGCCCTCGGCCACCAGCGTGTCGAGCCCGTCGAAGACCTCGTCGGTGTCGAAGACCGTGCTCGGCGGGCAGTGCAACTGCACCAGGTCCAGCGTGTCGACGCCCAGGTTCTCCCGGGAGCGGTCGGTCCAGGCGCGGAAGTTGTCCAGGGTGTAGACGTCGGGGGTCTGCTGCACCCTGCGGCCCATCTTGGTGGCCACCGTCAGGCCGGGCCGTTCTTTGATCAGCTTTCCGATGATCTTCTCACTGCGGCCGTCGCCGTACACGTCGGCCGTGTCGATGAAGGTGGTCCCGGCCTCGACCGCGGCGCCGAGCGTGGCCAGTGCGTCGGCCTCGCTCACCTCGCCCCAGTCGGCTCCGAGCTGCCAGGCGCCCAGCCCGACCACGCCCACCTGCCTGCCTGTCCTGCCCAAAACGCGCTGCTCCATGACGTCAGATCGTAGCGGGGCAGCTCAGGGAGCAGGCGGCATGGCCTGAAGGTGGCGTACGAACCAGTCGCGGGCGAGCCGCGCGACCGTCTCCAGGGCGCCGGGCTCCTCGAACAGGTGCGTGGCGTGGGGCACGACCTCCATGCGGACGTGCGCGGTGAGCGACTCCATCGCCTCCCGGTTGAGGTCGATCACGATGGGGTCGCGCTCGCCCACGATCAGCAGCGTCGGCTGGCGCACCGCGCGCAGTGCGTTCCCCGCCAGGTCCGGCCTGCCGCCGCGGGAGACCACCGCCCGCACGACGCCCGGCCGGGTGGCGGCGGCCACGAGCGCGGCCGCGGCGCCCGTGCTGGCCCCGAACAGCCCGACGGGCAGGCCCCGGGTGAGGTCGTCGCCGGGCAGCCGGTCGGCCAGCGCCCCCACCCGGGCGGCGAGCAGGCCGATGTCGAACCGCAGGTGCCCGGTGAAGGCGTCGGCCCGTTCCTCCTCGGCGGTGAGCAGGTCGGCGAGGACGGTGGCCAGACCGGCCCGCTGCAGTTCCCCCGCCACGTAGCGGTTGCGCGGGCTGTGCCGGCCGCTGCCGCTGCCGTGGGCGAACAGCACCACACCCCGCGCGTCCCGCGGTACGGCCACGTCCGCGTCGAGGACGACCTCGCCGACCGGGATCCGCACACTGAGCTCGACCTCGCCCATCGCAGCCCTCCCCTACGCCGCGCCCCCGCGATCGGGGGCCATACCCCCGGCCAATTGCGACAAAACGGCACGGCGCGCCGGAGATCATCTCGTCCTGCGGGACGGCGACGGTCACCCTGCCGCCCCGGGGTCCGTGCGCCTTCGGCAGCGCGCCACGCCATCGGGCGCGGCGGGGTCCTGTCGTTTTGTCCGCTCATGACCTGGGGTTTTCTAGTCTGCCGTCATGCGCAGGTGGGTGAGTGCGGAGGGGCACGAGGTGGACTCCGTCGTCATCGAGGGCCGGCGGCTCCTGCGGGTGCGCCATCTGGGGTATCACGTCGGCTTCTGCGCCACCGTCGAGGAGGTGGCCGCCCACGTGGACCTGGCCGACCTGGTCGAGGTCGTCGACCTGCGACGGCCCGGGCGCGGGCGCGCACGGCGATGAGGGGTGAGCCGGTCCCGGCCGGCTCACCCCTCTGTCGGTTCACCCCTCTGTCTGCTCCCCCTCGGTCGTCTCACTGCCGCCGGCGGGGCGGTGCGGATCAGCCCCAGCCCGGCATCGAGAAGGGATCGGCGCTCTTCGGCCTGGCCTTGCCCCTGGCCCTGATCACGCTCTTGGCCCCGGTGGTCGCCTTCGCCGGCCGGAGCCAGGCGTCCGCCGCCTCGTCGTCATCCTTCTTCTGCCGGCCGGCGGGCGCGCCGGTCAGGTCGGCGCCGGACAGCTTCGTGTACGTGGGCTTCTGCGCGGAGGGGTGGAGGAAGATGTCCCGCGGTGCGTTCTGGGCGTTGCCGCCGCTGTTGTCACCACTGTTGTCGTCGCTGCTGTTGCTCTTCGCCGGCATGGTGAACATGCCGCCGTTGCCCAGCGGCATGAATCCGCTCGTCTCGCCGGGCTCCTGGCCGGCGGCCCCCTGGTTGTCGCCCGCCTGGCCCGCGCCCTGCGGCGCCCCGGCCGCCTGGTCGCCGACCGCCTGGCCGTCGGCGTCCTGACCCTCCGGGGCCTGGCCCGCGTCCTGCGGCGCCGCGCCGGCCTGGCCGGCGTTCGCCGGGCCGTTGACGGCCGGACCCATGTTCTGTGGCCCTCCGGCCGCGGGGCCGCCCTGGGCGTCGGACGCGTCGTCCGGCGAGAAGTACGGGCCGACCTTCGTGCCCTTGTCCAGGATCTCCAGAGCCTTGGACGCGACGACGTCGGGCTCCTCCGGGTGGTTCATCGCCATCGCGGCGATCTGCTTGCCGGGCGACAGCGGCTCCTTGGCGGCCATCGGGCTCTGGTCGGCGGGCGCCGGCCCCGAGAGGAGCGCCGCAGCCAGAATGGCAGTAGCTATAGGCATGAGTAATTCCCCCGAATATTGGTGGACGGTACAAGAACGACGGTAAGCGCCTGATGCCGGGCGTTCACGGACCCGACACCCAGTGTCCGGTCAAATAAGAGAATCGGCCGCTTCAGGACATAGGCCACCGAAAAACAAAAAAAGGGGGGCGTGCCGCAGGCGGCACACCCCCGGAAGACGCCGTCATTGGACGGCGGCCGGTCACTTCGGCATGAGGACCTTGTCGACCAGGTAGACGGTCGCGTTGGAGGTGGCGAGGTTCCCGCAGGTCACGGCCGCGTCGTTGACCTTGAAGCTGGGCGCCGCGCCCGAGACGGTGAGCTTGCGGCCTTCCAGGCTGGTCAGCTCGCCGTGCAGGTCCGCGGGCGCCTTCCGTCCCTTGACCACGTGATAGGCCAGCAGCGCCCGGAGCGACTTGCGGTTGGTCAGCAACTGGTCGAGCTGGTTCTTCGGGATCTTGCCGAACGCCTCGTTGGTGGGCGCGAACACGGTGATGTCCTGGGCGGAGTTGAGCGTCTCCGCGAGCCCGGCCTTCTTCACCACGCGGGCCAGTGTGGAGAGCGACGGAATGTCGGAGATCGCGGCGCCCACCGGCACCTTGGCCAGCTCGGCGGGACTGCCCTTGCCCGAGGCCGGGAGCGAGGCGCAGGCGGGCCCGACCGGCGACGCGGACACCGCGGCCGAGGGCGTCGCGGAGGCGCCCTCGCTCGGCTCGGCGCCGGTGCTGGGAGTCTCGGTGGTCATGTCGGTGGCGGTCTCGTTGACGGCGACCGGGGCCGCGGAGTTGCCGCCCTGGCTACCGCACGCCGCGGACATCGACAGCGCCGCGGTCAGCGCGGCAAAGGCGAGCAGACGGGTATTCATGATCGTGTTTCCTTTTTCATGGAAAGGTCGTTGCTGGGTGGCGGGGCGGGCACACGGGCCTGTCCGTCAGGCCGTCTCGGGCGAGTGGTTCACCAGCCGCGCGGCCACTGCTGCTGCCGGGGGCGCTGGATCACCTTCTTCCGCACCTGGACCGCCGGGAACGACCTGGCCTTCTGCACGCCCTGCACGGAGTGGAGGGTGAACGGCTTCGGCGCCTCGCCCGGCTTGCCGGACACCGGCTGGATCACGACGTCGCGCGTCCTCGGATCGATCAGCGGGATGACCGAGGTGCCCGGCTCCGACGCGGCCGGCTGGATGTGCGCCACGCCACCGGCCGTCTCTCCCGGCCGGACGGCGCCGCCGTTCGTGGCCGGCTTGACGTGCACGCCTGGAGCATCCGGCAGGTCCGGGGCGCTCTCCGGAGCGGGGCCCGCGCCGCGCCCGCCCGCCGTTCCCTCAGGCGCCGTCCACGGCGGCGCCTGGGGAAGCATGAACGGAAACTCCCCGGCCTGCGGCGCCCCGCCGGGGGTGAGAGCGAGTGGTCCCGCCGGCCGCCACGACGGCGTGGCGTCGTTCGTGTCCGAGGTGGCCGTCGTCCCGGTCGGAGCGGGGTCCGGCGGCACGACGGCCGGCCCTGAGAGGAGGGCGGCGGCCAGTACGGCTGTGCAGAGAGGCATGAGACTCCCCCGAGGTCATGGATGGTACGAGCACGACGGTAAGCGCCACACCAGTGAGTGATCACGCATCCCACGGCCAATGTCCGGTCAAGCATGGTGATCGGGCGCTTCACCCGAAAAGATCCCGTCGCGCCCGCAAGAGGCCCGCCTGGCGCGCGGTGCGGCGGTGCGAATCATCGGGAGTTCGCGGCCCGGGATAACATCGGGGAAACGGTACGGAGATCAAGCGGCCAAGGAATCGCCCTTTTCCTGGAATTCATCCCGAGTGGCGGCGGGACGAGGGGGTATGCGCGGGCCCATGAGTGACAAGCGCGAATCCGAGGAACCGAAGGTCGGCGACGAGGTGACCTGGAAGAGCCACGGCGGGACCGCCGAAGGTAAGGTCGAGAAGAAGATCACCGAACGGACCGAGGAGGCGGGCCGTACCGTGGCCGCGTCCCCGGAGGAGCCGCAGTACAAGGTGCGCAGCGAGAAGAGCGGAGGCTCGGCGGTGCACAAGCCCTCGGCCCTGCACCCCAAGAAGTGAGCCCACGAAGCGCGGCCCAAGAAGGTGCGGCCCGGGAAGCGAGCCCGCGAAGCGCCCTCTGGAGAGGCGCCCTCTGAGAGGCGCCCGGAGAAGTGGTGCCGTCGGGAGGTCCGGCGCCGGGCGGGCCGGAGGCCACGCCCGGCGCGGCGCGCACCCGCTCTAGCTGAGCGTCTTCTTCCAGTGGAAGCCGCCGGGCAGGTTCACCGTGAGGGTGCGGCGCCCGTCCGCCGTCTTGGTCACGCGGAAGGCGCGGCCGCCGTAGCTGTGGCCCACACCGCCGCGCGACAGGTTGAGCCTGAAAGGCCCCATCTTGACTGACTTACGGTAGCTCCAGCCCATCGTTATCCCTCCGTGTTTTCCGTGCCCCCGCGACTACCCACAGAAGCGATCAGCACACGCGTTCGCGCGGAGGGGCATGTCAGGACGCATCGCCGCCGTCGTCGCCGTACAACCCCTGGTCACAGGGTGGGAACCTTTGTCCGATGCAATGACGCGACGGCGATGGGGACCGTGTAAAAACGATGGCTATGGCTAAGGATGGGGACGAGGAGCCGATCGCGGATGACCTGGAGGCCGTCACGTCCGCGGTGCTCACCGCGTCGCGAGTGCTCGTCGCGATCTCCGCACGTTCCCTCGCCGCCGCGGAGGACAGGGTCACGCTGCCGCAGTTCCGGATGCTGCTGGTGGTCGGGCAGGGCGAGACCAAACTGGTGACACTGGCCGAGAGGCTCGGCGTGAACCCCTCGACCGCGATGCGGATGGCGGACCGCCTCGCCGCCGCCGGACTGCTGAAGCGTGAGGTGAACCCGCACAACCGGCGTGAGACGCTGCTGCGGCTGACCGGCATCGGCCGGCGCATCGTGGACGAGGTCACGGCCCGGCGCAAGGCGGAGATCGCGGCGATACTCGCCCGGATGCCCGCCCCCCGGCGTCAGGCCCTGATCACCGCCATGCGCGAGTTCACCGACGCGGCCGGCGAACCACCCACGACCGCCTCGTTCCCGCTCGGCTGGCCCGACCCGTCCTCCTGACCCCGCGCCCTACGCGTCAGCACCCGGATGCGGCGCATTCACCGGGGATGAGGCCGCCGGGGTCGTCGGGCGCCGAAGGCGCGCCGTCGTCCTGGCTCGACCCGGTCCCCGTTCCGCCTTTCGTGCCGCCGCCCGCCTTTCCGGCGGGCGCGGTCTTCGCCTGGCCGGTGCCTCCGACCGCCCGGTCGCCGGACCCGCCCGCGCCGGAGCCTGGGCCCGCGGCGCCTCCGGCGGGCGCCTGTGCGGAGCCTCCGTCCGCGCCACCGCCCTCGGCGCCGGTGCCGGAGTCCGGTCCGGAGCCGTTCCCGGAGTCGGCCTCAGAGCCGGTCCCGGAGTCGGCGGGGTCGCCGGCGCCGTTCTCCTGCGCCGGGGCCGCCGGCTGCCCGGCGTTGCCCGCGGAGGGACCGCCGGCGTCCGTGGCGCCGCGCAACGCGAAACCCGCGCCCGCCGCCGCGAGCACGGCGACCAGGATCACGGCGACGACGACGAGGGGCTTCCTGCTCTTCGTGCCGGAGGGTTCGTCCTGGCTGGAGAGGACCTCCTGCCGGAACTGTTCATCCTGGCTCGTCTGTGAGGGGACGCGCCCGTACATGTGAGACAACTCCCAGCGGTCGTATCGGGGGAAAGCTCCACGGCTTCCGCGGGTGGCTGCCCACCCTAGCCGCGCGAGTCACCGAATTTCACAGACACCCGCAAACGATCTCAAACTCCCAGAATGTTCCCAGGCATCTCTCCGGCGTGCCCGTAGGCGAGCAGGTCCAGGTCCGAGACGTCCGCGAACCGGCCGCTCTCGCGTGCGTCGCAGAGGAACCCCGCTCACCCGCGCCGTACGGCGGCACGGCGAGCACAGGCGCCGACCTGCGCGGCCACCTGAGGATCGCCGGGCGTAGCACCCGCCGGAGCCGGTGCCGCCGGGGGCCCGCGCACCGCCGCGAGCCCGCACAGGGCGGCCACGGCGGCGACGACGTCCGGAAGGAGAACCAGCCTGATCCCCAGAGCTCCGCCCCACCTGTCCAGACAGCCTGTGTCCCTCGCGAGGTCCAGCGCGAACGCGAGCGGGGCGAGGCCGAACAGGACGAGCAGCGGCGCCGCCACGACGCGGGCGAGCACCCGCCCGGCCCGGGAACGCCCCGTTCTGGTGGCCGCCCAGTGCGCGACGAACCCGGCAACGATGCCGGGGAGGCCCGAATACCAGGCCAGAGGGAAGTACGCACGGGCGGGCCACCACACGCCGGTGGCGGAGTCGTAGAGATCGCGCGCGGGGCAGTACCCAAACGAGAACCAGGCGAAGCCGTGCTGGGCCAGGGTCAGGCTGTAGGCCAGCCCTGCCGACGACACCGCCAGGGCGGCGGCCCACCACCGACGCGATCTTCGCGACACGAGCCGACACGTTACCGCTCGTCCCCGACAGAGTGACGGCGGCGGGAAGGCGGGGAAGGCCAGCGTGAGGACGGCGCGACGAGATCCGCCGTCGCGCCTCCAGGCTGGAGGGAAGCCATGTCCCCGCTGTCCGGAGTGTCGCCGCCGCTCGATGGGTTCCTGCTGTTCGGGCAGGTCGCCGGGCTGGGCTGGGTGGCCGTCAAGACGCTGCTGCTGTACGCGACCGCCGTCGCCGGGCTCCGCGTCACCAAGCGCCGCATGATCGCCGAACTGTCGCCGTTCGACTTCGTCGCGGCGGTCGCGGTCGGCGCGATCGTCGGCCGCACGGCGACGGCGTCCGACACCTCGTATCTCACCGGGGCCGCCGCGCTCCTCACGGTGATCGCCGTCCACGCCGTCGTGACGCAGGTGCGGTTGCGGTCCCCGTCACCGCACTGGTTCGACCACACGCCCCGTGTCCTGGTGGCCGAGGGTGAGATCCAGCGGCGGCAGCTACGGAGGTGCGGGCTCACCGAGCCCGATCTGTACGTGATCCTCCGCCAGCACGGCGTCGCCTCGCTCTCCTCGGTACGTTACGTGATCTTCGAGTCGAAGGGGGCGGTGAGCGTGGTGACGAGGGACCATCCGGTGGGCGACGTCACCCACCACGGGCTGCGGCAGGCGCCACCCGCGTGACGGCCGGAACACGACGAGACCGGCGGAGGACGATCTCCGCCGGCCGTCCGCCGTACGGCACGCGCGCGGCTGGGGCGCGGCGCCGCCGGCGGCTACCACTCGCCGCCGGATGCGCCGGCTTCTCCGCGCCGGCCGTGCTCGTGCTGCCGGTAGTTGGCCGCGAAGGCCAGCGCGCCGAGGCCGAACAGGAAGATGATCGCCCCGGTGACCACGTTGTTCCAGATGGTCGCGGTGGTCGCCGGCCGGCCACTGATCACCCACGGCGCGATGATCGCCCAGACGCCGAGCACCGGTGTCACCCAGCTCACGCCGTACGTCCGGCCGAACGCGGAGGCGCAGCCCAGCGCCAGCGCCGTGACGACAAGCCCGACGATCAGGTTGTTGACCGTCAGGCCGCCGAATCCGGTGAATCCCACGATCCACGGCGAGACGGCGAGATAGAGCCCGGCGAGGAGCGTCACCGCGTCCATCACCTGCGCGGGGGCGGTGGATCCCGCCCGGTCGTACGTCTGGCGCAGCTCCGTCACATCCGGGCGTCGAGCCAGACCTGGTCGCACCATGATGTGTCACCTCTTCTCCCAGGTAGCGGGGGCCCGAGACCCCTTCTCTTGCATCATGCAACCGGGAGCGCCGCCGAGGGGAGACCGCGAGACGCGCCGAATGCAGATGAAGTACATCTGTCAGGCAGATCGCTCCGGCGCCGCCAGGGCCGCCGCCGTGTTGACGATCGAGACGTGGCTGTAGGCCTGGGGGAAGTTGCCCACCTGACGGCGGCGGCCGGGGTCGTACTCCTCCGCCAGCAGGCCGACGTCGTTGCGCAGGGACAGCAGCCGCTCGAACAGCGTCCGCGCCCGCCTGCGCCGGCCCAGCAGGGCGAGCGCGTGGGCGAGCCAGAAGGAGCAGGGGACGAAGACGCCCTCCCCGCCCGGCAGCCGGTCCACCTTGTCGGCCTCCGGCCGGTAGCGCAGCACGAATCCGCCCTCCGTCAGTTCGCGGCACACGGCGTCGACCGTTCCCGCCACGCGGGGGTCGTCGAGCGGCAGGAAGCCGAGCCGGGGGATCAGCAGCAGCGCGGCGTCCAGCCCTCTGGAGCCGTAGAACTGGGTGAAGGTGTTGCGGCCGGGGTCGTAGCCGTGGGCGCACACGTCCCGGTGGATCTCCTCGCGCAGCGCGCGCCAGCGGTCCACCGGCCCGTCGAGCCCCTGCCGCTCCACCGAGGCGACCATCCGGTCGGCGGCCACCCACGCGAGGACCTTCGCGTGGACGAACGGACGGCGCGGCCCGCGCACCTCCCAGAGCCCGTTGCCGGGCTCCCGCCACGCGCCCTCCAGATAGTCCATGAACGCGCGCTGCAGGTCCCAGGCGTCCTCCTCCGGCCCGAGCCCCGCCTCCCTGGCCTGGTAGAGGCAGTCGATCACCTCGCCGTACACGTCGAGCTGGAACTGCCGGGCGGCGGAGTTGCCGACCCGCACCGGCCGGGACCCCTCGTATCCCGGCAGCCGGTCGAGGGTCCGCTCGGGCATCCGGCGGCCGCCGTCGATCGTGTACATGATCTGCAGGTCGGCGGGGTCGCCGGCGACGGCCCGCAGCAGCCAGTCGCGCCAGGCGGTCGCCTCCTCGGCGTACCCCGCCTCCATGAGCGCCCGCAGGGTGAACGCGGCGTCCCGCAGCCAGCTGTAGCGGTAGTCCCAGTTGCGGGAGCCCCCGATCCGCTCCGGCAGGGACGTCGTCGGCGCCGCGACGATTCCGCCGGTCGGGGCGTAGGTGAGGGCCTTGAGCGTGACGAGGCTGCCGGACACCGCCTCGGCGTAGTCTCCCCGGTGCCGGCACCGGCCGAGCCACTCCCGCCACACGCGTTCGGTGGTCGCCAGTTCCTCGGCGGCCTCCAGCCGGCGCGGGCGGCTCCGCCACGACTCCTGCCAGGTGAGCACGAACGGCACCCGCTCCCCCGCCGCGACGGTGAACGAGGCGGTGGCGGCACTTCGCCGGGACTCCTGCGTCAGCGGCACGGGAGACTGGAGCCACGCGGCGTCCGGACCGGCGATCACGGCCAGTTCGCCGCCGCGCCCGCGCGTCCACGGCACCACCTCGCCGTAGTCGAAGCGCAGGAGCAGTTCCGTACGCATCTCCACCCGGCCGCGCACGCCCTCCACGATCCGGACGACGTCGGGCGCCTCCTCGCGCGGCGGCATGAAGTCGAGGACCCGCACCCGCCCGCCGGGCGCGTCCCAGGTCGTCTCCAGCACCAGCGTGCCGTCGCGGTAGCGGCGCCCGGCGCACATCCCGCCCGCGGCGGGCGCCAGCAGCCAGCGGCCGGCCCGGTGCCCGCCCAGCAGGGCCGCGAAGCAGGCGCCGGAGTCGAAGCGGGGCAGGCACAGCCAGTCGACCGAGCCGTCCCGGCCCACCAGGGCGGCGGTGTGCATGTCGCCGACGATCGCGTAGTCCTCGATCCGCATGGCCCTCCCCCTCACCCGTACGGCCGGGGCCGGGGGCGGGCCCGTACGCCGGGGACGCGGCCGCGGCACACACCTACCCCGGCATATCGCCGCGAATCGGGCTCATCGCCGCCCGAAGACGTACCGCTCGACGTAGTCGTTGGCGAAGACGCCCCGGGGGTCGTGGTGCCGCGCCAGGGCGGCGAAGTCGTCCATGCGCTCGTAGCGGGAGCGCAGGACGTCCGGCGGGAGGGTGAAGATCTTCCCCCAGTGGGGCCGCGCCCCGAACGGCGCCAGGCGCTCCTCGATCGCGGTCAGCACCGGCGTCACGGCCGCCGGGTCCTTGACCCAGGTGAAGTGGAAGGCCACGGTGTCGCGTCCCTGGCTCGGGCTCAGCCACAGGTCGTCGGCGGCGATGCTGCGGATCTCGGAGATCTGCAGAACCGGGGCGATGCGGTCGCCGAGCGCGCCGAGCGCGCGGAACGCCTCGGCCGCGTGCCGCCGGGGCACCATGTACTCCGACTGAAGCTCCTCGCCGCTGCTCGGGGTGAAGTCGGGGCGGAAGTGCGGCAGGCGCTCGAACCAGGGGCCCGGCGTCCCCATCTGGGTCGTGCAGTGCACCGGGGACACGCCGGGCACGGGGTGGCGCGGACCGCCGGCCGGGGCCGCCCCGAAGAAGCCGCCGCCGGGCCCGGGGCCGGCCCCTGCCACTCCCCCGGCATCGGGCGCCCCTCCTGAGCCGGTCGCCCCTTCGGAGAAGGAGGCGGGGGCGAGGCGTTCCTTGACCCAGACCTGGTTGACGCGGGAGGTCCGCCAGTCGGTGAACAGGCTCACGCTGTAGGCGGCGGACATGACGGCGTCGAACCGGTCGTCGAGCACCTCCGCCGGGAGACCCTCGTACACTCGCTGCCGGACGTCAAAGGCCGGGAGGAGATCGAGCGTCAGGGCGACGACGGCGCCGAGCGCGCCGAGCGACACGACGGCGCCCGCGAACCGGTCGCCGTCCGCGTCCCGGCTCAGCGTGACGAGGTCGCCGCCGGCGGTCACCATCTCGATCGCGCGCACGGACGTCGCGAGCCCGCCGTTGCCGTCGCCGGAGCCGTGGGTGCCGGTCGCGCAGGAGCCCGCGACCGAGATGTGCGGCAGGGACGCGAGGTTGGGCAGGGCGTGGCCCTTCTCGTGCAGGCGCCGCCCGAGTTCGCCGTACCGCACGCTCGCGGCCACCCGGACGGCCGCCGCCGCGGAGTCGACGTCGATCTCGGGGGGCAGGCCGTCCAGCGAGACGAGCGCGCCCGGCGAGTCGGCGATGTGGTTGAAGGAGTGGCCGCTGCCGAGGACGCGGACCTTCCCGCTCCGGGCCACCAGCCCGCGCAGTTCCTCCAGCGAGGACGGCCGGTCGATCCGCCCGGCCCGGAAGGTGATGTTGCCCGCCCAGTTCGTCACGTCTTGAGTCACCAGACGAGTTTTACCGGACATCACCCGAGTGCCGGGCCCGGCGGGGCGCCGGACGACTCAGGCGGACGACTCAGGCGGGGCGGCCGGGGAGGCTGGCGAGGTACCAGTCGACGAGCTTGACCCTCTCGTCGGCCTGCCTGGCGTCCACCTCGGCCTGGGTCCGCGGCGCGCCCAGCAGCACGTCGTCTCCCGGCCGCCAGTTGGCCGGGCAGGAGACGCCGTCGCGGTCGGCCGTCTGCAGCGCCTCGACGAGCCGGAGGATCTCGGGGACCATGCGCCCCGCGTTCATCGGGTAGTAGAGGATCGCGCGCACGACCGACTCGGGGTCGATGACGAAGACCGCCCGCACCGCCGCCGTGGTCGACGCGTTCGGGTGGAGCATGCCGTACGCGCGGGAGATCCGGGTGCCGACGTCGGCGACGACCGGGAACGGCACCCGCACACCGAGCCTGTCCTCGATCGCCCGGGTCCAGGCGAGGTGGCTGTGGACGGAGTCGACCGAAATGCCGAGCAGGGCGACGCCGCGGGCCGCGAACTCCTCGGCGAGCTCGGTGAAGGCGACGAACTCGGTGGTGCAGACCGGGGTGAAGTCGGCGGGGTGGCTGAACAGCACCAGCCACCGCCCCGCGTAGTCGGCGAGCCGGACCGGGCCGTGCGTGCTCTCGGCCTCGAAGCCGGGGGCCCGGTCGCCGATGAGCGGTAGCCGGGTGGCCGGCTCCGCGGCAGCAGTCATGGCGTGCTCCTCTCCATCCGCTCACTGCGCCCGTACCCGCGATGACCGGTCACGACGACGCGCCGTTCGCCCCGGTTCGGTAATCGCCCGCGGCGGCGGCGCGCCAGCCCGCCGCACCGGGGAATGAACCTCGCGAGGGGGGCTGCCATGCGGACGACCGTGCCGGTGACGACCGAGATCAGCCATCCGCTGTTCGCGCGCTTCTACACCTGGTTCAGCCAGGTGCTCGACCGGCGGGGCCTCGCCGGGCAGCGGGAGGCGCTGCTGGCCGGGCTGTCGGGCCGGGTGATCGAGGTCGGCGCGGGCAACGGGCTGAACTTCCGCCACTATCCGCCGTCCGTGACCGGTGTGCTGGCCGTCGAGCCGGAGCCGCGGCTGCGGGCGGCCGCCCGCCGCGCCGCCGAGGCGGCGCCGGTGCGGATCGAGGTGGGCGGCGGCCTGGCCGAACGGCTCCCGGCCGCCGGCGGCCGGTTCGACGCGGCGGTGGTGACGTTCGTGCTGTGCTCACTGCCCGACCCGGGCGCCGGACTGCGGGAGATCCGCCGGGTGCTCGCGCCCGGCGGGCGGCTGCGCTTCCTCGAACACGTCCGCGCCGGGGGCGCCGGCTGGGCCCGCGCCCAGGACCTGCTGGACGCGACGGTGTGGCCGCGCCTGACCGGCGGCTGCCACACGGGCCGGGACAGCGTGGCGGCGATCGAGGCGGCGGGTTTCACGATCGAGTCACTGGACCGGTTCGTCTTCGCCTGCGGCGTCCGCGGCCCGATCTCCCTCTGCGGCCCTATCTCCTTCTGCGTACGGGGCGTGGCCCGCCGCTGAGCCGCCCCCGTCCCGGTGGGCCGGCGCGGCCGGTCCGAGGTGTGGTCAGTCCGCGCTCGGCTCTGGCTGCCGGTCCGCCGTCTCGGACCGCGCGGTCCCGGCCTCGTACCGGCGGAAGGCCGGGACGGCGAAACCGGCGACCAGCACGAGGAGCGCGCAGACGAGGCCGCCGCCCGCCCAGGAGGGCACCAGCCCGAAGGCGTCCGCCGTGGCGCCCGCCCGCAGGTCGCCGAGGCGCGGGCCCCCGGCCACCACGACCATGAACACGCCCTGCAGCCGCCCGCGCATCTCGTCCGGCGCGTACGTCTGCAGGATCGTCTGCCGCCACACGGCGGAGGCGAGGTCGATCGCGCCGCCCACGGCCAGCAGCGCGACGACCAGCCACAGCGGCTGCGCCAGCGCCGCCGCGGAGACCGTGACCCCCCACAGGGCGATCACGAGCGTGAGCGCCACGCCCTGCCGCCGTACGCGGCCGATCCAGCCGGACAGCAGCCCGGCGGCGACCGCGCCGATGGCGATGCTCGCCGACAGCCAGCCGAACGCCACGGCCGACCCGCCGAAGCGCTCCGCCGTCATCTCGGGGAACAGCGCCCGCGGCATCGCGAAGGCCATCGCGATGATGTCCACCACGAACGACATCAGCACGACCGGCCGGCTCACGACGTAGACGAGCCCGTCGGCGACCGAGCGCAGGCCCGGCCGGGAGATCTCGCCGAGGGGCGCGAGCGTCGGCAGCCGTACGGCGGCGTAGAAGCCCGCGCCGAACAGGACGGCGTCGATGAGGTAGGCCAGGGCGTAGCCGCCCCGGGCGAGCACCAGCCCGGCCAGCAACGGCCCCACCACCGTGCCGACGCTGCTGACCAGGAAGTTCAGGGTGTTGGCCGCGGCGACCCGCTCGGTGGGGACGATCCGGGGGATGATCGCGCCGCGCGTCGCCGAGGTGACGGCGAAGCCGATCGACTGCAGGGCGATCACCGCGAGGATGAGGTGGACGCTCCCCAGCCCCGACCAGGCGTGCAGCAGCAGGGCGAGGGTCGACACCCAGGCCACGACCGACCCGGCGAGCAGCAGTCGCCGGCGGTCCATCGCGTCGGCGACCGCGCCGCCCCACAGGCCGAAGACGACCAGCGGAACGAGGCTCACCGGGCCGAGCATGCCCACCCACAGCGACGACCCGGTGATGCTGTAGACCTGACCGCTCACGGCCACCGCGGTGAGCTGGAAGCCGACGAACGACACGCCCTGACCCACCAGCAGCCGCCGGTACGCCGGGATGGCCAGGGGCCGGGTGTCGAGTGCGACGCGCTTCAGAACTGCCTGAACCCCCGACACCCTTTACCTCACCGATCTGGGTAAATCGACCAATTCGCGTACTTTACCCTGATCGTGTTATGGGGCCCCTCCGGGGTGGGCCGCCGGTTGACGGGGTCACTCGAAGCCGAAACCTCAGTCGTAGTGGAAACCTCAGTCGTAGTGGAAACCACGGGGCAGCGGCTCGTCGCGGAACAATCGGGCGGGGACCGCCTCCGCGAGCGCCCGGTAACCGGCCGGGTTCAGGTGCAGGCCGTCGCCCACGTCGTACGCCGGGAGGAGCCGCCGGGGAGCCGCCGGGTCGCGGGCGGCGCGGTCGAAGTCGATCACGGCGTCGAAGCGGCCGCCCGTCCTGATCCACTCGTTGACCGCCTGCCGGGACCGCTCCCGGTGTCCGCCCGGGTCGTCGTAGGCGTCGTTGCCGCCGAACGGCGTCAGCGTCGCGCCGTACACGCGGATGCCCCGGGCGTGCGCGCGGCGGACGACCTGGCCGTACGCGGCGATCAGGTCCTCGGCCACCCGCCTCTGGGCCGCCTCCGCCGCCCCGGCCGTGCCGATGTCGTTGACCCCCTCGAAGAGGACCAGCCAGCGCACTCCGCTCTGCGCGAGCACGTCGCGGTCGAGGCGGGCCAGGACGTTCGGGCCCAGGCCGTCGTCGAGCACCCGGTTGCCGCCGGCCCCCTGGTTGACGATCGCCACCCCGGAGGTGGCGCGCCGGGCGTGCAGGCGGTCGGCCAGCCGGTCCGGCCAGCGGTCGTTGCCGTTGGTGGTCGAGCCCCTGCCGTCGGTCAGCGAGTCGCCCACCACGACGGCCGCGGCGGCCGAGGGCCCGGCCCACACCTCCACGCCGCTGAGGAGGTACCAGTGGTCGGCGGGCGCCGCGCCGGCCAGTGCGGCGTCCTCGGTGTGGTCCCCGGCGAGCAGGTACGACGTGGTCCGGGAGCCCGGGTGCGAGGTGACGGCGGAGGAGCGCTGACCGCCGGCCAGGTGGACCGTCACCGTGAGGACGGACCTGGGCGCCAGGTCGAAGCTCAGCGGGTCGGAGACCGCCTGCGCCCCCGCCGGGATCACGACGGAGGGACGGCCGTGGAAGGTCACCCGCCGTGAGGTCCCCGGCCGGATCTCGCCGGTCCCCGCCCGCCCGCCGCCGGGAAGCGCGACGGCGACCCTGGTGAGAGGCAGGGCGGCGCCGCCGAAGGCGTTGGAGAAGCGCAGCCGCATCCGCCGCCCGCCCAGGGTGACGCGCAGGGTCTGGCGCAGCGTGCTGCCGGCGAAGACGAGGCCGTCCCCGGCGAACGGCGCGGGCGGCATGTTCTCCGGCTCCGTGAGCTGCGGCATCGACGTCCAGGTGGCGACCCAGTGGCCGTCCGGCCCGCGCGCGGCCAGGCCTGCGCGCCGCCGGGTGGATCTTGACGCGTTGCGGATCATCCGCCTATGGTCCCGTCCAGCCAGGTCTTCGATCCACCCCGGCGGACACTCCCGGCACAGCGGAGCACGGAAGGGCGAACCCTGCATATGCGGACGTACCGGAATCCAGTGATCGGCGGGTTCCATCCCGACCCGAGCGTCTGCCGGGTGGGTGAGGACTACTACCTGGTCTGCTCCAGCTTCGAGTACTTCCCGGGTGTGCCGATCTTCCACAGCCGTGACCTGGTCCACTGGCGGCAGATCGGCAACGTGCTCGACCGGCCGTCCCAGCTGCGCCTGCCGCCCGAGGCCGTCGCCTCCGGCGGGATCTTCGCCCCGACCATCCGGCACCACGACGGCCTGTTCTACATGATCACGACGAACGTGAGCGACGGCGGCAACTTCCTGGTGACCGCGGAGCGTCCCGAGGGCCCGTGGTCGGACCCGGTCTGGATCGACCTGCCCCGGGTCGATCCCAGCCTGGCCTGGGACGACGCGGGCGACTGCTGGCTCACGACCTCCGGCCCCCGGCTGGCGCGCATCGACCCGGCGTCCGGCGAGGTGCTGGAGGGCCCGGTCGACATCTGGCCGGGCACCGGCGGCAAGTATCCCGAGGCGCCCCATCTGTTCCAGGTCGGCGGGTGGTGGTATCTCCTGCTGTCGGAGGGCGGCACCGAGCGCGGCCACGCCGTCTCCATCGCCCGCGCCCGCTCCCCGCGCGGGCCGTTCGAGCCCGGCCCGGTGAACCCGATCCTGACTCACCGCGGCACCTCCCGCCCGATCCAGAGCACCGGCCACGCCGACCTGGTGTGCGCGCCCGACGGCACCTGGTGGATGATCCTGCTCGGCGCCCGGCCCCGCGGCTACTCCCCCGAGTTCCAGGTGCTCGGCCGGGAGACCTTCCTCGTTCCGGTGGAGTGGGTGGACGGCTGGCCGGTGGCCGGGCCGGTCGAGGAGCGTCATCCCGCCCCCGTCGCCTGGCACCCGCTCCCCCCGCCCCCCGTCCGCGACGACTTCGACGGACCCGGCCTCGCGCCCTGCTGGATCTCGGTGCGCTCCCGCCCCGACGACTCCTGGTCGCTGGCCGAGCGCCCCGGGCGTCTGACGCTGCACGCCACCGGCCCCACCCTGGACCGTCCCGGCCACACCTTCTTCGGGCGGCGCCAGCAGCACCACGACTGCCGCGTCAGCGCCCGCCTCGACCCCGATCCCGGCCGGGCCGGGCTGTCCGTACGGCTCGACGAGGCCCACCACTACGACCTCGAGGTGTCCGGCGGAGAGGCGTCCGTGATCGCCAGGATCGGCCCGTTGCGCCAGGTCGTGGCGCGGCGCCCGGTCGCTCCGGGACCGCTCACCCTCACGGTTCGCTGCCGTACGGCCGATCCGCTGCCGCCGTCCGTGACCGGTTCCGCCGAGGCCGGCGCCGGGCCGGTCGGCGTGGGCGCCCGCGGGCCGGACACGATCGCCTTCTCGGCCGGCGGCGTCCTCCTCGCCGAACTGGACGGCCGCTACCTGTCCACGGAGGTGGCGACCGGTTTCACCGGACGGGTGATCGGCATGTACGTCACCGAGGGCAGCGCGGCCTTCGACTGGTTCGACTACGAGGGAACCGACGACGAACCGGTCGTTCCTGTCGCCTGACGAGCCGGCCGAATCCGCCGTGGAGAACGCCGGCTCCCTGTTCCGCCTGCCCTCGCCGGTGGAGGAGCTGATCGACCCCCGCCTCGAAGCGCGGGGCATTCGCCTGCTGCTGAAGCGCGACGATCTCATCGATCCCGAGATCCCCGGCAAGAATCTGAATTATCACTTCGGCGGATACGCGAAGACGAAGCCGGAACTGCTGTCCTTCATCGAGGACTTCGAGAAGCGGCACGGCCTGCGCCCGGACCGGCTCTACACCGGCAAGATGATGTACGGGATCTTCGACTTGGTCGAAAAGCACAGGTTCCCACCGGCACCACGATCGTCGCAATCATCACCGGCCCGATCTGACACCCGCAACTCATCCCTTTGCCGCTTTCGCCCAACCACGCGCAAGCCAGAAGTAATTGCGCGCGTTGACCCTACAAATGCGCACGACGATGTGCGCGATCTGCTGACCGGGTGGCGCGGAGACACTACGTGCCGCACAGTGAAGGTGTGCCGGCCATGAACGATCAAAAGGGGGAGGAGAGAGAGGCGTGGGCAAGGACGAGGACAAGAAGCCGCCGAAGCACGCGGGGCCGCAGAAGCACGACAAGCCGTTCATCCCGGAGAAGCCGACGAAGGAAAGCGGTGACGGTCAGGGGAAAGGCGGAGGGACACGGGGCAAGTGAATCTCCACGAACGTATCGATGCGCTCGCTGACGCGCTGGCGGCCAATGGCGAGCTGACCGATGAGGGATGGCGCGCGGCGCTGCACGCTGTGCCGCGTCATCTGTTCGCCCCGGCGGTGGCCTGGGCGGAGCCGTACACGGGGCCGGGCTACCGTATCGATCGGGACACCGATACGGGCGCCTGGTGGGATGCGGTGTACGCCGACCACCCGATCATCACTCAGCTCGACGACGGAGCGACTGAGGTAGGCGGGGAGGGCGTGTATTCGTCCTCACTGTCGGCTCCGGGGGTTGTCGTGGACTTCCTCGAACTGCTGGGCCCCTATGACGGCGACCGCGTCCTGGAGATCGGCACGGGAACCGGGTGGACGGCCGGGCTGCTGTCCCATCGCCTGGGTGAAGCGAATGTGGTCAGCGTCGAGATCGATCCGGCGGTGCATGAGGCGGCGGCTGCCAGCCTCAAGCAGGCCGGTTTCGGTCCGCGTCTGGTGCTGGGAGACGGCGCGGACGGCTGGGCGGAGCAAGCTCCGTACGACCGGGTCCATGTCACCTGTGGCGTGCGGGAGGTGCCGTACGCGTGGGTGGAGCAGACCCGCCCCGGCGGAGCGATCGTGCTGCCCTGGATGCCGGGGTTCGAGCCGGGCCACAAGCTGTGGCTGACAGTGGGACGAGACGGCACGGCGACCGGCCGGTTCGCAGGGGGCGCGCACTACATGATGATGCGGGCTCAGCGCGTTCCCGCTCCGCCGGAGCATGAGGGCGGGTACGGCAGGCGCGCGGCGACGGCGGATCCCCGCCGAGTGCTGCGGGCAGGATCGGGCGCCGATGTCGCGATCGCGGGATCTCTGCCCGACGTCTCGGCGAGTCTCGGCACGGGCGAGGAGTTCGAGATCTGGTTGTGGGCCGGGCATTCCGGGGCCTGGATCACCGGATCGGAGGTCCGGCAGTTCGGTGAGCGCAATCTGTGGGACGAGGTGGAAGAGGCCTTCTTCCGCTGGGTGGAGTGGGGAAGCCCGGGCCGGGACCGGTTCGGGCTGACCGTCACCCCGGATGGCCAGCGCATCTGGCTGGACAGGCCGGACAACGTGATCCGCTGACCGGTGGCTGGTACCGGTATTCGCGATTACCTGACAGGCCGGTCAAATCTGCCGTGAGCGTCCCTATGATGGTCGAAGATCGAGACGCTTGGGGGCAGAGCGTGTACGACGAGCAGGCACCGGACTGGGTGATCGACCCCTCCACGCCGAGCGTGGCCCGGATGTACGACTACTACCTCGGCGGCAAGGACAACTTCGCCGCCGACCGCGAGGCGGCCGAGAAGATCATCGAGATCCTGCCGAACGCCCGCGACGTGGCCCGGGCCAACCGCGCCTTCCTCGTACGGGCCGTACGGCACCTCGCGGGCGCGGGCGTCCGGCAGTTCCTCGACGTCGGCACCGGTCTCCCGACGCAGGAGAACGTCCACCAGGTGGCACAGGCCGTCGCGCCGGACTCCCGGGTCGTCTACGTCGACAACGATCCGATCGTGCTCGTCCACGCCCGTGCCCTGCTCGCCGACAGCCCCCGGTCCATCGTGGTGCCCGGCGACATGCGCGAGCCCAAGGCTGTACTCACCCACCCGGCGGTCCTCCGCCACCTCGACTTCGGCCGGCCGATCGCGTTGATCATGCTCGCCGTCCTCCACTTCGTCGTCGACGACGCGGAGGCGGCGCGCATCGTCGGCACGTTCCGCGAGGCGCTCGCCCCGGGGAGCCATGTGGTGCTCTCCCACGGCACGCCCGGCGACCTCGACGAGGACGCGGTCAGGCGAAGCCGGGCCGTCTACACCGCCACCACCAGCGGAGGCGCCGTGCCGCGCACCACGGCCGAGGTGCGGAGCCTGTTCGACGGCCTGCGCCTGCTGGAGCCCGGCGTCGTGCCGCTGGAGGAGTGGCGCCCCGAGCCTCCGGAGACGCCCCTGGAGAGCAGGCCCGGAGCCGGCATCGTGGGCGGCGTCGCCGTCGTCCCCTGACCGGGATGGGAAACGGTCTGCCTCAGAACGGTCCGCCGCAGAGGCGCCTGGTCATGAACACGCTGAGCGGATCGGGATGGTAGTCGCCGAAGGGCTCGCAGTAGGTGAACCCGAACTTCTCGTACAGCTTCCTGGCGGGCAGGAAGTGCGCCTCCGAGCCGGTTTCGAGGCTCAGCCGGGTGAAGCCCATCCGCCCGGCCTCGGCGAGGATGTGCCGCAGCAGGGACGCGATCCCCGCGCGTTTGCGGGCCGCCGACGTCCGCATCGACTTGAGTTCGGCGTGGGCCTCGTCCAGCCTCTTGATCGCCCCGCAGCCCACCACGGCGCCGCCGTCCATCACCGACCAGAACGTGACCTCCGGACGGCCGGCCCAGAATGACCGGCCCAGAATGACCGGGCCGCACGGACATCGCCCCGTGACCGTCGCCGCGGGACCGTCGCCGCGGGACCGTCGCCACGTAACCGTCGCCGCGTAACCGGCTCAGCCCAGCGGCGCGACGGCGAACTCCCGCATGCCCTCGGCGAACCCGACGCGTGCCTGGAAGCCCAGCTCCGCCCGCGCCCGGCCCGGCGAGGCGACGATGTGCCGCACGTCGCCGAGGCGGTACTCCCCCGTCACGACCGGGGGCGGCCCGCCCCGCCGCGCGGCCAGTTCCGCGGCCATCTCCCCCACCGTGTGCGGCTGTCCGCTCGCGACGTTGTACGCGGCCAGGGCGCCCTCCCGGCCCCCGGCGAGCGCCGCCAGATTGGCCCGCGCGACGTCGCGGACGTGGACGAAGTCGCGCCGTTGCCCGCCGTCCTCGAAGACGCGCGGGGCGCGTCCCGCCTCCAGCGCCGACCGGAAGATCGCCGCGACGCCCGAGTACGGCGTGTCCTTGGGCATCCGCGGACCGTAGACGTTGTGATACCGCAGGGCGACGGCGACGCCGCCGGTCTCCCTGGCCCAGTTGGCCGCGAGATGCTCCTGTGCCAGCTTCGTGGTGGCGTAGGCGTTGCGGGGATCGGCGGGCGCGTCCTCGCCGATCACCACCGGCGTGAGCGGCGAGGCGCAACCGGGGCAGCGCGGCTCGAAGATCCCCCGGTCGAGGTCCCCGGCGGCCCGGGGACGGGGCCGGACCGGCCCGTGCTCGCGGCACTCGTACGCGCCCTCCCCGTAGACGACCATGGACGACGCCAGCACCATGCGGCCGACGCCGTGCCGCGCCATCGCCGCCAGCAGCACGGCCGTGCCGTACACGTTCACCGAGGCGTAGCCGGGCAGGTCCGCCACGTCGACGCCGAGGCCGACCTTGGCCGCCTGGTGGACCACCGCGTCCACGCCCGGCAGCAGGCGGCCGGCGACCGTCTCGTCACGCACGTCTCCGTGCTCGACTCCGCCCGCCCGCACATCGAGGCCGGCCACCTCGTGCCCGGCCGCCGTCAGCGCCTCGGCGACGTGACTTCCGATGAACCCGGCCGAGCCGGTCAGCAGCACCTTCACGCGCCGAGGGTAGACCGCCGCCGCCCCGCCGGGACCGCTCCGGCCGCGGCCGTTCGCGACCCGTAAGATCTTCCGCCCGCCCCGGCCGTCAGGAGCGGGTCGCTACGACGAGACGGGGGCCTCGTGCTCGCCGGTCTCCACGGGAGCGAGACCGGCGAGACCGGAGATGTCCAGGACGGGGGTGAGCAGCGGGTTGGCGATGAGGGTGATGTGGTCGGCGTGGGCGAACAGGACGCTCAGGCCGGCGCTGTCGAGGTACTCGACGGCGGTCAGGTCCAGCACGAGGGGGCCCGGGATGTTGCCGAGAGCCTCGGCGAGCGCGTCGGTGTTACTCATGTCGATCTCGCCGGTGGCCGTCAGCAGCGCGGCGCCGTCGGCGCGGCGGCTGGAGGTGAGGGTGAGGGGCGTGGTCATCAGGCGATCCTCGTGTGCATGTCGACGATGGTGCCGGACGGGCCGGGCGTGATGGTGACCTGCTGCATCATGGCGCGCATGAGGGCGACACCGCGCCCGCGGTGGGTGTTCTCCTCTGCCTTGGGGGACTTCCAGCGGCCGGTGTCGGCGACGACGAGGCGCAGGTTGTCCACGAAGGCCTCGGCCCGCAGGCGGACGATGTCGCCGGGGGCGTCGCGGTGACCGTGCTCGATGGCGTTGGCGCACGCCTCTCCGGCGGCGACCAGGACGTTCTGGATGGTCTGGGCCGGCAGGTCGCACTGGGCGAGCCAGGTCCGGAGCGCCCTGCGGACGGGCGCCAGCTGGGACGACTCGGCGGGGAAGGCCATCTCCAGCGGGGCGGGGTGGCGGTAGAGCAGCAGGGCGACGTCGTCGTCGTAGCCGTCGGCGGGCGCCAGCCGCACCATCACCTGCGTGGCGAGGTCGTCGACCGCGGCGTCCCGGCCGTCCTGCACGGCCTGGCTGGCCTGGTCGATGCCCGCGTTCAACGGGCTGCGGCGGCGCTCGACCAGGCCGTCGGTGTAGAGCATGAGCGTGGCGCGGGCGGGGATGACCTCCTCGCCCTCCGGGCGTTCCGCGCCGGGGCGGACGGCCAGGGGGATCGACCGCCCGTCTTCGAGCAGGCGGGTGGTGCCGTCGGGGTGGGCGAGGATGCCCGGCGGGTGCCCGGCGCTGGAGTAGGTCAGCACCCCGGTCTCCGGGTCGAGCACGCCGCAGAAGACGGTGGTGCACTTCGCGCCCGGAACGCCGGCGGCGAAGTGGTCCAGGGCCATGAGCGTGCGCGCCGGGCTGGCGTCCTGCAGGAGCAGCGCGCGGCACGCGCTGCGCAGTTGCCCCATGACGGCGGCCGCCTCCACGCCGCGCCCGACGCAGTCACCCACGACGATGCCGATGTTCCCGCCGGGCAGGGCGATGGTGTCGTACCAGTCGCCGCCGACCTCCAGGGGACGGGTGGCGGGCTCGTAGCGGACGGCGAATCCCTCGGGCAGGTCGGCGGGGCCGAGGATGGCGCGCTGCAGCGCGATCGCGGTCTCGCGTTGCTGGTCGATCTGGTGCGCGCGGACGAGCCCCTGGGCGAGGTGCCCGGCGAGCAGCGACAGGAGCAGTTCGTCCTCCCGGGAGAACGGCCGCTGGTCGCCCAGCTCGACCCACAGCGCCATCGGGCCGTCGGGATGCTCCAGCAGCACGCCGACTCCGCTGCGGTCGGCGGCGGGCGTCAGCAGGGGCCGCCTACGCAGGTCGGTGAGGGCCTCGCGGTGTTCGGCCGGTAGCGCGCGCCAGTTGAGCGAGGCGTCGGTGGCGGTCAGGGTGGGGTCGCCGTCGTGCTCGAAGACGGCGGCCAGCACGTGCCGGGCGCGCCACAGGGTCCGCATTTCCCCCAGCGCCCCGGACAGCGCCTCGGTCAGGCTCCCGGCCTGGGACAGCGACGTGCTGAGGGAGGCGAGGGCGCTCTCCCGCTGGATGGCGTAGTGCTCGGCCGTGACGTCGCGGAAGGTGCCGACGACCACCTGGCGCCCGGTGTCGGGGTCCTGCGCCTGGTTGAAGGTGACGCTGATCCACAGCCGGTGCCCGTCCCGGTGGATGACCGGGATGGTGTAGCTGCCCTGGCCGGGGCCGACGAGTCCCGCGAAGGCGTCGGCGACCTGCCGGTGGGCGGCGGGGTCGACGTCGCGGTCCGGCCACCACGGGTGGATCGGCGTGTACGGCAGGCCCTCCGGGCCGTACCCGAGCATGTCGGCGAACGCACTGTTGATCTCGACGACCGCGCCGTTCTCGTCGCAGACGAAGAACGCCTCCTGCAGCGAGTCGACCAGCGCGGTGCGCCAGCGGGCCTGGTGCTGGCGCAGCCGCGCCATCTCCATGTTGGCCCGCACCCGCGCGAGCAGCTCCGCGGCGGCGAACGGCTTCACGAGGTAGTCGTCGGCGCCGGCCTGCAGGCCCTCGATGGACGCCTCCTGGCCCGCCCGCGCCGACAGCAGCAGCACGGGGACGGCCGCCGTGCGCGGATCGGCCCGCAGCGCCGCGACCAGCGCCAGGCCGTCCAGGCGGGGCATCATCACGTCGCTCACCACGAGGTCGGGGGCCTCGGCGCGGATGGCGTCCAGGGCGTCCTGCCCGTCGCCGACGGTGTCGACGAGGTATCCCGCGCCCGTGAGGAGCCTGACGAGATATCCGCGCATGTCGGCGTTGTCGTCGGCCACCAGCACCCGCGCCGGGATGCCCGCCGGGCGGGCGGCGGATGGGTCCTGGGCGGCCAGCTCCATGTCGTCCCCACCGGATACGGCCGCGTCGTCCCCGGGCAGCCAGCGCAGGGCCTCCTGGACGAAGGGGTCGGCGGTGGCGGACGCCACGCTGCCGCCGCCGGCCGTCGTGATCGCCTCGGCGGGCAGGTGCGCGGCGCCGAACGGCAGGCGGATGGTGAAGCGGGTGCCCGCGCCCTCCGCGCTCTCGGCGGCGATGGTGCCGCCGTGCAGGCCGACGAGTTCCTGCACGAGGGCCAGGCCGATGCCGCTGCCTTCGTTGGAGCGCGAGCGGGCGTTCTCGATGCGGTGGAACCGCTCGAACAGCCGCGGCACCTCGTCGGCCGGGACCCCGATGCCGGTGTCGGTGACGGTCACCACGGCACAGCCGTCCTCCCCGCGCACCGACACGCCGACCGAGCCCTCGAAGGTGAACTTCAGCGCGTTGCTGAGCAGGTTCAGGACCACCTTCTCCCACATGCCGCGGTCGATGTAGACCGGCTCCTCCAGGGGACGGCAGTCGACCTCGAAGTCCAGGCCCGCCTTGTCGATGGCGGAGCGGAAGAGGCTGGCCAGCTCGGCGGTGACCGCGGCCAGGTCGACGGGCTCGTAGCGGGCCTGCATGCGGCCGGCCTCGATGCGGGAGAAGTCGAGCAGGGTGTTGACGAGCTTGCCCAGCCGCAACCCGTTGCGGCGGATGGCCTCCAGTTCCTCGCGCACCTGCGGGTCGGCCCCCTGCAGGCGGCCCCGCAGTTCCTCCACCGGTCCCATGATCAGGGTCAGCGGGGTGCGGAACTCGTGGCTGATGTTGGAGAAGAAGACGGTCTTCGCCCGGTCGAGCTCGGCCAGCTCCTCGGCGCGCCGCTGCTGCGCCTGGTAGCTGCGGGCGCTCGCGATCCCCGCGGCGACGTGCCCGGCGGCCAGTTCCAGGAACCCGCGGTAGCTCTCGTCGAGGGGCCGGTACCGGTTGAGCGCGGCCACCAGGAACCCGTACGGCGCGCTGCCCTGCTGGAGCAGCGGCGCCAGCAGCGCCTGGGCGGGCGGCTCCGGCCAGTCACCGGACGGCAGCCCGGCGAACCCGGCGGCCTCGAGCTCCACGAGCACCGGCTCCCCCCGGGCCGGCGCCGCCATGGGCCACACCGCCCCGTCCGGGTCGCGGGCCGGCAGGGTCAGGGGGGCGGCCGGGTGCCCGGCGGGGATGCCGGTCACGCCCGCCAGCCGCGCGCCGCCGTCGTCCTGGAAGAGATAGGTCAGCGTGAACGGGAGGTCCCGCCGGTTGTGGCCGAGCTGGCGGCAGGTGAAGGCCAGCATCTCCTGCTCGGTGCGGACCACACTGGGGTCGGAGCCGAGATCGCGCAGGGTCGACATGCGGCGCTCGCCGACGACCCGCTCGGTCTCCTCGCTGACGACGCACAACATGCCGACCACCGCGCCGGAGTCGTCGCGCAGCGGGCTGTAGGAGAACGTGTGGTAGCTCTCCTCCGGGTATCCGGACCGTTCGAGGAACAGCAGCAGCGCCTCGTCCCAGGTGGCCTGTCCCGTGGCGAGCACGGTGCCGATCCGGGGACCGATGTCGTCCCAGATCTCCGCCCACACCTCGCTGGCCGGCCGGCCCAGCGCCCACGGATACTTGCGCCCCAGGGTGTCGCGGCGGTAGGCGGCGTTGCAGAAGAAGGTCAGCTCGGGGCCCCACGCCATCCACATGGAGAACCGGGACGACAGCAGGATGCTCACCGCGGTACGCAGGCTCTGCGGCCACTCGTCCGGCGGCCCGAGGGGGGTCGCCCGCCAGTCGACCTTCGCGAGGTCCCGGCCGACCTCCTCGTCGGCGGTGAACACGTCGGCGCCGGGCGCCGTCACCGGCCCGGCGTCGTCACTGAGCGCCACTACGCCACCCCTTCGTTCGCGCCGGCCCGGCCACTGCCCGCCCGGTCCAGGTCGCCGCGTCCCGATCGCCCGCGTCCCGATCGCCCGCGTCCCGGTCGCCGCGTCCCGGTCGCCGCGTCCCGGTCGCCGCGTCCCGGTCGCCGCGTCACCGTGCCCGTCACCGCGTCCCATGGCCCGCCCAACCCTAGAGCAGATCGGTGACGTGACGGAGAGGATAGGTCAACCCCCCGTCAAGAGGCCAACCGGGGCCCTTTCCGGACGGCCGGGACACCGGTCGCGGCCGGCGCGTGCCCGCGCCTCCGATCCAGTTCGACGGTGACGATTGACGCAAAAACCCTTAATCCCTACTGTGTTACTAGGTTTCCGTCACCAGGAGCGCCCGATGTCCAAGCAGATCCATCTCGCCGCGCACTTCCCGGGTGTGAACAACACGACCGTCTGGTCCGATCCCGCGTCGGGCAGCCAGATCGACTTCGAGTCGTTCCGCCACCTGGCCCGGACCGCCGAACGGGGTAAGTTCGACTTCTTCTTCCTCGCGGAGGGACTGCGGCTGCGCGAGGCGAAGGGCCGCATCCACGACCTGGACGTCGTGGGCCGTCCGGAGTCCCTGACCGTCCTCGCCGCGCTGGCCGCCGTCACCACCCACCTGGGACTCGCCGCGACGGTGAACTCCACCTTCAACGAACCGTACGAGGTGGCGAGGAGGCTGGCCTCGCTCGACCACCTGAGCGGCGGCCGGGCCGCGTGGAACGTGGTGACCAGCTTCGACGCCTTCACGGGCGAGAACTTCCGCCGCGGCGGCTTCCTGGATGAGTCCGACCGGTACAGCCGGGCGAAGGAGTTCCTGGAGACCGCCAGGGAGCTGTGGGACTCCTGGGCCCCCGACGCGGTGGCCGCCGACCCGGAGACGGGGCGGTTCCTGCGGCCCGGCGGCGTCACCGCCTTCCGCCACCAGGGCCGGCACTTCGACATCTCGGGGCTGTTCAACGTGCCCAGGGGCCCGCAGGGCCATCCGGTGATCATCCAGGCCGGAGACTCCGACGAGGGCCGCGAGTTCGCCGCGTCCTCGGCCGACGTGATCTTCAGCAGGCACAGCAGGCTGGAGGAGGGCCGCGCCTTCTACCGGGACGTCAAACGCCGGCTCGCCGCGTACGGCCGGCGGCCGGAGGACCTGAAGATCCTCCCCGCGGTGACGTACGTGCTCGGCGACACCGAGGCCGAGGCCGCCGAACGGGCCGCCGAGATCCGCCGCGCGCAGGTCGGCCCGCAGCAGGCGATCTACTTCCTGGAGGCCGTCTGGGGCCGCGACCTGAGCGGGTACGACCCGGACGGCCCGCTGCCCGGCGTCGAGCCGGACCTGGAGGAAGGCGTGACCAGGGGCCACGCGGCCTTCCGCCGTGACCGCGGCGAGGTGGTGGCCAAATGGCGCGCCCTCGCCGAGGAGAAGAACCTGTCGATCCGGGAGCTCGCCATCGAGGTCTCCGCGCCGCAGACCTTCATCGGCACCCCCCGCGCCGTCGCCGACGAGATCGACCACTTCGTGCAGACCGACGCCGCCGACGGCTTCATCTTCGTGCCCCACCTGACCCCGGGCGGGCTGGACGACCTGGTCGACAGGGTCGTACCGCTGCTGCAGGAGAAGGGCGTCTTCCGGACCGAGTACACCGGGCCCACCCTCCGCAACCACCTCGGCCTCGCCCCCCGCGACCCGGCGCTCACTGCCCCGGCCCCCGGTGACTCCGCCGGCCGTGACCCGGGTCCCCGTGACTCCGCCCTCCGCGACCTGCCCCTCCGCGACCCGGCCGCCCCCGTGCCGGCCCCCCGTACGAAGGAGAACCGATGACTCTGCACCTCGCCGTCGCACTGGACGGGGCCGGCTGGCACCCGGCCGCCTGGCGGGCCGAGGGCGCGCGACCGGACCGGCTGTTCACCCTCGCCTACTGGGCGGACCTCGTCGCGGAGGCCGAGCGCGGCCTGCTCGACTTTGTCACCTTCGAAGACGCCCTCGGCCTGCAGTCGACCCGCCTGAACGAACCCGACGAGCGGCTCGACCAGGTGCGCGGACGGCTCGACGCGGTGCTGATCGCCTCCGGCGTCGCACCGCTGACCTCGCGGATCGGCCTCGTGCCGACCACCGGCACGACCCACACCGAGCCGTTCCACGCCGCGATCGGCATCGCCTCCCTCGATCACGTCAGCGGCGGCAGGGCCGGCTGGCGGCCCCAGGTCTCGGGCCGCCCCGACCACGCCGCGCACTTCGGCCGCCGGGTCCTGCCGCCGCTGGACTTCTCCGACCGCGCCGATCCCGCCTTCACCCGGCATGTGGCCGGCCTGCTCGGCGAGGCCGCCGACGCGGTGGAGGTGGTCCGTCGCCTGTGGGACAGCTGGGAGGACGACGCCGAGATCAGGGACGTTGCGACCGGCCGGTTCGTCGACCGCGACAAGCTGCACTACATCGACTTCCAGGGTGACTGGTTCAGCGTGAAGGGTCCCTCGATCACGCCGCGCCCGCCGCAGGGGCAGCCGCTGGTCACCTCCCTCGCCCACGACAGGCAGCCGTACGAGTTCGCCGCCCGGGCCTCCGACGTCGTGTACGTCACGCCGCGGGACCGGGAGGACGCCTCCGCGATCGTCGAGCGGGTGCGCGCGGCGGAGGCCGCGACCGGCCGGGCCGGACCGCCGTTGAAGATCTTCGCGGACCTCGTGGTCTTCCTGGAGACCGGTGGCGCGGCCGACCGGAAGGCGCGGCTCGACGACCTCGACGGGGGCGAGTTCGTCTCGGACGCCCACATCTTCACCGGCACCCCGGAGGCGCTCGCCGGCCTGCTGCTGAGCTGGCGGGAGGCGGGGCTGGACGGATTCCGCCTCCGGCCGGGCGAGCTGCCGCGCGACCTGGTGGCGATCACCCGGGGCCTGGTGCCCGAGCTGCGGGCGGCGGGCGCGTTCCGCACGGCGTACGACACCGGGGACCTGCGCGGGCGGCTCGGCCTGCCACGCCCCGCCAACCGCTACGCGACGGCGTCATGAGCCGCGTAATGAGCGGCGCCGCCAGCGGCGTCACCGCTCCGGACGGCACCGCTCCGGACGGCACCGCTCCGGACGGCGCCGCGCGGCTCGCCGGCGGGGCGGTGGTCCGGGCGTGAAGTTCCTGGCCATGACACTCGGGTTCCACCTGCCGCATCCGCTGACCGGCGAGATCAAGTCTCCGGCGGAGCGCTTCCGCGAGATCGTGGCGAGCGCGGTGCTCGCCGAGGAACTGGGCTTCGACGGGTTCGCCTTCGGTGAACGGCACGAGCGGCCGTTCCTGTCCTCGTCCCCGCCCGTGGTGCTGAGCCACGTCGCGGCGCTGACCCGCCGGATCAGGTTGTTCACCGCCGTGACCACGCTCAGCCTGCTCGACCCGGTCCGGGCGTTCGAGGACTACTCGACCCTCGACCACCTGTCCGGCGGGCGCCTGGAGCTGATGATCGGCAAGGGCAACGGCACCGCCCAGGCGGAGCTGTTCCACGTCACCGGCGCGGACCAGTGGGACCGCAACCGCGAGGGCTACGAGCTGTTCCGGCGGCTCTGGCGGGAGGACCGGGTGACCTGGTCGGGCCGCTTCCGGCCGCCGCTGGCCGACGCCGAGGTGCTCCCCCGGCCGCTCCAGCGGCCGGTGCGGGTCTGGCACGGCAGCGCCACCAGCAGGGAGTCGGTGGACCTCGCCGCCCACTACGGCGACCCCCTCTTCTCCGCCAACGTCACCAACCCCGTCGAGCCGTACGCGGAACTGGTGCGGTACTACCGGGAGCGGTGGGAGCACTACGGCCACGACCCGGCCGGCGCGCTGGTGGGAGCGGGCAGCGCCGGCTACTACGCCACGCCGCGGTCGCAGGACGCCGTCGAGACCTACCGGCCGATCTTCGACGCCCGGGTGGCGTTCCTGGAGAAGCGGGGGCTCGACCCGGTGTTCCACACGCTGGAGGACGCCGTCGAGCGCAGTTCCATCCTCGTCGGCAGCCCCCAGCAGATCATCGACAAGGCGCACCGCTATCACGAGCGGCTCGGCCACGAGGTGCTGCACGTGCAGGCGGAGGCCGACGGGCTGACGGGCGCGCAGCACCGGGCGTCGCTCGAACTGTTCCAGAGCGACATCGCCCCCGTCCTGCGCGCGCAGATCCCCAGCAGGCCGTTCCCCACCGGAGGACCCGCATGACCCGCCTGTCCGTTCTCGACCTCGCTCCGATCTCCTCCGGAGCCACCGCGCGGGACGCCCTGCGCAACACCGTCGACCTCGCCCGCCGGGCGGAGGACGCCGGATACCACCGCTACTGGCTGGCCGAGCACCACCTCACTCCCGGCGTGGCGAGCTCCGCGCCCGCGGTCCTCATCGGCGCCGTGGCCGCGGCCACCCGCCGCATCCGGGTCGGCTCCGGTGCGGTCCAGCTCGGCCACCAGACCCCGCTCACCGTGGTGGAGCATTTCGGCACCCTCGACGCGCTGCACCCCGGCCGCATCGACCTCGGACTCGGCCGCTCCGGCCAGCGCGCCCGGGAGCTGCTCGCCACCCCGCCCGAGCCGGCCGGCCCCCGGCCTGCCGGCCCCGCACTCACCGGCTCCCAGCCCGCGGGCCCGCCCGCCACGGAGGCGCGGACGGTCAGGGGCCTGCTGATCCCGCCGCCGTTCTCGTTCGCCTCGCTCGCCAGGCACCCGCTCTTCGCCCTGGCCGGGGCGCTGCTGCAGCAGCCCGGCGCGCGGACGCCCGACTTCGCCGTCCAGGTCGACGAGATCATCGCGCTGCTCGCCGGCCGCTACCGGTCCGACGAGGGGCACGAGGCGCACGCCCAGCCCGGGGAGGGCGCCGAGGTGGAGCTGTGGGTCCTCGGCAGCAGCGGCGGCCAGAGCGCGCAGGTCGCGGCGGAGCGCGGGCTGCCCTTCGCGGCGAACTACCACGTGAGCCCGGCCACCGTGCTGGAGGCGGTCGAGTCCTACCGCGACGCCTTCAAGCCGTCCCGGGACTACCCCGAGCCGCACGTCATGGTGTCCGCCGACGTCCTGGTCGCGCCCACCGAGGAGGAGGCCCGCCGCGTGGGCGAGCCGTACGGGCTGTGGGTGCGCAGCATCCGGTCCGGCGGGGGCGCCGTCCGGTACCCCTCTCCCGAGGAGGCGTACGCGCACGAGTGGACCGAGGAGGACCAGGCCCTCGTCGCGGACCGGGTGGACACCCGGTTCGCGGGCACCCCCGAGAAGGTGGTGGAGGGGCTGCGCGTGCTCAAGGAGGCGACCGGCGCCGACGAGCTCCTGGTGACCACGATCACGCACGACCACGCCGACCGCGTCCGCTCCCAGGACCTCCTCGCCGAGGCGTGGTCGGACGCCGGAATCTGAGCACCGGATCGCCTGGCGCGCCCTGGGTGACGTGGAGCCCGGCGTCGCCTACGCGACGTCGGGCCGTGTCATCAGCGGCGACCGCAGGTGCGTCACCAGATCGGGGCTGGTCAGGGGCACGATGTTCCACGTCGCCACCGCCGTCCCCGCGCCGGCGTCGACCACCAGCCGGACCCGGTGCGGGGTGGTGACGACATGGAGCTCGGCGACGAAGGTGCCGCCCTGCCAGGCGCCGGTCGCGACGACAGGGCGGCCGAGCGGCGAACTCTCCCGCCATTCGCCGTGGCCGGCCTCGACGTCGAGGAACGACCCGAGTCGCAGGAGCCATCCACCGTGCACGGGATCGACGGTCACCGGGGTTCCGCCGGGGAGAGCCGAACCCTCGGCGGAGGCGTCGAGCCTCGCCGTGACGGAACGCCCCGGAGCCGCCGAACCCGGCACCGGCGCGAGTGACAGCCGCCGCAGCCGATCGGCGAGGATCTCGTCGTCGCGGGTGCTTCCCGCGTGGTCCGTGCCGGGCAGCAGGCACTCCCATATCGCGTCGAGCACTGTCTGCGCCTGCGTATGAGCGCCGGTCACGGCGACCACGAGATCGTGCGACGGGACGACCACGCACTGCTGGCCGAAGGAGCCGTCACCGTGGAAACCGTGACGCGACACCCAGAACTGATAACCGTAACCGCACAGGTAGTCGGCGTCCCCTGATCCGTCCTCGGACGGCAGGGTGCCGATGTGCCGCCGGGTCGCGAGCTCCACCCACTCGCGCGGGACGAGCCGCCGGTCGCCCCAGAGGCCTCCGCGCAGCAGCAGCTCACCGAAGGCGGCGACGGCCTCGGTCGTGAGGTGCAGTCCGTGGAACCCGAAGGCGGCGCCGCTCGCCACCCGGTCCCATTCGGCGTGGTCGACGCCCATCGGCTCGAAGAGGCGCTCGTCGAGCAGGTCCGGGAGGCTGCGGCCCATGACCTGTTCCACCATCCGGGCCAGGACGAAGGTGGTCGGATTGTCGTAGGCGTGCCGTGTTCCCTCGGCCTCGGGAAACGGCACACGCAGGAAGCCCTTCACCAGGTCGCCCGGTTCCAGTTCCCAGGCCTCGGCGAGGCTGTCCGTACGGTGTCCGGCCGTCATGGACAGCAGGTGGTGAACGGTGAGGCGGCGTCCCTGTTCCGAGATGCCGGCCGGAACGTGGTCGGGTAACACGTCCACCACCCGATCGTCCAGCGAGAGCAGCCCGTCGGCGATGGCGAGCCCCACGGCGACCGAGGTGAACGACTTGGTCAGCGAGTAAAGAAGGTGGGGGCGTCCGGCCGAGTACGGCGCCCACCAGCCTTCGGCGACGACGTGACCGTGGCGTACGACCATGAGGGAGTGGCACTCGACGGATCGTGCTTCGAGCCGGTCCAGCAGCGCGGCGATCGAACGGGACGACATCCCCGAGGCGGCCAGTGCCGAGCGCGGCAGTAGGGTGCGCTGAGAGGGCATCCGGGCACCCTAACAAAGGCGAAACGCGTCTGGTACGAGCGGAAGGACCGGACGCGCCGGGCGGGCGTTTCTACTCCCTGCCGTGACCCCGGCCCCGAAGTTCTTGGGCCCCCGCCACGGCGGGGGCCGATCGGATTCTCGTGCCGTCGGGTGTCAGTAGCTGAGGACGACGCAGCCGTTGCGGCCGGGGTTGCCGGGAGCGGCGGAGTAAAAGCCGCCGCTTCCGCCGCTTCCGCCGGCGCCGGTCTCGGCGGGGCAGGCGCTGGACACCCCGGCCGAGGCCGCGCCTCCGGCGCCTCCCTGGTCCGATGTGCTGGAGGTGCCGGCCCGGCCGTTGGTGAGGGTGCGGTTACTGCCGTTGCACCCGGAGGCTCCGAATACGTCACCTCCCGGGCCGCCGGTGCCGCCGCCGTATTTGTTGGCCGGCTCACCGCCGCGACCGCCCTCGGCACCGGCTCCACCGTCGGGGCGGGTGATGGACGAGTTCGCTCCGGGGGTGGTGCTTCCGCCGAAAGCGGCGCCGGCGCCGCCGGCTCCGACGGTGAGGGTCAGCGTGTTGCCGGGGAAGACGGCCAGGGTGCACGATACTGTGGCGCCGCTGCCTGCACCGCCGCCCCCCCATGCGCCTTCGGTCTCGTTTCCGGGGAAGGCGGAGCCGCCACCGCCCCCGGCCCCGGTCACGACCACCCTGATCTCGGACACGCCTTGGGGAACGGTGAAGGTGTAGGTGCCTGGTGTGCTGTAGGACTTCGTGGTCTGGGCGTGGGCGGGGGCGGCCATGGCCAGCAGTAGTCCGGCCGCCGCTGCGACGCCCCCGATGCCTCTGCCGGCACGACCGACGAGGTGGCCGGTTCCGGTGGAATCAGGTTGGGAGGTAGGGGTGTGCATGCGCTCTCCTGTATGCGTACGTAACGGATGTGGCGTTTGCGCCAACCCAGCATGTGACTACCTAGTGTATTCATACGACTACCCCTTGAGGCGGAGCCGGCGAATGATCGGCAGGCAAGCAGGGGCGGGTTGGAGACGAAAGGTAACGGCAGCGGCCACGCGCGCGACGTCCGAAGGATCAGCTCCGTCCCGGGCCCGCCTGGTCCTGCGGGACGCGCAGGGCGGCCAGCACCTCCGGCAGCGCGCCGGGGGCCGCGTCCAGCTCGGGGGTCGGGGTGATGTGGAGCTCGACCGCGGTGACGCCGGGGTGCAGGTACCGCGCGATGTGGGCGCGGCACTCCTCCGGTGAGCCGTGCACCCACAGCTCGTCCACGACCGAGTCCGGGAGCGCCTCGGCCGCGCCCCGCCGGTCCCCCGCGTCCCAGGCCGCCCGCGACGCGGCCAGCGCGTCGCCCCGGCCGAGCCAGTCGTGGAACGCTCGGTAGGGTGGCTGGTTGAGGATCCAGCCGAGGAAGGCGCGTCCGGCCGCCCTGGCGTACGCCGCGTCGTCCGTCGGCGTCACGAAGATCTTGACGACCAGTTCCTGCCCGTCGGCGGGCGGCCCGGCGGCATCGACGATTCTCGGCACCTCGTGGGCGGCCAGCACGTTGGTGATCGCGCCGTCCCCCTCGGTGAAGGCCAGCTTCAGCATGCCGGGCCGCAACGCGCCCACGATGACCTTCGGCCGCACCGGGGGACGCCGCCGGAGCTCGAAGTCGATCGAGAAGGTCTCGTACGTCTCCACGACGTGCTCCCCGTCGAAGGCCCGGCGCAGGAACCGCAGCAGGTCCCGCACGTGCGCGTACGGCCGGCCGTGCGGGCGGCCGTTCAGCGCCGTGACGTGGGCGGGGACGGACGAGCCGATGCCGAGCAGCACCTCGGCCTGGCCCAGCTCGGCCATGGAGGCGGCCGTCTGGGCGAGCACGCCGGGGCCGCGGGTCTGGGCCGGCAGCACCCCCGTGCCCGCCCGCAGCCCCGGCGACCAGGCCAGTGCCGCGGTCAGCGCGGTGAGGCCGTCGTAACCGCCGCCCTCCCCGGTCCACACGTCGCCGTAGCCCAGGGAGGGCAGCGCCTCGACGATCTCCCTGTGCCGGTGCAGCCCGAGCCCCGCCAGCGGCAGCGTGACCCCCCAGCGCACCGCGCCCGCCGGCGGGGTGCCCCCGGTGCCTCCGGACTCCCCGCCGTCGTCGTCCCCGGACGCCTCACGGGGGATGCTCACACGTGCTCCCAGGCGAGCGCCTCGCGGCCGTGCGGCTCGTGCCAGTCCGCCTCGTGCGGCGCGACCTCGATCCGCACCGGACCGTCACCGGAGGGGGCGGGCCTGCCGGGGACCCGGAACGCGGCGAAGTCGGTGGTCTCGCGGAACGCCGGGATGCCGTACAGGTCCCTGGCGTACGCCCAGAGGTTGGGATAGCCGGTCAACGGCCGCTCGCTGATCCCGGCCAGCGGGTTGTGCAGCAGGTCGAACCGGGCCAGCACCACCCACAGCTGCACGTCGGACTCGGTGAGGCGGTCGCCGAACAGGTACCGCCGGCCGGCCAGGCGGGCGTCGAGCCGGTCCAGCGCGGCGGTCACCTGCTCGCGCCTCCGCTCGTACTCCTCCTGCGACGAGGCCCTGGCGACGAGGTTCACTCCCTGGCTGACGTCCCGGGCGATCTCCTCGTCCAGCGCCTCGATCTCGTCGCGCAGGTCCGCCGGGTAGAGGTCCAGGCCCGAGCCGGCCCACTCGGCGAACGCGGTGCCGAGATCGAAGGGGATCACGGCGTAGTCGTTGCCGACGATCCGGTTCGTCCGCCGGTCCCACACCACCGGCACCGAGATGTGGCCCGGGTATCCGGGCTCGGTGGCGTCGTAGGCCTCGGACAGGAGCGTGAAGCCGCTGACCGGGTCGGGGCCGCGCCGCTCGCGGAACGCCCAGCCGCGCGCGTCCCGGTCGTCGTCCACGTACGACAGCGACACGACGTCCCGCAGCCCGGCGAGGTCGCGCACGATGGCGGCGCGCTGCGCCCACGGGCAGGTGTAGGAGACGTACAGGTGATAACGGCCGGGCTCGGCCGGATGCTCGCCGGATCCGTCTCCGGTGATCCGGCCCTGGAACGGATAGAGAGGTCCCGGCCGGTCGGTCCGGCCCGGTCCGTACGGGCCGTGGGCGGCGACGTCGGCGGGGCTCGCGTACGCGGGTGCCTGGGTGGGCGCGTGGGTGGTCATGGGGTCTGTCTCCTTGTCGATCTGGGGCAGTCGATCTCGGGCGGTCCGTGGACGTCAGCCGAGGATCCTGGCCGTGCCGAACCCGGCGGCCAGCTTCGCGCCGGTGGCGAAGCGGCCGGGGCCGAAGGCGGCGAGGCGAGGATCGGGGTCGCCCAGCAGCAGCCGGGCGACGTGGTCGCCCCAGGCGGGCGCGAGCTTGAAGCCGTGGCCGCTGGTGCCGGCGTCGACGTAGACGTGCTCGCCGACCCGGCCCGTGACCGGCTGCCAGTCGGGGCTCACGTCGTACAGCGAGGCCCAGCCGCCGGTCACCCGGGCGCGACGGCGGGCCGCGGAGCGTACGCCGGAGGCCGCGGCGAGCGCCTCCAGCTCGCCCGAACGCGGGCCGGGGACGTCGTCGGGGCCGGCGGCGGACGCCGGGACGACCCCGCCGGTGAGGTACTGCGTGCGGGGCTGCGGGGTGGTGTAGTAACCGCCGGGCAGGTCGATCAGGACGTGCGGCACGAGCCCACCGGCGTCGGCGGGGTCGTGCTCGGAGACCGCCACGACGTGCCGCTCCACGGTCAGCGGCAGGTCCACGCCGAGCGGCCGCAGCAGGGCGGCGGTCCACGGCCCGGCGGCCACGAGGAGCCGCCCGGCCCGGTGGACCTCGCCGTCGGAGGTGGTCACCGCCGCCCCGTGGCTCTCCTCGGCGAGCGCGACGACCGGGCGGTGCGGGTGGAACACCGCGCCGTGCCGCCGCGCCGCCGCGGCCAGCCCGACCGTCGCCGCGTACGGGTCGGCGTACCCGGCGTCCGCCTCCCAGACGGCGACGGCGACGCCGTCGAGGTCCAGGCCGGGCAGCCGGGCGGGCAGCGCCTCCGCGCCGACCAGTTCGCCGCGGACGCCGAGCTCGCCGAGCCGCGCGGCGGTGCCGGCCGCCGCCTCGACGTCGCCGGGCCCGTGGAGGTAGAACGCGCCGGTCCGGCGGAACCCCGACTGGTGCCCGCCGGTGCGCTCCTCGAAGCCGGCGAGGAACGCGATGCCGTCGCGTGCCGTCTCCGCCAGGAACGGGTCGGTGTAGTAGGCCCGGCAGATGCCGCCCGACCGGCCGGTGGGGCCGCCCGAGACCGGGCCCCGGTCGAACACGGCGACGGACACGCCGCGCCGGGCGAGGTGGAACGCGGCGGCCGCGCCATGCACGCCCGCCCCGACGATCGCGATGTCGTACGTCATGCCACGGCCTCCCGGTCGTACGCCCGATGATCGAGCCGGGCTGCCTGGTCCGGCTGCGGGGGCTGGGTCGGCTGCGGGGGCTGGTCCGGCTGCGGGGGCTGGTCCGGCCGGGGTGTCCGGTCCAGCCGGGGGATCGCTGCCAGGAGTTCCCGCGTGTACGGCGCGGCCGGCTCGGTGAAGATCGTGCGGACGTCGCCGGACTCCACCACCCGGCCGTCCTTCATCACCAGCACCCGGTCGCTGACGTGGTGGATCACGCCGAGGTCGTGGGAGATGAACAGGTAGGCCACGCCGAGCTCGGCCTGCAGGTCGGCGAGCAGGTCGAGCACCTGCGCCTGGATCGACACGTCCAGCGCGGAGACCGGCTCGTCGCAGACGATCACCTGGGGCCGGGGGGCCAGCGCCCGGGCGATCGCGACCCGCTGCCGCTGCCCGCCCGACAGGCGCAGCGGCCTGCGGTCGAGGATCGACGCGTCCAGGCCGACCTGCGCGAGCAGCTCGACGGCCCGGTCGCGCCGGGTGCGGCGCGGCTCGCCGCCGACGGCGAGCGCCTCGCCGAGGATCCGCCGTACGGTGAAGCGGGGGTCGAAGGAGCTCAGCGGGTCCTGGTAGATCACCTGGATGTGCCGCCGCAGCGCGCGGCGCCCGGCGGAGCCGAGGCCCCGCCAGGACCTCCCGTCGATCTCCACCTCGCCCGCGTCGGGTTCCACCAGCCCCAGCACCAGGCGGGCCGTCGTGGTCTTGCCCGAGCCCGACTCGCCGACGAGCCCGAGCGTCTCCCCCGCCCGCAGCTCGAACGACACCCCGTCGACGGCCGCCCGGCGCAGCCCGTCCGGCCCCGCGAACGACCTGGCCAGCCCGGTCGCCCTGACCACCACCTCGCCGGGCGGCACGGCCGGCGACGGAGGCGGCGCCGAGCCGTCCTCGCGCACGGTGAGGCGGGTGCCCCGGCCGTGCTCGGAGGGCACCGCGGCCAGCAGCCCCCGGGTGTAGGCGTGCCGGGGGGCGCCCAGCACCTCCGCGGTGGCGCCCTCCTCGACGACCACGCCGTCCTTCATCACCAGCACCCGGTCGGCCAGCTCGGCCACCACGGCGAGGTCGTGGCTGATCAGCAGCAGCCCCGCCCCGGCCCGGCGGCGCCCGGCCAGCAGCCGCAGGATCTGCGCCTGCACGGTGACGTCCAGGGCGGTGGTCGGCTCGTCGGCGATCAGCAGCCGGGGCTCGCAGGCGACCGCCGAGGCGATCAGCGCCCGCTGCCGCAGCCCGCCGGACAGCTGGTGCGGATACTGCGCGGCCCGCAGCTCGGGCTCCGGCACCCCCGCCTCGCGCAGCAGTTCGATCACCCGCCGCCGCACGTCCGCGCGCGGCACGGTCCGGTGCAGCCGCAGCGACTCGGCGATCTCCTTGCCGACCGGGCGCAGCGGGTCGAGCGAGACCAGCGCGTCCTGCAGGACGTAGCCGGCCTCGCCGCCACGCACCGCCCGCCACTGCCGTTCGCCGTACGCCGTGACGTCGCGGCCGGCCACGACGAGCGACCGGGCGGTGACCTCGGCGCCGGAGCCGGTCAGCCCGATCAGCGTGCGGGCGGTGACGCTCTTGCCCGAGCCCGACTCCCCCACGATGGCGACGCACTCGCCCGGGCGCACGGTGAAGGAGATCGAGCGGACGGCTTGGACCTGGCCGAACGAGACCCGCAGATCGGACACCTCGACGATCGGGGCGACCCGTTGTTCGGTCACGACAGTCTCCCTTCGACGCGCCGCTGCAGGTGGCGGCCGACGACCGTGACGGAAAGGACGGTGAGCGTGATGGCGAGCCCCGGGAAGACCGCGACCCACCAGGCGACGGAGAAGTAGTCGCGCCCGGCCGACAGCATCGCCCCCCACTCGGGCGCGGGCGGCTTCGGGCCGAGGCCGAGGAAGCTCAGCGACGACGCCGCGACCAGCGCGGTGCCCACCTCGATCGTGGCCACCACCAGCAGCGGCGCGAACGCGTTGGGCAGCACGTGCCGCGTGATGATCCCGGCCCTGGTCAGGCCGAGCGATACGGCCGCCTCGACGTACCCCGACCTGCGGATGACCATGGTCTGGGCGCGGACCAGGCGCGCGTACCCCGGCAGCGTGTAGGCGGCGATGGCGAACACCGCGTTGAGCGTGCCCGGGCCGACGACGGCGATCACCAGCAGGGCCAGCAGCAGTCCCGGCAGCGAGAGCAGGACGTCCACGAGGCGCATGGCGGCCTCGTCGAGCACCCGGCCGCCGAGCGCGGCCAGCAGCCCGACGAGGGTGCCGCCGGTCACCGCGATGGCGGTGGCGGCCAGCCCGGCCAGCACCGACGGCCTCGTGCCGTACACGATCCGGGTGAACATGTCGCGCCCGTTGGCGTCGGTGCCGAGCGGGTGCCCGCCGCCCGGCGGCCGGAGCGCCGCGACGGCGTCGGCGAGGTCGGGCGAGCCGTGCGCGACGAGGCCGGGCGCCACCGCGACCACGGTCACGGCCAGCAGAAACGCCGCGGCGGCCCAGACGCCGGCCCGCGGCGCCCGCCGCCGCCGTCCGCGCCCCACCACCACGGCGGGTGCGGCAAGGGTGGACGTGGTCACTCAGGCACCTCGCAGACGCGGGTCGATAGCCAGGTAGAGCAGGTCGAGCAGGATGTTGATGACGACGTAGAGCAGCGAGGCGATCAGCACCACGCCCATCACGACCGGCAGGTCCTTGTTGCCGACCGCCGCGAGGGTCAGCCGCCCGATGCCCTGCCGGGAGAAGACCGACTCGATGATCACGGCCCCGCCGAACAGGAAGCTGACCATCCACCCGGCCAGGGTGACCGTGGGCAGCAGTGCGTGCCGCAGCGCGTGCCGCAGCCGCACGCCCAGATCGGACATGCCGCGCGAGCGGGCGGTGAGCACGAACGGCTCCTCCAGCGTGAGCTCCAGGCCCTCGCGCAGCACCTGGCTGAGCGTCGCGACGACCGGGATCGCCATCGCGACGGACGGCAGGACCAGGCTCTCCGGCCCGTCCCCGCCGGTGGCGGGGAAGATCCCCAGCCCGAACGAGAAGACGGTGAGCAGCAGGATCCCGGCCCAGAACGACGGGATGGAGATGCCGACCAGCTCGATGCCGGAGAACACCGCCCGCGCCCACCGGCGGCCCGCCGTCAGCACCGCGACCGTGACCGAGACCACGACCGCCAGGACGAACGACGCGAGCATGAGCTGGACGGACGACCCGACCTGCTCCCCGATCGCCGAGGCGACCGACTGGTGCAGCTGGTACGACTGGCCCAGGTCGCCGTGCAGCACCCGGCCCAGGTAGGCGGCGTACTGGGCGGGCAGCGGCCGGTCCAGCCCGTAGTCGGCGATGATCCGGGCGCGGACCTCGGGCGTGACGGTGCTGCTGCCGATGAGCAGGTCGACGACGTTGCCCGGGGTGAGGTGGAGGCCGGCGAACGCGACCGTCACCGCGCCCCACAGCACCAGGACGGACGTGCCCAGCCGCACCAGCACCGGGCGGACCACCCGGGCGCGGGCCCGGGTGGCCGGTACGGCAACGGCGGTCATGCCTGCTCGACCCAGGCGTCGTAGAAGGTCGGGTACGCCTGCGGCTCCCAGCCGATGCCGTGCGCCTTCTTCCCGGCCCCGAGCAGGTAGTTGAACACGTACACCGGGAAGACCGCGGCCTCGTCGGTGACCCGCTGCTGCACCTTGGCGTACAGCTCGGCCCGCCTGGCCTGGTCGGTCGTGTCCAGCGCCCCGCTCAGCCAGCCGTCGACGTCCTTGTCGGACAGGCGGGCGGCGTTCTGCCCGAACTTGGCGGCCGTGGGGATGGCGGAGGTGTCGAACAGGTTGCGCAGGGTGTCGCCGTCGGCGCGCTGCCAGCTGAAGTCGACGAGGTCGTAGTCGCCCTTGGGATACTTCTCCAGCCATTCGTTGACGGTGCCGGAGACGAACTGCACGTCGAAGCCGATCTTCTTGGCCTCGGCCTGGATCTGCTCGGCCAGCGTGTCGCGCTGCTCACGGGCGAACGACTTGAGGAACGCCCAGCGGATCGTCAGCCGCCTGCCGTCCTTGGTCCGGTAACCCTCGGCGTCCTTCCCCGGCCAGCCGGCCTCGTCCAGCAGCCGGGCGGCCGCCGCGGGGTCGTACGTCGTCTTTCCTTCGAGCGTCTTGTCGTACCCGTCGGTCGACGGGGAGATGGGGCCCGCGGCGGGCTGGAACGCTCCGAAGTAGAGGTTCCGGACGATCGTCGCGAAGTCGATGCCGTCGCGGAACGCCTGGCGGACGCGCTTGTCGGCGAACGGCCCGGAGGTCGTGTTCGGGTAGTAGTTGTAGTTGCCGCCCGGCGCCTGCCGCGTGGTGACGGTCAGCCGGGAGTCGGCCCGCACCTGCTTGACGTTCACCGGCGGCACGCTGGCGATCCCGTCGACCTGCCCGCTGGTGAGCGCGCCGAGCCGGACCGAGTCCTCGGTGATGACCTTGATCTCCAGCTTGTCCAGGTAGGTCTCGCCGGTGTGCCCGGCGCCCTCCGGCGCCCAGTCGTAGCCGGGGTTGCGGTGGTAGGTGATGCCCTTCTGCACCACGTACTCGTCGATCACGAACGGCCCGGACCCGACGACCTTCTTGCACAGCGCGTCCTGCGGCTGCTTGAGCGACTTGGGCGACTCGATGCCGAAGTACGCCGTGGCCAGGGCGGACAGGAACGGCGAGTACGGCCTGCCGAAGTGGACCCGCACCGTGTGCGCGTCGACGACCTCGCTCCCCTTGTACGGCTCGATGTAGCCCGCGGCGAGCTGCGACTTGGTCGCCGGGTTGACGATGTGGTCCAGGTTGGCCTTGACCGCCTCGGCGTCGAAGGCCGTGCCGTCGGAGAACCTGACGCCGTCGCGCAGGGTGAACGTGTAGGTCTTCTGGTCCGGCGAGACGGTCCACTTGGTGGCCAGCCAGGGGTGGATCCTCCCCTCGGCGTCCAGGGACACGAGCGAGTCCAGCGCGGGCCGGGTGAACAGTCCGGCCACGTCGGCGGGGCTCTGGTGGGGGTCGAGGCAGGTGGAGGGCTCGGTGTTGACGGCGAACGTCAGCGTGCCGCCCTTGACCGGCCCGGCGGGCGCCTTGCCCGCCGCGGTGTCCTTGCCCGTCGTGCCGCAGGCGGCGAGGGCGAGGACCCCCAGGAGCGAGACGCCGATGGATAAGCGCGTGTTCGTGGACATCGGGGGGAGAGCCTTTCGGTGCTTCGAACGGGACGGCGGATCAGACGGGACGGCGGAGTGGGGAGGCGGCGCGTCCCGGTCCGTGCCCGCCCGAAACCCCCCCGGGGAAAAACCTGTAAACAAAGTAGGAAAACTCGGATAATCTGTCAACACGCTTCCGCCGGGGATTCCGCCCTTCGCCGGCCCACCCGCCGACGACTCCTACGGCGCGCCGGGAAGCCGTACGGTGACGAGGAGACCACCGTCCGGGCCGGGGGCGAGATCGAGCGTCCCGTTGTGGGCGCGGACGACGCTGTGCACGATGGCCAGGCCGAGACCGGCGCCGGCGTGCTCGTCGGTGCGGACGCGTTCCGTTCCGCGCTGGAAGGGCTCGGTGAGGGTCGGTATCAGCTCCGGCGGGAGCGGGCGGCCCGTGTTCTCGACCCGCAGCAGGCTGGTGCCGCCGTACGCCTCGGTGTGGACCGTCACGGTGCCGCCGGCGGGGAGGTTGTGGACGATCGCGTTCTGGACGAGATTCGTCACCATCCGGGCCAGGAGCTCGGCGGAGCCGTCGGTCCGGGCCGCTCCGCCGGTGACGTTCAGCGTGATCCGGCGGTGTTCGGCGAGGGGAAGCAGCGTTTCGGCGGCCTCCTCGGCGGCGAGGGAGAGGTCGACGCTCTCACGGGCGAAGTCGCCGCGGTCGCCGCGGCTGAGCAGCAGGAGGGCCGCGGTGAGGTCGATCGCCCGCTGGTTGACGGTGTGCAGGCGGTCGAGGAGTTCGTCCCGGTCCCGTGTCGGGTCCCGGCGGGCGACGTCGAGGAGCGTACGCGAGATCGCCAGCGGTGTGCGCAGTTCGTGGGAGGCGTTCGCGGCGAACCTCCGCTGCTCGGCGACGTGGGACTCGAGCCGGTCGAGCATCGAGTCGAACGCGTCGGAGAGCTCCCGGAACTCGTCCCGGCGGCCCTTCATGCGGATCCGGTGGGACAGCGACCCGTTCGCGGTCGTCCGGGCCGCGTCCGTGATCCGGGTGAGCGGTGCGAGCATCCGGCCGGCCAGGATCCATCCGCCCAGCAGGCCGAACGCCAGCAGAAAGGCCAGCGCCTCGGCCGCCCGGGGGACGAAGGCGCGCTGGAGGTCGGTGCGGTTGGGGATGAACCGCAGCGGCGCCGCCCCGGGCGGGCCGCCCCTCGGCCCGGTGCCGAGCGCGCCGTCGGGCACGTAACGCAGCAGGAACACCCACACCACGGCCAGCAGGAGAGCGCCGGCGAGCAGGAGGAACCCGGCGTAGCTGAGGGTGAGTTTCAGCCGGGTGCTGAGCCCCGGGCGCCTATCCATGCGTGCTGCCGGGCCCCGTCCCCGTGGCGGTGCCGGTGCCGATGCCGGTGTCGATCCGATAGCCGACACCGGGCACCGTGGCGATGACCCAGGGTTCGCCGAGCCGTTTGCGCAGTGCGGAGACGGTGATGCGCACGGCGTTGGTGAGGGGGTTGGCGTTCTCGTCCCAGGCCCGTTCCAGCAGCTCCTCGGCGCTGACGATCCCGCCCTCGGCGGCGACGAGGACCTCCAGCACGGCGAACTGCTTGCGGGTGAGCGCGACGTAGCGCTCGCCGCGGAAGACCTCCCGGCGGAAGGGGTCGAGCCGCAGGCCCGCGATCTCGCGAACCGGGGGCCGGGCGTACGCCCGTCTGCGGTCGAGCGCCCGCAGCCGCAGGACGAGCTCCCGGAGCTCGAACGGTTTGGTGAGGTAGTCGTCGGCGCCGAGCCCGAACCCGGAGGCCTTGTCGTCGATCCGGTCGGCGGCGGTGAGCATGAGGATCGGGATGCCGCTGCCGGAGGCGACGATGCGCCGGGCGACCTCGTCGCCGGAGGGGCCGGGAATGTCGCGGTCGAGGATCGCGATGTCGTAGGAGTTGACGCCGAGCAGTTCCAGGGCCGAATCGCCGTCGCCGGCGATGTCGGCGGCGATCGCCTCCAGCCGCAGACCCTCCCGGACGGCTTCGGCCAGGTAGGGCTCGTCCTCCACGATCAGCACGCGCATGTGGCTCAGTCTGCCCGTGCCCGCACCCCTGCCGGCACCGGCACCGGGCGGGGCCGGTCCGGCGGCGCCTCCGCCGCGGCGTGCCACCAGCGGCGCGACGCCAGCCCGAAGAGCACGGCGCCGGCGGCGTTGACCAGCACGTCGTCCACCGACGACACCCGGTCGAGCCGCAGGACGTACTGCAGGGTCTCGACCACGGCCGAGCAGCCCGCGCCGAGCGCCAGGATCCGCGGCACGGACGCCAGCGCCGCGAACCGCAGCGGCGCGAAGAACCCCAGCGCCGCGAAGATCAGCAGGTTGCCGCCGATCCCGATCGGCCCCATCGTGACCAGGTCCCGCAGCGGGATCAGGCTCACCCGGCCGGGGACGACGCCGGCCCCTGGGCCCGGCATCAAAGTGATCCATACGAACGGCGCCGTCCCGTAGACCATCCCCACCTCGGCCAGCGACCTCCGCCACGCCGAGGCGACGCCGGCGGCCCGCCGCGGGAGCGTCAGGCCCCACGTCACCAGGGCGGCCGCCGGCAGCCCTGCCAGCATCATGAGCAGCACGCCGTTCTCCGTGTCGAGGCAGCCGTGCCACCGCCCGGCCAGGCATGCCGGGGCGGCCATCGTGAGCGGCCGCCGCACGGCGAACACGGCGCCCGCCAGGGCGAGGATCGCCAGGCCGGCGAGCACGATCCGGCGCGTGCGGCGGGGTGGTGCTGAGGGGGCTGCGCGGTGGTCCATGCCCCCATTGAAGACGGAGGGCCGTTGCGGGGGCGTATGCGATTCCGCATACGCCCGCGATACGCCGGACGCCGGCGTCGTCCGGCGCCTCAGCCGCCCGTGCCGCCGCCGGGCGAGGCCCCGGTGACGGCCCGCAGTTCCTGTCCGATGATGTCCACCAGCGGCGCGCTGTCGTGGTTGGTGAGGATGACGCCGGCCCAGCCGGTGTCGGGGTAGATGCTCCAGTTGGCGCCGACACCGGGGTTGCCGCCGGAGCGCTGGTACGCCCACTGGCCCTCGACGATGTCGGTCGCGATCCCGTACGCGGCGAACGACGCCTGCCCGTGGGGGGCCTTGGCCGCGGTGAGCACGTCGGCCCAGGGCCGGTCCAGCACCGTGCCGTCGCTCAGCGCCCGCGCGAACCGGACCAGATCCGGCGCGGTGGCGAAGCCGCCGTCGCCGGGGGCGTCGACGAAGGCGCGGCCCGGGTTCTTGCCCAGGATGTACGGATATGGGCTGCCCTTGTCCAGGTTGGTGAGGGCGTCCACGACGCCGCCGCCGGCCACCTCCATGTACGGGTGCGCGATGTTCCCGCCGGTGAGCCACTGCGGCCTGGTGTGGAACGCCGAGCCGGTCATGCCGCAGCGCCGGAAGATGTGCTTCTGGACGTAGTCCCAGTAGGTCATGCCGGACACCGCCTCCACGATCAGCGCGGGGACGGTGGCCTCCGCCTCCTGGTGGCCGGTGCTGGGCAGGCCCGGGACGCCGGTCAGCCGAGCCTGCCGGACCCGTCGCTCGTGATACTCGTGCACCTCGGCCCGGCTCTGGAAGACGCGTTGCACGTCCTCCTTCGGCATGTCCAGCCCGGAGGTGCCGGACAGCAGGTGGTGGATGGTCACCCGGTCGGCGATGTCCTCGGCGAAGCCCGTCAGGTGGGTGCCCACCGTGTCCGTCAGCTTCAGCCTGCCCTGCTGGGCGAGCTGCAGGACGGCCACCGCGTGGAACGGCTTGCCCGCCGAGCTGAGGGCGAACGCCGTGTCCTCCCGGTTGCGGATCTTCCGCTTCTGGTCGGCCATGCCGTGGCTACGGGACAGCACCGTCCGGCCCCGGTGCGACAGCAGCACCACACCGGAGAATCTTCCCTCGGCGGCGAGCCGCGCCACGTACCGGTCGTAGGCCCCGCCGGGCAGGGTGTCCGGCGGGATCCGGTCGCCCCGGTCGCCCCCGGGACGATCCGGCCGGGGCGGCGTGGCCGATCTCGGCGCTCCCCCTGCCGCCACCACACCGGCGGCCGCCAGCCCGCTCCACTTGACCAGCTGCCGCCGGCCGACATCACGTAACGAATCCGAGTCCATGCACACGGTCCTTTTCCGGTCGGGAACCGGCGCTCACAGCAAGCGCCGAGGATCGCGTCCCACTGAAGAGGCCAGGCCGTTGCGGCGGCGTATGCGTTTCCCGATACGTTCGCGATACGCCCCCTCGTCCCCGCGCCGCCGCGCGAGTACGCGACACTGGGCGGGATATACCGTCAAGACCTACATGTTTAGTTGGTTATACTTCAGACGTACGGACGACGGGAGGTCCGATGGTGAAGGCAGACCTGTCCCCCCATCAGCACGGCTCGGCAGGCACCGGACGGGGCGGAGTGACGCGGGGTGAGGCACGATGACAGGCACTTTGAGCGCCGGGCACCCCCTCGACAACCCTGCCTGGGCGTCGCTGACCGGCCCCCACGCCCACCTGGCCGAACGGCACGGCAACGCGTTGCGCTACCCCGCCGACGTCTCCCCCTTCCACACCCTGCCCGACGATCCCGGCCCCGGCGACTGGAACGACCTCGCCGTGCTCGCCGGGCCCGGCGCGACGATCCCGGTCACCGGCGTCACCCCTCCCGACGGGTGGGAGGTGGTGGCGCACGGCGCCGGCGTGCAGCTGGTCGGCGACGACGTGGTCCCGGCGTGGGACGACGAAGCCGTCCGCCTGGGGGCGGCCGACGTGCCGGACGTGCTGGACCTCGTGGAGCGCACCCAGCCCGGCCCGTTCCGGCCGCGCACCATCGAGCTCGGCGTCTACCTGGGCATCCGCCGGCGCGGCGCGCTGGTCGCGATGGCCGGGGAACGGCTGCACCCGCCCGGCTGGACGGAGATCAGCGCGGTCTGCACCGACCCGGCCTTCCGGCGGCAGAGTCTGGCGGCCCGGCTGGTGCTGGCCGTCGCCGCCGGTATCCGCGCCCGCGGCGAGATCCCGTTCCTGCACGCCGCCGAGAGCAACGTCGACGCCATCCGCCTCTACGAGACGCTCGGCTTCCGCCTCCGCCGCCGGACGACCTTCACCGCCGTCCGCGTGCCCGCCGACGTGCCGGTCGGCTGAGAACCGTACGGCGGGCGGCGGCGCCTCGCCGGGGCACGGGCGGAGACCGGTCCGGGTGCGCCGCCGTGTGACGATGTCCGGGGGGACCTGGAGGACACGTGGATGCGATCGTCAACTGGCTTTCGGGCCTGTCGGGCATCGTGGTCTACGTGGTCGTGGCCGCTCTGGTCTTCGCCGAGGACGCGCTTTTCGTGGGGTTCGTGATCCCGGGTGAGACGGCCGTCGTGCTGGGCGGCGTGCTGGCCGGCCAGGACCGGCTCTCGGTGTGGTGGCTCGCGCTCGTGGCGGTGCTGGCCGCCGTCTCGGGCGACAGCGTGGGCTACGCCATCGGCCGGCGCATCGGCTCCGGCCTCCTGGACACGCGTCCGCTGCGCAGCCGCCGGGAGCGGGTGGAGCGGGCCCGGGAGATGGTGCGCCGATGGGGGCCCCAGGCGGTGTTCCTCGGCCGGTTCGTGGCGTTCCTGCGTGCCCTGATACCGACCCTGGCCGGGGCCGCGCGAATGGAGTATCGGCGGTTCCTGCTGTTCAACATGCTGGGCGGGGTGCTCTGGGGAGTCGGATACACCCTCCTGGGCTACTTCGCCGGGACGGCGTACCGGCAGGTGGAGTCGGCCGTCGGCGGGGTGGCCGCGGCCGTCGTCGCCGCGGCCGTCGTGATCGCCCTGGTCGTGTGGCGCGTCCGCGCGCACAGGAAGGCCGCGGGGAGATCCCCTCGCTCGTGAAGCCCGCCGGAGACGACGGCGGGCTCGGCGGGCAGGCCCGCCCCGTGAACGGCCCAGCGTGACGACCGGGCCATGTGGCCGTCCGCGTGACCGGGCCGTAGAGTCGGCACGCGCGATCAGCCGCGGACGCTCCGCTTCGCGGGAAGGGCGGCGTCCTTTCCGCAGGCGCCTAGCGGGAGCCGGGCCGCGAGGACGAAGCCGCCGCCGGGTGCCGGTCCCGCGGTGAGGCTGCCGCCCAGCAGGGCGACGCGCTCCCTGATGCCGGTGAGCCCGTAGCCCGCGCCGCGCAGCCGCGGCGTCCTGGCCGCCTTCTGCCCGCCGGGATCCGCGGCGCTCGCCGTGCCGCCCACTGCGCCGCCCGCAATGCCGCCCGCCGTGCCGCCCACTGCGCCGCCCGCGGTCTGGCTCACGATGCGGCTCGCGGTGCCGCCCGCGGTGTTGACCACGGAGATGTGCACGTGGTCGCGCTCGATCATGCCGGTGATCTGGACGTCGGAATCGGGGGCGTGCCTGCGCACGTTGTTCAGCCCTTCCTGGACGAGCCGGTAGCACACGTGCGTCACCTCCGGCGGCAACACTCCCGGGGGGAGGTCGAGCCGGACGTCGACCCGCAGCCCGGCGGCCCTCGCCTCCTCGGCCAGGCGGGCGACCGCCTCGGCCGCCTCCACCACCGGCACGCCCTCCCGGCGGAGCATGGTGAGCAGCTGGCGCAGCTCGCCGAGCGCCTCGACGCCCTTGTCCTCGATCCCCTCGGCGAGATCGGGGATGTCGGCGGGGTCCACCGGATCGCGGATGAGGCCCGCGTTGAGGACCATGCCGGTGACCGCGTGCGTCACGGTGTCGTGCAACTCCCGGGCGATCCTGCGCCGCTCCTCCAGGACGGCCGACTCCTCGCGCTCGCGCACCCCGGCTTTCAGCTCCCGGAACCGCCGCCGGTGGTCGTACACCCAGGTGCCGACCAGCGCGGGCAGGTAGACGAGCGTCAGCGCGCGCACCACGCTCAGGTAGAAGATCCGGTCCGTGTAGGGGTTCTCGTAGTCGACCACGAGGTACACCGCCATGAGCGCCAGCGCCACGTACGTCCACGAGCGCGTGCGGTGCTCCGCCGTCAGCGAGAAGACGGCGAGGACCATCGGCACCGTCTGGCCGATGAGGCAGGCGCAGACCACACTGGCGACGATCGCCGGCCAGGGGGTGCGACGCCGCAGCAGCATGGTCGCGGCGGTGGCCGATCCGACGCCGAGCTCCACCGGTGGGGACACGCCGTGCCACAGCGAGAAGGAGTGACCTATCACCGTCGTCGGGATCGTGAACGCGATGACGGCGGCGGCGAGCAGCAGGTCGACCAGCACCTCGCCATGTGACGTGCGAATCTTTGCCAGCTTTGGCAACATATGCGCACATTTGCCCGTTTGCGCGGACCTCTATGCCCGTCGTTTGTAGATCTTCAGGCGGACCCGTGCCCGCCGTCGCCGATCAGGTCACGACGACCGGGTGGCGCACCACCGCGTCGAACGCGTATCCGAGCCGGTTGGACGTGGCCCGCTCCGGCTGCCCGGCGCCCGTCTCGTCCACCGCCCGGGCCAGCAGCCCCGCCGCGCCCGCGCCGAGCGGCGTCCAGCGGAAGGTCCACCTGACCCACCCGCGCGGGCTGCTGTCGCCGTGCAGGTGCGCGGGCCGCCATGACACGCCGTCGTCGTCGCTGACGTCCACCCGGACCACGCGGCCGTTGCCGGACCACGACCGGCCGTGCAGCAGGTGGCCGTGCCCCGCGCGGAGGCGGGCCGGCCAGGGCAGCTCGAAGGCGCTCTTCACGCCCATCCGGGTCAGCGGGGGACCTCCCCCGGGCGGGTGGCCGGGGCCGTGCATGCGGTAGAGGCGGCTGCTCCACGGCGACTCCAGCGGCTCGGCCGACACCTCGACGTCGCCCAGCCACTTGGTCCAGGCGATCCCGGCCCACCCCGGCACGGCCAGCCGCGCCGGGAAGCCGTGGTCGGGCGGCAGTGGCCGCCCGTTCATCTCGTACGCCACCAGGACGTCGCCCAGCGCTTTCGTCACAGGCAGCGGGCGGCGCACCCGGCCGAGGTTCTCGCCGCCCTCCACGTAGTCGGGGTCGAGCCCGCGCGGCATCAGCGCCACCGCGCGGGCGGTCATCCCCGCCCTGCCGAGCAGCGCCGCGAACGGCACGCCCCGCCAGCGCGCCACCCCCACCGCCCCCAGCCTCCAGGGGGTGCCGGACACCTCCTCGCCCTGCTGCTCCCCGTACAGGCTCCGGCCGTTGCCCGCGCACTCGACGAACGCCGTCACCTCCTCGGCCGGCATGGCGAGCAGGTCGCGGTAGGTGAACGAGACCGGGCCGCCGCGCAGCCCGCTCCCCCAGAGGGTGAGCCGCCACGAGCCCGCGTCGATCAGGGGCGTCGACGTGTGGTTGCGGACGAAGAACAGCCGGTCGGGCGTCAGGTCGCCCTCGCCCCGCAGTGCCTCCCACCGCGTCTCCGCGTTGGTGCCGTGTACGGCGAACAGGCGGGCCGGCAGCGGCTTCCGGATGCCGGGCGGCGACACGGGGAGTGGGGGCGGCTCCCCCTCTCCGGGCACCCGGCGGCCCGTCTTCCGGCCCGTCTCGCGGTCGTCCGTCGTGGTCGTGGTCGTGAAACGTGGGTCCACACGCCACCTCCGCGCTGTCGGTGCCTCGGACACTCCACTAGCTCGCCGGTCTCCGCAGGGCGACGGCCGGCAGGGGGATGGGCGGAAACGGGTTGTCGGGCAGCAGGATGACCCGGCGCGGCCGGTCCGCCTGCCCCGCCGCGTCGAGGTGCAGCAGCGCCGCCCCGATCCCCGCCGCCCCCGTCAGGTAGCCCGTGTCGGCCGACACCTCGCCGGGACGCTGCCGCCGGTACGCCTGGTACCAGCGGTATCCCCGGCCGTCGTAACCCGTAGCCCTGCCGATCAGATGGTCGGCGAGCCTGCGGGCGAACTCCAGGTGCTCCTGCTCCCCCGTCACCGCCCACAGGCCGACGTACAGCTCGATCAGCCCGGCGGTGCCGCAGCACTGGCAGGCGACGTTCCACAGGCCCGCCGTCTGGCGGAAGGACGCGCCCGACTCCCCGACTCCGGCGGCGAGCCGCCTCACCCAGTCGAGCTCGCCGCTGTCGCCGGTCACGCGGTAGAGCTCGTAGAACATGCGCGCCACTCCGGCGGACCCCGAGCAGTAGCCCAGATAGTCGCCGATCACCGCGCCGTGCCCCGTCGCCACGCACGCGGCCCTGACGACGCCCGCACCGCGGTGGGCCGCGTCGAGGAACGACCGGTCACCCGTCGCGGCGTACAGGCGGGCGAGCAGGAAGGCCGTTCCGGCCGCACCGGTCAGGAAGCCCGGCGCCGCCGCCTCGCCGGGAAGGACGGGGCAGGTCGCGGTCTCCTCGCGGGCGCCGGCCAGCCGCGCGATCCGCCGGCCGGCCTCGACCGCCATCTCCTCGTAGGCGGGCACGCCGAGCGCGGTGGCGGCGCGCAGCAGCCCGAGGACGACGCCGCCGTCGCCCCGCAGGGTGGGATCCCCCGACCAGCCGATCCCGCCGCCGTCGAACGCGCGGGCGCTCCGCACGATCCGGTCGGCGACCGCGACCGCTGTGGCCTCGAACCGCTCCTCGCCGAGCGCCCAGCCGGCCTCGGTCAGCGCGAGCACGGCGCCCGCCAGGCCGTGGTGGAGCGACATGTCCCCCTGCTCGGGACACGTCGCGGCGAGATAGCGGGCCCCGGCGCGGGCGTCCTCCAGGTAGGCCTCGTGCCCGGTTCCGGCGGCGAGCTCCAGGAAGAACAGCACGATCCCGGCCGCCCCGGAGTGCAGGGACACCGGCCCGCCCGCCGTCGCCGGCCTGCCGTACGGGTCGGGGTTGGCCCTCCACCGCCTTCCGCGCTCGTCGTCCACGGCGGCCGCGCGGATCCACCGTCCCGCCATGATGGCCGCCGTCAGCGGAGTCTCTGCCCGCTCACCCCGGGAGCGGATCGGGTCCCTGCCCATGGGCTTGACTATCCCACAAACCCAGTAGGTAATACCAACTTTTGAGGTGATCGTCACGGCCACCGGCCCGGCTCGTCACGCCGTGACCTTGCCCTGCGCCGCCGGGACCGGTGTGGTCACCTGCGCGATCACCTGCGGGGCGACCCGGTCGGCCCAGCCGCCGAGGACCCGGTCGAGTTCGGGGATCTCGGACTCCCGCAGCGCCAGGCCGGGGGTGGGCACCAGCGCGCCCAGCTCGACCAGCACGGGGCGCAGGTGCAGCTCGACCGCCAGCGCGTGGCGGGCGTCGCCCATGACCAGCAGCGGCAGGGCCACCGTCCCGGTGAGCGCGCCACCCGGGAGCCGGTCGAGGAACGCCTTGAGCAGCCCGGTGTAGGTGGCCTTGTAGGTGGGGCTCGCGACCACGAGCACGCTTGATCCCGCGACCAGTTCCAGCGCCACCTCCACGCTCGGCGAAGGGCCGGGGGTGAACAGGTGCGGGCCGAGCGCGGACAGGTCCACGACCTCGGGCGGCGCGGCGTGCCCGATCCGCGATCCCAGCGCCTCGGCCGCCGCCACCGCAGCGAGACGCGTACGGGAACCGCCGCGCGGATTGCCGACCAGTGCCACAAGAGAGCTCATGACGCCGCTCCGCGGGCGTCCGGACGCGAGTTGCCGTAGATCATGGGTGATCCTCCCGAGAAGAAGGGGGCCCGGAGCCCCGAGGCGATCACGAGTGCTCGACGAACCGGCCGAAGCGGCCCTGGTGATAGAGGAGAGGACGCCGCGGCCCGTGCAGATCGGCCTGGGTGACCAGGCCGACGACGAGGATGTGGTCGCCCATCCCGACCCGTTCGTACGGCAGGCAGATCAGGTGCGCGGAGACGTCCTCCAGCAGCGGCGCCCCGAGCGGCCCGGCACGCCACCGGGTCGGCTCGGCGAAACGGTCGGCGCCCTTCCGGGCGAACCGGGCGGCGACCTCGGCCTGGTCGCTGGTCAGCACGTTCACCGCGAAGTGGTCCGCCTCGCGCAGCGAGGGCCAGGTGGTGGACGCCCGGTCCACATAGAAGGAGACGAGGGGCGGGTCCAGGCTCACCGAGGAGAACGAGGTGGCGGTCAGGCCCACCGGAACTCCCCCGCTCTGCGCTGTGATCACTACGACGCCCGCGGCGTGCACCGCGAGCGCGCTCCTGAAGCCGTCGGCGTTCAGAGCGGGGCCGGGCAGAGTCTCCGTCATGGGACCTCCGTGCGTGTCCACCGCTGCCCAGGAACCCCCCGTCGCGTGGGCGGAGCAGCGGCATTTCCTACTAAATTAGTCTGTTTACTCGGTTTTGGGAAGTGCCGTCACGCCGTGGCAGGTGGGGCCGGACAGCCGACCGGCGCCGGGCCACGCGAGTACGCGTGGCCCGGCGCCGGTCGTAGGGAGAGCTGGAGGAGGGAGATCCGGGGGTCAGGAGTCGTGCCGGCCGGGGGCGCTGATCGGGTTGACGCTCCATCCGCTGACGTCGTCGGCCCGGATGCGCCAGGTCGCTCCCGGGCCCTGCGGCAGATGGTCTCCGGTCACCGTGAAGGCGTCGACGAGGTGCAGGTAGGCCGGGAGTTCCGGCTCCGGAGCGCTCCCGCCGGCGAGGGAGGCGGCGGCATGGCGCTCACGGCGCTCCCTCGCCTGCTCGCCGACGGGTGTGAAGAAGTCCTCGAGTCCCTTCCCCTCGCCGTTCCCGGCGCGTGATCGGCGGATCTGCGCGACGACCACGGCGGCGTACTCCTCGGCGGAGACGAGGACGCCGGTGATGACCGCGCCGTTCACGGCGAGGGTGACGCTCATCTGTCCCCTGGTCGTGTCGACGGCGAACACCAGGGCCTGCAGGACGGGGTCTGCTGCGACGTTCATGCAACGCTGAGTGCCCCCGGGGCGACCGGACATGCCTCGTCGTCCCGAGTGCCCGCCGGCGCGCCGGGCCCGGTGCGCCGGCGGGGTGCGTCGGCGGGGTGCGTCGGCGGGGTGCGATCACCCGCGAGGCGTCAGGCGACCGAGGCGGGGAACCGTTCCCAGACCCGGTGCGTGGCCATCGACCGCCGCACGCCGGAGAGGACCTCCGTGGCGGAGTCGCCGGTCACCACCCCCGGCGCGCCGGTGATCCCGGCCCGCGCGAGCACGGTCGCGCCGGCGCCCCAGGCGCCGATCGCCTTGGCGTGCCGCCAGCACTCGTCGACCAGGAGCGTCACCCGCGGGTCCACCCCGGCGGAGTCGGCCGCGCCCGCCTTGGCGTCACGCGCGGGCAGGGCGTCGGGCGCGGGGGCCGTCGCCAGCAGCAGCGCGTCGAACTCGATCGACCGGGCGGTGGCGAAGGTCCGCTGCACGGGGACGTCGTCCAGCATGCCGCCGTGCGGGGCGATCACCAGCGGCACCATGCCCGCCGCGAACACGGCCGTCCGGAGTTCGCGTACGGCGCCCAGGTCGGCGCCGTCGGCGGCGACGATGCCGACCACGCGGCCGTCGGCCGGCCACTCCTTGCCCACCTGCGACAGAGCGGCGCTGGGCGCAGGGTCGGCGAGCGGCAGCGCGGGCTCCGGCGCGGGCAGGCCCAGCCCGGTGGCGACCTCCCGGCAGAGCACCGGGTCGATGTTCGCCAGGCACCGGAGCTGGCGCTCCTTGATCGCCTGCTCGTAGCACTTGCCCAGCTCGAAGGTGTAGGCGCGGATGATGTGCTCCTTCTCCACCGGCGACATGCTCAGCCAGAACAGGCGCACCTGGCTGTAGTGGTCGCCGAAGGACGCGGGGTTGGCCCGGACCTTCCGCGCCTGGGCGACCTGGACCGGCGTGTCGACGAACGCGTTCTCCGCGTCGCCCGCGACGGACGGGTTCCCGCCGTCGAGGGAGTTCGGCCGGTACGGCGCGACCCCGGCGTGGACGGCGTGCTGGTGGAAGCCGTCCCGGAGCATGTCGTTGACCGGGCACCGCGGGCGGTTGACCGGGATCTGCGCGAAGTTCGGCCCGCCGAGCCGGGTGATCTGGGTGTCGAGGTAGGAGAACAGCCGCGCCTGCAGCAACGGGTCGTTGGTCACGTCGATGCCCGGCGGCAGGTGGCCGGGGTGGAAGGCCACCTGCTCGACCTCGGCGAAGAAGTTCGTGGGCGTCCGGTTGAGCGTCATCCTCCCGATCGCCTGCACCGGCGCGAGCTCCTCGGGCACGATCTTGGTCGGGTCGAGCAGGTCGATGCCCTCGAAGGTCTCGTCCGGTGTGTCCGGGAAGACCTGGATGCCGAGCTCCCACTCGGGGAGGGCGCCGGCCTCGATCGCGTCGTAGAGGTCGCGGCGGTGGAAGTCGGGGTCCATCCCGCCGAGCATCTGCGCCTCCTCCCAGGTCAGGGAGTGCACGCCGAGCTTCGGCTTCCAGTGGAACTTGGCCAGCGCCGTCTCCCCCGTCTCGTTGACCAGCCGGAAGGTGTGGACGCCGAAACCCTCCATCGTCCGGAAGGAGCGCGGGATCGCGCGGTCGGACATGTTCCACATGGTGTGGTGCTGTGCCTCGGTGTGCAGGGAGACGAAGTCCCAGAACGTGTCGTGCGCGCTCTGCGCCTGGGGGATCTCCCGGTCCGGGTGCGGCTTGGCCGCGTGGATGACGTCGGGGAACTTGATCCCGTCCTGGATGAAGAAGACCGGGATGTTGTTGCCGACGAGGTCGAAGGTGCCCTCGTCGGTGTAGAACTTCGTCGCGAACCCCCGGGTGTCGCGGACCGTGTCGGCCGATCCGCGCGAGCCGAGGACGGTGGAGAACCGCACGAAGACGTCGGTCTTCCTGCCCTTCTTGAGGAAACCGGCCTTTGTCACCGTCTCGGCGGTGCCGTACGCCTCGAACACTCCGTGGGCTCCGGCGCCCCGGGCGTGGACGACGCGCTCGGGAATGCGTTCGTGGTCGAAGTGGGTGATCTTCTCGCGCAGGTGGTGGTCCTGCAGCAGGGTCGGGCCGCGCTCCCCCGCCTTCAGCGAGTGGTCGGTGTCGCGCAGCCGCGCTCCCTGCGCGGTGGTGAGGTAGGCGCCCTGCTGGCCCTTCGCGGCGGCGGGCGCGCCGGTCTCCGCCCCGGTCGGCGTGACGGTCGCGGGAGCGCCCTGCTCCGTCTTCGGCGGCAGCGGGTCGTGCGGCGTCGTCGGCTCCTCCAGGGTCGCGGGGGCGCTGCCCGGTGACCCGGGAACGTCCGGCGTCAGGAACTCGGCCGCCTTCTCGGCGGCGTTCTCCACGACGTCCTTGACGACCTTGGCGGGCTTGCTGGCATCCATTCGGCGAATTCCTTACGCGAGCGGCGATGAGCAGAATCCGCGCGCATACCCGCAGGTGAGGGCGGGAAACCTCCAGCCGCGACTCGCCCCCGATGAAAGCGTTTCAGGCGGCCGAATCCAGCCGATCGGCATAAGGGGAGGTGAACCGGCCTGCCCGGCGAGGGCCCGGCGACCGTCCGTTGACTTCCGCCGAGACCGGTGGTTACGGTCGCGGCGCGATCACGAGGTACCGGTGATCGGAGCCGAGCACGGCCGGGCCGACCCGCCGCGCCGCGAGCCCGTACGGGGGGCCTCGACGACGAGCACGACCAGATCTTCACTCCGCAGCAGCTGACCGTGGCCAACCAGGTGCTCGCCGGACACGCCCGGCGTGGCGGCCTGGTCACCGTCAACTTCTCGCCGCAGAGCCCGTGGCTCAACGACGAGTCGGACATCACCGGGAACCCGGGCGTCTGGACCAACACCCGCACCGACAACGGCCAGCTCGACGGCGTGCGGCTCGCCGACCTCCTGGACCAGAACACCCCCGCCGGGAGGGTGTGGCAGCGCAAGCTCGCCCGCGTCGCCGACGCGCTGACCCAGCTGCGCGACGCGGGGGTCGTGGTGCTGTGGCGCCCGATGCAGGAGTCCATCCCGAACTACCAGGACTACCTGCGCATCCCGAAGGTCGTCGGCGAGGCGGAGTACGGCCCGGACCTGTTCGGCTCGCAAGTCACGGCGGGCAGCCTCGACGTCAGGCGGTACGCCACGCGGCTGCGGCAGGACTACCCCGCCGTCGCGTACTGGGTCTCCTGGCACGACTACACCCTGTCGGCGACCGAGACCGCGCACCTGTCCCTGATCGCCAACCAGAACGCCGCGAGTCTGCTCGGCGATCCGTACGTGATCAACGCGGACCGCGTCGCGATCCCCTCCGCCAGCCCCAGCCCCAGCGCCTCCCCGAGCAGGACCCCCAGCCCCAGCCCGAGCGCCTCCCCGAGCAGGACCCCCAGCCCCAGCGCCAGCCCGTCGCCGAGCGCCGGGGCGGGCGGATGCGCCGCCGTCTATCAGCTGACCGGCGACTGGCCGGGGCAGTTCCAGGGGCAGGTCACCGTACGCAACACCGGACGGGCCGCGGTCAACGGCTGGACCGTGTCCTGGACGTTCCCCGGCGGCGCCACCGTGAACCAGGTCTGGAACGGCGACGCGAGCGCGTCGAGCGGCTCGCGCGTGGTCGTCAGGAACGCGCCGTACAACGGCGCGCTCGCGGCCGGCGGCTCGACGACCTTCGGGTTCATCGCCAACGGGACCGGCTCCGGCAACACGCCGGGCAGCGTGGCCTGCACCGCCTCATGATCCCGCCCTCCTGATCTCGTCCTCCTGCTCTCGCCCCTCTCACCTCGCCTGTGGGGGCATCGGTGGCACATCCCGCCGATGCCCCCACAGGCATGGTCAGGTATCGCAACTTACGCAACGAATCCATTACGGTAACCGCTTTCAAATCCCATGAGCCGCCTGTCCGTATTAATCAGATATGTCGCCCTATGGAACATCAAAATCCTTTCCGTTACAGTTCGCGGGAACCACCATTGGGATCTTCCCCCCAGGCCGGCCTCGTACGGAGGCGGCGCCAGGTCCCTGGTCGCCCACCGGCCTCGTGCCGGCCCGGGGGGAAGGTGCCGTAAAGAAAGGGAACGCCCCGTGACGAGTAGCCGTTTGGCGCGTGGGGGACGCGCTCGACTACGCAGGCTGGGAATCATCACCACTATGGGAGCGATGCTCCTCGGACTGGCGTCCACCACCACGACGGCGGCCTCGGCCGACACCGACCCCCGCGTCGGGCTCGGCGCGGGCTGGCTGGACGCCCAGGAGGCCGCCAGCAACGTGCAACTGCTGGCTCACCTGGACAAACCGGAAGGGTTCGTCCAGCCTTCCAATCCGGGGAACTCCGCCTACGCCAACTCCGACCTGGCCTTCGCCGGCAACTACGCCTTCTCCGGCAACTACCAGGGTTTCAACATCTACGACATCTCCAACGGCGGCAGCCCCGTGCTGAAGACGTCGGTGATCTGCCCCGGCGGGCAGGGTGACCTGTCGGTCTACGGGAACCTGCTGTTCATGTCGGTCGAGGAGACCCGCGGCCGGATCGACTGCGGCACGCAGGGCGCGAGCGGCACGGTCAACCCCGACCGGTTCCGCGGCGTGCGCGTCTTCGACATCAGCGACATCAGCCGGCCGGTGCAGGTCGCGGCGGTGCAGACCTGCCGCGGCTCGCACACCCACTCGCTGGTGACCAGCAAGAACGAGCCGGAGAACGTCTACGTCTACGTCTCCGGCACGGCCGGGGTGCGCTCGGGCCAGGAGCTCGCGGGCTGCGCCAACACCGCGGCGACCGACCCCGGCACGTCGCTGTGGAGGATCGACGTCATCCGGGTGCCGCTGGCCGCCCCGCAGAACGCGGCGGTCGTCAGCCAGCCCCGGCTGCTCGCCGACCCGTCCACCGGGGCGGTCAACGGGCTGCAGAACACCCCGCCCACCCAGCAGCACCCGTCGGGCACCAACTGGTCGCCGCAGCCGGTCACCAACCACTGCCACGACATCACGGCGTACCCCGAGATCGGTCTCGCCGCCGGAGCCTGCGCGGGCAACGGCATCCTGATCGACATCTCCGACCCGTCGAACCCCAAGCGGCTGGACGCGGTCTCCGACCCGAACTACGCCTACTGGCACTCCGCGACCTTCAACAACGACGGCACCAAGGTCGTCTTCACCGACGAGTGGGGCGGCGGTTCCGCCGCGCGGTGCCGGGTCACCGACGAGCCGTCGTGGGGCGCCAACGCCATCTACGACGTCGTCGGCGGCAAGCTGCAGTTCCGCAGCTACTACAAGCTCCCCGCGCCGCAGACGACCACGGAGAACTGCGTCGCGCACAACGGCTCGCTGGTCCCGGTCCCCGGGCGCGACATCATGGTCCAGGCCTGGTACCAGGGCGGGCTGTCGGCGTTCGACTTCACCGACTCCCGCAACCCCAAGGAGATCGCCTACTTCGACCGCGGCCCGGTCAGCGCCACGTCGCTGGTGCTCGGCGGATACTGGTCGGCGTACTGGTACAACGGCCACATCTACGGCAACGAGATCGCCCGCGGCTTCGACGCCTTGAAGCTGATGCCGAGCCGGTTCCTCGACCAGGCCGAGATCAACGCGGCGGCGAGCGTGCGGCTCGGCAGGTTCAACACGCAGGCCCAGCCGAGGCTGACCTGGGAGCCGAGCTTCGACCTGGTCCGGGCGCGCTACGTGCAGGCGGTGCGTACGGGCAAGATGTCCACGGGCGGCGCCACGTCGGTGAAGGTGTCGATCGACAAGGCCGAGCAGCTCAGCCAGCAGGGCCAGCGGCAGGCCGCCTCTGCGCTTCTGCTGAGCGCCGCCAAGCCGCCGCTCAAGGAGTCGGACAAGGAGCAGGCCGCTCTGATCGAGGCGCTCAAGGACCTCGCCGCGGCGCTGACCGCGACGCAACCGGCCGACAGGACCGCGCCGGTGACGAGCGCGACGACCGACCCGGCGCGGCCGGCCGGCGGCTGGTTCACCGGTCAGGTCAAGGTCACGCTGACCGCCGCCGACGAGGCGAAGGGCAGCGGGGTCGACCACACCGAGTACAGGCTGGACGGCGGCGCCTGGACGCGGTACACCGCTCCGGTCGTCCTGTCCGGCGACGGCGCGCACGCGCTGGCGTACCGCTCGGCCGACAAGGCGGGCAACGTCGAGGACATCGGGACCGTCACGGCCAAGATCGACGCCACGGCGCCGGTCACGACCCCGACGGTCCCGCCGGCGAACGGCGACGGCGAGCACGACGGCGATGTGCAGGTGACCCTGTCCGCGACGGACGAGACGTCCGGCCTGGCGCGCACCGAGTACGCGCTGGACGCCGGCGACTGGACGCCGTACGCCGGCCCGGTCACCGTCTCCGGCCCGGGTGAGCACGTGCTGCGGTACCGCTCGGCCGACAAGGCCGGCAACGTGGAGGAGGCCAAGTCGGTCAAGCTGACCATCGCCACGCCCGCTCCGCGCGTCCCGCTGACCGTGACCGCCTCCTCCCGCTGCGTGGGGACGTCGGCGCACGTGGCGGTCACGGCCGTCAACGACGCCGCGGTGCCGGCGAACGTCTCCCTGACGACCCCGTTCGGCGCCAAGACCGTCGACGGCGTGGCCCCGGCCAAGCAGGCCTACCAGTCCTTCAACACGCGGACCGGGCAGCTCGCGGCGGGCACGGTGACCGTCACCGGGACCGCCGTGATCGGCGGCAAGCAGGGCACCACCTCGTACGAGGTCGCCTACAACGCGATCAGCTGCGCCTGACCGCACCCGTGGTGACCCCCGGCAGATAGAAAGAAGCGGGGCCGGCCGAATCGGCCGGCCCCGCTCCTGTCAGGGTGCGAAGGTCACTCCGCGATCAGACGCGGGTCCACTTCTGGTTGTTGCCGCCGGTGCACGACCATATCTGCACCTTCGTGCCGTTGGCGGTGCCGTTGCTCGCGACGTCCAGGCACTTGTTCGCCCCGACCGCGGTGATGGTGCCGTCGGAGTTGAGGCGCCACTTCTGGTTGTTCTGGCCGTTGCAGTCCCAGATGATGACCGCGGTGCCGTCCGCCGTGCCACCGCCGTTCACATCGAGGCACTTGTTGCCGTAGACGCGAAGCTCGGTCGCACTGGTGGAGGTCCACTTCTGGTTGGTGCCGCCGTTACAGTCCCAGATCAGCACCGTCGCGCCGTTGGTCTGCGACGCGCCGTTCACGTCCAGGCACCGGCCCGACGCCACACCGCGCAGCGAGCTCGTCCCACCCGCCGACGGAGACGGAGAGGGAGACGGCGACGGAGACGGAGAAGCGGACGGCGACACCGACGGAGAGGGCGACGGAGAGGGCGAGGAGGTGCCCCCGTCCTGGGCGACGCCCTTGCCGTTGAAGGTCAGCGAGTCGAAGTCGAACGCGTTCGCCGTCGACCCCTTGAACACGACGTAGAGGTCGGTGGTTCCGCCGGGGTTGGTGACCCGCACCGCGGGGAGGGACACGTAGTTGTTCCATCCCCCGGTCGACGGCACCGAACTGGAGGCGACGAGCGTCCCGGTCGGCGAGCCGGCGTGCAGCTCGATGGTCGCCCCGGTGCTGGACGGCGCCGACACGCGGAAGGACACCGTGTCGATCCCCGACAGGTTGACCGGCGTGTAGGAGATCCAGTCGCCGTTGGAGATGTCGCCGACCCGCCTGCCGCCCTCGGCTCCGGCCTCGTCGACGACCCGGATGCCGTTGGAGCCGTTGAAGTGCTCGGCCTGCTTGTGCTTGGGCTGCAGGGTGATTCCGGCGTCGCCCTTCAGGCCGCCCTTGTCGGTGTAGGACGCGCCCAGGACGTAGTAGACGTTGGCCGCCTCGTCGTGGCCCGAGGCGGTCGTCGTGACCGTCCCGGAGCACCCGGTGAACTGGCCGGTGTCGTGGGCGTGCTGGTCGTGGCCGAGCGCGGTGAACACGTTGACCTTGGAGCAGTCGACGGTGCCGTCCTCGGGGTCGGTGACGTTGACCGTGTAGGACACCCGGTCGCCGAAGCCGATGAACCCGCCGTCCGGCGGCGCCGAGAAGACGACCTTGGGACGGGTGTTGCCGACGGCGATGGTCAGCGTGATGCTGCCCGTCTTCCCGCCCGAGTCCCGTACGGTCAGCTTGGCGGTGTAGGTGCCGTTGGCGTTGTAGGTCTTCGTCGGGTTGGCCGCGGTGGAGGTGGTGCCGTCGCCGAAGTCCCAGCTGTAGGTGATCGGGTCGCCGTCGGGGTCGGACGAGCCGGCCGAGGAGAACGCCACGGTCAGCGGCGCGGCGCCGGAGTCGGGGCTGGCGCTCGCCTTGGCGACGGGGGCGCGGTTCCCGACCACGTAGTCGATCCGGTAGATGCTGTCATCGGTGTTCGCGTGGCCGAATCCGTTGCCCCAGTCGGCCATGTAGAGCGCGCCGTCGGGGCCGAACTTCATGTCGATCGGCGCGTGCGGGGCGATGTTCGCCACGAACGGGCTGATCTTCAGGAGGTTGCCGGAGGAGTCGAGGCGCATCTCCTTGACGAAGTTGCGGCTCCACTCGTACAGGAAGGTCGCGCCGTCGAAGTACTCGGGGAACTTGCGGTCGGAGGCGCTGGCCGCGTCGTAGCGGTAGAACGGGCCGCCCATGGGGCCCGCGCCGCCGCAGCAGTTGATCTCGGGGAACTCGGCCGAGGCGTGGTAGTTGTACCAGACGGTCGCGGGCTTGGCGGCCGGCAGGTTGGTCAGGCCGGTGTTGTTGGGCGAGTCGTTGACCGGCGCCGAACAGTTGAACTTCGCCCCGGAGGTGTTGGTGGAGAAGTTGAAGTCGTTGAACGGCGTGTTGTTGCCGGTGCAGTACGGCCAGCCGTAGAACCCGGGCTGCTTGATCAGGTTCCACTCGACCGTGCCCTCGGGGCCGCGGTTCGCGTTGGCGCTGCCCGCGTCCGGCCCGTAGTCGCCCATGGAGATCCAGCCGGTGACCTTGTCGACCGAGAAGCGGAACGCGTTGCGGAAGCCCATCGCGTAGATCTCCGGCCGCGTCTTGGCCGTGCCCGGAGCGAACATGTTGCCGGACGGGATCGTGTACGTGCCGTCGGACTCGGGGTGGATGCGCAGGATCTTGCCGCGCAGGTCGTTGGTGTTGGCCGCGGACCGCTGGGCGTCGTAGTGCTCCCGGCCCGGCCGCTCGTCGATCGGGGTGTAGCCGCTGGAGGCGTTGGGGTTGGTGTCGTCACCCGGGGCGATGTAGAGGTTGCCGCCCGGGCCGAACGTGATGTAGCCGCCGGTGTGGCCCGGCTCGTCGACGTTGCGGAACGCCGGAACCTCGATGAGCTTCTTCTCGCTGCTCAGGTCAAGGCTGGTGCCGTTGAAGGTGAACCGGGACACCCGGTTGAACTCGCCGCCGTTGAGAGGCGAGTAGTTGATGTAGATCCAGCCGTTGTTGGCGAAGTTCGGGTCGAGCGCGATCCCGACCCCGCCGTCCTCGCCGCCGTCGTACACGGACAGGGTGCCGATGACGCGCGTGCTGCCGCCGCCCGCGGGGATCAGGTTGACCTTGCCCGAGCGCGAGATGTAGAAGACCCGGCCGTCGGCCGCCACGTCCAGCTCCATCGGCTGGTCCGGCGCGCCGTCGAGGGTCACCTTCTGGAAGCGGGCCGTGATCGTGCCGCCGCAGTCGCCGGGCTCCGTGCCCGCCGCCCACTTCACCGCGCCGAGCAGGTGCTGCTTGAACAGCGGCTCGGAGTAGGAGGACGCGTTGTGGCCCATGGCGGTGGCCCACACCCGGCCGCCCTCCGGGTTGTGACACCAGGAGATCGGGTGGTCGGCGCCCATCTTGTTCGGGCCCGCGTCATAGGTGGTCTCGTCCGCGGTCACCAGCACGTGCACCGAGCCGCGCATGTTCTTGTCGAAGTTGTACCACTCCTCGGTACGGGTCCACCGGTCCGGCAGGCCCTTGGTCGAGGGGTGGACCTTGTCGGCGACCTTGGCGGTGCCCTGCACGATCGACGAGTGCTGCGTCATGTGCGCGCCGGCCAGCACGGTCTGGTCCCACCAGGGGAACTGCGACTCGATGTTCATGTCGACGGCGTTGTGGATCGCCACAACGCCGCGGCCGCTGCGCACGTAGGCCTGCATGGCCTGACGCTGCGCGTCGTTGTCCCACACCATGCCCGACGTCTGGAGCATGATCACCGCGTCGTAGGTGTTGAGGTTCGACGTGGTGAAGACGGCGGAGTCCTCACTGCGGTCCAGCTGGAAGTTGTTGTCGGCCGCCATCTGCTGGAACATCGCGATGCCGGCGGGGATGGAGTCGTGCCGGTAGGCGCCGCCCGCGGTCTTGCTGAACAGCAGCACCTTGAACTGTGGCGCCGCCGCGTGCGCCACCAGTGGCATCGCGGACAGCAGCAGCCCCAGCAGGGCCGCGGCCAGTGCGGGGAGCAGGCGTGATCTTCGCATGAAGGATCTCCTGGGGGAGGGGGTTACCGGAAGGGGTCGGAGTTGCGGGGGGTCGTGGGATTCTCCAGTCGGTTCTCCGGTCAGGTCGTGAGGGTGCGGAGGAAGGCGAGGCCGTCGGTGGCGAGTGCGTCCTGGCTGGGTGCGAGGGGACGCCAGACGGACGCCGCGGTGGCGATGGTCTTGTTGTCGGCGGTGAAGGACTCGATCACGAGCGGGCCGGTGTAGCCCACGTCGCGGACGGCCGCGGCGAAGCCCGGCCAGTCGAAGTGGTCGGCGCCCGGGGCGCCGCGGTCGGTCCCGCACACCTGGAGGTGCGCGATCCTGTCGCCCGCCAGCCGTACGGCCCGGAGCGGGTCCTTCTCCTCGATGTTCAGGTGGTAGGTGTCGAGCGCGAGCCCGCACTCCTCGGGGAGCGCGTCGAGCGCCTGCTCCACCGTGTTGAGGACGCTGGTCTCGTACCGGTTGAGCGGTTCGACGCCGATCCTGATCCCGCGTTCGGCCGCGTACGCGACGACCGGTTTCAGGTTCTCCCGCAGCTCGCCGTAGACCGCGCGCCGCTCGTCCGGGGTCATCCGCCAGGCCCGGCCGACCGAGGCGTACGCGGGCCCGCTGACCGCCGGCGCGCCCACGGTCACCGCCACGTCCACGCAGTGCCGCAGGTAGTCCTGGGTGTCCCGGACGACCTGCGACGAGGCGTCGACGAGCTCGCGTCCCGGCGGCATCGTGAGCACGACCGACGCGCCGAGCCCGAGCCCGTCCAGGAGGGCCGCCGCCCGCCCGGGGTCCCAGTCGCCGGGATGCTCGACCGGCAGCTCGACGACGTCGAACCCCCAGTCCGCGATCCGCGGCGCGAGGCGGGCCAGGGTCTCGTCGGTGAGCGGCGAGACCCAGACCCAGGTGTTCACCCCGATCACGACGTGCCGCCCCACTTCTCGGGGTAGCCGGGAAGGTCCTCACAGCCGCAGAGGGCGTAGTGCAGCGGCGGCATGCCGGGCTTGAGATAGGTGGCGAGGTTCTCCTCGGTGATCGCCGGCTGCGGCAGGTTCCAGACCTTCGGCACCTGCTCGCCCTTGAGGATCCTGAGCGCCGCGATGACGGGGGTGCGCCACTGGTACGTCGGGTAGGTCGGCGCGATCGCGGTCAGCTTCGCGTCGCTCCACTTCTTCAGGAAGTCCTGCTGGTCCTCGCCGTTGATCGGCGGCACGGGCTGGCCGGCGTCCTCGAACGCCTCGACGGCCGCGACGGCGGTGGCGCCGGCGTCCATCCAGACGCCGTCGAGCTTGCCGTACCGCTGGATGTAGTCGCTGACCACGCTCTTGGTCTTCGCGGCGTCGCCGTCGGTGAACTCCACGCCGACGACCTGCAGGTCGCTCTGGTCGAACGCCACCTTCGCCGCCGACCACCGGGTCTCCAGCACGTCCACGCCGGGCAGGATGCGCAGGGCCAGGATCTTCCCGCCGGCCGGCACCTTGTCGACGAGGAACTCGGCCGCCGCGGCGCCGAAGGCGTAGCCGCCGATCGGCTTGATGAAGGTCACCGGGCAGTCGGTCTGGACGCCCCGGTCGAACACGATGACCGGCACCTTCGGGCAGGCCCCCGAGATCGCGGGGGTCAGCGTGGCCGTGGTGTTGGGCGAGACGATCAGCGCGTCGCAGCCCTTCCCCGTCAGTTCCGCGATGTCGGAGATCTGCTTGTCGTCCTTGCCCTCGGCGTCCAGGGCGGTGAACTTCGTGATCTCCTTGTGCAGGGCGACCTCCGCCTGCATGGTCTTCCAGCCGACCTGCCGCCACGGATTGTCGACCGCGGCGTTGGAGAAGCACAGGTGGTACGGCCCCGCCTTCTTGTGCTCGGCGGTGTCGACGAGCTGGGGATCGATGGTCTGTTCCCACGGCTTGTCGGACGGGCCGGTCGGCTGGGCCTTGCGCATCGCCATCTGGGCGTCGTAGTCGGCCTGCACGAAGAACTTCGACTGCTCCCCGGTGCCCTTGTCCGCCGGTGCGGCGGACCCGGCAGGCGCCCCGGAGGCGGAGGGCGCGGGTTTGTCGCTGGTGCACGCCGCCACCGGCAGCGTCAGCACGGCGAGCGCGGCGGCGGCGAGGAACCGCCGCGAATATGAAAGCATCGTCTTCCTTCCCTTATGAGGCAGCCGCGGCCCTCGCGCGTGGGAAGCGCACGGCTCCCAGCGCCACCGCGGCGATGATGATCACGCCCTGTACGGCCGGCTCCAGCGCCCCCGAGATGCCGTACAGGTTGAGCAGGGTGAACAGCGCCTCCAGAGTGAAGGCGCCCGCCATCGCGGCGGCCACGGAGCCGCGGCCGCCTCCGAGGGCCACGCCACCGAGCACCACAGCGGTGATGGCCTGGAGCTCCAGGCCCTTGCCGACCTGCGCGGACACTCCCGCGAAGCCGCCGAGCAGGATCGCGGCGACCGCCGCGGACAGCCCGGAGATCATGAACGCCACCGTCCGGACCCGGGCCACCCGGACCCCGGACAGCGCCGCGGCGCGGTCGTTGTCCCCGGCCGCGACCAGCGTGTGGCCGAACCGGGCGCGCGTCGCCCAGACGGCGGCCGCCGCCACCACGACGAGGATCAGGACCGCCCAGGGCACCGGGCCGAGGCTCCCCCGGCCCAGCTGGCGGAACTGCTCGGACAGCGCGCCCCGGGGGGACCCGCCCGTCCAGAGGAAGACCGCCCCCGACAGGATCAGCAGCATGCCGAGGGTCGTGATGAACGACGGGACGCGGAGCAGGGTGGTGACGGCCCCGTTGACCAGCCCGACGATCAGCCCGAACGCGATCATCAGGGCCAGCACGGGCCAGGTCGCCTCCGCCGAGCCGTCGATGAGCCGGGCGGCGATCACCACCTCGGCGGTGACGAGGGAGCCGACCGACAGGTCGAACTCGCCGGACACGATGACGAAGTACTGCCCGGCCGCGAGGATCACCAGCGGCGCGGCCCGTTTGACGAAGGCGAGGAAGGCGGCCGGCTCCAGGAAGTACGGGTTCACGACCGCGATCGCGACCAGCAGCCCGGCCAGCACCACGAAGATCGGCAGCGCTCGTCTCATCTGGTCCGCCTTCCGCGGGCGTAGATCGCCAGGGCGGCCACCAGGATCACGCCCCGTACGACGTCCTTGGCGAAGGAGTTGACCTCAAGCTGGTTGAAGATGCTGTCGAGGACGGCGAGGAGCAGGACTCCGCCGACGGTCCCGGCCACCCCGCCGCGGCCTCCGGCCAGCGCGGTCCCGCCGAGCACCACCGCCGCGATCGACTCCAGGTCGTACCCGCCGTCGGTGCCGACCGTCGGCGCGCCGGCTCCGAGCCGGGAGGCGAGCAGCAGCCCGGCGATCCCGGCGCAGACCGAGCAGAGCACGTGGGCGACGACCACGGTCCGCTCGGTGCGCACCCCCGAGAGGCGCGCCACCTCGGCGTCCCCGCCCACGGCGTAGATCCGGTAGCCCAGCCGGGTCCGGCTGAGCAGGAGCCACGCGCACACCGCCACCGCGGCCCACAGCAGCGCCGACACCGGCAGCGGCCCGATCCGGTCGTACCCGAGATGCTGGAAGGACTCGGGCACGCTGCCGGCCGGTCCGTCGTACCGCGCGTCCAGCGCGCCCCTGACGACCAGCGCGACCCCGAGGGTGGCGATGAAGGCGTGCACCCGGAGCCGGGTGACGATCAGGCCGTTCGCCAGCCCGATCAGCGCGCTCACCGCCAGCGCCGCGGCGACCGCGGCCGGCACGCCGGCGTCGGCGCCCGCCATGATCTCGGCCGTGACCAGCGAGGTCAGGCTGATCAGGTAGGCCACGGAGAGGTCCAGGCTGCCCGCCAGGATCACCAGCGTCTGGCCGACCGCGACGATGCCCAGCGCCGCCGACCGCTGCTGGATGCCGACGATGTTCTCCTGGCCGAGGAACGTCCCGCCGTCCAGGGCGAAGACCAGCCAGCCGAGCACGACGAGCAGGACCAGCGCGACGTAGACGGGCCGCGCGGGCCGGTCGGCCGAGATCCTGCGGAGCAACGCGCCTCCGGCGGGCACGCGCCCGAGTTTGAGCTGCTGGGTCATGACGCGGCCGCCAGGCTCATCACGGCCTCCTCGGTGGAGCCCGCGGGCAGCTCTCCGGCGAGGCGGCCGTCCCGCAGCACCACGATGCGGTCGCTCATGCCGATGAGCTCGGGCAGCTCGGAGGAGATCATCAGGACGGCCGTGCCGTCCCGGGCGAGCTCGCGCATCAGGTCGTGGATGGCGGCCTTGGCGCCGACGTCGACACCGCGGGTGGGCTCGTCGAACAGCAGCACGCGCGGCGCCACCGTCATCCACTTGGCCAGCACGACCTTCTGCTGGTTGCCCCCGGACAGCAGCTTGACCTCCTGGGCCGGCCGGGGCGGGCTGAGCCGTACGCGTTCGAGCAACCGCTCGACCCCGGTGCGGGGCTGGGGCGCCCCCGTGGCCCGGGCGACGAGCAGGGCGTTGTCGCGCACCCGCTGGTTGAGCAGGAGCCCCTCGGCCTTGCGGTCCTCGGTGACCAGGCCGATCCCCGCGGCGATGGCCTCGCGGACCGAGCGGGGGCGGCGGGGCGTCATCTCGCCGGTGGTGAAGGGCTCGGCGCCGAACAGCGCCTTGGCCAGCTCGGTGCGGCCCGAGCCCTGCAGCCCGGCCACCCCCACGATCTCGCCCGCGCGCAGGTCGAGATCGATGTCGTGCAGCCGGGCGTTGCCGCCGCCGCGCACGCTCAGCAGCACGTCTCCGGGTGGATCGGCCGCGCGGGGCGGGTAGTACGAGTCGAGCTCCCGGCCGACCATCAGCCGGACCAGGCCCGCGGTGTCCAGGCTCGACGCCTCCGTCGTGGTGACCCGGGCGCCGTCCTTGAGCACGGTGATCCGGTCGGCGAGGTCGAAGATCTCGCGAAGCCGGTGGGAGACGTACAGGACCGCGATGCCGCGCGCGGTCAGCCGCCGCACCAGCGTGTAGAGCAGTTCCACCTCGTGGTCGGCGAGGGGGGCGGTCGGCTCGTCCATCACCACGATCCGGGCGTTCAGCGAGAGCGCCTTGGCGATCTCGACGACCTGCTGCCGCGCGACCGAGAGCCGCCGGACGGGGTCACGCGGCCCGAACGACTCCTCGCCGAGCGACTTCAGCAGCTCACCGGTCGCCGTCTCCATCGCCGCCCGGTCGACCAGCCCCCGCCGGACGGGTTCCCGGCCGAGGAAGACGTTCTCGGCGACCGTCCGCTCCGGCAGCAGGGTGAGCTCCTGGTAGATGATCGCCACCCCGGCCCGCTGCGCCTCGACCGGGTGCCCGAACGCCACGCTCCGGCCGTCGATCTCGATCGTCCCCTCGTCCGGAGCGTGCACGCCGGCGAGGATCTTCATCAGCGTCGACTTGCCCGCCCCATTCTCCCCCACCACCGCGTGCACCTCGCCGGCGGACACCTCCAGGTCGACGCCGCCGAGCACCCGGACGCCCAGGAAGCTCTTGCCGATGCCGGTCATCCTCAGCACGCGGCCCGCCCTCCGGGACGTGGCGCCGGAGCGGCCGGGACGAGCCCCCGCGCCGTAGGGGGTGGGGAGTCATGCACGGGGATCTCCTAAACGGGGGGTGGGAGTCGTGCCGGGCGGGCGCACGGTTCACCCGGCCGGCCACCGGGGAGGAGGACCTGGCGGCCGGCCGGCGCGCGTTCCGCCGCCAGTGGACGGCGGGTGACTCGGAAGGGATTCAGCCTGGTCACGCGGGAGCGAGCGAATCGATTCGGGACGAAAATAGGTCTACCCAACTTCTGTTGTCAAGCATGCTTATTTTCCTGCCGCGGATACTTCTTCTCCTGGACTTCATCGGAGTTTCGCCACCCTCCTGCGGAAGTTGCCCTCTCACAGGACAATGACCCTGCCCTGGCGATCCGAGACCCTCAGCCCCACGGCGACCGGAGGCAATGCGCCCAGGGGTTTGGACGAAATGAGTATGAAACTTTCACACTCATGCCGGGGCCGCGCCGGCTCCTTTTCGCACTCACCAAAAAACCGGCGCGGCCCCGATCAGGGCCGCGCCGGAAGTCGCGCCGGGTACGGCGAGGCGGAGTGGGACTCCGGACACCTCGCCGCTCCCGGATGGGACGGATGGACTCAGACGCGGGTCCACTTCTGGTTGTTGGCGCCGGTGCAGGACCAGATCTGCACCTTGGTGCCGTTGGCGGTGCCGTTGCCGGACACGTCCAGGCACTTGTTCGCCCCGACCGCGGTGATCGTGCCGTCGGAGTTGAGGCGCCACTTCTGGTTGTTCTGCCCGTTGCAGTCCCAGATGATGACCGCGGCGCCGTCCGCGGTGCCGCCGCCGTTCACGTCGAGGCACTTGTTGCCGTAGACGCGAAGCTCGGTCGCGCTGGTGGAGGTCCACTTCTGGTTGGTGCCGCCGTTGCAGTCCCAGATCAACACCGTCGCGCCGTTCGACTGCGAGGCGCCGTTCACGTCCAGGCAGCGGTTCGACGCCACACCCCGCAACGAGCTCGTCCCACCCGCGGGCGGGGTCGGCGACGCCGACGGAGACGGCGACGGAGACCGAGACGGAGACGGCGAGGGAGACGGAGAAGCGGACGGCGACGCCGACGGGGAGGGGGACGGGGAGGGCGACGACGGCGGCGGGCCGCTCAGTTCCTTGACGCGGATGTTCCGGAAGGCCACCACGTCACCGGACCCGTGGTTCTGGATGCCGATGTAGCCCTGCTGCAGGGACCGCACCGGGTCCGCGTTGGTGAAGTCGTTGATCTTTGTGCCGTTGAGGAACACCTGCAGCCGCTCGCCCTCGACGAGCAGTTCGTAGGTGTTCCACTGACCCGGCGGGTTCAGCGCCGCGTCCCGTGCGGCGATGTCGGCCGACTTGAAGCCGTAGACCGCCCCGGTCGTCTTGTCCGCGGTGTCGGTGGCGTCGATCTGGACCTCGTACCCGGTGTCGAGTGCCCTCTGGGGGTCGGTGGTGGCCGGGAAGCCGACGACCACGCCGGAGTTGGAGTCGCCGGTCATCCTCCAGTCGAGCTTCAGGGAGTAGGAGCCGAACTCCTTGGCGTTGTACCACAGCATGCCCATGCCGCCCTGGGAGGTCAGCGTGGCGTCGCTGTTGCCGAACGAGCCGGGACCGGCCTGCGTCCAGCCGGTCGTCGACCCGTTGTACAGGGTCGTGTAGCCGGTCTCGGGGCGGCAGTCTGCGTTCGTGGCCTTGGCCGCGTAGCGGATGCCGCCGAGGAGCAGGGTGCGGAAGTTGGAATCGGAGTACGACTCCTGGGAGTGCCCGAGACCGGTGTAGAACGACCGGCCGGACGCCTGCGGGTGACACCAGGTGATCGGGTGGTCGCCCATGGTCCCGCCGCTGTAGCTGCTCTCGTTCAGGCTCTGCAGCACGTGCACGTTGGCGCGCGGGTTGGTGCGGTAGTTGTACCACTCGTCGGTGCGCGTCCAGGTCTGGCCTAGATGGGCCGTGGCCGCGTGCGCGCGGTCCTCCTCGCGCAGGGTGGCCTGCTGGATCGCCGGGTGGCTGTTGAACCAGGCGCCCATCAGCTGCCCGTAGTAGGGCCAGTCGTACTCGGTGTCGGCCGCCGCGTGCACGCCCACGTAACCGCCCCCGCCGTCCACGTACGACTGGAAGGCGGTCTGCTGGGTGTTGTTCAGCACGTCGCCGGTGGTGCTGAGGAACACCACGGCCTTGTACTGCGCGAGGTTGCCCGTCGTGAACGCGTTCGCGTCCTCCGTGGCGTCCACGGTGAAGTCGTTGGCGGAGCCGAGCGCGCGGATGGCCTGGATGCCGGCGGGGATGGAGTCGTGCCGGAACGCGGCCGTCTTGGAGAACACCAGCACCTTGAAGGCGGCGGCCTGTGCGTGGGTGGCGGGGACCACCATCGTCGCGGCGGCGGCGGTGAACGCCACCGCGGCCGACGACAGGCGTCGGAGCACCGACGTCCTCCGGTCGCGCCCCGCGCCGCGCCCGGGCGCGGCGGGGATCAGATGTCGAAGCATGGATGTCCTTTCGTCGCGGCGCCCGGCGCGGTTCCCGTTGTCTCGTCGTCTCTGGCTCTTCGTCGAGGGCGGGGCCGTGCCGGGCGTCGCATCAGGGGGTCGGTCGTCGTGTGGTGGGGATCGGGGGTGGGTGGAGCCTCAGACGCGGGTCCACTTCTGGTTGCTGGCGCCGGTGCACGACCAGATCTGCACCTTGGTGCCGTTGGCGGTGCCGCTGCTCGCGACGTCCAGGCACTTGTTCGCGCCGACCGCGGTGATGGTGCCGTCGGAGTTGAGGCGCCACTTCTGGTTGTTCTGCCCGTTGCAGTCCCAGATGATGACCGCGGTGCCGTCCGCGGTGCCGCCGCCGTTCACGTCGAGGCACTTGTTGCCGTAGACGCGAAGCTCGGTCGCGCTGGTGGAGGTCCACTTCTGGTTGGTGCCGCCGTTGCAGTCCCAGATCAGCACCGTCGCGCCGTTGGTCTGCGACGCGCCGTTCACGTCCAGGCACCGGCCCGAGGCCACGCCCTTCAGCGAGCTCGTCCCACCCGCGGACGGAGACGGGGACGGAGACGGAGAAGCGGACGGGGAGGGCGAGGGCGAGGTGGAGGTGCCGGTGGCGAGAGTGAAGGCGTCCAGATCGAACAGATACCCTTGCCCGGTCGCCCCGCGGAACACCAGATACAGGGTGGTCGTGCCCGCCGGCGCGCCGCTGAGGTTCGCCGACACATCGGTGAAGGTCTCCCAGCCGCCGGTGGGCGCCACGGTCACCGTGCCCAGCAGCGTGCCGGTCGCCGACCCCGCCCGCACCTCCAACCGGCCGCCCACACCACCGGACGACACCCGCGCGGTGATCCGCGTGGCGTTGCTCACGTTGTAGGGCGTGAAGGAGATCCAGTCGCCGTCGTCGGTGAAGCCGACGGTCTTGCCGCCCTCGGCGGTGGTGTGGTCGGCGACCTGCACGCCCTGCTGGGCGCCGAAGTGCTCGGCCTGGCGGTGCCGCGGCTGCAGCGTCCGGACGACGGTGGTGGTCAGGCCGCCCTTGTCGGTGTAGGACGCCTGCAGCACCCCGTAGATGTTGGCCGCCGAGTCGTGCTCTCCGTCGATCGGCACCGCGATCGATCCCGAACACCCGTTGCGGGAGGTGATCTGGTGGGCGTGGCTGTCGTGCCCGAGGAAGTAGGTGACCGTCACCGTGGAGCAGTCGATCGTCCCGTCCTCAGGGTCGGACACGTTCACCTGGAAGGGCACCGTGTCGCCGAAGGAGAAGAGCTGCCCCTCCACCGGCGAGGTGAACGCCACCGACGGCGCGGTGTTGCCCACGTTCACCGTCACACTCGCCGTCCCGGCCAGCCCCTGGGGGTCACGCACCGTCAGCGTCGCGGTGTAGGTGCCGTTGGTGGTGTAGGTCTTGCTCGGGTTGGCCGCCGTGGAGGTGGTCCCGTCCCCGAACGCCCACGAATAGCTCAGCGCGCCGCCCTCGGGGTCGGAACTGCCCGCCGAGGAGAAGTTCACCGTCAGCGGCGCCGCCCCGGAGGTCTTGTCGGCCGCGGCCTTGGCGATCGGGTTGCGGTTGGCCTTGCCGACGTACTCGATCCGGTACAACGCCTGGTTGTTGCTGCCTGTGCCGTAGTCGAGGACGTACAGCGCGCCGTCGGGGCCGAAGGCCATGTCCATCACCTGCGTCCCCGACCACGGGAACGCGCTGATCTCGCCGTACCCGCCGTCGGAGCGGACCTCGATCGCCTTGATCCACTTACGGCCGTACTCCCCGGCGAAGAACCGCCCGTCCAGCGCCTGGGGGAACTTCACCGACGAGTTCAGGTTCGGGTCATACCGGTAGACCGGCCCGCCCATCGGCGATTCGGACCCGCTACCGAACTCCGGCGGCGACCCCGCGTCCCCGCCGTACCGGATCCACGCCGGCTTGGCCACCGGCAGCGTGGACAGCCCCGTGTTGCGGAATGAGGCGTTGGTCGCCCCGCCCGAGCAGTTGAACTTCGGGCCGGTGCTGTTGCTGGCGAAGTTCCACCTGTTGTAGGTCTCGTTCGAGCTGTTGGACCCGGTGCAGTACGGCCATCCGTAGAACCCCGCGCTGGTGATCCGGTTGAACTCCACCTGCCCGTTCGGCCCGCGGTTGGAGTTGGTCGACCCCGCGTCCGGGCCGTAGTCGCCCAGGTAGACCACCCCGGTGGCCTTGTCCACGCTCATCCGGAACGGGTTGCGCAACCCCATTCCGTAGATCTCCGGCCGGGTCTTGGCCGTCCCCGGCGGGAACAGGTTCCCGCTCGGGATCGTGTACGACCCGTCCGGCTGCGGCGTGATCCGCAGCAGCTTGCCCCGCAGGTCGTTGGTGTTGGCCGCGGTGCGCTGCGCGTCGTACTGCGGGTTGCGGTCGGTGCGCTCGTCCACCGGCGAGTACCCCGCCGACTCGAACGGGTTGCTGTCATCGCCCGTCGTCAGGTACAGGTTCCCGGCCGCGTCGAAGTCGATGTCACCGCCCACGTGGCAGCACATGCCCCGGTCGTTGGCCACCTCCAGCACGACCTTCTCACTGTTCAGATCCAGCGTGTCGTCCGACTTCAGCGTGAAGCGGGAGAGGTTCAGGTGCCCCTTCCACTGGTCGAACTGCGACTGGGTGCCGTTGGCGGGGGCGTCGCCGGACGGGGTGCTCAGCCGCGGCGAGTAGTACAGCCAGACGTAGCGGTTGGACGCGAAGTTCGGGTCGACCGCGACCCCCTGCAACCCCTCCTCGTCATGGGTGTAGACATTCAGCTTGGCGGCCACCTTCGTCCCACCAGTAGGAGAGGTGATCCGCAGCGTGCCGTCGCGCGCGGTGTGCAGCACCGACCGGTTCGGCAACACCGCCAGCGACATCGCCTCACCCAGGTTCCCGCCACCGGTCGCCATCGCGACCTGCTGGTAGTCGGACGCCGGGATCGTCAGCGCGTTCGCCGCCGGAACATTGAGCGCCATCGGCACAGGAGCCAGCAGCGCCAGCGTGGCCAGCATCACCGGCCACGGACGTCGGGACATAAGAGGGGTTCCTTCCTTACACGAGGAATTACAGTCAGGGCAGAGGCGCGCGCCGCCGCGCCGTTGCCGGTGGACGAAGTTCCGGAAGGGGTGCCGCCTCCCGTTCGGTTCGTGGTCAGACGCGGGTCCAGCGCTGGTTCGTGCCGCCGGTGCAGAACCAGATCTGGACCTTGGTGCCGTTGGCCGTGCCGTTGCCGGACACGTCGAGGCACTTGTTCGCCCCGACCGCGGTGATGGTGCCGTCGGATGCCGTGCCGTGCTCCGCCGGGGTGAGGGGTCGTCACCCCGGCGGAGCACGGCGGTCAGGTGCGCCGGAAGGCGTCAGGCAGTGTCGCGGGGTGTCAGACCCGGGTCCACTTCTGGTTGTTGGCGCCGGTGCACGACCAGATCTGGACCTTCGTACCGTTGGCGGTGCCGTTCCCGGACACGTCGAGGCACTTGTTCGCCCCGACCGCGGTGATCGTGCCGTCGGAGTTCAGGCGCCACTTCTGGTTGTTCTGGCCGTTGCAGTCCCAGATCAGCACCGCGGTGCCGTCCGCCGTGCCCGCGCCGTTCACGTCGAGGCACTTGTTGCCGTAGACGCGCAGCTCGCTCGCGCTGGTGGAGGTCCACTTCTGGTTGTTGCCGCCGTTGCAGTCCCAGATCAGCACCGTGGCACCGTTGGTCTGCGAGGCGCCGTTGACGTCCAGGCAGCGGTTCGACGCCACGCCCCGGAGCGCGCTCGTGCTCCCGGCGGGCGGAGTGGGCGACGCCGACGGAGACGCGGACGGCGAGGCCGACGGCGTGCCGCCGCTCTGGGGCCCTGCGGCCGCCATCACGGCCTGCGCACCGGACGGCCAGTTGTTGTTGGAGACCACGACGTTGTTGTTGACGACGTTGCCGCGGTCGCCGTTCGTGATGTTGGTGCTGTTGTTGGTCGACCAGTTGCCGGTGACGGTGAAGTTGCCCATGTTCTCACCGCCCCAGTAGTTGGCCGTGGCCCAGGTGCCGGTGTTCGACAGGACGTTGTTCCTGACCGTGTAGTACTTCGAGCCCTCGTCGAAGTAGACGCCGAACCAGCCGTTGGTCCGCAGGCAGTAGTTGTCACTGATCACCGCGTTGGGGTTCCAGGACAACGTGTAGATGCACCCGCCGTCCGTCATCTGCTGCATGACGTCGTGCACGTAGTTGCCGACGAGCTTGTTGCCGGACGCGGTGGTGGCGGTGGTGTACCGCGGCTGGTAGTTGTACAGCCCGCGGTTGGTGTAGCTGGTGTTGCCGCCGGGCTCGTTGGCGCCCCAGCCATAACCGATCGACATGCCGGTGTACGGCAGGTTGTAGACCTCGTTGTGCGACACGTTCGAGGTGGCGACGTAGGTCGTCAGGACCGAGACGATGCCCCGGTAGTCGAGGCCGAGGTCGTGGATCCGGTTGTTGCTGACCGTGATGTTCCGGTTGACCATCCGCTGGTCGCTCGGGTGGTGCGCGTCGGCGCGCACCCCGCCGGCCACGACGCCGCCGGCCGAGTTGCGGGCGATCTCGGACCGGGTGACCGTGATGTCGCTGGCGCCCAGGCCCACACCGCTGGCGTGCGCGTTCGCGTCGTTGCCGATGCCGATCGCCGTCTGGCCCAGGTTGACGAACTGCGAGTCGGTGAAGGTGATGTTGTTGGCGGCGGAGACCTGGACCGCGGCGGGCATCTGGTACCAGTTCGGCCGCGTGGACTCGAAGGCCTGGCAGCCCTCCTGGCAGGAGGTCAGCCGGTCGCCGGGCCAGTTGTAGTTGCCCGCGATGTAGGCGCCGGTCTGCTGGTCCACGAAGCCCTGATTGCCGCTGGGCCCGAGCCACGTCGTGCCGGTGAACGTGATGCCGCTGAAGGTGATGTGGTGCGCGGGCGAGTCGTAGGTGCCCCCGACGTCGACCAGCGACTGCAGCACCGGCAGCTCGACGCTGACGTTGTTGATGTTCTGCCCGGACGCCGGGATGTAGTAGAGGACACCGGTCCCGGGGTTGATGTACCACTCACCCGGCGAGTCCAGGAACTCGTACGCGTTCTCCAGGTAGAGCGCGCCAGCCCGGTGTGGCTGGCTGAAGGTGTCGTACCCGAAGGTGTTGTTGTTCCAGCCGGGCTGCTGCATCGTGATGAAGTTGCCGCTGATGCCCTGCACCGTCACGTACCGGTCGGTGAACGAGCCGACGCTCTCCATCTCGACCCGGTTCTGGTTGGCGAGATTGTTCAGGTAGCTCAGCGCGCTGCTGCTGAACCTCAGGCCGGTGGTGGTCGCGGTGAAGTCGTTCCGGTTCACCTGGGTGCGGGCGCGCGTGGCGAGGGCGCCGTTGACGTACAGCTGCCGCGTGTCGATCCCGGTGCCGACGTTGGCGCGCCAGATGTTCTTCCCGGCGTCGGCCTGCGTCCAGCCGGTGACCGCCCGGGCCCCGCTGACGGCGGGACGTGCGCCCGCCGCGGCCTGCCACCTGACGGTGTAGCCGTTGTTCCCGGAGTCGGCGGCGGTCAGCCGGAGCGGGGAGGAGAGCCGGTACACCCCGTCGGCCAGCTCGACGACGATGTCGCCGGACATCGAGCCGTTCAGCGACCGCACCGCCGTCTGCGCCGCGGGCAGCGAGCACGGCTGGGCGGAGGTGCAGGCGGTGCCGGTGCCCGAAGGGGACGCGTACAGGGTCGTGGTGGCCGCGAAGGCCGAGGTGGCCGGGGCGACGAGGGCGAACGCCGCAGCCAGCGCCGCGGCGACGATGCCGGTCAGGACCGGCCTCAGCGCCGTGACGGGCGAAGATCGTTGCACGGTGGTTCCTCTGGGGGGTAGGGGTGCGGTCAGGTCACGCCCTCCTCCGGCAGGTGACGCCCTCCTGAGGAGGAGACCGTCGTCGGACGCGGAGGTGTACGACGACGGCCGGTTGTGCGGATCCGGACCCATTACGATCGGAGCATCGCGACCCCGTCAAGACCTTAAGCCCACTCATTTCACACAGCGCACATTCAGGACCGGGGCACGGTGAACCATTTTTTACCGCTCACCTGCGGCGACGCCCCGATGCCTACGCTCCGCACGTGACTGACACAAATGAACCGTTCACATGTGTCGTACTGATCGGGGTCCCGCTCGAAGGGGCCGGGAGGGCCCTCCGATCGGTCATACTGCTCTGGGGATGGCGAGGAGGAGGCGCGGTGACCGACACCCCGCGTGAGGGCGGATACCGGCCGGGCTACGAGGTGGCCGCGGAGCAGGTGCTGGAGTTGATCGCCCGGCTGGGCCTGCGTCCGGGCGACCGCATGCCGACGGAGAACGACCTGGCCGGGCAGCTGGGCACCAGCCGCACCGTCGTGCGCGAGGCGGTGAAGATCCTGTCCGCGCTCGGCCGGGTGCGCGCCCAGAAGGGCCGGGGCCTGTACGTCGCCGACGACGAGGGGATGCTCGGCGCCGGGCGGCTGGCGTCGTTCTTCCTGCCCACCGACCTCGACCACGTCTACATGCTTTTCGAGTTCCGCCGGGCCCAGGAGATGGAGACCAGCCGGCTGGCCGCCCGCCGTGCCACCCCCGCCGAGCTCAGAGCCGTCGAGGAGGCGGCCGCCGTGTGCCGCCACGGCTTCGAGACCGGGCGCCAGGACCTGTTCGACGAGGGCGACGACGCCTTCCACACCGCCATCGCCACGGCCTCGCACAACATGTTCCTCCAGATCGCCGTACGCGAGGCGAGACGGCTCCAGGCCCAGTCGAGCCTCATCGGGCTGCGCGGCTCGGTCGGCGGGCACGCCGCCAAGGCCGTCGAGGAACACGACGCCATCTACCAGGCGATTCGCGCCGGCGACGCGGAGGCGGCGGCCCACGCCGCGGCCACGCACATCGACAACACCCTGGACGACTACCGCAGGGAAATCCAGCAGCGCCTCTTCTCCTCCGACTGACCCCGGCAGTCCGTGAGCCGCCCGGGACAGCCTTGACAGGCGGTCCGTGTGTCGTGTGTGCTTCGCTGTACACCGCACCACCTTCCAGCGGACCCGGTGCGATGGCGAATCGATTCGCATCCGCCGATTCGCATCCGTCGTGACGCCGACGGCTTGCGAGCGGATCCCACCCTGCTTCCGTGCTTCCCGTTCACTGCTTTCCTGCTCACTGCTTTCCTGCTCACTGCTTTCCTGCTCACTGCTTTCCTGCTCACTGCTTTCCTGCTCACTGCTTTCCTGCTCACTGCTTTCCTGCTCACTGCTTTCCTGCTCACTGCTTTCCTGCTCACTGCTTTCCTGCTCACTGCTTTCCTGCTCACTGCTTTCCTGCTCACTGCTTTCCTGCTCACTGCTCACGCGGTCTCCGGTGCGGCCCCGCGGTTCTCCGAGCGCGGGGCCGCATCGGTCCCATCCCCCCAAGGAGTCTCCAATGGAACCCACATCCGTTCCCTTACCGGACCGCGCGCCACGTGGACGGCGCTCCCGGGCGGCCGTCGTCGCGTCTGCCGTGGCGGTGCTGACGACTCTCCTGGCCACCGCCCTGAGCTGGTCGGCGCCCGCCTCGGCGGCGACCACGCCGCTGGTGGGCGTGGGGTCGGGCCGGTGCCTCGACGTCAACGGCGCCTCCCAGTCGAACGGCGCGACGCTGCTGATCTGGGACTGCAACGGGCAGAGCAACCAGCAGTGGACGACCACCAGCGCGAGCGAGCTGCGCGTCTACGGCAACAAGTGCCTCGACGTCAACGGCGCCGGCACCGCCGACGGCACCGCGGTCATCATCTGGGACTGCAACGGACAGAACAACCAGAAGTGGCGCCTCAACTCCGACGGCACCATCACCGCCGTCGGCGCGAACAAGTGCCTCGACGTGTCCGGCAACGGCACCGCCAACGGCACCAAGGTCCAGATCTGGTCCTGCACCGGCGCCAACAACCAGAAGTGGACCACCGGGGCGCAGCCGACCACGTCACCCAGCGCATCGCCCAGCGCGTCCCCCACCACCTCGCCCACACCGCCGCCGCCCGGCGCGCGGCCGTGCGACATCTACGCCTCGGGCGGCACGCCGTGCGTGGCCGCGCACAGCACGACGCGGGCGCTGTACGGCTCGTACAACGGCAACCTGTACCAGGTGCGGCGTTCCTCGGACAACACGACCCGGAACATCGCCGTCCTGACCGCGGGCGGCGTCGCCAACGCCGCGGCGCAGGACTCGTTCTGCACCGGCACCACCTGCGTCGTCACCGTCGTGTACGACCAGTCCGGGCGGGGCAACGACCTGTGGTACCAGGGCTCCAGCGTGGTCCCCGGCTCCCCCCAGAGCAAGCCCGCGGTCGCGACCACCGAGTCGCTCACCGTCGGAGGCAACAAGGCCTACTCGCTCTACATCAACCCCGGCAACAGCTACTGGAGGGACGGCCACCTGACCGGCGTCCCCACGGGCAGCGCGCCCGAGGGCATGTACATGGTGACCAGCGGCACCCATGTCAACAGCGGCTGCTGCTTCGACTACGGCAACAGCGAGACCACCCGCAAGGCCGACGCCGCCGGCGCCATGGACGCCATCAACTTCAGCAAGCAGTGCTGGTTCGGCGGCTGCTCCGGTAGCGGCCCGTGGGTCCAGGCCGACCTCGAATGGGGCCTGTTCCCCGGCGGCAGCCAGTCGTGGAACGCCAACCAGCGGGCCTTCACCAGCAAGTTCGTCACCGCCACGCTGAAGAACAACGGCACGTCCCGGTTCGCGATGAAGGGCAGCAACGCCCAGTCCGGCAGCCTCTACACGCTGTACGACGGCTCGCTCCCCGGCGGCTACAACCCGATGAAGAAGCAGGGCGCGATCATCCTCGGCAGCGGCGGCGACTGCTGCAAGCCCGACGGCGGCGCCAACCTCAGCGCGGGCACCTTCTACGAAGGGGCCATGGTCGCCGGCTATCCCTCCGACGCCACCGAGAACGCCGTCCAGGCCGAGATCGTGACCGCCGACTACCGCTGACCCCCGGTCCCCCGTCCCGCCGTGGCCCGGCCCCGGGCCACGGCGGGCCGTCCTCGGAGCGGCCTGAAAGAGTACGACTTAGTTTCACCGGACGATCATCTTTCTCGGATAGATGAGTAGCATTCATCGCGACCACGGCAGAATCGCACGCCTGTGGCGAATTCCCAGCTCAACCAGCTGATAAGCGAAGACTTACGGCCTCCCATGCCCGAAGATCCGGTGCTGTCGGCGCCGAGAAAAGCATTCTTATGCTCTTGACTGATCTGTCGACTGAGACCGTAATGTGCCTGAGGCTCCGGGACACCTCATCCACACTCGACACAGCACAGAAAGTTGCGTGACTTGAGGTACAAATCCATCTTCACCGCGGTCACCGCGGCGGCGCTTCTCACCCTGGGAACGGCGGGTGTGGCGCTCGGCGGCACCTCGTCGTCCAGCAACAGCGCCGTCGCCGCCGCCACGACGGCCGGATGCGGCAAGGCTCCGACGCTGAGAAGCGGCACCCAGTCGATCACGACCAGCGGGAAGAACCGCAGCTTCATCCTGCGGATCCCCGACAACTACAACAACACCAACCCGTACCGGCTGGTCTTCGGGTTCCACTGGAACGGCGGCACCGCCAACGACGTCGACTCGGGCGGCACCAGCGGGTACGTCTGGTCCTACTACGGGACCAGGGCGCTGTCGAACAACACCGCGATCTTCGTCGCGCCCCAGGGCTTCAACAACGGCTGGGCCAACTCGGGCGGCGAGGACGTCACCTTCGTCGACGACATGATCCGGAAGCTCGAGGCAGACCTCTGCATCGACACCACCCAGCGCTTCGCCATGGGCTTCAGCTACGGCGGCGGCATGAGCTACTCGCTCGCCTGCTCCCGGGCGAACGTCTTCCGCGCGGTGGCGGTCTACTCCGGCGGGCAGCTCAGCGGGTGCAGCGGCGGCAACGACCCCATCGCGTACCTCGGTTTCCACGGTCTCCGCGACCCGGTGCTCAACATCTCCCAGGGCAGGTCGCTGCGGGACAGGTTCGTCAGGAACAACGGCTGCACCGCCCAGAACCCGCCGGAGCCGGCGCAGGGCAGCCTGACGCATATCGTCACCTATTACCAGGGGTGCCGGGCCGGCTATCCGGTCGCGTGGGCCGCGTTCGACGCGGGCCACACGCCCAACCCGGTGGACGGGAAGTCCGGCGACTACGAGCCGGGCGAGAACTCCTGGACCCGGGCGGTGACGTGGAACTTCTTCACGCAGTTCAGCGGCGGCACGTCGTCGCCCTCGGCGACGCCCACCTCCACCCCCACCTCGACCCCCACGAACACTCCGCCCCCCGGCGGCACCAACTCCCTCCGGGGTGTGGCGTCGAACCGCTGCCTGGACGTCAACGGCGCCTCGCAGTCGAACGGCGCGACGGTGTTGATCTGGGACTGCAACGGCGGTAACAACCAGAAGTGGACCTCCACCAGCGCGTCTGAGCTGCGCGTCTACGGCAACAAGTGCCTCGACGTGAACGGCGGCGGCACCGCGGACGGCACCGCGGTCATCATCTGGGACTGCAACGGCCAGAACAACCAGAAGTGGCGCCTCAACTCCGACGGCACCATCACCGCCGTCGGGGCCAACAAGTGCCTGGACGTGTCCGGCAACGGCACCGCCAACGGCACCAAGGTCCAGATCTGGTCCTGCACCGGCGCCAACAACCAGAAGTGGACCCGCGTCTGAGTCCATCGCCCGATCGGGTGCCGATGACGTCATCCGACTGAAGAAGGCCGGTCCGCCTCACCACGGACCGGCCTTCTGATCTTCGGGTCCGGGCGGGTTCGCGCGTCCGGGCGCACCGGCGCTCCCCCGGGTGACCCGCTCCGACGTACGCCGGGCCGGATCGGATCGGGTCGGGTCGGGTCGGGGTCAGTGAACGAAGGACACCGCGATGCCGAGTCCGTCGAGCAGTCCGGTGCCGCTGTCGGTGAAGGTACGCCGCGGCGGCGTGTTGCCGTCGGCCAGCCGGTCGAAGGCCAGGACGCTGCCGGGGCTGTTGAACGCGGCCGCTTTGGTGAGCAGGTAGATGGTGCCGTCGACCTGGCTGCCGGCGATGCCGGTGACCACCTTTCCGGCCAGGCCGGTCGCCGGGCCGGAGATCACGCGCACCGGGGCGGCGTCCCCGCTCGCATTGCCGGCGTACACGTTGACGCGGGTCTGCTGGCCCTGGCTGACGGCCACGTAGAGCCGGCCGGTGAAGGCGGAGTAGGCGACAGCGATCTGGTCGCAGGTGCTGGAGCAGCTGCCCAGGCCGGTGTGCGGCCCGGCGATGACCCGCACCGGTGTGGCGCTGCCGGACGGGCCGCCGGCGAAGAACTCCACCGCGTTGCCGGTCGAACGCACCACCGCGGCGATCACATGTCCGGACGTGTCCGTGGTCAGTACGCCCGGCCACGGGTGGAACGTCTCGTCCAGCGGGATCTGGCGTACCGCGGGCACCGTGTAGAGGTTCGCGCCCGTGCCCCTCGCGCCCGGCGCGGCCACCGCGATCACCGCCTCGGCCTGACCGGTCGTCACGTACGCGTACCCCGCGGTGTCCACGGCCACCGCCCGGGAGTCCGGCCCCGCGACGCGGAAGATCCTGCCTGGCGTCGTGGCGCCCGGTGAGTAGACGAAGGTGGTCGCATCCGACAGGAAGCTCTGCGTGTACGCGTTCCCGCTGATGTCGAAGGCGATCCCCCACGGCCCCCAGTAGGTGTTGGGGTCGCCCGGGTCGGCCAGTTGCCGTACTGGAGACACGGCGCCCGTACTACCGGTCGAATAGGCCGTCACCGGCCCATGGGCGTTCGCCACATAGACCAGTTCCGGGCCTCCGGTGGGGTACGGCGTCGGACTGGCGGTGGGTGTTGGACTGGCGGCGAGTCCGGCCGCGGCCCTGGCCGTGGCGGAGCCGCCCGGCCACCCCGTACTCGCCACGATCGCGAGCGCGGCCGCGGCACCGGCCACACCCCACCGCCTCGATAAAGTACTCAGCATGCGCACAACGTCCGGCCGCACCGGCCGCACGGCAACGGCGCGACACAAGTGGACGCACCCCCGGCCATAGAGGGATCGCCTTTATTCCCTCACGCTCCGTGATTCGATGCGGTAGCGGCTGACAATCCCGCCTCCGCCCCCTTCACCATCGGCTCACTCCCGATGAATATTTCACCGATGACCTCCACCAGGTGACCGTCGGCTCGCTGTCCTTCTCCCGCCGGTCAGCCGTCACTGCTGAGCGCCAGCTCGGCACCTAGACCGATCATGATGGCGCCCGAAGCCCCACCCATGATCTCCAGGCGCCGCTCCGACTTTCCCAGCCAGGTCCGCGCGCTCCCCGCGAACAGCCCCCAGGAGACGTCAGAGACCAGAGCGACGCCGACGCAGATCATTCCGAGCACCAGCAACTGGAGCGGGATGTCGCCAGAGGCGGCGTCGACGAACTGCGGCAGGATCGCCGTGAAGATGAGCAGCCCCTTCGGGTTACTCACGCCGACCAGGAAGCCGTCGCGGAAGATGCGGCCGGCGCCGGCCGGCGTGTGCCGCCCGCCGTTCAACTCCCCGGCCAGGTTCCTGCGGTGCCGCCATGTCTGGACGCCCAGATAGACGAGATAGAGGGCGCCGGCGAACTTCACGAGTGAGAGGACGACCTGCGAGCGCTCCACGATGCTGCCCAGGCCGAGGGCGACCAGGACGAGCTGCACCATGAGCCCGGCCTCGTTGCCCAGCGCGGTGGGCAGGGCCGCCCGCCGCCCCAGCGCGACCCCCCGGCTCACCATGAACACGACGCTGGGCCCCGGCACCGCGGTCAGCACCACGACGACGGCCAGGAATGCGGCGAGGCGATCCACCCCGATCATGGCTTCACCACGCGTCCCTCCGATTTCGTGTGTTTTCCCAGGCCCAAACCACAAAGAAGTACCTGCGGTTCCTGATAGCTGTCAACGCGCCGAGGACAGGCCGTACGCATAATCAGCGAATTCGCGCGGGCCGATACCTTCGGCCGCGAACGTAGTGATTCTGGCGAAGGCACCGCCGCGACACCTGCTCCGCCGCCAAAGGACCTACCTTCATGCGCACGGCCACGTCACTTGATAGGACCAGTAACAGGGCGTGAACGACGGTCAGCGCTGTCGGTGATGGCCGGGCGTGAACCTCGCACGGCAAGATTCTTCGGAAACTGACGCGGGCTCATGCCGAACGGCGGATCTCGATCGGCGCCACGATCGGCTGCTGCGGGGTCTCAGGAAGGGGCTCGTCCTCGAAGTAGAGCTCCAGGGCGTCGCGGAGGCTGGCCAGGGCCTCGTCAACCGTCCGGCCCTGACTGGCCACCTCAACCTGGAGGCAGCGCGCGACGTACCAACCCTCTTCGTCGGGGGTGACGGTGGCGGTCAAGGAGACGGCCTGGCTCATGCCGTCAGCGTACGCCAGCACGCTTCGCCCGAGCCGCCAGTAGGGCCAAGCCGCCCCTCATGATCTCGCGGGCGGGCGATGCCCCCTGCGTCGGCCGGCCCGCAGCCCACGTGCGCCACTCCGTCGCCCGCTCCGGCAGCCACCCCTTCACCGCGGCCGAGCCTTCGCCCGTCTCCGCGTCCGGTGCCGGGCACGGGTGCGTCTCGGCGTACCGGGTCAGCCACTTCGTCACCGTCTGCGGCGACACCCCGAACCAGGCTGCGACCCCGGCCACGCCCACGTATCGGATCACCATGCCCCCTCGCTCGTTGTCTGCGGGTGCGGACAAAGTAGCCGCATCCGGCCGGTGCCGTTGACCACGACGGGAGGCGGGATCCGCCGGACCCCTGGACATGAGTAAGCCCTGCGCGCAAACCTGAGGACTGTCGAGGTCACCAGGAGAGGGCAGGGCCGTTATGGACGACGCTACCACGCCAATGGCCTTCGCCGAGAGGGTCCGTTTCTACCGGAACCGCGCCGGAATGTCCCGGAAAGTCCTCGGGGAGCTCTGCGGGCGATCCGAAGAGTGGGTGAAGGCCATCGAAACCGGCCGCCTGCTCATGCCGCGCATCCCCGCTCTGATCCGCCTCGCCGAGTTGCTCGGCGTCCACGACCTGGCCGAGCTCACCGGAGAACAGAAACTGGCGACGACCATGTACTCGAAGATGCGGCACCCGAGGGCGGATGAGATCGCCCGCTGTCTGGCCACCTACCCCATCGTCACCGGGGACCGCGAGCCGGTGCCCGCCGCCGCGCTCGCGGCGAGCGTCGCCCAGGCGTGGCGGGTGTGGCACGGGTCGGCGACCCAGCGGGACGCCATCGCCGCGGTCCTGCCCCGCCTGCTCGACGACGCCCGGCACGCCGTGCGCCTGCTGGAGGGCGGCGAGCGCCGGTCGGCGCTGGCGTCGCTGGCGCAGGTCTACCACCTCGCGCAGCTGTACCTGTCGTTTCAGCCGTTGCCGACGCTGGTGCTGCTGACCGGGGACCGCGCGATGGCCGCCGCGCAGGACGCCGACGACCCGCACGCCATCGCCGCCGCCGCCTGGTACCTCAACCACGTCTACCGGGATGCCGGGGAGCAGGCCGAGGCCCGGATCGAGCTGGCGCACCAGGCGTGCTCGCTGCTGGTGCCGGACCGCGGGGAGGCCGACCGCAGCCTGTGGGGCCTGCTGCAGCTGGCCATGGCGTTGTCGTACGCCCGGATCGGGCGTAAGGGGGACGCGGAACGGCATTGGGACGAGGCGGACCGGGCGGCCCGCTCCCTCGACGGCGACCACCCGTGGCTGCTGTTCGGGCAGAACACGGTCGATGCCTACGCGGTGACGATCTACGCCGATCTCACCGACGGGCATGAGGCGGCGAGGCAGGCCAACCGTATCGACGTGCAGGCGGTGCCGTCGGCGACGCGGCGGAGCTTCCACCTGATCGAGACCGCGCGCGCGTACCACTTGAAGCGGGAGCCGATCGCGACGGTGCATCTGCTGCGGAAGGCGTTCGAGGTGAGCCCGGACACGATCAGCTACAACCTGTTCACCAGGTCGGTGGTGCAGGAGTTGATGACGAGCGGCGGGTCGACGGTGCGGGAGGACGCGCGGGATCTCGGCCGGCGGCTGCGCCTGGCGGGCGCGGCCTGACCCTGGGCAGGGGGTACGGACTGTACCCCCTGCGGTGCGGGGGTTGCGGTTACCTGTAGGAGGGCCGTACCGGGCGTTGACTTCAACCGTGCGTGACGATCCGACTACTTCATCGACTGATGCGGCCGTGCGCGCCCTGGAAGGGCTCCGGCACGATTTGGGCGTACGGCACCGCATCCCCGGCGGCAGGATCACCGCGAACCGCGGGACCGCCGTCCTGGTGCTCAACACCCTCACCGTCTGGTGCCACCAGGGCGAGCGGTTCACCTGGTCGCTCGGCCGGGACGAGCGCAACCAGCCGGTCATCGCCAAGGCCCCCGCCGGCGAGCCCGAGCAGGCCGCCGACCTCGTCGCGGCCCGCTACCGGCAGCTGCTCGGCTACCAGCCGCCCTACGGCAGGGCGAGCTGATGGTGAACCTGCTGGCCGTCTTCGGGCGTTTCCCGGTGCTGCGTGCCATCGCCTTCGGCTCGGTGCCCCCGCAGCGCGAGCCGGACGTCACCGGTCACCACTGCTTCGCCAAGACCGGCCCGCACGGCGAGCGCATGGTACGGGTCATCTTCGCTGACTCCGACCGGATGCTGGAGACGGCCACGGTGGACGGGCTCGTCACGGAGGATTCGGCCACGCCGGTCGGGCGGCGGGACCTCGCCCTGATGTACGCCGAGCGGTACGCCCAGCTCCTCTCCGAGGCCTGGCAGCCGGACGTCATCGCCCCGCCGCACCCATGAGCCCGGCCTCGCGGCGCGACCAGGAGCGGTGCGTCGCGAGGCCGGCACCACCCCACCCCCACGAGCAAGGGAGCACCGCCGTGCCAACCCGCACACTCCCAGGCGCCACACCCGCAGCCGAGACAGCCCAGATCGGGTTCCTCTGGCTGGAGATCACCGGCCGCTGTCAGCTCAACTGCGCCCGCTGCTACGCCTCCAGTGGCCCCGCAGGCACCCACGGCACGATGACCTCCGCGCACTGGCAGGCCGTGATCGACGACGCCGCCCGCCTCGGTGCGACCATGGTGCAGTTCATCGGCGGGGAGCCGACGCTGCACCCCGCCCTGCCCTCCCTCGCCGAGCACGCCCTGGGCGCCGGGATCGAGGTCGAGATCTACACCAACCTCGTCCACGTCACCCCGGCCCTGTGGGACCTGTTCCGCCTCCCCGGCGTCCGCCTGGCCACCTCCTGGTACAGCGAGCTGCCCGCCGAGCACGAGCAGATCACCCGAAGGCCCACCCATGAGCGGACCCTGGCCAATATCCGCCGCGCCGCCGAGTTCGGCATCCCCTTGCGCGCGGGCGTCGTCGGCGTCCTGGACCAGCAGCGCACGGCCGGCGGCATCACCGTCCTGGAGCGGGCGGGGGTCGCCGACATCGGGTATGACGACCTTCGGCAGGTCGGGCGTGGCGTCCGGAACACCGGCCCCGGCGTCGCGCAGTTGTGCGGGCGGTGCGGCGACCGGAAGGCCGCGATCTCCCCGACCGGGCAGGTCTGGCCGTATGTGTTCGCCCGCTGGATGCCCGCGGGGAGCGTGCTGGAGGCGTCCCTCGCCGAGATCGTCACCGGTGCCGCGTTCCGCGACGTTGTGGGCGGCCTGCGCGAGGCGTTCGGCCGGTCGGGCAAACGGTGCGAACCGGACCGGTGCGCACCGGAGCAGTGCAACCCCAAGTGCGGCCCGTCCTGCAGCCCCGCCTGCGCCCCGCAGAACAACTGCCGCCCAACCAGCACGTGCAGCCCCGCCTACGGGTCCTGCAACCCTGACAAGCGGCTGTGCAACCCTGATAGGGACTGTCAGCCGAACAAGTGCAGGCCCACCTCCTAGGAGGTCACATCCGTCATGACCAGCCACGGACAGGCGTGCTCCGGTCAGCACGCGTTCTTGCGCCGCGTCCTGGCCGAGGGTGCGCGGCGGCTCGGCGCCGCCCCGGTCGGTGACGCCCGGTTCGGCTGGCGTGACCGCACGATCGGGACGGCCGCCATGGCGGGTGGCGGCCTGTTCTGGGTCCGCGCCACCGCGGAACACCACGACTCGGCCCATGGCGAGGCGTGGACGGGCAACGCGGACGCCGCCGAGATCGCGGGTGTGCCCAAGCCTGAGCTGGTCGCCCGCGTGGAATGGGAGGAGCCGCCGGTCGTGGTGTACGCCGAACTCCTCGGCTACGTGCCTGATGCGGCGTGCTCGCCGACGCCGGAGCTGACCGCCGAGCTCGCTCTGCCCGACGCCTGGTGGGCGGGCCTGCACGCCGCGCTCGCCGCGGTCGCCGCGCACCCGACCACCCGCGGAACCGGCGACCCCGCCAGCTACCTGCGGGACCTGGAACGCCTCTACGGCCGCGCGCTTGACCTCCCGGCGCCTGAGCTGCGCACCGAGCACACCGACCTGCACTGGGCCAACCTCACCCAGCCTCGCCCCTATCTGCTGGATTGGGAGTACTGGGGCCGGGCGCCCGCCGGGTACGGCCCGGCGCTGCTGTACTGCCACGCCCTGCTCGTCCCCGCCACGGCCGACCGCGTGCAGCAAGTGTTCGCCGACGTGCTCGATACCCCGTCCGGTCGTGTGGCCCAGCTCGCCGCCGCCGCCCACATCCTCGACCGCGCGCACCGCACGGGCGACTACCCCGACCTGCGGCGCCCGGTGCGGGAGCACGCGCACCGGCTCCTGGCGGCGGCGTCGCGGAGCGGGGCGTGCTGATCACCCGCCTGGTCGTGCCGCCGCCTCAGCCGGCCGGGTGGCCGTTCACCCTGCCCGCCGTGACGCATCTCGCGGAAGGGCTGGACCTCACCGCCCCGGTGACGTTCCTCGTCGGGGAGAACGGGTCGGGCAAGTCCACGCTCGTCGAGGCCGTCGCCGACGTATGCGGCATCAACGCCGAAGGCGGCAAGGCCGGCACCCGGTACGCCTCGACCGGGGAGCTGACGCCGCTCGGCCAGGTGCTGCGCGCGGAGTTCACCACCGCGGGGCTGCGGCTGGTCCGCGGGCCCCGCACGCGGCGGAGAGCGTTCTTCTTCCGGGCCGAGACGCTGTTCAACCTCGGGCAGAACGTGTCCGGCCTGCACGGGTTCTGGGAGGAGGACCTGGTCGAGCAGTCGCACGGCGAGGGGTTCTTCACGGTGCTGGACCGCATGGTCGCCGGGCCCGGCCTGTATCTGATGGATGAGCCGGAGGCGGCGTTGTCGTTCTCCTCGTGCCTGCGTCTGGTCGCGTTGATGGATCGGGTGGCGCGTGAGGGCGGGCAGATCATTTGCGCGACGCATTCGCCGGTTCTGGCGAGCCTCCCGGGTGCGCAGATCCTGGAGCTGGGCGACGACGGGATCCGGCGTGTCGCGTGGAAGGAGCTGCACCTGGTGGATCACTGGCGGCGGTTCCTGGAGGCGCCTGAGGCGTACCTGCGGCACGTGCTCGACAGCGACGCGACACCGCCTGCGGGATGAAGCGGGTGCAGGGAGGGCGGATGGGCGAGACGCAGCAGATCAGGCTCAGCACTTCGGGGTCGCGGGCTGTACGGCGACGTGGCTGACCTCGACGGGCGCCTGGTGGAGGTCCCGACCGGGGCGGAGGTCCATGTGGAGGTGCGTGGGTGGTTCCGGTACCGGTTCCGCCACGATGGCGAGGTCCGGGTCGGGCCGCGTGCCTACCGGCTCGTGGACAGGCTCCCGCTCTGACCGGGCCGCCCTACAGCGGGATGTCGTAGTCCAGGGCGGCGCGGTCGCCGGGGATGACGATCGGGTCAGCCACCTCGACCACGCGCCCTTCGGAGAGCATCCGTCGCGTGATCGCGAAGACCGGCACGCCCGGGCCGATCCGCAGCAGCCGCGCCTCCTCCGGAGTCGGCATCCGTGTCGCCACGGTCTCTGGGATGCGCCGGTCCACCTCGATGCCGAGCGCCTGACGGTGACCCCGCTCGTCAAGCGCGTCACTCCCGACGGGTGGGACTGGACGGCGCCAATCCTGCCGCTGGTGGTGGACGCGGCCGTGGTCATCGTGATCCGGCTCGACTCGGTGGTGTCACGGCTGGGGGGCAGTGGCGGCGGCTGGCCGGTCGTGCTGCGTTGGCTCACCGGCCTGTTCACGGTGTGCCTGAACATGGGCGACTCCGTGTGGCGGGGCCGGGTCTGGTACCCGGCCGTCGAGCGTGCCCGGGTCTGCGACCGGCTCGCCGCGGTGGCCTCGCCCGAGGTGCAGCCGGTCCTGGACGGGGAGTGCGGGGCGGAGTGGTGCGACGCCCCGTCGTACATGATTCCCCGGTTCTCGCCGCATCTGATGCGGCACACGGCGGCCTCGTGGCTGGTGCAGGCCGGGGTTCGCTGTATGTGGTGCCCCAAAGGTGGTCATGCGGAATTCGGGCTCGTCCTTGTAGTGGGCGCGCGCATCCCAGGGCTCTTCCACAAGATCGGTCGTGCGCGAAATCAGAGCATCAAGCGCTTCTACTGGGAGGCCCTTCATCTGAGACAACGCCGCCACGTGGAGCTCCACGCGGTAGCTCATCGGCGGTCGGCCCAACCAGGAAAAGCGACCTCCATCGAAACGAACTCATCGCGCCGATTCTCACGAACCGCTTGCTCGGCATGAGCGAAGTCTGGATTGGACACCGCGGCCGCATGCAGCCGCCACACGCGCCGCAACTCGCGAAGTTGCTGGAACCGCCATACCTCGTGAGCCGCATCCAACGCGCTGTGGTACTCGCTGAGGAACTGCTCGTGCCACCGCTCCGGCAGCATGCGCAAGATCTCCGCAGGGTCGTCCTCGGCGTGATGCACCGGCTCGGCTGTCATGCCATCAGGGTACTCTGTGGCGTCGCCTGTCTCCCGTGATGTCCGCAGACGGCTCGGCGGGCGGGCCAGTGAGCGCCTTCTTCCACCTCGCCATGGCCATTCCAGCTGCGGCGTCTCGCGCTCGGCTCCGTGCAAGCGCCGGACGAGCCGGACCGCGCCGGGCACAATCACGCACGATTAACGCACGGGCAAGGAAAAAGCCCGGCGGCTGTGTCGCCATCCGGGCTCTGACCTGGTGTGATGTTGGTGGGCGATACTGGGATCGAACCAGTGACCTCTTCGGTGTGAACGAAGCGCTCTCCCGCTGAGCTAATCGCCCGGGATGGTCCGCGCCTCGCGGCGCCGACGGGGAAAACCATACCGCACCCGAGGGGGTGATGGCGAAGGGACGGGACGGCCGGGCCCCGGGCGGGCCGGATCGTCCCGCCTTCGTCAACACCTTCGAAAGGTTCCCCAGACCATCCCCAGCGTGGGGGTGTGGTGTCATAGCATCGTGATGCTCCATGCTCGACCCATACGCACGACCTGAGATCAATCACCCGCAACGGCATCACCCCCGGGACCCCGCCGACAAGCAAACCAGAGGTAAGGACGAGCCTGTTGGTGATGTTTGCGCTGGTAGATGACCGAATGTCAAGCTGTGATGTGCGTTACAGAAGTGCCTGGAGGCGGAATCTTTCCTACGGGTCTCTCCGTTCGTCCTCGTAGCGCGAGCGCGCGGCGAGGCCCGGCATCAACAGTGAGACGTAGTGATAGCCCCTTGACAGGGGACCCGACGACGAAAAGGTTTGGCTGACGATGAACAGCACCACCGTCTCTGCCGAGCTGGGCCTTCGGCTTGTGGTCCCCGACCGTACGACCGTCCCCCTGCTCGCCGGCCTTAGCTATACGGCTGAAGATCCGTACGCCATCCGGATGGCCTTCCATGTGGGGAATGACGAGCCGGTCGAGTGGATCTTCGCCCGCGAGCTGCTGACCGTGGGCATCGTGCGGCGCGTCGGAGACGGGGACGTCCAGGTGTGGCCGGCCCGGTCGGACGGCGAGCGCACGCTCAACATCAGCCTCACCTCGCCCTTCGGACAGGCCCTCTTCGAGGTGCCCCTGGCCCCCCTCACCGAGTTCCTGCACCGCACCTACGAACTCGTCCCCGCCGGCCGTGAGACCGACTTCATGGACCTGGACGAGGAGCTCACCAACATGCTCTGGAGCTCCTGAACCACCCCCGGGGCACGCGAGGCCCCCTGACTCACCCCAACCGTTACCGAACCGGTCCGCACGGGCCGCGCGTACGACATAGCGTCCATACGTGGAGATCTACCGCGGGTTCCGGGGCACCGTACGGGCGTCGCGCCGGTACGCCTTCGTGGGCAACTACCGGGGCTTCACGGTGCACGACATCGGCGATCCGGCGCATCCCAGGGTGGTCGCCCGGGTCGTGTGTCCCGGCGGGCAGAACGACATCTCCGTCTCCGGTGACCTGCTCTTCCTGTCCGTCGACCAGGCCCGTACGGACGACACCTGCGAGAGCGAGGCCGGCGACCCGTTCGCCGAGGACGAGTGGGAGGGCATCCGCGTCTTCGACATCTCCGACAAGGCCCACCCACGATACCTGAAGGCCGTACGCACCGAGTGCGGGTCGCACACGCACACGATCGTGCCGGGCCGGGACGCCCGCACGCTGTACCTCTACGTCTCCTCTCCCGGCCCCGAGCCGGGTTCGGTCAACTGCCCGCCGCCGCACCAGAACATCTCGATCGTGAAGGTGCCCGTCGACGACCCCGGCAAGGCTCGGGTCGTGGCCACGCCCGAGCTGTTCGCAGGCCGCGAGCCCGGCGGCGGGGACGACGACCTCGCCGGCGGCTGCCACGACATCACGGCCTACCCGGAGAAGGGCCTCGCCGCCGGGGCCTGCTTCGGCGACGGCGTGCTGCTCGACATCTCCGACCCCGTACGCCCCAAGGTGCTCCAGACCGTACGGGACGAGGCGAACTTCTCCATCTGGCACTCGGCCACCTTCGACAACACGGGGACCAAGGTCGTCTTCAGCGACGAGATGGGCGGCGGCGCGGCCCCCACCTGCCTGTCCTCCGTGAGCCCCACCCGGGGCGCGGACGCGGTCTACACGCTGACGCCGGACCGCAGGCTCGTCCGCCGGGGCTACTTCAAGATCCCCCGGATGCAGGGCGCGAAGGAGAACTGCGTGGCCCACAACGGCGCGCTGGTGCCCGTGCCGGGCCGGGACGTGATGGTCCAGGCGTGGTATATGGGCGGCGTGTCGGTCTGGGACTTCACCGACGCCGCCCGGCCGAGGGAGATCGCCTACTTCGAGCGCGGCCCGCTGGCGCCGGACCTCCAGCTCGGCGGGTCGTGGTCGGCCTACTACTACAACGGCTACGTCTACTCCAGCGACATCACCAAGGGGCTCGACGTCCTGCGCCTCGACGACCCGCTGACCGATCCCGCCAGGAAGGTACGGTTCACCGAGTTCAACGCCCAGAGCCAGCGGTCCTACTGACCGTCACGCGGTCACGGGTCGAGGTCGCCCGCCGCGCGCTCGGCGAAGACCTTCATGGCCTCCAGCGTGACCGGCCCGGGCGCCTGCGGCAGCGCTCTGCCGTCCACGGCCCTGATCGGCTGGATGTCGCGGGTCGTGGAGGTGAGGAACGCCTCCTCCGCCTCCTGCAGCGCCGAGATCGGAAGATCGGCCTCCTCGCCGCCGCACCATTCGAGCGTGAGCGCGCGGGTGACCCCGGCCAGGCAGCCGGAGGCGAGCGTCGGGGTGACCAGGCGGCCGCCGATGACGGCGAAGATGTTGCTCCCGGTGCCCTCGCACAGGTTCCCGGCGAGATTCTCGAAGATCGCCTCGGCGCCGCCGCGCTCCTTGGCGTACGCCAGGGCCTTGGCGTTGTCGCCGTACGACGTGCTCTTGACCCCGGCCAGCGCGCCGCGCTCGTTGCGGGGCCACGGCACGACGGTGACGTCGGCGGTGGCGGGGAACGGCGCCTGCTCGCCCGCGATGACGATCGCGTTGGTCCCGGCGGTTCCGCGGTCGGAGCCGAGCGGTCCCGGCCCGCTGGTGTAGGTGATCCTGATCCGGGCCAGCGCCCACTTCGGCGCGGCCGCGAGGACGCGGCGCACCCCGTCGGCGATCGCGGTCAGGTCGGGCTCGGGCAGGTCCATCCGCTTGGCCGACAGCGCGAGCCGGTCGAGGTGCCGGGTGAGCGCGAAGGACTCGCCGTTCACCGCCTTGATCGTCTCGAACACGCCGTCGCCGACCATCAGCCCGTGGTCGAAGACCGAGACCACGGCCTTGTCGGGCTCGTACAGGTCCCCGTTCACCCAGATCGGTACAGCCATCTCCCCGCTCCGTTCGTTCCTATCCGCTGTCGCCGTCATCCGAGGCGAGTCCGATGAGCCGTGCGGCCTTCAGCTCCGTCTCGTGCCATTCCCGCCGTGGGTCGGAGCCCCAGGTGATGCCCGCCCCCGTGCCGAACCGGATCGTCTCGTGCTCCGCCCAGAAGGTGCGGATGCCGACCGCCAGCGCCCCCTCGCGCCGGTCGGCGTCGACCCAGCCCACGGCCCCACAGTACGGCCCCCGGGGCTCTGGTTCGAGCTCACCGATGATCCGCAGGGCGGAGGACTTCGGCGCGCCGGTCACCGAGCCGGGCGGGAAGGTCGCGGCGAACAGGTCGGGCCAGCCGGCGCCGCCGGTCAGCCGCGCCCGCACCGTGGAGACCAGGTGGACGAGCCCGGGGTGCTCCTCGACCGCGTACAGCGAGGGCACGGTCACAGAGCCTACCTCGGCCACCCGGCCGAGGTCGTTGCGGACCAGGTCGACGATCATGAGGTTCTCGGCGTAGTCCTTCTCGAGCAGGTCGTCCGCCGTCACCCCGGTCCCCTTGATCGGCCGGGACTCGATCACCGGGCCGCGCCGGGACAGGTAGAGCTCCGGCGAGGCCGAGACCACCGTGAGGCCCGGCACGTCGACCACCGCCGCGTAGGGCGCGGGGTTGCCCTCGGCCAGCCGTACGGCGAGAGCCAGGGGGTCGGCGCCCGGGACGGGCAGCGGCGCGGACAGGACGCGGCACAGGTTGGCCTGGTAGACCTCCCCGCGCTCGATGTGGTCCCTGATCCGCCGCACGCCGCGCTCGTAGCCCTCCCGGTCGAGCGAGGTGGTCCAGGCGTCGCGGGCGGGGCCGCGCCAGGGCCGGTCCGGCGCCGGGAGCGGGGCGGGCCGCACGGAGTCGAACCGCGCGCAGACGACCTTCCCCTCGTACGACACCACCACCGCCCACCAGCCGGAGCCGTCGAGGGCGGCCAGGTCGGTGGTCACCTCACGCAGGCCGGTGGCGAGGCGTCCCCCGATATAGGCGAAGGGGTCGTGCACGTCTCCATTGTCGCAATCCCCCGCCCCGCCCCTCCACGGGTCCGTCAGGAGCGTCCCGCCGCCGGCAGGCCGGCGCCGGCGCCCAGCAGGCCCAGCAGCGCGGACGCGGCGGGCAGGGCCGCGGTGCGCGGCAGGGCCGCGTAGACCGTCCGCCGGGGGGCGAGCTCGCCGAGCGAGCGCAGCGCCACGTCGGGCCGTACGGCGGGCGCGGCCATGGCCGGGACGAGCGTCACCCCGAGCCCGGCCGCCACGTAGCCGAGCTTGCCGGTCCACTCCGCGATCCGCAGGTCGATTCTCGGCGCGAAGCCCGCCCGGGCGCAGGCGGCGCCGAGCATGGTCGCCGTGCCGGGAGGGGCGCCCTCGATCCAGCTCTCGTCGCGCAGGTCGCGCAGGTCGACCCTGGCCCGGCCGGCCAGTGGGTGGCCGCCGGGGAGGGCGACGAGCAGTTCGTCCTCCATCAGGCGGGTGACCTCGACCTCCGGCCCGGCCCCCAGGCCGGAGGGGTGGTCGCTGACCACCGCGATGTCGATCTCGGCGCGGCCCAGGCCGTCCATGAGGTGGGTGCTGAGGCCCTCCACCATGCTGACGGCGACCTCCGGCCGGGCCGCGCGCAGTTCCCGCAGCGCGGCGGGCACCAGCACGGCGTTCGCGGTGGCGAAGGCCCCGACGCGCAGCCGCCCGCCGGTGCCCTGGTGGATCGCGGCGAGCTCCTCCCCCGCCCGGCCGAGCCGTTCGAGCACCTCACGGGCGTAGCGGTGCAGTGTCCGGCCCGCGGGCGTCAGCCGTACCCCCCGGGGCAGCCGCGCGAACAGCGGGCCGCCCGCCTGGGCCTCCAGGGTCGCGATGCGCCGGGACACGGCTGACTGGGTGTAGTTGAGCTGCAGGGCGGCCGCGGTGAACGACCCGGTGCGGGCCACGACGTCGAGCAGCACAAGCGCGTCGGTGTCGAACATGCTCCATCCGTGCTGGGCGGTCCGTGGGGGGAATGAATGCCATGCAACCTACTTGCCGCAGGTATGGCTTCTTGCTCCCGGGTCCCTCTTCGGGCGGACGGCGTCCGCCGCGGGCCGGCTCCCGGATCGCGGAGAGCGGGCCGTCAGGCGAGCAGGCGTCAGGCGAGCGGGCGTCAGGCGAGCAGGCCGACGGCGGACTCGGCGGCGGCGACCACGGCTCCGCTCGCGACGAGCCGGACGACCGCCTCGATCTCCGGCGCCAGGAAGCGGTCCTGCCCGGGCCCGGCCACCGCCTCGCGCAGCGCCGCGACGACCGCGCCCGTCCCCGGCGCCGGTTCGTACGGCCGGCGCAGGTCGAGCGCCCGCGCGGCGGTGAGCACCTCGATCGCGAGCACGCGGGTGAGCCCGTCGACGGCGCGGCGCAGCTTGCGCCCCGCCGACCAGCCCATCGAGACGTGGTCCTCCTGCATGGCGGAGCTCGGGATCGAGTCCACGCTCGCCGGGACCGCCAGCCGCTTGAGCTCGGACACGATCGCCGCCTGGGTGTACTGCGCGATCATGTGGCCGGAGTCGACGCCCGGATCGTCGGCGAGGAACGCCGGAAGGCCGTGGCTGCGCGCCACGTCGAGCATGCGGTCGGTGCGCCGCTCGGAGATCGAGGCGAGGTCGGCCGCCACGATCGCCAGGAAGTCCAGCGCGTACGCCACGGGAGCGCCGTGGAAGTTGCCGTTGGACTCCACCCGGCCGTCGGCGAGCACCACCGGATTGTCGATCGCGCTCGCCAACTCCCGGGCGGCGACGGCCGAGGCGTGGGCGAGGGTGTCCCGGGCGGCCCCGGCGACCTGCGGCGCGCAGCGCAGCGAGTAGGCGTCCTGGACGCGGGTGCAGGAACCGTCGCGGTGCGAGGCCATCACGCCCGACCCGGCGAGCAGCGCCCGCATGTTGGCCGCGGCCAGGGCCTGGCCGGGGTGGGGCCGCAGCGCCTGGAGTTCGGCCGCGAACACGTGGTCGGTGCCGAGCAGCGCCTCCACGCTCATGGCCGCGCCGATGTCGGCGGTGGTGAGGAGCGCGGACAGGTCGTGCAGCGCCAGCACGAGCATGCCGAGCATGCCGTCGGTGCCGTTGATCAGCGCCAGCCCCTCCTTGGCGGCCAGCTCGACGGGCTCGGCGCCGTGTTCCTTGAGCGCCTCGGCGGCGGGCCGCAGGCGGCCCCCGGCGTCCCGCACGACCCCTTCGCCCATGATCGTCAGGGCGACGTGGGAGAGCGGCGCGAGATCCCCCGAGCAGCCGAGGCTGCCGTACTCGTGGACGACCGGGGTGAGCCGCGCGTTCAGCAGCGACTCCAGCCCCCGGGCCGTGACCGGGCGTACGCCGGTGTGCCCGGTGGCGAGCGTGCGCAGGCGCAGCAGCATCATGGCCCGGACGACCTCGGCCTCCACCTCGGGCCCGGAGCCGGCCGCGTGTGAGCGGACGAGGCTGCGCTGGAGCCGGGCGCGCAGCGAGGGATCGATATGCAGGGTGGCGAGCGCGCCGAAGCCAGTGGAGACGCCGTAGGCCGGGGCGTCGGCCTCGGCCAGTTCCTCGATCCTCCCCCGCGACGCGGCCATCTCGGCGATCGCGTCGTCCGTCAGCCGCACCCGGGCTCCGTCCCTCGCGACGCGGACCACGTCGGCGAAGGCGAGCGGCCCGGGACCGACGGCCACGACCTCGTCGTCGTGCATCGTCCCACCCCTTCACCATCCCATTGGTAACCACCGTATCCTAAAGTAGGTCCTTACATCCATGGATCCCTCCGTCCCCTCGCGTCCCGGCCCCGCCCGCCGGGGTTCCGCTCCCCCGACGCCGGAAGGGTCACCCGGACTCACGGCGTGAGCAGGGCGAACGCCGCTGATTTGGGGAGTCGCCGGAGATTGGATAAAGTGCTTCGCGTGAGTCCGGCCGAGAGCCGGGACGCGGAAGTGGCTCAGTGGTAGAGCATCACCTTGCCAAGGTGAGGGTCGCGGGTTCGAATCCCGTCTTCCGCTCGGAGATCGACACGGTGGAGTGGCCGAGAGGCGAGGCAGCGGCCTGCAAAGCCGCGTACACGGGTTCAAATCCCGTCTCCACCTCTTGGTTCGTCCAAGGGCGATTAGCTCAGCGGGAGAGCGCTTCCCTGACACGGAAGAGGTCACTGGTTCAATCCCAGTATCGCCCACCATCATCGATGGCCTCCTCGATCGAGGAGGCCATCGGCCTGTCCGGCCCCCACACCAGACGATCTCGCCGCCTCGCCGCGGTGCGCGCCTCCATGCCCACCGGGCGCTCGGCGGGCGACCGCGGGAGTGGTCGCCGTGGGGAGTGGAACGGGCCGGCGGGCGCGCGGCAGGGCGATGGAGAACCAGACGACCTTGCCATCGGGACGTCCGGGGAGGACGCCCCACGCATGGCTGAGCGACTCGACCAGCACCAGCCCGCGGCCGCACTCCGCGATGTCGTCCTCTTCACCGGGCAGGGCGCCGCCGGGCGCGCTTGAGGTTGGCCAGACTATGCCGACGCCGTCCCACACCTCCACGTACAGGTGCTCCCGGGTCAGCCGGGCACGCAGGACGACAAGGTGCGAGCGGTGGCCGGATGCCGCGGCGGCCTCTGTCGCCTGGACCGCATTGGTGACGACTTCCGATGTGAGCAGTTCCACGTCGTCCGCCATATCCGAAAGCTGCCACCTGGTCACGATCGACCGGACGAAATGGCGAGCCCGGGAAATCACCGCGGGACGCGCGGCAAGCGGCAGCTCCTCGGAAACGCGGCCAGAAGCCGGGCTGAAAGGTGATCGCATGATGGGACCTGATTCCGGAGCGGATCGATGGAAAGGTGACCGCTCAGCTGGCAGGGGGTGAGGAGCCGGCGGGCCAAGGCGTACTGACGTGCCTGTCATGGTGAACGGTCAGACGGCCCGACCGCGAGTCGCGGCCCCGATACCCTTGCCAGTTCACGGGCCGATCGGCGCGGCCGATCAGCTTGACCGATCAGCTCGGGCGATGCCTCTTCACCGAGTCATGTGCGCGGTTAAGGTGACCGAAAAGCATGTGGCTGGGAAAGGTCGCCGTTGACATCCTCCCCTCCCTGAAGGGAGGGGATTCCAACCCTCACAGGTTGGTCTTCCTGCTTCGCCGCCGGTCGCCCGCTCGGAGGACTCCGTTGAGGTCTTACACCAGCTCCACAGGCGTTTCACCTCTCCGCCAGCCCGGCGGCGAGGATGTTCTTGGCGGCGTTGACGTCCCGGTCATGGACCGCGCCGCAGGCGCACTCCCATTCCCGGACGTGCAACGGCATCTCCTCGGCCAGGGTCCCGCAGGCCGAGCACAGCTTCGAGCTGGGAAACCACCGGTCGATCACGACCAGTTCCCGCCCGTACCAGGCCGTCTTGTATTCCAGCATCGAGCGGAGTTCCCGCCAGGAGGCGTCGGAGATGGCGCGGGCGAGGGAGTGGTTCTTGACCATGGCACGGACGGTCAGGTCCTCGATCACGACCACTTGGTTATCGCGGACGAGCGAGGTGGTCAGCTTGTGCAGGAAGTCCCGGCGCCGGTCGGCGATCCGGGCGTGGGCGCGGGCGACCTTGAGCCGGGCCTTGGCCCGGTTCGTGCTGCCCTTGGGTTTGCGGGCCAGCGAGCGCTGGGCCTTGGCCAGCCTGCGCCGGTCGGCCCGCTCATGCCGGGGGTTGGCGACCTTGCCGTCCTCGTCGGTCACCCCGGGGATCGGGCGGGACAGGGCCACCAGGCTGGCGATCCCCGCGTCCACCCCGACCACGTCCCCGCTGGGGTCGAGGGGGCGGATCGTCTCCTCCACCAGGAGGGACACGAACCACCGACCGGCCGCGTCCCTGCTCACCGTCACCGTGGACGGCTCCGCTCCTTGCGGGAGTGGCCGCGACCACACGATGTCCAGCGGGGCGTCCATCTTCGCCAGCGTGAGCCGGCCGTCGCGGTAGCGGAACGCCGAGCGGGTGTACTCGGCCGACGCCCGCGACTTCTTCCGCGACTTGAACACCGGATATCTGGCCCGCTTGGCGAAAAAGTGGGCGAAGGCCGCCTGCAGGTGCCGCAACGCCTGCTGCAACGGCACGGACGACACCTCAGCCAGAAAAGCCAGCTCTTCGGTCTGCTTCCACGCCGTCAGCAAGGCGGAAGACTCCGCGTAGGAGACCCGGGCGCCCTCCCGGGTGTAGGCGCGGGTGCGTTCCTCCAGCGCCTTGTTGTAGACCAGGCGCACGCACCCGAACGTCCGGGCAAGCTCGGACGCCTGCTCGGGGGTGGGATAGAAGCGGTACTTGTAGGCCCGCTTCACCGTCTGCGCCACGCCGCACATCATGCCACCCGATCAGTCGCCGATCGCGTGAATTCGTACAGCGGTTCGCCTGGCGGCGAACCGCCTGCCCCTGCCCTGCTCCGCAGGGGGTCCGATTCCGCCCCCGCCTGAAGGGGGGTTTCCCCGGAGGATCTTGATGAACGTCAATCCCCAAAGCGGACAGAATATCGACCCCGGTGTCTGGGAACAGCCCACAATGCGACAGGTGCTTGCTGTCAGAGATATTTCTACCGTTTTCCGGCTTCTGGGTCAGCGGGGATTGTCCCAGCGCGTGATCGCGGCACGTACCGGGCAGTCGCAGTCGGAGGTGTCCGAGATCGTCGCCAACGGCCGGCAGGTCATGGCCTACGACGTGCTCAGCCGCATCGCCGACGGCCTCGGCATTCCGCGCGGGTACATGGGCCTGGCCTTCGACGTCTCCTCGGCGCGTCCCGCCGCGCCCGCCGCGCTGAAGGGCGACGAGGACGAACAGGCGCGTCGTCTGCTGGCGCACGCCGCGCAGGTGACCGTCGGCGCGATCGAAGGCGACGTGAAGCGGTGGGCCGAGCCCCTGCCGGGCGTCGCCACCCCGCTGCCCGGGCGGATCGGGATGGCCGACGTCGTCCAGGCGGAGTCGGTGACCCGCGCCCTGCGCGCCCTGGACTACCAGCAGGGAGGCGGAGTCTGCCGCGACGCGGTGGTGGCGCAACTGGCCTGGTCACAGCGACTGCTCCACACCTCCTGCTCGCCCGATGTCGCGCGGCGCCTGCACAGGGCGCTGGCCGACCAGCACAACCTCGCGGGGTGGACGTCCTTCGACGTCGGCTTGTACGGCTCCGCCATAGACCACCTGGCCCGCGCTCTGGAACAGGCCAAACACGCGAACGATCCCTCGCTGATGGCCAACATCCTCTACCGGATGGGGCGCGTCCAGTTGCATCGCGGACGCGTCCAGGAGACCTTGCGGTTCTTCCAGCTGGGACAACTCTGCGCACAGGACGCCAACTGCGAACGTACGGTGGCGATGCTCTGCGCGAACGAAGCCTGCGCCTACGCCCTGCTCGGCAACGCCGAACTGGCGCTCAAATCGATGACCCGGGCCCGCGACGAGCTTGATCGCGCCCAGGAGCGTCCCGCGCCCTCCTGGGTGAACTTCTTCGGCTACGCCGATCTCGCCGCCAGCGCCGGCATGCTGCACGCCGGCCTGGGCACCGCGCACCTGGAGACCGCCGTGGAGCACCTCACCCGAGCGCTCGCGGGCCGCGACATGAGCATGACGCGCAGTCGTACGTTCGAGCTGACCGCCCTCGCCACCGTGTATCTGAAGGCAGGAGAGATGACCTGCGGAGTCGACACCGGCCACCAGGCCGTCACGCTGGCGACGGAGATCCGGTCGACGCGGGTCATCGACCGCCTCGCGCCCCTGCAGGAGGCCGCCATGAGCCGGGCCGCGCACCACTCCGACGCCCGTGACCTCGCGCAGCGCATCTCGGTCCTGCGGGCGGCATGACAACGACCTCCGCCGCCGGTGCGCTCACGCGCGAAAGGCTCAACGGGCTGCTGGAGTCCGTCTGCGACCGTGCGGGGCTCTCCTCGCGGGACGCCGAGCTCGTCAAGTTCACCAACAACGCGGTCTTCCGCCTTCGTCAGGCGTCCGTCGTCGTGCGCATAGCCGGGTCCACGGCTGCCCGCACCCGCGTGCCGACGGTGGTCCGGGTCGCCCGCTGGCTGGCGCGGCACGACTTCCCGGCGGTCCGGCTCCTGCCCGGCGTGGAGCAGCCCCTGCACGTGGACGGCCATGTGATCACTCTGTGGGAGTACCTGCCGGAGGTCGGCCCGCGCCCGGACGGCAGGGATCTCGGGGCTCTGCTGCGACGCCTGCACGCCCTGACCGATCCGCCGCCGGACCTGCTCGAGTGGCGGCCGATGACGGAAGTACGCCAGCGCCTCGACGAGCCGGAAGACCTGTCCGCCGACGACCACGCCTTCCTCCGGTACGAGTGCGACGAGGTCGAAGGACAGCTCGCCAAGCTCAGCTATGTGCTCACGCCCGGGGTCGTCCACGGGGACGCGTTCCTCGGGAACGTCATCGCGGGACCGCACGGGCCCGTGCTGTGCGACTTCGACGGCACGACGATCGGCCCACGCGAATGGGACCTGGTCCCCGTGGCAGTCGGCAGCCTGCGCATGGACTATCCGGAGGACGAACAGGGCCCGCTGTCCGAGGAGTACGGCTTCGACGTGACCCGATGGGAGGGCTTTCCGGTCCTGCGGCGGCTTCGTGAGCTCAAGCTGGTCACCAGCGTGTTGCCCATCCTGCGAAGCAATCCGGCGATCCGTCCGCAATGGGAGCACCGCATGCGCAGCTTCAAGGCCGGCGACCTGAACGTCAGGTGGCAGACGTACAGGTGAAGGACGTGGCCCTCCTCGCACCCCATGGCCGGCTCCCTCACCGGCCGGCCCACTCCCGGCGGTGCGCTCCGGCGCCGACCGGCCCGCGACGATCCGGTCGTCCATGCGCGGCCCCCGGCAGCCGGAAGGCATTCGGAAGGCCGCGCAAGGTCAGCCGGAGGCCACAGGGGGACGACCGGCCTGGCCCGGACGGCCGCTCCGAGGTCGCGCGGGTCAGTCGGCCCGGGCGAAGAGCTCGTCGAAGAGCTCCAGCGCGGCCCGCCGTACGTCGTCGGGAGCGAGGCCGTTCAAGGTGTCGCGCGCCTGGGCGGCGTCGCGGGTCGTGGCGAAGGTGATCGCGACCGATTTGGCGGCCGCGTGGCGCAGCGACCCGGTGGGCGCGCTGTCGGCCAGTGCCTCCGCGCTCGCGGCCAGGTCGAGGTTGTCTTTGCCGGTCTGGGTGGTCAAAGCGTTCTCCTGGTGTGATGGCGGCTTGACCCATTATCCGCGATGGGTCCGCGACGCGGGGCGGCACCCCGCATTGTTCGCGTGTCCCCTCCCGTTTCGGCCGCCTTTTTCCTGCTTTCCCGGCCTTCCCGGGGCCCTCCTCACCGCCCGCCGAGACGGGTCCGTACGACGAGATCGTGCAGGGCGTCGTGGGCCGAGGACGCGTCCGGCAGCGCGGAGGAGGCCCCGGCGTCCTCCAGGGCCGCGGTGAGCGCGTCGAGGTCGGCCCGAAGGCGTTCCGGGCCGGGCGCGTCGTCCGGTAGCGCGCCGTGCTCGGCCGCGCGCTTGGCCTCGACCAGACCGGCCAGGTAGGGCGGCGCGCCGTCGAGGAGCAGGGTCAGGTCGGCGACGAGTCCGCCGCCGCGCATGAGGCGGATGCCCGTCAGCAGCACCCGGAACGCGTACAGCAGCGGTTTCAGCTCTCCCGTGCGGTCGAACAGTCGCCGCTGCGTGCGGGCGAAGCCGAGGTAGTGATGGGCGTGGTGGCGGGTGAGGCAGCCCGGCGCGAGGGCGCGCATCTCCTCGTGCAGCGGGGACGTGCGCACGACCAGCGGCGACAGGAGCTGTTCCAGCACATATCCGTTGCGGCCCAGCAGCAGGCGGCAGAACTTGGCCAGGTCGTGGGTCACGAGGTCGACCTCCACGCCCTCCCGAACCCATGACCTGATCACGGTCTCCTCGCCCGTGCGCAGGCCGGCGACCTCCTCGACGGGCAGCACGTGCACGCCCCGCAGGTCGACGTCGGAGTCCACCGAGGGGAATCCGTACAGGTGCGCGCCGCTCACGGTGGCGAAGGCGAGCGGATGCCGCTCGCCCGCGGCCACCTCGGGCAGCCAGGACGGCAGGACGGCGGTCACCGCGCCTCCCCTCTCGCCACCCTCACCCTGGAAACGCTCACCCCGGAAACGCTCACCTTGAGCACGATCACCTTGGGCAGGCTCACAGGGCCGACCTCCGCACCTCGATCAGGAACTCCTCGACGGCCGCACGGTCCGGCCGGGCCGGCAGCGCGCTCCCGGCCCGCTCGGCCACCTCGTCCAACTCGGCCAGCAGGCGCCCGCGCCACTCCAGCACCTCGGGCCAGGGCGTCTCCCCTCGCCGTACGGCCAGCAGCCGGTCGCGATGGGCGCCGACCCGGACCAGCGGCTCCCCGTGCCGGGCCAGAAGGGAGGCGCCGAGCAGCAGCCGGATCATGTGCATCGCCATCTTCCACCGCCTCGCGTCGCCGTACGGCCGCGGCGGGTCGTCCGGGCGGATACGGCGGAACTGCCGGTCGGCGGAGCCCGCGAAGGCCCGCTCCGCCCGGCGCGACAGGAACGCGCGGCGGATCGCCAGCAGTCGCTCCCCCGGCGGGGTGACCAGTTCGACGAGCGGTGACCACAGGCACTCCAGCGCGGCGGGGTTGCCGTCCAGCCCGAGCACGCAGAACCGTTCGACCTCCCAGGAGAACTGCTCGGGCAGCGGCCCCTCCACATGGTCGGGCGGCTTGTCGAGCCGCCAGAACCCCGCCGTCGGCGTCACGAACACGCCGCGCCGGTCGACGTCCGACTCCCCCGTCTCCAGCCCGTACGCGCGTGAGCCGGCGACGACGGACAGGATGCTGCCGGCGGGGACCGCCGGGGTCATGTCGCCGGATCTTGTCACAAAGGTAGGCTCCCGGGTCGGGACGCGGAAAGGTAGCGAATTAATGGCCGATTTTGTGCATGACCTGTGGTTCGGGGCCTTCCTCAGGCCGGACGCGGCGGGCCACCACCGGATCGTCCGGCAGGCCGTGCTGGCCGACGAGCTGGGGCTCGACGTCATCGGCGTCCAGGACCACCCGTACCAGCCGTCGTTCCTGGACACCTGGACGCTGCTGTCGGTGCTCGCGGCCCGCACCGAGCGGGTGCGGCTCTTCCCCGACGTGGCGAACCTCCCGCTGCGGCCGCCCGCGGTGCTGGCCAGGGCCGCCGCGTCGCTCGACATCCTCAGCGGCGGCCGGGTGGAGCTGGGGCTCGGGGCCGGGGCGTTCTGGGACGGCGTCGCGGCCATGGGCGGCCCGCGCCGCGACCCCGGCGACGCGGTCGAGGCGCTGGAGGAGGCCGTCGCGGTGCTGCGCGCTCTGTGGACGCCCGGCGAGGGCGTACGGCTCGACGGCCGGCACTACCGGTTGGAGGGCGCGCGGCCCGGGCCGTTCCCCCCGCATCCGATCGGGCTGTGGATCGGCGCGTACAAGCGGCGCATGCTGGAGCTGACGGGGCGGCTCGGCGACGGCTGGGTGCCCTCGTCCGGGTACGCCGCGCCGGGCGAGCTGGGCGCGATGACGGCGATCCTGGACGCGGCCGCCGAACGGGCCGGGCGCGACCCCGCCGGGATCCGCCGCGTCTACAACATCGAGGGCCGGTTCTCCGGCGCGGCCGGGGAGGGGTTCCTGAACGGGCCGCCCGCCGTGTGGGCCGAACAACTCACCGGCCTCGTTCGGGACCACGGCATGAGCGTCTTCGTGCTCGCCGTGGACGACGACAGGGACCTCAAGGTCTTCGCCGAGGAGGTCGCCCCCGCCGTACGCGAGGCCGTGGCGCGGGAGCGCGGCCGAACCGACCGCGCCGACCGGGCGGACCAGGCGGACCAGGCGGACGGGGACGCGGTGGCCCCCGCCGACCACCCGGCCGCGGCCTCACGTACGACGGGGACTCCGGCCGTCCTGGACGAGGCCACCCGGCCGCGGCTGCCCAAACGGGACCCCGCAGCGCTGACGCCGCGGCAGCGGGCGGCCGGGCAGCGGCTCGTACTCATCCACGACCACCTGCGCCGGGAGCTGACCCAGGTCAGGGACGCGCTGGAGCAGGTCGCCGCGGGCCGCTCCGACGCCGCCGCGCTCCGCTCCTTGATCAACGAGCTCACCATGCGGCAGAACTACTGGACGCTGGGCACGTTCTGCGCGTCGTACTGCCGCCTGCTGACCACCCACCACACGATCGAGGACGAGCACATGTTCCCGATGCTGGCGGCGGCGCAGGCGTCGCTGGCGCCGGTGGTCGAGCGACTGGAGCAGGAGCACAAGGTGATCGCCGAGGTGCTGACCGGCCTGGACGCCGCTCTCGTGGCGATGATCGAGGAACCGGACCGGCTCGACGGCGTCCGCGCGCAGGTCGACCGGCTGTCGGACGTGCTGCTGTCGCATCTGCGCTACGAGGAGGAGGAGCTCGTCGAGCCCATCTCCCGCCTCGGCCTCGACATCTGAGGCCGGAAACCGGGTGCGGCGGCCGGGCAGGCGCGCCTAGGCTGCCGCCGTGCGCGATCTCGCCCTGCTGCCCAAGGCCCACCTGCACGTCCACCTGGAGAGCATGATCCGTCCGGAGACGCTGGCCGAGATCGCGGCGGCGGGGGGCCTGCCCGCGCCCGCCCGCCCCACCGGGCCCTTCGCCGGCTTCCGCGACTTCGCCGACCACGGTTCGCTCGTACGGGAGTGTCTGGTCCGGCCGGAGGACTTCCACCGGATCGCCGTGGAGTTCTGCGCGGACGAGGCGGCGCAGGGCACCCGATGGGCGGAGGTGACCTTCACCGCCGCCTCCCACGGTGAACGGCTCGGCGCCCCGGAGATGCCGCTGGAGGCCGTGCTCGCCGGTCTCGCCGAGGGGCGCGCGGCATACGGCATGGAGTGCGGGGTGCTGCTCGACCACTCGCGGCGGCGGCCGGTCGACCGGGCCCGGCGCACGGTGCGGCTCGCCACCCGGTACGCCGGAGACGGCGTGCTCGGCGTCGGAGTGGCCGGGGAGGAATCCTATCCGCTGGCGCCGTTCGCCGAGGTCTTCGCCGCCGCGGCGGACGCGGGCCTGCACGTCGTGCACCACGCGGGCGAGAGCGAGGGCCCCGGCAGCGTCCGCGAGGCGATCACGGCAGGGCGGGCCGAGCGGCTCGGCCACGGCGTCCGGGTGCTGGAGGACCCGGACCTGACCGCCGAGGTGCGCGAGCGGGGCATTCCCCTGGAGGTGTGCCCGTCGTCCAACGTCGCGCTCGGCCTGGTGGACGGCCTCGCCGCCCATCCGTTCCCCCGGCTGCGCGAGGCGGGGCTGGCCGTCACGCTGAACACCGACATCCCGTCCGTCACCGGGACCACCCTGACGGACGAGTACGCCAGGGTCCGTGAGGTCTTCGGCTACGACGACGCGGAGCTGGCCGGGCTCGCCCGCGCCTCGGCCGACGCGTCCTTCGCACCGGAGGAGACGAAATGGGCGCTGCGCCGCGACATCGACGCCTGGCTCGCCGGTCCCGCCTCCTGAGTGTCCGGTGACACGTGGCAGCCGAAGGTAAATAAAGGCGTATTTGTGACGAGCCGGGAGCGAAGTGGCGGGAGTCAGGCGTGTTTCCCCCCACGGAGGCATGCCCTTCTGGGATGATCTCGGGAAAAACCATCGGACATCGAGAGACCGTGACTGATGCCCCCCATTGACCAATTCACCGCCTTCGTATCGGCCCATCCGGTCGAAACAGTCATCATCAGCGTCATCGCCCTGGTCTTGCTGGTCCTGGCCTTCTTCGCGCTCCGCGCCCTCATCCGCCTGTACCGCCGCTGGGCGACCGGCCGTCCCACCGAGGACGTCCTCACCATCGTCGCCGCCAGCATCGCCACCGGCGTGTCCGCGCAGGGCATGTGGCGCTTCTCCGGCGACGTGCTCGGCTTCGACGGCCCGCTGCGGTTCCTGCTGTTCGCCTTCATCGAGGTCGCCGTCATCACCAGCGCCGTACGGGCCCGGCGCAACATGCGGGAGAACTACTCCGCCGGCATCGACGGCATCGCCGTCTGGGCGCTCACCTGCCTGTCCGCGGTCCTGTCGAGCATGGACGCCCGCAGCGTCGCCGAGGCCGTGTTCCGGCTCGCCGCCCCGCTCGTGGCCGCCTGGCTGTGGGAACGCGGCATGGCGATCGAGCGGGTCCGCATCACCGGCCGCGGCCGCATCAACTGGCGGCTGACCCCCGAGCGGATCCTGGTCCGGGTCGGCCTCGCCGAGGTGAGCGACCGTACGGCGAGCGAGGTCGACGCGCACCGCAGGCTCACCCGGGTGGCGCTGGCCGCCAAGCGGGTCCGGGCGCTGCGCGAGGCCGGGGCGCCGGACCGCAAGATGCGCGCCGCGATGGCGCGGCTCGACAAGGCGATGGACCAGGCCGTCGAGTACACCGGGCTGGCCGTGGACGAGAAGCGGCAGGAGGCGCTGCTGTCGCAGATCGGCGCGCTCTACAACACCTCGGCGCTGATCGACCTCGCCCCGCCGGTGCCGTGGGGGCCGGAGCCCGAGGCGCCCGCCCCGGTGGCGCTGCCCGCCGCGAGGCTCGCGGAGCTGATCGACGACGAGGAGGAGGACCTCCCGGCCGAGCCGGCGCCCGTCGTCGACACCGCCCAGCGCGCGACCCAGATGCGCGCCGCGCGGCAGTACTGGGACCAGCAGATCGCCCGCAGGTACGTCCCCCGGGCCGCCGACATCGTCAAGGAGGTCGGCATCCCGACCCTCGTGGCGAAGGAGTGGCGGGCGCTGTGGAAGCTCGAGCCCCAGGCGTACGCGCTGATCGAGGCGGCGTACCGGGAGCACGGGATCGTCGACACCGGCACGTTCCCGGCCATCGAGGTGCCCGAGCAGGAGCGCGTGCTCGTCGTCAACGGCTCCGCCGGAGCGGCGCACGACGCCTCCTGACCATACGCGTCGAAGGGGCGGCGGGCCGGGGAACCGGTCCCGCCGCCCCTGCGTCTTTCCGGGCCGGCGTCTTTCCGGGCCGGCGTCTTTCCGGGTCGCTTTCCCGGGTGCTTACCGCCCACCGTTACCGGACACTTTCCGGCCATTCGGGCAAGGACACTCCTACTTTCCCGTGACATCGCGGGCGCCCGCGCGAACGTCAACTCTGCGGCGACTGACTCGGCTCCCACGCTGAAGGAGTGCTGATGGAGATCTCGGGGGACGGCGCGGGGAACCGCGTGGCGCGGCTCGCGGGCGGACGGGACCAGGTGGGGCGGGCGCGCAGGCTCGTGTCGGCCGCCCTGGGGCGCGGCCATCCCCGGCACGACGACTGCGTCCTGCTGACGAGCGAGATCGCGACCAACGCCGTCGTCCACTCCCGCTCGGGGAACGGCGGCACGTTCACGCTCACGGTGTCGTGCCTGCCCGACCGGGTGCGCATCGGCGTGCAGGACGACGGCTCCGCCGGGCCGCCCTGCGCCGGCCACCCGCTGCCGAACGCGTCGAGCCAGGGCGGGCGCGGCATGCCGCTGCTCGACCTGCTCTCCGACCGGTGGGGCCTGGTCCGGGAGGGCGGGCGCAACGAGGTGTGGTTCGAGATCTGGTATGCCGGCGGGCGGCGCCCGGCCGCCCTGCGGCGCAGATGGATGTCCACCCGCATCCGGCTCGTCGCCGGCTGACCGGGGTAGACCCACTTGTGGTGATTTCACCCAAGGAAGGGGCAAAAACCAACTAAACTAATCGGGAAAGTAGGAGGACTTTCCATGGCTCTGCCCGACTTCCTGGTCATCGGTGTACCCAAAGCCGGCACCACCGCCCTGCACGCGGCGCTCGCCCGCCACCCGCGGCTGTTCATGTCACCCGTCAAGGAACCGAAGTTCTTCCTCACCGACGGCCCGCCGCCCGCCAAGGGCGGGCCGGGCGACGCGGAGACCTACCGCGAGCACGTGTGGCGGCGCGCCGACTACGAGGCGCTCTTCGCGGACGCGGCGCCCGGGACGCTCGGCGGCGAGTCCACCCCCTTCTACCTGTACGACCTGGACGCCCAGCGGCGGATCAGGGAGACCGTCCCCGACGCGAAGCTCATCGTGTCGCTGCGCGACCCGGTGGAACGGGCGCACTCCAACTGGACGCACCTGTGGTCGGCCGGCCTGGAGCCGATCGGCGACGTCATCGAGGCGTGCGCCGCCGAGAAGCGGCGCGTCGCCGACGGCTGGTCGCCGTTCTGGCACTATGTGGGCCTCGGCCGGTACGGCGAGCAGCTCGCGCACCTCTTCACGCTGTTCCCCCGCGAGCAGGTGCTGGTCTTCCGCTACCGCGATCTGGTGGACCGGCCCGCCGACACGCTCGATCGCATCTGCGCCTTCCTCGGGGTGGAACAGGGGATCATCGGCGAGGTGCCGAGGGAGAACGTCACCGCCCATCCCCGGCAGAGCCGCAGGCACCGCGTCCTCGCCCGGATCGCCCGGCTCGGAGACCCCTTCCTGGGGCAGCGGCTGACCAGTCCGCTGGAACGGATGCTGCAGCGCGACGCGCAGCCCCGGCGGCCGCTCACCTGGGAGCAGCGTCACGAGCTGCTGGCCTACTTCGCCGCCGACATCGCGCTGCTGCGCGACCTGCTGGAAGAGGACTTCGGTGACTGGCTGCGCCCCCGGGAGCGGTCGGGCGGCCTGGTGGGCGTCCGGCCGGACGGCCAGCGGCAGGCCCGCAACGGCCGCGTCAGAGGCGCGGACGGCCCGCCCACCAGGCCGTGATCAGCGCAGCTCGGTACGCAGCTCGTGGCCCCCGTCGGCGCGGGTCAGCTCGTAGTACAGCCGATGGCCGCCGGGCACGGGCACGACCGACAGGTAGCGCAGGCCCGCGCCGTGCTCCGACTGGGCGACGGGCGCGGTCCCGGTCGCGGTGAGGGTGGACGGGCCGGGCCCGATCGCCACGCCCGTGCGCTCCTCGTAGTTCTCCTCCGCCGACGCGCGGCCGTCGTAGTAGGCGATGACGGTCTCCCCGCTGAAGGTGACCGCGCTCACCCGCACGCCACGCGAGTCCCACTGGCCGGGCCGCCGGTCGAGCGCGGTCCCCTGCCAGGTCCAGGCGATCCCGTCCGCGCTGGTGGCGTAGTCGGTGACCATCTGGTCGGCCTCGTCGGGGTCCTCCAGCGGGTGGCAGGACGCCCACAGGTGCCACACGCCGCCGTGGTGCAGGATGACCGGGTCCTTGACGCCGGTCTTGAGGTCGCCCGGGAGCACCACCCGCGCGTTGGCGGGGTCGAACTCGGCCGGGTCGGCGGCCTCGATCATCTCGACCCGCCAGTGCTTGGTGCCGTACGTCGCGCAGCTCAGGTAGAGCCGCCACGACCCGTCGGGCGTCGCCACGAGCGTGGGCCGCTCCAGCGACTCGGTCTTCATATCGTCCTTGGTGATCGTGAGGATCCGCTCGAACCGCTCGCCGTCGGCCGACCGGGCGATCTCCACGGCATAGCCGCGGCCGGAGCCGATCGGGCGGCGCAGCCGGTAGGCCAGATAGATCCACCCGTCCCGGCTCACGGCGCTGGGCGCGCCCGCCCAGTAGCCGGGCCCGTCTCCGGGTGGCGGAATCGCGACGACTGACCGTTCCGGCTTCGGTGCGAACACGTCTCTTCTCCGTGGGTGCGCGACGACGGTGGGCGGCTCGGACGCCGTCCCTTCCTTGCTGTCCTCAATTACCAGCGGCCCGACGAGGAGGCCAAGTGTCCTCGCCATCGGACGGCCATCTCTATACAAAACCCGCTTAGTTTGCGGGTTTTGTCAGGATAGGCCAGAGACACCGATGCGCGCGCCCCCACCTGCGACGGAAAAGGGACCGAACCCGGTACGGCCCGCGGCCCGCTCAACGCGCCCTCGCCCTCGCATCACCACGGGAACGGCCCCGCGAGTGGCTACGGCTACGGAGAAGCGGACAAAAGCCCAGCTCACGACGCCCGGCCGCGGACACGCCACCCCGCAGCCGAGCACCCCCACCCGGGAGCGGTATGACTTTAGCCATGAACAAGGCAGATATCGGAGTCACGGGCCTCGCGGTCATGGGCCGCAACCTCGCCCGGAACTTCGCGCACCACGGTCATGTCGTCGCGGTCCACAACCGCACGGAAAGCCGTACCACCCGTTTCATGGAGGACCACAAGGACGAGGGCGCGTTCGTGCCGGCGGGCACGGTCGAGGAGTTCGTCGCCGCGCTCGAACGGCCCCGCAAGGCGATCATCATGGTCAAGGCCGGCGCCCCCACGGACGCGGTGATCGAGGAGCTCGCCGCCGTCATGGAGCCGGGCGACATGATCATCGACGGCGGCAACGCCCACTACCTGGACACCCGCCGCCGGGAGGCCGCGCTGCGCGAGCGGGGCATCCACTTCGTCGGCACCGGCATCTCCGGTGGCGAGGAAGGGGCCCTGAACGGCCCCAGCATCATGCCCGGCGGGGACCCCGAGGCGTACGCGACGCTCGGCCCGCTGCTGGAGGACATCGCGGCCAAGGTGGACGGCGTGTCGTGCTGCGTGCACATCGGCCCCGACGGCGCCGGCCACTTCGTGAAGATGGTGCACAACGGCATCGAGTACGCCGACATGCAGCTCATCGCGGAGTCGTACGACCTGCTGCGGCAGGCCCTCGGGCTGAACCCCAAGGAGCTCTCGGACGTCTTCCGCGAGTGGAACCAGGGCGACCTGGAGTCGTACCTCATCGAGATCACCGCCGAGGTGCTCGGCCACGTCGACGCCGCGACCGGGAAGCCGTTCGTGGACGTGGTGGTCGACCAGGCCGAGCAGAAGGGCACCGGCCGCTGGACCGTGCAGAGCGCCCTCGACCTCGGCGTCCCGGTGACGGGCATCGCCGAGGCGGTCTTCGCCCGGGCGCTGTCGGGCCACCCGGAGCAGCGGGCCGCGGCCCGCTCGCTCACCGGCCCGTCCGGCACCGCCGGCGACTCCGGCCTCGTCGAGGACGTGCGCCGGGCCCTGTACGCCTCCAAGGTGGTCGCGTACGCCCAGGGGTTCGACCAGATGGCCGCGGCGAGCGCGGAGTACGGCTGGAACCTGAGGCTCGGCGACATGGCCACCATCTGGCGCGGGGGCTGCATCATCCGGGCGCGCTTCCTCGACCGGATCAGGGCCGCCTACGACGCGGACCCGGGCCTGCCGACGCTGCTGGTCGACCCCACCTTCGCGCAGGCGCTGGACGAGGCCCAGGAGTCGTGGCGGCGGGTCGTGGCCACGGCGGCGACGATCGGGGTGCCCACCCCGGGCTTCTCCTCGGCGCTCGCCTACTACGACGGGCTGCGCCGTGACCGGCTGCCGGCGGCGCTGCTGCAGGGGCTGCGCGACTTCTTCGGCGCGCACACCTACCGTCGCACCGACCGGGACGGCGTATTCCACACCGACTGGTCGGCGGACCGCGCCGAGCGCTCCGCCTGAGCGGCCCCGGAACCTGGTACGGCCCCCGCCCACGCGGGGGCGAGGGCCGTACCGGCCGGGTCTCAGCTCACTCTCGGGCCCGATCTCAGCCCGATCTCGGGCCCAGCCTCAAGCCCGGTCCCAAGCTCGGGACCAGGCCGGCGGCCGGCCGGTTCACTCGAAGGCGGCGGTCAGCGGCTCGGCCTTCTCGCCGCCGGGGGCGGCGGCGCTCGGAGCACCGGTGCGCAGCGGGACGTGCCTGACGAAGGCGGCGAGCACCGGGACGAGCACGGCGACCACGGCCGCCCAGAGGAAGACCGACCCGATGGCCGTGGCCAGGGCGTCCAGGAAGAATCCCTTGACCTGCGGGGGCAACTGCTCCAGGGCCTTGGGGGTGATGCCCGCGCCGCCACCGCCGACCTGCTTGGCCGCCGCCGGGCCGAGCTTGTCGCTCAGGGTGTCGGTGAGCCGGTTGTTGAAGATCGCGCCGAACATCGCGACGCCGAACGAGCCGCCGATGGACCGGAAGAACGTGGAGGCGCTGCTGGCCACGCCGAGGTCCTTCTGCTCGACGCTGTTCTGCGCGATGAGCATCGTCGTCTGCATCAGGAAGCCCATGCCGAGGCCGAAGACGGCGATGAACGCGCCGGTCTGCCAGGACGGCGTGTTGACGTCCTGCAGCGACAGCAGCCACATGCCGACCGCCATGATCGCCCCGCCGATGATCGGGTAGATCCGGTACTGCCCGGTCTGGGTGATCGCCTTGCCGACGAACAGCGACACGATCATCGACGTGATCATCATCGGCAGCAGGAGCAGGCCGGAGTTGGTGGCCGTGGAGCCCTGCACGATCTGCTGGAACAGCGGGATGAAGCTGATCGCGCCGAACATCGCGAAGCCCAGCAGGAAGCCGAGCGCCGAGATGAGCGAGAAGTTGCGGTTGGCGAACACGTGCAGCGGCATGATCGGCTCGGCCGCGCGCCGCTCGATCGGGATGAAGAGCGCGAGCGCGACCACCGCGAGCGCCGCCAGCGACAGGATCTGCCAGGAGCCCCACGGGTAGCCGTGCGCCTGCCCACCCCACGAGGTGATCAGCACGATCGCGGTGATGCCGATGGTGAGGACGGTCGCGCCGAGCCAGTCGATGCGGTGCTCGGTGCGGTGCTTCGGCAGGTGCAGCCGGAAGAACAGCCAGACCAGGGCGATACCGCCGAGGGGCAGGTTCACGTAGAACGCCCAGCGCCAGTCGAGGTGGTCGGTGATGAAACCGCCGACGAGCGGCCCGGCGATCATCGCGAGCGACATGATCGCGGCCATGATGCCCTGGTACTGGCCCCGCTCGCGGGGCGGGACGAGGTCACCGATGATCGCCATCACGTTGACCATGAGGCCCCCGGCCCCGAGGCCCTGCAACGCGCGGAAGGCGATGAGCTCGGCCATGCCGTGCTCGGCGCCCCCGAACATCGACGATCCGGCCATGCCGCAGAGCGCGGAGCCGACCAGGAACAGCACGATGGACCCGAGGAAGATGTTCTTGCGGCCGTAGAGGTCGCCGAGCTTGCCCCAGATCGGCGTGGACACCGTGGTGCCCAGGACGTAGGCCGTGATGACCCAGGTGAAGTACTCCAGGCCGTTCAGTTCGCCGACGATCCTCGGCATCGCGGTGCCGACGATCATGTTGTCGAGCATGGCCAGCATGATCGCCAGCATCAGGCCGGGAAGTACGGCCATCACTTCTTTGGACCGCCCCGGCGCGGGCGGAGCCTCGGTCATCGTGGTGCCCCCTGAGTAAAGGTTTGAAAGAGGTTACTTACTTGCCGACAGGCTAGTGCGGACTTAAGGTATGGTCCTTACTTGCCGGCCGTCAAGTTAATTAGGGGTCAGCAGGACATGGGTGCTCAGACCGACACACGCAGCCGCATCCAGGAGGTCGCGATCGGGCTCTTCACCGAGCAGGGATACGAGGCGACGTCACTCCGGGAGATAGCCGAGGCCCTCGGCGTGACCAAGGCGGCACTGTACTACCACTTCCGCACAAAAGAGGACATCGTCGCCAGCCTGATCGAGGATCGCATCGCCGCGCTGGACGAGCTGATCGCGTGGGCGGGCGGGCGGCCCGCCTCGGCGGAGACCCGCCGGGAGCTGATCCTGCGCTACTCGGCGCAGTTGACCCGAGGGCGCCACCACGAGGTCATGCAGTTCATGGACCGCAACAAGACAGCCTTGCAGGGGCACGTCAAGGTCGACCTGATGCGCGACCGCATGGGCGCGCTGATGCAGTCCCTGTACGGACCGGACGATCCCCTGCCGGTGCGGCTCAAGCGCTCCATGGCGCTGTTCGCGATGCACGCGGCGTGGTTCTTCATCCGCGAGGAGTCGACGACCGACGAGCAGCGGGCCGGGGCGGGCCTGGAGGTCGCGCTGGACCTGGCGGACGCCTCCGGCGTCTGACCCCGGTCCAGCGGGAACCTCGGACACGCTACCCCTTCGGGCCGAAGCCGTGGCTGACCTCACCCTTGCGCTTGCAGCGCGGGCAGGGACGGTACTGGCGCGACCAGAACCCCGAGTAGACCTTGCCGGTGCCCTTGCACTTGGAGCATTGCGACAGGTAGTGGCGGATGTAGCTGGCAGCGGCCCAGACGCCGAGACCACCCACGGAAAATATGATGAGTGTTGATTGGTCCACCATTGCTCCATGCTGGGGAAGAAGAGGGCCTGACAGTTCGTGATTACCCGACCACGCTGGGTGACCAAAGGAAATAGAGCGGTTGGGCATACCGCTTGCCCGGCGTACCACCGAGGGCACGGGCCCCGATGAACCGGCACCAGATGCCCGGCACCCGGTGACTCGCACGGCCGTCGGCGGTATGTTTCCCGTGATCGCCAGCACAGTGATCGCCAGCACCGTGATCCCCGGGCACCGTGATCGCCGACACCGTGATCGCCGACACCGGGATCCCCGGCAGAGGGAGGGTTCCGTGAGCGACGGCCGTACCGCGGAGATCATGGTCGCCGAGGCCCGGAAGGCGTTCTGGGTCATGGTCGGCTTCCTGGCCCTGATCTGGGCCGTGCAGGTGGCCAACTGGGCCTCCGGCTACTCGCTGAGCTACAGCCTCGGCATCCGGCCGTGGGACGTCGAGCGGCTGCCCGGCATCGTCTCCGCGCCGCTCCTGCACTGGAGCTGGGCGCACATCGAGGGCAACTCCGGGCCGCTGTTCATCTTCGGGTTCCTCGCGGCCTACCGGGGCGTGCGGCGCTTCCTCGGCGTCACCGGGCTGATCGCCGTCGCCAGCGGGCTCGGCTCGTGGTTCACCGCCGACGCCGCCACCGTGGGCGCCGGCGCGAGCGGCCTGGTCTTCGGCTACTTCGGGTACGTGCTCGTCCGCGGCGCCTTCGACCGGCACCTGATCGACATCGTCATCGGCCTGGTGATGGGCCTGTGCTTCGCCTACCAGTTCGCCGGTCTGCTGCCGGCCGAGGGCATCGGCTGGCAGGCCCACGTCTTCGGGTTCGCGGGCGGCATCCTCGGCGGCTACCTGTTCCGCGACCGCGGCGCGCGGAGCGTGGACAAGGCCCCCGGTGACACCCCCGCCGGCGGCTCCCGGCCTGCCCTGCTCAAGGAGATCGAGGATCTGGGCCTGTAGGCCTCCCGGCTCAGCGCGCCGGCCGCTCGGGCGGGCGGTAGGGGATGACCGCGTGGATAGCGAACCCGCCGTCGGCGGTGGGCCCGTACGTGAGCCGCCCGCCCTGCAGCTCCACCCGCTCGCTCAGGCCCGTCAGCCCGTAGCCCGACCCCTCGTGAGCGGGCACCCGGGCCGGCGCCGCCCGTCCCCCGCCGCCGCCGGACTCTCCGCTGTTGACCACCGACACGTTGAGCGTCTCGCCGCGCGTCTCGCAGACCACCTGCACGTCCGTACCGGGGGCGTGCCTGCGCACGTTGTTGAGCCCCTCCTGGACCACCCGATAGCAGGCGTGCCCGGCCTGCCGGGAGAGCGCCTCCTCCGCGACCTCGTAGTGCAGCGCGACGCGCAGGCCGGTGGCCCGGCCCTCCTCGACCAGCCGCGGGATCCCCTCCACGCTCTCCGCCGAGGGCGGCAGGTCGCTGCTGCGCAGCGCCGTGAGCAGCTCGCGCAGCTCGGTCAGCGCCCGCACGCCCTTGTCCTCGATGGCCCGGGCCAGCTTGCGGATCTCCCCGAGGTCGTCGGTGTCCTGGATGAGGCCCGCGTTGAGCACCATCACGGTGACGGCGTGCGTGACCGTGTCGTGCAGTTCCCGCGCGATGCGGCGGCGCTCCAGCGCCGCCGCCTGCTCCTGGTCCGCCCGGCCGCGTTCCCGCAGCTCCCGGATCATGGCGCGGTAGCGCCACACCCAGTGGCCCACCAGCGCGGGCAGGCAGACCAGCGCCGCCGCCCAGATGACCGCCAGGAGAGGCGCGTGATCGGTGTAGGGGCTGACGCGGTCGACCACGACGTACGCCCCGGCCAGCGCGGCGACCGCCCCGAGCCGGTGGCGTCCCCCGCGTTCGGCCGTCAGCGCGTACGCCGCGAGCGTCAGCGGCACAAGCTGGCCCGCGAACAGCGCGCACGCGGCCGTGCCGGTGACCAGGGGCCACGGCGTGCGGCGCCGCACCAGCATGGCCGCCGCCGCGGCCGACGACACGGCCAGCCGTACGGTCTCCGGCACGGGCATCAGGGAGAAGGAACGGCCGGTGAGGATCGCGGGAACGGCGAAGGCGAGCACGCCGAGCGCGAGCAGCACGTCGCCGAGTGTGTCCCGGCGCCGCTCCACGAGCCTGGCCCAATTCTCCCCCACGCGGCCAGTTTGTGGGTTTGACCTGCGGATTCTGGCAGCGCCACACCCCTTTGACGTAGTTGTGCCACAGCTTGCCGTACCACCTGCCGGTCGAAACAGTCGCGCGGCTTGGGCAGGATAAGAGGCGTGACCGAAAGCATGAGCCTCCTTCGCCGCCTGCCCTCCGGCTCCGACCCCGACGCGTTGTTCGACGCGTTCGCGTCGTGGAACGCGGAGCGGGGTCTCACGCTGTATCCCGCGCAGGAGGAGGCCCTCATCGAGGTCGTCTCCGGAAACAACGTGATCGTGTCGACCCCGACCGGCTCGGGCAAGAGCCTGATCGCCGCCGGAGCGCACTTCGCCGCGATCGCCCGAGACGAGATCAGCTTCTACACCGCGCCGATCAAGGCGCTGGTGTCGGAGAAGTTCTTCGACCTGTGCGCGTTGTTCGGCACCGAGAACGTCGGGATGATGACCGGCGACGCCACGGTGAACGCCGACGCGCCGATCATCTGCTGCACCGCCGAGATCCTGGCCCAGATCGCGCTGCGCGACGGCGCGGACGCCGACGTCGGCACGGTGATCATGGACGAGTTCCACTTCTACGCCGAGCCCGACCGCGGCTGGGCGTGGCAGGTGCCGCTGCTGGAGTTGCCGCAGGCGCAGTTCGTGCTGATGTCGGCCACCCTGGGCGACGTCGAGCGCTTCAAGACCGACCTCGCCCGCCGCACCGGGCGCGACACCGCCGTCGTGAAGAACGCCGAGCGGCCGGTGCCGCTCATCTACTCCTACCGGACCACCCCGCTGCACGAGACGCTGGAGGAGCTGCTGTCCACCCAGCAGGCCCCCGTGTACGTCGTCCACTTCACCCAGGCGGCGGCGATGGAGCGCGCCCAGGCGCTCATGAGCATCAACATGTGCAGCAAGGCGGAGAAGGAACGGATCGCCGCCCTGATCGGGAACTTCCGGTTCACCACCCGGTTCGGCCGGGCCCTGTCCCGGCTCGTACGGCACGGAATCGGCGTGCACCACGCGGGGATGCTGCCGAAGTACCGCCGCCTGGTGGAGCGCCTCGCCCAGGCGGGGCTGCTGAAGGTCATCTGCGGCACCGACACCCTCGGCGTGGGGGTGAACGTCCCGATCCGGACCGTGCTGTTCACCGCGCTGTCGAAGTTCGACGGCACGAAGGTGCGGCGGCTGCGGGCGCGGGAGTTCCACCAGATCGCCGGCCGGGCCGGCCGGGCGGGCTTCGACACGGTCGGCTACGTCGTCTGCCAGGCCCCCGACTACGTGATCGAGAACGAGCGGGCGCTGGCGAAGATCGGCGACGACCCCAAGCGGCGCCGCGGCTACGCCCGCAAGAAGCCCCCGGAGGGGTTCGTCGGCTGGAGCGAGGACACGTTCGAGAAGCTCCAGACGGCCGAGCCCGAACCGCTGACCTCCCGCTTCAAGGTCAGCAACGCCATGCTGCTGTCGATCATCAACCGCCCCGGCGACTGCTTCCAGGCGATGAAGCGGCTGCTGACCGACAACCACGAGGACCGCAAGGCCCAGCGCCGCCACATCAGCCACGCCATCGCGATCTACCGGTCGCTACTGGCGGGCGGCATCGTCGAGACGCTCGCCGAGCCCGACGAGCACGGCCGCATGGCCCGGCTCACCGTGGACCTGCGGGAGGACTTCGCGCTCAACCAGGCGCTGGCCACGTTCGCGCTGGCGAGCTTCGACCTGCTCGACCGCGCCTCCCCCACGTACGCCCTGGACCTCGTCTCCATCGTCGAGTCGACGCTGGACGATCCGCGGCAGATCCTGCACGCCCAGCTCAACAAGGCCAGGGCCGAGGCGGTCGCGCAGATGAAGGCCGACGGCATCGAGTACGAGGAGCGGATGGAGCGTCTCGCGGAGATCACCCACCCGATGCCGCTGGCCGACCTGCTCTTCGGCGCGTACGAGACCTACCGGCGCGGGCACCCCTGGGTCGGCGACCATGTCGTGAGCCCCAAGACGATCGTGCGCGACATGTACGAGCGGGCGATGACCTTCACCGACTACATCCAGTTCTACGAGCTGGCCCGCTCCGAGGGCACGGTGCTGCGCTACCTGGCCGACGCGTACCGCACGCTGTCGAAGACCGTGCCCGAGCACCTGAAGACCGACGACCTCGTGGACCTCATCGAATGGCTGGGCGAGCTGGTGCGCCAGGTCGACTCCAGCCTCATCGACGAGTGGGAGAAGCTGGCCAACCCGGCCGAGGCCCTCACCGCCGGGCAGGAGCAGCTGGAGACGCGGACCCGCCCGGTCACCGCCAACGCACGCGCCTTCCGGGTGCTGGTGCGCAACGCGATGTTCCGCCTGGTGGAGCTGGCCGCGCTCGACCGCGAGGAGGAGCTGGCCGAGCTCTATCCGGACGTCGACTGGGGCGCGGGCCTGGACGCCTACTACGAGGAGCACGACGAGATCCTCACCGGCCCGGCCGCCCGGGGCCCTGCCCTCCTGCTGATCGAGGAGGAGAAGGAGCTGTGGCGGGTGCGCCAGATCGTCGACGACCCGGCCGGGAACCACGACTGGGGCGTCGGCGCGGAGGTCGACCTCGCCGCCTCCGACGAGGAGGGCCACGCCGTCCTCCACGTCACCGGCCTCACCCGCCTCTGACGGCCCCCCGCGTGACGCGTCACCGAGAACTGCTTGCCCGGTCACGCTCGGTGATGCAATACTGGTGATGCCGCGCCCCCGGTGGGCGTCGGAAGTGAGGCCGGGCCTCCCGATGGAATCGGGCGTCCGGCCTTCGCGCTTTCCACCCTCAGTCGAGGTCGATGACGCTGATCTTCTCGTGCAGCAGATCGAAGCATGCCGCGTGCCCGTCCAGCCACCATGTCGTGGCGCCGACGACGGCATCGGCCGCCCAGAGGAGCGGTTCCTGGTACGAGGACCGCCACTCGATCGTGATGTTCCTTGACAGCGCACCGGACCTGCGGATGGCCATCACAAGCAGAAGATCGGAGTGATCCTGTTCGGGTGAGCGACTCCCCGAACAGCGCGGGAGTCGGCGGGGAACTCTCCGAGCGGTTCGGAGGCCGGGCCCGGGATTTGTCGGTACGACTGTCTAGTGTCCCCAGGCATGGATGATCACTGGGGCGAGATCAGGAAACTGATCGTGACGAGGCGCGCCGACCGGCTGGCCGAGAGGGTCAGGACGCTCGGCGACGAGGGCCGCAAGGAGGTCGCGGCCAGGCTGCCGGAGCTGCTGAAGGAACTGCGCGGCGTCGATCGGTGGGACGACGGCCTGTCCGGCTACCGGGTCGGCCTGCGGGTGGCGGGCGCCGGCTGCCTCGGCGGCGCGGCGGCCGTGGCGTCCTGGTTGTACCGGCGTGACCTCGCGCCCCGGTGGGGCGGCGCCGACAACGACGTCGATCTCATCCTGGCGGTGCTCGCCGACCGGCCCGCCGCCTGGCGGGCGGATCTGGCCGAGCGGCTGGTGCTCCGCCTGCGCGCCGCCGACGACCGCGGCGTGGAGCTCGCGCTGGCCCTGCTCCGCGAGACCGGGATCGAACCGCCCCCGCATGATCCGCTGGTGGCCGGATGGGCGGATCGGGGCCCGGCGCGCCTGGGCGAGGACCCGCTGCTCGATCACCTGCTGCCGCGTCTGTTCGAGGCCGAGGGCGTCGGCCGGACGCTGCAGTGGGACAGGGAGCCGGGGAGGGGCTGGCTGGGCGCGCTGACGGATCTGGCCGAGGCCGGCCGGGTTAAGCGCGAGGCGCTCATCGACGGCTGCGTGCGCCGCTTCCTCCGCGGCGGCACCCCGGCCGACCTGCGGTTCTTCGTCCGCCTGCACGAGGCACTCGACCCCTCGCCCGCCGAGGCCTCCTGCCACGTCCGCGATTACCTGCATCTGCTGCCCGCGGCGCCCGGGCCGGTCGCCGAACTGGCCGTGAAGCGCCTGCGGTCCTGCGCCGATCTGCCCGCCGACGACCTCGCCGAAGCGTGGGACGGCCTGCTGTTCCGGCCCGAGCGCACGCTGGTGCGGGCCGGGCTGTCGTGGCTCACCCGTTCCGTGAAGCGCACTCCGGCACTGGCCGGGGTGATCGCCGCACCGCTGGCCCGCGCGTTCGCCGCCGACTCCGCGGAGCTGCAGGAGACGGCCGTCGAGCTGGCCGTGGCGCACGCGGACGGCATGGGCGAGGAGGGCCGGGCCGCCATCCGTGCGGCGATCGCCTTCCTCCCGCCCGCGCTCGGCAGGCGGGCCGCCGCGGCGTTCGCGGGTGGCGCGGTGGCCGAGGCCGAGCCCGTGTTCACGCCGCCGTCGCTGCCGCCCGCGCCCGAACGCGCCAGCGCCGTCGAGCCCCCGATCGAGTCGGCGGAGGAGCTCAGTCAGTCGATCGCGGGATGGACGGACTCCTGGCAGGCGTGGGAGCGGCTGCTCGCCGGGTTCGTCCTGCTCGCCGGCCGCGACCGGCCGGGGCTGGTGGCCGCGACGCGTGACCGGCTGACCGACGAGCACATCTGGACCTACTCACAGGAGACCTGGCCCCGGGGCGAGCAGTGGCTGCGGGGCGCCGCCACCGCCCTGACCGGAAGCACCCTGACCCGGCACGCCTGGCGGCGTTTCCTGCCCGGCAGAGGCCTGGCCGCCCCTGACCTGCTCCTGCTGCACCGCGCGGCCGAGATCCTGCGGGCCGTCGAGGAGGACACGTTGCCCCCGCTGCTGCTGGCCACGCCCACGCACGACACCGGCCACGTGGCCGCGGCCGAGCTGGTCCGGCGGCTGGAGGTGATCGAAGCGGCCGGCGCCAAGCCGCTGGCCGCCGACCTCCAGCAGGCGCTGCTGCGCCTGCCCCGCACCCCCGACCCCGAGGCGGCGGAGCGCGCGGCCCGCCTGACGTCCGCGGCGGGCGGGATCGTCGCCGGGTGGACCTGCCCGGAGGCCCACGTCACGGTGGACTGGACCTGCACACGGGGCAACCAGTGCCCCCTCGACTGGCGCGACCAGAGCCACACGCACGAAGTCCGCCTGGTCCCCGCGGCCGTCGCCGCGCCCACCGGCCTGCCGCTGATCGACCTGGTGCTGAGCGTGCCGAGCCACTGGTCCGAGTCCGAGCACGTCCATTGGTGGCCCTCGATGCTGCCCTCACACCGCGAGGTCGCCGCCGCGTACCTCACGCCGCACCTGCTGCAGCGCTACTGGCACGGGCCCGCCGTCCGCGCGCAGGCCCGCCCTCTCGCCCGGGCCGAGGGACCGGCGGGGCCGGCGTTCGCCACGGTGCTCGCCCGCGCCCTGGGCGACCGGAACACGCAGGAGCCGGTCGACGTGCTGCTGGAGGTCGCCGCGCGTGGCGAACTGCCCACGGCCGAGATCGGCCGCCAGACGGGCCTGCTGCTGGTCAGCGGCGAGGTCAGGATGATCGACATGGTCGCCGCGCTCGACGAGGTGGCCAGGCGGGGCGGGCACGATCAGGTGTGGCGGATCGCCGCCGCGGCGCTGCCCGCGCTGCTGCCCGCGCCGGGCGAGCGCCCGCGGGGTGGCCTGACCGGGTTCGTCACACTCGCGAGGATGGCGGCCGAATGGTGTGGCGCCCGCGGCGAGATCCCCGAGGTGCGCGACACGGCCGCCCGCAAGGGGCACAGCGGCCTACTGCGGGAGGTCCGCCGGCTCCACTCCCAGCTCACCGGCGGCACCGGCCAGGAAGGATGACCATGAGAACCGGCAACTGGCTCACCCGCCACGACGAGGGCCACGCCATGCGCGTGGCGATCGGCGATCTCGCCCGTGCCGCCGCCGCTCCGGGCTGGTCACGACTGGTCGTACGGCATGCCGAGGTGGGCTCGCACGCCGTGACCACCCTGCTGCGCGACGGCCGCGAGATCCCCGCCGAGGGCATGCGGGAGCCCTTCCGGCGCCTGCGTGAGCTGTCCTACCGGGCCGGCGCCGGCACCTGGTTCACCTGCGAACTGGCGTTCGAACCCCGCAGCAGGCGGTACGCCGGCCGGGTCGACTCCTCGGCGCAGCCGTTCGCGGACGTGCCCGCGACGGCGGCGCTGGCGGAGCTGACCACGTTCTCCCGCGAGACGCCGCCCGGCTGGCTGCTCGCCGCGCTGCCGACCGCCCCGCCCCTCCCCCTCCCCTTCACCTACGGCGAACGGTACGAGGGATGGCGCCACGACCCCGGCGAGCACCGCAGGCTACAGCCGCTGCCGATCAGCGGAGCGCTGGACTACGTGCCGGACACGACCATGACCGCCCACGTCATGGCCTGCAGCCGGGAGCCCGGCGGTCAGCTGGTCTTTCTCGCGGAGCGGGACGGCGATCCGGACTCCCCGTTCCTGATGGTCTCGACCTCCCGGGACACCTGGTACGTCGGCCGCGACGGCATGCGCGGGACCGGTGAGGGCCTGCTGTCCGTCACGCTGGACGGCTCCGCGCTCCGGCTGGAGCTCACGCCGGAGGCCGCCGACCTGATGGGGACCGAGACGGTGTTCGAGGTCCGCCTCGACCTGCCGCCGGAGACGGCCGCCGAGTTGCGCGCCGTACTCCCCCGCATGCTGGGGCCCGTCACCGGGGCGCCGGACCTGTCCGGCTTCTGAACCGGTGCGGCTCAGCCGCCGGAGGTGGGGTCCTCCGCGCCGGCGCCGGGGATCGTCATGTCGTCGGGGTCGTCGAGCCAGTTGTGCGGCAGCGACACCTTGGACCTCTCGCCGCTCTTGCCGCGCGGGCCGTCGGCCTGGTCCGGCCACGGCTGGCCGGCGTCCAGTTCGGCGACCCGCTCGGCCATCTCGGGCAGGGTGTCGACCGAGGTGAGGGCACGGCGGGTCTCGGCGCCGACCACGAAGCCCTTGAGATACCAGCCGACGTGCTTGCGGAAGTCGGCCAGGCCGTGCCGCTCGCTGCCGATGACCTCGCAGAGCAGCTCGGCGTGGCGCAGCATCATCGCGCCGACCTCGCCCAGGGCGGGCCGGGTCCGCTCCGGCGACCCCTCGAAGGCCAGGTCGAGGTCGCGGAACAGCCAGGGCCGCCCCAGGCAGCCCCGGCCGATCACCACGCCGTCGCAGCCGGTCTCGGCGACCATCCGCACCGCGTCGTCGGCGCTCCAGATGTCGCCGTTGCCGAGCACCGGGACCTCCGGCACCGCGTCCTTCAGCCGCTTGATCGCGTCCCAGTGCGCGGTGCCGCCGTAGTGCTGGCGGGCCGTGCGGGCGTGCAGGGCGACGGCGGCGAGGCCCTCCTCCACCGCGATCCGGCCCGCCTCAACGTACGTCAGATGGTCCTCGTCGATGCCCATGCGCATCTTCATGGTCACCGGCAGCGGCCCGGCGCCGGCCACCGCCTCCCGCAGGATGGCGCGCAGCAGGTTCCGCTTGTACGGCAGGGCGGAGCCCCCGCCCCTGCGGGTGACCTTGGGCACCGGGCAGCCGAAGTTCAGGTCGATGTGGTCCGCCAGATCCTCTTCGGCGATCATCCGCGCGGCCTTGCCGATGATCGCGGGATCGACGCCGTAGAGCTGGATGCTGCGGGGCGACTCGTGCGGGCCGAACCGGATCATCTGGAACGTCAGCGGCACCCGCTCGACCAGCGCCCGCGAGGTGATCATCTCGGACACGAACAGGCCGCCACCCTGCTCCCGGCACAGGGTGCGGAAACCGATGTTCGTGATGCCCGCCATGGGAGCGAGCACCACGGGAGGCCAGACCTCGAGCGCGCCGATTCTCACCCATACATTCTCCCCGCCGCCGGCCGTGAGCCGTACAAGATCGTGGACGGAGGGCTTTTGTCCCGGTTAATCTGACCTGGACCAATCGTGGGGAGGTCGTCATGCTGCTGCGCCTGAGAATCGCCCTGCCGGACCGGCCTGGCGCGCTGGGCCAGGTGACCGGGGCCCTCGGCGCCGCGGGCGCCGACATCACCCAGGTGACCGTTCTCGACCGGGGCGACGGCCGCGCGCTCGACGACTTCACCGTCTACTGGCCGGACGCCGCGCCCCGGGACGACCTCGTACGGGCCCTCGACGACGTGGAGGGAGTCCGGATCGAGGGGGTCTGGAGCACGCGGGAGGCCCCCGGCACCTATCCGGAGCTGGAGATCCTCAAGTTCCTCAGCACCGCGGGCGACCGCGCGCTGGCGACTCTGATCGACTCCATGCCGGTCCTGTTCAGCGCCGACTGGGCCGCCGCGGCGACCGAGAAGGACCCGCGCGTCACCGTCTACTCCAGCTGGCGGGCGCCGGAGGAGGTGCCCTTCCCCGAGGAGACGCCGTCCCGCCCGGCGGCCTCGACGCTCCCGTCCGGCCTGCATGTGATCGTCGCGCCGCTGCCTCCGCTGGCGCTCACCCTGATGCTCGCCAGGGCCGAGGGACCGGCCTTCCACCGCAACGAGGTGCACCGGTTCACCCGGATCGTGGAGATCTTCCTGACCCTCCCCGCGATCGAGCGCGGAGCCGACCGCGCGTTCCGCAGACCGGCGGCACGGCCGTTCTGAGTACGCACACGAGCGGAAAACCCGGTACAGTAGCGACGTCGCCGCAAGGCGGGCGCGGAAGTGGCTCAGTGGTAGAGCATCACCTTGCCAAGGTGAGGGTCGCGGGTTCGAATCCCGTCTTCCGCTCCGAGGGGCCGCACTTCCGGGCCTCACTCTGGTGGAGTGGCCGAGAGGCGAGGCAACGGCCTGCAAAGCCGTCTACACGGGTTCAAATCCCGTCTCCACCTCTGGTTCCGACCTGACCCACCCGGGCTCTGATCCATCGAGACAAGTCCGGGCAAGGGTTCTTCTCAACGCACGGCGCCGGGCGCACACTGAAAGAGACACGACAGGCGATTTCGGTGGAGTAGCCGTGCACGGTGACATGCCCGCAGCGATGCCCATGTTGTCTCGTGGCAAGCATCGCAATCCCAGCAAGGGCGCCTGCTTCATGGAGTTCGCGTCCTACCTCGCCGGTGAACGGTGGAGCGACCACCCGACGTGCACGCATCCGCTGCTCGCCGGGCTCGCCCGCCTCGTCAACGACCACACCTCGGACGCCGCCCGGCCGCGGCTGGCCGGGCTGATCCCGTCCGTCATCGGCCTGACGGGCGACGATCCGCGCCTCGACGCGCGGATCGCGCTGTGCGCCGCCACGGCCGCGCTGCCCGTCGTCGCGCACGAGCGTCAGCTCGCGATGGCCGTCTCGATCTTCTCGGCCGAGCACGTGCTCGCCGAGGTGGAGGGCCGGTCGCCCCGCGACCTCGACCCGCGCAGCAGGGAGGCGCTGGCGCAGGTGCCCGAGGCCGCCCGCTGGGCCCGCGACTTCGGGCGCGGAGTCCGCGTCTCGCCCAAGGGCTTCCGCAGGTACGCCGCGCCGAACACGGTGCAGCTCGCGGTCAGGGGCGTCGCGCAGGCGTGCGTGCCCGACCCCGACACGCTGCTGCGCGACCTGCTGGCCGGCGCGATCGAGGACTGCCGGGCGCTGCTGCACGGCGGCGCCGAGCCGGCCGGGCCGGTCGCCGGGCCGGGGGTCGACCCGGCCCGCTGGGCGGACGCCTGCCGCCTCACCGGCCTGTCCGCCTGACCCGCACGACCCCGGCACGACTCCGGCCCTACTGACCGGCCCGGCTGATCGGCTCAGGCCGGGGCGGCGTCGTGGGCGGTCCGCTTCGACGAGGCCCGCCGCGACGCCATGACCGGCCGGATCAGCAGGGCCTGGGCGAGCACGAACACGCAGAAGATCCCGAGCACCCAGCCCCAGCTCACGTCGGTCAGGTGGTGCATGCCCCGATAGAGCCGGGAAAGGCCGACCGTGAGGGCGGCCCCCGCGCCGAGCAGCCACCACAGCGCCTTCAGGATGGTGTGCCGGTGCGTGTGCAGGGTCAGCACGAGGGCGACCCCGCAGTAGAACGCCACCGCCGCGCTGGTGTGACCGGAGGGGTAGCTGGACGTCGGCGGCGCGGGGTCGAGGTGCTGCACGTGCGGCCGGGCCCGCTGCGCGAACACGGTGGCGAGCAGGAAGATCGCCGACTGCGCGCAGACGGCCGCCACCAGGAAGACCGACTCCCTCCAGCGCCCGTAGACCAGCCGGAAGAGGACGGCCATGATCGTCGTCACCACGATGATCACCGGGGTGTCGGACAGCATCGAGCCGTAGTGGGTGATCGTGTTCCAGAACGGCGTGCGCTCCTGGGCGATCTCACGGCTGACCGCCTCGTCCTGGGCGATGAGCGACGAGTGCTCCAGGACCCTGGTGAGCAGCAGGCCCAGCCCCAGGGTGACCAGGGCCATGAGCGTGAGCGGAAGCAGGATGCGCCGGGCCACCTCGGCCGCCGTCGAGGACGACGGCGTGTCAGCGGCGGGGCGGCGTTCACGAACGGTGACCAACTCGTCCTCCTTGGGGGGTGATCTGCCTCTTCGTCTCCGGCCCGACGCCTTCCCGTAAGGGCTGGGCGGGCCGGCGTCCGACCTCTCTTCGCCAGGTCTCGAAGGCGGCGCAGGTGACCGCGACCACGGCCACGCCGACCACCAGCCCGCCCACGACGTCGCTGAACCAGTGGACGCCGAGCGCGATCCGGCTGAAGCCGACCAGCAGCGGGATCAGCACCGCGAGCGTCCACGCGACCACGCGCCCGCGTCGCCGTACGAGCGGCAGGACGAGCAGCAGCAGGATCCCGGCCCCGAGCGTGGCGTTGACCGTGTGCCCCGAGGGGAACGACGCGCCGGGGGCGATGGCGACGGGGTCGGGCAGGTGCGGCCTGGCCCGCGCGACCACGACCTTCAGCGCGAGGCCGAGCAGCCCGCCGACGATGATCGTGGTGCCCGCCCACAGAGCCAGGCTGTAGGCGCGGCGCCAGACAAGCCACGCGACCGCGGCGCCCACGGCGACGCGCCAGGTCCACGGCTGGAAGACGTCGCTGACCAGCCGCATGAACTGGGCGAAACCCGGGTTCGCGTACGCGTAGGCGTGCAGGTTGTGCGCCGCGCCCTCGTCGATCCGGGTGAGCGGCCCGAAGGAGGTCTTCACGAAGACGAGAAGCACCGTGAACGGCACCCCGATCAGCGCCAGTGCCGCGACCGCCACCGTGAGCCGCAGGCCCAGCCTGCTCTGGGGATCGAACCGCCTGCGCAACCAGTTCATCGGCCACTCCCCACCGGCTGCCGCTCCCGCTCCGGGACCCGGTCGGTGGTGCCGGGGTCGGGTGCGGCCGGCTCGCCGCAGCCCACCCGGCAGGCCTCCAGCTGCGCGCTGAAGGCGAGGCCGAGGAAGAGGGCCACCGAGCTCAGGAACGACCACAGCAGCAGTGCCATGACCGCCGTGAGCGGGCCGTACGTCGCGCCGAAGGTGCCGCTGCTCGCGGTGTAGAGGGCCAGCAGCCAGGTGAAGAGGGTCCACAGCAGCACCGCGACCGTCGCCCCGACCGCCAGCCAGGTGTGGCCGGGCTGCTTGCGCCGGGGCGAGGAGCCGAAGAGGACCGAGATCGACAGCACGGCGAGCAGGAAGCCGATCGGCCAGCGCAGCCAGCCCCACAGGCGCTGCGTCGTGTCGCTCCAGTGGTACACCTGGGCCGCCGCGTCGCCGACCGCCCCGCCGCCGACCAGGATGACGAACCCGACGCTCATGAAGACGCCCGCCGTGACCGCCATCAGCAGCGCCCGGCCGTACTTCGCCTTGAACGGCCGGTCGCGCTCCATGCCGTAGATGCGGTTCGCCCCCCGCTCGAACTGGCCCATGGCCGTGGTCAGCGCCACCAGCGCGGTCAGCAGACCGAACCACAGCGCGAGCTTTCCCCCGGCACCCGAGGCGTGGTGGCTCTGGTCGAGCGTCTCCCGGATCACCTGCGAGCCGGCACCCGGGGTCAGCCGCCGCAGGGTGAGCTCGAGCAGCCGTCCCAGCTGTTCCTGGTGGACGACCGAGCTCAGCCCCACGATCGCGATGGCGCCGGGGATGATCGCAAGGCAGACCTGGAACGCCAGCGCGCGGGCGTTGCTCGTGCCGTCGCCGTACCTGAAGCGCACGAACGAGTCGCGGATCAGGTGCCAGCCGCCGTAGTGCCGCATCGCGACGTAGGCGTCGTCGGCCGACAACTCCTCGCCGCCCATGCTCCGGGTCTCCGGTACCGGGGTCGCGGTTCCCATGTGAGTCCTCACGTCGTCAGGGGTGAGGACCACCGGGGGCCGGGTCGCGGGCCGGCCTCCGGCGGTCCCCGCAGGCCCACCGACTACCCCGATCACGGCGCTCGGAACATCATCCGCCGCGGCGGGCGTACCGTCACAGGACGGCGCACCCGACCCGGACGGCGATCCGGGGCGACCAGCGGCCGGAGATCACGTCCTGCGCCTGGGCGTAGGCGTTGGCCGGACGGCCGGCCCCGGCGCAGTCGAACACGCCGGTCTTCTTGCCGAAGCTGCCGCCGGCGTAGCCGCTGTGGGCGCTCGCGTTCACCGTGCCGCTCCAGTAGAGCCTGCCGGTGGTGTACCGGATGTAGAGGCGCACCTGGCCGAGGTTGTAGTGGTCACCGTTGATCTTGAGGCGCGGGATGTCGTCGACGGAGGTGCTGGTGGAGGTGCCGTCGCCGTTGTCCACCGGCGGAACGGTGTAGCGGCTGATCCAGAGCCGCGCCGAGACCCTGCGGTCGGCGGCCCTGCCGTTGTCGGCGGCGGCCTGCGACCGGACGGCCGGGGTGACGCAGACGTCGTCGCCGGTGAAGGCCTCGCGCCAGACGTAGCCGGTCGTGCAGGTGTGCGGGCCGTACGCGCCGGAGGTCCAGCGGGAGGCCTTCGCGGCGTTGTCGGCCTGGGTCTGGGTCCGGGTCGCCGAGGTGACGCAGACGACGTCGCCGGTGCGGGCCTCGCGCCACACGTAGCCCTGGAGGCAGGTGTCCGGGCCGAAGTCGCCGGTCGCGGCGGCCGGGCCGGCCATGAGCGTGACGGGGGCGGTGACGGCCAGACCGGCGATCGTGGCGGCGGCCAGACCGAGCAGGGTGCGCTTCATGACGATCTCCTGAGGTGTCCGGGGTGCGGGTGCTGTTCGGATCTCCCGATCCGGCCGTCGCCGCCGGGAGGATGCGTCTTATTGATAGGCGCGCCCGCCTGCACGTCTCTTGACACCCGCTTGCGGGAAGCGGCCGCAAGTCGCCGCAAGCGTCCCGCAAGCCCCCGGGAGCGCCCCCGCGGACGCTCAGTAGTTGTGCGCCCGGCTATCGACTGAAGGAACCGGTGAGCCAGACGTATCCGGCGAAGCGGCCGGTGACCCGCTCGCGGCGGTAGGAGTAGAGATCGGCCGTCTCGATCGTGCACCGGGGGTCGTGCCGCACGTCGGCGACCCCGGCGCGGGCGAGCTGGGCCGCGATCCCGGCCCGGATGTCGAGCGCGGGCGTGCCGCGCCGGGTGCGCGACCACGTCTCCGGCACCCGGGCGGCCACCCGCTCGCGCAGGTCCTCCGGCACCTCGTAGCACAGCCCGCAGGCCGAGGGCCCGATCACGGCGACCATCCGCGCCGGCTCGGCGCCCCGGGCCGCCATCGCCTCGACCAGGGCGGGCACCACCCCCGCCTCGGTGCCGGGCCGTCCCGAGTGCGCGCCGCCCACCAGGCCGGCCACCGGGTCGGCCAGGAGCACGGGCGCGCAGTCGGCGACCAGCACCGCCAGCCCGAGCCCGGGCCGGTCGGTGAGGATCCCGTCCAGGGCCGGCGGGTCCGCCCCGAACGGCGCGCCGGCGTAGGCGACGTCCGTCCCGTGGACCTGGCGCATGAACACCACCCGGTCGAGCCCGAGCTCGGCGGCGGTCTTCGCGCGGTTCTCGGCGACCGCCGCCGGGTCGTCCCCCACCGCCCCGCCGAGGTTGCGCGTGCCGTACGGCCCGGTGCTCACGCCGCCGTGCCGGTCGGTGAAGGCCATCTCGACCCCGTCGATCGCAATCACGGCTTCAGCGTACGGCCGGCGCCGGGAGACTCGCCGGTAGGGATCTCGGAACGTGGCAGTACGTTTGCGGCCGACGGAAGGAGTGGGGAGTGCGCGCGGTGGTGTACGAGGAGTTCGGCGGGCGGCCCGAGGTGCGCCGGGTGGCGGACCCGGTCGCGCCGCCGCACGGCGTGGTGATCAGGGTCGAGGCGACCGGGATGTGCCGCAGCGACTGGCACGGGTGGATGGGGCACGACGCGGACATCACCGTGCTGCCGCACGTGCCGGGGCACGAACTGGCCGGGGTGGTGGAGACGGCGGGCCCGGAGGTGACCGGCTGGCGGCCGGGCGACCGGGTGATGGTGCCGTTCATCTGCGCCTGCGGACGCTGCCGCGAGTGCCTGAGCGGCAACCAGCAGGTGTGCGAGCGCCAGACCCAGCCCGGTTTCACCCACTGGGGATCGTTCGCCGAACTGGTGGCGATCGACCACGCCGACGTGAACCTCGTCCCGTTGCCCGCCGGCATGTCCTTCGCCACCGCGGCGAGCCTGGGCTGCCGGTTCGCCACCGCGTTCCGGGCCGTCGTGGAGCGGGGCGGGGTGCGGGCCGACCAGTGGCTCGCCGTACACGGCTGCGGCGGGGTCGGGCTCTCCGCCGTGATGATCGGCGCCGCCGTGGGGGCGCGCGTCGTCGCCGTGGACGTCTCCCCCGCCGCGCTCGATCTGGCCCGTCGGTTCGGCGCGGCCGAGTGCGTCCTGCTCCCCGGCGGCTCCACTCCGGAGGAGTCGGCGTCCCTGGTCAGGGTGGCGACCGGCGGCGGGGCCGCGGTCTCCGTCGACGCCCTGGGCGACGCCGCGACGTGCGCCGCGTCGATCGCGGGCCTGCGCCGGAGGGGCCGCCACGTGCAGGTGGGCCTGCTGCCCGGGGAGACCGCGCTGCCGATGGGCCGGGTGATCGCGCACGAGCTGGAGATCACGGGCAGCCACGGCATGGCCGCCCACGCCTATCCCCCGATGCTGGAGCTGATCACGGAGGGCGTGCTCCGGCCCGACCTGCTCGTGACCCGGACGATCGGCCTGGAGGACGCCCCGGAGGTGCTGACCCGGCCCGGGACGTCCGCCGGCGTGACGGTGATCCTCCCGCAACCCGCCAGGGCGGCCTAGAGCGCGGTCAGCCCGGCGTAGAGGGCCTGGGTCCGCTCGGCGATGCGGGCCCAGGAGAAGTGCTCGACCGCGCGCACGCGGCCGGCTTCGCCCATCGAGGCCGCGCGGCCGGGATCGCCGAGCAGCGCGTTCACCCGCTCGGCCAGCGCCGCGGCGAACACCTCGGGGTCGCGCGGCTCGCCGTCCCGCCCCTGGTCGATCGGGACGAGCAGGCCCGTCTCGCCGTCGGCGACGACTTCGGGGATGCCGCCCGTCGCGGTCGCGACGACGGCGGTCTCGCACGCCATCGCCTCCAGGTTCACGATGCCCATCGGCTCGTACACCGAGGGGCAGACGAACACGGCGGCGTGGGTCAGGATCTGGATCACCTCGGGCCGGGGCAGCATCTCAGAGATCCACACCACGCCCTTGCGGGAGGCCGACAGCTCGCGGACCAGCCCGCTGACCTCCTCGGCGATCTCCGGGGTGTCCGGCGCGCCCGCGCACAGCACGATCTGCGCCTCGGGGGCGAACGACCGGGCCGCGTGGAGCAGGTGGACCAGGCCCTTCTGCCGGGTGATCCGGCCGACGAAGACGACGTACGGCACGGCCGGGTCGATACCGTGCCGGATCAGCGCCCCGGTGCCGCGCGACGGCGCGTACTCCTCGGTGTCGATGCCGTTGTGGATCACCTGCACGCGGTCCGCGGGGACGTCGGGGTAGGCCGTCAGCACGTCGCGGCGCATGCCCTCGGAGACCGCGATGATCGCGTCGGCGGCGTGCAGCGCGGTCCGCTCCGCCCACGACGACAGCGTGTAGCCGCCGCCGAGCTGCTCGGCCTTCCACGGGCGCAGCGGCTCCAGGCTGTGCGTGGTGACCACGTGCGGCACGCCGTACAGCATCTTCGCGACGTGACCCGCGAAGTTGGCGTACCAGGTGTGGCTGTGCACGACGTCGGCACCCTCGCAGCCGGCCGCCATCTCGACGTCGACGCCGAGCACCTGGAGAGCGGCGTTCGCGCCGGTCAGGCCGCCGGGCACCGCGTACGCCCGGACACCCGGCTCCTCGCGCGGCGCGCCGAAGCACCGCACCCGGACGTCGGCCAGCCGGCGGAGCTCCCGCGCGAGGTACTCGACATGGACTCCGGCACCGCCGTACACCTCGGGCGGATACTCACGGCTCAGCAGATCGACACGCATACGAGGAGCTTAGGCCGGGCGTGGCCGGGCAGGGCGCCCGGGAGGTCACACGACGCCCGGTCACGACCGAAATGTTCACTATTTGCCGGTGCGCATGGTGTTTGTTGGGCGTTCGGCGGGTTAAGGTCCTGCCTATGAAGGTCCTGGCGATCGTACTTGCGGGTGGTGAGGGGAAGCGGCTGATGCCGCTTACCGCGGACAGGGCCAAGCCCGCGGTACCCTTCGCCGGGATGTACCGCCTCGTTGACTTCGTGCTGTCGAACCTGGCGAACGCCAACTATCTGCAGATCGTGGTGCTCACCCAGTACAAGAACCACAGTCTCGACCGGCACGTCTCCCGCACCTGGCGGCTCTCGTCGATGCTCGGCAACTACGTCACGCCGGTCCCCGCGCAGCAGCGGCTCGGGCCGCACTGGTTCTCCGGGTCGGCCGACGCGCTGTTCCAGAACCTCAACCTGATCTACGACGAGCTGCCGGACCATGTGATCGTCTTCGGCGCGGACCACATCTACCGGATGGACCCGCGCCAGATGGTCGAGCAGCACATCGACTCGGGCGCGGACGTGACCGTGGCCGCGATCCGCCAGCCTCTCGAACTGGCCGACCAGTTCGGGGTCGTCGAGGCCGACCCCTCGGGCCGCCGGATCGTGGCGTTCCGCGAGAAGCCGAAGGACGCGGTGGGCCTGCCCGACGCGCCCGACCAGATCTTCGCCTCGATGGGCAACTACGTCTTCAGAACCCAGTCGCTGATCGAGGCGCTGCGCGAGGACGCGCTCGACGCCGGCAGCAAGCACGACCTCGGCGGCAACATCATCCCGATGTTCGTCAAGAGCGGCGGCGCCGAGGTGTACGACTTCGCGCACAACGTGGTGCCCGGGTCCACCGAGCGCGACCGCGGCTACTGGCGTGACGTCGGGACGCTCGACGCCTACTACGAGGCCAGCATGGACCTCGTCTCGGTCCAGCCGGTCTTCAACCTCTACAACGACCGGTGGCCGATCTACTCGGGCCACGACCCGCTGCCGCCGGCGAAGTTCGTGCACAACGAGGGCGACCGGGTGGGGCACGCGCTGGACTCGCTGGTGTCGCCCGGGGTCATCGTCTCGGGCGGCACGGCGCTGCGCTCGATCCTCTCGCCCGGCGTGGTCCTGCACTCCCACTCGCACGTCGAGGACTCGGTGCTGATGGGCTGCGTCAAGGTCGGCAGGGGCGCGATCGTCCGCAAGGCCATCATCGACAAGAACGTCGTCATCCCCGACGGCGCGCGCATCGGGTTCGACCCCGAGTACGACCGCCAGCGCTTCGCGGTGACCGGCGAGGGCGTGGTGGTGATCGGCAAGAACGAGATCGTCGACCGCTGACCGCGCCTGGTCACGCGCTCGGCTGCCCGGTCCGGCTGCCCGGTCACGCGCCCGGCCGGGCGGGGCCGGTCAGCGGCCGTTGATGCGCCACATGGGCTCGACGACGGTCCACTGGGCCTCCCACACCCGGCGGGCCCGCCTCTGGTTGACCACGCGGGTGCAGGTCACCAGCAACGCGAGGAACGCCGCGGCGGCCAGCGGCACCCCCGTGCCGACGGTCATCGCGGCGACCACCGTGGTCTCCCTGTCCTGCGGCCGGGGGGTGATCACCCCCTTGGCGTCGGTCCAGATGCGCACGGGCTCGCCCGCCCGGCCGCTCGGCGAGACCTCGATCACTCCGGACCTGGGCGTGCCGTCGGGCGCCCGCCACACCGCCTGGGCGTGGCCCACCGCCGCTCCGGCCACCGACAGCCGGGGCGTCGCCACGTCACCGCTCAGCGTGGCCACCACCTGATACCGGTCGTGCGCCTGCCGGGCCTCGGTCTTCAGCCCGTCGCCGTACTCGCGGACGCCCAGCAGCACGCCGAACACGACCGCGGCCACGACGCCCAGCACCGCGGCGAGCCGGACCACCGCTTCGACCCGGTCGCACCGGCGTCGGAGCGGATTCCTGTCGAGGCCCAGCCAACGGGCGAACTTGGCGAATGGATTCTGCGACATCTCACACCTCACAGGGTCATTACCACTGTGAGTCCCGTTTATGCCTATTTTGCATCCCAAGAGAATCCAGGGGAACGCCCCTCCCGATATGCCCGGAGACCTTCGGCCAATTCGCCGCTCTCGCGAGCCTCCCGCTGCCAGGCGAGCACCTCCGCCTCGTCCGCCCGGCCGTCGACGACCCGCTTGGCCGCCGTCAGCGTCAACCGGGACCGGGCCGCAATGGTGGCCGCCAGGCCGTACACGCGCTCGCGCAGCCCGCCGGGCGGGCAGACCTCGTCCACGAGGCCCGTACGCAGCGCCTGGTCCGCGCCGATGAGCTCGGCGGAGAAGAGCAGCAGCTTCGCGGTGGACGGTCCGGCGATCTCCGCCAGCCGCCGGGTGGAGCTGAACGGATAGACGACCCCGAGCCGGGCGGGGGTGACGCCGAAGCGGGCCCCGGCCGAGGCGATGCGCAGATCGCAGGCGAGCGCGAGCTGGCATCCGCCGCCGACGCAGTAGCCCTCGATCATCGCGATCGCGGGTTTCGGAAAGGCGCATAGCGCGCCTTCCGCGAGGATGGTCAGACCTGTGTCATCTCCTTTATCTCCGAGCTCATTTATTTCCGAGATGTCGGCACCGGAGCAGAAAGTTTTACCCGCGCCGGTAAGGATGAGGACCCGCACTTTCGGATCGGCCGCCAGGTCCGCCAGGATGGCCGGAAGCGCCCGCCACATCGCGGCGCTCAGGGCGTTGCGCTTCTCCGGCCGGTTGATCGTCAGGGTGGCCACGTGCGCGTCGAGACCCAGTTCGTACCCGTCGGTACCGTCCACTCCTCGATTGTGCGGCTCACCCCCTTCCGCCCGCCATCGGGGCCTGCCCCCTGATGGCATAATCACGGCGCGACGGGATGATCCCGTACGCGCGATCTCAGGGAGTGTGGGTGTTCGGGATCCTGCGGCCATGTGCCCGGCACTCCTGCCCGTCGGTCCACGAGGCGTGGCGCGCGCACCTGTGCGGGCTGTGCCTGACGCTGCGGGACCACCATGGGCAGCTCGCCCGGACGGCCACCAACTACGACGGTCTCGTCCTGTCCGTCCTGACCGAGGCGCAGGCAGGCGTGCGCCCCGGGGCGAGCCGGCGGACCGCCGGGCCCTGCGCCCTGCGCGGCTTCCGGCCGGCGGAGGTGGTGCCCTCGGCCGACCGGGGCGCCCGCCTGGCCGCGGTGGTCTCCCTGGCCCTCGCCGCGGAGAAGATCCGCGACCACGCGGCCGACGGGGACGGGATCGCCGGTCGGCGCGTGCGCGGCGCCCCGCTGCGCGCGGCCGCCGCATCGTGGACCTCGGCCGCGCGCCGCGGCGGGGAGGCGATCGGCTTCGACACCGCCGTCCTGACCGAGGTCTCCGGCCGCCAGGCGCTGCTGGAGGCGTCCGCCGGCCGTACGCTGCTCGGCCTCACCGAGCCCACCGAGACCGCCGCCGCGGCGGCCTTCGCGCACACGGCCGTCCTCGCGGGGCGGCCGGGCAACGCCGAGAGCCTGCGTGAGGCCGGTCGTCTCTTCGGCCGCCTCGCGCACGTGCTCGACGCGGTGGAGGACCTCGCCGAGGACCGGGCCCGCGGGGCGTTCAACCCGCTCGACGCGACCGGCACCTCCCCGGCCGAGGCGCGGCGGGTGTGCGAGGAGGCGCTGCACGGGCTGCGCCTCGCCGTGGCCGACCTCGACCTGGAGGAGCGCCACCTCGTCGAGGCGCTGCTGTGCGGCGAGACCCGCCGCGCCGTCGCCCGCGCCTTCGGAACTCCCCCGTCGGCCACCCGCCCGCACCACCTCGCGGGGCCCGCCGGGGAGCACGGCGAGCCGCCGTGCGTCGCCTTCACGGCGGTGGCCGGGGTGGCGACCTTCGTCACGTGCGGGCTCTACCGGCCGCCGTGGAGCCCCTACCGGCAGGCGCCGTGGACCGACCGCTGCTTCTGCGACGGCTGCGACTGCCCCGACTGCTCGGGATGCTGCGACTGCTGCTCGGGCGACTGCTGCGGCGGGGACGGGTGCTGTAGCGGGGACGGGTGCTGCTGCGGTGACGGCTGCTGCTGCGACGGATGCTCCTGCGACTGCGGCTCCTGACGCCGGTCAGGGAGCCGGGGCGTCGACGCGCAGGCGCGGCAGGCTCTCGGGGTGCTTCTCGCGGATGAACGTCACGAGGTGCTCGCGGATGTCGCACCGCAGGTCCCAGGCACTGGCCGAGTCGGCCGCGCTCATCAGCGCGCGCAGCTCGACCAGCCCGTTCGCGGTGACGTCGGTGACCTGGAGCGTCCAGTCCTTCTGGTCCCACAGCGGGTTGTCGCGCAGCGCCCGGTACAGCTCGGCCCGCACCTCCTCCACCGGCACCGACCAGTCCACCCGGAGGTACACGCTGCCGAGGATGCGGCTCTCGTGCCGGGTCCAGTTCTGGAAGGGATTGCTGGTGAAGTGGGACACCGGCAGGATCAGCCTCCGCTCGTCCCACAGGCGCAGCGCCACGTAGGTGAGGGTCAGCTCCTCGATGCGGCCCCACTCGTCCTCCACCACGACCACGTCGTCGAGCCGCAGTGCGTCGCTGAAGGCGAGTTGCAGCCCGGCCAGCATGTTGCCGAGCGTGGACTGGGCCGCGATACCGCCCACCACGCCGGCGATCCCGGCGGAGGCCAGCAGCCCCGCGCCCAGCGCCCGCACCTGCGGGAAGGTGAACAGCATCGCGCCCAGCGCGATCACGACGACGACCGCCGCCGACACCCGGCGCACCAGCGCGATCTGGGTGCGGATGCGCCGGGCGCGGCGGTTGCGCTCGCCCTCGATCCGGGTGAGCCGGTCGAGCACCACGTCCGTCACCGCGTACGCCGCCTGGATCAGCAGCCAGGTCACGCAGGCGATCAGCAGCAGCGACAGCACCCGCCGGACCAGTTCCACCGCCACGATCGCCGCCGCCACCGCGATCGCCAATGTCGCCCAGTTCCACGCTGCCGCTGTGACGGCGCCCCCGTTCGTCGTCATGGGGTTCCCTTTGCCCGGTAGTGGAACCCTCTTAAACAAGGATCAGAAGGCTTCGTCGAAGGCGACCTCTCCCTCGACCGCCACCTGGTAGGCCGAGACCCGGCGTTCGAAGAAGTTCGCCAGCTCCTGCACGTCCTGGAACTCCATGAACGGGAAGGGGTTGGCCGTGCCGTACCGCGCGGGCAGGCCGAGCCGGGCGAGCCGGCGGTCGGCGACGTACTCCAGGTAGCGCCGCATGTTCTCCGCGGTCATCCCGCCGGCGCCGTCGCCGCACAGGTCGCGGGCGAAGGCCAGCTCGGCGGCGACGGCCTCCTCCATCATCCGCACGACCTGGCCGGCCAGCTCGTCGTCGAACAGGTCCGGCTCCTCCCGGCGTACGGTGTCCACCACCTCGAAGGCGAACTCCATGTGCATGGACTCATCGCGGAACACCCAGTTGGTGCCGGTGGCGAGGCCGCCCAGCAGCCCTCGGGAACGGAACCAGTAGACGTAGGCGAAGGCGCCGTAGAAGAACAATCCCTCGATGCAGGCGGCGAAGCAGACGAGGTTGAGCAGGAAGGCCCGCCGGTCCGCCCGCGTCTCCAGCCGCGACAGCTCGCTGATCGAGTCGATCCAGCGGAAGCAGAACTCGGCCTTGTCGCGGATCGAGGGGATGTGCTCCACGGCGGCGAACGCCTTCACCCGCTCGTCGTGGTCGGGCAGGTAGGTGTCCAGCAAGGTCAGGTAGAACTGGACGTGCACGGCCTCCTCGAACAGCTGGCGGCTCAGATAGAGGCGCGCCTCGGGCGCGTTGACGTGCTGGTAGAGGTTCAGCACGAGGTTGTTGGCCACGATGGAGTCGCCGGTCGCGAAGAACGCCACCAGGCGGTTGATCAGATGCCGCTCCCCCGGCTCCAGCGTCGCCAGGTCGGCGAGGTCGGAGGCGAGGTCGACCTCCTCGACCGTCCAGGTGTTCCGGATCGCCGCGCGGTACCTCTCGTAGAACCCGGGGTAGCGCATCGGGCGGAGGGTCAGGTCCATGCCCGGGTCGAGCAGCATCGTTCTCATTGGCACGCCTCGCAGATCTCGGGGTTCTCAAGGGAGCAGGCGACCGCGGTGTCGGGGGTGACCGCCGTGTCGGGAGTGACGGCCGGCACGGTCGTCTGGGCGATCCTGGTCGCCGGGCGGGAGCGCAGGTAGTAGGTGGTCTTCAGGCCCGACCGCCAGGCGTAGGCGTACATCGACGAGAGCTTGCCGATGGTGGGCGCGGCCATGAAGAGGTTGAGCGACTGCGACTGGTCGACGTACGGCTGCCGCGCGGCGGCGAGGTCGACGAGCGCCTTCTGCGGCAGCTCCCAGGCGGTGCGGTAGAGCGTCTTGAGCTCGCCGGGGATCGTGGGGATGTCCTGGATCGAGCCGTCGTGGAGCTTGATCGCGTCGCGGGTCGCCCGCGTCCACAGCCCGAGGGCCTGAAGATCGCGGACGAGATACCGGTTGACCTGGAGGAACTCCCCCGACAGCGTCTCGCGCTTGAAGACGTTGGACACCTGCGGCTCGACGCACTCGTAGCAGCCCGCGATCGAGGCGATCGTGGCCGTCGGCGCGATCGCGACCAGCAGGGAGTTGCGCAGCCCGGTCTCCGCGATCCTCGCGCGCAGCGCCGCCCACTCCTCCGGGTGCGCCGGGGCGCACGGGTAGTGGTCGGGGTGCAGGACGCCGCCCGCCGCCCGCGTCTCCTCGTACGCCGGGTGGCGCCCGCGTTCGGCCGCCAGGTCGGCCGAGGTGCCGTACGCCGCGAGCGCGATCTCCTCGGCGATCCGGGTGGAGAGAGCCAGCGCCTCCGGCGAGTCGAACGGCAGGCGCAGCGCGAAGAAGACGTCGGCGAGGCCCATGACGCCGAGGCCCACCGGCCGCCACCGCTGGTTGGCCGCCTCCGCCTCGGGCGTCGGGTAGAAGCCGAGGTCGATCGTGCGGTCGAGGAACCGTACGGCGGTGCGGACCGTGGCGCGCAGCCGGCCGAAGTCGACGGCGTCCCCCTCGGGGGTGAGGTGGGCGGCGAGGTTGACCGAGCCGAGGTTGCACACGGCGGTCTCGCCGTCGCTGGTGACCTCCAGGATCTCGGTGCACAGGTTCGACAGGTGGATGACGTTGCGCGGCAGCGCGGTCTGGTTGGAGGCGCGGTTGGCGGCGTCCTTGAAGGTCATCCAGCCGTTGCCGGTCTGGGCGAGGGTGCGCATCATGCGGGCGTAGAGGGTGCGCGCGGGCACCTGCCGGACGTACCGCCCGGCCGCCTCCAGCTCCCGGTAGCGGGCGTCGAACGCCTCGCCCCACAGGTCGGTCAGCTCGGGAGTGTCCTTGGGGTCGAACAGCGACCACACGCCGTCCGCCTCGACCCGGCGCATGAACTCGTCGGGCACCCAGTTGGCCAGGTTCAGGTTGTGGGTGCGGCGCGACTCCTCGCCCGTGTTGTCGCGGAGCTCCAGGAACTCCTCGATGTCGGCGTGCCAGGTCTCCAGGTAGACGCAGGCGGCTCCCTTCCGCCTGCCGCCCTGGTTGACCGCCGCCACCGACGCGTCGAGCGTGCGCAGCCAGGGCACGATGCCGTTGGACAGGCCGTTGGTGCCCCGGATCAGCGACCCGCGCGAGCGCACCCGGGTCCAGGCGACGCCGATCCCGCCGGAGTACTTCGACAGCCGGGCCACCTGGCCGTACCGCTCGTAGATGCTCTCCAGCTCGTCGCGCGGCGAGTCGAGCAGGAAGCACGACGACAGCTGCGGGCGGAGCGCCCCGGAGTTGAACAGCGTCGGCGAGCTGGGCAGGTAGGCGAGCGCGGACATCAGCCGGTACAGCTCGGCCGCCTCGCCGACGCTCGCCGACAGGCCGCAGGCCACCCGCAGCAGGAAGTGCTGCGGGCGTTCGAGCACCCGCCGCGTGACCGGGTGCCGCAGCAGGTAGCGGTCGTAGACCGTGCGCAGCCCGAAGTACTCGAACCGGTCGTCGGCCGCCGGGTCGATGAGCGCGTCCAGCGCCGCGGCCTCGTCGGCCACGAACGCGGCGACGGCGTCGCCCAGCAGTCCGGCGGCGTGGGCCGCCGCGACCGACTCGGAGAAGGCGCGCACCCCCTGGCCCGCCGTCTCCTCCTCGATGACCCGCGCGAGCAGCCGCGCCGCCCGCCGGGAGTTCTCCGGGTCGGCGACGACCCCCGCCGCCGCCTCCTCGATGGCCCGCCAGACATCCGCGGCCGTCTCCGCGCCGCGCGCCCCGGCGCCGGGGCGCGCGGGCGCGGAGACCGGGTCGGTGATCGTCATCGGTCGCCCTCTCCTCCTCGTCTCCTGACCCGGCCGGCCGGAGGGGAGGGCACACCGCGGCGTACGCCTGCGACGGCACGGCGTACGGGCGGCGGGCCCTCCCTCGGGGCACGGCGCGGGCGCGCACGGTGGATCCGCGCGCGGTCGCGGGCAGGTCTTCGGGCTCGCGGGCGACCGACGGGACACACGCCCGCCGGACCTACTGGCCGTCGCTTCCCGGCGCGCTCGCGCACCAGTGCTCCAATGACGGCGGTCGTTCCCGCTCACCGCTGCGGGGCAGCCCCGGATTCACACCGGGTTCCCTCTTGCCTCACCGAGGTGAACCAGCGACGCGATGGATCCTACATCTAGTGGGCGATCACGCAAGCAGCCCTACAAGTTGTGTTGCTCACCGGATTCCGAGATCGTCGAGGAGCAGGGCCGTACGACGCGCCTCGCCCGTCAGCCACTGCCGGAACTCCGCACCGGCGAGCCACATCGGCGTCCAGCCGTTGCGCTCGCACAAGCGGAGCCAGGCGGGCGAGTCCACGACGGCCCGGCACAGATCGGTCAGCGCGTCGCGCTCGCGGGCGGTCACCCCGAGAGGGGCGAGCAGGCCAGTCCAGTTCGCGTACGCCACGCGCACCCCCGACTCGGCCAGCGTGGGCGCGTCCAGGCCGGGCAGGCGCTCGGGCGACGAGACGGCGAGTGGCCGCAGCCGCCCGGCCCTGACCTGGGCGGCGACGTCGCCGCGCCCGCCGAAGGCGAGCGCGGTCGTCCCCTCGGCCACCGCCGCGACGGCCCGGGCGGAGCTGTCGAAGGCCTCGTACGCCGCCAGGCGCGGGTCGGCCCCGAGGCCCCGGGCGGTCAGGCCGAGCAGCAGGTGGCCGGGCCCGCGGTCGGGCCCGCCCGCCACCTTCACCCGCTCCGGGGTGTGCAGCAGGGCCGCCGCGACCTGCTCGAACGTGCGGTAGCCCGAGCCGGGGGAGGCCACCAGCACCTGCCACTCCCCCGCCAGCCTGGCCAGCGGCACGGTCCGGGCGGCGAACGACCCCACGTCACCGGGCGCGTCACCGGGCGCGTCACCGAGTGCGCAGTCGGCGAGCAGGAGGGGGTCGGCGACCATCAGCCGGTCCGCCCGTCCCGCTGCGAAGCGGCCGAGGGCCGACGCGCCGCCGCCCTGGGCGTCCCGCGTGATCAGCACCCTCCGGGCCCAGCGGCGGGCCTCGATGAGGGACTTCAGGCTCCGGGCGACGCCGTCCCCCCAGCACTCCGGCGGGCCGGGGACGAGGAGGGAGATCTCCCCGCGGTACGAAGGCGCCGGAGCGCCGCACCCGCCCGCCAGGGCCAGGACCCCCAGTGCGAGAACCGTACGGCGTCGCATGCCGGCACCCTCCCCCCGAAGGCCCCTTATGCGGACACACTATGAGAAACGACCCCATGTCATGACATAACGGACGTTACGGATGCGGCAATCGATGCCGGCGTTATCGTGATCGCCATGGGTTCGACGATCTCTCCCGTGGTCGCCCCCGGCGCCATGCGGCGGCTGCCGCAGCCGTCCCTGCCCGCCGGCGACCTGCTCCTGCGCCCCTGGTCCCCCGGGGACGCGGGACCGGTGCTCGACGCGTTCCGTGATGCCGAGATCCAGCGATGGCAGGTGGGGCTGCGCGACATGGACCTGCCGGAGGGGCAGGCCGAGGCGGGCTACTGGGGGAGGTGCACGCCCTCCTCGACGCCTAGCACGAGCACGGCTCGCGTCGCTGGGACGCGAGCCGTGGGTGCCGATGGGCTTACTCGACCGTCACGCTCTTGGCGAGGTTGCGGGGGCGGTCGACGTCGCGGCCGAGGGCGACGGCGGCGTGGTAGGCGAACAGCTGGAGCGGGATCGTGAGCAGGATGGGGTCCAGCTCCACCTCGTTCCTGGGCACCACGATGCAGTCGTCGGCCGCCTCCGAGGTGCGGTGGCCGACCATGAGGATGCGGCCGTGCCTGGCCCGGATCTCGCCGAGCGTGGTGAGGTTCTTGTCCAGCAGTTCGTCGTCCGGCACGACCGCGACGGTCGGCAGCTCGGGGCTGATCAGCGCCAGCGGGCCGTGCTTGAGCTCGCTCGCCGGGTACGCCTCCGCGTGGACGTAGGAGATCTCCTTGAGCTTCTGGGCGCCCTCGCGGGCCACCGGGTAGCCCCGGACCCGCCCGACGAACATCATGCCCGGAGCGTCGGCGTACTTCTTGGCCAGCTCCCTGATCCGGTCCTCCAGGGTGAGGATCTCCTTGATCTGCTCGGGCAGCCGCCGCAGGCCGTCGCAGATCCTGCGGCCGTCGGCCGGCGACAGGTCCCGTACGCGGCCGAGGTGCAGGGCGAGCAGCGCGAACGCCACGGCGGTGGAGGTGAACGCCTTGGTGGAGGCCACCGAGACCTCGGGCCCGGCGTGCAGGTAGATGCCGCCGTCGGTCTCCCGGGCGATGGCGCTGCCGACGGTGTTGACGATGCCGAGCACCCGGCCGCCCTTGCGCTTGAGCTCCTGCACGGCGGCGAGCGTGTCGTACGTCTCGCCCGACTGGCTGATGGCGACGTACAGCGTGTCGGGCTCGACGACCGGGCTGCGGTAGCGGAACTCCGAGGCCGGCTCGGCGTCGGCGGGGATGCGGGCCAGCTCCTCGATGAGCTGCGCGCCGATCTGCCCGGAGTAGTACGCGGACCCGCAGCCGATGATCTTCACGCGGCGGAAGGACCGGGTCTCGCGGGCGTCCATGTTGAGGCCGCCGAGGTGGGCGATGTGGAACCGGTCGTCGATGCGCCCGCGCAGGGTGCGGGCGACCGTGTCGGGCTGCTCGGAGATCTCCTTGAGCAGGTAGTGCTCGTAGCCGCCGTTGTCGTAGTGACCGGCGTCCCAGTCGACCGTGAACGGCTCCTTGGCGGTCTCCCGGGCGTCGCCGGTGAAGGTGTTGAACCCGTCGGCCTTGATGACCGCCAGCTCGCCGTCCTCCAGGTGGACGACCTGCCGGGTGTAGCGGATGAGCGCGGCGACGTCGGAGGCGGCGAACATCTCCTTCTCGCCGAGGCCGAGGACGATCGGGCTGCCGTTGCGGGCGACCACGATCTCGCCGGGACGCTGCGCGTCGACGACGGCGATGCCGTACGTGCCGACCACGCTCTTCAGCGCCCGCTGCACGGCCTCCCGCAGCGAGTCGGTCTCCTTGACCATCCGCCCGACGAGGTGGGAGAGCACCTCGCTGTCGGTCTCGCTCTCGAACGTCACGCCCTCGCCCTCCAGGCGGCGGCGCAGCTCGTCGGCGTTCTCGATGATGCCGTTGTGCACGACGGCGATCCGCTGCTCCTGGTCGAGGTGCGGGTGCGCGTTCACGTCACTGGGCGCGCCGTGCGTGGCCCACCGGGTGTGCCCGATCCCGATCGTGCCCCTGAACTTCGCGGGCACCACCGCCGCCAGGTCGGCGACCCGGCCCTTGACCTTGCGCGTCTTGAGGCTCCTGGAGTTCACGACGGCGAGGCCGGCCGAGTCGTAGCCCCGGTACTCCAGCCGCTGGAGACCTTCGAGCAGGATGGGCGCCGCATCCTGAGGCCCGACGTAAGCGACGATTCCGCACATAACCGCTCCTATCCGTAAACGATCCTCCGGAGCTGGCGCAGGGTCAGCTCCGGTGCCGCGACACGCCTTCCCGCGAGCTCGGTGGAGATCCTGGGGAAGATCTGGTCGTTGGTCAGCCCCCTCGACTTGAGTTCGCCGTGGCGGCGCCGCACGTACTCTTCCGCGGGCTCGCCGAAGTACGCCAGGACGTCGGCGACCACGCGGGCCGCCTCACCCGGGCCCAGCGAGGTGGTCCGGGTGAGATGGCCGATCAGATCCTCGAAGGGATGCCGTGCCGTGGACACAGAGCAGGACCCTAACGCAGCGCGGATGCCGACTAACAAGTTTCTTGCCCGTTTTCGGGCAGGATCAGACTGAGGATCGCTGAGAAGAGGGAATACGAAGGGCCTCCCTCCCGGCTCAAGCCGCCGGACCACGGCGCGCAGTTACCTCCACCTGCCAGACTCGCGCGTCCACGCCGACGGTTCCGGCCTGCCCGGTTCCACTCTGGCCTGAGCCCGCCCGGCGAGAGCGAGCCCACCGAGGCCGTCGTCCGTCCTGCCCACCGACACGGGGCCGCGGACCTGGTCCACCCGGCGAAGATCGCCGACGGATCGAGCACGGCTACCGCGTACTGAAGACCGGCCTGGGCCTGACCCGTACTACATCCGTAGATCGGTTTGAGTGTTTGGAGAGCGCCGAGGTGCCGGATACGGCATGGTCTTGTCGTTACCTCTCTCCTACGATCTGGTCATGTCCTGGGACGCCGAACTGACGGCCCTGACCGAACGAATCGGGCGCACGCTGTTCGTGCGGCCTGAGCCGCGGGCGAACTTCGCCGATCTGGTGCGTGGTCTTCTGGCCGACGTGCCGCGCAAGAACTCCTGGCAACTGTCCGACCATGTCGGGCACTCCACCGCCAACCGGTTTGAGCACCTGCTGGACCGTGCGAAGTGGGATGTCGAGGCGCTGCGGGAGCAGGTGCGTGACTATGTGGTGGAGCATCTGGGCAGCGCGGACGCGGTCCTGATCGCCGACGACACTCAGGCGATCAAGAAGGGCGACCGGTCGGTCGGGGTAGCCCGCCAGTACTGCGGCGCCACCGGGCAGGTGGAGAACTGCCAGGTCATGCCGATGCTCACCTACGCCTCGGCGGCCGGGCACGCGTTCATCAACCGCCGGTTGTACCTGCCGGAGTCCTGGGCACATGACGGGCGGCGGCGGGCGGCTGCTGGGGTGCCCGAGGAGGTCACCTTCGCCACCAAGCCGCGCTTGGTGATGGACATGCTTGCGCAGGAGGTGGATGCGGGGACCCCGTTTGCGTACCTGGCAGCCGATGCCGGCTACGGGCGTGACCCCGAGCTGCGGGCGTTGTGTCACCGCCCTGAGCGTCCGATCGCCTACGTGATGGCTGTCCCGGTCGACCTGCCCCTGGTCACCGTGACCGGGGACGGCGAGCCGGCCGGGCACGTGCTGGATCGGCTGCTCGCGCTGGGCGATGTCGGGTTGTGGGAGCGCCGCTCATGCGGGCAGGGCACCAAGGGGGTGCGCCTGTATGACTGGGCCGCCGTCGCGGTGCATGTCAAAGACCAGGCCCCCGCCCCGGGGTACGGGCACACGCTGCTGATCCGGCGCAGTGTCGCCGACCCCGATGACATCGAATTCTTCCTGGCACACGCCCGGATGGGCACCCCGATCAGCGAACTCATCCGCATCGCCGGGACGCGCTGGAAGATCGAGGAGAACAACGAGCAGGGAAAAGACCTGCTCGGGTTGACTCAGTACCAGGTCCGCAAGTGGACGCCGTGGCACCGGCACGTCACCACCGCGATGCTCGCGCTGGCCTTTCTCGCCGTCACCCGCGCCAACCTCCCCGACAGTGAAACCGACACCGACCAGGGAAAAGCCAGACGACTCCCGGAGCGACCACACTGATCCCACCGCGGCTGATCCGCCCATCAGTAGCCGAGATCCGCCGCGTCCTGGCCCGGCTCTTCCTCCCCGCGACCCGGCTCGTCGAGCATGTTCTCGCCTGGTCCAGGTTCCGGCTCATCCACCAGACACGGGCGTTGATCAGTCATTACCGACGGCGAGGAGACCCACCACCTCAAGATCTACGAATGTAGTACTGGTAGCAGTCGCTAGTGGAGTCCAGAGTTGCCCGGCGCCTTTTGATGATGAAGTCGCCGGGCAACGTCCATGTTCTTATCCGAAGATGGGTCAACGCATGCGTGTTTCAACTAAGGCCGCTGTAGCGGCGGTAGCGCTTCTGTCATTAGCGGCTGCATGCACAGCGGAAGAAACCTCTGCAAAATTGGAAGCCCGGCCGGCACAGCATCTGCGAGAATTATATGGAGTAGCACTGTCTATAATCAGGCCAGACTATGCGGTCGACTTGGACGCCGAATCCGTCCACAACGTGCCGACGGGGGAGAATGGTGTTGCGATCGCAATAGAGCGTGTCCCTCAGGCCGGCTATGACACTTCTGGGGCTATCGCCAGAACCCCTTTCATCGTCCGAACGGATACCGAAGGAACTCTCATATTCCCCCGCCTGGAAAAGGACGATGCCACCGACGCGTTGAAGGAGTACATGGCGGGTGCAGGACGGAGCGAACAGGCGAAGCGGCAGGTAGCACGGGTGCTGAAGGGTCTGGATGACGACCATTTCGCGGTCAGCGTCATCGTCGAGCTGAGGCATGAGATGTCCGACGAGGAATTGGAGAGGAAAAACCTCAGCGATGCGCAGAAGGCTCTCTTTCCCGCGATCCTGGACAGTGGGCTTCCCGCGACGTGGGCAAGTTCGAACTGCGACCAGCTTTCCTTGCCTGAATGTGACCATGGAGGGCCTGTCAAGCAGTTTCGTTCCTGGCTGGCGAAACTGACCCCCGCCGACCGCGATTTGCTCCTTAAGAAGGGTATCGACGCAGGCCATCTCGAGAGTGTGCTCCGGGAAGGGAAAGTGGCCGGTCTGATGTATGATCTGACGCTTCCAGAGGGTGCCCTGAAGTTGATCGGGAGTTCCGATGTCCGGGCCGCGTACTTGGTGGGAGTTCAGCTCCGCAGGCCGATCCCATGAAGGTTGGCGCTGAATGCGTCTTCCCGCCCCGCCACATCAGACTGGTGCCGGCCCGGATGCCCGGCCCGAGATCTCCAACCTGCGGTGTCTCAGCGTTGCCGTGGCCGCTGCAGCGGGAAACCTCCAGCTCAGCGCGTTCCTTCTCTCATACAGCCCTTCTCGCGGGCGTGCTGCTTGACCAGCTCGGCCTTCTCCCGCCGCAGCCGCTCCAGCTACTCGCGCTCGGACTCCTCCAGCGTCCCGCCTCAGCCGCTGCCGCCGGCGTGCCGGTCCATCTGCACCCAGTTGTGCAGCGTGTGCTCGTTGCTACCAAGGCCCCGCGCGACGAGGGTCTGTCCAGGCCCCGCCTCCCGGACTGCACGTGATCGAAGGGAACCGAGCCGGCCGCGCCGGCAGCGCCGGCGCGGCAAGAGCGACGCGGTGGATGCCGAGAACGCCGCGCGGGCCGTGCCGGCCCGAGACCCTTCTGGACACCCGCCGGGCACGCGGGGATCAGGTCGCGGGGGCGGCGGCCCGCAGGACCCTCATGAACTCGCGCATCCACGCGGGGTGGTCCGGCCAGGCCCGCCCGGTCACGAGGTTCTGGTCGACGTGCGCCTCGCTGTCGACCCATGTGCCGCCGCCGTTCTCCACGTCCGGAGCGCAGGCGGGGTACGCGCTGCACTCTCGGCCCTTCAGGACCCCGGCGGCCGCCAGCACCAGCGGACCGTGGCACAGCGCGGCGATCGGCTTGCCCGCACCGGCGAAGTGCCGCACGATCTCCTGGACGTGGCGGTCGCCCCGGAGATACTCGGGCGCGCGCCCGCCGGGGATCACCAGCGCGGCGTACTCTCCGGGGTCCACGTCGGCGAAGGCGACGTCGGCCGCCCAGGTGTGGCCCGGCTTCTCGGTGTAGGTGTCGAAGCCCTCGACGAAGTCGTGCACGACGAACTGCAGCCGCTTAGCGGACGGCGCCGCGATGCACGCCTCGTAGCCCTCCTCCAGGAGCCGCTGGTACGGGTACATCACCTCCAGGTCCTCGGCCGCGTCGCCCGTGATGATGAGCACTTTCGCCATGGCGGTAATCCCCTCTGCGTACGGTTGCGCCTCGTCGTGCGCACGGCCTCCCCCGCAGGTCAACGCCTCCCGGTGTGCGGTCACGCCCGGGGTCGCCCGTACGGCGCCGCGGGCCCGGCGGGAGGCCGGCCCGCCCGGCGGCGGCCCCCAGCACGGCCGGGCGCGGCGGCCCGCGCTCTCCGATCGCTCTCCGGGTGGGAACAGATGGCACCGGCACCCCCGGGGATCCGCTAGAGTTGAGCACGCGTCGCCGGGGAATCCCGAGCGATGGCTGCGGAAGTGGCTCAGTGGTAGAGCATCACCTTGCCAAGGTGAGGGTCGCGGGTTCGAATCCCGTCTTCCGCTCGGAGCCCGGACGACATCCGGGCACGGGCGATTAGCTCAGCGGGAGAGCGCTTCCCTGACACGGAAGAGGTCACTGGTTCAATCCCAGTATCGCCCACCACCCCATCCCGGCACCCATGCAGTGGTGCCTCATCGGCCGCGCGTGCTGTCGTTCCTCCTCACAGGTAGCCCAATCTCGGGCAGCGGCATCCGCACAGCGCCTTCCCAACCGTGACATCCACGCGGCGACGCCCGTACACAGCCGCAGGCGCGCGCAGTGGCACGGGTGGCTGCGCCGGGCAGACGGCAGGGGTGCCGTGCTGACGCCGCTCACGGTGCGGAAACTGTGCTCACGGTGCGGAAATCGGTGGTGCCGACGCCGGCCGCGGCAGGCGTCGGCACCGATATATATGAAACGACCCACGGTGCCGGACCCGTTTTCCCGGCGTTCCGCACCGCCGGTACGGCCCCCGCCATGAGCACCGGCGTCGTCGATGGGCGCACCCATCCCTCGTCGTAATCATTTTCTATCAATTATCGCCATCCGAGCACAATCTAATTTCTGCAACGATCCCGCGACATGATCTCAATATTGTCTACATGGCGACATTTGTCGGCGAATCAGCCCTGTCTCAGTCCTGCCGTGAATTGCGACAATGACGACAGACGAGAACGAGGCCGCGTCCTCTGGACGATTCTTCTCCGCGTTTGTATGAATCCGCGCGATATGCGAACCTCACCAGGACGTGACGACGAGGGCCTGCGGCGCGGCCCGCCGCATCCGGGTCCGCAGCCAGAGCAACTGCATGGCCGTCTCGGGGGCGCACCGGCCGGCCAGGTCGATGAGCTCGTCGTCCTTCAGCCCGCGGGCGACCAGTGCGACCAGGCTCCAGGAAAGATCGCATTCGGTCGCGAGAAGGTACAACCTGTGCAGCTCGCGCAGCAGCACCAGGCCGCCGCCGGCCCCGCCGTCACCACCGTTCCCGGTGGCGCGTGCGGGCGTCGGCCTCGGGCGCGCCGGCATCACGAGACCCACCCCCTCGGGGCCCGCCCGCTGGAGCTCCGCCCGCGTCGCGTCGAGGATGACCGGATCCGGCACCCACGGCTCCATCCGATGCTCCGTCTGTCGCTCGCCCTGTTGAGGTGCCCGGTACCGCCGCTGGTACGGCTCAAGCCGCTCCGCGTGCGCCCGGCACTGCGCGGCCAGGCGCTCGCACACGCCGCACAGGTCGGGCTCCCGGGGATGACCGCGCCACAGCGCGTGGAACCCGCCGGACAGCTCCTGCTCCGTCCGCACCAGGAGCGCCAGGTAGTCCGCCAGGTGGACGGTCACCGATCGGCCCACCCGGGGGCGGCCTCCCCGCCGGCCGTACGCGCGGTGTCGGTGTCCATGACCCCACCCCTCTCCGGTGATCGCGGACGTCAGACCTCCTCGTACCGCTCGCGTACGGCGACGCCGTGCCCGAGGGGCGTGACGACAGGGCAGACGCCCTCCGCGGGCGTGAGCTCCTCCCCGGGCTCATCCGGCCCGGGGGCGGCCCGCACCAGGCGCACCGCCGCCGCGGTGCGCAGCGGCTGCCGCGACACCGGGTCCCACGAGGTGAGCGTGAGCTCCGCCGCCGCCCGGGCCTCGGCCTCGGACCGGCCGCCGAGCCGCAGGACCACGGCTCCGGGGCGGACGCCCGACAGCCGGGCGACGGCCTCCAGCGCGCCCCGGGGCGACTCGGCCCGCACGAGGTCGCCCTCCTCCACGCCGTACGCCGCGGCGTCACCCGGATGGACCTCCAGGTACGGCGGGGCGGGAGACAGGCGCGGCGCCCGGCAGACGAGGAGAACCAGCGGATGCTCGTCGTCGGCCACCTCGGGAGACGGCTCGTAGTCGGCGGCGTGGAGGAACGCCCGCCCTCCGGGGTCGTCGGCGCGGTACCGCTCCTCGCCGTACTCCGCGCCCGTGGCCAGGTCGGCCCCGAACGTCTGGCAGCGCCCCGGCTCGGTGGCGAACCTCCCCCCGGCGTACAGGCGTTCCGCGCCGTAGGAGCCGGCCGGCGTGCAGGGCCACTGCACGCCGCCGGCCCGCAGCCGGTCGTAGGCGATGCCGGTGTGGTCGCAGGGGCGGCCTCCGGAGCAGGCCTTCCACGCCTCGAACGCCGACTCGGCGTCGGTCCAGCCGACGAGCGGCAGGCCGTCGCGGTCGCGCAGGTCCATCCGCCGCGCGTAGTCGAGCAGGACGGCGAGGTCCGCCCTCGCCTCCCCCGGGGGTTCCATCGCCTTCTCGCACAGGTGCACCGTCCGGTCGGCGCCGGTCACCGTCCCGGTCTTCTCGCCCCAGGCGGCCGCGGGGAGCACGACGTCGGCGAGCAGCGCGGTCTCGGTGAGGTACGGATCCTGGACGACGACGAACAGGTCCTCGCGGGCGAGGACCTGTTCCAGCCCGGGAGTCGTGCTCACGGGGTCGGACGCGGTGATCCACAGCAGCCCGACGGAGCCCTCCTCCGCGTACCTGAAGATCTGGGCCGCGTGGGTGGCCGGCCCCCAGTGCGGGATGACGGCGGGGTCGACGTTCCAGAGCGCGGCCAGTTCGCGCACGTGTCCCGGGTCGGCCCAGTTGCGCAGGCCGGGCAGGTCCCCGGCCGAGCCCGTCTCCAGGGCGTCGCAGCCCGGCCCGCCGAGCTGGAACAGCCCGGCCCCGGGCCTGCCCAGCATGCCGAGCAGCAGGTGGAGGTTGTCGACCTGGCAGGCCGCGGCCGTCGCCTGGTTGGAGCCGAGGAGGGCCGGGCCGACGGTCGACACCAGCCGTTCGGCGGCGCCCAGGATCTCGGCGGCCTGCTCGATCCGCGCGACCGGCACCCCGCAGATCTCCGCCGCCCGCTTGGCCGGGTACGCCTCGACGGTCCGCCACAGCCGTTCGACGCCCACGGTGTGCGCGGCGACGTAGGCCGCGTCGTGCCAGCCGTTCGCGAGGAGCTCGTGCAGCAGGCCGTTGAGCAGGGCCACGTTGGTGCCGCGGCGCACGGCGAGGTGGACGTCGGCCTCCCTCGCGGCGGGCGTTCGGTCGGGATCGGCCACGATCATCGCGGGTGGCCCGGGGCCGAGCCTCCGGTCGAGCATCCGCTCCCACAGCACGGGGTGGCAGGCCGCGCAGTCGTGGCCCCACAGCGCGAGCGCGTCGCAGTGGTCCACGTCGGTGTACGAACCGGGCTGGCCGTCGGTGCCGAAGCTCGCCGCGAGGGCGGTCGCCGCCGCCGCCGCGCACCCGCGGGTGTCGCCGTCCATGTGCGGGGTGCCGATGCCCGCCTTGCCGATCACGGCGAGCGTGTAGTGCTCCTCCAGGAACAGCCGGGGGCCCGTGTGGAAGGCGATCCGGCCCCAGCCGCCGGGCGCCGCGAGCAGCCGCCTCGACCGGGTGACGACGCGGTCCATCGCGATGTCCCACGTCGACTCGACCAGGCGCCGGCCCTCGCGTACGAGGGGCCGGGTCAGCCGTCCCGGGCGTGGCTGCCAGGCGGGCCACTCGCGCGGATCCAGCCTGCCGTGGTTGACCCGGTCACCGGCCCGGCCGCGTACGCCCACCACCCGCCCGCCGCGCACCGCCAGGTCGACGGCGTCCCCGTGGGAACCGGCCGCCGAAGCGGCGGGGACCCAGCACTCGACGTCGTCCTCGGTGACGCCGTCCTCCAGGAACACGTCGACCCGCACCGGCCACGGGCTGCCCAGGCGGATGACCGGGGGAAGCGCGTCGCGCATGCGCCCCGGCAGGGCCGCGGCCAGCCGTTCCACCGCGTCGGGAGGTCCGTACGGCGTGCGCCGCCCCCTGGGATCGGCGATCCGGTCCAGCACCTGGCACCTCCGCGGTGACGATGTGTGAACGACGCTCCCCGTACCCGGCGTAATGTCCTTCTGATCCCGGATTCACCCGAACTGACCGGTTCCTTTTCGAATGCTTTCCTCAGCGTGATCCGCTCAGTGATCCGTTGAGCGATCCGTTCAGATAGCGCTCGGCCAGCTCGCAGCTGTCGCGCGTGTAGCCGGCGCCGAGCCGGGCGGCCCCGGCGGCGGCCGGGTGGGAGCCGATCCAGGCGACGAGGAGGAGGCGGCGGAACAGGATGAACGTCCAGATCTCGGCCTCGTCCTCCTTCGGGAGGTCGAGCACGGTCCGGTAGCCGCGCACCCACGACTCCGCCATGTGCGGCACCTCGGGCCGGTGCTCGATGAAGCTGACGGCGGCGGCGAGGTCGTACAGGTACCAGCCGAGGCCGCAGTCGTCGAAGTCGATGACGCCGACCTCCGCCTCGCCGTCCACCAGCAGGTTGGCCAGGCGGAGGTCGGCGTGGATGAGCCCGTACCGGTCCGGGCCCGTGCCGTAACGCCCCAGCCTGCGGCGCAGCTCGGCCTCCAGGCGGGCGAGCACGGCGCGCGCCGCACGGTCGACCCCCACGCCGTCCTGCCATCTGCCCCAGCGGGGCGAGGGCCCGAAGGCGGCGTCGAGGTCCCAGTGGAAGCGGGTGAAGGAGGCCGGCCTCGCCCAGCCCCGGGCGTGCCGGTGCATGCGGGCGGTCAGCGCGCCCAGCCGCTCGAACTCCTCCACCAGTCGGTCCTCGGCCGGTTCGGCGCCGGGAAGGAACTCGAACATCACGCAGTGGCGGGGCTCGGCGCCCGGGTCCTCGACCGTGACGACACGGGACCCGTCGCGGGCCGGCAACACGCGGGGCGTGACGACGCCCGCCTCCTCGCGCAACGCCTCCAGCCAGGCCAGCTCGCTGGCGATGGCGGCCGGCGACTGGTAGCCGAGCCGGTGGACCCGCAGGATCGCGCGCGTCGCGCCGCGCATGCCGCCGCCCGGCACGCCGTCCGTCCCGCCCTCTGCCCCGCCGTCCGGCACACCATCCGGTCCGCCGGTGTGCACGGTGAAGGTCGCGTTCTCCGACACGTTGAGCAACGTCACGGCGGCGTCCGGGGGCAGCCCGTACCGCTCAAGGGCACGGCGGGCGACCCCCTCGACGCGGGTGAGGACGTCTCCGCCGCCGGACAGGTCGTGGACCTGCATGCGCGCTCCTAACGAATCATGTCGGCCGGTCGCCCCTCATCCTCCCCTGCGATCTCCGCTCTCTTGATCCGGCCCCGGGCTCCGGCCCCGGATCTCGCCGCGTGATCCGGCCCGGCCGTCTCGCGGCCCGGCCCCGGCGGGGTGAGCGCCGGCGCCGGATCGCGTCTCAGCTCAGCGGTTGGTCCACAGATGCCAGAACCAGTCGCCCTCGGAGCAGGTGTAGTGCTCCCAGTGGCCGCGGTCGATCCCGCCCTGGCCCTCCGCCACACAGCGCGCGTGGCTCGTGAACCAGGTGCGGTACACGTCGTCTCCGGCCGGGCGTCCGGCGGCGGCGTGGGCGGCCGGCGCCGCGAGAACCGCCGGGGCCGCGAACAGGGCGGCGGTCACGAGCGCCGCGATCCCGGCGCGCTCCAGTGATCTGATCAACGGATACCTCTTCTCTGCGAAGCGATGACGTGGAACAACGCAGAGCTACCCCCCAATCACTCTCTGTATTCAGAGATTTTACGTTCGGTCCCGTACGAGCCGGTCGATCTCGGGCCGGTGCGGCATCGAGGTGCTGGCGCCCTCCCGCCGGACCGACAGCGCCGCCGCCGCCGAGGCGAAGCGCAGCGCCTCCCCGGGGCCGAGCACCTCGGTCCTGGCCACGGCGAGCGCGCCGGCGAAGGTGTCCCCCGCCGCCGTGGTGTCCACCGCCCGCACCGGGACCGCGGGCTCGTGGAGGCGGACGCCGTCGCGGGAGCCGTACAACGCGCCCCGGGCGCCGAGCGTCACGACGGCCTCGGGAACGCGTTCGAGCAGCGCCTCCAGCGCGTCGCGGGGGTCGTCGCGTCCGGTGAGGACCGCCGCCTCGTGCTCGTTCGGCACGACGACGCCGACCGCGTCCAGCAGTTCGGCGGGCAGCGGCACGGCAGGGGCGGGGGTGAGGAGCACCTCCACGCCAGTCACGGCGCCGGCCAGACGGGCGGCGGCGACCACGGCCTCCATCGGGAGCTCCAGTTGCAGGAGCAGGGCGCGGGACCGCCCGATCGTCTCCGCGTCCTCCGCCGAGGGGCCGGTGAGCGCGCCGTTGGCCCCCGGCACGACGATGATCGAGTTGTCGCCGCCGTCCTGCACGACGATGTGGGCGACACCGGACGGGCCGGGGACCGTCCGCACCCCGCTCGTGTCGACGCCCGCCCCGGTGAGCGCCGCGCGCAGCCCCGGTCCGAACGCGTCGTCGCCGACCGCCCCGAGGAACGCGACGCGCCCGCCCGCCCGTGCGGCGGCGATCGCCTGGTTGGCCCCCTTGCCTCCGGGGATCGTGCGGAAGGCCCGGCCCGTGATGGTCTCCCCCGGCTTGGGGGCCTGCGCCACGTACGCGACCAGGTCCATGTTGGCGCTGCCGAACACCGAGATCACGGCCGGTCTCCCCCGGCGAGCGCGAGCGCGCGGGCACTGGCGCGGGCGCGGGCACGGGTGGCGAACGCGGTCACCGGCCCGCCTCCGGTCGAGCACCGGACCATCAGGCCCGGCTCCACGGTCACCACGCGCGGCGGCAGCGAACCGTCCCGCAGGCGGTCGAGCAGCAGCCTCGCGGCGGCCCTGCCGCGCTCGGCCCAGCCGAGCGAGACGCTGGTCAGCGACGGCCAGGCGACCGACGCGAGCTCGGTGTCGTCCATGCCGACCACGGCGACGTCGCCGGGGACGTCCCTGCCCTGCTCCCGCAGCACGTCGAGGGCGCCGAGCGCGATCAGGTCGCTGGCGCACATCAGCGCGTCGAGACCGGGAGCGCGCGCCAGCAGCGCCCGCGCGGCTCGCGCGCCGCGGTCGCGCGTGAAGTCGCCCACCTCGACCAGGCCCTCGTCGTACGGCAGGCCGAGCAGTTCCAGCGCCTCCCGGTAGGCGGCGGCGCGGGCCGCGCCGGGCGCCGTGCCGAGCGGGCCGTTGAGCAGGCCGATCCGCCGCCTGCCGAGGCCGTGCAGGTGGTCCATCGCGAGCAGGACGCCCGTCCGCGAGTCGCCCCGCACGTTGTCCACCGGCGTGCCCTCCGGCACCGGGCCGACGACGACCACGGGGACCCGCGCCGTGGTGACGGCCTCGATGTGCTCCGCCCCGACGCCGCGCAGCGGGCTGATGATGAGGCCGTCCACGTAGCGCTCCCGCAGCCCGCGCAGCACGCCCAGCTCGTCCTCCCGGTCGCCCGCGGTCGAGTGGAGCAGCAGGCGGTATCCGGCCGCCTTCAGCACGGCCTGGATCTCCCGCACCATCGCCACGTAGACGGGGTTGCCGATGTCGGACAGCGCGAAGGCGATCTGGTGGGTGCGGCGGTTGCGCAGCGAACGGGCCACCGAGTTGGGCACGTAGCCGAGTTCGTCGGCCGCGCGCATGACCCGGCGCACCGTGTCCTCGCGCGTCGGCAGCCCGTTGAGCACCCGGGACACCGAGGCGATCGACAGGCCGGCGCGTTGCGCGATCGTGGTGATCGTGGGACCCTCGGTCACGGCCACCTCACTCTGGGGAGACTCTCGTGTACTCGTCCACGCGTGGCAGCACGCGGGAGCTGTAAACGTTTTCAGCATGGACGGCCCTTATCAAAGCGACGGCCACCAGCAGCGTCAAGTAAGCGAGACGGAAAACGTCTAGATCACCAAGCCGCAACAAGCCGCGCGTTGGTTCTGCTCTTAGACCGGTTTCGCCCTAGAATCCGCCGATGTGAACGAAGGTCACGAGGACCCGCCCAAGCTCCCCACCCGGGAGCGATCCTCCCGGCCCGGGACCGGTCGCCACCGACGGCCGCTGCCGGCCGACCTGCCGGCCGACGCGCCCGCCCTGGTCCTGGCCGTGCCGGGCAGGGCCGGAGATCCGGCGGGCCAGGGCGCGGACGTGGCCGCCGAGGTCGCCTCCATCGTCCGGATCGACAACCCGCAACTCGACCTTCGCATCGTCTCGCTGGCCGACGGCGGCACCGACCTGACCAAGGAGTTCGCCGACATCGCGGCCAAGAGGCCGGCCGGCGGGCCGGCGGCGGTGGTGGTGCCGCTCGTCACCGGACCCCATCCCCGCGTCCGGCGCGCCGTACGGGACGCCGTGACGCAGAGCGGGGCGGCGGTGCGGATCACCGAGCCGCTCGGCCCGCATCCGCTGCTGGCCGAGGCCCTGCACGTGCGGCTGTCCGAGGCGGGCCTGGCCCGCGCCGACCGCATGCGGCTGTTCAACGTCTCCTCGCCCGTCGACGGGATCATCGTCGCGACCGCCGGGGGCGACGAGGCCGCCCGCGGGGCCGACGCGACGGCCGTCCTGCTGGCCGCCCGTCTGACGCTTCCCGTCGTCCCCGCCGCGCTGGACGGCGTGCCGACGGTGCGCGACGCCGCCGAGCGGCTCCGCAAGATCGGGGCCAACCGCCTCGCCATGGTGCCGTACGTCATCGGTCCCGAGGCGGACCGCGAGCGGATCACGACGGTGGCCGAGGAGATCGGCGCCGGCTGCGCCGAGCCCCTCGGCGCCCACGAGTCGGTGGCCCGCATGGTCTGCGTCCGGTACGGCGCCGCCTTCGGCGGTTTCGACGGCTTCGACGACCTGTCGGACTGACCTCCTGGTTCGTCCGGCGGATCAGGGCGGGGCGGGGCGGGGCAGGGCCAGGTCAGGGGATCGGGCGGCGGCCGGGGAAGCCGAGGTCGCTGCGGTGATACCAGCCGAGGGCCGGCTCCCCCTCCAGCCAGCACAGCCGCACGGACACGCCGCCGAGCACGGCGGGGAAGTCGACGAGCAACGGGGCGACGCCCTTGATCTCGATCTCCTCGGCGTCGAACCAGCTCAGGATCTCGTCCATCCGCGCCTCCAGGCCCTTGGCCTCGGCGAGGCCGCCCAGGGCGGAGGCCCCCGCCTGCCGCAGGTCGAGGGTGAGCTCCGCGAGGTCGGCGCGGACGGCGACGAACGCGCGGGCATGCTCCAGCACCTCCGGCATCAGCGACCCGGCCTCGTCCAGGGTGAAGATCCTCGCCACGCTCCGGACGCTACCGCATCGGCCCGCCGGAAGGTCACAGGCGGCGGCGCGGCAGGCAGAACTCGTCGCCCTCCGGGCCGGCGAGCACGTGCCACCCCTCCTCACCGGTCTGGCCCACATCGGCCCGTGCGGCGCCGGGCTTCAGCGGGCGGTCGAGCTCGTCCCTCCTGGTCGCGGTCGGCGGGGTCGACGTCGTCGGCCTCTGGAGAGAACTCAGATGAGGCCGAGGGCGAGCATCGCGTCCGCCACCCTCCTGAAGCCGTCGATGTTGGCGCCGGCCACGTAGTCGCCCGGCATGCCGTACGCGTCGGCCGTCTCCAGGCAGCGGGCGTGGATGTCGCTCATGATCTCCTGGAGCCGCCGCTCGGAGAACTCGAACGTCCACGAGTCGCGGCTGGCGTTCTGCTGCATCTCCAGGGCGCTGGTGGCCACGCCGCCCGCGTTGGCGGCCTTGCCGGGACCAAAGGCCACTTGCGCCTCCTGGAACACCCGGATGCCCTCGGGCGTGGTGGGCATGTTGGCGCCCTCCCCGACCGCGATGCATCCGGCCCGCACCAACGCCTCGGCGTCCTTGCCGGTTATCTCGTTCTGCGTGGCCGACGGCAGTGCCACCTCGCAGGGCACCTCCCAGACGCTGCGCCCGGCCACGTACGTCGCCGCGGCGCCGCGGCGCTCGGCATAGACGCTGAGGCGGTGCCGCTCGACCTGCTTGACCTGCTTGAGGAGGTCGAGGTCGATGCCCTTCTCGTCCACCACGTAGCCGGAGGAGTCGGAGCAGGCCACGACGACGCCGCCCATCTCGCCCACCTTCTCGATCGCGTAGACGGCGACGTTGCCCGAGCCCGAGACGACCACGCGCCTGCCGTCGAACGACGTGCCCTTCGCCTTGAGCATCTCCTCGACGAAGAAGGCGCAGCCGTAGCCCGTGGCCTCGGTGCGCACCTGCACCCCGCCGTAGCTCAGCCCCTTGCCGGTGATGACGCCGGACTCGTACCGGTTGGTGATGCGCTTGTACTGGCCGAACAGGTAGCCGACCTCCCGCTGCCCGACGCCGATGTCCCCCGCGGGCACATCGGTGTACTCGCCCAGGTGCCGGTACAGCTCGGTCATGAAGCTCTGGCAGAAGCGCATGATCTCCCGGTCGGAGCGGCCCTTCGGGTCGAAGTCCGCGCCTCCCTTGCCCGCTCCGATCGGCAGGCCGGTCAGGCTGTTCTTGAAGATCTGCTCCACGGCGAGGAACTTGATGATGCCGAGGTAGACCGAGGGGTGGAAACGCAGCCCGCCCTTGTACGGCCCGAGCGCGCTGTTGAACTCGACTCGGAAGCCGCGGTTGATGTGCACCTCGCCCCGGTCGTCCTCCCAGGGCACACGGAAGATGATCTGCCGCTCGGGCTCGAAGATGCGCTCGATGATCTTCTGCTCCGCGTACTCCGGATGCTTGCCCAGCGCGGGACCGATGCTCTCCAGCACCTCGCGCGCGGCCTGGTGGAACTCGGCCTCTCCCGGGTTCCGGCGCAAGATGTTGTCGTAAACGCTCTCAAGCCTCTCGTGCAGCACTCGATCGCTCCTCGCTTCTGCCTGATTCCTCCCGCCTCACTTTAGCGATGTCAAAGTTGTGAGAAAGACCGTCTCAACTGCCGGGACGGACGACGGCCCGCCAGACGTCGATGACCAGGACCGGCCGCATGCCGACCGACTCGTACAGACCGAGCGCCGGGGTGACGTTGTTGGAGTCGACGTGCAGGATCGTCCCCACCCGTCCCCGCCGCTCGTCGGCCGCGAAGGCCCTGGTGAGCAGCAGCTTCCCGAGGCCGCGGCCACGGAAGCCGGGCCGCACCGCGAGCGTGCGGACATAGCCGCAGTTCTCGTCGGACACGAAGTGGTCGGTCCCGAGCAGCATCGCCGCCGGTTCGCCGTGGACGCGGGCCAGCAGAAGCTGCCCCCAGTCGTTCGCGCTGGACGACTCCATCTCGGCGGTCCACTCCTCGAACGTCTTCGGCACGAACCCGAAGTGCTCGGCGAAGCCCTCCTGCTGAACCCGGTGGGCCGCCCGGAGCACCCGCTCGTGGCCGTCGTGCCCGGGAGAGCCGGCCTCGACCTCGACCCCGGGCACGAAGACCGGCCGTACGCCGGAGTGGTCGGTCCGCATGCGGTGGAAGCTGGTGGCAGGGGCGAAGCCGCGCCGCTCGGCGGCCTCGCGCATGGGCTTGTCCTGCGCGTAGAGGCTGATGTCCACCACCGCGTGGTCGTGCCCCGCCTCGCGGGCGAGATCGGCGGCCCGGCCGAGCACCATGTCCCACAGCAGGGCGGCCGCGCCGGGCTCCCGCGCCTGCACGTCGATGTCGACGTTCTCGCTGGCGCCGTTGCGCCTGGCGTAGCCCCAGCCGACGAGCCGCCCGTCCAAGCGGACCAGCCAGCTGTCGTGGTCCAGGTCGAGCTCCTTCAGGGTGTCGGCGATGTCATCGAACGTCCAGTCGGGCCCGCCGGTCACCTCGATGTCGTGCTCGGCGACCAGTTCGTGCACGGTCGCCGCGTCGGCGACCACCGGCCGCCGGATTTCGTAGTCGTTCACATCGCATTTGTACGTGTCGTGACTTGTGGGGGACTTGCCGGAGCCTTGTGTCGTCATGAAAGTTTCCCGCGCCCCGGGCGTCACGCGGGCGAGGCGCCCATCGTAGGCGCTGATCAGAGAGGGCGATACCGAAAGGCGTCCGCGTCACGGTTGATCCGGACGCGAGGGTCTGGATTCCATGGTCCCGCAGTGACAGGCGGTCGCGGGCAGTCGCACGCGGCCGCGGGGTTCACAAGCCGCACGGCGGCCCGCCGTCCCGGGAGCATCGATGTCCAAGCACCTCACCGCGAGTCTCACCGCGAGTCTCACCCCGAGTCTCGCGGCGCGTCTCGCGGCGCGTCTCAGAGCCCGTCCCGCCGTGGCGCTCGCGACCGCCGTCGCCGCGGCCGCCGCCGGGGCCGCGTTCGCCATGGCCCGCCCGACGGCGGCGGTGGCCGCGACCGGCGGGTTCGACTTCGCGCGGGCCCAGGTCGCCGCCACGGGCCTGCAGACGCCCTGGGGGCTGACCTTCCTCCCGGACGGCAGCGCTCTCGTCTCCGAACGCGACACGGCGAACATCATGCAGGTGAGTCCCGGTTCGTCGCCCGTACGGGTGGCGACCGTCCCGAACGTGTCGCCCGGCGGAGAGGCCGGCCTGCTCGGCATCGCGGTCTCCCCCACCTACGCCCAGGACCAGTGGGTCTACGCCTACTTCACCAGCGCGTCCGACAACCGGCTGGTCAGGTTCAGGCTGAGCGCTCCGCAGACCCAGCAGGTGATCCTCTCCGGCGTGCCCAAGGCGCAGTTCCACGACGGCGGGCGGATCGCGTTCGGCCCCGACGGCATGCTGTACCTCTCCACAGGCGACGCCGGCACCTCCGCCAACGCGCAGGACCTGAACAGCCTGGGTGGCAAGATCCTGCGGATGCGGCCCGACGGCACCGTGCCGCCGGACAACCCGTACGGCTCGCGCGTGTACAGCTACGGCCACCGCAACGTCCAGGGGCTCGCCTGGGACGAGGGCGGCCGGATGTACGCCAGCGAGTTCGGCCAGAACACCTGGGACGAGCTCAACTACATCGTCCCCGGCGGCAACTACGGCTGGCCGACCTGCGAGGGCGTGTGCACCGACTCGCGCTTCCGCAACCCCATCGTCACCTGGAGCACGTCCGAGTCCTCGCCCAGCGGCCTGGCGTACGCGAACGGCACGCTCTTCGCCGGGGCGCTGGCCGGGAAGCGGCTGTGGACGGTGCCGGTCAGCGGCGGCAGCAGGACCGGCACCCCGGTGGCCGAGTTCCAGGGCACGTACGGCCGGCTGCGCGCCGTGGCCGTCGGGCCGGACGGCTGGCTCTGGGTCGGCACGAGCAACCGTGACGGCAGGGGGACCCCCGCCGCCAACGACGACCGGATCCTCCGCGTCCCGCCGGCCGGCGGCTCGTCGCCCAGCCCCTCGCCCAGTGCCTCGCCCAGCCCGTCGGCCACGCCCTCGCGCAGCCCCTCGGCGTCGCCGAGCCCTTCTGTGAGCCCCTCCGCGAGCCCGTCGCCGTCGGCCGGCCCCCGCGCGTGCTCCGCGGCGTACCGGATCGTGAACCAGTGGCAGGGCGGCTTCCAGGGCGAGCTCGCGGTGCGCAACTCCGGGACGGCGGCCATCACCTCGTGGACCGTCACCTTCGCCTTCCCCGACGGCCAGCGCGTCACGCAGTCCTGGAGCGGCCGCTTCACCCAGTCGGGCGCCACGGTGACCGTCGCGAACGAGACGTACAACGGCGCGCTGGCCCCGAACGCCTCGACGACGGCCGGCTTCAACGCGAGCTGGTCCGGGGCCAACCGGGTCCCGACCCCGGTCAGCTGCACCGCCGCGTGACCCGGCACGCTTATCGGTCCTACTAATAATCGAATAAAAGCCTGACCCGTATATGGTTCGCCTTGTTCGGCGATGTGAACGGTCCCTCACCCCGCTACTGTGGGCTGGCCCTGAACGATCAAGGGCGCGTTCCCCAGTTCCCGGGCACCGAGGACAACTCAAACGTGACAAAAGGTCACATCGCCGCACTTGCACTGCTTTCTGGTATCGCAGGGGTCGTCTACGCCACTCTCGGACTCGTCGAGCTGCACACCTTCCGGAGTGGCGTCTACGACCTCGTGATCTTCGACCAGGTGGTGCGCGGCTACGCGGAATTCACGCTGCCCGGCTCGCTGGTCAAGGGCCAGTGGAACCACATCGGCATTCCCCTGCCGATTTTCAGTGATCACGTCTCGCCGATTCTCGCCCTGCTGGGGCCGCTGTACTGGATACACGACGGGCCCGCGACGCTGCTCATCGCCCAGGCCGTGCTGTTCGCCGCCGCGATCCCCGTCCTGTGGGTCGCCGGGCGGCGCCTGCTGGGCACCACCTGCGCCTACGCGATGGTGTGCGCCTACGCCCTCAGCTGGCCGATCGCCGAGGCGGCCGCGTTCCAGTTCCACGAGTTCGCCTTCATGCCGCCGCTCACCGCGCTGCTCTTCGAGCGGTGGCAGGCCGGGCGGCGCTCCCACGTCGTCCTGGTCGCCGTGCTTCTGCTCGCGGTGAAGGAGGACGTCGGCCTCCTGGTCGCGGGGTTCGGGGCCGCCCTGCTCTTGGGGCGGCGCCGACGGCACTGGCGACCCGTCGCCGCTCTGCTGGTCACCGGCGGCCTCGCCTGCACCGTGATCGCGACCCGTGTGGTCATCCCGGCGTTCGGCGGGAGCCCCTACCGTTACTGGGCGTACGGCGGTCTGGGGCCGGACCTCGGCGCCGCGCTCGGGCACGTCGCCGCGGACCCCCTTGGGTCCCTCGCCGTGCTGGTCATCCCGGCGGCCAAGGTGGGGACCACGCTGTGGCTCCTCGCCCCCTTCGCCTTCACCTCGCTCGCGTCCCCGTTCGTCCTGGCCGCGCTCCCCATGCTGCTCACGCGGCTGCTCGCCACGGATCTGCCGAGCTGGTGGGGGACGCACTACCACTACAACTCGGCCATCGTCGTCCCGCTCCTTCTCGCCGGCGCCGACGGCGCGAGGCGGATCGCCCTGGTGATCGAGAAGCGGTGGCCGGGCCTCGACCATCGCGTCGTCGCCAGGGCGTGGGCCGGGTGGCTGGCGATCGCGGCCGTCGCGTCCATACCGCAGTTCGCCTTCCGCACCCTGTTCGACCCGTCGTTCTACTCCGGGGCCCCTCGCCAGGAGGCGGCCGCCGCGGCGGCCGCCCTGATCCCGGACGGCGCGCTCGTCGAGGCCGCCAACCAGCTCGGCCCGGCTCTCACCTCCCGCGCCAAGGTCGTGATCTGGCGCGACATGCCGTTACGCGCACCGTGGGTGGTCGCGGACACCGGCGGCCCGCAGCCGATGTTCTCGTCACGGATGGCCCAACTGGCCGACGTACGGCTGCTCCGCGACTGCGGCTACGAGCAGGTGTACGACCGTGACGGCTATCTGGTGCTCCATGCCGCCTCGCCGGGCTCCGCCGCACCCGACCTGACCCCCCACCGGTGCGCCCCTGACGCCACTCACTCCTCGTAGTCGTCGTCCCAGTCCGGCCAGGGGAGACCGAGCCTCTCCGCGAACTTCCGGCTGCCGCCGACGACCTTGGCGTGGGGCTTGGGGTCGTTGCCGCGCAGCCAGTCCACCAGACGCGCCGCCTGGCCGCCCGCGTCCGCGTCGTCGACGGGGACGGTCCATTGGAGCTGCACCCAGGGCTCGTCTTCCGGCCAATCCTCCCCGTCGAACGACGGCTCCCGTGGATGCCAGAAGTCGACCTGGATCTCGTGCTGCCGGTCGGCCTCCGCGTACGTGCCGCCCGCCTCGCACTCCCACGCCGCCAGGATGCCGGGATCCTCGCGCAGCGAGCGGCGCACCCCACGGGCGACCGTACGGGCGGGCCACTCCCAGTCGTGATCGTCCACGGCCCGGGCGACGACCTCGTCGTAGGAGCCGGCGGCGAAACGGAACGGCTCCAGGTCGACCGCCGGCGAATCGGGGTCGCGCCAGCCGCGCCAGACGACCGTGTCACCGTCACGGACGATCGTGACATAGAGGGCCCCGCAACACCCCTCGGTGCAGTACGCCTCGGCCAGCCGCGCCTCCCGGGCCTCCTCGGCCGCTGCAAGGCCGCCCAGCAGGTGCTCCGGATCGTACGGCCGGCCCTTGCGGAACGCCCGCGCGACGACCGGGAGGCCGTTGACCAGCGGCCTCGTCTCCACCCGGCCCGGCAGCGCCGGATCGGGGACGACGACATGCACCGCCAGCCGGTCCCGCCCATCCTCGGGAGGCCGCGAGGGGAACCCCGGCACGACCGGCAGGGCGGCGATCGCCCGGCGTGCCCAAGCCGCCCGGCGGCGGGTCATCGGGTCGGGCGATCGCGCCGCCCCGGCGAGCGTCTCCACCGCGCGCGCCGAGGTGAGCAGGCGGCGCAGCCGCTCCAGCGTCGTCTCCCGGACGCCGGGCCGCCACGGCAGGCACGCGGCGTGACCGCTGGTCAGGTCCTCCGCGAGAGCGACGGCCGGGGCCAGCGAGTCCAGCACCGGGGGCACGGCCGCCGCTCGTACGGCGAAGGCCGCGAGGGCCCGGCAGGCGTCGTCATAGTCACGCAGCGCGGAGAAGTCCTCCCAGGCCATCGCCTGGAGGAGCCGGCCCGCCACGAGGACCGCCTGGTCGTCGGTCTCGCCGTCTTCGAGGACGTCCGCGAGGCGTACGGACTGGGCCACCCGCTGCGCGTGCCCGCCGGCCGTGGGGTCCTGGTCCGTGGCGTGCCGGAGCAGCCAGGCGACGGCGACGGGATCATCCGCCCGGCACATCGCCTCGATGGCACGGCTGCGGGTGAGCTGTGACGACCGCTCCGCCAGCCACACCAGCGCCCCGGCCGAGCCGGGGATCGACTCCAGCACGGCCACGGCCACGGGCCCGAGACAGGGCAGCAGACCGAGCGTACGGACCAGGGGGACGTCCTCGGGGCGTGCCCTGCCCGCCAGCAGGCACAGGCCGACCAGCGCGGGACGGCGGTCCTTCGCCTGCCGGGCCAGCCAGACGCCCGCCTCGCGGGCGGGTTCGGTGGTGGGCCACGGCAGGCCCTCCAGGACGTCGGGCCTGATCGCCCACGAGGGGACGTCCAGGGAGCGGAGGTCCTCGTGCAGCTCGTCGAGGGAGCGACCGGGGCCGTCGAAGTGGGCGCGGAGCACCGCGGCCACCGCGGCTCTGGCCTGCTCGACGGAGAAGAAGCCGCTGTCGGGCCGGGGACGCCGGTGGCCGGCGTCGTCGGGATAGGGGCGTCCGCCGTCGGGAAGGGGTGCGCCGGGTGTCAGCGCGTGCAGGCGGGACGCATGATCGAAAAGGGACGGCCGGTTGTCGAGCGCCCTGCGCTCGGGGGCCAGGCTCACCGGCCGGAGACGAACTCGATTCTCTCGTTCATGCCTCCCACGATGCCATCCCCGCCCGCCGACGACAAGATCCAGTCAGCGCACCCGAACTCCGTCACACGAAGGGCTTCCCCTGCGGCCTGCGCGCGCACTCCGGCCCCGATCCACCGAGGAAGATCATCACCATAAGTCCATAAATGTCCCAAAAGTGAGTATTCGTCAACGGATGCGTTGACTCGTGGTTGGTTAAAACTGAAACACATGGTTCGAGAGTGACTGTCTGTTCTTAGTCGTAGCCGTGGTGCTACGGTATGCGCCTGTTCGCGCTCTGCTGTGAAAAGGCACCGCATGGCCGTCCCGTCTAACAGGGAGAACAGCAGGTTCGACGCGGCCTTGTCATACTCTGCCGCCACCCCGAGGACGCCGATGTCAGTAGATGCACCCCACCGGCCACGGAGAAGGTTTTCACCGAGGGAACTGGTGGTCCTCGCCGCTCTCGGTACCATGATCATCACGGCCTGCGCGTGGTTGTGGGCGATGTCCGCCGCCCCTTATGAGGCCAGAGAGCTGATGGCGCTCGTCGGCGGGATCTCGGCCGTGCTCCTGTCCGGCGCCGTCGCGGCCGCCGTCCACTACTCCGGCACCGGTCGCCGGCTGCGTGAGCAGGCCGAGTGGGCCGGCGCGCGGTTCACCTGGCTGGAGCGGGAAACGCTGCGAATGGCCGAGGAGTCGCTGCCCTCGCTGGGACGTCAGGTGCGGGACGGTGCCTCGGTCGCCGACGCGCTCTCCCGGATACCGCAGCCTCCGGACGGCCCGCTGCGGCACCTGCTCTCAGCGGCCGGGCACGAGCTCGAACTGCTCGAACGCGAGCGCGCCGTCGCCCAGGTGTCCCGCGATGCGACCGAGGGCGAGATCTCCCGGCTGATCGACGAAACGCTGCCGGAGCTGTTCCGGCGGATCCAGACGGACCGGATGTCGATGAGCGCCGCACTGGCCGAGATACGCCAGCCGGGGCAGGACCCGCTACGCGACCTGCTGCGCGAGACGGCGCGGCAGCTCTCCGAGAGCGAGCGCAGGGGCACCGCCGTGATGGCGGCGTGCGCCGGGGCCGCGGCCCGGGTGCAGGCACAGGCCACGAGCCTGCTCGCCCGGCTGCGCGAACTGGAGGAGCAGTACGGCGAGCATGAGGAGGTGTTCGCCGACCTGCTGGACCTGGACCACCGCGTCTCCCAGATGAGCCGGCTGGCGGACAACATCGCGCTGCTGAGCGGCGGCCGTTCCGGGCGGCGATGGACCCGGCCGATCGTCATGGAGAGCATCCTGCGCGGCGCGATGGGCCGCATCAGCGCCTACCGGCGCATCCGGCTGCACTCCACCAGCACCGTCGCCGTCGCGGGGTACGCGGCCGAGGGCGTGATGCACGCGCTGGCCGAGGTGATGGACAACGCCGCCACGTTCTCGGCGCACGGCACCGAGGTCCACGTGTACGTGGACGAGGAGGACGCCGGCGTCGTGATCACGATCGAGGACAGTGGCCTGGGGATGCGCCCGCGCGAGCGGCAGCACGCCACCAGGCTCGTGTCCGAGCCGCTCGACCTGCGGACGCTGTCCGGTACCCGCCTGGGCCTGGCGGTCGTGGGCCGTCTGGTCGACAAGTACGGCCTGACGGTCAGCTTCCGGTCGTCCGCCCGCGGTGGCGTGGGGGTCGTGATGCTGATCCCGCGCCTGCTGATCACGCAGCCCCTGCCGGCCACCGTGCCGCCCGACGCCGAGTCGTCGGTCCGCCACCCCGTGCAGGCCGCCGAGCGGGCCGCCGTGCGGGCACCGGCCGTACCCGCGCAGGAGGGGCCGGCCGACGAGTCCGAAGATCTGCTGCCCAGGCGGCGCCGGGGGCAGACGCTGGCCGAGGCGACCAGGGCGCGGCAGGCACCGCCGGCCAAGCCCGCGCGCGAGGGGCCCGACTCGGCTGCGAGGTTCGCCGCGTTCCGCCAGGCCGGCGGCCGTGGGCGCACTTCCTCTTCAGCCCCTCCCCCGGCCCCGGGCGACTCTTGACACGCGTCCGCCGACCACCGGACATCTTTGGATTCACAGACGAGGAGGCAGGGGCCGTCCCTCCCGCGCCGAAGGGGCACCCCGTCGTTTCTATGAGCACAACCGACGCTTCGCACACCACCGATCGTGACTTCGACTGGCTGCTGGAGAACCTCAAGGAGAAAACCCCGGGGATCAGGCATGTGCTGGTGCTGACCAGGGACGGCCTGAAGATGAGCTTCACCTCCGGCCTCGGCCGGGACGGGGCCGACCAGCTCTCCGCCCTGGCCGCCGGGATCCAGAGCCTCTCGCTGAGCGCCTCCGCCGAGTTCGGGGACGGCATCGGAGCGGGGCAGGCGATGGTGGAGTTCGCCGGCGGACTGCTGCTCATCGTGCCGGCCGGGGACGGCGCCCACCTGGCCGTGGTGGCCGAGGATGACGGCGACGTGGGGCTCATCGCGCACAACATGAACGAACTGGTGGAGCAGATCGGGGTGTACCTCACTGCGGCACCGCGGCAGACGGAGAACAGCGACGACCGCGGATGACACGGCGAGCCATCGACCAAGAAGACCCTGACCGGCTCTACACGGTCACCGGTGGGCGTACCAGCGCCGATGAGAAGACCTTCGACTCCGTCTCCCTCATCGTCAGCGAGTGCGCCCCCACCCCCGGTATGCAGTCCGAGCACATCAAGATCCTGCGGATGGCCCGGCGGCCGACGGCGGTGGTGGAGATCTCAGCGGAACTGCGACTGCCGGTCAGCGTGGTGAAGATCCTGCTGTGCGACCTGCTGGACACCGGTCGCATCACCGTCCGTCATCCGTCGATCGCCGCACAGGCCGGACGACCGGATCCCGAAATCCTGAGGCAGGTGCTCGTTGCGCTCCACAACCTCTGACCAGATGGCGGCCCCCACGCGAACGCCGCTACGCACGACCGCTGCGGACGCCCTGAAAATCGTGATCGTCGGCGGGTTCGGGGCGGGCAAGACGACCATGGTCGGCTCGGTGAGCGAGATCCGCCCGCTGAGCACCGAGGAGGTCATGACCCAGGCGAGCGTGGGCATCGACGACGCCAGCCGGGTACGGACCAAGTCGACCACCACGGTGGCCTTCGACTTCGGCCGGATCACGCTGAACGCGAGCAAGGTGCTTTACCTTTTCGGCGCGCCCGGTCAGCAGCGGTTCTGGTTCGTGTGGGACCAGTTGTTCGCCGGCAGCCTGGGCGCGGTCGTCCTGGTGGACGCCCGCCGCCTGGAGGATTCCTGGTACTCCATCGACCGGCTGGAGCACCACCGGACCCCGTTCGTCGTCGCGGTCAACCGCTTCACCGACGGGCCCACCCTGGATTCGGTGCGCGAGGCGCTGGCACTGTCGCCCGAGGTCCCGCTCATCGACTGCGACGCGAGAGAGCGGTCCTCGTCCAAGCACGTGCTGATCACGCTCATCGAGCACCTCACCCGCACCTACGACCAGTTGCCCGCCCGAGAGAGCATGCCGTGACGAACTCCCCTCCCCTGCCCGACTCCACAGACCCGTCCGCCGCCTCGCCCGCATCGCAGCATCCCGAGCGGAGACGGGAGCCGCTGGAGGGATACGCCGGCCACGCCGATGCCGTACGATTGCACGCGTCACTGATCGGCGACGACCCGACCGCGCTGTTCCAGGAGATGCGCCGCGAGCACGGCCCCGTCGTCCCGGTTCTCCTCGACGGCATGCCCGTCTGGTACGTGATCGGTTATCGCGAGCTGCACCATGTCACCAGCCAGCCGCAGTTGTTCGGACGCGACCCCAGGCGCTGGAACCTGCAGGACCTCCTCCCCCCTGACTGGCCGGCGCGCCCGTACGTGACATGGCAACCGTCCGTGATGTACTCCGAGGGAGCCGAGCACCAGCGGCGGATCGGCGCCATCAGCGACGCGCTGGACAGCGTCGACCGCACCGAGCTCGCCCTGATCTGCGAGCGGATCGCCGACCGCGCGATCGACGAGTTCTCCGGGGACGGCCAGACCGACCTGATCCCCCAGTACGCCGACCGGATTCCGGCTCAGGTCATCACCCGGCTGTTCGGGCTGGCGGAGTCCGACCTGCCGGAGCTGGTCGAGGACGTCAACCACGTGCTGGGTGGGGGTGAGGAGGCCCCCTCGGCGATCTTCCGGATTCTGGAGAAGGTAAGCCGGCTCATCGCCGACAAGCGCGCCCTGCCGGGCCAGGACCTCACCTCACACATGCTGGCGCACCACTCGGGACTCACCGACGAGGAGATCGTCCAAGACCTGATCATGGTGATGATCGCCTCCCATGACAACTGCTCCAACTGGATCGGCAGCACCCTGCGGCTGATGCTGATGGACGACCACTTCTCGATGAGCCTGCAGGGCGGCCGCAGCAGCGTCGGCGAGGCGCTGAACGATGTGCTGTGGAAGGACCCGCCCACGCCGAACATGCCCTCACGCTGGGCCGTGCAGGACTGCGAGCTGGCCGGGCGGCGCATCCGCCGGGGCGACATGCTGGTGCTCGGCGTCGCCGCGGCCAACGCCGATCCGCAGGTGCAACCGGCCGCCCATGCCGGCTCCGGCGCCAACCGGGCGCACCTGGCCTTCGGCCACGGCGAGTACGGTTGTCCCTTCCCCGCGCCCGAACTCGGCGGGATCATCGCCAAGACGGCCGTGGAGGTCCTCCTCGACCGGCTGCCCGACGTCTATCTCACCGTGAAACCGGACGCGCTGCGGTGGCGCCCTTCGCTGTGGGTTCGCAGCCTGGAGGCCCTGCCCGTACGGTTCAGCCCGGCCGTGCCGATCGGCCGGGGCCCGTCGCTCCGGAGTTGGGGTGAATAGGGTGCTGGCATGGATTACGGACGACTTGGCACCACTGGTCTGAAGGTCAGCAGGCTCTGCCTCGGCATGATGAGCTACGGGGAGGCCTCCAAGTGGGGCGGATGGGCCCTGGAGGAGGATCTCGCCGAGCCCATCGTCCGCAGGGCCGCCGAAGGCGGGGTGACGTTCTTCGACACCGCCGACATGTACTCCGCCGGTGTCAGCGAGGAGGTCACCGGGCGGCTGCTGCGCAAGATCTTCACCCGGCGCGACGACTACGTGCTCGCCACCAAGGTCTACTTCCCGATGGGCGAAGGCGGCAACGACCGCGGCCTGTCCCGCAAGCACATCATGTCGGCGATCGACGCCTCCCTCGCCCGCCTGGGCACCGACCACGTCGACCTCTACCAGATCCACCGGTGGGACGACGAGACGCCGATCGAGGAGACGATGGAGGCGCTGCACGACGTAGTCAAGGCCGGCAAGGCCCGCTACATCGGCGCCTCCAGCATGCGGGCCTGGCAGTTCGCCAAGGCCCAGCACACCGCCGACAGGCGCGGCTGGACCCGCTTCGTCTCGATGCAAGATCATTATAACCTCCTGGACCGCGAGGAGGAGCGGGAGATGATCCCGCAGTGCCTCGACCAGGGCGTGGGGCTCATCCCGTGGAGCCCGCTCGCCCGCGGCCTGCTCGCCCGCGCCGGACAGCCGGCCGACACCGCGCGGCAGACCGGCGACGGCGCCCGGCAGCGGCAGCTGTACGGCGGACCGGCCGTCGAGACGATCCTGGACCGGGTGGCGCGGACCGCCGCCGACAGGGGCGTCTCCCCCGCGACCGTCGCCCTCGCGTGGCTGCTCAGCCGTCCGGGCGTGACCGCCCCCATCATCGGCGCGACCAGGGAACACCATGTGGACGACGCGCTCGCCGCGGTGGACCTCACGCTGACCGAGGAGGAGATCGCCTTCCTGGAGGAGCCGTACCAGGCCAGGTCGCCGCAGTATTAGCGGGTCGCCCCGGAGCCCGCCGCCGCGCGGGTCATGACCTTAATCCGTTGCCGGAGCCGGGGGCGGGCGGCAGGCTGTACGGGTGCTGATCCGACGTGAGAACCCCGGCGACGTCGAGGCCGTGCGGGCGGTGGTCGCCGCCGCCTTCGCTCCCCACCAGGAGGCCCGCCACCCGGGCCGGCCGCAGGTCCCGCCGGTCGAGGTCGTCCTGCTCGACGACCTGCGTACGGACCCGGGCTGGCTGCCGGAGCTGTCGCTCGTCGCACCGGCGCCGGACGGCGGGATCGCGGGTCACGTCCTGTGCACCAGGGCCCACGTGGGGACCGTGCCCGTGGCCGGCCTCGGCCCGCTGTCCGTGCATCCCGCCCACCAGCGGCGGGGAGTGGGATCGGCGCTGGTGCACGCCGCGCTCGGGGCGGCGGAGGCGCTCGGCGAGCCGCTGGTGGGGCTGCTCGGCGATCCCGCCTACTACAGGCGGTTCGGCTTCGAGCCCGCCTCGGCCCACGGCGTCGCGGCGCCGGACCCTTCCTGGGGCGACTTCTTCCAGGTGCGCGTCTTCGAGCGGTCCGCGCCGCGCGGGCCTTTCACCTACGCGGAGCCCTTTTCCAGGGTTGACGGCGGGTGATCGGTATGACATGCAGCTCCTCGTGAAGAAGATCCTGACGTGGCTCGTCCTCGTCGTCACGGTGACCGGCTGCCAGAGCACCGCCGAGTCCGCGACACCGGCGCCCGCCGGCTACCCGGCCAAGGTCGTCGAGCAGGAGGCCGTGGACGGGCGCACGGACAAACTCGTGATCGACTCCCCAGCCACGGGCGGGCGGCGATCGGTGTGGGTGCTGAAACCCGCGGCCTGGAAACCGGGTTCCACCGGCTGGCGCGCGTTGTACCTGCTGCACGGCTGCTGCGCCGGCGGCGGCTGGGACTGGCTCAGGACGGGAGAGGTGGCTCGGCTGACCGCCCGGCTCAACGCCGTCGTCATCGTCCCCGAGGGCGGTTCGATGGGCTGGTACGCCGACTGGCGCGACGGCCTCGCCTGGGAGACGTTCCACATGACCGAGGTGCCCCGCCTGGTCGAGCCGCGGTACGGCGTCGGGAAGCGCCGTGCGGTCGCCGGTTTCTCCATGGGCGGCCTCGGCGCGTTCGGCTACGCGGCCCGGCATCCGGGTGTGTTCGAGGCCGCGGCGTCGTTCTCCGGGGTGCTCGACACCCGCGAGGACGTCCCCGGATATCGGGCGTTCATGGCGGACAACGGCGTGGACACCGAGGACCTGTGGGGCGACCCGGGCGCCTGGCCGGAGCACAATCCCGCCGACCTGGTCGGGCGGTTGAAGGGTGTGCGCCTCTACGCGTCCTCAGGCGACGGGGAGCCCGGTCCGCTGGACCGGGGCGACGGGGCGATCGATCGCACCGAGGCCGCGATCATGCGGCAGAACCGGAACTTCGCCAGGGCCGCGGAGAAGGCCGGGGTGAAGGTGACGACGGATTTCTACGGAAAGGGCACCCACACCTGGCCGTACTGGATACGTTCGTTCGAACGCGCGCTGCCGCTTCTCCTACCCTGAGACACATGGGACGGGCCAATGACGAGGCGGCCGCGGCGCTGCAGGAGTACGCCGAGCTTTTCGCGCTGAACGGCGGGGACGCGTTCCGGGTGCGCAGCTATCAGAAGGCGGCCAAGTCGATCGCGGGGTTCCCCGGAGACCTCGGCGAGACCGACGTCCGGTCGATCCCCGGGGTGGGCGAGGCCATCGCCAGGAAGGTCGAGGAGTTCCTCGCGCGGGGCAGCTTCCGGCAGCTCGACGACCTGCGTTCGCGGGTGCCGGAAGGGGTGCGCGGGCTGACCCGGATCCCCTCGCTCGGCCCGAAGAAGGCGCTGTTCCTGTTCCAGGAGCTGGGCATCGACTCCCCCGCCGCCCTGGCCGAGGCCATCCGGGGCGGCCGCCTCGCCGGCGTGCGCGGCTTCGGCGCCAGGACCGAGGAGAACCTGCTCAAGGGCATCGAGCACATGGAGCGGTCGGGCGACCGGGTCCACCTCGGGATCGCGACGGACCTCGCCGAGCGGGTCGTCGCCTCTCTGCCCGCCGAGAGGATCGCCGTCGCGGGGTCGCTGCGGCGGATGCGCGAGACGATCGGCGACGTCGACGTCCTCGCCGTCGGAGACCCCGGCCTGATGGACCTGTTCGTGCGGCAGCCGTACGTCACCGAGGTCGTCGCCAAGGGCGAGCGGAAGACCTCGGTGCGGACCGACCGCGGCCCGCAGGTCGATCTGCGGCTGGTCCCCGCCGAGTCGTGGGGCGCCGCGATGATCTACTTCACCGGCAGCAAGGAGCACAACGTCCGCATCCGGGAGATGGCGGTCAGGAAGGGCTGGAAGCTGTCGGAGTACGGCCTGTTCGACGGCGAGCGGCTGATCGCGTCGGAGACCGAGGCGGAGATCTACCAGGCGCTCGGCATGCGGTGGGTGCCTCCGGCGCTGCGTGAGGACGGCGGCGAGGTGGAGGCCGCGCTGCGCGGCGAGCTGCCGCGCCTGGTGGAGCTGGGCGACCTGCGGGGCGACCTGCACACCCACACCGACCTCACCGACGGGATCGCCTCGCTGGAGGACATGGTCGCCGCCGCGGCCGCCCGGGGCTACTCCTACTACGCGGTCACCGACCACGCGCCCGACCTGGTCATGCAGCGGATGACGCTCGACAAGGCCCTCGCCCAGCGGGCCCGCATCGCCGACATTCAGGCGAAATATCCGGACATGCGGTTGCTGCACGGCAGCGAGCTGAACATCGCCCCCGACGGCTCGGTGGACTGGCCGGCCGAGGTGCTGGCCGGGTTCGACGTCTGCGTGGCCTCGGTGCACTCGCACTTCACCCAGTCGCGGGAGGAGATGACCCGCCGTTTCGTCACGGCGTGCGAGAACCCGCACGTCCACGTCATCGGCCACCCCACGACCCGCAAGATCGGCAAGCGGCCCCCGGTGGACGCCGACTGGGACGCCGTCTTCCGCGCCGCCGCCCGGACCGGCACGATCATGGAGATCGACTCCTATCCCGACCGGGCCGATCTGCCCTCCGACCTCGTGCGGCTCGCGCGCCACCACGGTGTGACGTTCTCCATCGACAGCGACTCCCATGCGATCCCGCATCTGGCCCACCAGAGGTTCGGCGTGGGGATCGCCCAGCGGGCCTGGCTCACGCCGGACGACGTCGTCAACACCTGGCCGCTCGACCGGCTGCTGGCCCGTCTCGGCGGCCGGTGACCACGTGGACGCCCTGAAGGACCTCCTCGGCCGCATGGCTTCCCGGCCCTTCCCCGCGCCGGGTCGAAACACGCTCTCACAGTTCCCGGAGGATCGCGTGGAGCAGGGACTCGGTGTTCCCCGCGGGCTCGGCCTGCACGCTGAGCTCGCTCATCACGACGGTGTAGTCGTCGACGTCCTCCTGCTTGTCGAGATAGAGAGCGCCGCTCAACTGCTCCAGGTAGACGACGTCGGAGAGGTCGGGCTCGGCGAAGCGCAGGATCGAGAAGGAGCCCCCGGCGGCGGCGTGACCACCGGCCTGGAACGGCAGGACCTGCAGGGTGACGTCCGGGCGCGCGGCGACCTCGATCAGACGCTCGATCTGGCCGCGCTGCACGGCGCGGCCGCCGACGGGGCGGCGGAGCGCCGCCTCGTCCACCACGGACCACAGCCGGGGTCCGTCGGGGTGGTCGAGCAGCCGCTGGCGCCGCAGGCGGAGGCTGACCCGGCGGTCGATGTCGTACATCGACGCCCTCCTGTGGCGTACCCGGAAGACCGCGCGGGCGTACTCCTCGGTCTGCAGCAGGTCGTGGACGAACTGCGCCTCGAAGGTGCGGATGGTGGAGGCGGCCTCCTCCAGCCCGACGTAGGGCCCGAACCAGCTGGGCAGCAGGTCGTTGTACTGGTGCCACCAGCCGGGCACGCCGGCCTGCCGCGCCAGCGCCTGCATCGTCTCCCGCTCGGTGCTGTCGGTGACGCCGTAGAGGGTGAGCAGTTCGGCCAGGTCCTGCTGCTTGAAGGGAATGCGGCCGAGTTCCAGTCTGCAGATCTTGGAGTTGGAGGCGCGGATCGCCCGCCCGGCCTCGTCCCGGCTGATGTTCCTGCTCTCGCGCAGCCGGCGTAACCGCCCGCCGAGCATCATGCGCAGGACCGTCGGTCCGCCCCGCGGCTGCGCCGGCCGTCCGCCCGGGTAGGTCGCAGCCTCCGATCCGGCCGAGATCATTCCTGTCCTCTCCTCTCTTCGTACGTGGTTCGTGGCCAAGTGGTGCGCTTGTACACGCTTTCGAACACCATGCCATATCGGATCACTGTTCGTGGGGTGGCGGCTGCAACCGGTTGCAACGGAACGGGGGCAACCGCGATCTTCTGGCCCGGGTCACGGCCGCACCTCGACATCCCCCGGCGGCACGGGGGAGAAATGCGGCGGTAACGCGCCGCTGCCATGATGGTCACGGTGCGCAGGCGGACGATCGCCGAGCGCCGGGGAGGGGTGCCAGGAGGATGACGAGATGCGCCAGCTGACGGCACTCGACGCGCAGTTCCTGGCCGTGGAGTCGGCGACGACCGCGGCGCATGTGGCGGGCGTGGCCGTCTTCGATCCGTCGGCCTCGCCCTCCGGCGGCCTGACGCGCGAGGCCCTGCTCACCCTGCTGCGGGAGCGGCTGCACCTCGCCGCGCCACTGCGGATGCGACTGGCCGACGTGCCCTTCGGCCTGGACCGGCCGTACTGGATCGACGACCCGGACGTGGACCTCTGCGCGCACGTGCGCGAGACCACCCTGCCCGCGCCGGGCGGCGAACGGGAGCTCGCGGCGTACGTGGCGGACGTCCACGCGCGGCGGCTCGACCGGACGCGCCCGCTGTGGGAGGCGCACCTCATCCACGGCCTGGCGGGCGGGCGGGTCGCCCTCTACATCAAGGTGCACCACTGCGCGATCGACGGCGTGACCGGGTCGGAGATCCTCACGGCGCTGCTCGACCCCTCGCCGCAGCCTCGCCTCGTGGAGGCGCCCGCGAGACCGCGCCCCGCGCCGTCGCGGCCGCCCGGGCTGCTCGCGATGCTCGCCGGGGCGGTCACCCGCACGATCGTGCAGCCGGTGGAGGCGCTGTGCTCGCTCGCCCGCGCCGCCGCCGACCTGGACACGATCCCGGTGGTGTCGGCGCTGCCCGACGCGCGGCTGGTGGCCCGGGCCGCCCGCGCGCTCGCGGGAGACTCGCGCAGGCTGCCGGAGACGCCGCCGCTGGCCGCGCCGCGCACACCGTTCAACGGCCCGATCTCGGGGGCGCGTGCGGTCGCCTTCGGGTCGGTGCCGCTCGCGGAGGTCAGGAGAGTGGCCAGGGCCTTCGGCATGGGTCCGAACGACGTGGTCATGACGCTGTGCGCCTCGGCGCTGCGACGCTGGCTGCTCGCGCACGACGCGCTGCCCGACCGCCCGCTGGTCGCCGCCGTGCCGGTCGCGCTGCGCACCACGGGATCGTCGCCCGGCCCGGCGGACGGGCGGGTCGGCAACCGGATCTCGGCGATGATCACGCCGCTCGCCACCGACGTCGCCCGTCCCGGAGAGCGCCTGATGGCCGTACGCTCCGCGCTGGCCGCCGCCAAGCGGCGCTTCGCCGTCTCCCACCGCAGCTGGCTGGACGACGTGTGCGCGCTGGTGCCGAACGCGTTCGCCGCGCTGGCCACGCCGCTCGTGTTCCGGCTCGCGGGAGTGGCGGGGGCTGGCGTGAACCTCATCGTGTCGAACGTGCCCGGCTCGCGCCTGCCTCTCTACCTGTGCGGGGCGCGGATGCTCTCCTATCACCCGCTGTCGGTGGTCACCGACGCCACCGGCGGGATCAGTGTCACCTGCGCGTCGTACGACGACCGGCTGGACTTCGGCGTCGTCGTGTGCCCCACCCGGGTGCCGGACGTGTGGAGCGTGACCGGCCACCTGCGCGAGGCGATGGACGAGCTCGTCGCGCTGCTCGACGAGGCGCCGCCGCATGGAGACCGTGAGCGGGAGTCGCCGGAGGGGCGCGAACAGATGGCGGGGCGCGAGGAGAAGGTGCCCGCCTGAGGGCGTCCGGTGCGATCGGCCGGTGCCGCTGATCAGTGGCTGGTCAGTGGCTGGTCAGCGGCTGATCAGTGCAGCGCGTTGGCGATCAGCTCCGCCACCGCGTCGGGATCGATGTGGTGGCCGGTGAGCAGGCAGATGCTCTCCTGGTAGAGCAGGACCGCGGCGAAGGTGGCGGCGGCGGCCTCCACCCGGGCGGCGTCGCCGCGCCCGCCCGGCAGGGCGAGCTCCAGGGCGAACCCGGCCCTGCGGATGATCTCGCTGTTGAGGCGGCCCAGCCGCTCCCGTACGGACAGGTGGGTGTCGGCCTCCCGGAACAGGATGCGCCGCATCGCGGGCGACGCCCGCAGCGGCAGCCGGCGGGCGAGCCGCGACAGCGTGCCCGCCGCGTCGCCGGGCAGGGCCTCGACCTCCTCCTCCGTGACGACTGTGCGCTCGTCCACCAGCGAGACCAGCACGTCGATCTTGCGCGGGAAGTAGTGGAAGACCAGCCCCTTGGGCACCCCGGCGAGCTCGGCGATCCGCGCCGTCGGCGTCGCCTCGTAGCCGCCGCCCGCGAACAGTTCCTCGGCGGCGTCGAGGATGCGGGTGCGGGCGTCGCCGTCCTGCGGGCGCGCCCTTCTCCGGGTACGCGACCAGGCCCTGGCGGTCTGGAGGGGGTGGTCCACGGACCGAACCCTAACCAGAGCGGGTGCTCCAGCACCATGACGCGAGGGACAGGGCAGTCATACGCCCGGCCGCGGGCGGATGGCCCGCGGCCGGGCGTACGGGGGCGCCGGCGGGGTGCGGCCGGCGTCCCGGGTCAGTGGCCGGCCTCGGTGGTTCTCTCGGTGGCTCGCCTCAACGGCTCGCCTCGGTGGCCGGCCTCGGTGGTTCGCCTCAGTGACCGGTGGCCTGCTCGGCGCCGATGCCGGTGAGCGAGCGGACCTCGATCTCGGCGTACTTCGACGCGTTGTACTCCTTGCTCAGGATCGTGCCGAGGTAGCCGCACAGGAAGCCGATCGGGATCGAGAAGATGCCGGGGTTCGACAGCGCGATCAGGTGGAAGTCCACGTCGGGGAACATCGCCGTCTTGGCGCCGGAGACGACCGGCGAGAAGATCACCATCACCACGGCGGAGATCAGGCCGCCGTAGATGGCCGAGACCGCGCCCGCCGTGTTGAACCTCTTCCAGAACAGGCTGTAGAGGATCGCGGGCAGGTTGCCCGACGCGGCGACCGCGAAGGCCAGTGAGACGAGGAAGGCCACGTTGAGCGACTGGGCGAAGATGCTCAGCGCGATCGCGACCGCGCCGATCACGAAGGCGGCGACCCGGGCGACGACCAGTTCCTGCCGCTCGGTGACGTTCCCGCGCTTGAACACGTGGGCGTAGAGGTCGTGGGCGAAGCTGGAGGAGGAGGCCAGCGTGAGCCCGGCGACCACGGCGAGGATCGTGGCGAACGCGACCGCCGCGATGACCGCGAGCAGCACCGTGCCGCCGACGTCGCCGAAGACCTGTGTGCCGATCTCCTGGGCGAGCAGCGGCGCCGCCGTGTTGCCCGACTTGTCGATCTTGCCGTGGACCAGGGCCGCCGCGCCGAAGCCGAGGACCAGCGTCAGCAGGTAGAACACGCCGATGATGCCGATGCCCCACAGGACCGACTTGCGGGCGTCCCTGGCGGTCGGCACGGTGTAGAAGCGGATGAGGACGTGCGGCAGACCGGCGGTGCCGAGCACCAGGGCCAGGCCGAGGCTGATCAGGTCGATCTTGCCCCAGATGCCCTGGGCCTCGGTGCCGTACTTGAGGCCGGGCGTGAGGAACGCCTCACCCTTGCCGCTCGCCGTCGCGGCGTCGCCGAGCAGGCCCGACAGGTTGAAGCCGAACTTGCCCAGCACGAGCAGGGTGATGAGCGCGGCGCCGACCATCAGCATGACGGCCTTGACGATCTGCACCCAGGTGGTGCCCTTCATGCCGCCGAAGACGACGTAGACGATCATCAGCAGGCCGACCGCGATGATCGTCCAGATCTTGCCGGCCTGCGAGGTGACGCCCAGCAGCAGCCCGACCAGGGCGCCCGCGCCGACCATCTGCGCGAGCAGGTAGAAGATGCTGACGACGATCGTCGACACGCCGGCCGCCGTACGGACCGGGCGGGGGGACATCCGGAACGCCAGCACGTCGGCCATCGTGTACTTGCCGGAGTTGCGCATGAGCTCCGCGACGAGCAGCAGCGCGACCAGCCACGCGACGAGGAAGCCGATCGAGTAGAGGAAGCCGTCGTAGCCCGACAGCGCGATGATTCCGGCGATGCCGAGGAACGACGCGGCCGACATGTAGTCGCCGCCGATCGCCAGGCCGTTCTGCAGGCCGGTGAACGAACGGCCGCCCGCGTAGAAGTCGGACGCGCTCTTGGTGTTGCGGCTCGCCCAGAACGTGATGCCGAGCGTGCCGGCTACGAAGACCACGAAGAGGATCGTGGACAGGGTCTCGTGGCTCACTTGGCGCCCTCTCCGACCTCGTCGCGGTTGCCGGCCTCGGCGCGCAGCTCGCCGGCGAGCGGGTCGAGCTTCGCCGCCGCGTGCCGCGAGTACGCCCAGGCGATCAGGAACGTCGAGACGAACTGCAGCACGCCGAAGACGAGGGCGACGTTGATGTTGCCGAAGAGCTTGGTGCCCATGAAGTCCCGGGCGAAGCCGGACAGAAGCACATAGAGGAGGTACCACACCAGGAAGGCGATGGTCATGGGGAAGGCCCAGGACCGGTAGCGGCGGCGCAGCTCCTGGAACTGCTCACCCGCCTGTATACGCTCATAGACCGATGGATCGTGCTGGACGGTCACAAGATCTCCTTGGGCAAGTGATCTGAATCACCACAACGTAGGAGCGTGGTGCGCCCGCCGACGAGCCCCGGGGAGCGCCGCGTCGCCCAGCCGTAGCGCCGGATCGTTCACATGGCGCGACGATGCGACGAAAGGTCGGTTGCGCGCGCCGAACGGCCGGACGGCGCGGGGAAAACGGTCACATGTGCCGGGGACGCCAGTCGCCGCGGTCGACGTTCAGCGTCTCCGGCGTGTGCAGGCGGACCATCGTGCGGGCCACGCCGCGCGGCACCCGCGAGGGCGTCAGCAGCGACACCGTCACCATGACGGTGAACGACACGGGCACCGTCCACGCGGCCGGCTCGGCCAGCAGCGACCCCGCCCAGCCGGCGTGCGGGCCGCCGCTGATCGTCGCGACCACGGCGGTGCAGGCGAGCCCTCCCCCGGCCAGCAGCCCGGCGAACGCCCCCGTCGTGGTCAGCCTGCGCCACCAGATGCCGAGCACGAGCAGCGGGCAGAACGACGAGGCGGCCACGGCGAACGCCAGCCCCACCACGGTCGCCACCGGCAGCGACCGGGCCGCGCCCGCCAGCGCGAACGGCACGACCACCGCGAGCACGGTCGCGTAGCGGAACGAGCGCACCCCGCCGCGCAGGATGTCCTGCGCGATCACCCCGGCGACCGACACCGTCAGCCCCGACGAGGTGGACAGGAACGCCGCGAACGCCCCCGCCGTCACCAGCGCCGTGAGGAACTCCCCCACCGGGCCGCCCACCAGCCGCCCGGGCAGCGTGAGGACGACCGTGTCACCCGCCGGCACGCCGTAGACGTGGCCGAGGTAGCCGTACACGGCGGGCATCACGTAGAAGGCGCCGAGCAGCGTGAGCACGACGAGCGTGGTGCGGCGCGCGGCCCGGCCGTCGGGGTTGGTGTAGAAGCGGACGAGCACGTGGGGCAGTCCCATGGTCCCGAGGAAGGTCGCCAGGATCATCGAGTACGTCTCGTACACCGGGTGGTCGCGGCCGTGCAGCGGCAGCGCCCACTCGTCTCCGGCGGCGAGCCCCGGCGCGCCGCCGGACCACCAGGCCATCAGCATGAACACCAGTGGCAGCGCCAGCGCGGTGAGCTTCAGCCAGTACTGGAACGCCTGCACGAAGGTGATCGACCGCATGCCGCCCGACAGCACGTTCGCCGCGACCACCGCCGCCACCAGCAGGCTGCCCGCCCACGGCGGCGCCCCGGTGATCGTACGGAAGACCAGCCCGGCGCTCTGGAACTGCGGCATGAGGTAGAGCCAGCCGATGAGCACGACGAGGACGCTCGACAGCCGCCGCACGGCCATCGACTCCAGCCGCGCCTCGGCGAAGTCGGGCAGCGTGTAGGCCCCCGAACGGCGGAGCGGCGCCGACACCAGGACCAGCAGCACGAGATAACCGCCGGTCCAGCCGACCGGCAGCCACAGCATGTCCGCGCCGAACGTGAGGATGAGCCCCGCGACACCGAGGAACGAGGCCGCCGACAGATACTCCCCGCCGATCGCCGAGGCGTTCCACAGCGGTGAGACGGTGCGGGACGCGACGTAGAAGTCCGAGGTGGTGCGGGACATCCGGATGCCGAACGCGCCGATGAGAACGGTCGCCAGCAGCACCACGCCGACGGCGGCGATCTGGCTCACCCGTGCTCCGTCCTCACCCGCGCACCGTCCTCACCCGCGCACCGCTCGTCACCCGCGCACCGTCCTCACCGGCGCACGGTCCTCACCGGCGCTCCACGAGGTCGGCGAAGTCGCGTTCGTTGCGCTCGGCCTGCCGGACGTACAGCCAGGCCCCGACGACAAGCGCCGGATAGATCAGCCCGGACAGGACCACCCACGGCAGCGGCAGCCCGAACAGGTCGGCCGCGCGCAGCTCGGGGGCCAGCAGGAACAGCAGCGGCAGCCCGCCCACGACGCACGCCAGCACCGTGCACACGAACAGCGCCAGCCGGAACTGCGTGCGCACCAGGGAGCGCATGTAGACCTCACCCAGGTGGGTCTGCTCGTCGATCTCCCGGGTGAGCGGATGGCGGGGGCGCCGGGCCGCCGCCGTGCGCGGGCTGGTCACCGTCACCCGGCGAGGCCTGCCCGTCACCGGCCCTGGCCCTTGCGCGCCCGGCGGACGAGCAGGTCGCGTAACTCCCGCGTGTGCCGCCGGCTCACCGGGATCTCGGTGTCCCCCACGCGCACCACGCACTTGCCCGAGTCGATGTGCAGTTCGTCGATGTGCCTGACCGCGACGAGATGGCTGCGGTGCACCCGCAGGAACCCGGCCTGCGCCCAGCGCTCCTCCAGCGTCGCCAGCGGGATGCGGACCAGGTGGCTGCCGGTCGCGGTGTGCAGCCGCGCGTAGTCGCCCTGCGCCTCGACGTACCGCACCTCGGTGCTGGCCACGAACCGGGTCACTCCGCCCAGCTCGACCGGGATGGTGTCGGCCTGCGGCCCCTCCCCCGGCTCGGCGCGGCTGCCGCAGACCCGGCGGATCGCCTCCGCGAGCCGCTCCGGCCGTACGGGTTTGAGCAGGTAGTCCTCGGCCTTGAGCTCGAAGGCGTCCACGGCGTGGTCGTCGTACGCCGTGACGAACACGATCTTCGGCGGGCGGGTGAACTGGGTCAGCAGCCGGCCCAGCACCACGCCGTCCAGCCCGCGCATGCGGATGTCGAGGAACACCGCGTCCACCGGCCTGCCGTCCGCGATGGCGCGGTCGAGCAGCTTGAGCGCCGCGGCGCCGTCGCGGGCGGTCAGCACCTCGCCGATGCGGGGGTCCGCTCTGAGCAGGTAGGCGACGTCCTCCAGCGCGGGCTGCTCGTCGTCCACCGCAAGGACCCGCAGGCCGCTCACGATCACCCCTTTCACCGGCCGATCCCCTAGAGACTGATGACCACCACGTCGGTAGTCAACGTCTCTCGCCATCACGACCGCATCACGGCTGGAATCGCGGCGGTCCGAGCTCAGCCCGGACGGCGGCGGAGCAGCGCCCCAGGGTCGATCGTCACCCGGAACGGCTCGTCGAGCGTCACCGGCTCCCCCATCCGGACGTCGTGACGCTGGCGATATTCGCCCGCGGCGAGCTCGAAGACGATGAGGCGCGGCTCCGGCTGATCGAGACGGACCACCCATTGAACTCCTCCCCGGCCTGAAGGCCGGAGATTCTCCCGTCACGTCGCGGTCAGGCGGCGTGCGGGGGTTGACGCTTCGCGGACCGGGCAGCCCCGAGGTCTCCACGTCCTGACACCGCGGTTCCTGCGGCGTTGCGTATGTTGATCGCGGCGTTGGTGTCGGCGTGCCCGGCCCACCCGCACGCGGGATTCACGCACGAGAACCGGGTGCCGTCCCTGGAAGCTGGGTCACGGTGCCCGCACCGGTGGCAGGTCTGTGACGTGCCCGGGGCGGGAACCTTCACCACCAGCCCACCGCGATCACGGGTCTTGTACTCCAGCAGGGTGATCGTACGGCCCCACGCCTGCCCGGTGATGGCGCGGTTCAGCCCGGCCTTCTGCCGCACGTTCCGGCCGGGGTGTTCGATCGTGCCGGTCGCGGAGCGGACCATGTTCGTGATCGTCAGGTCTTCCACCACGACCACGCCGAAGGCGCGCGCGAGTTCGGTGGTGGTCTGGTGCTGCCAGTCGACGGCCCGGCGCTTGGCTGTCGCGCGGAGCCGGGCGATCCGGTCATAGGTGCGGGCCAGCCGTCTGGACGCGGGCCGGCCGGGAGAGCGAGCGCGGCGCTGGCGGGCGGACGTCTTCTCCAGCCGGCGCAGGCGTTCCTTCTCGCCGTCGCGCAACCAGGGCCCGTGCTCGCGCATCGTGCCGTCCGACAACGCCAGGGCGACGGTGACCCCCCGGTCGACCCCGACCCGCCCGCCGGGGTGGGCGGCCGGGGCAGGCACCTGGCGTTCGGTCCGGAACACGATCTGCCAGCCGTCGGCTTCTTTGACCAGCCGGGCTCCGGTGATCCGCCCGGCCGGGCCGCCCCTAGTGACGCCGGGAAGATCCATCGTCCAGCGGAACCGCACCCGCCCGACCTTGGGCAGGCTGACCGCACCCCACCGCCGGTTCACCCGCGTGATGTTCAGGTCGCGGGCCTGCGGCACATCCACCGCCGGCCGGGTCCGCGACCGGCTCTTGAACGTGGGCCGCCCGGCGGGATGGGCGGGGTTGAAGAAGTTCGCCCACGCCTGCCGGTAGGTTCTCAGCACCGCCTGGGCCGCCTGGGCGGGCAGCCGCCCCATCCAGTCGATCTCCCGGCGGGCCTGCCGGATCGCAGTGTCGCACTCCTTCACCGTCGGAAACCGGCCCTGCCGGAAGGTGCAGTACTCGTGCAGTAGGTTCCACAGCGCGCGGGCCGTGTGCGCCTGATCGTCCAGCACCGCCACCTGGGCCGTGCTGAGATCGAGTCGCGCCACATGCGCACGCGCCTGCCTGGCCACCTCCACACCCGGATCGCATCCCCCGGGTTTACGCCACCGTGACGGAATCCACACCCTGAGTGACCCCAATCCATGAGCTGACCTGTTCACGGGCGGAGGGCCAGGGCACGCTCGCGCCCTGGCGGGCACTCCCGCGTGGGCCTTCACCCCCGGCGTGAACACCGGAGCACTGGCCCACAGGTCGGTAGACCTGGCGCTTGGTGATCACGTCGCGCGTGATCGCGTCCTTACCCGTGATCTCGGTGGCGATCAGGATGTCGTGCCCCTTGAGCAGGTCGTAGCCACCCTCGGCCAGCTTGCCCGGCACGGTGACGAGATCGGGGCTGCGGTAGCCCGGCAGCGGGCCCGGGACGTCGACGTCGACCGGCCCGATGGTGATCAAATCCAGTCCCGCGGACCCCGGCGTGGTGTTCCGGGATCCGTACGGTGACCTTGGCGCGGGCGTCATCGCCGGTCTCCGCCGCAGTTGCCGTGTCAGTGGACGGAGACGCCGGGGTGGTATTTGGGGATGCGTACGGTGACCTTGGTGCCCGCGCCGGGGCCGGTCTCCACGACCAGGCCGTACTCGTCGCCGTAGACCTGGCGCAGCCGCTCGTCGACGTTGGCCACACCGATGCCGCCCGCCCCCGAGCGGTCCTCCCCGGCCAGCACGCGCCGCAGCCGCTCGGGGTCCATGCCGACGCCGTCGTCCTCGACGGTGATGCCGCACTCGGCGCCGGCGTCCTCGGCGACGATCGTGATCCGGCCGGCGCCGGGCTTCGCCTCAAGGCCGTGCCGTACGGCGTTCTCCACCAGCGGCTGCAGGCACAGGAACGGCACCGCCACCGGCAGCACCTCCGGGGCGATGCGCAAGGTCACCCGGAGCTGGTCGCCGAACCGGGCCCGCTCCAGGGTGAGGTAGCGGTCGATGGACCGCAGCTCCTCGGCCAGCGTCGTGAAGTCGCCGTGCCGCCGGAAGGAGTATCGGGTGAAGTCGGCGAACTCCAGCAGCAGCTCCCTGGCCTGCTCGGGGTCGCTGCGGACGAACGACGCGATCGTGGTCAGCGAGTTGTAGATGAAGTGCGGGGATATCTGCGCCCGCAGCGCCCGCACCTCGGCCTCCATCAGCATCGTCCGGGACCGGTCGAGCTCGGCCAGCTCAAGCTGGGAGTCGACCCAGCGCGCGACCTCCTGCGCCGCCCGCACCAGACCGGCCGAGGCGTGGTCGCCGTACGCCGCGAGCGAGCCGACCACCCGGTCGTCGGTGGTGAGCGGGACGACCACGGCGTGCCGGACGGGACACTCGGGCAGCGCGCAGGCGAGCGCCCGCACCTGGGTGCGGCCGTCCTTCAGCGTCTCCGCGGCGTGCTCGAACGCGTCGGCGGCGTGGTGGTCTCCCACGCCGTCGTACACGAGCAGTTCCTCGCCGTTGGTGATGGCGATGGCCGGGGAGCCGAGCAGCTCGCGCAGGTGCCGCGACGCCTTGAGCGCGCCGGCCTGGGTGAGCCCGGCCCGCAGCGGCGGGGCGGCCAGCGACGCGGTGTGCAGCGTCTCGAACGTCGCCCGCTCCGCGGGGCTGCTGCCGAGGTCGCGCCGGCCGCGCAGGACCCGCCAGAGCACGACGGCCGGCACGCTGACGAGGACGGCGACGACGAGCGCCGTGACGACCGGTTCCACGCCGCCGCAGCCTACCCCCAGTCCGCCGGGCGCCCGCTCGCGCGGCTACTCGGCGCTCTCGTACATCTCCCGGCACTGCTCCGTACTCATGTCACCGGGGGCGCACAACCGTACGTCCAGGGCCAAGTCGACGGTGCGCCGGCGGCCCGCCGACGTGTAGAGGACGCGAACGCCTTCGGCGTGCGCGGTGCCGTCACCGGTCTTCCCGTACTGCAGGCCGAGCTCCGTGCCGAGGGACTGCCCGTTCTTCGCGCAGATCGTGGTGACGGCGGAACCGCGGGCCGGGAAGCCGAGCTCGGTCAGCGGCCGCTCGGAGTTGCCGAGCATGGGGTGGTCACCTCGCCGCCGGAACGAGAACGCCTGCAGAACGATGCCGCCGGCCGGGTTGATCAGGTCGATCCTGTCGATGACGGCCGCACCGGGCCCGTCCACGCACATGACCCAGCCGCCCAGCGAATAGGGCCGGTGGGCGACGACGTCGGGAAGCACGACGCCGATCGCGACCTCGTCATCGGTGTAGGGGGAGTTGCTCAGATATAGACGTGGGCCGTCGGCCACGCTTCCGGTCGTCGTGACCACGACCACGACGGCCGCCAGGATCAGGCGGACGAGGCCGCGCATGGACACCATCCCGTCTGACATCTCACTCACCGGCGTCCAGTGCGGCGCGGATGCGGGCGGCGTAGTCCGCGATCTCGGTGTCGCCGTCGTACTTCACCCGGGGCCAGAAGAAGCCGCGCAGGCCGTCCTTGCGGTTGCGCGGCACGACGTGAACGTGCAGGTGGGGGACGCTCTGGCTGATCCGGTTGTTCATCGCGACGAACGTGCCGGCCGCGCCGGTGCCCACTTCGACCGCCCGCGTGACGGCCCGGACCCGGGCGAAGAACGGCCCGACCTCCTCCGGCGGCAGGTCCGGGAGGGTCTCGACGTGGCCGCGCGGGACGACGAGCACGTGCCCCTTGAACACCGGGCGGGCGTCGAGGAAGGCGGCGGCGACCTCGTCGTCCAGCACCACCCGCGCGGGCCGCTCCCCCGCCACGATCTCACAGAACACGCAGCCGTCCACGGCACCATTCTGGATCAACCTCCGGGGGATGCCGCGCGAAGGCCGGGCATCCGCCGCCGTCTCGACGCGGCCGGCGTACGGCGGATGCCCGGCACCGCGAGAAAATCACTCCTGGGCGTTCTTCGCGGCCTGCTGGGCGTCCTTCCGGACCCGCTCGATCTGCGCCTGCGTGACGTTCAGCGCGCCGAACTGCTTGACCGCCTGGTAGTAGGTCCAGGCGAGGCCGTCGCAGGTGCTCTTGCTGACGCCGGAGTATCCCGCGCAGACCTGCTTCATGTCGAAGTAGAACGCGTCGTCCACATGCGACTTGTTGCCGGAGAACTGGTTCACGGCCTTGTAGTTGCGGTAGCCGAAGTCGTGCCTGCGGCAGGGCATCCTGAAGTCGAACCCGAGCGGCTGGTCGGGGCTGCTGGAGCACAGGTCCGTCGACCAGTCGAAGGCGTAGTCGGCCCAGGCCGGCTGATTCTGCCAGGCCGAGCGCCAACTGGCGGCGCTTGAGGCCGTGGCCTGGGTGAAGGTGGACAGTGCCGCGAGCTTCTGTTCGAGGCTCACGGCGTGTGCGGGGAGAGGCGACGCGAGCAACGCGGCGAAGGACAGGGCGGCGGCGGTGAGGGCGCGTTTGACCATGGGCTCTGCCTTTGGGTGGGGGGTGCTCTCACGGCAGGGATCTGCCACCGCCCAACAATGAGCCCATGTATTCGGAAATTCTCGCGCCAGACCAGATCGAGATCACGGCGCACGTTCGTGAACAATCGCTCTTTACAGCAATAACGCGTTCTTGTAAGTGAATCCTGCCTTCATTGGAGCCTTTCCCTCGTCGCCGGGGCGCGAGGGAAGGCGCTCCTCAGCGGGGGACGTCTCCCCGACGTCAGGCCGGACAGGCCCGGCAGTGGGCGCCACCGCGCGGAGCGGCGGCGCCCACTGCCGGCCGAGCGACCGTATCCCGGCCTGTCGCACCCCGGCGACGGCGGCCTTTGTACGGACGCGCGTCGTCAGCCCGTGCGGGACTCGCTCAAACCCTCTTCCCGGGGCGGGCTCCTTGGGGGATCCCGGGGATCGACGTACGGCTCCGCGGGGGACCCCCGTCGGCGATCCCGCGCCCGCGCTGGAGCACCACAACGTGCGCACCGGACGCCATGGCGTCCACACCCATGTTGGTGTTCGTGACGGCGGTCCGGCTCTAGCCCTCCTTGGACTCCCTGGCCGTGCGCTTGGCGACCCCGATCCAGTCGCGTCGCGACAGCCTCTCCAGCGGCCCCTGCTCGTTTTCGGGGCCGGTCATCGGTGGGCGAACCTCCGGGTGAACGTGCCGTTGTGCTTCGCGGCCGGGAACATCCCGACGCCGCGCGTCGTACGGCTCCCGCCGAACACGCCCTTACCGAACATGCCCTTACCGGACGCGCCCTTGCCGAACATGCCCTTACCGGACGCGCCCTTACCGAACATGCCCTTACCGGACGCGCCCTTACCGAACATGCCCTTACCAGACGCGCCCTTGCCGAACATGGCCTTTCCGCCGAAGACACCGCTGCGGCCGAACATGCCCTTGCCGCCGAACATGCCCTTCCCGAACACGCCCATGCCGGGCGTCCCCAGGCGGAACATCGCCGGGCGGCCGCGCATGCGGGTCTTGCCGTACACGCGGATCCGCGCCGGCAGGCCGGCCTTCGCGGAGAGGCTCCGCTTGGCCATCCCACCCCGCCTGCCCGGCCCGCCCGCCCGGCTCAGGGAGATCGGCAGGCCGAGCCCGGTGGTCTTCGCCGTGCGGCCCCCGCCCCGGGTGACCCGCCGCAGCAGCAGCACCGCACCCCCGGCGGCGACGACGGCGCCGGCTGCCCCGGCCAGCAGACCCGGACGGTTCCTGACCTGCTCCCCGGCCCGGCCGGCCGCCTCGCGTACGTGCGGCGGCGCGGCCTCGCGCACCCGCCCGGCCGCGCCGGTGGCCCTGGCCCGCACCGCGGTCATGGTCGCGTGCACGTGCTCCTGGGCCCGCCCCTTGATGTCGGCTTTCGCGGCCAAGGCCTCGATCGTGTCACCGAGGTCGTCACGGGTGCGCTCGATGTCCCGGCGCACCTCCGAGATCTCGTCGTGGCCCCTCTCGTGCTCGCCGCCTCTCTTCCCCGTCTCGGTCTCCGTGTGCCCCGACACCCCCCACGCCGTGTCCCGCGCCGCGGCGACGGGCTCCGGGCCGGGCCTGGCCTGCCGTACGGCGTTGAGCGACTCGCTCTCGGTGACCGGCTCTGACACGTCCTGTCTGTGCACTCCCATGGTCCCGGCGTTGGGCCGGGCCGCACCCGGGTCGGTCTCGGTCATCTGCGCGCACTCTCCTTCATGACGTCGATGTCTGCCTTGAGGCTGCGCATCGCCTCGTCGGGAGTGGGCGGCGCCGCCCGGGACATCTGCTCCTTGCCCACCAGGGCGAGCAGCCCGGCGATCGCCAGCAGCGCGGCGCCCACGATCAGCGCGGCGGCCCAGGCCGGCAGGATCAACGCGAGCGCCAGGATCGCCGTGGCCACAAGGGCACCCCCGCCGAGCAACGCGACGACGCCGGCGGCGCCGAGCAGGCCGGCGCCCATTCCGGCGCGCTTGCCCTTGCGAGTCATCTCCAGCCGCGCCAGTCGCAGTTCGTCGCGGATCAGCCGGGAGACGTCCTCGGACAACCGGCGGACGAGATCGCCTGTGGACGGCGACTCCTTCTGGATGGTCATGGCCTGCCTCCCTTCCAGGTTGGGAAGCGCCTACCCGCAGCCAAGAGCCCTAACCACCGCCGTCCCCGGGGTGAACGGAGAGGCCGGAACAGATGAAAGTTTCAGTTCCACACGCACACGTTTTTTGTCACAGGCGGGCAAAAGGCCAGCAAGGGGCCTCGGCTCACCGCACCGCACGGTTACAGCGTGAGGCGCCCGCAACGCGTCATTGACATACGGGGGGCCTAATCCACAATCCTGAGGTGGGAGCGCTCCCATCGTACCGGTTCAGATCCACCCCTGCCCGCGTCGGCTGTCGAATCCGCTACCTGGCGTTTCTTCATCCGATGCTTCCCACCCCTATTCCTTTTGGAGACCCCCCGCAAATGCGAACGAGAGCTCTTAGCACGGGAGCGCTCCCACGATCGCGGAGACGGATCGCCCTGCTGGCGGCCGCCACCGTATCCGGTGGCCTCCTCGTCGGGCTGGCGCAGACGCCTGCGTCCGCCGCCGTGGCCTGCGATGTCCAATACGCGCTCAACTCCTGGGGTTCGGGCTCCGGCGGTTTCACCGCCAGCCTCGACATCAAGAACCTGGGCGACCCGATCAGCAGCTGGACGCTGAAGTTCACCTTCCCCAACGGGCAGAAGCTCGACAACGGCTGGTCGGCCAACTGGAGCCAGAGCGGCACCACCGTCACGGGCACGAGCATGTCCTGGAACGGCAGCCTCGGGACCGGCGCGACGACCAACGTCGGCTTCCAGGGAACGTGGAGCGGCAGCAACAACAAGCCCGCCTCGTTCTCCATCAACGGCGTGACCTGCGGGGCGGTCCAGAGCCCGAGCCCGTCGGCGTCGCCGTCCCGGTCCCCCTCGCCGAGTCCGTCCGCGAGCCCCTCGCGGTCGCCCTCGCCGAGCCCCTCCGCGAGCCCGTCCGCGAGCCCCTCCGCGAGCCCGTCGGCGTCGCCGTCGGCGAGCCCCAGCACCGGGCCGGACAACCAGTACGTCAAGAACTTCCTCACGATGTACAACAAGATCCACGACCCGGCCAACGGGTACTTCTCGCCGCAGGGCGTGCCGTACCACTCGGTCGAGACGCTGCTCGTGGAGGCGCCGGACCAGGGCCACGAGACGACGTCCGAGGCCTACAGCTACTACCTGTGGCTGGAGGCGATGTACGGCAAGGTCACCGGCGACTGGACGAAGTTCAACACCGCGTGGCAGTCGATGGAGAAGTACATCATCCCGGCGCGCACCGACCAGCCGACCAACGACAAGTACGACCCCAGCAAGCCGGCGACGTACGCGGGTGAGTGGAACAACATCAACCAGTACCCGTCCAAGCTCGACAGCGGCGTCAGCGTCGGCTCCGACCCGATCGCGAACGAGCTCAAGAGCGCGTACGGCACCTCCGACATCTACGGCATGCACTGGCTGCTGGACGTCGACAACGTCTACGGCTTCGGCCGCTGCGGCGACGGCACCACCAAGCCAGCGTACATCAACACCTACCAGCGTGGCCCCGAGGAGTCGGTCTTCGAGACCATTCCGCAGCCGTCGTGCGACACCTTCGCCTTCGGCGGCAAGAACGGGTTCCTCGACCTGTTCACGGGTGACGCGTCGTACGCGAAGCAGTGGAAGTACACCAACGCGCCGGACGCCGACGCCCGCGCCGTCCAGGCCGCCTACTGGGCGCTGACCTGGGCGACCGAGCAGGGCAAGCAGTCGCAGATCTCCACCTCCGTCTCGAACGCGGCGAAGATGGGCGACTACCTGCGCTACGCGATGTACGACAAGTACTTCAAGCAGCCGAACTGCACCAGCACTTCCTGCCCGGCGGGCACCGGCAAGAACGCGTCGAACTACCTGCTGTCCTGGTACTACGCCTGGGGCGGCGCGACCGACACGTCGGCCGGCTGGGCGTGGCGCATCGGCTCCAGCCACAACCACGGCGGCTACCAGAACCCGATGGCGGCCTGGGCGCTGTCGAGCGTTAACGCGCTGAAGCCCAAGGGCTCGACCGCGGTCACCGACTGGTCGACCAGCCTCACCCGGCAGCTCCAGTTCTACAAGTGGCTGCAGTCGGCCGAGGGCGCCATCGGCGGTGGCGCGACCAACAGCTGGGAGGGCCACTACGCGGCCCCGCCGTCGGGCCTGCCGAAGTTCTTCGGCATGGCCTACGACTGGGAGCCGGTCTACCACGACCCGCCGTCCAACCAGTGGTTCGGCTTCCAGGCCTGGAGCATGGAGCGTGTGGCGGAGCTCTACTACGCCACCGGCAACGCCGACGCCAAGTCGGTGCTCGACAAGTGGGTCACCTGGGCGCTGTCCGGCACCACGGTGAACTCCGACGGCACCTACCGGATCCCCTCGACGCTGCGGTGGACCGGCCAGCCGGACTCCAGCTTCAGCGGCACAGGGATGCCGGCGGCCAACACCGGCCTGCACGTGACCATCCAGGACTACACCGACGACATCGGCGTGGCCGGTTCGTATGCCAAGGTCCTGATGTTCTACGCGGCCAAGGCGAACCATGCACAGGCGAAGGCCGCGGCCAAGGCCATCCTTGACGGCATCTGGAAGAACAACCAGGACGCCAAGGGCGTGTCGATTCCGGAGACCCGGAACGACTACAGCCGCCTCGCCGACCCGATCTACGTCCCGTCCGGCTGGACCGGCAAGATGCCGAACGGCGACCCGATCAACAGCAGCTCGACCTTCATCTCCATCCGGTCCTGGTACAAGAACGACCCGGACTGGTCGAAGGTCCAGTCGTTCCTGAACGGCGGCTCCGCGCCGGTCTTCCGCTACCACCGCTTCTGGGCGCAGACCGACGTGGCCACCGCGCTCGGACAGTACGGCCTGCTCTTCCCGAATGGCTGAGCACGCCGTGTAGACCGGGGTGCGGTGTCGCCTGACCCTTCACCGCACCCCCAGTAAGCCGGGGCGCGGCGGCGCCTGACCCGCCGCCGCGCCACCGATCCCCCCACCTATGCGAGGCACATCTCCATGCGGCGTACGTTCCCGGCTCTGGCGGCGCTGATCATCTCCTCGGCGGTCGTCCCAGCCGCCGTCCCCTCCACCGCCGCGGCGGCCCCGGCGTACAACTACGCGGAGGCCCTGCAGAAGTCGATGTTCTTCTACGAGGCCCAGCAGTCCGGCAAGCTGCCGTCCACCAACCGCGTCTCCTGGCGCGGCGACTCGGCCCTGAACGACGGCAAGGACGTCGGCCTCGACCTGACCGGCGGCTGGTACGACGCGGGCGACCACGTCAAGTTCGGCCTGCCGATGGCGTTCAGCACGACGATGCTGGCCTGGGGCGCGGTCGACTACCGCGACGCCTACACCTCGTCCGGGCAGATCTCCTACCTGCTCAACAACCTGCGCTTCGTCAACGACTACTTCATCAAGGCCCACCCCTCCCCGAACGTCCTGTACGGGCAGGTCGGCAATGGCGGCGACGACCACAAGTGGTGGGGACCGGCCGAGGTGCTGCCGATGGCCCGGCCCTCCTACAAGATCGACGCCTCGTGCGGCGGCTCCGACCTGGCCGGCGAGACCGCCGCCGCGATGGCCGCCTCCTCGATGGTCTTCCGGCCCACCGACGCGGCGTACGCCGACAAGCTGCTGACGCACGCCAAGCAGCTCTACACCTTCGCCGACACCGTGCGGGGCAAGTACAGCGACTGCATCACCGACGCGGCCGGCTACTACAAGTCCTGGAGCGGGTACAACGACGAGCTGGTGTGGGGCGCGATCTGGCTCTACCGCGCCACCGGCGACTCCTCCTTCCTCGCGAAGGCCGAGTCGGCCTACTCCGGTCTCGGCACCGAGCCGCAGTCGACCACCAGGTCGTACAAGTGGACGATCGCCTGGGACGACAAGTCCTACGGCTGCTACGCGCTGCTCGCGAAGCTGACGGGCAAGCAGCAGTACGCCGACGACGCCAATCGCTGGCTCGACTGGTGGACGGTCGGCGTCAACGGGCAGAAGGTCGCCTACTCCCCCGGCGGCGAGGCCGTGCTCGACCAGTGGGGGTCGCTGCGCTACGCGGCCAACACCGCCTTCGTCGCGCTCGTCTACAGCGACTGGCTGACCGACGCGACCCGCAAGGCGCGCTACCACGACTTCGCCGTCCGCCAGATCAACTACGCGCTTGGCGACAACCCACGCAAGTCGTCGTACATGGTGGACTTCGGCGCGAACCCGCCGCGCAACCCGCACCACCGGACCGCGCACGGCTCCTGGTCCGACAACCTCAACGAGCCGGCGCAGAGCCGCCACATCCTTTACGGCGCGCTCGTCGGCGGCCCGACGTCGGCCAACGACGCCTACACCGACAGCCGCAGCGACTACACGATGAACGAGGTCGCCACCGACTACAACGCCGGTTTCACCAGCGCGCTGGTCCGGCTGGTCAAGGAGTACGGCGGCACGCCGCTGGCCGGCTTCCCCGGCACGGAGACCCCGGACGGACCGGAGATCTACCTCCAGGCGTCGGTCAACGCCACGGGCTCGACCTTCACCGAGATCAAGGCGCTCGTCGTCAACCACTCGGCCTGGCCCGCGCGGGCGCTGAGCGACGGGTCGTTCCGCTACTACTTCACCCTCGACGGCGACACCACGCCCGGCCAGATCACGCTGAGCTCGGCGTACACCCAGTGCAAGCAGCCGACCGGCCCGACGCAGTTCTCCGGGAGGATCTACTACGTCACGATCGACTGCTCGGGGCAGGTCGTCGCCCCGCAGGGGCAGTCGCAGTCGCGGCGCGAGGTCCAGTTCCGGATCGCCAGCTCGGGCACGTGGGACCCGTCGAACGACTGGTCGTACAAGGGCGTCGCGACGACGCCGGGGTCCACGCCGGTGACCGTGGAGAACATCACGCTGTACTCGGGCTCGAACAAGATCTGGGGCAACGCGCCCGGCACTGAGCAGTCCCCGTCGCCGAGCCCGTCCACCAGCCCGTCCACCAGCCCGTCCGCCAGCCCCTCCCCCTCGCCGAGCCCGTCGGCCTCTCCGTCGCCCAGCCCCTCGCCCAGCCCCTCGGCGAGCCCGTCCGCCAGCCCCTCCGCCAGCCCGTCGGCGAGCCCGTCGCAGCAGGGCAAGGCCTGCGCCGCGACATACACGATCACGAGCTCGTGGCAGGGCGGCTTCCAGGCGGACGTCACCGTGAAGAGCTCCGGCACCACGGCGATCACCGGCTGGACGGTGGGCTGGACGCTGCCGAGCGGCCAGAGCATCACCCAGCTGTGGAGCGGCACGCTCAGCCAGAGCGGGTCGACCGTCACGGTGAAGAACCTGTCCTGGAACGGCTCGCTGACCCCCGGCGCCACCACGAGCTTCGGCTTCACCGGCAACGGCAACGCCTCCGTCCCGTCCCCCGTCACCTGCACACCCGCGTAGCCCCGTCCCGGGCTCGCCCCTGTTCGCCCGCCTTCCCCAGTCGGACCCCTCTCTGGGGAAGGCGGGCATCCACCTTTCTCCTGGCACGCCGGCACCACCCATACGGACATCACCGAGGAAAGGAAGGCTCGATGTTCAGGACGACAATCGCCGCGGCGGCGCTGGCCCTGGCCTCCGCGGGGACCGTGACCGCCACCGTGACCGCCACCGTGGCGGCCACGGCCGCTCCGGCAGCCGCCGACTCGATCGGCTGCACGGCGAGCTACGTGATCACCAGTGTGTGGGGTGGTTCGCAGAGCCACGGCGCGCTCGTGCAGGTGACCGTGCGCAACAGCGGGTCGTCGGCCATCAAGGGCTGGCGCGTGTCGTGGCGTTACACCGACGGCACCGTCGTCAACCAGGTCGGCGGAGCCGTGTCACTTCCGGTGATCGGCCTGCCGGGCATCTACGCGTTCGGCAACGAGAGCTACAACGGCGCCCTCCCGATGGGCGGCTCGGCCGTCTTCAGCCTCCTGACCAGCGGGGGCGGCGGCGCCGCCCCCTCCGTCACCTGCACACCCTCGTGACCGGCGCCTGAAGGCGTCGGTCACACGACGATCCCCCGGGAGTCCTCCTCCCGGGGGATCGTCGTCATGTGCCGGGCCGTGCGGCACGGCAGGCGCGGTTCACCAAGCTTCGCCGGACTCGTTCACCAGGCTTCCGGCGGCAGGTCCACGTCGCCGACCCGGTCGTAGATGACGGTCTCGTCCGCAAGCCTGACGACCACCACACGGCGGGCCAGCCCCGCTCTCTCCAGCGCCTTCGCGGACTCCACCGCGTTCTTCGCATAGTGGTAGCGGTCACGGCTACCGGTGTACGGGCTCTCCCTGTCGCACCTGACCTCGTAGCGGTCGTCAGGCCAGGGATGGGCGAGCCCGTCCAGGTTGCGGCGCTCGATAGCGGTCGCGGTCATTGCACACCTCTCTAATGGCGGGGGCCCCGCGCAGAAAGACCCCCCTGCCCCCCACTCAGCCAAGTATTCCTCATATGCAACATATGTTTCAGGCCACCCCCTCGAATGGGGGTTCGGGTCAGCAGGGTGTCACGCGGAGGGCAGGCTCGGCAGGATCACCCGGAAGACGGTGCGGCCGGGGCGGCTCTCGACGTCGACCGTTCCTCCATGGGCGGCCACGACCGCCCGGACGATCGCGAGCCCGAGGCCGCTGCCGCCGGAGGCGCGCGAGCGCGCCTTGTCGGCGCGGACGAAGCGTTCGAAGACCTCGCCCTGGAGGTCCGCGGGGATACCCGGGCCGTCGTCGGTCACGGTCAGCTCGGCCCGTCCGGAACCGGAGCCGGGCCCGCCCGGCTTCCCTTCACGTGCCGCACTCTCACGCAGCGCCTCCTCACGCGCGGCCACCTCACGCGCGGCCTCCTCACGCAGCGCCACGGTGACGGTCGTGCCGGGCGGGGTGTGTGCGCGGGCGTTGCTCAGAAGATTGACGACCACCTGGTGCAGCCGGTCGGGGTCGCCGGGGACCAGGACGGGCTCCTCGGGCAGGTCCAGCCGCCAGCGGTGGCCGGGAGCGTAGACGCGGGCGTCGCCGGTGGCGTCGATCGCCATCCGGGTCAGGTCCACCTCCTTCCGGGCGAGCGGCCGGCCCGCGTCGAGCCGGGTCAGCAGCAGCAGGTCGTCGACCAGCGTGCCCATGCGGGACGACTCCGCGTCGGCGCGCTCCAGAGCGTGCCGCACGTTCGGGGGCACCTCCGCGGGGTCGCGCCGGGCGAGCTGGACGTGGGCGCGGACGGTCGCGAGCGGGGTGCGCAGTTCGTGGCTGGCGTCGGCGGCGAAGGTGCGCATGCGTTCCTCGCTGGCGTGACGGTGGGCGAGCGCCTGCCCGACGTGGCCGAGCATGCGGTTGAAGGCCTGCCCCACCTGCCCGATCTCCGTACGGGGGTCCTCATCGGGCACCCGGTCGGGCAGCGCCACCTCGCCGTCCGACAGCGGCAGGCGGGCGACGCGCCGGGCGGTGGCCGCGACCCGGTCCAGCGGGCGCAGCGAGAGCCGCACCCACACGGCCCCGGCGACGCCGGTCACGAGCACGATGACGGCGAACACCGCGATCTCCGCCAGTTGCAGACGACGGACCGTGGTGTGCACGTCCGCCAGCGGCAGGCCGGTGAGGAGGACGGCCCCGCCGGAGCTCCGCACGGCCATCAGGCGGTACCGCCCGAGCCGCGACAGGGCCAGGGTGTGCCCGGCGCCGTCGGGCGGCACGGAGGCCAGCGCCCTCTCGTCGGCCGCCGGCAGGGACGGGTCGGCCTGGCCCACCACGGCGGGCGTGCCCGCCCGGCCGTTCACGACGCGGACGCCGAGGGTGCCGGGCGCCTGCCCGCGGGTGTCCCCGCGCTCGTCGCCGAACGGGCTCCGCCCGGCGTCCCCGCGGGGGTGTTCCTCGCGCTCCTCGTGCTCCAGGCTGGCCGCGTACCGGCCGGCCTGCATGCCGAGCTGCTGGTCCACCTGGTCCACCATGAAGCGTTCGAGCAGCAGGGAGGACGCGGCGCCCGCCGCCGCGCAGGCCAGCACGAGCAGCACCAGCGTCCCGGCGACCAGCCGGGCGCGCAGCGTGCGCGGCGGCCGCACCCGCATCCTCACCTTCACCCTCACGGCTTGAGGACGTATCCGACGCCCCGCACGGTGTGGATCAGCGCCGGCCGGCCCGCGTCGATCTTCTTGCGGAGATAGCTGATGTACAGCTCGACCACGTGCGCCTGCCCGCCGAAGTCGTACGACCAGACCCGGTCGAGGATCTGCGCCTTGCTGAGCACCCGCCGGGGATTGCGCATGAGGAAGCGCAGCAGCTCGAACTCGGTCGGGGTGAGGTCGACGAGCTCCCCGCCCCGGGTCACCTCGCGGGCGTCCTCGTCCATCACGAGGTCGCCGACCGTCAGCCGGTCGCCCTCGGCCGTGCGCGCCATCCCCGCGCGGCGCAGCAGCCCGCGCAGCCGGGCGAGCACCTCCTCCAGGCTGAACGGCTTGGTCACGTAGTCGTCCCCGCCCGCGGTGATCCCCGCGATGCGGTCCTCGACGGAGTCGCGGGCGGTGAGGAACAGCACGCAGACGTCCGGGACCTCCGTGCGGAGGCGGCGCAGCACCTCCAGCCCGTCGAAGTCGGGCAGCATCACGTCCAGCAGCACCGCGTCCGGCAGGAACTCGCGGGCGGTGCGCACCGCCGACGCGCCGTCGCCGGCGGTGCGCACGTCCCACCCCTCGTATTTCAGGACAGCGCCCAGGACCTCGACGAGGTCGGGCTCGTCGTCGACCACGAGGACGCGCACGGGCGTCCCGTCGGGGCGGACCAGCTCAGGCAGGCCGTTCGAAGTCGTACGCATGATGATGCCAGGGTCCTCCCCTCCGCTCCGGCGCTTCCTCTGAGAACGCTCTGAAAATCCTATGAAAGGTCCTGGCATGCTCCGGTTCATAGGAAAACGAGAGGTTCGGTTGGCACCGTGAGTCACGTACGAGGAAAGGGAGGCACCTTTGACCACGACCTTCACCGGCCGCGCGGTCACCGCCGGGCACGCGCAACCCCCGCCCCGGGGGATGCGCGCCCGCCCGGAGGCGGTCCTCGCGGTGATCGCCGCGGGCGTGGTCGCCGTCGCCGGTCTGTGGTGGGCGCACACGCCCGTGGTCGCCGGCCTCGACGGCTGGCTGAGCAACGCGGGCCGGGTCACCGGACTGCTCGCCGGCTACGCGATCGCCGTCCTGCTGGCGCTGATGGCCCGCGTCCCGGCGCTGGAACGCGGGGTCGGCGCGGACCGGCTCGCCCGCTGGCACTCGATGGGCGGCCGCTACGTGGTCGGCCTGTCGGTCGCCCACGTGCTGCTGATCACCTGGGGCTACGCCGTGACCGAGCACACCGACGTGGTGAGCGAGACGGTCACGCTCAACCTGACCTATCCGGACGTGCTCAGGGCCACGGTGGCGCTGCTGCTCCTGGTGGGCGTCGGCGTCGTCTCCGCCCGCCGGATCCGCCCGAAGATGCGGTACGAGACGTGGTTCCACCTGCACTTCTACACCTATCTGGCCACCTGGCTGGCCTTCGGCCACCAGCTGGCCACCGGCGAGGAGTTCATCGGCGACCGGCCCGCGCGGGTCGCGTGGTACGCCCTCTATCTGGGCGTCGCCGCGCTGCTGGTCTGGTTTCGCTTCCTCACGCCCGTACGGCTGGCGCTGCGCCACCGGCTCCGGGTCGCGCGGGTGGTGCGGGAGGCGCCCGGCCTCGTCAGCGTCCACGTCACGGGGCGGCGGCTCGACCGGCTGCGGGCCGAGCCGGGCCAGTTCTTCCGCTGGCGGTTCCTCACCAGGGACCTGTGGTGGTCTCCCAACCCCTACTCGCTGTCGGCCCCGCCGCGGAACGGCGAACTGCGGATCACCGTGAAGGACCTGGGCGACCAGAGCCGCTCCCTCGCCCACCTGCGGCCGGGCACCCGCGTGCTCGCCGAGGGCCCGTACGGCGCGCTGACCGGGCGGGCGCGCCGCGCGCGCAGGGTCCTGCTCGTCGCGGGCGGCATCGGCATCACCCCGATGCGCGCGCTGTTCGAGGCGCTGCCCGCCGCCCCCGGCGACCTGACCCTCCTCTACCGTGCCCGTGACGCGGGAGACCTGGTCTTCCGGTCCGAACTGGAGGAGATCGCGGCGGCGCGGGGCGCGACCCTGCACTACTGCGTCGGCGCGCGCGCCCTCGTCGGCGACCCCTTCAGGCCCGAGACGCTGGCCTCGCTCGTGCCCGGCCTGCGCGACCACGAGGTGTACGTCTGCGGGCCCGACGGGATGACCGCCGCCGTCATCGCCGCGCTGCGCGCCGCCGGGGTCCCCCGCCGCCGCGTCCACCACGAGTCGTTCGAGTTCTGACCAGCCCCTCCGGATTGGACGTTCCATGCGAAGAGCCGTTCTGGCCGTGCTCGCGACCGCCGTCGGCCTCGTGCTGCTGCTGTCGTTCAAGCCCCACGAGGTGACCTCGCCCGCCGCGCGCCCCGCCGCCGTGACCGAGGGAGCCGGCTCGGACCCCGGCGGCTCAGACCCCGGCGGCTCCGGCCCCGGGGACGACGGCGACGAGGACGGCGACCGCCTCGGCCGGGGATTCCCGGACTCCACCGGTTCCCAGGAAACACGTTCCCAAGACGTACAGGGAGGCTGGAGCGGGGCGGGCGCCGCCGCCGGCGCCACCAGCGGGGAGAAGACGGTCACCGGTGACTCCGCCGACACCCGGTGGGGGCCGGTGCAGGTGGAGATCGTGGTCTCGGGCGGGAAGATGGCCGGGATCAGGGTGCTGGTGGCCCCGCGGAACAACCACCGGGACATCGCGATCAACAACGAGGCGCTGCCGATCCTCGACGAGGAGGCGCTGTCGGCCGGGTCGGCCCAGATCGACGTGGTCTCCGGCGCCACCTACACGAGTGACGGCTACATCCGCTCGCTGCAGAGCGCCCTCGACAGGGCCGGTCTCTGATGCGCCACACCGAGCACGTCATGGGAACCGTCTTCTCCTTCGACGTACGTGCCGCCGGCCCCGGGCCATGTGTCGCGGAGGCGGTGGCCTGGCTGCACCACGTGGACGAGGTCTTCTCGACGTACCGGCCGGACAGCCCGGTGAGCCGCCTGGCCCGGGGTGAGATCACCCTGGCCGGCTGCCCCGGGGAGGTGGCGGACGTCCTGCGCCTCTGCGAGTCGGTGGCGCTGGTCTCCCGCGGCTACTTCACCCTTCGTCCCGGGGGCCGCCTCGATCCCTCCGCCCTCGTCAAGGGCTGGGCGGTCGAGCGCGCCTCGGCCATCCTGCGCGAGGCGGGCGCCTCCGACCACTGTGTGAACGGCGGCGGGGACATCCGGCTGTCCGGCTCCCCCGCGCCGGGCCGGTCCTGGCGGGTCGGCGTCGCCCACCCGCTCCGTCCGGGCGAGCTCGCCGCCGTGGTGTCGGGGACCGACCTCGCCGTGGCGACCTCGGGCACCGCCGAACGCGGCGCGCACGTCGTCGACCCGCACACGGGCCGCCCGGCGACCGGGCTGGCCTCCGTAACGGTGGCCGGGCCCGATCTCGCCCTGGCTGACGCGTACGCCACGAGCGCCTTCGCCATGGGCGCCGCCGCCAGAGACTGGGTGGAGGGACTGCACGGCTACGAGGCCTTCGCCGTCACCCCCTCCGGCGCCACCTGGCACACCTCCGGCTTCCACCCCCGGGTCATGGCCTGACCGCGACCTGACCTCGGAGGCTCCGTCGCCGTACCCCCGGTGTGATCGACGGCGGGACCGGCGCCGAGGCGATCACTCGGTCAGCAGGCGGCGGCTAAGGTCCCGGCGTTCTGCACGCGGTCCGCCTTGATGTGGATCGCCTGGCTGGCCGCCACCTTGGGCGCCTCCACCGGCTGTGCCACCGCCGCCGGGGCCGCCTTGGGCCGCGCCGCCCGGACCTCCGCGCTGATCTCGACGCTGTGATCGATCGCCAGGGCGGCAGTGAAGGTACGCGAACTCAGGACGTGATCGAAGAGCCTCTGCAGATCCTCGCCACTGGCCTTCCGGATCGCCTTGCGCTCGGCGCGGTCGATCTTTGCGTACGCCCAGATGTTCGTGTCTACATCACTTTCCGCTATCCGTTACGGGTCAAGCGATCAGCGTCAACGGGCGAGGGCCTGTCTGAGGCGGGTGGCGGCGGTTACGGCGGGCCACAGGCGGGTGGCGAGGTTGCGGGCCACGATGCCGCCTCGCGTCGCGGGGGCCAGGAGCGCCGACGCCTGCCCGACGGCGCGCTGCTTGGGCTCCACCAGGCGCCGGTGGGTGGTCTCGTACCGGCGGAAGGCCGCGCCGGGGTCGCCGGGATGGGCGGCCAGCGCCTCGGCGAGGGTGAACGCCCCCGTCATCGCCAGCGTGGAGCCGTCCCCGAACAGCGACACGCAGGAGGCGGCGTCGCCGAGGAGCGCGACCCGGCCCTTCCACCAGCGGGGCAGGCGCACCTGACTGACGGAGTCGAAGTAGAGGTCGTCGGCCGTACGCACCCGTTCGAGCAGTTCCGGCGCCCGCCAGGACACGTCCGCGAAGGCGGTGGTCAGCATCCGCTTGTGCTGCTCGCTGTCGCGGTGGTCGAATCCGGGCTCCGCCGGGCTCCGGTAGAGGAAGAACGCGCCCGCGGACATGGGGCTGACGGCGACCGCCCTGCCGGGGGTGTTGTGCATGAGGATGTCCCGGCCGTCTCCGGCCACCGCCTCGCCGCCGAGTGGCGTCGTCGCGACGTAGAGGCCCATGTGGCGCACGACGCCGCCCTCTTGGCCGAACGTCAGGCGCCGCGTCACCGAGTGCAGGCCGTCGGCTCCGATCACCAGGTCGAAGCGGCGGGGGGCGGCACGCTCGAAGGTGACGTCCACCCCGTGCTCGTCCTGGGCGAGCGCCGTGACGGAGTCGTCGAAGAGAAACTCGGCGTGGTCGCGGCTCGCCTCGTGCAGGATCGACGCGAGGTCGCCGCGCGCCACCTCGACCTCACCTCGCCGCTGTACGGCGCGCATGTCCATCCGGGCGACCCGCCGGCCCGCCGCGTCGACGAAGCTGACCCCGGTCGTCCCCGTGGCTGCCTGGTGCAGCCGGGGCAGGACGCCCATCCGTTCGGCGACCGCGACGGCGGCTCCCCTGACGTCCACCGGGTTGCCGCTGGACCGCACCTCCTCCGCACGTTCCACGACCGTGACCCCGAACCCGTGCCTGGCCAGCCAGTAGGCCAGCGTCGGTCCCGCGATCCCGGCCCCCGAGATCAGTACCGTGCTCATGACACACCCCCAACCGGAGGGATTTCCTCCGCATGTTGGACGGTATCCTAACCGGAGGAAAATCGTCCAGATTCTTCTTCTGAGGTGATCGTGGAGAAAGGGCTGCGCGCCGACGCGCGCCGCAACCGGGATCTGATCGTCGCCGCGGCCCGCGAGCTGTTCCTGGAGCAGAACGTCGACGTGCCGCTGGAGGAGGTCGCCCGCCGGGCGGGCGTGGGCGTCGGCACGCTCTACCGCCGCTTTCCCGACCGGGACGCACTGCTGCGCGCCGTCGGCGAGGAGAGCCTCCGCCGCCTGGCGGACCTGGTGGAGACCGCCGGGCGGGAGGAGCCGGACGCCTGGCACGCGCTGTGCCGCTTCCTGCGCGGCGCGGTCGCCCTGCGGCTGGGCGTGCTCGCCGCGAAGGTCGAACCAGCCCTGCACCAGCGGCTGCGCGCCGGCGCCGACCTGCACGAGATCCGGCAGGGTATCGTCACCGCGGTCCTGCGGATGATCGAACGGGCGCAGGCGGACGGCGCGTTGCGGGCCGACATCGGGCCCGGCGACTTCGCCCTGCTGATGACCCTGCACGTCTACACGCCATCGGCCGTGCCCGGTGAGGAGGCCATGGCGCGCGTGGTGGAGATCATGCTGGACGGCCTGCGCGCCGACCGGGGGTCACCCCTTCCCGGGACTCCGCTCGACGCCGAAGCCCTGCGCCGCTACACCACAGCCGATTCCCCTCCGCCCGCCTGACCGGCCTTTCATCCCCCGCAGAGGCCGACGAATCCTGCCGCAAGCGAAGCGGTGCCTGGATGCCTTATTACGTCAGGCTTCAACAGTGACGGCTGCCAGGTGGCTGTATTGAAGATCAAGGCGCTTCTGCTTGAATACGCGAGCCGGGCGCGAGCTACTGGTGAACCTCTTCGCCCGCAAGCATCGCCTCCGGCCTGCGGCCTGCGGCTGCTTGACGTATCGGCAAAACGAGCTATGCGTCCCCGCCGGCGGACCGGCGGGCGAGGATCTCGCGAAACTCGCCGACGGCGGGACGCTCGCGCCTTTCGCGCGGTACAGCACGCAGCACCATGCGCCCGGTCTCGATGATGTGGTGGCTGCGGTAGGCGACCGGCAGCGGCTCGATCACCCCTGCCGCCAACCGCATCCCCTCGTCGACGCCGCCCCGGGCGACCGTGCAGAGCGCCTCGTGGAGCCGGACGTTGGCGCCATACTGGTAGGTGCGAGCGAGACTGAGGACGTCCTCACGGGCCCGGTCCGCCGCCGGCTCGGCACCAGCACCGGCGTAGACCCAGCTCTCCGCGAAGTGGATCTGGTCCGGTTTCCAGAAGCCGAAGGAGTCCGGCACAACGCCCGCTCCGGCGAGCACGACCAGAGTCTTCACCGTCCGACACGCCTCGTCGTGCCTGCCGAGCAGCGTCAGCGCCTTCGCCCGGCTGGTCAGCAGGTCGATGCTGGGGCCGCTCGCGATCCGCTCGGCGCTGTCGAGAAGGCGCAGGACCGTCTCCGGATCGCGCTGGCCGTACAGGCCGTGACCGGCCTCCTCGCCACGGACGAGCAGCCGCAACCGCAGATCTCCCGAGGCGTCGGCCGCCTGTCGCGCCGTATGCCACCAGCGCAGCGCTCCCCCGTGCTCGCCCAGACGGGTCAGCGCGTTGGCGTGGACGGACGCCAGCGCGGCGGTGAAGCGCTGCAGCTCGACCGCGTCAGCCGGGGTCGCCGCCTCCAGTTGCCGTCGCAGCGCCAGCAAATCGACCAGGAGATCGGCGGCCACCTGCGCCGGAGGACGGGTCCGCAGCGCGTACAGATGATCCGCGCATGCCAGTTCCCACTCCTCCATGCCGCGGAAGTCCTGACCGAGGGACTGGTCAAGCAGCCTGCGGACAGGCTCCCCGCACACGCCCAGCGCGCTGATTCCGGCGGCGGCCAGTTGCAGAAGGCGACGGCGTTCCGTGGCGACCTCCTCCTCGGCCGGTCTGCTCATCGACACCGTACGCAGCCGGTCGAGCTCCACGACAGTGGCGTGCAGGGCCACAAGCTGCTGACCCGCGTTCAGCACCGCGTCCAGCCGCGCAACCACATCCATATGCGGCCGGGCCAGCCCGCGCTCCCATCTCGACAGGTCACCGTCACGCTCGTGGCATTTCGGCCCTCCCAGATCAGCCTTCATCACCCAGTGAAACTGAATGATTACAGAAGGGGCCGACAAAGCAACGGTAGATCCGAGACTCCGTAGCCTTCTGCCGAGCCGACGCCGACCAAGGCGCGGAAAATGGGATCCGTCTCATCAGCCTTGCCGCGCTGGGTCACCCAGCGTCGACGAGGATCAACGGTCGGCCCTGAGGGCGGCGGCCGGGAGCGGCTGTGGCGGTCCTGGCTGGGCGGTCGGCGTCACGCGGTCTGAGGGTTCCGGGACCGCTGCTAGCGTTCCGGGGTGGCGGGAGGAGACGGCGTGCTCGTGCTACACGCGGCCTGGGACGGCGGGCGGCTCGTGCTCTGGGCGGAGGAGACGGCCGGCGCGGAGCCGGTGACCTCCCGGGCCAGGATTCGGCCCCATCCCTTCGCCGCCCCGGCGAACGCTCTCGCCGCCGCGCTGCCCGGCTGGGGAGACGCGGCCGCCGAAGCGGCCGGAAAGGCCGTGCCGGGCGAGGTGGTGCTGCTCCTGCCCGGTTCGGCGTCCAGTCCCCTGCCCTCACCGGAGACCGGGCTGCAGGTCGTCGCGCGCCGGCCCGGAATCAGGCCGTGGCGGGTGCCCGCGTTACTCCTGGACGCCGGCGCGGCGATGCGCCTGCTGACCACGTTCGGCGAGGCGGCCCACCCGCCGGTGGAGTCACCGGAACCGGACGACCACCCCGCCGACCTTCTCGCCGGCCCGTCCCTGCGTTATCTCGCGCTCGTCGCGGCCCACGCGCGGGAGCTGGTGCGGCGGGGCAGGGTGCTGCCCCAGCTCGTCACCGAGGACGGCGGCTACGCGGCGCGCTGGCGGCCGGTGCTGACCGGGCCGCACGCCGACCGCTTCCGGGAGCTCGCCGCCGCGATGCCGCCGGTCTGCCGGGCCGTGGAGGAGGAGCGTCCGTCCGCCCACGTGCTGATCGAGGCGCTGGCGGGTCTCACCGACGCCGCCGTACGGCAGGCGCTGCCGGAGCGCCTGCTGGGCGGGCACCGGCCGGGGCGGCGCTCTCCCCTGGCCGACCGGTGGACGGTGGCGCTCACCGGCGACGCGGCGGACCTTCCGGGGGCCCGGCGGGAGGAGGCGGAGGCGCTGGCCCGGCCGCTGCAGGACTGGTTCCGGGCGGCTCACCAGCTCGACGGCCCGGTCCGGGTGTGCTTCCGCCTCGTCGAGCCCGAACCCGAACCCGGCGGCAGGTGGCGGGTGGAGTTCGCCCTTCAGTCAGCCGAGGACCCGAGCCTCTATCTGCCCGCCTCCCTCGTCTGGGCGGGCGAGACCATGCCCGGCCTCCCTGGACGGCTGGACGAGACGCTGCTCGCCGGGCTGGGCCGGGCGGCCCGCCTCTATCCGAGGATCGACGACGCGCTGCGGGAGGCCCGGCCGGCGCACGTCGACCTCGACGTGGAGGGCGCCTTCCACTTCCTGCGACACGCCGCGCCGCTCCTCCAGGCGGCCGGGTTCGGCGTGCAGCTGCCCGCATGGGCGGGCCGCGCCCGGCTGGGCCTGAAGCTCACCGCGCGGTCGCCCTCCGGGCCGGGCTCCACCGTCGGTCAGGGGTTCGGGCTGGAGCAACTGGTGGACTTCCGGGCCGAGCTGGCCGTCGGCGACGAGACGATCAGCGAGGCGGAGCTGGCCGAGCTGGCCCGGCTCAAGGTGCCGCTGGTCCGGCTGCGGGGACAGTGGGTCGAGCTGGACGCCCGGCAGCTCGGGGCCGCGCTGAAGGCGGTGGAGCGGCGCGGGTCGGGCCAGATGACCGTCGGCGAGGTCGTCCGCGAGGTGGTGCACGGCGGGGACGACGATCTGCCGCTCGTCGGCTTGGACGCCGACGGCCTGCTCGGCGACCTGCTGTCCGGCGAGGCCGACCACCGTCTCGAACCCGTCGCGACCCCGGCCGCCTTCCACGGCACGCTCCGGCCGTACCAGGAGCGCGGCCTGGCCTGGCTCACCTTCATGTCCCAGATCGGACTCGGCGGCATTCTCGCGGACGACATGGGATTAGGTAAGACACTTCAGACATTGTCCCTTCTTCTGCGCGAACGCGAGCAAGAGGAGCGTTCAGGCGCGACGCTGCTGGTCTGCCCGATGTCGCTGCTCAGCAACTGGCAGAAGGAGGCCGCCCGGTTCGCGCCGTCCCTGGAGGTCTACCTCCACCACGGCTCGGGGCGCCTGCGCGGCGCGGAGCTGGCGGAGCGCGTCGCAACGGCCGACATCGTCCTCACCACGTACGGCACGGCGCTGCGCGACCGCGACGTCCTCGCCGGGTTCTCGTGGGTCCGGGTCGTCTGCGACGAGGCGCAGGCCGTCAAGAACTCGGCCGCGCGGCAGGCGCAGGCCGTGCGCTCGCTCCCGGCGCGGACGAGGCTGGCGCTGACCGGCACGCCGGTCGAGAACCATCTGGCCGAACTGTGGTCGATCATGGAGTTCTGCAACCCCGGTCTGCTCGGGCCGGCGAGGGCCTTCCGCGACCGCTACCAGGAGCCGATCGAACGGCACGGCGACGAGGCGGCGACCGCCGCGCTCAAGCGGGCCACGGGCCCGTTCGTGCTCCGGCGCCTCAAGACCGACAAGACGATCATCTCCGACCTGCCGGACAAGATGGAGATGAAGGTCTGGTGCACGCTCACCCCCGAGCAGGCGAGCCTCTACCAGGCGGTGGTCGAGGACATGATGGGCCGGATCGCCGGCAGCGAGGGCATCGAACGGCGCGGGAACGTCCTGGCCGCGATGACCCGGCTCAAGCAGGTCTGCAACCACCCCGCCCACCTGCTCAAGGACGGCTCGCGGCTGGCCGGGCGGTCGGGGAAGCTCGCCCGGCTGGAGGAACTGGCCGAGGAGATCGTCAGCGAGGGCGACAAGGCGCTGGTCTTCACGCAGTACGCCGAGTTCGGCTCGTTGCTGCAGCCCTACCTGGCGGCGCGTCTCGACCGCCCGGTGCTGTGGCTGCACGGCAGGCTGCCGAAGAAGACGCGCGACGCGCTGGTGGAGCGGTTCCAGACCGGCGACGAGCCGACGATCTTCCTGCTGTCGCTCAGGGCGGCGGGCACCGGGCTCAACCTCACCGCCGCCAATCACGTCGTCCACGTGGACCGGTGGTGGAACCCGGCCGTGGAGAACCAGGCGACCGACCGGGCGTTCCGCATCGGGCAGACCCGGAACGTGCAGGTCAGGAAGTTCATCTGCGTGGGCACCCTGGAGGAGCGGATCGACGAGATGATCGAGCGCAAGCAGGCCCTTGCCGAGAGCGTCGTCGGGACGGGCGAGGACTGGATCGCCGGGCTGTCCACGGCGGAACTGCGCGAGCTGTTCCGCCTCTCCCCCGAGGCGGTGAGCTGAGTGCCCGCCGGACGGGACGGCTGGTTCGAGGCCGCACGGCCCATCAGGGTCGACGGCGGCATCAGGGCGCGCTCGAAGCGGGGGTCCATCGGCGAGCAGTGGTGGTCGCGGCGGTTCATCGACATCCTCGAACTCGTCTGCGACGCGGGCCGGCTGCGGCGGGGGCGCGCGTACGCGCGGCAGGGCCAGGTGCTCGGCCTCGACCTCGGTCCCGGCCTCGTGAAGGCCAGGGTGCAGGGCTCGCGCCCCAAGCCGTACGACGTGAGCGTGCGGATCACGGCGTACGGCGCGGACGAGTGGGCGGAGCTGACCAGGGCGCTGGGCGCGCGGGCCGTACACCGCGCCAAGCTGCTCGCCGGGGAGATGCCGCCGGAGATCGAGGACATCTTCGAACAGTCCGGGCTGCCGCTCTTCCCGGGCGAGCGCGGGCTGGACATGGAGTGCTCCTGCCCCGACTGGGGGTTCCCCTGCAAGCACCTGTCCGCGGTGCTCTACCTGCTGGCCGAGGCGTTCGACGAGGACCCGTTCCTGGTGCTGGCCTGGCGGGGCATGGCCAGGGACGCGCTGCTCGACGCCCTCCGCCACACCGGCGGGCGGGCCGATGGGAAGGGCGGCGGGAAGCCGGCCCTGCTCGACGTGGCCGACGTCCCGTTCGCGGAGCGTGCCGGCGACTTCTACGAGTCAGGCGCCTCACCGGCCCGCCTCGGCCCGCCGGCCGACCCCGGCTCGCCCTCCGACCTGTTGCTGCGCGCGCTCGACCCGCCGCCGGTCAAGGCCAGGCACATCCCGCTGCTCGACCTGCTGCGGCCCGCGTACCGGGCCTTCGCCGCCGAGGAGGACGACTTGTAGGGGGGCGCGGGGGACGCGCGAAGATCAGATGTCGACGAAGTCGCGCGGGACCATCACCCGCAGGCCGTTGGGGATGGTCTTCAGCACCAGCGGAGTACGCAGCCGCACCTCGCCGTCGATGTCGGCGGCCAGCGGCGGGTCGGTCTCCAGCAGCATCTCCTGGCCGGTCACGAACGGGCCGCCCGCGAGGCTCGTCCATCTGCCGGTGGTCGCCCGTACGAGCGTCTCCCCGAGCAGCCTCAGCCGCTTGCCGGAGCCGAGCTGGTAGGCGACGAGCCTGCGGTTGTCGATGCTGACGTCCCGGGCGATCTGCCAGCCGCCGTGGAACCGGCCGTTGGCGATGTTGAGCTGGTGGGTCAGCAGCTCGTGCCGCTTGCCGTCCACGGTGATGTACGCCCGGAACGGCCGGTGCGCCGGGAGGATCGTGAGCGCGGTCAGCGGGTAGGCGGCCCGGCCGAGCACGCGCTTGACCCACGGCCTGACGGTGCCGGCCACCTCGACCGACACGCCGAAGCTCGCGAGGTTGGCGAAGGGCCGGTCGCCGCACATCCCGAGGTCGATGTCGGCCACCTTGCCCCCGCTGAACACGCCGACCGCCCCGGCGAGGTCGAGCGGCAGCCCGAGGCTGCGGGCGAAGTTGTTGGTGGTGCCGAGGGGCAGCACGCCGAGGGCGACGTCGCGGCCGGCCACGTGCCTGACGGAGCTGCTCAGCGTGCCGTCTCCGCCGCCGACCACGAGGAGGTCGGGCCCGGCGTCGAGCGCCCGGGTGAGCACGTCGCGCAGCCGCGAGGGGTCGGTCACCGGATGGACGCCGGTGAGCCGGAAGTCCCCTTCCTCCAGCAGCCGCAGCACCTCCGCGTAACGGCGGCGGCCTCGCCTGGACCTGGTGTTCACGACGACGGCGGCCCTCCGGTCCCGGTGGATGGCCGCGGTGTGATCCGCCTTGCTCCGCACGCTGACATGCTAGGGGCCGCCGGGCGGAGGCGCGCGTCGCCGCCGGCCGTTCCCCGGCACGGATCGGCACCGATCGGCGGGCATCGGCGCGGATCGGCAGGCATCGGCAGGCCCGGCATGCCCCGGCATGCCCCGGCATGCCCCGGCATGGACTTGCCCGGCGCGCCGTCCGGGAGCGGACGGCGGCCGGGCACTGTGCCCATGCACTGTGACCTGCCGCGGCCTGCCGGGTGGCGTCACGCCACCCGGGGGCCGTTACTTCTTGGCGGGAGTGATCTGGATGATCGCACCCAGGTTGAGCGGCAGCGGGCTGACCAGCTTGATCTGGACGCCGAGCTGCTTGCCCTCGTCACCGGGGTTGCCGCTGCCGAGGATCGCGCCGCCGATGTCGGTGCCGTAGAGGTCCTTCACCGGCGTGCCGTCGGGGTTGACGATCCTGGTCGAGTACGGCTGGTTGCCCTTCGACGGGATGACGACGGAGGCGTCGCGGTGGCGGTAGTACAGGCTGCCGTTGCGAAGCTCCAGGCCGGGGTACCAGCCCTTGGCGTCGGTGAACTCGGTCACCGCGGACTGCTTGCCGAACGAGGTGCAGTACTCCTTGAACGGCTCGCCCTCGATGCACTCCTTGAAGGGGTACGTTCCGGCGAAGTTGAACGCGGCGTTCGACGACTGCGGGCGCGACGGGAGGTTCTTCAGCGTGCTCGGGTCGTGCGCCGCCGCCTCGCCCGTACGGCGCAGCGGCTCGAAGTGTGAGTCCACGAGGAGCAGCTGACCCTTCGGGCCCACCGACGGCAGGTCGAACGTCGTGTCGGAGACGTTGTTGTCGCCCTGCGAGGTGTCGCGGTACCAGACGAGTAGACCGGGGGCGTTGTACGCGATCTTCTCGACCTTCCACGCGCCGTCGCGCACCCAGGTCGTGTCGTAGGCGTACCTCAGGCCCTCGTCGAACCCGTCGAAGTTGCGCCACTCGGCGAGGTAGTACTGCGCCGCCTGGACCCGGCCGGAGTGGATGACCCAGCCGGCGCCGGTGCTGTCGGTGAACGTGCCCTTGACGGTCGTCCAGCCGTTGGCGCCGCCCTCGACGTCGTCGGTCCAGACCGCGGTGGCGCCGTTGGTGACGGAGAAGTCGTCGTTGAACCAGCCGCGCTCCACGGCGGCCGCGTCCGTGTTGTACCGGAAGCGGATCTGCACGGTCTTCCCGGCGAACGGCGCCAGGTCGGCGTACAGGTGGTGCCAGCCGTCGCTCTCGCCGGTCAGGCCGTACTTCTTGTTGCCGTAGTCCTTCAGGCGGCCGTTGGGGTCGGTGTAGTCGTCACCGGTGGTGACGAGCGTGCCGTCCTCGTCGAAGATCTTCTGCTCGGCCCAGGTGGCGCCGCCGTCGGCGGACACCTCGAAGAAGCCGAAGTCCCAGTCGGCCTCGATGCCCCAGTCGCTCCACCAGCGGAACTTCACGTCCGAGCCGGCCGGCACGGCGACGGTCCTGACCAGCTTCTGGTCGGCCCAGTTCTGGTCGCTGTTGGACCACCACATGTTCGACCCGCTGTGCGGGGTGGACATGATGTTCAGCTTCTCCGGCAGGTTGATCCGTACGCCGTCCTCGGTGCCCTTCGGCGTCCGGGAGGACTGCCCGACCACCGCGAGCTGCTTGGCCGCGCCCGGCTCGATGATCTTCGGGTTGGCCCAGCCGAGCACCCACTTGTCCCAGAGGCTCATGTGCGTCGGCAGGGACTGGAAGATCGGCCCGGAGTGCGAGCCGCTCGACATCAGGTCCCAGAAGTCGACGTCGGAGTCGCCCGCGCCGGTGGTGTCGTACAGGTCCGGCAGGCCGAGGTCGTGGCCGTACTCGTGGGCGAACACGCCCACGCCGGAGTCCTCGGGCTGGAGGATGTAGTTGGAGATCTTCTTGTTCGTGCCGGGGATCGTGTAGCCGCCCGCCACGTCGCTGGAGTGGGCCCAGAGGGCGAACGTGCCCTCGTTGCCGCCGCCGCCGGACTTGTCCTCGCCCGCGTGGATCAGCACGAGGTGGTCGATGACGCCGTCGGGCTCGTCGTAGTTGCCGTCGCCGTCGGCGTCGGAGACGTCCTCGACGTCGTAGTCGGCCCAGGGGAAGTTCGGGTTCGACTTCACCAGGGTGTCGACCGCGTCGACCGCGAGCTGGGCGGCGCCGCGCGGGTTGTCCGGGTGGCCGGTCATGTCCTGCGGGTAGGTGCCGCACTTGCCGGCGCCGTACCACGCCTCGGAGTGCGGGACCTTGATCCAGCCGACGGCCTGGCCGGTGACGGTGTAGGCGCCCTTCGACAGCTCCTCGTACATGTTCTTCATGGTGGAGCCGGAGATGTCGATGCCCTTCTTGCCGTCCCGGGGGTCCTTCAGGTCCGGCCGGACCCGGGTCGTGATCCCCTTGGAGGTGTAGAGCATGTTGTTGTAGTGGGCGGTGTTGAAGTCCGCCACCCACATGGAGTTGTTGTCCTTGCCCCCGCCGCCGGCCGTCGCCGGGTTGGGGATGCGGTTGTGCAGCGGGCCGTTCAGCTTGGTGCCGGGCGGCTCGGTCACGCAGTCGTTGACGTCGTCGGTCGTCTTCGGGTGCGACCAGCCGGAGAAGTCGTCGTTGGCCTGGTCGTTGAACTCGACCAGCAGCGTGAGCAGCTTGGCGGTGCGGGTCGTCTTCGCCTTCTTGTAGATGAAGTCGAAGGGGTTCTTGCCGGTCCTGATCGCCTGCTTCTCGTGCTGCGCCAGCACGCGCGCGGCGACGGGGTTGCCGGCCGCGAACTTGTGGTCGATCGCCGCGGCGAGGGCGGCGGTGCGCTTGGCCCCCTTCGGCGGGACCTTCTCCTCGGTGGTGGTGAAGTCGCCCTGCACACGCGGTGGCGCGTAGTTGATGTAGTGGTCGGAGGCCGACGGCTGGTAGCCCGCCGTAGGCGCCGCCGCCGCACCGGCCGCGGCCAGACCTCCTGCCGCCAGCCCGAGCGCGGGCACGATCGCGGCGAGACGCCGGATTCTCTTGGACAACGAGATCCCTTCCCGTCCGGGTTCCCCGGACACCATGCACAGCGCGCCGGGATGAGCGCGCATGCGGGACCTTAGACGAGGGGGTAAAGGGATCGTAAAGAGCCGCCAAGCATGGTTGTCAAAATGTGATCTGTACCAATATCCGTTAGTAATTCCGGTTGAGAGCCGATACAGGCTTGTGTCGTACAGTCCAGACGTGACCGCACCGACTTCTGGACTGACCTCCTCGCTGGCCGCGGCGCTGCCGGAGGGGCGGGTCCTCACCGACCCCGACGTCATGGACGCGTACGCGCGGGACCGCACGTTCGCGCCGCCCGGCAAGCCGCTCGGGGTGGTGCTCGCCGAGTCGCGCGACGACGTCGCCGCCACGCTGCGCTGGGCGAGCGCGCACCGGGTGCCGGTGGTCCCGCGCGGCGCCGGCACCGGCCTGGCCGGCGGTGCGACGGCCGTGGACGACTGCGTGGTCCTCTCCCTCGCGCGGATGACCGCGATCCGGGAGCTGTCGCCGCAGGACGAGATCGCGGTCGTGGAGCCCGGGGTCATCACCGCCGACCTCGACCGGGCGGCCCGCGAGCACGGCCTGATGTACGCCCCCGACCCCTCGTCGTACGAGATCTCGACGATCGGCGGCAATCTGGCGACCAACGCGGGCGGCCTGCGGTGCGTCAAGTACGGCGTGACCCGCGACTCGGCGCTCGGGCTGGAGGTGGTGCTGGCCGACGGGCGGGTGCTCACGACCGGCCGCCGCACCATGAAGGGGGTCACCGGTTACGACCTGACCGGCCTGTTCGTCGGGTCGGAGGGCACGCTCGGCGTGATCACCGCCGCGACGCTGCGGCTGCGGCGGGCGCCGCGCGAGCTGTCCACCGTGGCGGCCGAGTTCACCTCGCTGCGCGCGGCCGCCGAGGCCGTCGCGGCGATCATCGCCGCGGGCTGCCAGCCGTCGATGCTGGAGCTCCTCGACCGTACGACCCTGCGGGCCATCGACGACTGGAAGAACATCGGGCTGGAGCCCTCCACCAGGGCCATGCTCATCGCCCAGGCCGAGGGCCCTGCCGAGGAGTCCGCCGCCCGGATGGCGGAGCTGTGCGCCGCCGCGTCGTTCGTCGCGGTGTCGTCCACGCCGGAGGAGGCGGCCGAGCTCGTCGGCGTCCGGCGCCTGGCCTACCCGGCCAAGGAGCGCCTGGGCCAGTGCCTGGTGGAGGACGTGTGCGTGCCCCGCTCGGCGCTCCCCGAGATGATCGCCACGATCGAGGAGACCGCCGCCCGGCACGGCGTCCTGATCTCGACGGTCGCCCACGCGGGGGACGGCAACGTGCACCCGGTGTTCGTGTTCGACCGCGGCCTGGCCGAGCCGCCGCCCGAGGTCTGGGCCGCGGCCGACGAGGTGTTCCGCGCCGCGCTCGCCCTCGGCGGGACGCTGACCGGCGAGCACGGCGTCGGGCTGCTGAAGAAGCGCTGGCTCGGCCTGGAGACCGGACCCGTGGCCGCCGAACTGCACCAGGGCATCAAGCAGGTCTTCGACCCGCTGAACATCCTCAACCCCGGCAAGGCCATCTGACCGCCGCCTCCGATCCGGTAGCGTTTGGCACCATTGTTGGGGCTATTGGGGTAATCGGGGGCGATGGTGGCGTTGGAGGCTGGTGACCCGGCCCACCTGGGCCCGTTCACACTCCTCGACCGGCTCGGGGAGGGTGGCCAGGGGGTCGTCTTCCTCGGCCGCGGCCCGCAGGGCGAGCGGGTCGCGGTGAAGCTTCTGCACACGCGGCTGACGGCGGATCCCGAGGCGCGGGAGCGCTTCCTGCGCGAGGTGGCGCTGGCGCAGCGGGTCGCGCCGTTCTGCACCGCCCCCGTGCTGCACGCCGACCTCGCCGGCAACCAGCCGTACATCGTCAGCGAGTTCGTGCCGGGGCCGTCGCTGCGGCAACTCGTGGACCGCGAGGGACCGCGCCGGGGAGCGGCGCTCGAACGGCTCGCAATCAGCACGGCGACGGCGCTGGCCGCCATCCACCGCGCGGGCATCACCCACCGCGACTTCAAACCGGCCAACGTGCTGATGGGCCCCGAGGGGCCGGTCGTGATCGACTTCGGGGTGGCCAGGGCGTTCGACTCCCCGCAGGCCACCGCGACCGGCGTGTCCATCGGCACTCCCGCCTACCTGGCCCCCGAGGTGCTGTCGGGCGGCACGGCCGGCGCCGCGGCCGACATGTTCGCCTGGGGCGTCACGATGGTGTTCGCCGCCACCGGCAGGCCCGCCTTCGGCGCGGACTCGATCCCCTCGGTCATCACCCGCATCCTGCGCGACGAACCCGACCTCGGCGACCTCGCGGCGCCCCTGCGGGACATCGTCGCCGCCTGCCTGTCGAAGGACCCCGCGCCGCGGCCCCCGGCCCAGGAGATCGTCGCCCGCCTCACCGGCCAGTCCCACTCCGCCTCCGCGCCCTCACCCTTGGCCCTCGGCCGGTCCCATCCCGCAGCCGCGCCCTTCCCTCCGGCCGGCACGGGGCACGGCGGGCAGGCCGGCGCCTCCGCGCCGCCCCTCCCCGGGCAGACGCCCGCCTCCTCCGCTCCCCCGGCGCGGGCGGTGGCTCCCGCCGGGCACGCCGGTGCCGCCGCGCCGCGCCTCCCCGGGCCCACACCGCCTCCCGCCGGGCACGCCACCGTGCCGGGCGCGGCGAGGAGGCCCCGCCGTACGGTGCTGACCTGGACGGCGGCCGGGATCGGGGTGCCCGTTCTGGCGGCCGCGGCCTTCGTGGTGCCGTCCTGGGTCTCGGTGCGCGCGGCCGGCGGCGAGACCGCCGCGACGGAGGCCCCCGGCCCGGCGGCGTCCGTGCCCGCCGAGCCGCCGATCCCGTCGACGTCCGAGCCGGTCGCTCCCTCGGGGCACCGGAGCAGGAGTCACTCGCCGGGTCCCGCGACCCGGCCGCCCGGTGTGACCGCGAAGCCCGCCGCCTCGCCCGCGCCCTCGCCCTCGCACGGTGGCCGGGCACGGCCGTCGCCCACCGCGACCGGGCCGGCGACCGGGCCCACCGAGGTCCCTCCGACAGTCCCTCCGACAGTCCCTCCGACAGTCCGTCCGACGGCGAAGGCCAGTCCGGCGCCGACGAAGGCCACCGCGACGCCCACGCCCAGCCCGACGGCGAAGGCGACGCCCACGAGGACCGCGGCGCCCACGCCCAACCCGTACACGGCGAAGGGCGTGTGCGGGACCGGCTTCGCCGTCGTCGACTCGCACTCCTACGGCGGGCAGGCGACGACATACCTGCTCTACAACGCCTCCACCGGCCGCAACTGCGTGATCACGCTCTCTCGCCACACGATGCCCGCTAAGATCAGAATGAGCGCGGTGCTGAAGGTGAAGGGCGGCGCGTCGGCCGCCGACGCCGGCGCCTACACCGTGTACGCGGGGCCGCTCCGGCTGCCCGCCAAGGGCAAATGTGTCATCTGGGGTGGCGGATACGGGGGCGCCTCCTGGAGCAGCGCGTGGTCCCACTGCGGCTGACCACGGCCGCACCACGGCTGAACCCCGGCCGAACCACTGGCCGGGCCAGGGGCGTGCGGCAGGAATGTCACCGCCCGGTGGCAGACTCGGCTCGTTGACGTGATCGCGGACCAACCCGGAGGATCTCACCGTGACACAAGTCGGTTCGGTGGCGCCATGACCGTGCTCGTGAGCCGGCTGGACGCCGCTGGCGCCGAGTACGGCGCGCGGCGCGAGGCCATGCTGGCGAAGCTCGCCGAACTGGAGGCCGAGCACGCGAAGGCCGTCGCGGGCGGCGGGCCGAAGTACGTCGAGCGGCACCGCGAACGCGGCGGACTGCTCCCCCGGGAGCGGATCGAGTTGCTGGTCGACCCCGACGCGCCGTTCCTCGAACTGTCCCCGCTGGCCGCCTGGGGCACCGAGTTCCCCGTCGGCGCGAGCGTGGTGACCGGAGTCGGGGTCGTGGAGGGCGTCCAGTGCGTGATCACGGCCAGCGACCCGACCGTGCGCGGCGGCGCGTCCAACCCCTGGACGCTGCGCAAGACGCTGCGGGCCGCCGAGATCGCGCTGCGCAACCGCATGCCGTACGTGAACCTGGTGGAGTCGGGCGGCGCGGACCTGCCGACGCAGAAGGAGATCTTCATCCCCGGCGGGCAGGTGTTCCGGGACCTGACCCGGCTGTCGGCCGCCGGGATTCCGACGATCGCGCTCGTCTTCGGCAACGCGACCGCCGGCGGGGCGTACGTCCCCGGCCTGAGCGACCACGTCGTGATGGTGCGGGAGCGGGCCAAGGTGTTCCTCGGCGGCCCGCCGCTGGTGAAGATGGCGACCGGCGAGGAGTCCGACGACGAGTCGCTGGGCGGGGCGGAGATGCACGCCCGCGCCTCGGGCCTCGCCGACCACCTCGCGGCCGATGAGCACGACGCGCTCCGGATCGGCCGGCGGATCGTGCGTCGGCTCGGCCGGCGCGCACCCGGGCACACTGACCGCGACAACCCGGCCCCCCTCTTCGACGAGGACGAACTGCTGGGCATCGTGCCGGAGGACCTGAAGGTCCCCTTCGATCCCCGCGAGGTCCTGGCCCGGGTGGTGGACGGCAGCGACTTCGACGAGTTCAAGCCGCTCTACGGGCCGAGCCTGGTCACCGGCTGGGCGAGCGTCCACGGCCACCCGGTCGGGGTCCTCGCCAACGCCCGGGGGGTGCTGTTCGGGGCCGAGTCGCAGAAGGCCGCGCAGTTCGTCCAGCTCGCGAACCAGACGCGCACGCCGCTCGTGTTCCTGCAGAACACGACGGGCTACATGGTCGGCAGGGAGTACGAGCAGAGCGGCATCGTCAAGCACGGCTCACTGATGATCAACGCGGTGGCCAACTCGACCGTGCCCCACATCACGATCGTGATGGGCGCCTCCTACGGCGCGGGCAACTACGGCATGTGCGGGCGGGCCTACGACCCCCGGTTCCTGTTCAGCTGGCCGAGCGCCAAGTCGGCCGTCATGGGCCCGGCCCAGCTCGCCGGGGTGATGTCGATCGTGGGCCGGGCCGCGGCCGAGGCGCGCGGGCAGGTCTACGACGAGGAGGCCGACGCGGCGATGCGGGCGGCGGTCGAGACGCAGATCGAGGCGGAGTCGGCGGCGTTCTTCCTGTCCGGCCGCCTCTACGACGACGGGGTCATCGACCCGCGCGACACCCGCACGGTGCTCGGGTTGTGCCTGTCGGCGGTCGCGGGGGCGCCGGACCCCGGGCGGGCCGGCTACGGCGTCTTCCGGATGTGACCGGGCATGCTCATCCGCATCCACACCTGTGGGGGTAGTTCATGATCGGGCGGCTGCTGGTCGCGAACCGCGGGGAGATCGCCCGCAGGGTGTTCCGCACCTGCCGTGAGCTGGGCGTGGAGACCGTCGCCGTCTTCTCCGACGCCGACGCGGACGCGCCACACGTGGCCGAGGCCGACCAGGCCGTACGGCTGGGCGCCCCGCTGGCGTACCTCGACCCGGACCGCCTGGTCGAGGCGGCCCGGCGGTCGGGGGCCGACGCGGTGCATCCCGGGTACGGGTTCCTGTCGGAGCACGCCGGGTTCGCCCGCGCCGTGCTGGACGCCGGGCTGACCTGGATCGGCCCCTCGCCCGAGGCCGTCGCCGCGATGGGCACGAAGATCGAGGCCAAGGCGCTGATGGCCGAGGCCGGGGTGCCGGTCCTGCCGACCATCCCGCTGTCCCCGGACACCCCGCCCCCGCTGACGTTTCCCGTGCTGGTCAAGGCGTCGGCGGGCGGCGGCGGGCGGGGCATGCGGGTGGTGCGCGACCCGGCCGGGCTCGCCGAGGCGGTCGCGTCGGCCCGCCGCGAGGCCCTGTCGGCCTTCGGCGACGGCACGTTGTTCGCGGAGCCGCTGCAGGAGGGCGCCCGTCACATCGAGGTGCAGATCCTCGCCGACGGGCACGGCACGGTCTGGGCGCTCGGCGAGCGGGAGTGCTCCATCCAGCGCCGCCACCAGAAGGTGATCGAGGAGGCCCCCTCCCCCGCCGTCACCCCCGAGCTGCGCCGTGAGCTGAGCGACGCCGCGATCCGGGCCGCCCGCGCGATCGGCTACACCGGCGCGGGCACCGTCGAGTTCCTCGTGTCGGACGAGGGCTTCTTCTTCCTGGAGATGAACACCCGTCTGCAGGTGGAGCACCCGGTGACCGAGTGCGTCTACGGGGTCGACCTGGTCCGGCTGCAGATCGAGGTGGCCGAGGGCGCGCGACTCGCCGCGCTGCCGCCGAGCCCGGTGGGCCACGCGATCGAGGCCCGCCTGTACGCGGAGGACGCCGAGGGGCGCCCCCAGAGCGGCGTGCTGCACCGCTTCGAGATCCCCGGCGTGGACGGCGAGTTCGGTCTCGGCGCCCGGCTGCGGCTCGACTCCGGGGTGGTCTCCGGCGGCGAGGTGGGCGTCCACTACGACCCGATGCTCGCCAAGGTCGTCTCGTACGGCGGAGACCGGGCGGAGGCGGCCCGGCGGCTGGCGCACGCGCTCGCACGGGCCCGCATCCACGGGCTGACGACCAACCGCGACATCCTCGTGGGCGTGCTGCGGCACCCGGACTTCCTGTCCGGGGCGCTCGACACCGGCTTCCTCGACCGGCGTCCCGTTCCGGCGACGCTCGCCGGGCCCGGGGCCGTACGGCTGTCGGCCCTCGCGGCGGCGCTCGCCGGGGCGGCGGCGAACCGGGCGGCGGCGCGGCGCGACGGGGTCCTCGGCGGGCTGCCGAGCGGCTGGCGCAACGTGCCCTCGCAGCCCCGGCGCACCGCGTACGACGCCGAGGACGGCCGCCTGGAGATCGCCTACCGCCTGACCAGGGACGGGCTGCGGGCAGAGGGCTTCGAGGACGTCGCCCTGGTGTCGGCCGAGCCCGGCCGGGTGGTGCTGGAGACGGAAGGCCTGCGGCACGCGTTCGAGGTGGCGGCCTATCCGGGCGTGGTGCATGTCGACTCGCCTCTCGGGCCGGTCCGGCTCGTCCCGGTGGAGCGGCTGCCCGAGCCCGCCACGCGGGTGTCGCCGGGAGCACTGCCCGCCCCGATGCCGGGTACGGTCCTGCGTGTCGAGGTGAAGCCCGGCGACGTCGTCGAGGCCGGGCAGCCGGTGGTCGTGCTGGAGGCGATGAAGATGGAGCATCTGATCGTGGCCCCCGCCTCGGGCACCGTGGCCGCCCTGCACGTGGCGCCGGGCGCGCGGGTCGAGGCGGGCGCACCCCTCGCCGACATCGAACCCGAGCGCGAGCCCGAGCCCGCAGCCGAGACCAAGCCCACACCCGCGCCCGAGACCGCGCCCGCAGGGGAGACCACGCGTGTGACCGATGGCGGGCCCGACATCGCGGCCCACGAGGGAGCCCTCACCGAGGCCCGCACCGAGGCCCGCAGTTCGGCCGGCGTCGAGCCGGCTCCGAGCGGGGAGGTGGAGCCGGGATGAACGCGGCCGGCGAGTCGTCGCGACGACCACATGCCCCGCAGGATGCAGGGGCGTCGTCGGGGGATCTCGTGCGGTGGGAGCGGGCGGGCGGCGTGGCCACGATCACGCTCGACTCGCCGCACAACCGCAACGCCCTGTCGTCCCGGCTGCTCGCGCGACTCGACGAGGCTCTTTCGTGGGCGCTGGACGAGCCCGCCGTACGGGTGATCGTGCTGACCGGCGCCGGGCCGGTGTTCTGCGCCGGAGCGGACCTGAAGGAGCAACGGGCCGGAGCGGCGCCGGTCACCGCGCCGGTCACCGTGTCGTTCCCCGCGGTCATGCTGCGGATCTGGGAGAGCCCGAAGCCGGTCGTGTGCCGCCTCAACGGCACGGCCAGAGCGGGCGGCCTCGGCCTGGTGGCGGCGTGCGACTTCGCGATCGCCCCGCAGAGCGCGTCCTTCGCCTTCACCGAGGTGCGGCTCGGGGTGGTCCCCGCGATGATCGCGGCCACCTGCCTGCGCCGCCTGGAGCCCCGGGCCGCGGCCGAGTACTTCCTGACCGGCGAGGTCTTCTCCGCCGCACGCGCGGTGGAGATCGGGCTGCTCACCCGGGCCGTCCCCGAAGAGGACCTCGACGCGACCGTGGCGCACTACGCGGGCATGCTGCTGCGCGGCGGCCCCGAGGCGCTGGCGATCACCAAGCGGCTCGTCCGCGAGGTGCCGCTGATGCCGGTCGAGGAGGGCCTGCGGGAGATGGCCGCGCTGTCGGCCGAGCGGTTCACCTCCGAAGAGGGACAGGAGGGCATCCGGGCCTTCGCCGAGAAACGCCCCGCCGCCTGGGTCCCCGGCGAGACCACGGGCGCGGAAGCCGGGCGATGACGGCCGAGGCCGGGCGACCGAGGCCGCTGCGGGTCGCGAACTGCGGCGGCTTCTACGGCGACCGGCTCTCGGCGGCGCGGGAGATGGTCGAGGGCGGGCCGATCGACGTCCTGACCGGCGACTGGCTCGCCGAGCTCACCATGTCGATCCTCGCGGGCAACCGGCTGAAGGGCCGCCCCGGCTACGCCCGCACCTTCCTCACGCAGATGGAGCAGGTCCTCGGCACCTGTCTGGACCAGGGCGTCAAAGTGGTCTCCAACGCGGGCGGCCTGGACCCGGCCGGCTGCGCGGAGGCGGTCTCCGCCCTGGCCGACCGGCTGGGGCTGCGCGTGAACGTCGCCCACGTCACCGGCGACGACCTCATGCCGCTCGCCGAGCCGCCGGTCAACGCCGGCACCGGCGAGATCCTGCGGGAGACCCCGCTCACCGCCAACGCCTACCTCGGGGGACGGCCGATCGCGGTGGCGCTGGAGCACGGCGCGGACGTCGTCGTCACCGGGCGGGTCACCGACGCGGCGCTGGTCACCGGGCCCGGCATGTGGTGGTTCGGCTGGCGTCCCGGCGACCTCGACGCGCTGGCCGGTTCGGTCGTCGCGGGGCACGTCATCGAGTGCGGCTGCCAGGCGACCGGCGGCAACTACTCCTTCTTCGAGGAGGTGCCGGGCCTGCCCGACTGCGGTTTCCCGATCGCCGAACTGCACACGGACGGGTCGAGCGTCATCACCAAGCACCCGGGCACCGGCGGGCTGGTCTCGACCGGCACCGTGACCGCGCAACTGCTCTACGAGATCGCCTCGCCCCGTTACCTCGGCCCCGATGTGACGGCCCGGTTCGACACCGTCCGCCTGGAGCAGGAGGGTCCCGACCGGGTCAGGATCATGGGCGTACGCGGCGAGGCTCCGCCGGAGACGCTGAAGGTGGCGGTCACCTGCCTCGGCGGCTTCCGCAACACGATGACCCTCGTGCTGACCGGCCTGGACATCGCCGCGAAGGCCCGGGTCGCGCAGGAGGCGATCTGGGCCCGCGTGCCCCGCGACTCGTTCGACCAGGTCCACGTGGAGCTGACCCCCCTCGGCCCGCACACGTACGAGCCGGGCGCAGCTGAGGACACGGAGGACGCGGGCGCTCCGGAAACAGGGGGGACCGCGTTGCTGCGGATCACGGTCATGGACTCCGACGCCCGCACGGCGGGACGGGCGTTCTCCTCGGCGGTGGTGGAGACCGGCCTGGCGAGCTACCCCGGCTTCTTCGGGCTGACGCCGCCCGCCGACGCCTCTCCCTACGGCGTCTACTGGCCGTCCTCGGTCGACGCCCGTACCGTGATCCCGGTCGTGACCGTCGGCGGGCTCCGCATGGAGGTGCCGTACACGCCGCCCGAACCACCCGAACCACAGGCCCCGCTGCTCTCCTCGGACCTGTACGGCGCGGCCGGAGACGTCGCGGATCACCAGGCGGCCCCGCCGTACGCGGGTGATCTCACGAGCGGGCCGGTCCGGCCGCTGGGCAGGATCGCAGGCGCGCGGTCGGGCGACAAGGGCGGCGACGCCAATCTCGGCGTCTGGGTGCGCGACCCCGCCCACTACCCGTGGCTCGCGGCGTTCCTGACCGTGGAGCGGCTCAGGGAACTGCTGCCGGAGGTCGGCCGGCTGCCGGTGGAGCGGTTCGCGCTGCCGAACCTGCACGCGCTCAACTTCGTGATCCACGGCCTGCTGGGCAGGGGCGTGGCGGCGAGCCCGCTCCTCGACGCGCAGGCCAAGGCGCTCGGGGAACGCCTGCGCGCGGTCCGCGTACCGGTTCCGACGTGAACTGCCTCGTGCCCCTCCCGCCGATCTTCGCCCCGGGCAGACCTCGGCGGTCACGGCACTAGGATTGCGCAATCGCAGGACCGCCCGCATGCGGAGGTGGAAGTGACCGGTTTCCATCAAGCCCGCATGGATCTGGGGGTCCGGCTGCGCCGGCTGCGGGAGAACGCCCGCCTGTCCGGGAAGGACCTCGCCGAGCGGCTCCACTGGCAGCCGTCGAAGGTGTCGCGCATCGAGAACGCGCGCCAGACCGCCTCCGAGGACGACGTCGCCGCCTGGGGGAAGGCCGTGGAGGCCGACCCGCAGACGATGGACGCCCTGGTCAGGCAGGCGGCCGGGCTCCAGGAGCGGCAGGAGTCCTGGCGGCAGCGGCAGCGGAACGGCCTGGCCGCCCTGCAGGAGGACATTCGCGACCTGGAGACGCGGACCCTGCTGTTCCGGGCCTTCGAGCCCGGGGTGGTGATCGGGCTGCTGCAGACCACGGAGTACGCCCGGCACGTCTTCGGGAAGCTCGGGCGGCTGTACAGGTCGGCCGCCGACGTGAACGATGCGATCCGGATCCGGATGCGGCGCCAGGAAATCCTGTACGACCCGGCGCGGCGGTTCCGGTTCGTCATGCCCGAGGCGGTGCTGCGTTACCGGCTGGCGCCACCCGAGGTGATGCGCGGCCAGCTCGACCGGCTGATCGCGGTGACGACGCTGCCGAACGTCGAGTTCGGCCTGCTGCCGTTCGAGGCGCCGCTGCCGTCCGCGCTGACCAACTCGTTCTGGATCTACGACAACGCCCTGGTGGGGGTCGCCACCGGCACCCGGGACCTACTGCTGCGCGATGCCGGCGAGGTGGAGTTCTACGCCCGGGCATTCGAGGAGTTCTGCGAGGTGGCGGCCTTCCGGGACGACGCGAGGGCGCTGATCGTCCGCGCCCTAGACGACTACACCGCCCACCCGCCGCGCTGAGCGCGCCGACGGATTTCGGCGGCCCCTCGCCGGGCCGCCCGTCCGCTCCGGCAAAGGGCCACCCGTCCGCCCCTCGGCGTGCTGTGATTCAGCGCGCCATCATTCGCCCAGCACGGTCTGCAGGTCCATGACGTGGTCCTGCGTCTGCTGCAGCAGCGGGCGCAGCGCCTCGGCGACGTCGCTCAGGCCCAGCTGCTGGGCCTGCTCCACCCGCTCGCGGTAGCGGCGCAGCTGCTCCTGTTCCAGTTCGAGGTCGAGCCGCAACGCCTGCGCGCTGTCGGTCGCGACCGGGATCTCGGGAACGCGGACGCTCGGCACGCCGCCGAGGAAGTCGATCTGCTCGGCCAGCGTGCTCGCGTGGTTGAGCTCCTGGCCGAGGTGCTGCTTGAGCTCCTCGATGATCGACAGGTACTGCGCGCCCTTGATCGTCGCCGCGTGCTGGACGTACTGCACGATCGAGCGGTACTCGCTCTCCAGGTCCTCGTTCAGGAGGGCGATGAAGGCCTCCGTGTCCATAGATGATCGTCCTTTCGTCATCGGGAGGCCCTTCCCGTACCCGCCATGGTGGCGGCCGAACGCCTCCGGCCCCGATATCGGCCCTGGATATCGGCCGCTTGCGCCCGCTCAGCTGAGGCGGTAAAGGGTGCTTGTCCCGGTTCCGCCGTATTCGGATGCCGGGACCAGAGTCGCGTTGGCCTTCACCCAGGCCGTGAGGGACGAGTCGGCCCCGCCGCCGGGCCCGCGTCCCTCGCCGAGCAGGACATAGCGCAGGCTGCCGTCCGCGGCGTACTTCCGCAGCAGGTCCACGGTCATCGCCGGGTCGGAGCCGGTGAAGCCGCCCATCGCGATGACCGGCTCGCCGGTCGACAGGATGAGCGAGGATGCGCTCTGCGCGCTCCCCACGGCGACCAGCCAGGTGGCGCCACCCTTGTTGCGCTTCAGGTAGGCGGCCATCCCCGCCTCCACCTGGCCGCCGGGCCCGCCCATGCCCCGGCCGCCCTGCGCGTCCCCACCGGACGCCGGGGTCCCTTGAGCGTCCGCGCCCGCCGCCGGTCGCATGCCGCCGGGCGGAGCCATCCCGCCCATTCCGCCCATTTCGCCGGGACCGCCGAAGCCGCCGAAGCCACCTCGGCCGGAGAGCACGGAGGGGCCGGCGGTGGGGTTGGTGCCGTTCACCGCCGCGCCGAGCGGCGTCACGGCGTACGCCGCCGGTCCGGCGAGCCCGGCCACGACCGCCGCAGCCAATGCGAGTGCCATAACCCATGCGCCGGCCGTGACCCGTGCCGCCGTACGGCGTCCACGCCCGGCCGGGGAGTCACGATCCGCGCCCCGACCGGCCGAGGCGTCGCGGTCCGCGCCCCGCTCAGCGGAGGCGAAGGCCGTAGCCATCAGGGCGAGGACGGCCACCGCCGTCGCGCCCGCGATCGTCCAGGCGAGCCAGGGCACGAACTCCGGCGTACGGCGCAGCACGGTGAACGACCAGGCGCCCGTCGCGGCGACCGCCGCCGCCAGGACCAGGCCCCAGGCCCGGGACGTACGCGCCGCCCGCCACATCAGCACGCCCCCGACGCCGGTCAGCGCGGCGATCGCGGGGGCCATCGCGGTCGTGTAGTAGGGGTGGAAGGTCCCGCTGGAGAAGCTGAACACGGCGTAGTGGACCACCAGCCAGTCGCCCCACAGCAGCAGCGCGGCGCGGACGGGCCGCGTCGCGGGCCCGTACGCGTGCCGGGCGGCCAGGAGCAGGCCGCAGACGAGCGCGATCACGGCGAACGGGAGCAGCCAGGAGATCTGCCCGGCCATGACGTCGTTGAACAGCCGCCCGGCCCCCGCCGTGCCACCGAACCCGCCCCCCGGGCCACCTCCCGGGCCACCTCCTGGGCCGCCGCCGAAGGCCCGGGTGAGGCCCTCGGGCAGGTCGCCGGACGTCGCCGCGGGGAGCCGTCCCGGGCCGCCGTTGCCCGCGCCGCCGAAGACGCGGCCGAGGCCGTTGTAGCCGATCACCAGGTCCCACACGCTGTTGTCGGTGCTGCCCCCGGCGTACGGCCGGGAGGAGGCCGGGGTCAGGTCGACCAGGACCATCCACCACCCGCTGGAGACGACGAGCACCGCTCCGGCGGCGAGCAGGCGCCCGATCCGCCGTACGAGCCGCCCCGGCGCGGCGTACAGGTAGGTGAGCGCGAACGCGGGCAGCACCAAGTAGGCCTGCAGCATCTTGGTGGTGAAGGCGAGGCCCACCAGCACGGCGACGACAAGCAGCGTGCGCAGGCGGCCGGTGCGGATCGCCTCCAGGCAGAACCACCCGGCCGCCACCAGCAGGAGCACCAGGATGGTGTCGGGGTTGTTGTCCCGGTTGATGGCGACGGTGATCGGCGTCAGAGTCATCACCAGCGCCGCCAGCAGGGCCGCCGCCCCGGCCGCGCGCTCGTCGAGCCCGCGCAGCGACCGCCGTACGGCCGAGCCGACCAGGGCCACCGACCCGACTCCGGCGGCGGCCTGCGGCAGCAGCATGCTCCACGTGCCGAAGCCGAAGATCCGGGCCGACAGGCCCATGACCCACAGCGCGAACGGCGGCTTGTCGACGGTGATGAACGACCCGGCGTCCAGCGCGCCGTAGAAGAACGCCTTCCAGCTTCGCGTCCCGGAGTAGATCGCGGCGGCGTAGTAGTCGTTGGCGTACCCGTTGCGGCCGAGCGCCCAGGTGTAGAGGACGGCCGCGAGGACCAGGACGGCCCACCGGCCCCAGCGCAGGAACGGAGTGGCAGGGGCTCGCCGGCCGATCGGGGTCATGGTGGTGAGCACGGTCAACGGGAGTCCTTGCCGGGCGCGAAGACCCAGGATCGCAGGAGCAGGAAGCGCAGCAAGGTGGCGAGGCCTCCTGCGACGATCACGGCGGCCAGTTCGGCCGCCCGCGGCGCTCCGGCGGGCAGCGCGGCCAGGCCCGAGCTGGTCAGCGCGAGCCCCGCGACGAAGGCGACCAGCCCGCCCAGGTGGTGGCGCAGGGCCCCCGCCCGGCCGCGTACGCCGAAGGTGAAGCGCCGGTTGGCGGCGGTGTTGGCCACCGCCGTCACCAGCAGCGCGACCGCGTTGGCGGCCACCGGCGGCAGGACCGCGCGCAGCGTCCAGAACAACGCGAGATGGGCGACCGTGCTGATCACGCCGATCAGCGCGAACGCCGGGATCTGCCTCCTGACCGATGTGGTGGCCGGGCGGAGCGGTGGACGGCGCATGCTCGTGCGGGCGACCCGCCACATGCCGCGCAGGTCGCCGACGGCCGTCCGCACGATGTCCACCCGGCTGTCGGGGTCGTCCACCCAGTCGACCGGCACCTCGTGGATGCGCAGGCCGTGCTGCTCGGCGAGCAGCAGCAACTCGGTGTCGAAGAACCACTCCTCGTCGCGCACGGCCGGCAGCAGCACCTGCGCCACCTCCGTACGGACGGCCTTGAAGCCGCACTGCGCGTCGGAGAAGCGCACCCCCATCAGCGACCGCAGGAGCAGGTTGTAGGCCCGGGAGACGATCTCGCGCTTCGGGCCGCGCACCACGTTGGCCCAGGGAGAAAGGCGGGTGCCGATCGCCAGGTCGCTGTGCCCGCTCAGCAGCGGCGCGACGAGCGGCAGGAACGCGTCCAGGCCGGTTGACAGGTCGACGTCCATGTACGCGACGACGTCGGCGTCGCTGGCCTCCCACACCCTCTTCAAGGCCCGGCCCCGGCCCTTCAGGTTTAGGTGCACAGCCCGCACTCCGGGCAGCTCGCCCGCCAGCCGCTCGGCGATCCGCCACGTGGCGTCGGTGCTGGCGTTGTCCGCGATCGTCACGCGGAAGCCGTACGGGAACTCGCGGGCGAGGTAGCCGTGCAGCCGCCGCACACTCGCGGCCAGCACGCGCTCCTCGTTGTGGACGGGGACGACCACCTCGACCAGCCGGGTCCGGCGGGACGCCCCCGCCTCCGGCCCGGACACCATCGTTACGCTCATGGCCCCACGCTCGGAGGCCCTCCTGGGACCACCCTGAGGCGTCCATTAACGCCGCATGAGAACCCGCCGCCGCGCCGGCCACCACAAGTGACATCAATAGAGCGGCCTTTGATGCTTGCATCGAACGGTGAAACAACTGCTGCTTCAGATCGATGACGACCTGCACCGGCGCATCACGCGCCGAGCTCACCGCACCGGCCGATCCGTCAACGCGACCGCCGGAGAGATCCTCGCGAGGGGCGTCGCCGATGAGGCGCTCGACGCTCGGGCGGAACTGCGCGCCCGGGCCCGCCGCCTGGGTGTCCTCGCGGAAGGCCGTGCGCCCACGACGCCACGGGTGACCAGCGCCGACCGCGAGCGTGCTCTGGCAACGACCGAGGGTACCGGCCCCCTACTCGACCGGCTCTGGGCCGAAGGTCGCTGATCACCCCATGCTCACCTGTATCGAGCCGGAGGGCCCCGTCAGGAAACTGATGCCGCGTTGCAGGCTGATGCAGCAGCTGGAAGAGGTCGGCTGCTGGTCGAGCTTCGCCCCTCCGCGGTGGCCCGATGTTGAAGAACCACTCCTCGTCGCGTAGGGCATGCGGCAGCGCCTTCGCCACCTCCGTACAGTCCGCAGAGGTTCTTACTCCGAGGCCTGGGCATTTTTTGGGCATCGTGATTGACTGTCCTCATGCCCAGAAAAAGCCCAGTAGAAGACGAGGTTGTCGCCGCAGTCGGCCGCCTGGTGCGGCATGGGCTGCCTGTCACTCCGGCCGCCGTGGACCCGGCCCTGCTGGAGTTGCGTGGGATCGCCGCGAGGGCGGTGGACCCCGTCGATGTGGCGAGCCGGACGACGGCTCTGGACGGCACACTGCGGGGCCTGCTTGCCCGCTTCCCCGACGCGCGTTACGCGGCTGCGGCGCGAGCCTTGTTCGGGCTGCCGCCGACCGAGCCCGGACAGAATCTGACCGTGCGCCGGGAGCGAGCTGCCGAGCTGGCCGGGCATGAAGTGCATCATTTCCGCAAGCGGGTCGAGCCGAAGCTCATCGAGCGGGTTGCGTGGGAGCTTCTGGCCGACGCCGACCGGTTCACACGCCTTCCCATGATCGCGCCACGGCTCGCACCGGCCGGCAGCAGGCAGCCGGTACAGGCAGATCCATTCGCATGGGAGGTCACCGAGCATGAGGAGCACCTGTGCCGGTTGTGGTCGGCGCTGTACGCCGCCCGGGCTGAGCTGCTGGCCGTAGAGCGGTTGATCAGTTTGGATGTCAACCGCATTGACGTCATGCGCGCCATGGTGACCGCTGCCTGGCGGTGGGCCGCCGCCCGTGCCGAGGCATTCGGCTACACCGCCGCGTTCGCCCTCGACCTTGAGAAAATCTCCGCCGACGAACTGGTCGCCCTGGCCGGCTGGACCCCGGAGCTGACCGAGGCCCAGACGTCCCGGCTGACCGAGGCCGCTGTCGGCGGCGCCAGCCGTGAGCAGTTCGTTCACGCCCTGCACAACGAGACGGGGCTGGGCAACGCCTGGATCAACGGGTTCCTTGCCGTGCCGGAACCCGCCGACCCCATCACCGAGCACGAGAACGGATCACCCCAGTGACCGCCAACAGCACCACCGCCCTGGCCGCAGCCCTGGAAGCCGCAGCCGGAGACAACCCGCGCCGCTACGTCATCACGGGCGGCCCCTCGTCTGGTAAGGACGACCTGCTCGCTGCCGTGCACGCCGCCGGTATCCCGTGCATGGTCGACGAACCCGGCCGGGAGATCTACCGCAAACACCGTGAACGGCTGGGCCGGCACCTGCGCAGGGAGGACCGGCGCGAATATTCGCTGGAAGTGCTGGAGGCGTTCATCGCCGAGTACACCGGCCACAAGCGCGGCATCCGCTTCTACAACCGGGGCATCCCAGACGGCTATGGGTGGGAGGCGTTCTTCGGGCTGCGTCCCACCCAGGCGCTGGAGGAGGCGACGCGGCTGTATCGATACGACGCGATTTTCGTGCTCGATTCGCTGGACACTTTCGAGGATCCCGACGACATCGTGTGGGCCAAGGACCGGGAGCTCCGCCGGGTGCACGAGCTGATCGTGCAGGGCTACTACGATGCCGGCTACCAGCCGGTCTTCGTACCGGCCGACTCCGCGACGGCCCGGCTGGACTTCATCTGCGCGAACCTGCGCCTGCCCAAACCGAGCCGAGGAGCGTGATGGCGTTGCCGCTCAACGGGAAATCCGGTACGACGGGGCTGCTGCTGTCGCCGAACAGCGTGCTGGCCAACGCGCTGCTGCGCTCGATCGACCTCATGCGGCCTCGCGTTCTTGCAGCTCGGCCGGAACGGATCGAGTTCGTGGTCGGCACTCAGATCAACGGCGCCCCTCACCTGGGCACCAACTTGGTGCAGACGGCGGCGTTCCTGCTGGCAAAAATCGCCCGTCGGGAGTTTTCCATCGACACCATGGTGCGATTCGGTGCGCTGGACAACGCCCCTCACGACGTGGTGCTCGACCCGGAGACCCACCACGCCTATCAGCAGACCTACTTCCACGCGCTGGGCAAGGACAAGGTCGGCGAGCTGATCGAGGGCTACTACCGGGCCTTCTTCGACTCGCTGTCCGAGGCGACCGGCACCGAGTACGCCATCGAGACCTACACCGGCCAGCAGGCGGCGCCCAAGTTCCGGGCCGAATTCCTGCGCACGTTGGAACGCATCGAGGACATTCGCTGGTGGCTGGCCCCCTCCCACGGTGTCGTGCACATCCGAGTTCCATGCCCGGCGTGCGGGTGGGCGGAAAAGCGCGCCGACCGCACCAAGCTCGTCCGCCTCGACGAGGATGGTGCCACGTTCACTGCGGTGTGCCTGGACCACGGCGACTACGAGGTCCACATCGACCCCGAAGACGACCAGCCCTACCTGGATCTGGCCACGCTCTACCGGAACCTGGTCAAGGAACGCGCCTTCGGCCGCGATCCCGGCACACTGCACGTGATGATGAAGGGCGGTGACTGGGCGTTCGGCTGCCAGCTCGTCGACGGCGCCCTCGGTGCCCTCGGCACCCCACCGGCTGCGATGCCGATGCGAATCTTCACTCCGCAAGTCCTGGCACCGACAGGGGCGAAGCTGTCCAAGTCGCTACTGCGCGAACAGGGCAAAGGCGTGCTGCCCGCCGACGTCGAGCCGTGGATGCTCGACACCACCGCCTGGCCCGCCGACGTCGACGACTACGTCGACACGCTGGTGTGGCTGGTCGGCGAACTGCTGACCGACCCCAAGCACTTCTTCCGCTCGTTCACAGTCAAGGAGCTGGGCCGCCTGATGACCGCTCGCCCAAGTTCCTTTCCCGTCCGCGCCCACGAGATGGGCATCTACAAACGCTACTTCGACCTGATCGCCCAGAGGAAGAAGACCACGGAGATCCGGGTCAACGACTCCAGTCGCAGGAAAATCAAGGAGGGATCGCTGATCCGGTTCCGCTGCCAGGGCGACGAGCTGATCACCCGCGTCACGAGGGTGGCACGGTACACCAGCTTCGAGGAGATGTTCGACCACGAGTCCGTGGCCTCGGTCAACCCCATGGCCACCCGGGAGGAACAGCTCGCCAACATCCGGCAGATCTATCCGCCCGAACGGGAGGCGCTTGGCGTGGTGGCCATCGGCATCGAGCTGGTCGATCCGCTCAGCACTACTGCTACGGCCGGCGTGACACGAACAGCACCACGGCCAGGAGCAGCGCCACTCCGGTAGGTACCAGGAGGAGAGGGCAACCCCACGGATCGTGGTGCTCTCTAGCACGTCAGGCCGACGCCGACCGGGAAGCCGACGCGACGGTGCGCGCCGCAGTGGAGACGGTGCGATCTGACCCGTCCGCAGCCCGGAAAGCGCGGCGCATGACAGAACATGTGCTGGCGCAGCGCAATCAAGCCGATCTGCGGACCGCCGGGTGAGCGTGCGAGGGTACGTCCTGGACACTACCGTGGTGTCGGAGGTCGCACGCGGAGATCTCCCTCTGATCACCATGCTGTTCGAGCTGGACGAGCGCGGGCTACAACTGGTGTTGCCTGCGCTGGTCGTGGCCGCGGTCGCCGCCGAGATGGGCGGCAGCGACGAGACGGGATTCCTGCCAGCGGTGAGAAGGATCGCTCGCCTGAAGCACGGAACCTATGGACCCCTTGGCGGCTTCGACGACGCGCTCGATCTCGGCCAAACCGCCACGCGGGTGAGCGACAAGCGATTGTGGCAAGACGCGCACACGGTGATGCTGGCGCAACGCGAGAGCGCGGACATCCTCACTTTGAATGCCTGCCGATGGTCGGACCTGGAGCTGGACGGCGTGCGGATAGCCGAAATCGCCGACCCGGACGAGTAGCTCACTCATCGCGCGCGCTTCGCAATAGTCCCCGGGGCCGTCTTCGCCGAGACCGCGTCATTCGCGGCCCGGGTCCCCGGAGATCGCGGCCTCGTCGGGGGTGAGGTCGTACGGCGACGCCGGACGGCCCTCGCAGCGGGAGTCGGGCGGGATCGCCACAGGCGCGGGAGCCAGCCAGGAAAGGGCGCTCCGCTCGACGTTCCACTGGTAGAGGTCCACGGTGGTGTGCGGGACCCCGCCCGGCTCCGGGCAGAGCACCTGGGAAACCAGCAGGTCGTTGCGTACGAAACGGACCGCGCCCGAGCGTTCGAGGATGGTGACGAGCCGGTCGTCGCTGGCGATCACGTAACCGATCGTGACCTGTTCGGCTTTGCCGTTCGGTTTGGTGGCGATCTCCATGGCCGTGAGCGGCAGGATCGGCGAGCGCAGCACCACCACTCCGGCCACCAGCGGAAAGAGCACGGCGAGCGTCCAGGTCAGGCCGTGCACCACCAACGGCGCGGCCGGCGCCGGGACCGGCCCGGTGACCAGCGGGGCGAGCACGGGCGGCGCGGTGAGCAGGATCAGTGTGGCGACGTCGCGCTGTGCCAGCGCCTGCATGATCGCCGGGCGGAGCAGCAGGAGGACGAGCACGCCGGAGACCACCGGCACCACCAGGCAGACGGCCCGGATCCACGTCCGGTCCAGTGGGCGGCGTTCCCGCACGGTCAGCCCGGCCACGGCGAGCGTGAGCATGAGCAGGGTCGGCAGGAAACGGAGCTGCCAGCCGAGCAGTCCGACGCCCACGGCCACCGCGACCACCCAGTCGGGCACCCGGTCGGCGGCCCGCGCCACCCAGAAGGAGCGACGGGTGCTGAGCCGGTAGAGCGGCCCGAGCACCCGGCCGGCCAGCACCACGGCGGGCAGCACCCACACGAGCGTCAGCAGCACCGTGGTGAGCAGGCCGAGCGGGCTGACGTACTGCACGAGCAGCAACAGGGTCTGCGTGTCCTGCCGGCTGGCGTACCAGAGCCGCATCACCAGCAGCACCAGCGGGAAGGCGGGCAGGAGCGTCAGCACCCACTCCTGGTTGCGCTGCGGCGCGCGGACCCTTCCCGTCTCCCCGGCCTCAGCAGCCATCGGCGGAGAGGGCTCGCTCCCACGGCCACCGGCGCACCTGCGGCGCCTTCAGGCACGGCTGGGTGCTCTGGGCCACGTTCACCCCGGGATTGGCCGCCAGCAGCGGACGGATGTGCCGGTCGTAGGCGTCCTCCCACATCCTGTTCTGGGGGTCGGCGTAGGAGCGGTACAACGCCAGCTCGACCAGGGTGCGCAGGGCGGTGTTGGTGCCCGTGTTCACCGCCCACATCTCGGTCGTCTCCAGCCCGATGTCGTGGTGTCTCAGCCTGCCGCCCGACCGGGCGACGAATCCCGCCATGATCGCGCCGTCCGTGCTGACGGCGTCGTACAGGTGAGCCTCTAGCCCCTCGAAGCAGGCACTGATCTTGTTCTCCGCCGTCACCTTGGCACCGCTCTCGGCCAGCGGGCCCTCCGAGGTCGAGGTGCCGAGCGTGCAGACCTTCTCGCCGGCGAGCTGGCCGAGGGAGGTCACCCGGGCGTGATCGGCCCGTGTCACCACCGACTGCTCGGTGAACAGATAAGGGCTGGAGAAGCCGACCGACGGATCCTGCAGCCGTTTGGCGGTGATGCTGAACGTTGCCACCACGAGGTCGACGGTGACGAAGTTCCCGTCGGCGTCGGTGGCCTGGCGGCGGGCCCGGTCCTCGGTCTCGATGGACAGGAACTCCACCTGATCGGGCCGGAAGCCGAGCTCACCGGCGATCATGTAGGCGATGTCGATGTCGAAGCCGGAAAAAGCGCCGGTCTTGTCCCGCAGGGCGATGCCCGGGGTGTCGTCCTTCACCCCGATCAAAAGCTTCTTCTTCCCCGTCAGCCGGGCCTGCTCGCGTAACTCGGCCTCGGTCGGCGGCCCGGCGGCGAAGAGGATCCAGCCGCCGACGAGAACCGCGGCCATGATGGCGGCCAGCCAGCCGTACAGCCGCAGCCAGTCTCCCCGGCGGCGAGGTGGCCCGGCCTCCGGCGCCGGGGGCGGCGGCGCGGTCTCCGGTGCCTCGGGCGGCGGCGTGGCGCTGGGCACGGCGGGTTCCGCTTCCGGCCGCACCCGCCGCGGCCGCCGTGCGAACCGCTTCCCCGACTCCACCCGCACAGCCTCCGTCACACCGTCCAGCGCACCGTATTCACGGAGATCATCCCGGAAAAGCGTATTCCCTTTCAGCGGATGATTCCGGAGAAACGAGAACACTCCGCGAACAGGCCGGTGCACGGTAAGCAACCAGGACAGGTGCGGGCCGGTCCGCCAGAGTCAGGTCCCGGCTGCGTATCCACGCCTTTCACTCCTCGGCGAGGTCGCCTATCGGCACGGAGATCGGTCCTGTCCTACGTTGGGACGTCACTTCACATTGCGCCAGTAGGTGAGCGTGCGACTCGTGCTCTTGACTACTTGGGGGATGGACTCATCTTGTGGCCAGATCTGCAGCAGATAACGATCGATGACGGCATCCGTCGAGCAGTCCGATTCTGTGGCCCGGTCCATGTGGACGGCGTGATACCGCAACCGGTACCAGCCCGGGCCCGACGACAAGTCGGGTAGCTTGTGAAATCCCTCGCCTCCCCACTCGATAAGGAAGATCCGTCCTGTTTGGGTGTGGAAGCTGATTTCCACGATGTCCTCGTACTCGTTGACGTCCGGCTCTGGATCGCGGTCCGACACGGTCACCGAGAAGCCGACCGTCCCCGTGTGCAGGCCCGTGACCAGCAGACCTTTACTGTCCTTTACCCGAATGGTAACTGGATAGGTCCTTCGGCTGGTGCGTGTGATGTCACGCAACTGCGAGTAGCGCGCCGCCTTGGGTGTCGTCGCGGAGGCGGTCCAGGAGTGTGAGTGGCCGGGCGGTTCCGGGCAGCCAGGGGCGCCCCTCGGCGAGTTCGACCAGGGCGTGGAAGAAGTGAACGCCGTGTTTGTGTGCGGTGGCCAGGTAGCTGCGGATCGCGCAGAACTGCTGCGCTCCGGCCAGGGTACGCAGGCAACCGGACACCTTCTGCCTCAGCTTGATCATTCGGATCTCGCGCTCGGCCGCGTTGTTATCGAAGGGCACCCGCTCATCTCGGGTGAACCGCAGGTAGTCGTCGCGGCGGTCAAGCATCCGCCTGGCCAGCGCGTTGTGCTTCTTCATCAGTTTGCTGGAGCGAGCAGCGGTGTCGTTCTTGGCGATCGTGGCGGCGGCGCGCCACAGCCGGGCCTGCCCGGTCAGGGCGGCCTGGTCCAGGTGCTTCAGCCCACCGGCCTCGATCGCGGCTTCGACCAGAGCTTTCATCTCGATCAGAGCGTCGCTCGCCTGCCGGGCCCAGCACCAGTCCCCTTCGGGGGTGGTGTCAACGACCTGCTGCAACTCACGCAACAGATGAGCACTACACAGAGCATGCGTGGCATCGGTGTAGGTGTCGTAGGGCGCCCAGGCGTCGTGCACCGCGACCCCGGTGAAGATGGGCAGGACCCCGGCGGCGTCCATGGCCTCGACACCACGCTTGCGATGCACGGTGATCAGGCTCCACTTCCCCGTGGAAGCCGAGTGCACCCAGTGCAGCCGCCCCTGGACCCGGAACCCGGTCTCGTCGAAGTGCGCGACCGGCGCGGCGGCGATCTCCCGGACCGCGCGGGCCAAGAACCCGTCCAAGCGGGCGGCGGCGCGCCTGCCCATGTTCAGCACGGTCGCTCCGCAGACCGGAACGCCGAACAGTTCCTCCAGCGCCTTGGCGATGCGGTCCTTGGACAGGAACTGCCCGATGTACAGGTACAAGATGATCGCGGTGATCCGGGTGCCGTACTGCACCGCCGCCGTCACACCCTCCGGAGCCTGTCCGCGGGTAACGGTCCCGCACGAGCACTGCCGCGCAACCAGTTGATGCTCGGTGACCTCGACCGTGATGGGCGGGATGTCGAACACCTGGCGGCGCTCCATACCCGCCTCGGGCGCGCCGGCCAGGCTGTTGCCGCATCCCCGGCACGCGTGCGGTTCGTGCCGCTCGCGCCGGGTGGGGTTGTCGACCATCTTCAGCGTCTCGCCCGGATGGCCCTTGGCCCGGCCAGGCTTACGCTGCCCGGTCTTACGCAGCGATTTCGGCGCGGGTTTGGCAAGTCCATCCGACGATGGAGGCTTGGAGGAGTTGCCAGAGTTGAGCCCGAGCCGTGCCTCCAGATCAGCGATCCGCGCGTTCGCCTTGGCCAACTCACCGCTGGCCTGCTCCAGCATGTCGCTCAGCCGTACCACCAGCGCTGCGAGCTCGTCGTACGACGGCTTCGGCACGGAGGAGGTCAACACCCGACAGATGATCGAGCATCACGCACTGCTGATCAAATCGGACACCCTTGCGAAGAGCCTAACCAGTTACCCCCGCCGCGCCCCTGCGGGGGCGCGGCGGGCGCTGCACGGCGCGGTCGCCCTTGCCCGGGACGCGCCGGTGGTGTGGTGCCACGGCGACCTGCACCCGCACAACGTGCTGCACCCGCCCGGCGGGCAGCCCTGCCTGGTCGACTTCGAGCTGTCGGCGCTGGCCCCGCCGGAGTGGGACGTCGCCCAGACGCTCGTCACCACCCACGCGCTCACCCCCGGCGAGCAGCAGCTGGTGGTCGACGCCTACGGCCTGCCGCTGGACCTGCAGCTGCTGGCCCACCTGGTAGTGGTTCACGTCCTGCGCGGCTGGCGGTGGGCGGCCATCGCCGAGGGCGTCGACACCGCCCTGTGGGATGTCCGGCTGCGCACCGCCCTGCCCGACCACCCGACATGAGAAAGGAGCACCCGGTGATCCAACCCACCGTCTCGCTGATCATCCCGGCGTTCGACGAAGCCGGCTACCTGCCCCGCTACCTGCCCACCGTGCTGGCGTCCCTGCGGCTGTTCGAGGAGCACACGTGCCAGGTGGGCGAGGTGATCGTGGTGGACAACGCCAGCACCGACGCCACCGCGGCCGTGGCCGAGCAGCTGGGCGCCAGGGTGGTGCGCGAGCCGCAGCGCGGCATCGGCCGCGCCCGCAACACCGGCGCCCGCGCCGCCCTCGGCGAGTACCTGGTGTTCGTCGACGCCGATGTGGAGTTCCCGCTGGGCGGGGTGCGGGACATCGTCGACACGCTCCGCCCCGGCCTGTGCGTCGGCGGGGCCATCCCGCCCGAATACGAACCCAACCGGGCAGGCACCCGGCTGCTGGTCGCCGCCTGGGCGGCGTACCGGCGGCGTTTCGGCGGCGCGCAGGGCGTGTGCCAGTTCGCCACCCGGGAGGCGTTCGGCACGGTCCGCGGCTACCGGGAGGACATGTTCATGAGCGAGGACGTGGAGTTCTTCGCCCGCCTCACCCGGCTGGGCGCGGCCCACCAGCACCCGGTGACGCACCTCACCCATTTGCGGGTGCGGCCGTCGAACCGCCGGTTCGAGCGGTGGCCGTCGTGGCGCATCTGGTGGTGGTGCAACCCGATCACCGCGAACCTGGCCCGCACCAGCCCCCGCTTCTGGCGGCACTGGTACGACACGACCGTCCGGTGAGCGGCGCCCCCATGCCTGTGACGCTCCCGGTGCCGGACGCGGACGGCGTCTACACCTTCCCCGGCGACCTGGCCGCCGCCCACGACCAGCACCAGCAGCAGCTGGCTGCCCGCCGCGCCGCCGGCGACCCCGACGTGATGCGGTTGCTGGCGCCGTACGGGTCCCGCCCGTACCTGGTAGAACGCCGCCGCCCCGCAGGGCGGCCGGTGGTGGCGATCGAGCCGCACCACGACGACCTGGCCCTGTCGGCCGCCGGGACCCTGCTGACCTGCCCGCGGCCGCTGACCGTCGTCACCGTGTTCACCCGCTCCGTCACCGCGCACTCCGACGCGCAGGCGTCCCGCCCCGGGGAGCCCGGGGTGACGGCGTTGCGCGCGGAGGAAGGCCGGCAGGCGCTGCGGCCCCTGCAGGCGGGCCGCCTACTGCTGGGGTACCGGGACGCCCGCCCCCCGTACGGGCCGTACGATCCGCGGCTGCTGGACCAGGTCACCGCCGACCTGGAGCGGGTGCTGGACGGCATCGGCGGCGGGGCGGAGCTGCTGGCACCGGCCGGGGTGACCCGCCACCCCGACCACCTGCTGGTGCACGAGGCGGCGCTGCGGCTGGGCTGCACCTGGTTCTGGGAGGACGTGGCGTTCTGGGCGACGTACGCCCTGTCGGCCGACGACCGGTATCTGTTCGCCGAGCGCGTCGGCGGCGCCCTGACCGCGCACGTCGGCGACATTACGCCCAGCGTGCTGGACAAGCTGACCCTGCTGTACGTGCACGGCTCCCAGCTGCAACCGCTGCACGCCATGTACCGGCCGATCCGGTACGCGCACACGGTGGCGGCCGACGCCCGCCCCGCCCTGTACGCAGAGCGGTTCTACCGGCAGGTGACCGGGTGACCGGCACGGTGGTGTTCGCGTGGCGGCGCATCCCGCCGCCGTTCCTCATCGGCGGGGCGGAGGTGTCGCAGCAGCTGCTCGCCGAGGAGTTCGCCGTCGCCGGGTGGCGGGTGGTGTACATGGCTTCGCATGAACCGCCGTGGGCGGAGGCCAGCGAGCTGCCGAGCATGCTCGACCACCTCACGAAGGCGGGGGTGCCGCACACCTGCCACGGCGGGGCGCTGGCCTACACGTGGCGGGGGGTGCAGGTGCGGGCCGTGCCGCGTGACCGGGTGGACGCGGAGCTCGGGACCGTCCTCGCCGTGGACCGGCCGGACCTGGTCGTCACCTCCCAGGAGGGGTCGGCGGAGCTGGCCGCCGCCGCCCGGGCGCGGGGGGCGAAGGTCGCCGGGTGGCTGCACTCGGTGTCCAAGACCGGCATGCACGTCCTTGGGGGGCGGCCGCATGTGGCGCTGGCCACCAGCAGGTTCGTGCTGTCCCGCACCCCGCCGCAGCAGGCGGCCGTGGTGTTCTACCCGCCGTTCCGTGACCCGGGCAGCCGGTACGGCGAGCTGCACGGCAGCGGCGACCTGTTGATGATCAACCCGGTTCCGGTGAAGGGCTCCGGGCTGGTGCACGAACTGGCCGAGGCGCTGCCGCACCGCCAGTTCACCCTCGTCGAAGGGTGGTGGGACACCTCGGCGGAGTTCGCCCGCCACCCGAACGTGTCGTGGGTGCCCCGCACCTACGACATGGGCCCCCTGTACCGGGGGCACCGGCTGCTGCTGGTGCCGTCCACGTGCGACGACGCCTACCCGAGGGTGATCGTGGAGGCCGCCCTGGCGGGGCGGCCCACGGTGGGGTCGACGCGGGGCGGCATCCCGGAGGCGGTCGCCGACCCGGGCATGCTGGCCCCGCCGGGCGACGTGGACGCCTGGGCCGCCCTCATCGAGCGTTTGGACCGGCAGGCCCTGGCAGTCGCGGGTGACGGGGCGTGGCGGCGGGCTGTGCCGCTGGCACGGGCGTGCCTGCCGGAGCTGGCCGCCGCCGGCGTCTTGTCCTAGACGTGCCCGGTGAAGGCGGCGGTCACCTCGTCGCGGCGCCTGGTCCACCAGTGCAGCAGCCGCTCCCCCGTCAGCCACAGGTGGTCGGGGCCGGTGTCGCCCTTGTCGTAGTGCCACTGCAGCTGCCAGAAGTCGGTGGCCCGTTTCCACCACAGGCGGGTCACCGCGTCGGCCAGGTCGTCCCCGTCGAGCGGCAGCACGTGCCGGTACCCGGTGGTGAACGCCGCCACCAGCGGCAGGTCCATCCGCCCGTCGGGGGTGGTGAACTGCACCTGCCCGGTGCGGGTGACCTCCTCGGCGAGGGGGCGGGGGGCGAGCCGGTCCCAGTCCAGGATCGCCGTCACCGCGCCGTCGGACCACAGCAGGTTGAGGGGTTGGACGTCGCCGTGCGTCCACCCGACCGGCCCTGCCGGTTCGGTGGTGGCGGGCCGGTGGTGGGCGTGCGCGGCGATCAGGTCCTTGCGCTGCATCAGTAGGTTCCGGGTGTCCGCATCGAACCCGGTCGGCTCGGGCAGGGCATCGATCACCCGAAGGAACCGGTCCGCCTCCCCCGCTGCCGCGTGCGGGTCGGTGACCTTCGCCGTGGGGCGTTCCGGCTCGGACAGGCCCGCACCGGCCAGGTGGATGTGCAGGTGCGCCAGGACGGCGCCGAGGTGCGCGGCCTGGCCGGGGGTGAGGCTGGCGCCGTGCCGGTGCTCGCCATGCGCCCACGGCAGGAGGCAGAAAGCGCGGCCGTCGATCTCCGCGACCACGTCCCCGTCCCGGGTTGGGCGGGGCGGGCAGACCGGCACCTGCGCCGCGGCCAGGGCGCCCAGGACGTTCAGGCTGCGCCGCGCATTCGCGGGGGTGACGTCGATGATCTGTTTGAGGGCGAACACCCCGTCGGGTGTGTCGACCCGCCAGTTGCGGTTCATCATCCCGTCGGGCAGGAACGCCACCCGGTGGGCGGGGCCGGTGCGGAACGCGGCCAGTACGTGGGCCAACTCCCGGTCGGTGATCGTCGGGGTGGGCGTGGTCAGCTCGGTCACCCGAAGGAGGGTAGGCGACCCCGCCGTGGTTGTCCGCCGCTCCCGGCAGGGCGTCCGCTACGCCCGGAACGGGATGCCACCCCGGCGCGGGTCGCAGGGCGTTGACCGGGCCCGGAGTTGTGACCCGCGTGCAACACCGTCCACAACCTGTCCCGGTCCGTGACGCGGGCCGGCGCGCATTGACTGATCGGCGGCATTAACCCCGACAGGACGCCCCCACCCCCAAGTCAGGGGGCGCGACCGATGGAGGACACGGTGACCCCTCGAATCATTTGCACCGCCCCCGCGCTGCCGCGCCGCGACCCGGCCGGCGACCCGACCCGCGACGCCCTGTACCGGGTGGGGCCGGTGCGGGTGGCCGTGCAGACCGACCACCCGCCGGTGCTGGCGCACCTATCGGACTGGACGAGCAACTACGCGACTACGGCATCGCCATCGGAAGATCGCGTACGTAGATGTCGTAGGCGTCGGCGATGTCGCCGGGGGCGCCGGTCAACCGGCCGGCGCACCGCCACCCCCACGACCGGTACAGACGCTGATTGGACTCCAACCGCGGCTCGACCGCCAGCGTCGCCCGTCGCGCCGGGCAGCCCGCGAGCACCGCGTCATGCACCGCCCGCCCCACACCCCGTCCTCGCTCGTCCGGCACCACACCCATGTCGATGAGGGCGAACGTGCGCTGCCCGGTCTCGGCGGTGAATTCCGTGTCCAGCGGCTCCAGCATGCCGTCCCACCATCTGGTGTCCGGCAGCAGCAACGCCCCATAAGCGAACCCGACCAACCGCCCCTCCCTCCGGGCGGTCGCCAGCCGGAACCCCCGCCGCCCGAGCAACGTCACGTAGCTGGCCTGCTGGTGGACGAACTGCTCAGGCCCTTCGTTGTTCGGTGCGGCCCCGAACGCCGCCCGGTAGGCGTCGCCCACCTCCTCGGCCAGTTCCCTCGCCTGTGGCGCCCCCAGCACGTCCAGCACCACTGCGTCGTGATCGTCCGCCTAACACGTGTCCGCATGGCCACCGCCCGACCCGCCCATGCCCCGCCTCTTCCTTCTCTCTGGTGGCGAAACCGTACTGGAAGGGGATCCGGGCCACGGCGACGGTGAGCGTGCCCCGTCAACCACCGGTCGTGGTGACGAACACCCTGCTGTGTCTCTTGTCTGCCGTGATCATGGCGGTGGGGTTGTCGGCGCTCCCCTGCGGATGGACTTCGATCCGCAGTCCCTCCAGCTCATCGCGCGCGCGGGCCGCTCCCCACGCCCGAACTCGATCGGCGACCTCACCGGCCAGCCGCTCCCCGCCGGGCCCGTAAGCGCACGCCCCCAGCTCGACCATCTCCTGACCCGTGTCGCTGGGCGCGGGACGGCGGACCAGGTACGCGAAGCTGCCGTCGGTGTAGCAGCCCATGCTGCCCCACCGGTAGATGGGCTCGACCAGGCCCGCCTCCCGCGCCCGGTCCGACACAAGGACCCGGCATATCGGTGCCGCGCCGGCCAGCCAGAAGTCCAGATGCGTCATCGGCCTCCACGGCACCACCACCCCAGACCAGGCCAGGACCGACGCACCGGTCAGCGCCGCGCTGAGTGCGTCGGCGTCGATCGGCTGCCCGTCGTCGACGCGCAGCCACACCCCGCTGTCGGCGCCCAGTTCCACGTTGGTCTCCTCCACCGCTGACGGCCCCCGCATCGGCATGAATCCGCACTCCACGATCGACACGCTTCGCCATACGGCGCCGTCGAGTTCCAGCGCCACCGACCGGGTGACGCCCCAAATCCGCAGCGGAACGACCAACCGCCCGCCCGGCGCGAGCTGTTCCCGCCACGCGGGTGGCACATCCCACGCGCCCGCGGTGACGATGATCCGGTCGTAGGGTGCGTCCTCAGGGTGGCCGGCTTCGCCGTCTCCGTGGACGACCCGCACCCGGTCGTAACCCGCTGCGCCCAAACCTCGCCGGGCTCCCGCCACGATGTCGGCTCCGATGTCGACCGTCGTAACCTGTCCCTGCGGCCCTGCCAGCTCGGCGAGCAGCGCGGCGTTGTAGCCGGTCCCCGCGCCTATCTCCAGCACCCGAAGGCCGGGCTGGACGTCCAGTTGCTCCAGCATCGCCCCGACCACCCCGGGGCCGGACGCAGAGCTGATCGCTCTTCCGTTCTCGTCCCGGTGAGTGACCACCGAATCAGGCCCGTAGGCCTGTTCCAATGCCGCCGACGGCACGAACACGTGCCGGGGCACAGCACGCATCGCGGCTTCCACGAGCCCGGTGCGTACGCCTCCCCAGTCGCGCAGCTTGTCGACCATGGCGTCACGAAACGCATGGTCCGTGCGCTCTTGCTTGCGTACGGCGTTGGTTTCCACCGGGTGGAGCGTACTCAAGCGGGCCTCCTCGTCTCGTGCGAATCGCTGGTGTTGGCCGCCCCGCGCCTCCGGCAGGACACGGGCGCGAGCTGAGAGTGGTGCACAAGAACGCTGGACACAGGGCGACGACGTACTCAATGACGCAGCCGCACTCATGGACCACCAAGATGGGTGAGGCTTGCGACGCCCCATCAGGCGGTCGGCGGGGTGCCGGGGAGTTCGATGGTGGCGAGGGTGCCGCCGCCGAGGGCGTTCTCCAAAGAGACCCGGCCCCCGGCGTCCCGTACGGCCTGGGCCACGATGGCGAGACCGAGGCCGGAGCCGGGCAGGCCGCGCGCCGACGGCGAACGCCAGAAGCGCTCGAAGACGTGCGGCAGCTCGTCCTCGGGAATGCCCGGCCCCTCGTCGCGCACGGTCAGCACGCCCTTGTCGAGCCGCACCGTGACGAGGCCGCCGGGCGGGCTGAACTTCACCGCGTTGTCGAGCACGTTCACCGCGGCGCGGTGCAGGCCGCGGGCGTCGCCGTGGACCTGCCAGGGATCGAGGCCGACGTCGAAGCGTAGCCCCGGGCCGCGCCGCCGGGCCCGCTCGACCGCCGCCGCGACCACCTCGTGGAAGTCGATCTCGGCCGACGACTCGCCGCTCTCCGCCTCGCGGGACAGCTCCAGCAGGTCGCCGACGAGGCTCGACATCTCCTCGAACTGCTCCTTGACGTTCGCCAGCAGCCGCCGCTTGGCCGCGGGCTCGATGGCGCGGCCCGTGGTCTCGCTGCGCAGCAGCAGGTCGATGTTGGTACGCAGGCTCGTGAGCGGGGTGCGCAGTTCGTGCCCGGCGTCGGCGACGAGCCGCCGCTGCCGCTCCTGGGAGCTCGACAGGGCCGCGGTCATCGTGTTGAACGACCGGCCCAGGCGGGCGATCTCGTCCTCTCCTTCGACGGGGATCGTGACGGTGAGGTCCTCCGTCCGCGCCACGTGCTCGACCGCGCCGGTCAGCCGCGCCACGGGCCGCAGGGCCGTACGGGCGAGCCAGAGGCCGGCCACGGCGGCGCCGGCCACACCGAGCACGCTGACCGACCCGAAAACCACGGCGAGGATGCCCAGCGTCTGGTCCATCTCGGCGGTGGAGCGGAACACGCTGATCGTCACGGGCGCGGGCGGCTGCGCGAGCTCGGGAAACCCGCCCGGCGGCCCCGGCATCCGGGGCACGTAGCGGGTTGTGTGGACGAGCACGGAGGTCCCGTCGGTGGTGACCGCGTCCCGCAGGATCGACCCGGAGGTCAGCGTGCGCTCCGCCGCGGACGGCCGTACGTAGGCCGAGCCGGCCCAGACGCAGACCGTGCCGTCGGGCGCGACGACCTGCCAGCTCCGCCCCGAGGGGTCCCAGTCGGGACGGGGCCCGCGGCGCTGCGTCTCGTCGCCGCGGCAGTCGCGCAGCGCGATCGCCACCTGGTCGGCCGCCGGTCTCAGCCGGGTCAGCGAGCGGGCGATCTGGTCGCGCATCTCGGCGCGGGCGAGCAGCCAGCAGGCCGCCGCCGACACCGCGACGGCCAGCGCGACCGCCGCCGCGATGAGCAGCGTGAGCCGGGAGCGGAGGGAGCGGCGCCTCACCGCGACGGCCGCAGCACGTAGCCCACCCCGCGCACGGTGTGGATGAGGCGGGGCAGCCCGCCCGCCTCCGTCTTGCGGCGCAGATACATGACGTAGACATCGAGCGAGTTCGACGTCGGCTCGAAGTCGAAGCCCCACACCTCGCCGAGGATCTGCTCCCGGGTGAGCACCTGGCGCGGATGGGTCAGGAACAGCTCCAGCAGCAGGTGCTCGGTGCGGGTCAGCTCCAGCCGGTTGCCGGCCCGGGTGACCTCCCAGCTCGCGGCGTCCATGCGCAGGTCGCCGAAGGCGAGCACGTCGCCGTCGCCGCCCCGGGCGGCGCACGGCCCGCCGCGCCGCAACAGTGCCCGCACCCGGGCGAGCAGCTCGTCGAGCTCGAACGGCTTGACGAGATAGTCGTCGGCCCCCGCGTCCAGCCCGGAGACGCGGTCGCCGACGGCGTCGCGCGCGGTCAGCATGAGGACCGGGACGCGGTTGCCCGCCGACCTCAGCCGCCGGCAGGTGGTCAGCCCGTCGAGCCGCGGCATCATGACGTCGAGGAGCATCGCGTCGTACGCCTCGCGGCCCCGCGTGGCCTCGTCGAGGAGGCCGAGCGCGGCCAGCCCGTCACCGGCCGTCTCGACCTCGTATCCCTCGAACTCCAGGCTGCTGCGCAGCGCCTCCCGCAGGGCGGGTTCGTCGTCCACCACCAGCAGCTTCGCGGCTTCCTCACGCACCGGCACACGCTATCCGAGGGTCATGAGAATCCGGTTAAAGGGCGCTTTGTCCCGCTGAGTCGCACCCGCCCGGCGACCCGGGTCCAAATGCCGGACCGCGTTCATCTCGCCGAGTCACGCGTGGCCGAGGACGGCCATCGCGGCGTTGTGGCCCGGGATGCCGCTCACGCCGCCGCCGCGCCGCGCGCCCGCGCCGCACAGCAGCACCCGCTCGTCTGCCGTCTCCACGCCCCACGGGCCGTGACCGCCCGAGCCGTCCTCCTCGCCGTACGGCCAGGACAGGTCGCGGTGGAAGATGTGCCCGCCGGGCAGGCCCGCCTCCCATTCCAGGTCGAGCGGCGTCTTGACCTCCAGGCACGGCTCTCCCGAGGGGGTGCGGAGCAGGCAGTCGTCGATGGGCTCGGCGAGCACGGAGTCGATCGAGGCGAGCGTGCGGGCCAGCGCCTCCCGCTTGGCGGCCGGGTCGGCGAACAGCCGGGCGGGCATGTGCAGGCCGAACAGCGTCATCGTCTGCGCCCCCGCCGCGCGCAACTCGGGCCCGAGGATCGAGGGGTCGGTGAGCGAGTGGCAGTAGACCTCCGCGGGCGGCAGGTCCGGCACCCGCCCCGCGGCCGCCTGCGCGTACGCGGCGGCGAGCTGGTCGCGGCTCTCGTTGATGTGGAACGTGCCGCTGAACGCCTCGGCCGGCGCCACGGCGGGGTCGCGCAGCCGGGGCAGCCGCGACAGCACCATGTTGATTTTGAGCTGGGCGCCCTCCGGCGTCTCTGGTGTCTTCCCAAGCAGCCGGGCGAGCACGGCGGGCGGCAGGTTGGCCAGCACCTTCCCGCCGGTCACGACGTGCTCGGCGCCGCCGGGCACCTCCCGGAACGTGACCTCTCCCGTGGCGGGGTCGACGGCCAGCACCTCGGCTCCCGTACGGATCTCGGCGCCGCGCCGCCGCGCGACATCGGCGAGTTCGGCGGTCACCGCGCCCATGCCGCCGACCGGGACGTTCCAGTCGCCCGTGCCGTCGCCGATGACGTGGTAGAGGAAGCACCGGTTGGCCAGCAGGTCGGCGGCGGGGTCGGCGAAGGTGCCGATCAGCGCGTCGGTGAGGACCACCCCGCGGACGGTGTCGTCGGCGAACCGCTCGTCCACGACCTGCCCGATGGGCCGTTCGAAAAGGTCGCGCCACGCCTCGTCGTCGCCGACGATCCCGCGCAGGTCCGTACGGCCGGGCAGGGGGTCGAGCAGCGTGGGCGCGACCCGCCGGGCGACGTGGGCGGTCATCGCGTAGAACCGTTCCCAGGCGTCGAGGTCGCGCCGTCCGCCGGTGACGGCCTCGAAGGAGGCGGCGGTGCGGGCGGCGTCCTCGTTGTCCACGAGCAGCCCGGTGCCGCCGGCCGGCGTGTAGGAGGAGAAGCGGCGGCGGCGCAGGTCGAGCCGGAGCCCCAGCTCTTTGACGATCTTCGACGGCAGCAGGCTGACCAGGTAGGAGTAGCGCGACAGCCGCGCGTCCACGCCGGGGAACGCCCGCGCCGACACGGCGAGACCGCCCACGTGGCCGAGCCGTTCCAGGACCAGCACCCGGCGTCCGGCCCCGGCGAGGTAGGCGGCGGCCACGAGACCGTTGTGCCCGGCACCGGCGATGACGACGTCGTAGTGCGAACGTGGCATGGAGCGTTCTCCCGGGTCGTACGAGGCACGGTGCCCGAAAGGTATCGCAAGGTTGCCCCCTGGACCCGGGCAGAATATGACGAAGTGGGACAATTTTCTGCCAACCACGAACAGGAGCACCATGCGCGTTTCCGATGAGGTCGCCGAGGCGCTGGCCGCCGGACGGCCGGTCGTCGCCCTGGAGTCCACGATCATCTCCCACGGGCTTCCCCAGCCCCGGAACCTCCAGGTCGCCCTCGAACTGGAGGAGATCGTCCGGGAGGCGGGCGCGGTGCCCGCGACGGTCGCGGTGCTCGACGGCGTCCCCCGGGTGGGCCTCGACAAGGACGGGCTGGACCGCATCGCGACCGAGCCGGACCTGCGCAAGCTCGGCTACCGCGACCTCGCCCCGGCCGCCGCGCTCGGGCTCAGCGGCGCCACGACCGTCTCCGGCACGTCGTTCCTCGCGGCCCGTGCGGGCGTGCGGGTCTTCGCCACCGGAGGCCTCGGCGGCGTACACCGCGGCTGGACGGCGGTGCAGGACGAGTCGGCCGACATCGACACCCTCGGCCGGACCAGGATCACGGTCGTGTGCGCCGGGGTGAAGTCGATCCTCGACGTGCCCGCGACCCTGCAGCGGCTGGAGACGAAGCAGGTCAGCGTGGTCGGCTACCGTACGGACGAGTTCCCCGGCTTCTACCTGCACAGCTCGGGCGAGCCGGTCGACTGGCGCGTCGAGACGCCGGAGGAGGCCGCCGGGATCATGCGGGCCCAGGACGCCCTCGGCGGGCTGGAGACCGCGCTCATCGTGGCCAACCCGGTGCCCGCCGACCTCCAGCTCGACCCGGACCTGCACGACCGGGTGCTCGCCGAGGGCCTGCGCGCCGCCGGGGAGCGCGGCGTCACCGGGCAGGCCATCACCCCCTTCCTGCTGGAGTATCTGGTCGAGGGCACGGGCGGGGCGTCGCTGGAGGCCAACCTCGCCGCCGTACGCGGGAACACCGCCCTCGCCGGGCGGATCGCCGCCGCCTGGGCGGCCGGGTGAGCGCTCGGCCCGCGACCGGCCTGCTGGTGATCGGCGACGTGGTCACGGACGTCGTCGCGCTGCACGACGGGCCCCCGGCCACCGGCACGGACACTCCCGCCGACATCGCGCTGCGTCCGGGCGGCTCGGGGGCGAACACCGCCTCCTGGGCCGCCCGCCTCGGCGCCGACACCCGCCTGCTGGCGCGGGCCGGCTACGACACCGGCGACTGGCACGCGGCCGAGCTGACGAAGGCCGGCGTACGGCCGCACCTGCGGATCGACTCCGAGCGTCCGTCGGCCGTGGTCATCGCGATGGTCGACGCGAGCGGGGAGCGGTCCATGCTCACCAACCGGGGCGCGAGCGGTCATATCGGCGTGGACGACTGGGCGCCCGGCCTCCTCGACGGGGTCGGGCACCTGCACCTGTCGGCGTACACGATGTTCGCCGGGCCGGGGCTGGAGCTGGCCCGGCTGGCCATGCGCGAGGCGGCCGGGCGGGGCGTCCCGGTCAGCGTCGACCCGGCCTCCTGCGGGCCGCTGCGGGAGTTCGGCCGTGAACGGTTCCTCCGCGAGACCGCGCCGGCGTCCACCGTGATCCCCAACCGGGAGGAGGCGCTGCTGCTCTCGGGGGCGTCCGATCCGGACACGGCCGGGCAGGTCCTGAGCGCCCGCTACGGCACCGCGGTCGTCAAGCTAGGGGCCGACGGCGCGCTGCTGGCCCGCGAGGGCCGTATAGTCGCCAGGGCGCCCGCTCCCCCGGCGGCGGTGATCGACTCGACGGGTGCCGGAGACGCCTTCGCGGCGGGGTTCCTGGCCGCCACACTGGCGGGCGGCACGCCCGAGGAGGCGCTGCGAACGGGGTGCGAGGCGGGGGCGATGGCGGTCGCGCAGGTCGGCGGCCGTCCGAAGTCTGGGAACTTTACCCTATTGACACCAATTGCTGGTTTGCGGCGTAAGCTGCACCATTAGCAACATGCGTCACTCTCGGGAGGGTGCGGTCATACCGATGGACGCCGAGTCAACGATCTGCCTGAGCGACCTGGTCCCGGCCCTGCGCTGGAGCCGTCCTCAGCAGGTGGCCGAGATGCTGGCCGACCCGCGCCTGCCCGGCGGGTGGTGGGCATCCGTCGCCATCGGCCACGCGGTGCGGGCGACCGGAGTTGACTGGCTCTGCGAGCGGCTCGCCCGGCTGGCCGTCGGCCGCTGGGACCATCTGCCTCTCACCGACCTGCTCCCCGCGCTCCAGGTCCACACCGTGGACCCGGCCATGACCGGCTGGCCCGAGCCGGTCCGTACGGTGATCACCCACCTGGGCGGGTGGTACCGGCTGCGCCGCATGACGCCCGTCGACCTACGGACCCCCAGCGCCTCGGCCTCGCCGGAGGCCCTCCTCGCCACGATCTTCCGGGAGGTGTTCGGGCACCTGGAGGAGCCGGACGGCGAGCAGGCCTCCACTCCGGCCACCCAGGCGGTCCCAGGCACACAAGCCGCTGCGGGGGCGCCGGCGGTCCCGGCCGCTCCCACGGTGCGGCCCGCGGCCGGTCCCGACTCCGCGCCGTTCCCGCAGGCTCCCCAGACGACCCCGCCGCACGGGACCTCGACGCACGGGACCTCGACGCAGGGAACCCCGCCGCCCGGAACCCCGCCGCATGGAACCCCGGCACGCGGAACCACAGCGCAGCCGTTCCCCCAGCAGCCCGCCGCGGCCGCGCAGAGCTTCCCGGCCGCTCCGGGCGCGGCCTCGCAGCCCTTCCCCGCCGTCGCCCAGGGACCCACCACACAGGGGCCCGCCGGCCAGCAGGGACCCACCGCTCACGGACCCGGCTCCCAGGTGCCCCCGCAGGCCGAGGGCGCCCCTTTCCAGCCCTTCTCCGCCATCCCGGGCGCTCCCACCTCGCAGCCCTTCCCCGCGACTCCGGGCGCGACCTCGCAGCCCTTCCCCGCGACTCCGGGCGCGACCTCACAGCCCTTCCCCGCGACTCCGGGCGCGACCTCGCAGCCCTTCCCCGCGACCGCACAGGGACCCGGTTCACAGGGACCTGGCTCCCCGCCGCCCCCGCAGGCCAACGGAGCCCCTTCGCAGCCCTTCGCGCGGCCGGGCGCACTGCCTCCCGGTCAGGCGGAGCAGGCGGCCGTACAGCCGGGGGCCGCCCTGCCGCCCGCGAGCCCGCCTCCGGCGGGCGCGCCCCTCGGTGAGCAGGTCAGGCCGGCCACGCAGCCCTTCGCCCGGCAGCCCGCCACCGCGCCCCCCCAATCCCCGGCCCAGTCCCCGGCTCAATCCACAGGCCAGTTCCCGGCCCTGCCCGGGGCCCAGCCGACGGCCCATTCAGCGGCACAGTCCCGTACGGAGGTCCGTGGCGAGGCGCGGCCGGAGGCTCCGGCGGCGCCGGAGCGGCAGCCGGCCGATCTGTCCGCGCACCCAATGGCCGGGGTCGTCGAGGGGCTGTTCCGCGACTGGGATCCGCTCGCCCGCGCCGTGGCCGTCGAGCGGCTGTTCGCCGCCGAACCGGTGAGCCTGCGCGCGCTCGCGCACAACCTCGGCGTCGACCGCGAACTGCTCTCCCAGGCCCAGCGCGCGGCCGAGGAGCGGGTGCTGCTGTGGCTGCGCTCCCCCGACACCGCGCCGCTCACCGGGCACCTGTTCGGGCTGACCGAATGGCTCGGCGCGGCGGCCACCCAGGAGCAGCTCATCGCGGCCGACCCGTCCCACCCGGTCGAGGTCCCTGCCCTCGGCACGCCGCTGTGGCGGGTGCTGGTCACACTCATGCCCGACCGCCGCCTGCAGGACGGCTGGCTCGTGGTCGGCGACCTGGCCGGGCTGCGCGAGAAGACCCGCCACCTCCTGGCGAACAAGCCCGCCGACGCCGATGTCGTGGAGCTGCTGGGCCAGCTCGGCATCCGCGCCCACTCGGCCAAGGCGTGGCTGGACTCGATGTCCCAGGCGTCCGCGCCGTCCGGAGCGGACGCGCTGCCGACCCGGCGCGGGCCGGCGGGCGGACCGGCGGGCAAGCCCGCGCCGCTGCCGCGCCGCACCCCGGGGGCGAACGGCCACCACCACGGCCGCGGCGGAATCCCGGTCCCCTCCCAGGCCGGCAACGGGCCGGACGCCGCGACGGCGCTGGCCGCGCTGAACGCGCTGGCGAGCGGCACCCGGGGCGGGGGCGTACCCCTGCCGCACCTGGTGCCGAACCCGCGTCCGACCTCGGGCCCGGCCTCCGACCCGCGCCGCTGGCAGCGCATCGACGTCACCAGCGGTCACCTGCGCGGCGAGCCGGTGGCGGTCCCCGAGGGGTACGCCGCCCAGCTGGGCATGCGTCCGGGGACGTTGCTGTCGGTCACCGGCCCGGGCAACAACGCCGTCGTCCTGGTGTGGCGTGACCGGCAGCCGGTGTTCGACTCGCTCCAGCCGGTGCTCATGCGGCTGAACGCCCGGCCGGGCGACTCGGTCTACGTGACCGTGGACGGCTACCGGCTCGACGCCCAGCTCACCTCGGCCGTCTGACCGCCCCCGGCCGTACGCGGCGTCCGGTGACCGGCCGGGCGAGCCGGGGAGGTCAGCCCAGCGCGGCCGCCTTGCGCAGCAGCACCGAGCGTTCACGCCGGTTGGCGCACAGCCGGGCCGCCAGCTCCAGCTCCGCGCGCGCCTCCGGTCGCCGTCCGAGCCGGGCCAGCAGCTCACCGCGTACGGTCGGAACCAGATGCGAACCGGGGAGCCGGTCCGAGGCGATCAGCTCGTCCACGATGGCCAGGGCCGGCTCCGGGCCCGAGGCCATGGCGACGGCGACGGCCCGGTTGAGCTCGACCACCGGGGAGGGCGCGACCCGGCCGAGTGCCTCGTAGAGCACCACGATGCGGTCCCAGTCGGTCTCCTCGACCGAGGGCGCCGACGCGTGGACGGCGGCGATCGCGGCCTGCAGGCCGTAGGGGCCGAGGCCGCGCGCCGACGTCCTGGCCAGCGCGGCCAGCCCACGGCGGATCGCCGAGAAGTCCCACAGCCGCCGGTCCTGGTCCTCGAGCAGGACCGGCGAACCGTCCGGGCCGGTCCGGGCCGGGAAGCGCGCGGCCGTCAGCTCGAACAACGCGAGCAGGCCGTGCGCCTCCGGCTCGTCCGGCAGCAGCGCGGCCAGCGTGCGGGCCAGCCGGATCGCCTCGTACGCGACGTCGGGGCGCAGCAGCCGGTCGCCCGACGTGGCCGTGGACCCCTCGGTGAAGATCACGTAAAGGACGCTGAGCACGCCGCCCAGCCGCTCCCGGCGCTCACCCGCCGCCGGCAGCTCGAACGGCACCCCGGCCGCCGCGATCGTCTTCTTGCCCCGGGTGATGCGGGCCTGCACGGTCGGCACGGAGACGAGGAACGCGCGGGCGATCTCCGCGCTGGACAGGCCCGCGACCACGCGCAGGGTCAGCGCCACCCGGGCCTCCGGGGAGAGCACGGGGTGGCAGCTGACGAACATCAGCGCCAGGACGTCGTCGTCGATCCTGTCGGGGTCGATCTCCTCGTCGGCCGCCGAACCGCCGACTGAGCCGGCCGCCGCGTCGGCCGCGAGCAGGGCGTACCGGTCCTGGAGAATGGTCCGGCGGCGGATCGCGTCGATCGCCCGCCGCCGGGCCGTGGCCATCAGCCAGCCGGCCGGATTCGCCGGAGGGGCGAGCGGCCACGACACCAGCGCCTCGGCCACCGCCTCCTGGGCGACGTCCTCGGCCAGCCCGAAATCACCGGTGAACCGGGTCAGCGCGGCGACGATCCGCGCCGACTCGATCCGCCAGACGGCCTCGACGTCGGCCGTGCCCATCAGATCCGGCCGTCGCCGTCGCGCCCGGCCCGGTCCCTGGCGATCATTCGCCGGCCTGCGGGACCTCGTCGCTCCCGGCCACCCGGCGGACCTCGATCTTGGACCCGCGGGCCGCCGGGACCCGCTTGGCCCACTCGACCGCCTCCTGCTTCGAGGCGACGTCAAGGAGGAAGTAGCCCCCGAACAGTTCCTTGGTCTCGCCGTACGGCCCGTCGGTGACCACCGGGGCCTCTCCGCCGAAGTCGACCACGACGCCCCGGCGCGGATCGTCCAGCCCTTCGGCCGCGAGGAGAACACCGGCCTTGACCATCTCCTCGATGAGCCGCCGGGTCGCGGCCATCGCCTCGTCGATGCCGGCCATCATGGCCGCGTTCGACTCGTCGGTGCCCCGCATGATCAGCATGTACTTCGACATCGCGTTCTCCTCGTCGGGCGGGGCCGCCTCCCGGCCCTCACACCCATACGTCGAACGAGCGGCGCACGGATCGACACGGTCCCGAAGAAATCTCCGGCCACGACGCGGCCGAGCCCTCCCACCCGTTCATGGGATGGGGAGGGACGTCAGGTCTTCGGCCTGAGCATCTTCCGGTAGTAGGTCGCCGAGATCTCGTAGCCGAGGGCGCCGTAGAACTCGGCGGCCCGCCGGGTCGCCAGCGCGACGTACCCGGCCTGCCGCGAGCGCGCCCACGTCTCGAACTCCTCCAGCAGCCTGCGCCCGATGCCGTGGCGGCGGTAGCCGCTCTCGATCATCGCCTCCTCCACCCAGGCGACCCTGCCGTTGGCGAAGAGCGTGATGTGGGTGAAGCCCAGCAGGTAGCCGCGTACGGTCCCGTCCACAGTGGCGACGATGAGAAAGGCGTCCTCGTTCTCCAGCAGTTGCGGCAGCGCCGCGTCGAACGGCGCGCGCTCGGGCCGGAACGTCACCGCGAACTCGCGGGCGAGGGCGAAAATCTCGTCCGCGTCGGATTTCTCGGCTTTACGGAGCTGGAGATCACCAGACGTCATGAAAGGGACTCTAGGAGTACGAGGGCACATACGTCCAATCCGGGGCCCGCGACGCCGGCCCGGCCGTACGGTCCCGGTCGTACGACATGGTCGCAGGGCATGGTCGCAGTCTCCCATGCGCGACCGGCCTCCAGCCTCGCCACTCCCTCGCCGGCGGGCCCGTGACGCCCTGCGGACCGGCCTGCTTTCCCGTTGCCGAATTCGATCAACCGCCTCGCACGAAACACAACACCACCAAAGGGAAGAATGCCCAAATTTGCAGCTTCCTTGACGCCCACTCGCCCGGGACATAGCATCCGGAAGATACCAGCGGTACGGAATTATCGGGGCCCAGGCATATTTCTCCCTGTCGTAGACCTCACGTCTGAGAGCCTGTGAAATGCCAGATCCCATCGCGCTCGACGAAGATCGATTGCTTCTCCTGAAGAACCGCCGCCTGACCCAGCGTCTCCGAACCCTGTTCTCCGACCTGGACGCCGACGAGGAGCTGCAGCGGGCGTTCATCCAGTCGCCCGTCGAGGTGCTGGGGCTGGAGGTCACGGGGCTGGAGCTCGACCGCTCCCAGGCCGCCGCGGTCAACCGGTTCGTCTTCGCCGCGCTGAGCAACGAGGAGTTCCGCTCGTGGGCGGAGAGCTACGACCGGGAGCACGGCGAGCGGAGCCGGGAGGAAGTGTTGCGCGACTTCTCGGAGGCCCTCGCCCGTACGGGCGACCCGGCGCTGATGCGCGGCCTGCTGACCATGCTGGACAGCGGGGTCCGCCTCGAAGACCCCCTGGTGGAGACCGTCATCGTCAAGGCGGAGTCCATCGCCATCGGAAACTGGTTCATCTACAAGGTCTCCGGACACGACGACTTCGACGACCTGATCGTCTCGCCCGAGCAATTCCAGCGAATAAGCCAGCAACTGGTCTTCCGGGCGCAGGAGCTGTCCGCCGGTGGCGAGCTCTAGCGCGGCTCCGGCGGGGCACGGCCTGTTGCGCCAGGGCCGCACCCTGTCGATGATGCTCACTTTCGCCTGCACGGCGGAGTGCACCCACTGCAGCACCCTGAGCAGTCCGCGAAACCGTGACCATCTGCCGGCCGCCGACGCCCTGCGGGCGATCGACGAGGCGGCCGAACTCGGCTTCGTCAACGTCGTCTTTACCGGAGGCGAGGCGACGCTCCGCTGGGACGACCTGCTCACGTGCATCGGCCGCGCCTCCGGGCACGGCCTGCGTACGCGCCTCGTCACCAACGCCCACTGGGCGCTGACTCCGGAGGCGGCGGAGACCACCCTCGACCGGCTGCTCGACGCCGGGCTCGACGAGATCAACTTCAGCACCGGGGACGAGCACGCCCGCTTCGTCCCGTTGCCGCGGGTGGCTCAGGCCGCCGCCGCCACCGCCCGCCGGGGCCTGACCGCCCATGTGATGGTCGAGCTTCGCCACGACCGCGAGGTCACCGCCGCGCGGCTCCTGGCCGAGCCCGCCATCCAGGAGCTGGAGCCCGAGGCCCGCGCGCTCGTGCGGCCGTCCGAGAGCCCGTGGATGCCGGTCAAGCCCTTCAAGGTCGAGCGGTATCCCGACGGCGTCGCCTCCCGCCGGGAGGATCTGCCGAAACTCGCCGGCTGCGACAGCGTCCTCCAGACGTACACCGTGCAGCCCAACGGCCGCGTGGCCGCGTGCTGCGGGCTGGCGATGCGCCTGGTGCCGGAGCTGAACGTCGGCGAGGTCGCGGGCGAGCACACCCTGCGCACCGCCATCGACGAGGCCGAGGACGACCTGCTGAAGCTGTGGCTGCGGGCCGCAGGGCCCGAGGCGATCCTCGCCTGGGCGTCCGACCGCGATCCGGAGATCGCCTGGGAGGGCATGTACGGACACCGCTGCCAGGCATGCCTACGCCTCTACAAGGACCCCAGGGTGCGCGCGGCGATCGTGGACGGCTACGAGGAGGAGATCCCCGCCGTCGTCCAGGCGGCCTGGCTGAAGGACCGCTACGTCCCGTCCCGCCTGTCCGAGCTCTTCGGCGCAACCGAAGATCCCGCTCGTCCGGCTTCTCCCACCTCGTCGGAGGCGGGCGCCACCCCAGAGGCGGACATCGTCGACAGCTGACTCGGGCAGTCAAGTGCCGGGTTCGATGGAGGCTGTGTCGCCCGCTCGTCGTCCGGATGGGCGGGGTGGTGTGGTGATTGCACGCCGCGGTCGGAGTGACGGACCAGGTCCGTGGTGTCACGCCCATCCCCGCAGCAGTGATCAACTTCTGGACGGCAGGTCACGAAACGTTCCGGCAGGATCGGCGTACCCGCGGTGGGTCAGAGTGCGCCGAGGAGCACTCCGCAAGAAGCCGCCTCAAGGACACTGACGAGCACCGCCCATGGCAACGCGGTTCCCGTGGCCACAAGTGCGAGCAGGATGCCGAGGAAGAACAGGATGCCGTAACCTACGCCGCGTACGGCCCTCCGTCCCGTCGTCGCCTTCGCTTCACTTCCCATTTTCCTGTAGCCGGCGTCGACGCTCACGGCGATCATCAGCAAAGCCACCACGACTACCCGCCCGTCAAATCGGCCCACGGCGGCCAACCCGCAACCGAGCGCGATCAGACAAAGGACCTTCAGGTAGACGTCGGTTCGAAGCGATCGCTGCCACCCGTTGACGGAACCACTCCCAGCCCGGGAACATCGCTCAAATTTCCGCATCTCGCGTCTCACCGATCGTTCCGGCCGATACGGATATTCTCGACCGCTCCGCAACGGGCCGGGTATTCACCCAGGGCTCCGGCAAAGTCGGCTTCACCTCCCGTTCTGCTGGGCGCACGAGTAATCGAGGTAGCTGTAAAGTGTGACCCACTTTGGGAATATTACGAGCTCGGCTCCGTTTCGATGTTGAAACTATTTACGCCGCCGACGGTCCAGTAGGTAGCCTACGAGTAACTGGTTAGGTCTCTCCGGCCGTTGCCCGATTTGATCATCTTCTGGTGATCCGCGATCATCGGTGGGTGTCCAGTTCCCCCGCCGCCAAGCCGTCGTACGACGAGTTGGCGGCGTTGGTGGTACGGCTGAGCGACGCGCTGGACAAGGCGAATGGGCGAATAGCTGAGCTGGAAGCCCGGCTGGGGCTGAACTCGGACAACTCCTCCAAGCCGCCGAGCTCGGATGGGCTGGCAAAGCCCGCGCCCAGGTCGCTGCGTAAGGGCGGGCAGCGTAAGCCCGGTCGTCCGAAAGGAACGCCTGGAGCGACGCTCGCGCAGGTCGAACGCCCCGACAAGTGGGAGCGGCACGAGCCGAAGCAGTGCCGGGGCTGCGGGGACGGCCTGGCCGGTGCGCCCGAGGTCGGCATGGAAAAGCGGCAGGTCTTCGACATCCCGCCGATCAAGGTGCAGGTGACCGAGCATCAGTTGGTCGAGCGGCGGTGCTGCGACTGCGGCGTCGTCACCAAGGGCACCGCGCCCGCGGGTGTGACCGCGCCGGTGCAGTACGGCTCCCGGATCACTGCGATCATCGTGTACTTGTACGTCGGGCAGTTCCTGTCCAAGGATCGCACTGCTCAGGCGCTGGCCGACCTGTTCGGTGTCCCGGTGACCGGCGGCACTGTGCTGTCGATGACCGCCCGGGCTGCCACCCGGTTGGATGGTTTCCTGGCCCGCGCCGTTGAACAGATCGCCGCCGCGCCGGTCGCGCACTTCGACGAGACCGGGTTCCGCGTCGAGGGCAAGCTGCACTGGGTGCACTCGGCCTCCACCGGCACGTGGAGTCTGATCACCGTGCATCGCAAGCGTGGCACCGCCGCGATGGACGCCGCCGGGGTGCTGCTGGCCTTCACCGGGGTCGCGGTCCACGACGCCTGGGCGCCCTACGACACCTACACCGACGCCACGCACGCTCTTTGTAACGCTCATCTACTGCGCGAGTTGCAGCAGGTCATCGACACCACCCCCGAAGGTGAGTGGTGCTGGGCCGAGCAGGCCACCGACGCGCTGCTGCAGATGAAGGTCCTGGTCGAGGCTGCGATCGAGGCCGGCGGGCTGAAGCATCTGGACCAGGTCGCGCTGGCGGAGCAGGCCCGGCTGTGGCGATCGGCAGCTGCGATCGGCAGACACGACACCCGTTCCCGGACTGGCAAGCTGATGAAGAAACACCACGCGCTGGCCACGCGGATGCTGGATCGGCAAGACGACTACCTGCGGTTCACCCGCGACGAACTCGTCTCGTTCGACAACAATCCCGCGGAGCGCGAGATCCGGATGATCAAGCTGCGGCAGAAGGTCTCCGGTTGCCTGCGCACTCTGGCCGGGGCCGAGCAGTTCTGCGCGATCCGCAGTTATCTGGCCACCGCCCGCAAGCACGGCGTCAACTTCTTCCACGCCCTCACCGAACTCGCCGAGGGATACCCCTGGCTGCCCGAGGCCACCCCGGCGCTCGCACTTCTCAGCGGAACCCGGGAACCCGCCGGCAACTCGCCGCTGGCTGCCGCAGCCTGATTTCACGCGCACAGCTCTGGTACCTAACCAGTTACGCCTACGACAGCTATTGCAATGAGCGTGAGACCGCTCTCGAGCGGATCATTCCCGAGCAGAACGAGAGCCCATGTACCGAGAGCGAGTATCGCAGCTCCCGCGAGGGTCGTGATAACGCCTACCAGGATTGATCGCCTGAAATTCTCCATCAGCAGTACCAGAAAAGATCGTCGCGATGATGCTTACCGACGGATCCAACCGTCTTAACCTTGGTCGCCAGTACGGCAGCCGCCATTTCCGAGCCAGCCTGCGGTGATCCGGCTGATCGCTGTGCGTTCCCGGCGGCTTGATGGATGCGATCTCGTGATGTGGAGGCCGGACAACCGATGAAGCCGCCTGCGATCTCTTCTGTTTGACGAGAAAACGATCAAAGGCGGCTGCTGACGCCATGGTAGAAGTCTGCCGGGTCCAGCGGAAGGCAGCCGAGCTACTGACTTCCGTCATCCATGAACTCAAATGTAAGAGAAATCGACCCCTTAGGCCCGCCATCGGGAGCGTCACCAAATACTGTCATGGTTCGCCCATTAACCATCTTCTTGAGCATGATCGCCGACATGTTCGCGGCCGCAATTGGATCGTCGGGCGGCAGCACCGTCCACCCTTGCCGTTCAAGTTCATGAACCACTACATTATAAGAATATACGTGTGTCACAGTGACATCGGCCCACACTCCCGTTCCATCTTCGTCGCACTCGGAGCCTTTCTCTATGGCCCCGGCACTCATTTCCGCCAGCGCCTTTGGAATCAACGAGATGAGCTCCCTCTGCGCCTCCTTGACCTCTTCCTTCGTGAGAGTGCAGCCCGGACTGGAGCAGGCGGAAAGGGGTGCAATCCCGATCAACACCATCACCACCTTTGCGATCACGGTGTTGCGAATCATGATTGGCACCTTCCACGCATTCTCGAAGTTCAAGCCCACAGACGCGACCGGTCGGCCGGGTCGTCAGAGGCTGCCCTGTCAGGAGCCGTTTGATTTGATCAGAGCCTTCGCGTTGTCGACCCAGTCCTGGAAAACGGGTCCAACCTCGGCCAGCTCTGTCCTGTTCTGCTCGACCAAGGACTGTTCATAAGCAGCTCGTACGGTTTTGTAAACACCGGCCAAGTTGACTTCCGCCTGGCATGTCGCATCGGCGAACGCTGTCTTCCGCTCTTCTTCGTTAGCGGGTTCCGACACTTCTCGAGAGGCCCATCTCGGGTCGTTGCGCAACAGCACCGGATCCGGGTACGGAAGATCGTGGCGTGCCATGCACGCGGACCAGGCGGCGAAGGCCTCCCGAACCCTGCTGTCATGCAGTGCCGACAGTCGGGAATCCACCGCCAGCGACCGCGGGTCGACCGGGAGGTGAGGTTCGCGGCCGTGAATCCGTGAACGTGCGTTTCCGATGCAACCACCCGCCGGGATGGCTTCACCTGTGGCCGTCTGCCTGGCCCCGCCCTCGAAGGCATTGCGTTCCTCCTTCGTGGGCTCATGCCGCCTTCGACCATCCTCACGAAGGGCGCCTGTGCTCGCCCCTCCGACTGACGGTCGCGGGTATCCGGACTTGGCCACGAGATCTGGATCGAGGTATTCCACGTAGTCGTACTCGGTGTAGTCGGCGGGGTCCCAGGTGCGGATGGTGTCGGCTGTCCACTTGGTGAACCCGAGCCTGCGCATACATGCGGCGGCCGCGATGTCGCGGGCACTGTCAACGAGCTTGATGCCGTCCATGGCTGTCATGTAACGGTCGAGCGGCATCGGTACCGGTCTTGCGTCTTTGATGCGCGGAATGGCGCCGACCGATGGTTCGGCAGTCGGTGTGGCCATGGGCGGGCCGCTGGTCGGTGGCAGTTCGGGTAAAGCCGGCGACTGGGACGTGACCGGTTGGGGCTCCGCCCCGGCCGCTGTAGTCATCGCACCGCCGCACCCTGAGACCGTTCCGACGAGCGCAAGCACCGAAAGCACGAGCACGCGGGGGTTGTATGGCATTACAAGTCACCTTCCAGAAGACCTGGACGCCGTTCCGCTTCCACCAGCACCTCGCAGGGCGATTTCAAAGTCGTCGGGTGATCGGCGAGTGTGACGCTACGTGAGCATGATACGGCACGTAGATCGTTGTGATCATGGTGTGGCCTCGGCGTAGGCGTGCCAGCGCTGGTGGGCTCGTCGTGACCGGTATTGGTGTCGGCGTCGCCAGATGGACCAGGCCAGCTTGTGGGCGGGATCGCGCCGGGGTTCGGGGATGAGAACGCCGCGCAGGTCGGCGTCGAGGTGGCGTTGCAGCGTGGTCGCGACGGCGAGCAGCGTGTAGGCCGGCAGGGTCATGACGGTCCAGCGGTGCCAGGAGCGCCACCGGATGACCTGGCCGGCGTCCAGGCCGCAAGTCTGTTTCGCGAGCTGGTGATCCTCCTCGATACGCCATCGGGCCGAGGCGATCCGAATCAGGCGGCGCAGTGGCACCGGCTGGGGGCTTCAGCAGCGTTAGAACGAAACGGTTCCGGTGTAGCGGTGACGGCGGATCACCCGCTGGGAAGAAGCCAAGGTCACCGAACAGATGCTCACCGCGCTTCGGCGCCGGCTCCGGGCGGACCAGGGACGAGCCGAGGAACCAACGGCGGGCATCATCGATTCCCAGAGCGTCAAGGGCGCCGACACCGTCGGCCGCGAGTCCCGCGGCTACGACGCGGGGAAGAAGGTCAACGGGCGTAAGCGCTTCATCGTCACCGACACCCTCGGGCTGCTGCTGGTCGTCTGCGTGATGGCCGCCTCCGTCCAAGACCGCGACGGAGCCAAGACCACTCTGCTCAGCATGTACCTGGTCACGCCGGTCCGGTACGTGTTCGCCGACGCCGGCTTCGCCGGGATGCTGGCGGACTGGACCCAGCGCGTGCTGCGGACCGTGCTGCACATCGTCCGCAAGGCTCCCGGGCAGATCGGGTTCGCGGTGATCGAGCGGCGATGGGTCGTCGAGCGGTCGCTGGCCTGGCTGACCAGCCACCGCCGCCTGGCCAGGGATTATAAGCGCCGGCCGGCCACAGCCGAGGCCATGATCCGATGGGCCGCGATCAGCGGCATGGCCCGCCGCCTCGCGCGGGGAAGCGCTGCAACTCGTCAGCAGCGCATCACCCTCGCTCATCCAGCGGAGTAGCCCTTCACAAACACGTTCTAAAGGGCGGTGCCACATCCACGCTTTGACCGGGCGTCAGCTTCATAAAAAGTGGAGCAGGTCTTGAAGTTCCGCTGCCAGAGCCCGGATTGGATCGTCTCGGCCATACGGCGCACATCCACCACAGTTCCGTCCAAGTCGCGCATGTATTCCTGCTCAAGGGGGTCTGATGCGAACCCTCGACGCCGAAGCTCGTAACGGACAAGGAGTTCAGCGAGATAGACCGACTCGCTGGTGATACGATATGCTGAGAGTTTTACACCCGGCATGAGGCGTGCAAGGATTTCCTCACCCCGCCCACCCCCGATGAGTTTGATTATTTCTTTTGGCCCAACGCTTGTGCCGCCAATCTCTCGCGCGGCGTCAGTGATTCGCGATACGCGGCGCTCGAGCGCGACATCCCATACATTCGATGGTACGGCGTCGAACTTGACGGCAGTATCTCCCCCCAGTCGCGCGGCGTTCTCTTGCTCATACCTGTGTTGGTCCGCAATATGGACAGGGATGCCGTCTTCTCGACTCAGACGAATCGTTCCGTCGAATTCGATCGATTGAATTCGACGAATCAACGAAGGGTGACTTGGGGATTCGGTTGAGAAATCCGTGACGTCGTAGCGTTCCATGGCCCTCTCAAAATCTCTCCCGGTCTTGAGATATTCATGCCATCTCTCGTAGAGATCGGACGGGTAGAGCCCTGCTTCAGCCAGAGGGGCCACGTAACGCCGGCAGAATTCACCGAACAAGAGGTCTAGGAGTTCCGCGCGAGCGATAGAATGCGCCACCACACGGGGTGAGGCTACGGGCAGACTTGCGCGATCGGAGTCGAGTTCGGACTGCCATCTCCGCGATATCGACGTGAACGGCAGTCGCCAGCCATACGAGTGTTTATATGCGAGTTCGTGGGCGATGATGGCGGCGAGCTCGGTTTGGGGGCAGGCGAGGAGTAGTGGTAGGCCAATGATGAGGATGGTTCCTGTGTGAGCCCGGGCTGAGCTCTTGCGGGTTTCGGCATTGGCTTTCGGCCCCACGGCTATGACCGCGGGTCCCGAAACCTGCATGTGACTTGCCGTTTTTTCGTAAGCATTCACGTCATGCGCGCTTTGTGACCGATGGCTTGCTGGTGTGACGTTCCGTCACTTTGATCGTTGAGTCTCCGGCATGCTGTGATGGCCGTGTGCCTGGCCTGGAAGAGATGTCGCGTGAGGAGCTGATCGCTCTTGCGCGCGCTCTGGCCGAGCGGACGGTGATCCTGGAGAAGGAGAATGCCGAGCTGCGCGAGCATGTGGCCGTGCTGGAGCAGGAGAATGCCGCGCTGCGTGAGCGGGTCGCGCGGTTGGAGCGGCTGATCTCGCGCAACAGCGGTAACTCGGGGATGCCGCCCTCGGCTGATGATCTGCCGGGTAAGAAGCAGCCCAAGGCCTCTTCCGCGGCCCGTGGGGCGGGCAAGCGCAGGCCGGGCAAGCAGCCGGGCGCTGCCGGGGTGAGTCTGGCGTGGTCGGATGAGGTCGCCGAGCGCGACATGGTCGAGCACTTTCCCGAGGGGGCCTGCGGGTGCGGGGCCGATCTGGCCGGAGCGGCCGATCTTGGGGTGACCGGCCGGCATCAGCAGATCGAGATCCCGCTGGTGACCGCCCGCCGCCTGCAGCACAACCTGCACACGGTCGCCTGCCGGTGCGGTGCGGTGCATACCGCTGCCCGCCCGGACGGGGTGAGCGCCGCGCCGGTCAGCCTCGGGGTCAATCTGCAGGCGTGGTGCGTGTATCTGCTGGTGGTCCACGCGATCCCGGTGCATCGGTGCGTGGAGTTGGTCGCCTCGCTGACCGGGGCACAGCCGTCGGTGGGGTTCGTGCACGGCCTGATCGCCCGCGCCGCGGGCCTGGTCGCCTCGGCCAATGCGCGGATCCGTGCGCTGCTCACGCTGGCGTACGTGGTGAGCTGCGATGAGACGCCGATCCGGGTCGGACCGAAGAAGGCAAAAAAGTACCTGCTGGTGGCCTGCACGAAGGTGTTCACCTCGTACATGCTCGGCGACCGGGACATGGCCACGTTCAAGAAGTTCGTCGTCGCCGAGTTGACCGGCGTCGTCGTCCACGACCGCTACCAGAACTACGACTCGGCCGAACTCGGCGAGCACGACCACCAGCTGTGCGTGGCTCACCTGCTTCGTGATCTGCAGGACTGCGCCGAGACCTACCCTGGTGCGGCCTGGCCGGCTCAGATCCAGACCGCGCTGCGCGGACTGATCCACGCCGCCAACCTCGCCCGCGAGCAGGGCAGGGACGCCATCGCCGAAGGCACCCGGAGAATGTGGATCAGCAGCTTCCGGCACGGGGTGCGGGTGGGCCTGTCGGAGGTTCGCCGTCTTCCCGGCCCGGCCAAGACCGTCACCCAGCCCGTCGGCCGCGTGCTGCTGGAGGTGTTGCGCGACCGCGAGGACGACGTGCTGCGCTTCGCCCGCGACCTGCGGATTCCTCCCACGAACAACCAGGCGGAACGCGATGTCCGCCCAGCCAAGACCCAGCAGAAGATCTCCGGCCGGCTCCGCTCCGAACGAACCACCGCGCACCGTTACGCCATCCGCGGCTACCTGTCCACCGCAGCCAAGCACGGTGCCGATGTCATGACCGCGATCCGAGACGCCCTCGTCGGCCGCGCCTGGATGCCTCCCGATCCCACACCGGCCTGACCCCAACACCCACCCCGGGACGACTCGCGGCCATGCACCATCACACACCGCGATCAAGCAACACCGGAATGCATCAGAGCTGAATGCTTACGTTTTTTCCACTAAGGTTACCAGGCGTTGCTCGATGCATGGGTTAACAGGCGATGCCTCGTAGCCCAGACTGGGATGCGTTCGCATTCTTCTCATTCCCCGCCTGCGAGGTCGGAGGAAAAGGGGCCGAGCCGTAAAGTGCGACCCGCTTTGGGACATTACGAGCTCGACCCCGTTTCGATGTTGAATCTATTTACGCCGTCGACGGTCCAGTAGGTAGCCTACGACAACTATTGCGATGAGCGTGAGACCGCTCTCGAGCGGATCATTCCCGAGCAGAACGAGAGCCCATGTACCGAGAGCGAGTATCACAACTCCCGCGAGGGTCGTGATAACGCCTACCAGGATTGATCGCCTGGAATTCTCCATCAGTAGTCCCAGAAAAGATTGCCGCGATGATGCTTACCGGCGGATCCAATCGTCTTGACCTTGGTCGCCAGCCATTGAATTACTTGTTTCGCCGTCCCGTTTTTAACGAGTTTGGCGAGCGTGATTAGCGCTTTGAATAGTTTCCCGACCACCTCCTCGACGACTCCAGTCACGAAGCCGTGCAAGAATGCCTTCCACACCTTGGTGGCATTCCAGCCGTTGGTCATGTATTCGATGACCGCGTCCTTCGCGCCCACTGCCAGACCGGCGCATAGAACAGCTCCCAGGAATGAGAAGGTCACTCCACAGGCCAGAGCGATCACAAGTTCGACCGCCCTGCCGATCGCCTTGATCTTGATCTCCTTGAAGAGGCCCCCGATGGACCAGCGTCCATCAAGGTCACGACAGTTGATCGGATCGCCGTTGCAGTAGTCGTAGGCGTTGGCGTTTCCTCCAATGACGGGGTCGACTTGGAGGAAGCGGCCGGCGGTGGGGTTGTAGAGGCGGACGCCCATGAGGACGATGTCGGCGACGGTGTCGCTGGCTCGTTGGGCGCCTCCCAGCCATTCGTAGCGGTCATTGGTGTTGACCGCGCGGTCGAGGCCATATTCGGTCTGTTCGGTGTAGCTGTCCACACCTGTGGCACTACTGCTATCGGCGCAGGTGGCGATCACGTCCCCATGCAGGTTGGTGAGTTGCAGCGTGAGCGTGCCACCGCTGGTCTGCGTGGCCTCCAGCCCGGTGAACGCGGTGACGTTAGAGGCGGCGGTGTTGCCGTCGGCGTCGGTGTCGAGTAGGCCCGGCCCAGGGCGTCGTACGCGGTCGTGACCGAGACGCTGCTAGCTAGCGCGAGCCATGACGCGACGAATACTCACCTCGCCCTCGCCGACGTCTTTTCTCATACATCGCTGAGGCGGTCAGGACGGCGCCACAAGAGAGTCCGACGCCAAATCCGATTGCCATGGAAAGCACCCATGGGACAGGATGCTCATTGTTATGCCAGGCGGTTATCAAGAAAACCGCCGACAGCGCGACGCCACCGGCCACCCCCCAGCCCATCCCCCATGCGACCGGCCTGCGGACCACAATCGACTGTCGGCGGTTCAGCAGGGCGATTTCAAAGTCGTCGGGTGATCGGCGAGTGTGACGCTATGTGAGCATGAGTAGGGGGAGAGCGCGGTTGTGGTCGCGGCCGATCTCCTGCACCTTCTCCTTGATCTTCATGATGCCGTGCAGGGCGAGTGTGCTCAGGGCGAGGTTACGCAGCGCCGCCATGTTCCGGGGGCCGTGCCCGAGGTAGGCCTGCTGGGCGTCCTCGTACCAGACTGTGTCGCGGGCCCGGTGTTCAAGATTTTCAATGCCCCAGTGGCCCCGGACGTACCTGCTGAACCCTTCGCCGGTCAGGTCCTTGCGGCTGGTGACGTACAAGACGACCTCCTTGCTGACGGTCCGTCCGATCGGGTCGGCGACCTCGCGGCGTAGCACGGCCAGCCGAGCGGCGTGCGGAAGGTCCAGCTCGCCGTCCAGATCCGTGCTCCACGTGGTCCACGTGGTGATCCTTCCGTGGGCGTGTTCGGTGAGCGTGTGCGGCGCCTGCCCGGAGTTCAGCAGCACGCGGCCGACCTCGACCGCGGCGGCGTGCAGGGCCTCGCGGTTGCCCTTCAGGCACATCAGGTAGTCGGCCTTCTTGTCTTCCACCAGGTGGCGGGCAGTCTTGGCGCAGGTGTGCGCGGCGTCCGCCGTCACCAGTGCCCGGGCGGTGTCGACGCCCTCCAGCAAGGCCTTGACCTGGGTGACCTCGGTGGTGTCGGCGGGCACCTGGACTTGGGCGAGTGTGACCGCGCCCCGCTTGCCGCTTCGGTGCATGAAGGCGGACAACAGCACCAGCCGGCCCTCGTCGTTCCACGCCCCGTGCAGATCCTTGCCGTCCAGCGCGATCGCCCAGCCGTCGCCGTCGCAGGCGGCATGCGCCCTCAGCCACTGCCCGATCACGTGGTCCAGGGCGTCGGCGTCCACCGCGAGCAAGACCCGGCGCAGCGTGCCGGCGCTGGGCGGGGAGTGCCGTCTGCGCAGTGGATGCCACCGCGCTCCCAGCAGTTCGAGCAGCCGGGGGGAGAAATCGCGGGCATGCGAGCCCAGCTCCCGGTAGTTGGACGCTCCTCCCAAGGTCGCCACCACCGCCACCGCGAGCACCGAGCCCAGCGTGTGCCGTACCCCGCGCCGTTTGCGCGGATCGGTCAGACCCGTCAGGGCCTCCAGCAGCGACGGCAGAGCGGAGACATGGGAGACTGGCACCGATGACCTTCTCGTTCAGATCTTGGCAGCGTAGAGAACTCCCATGATCTCGAACGGAAGGTCATCCTCGTTTCAGCATCACGCTAGGTGACCAAAGTCGATCCGGACACCAAGACACACTCACCCCAAAGCGGCGACCTTGAAATCGCCCTGGCGGTTCAGTTGCCGATCACCCTCTTGACCTGTTCGGCGATTCTCGCTGCGATATCCATCTTTCCGATCGCCTTGCAATCGTCCTCCATCCATATTCATGCTATGTAACCGGCAGGGGTTGAGGTCGCCAACGGGAGACCTCAACCCCTACTTCTTCTTGAAGACCGCGTGCGCGTAAGCTCAGACCGATGCTTTAGGCGCCCAGTTTCTGTGCGTCCCCGAGTACAATCTCTGCCCCAGGTTGTAGATGAAATTGTCTATAGCCATCCACGCCTTCATGGGTATGTACTTGGCCAGGTACTTGTAGATGACGGTCCTTATCTTGAGATTCAGCAACTTAACGAGTTTACCGACGACCGCGGCAGAGACCGACCACGAAGCCCAGGAAGAAGCTCTTGAGGAGCCCACCTGCCGTTATGCCGCCCTGCGACCCGTCCGAACGCTGGTAGATGTACTTCCCAACGTACACCAGCCCCGAAACCGCGCCTGAGCATAGAAGATACGCCAGGCCGGAGACGGCGCACGCGGCACCCAGCGCCTTGCCTATAAGCCATACGACACCTTCACATATCCAGCCGCAGGAACGCTGACCATCCAGGTCGCGACAATTTATGGGGTCGGCGCCGCAGTAGTCGTAGGCGTTGGCGTTACCGCCGACGACGGGATCGATTTGAAGGAATCGGCCGGTGGCTGGGTTGTAGAGGCGGACGCCCATGAGGATGATGTCGGCGACGGTGTCGCTGGCTCGTTGGGCGCCTCCCAGCCATTCGTAGCGGTCGTTGGTGTTGACTGTGCGGTCGAGGCCATATTCGGTCTGTTCGGTGTAGCTGTCCACTCCTGTGGCGCTACTGCTATTGGCGCAGGTGGCGACGACGTCGCCGTGCAGGTTGGTGAGTTGCAGCGTGAGTGTGCCGCCGCTGGTTTGCGTGGCCGATAGGCCGGTGAAGGCGGTGACGTTGCGGGTCCAGGTGCCGTTGGCCTCGTTGATCCAGGCCGGGGAGTCGCCGCCGCCGGTGTAGTGGTTGGTTTGGGTGCCGGCCGAGGAGGTGGTCTGGCGGATGCGGCCGAGCGGGTCGAGGGTGAACGTCTTGGTCGTGGACGCCTGGGTGAGCGTCCTGACCATGTCGCCCGCGTAGTAGCCCGCCGTGACCGCCGCGCCGTTGGCCGTGGAGGCGGCTGGGACGGCGGTGGTGCGGCCGAAGGCGTCGTAGGAGTATCCCGAATCGGTGATCCGGTCGGCCGAGTCGAAGGTGTGGGTCGCGGTCGTCGGGGTTGTCGAGGTGGAGCAGGAGCCGTCGTCAGCGGCGGGATAGTTCGCCTGGGAGGTGCGGTTGGTGTTCGCGTCGAACCCGTAGGTGCGGGTCTCGCACGCCAGGTTGTAGGTGTCGGCGACCTTGGTCAGGCGTCCGGCGGTGTCGTAGGTGTAGCGCTGCAGGCTGCCGTTGGGCCCGGCTGTCTCCACCGTCCGGCCGTCGGCGTCCGGAGTCGCGGTGAATGCCAGCCAGGTCGTGCCCGACTTGGCGTAGGTCAGGCTGGTTTGCTTGCCGGTGTCGTCCCATGTGCTGGTGGCGGTCAGGCCGTTCGGATACACCTGCTTGACGAGGTTGCCGGCGCCGTCGAAGGCGGCGGTGAAGGAGCCGATGGTGGAGACCGCGATGCCGGTGGGCACGCCGCGCCGCTCGGTTTTCCCGGCGGCGTCGGTGCCGTCGTAGGTGTAGGTGTAGGCGCCCTTGCCGTCGTTCACGGTGGCGACCCGGCCCGTCGCGTCGTACGTGGTGACGGCGGTGTTGCCGTCGGCGTCGGTGGTCGAGTAGGCCCGGCCGAGCGCGTCGTAGGCGGTCGTGACCGAGACGCCGCCGGCGGTGACGCCGGTCTGCAGGCCGGTGGTGTTGTCGTAGGTGTAGGTGCGGTCCGGCAGCGCCGTGCTCCATGGTCGCCTGGAACAGGTCCCAGCCGGAGGGGTCGCCGGAGACGACCGGGTCGTAGCCGGTCTTCTCGGTGCGGGTGTCGGCCGCCGCGCTGATCCGCCGTCTCGACGGGCTGATCATCGCGGGCGGGGGCGATATCGACCCCGCGCGGTACGGAGCCGCCCCCGCCGAGCAGACCGGCTACATCCGGAAATTTCGTGATGACGCCGAGTTCGGGCTGATGAGCGCCGCACTGGCGGCCGGGCTGCCGTTCCTGGGCATCTGCCGGGGCCTGCAGGTGCTCAACGTGGCGCTCGGCGGCACCCTTCACCAGCACCTTCCCGCGGTCGTGGACCACGCCGGCCACTCCCCCGCCCCCGGAGTGTTCGGCCGCCTCCCCGTACGGCTCTCGCCGTCGCTGGCCAAGGTCTACGGGGACGAGGAGCTGGCCCCGGCGCACTACCACCACCAGGCGATCGACCGCCTGGCCGACGGCCTGGAGGTCACCGCCCGCTCGGACGACGGCACCATCGAAGCCGTCGAGGTCACCGGCGCGGCGTTCGCCCTCGCCGTCCAGTGGCACCCCGAGGCCGACGAGGACGGCCCCCTGTTCCACGCCTTGGTCGAGGCCGCCGGAACCCGCTCCTGATCGCCTGTCCCGCCTCGTGTGGTCGTCAGTCCGTCATCCAGAGATACCAGTCGCCGCCGAGGTGACGATCCAGTTCGTCGAATTCCCTCCGTCGTCGGCCCCCTTTGGCAGGTAGGCCATGCCGTACTCCTCAAGGGACAGGAACGACCCCGACCCGGCGCCGTTCAGGAGAGGCGACCGTGAAGAGACCGATCCTCTTTTGTCCCTCACCGGCGGTCCCGGCCGCCACCGCATGCGCGTAGTCGTCCAGGGCCGCCTCGGACATCTTGAAGCCCGCCCACGTGCACGCCCCGCTGAGGGCCGCCACCAGTGTGACCAGCGCGATGATCGGCGTCAGCGCGACCGTGAAGACCGGTCGAAATCGCTTGCTCCGCCGCACGGCTGCGGCGCGGCAGCCGCGGCGGTCGCCCTTACAAGTTCGACGCCCACGACTACCGCGCCCGTCATGCTGTGGAATGTGACATCAACCGACTCAAACGCCACCGCGCCATCGCGACCAGATATGACAAACTCGCCGTCCGCTACCAAGCCGTCGTCCACATAACCGCGATAGACGACTGGCTGGCCAGGCTTTGAGACAGGCCCTAAATCCGCCACCGCTGCCGGAGCTGTCCAGCAGGAACTGCACCAATCCCGCAGCGGACGCTCGACCGCGAACGCAACAGAGTCATTGGAAAGCGGTTTCGGAGGAGAGCCAGGCACAGAAATACCTGCTCAGCAGCCATCTCGGCGGTGGCTTACCGCTTATGTAGACTGTCCGTTCACGTTCTGCTCCACGCCCGATCCGAGCTTCCGCTTCACCCAGCGAAGAACGAAGTACGCAAAGCCGAAATAGATAAGACCGGCAGGTATGGAAACTAGAGTGGCCGACAGCCAGGAATAGCCGTAGGTCAGATGGAGCTGGACGATGGAGAGCAGGAACATGGTCCCCACCCCGAAAGTGAAGATCATCTTGACCACGAAGAAGGTTCGCCGAGTTGAGTTGTCGTCAGCCATCATCGGCTTAGTCTCCTCGAGGTTGTCTGGGCTTCCTATCGGATGCGTCGTTTCGAATTTTGCCACACGTGGCACTCACCGGCCATAGGAGAAGACCGAGAAGGAGATTGAGACAGGCCGCCGGGGCAAGACGTGGCGGCCTGCCGTCACTCTGTTACCTCCTAGGAGGGTTGGCAACAGCGGCGAACTGCGCCTGGCCCACCGCGTACACCATCAGGGCGATCGCTCTCCTGATGCGCCCACCGAGTACCCAGCCGATCGCACTCATGAGCTTCGTCCCGATCCATCTGATGGCCTGAACCAACTTCTTGAATATCCACTTGAACACGGTGCGGCCGACCGAAGTACCCAGAAGCTTCTTGGTGAAATAACCCAGCGCTCCCCCGAGCAGGGCGGCAGTGAGTGCCTTTGGTAGTGTAACTGACCAGTTCACCGATTGACCCTGCAGCGCGTTCTCCGCCCAATCGCCAAGCAATGTACCGACGAAATTGAGGAGTCCGGAGCATAGAGCCACTGCTATGGGATTCGCGAAGCCGAAGCAAGCGGCGTCCGAGGCCAGTCCGACGGCGGTGCTGATGGCCGCAGACACCACACCTGCCACAGGCCCGCACCACCAGCAACGTCCGTCCAGGTCGCGGCAGTTGATGGGGTCAGCGCCGCAGTATTCGTAGGCGTTCGCGTTGCCGCCGACGACGGGGTCGACTTGGAGGAATCGGCCGGTGGCTGGGTTGTAGAGGCGGACGCCCATGAGGATGATGTCGGCGACGGTGTCGCTGGCTCGTTGGGCGCCTCCCAGCCATTCGTAGCGGTCGTTGGTGTTGACTGTGCGGTCGAGGCCATATTCGGTCTGTTCGGTGTAGCTGTCCACTCCTGTGGCGCTACTGCTATTGGCGCAGGTGGCGACGACGTCGCCGTGCAGGTTGGTGAGTTGCAGCGTGAGTGTGCCGCCGCTGGTTTGCGTGGCCGATAGGCCGGTGAAGGCGGTGACGTTGCGGGTCCAGGTGCCGTTGGCCTCGTTGATCCAGGCCGGGGAGTCGCCGCCGCCGGTGTAGTGGTTGGTTTGGGTGCCGGCCGAGGAGGTGGTCTGGCGGATGCGGCCGAGCGGGTCGAGGGTGAACGTCTTGGTCGTGGACGCCTGGGTGAGCGTCCTGACCATGTCGCCCGCGTAGTAGCCCGCCGTGACCGCCGCGCCGTTGGCCGTGGAGGCGGCTGGGACGGCGGTGGTGCGGCCGAAGGCGTCGTAGGAGTATCCCGAATCGGTGATCCGGTCGGCCGAGTCGAAGGTGTGGGTCGCGGTCGTCGGGGTTGTCGAGGTGGAGCAGGAGCCGTCGTCAGCGGCGGGATAGTTCGCCTGGGAGGTGCGGTTGGTGTTCGCGTCGAACCCGTAGGTGCGGGTCTCGCACGCCAGGTTGTAGGTGTCGGCGACCTTGGTCAGGCGTCCGGCGGTGTCGTAGGTGTAGCGCTGCAGGCTGCCGTTGGGCCCGGCTGTCTCCACCGTCCGGCCGTCGGCGTCCGGAGTCGCGGTGAATGCCAGCCAGGTCGTGCCCGACTTGGCGTAGGTCAGGCTGGTTTGCTTGCCGGTGTCGTCCCATGTGCTGGTGGCGGTCAGGCCGTTCGGATACACCTGCTTGACGAGGTTGCCGGCGCCGTCGAAGGCGGCGGTGAAGGAGCCGATGGTGGAGACCGCGATGCCGGTGGGCACGCCGCGCCGCTCGGTTTTCCCGGCGGCGTCGGTGCCGTCGTAGGTGTAGGTGTAGGCGCCCTTGCCGTCGTTCACTGTGGCGACCCGGCCCGCTGTGTCGAACGTCGTGACGGCGGTGTTGCCGTCGGCGTCGGTGGTCGAGTAGGCCCGGCCGAGCGCGTCGTAGGCGGTCGTGACCGAGACGCCGCCGGCGGTGACGCCGGTCTGCAGGCCGGTGGTGTTGTCGTAGGTGTAGGTGCGGTCCGGCAGCGCCGTGCTGCCGGCGCTGGTCTCGGTGAGGCTGGTCTGGCTCGTACGGCCCGCGGCGTCGACCGTCACCGTCGACGTGCGGGTCGCCGAGCCGGACGTCTCGATGGTCTGGGCGGTCTGGCCCCAGTAACCGTAGGTGACGGTCGTGACGGGCAGGGTCCCGCCGCTGGAGGGATTGGCGGCGGCGGCCGTGCGGCACACCAGCCCGGCCCACTGGGGTTTGCCACCGCAGGCGGGGTAGGTGGAGTTGGCGGCGGCGGTGTGGTAAGTCGTCGTGGTCGTACCCGCATCAGAGCCGGACGAGGACGGCATCCGCCGCTCGATCTGCCGTCCGGCGTCGTCGTACCGGACCTTGCGGACGATGTCGGTCCCGCTCGCGACGACGGTCTTCTGGCTGGTCGGCTGGAAGAGGTCCCAGCCGGAGGGGTCGCCGGAGACGACCGGGTCGTAGCCGGTCTTCTCGATGTGGGTGTCGGCCGCCGCCACCGTGCCCGCCCCGTTGACGACCAGGGGCTTCACGGTCGTGGTGGTCACGAGATGGTAGTCGGTGTCGGGGTCGGGCTTGCCCTCGTCGTAGGTGTAGTCGGTGTGCTGGCGGACTGAGGCCAGCGTGCCGTCGGCGAGCATCACCTGATGGGTGGGGCCGTCACCGGCCAGGACGTCCCCGTCGTCGTTGTAGACCGTGACGTCCGCCAGCAGGTCGGCGCGCTCGGCGGTGCTGGCGCGCCCAGCCACGTACGCGTCCGTCGAGGAGGTTGGCGTCAGAGCCTCGGTGCGGTTGCCCGCGGACAGGCCCCAGACGGTATTGCCGTCGTCGTCGTAGCGGGTGGCCGAGACCTGCCAGGCGCCCGCGCCGTACGTCGCGGTGTTGACGGCGCGGCCGTTGACGTCCAGGTACGTCAGCGACGCGTACGGGTAGTCGGCCGCCACCGGAGCGTAGGAGCCGTCGCCGGCCTGAGGAGGCACGCGCCAGGCGGGGAAGACCGCGGCTCCGGTGCGAGGCAGGTCGGTGGTCTGCGACCAGGACGCGGCTGTCGCACCGGTCACGTCGACGGGCGAGTTGATCGGCACTCCGTAGGAGACTGCCTGGACCAGGTCGATGGCACCGGCCTCGCGCTGGACGTCGGCGACCCGGCCCGAGGTGTCGTAGTTCACCCGCCAGGGGTTGAGCCCCGGGGGCGTGACCTGCGAGATCCGGCCCGCGCCGTCATAGTAGTAGGTCAGCGTCAGGGTGGTGCGGGAGTCGGTCACCGTGCGCAGGTGGCCGCTGGAGTCGTAAGCGTACGTGGCGAGGGTGGTGGTCTTCATCGCCGATGTGCCGGGATCGTAGGCGGTGTAGGAGATCGACGTGACCAGACCGGTGTAGTCGCCCCAGCCTGAGGAGACTCCCGTGGCCGTCGTCGCGGTGGCGTAGGTGATGTCGAGGGTCTTGCAGCCGGCGACCAGTGCGGCCGAGCAGTCGACGCCGGTGGGGACTGGTGCCAGCATCCGGGTGACGCGGCCTTGCCCGTCGCGAAGGTAGGTGGTGGTGTTCTCGCTCCCTGGCTCGTCCACGCGGTCGACCGCCCAGCGGGTCAGGTCGGAGGTGAAGTTGACGTCGACCCAGTAGTTGCCTCCGCCGTAGGTGGAGGTGGGGAACGTGGACGTAGAACCGTAGGAGAAGACGCCGTTTCCGCCGTATACGTCCGTGGTGGCAGGGGCGTGCAACGGGGCGTTGTTCGTCGCCGTGGCGAAGAAGTTGCCGTCGAACGCGTAGTGCCCGGCGGGGGCGAAATAGGACGCCACGTAGGTCGTTGCGGAGGTGACCCGGACCGGTGCGTCGAACGTGAGCGTCTGCCAACCCGACGCGGTCTCGTTGGTTAACGTCCCGGTCGCGAGCTTCTGACCGGACGCGGTCCACAGGTTCCCAACGTGAGTGCCGGTGTTGCCCGGCCCCTTGTAGAACCGGACCCCCGTGATGAATCCCGGCTGATCGGCGGTGAACTTCACCCCGAGTTCCAACTGGCCGGAGTCGGTGGACGCAGCGGTGCCCGGTGTCGCCGTGGCGCCGAACAGGCCTGTGGTGCTCACGCTCGACAGCGCGGGGTCGGGGGCACCCTGGTTGGGAACAAAGTCGACATCCACCCAGTAGTTACCGCCTTGGTAACTGCCGGACGGATACTGGGAGGACGTGGCATAGCCGTAGACGCCGTTGCCGCCGTACACGTCCGCGCTGGCGGGGGCATGCAGCGGCGGGTTGTCCGTCGCCGTGGCGAAGAAGTTGCCGTCGAAAGCGTAGTGCCCGGCGGGGGCGAAATAGGACGCCACGTAGGTCGTTCCCGCCGTCACCTGGACCGGCGCGGCGAACGTGAGCGTCTGCCAACCCGACGAAGTTTCGTTGGTGAACGTCCCGGTCGCCAGATTCTGCCCGGACGTCGTCCACAAGTTCCCCACATGGGTCCCGGTGTTGCCCGGCCCCTTGTAGAACCGGACCCCCGTGATGAGCCCCGGTTGATCCGCGGTGAACTTCACCCCCACTTCCAGCGGATTCAACTCGTTGACCGCCGAGTTCGCCGGGGTGGCGCTGTCGCCGAACAGGTGCGCGGGGGCGGCGCCGGCCACGCTGGCCGCCTTGAAGACGGTCTTCACCCCGCCTGTGTCGGTGTGGGTGAACTGGGTGGCCGAGTCCTTGGTCACTGTGGAGCCGTCGGAGGCGTCGGAGATGCCCTTGTAGGTGCCGTCCGGTTGCACCGTGTAGGTCTCGGTCGCGCCGTCGGTGCCGGTGAACAGCACGTACCCGGCGCCGGAGTGGTCCTCGAACTTCATTCCCGACACATCCGATGCGCCGCCGGGGAAGGACGCCGTCCAGCCGGGGCCGAACACACCGGCCGCGCCGGACGCGGTGGCCGGGGCCAGGGTGGTGTGGCCGCGCGAGACCGACAACCCGAACGCCGACACGTCGGTGGAGGAGACCGAGTAGTCGCCGGTCAGCAGTGAGACCGTGCCGGGGCCGAGTTGCTGGGTGGCGTAGGAGGAGCCGAAGGCGGTCCGCTCCAGGGTGAACTCGCGTGCGTCGGAGCAGGCCTCGCCGGAGGCCTTGGCGAAGCAGGCGCGCACCTGCACCGGGCCGTCACCGCGGTCGGCCGCGGCCATTGTCGCGGCGACGTCCCAGTACAGCGAGCCGAAGACCGCGCTGGTCCCGGTGGTCACGGTGGTGTACGGCCAGCCGGAGATCGGGGTCGACGACCCCGGCACGGTGACGTGCGCGGGCGGGATCGCCGCCCACGTTCCGGAGCTGCTGACGTCGGCCTTGTATTCGTACCGGACCCCGGTGGCGCCGGGGGCGGCGCGGGAGCCGAGCGTGACGGCGGCCTGGGTGCGGTCGCCGGCCAGTGGCGCGGTCACCTCACCGGCGCCCACGCCGAAGCTGTAGGTGGTCACCGTGGAGGTGCGCAGCGCCATGTCGCGGGCCTTGGCGTACAGGGTGTGCCAGCCCTGCGCGGGATCGATCGTGATGGTCTTGGCGTTCCCGCCGCCGGCGTTGTCCTCCACCAGGGTCGGTGCCGAGGCGTCGTCCAGGCCCCAGTAGTAGCCCGCGCCGTCGGCCGAGGTCGTCTTGAGAGTGCAGGTCACCGGAGCCGACGCCTTCGCCGTCCAGACGCCGGACGGGTAGGTGGGGCAGGAGATCGTCGGCGCGGCCGGCGGGGTCATGTCGACGGTGAAGTATCGGTAGGAGGAGTAGTCGCGGGAGTAGTCGGTGCCGTCGTAGGCCCTGGCCCGCCACCGGTAGTGGTAGCCGTCGACCAGCTTGCCCGACGGGACGGTCACCGTGCCCAGCTCGCCCTGCAGGATCCCGGTCACGCTGCCGGTCCACACGCTGCCGCTGCCCTCGGCCGGGTAGCTCGGGTCACGCTCGAGGTAGAAACTGATCGTCTCGGTGTCCCACTCACCGTCCCCGACCATGCCGGTCATCGTCGGGGTCAGGGAGGTGACGAACGTGCCGCCGTTCGTGCCGCCCGCGCTTGGGTTGACGGTCAGGTGGTGCGGGACGGTCGGGTAGGAGTTCCACTGGACCGTCAGCCGCGGACCGGCCGCCCCGACGGTGTTTTCGGAGGAGCGGAACATCCGCCAGTTGGTCGCCTGGGTCTCCGACACCGCCCGGACCTGCAGGCCGTAGTTCTCGGCCGGGTGGTCGGTCCAGTACTGCACGATGTCCTCGATCGACCACAGCATGTCGTGCTCGGGACAACTGGCGTCGTACCCGTAGGCCTGGCTGGTGTTGTCCACCATCCCCGTCGTGGTCGAGTTCGGCTGGCTCGACTGCGTCAGCGTCGACGACGACCACGCGGAGGTGACCCGCTTGACCCGGATGCCCAGACCCGCGGCCACCCCACCACAGGCGTTGGCCTTGTAGTCGGCCATGTACAGGTCGGCGTTCATGATGTGCTTGCTGACCAGCCCACCCAGCTTGAACTGCAGATACGTGCGCGCGGTCTTCGTCCCCGACCCGAACCGGCCCACGTGCAACCAGGTGGCCGACGTCGCCGAGCTGGGGTAGTCGTCGGAGACGAACGTGTCGGTCTGCAGCGTCATCTGCATGTACGGGTCGATCGTCACCGGGTAGGTCACGTCCGGCGCGTTCAGGAAGTCCATCGACGGCTTCAGCACCAGAACCGGCCCGTCGGAGCCCTGCTCGATCGCCGAGCCGACCTCCGACCGCTTACCCGCGTCCGGGGAGTCGGCCGCCGCCGCGTCCCACATGTGCGGCGGCGGCGCCGCTGCCACCACCTCACCCTTGCCCTTGCCCGCGTTGTCGACCAGCTTCAGCCGGTTCCGGGAATCCTTGGCCAGATCCGCTCCGGCCAGCTCGACCGGCAGCCGGATCTCCACCGGCGCGGTCGGCTTCTGTTTCAGCACCACGTAGTGCACGAACCCGCGCGGCTGCGCCTGCACGACCAGGTCGGCGCCGGGTGTGATGTCGGCCCACGTCGCGGTGTTGCCCGACACCTGCGGCCTGCCCAGCGCGGCCGGCCAGCGCACGCCGAACCGGTGCTCGTCCTTGCCCGACCCCGTGACCAGCTCGGCCAGCGGGCCGTCACCACCGTCGGAGATCTCCACCTGCGCCCCGGCCGCGGCCGCCTTCGGCTCCAGATGGCCGTCCCGCTCCACCAAAGTGGTGTCCACCGGCGTCCACGCGCCGTTCTGCTTCACCCGCACCGGACCCGCGAAGATCTCCGTCCTCGCCGAACCGTCCGGCAGGTAGACCGTCGTCGAGTCCTCCGTACGCGCCGACAGATCCTCGACCGGCGAGTTCTGCAACCGAGCCGACAGCGCCGCCGACGTCGCATCGGGACGCTCGGAGACCGGAGCCGGGGAGGCCGGTGCAGCCTTGGCCACCGGCGCGGCGACCGCAGGGGGCGGAACCACCAGCAGGGCCGCCACCGTGGCCAGACCGGCGACCACCGCCGTGAGCCGTGTTCGTCGCCTCACCTGTCGATTTCGAGTGGTGACAGCGAACATCTGCCGATGAGGGGGGATCATATCGACACTCCGCAGGCCGGGGGCATACCCGCCAGACGCTACGGATCATCGACACATTTTCGACACATTTCCTATACACGTCACTTATCTCTGCTCCTTGCCAGAGCACATAAAGTGCAGTTAAAGTCCTAGTTCGGTCATGATCATGCCGCCATGTCCGAGGGGGGCCGTGCTATACGCATTGCTGGGACCGTTCCTGGCCTACGACGTTCAAGGTGAGGTCATCGCAGAGCTCGCGCCGAGGCAGCGGCAGCTCCTGGCGTTGCTCCTGCTCAACGCGAACATCGTCCTGCATCGCGACAGGCTGATCGACCTGCTGTGGAACGGCCGTCCACCCGACTCCGCCCGCCGCAATCTCACCACCTACGTCGCGCGCCTGCGCCGCCTGCTCTCCCCTCGCGAACCGGAAAATTCCGCTCTGGGGACGGTCGGCAGCGGCTATGTCCTTTCCGCGCCCTCGGCTTCCGTGGATGTGGAGCAGTTCAATCATTTGACAATGCAAGGAAGAACGGCCCGGGATAATCGGGATTACCACAATGCGGCCGAACTGCTGGAAGACGCCCTGCGGTTGTGGCGGGGCGGCCGCCCGGCGGCCGTCCCTCGGTCCGGCCGGGGGAAGTCAGGCGGATGCGGGCTCAGGCGGGGAGGCCGAGCTCGCGGGCGATGAGCATGCGCTGGACCTCGCTGGTGCCCTCGCCGATCTCCAGGATCTTCGCGTCGCGGTAGAAGCGGCCGACGGGGAACTCGTTCATGAACCCGTAGCCGCCGAAGACCTGGGTGGCGTCGCGGGCGTTGTCCATCGCGGCGTTCGACGCGACGAGCTTGGAGATCGCCGCCTCCTTCTTGAACGGCAGGCCGGCCACCATCCGCTCGGCGGCGTGGTAGTAGGCCAGGCGGGCTGTGTGCGACCGCGCCTCCATGTCGGCGATCTTGAACTGGATGGCCTGGTAGCCCCCGATCTCCTGGCCGAAGGCCCGGCGCTCCCGCGCGTACCGCACCGACTCGTCCACGCAGCCCTGGGCGAGGCCCACCGACACCGCGGCGATCGCCACCCGGCCCTCGTCGAGGGTCCGGAGGAACTGCGCGTACCCACGCCCTCGCTCCCCGAGGATGTTCTCCTCCGGCACGCGGCAGTCGGTGAAGGAGAGCTCGCGGGTGTCGGAGGCCGACCAGCCGACCTTGGAATACTTCTTCGACACCGTCATGCCGGGCGTGCCCGACGGCACGAGGATCGTGGAGATCTCCGGCCGTCCGTCCTCCCGGTGGCCGGTGATCGCCGCCACCGCGACGACCCCGGTGATGTCGGTGCCGGAGTTGGTGATGAACGCCTTGGAACCGTTGATCACCCACTCGCCGCCGTCGAGGACGGCGGTGGTGCGCATGCCGCCCGCCACGTCGGAGCCGCCGCCGGGCTCGGTCAGCCCGAAGGCCCCCAGGATCTCGCCCGCCGCCATCCCCGGGAGCCAGCGCCGCTTCTGCTCGTCGGTGCCGTACCGGAGGATCGGCACCGCGCCCAGCGACACCGCCGCCTCCAGGGTGATCGCCACGGAGGAGTCGACCCGGGCCAGCTCCTCCAGGGCCAGGCACAGCGCGAAGTAGTCGCCGCCCATGCCGCCGTACTCCTCAGGGACGGGCAGGCCGAACAGGCCCATCGCGCCCATCCTGCGGACGACGTCGTACGGGAACTCGCACCGCTCGTAGTAGTCCCCGATGACGGGGGCGACCACCTCGCGGGCGAACTCCTCCACGGACTTGCGCAGCTCGATGTGCTCGTCGTTGAGCATCTCAGATCTCCTTGGCGAGAGCCTGGACGACGCGGGAGGGGCTCGGCCGGCCCAGGATTCCGGCGAGCCACAGGCTGGTGGCGGCCAGCGACCTGACGTCCACCCCGGTCTCGACACCGAGGCCGTCGAGCATCCACACCAGGTCCTCGGTCGCGAGGTTGCCGGTGGCGCTCTTGGCATACGGGCAGCCGCCGATGCCTCCGGCGGAGGAGTCGACGACGGTGATCCCCCGCCTCAGCGCGGTCAGCGTGTTGGCCAGGGCCTGGCCGTAGGTGTCGTGGAAGTGGACGGCGAGCCGCTCCGGCCCGACACCGGCCTCGGCGAAGGCGTCGAGCAGGTCCTCGACGTGGCGGGGCGTGCCGACGCCGATGGTGTCGCCCAGCGACAGCTCGTGGCAGCCGAGGTCGAGCAGCCTGCGCCCGACCCTCGCCACCTGCGCGGGCGCGACCGGCCCCTCCCAGGGATCGGCGAAGCACATCGAGACGTACGCCCTGACCCGCAGGCCGTGGGCCAGAGCCCGCTCGACGACCGGCGCGAACATCTCGAACTGCGACTCGACCGTACGGTTGAGGTTGCGCCGCGCGAACGACTCGGTGGCGCTGCCGAAGATCGCGATGTCGGTGACGCCCCCGTGGTCGCGAGCACAGTTCAGCGCCCGGTCGAGGCCTTTCTCGTTGGGGACGAGCACCGGGTAGCGGACCCCGGGCACCCGGGGCAGGCTCTCCAGCAGCTCACCCGCGTCGGCGAGCTGGGGCACCCATTCGGGGTGGACGAAGCTCGTCGTCTCGATCATGGTCAGCCCGGCCTCGGCCAGCCGGGCGACGAACTCGCGCTTGACCTCCACCGGCACGACGGCCGACTCGTTCTGCAGGCCGTCGCGCGGGCCCACCTCGTAGATCGTCACTCGCACGGCGTCACCACCGCCAGCACCGCGTCCAGGTCCACCGTCTGCCCCGGCCGCACCCGCAGCTCGGCGAGCACGCCGTCGTCCGGCGCCGTCAGGGTGTGTTCCATCTTCATCGCCTCCACCACGACCAGGGGCTGCCCGGCGGTGACCCGGTCGCCCGGGGCCGCCTTCACCAGCAGCACCGTTCCCGGCATCGGGCTGCGGAGCACGCCGTCCCCGCCGAGCGCGCCGCCCGCCCGGTCTCCCGGGTCGCCGGGCTCGTGCCGGGTGACCGGCCAGGCCCGGCCGCCCTCGGCGAGCCAGAGCGTGCCGCGGTCGCGGGCGATCGCGTAGCGGCGGGTGATCCCGCCGAGCGACACGACGGCCGCGCCGTCGCCAGGCCGCGTCAGCCGCGCCCGGCCGAGTGAACGACCATTAACTTCGACCTCGGCGTCGTCCGCCGATCCCTCGACCCGCACCGGCACGCCGAGGTGGTGGACCGTCCAGGCGGGCGCGCCGATCCGCCAGCCGTCGTTGACGTCCCAGGGGCCGCCGGCGGACCCGGCGAAGCCCGCGTGGAAGACGAGCGCCGCGGCGGCGAGCACCTCGTCCGGCACGCCGCCGCCCGCTGAACCGCCCGCCGGGCCGTTCACCAGGTCGCCGAGCCGGCGCTCGACCAGGCCGGTGTCGAGCCGCCCGGCCGCGACCTCGGGATCGGCCAGCAGCGCCCGCAGGAAACCGACGTTGGTGGTGACGCCGAGGATCACCGTGGATCCGAGCGCCCGATCCAGGGCCGCGAGCGCGCCCGCCCGGTCCGGGGCCCAGGCGACCGCCTTGGCCAGCATGGGGTCGTAGTCGCTGCCCACGACCATGCCCTCGGCGAGCCCGGAGTCGAACCTGACACCCTGTCCGGCGGGCTCCCGCAGGGCCAGGATCCGGCCCCCGGTGGGCAGGAAGTCGCGGGCGGGGTCCTCGGCGTACACGCGGGCCTCGGCCGCGTGGCCGCGCAGGCGCACCTCGTCCTGCCCGAACGGCAGCGCCTCGCCGGAGGCGATCCGCAGTTGCAGTTCGACGAGGTCGAGGCCGGTCACCATCTCGGTCACCGGGTGCTCGACCTGGAGCCGGGTGTTCATCTCCATGAAGGAGAAGCCCCCCGGGTCGGCGGCCGGGACGATGAACTCGACCGTCCCCGCGCCGACGTAGCCGACCGACCGCGCGGCCTCCACCGCCGCCGCGCCCATGCGCGCCCGCGTCGCGTCGTCCAGCAGCGGGGACGGCGCCTCCTCCACGATCTTCTGGTGCCTGCGCTGCAGGCTGCACTCGCGCTCGCCGAGGTGGACGACGTTGCCGTGCGCGTCGGCCATGACCTGGATCTCGATATGCCGGGGGCCGTCGACGTACCGCTCCAGCAGCAGCGTGCCGTCCCCGAAGGCGGCCACGGCGGTGCGGCGGGCCGACTCGATCGCCGCGGGCAGTTCGCCGGCCGAGGCGACCCGCAGCATGCCCTTGCCGCCCCCGCCCGCCGACGGCTTGATCAGCACGGGGAAGCCGATGCGCCCGGCCGCCTCGGCCAGGTCGTCGCCGGGCTCCGCGCCGCCGGGGACGACCGGCACGCCCGCGCGGGCGACCGTCTCCTTGGCCCGGATCTTGTCGCCCATCGCCTCGATGGCCTCCGGCGGCGGGCCGACGAACACCAGGCCCTCTTCCGCGCAGCGGCGGGCGAACGCGGCGTTCTCGGCGAGGAAGCCGTATCCGGGATGGATCGCCTCGGCGCCGCTCGTCCGGGCCGCCTCGACGATCCCATCGGCGTCGAGATAGCCGCGCGGGAGCCGTACGGCGAGGTCGGCCTCGCGCACGTGCCGGGCGTCGCGGTCGGCGTCGCTGTGGACGGCGACCGCGCGCACGCCCAGCGCACGCAGCGTCCGGATGATCCGGACGGCGATCTCCCCCCGGTTGGCGATCAGCACGCTGGTGAACATCACGAGAGAACCCGAGTCATCACTCTGCCTCACATCCGGAAGACGCCGTAGCCGACGGGTTCGAGGGGGGCGTTGGCGGCGGCGCCGAGCGCCAGGCCGAGGATGGTCCTGGTGTCCACCGGGTCGATCACCCCGTCGTCCCACAGGCGGGCGGTCGAGTAGTAGGGGCTGCCCTGGTGCTCGTAGCGGGCCCGGATCTCCTCGGGGTCGGCGTCGCCGACCGTGGACAGGACCGTGGCGGCCTGCTCGCCGCCCATGACCGAGATGCGGGCGTTCGGCCACATCCACAGGAAGCGGGGCGAGTAGGCGCGGCCGGCCATCGCGTAGTTGCCCGCGCCGAACGAGCCGCCGATGATCACGGTGAACTTCGGCACCCGGGCGCAGGCGACCGCCGTGACCATCTTCGCGCCGTGCTTGGCGATGCCCCCGGCCTCGTACGCCTTGCCGACCATGAAGCCGCTGATGTTCTGCAGGAACACCAGCGGAATCGACCGCCGGTCGCACAGCTCGACGAAGTGGGCGCCCTTGAGCGCCGACTCGCCGAACAGGATGCCGTTGTTGGCCACGATCCCGACGGGGTGGCCGTGGACGCGGGCGAACCCGGTGACCAGGGTCGGGCCGTACTCGGTCTTGAACTCCAGGAACCGGCTGCCGTCCACGATCCGGGCGATCACCTCGCGCACGTCGTACGGCCGGCGGGTGTCCTGGGGGACGATCCCGTACAGGTCGTGCGGGTCGTGCAGCGGAGGCTCGGCCGGCGCGACGTCCCAGGGGCGGGGGCCTCTCGGGCCGAGCGACCCGACGATGTCCCGCACGATCTTCAGGGCGTGCGCGTCGTCCTCGGCGAGGTGGTCGGTGACACCGCTGACGCGGGCGTGGACGTCGCCGCCGCCCAGTTCCTCGGCCGTGACGGTCTCGCCGGTCGCGGCCTTCACCAGCGGCGGCCCGCCGAGGAAGATCGTCCCCTGGTTGCGGACGATCACCGCCTCGTCGCTCATCGCCGGGACGTAGGCGCCGCCCGCGGTGCAGGAGCCGAGCACGGCCGCGATCTGCGGGATGCCCCGCGCCGACATCGTGGCCTGGTTGTAGAAGATGCGCCCGAAGTGCTCCCGATCGGGGAAGACCTCGTCCTGCTTCGGCAGGAACGCCCCGCCCGAGTCGACCAGGTACACGCACGGCAGGGTGTTGTGGAGGGCGACCTCCTGGGCGCGCAGGTGCTTCTTGACCGTCATGGGGTAGTAGGTGCCGCCCTTGACGGTGGCGTCGTTGGCCACGACCACCACCTCGCGGCCGCCGACCCGGCCCACGCCGGTGATGATCCCGGCGGCCGGGGCCTGGTCGTCGTACATGCCGGTGGCCGCGAGCGGCGACAGTTCGAGGAAGCGCCCGCCGGGGTCGAGGAGCGTGTCGACGCGGTCGCGGGGCAGCAGCTTGCCGCGCTCGGCGTGCCGGGCGCGGGCCCGCTCCGGACCGCCGCGCGCCGCGGCCGCGAGCCGCTCGCGCAGCTCCGCCGCCAGGCGCTCGTTCGCCTCGGCGTCGCGCTTGTACGCCTCGCCGCCCGGATCGCACCGGCTCTCCAGCACCGGCCAGGCACTCACCGGCCAGTCGCTTGTGCTCATGCTGGAATGTTAGTCATCGTTAACTTGCTCCGTCTACCATGGTGCCGTGAAGACCCCTACCCGCAATCGGCGGGCCGAGATCCTCGACGCGGCCGCCGCCCTGTTCGCGGCGCGCGGCTTCCACGGCGTGTCCATCGAGGACATCGGCGCCGCGGTGGGCGTCTCGGGGCCGGCGCTCTACCGGCACTTCAGCGGCAAGGAGGCGCTGCTCACCGAGATGCTGCTCGGGATCAGCGAGCGGCTGCGCGAGCAGGGGGCGCGGCTCGCCACCACCGCCGACCCGGACACCGCGGAGGCGGCCCTGGACGCGCTGCTGGCCGGGCACATCGATTTCGCGCTGCGCCACCCGGCGCTGATCCGGGTGCAGGAGCGCGAGCTCGACAACGTGCCCGAGCAGGCGAGGCGGGCGATCCGGCGGCTCCAGCGGCTGTACGCCGAGGAGTGGGTGGCCGTGCTGGCCGAGCTGCACCCCGACTGCCCGCAGGCCCGGCTGCGGGCCGCCGCGCACGCGGTCTTCGGCCTGCTCAACTCCACCCCGCACAGCGCGGGAGAGCTCTCCCCCGAGGCCATGGCCGGCCTGCTGCACACCATGGCCCGCGCCGCTCTGTGCCAGATTGGGTGACCGGCCGCGCTGTGATCAACCCCCGGATCAACCCCCGGATCAACCCCCGGATCGGCCCCCCGATCAGCCCTCGGTCAGTCACGGGCGAGCAGGGCGCGGGCGGCCTGCTCGATCTCGGCTTCGGACAGCAGCACGGTGTCGGCCGCCGGGCCCAGCGGCACGAAGCTGTCCCGGGAGGTCACCCGGGTGATCGGGCCGGTGAAGCCGTTGTCCAGCAGCGCCGCCATCACGCCCTCCGAGACGCCTCCGCTGCGCCGGGTCTCGTCGGCGACGAGCACCCGGCCCGTGAGGTCGGCCGCGCGCATGAGGTCGTCGACCGGCAGGGGCGACAGCCACCGCAGGTCGAGCACCCGGCAGCCCAAGCCCTCCGCCGTGAGCCGCGCCGCCGCCCGCAGGCTCATCCGCAGCCCGTTGCCGTAGGTGACGATGGTGAGGTCGCGGCCGTCGCCGTAGGAGCGCCCCCGCCCGACCGGGACGTGCGTCTCCGCCCAGCGGGGCGGCGCCGCGTACGGCGCGAGCCAGCCGCCGTCGCCCTCCTCGAACAGGTCCCGGGTGTGGTAGAGCGCGATGGGCTCGAGGAACACGCACACACTCCCGTCCACGCGGGCGGCGGCCAGGCACGTGCGGAGCATCGCCGCCGCGTCGTCGGGCCGCGCCGGAGACGCGATGATCAGACCGGGGATATCGCGCAACGCGGCAATTGAGTTGTCATTATGGAAATGTCCCCCAAATCCCTTTTGGTAGGCATATGAGGCGACTCGTACGACCAGGGGATTGCGGTACGCGCCCCGAGAGAAGAACTGCAGAGTCGACGCCTCGCCACGAATCTGATCAAGGGCGTTGTGCAGATAGGCGAGATACTGGATCTCCGGCACCGGCAGCATCCCCGCCAGCCCGCTGCCGAGCGCGAGCCCGAGGACGGCCTGTTCGTCCAGCAGCGTATCGAAGACCCTCTCACTGCCGAACCTGCGCAGCAGCCCGCGCGTGACGCCATACACACCGCCTTTGCGGGCCACGTCCTCGCCGAACACGAGGACCCCGGGGTCGGCCGCCATGGCGTCGGCGAGCGTGCGGTTGACGGCCTGCGCGAGTGTGAGCCCGCCCTCCGACTCCGGCGGCGCGGCGAAGGCCCGCTCGCGCTCCCGCGCGGGCGCGGCCCGCAGGGCTCCGGCCGCCACCGCCCGCGGGTCGCGCGGCGCGAGCGGCGCCATCACCTCCGCCGCCGAGGTCAGCCGGGGCCGCCGCCCGCACTCCATCGCCAGCTTGAGCACGTGGTCGCGCTCGGCCTCGTAGCGCGCCAGCAGTTCGTCGGGCTGGGCGAGGCCCGCCTCCACCAGCAGCCGAGCCGTACGGACGAGGGGGTCGCGCGCCAGGTCGGCGGCGATTTCCTTGCGGGTGCGGTAGGCGCTCTCGACGTCCGAGCCCGCGTGGCCCATCAGCCGCACCGTGCGCAGGTGCAGGAACGCGGGGGCGCGGTTGTCGCGCACGTGGCGGGCGGCACGCGTCGCGGCGTCGTAGGCGTCGGCGAGGTCGCAGCCGTCGGCGTGGAAATACTCCAGCGCCGGGTGCCTGGCCCGCTCGACCCAGTCGCGCGGGGTCCGCACGCTGATGCCGAGGCCGTTGTCCTCGCACACGAACAGCACCGGCACGCGCAGCCCGCGATGGCCGCCGTACGCCGCGGTGTTGAGGCCCGTGAGGGCGGAGGCGTGGTTCAGCGAGGCGTCGCCGAATCCGCAGACGACGACCGCGTCGCGCGGCCACGGCGACGGCAGCCCGAGCGCGCGCGCCTGCTCGATCGCGAAGCCGACGCCGACGGCTCTCGGCAGGTGGCTCGCGATCGTGGAGGTCTGCGGGACGACGGCGAGGCCGGGGTGGCCGAACACCTTGTGCCGGCCGCCCGCGATCGGCTCCTCGGCCGACGCGGCGACCCCCAGCAGCACGTCGCGCAGCCCCTCCTCGGCCAGCCGTCCGGCCTGGGCGGAGCGGGCCAGGTAGAACGCGCCCGACCGGTAGTGCAGCAGTGCGGGGTCGGTCGTCCGGAGCGCCGCGGCCACGGCGGCGTTCCCCTCGTGACCGGACGACCCGATCGTGTAGAAGCCCTCGTCGCGCCCGCGCATCAGGCGGGCGGCGACGTCCAGGAGCCGGCTGCCGAGTTGCACCGCGAACAGCTCCCGGCACCGGGCACCGGTGAGGCCCGAGCCGGGGCGGACCGGCAGATCCGGGTCCCCGGCGGGTCCCGGGGTCAGCGCCCCCACGGCTTCGGCGAAATGGGTCTCCACTGCTTCCCGCACCACACGGCCGATTATGTCGCAGGATGCTCTCCCCGTCCCGCGGAGTGGGAACTCCCGGCATCGTTCCGATTATCGATCACCTTAATTGGCACGATTTGATGACGAATGGCATTGCTCTCAACCTATGCCGGTTATCGCCCGTCTACTTGAGAGGAATGACGTGGCACCCTCAGGCCGCGTTCACCGTTCGGCCACCGGGAAGGATGGTTCAGCGGAAATGTTGAAACGCATGCGCGCCGTGATCGCGGCGGCGGCCATGGGAGGAGCGGTCGCCCTGGGCGGAGCCGTGGCTCTCCCGGCCGTCGCCGGCGCGGCGACGACGCCCTCTCCCGCGCCGGCGCCGAGCGACCTCGCCGTCTCCCCCAGCCCCGTGATCGTCGCCGGCGGCGCGGGCACGACGGCGACCTTCACCTACAAGGCGGCGGAGGGGGGCGCCGCCCGGCTTCTCGACGGGTCGGGCCGGGCGGTCCCGCTCGCCGTCGGATCCGCCGGCTCCGGCGCCTACACGGCCAGGTACGGCTTCACCTTCAGGGACGAGCCGGGCGCCTGGAAGCTGGAGGTGAGGACCGAGGGCGGCACCGCCGCCAAGGAGTTCCAGGTTCACTGGAGCACCGGCCTCGACTTCGCCGCCTCGCCGGACGTGGTCGACCGCGGCGGCGTCGTCAGGCTGACCGGCGCGCTCACCTACGGCGCGTCGCGCGGGTACGCCGGCCAGCGGGTGTACCTCGCGTTCAAGCCGGTCGGCGGCTCCTACGGCCGGGTCGGCTGGGTGACGACCGACGGGCGCGGCCGCTTCTCGGCCGACGAGAGGGCGGACGGGTCCGGCTGGTGGCGGGCCGAGTTCGACGGCACCACCGCCGCCGAGCCCGCGACGAGCGACAGCGACCGGGTCGACGTGCGGGACGCCGCCAGGCGCACCCGCGTCACCGGCTTCGACGCATCCCCCGACCCCGTCCGGGCCGGTGACACCCTGCGCCTGCGCGGCCGGCTGGAGATCGACGGCGGGGACTTCTGGCGCGGCTACCCCGACCACCGCGTGCGGATCCTCTTCAAGCCCGACGGCGGCTACCGCTGGCAGTACGTCACCTCCGCCTGGACCGGCGACCGCGGTTTCTTCGCCGCGGACGTCAGGGCCAGGACCTCCGGCTGGTGGCGGGCCGAGTTCGAGGCCGTCACCGGCGCGACCGGCTCGGTGGGCTCGTCCGACTACGTGACGGTCCGCGCTCCCCGGCCCGTGCCGCCGCCCGCCGCCGGCACCCGGGTGATCCGTTTCGACGCCTCCCCCGAGCCGGTCACGTACGGGAAGTACCTGACCTTCCGCGGCGCGCTCCAAATCTGGGACGACGGCTGGGAGGGCTACGGCCACCAGAAGGTGACCGTGTGGTTCAAGAAGGCCGGCGGCTCCTGGCACTACGTCAAGACGCTGCGGACGAACGTCTCCGGCTCGTTCTGGGGCAAGACCAAGGCGACCCGCTCCGGAAGCTGGAAGGTGGTCTTCCCCGGTGACGACGACGCCCGTCGCTCGTCCAGCCGCGCCGACCGGGTCCGCGTGAAGCACTAGAGAAGACGATCGAGCCGGCCCGGGGCGCGTGTCACCCCGGGCCGGTCCATTTCCGGGGCGGGCCCGCAGACGCGGTTTCCGAAAGTTTTCGGACAGCGTCTTTTCTGTTTCACTGTCATCCCCGAACCGATTTGCCTATGCTTCCATCGCAGGTCGGCATGGTTCCCCCGCGACCACGGAGGATGTCATATGACGGGCGGTGCGGCATGACGGCCGGGCAGTACAGGCGGGCCCTGGCGGAGTTGGTCGCCGAGGTGTCCGACGGCGCGATCGGCGCCGAGGATGCGCTCGCCGGCGAGCGGTCGCTGTCCGCGCTCGGCCTGACCTCGGTGGCCCGGGTCCGGCTCGTCGACGCGATCGAGGACACCTTCGGGGTCGAGGTCGGCCTCGGCGGCGACTGGTCCTCGCTGGAGAGCGTCGACGCCCTCGCCGCGCTGGTGTCCCGGGCCGCCGAGCCCGGCGACCGGACCGCGGCAGACGCATGACGACGCCGGAGGGCTCCCCGGCGCGGGCCGCGGGCGCGACGGTGGAGTTCCACGGCGCGCGGGCGGGCGAGGCGACGCTGACCTGGGGGCAGCGGCTGATCTGGCGCGCCGTCCACCTGATGGGCGACAGTCAGTCCTTCCTCAACTGCCCCTGGGTGCTACCCGTGTACGGCAGGCGCGACCTCGCGACCGTGCTGGACGCGCTGCGCGAGCTACTCGAACGGCACGAGACCCTGCGTACCACCTTCCACGGCACGCCGGAGGGGCCGGTGCAGCGGGTGAGACGCGACGGCCGGCTCACCGTCGACCTGGTGGAGGCGGGACCGGAACGCGCGCTGCGGGCGGCCGAACGGATCGCCGGCGAGCTGAGCGCGACGGCCTTCGTCCACGACGCCGACCTGCCGCTGCGCTGCGCCGTCGTCCTCAAGGCCGGGCGGCCCATGGCGCTGGCGCTGACCTTCTCCCACCTGGCCGTGGACTTCCAGGCCCTGAGCCTGCTCGCGGAGGAGTGGAAGATCCTGCTCAGAGGGGAGGAGCCGCCGCCCGCCGACTGGCATCCGACGGACCAGGCGGCCCTGGAGCGCGAGGAGTCGTTCCAGGCGCGCTCGGCCAGGTCGATCCGATACTGGCGGGCCATCCTGGAGGAGGCGCCGCTCGACGTGTTCGACCACCCTCCGGGCGAGCCGGAGGACCCCCGGTTCATCGAGGTCGGCATGGAGTCGGTGGCGCTCGCCGCGGCGGCCGAGACGCTGGCCGGGCGGTGGACCATCAGCACGACCAGCGTTCTGCTCGGCGCGTGCGCGACCGTCCTGGCCACGGTGAGCGGCCGCACGAGGGCGGTCATGCAGCTCGTGCACAGCAACCGCCGCGACCCGCGCACCCGGACCATGATCGGCAACGTCGGCCAGGACGGCCTGTTCGTCCTCGACCCGCCCTCCGACGGCTTCGCCGACGCCTGCCGGGAGGCGCACCGCGCCGCCTTCACGGCGTACCGCAACGCGCACTACGACCCCTTCGCCATGCAGGCCATGCGCGAGGAGATCGGCCGCCGCCGCGGCCGGGAGGTGGACCTCGACGCGTTCTTCAACGACCGGCGCACCGTCGGCACCTGGCCGGGAGCGCCCCGGCCCGCGTCCGGCGAGATCCCCGATCTCACCGCGAAGACCCGCACGTACGTCACGAACGCCTGGCCCGGCGTCCGGTTCAAGGCGTTCTTCACCGTGGGCGCGGCCACCGACACCGGACAGCTCAGCCTCATCGCTGACACCGCCTACCTGCCCCGGGAGACGGCCCGCGCCATGCTCCTCGGCGTGGAGTCGCTGCTGGTCCGCGCCCTCGACGAGGACGTCCCGCTCGCCGCCGTCCCCCGGGTGTGCGGGGTCGGCCCGTTCGCCGGAACCGCTTAGTCCGTTTAGTCCGTACGCCGGAACTGCTCAGTCCGTACGCCGGAACTGGGCCACGGCCACGGCGAGCAGGACCGCGCCGACGGCGGCGACCAGGCCGAGTTCGAGCGGCACCGGCAGCCGGTGGCCGAACCAGCTCACGCCGGGGTTGAGCATCGCGTCGACCTGCGGCGGCACGTCGAGGTGGCCGAAGACCGCCCGGCGCATCGGGTCCACGGCGTACGTCAGCGGGTTGACCGTCGTGAGCACGTGCAGCCACGACGGCAGGCCGGCCAGCGGGAACATGGCGCCCGACAGGAACATCATCGGCATGATCGCCATCTGCATCACGCCGAAGAAGCTCTGCATGGTGCGCATCCGGGCGGCCAGCGTCACGCCGAACGCGGTGATCGTGAAGGCGGCGAGGAACATCTCGCCGAGCAGGGTGAGGATCAGGCCCGGCGAGTACGGCACGCCGACCAGCCCGGCGAGCGCGAGGATGATCACCCCCTGCAGGGTGGCGACGACGGCACCGCCCAGGCACTTGCCGACCACGATCGCGCCCCGGCTGACCGGCGCGACCAGCATCTCGCGCAGGAACCCGAACTCGCGGTCCCACACGATGGACCCCGCCGAGAACATCGCCGTCATGATCACGGTCATCGAGATCATGCCGGGATACATGAACGTCCGGAAGTCGACCCCGGGGACCGAGCCGCGCACCAGCGTGCCGAGCCCGGTGCCCATCACGAACAGCCACAGCACCGGCTGGACCAGCGAGGACACGATCCGCGTGCGGTCGTTGGCGAACCGCAGCAACTCGCGGTGCAGCACCACCTTGACCGCCCGCAGGTCGTGGCCTCCGCCCGCCCGCGGCACGCTCACCCGGACCACGTCGGTCGTCATCGGCTCACCTTCCCCTGGCCATCGCGCGCATCCACTGGTTGCCGGCCCCCGACGACTCGGCGTCGCGGATCGTGGAGCCGGTGTAGGACATGAAGACGTCGTCGAGCGAGGGACGCGACACGCTCACCGACCGGATCGGCACGCCGAGGCCGGCGAACAGCCGCGGCACGAACTCCTCCCCCGACGGGACCGCGAACGTCACCTGACCCTCCCGTACGGCGGCCTCGACGCCGAAGTTCTCCTTGAGCAGGACCATCGCGCGTTCGTCGTCGCCGGTCTGGATCTGCACGCGGTCCTTGCCGACGCTCGCCTTGAGCGCCTCCGGCGAGTCGATCACCACGATCTCGCCGTGGTCGATGATCGCGATGCGGTCGCAGTACTCGGCCTCGTCCATGTAGTGCGTCGTCATGAAGATCGTGATGTCCTCGCTGTGCCGCAGCTTGCCGATGTATCCCCAGATGGCCGAGCGCGTCTGCGGGTCCAGGCCGACCGTGGGCTCGTCCAGGAAGAGCACCCGGGGCGAGTGCAGCAGCCCGCGGGCGATCTCCAGCCGGCGCTTCATGCCGCCGGAGAACGTCATGACCTTGCCGTCCCTGCGGTCCCACAGCCCGACCATGTCGAGCACCTGACGCATCCGGTCGCCGACCAGGTCCTTCGGCACGCCGTACAGCTCGGCGTGGAAGCGCAGGTTCTGCTCGGCGGTGAGGTAGCCGTCCAGCGTGGGGTCCTGGAAGACCAGCCCGATGTTGCGGCGCACGGCGTCGCGCTCGGTCACGATGTCGTGCCCGGCGACGAGGGCGGTGCCGCCCGTGGGGGTGGCGAGCGTGCACAGCATGCTGATCGTGGTGGTCTTGCCCGCGCCGTTCGGCCCGAGGAAGCCGAACACCTCGCCGGGCGCGACCTCGAAGTCGACGCCCTTGACGGCCTCGACCTTCCCGTACGTCTTGCGCAGCCCGCGCACGGCCACCGCCGCGTTCACGTCTCCCCCGTTCATGCTCACGCGTCCTCCGCGAGGATCCGGAACATCGCCTGCCGGGTGCTCCGCAGCAGTTTCTTGGTCTCGGCGACCTGCCGGTCGTCCGCGACGTGGGTGAGGTGGACGAACGCCTCGCCGAGCCGGCCCCACAGCAGCCGCAGCTCGTGCCGGTCCTCGGGGAGACTGCGGCGGACGTCCGCCCACGGCTCGGCCCGCGGGTCGGCCTGGCTCATGCCCTCCCCGGTCAGCCGGTAGGCGCGGCTGCCGCTCGCGTCCTCCCCCGCCACCAGGCCCTCGTCCTCCATCTGCTGAAGGGCGGGGTAGACCGAGCCGGGGCTGGGCCGCCAGACCCCGCCGCTGCGCCGCTCGATCTCCTCGATGAGCTGGTAGCCGTTGCGCGGCTCCTCGGTCAGCAGGCGCAGCAGAGCCGTACGGACGTCGCCTCGCCGGACGCGCGGGCCGAGACCGGGCGGGACCGGAGGCGGAGGCGGAGGCGGCGCCGCGCCGTGGTGCGGCGGTGCCTGCGGGGGCCACTCATCGTCGTGCATGTCATCCTCCAACTATCGAGATACGTGAAAGATATATCTAGATAGTTGTCACGACAAGGCCTAAACCGGTGCATCGGCGCTCGAAGCGGAGGTCTACAGCCAGTCGCGGCGCTTGAAGACCAGGTACAGCGTGAGGCAGACGAGGCCCATGAGCATGATCGCCACGGGGTAGCCGAGCCACCAGTGCAGCTCGGGCATGTGGTCGAAGTTCATCCCGTAGATCGTGCCGACCAGGGTCGGGGCGAACAGGATGGCGGCCCAGGCGGAGATCTTCTTGACCTCGTCGCCCTGGGCGATGCTCGTGGCCGTCAGCTTGGTCATCTCCTCGTTCTGCTGCTGGCTCACGAGGGTGGAGTTGACGATGAGGATGTCCTGGAGCATCTCCCGGAAGCCCGCCACCCGCTCGGTGACCGTGATGGCGTGGTCGGACACGTCGCGCAGGTAGCGCTGCAACTCCTCGTTCACGCCGTACTTGGGCGAGCCCGCGATGAAGCCGTCGAGCATCGGCACGAGCGGGCTGGTCGCCCGCTGGAACTCGATCACCTCACGCGACAGCGCGTAGATGCGCCGCGGCGCGGCCGGGTCGCCGCCGAAGACCTGCACCTCGATCTCGTCGATGTCGTTCTGCAGCCCCGCGACCACCGGCGCGTAGCCGTCCACCACCGCGTCGAGGATCGCGTACAGCACGGCCTGCGGGCCCTGGCGGAGCAGGTCGGGGTCCGACTCCATCCGCCGGCGCACCTTCGACAGGTCGGGCGCCTCGCTGTGCCGCACGGTCAGCACGAAGTCGGGGCCCACGAAGACGTGCAACTCGCCGAAGGCGACCTTCTCCGGCTTGTCGAGGTACTGCGCCGCCCGCAGCACCACGAACAGCGTGCCGCCGTACCGGTCGGCCTTGGGCCGCTGGTGGGCGACGATGGCGTCCTCGATGGCGAGCTCGTGCAGGCCGAACTCCTCGGCGGCCTTGATCAGCTCCGCCTCCTCCGGCCGGTAGAGGCCGATCCACGCCATCGCGCCCGGCCGCGAGCGCAGCGAGGCGATCGCGTCGCCGAGCGACAGCGGGGAGTCCACCCGCTCGCCGTCCACGTACACCGCGTTGTCGATCACGCTGTGCCTGAAGGAGTCCTCGCGCTCGCCGGCGCGGGGGTCCATGGAGTGTTCGGGAGCCTGCTCCGGCTTCGTCCTCATGAGTCCACTCAATCCGCGCAGTCCACGTATCCGCCGCTCTGCCACTTTAAGAAGGTAACCCCCGTTCCCACTTTCCCCGCGCACCGGGCGGGCACGGGGGGCGTGGGCCCGGGCCGCGGGCCGTACGATTCCGGGAGTGACCCCCCTCAAGGCCCTCTGGAACCATCTGACCGCCACCCAGGTCGCGCCCCCGCTCTGGCTGGTCGTCCTGTCCGGGTTCGCCGCTCTGGCGGTAGTCGCCTACCCGATCTCGTGGCACTACTCCCGCGGCCTGATCACGATCGCGCACGAGGGCGGCCACGCGCTCGTGGCGGTGCTCACCCGGCGCAAGCTGCGGGGGATCCGGCTCCACTCGGACACCTCCGGAGTGACGCTCACCCGGGGCCGGCCGACCGGGCCCGGCATGGTCGCCACCGCCGCGGCGGGATACGTCGCGCCGTCCCTGATCGGCCTCGGCGCGGCCTGGCTGGTCGCGGACGGGCGGATCACCCTGCTGCTGTGGGCCGTGCTCGCGCTGCTGACGTGCATGCTGCTGATGATCAGGAACGTCTTCGGCGCGGTGTCCCTGCTCGTGGTGGGCGGCGCGGTCTTCGCGCTGTCCTGGTTCGCGCCGCCCGACGTGCAGTCCGCCGGCGCGTACGCCGCAGCGTGGTTCCTGCTGCTCGGCGGCGTGCGGCCGATCCTCGAACTGCAGGCCAAGCGCCGGGTCGGCCACGCCCCGGACTCCGACGCCGACCAGCTCGCCCGGCTGACCCGCGTGCCCGGCACGCTCTGGGTGCTGCTGTTCCTGCTGGTCTCCACCGCGTCGCTCGTATACGGCGGCTACCTGCTGGCCTCCCGCTGGCTGCCCATGTAGACCATGTTGACCTTGACGCGGTGTCAGCGTTTTCACGCCCGCGGCGGCCGACGTGGAAACGCCGCGAGCGCCTTTACATTGTAGATCAGAGAATTTGTGGACAAATCTTCGCTGGATGGTGATCGAATCGGGGCCGGGCGGTGGAGTGAATTCGACAAGTCGGCGTGCGTTCGTGTCATGGGCACGACAATTCCCCCGATTCGGCCCTCCGTAAGCCGCCGGGCACTTTCTCGCGGACGTGTTTCGTTGAGGTAGCCAGGAAGGGAGAATCCCTGGTGACAATTCGATTTCTTGTGGTCGTGGCCAACTCCCTTTTATGGTTACGTGTTGTTCGTCTGCTGGTCGGGGCCCGGCTGGAGAGGGACGAGTGGTGAGGCGAACTCGATCGGGCGGGCGAGACGTCCGCGCGCGAGGGATGACCGTCGCATGAGCCCGGATGAGGCGCAGGAGGAGCCGCGGACGAGGGGACCACGCACCCGCCGGGAGAAGCTGGTGCCGGCGGGGAAGACCGCCGCGATATCAACGGGCTGCTGCGAGACACCCGGAGCTTCGCGGAGACGTTCAGTGCGATCTCCACGGTCTTCGTGAACTACCAGGTGGATCAGGGAACGTTGCATGGCGAAGCGGCGATAACGGCGATGCAGACGTTGTCAGACCGCACGCTGCCGTCTTGGCCGGCCGGAGCGCGGCGACTCGGCCTCAGCGAGTGCCTGGCCATCATGGGCTCCACTAGGCGGGCCGCGCCTACTCCTACCGGGTTGACGGTGGGCCAGCAGGCACTGGTCGATCGCATCGATGCCCGTGTGCTGGCCGGGTGCGTCCCCGCGTTCGCGCAGGAGAACGACAAGGTGATCGCCGCGGTGAACTGCGCGGTCGTGCGCCCCGGCCCGGCACGGAACCCTCTGGTGATGCGGTTCATCGACGCGAAGGCGCTGAAGGCGTGGCTCGCCGGGCTGTCCGCGGGCCTGGGGCCGCGCGGCTGCGCCCACGGCGACTCCTCCAGCCCCTGGAACCACGAGGGAACGGCCACGGGGACGCTCGTCTGCAAGCCAGGCGCGAACGGCTCCTACCTGGCCGCGTGGACCTTCGACGACGAGGACGTCGCGGCCGTCGCCGAGGCGGGCGACCGGCGGACCATCTGGATCTGGTGGAAGGACAACGCCTACCTGCTGACCCCCTGAGCCCACCCCGCCGCACTCGCGCGGCTGTCGAGGAGATCGCCGCCCTGCCATCAGACCCAGTCGCCGCATGACAGGTGACCAATATCCTGCCTGAATGGAAGCCCCCCAGCCCATGGTAGGCGTGCTCGACGAGCGGCCTGACTCAACTGGCCGGCGGGCGACGCGCGAGACGACCCGCCCGTGGGTACGGGTGATCGCCGTCGTCCTTCCGGCCCTTGTGGCTCTGATCCTCGGCGCCTGGCGCATCACCGTGCCGTCGCTATGGCGCGACGAGTCCTTCAGCGGCGTCATGGCACGCATGCCGCTGTCCTACGTACGGCGGCTGATCGCCGACGTCGACGCGGTGCACGTCACCTACTATCTGCTTCTGCGGCCCTTCGCCGCGATCGCGCAGAACGAACTCATGCTGCGGCTCCCCTCCTTGCTGGCGTTCGCCACCACCGCGTTCGGCGTCGCGGTCATAGGGCGCCGCCTGGCCGGGCCGCTCGCCGGCTGTTGCGGCGGCCTCGTCTACGCCCTGCTGCCGCTGGCCGACCGATACGCTCAGGAGGCGCGGAGCTACGCCATCGTCAGCGCGGCGGCGGTGCTCTCGACATGGCTGCTGCTGCGGACCCTGGAGGGCGCGCAGACCCGCTGGCACTTCGCGTACGCCGCGAGTGTGGCTCTGCTCGGCTGGCTGCACCTGTACTCCCTGCTCCTGCTTGCCGCCCACCTCGCCGGGGTTCTCGCGGCGCGACCGGCCCGGCCGCTGCCGTGGCTCTTCTCGGTGGCCGCGGGCGGCGTCCTGATCACTCCTCTTGTGATCGTGGCCGCCGGGCAGCGAGACGAACAGCTCTTCTGGCTGAAGTCTCCCGGCGTCGCCGATCTCGCCGGGCTTCCAGCGGAAATCACCGGCGGGACCGCCGCGGCCGTGCTCCTGCTCGTGCTCGCCGCCGCCGGAGCGTGGTGGTCGCGTCGCGCTCTACTGGTGACCGCGTGGCCGGTTCTCCCGGTGCTCGCTTCGTTCCTCATCTCGCAGGAGTACCCGGTCTACCATCCCCGGTACGTCCTCTACGCAATACCGGGACTCGCGCTACTCGCCGGAATCGGCGTGCAGGCGGTCACCGGGGCCATCCGGCCGGCGACCGCCCGCGTGAGCGTGGCAGCGGGCGCCATCGTGCTCCTGGGCGCGCTGGCAGCTCCCGCGCAGGCCGCCATCCGGCTGCCGGACAGCCGCCCCGACGATCTGCGTACCCTGGCTGCTGTACTCACGCAGCAGGAACGCCCAGGCGACCGAGTGCTCTTCGTTCCCCGGCGGTACCGACTGTTCGTGAGCGTGTACGGACAGCCGTACCGACGGCTGGTCGACCTCACCAACGCGCCCGGCGTCTACGAGCCCCGGACGGCCGCCGAGTTCACGGCGGCGGCCGCGGGCGTGCACCGGATCTGGCTCATCTCACCGCGGCTCAGCGAGCGGTATATGTCGGACCCCCGGCTGCAAGTGCTGCGGCGCGGCTTCGTCGCCGGAGCCACCAGGACCTTCGGATCCGTACGCCTCACGCCTTACACACCCCGCGGAGCCGCGAGGGCCCACGCGAATGCCCGTGTAAAGGTCAGCGGAACCTCGGGGACCGGCCAAGCTACGCCCGCCGATGCCGGGACGGTCAGCGGGGTTCAGCGGGCCGGTCTCGACTCCACCCAGGTAAGGGGCCGGGCGGTCAGGCGTGCGACAGGGTGGAGCCGCCGCGGTTCTTCAGCACGCGGAGCTGGGCGGGGATGCGCACGCGCAGTTCGGCGACGTGGCTGACCACCCCGACCGCCCGGCCGCCCTCCCGCAGCCCGTCGAGGATGTCGAGCACGTCGTCCAGCGTGTCCTCGTCGAGCGTGCCGAAGCCCTCGTCCACGAAGAGGGTGCCGATCTCCGCGCCGCCGGCCTCCTGCGTCACCACGTCGGCCAGGCCCAGCGCCAGGGCGAGGGAGGTGATGAAGCTCTCGCCGCCGGAGAGGGTGGCGGGGTCGCGTTCGACCCCGGTCCAGGCGTCGAGCACCCGCAGGCCCAGCCCGCCGCCCGACCGGCCCCGGTCGCCCGCGGTCCGGTTCAGGTCGTGCCGCAGCAGGTAGCGCCCGCCCGACATGTGGTCGAGGCGCTCGTTGGCCGCGTCCACGACCTGCCGCAGCCGCTCGCCGAGCACGTACGCCGACAGCCTCATGTGCCAGCGGTTGTCGCCGGATGTGCCATTGGCCAGTTCGGCGAGACGCCGGGCCAGGCGGTGCCGCTCCTCGGCCGGCCGGTGGGCGCGCACCGCGGCGTCCAGTTCGCCGGCGAGCGCGGTGAGCTGGTCGAGCCTGCTCCGCGCGCGGTCGCGGGCCGAGGTGCGCGAGCCGTGCTCGTGCTCGGCCACATCGTGCGCGGCGCTCAGCTCCGCCAGGCCGGCGGGCGGCTCGGCGGCGGCCGCGACCAGTTCGGGATCGGCCAGCAGCCCCTCCACCGTGGCGCGTTCGGCGTCCAGCAGGCCCAGCCGCTCGGTCATCGCCTCCCGGTCCTCCGGGGTGCGGGTCGCGGCGGCGGCGTGCTCCGCACTCGCGAACCCCTCCCCCGACGCCGCGCGGGCCGCCGCGGCCCGCGCGGCCTCGCTCTCGCCACCGGCCGCCTCCGCCGTCCGCGCCGCGTCGGCCGCCTCACGCAGCAGGCCGGCCTCCTCCGAGAGGCGGTCGAGACGGGCGGCGAGCGAGGGGTCCGCGCCCCGTGCGGCGTCGATCACCTCGGCCAGCCGGCGTTCGCCGGTCTCCAGCATGTCCCGGTGGGCACGGGCCTCGGCCAGCTCGGCCCCGGTCCGCGCGGCCCGCTCGCCCAGCTCCTCCAGCTCGGCCGTGAGCCGGGCGGCGCGGGCGGCGAGCTCCTCCTCCGTCTCCGCCTCCGACCGTGCCCGGCTGAGCCGGGCCTCCACGTCCGCGAGGTCGCCCTCCAGTCCCGCGGCGAGGCGCTCTCCCTCGGCGAGCAGGGCATCCCGCCGGGTCCTGGTCTCGGTCAGCAGCCCGGCCAGCTCCATTGCCCGCTCGCGGGCGTCCTCCAGGGCGGCGGCGAGCCGCCCGGCCTCCTCCTCGGCCGCCTCGACCGCCGACGCGGCCGAGCGCAGCCGCGACAGCTCGTCCCGGGCCTCGTCCAGGGCGGCCCCGGCGGCCTCCTCGGACAGGTCCCCGGCGCGCGACTCCGCGTCGGCGAGGCGCGAGGTGAGCCCCGCGACGTTCGCCTCCGCCGCCTCACGGGCGCGCTGCGCCGCGTCGAACGCGTCCTGCGCCGCCTGCTCGTCCTCGGCCGTGGCGGCCCGTACGGCGGGCTCGGCCGGGCGGGGATGCCCGGTGGCGCCGCAGACGGCGCAGGGCAGGCCGTCCACCAGCCCTGCCGCCAGCTCGGCGGCCATCCCGTCGATGCGGTCCTGCCGCACCTCCTGGAGCCGGTCCCGGCGCTCCTGGGCCAGGTCGACCGCCGCGCGACGGTCCCGCTCGGCCGCGTCCAGTTCGGCGGTCAGCGTGTCGCGGAGCCGCGCGCTGCCGAGCCGCTCCTCCGCCGTCCGGGCGGCGGCCTCCAGCGCGGGAATCCGCGCGGCCATGTCGCGCAGGCCCCGGAGCCGTTCCCCGGCGTCGGCCAGGGCCGCGGGCAGGTCCTGCTGGTCGGCCCGCGCCCGCGCCTCGTCGCCGGAGAGCCGGGTCAGCTCCGCGTCGAGCAGCGCGGCCTCCTCGGTGACCGCGCGCAGCCGCGACGCGGCGTCCCTGGCGGCGGTCAGGCCCGGCAGGCTCGCCGCCGCGCGGCGCGCCTCCGCGAGCCGCTCCTCGACGCCGGCACGCTCCCCGGGCAGTGCGGCGAGCCGTCCGGCCAGGCGGGCCTCCTCCCCGGACAGCTCCGCCAGCAGGCGCTCGGCGCCGGCCCGCTCGTCCCGCACCTCCCGCAGGCGCGTCTCCTCCGGGAGGATCTGGCGCACCCGGGCGATCTCGTCGCGCCGCTCCCGCTCCAGCGCGGCCAGCCGCTCCGGATCCGGCCGCTCCGGATCCAGGTGGGGCGCATCAGGCCGCGCGTCAGGCCGTGAATCGGACCGCGCGTCAGGCCGGGTCGCACCGCCCCCCGCGTTCGGCCGCTCCGGAGCTCCACCCGAGGCGCCGTCCGAGTTTCCGGGGAACGCGCGGAGCACGGCGTCGGCGGCCACCCGGCGGGCCTTGGCCGCGGCCTCCGCGCGCTGCTCGGCCTGGCGGACGAGCGGCAGCACCCGGTCGGCGCGCGCGGCCTCGTCGAGCATCGCCTCCAGGTCGGATCGCTCGTCCGCCGCCGCGTCGAGCTCCTGGCTCCGGGCCAGGGCGGCGGCGTGCCTGCGCTGCCGGTCGGCGAGGGCCCTGCCCTCCTCCAGCCGGCTCCGGGCCGACAGCAGGCCGGCCTGGCTCGCCGCGCAGGCCGTCGCCGCGTGGGCGAGCGCGCCCTCGGCGAGGCTCAGCACCTCACCCGACCACGCCTCCGGATCGGCCGCGTCCTCGGGCAGCGCCAGGTCTCCCGCCGCGCCGCGCATGCGGTCCAGCACGGAGTCGACCCGCTGGGCCAGCTCCTGCGCCTCCCGCCCGGAGCGCGTGCGGTGGTCGGCCAGCCACCGCTCCACCTCGCCGAACACCCGGACGGAGAAGAGCCGCTCCAGCAGTTCGCGCCGCTCCTCGCCCCCGGCGCGCAGGAACTTGGCGAAGTCGCCCTGCGGCAGCAGCGCCACCTGGCAGAACTGGGCGGCGTTCATCCCCGTCAGCGTGCCGATGAAGTCACCGGCCTCGTCGCTGCGGGTGCTGCGCGCGACCCACCGCCCGCCGGGCTCGGTCAGCTCCTCGACCAGGGCCTTGGCCTTCTCCTCCACCAGACCCGAGCCCCTGAGCTTGGGCCGCATCCACGCGGGGGAACGGGTGACGCGCAGGCGCCTGCCCCGGATCGTCGCCTCCAGCGTCACCGACGGCCCCCGGCTCGGCGGCGCGTGGTCGCAGCGCAGGCTGCGGGCGCTCTCCCGCTGGCCGGGCACCCGCCCGTACAGGGCGTAGCAGACGGCGTCGAGCACCGTGGTCTTGCCCGCGCCGGTCGGCCCGTGGATCAGGAACAGGCCCGCCTCGCCGAGCGCGTCGAAGTCGACCTCCTCCGTTCCCGGGAAGGACCCGAACGCGACCATGCTCAGCCGATGCAGCCTCACGGTGCCTCCTCGCCCGGCGCGGGCCGGCCGCTCACACGCTCTCCCTGATGCGGCACGCCTCGACCGCCTCCTCCAGCAGACGCCGTTCGTCGTCGTCGGCGGGCGTGTCGCGCACCGCCTGGACAAAGTCGAGCGCCACGTCGATCTCGGCCCTGCCGGCGATCCTCGGCGGGCGCGCGGAGCTCCCGGTCGCGCCGTCCGGTTCGAAGGCGAGCGCGAGCGTGTGCGGGAAGCGCCCGCGCAGGCGTTCCATCGCCTCGCGCGGGCGCACCGGGTCGGTCAGCGTCACCTGCAGCCAGTGGTCCTCGTGCCGGGCGAAGCGGGCGTCGGTCAGCAGGTCGTCGATGCGGCCCCGGAGCCGCGCGACCGGGCGCGGCACCGGAGCCGGGACGAACTCCGTCCGCCCGCCGTCGAGGTCGGCGAGCCAGGAGCCCTTCAGGTGGCCGGCCTCGGAGAAGGAGTAGGCGATCGGCGAGCCGCTGTAGCGGACCGTCTCGCTCATCGCCTGGCGCCCGTGCAGGTGGCCGAGGGCGACGTAGTCGGCGCCGTCGAAGGCGCTCAGCGGCACGTGGGACACCCCGCCGACGCTGATGTCCCGCTCGCTGTCGCTCGCCTCCCCTCCGGTGACGAACGCGTGCGCGAGCACGACCCTGCGCGCGGCCGGGTGCGCGCGGACGCGGTCCATGGCGTACGAGAGCGCGGCGGTGTGGCTGCGCTCGGCCAGCTCCCACGGTCCCCGGACGAGCTCGGGCTCCAGGTAGGGGATGCCGAAGAACGCGACGTCGCCGATCGTGACCGGCTCCCAGGCCCGGGCGGGGTCGGTGCGCAGGTGGACGCGCTCCATGAGATCGGCGCCGAAGCCCAGCCGTACGGCGGAGTCGTGGTTGCCGCTGATCAGCACGGTGTGCGCGCCCAGCGCCTTGAGCCTGGCGAGCGCCTCGTTGCACAGCGCCACCGCGTCCACGGGAGGCAGGGCGCGGTCGTAGACGTCGCCGGAGACCAGCACGACCTCCACCCGCTCCGCGCGCACGGTCTCGACGAGGTGGTCGACGAACGCGGCCTGCGCGCCGAGCAGGCTCTCCCGGTGGAAGGAGCGGCCGAGATGCCAGTCGGAGGTGTGCAGGACACGCATGTCGCAGGAAACTAACAGGTCCCGCCGACAAACGACGCATCAATCGTCACTTCCGTGGCACCGCGCAGGGAGCGAGTAATGACTTAACCTGGGTTCGGGATACGAGATCGCATGGGGGAGCGCCTCATGAACATCGGCCGGGGCACTCTCGGGGTGATCGCCGGTGTGCTGATGGTCGTGCTCGCCGTCGTCGGCCACGTGCTCTCCCCTCCTGCCTTCGACCCGCCGCCGCTTCCCGCCTCGCCCCAGTTCCGCGACATCCCCGCGCAGCCCGCCGCCGAGGTGCGGCCGATCGCCGGAGCGGGTTTCGCCGGCGGCCCCTTCCGCACCGAGAAACTGCTCGTGCCGGCGAGGAACGAGACGCTGCGGGCGACGATCCGGGCGCCGCTGACGCCCGGACGCCACCCCGCGTTCGTGTTCGTGCAGGGCTCGGGCTCGGGCGACGGCGGGGAGTTCACCCAGCAGGCCGAGTGGCTCGCGCGGGCGGGCATCGTGACGCTCGCCTACGACAAGCGGACCGTCGGCTACTCCTTCCGCGGCCGCGACTTCGGGCTGCTCGCCGACGACGCCCTGCGCATGCTGCGGGTTCTGCGCCAGCGGCCCGACGTCGACCCGGCGCGCGCGGGCCTGTGGGGGGTGAGCGAGGGCGGCTGGGTCGTCCCGATCGCCGCCGCCCGCGACCCCCGGGCGGCGTTCGTGGTCCTCGTCTCCTCGCCGAACGTCTCGCCGCTGCGCCAGGTTGCCTGGGCGCTCAACGAGCAGCTGCTGCGCCTGCACGCCCCGACCGGCGTACGCGATCTGCTGACCAGGGTCATGGGCGGCGTCGGCTTCGACTTCCTGCGCTACGACGGGGCGCCCGCCCTGCGCGGGATCACCCAGCCGGTGCTCGCGCTGTACGGCACCGACGACCCCTCCATCCCCTTCGTGGAGAGCACCGAGGCCCTCACCCGGGCGCTGCGCCAGGGCGACGCCGGCTACACCATCCGCTTCCTCGCCGGGGCCGACCACGCCATGCGGGTCAACGGGGGGACCTTCGCGGCCGGCTACCTGCCCACGCTGGCGAACTGGATCAGGGACCTGCCGCGTACGGCGAGACCCTCGGTGCCCATCGCGGGGGCGACGCCGGTGCAGCGCTTCGAGGCGGCCGACGTGCCGGCGGCGCCGTGGTGGGGAGACAGCACGATCCTGTGGCTGACGCTCTGCCTGGCCGCGGTGGGCTACGTCGCGGCGCCGGTGACGGAGATGGTCGTCCGCCTGCGCGGACGCGACCTGCGGTTCCAGGCCAACGTCCAGCGGTGGCCGACCATCCGGCGGCGGCTGCGTCGGATGGCCTGGATCGGGCTCGGCGAACTCGCCGCGGTTATGGCGTTCATCACGCTGATCGTGCTGTTCTCGGTGAACCAGGCGGGCGCCTGGCCCGCCGTACAGGCCGGGTGGCTGGTCGTACGGCTGCTCGCCGTCGCGATGCTGGCGCAGACGGTCGCGACGTTCGCCGAGGTCGCCGGTGGCCGGCGGGACGGCTGGGAGCCGACGCCCTGGCAGAAGAGCGTGCTCGCGGGCGTGCTCGGCGGCACGGCCCTGCTGCTGCTGACCGCGGCCTACTACGGCCTGTTCGCATTTCCTTGGTAGCGCCTTCCCCTGGTAGGGCCGCGTCCCGGTCAAGATTCGGCAAGGGCTGGTCCGGCTCGTGGCGGTCGCGGGTTTTCCGCGGTCCGTGTCGCTTCAATTGAGCCGTGGTCACCCCTGGTCTGACACGCCGGAAGGGCGCCGCGCAGGCGCCACGTCGCGCCGGGCCGGCGCGCGGGGCCGTCGCGCTCATCGCCTGGGTGGCGCTGTCGGCGGTGCTGCCGGGCGCGGCGCACCTGCGCGCGGGCCGCCGCCGCGCGGGGCTGATCCTCCTCGGTGTCTACCTGACCACGGTCGTCTGCGTCGCGGGCGTCGCCGCCGGCGCCGACGCGGGCCTCGCCGGGCGGGCGCTGGGGTGGCTGAGCCAGATCTCCCTGGTCTTCGTGGCCTGTGCCGTCGCCTGGTTCTGGCTGGTCGTCCACTCGTACGTCGTCCTGCGCCCCGCGGCGCTGCCGCGCTCGGGGCAGATCCTCACCGGGCTGGCCGCGGGCACGCTCGCGGTCGTCGTCGCGGTGCCGTTCGCGGTCGCCGCCCGGTACGTCGCCCTGTCCGAGCGGGCGCTCGACGCGATCTTCACCTCGCCCGGCGGGGGCGGCCCGGCGGGCACCGCCGGGCCGGGGCCGGAGGATCCGTGGGCGGGCCGGGACCGGGTCAACGTGCTGCTGCTCGGCGGCGACTGGGGCGCCGACCGGATCGGGATGCGCACCGACAGCGTCAACGTCGCCAGCGTCGATGTCCGCACGGGCCGCGCCGTGCTGCTCGGCCTGCCCCGCAACCTGGAGCACGTGCGGTTCCCTCCGGGCAGCCCGATGGCCGTCCGGTTCCCCTTCGGGTTCCGCCTTCCGGAGTATCGGCCCGGCTGGCGGGAGGACCTGCTGTTCTCGGTGTGGCAGTACGCCGACGACCACCCCGAGCTGTTCGGCGGACACCGGCACATGGGCGCCCAGGTCCTCAAGGAGACGGTCGGCTACATCCTCGGCCTGCGGATCGACTGGTACGCGCTGGTCAACATCTGGGGCCTGGCGAAGATGATCGACGCTCTCGGCGGGATCGTGCTCACCGTGGACCGCGACATCGTGTACGGCCGGTACGACGAGGGGATGGTCAGGGCCGGCACCCGCCGCCTGGACGGCACCGAGGCGCTGTGGTACGCCCGGTCCCGCACCCTCAGCGACGACTTCGACCGGATGCACCGTCAGCGGTGCCTGCTCGGCGCGCTGCTCGGCCAGGCCGACCCCGCGACGGTGCTGACGCGGTTCACCCAGATCGCGGCGGCCACCCGCAGGCTCCTCAGCACCGACGTGCCGAGGCCCATGCTGGAGCACCTGGTGCCGCTGGCCTGGAAGGTCAAGCACACCGGGGTCACCAGCCTCCAGTTCGTGCCCCCGCTGGTCAATACCGCCTACCCGGACTGGGACCGGATCCGGCTGCTCACGGCGAGGGCGATCCGTGACTCGCTGGACGCCCAGACCACCTCTCCGGCCACCCCGTCGAGCGGCTCCCCAGCCGGTCCGGGGCGGCTCCGGCATCGGCACACTCCGCCGGCGCCCTCCCTCACGCCGGCGCCCGTGCCACCGTCGCCGGGGACGCCGAGCCCGATCGAGGACGGCTGCGGGGCGTCTCCCACGGCGACGGCGCGCTGAACACCCGCGTACGGGCGTGGCCCCCCGCCGGGGCCGGCCCGGCTCGACCGTCCGGCGCGACTGGAAGGCTTGCTCCCGTGTGGATCAGACCTGGAACGACTCGCGGGCCATGCGGCGCACCCGGTCCTCGTCCACGGTGTGGCCGAGGCCGGGCTGGGTGAGCGGCACGGCGACGACCCCGCCGGACGCGCCCACCGGCGGGAGCACCACCTGCGCGCTGCGCGGCGGCTCGGCCACATCGCTGGGCAGGGTGCAGCCGGGCAGGCTGGCGACGGCGACCGTCGCGGCCCGGGCCAGGCCCGCGCCGAGGCCGCCGGCGCAGACGATGTCCCAGCCGGCCTCCGCCGCGTGGTCGTGCGCGCGCCGCACCGCGCCGAGCGAGCCGAACTTCGCGGGCCGCAGCAGCAGCGCCCGGCCCGCGCCGAGGCACAACGCCTCGTCCAGCTCGGCCACGGAGGCCACCTCGACCGCGACCGCGGCCGACACCCGGTCCTGCAGGTCGGCGCTGGTCAGCAGGTCCTTGAAGGGGCGCTCGATGGCCACCACCCCGTAGGAGTCCAGCGCCTCCAGCTGGGAGATCTCGGTGTAGGCGCCGCGCCCGTCCACCGCGATGGCCAGACCGGGATAGGCCGCGCGCACGGCCCGCAGCGGCTCGACGTCCCAGCCGGGGTGGACGTCCAGCGTCACGTGCCCGTAGCCCGCGCAGACGTGCCGGTTCACCCGGGCGACCATGCTCTCCAGCGAACGGTCCGCCGTCAGCCTGACCGTCGCGATCAGCGACGTGCGGGTGCCGCCGAGGGCGTGGGCGAGCGGAACGCCGTTCATGCGGCCCCACAGGTCCCAGCAGGCCATGTCACCGGCCACGCCGCCGGGATTGTCCCCCAGCTCCGACGGGTGTTCCCAGTCGATGCCGACGAGCGCGGGCAAAGCCCGCTCCAGCGGCCCGGCTCCGGCCGGATCGACGGCCTCGCCCCAGCCGACCATGCCGCCGTAGTCCGTGATCTTCACCAGGACGGTCTCCGGACGCCTGCCGTACGGCAGGGTCATCCTGAAGACCTCCAGCTCCCGGACACGCGGCACTCGGATCCCTCGTTTCTTCCCCTGTTTCCCCGCCGACGGCCGTTCCGTGGCGCCGTGCCCGGACGACCGGGCTCCGCGGCGGGATTTGCGGGAGTCCCTAGACCTCAATGGTGCCCGGTTCGCGGCGGTGCTCGAACCGGCCGCCCACGATCGCGGCCGCGACGGCCATGACGACCAGCAGGCCGAGGCACGTCACGTAGACCCACGACCTGCCCCCGTACGCCGCGAAAAGGGCGCCGGTGACCGCGACGGCGACGACCGCGAAGACCGATTCACCGATGCTCAGCGAGGCGCTGTTGCGGCCCGCCTCGCCCGGCGCGGACAGCTCCAGCACCAGCACCGACAACGTCGGGAAGACCATGCCGATGCCGAGGCCCGCCACCAGCCAGCCCGCGAACGCCACGACGACCGGCGTGGCGGGGACGACCACGAGAGTGGTGACACAGATGCCGGCGGCGATCAGCGTCGCGCCGAGACGGATGGTCAGCGCCCGCGCGTGGGGCCTGCGCCCCTGGATCCACGAGCCGAGCGACCAGGCGAGGGCCCCTCCGGTGAGCGCGAGACCGGCCTCGGCCGTGTTCAGGTGCCGCTCCCGGACCAGCATCAGCGGGACGAACACCTCGGCGGCGAAGAACGACCCGGCGGCCAGGCCCCGCAGCGCGATCACCGTGGGCAGGCCCCGGGCGGCGCGCAGCGTGCCCCGGGGCAGCAGTCTCGGCAGCGCCAGCGCGAGGACCACCAGCCCGGCGCCCGCCAGCAGGACCCCCGCGCCCGCCGCGCCGCTGCCGTACTGCAGCAGGGCCGCGCCGACGGCGGCGCACACGCCCCAGGCGAACCGGGGCAGGAAGGCCCGGCCCATCGCCTCCTTCGGCCGCCCGGCCGGCGCGGGCAGGCCGCGCCACATCACCAGCGCGGCGGGGGCCGACAGCACCGCCACGCCCAGGAAGATCCAGCGCCAGCTCCAGGACTCCGCCACGAAGCCGGTGATCGCCGGGCCGACCACCGACGGCAGCACCCAGGCCGCGGCCAGCGCCGAGAACACCCTCGGGTGCATGGCGGAGGGATAGGCCTGGGCGACGAGGACGTACAACGCCACGTTGAACAGGCCGCCGCCGAGTCCCTGGAGGAACCGGCCGGCGAGGAAGACCTCCATGGCGGGCGCGAACCCCGAGACGGCCAGCCCGGCGACGAACCCCCCGACCCCCGTCCACAGGGCGGGGAACGGCCCCCGCGCGTCGCTCAAGCGACCACCGACCACCGTGGCGATGACGTTGGCCGCCATGCCGCCGCTGAACGCGAGGCCGTAGAGGCGGTAACCGTTCAGCTCCCGGCCGATCAGCGGCATCGCGGTGGCCACCGCCAGATACTCGAACGCCACGAGCATCACCAGGGCCACGATCCCGACGCTCAGGGAGCGGTAACGCCGACTGAAGACGGGTGGAGCGGACATTACCGAATTCATGATACGGACCTTACAAATCAGTGCCCGGGTCGCGGCATCCGGCATTGGTCGTAGGACCGGCGCTCGATGGCGGCCGCCATCAGCTCGGGGAAGGCGTCCGGGGTGCAGGCGAAGGCCGGCACGCCCATCGCGGCCAGCGCCGCCGCGTTCTCGCGGTCGTACTGCGGCGCCCCCTCGTCCGACAGCGCGAGCAGCACGATCACCTGGACCCCGGCGGCGGTCATGGCGGCGATCCGGCGCAGCATCTCCTCCCTCGGCCCTCCCTCGTAGAGGTCGCTGACCAGCAGGAGAATCGTGTCCGCCGGCCGGGTCACCAGGTTCTGGCAGTAGGCCACGGCCCGGTTGACGTCGGTGCCGCCGCCGAGCTGGGTGCCGAAGAGCACCTCGACGGGGTCACGCAGCTGGTCGGTGAGGTCCACCACGGCCGTGTCGAAGACCACGAGCGAGGTCCTGAGCGCGCGCATCGAGGCGAGCACCGCGGCGAAGACGCCCGCGTACACCACCGAGGCGGCCATCGAACCGCTCTGGTCGACGGCCAGCACGACGTCCCGCCCAACACCCCGCTGCCCCCGGGCGTAACCGACGAGCCGGGACGGCACGACGGTCCCGCGCTCGGGCAGGTAGTTGCCGAGGTTCGCCCGGATCGTACGGTTCCAGTCGACCTCGGCCGCCCTCCTGGGCCGATGAGTCCTCGCGGAGCGGTCGAGCGCGCCGCTGACGGCCGCCAGGGTGCGGCGCGTCAGGCGCGCCTCCAGATCGCGCACGACCGTGCGCACGACGGCCCTGGCCGACTCGCGGGCCCGCTCCGGCATCAGCCGGTTCAGCGACAGCAGGGTGCCCACGAGATGAACGTCGGGCTCGACCGCCTCCAGCATCTCGGGCTCCAGCAGCAGCCGGGTCAGGTCGAGCCGTTCGATGGCGTCCTTCTGCATGACCCGCACGACACCGGCGGGGAAATGCTCCCTGATGTCCCCCAGCCAGCGGGCCACGCGCGGCGCCGACGCGCCGAGACCGGCTCCCCGCCGCTCCTGCTCGTCGTAGAGGGCCGAGAGCGCGGCGTCCATCCGCGCGTCGGCGCCCCCCAGCACCGTCTCCAGGCCCCCTTCCACGGCCCCCTCCGCCGCCGCGCCGCCCAGCGCCAGCCGCCAGCGGCGCAGCCGCTCCTCCTCGCCGCCCATCAGGCCCTCCCGCCCAGGATCTGCCGCACCGTCCGGACGGCCGCCGCCGCCAGCCGGTCGTCGTGGTCCGCCCCGTCTCCGGGTGCGGCGCCGGATGCGGAGCCCGGCGATGAGCCGGAGCGGACCCGCCGGCCGATCATGCGCCGCTCCGGCACCGGGAAGGCGCCGAACGTGCGCCGCAGCAGCGGCAGCACGTTCACGAACTCGTCAGGCGACAGCCCGGTGAGCCAGGCGTCCACGACGGCGAGCAGGCGCGCGTCGTGGACGAGCAGCAGGCCGCCCCCGGACAGGAAGCCCTCCATCCAGGCCGCGGACCGGGCCGGGGCGTTGCCGGGCGACATCGACCGCGCCATGCGGGCGGCCACGTCGTCCTCCAGCGCCCCGGCGTCGAACAGGATCCGCACGATCCGGCCGTCGAGCAGCCCCGGCAGGTCGTCCCGCCGGGCGATCCCGGACAACGCCGTGAGCCACCGGCCGTCTCCCATCAGCCCGGCCGCGGCGTGGACGCCGTCCACCAGCGCGGCCATCTCGCGGGCCGCGTCCTCGTCCAGCCCCGTTAGGGCGGGGGACAGCCCGGCGCGGATCCGCGCCAGCATCGCCTCCGTGACGCCCGCGAGGCCCTCGGTGCCGCGCACGTCCCCGTAGCGGCGGGTCCGCACGAGCGCGGGCAGCGCACCCATGAGATGGCGCACCTCGCCGTCGATCGCCGCCCGGTCCTCGATCATCCTGAGCACGTGCGGCAGCGCGCCGGGGAGATGGGCCGGCAGGCAGCGCTCGACCAGCGCGGCCAGTTCGGGCAGGCCCGCGCCGCCCGCGAGGTCGCGGACGCGGGCCGTCGCCGCCGCCTCGACCGTGATCCCCCAGACGGCGGCCTCGACGAGGGCCACATCGAGCTCCGGGCGCCACTCCAGCGACCAGGTCTCCTTGAACGTCCCCTTGCCGCGCGCCCGCCGCGGGGTTCCCCAGGGCACGTCCAGCAGGGTGAGCCGGTGCAGCAGCCGGCTGCGGCCGAGGTCGAGCGGTTTGCGCAGGTCGAGGTCGTGCTCCCCGGTCAGGGCCGCCGGCTTCATGCGCAGCCGCCGCTGCTCGTCGCGCAGGTCCCGCCGCAGCGGCACCATCGGCGTGGAGTCCGGAACCCGGCCGAGCCGCTCCCCCACGACCATGCGCCGCTGGACCAGCTCGACCGGCAGTTCGTCGCCGCCGCACAGCACCGCCCTGACCGCCTCGGTGACCTCCGACAGCCCGGCGAGCGGCCTGCCGCGCAGCGCGGCCAGCCCATCGGCCAGCCGTACGGCCTCGATGACGTGCGCGGACGAGACGGGCAGGTCCTCCTCGCGCAGGACCGCGGCCGCGCGGGCGAGCCAGCGCTCCACCGGCCGGTCGGGCGCCGTGAACAGGTGCTCGTACCACCCGGGCGCGGCGACGCCCGCGCCGTAGCCGGCGCCCGCCGCGAGCCGTCCGTGGGTCCACGGCACCCACGTCATCTCGACCCTGACCCTGGGCAGGCCGCGCAGCAGCCGCTCGTCCTCCGCCGCCGAGGGCAGGCGGCCGGGCCCGCCTGCCGCGGCCGGGCCGGTCCCGGGCGGCGGAGTGGACCCGCCGGCGCGACGTCCCGGCAGGGCCGAATCGGGCGGTGTCAGCTCGGGCAGGGTCAGCGCGGGCAGGTGCCAGGCCCCGCAGACCACCGCGATCCGGGCGAAACCCTCCCGCGCCGCCTTCCGCAGCGTCCTGCGCATGTACGCCTCGCGCCGGGCCTCCGTGCCCTCCGCGACGTGCCCGTCGCGTACGGCCCGCATCGCCTCGGCGACGACGTCGAGCGTCCCGGCCTCGCCCCGGTGCTCGACCAGGTCCTCCCACCACCGCTCCGGGTCGTCGTATCCCGCCGCGCGGGCCAGCTCGCCGATGGGGTCGCGGCGCACGGGGTCGGCGTCGAGCGCGAGGGCGCAGCCGGCGGGAAGGTCGCAGAACCGCACCTCGGCGCCCGCCCCGGTGGCGTAGACGACGGCCTGCCACTCGGGTGAGAACTCCGCGAACGGCCAGAAGGCGGCCCGCGACGGCTGCCCCGGCACGTACGCCAGGAGCGCGACGGGCGGGCGCATGCCCGGGTCGGCGGCGAGCGCCACCAGGCCGTCGGCCTCGGGGGGGCCCTCGACCAGCACGAGATCGGGCCCGATCCTGGTCAGCTCGTCACGCACCGCCCTGGCCGATCCCGGCCCGTGGTGCCGCACCCCGAGCACCCACACCCGCGGCCCGCCCCGGCCCGCACTCGTCTCAGCCGGCATCGCGGCAGGCCCGGTAGAAGTCGCGCCAGTCGTCGCGGTCGCGGACGACGGTCTCCAGGTATTCCTGCCACACCACGCGGTCGGACACCGGGTCCTGCACCACGGCTCCCAGGATGCCGCCCGCGACGTCGGCCGGGCGCAGCACGCCGTCGCCGAAGTGGGCGGCGAGCACGATCCCGCCGGTGACGACCGAGATGGCCTCCGCCGTGCTGAGCGTGCCGGTGGGTGACTTGACCTTGGTCCGCCCGTCGGCGGTCACTCCCGCGCGCAGCTCGCGGAAGACCGTCACCACCCGGCGGATCTCCGCCGGCCCGGTGACGGTCTCCGGCAGCTCCAGGGAGCGGCCGAGCTGCGCCACCCGACGGGCCACGATGTCGACCTCCTCCTCCAGGCTGGCCGGGACCGGCAGCACGACCGTGTTGAACCGCCTGCGCAGCGCGCTCGACAGGTCGTTGACCCCGCGGTCGCGGTCGTTGGCGGTGGCGATGACGTTGAAGCCCTTGGCCGCCTGCACCTCCTCCCCCAGCTCCGGGATCGGCAGCGTCTTCTCCGACAGCACGGTGATCAGCGCGTCCTGCACGTCGGACGGCATGCGGGTGAGTTCCTCGACCCGGGCCAGCCGTCCCTCCGCCATCGCACGCATGACCGGGCTCGGCGTCAGCGCCTGGCGGGAGGGACCCTCCGAGAGCAGCCGCGCGTAGTTCCACCCGTAGCGGACCGCCTCCTCCGCCGTGCCGGCCGTGCCCTGCACGAGCAGGGTCGAGTCACCGCAGATCGCCGCGGCGAGGTGCTCCGACAGCCAGGTCTTGGCCGTGCCCGGCACGCCGAGCAGCAGCAGCGCCCGGTCGGTGGCGAGCGTCGCCACCGCGACCTCGACGATCCTGCGCGGGCCGACGTACTTCGGCGTGATCTGGCCGCCGTCTCCCAGCACGTAGGTCGTCACCGCCCAGGGCGAGAGCCGCCAGCCCGGCGGGCGCGGCCGGTCGTCGGTCTTCGCGAGGATCGCCAGCTCTTCGGCGAACTGGTCCTCCGCGTGCGGGCGCAGAACGGTGGTCACTAAAGCTCCTTCAGCATGTCGAAGCGGAACCGCAGGGTCGCGGCCAGCTCGGGCACCTCTGCCGCGTGGGCGCACGCCGCGGGGTCGAACCGCTCGCCCGCAAGCCGGATCAGCTCTCCGGCGTTCCACGGCTGGGTCCGCGTGGTCTCCACGATCTTCTTGAGCACGGCCCTCGCGAGCCGGGAGCCCCACGGCCGCGGCACGCCGCCCAGCATCATGACCAGCCGGCCGTCCACCGGATGGCCCGCCACCAGCTCGGCCGCCCGGTGGGACCGCTCCTCGGGCGGGAGCACGGCCAGCAGGTCGGTCAGCGGCTCGGCCTCGAACAGGGCGCGTGCCCACGCCACGTCCCGCTGCAGGATGGCGGCCCGGATCCAGCCCATGCGCACCTCGCGCTCCCAGTCGCCGATCCTCGCCCGGGCGATCTCGTCCGGCGGCATGCCGAGACGACCCGGCCAGAACGACAGCGGAGTGTGCGCCACCACCTGCTGCAGCCACCAGCCCCGCGCCTCCATGCCGGCGGGCGGCCGGGCCCTGACGCCGTCGCGCTCCATCGCGCCGTCGCAGTCCGCCGGCGGCTCCGCCCGGAGCCCGGGACCGTTCCCGGTCACGAACCGGGACGCCCGTGCGGTCATCCGGTGGGCCAGCCGCGACCGCGGCAGGCGGGTGAGGAGGTCGGCGGCGGCCTGCCGCACCTCGCGGCGCCGGTCGTCGAGCGCCGCCTCCAGGAACGGCTCGTCGGCCATGCCGAGGCCGTCGGCGAGGATCGCCACGAAGACGGCCCGGTCCTCCGGCGTCTCCGCGCTCCACCCGCGTTCCAGCAGTTCCCGCGCGGCCGCCGGATCACGCCGGCGCAAGGCGGCCAGGAAGGCGCGCCTGTCTCCGCTCGTGCCGAGCTCCCACACCTCGTCCGGCGGCACGTGCGCCGGTTCGGCCAGCAGGTACGCCCAGGCGGAGTTGAGACCGGCGAGCCAGCGGCCCCGGGCCCCGGTGACCGCCCCCAGGTGCGCGCGGATCGACCGGTCCCGCGCTCCGAGGTCGAGCAGCCCCGGGATCGTGGCGGCCGGCACCCGCACCCGCCGCGCGGCCGCCGCCTCCAGCCACTCGCTCAGCAGCCTGCTCTGCTCACCGGCGAGCATCCGGCCCAGCCGGTCCGCGGCGGCGCGGGGCACGGGCGGCAGCGTCTCCGCCGCGGCCGGGACCGGCCGCGTGCCCCTCCCCGGCCGCCGCCCCGCGCGCATCCGGACCACCTGCTCGGCCGCCCGCTCCAGCAGGCTCTCGGGCGGGACGGCGCGGCGGCCGGCGCCCACCAGCGCGGTGGACACCAGTTCCTCCCACGAGCCGGTCATCGGGGCCGGCGACGGCGCGGCCACGATCGGCCCCGGCGTCATAAGGCTCACCACCTCGCCCTCCTCGTCCCATACCGTCAGCGGGAGCAGCCCCCGTGGCGTCCACTCGGCGGCGACCGTCACCGGCCGCCCACCGGAGACGGCCAGCAGCCGCCACGGGACGCCTGCGGCAGGGTGCAGCGGCAGGTGCAGCGGCAGGTGCAGCGGCAGCGCGTCCCCCGCACCGCCGGGCCCCGCACCGCCGGGCTCCTCGCTGTCGGCCCCCGGAACCACGGCCCTCAAACCGTCGGCCCCCGCATCGCCGCCCCCCTCCGTGTCGGCCCCCGCGCCGTCGGCGAGGCCGTCCGGGCAGGGGACGACTCCGGCGAGCACCAGAGGCCAGGAGTCGGCCCAGGGGTCGGCCGCGAGCACCTCCGCGATCAGTGCGGGCACCCGCGAGATCTCCGTCCCCGGCGGCGGACCCGCCTCGACGTCGCCGTGCCGCACGGCCACCAGCGCGCGCAGCGGCGACGCGCCCGGATAGAAGGCGAGGTCGGCGTCGATCGTCGTGCCCGGCGGCGGGAACGACTCCGGCGGCTGCCCAACCGGCGAGAACGACAGCACCATCGCCGGGCGGCCGGTAGCCCGGCCCGCCAGCCAGACGCGCCGGGCGACCAGCCGCTCCTGCTCCTCGTCCCGGCAGCCGACGACGTCCCAGTGGTCCCGCACCACCGGGCCGGCCAGCACCGACTCCCTCGTGACGGGGAAGCCGACCCGGGTCCGTACGGTCTGCCGCAGCGGCCCGGGCAGCGCGTCGGCGCGGCGGTGGGCGACGGCGAGCAGATGCAGCAGCGCGTACTCCCCCAGGAGGAGACCCGGCCAGTCCTCGGCGCCGAGCACCCGGGGCAGCCGGGTGACCATGCCCGCCACACCCGGCGCCTGCGCGTCGACCAGCCGCCTGGCGAGGTCGTCCCAGCCGGCCGGGCCCGTCTGTCGCGCCTGCGCGATTCCCTGCCCGATCTGGTCGGCCAGCCACCGCTCCAGCTCCGACAGGCCCGCGGCGACCCTGCCCTCCCGCTGCTCGGCCTGCCCGCGCTTGGCCGCCGCCCGCCCACCGGCCGCTACCCCGGCAGTGTCACCGGCACTGTCACCGGCGCCGGTGCGGGCGCCGGTGCGGGCGCAGGGCGTCTCGATCGCCTGGTCCCGGCTCCGTCCTCGCGTCACGCGCCGCAGACTAGCCAGCGCCGCCGACAAAAACGTCCGCGTCGCGGGATGGGTGTCGGGCCCCGGCCCGGCACGGCGCGAACGGCACCGGACCTCCTGTTCCGGCGCCGGAGGGGAACAGAGGCCGCGGCGCGGTCTGTCCCGGTGGCCTCAGGACGTGCGCCACGCGAGGAACACGAACTGACGGCCCGGACGGTCGGGGGCCTCCCGCACGTCCAGCACCCGGTAGCCGTTGCCGAGCAGGCTCGTCTCCACCTCGTCGCGGTCCCGGAACCGCAGCGTGGAGTCGGAGGTGACGACCGTGCCGTCTGCGAGGAACTCGAAGGTGTAACGGAAGGAGACCAGCGGCAGGCTGACCGCGGTGACCTCCCGACGGCGCCGCACCGGTCCGATCCCCGCGATCTCGAGGGTGACCGGAGCGGAGTCGGCGGCCCACTCCTCCCAGGCCCGGAATCCCGGACGCCTCGTCTCGAACACGAGGTGACCAGCCGGGCGGAGCGCGGACCGGATCCCCTGGAGGGTCCGCGTCCAGTCGTCGTCGGTGAGGAAGACCTGCGCCACGTTTCCCGTCATCACCGCGAGGTCGAAGCCGAGAGCGGGCACCGCCGCGGCGTCGCCGTGGACCCAGGTGACTCGTCCGGCGGGGTCCTTCGATCTCGCCACCTCAAGCGACGCCTCGGCCGGATCGACCCCGGCGACCGTACGGCCGCTGTCCGCGAGCAGGACCGCCAGGCACCCCGTGCCGCATCCGATGTCGAGCACTCGCTCCGCGCCCAGCTCAACGGCGACGCCGAGGTAGGCCGTCAGATCGTCGCGGGCGCCGTCGAAGGCGTCGTAGACGGCCGCGAGGCGAGGATGAGCGAAGATCGCGTCAGGCATGTTACGACCATAACCGCGAGCGTCCCGACTCGACGTGTCCGTCCCCGGCCGGGGCCCGGATCGTCCCGGGCGAGGCCGAACGCCGCTCCGGCCGCGCTTCCGGGAACTGTCGGCGCCGTCTGGCAGGGTCGGGTCGTGAACGAGATCCCCGAGGCGAACTACTCGAAGAAGTGGGACGGCGACTCCCGGTCCGCTCCCGTCCTCGTCGGCGACGAGCGAGAGATCCTCACCGCCTCCCTGGACTGGCACCGCGAGACGTTCGCGCTCAAGTGCTCCGGCGTGCCGAAGGAACGGCTCTCCGACAAGGGGGTGCCGCCGTCCGTGCTGAGCCTCCACGGCATCCTCCGGCATCTCGCCGGCGTCGAGCGGTGGTGGTTCCGCATCCAGTTCACCGGTGAGGACGTCCCGCTCCTCTACTACTCGGACGATGATCCCGACCAGGACTTCGAGGATCTGGGCGGGGACGCCGGCGAGGCGTTCGCCGTGTGGCGCGCGGAGTGTGAGCGCTCCCGCGAGATCGTGGCCGCGGCCCGGTCGCTGGACGAGACCGGCGTCCAGCGCTCCACCGGCCGGCCGATCGCGCTGCGCCGCGTCCTGGTCGACATGATCGCGGAGTACGCGCGCCACAACGGGCACGCCGACCTCCTCCGCGAGCGGATCGACGGCGCGACCGGCCACTGACGCTCCGCGGCCGAGCACGGCCGGGCCGGGCCCGGAAAGGTCACTGGCCGGGCGGCTCCCGCCACAGATCGATGCCGTCCACCGCGCTCACGGGGGTGACCAGACGGCCGAGGCCGTCGATCTCGATGGTCACCTCGTCGCCGGGCGTCAGCGTGAAGTCCGACTCCGGCACGAGGCAGGTGCCGGTCGTCAGGATCACCCCGTACGGGTAGCGGTCGGCGCGCAGGAGGTGCTCGACGAGGCCGTCGATCCGCCGGTGGAGCCGGCGGGTGCTCGCCGAGCCCGCCCAGATCTCGCTGGAGCCGCGCGAGATGCTCAGCCGGATGCCGAGGTCGTAGGGGTCGGGAACCTCCCAGGCGGGACGGATCCCCGGACCCAGCGCGGTGGCGCCGAGATACATCTTCGCCTGCGGAAGATACAGCGGGTTCTCGCCCTCGATGGAGCGGGAGCTCACGTCGTCGCAGACGGTGTATCCGGCGATCTCCCCGTTGGCGCAGACCACCACGGCCAGTTCGGGCTCCGGGACGTCCCAGGACGAGTCGGGCCGTACGGCGATGGCCTGCCCGTGTCCCCGGACGCGCCAGCCGAGTGACTTGAAGAACAACTCGGGGCGGGGGGCGTCGTACACGCGCTCGTAGATGTCGGGCTCGTGGCTCTCCTCCTTGCGCGCCTCCCGCGATCTCCGGTAGGTGACGCCCGCGGCCCACACCTCCGTCCACCGGTCCACGGGCGCGGCGAGCGCGGCCAGGGTCACGGCCGGGCCGGTCGCCACCGCGAGGGACCGGCGGAAGTGGTCGAGGCCGGACGAGAGCGCCTCCCCCAGCGAGAAGCCCTCCGGCAGCGGCCGGTCGCCCTCCTCGTCACGGACGGCCCAGCGTGCCGGCCCGGGGACGCCGGTGTCGTCGGGGAGATGGCCACGTACGAGTCGCATCAATGTGTGCCTTCACGGGTCGATGGGGTGGTCGATAGGAGTTCCGGTGACGCGGGCGCCGCGCCCCCGCGTGTACGACAGCGTGGACGAACCGGGCCGCGAGAGGAAGTGTTCCCGTCGCCGGGCGGGGGCCGACGTCGTCGTCCCGGTTCTGTCGGAGCCGCGTGTCATACTCGCGAACGTGGTCACGCGTACGCCGCAAAGGGTGCTGATCGGGCGTTCCGCCGAGCTCGATCGGCTTCTGGGCGTGCTCGACGGCGCCGCGGCCGGGCTCGCGGGAGTCGCCCTGGTGGGCGGCGACGCGGGGATCGGCAAGACGCGGATCGTGACCGAGCTGTGCGATCTCGCGCAGCGGCGGGGGTTCGTGACGCTGGCCGGGCAGTGCGCCGAGCTCGGCGACGCCCTGCCCTACCTTCCGCTGGCCGACGCGCTGCGCACCGCCGCCGGCGAGCCTGGGGGGCCGGTCGGCCCGGCCGTCGCCGCCCGCACCGCCCTGCGGCGGCTGCTGCCCGGCGACGACACGGGCCCCGCCGAGGAGACGGCCACCGGCGGGCTCGCCCAGCAGCGTCTGTTCGGGTCCGTCCTCGACATGCTGTCGGAGGTGGCCGGGCGCCATCCGGTGCTGTTCGTCTTCGAGGACCTGCACTGGGCCGACCGCTCGACGCGTGACCTGCTCGTCTTCCTCACCCGGATGCTACAGCGGGAGCGGGTGTGCCTCGTCGGCACCTACCGCACCGACGACCTGCACCGCCGCCACCCGCTGCGCCCGGTCCTGGCCGAGCTGCGGCGTCTGCCACTGGTCACCGCGGTCGAACTGCCGCCGCTGGGCGACGACGACATGGCGGCGTACCTCGCCAGCCTCGGCCGGGACGGCGACGGCCCGGCGGGCGCGGAGCGGGAACGCGGCTTCGGCGCCCTGATCGAGCGGGCCGGGGGCAACCCCTTCTTCGCCGAGGAGCTGCTGGCCGCCAGCGCCGACCACAGCCGGCTGCCGGGGACCCTCGCCGACCTGATGCTCGCGCGGGTGGAGGCCCTCTCGGACACGGCCCGCCAGGTGCTGCGGATCGCGGCCGTGGCCGGGCGGCGGGTCGGCCACGACCTGCTGCGCGATGCCGCCGGGCTCGGGGACCTGCCGCTGGAGGACGCGCTGCGTGAGATCGTCTCGCGGCGGCTGCTCACCGCGGGCAGCGACGGATACGCGTTCCGGCACGCGCTCCTCCAGGAGGCGGTGTACGACGACCTGCTGCCGGGCGAGCGGACCCGCCTGCACGCCACGTTCGCCGCGCTGCTCGCGGAGCGCGGCGGCTCCCCCGCCGAGCTGGCCCACCATCACCTCGCCGCGCACGACACGCCGGCGGCGCTGCGGGCGTCGGTGGAGGCCGGGCGGCTGGCCTCCCGCCTGGGCGCTCCGGCGGAGGCGCACCGGCACCTCGAGCGGGCGCTGGAGCTGTGGGACCAGGTGCCGGACTCCGGGCGCCCCACCGGGGACAGCCGGCCGCGGATCGCGCTGGCGAGCGCCGCCGCGGCGGCGGCCGCCGGTGACTCCCACAGGGCCGCGGGGCAGTTGCGGCGGCTGCGCCGGGAGGCGGACGACCCCGTCCTCGTCGCCGAGATCGGCGAGCGGCTCGCCTACTACCTGGCCGACGGGGACGACGCCCGCGATGAGGCGACCGCGTCGGCCCGGGAGGCGGTGGACCTCGCGCCGCACAGCGCGCTGCTGGCCAGGGCCCTGGCCACGTACGCGCGCACGCTGTGGTGGAACTACCGGGTCGAGGAGGCGACCGCGACGGCGGCCAGGGCCCTGGAGGTCGCGCAGGCGACCGGCGCCCGCGACGCCGAGGCCAGCGCCCTGGTCGTGCTGGCGCTGTCGGAGGAGTCCGCCGACGTCGAGCGCGCCGTCGACCTGCTCACGCGCGCCACCCGCCGCCCCTCGGGCGACCTGTCCATCGACCTGCGGGCACGGTTCAACCACGCGCGCATCCACTACGAGCACGGCCATCTCACGGACGCCGCCCGCATCGCCGAGTCGGGCGTACGGCTGGCCGCCGAGAACGGGCTGACCTGGAGCGCCTTCGGCACCGACCTGCGGTTCCTGCACTACCTCATCCACTACGCGGACGGCGACTGGGACGCCGCCGAGCGGCTGGCCGGCGCCTTCGGCGTGCGGGTCGGCACCCGGGCGGAGGCCCATCTGTCGTCGTTCGCCCTCTTCGTGGAGGTGGGCCGGGGACGCGCGGGAGCCGACGAGAGGCTGCGGTGGCTGTCCCGGTTCTGGTCCGACGACCTGGTGAGCTACATGGCGCGCGGGATTGCCGCCGAGCACGCCCTGTGGCACGGCGACCCGAAGGCGGCGCTCGAACACGTCGACGCGATCCTCGCGACGCTCGAACCGTTCGACCCCGGCCTGATCCGGATCGCGGCGACCGGTCTGCAGGCGCTCGCCGACCTCGGCCAGACCGGCGAGCACTGCGACGACCTGCTGCGACGGGCCAGGCACGCCGCGGCGAACGGGCCCAACGGCCCGCGGGCGCGCCTCGGCCCGGAGGGTCTCGCCTGGCTTGCCCGGGCGGAGGCCGAGTGGCACCGCGCGCACGGCACGGCAGGCCCGGAGGTGTGGCGGCGCGCGACCGAGGCCTTCGGCTTCGGCTTCGTCTACGAGGAGGCGCGGTCGCGTCGCCGGCTGGCCGAGAGCCTGCTGCGGACGGGTGACCGCGCGGCGGCCCACACCGAGTGGGAGCGGGCGGTGACCGTCGCCGCCGCGCTGGGAGCCGCGCCTCTCCTGGCCGCCCTGCGGGAGTCCGGGGCGCGCGCCGGGTTCCGGGACCCGGCCGCGGCCACCCCCGCGCCGGGCCGGGAGCCCGGGCGGCTCGCCGCGCTCACCGCGCGCGAGCGGGAGGTGCTGGCCCACGTCGCGGACGGCCTGCCCAACCGTGAGATCGGCGAGCGGCTGTTCATCTCCCAGAAGACGGTCAGCGTGCACGTCTCGAACATCCTCGCCAAGTTTGGCGTGTCCAGCCGCACCCAGGCCGCCGCGGTCGCCCTCCAGGAGGGCCTGGCGGGCACCCGAGACGGAAATACTGTGTAATCGAGGCGTGGGAGCAGAAACAGTCGCGGAGGTTGCGGTGACTCGGCAGATCGTTTCCGTCGTCGGGGGTGACGAGGTCACCTCGGGCACGCCGTACGCGTCCGTCAACCCGGCGCGGCCCTCGCAGATCGTGGCGGACGTGACGCTCACGGACGCGGCGGGTTTCGCGGACGCCTGCCACGCCGCGTCGGCCGCCCAGCGGGAGTGGGCGCGCGTCCCGGCTCCGGTGCGCGGACGGGTGATCGCCTCGATCGGCCGCCTCGTCGAGGCCAACACCGAGGCGCTGGCCCGCCTGGTGACCGAGGAGATCGGCAAGCCGTACGCCGAGGCGCTCGGCGAGGTCCGTGAGATCGTCGACACCTGCGACTTCTTCCTCGGGGAGGGCCGCCGCCTCTACGGGCAGACCATCCCGTCGGAGATGCCGGACAAGAGCCTGTTCACCTTCCGGGTGCCGGTCGGCGTCGCGGCGGTGGTGACGGCGGGCAACTTCCCGGTCGCGGTGCCCTCCTGGTATCTGGTGCCGGCGCTGCTGTGCGGCAACGCGGTGGTCTGGAAGCCCGCCGAGTACGCCGCGGCGTCCGCGCACGCCCTCTACCGCCTGTTCGCCGCGGCCGGGCTGCCGCGCGGCGTGCTCGGCATCGTGTTCGCGGGCGGCGAGCAGACCTACGCCGGGCTCGACCGCGCGCTCGGCGAGGGCCTGGTGCAGAAGGTCGGGTTCACCGGCTCCAGCGCGGTCGGCCGCCGCGTCGGCGAACTGTGCGGGCGCCACCTGCAGTCGCCCTGCCTGGAGCTCGGCGGCAAGAACCCGATGGTCGTGATGCCGGACGCCGACCTCGACCTCGCCGCCGAGGGCGCGTTGTTCTCCGGGTTCGGCACGGCCGGGCAGCGGTGCACCTCCCTGGGCACGGTCATCGTCCACGAGGACGTGCACGACGCGTTCCTGCGCCGGTTCACCGACGCCGTGCGCAGCGCGAAGATCGGCGACCCGAACGGCGACGTGCTGTACGGCCCGCTGCTCGACCACCGGTTCGCCGAACGGTACGAGGAATACCTGGGCTGGATCCAGCCGCACCACACCGTGCTGCCCGGCCCGGTGGGCCGGATCGACGGCGAGGGCCTGTACTACCACCCGGTCGTCGTGGACGGCGTCCGCCCCGGCGACCGGCTGTTCCTGGAGGAGACGTTCGGCCCGATCGTGGGTGTGACCACGTTCTCCACCCTGGACGAGGCGATCGGCCTCGCCAACCGCCCGGGATACGGCCTGTCGTCGTCCATCTACACCTCCGACCCGAAGGCGGTGTTCCGCTTCCGCGAGGGCGTGTCGGCCGGGATGGTCAGCGTCAACAACTCGACGTCCGGGGCGGAGGCGCACCTGCCGTTCGGCGGGAACGGCAAGTCGGGCAACGGCAGCCGGCAGAGCGGCATGTGGGTGCTCGACCAGTTCACCCGCTGGCAGGCGATGAACTGGGACTACTCGGGCCGCCTGCAGAAGGCCCAGATGGACGTCGCCGAGATCACCCCCGACCTGGGTTTCCGGCTCTGACCCCCGCGTCCTACCGCAGGCCGCGGAAGGTGCGGCGCAGGTCGCCAGAGCACGTCGCCGGGCACGTGGACCACCGGGGATCGCCGTACGGAAGATCGCGGGGTCAGGCCTCGGGGCTCCGCCGGCCGTCGTAGCCGAGCAGCCGCATGGCGACCTCCGGGTCCATGGCCGCCGCGAGAAGCTGGGCCCGCTCGGCCGCCCGGTCCCTGGCCTCCTCGGCCCGGCGCCGTCCCGCCTGCTGCGTGCGGACCAGCAGGATCGCCACCGCGATGCCGCCGACCACCGCGACCAGCGCGACCGTCAGCAGCACCGCCGTGCCCGCCGGGACGCCACCGGCGAACGCGGCGCCCCGCGCGCCCTGCGGCGAGGCGAACAGCAGCGCGCCGAGCAGCACGAAGAGCACCACCGCCACGGCGAGGCCGATCACCGCCCACAACGCGCCGTACGACCGGCGCCGCGGCGCGGACGGCGCCTGACCGAACGGCGCCTGCCCCGGCAACGGCGTCGCGGACGCCGGAGGCGGCGCGCCGTTCCACGGCACGAAGTCCGGCTGGGGCGGCTGCAACGGCTGCGGCAGATGCCCGTTGCCGCCGGCCACGCCGTTCGGCTGCGGGACGAGCACCGGCGTGCCCCCGCCGGAGGTTGCCACACCGGAGGAGGTCACGACGACCGACGCCTCCAGCGTCCGCGTCCGCGGAAGCGGCAGCTCGACCGGGACCTCGCTGTGGCCGCGATGCGCCTCCACCGCGGCCCTGTGATAGGTCTCGATCTCCTCGTAGAACTCGTCCGAGGCGTAGGCGGTGCCGTCGATCAGCGGCCCCATCCTGTTCTGGATGACCGCGACCACGTCGTCACCGTTGAGCGTCTTGTGCTGTTCCAGCGCGTGCGCGACCGACAGCACCTCGCGGCGGTTCTCATGCAGCAGCTCGGCCGTCTTCTCCAGCAACCGGCTGAGGTTGAACTCGATCCGCTCGGGGAGCATGTCGGGCACCATCTCCTCGCGCGGGCCCGCCGCAGCGCCCGTGCCGCCTGCCCCGGGCTGCGGCTGCGTCGCCTTGCCCTCGCGCAGGCCGAGCTCCTGCAGCGCGGGCAGCGAGGCGACCCCGATGCCCATGCCCCAGTGGGCCTCCATCATGCCGGTGATGGCGGTGGCGGACTGCAGGTCGCCGGAGACGCCGGAGGAGTTGTCCTCCCCGAAGAACATGCGCTCCCCGGCGAGCGAGGCGAGCGACACCATGATGTCGGCCTCGTACTCCGACTTCCACCGGGTGAACTGGTCCTCCGGCTTGATGCTGGCCACCATGCCGAGGTAGTCGGCGCCCTTCTCGATCGTCGCCAGGTCGATCTCCAGGTGGTGGCGCGTACGGTAGGCGGCGACGGCGTGGCAGGCCTCGTGCACCGCCACGGCGTGCCGCTCGCGCTCGATGTACTCAACGTCCTCCGGCGGCCCGAGCTGCTTGAGCCGTTTGGCCCGCATCACGTCCGACCAGCTGATGGTCTCCCGGCCGTCCCGGATCGCGGTGATCAGCGACTCGTTGACCAGGTCCTTGATCGTCGCGCCGGTGGCGTACGGGGTGATCGTGGCGAGCTTGTCGATCTGCGCGTCGGTGAGCTGGTGGCTGACCTTGTCGAAGTAGCCGTGGTAGGTGCGGATCCGGCCCGCCTTGGAGGGGTAGCCGACCTTGTAGATGCGGTCGATTCGGCCGGGGCGCAGCAGCGCCTCGTCCAGCGCCTCGGGCAGGTTGGTCGCCATCATGATGAGGATGCGGTATTTCGGCGGCGGCTTGGGCCGCATGCCGAGCAGCCTGCGCACATGCCGGTTGACGAAGCCGCGCGGCTTCTTCAGGCCGGAGATCTCGGTGAGCAGCGCCTCCAGGGTGCCCATCCCGCCACCGCCGCCCATGCCCCCGCCGTACATCAGGCGGTTGACGAAGGCGCCGGTGCGCGGCATCCGCGCGGGCTCGGCCGGACCGGCCGGACCGGCGGCGCCCCGGCCGAGCACGGTGCGGGTGTGCGGGTCGAGGTAGGCGAAGCCGTGGCAGCCGGCCCCCTCAAAGGAAGCAGAGCCGAAGGGAGCGGGAACCGAGCGGCCCCAGCCGCCCGGCCCGCCCTGGGCGAGCGCGCCGCGGTTGCCGAGCGAGTCGGCCTCGTCGAAGAAGACGATGACGCCGCCGTACCGCAGGGCCAGCTTGCGCAGCTTGCGGAAGAGCGACTTGACCTTGAGCACGCCGACGCCGAAGAACATGTTGATGAACGCGCCCGGGTCCACGAAGACGTACGGCTTGCCGGTGGAGCCGGCGACCGCCTCGGCCATCAGGGTCTTGCCGGTGCCGGGCGGGCCCCACAGCAGGATGCCGCTCGGCACGTAGCCGCCCCTGGCCTCGATCTCGTCCGGCTTCTCCAGGAAGACGATGTTCTCCTTGACGCGCTCGACCACGTGGTCCTGGCCCCAGACGTCGGCGAACCGCGTCTTGATGTCGTCGGGGTAGTAGACGTCCACGCCGCCGCGGGACAGGAACCAGAAGATCGCGACGAACTGCCCGACGGCGAGCACCATCAACAGCATGACCTGCAGGACCATGGGGAGGAAGCCCCACACCGTGGCCGGCACGTTGAACAGCGCCTGCAGCGGCGAGGTCTGCTGCACCTTGGCGAGCACCAGCGCGATGACCACGATCCAGACGACCCACTTGATCGCCCGTGCGATGCGGTAGCGGTTCCAGTCGTTGAACCTGCGGTGCGTCCAGCGGTTCCAGCCGCCGAAGACGCCGCGCGTCCAGAACCGGTGGTATCCGGCCGAGCGCTCACTGATCAGGAAGTGGATCTGCCGGAGCACTTCGAGGCCCGCCAGCCACAGGACCCAGGACGCGTTCCGCACCGTCAGCAGGAAGGCGTCGGTGAAGGAGATGATGCCCTCGTAGGTGGCGATCTCGTTCCAGAGCAGTACGCCGAACGCGACGGCGAGCAGGATCAGGAACTTGCTCCTGTCCCACAGCGGCAGTCGTTTCCGGGTGCGCGGGTCGCGGTCCTCGGGACCCGACCCCGGTTCGCGAAGCCCCTCGTGGTGCTTGGGTGGGAGGGCCGTGCTCATATGAGGGGCTCCTTCACGGATTGATAATGCGCTTGACCTTGAAGGACTTGACGATCGCGGCGATCTCCGCCGCCCGCTGGCGGTAGCACGCGGGCGAGCAGCGGATGAGAAGGGTGGAGGCCGTGGCCCCGTCGGCCGACAGATAGGCGGTCTTGTCGAACGTCTGCACCGGCCCCTCCCCCACCCGGTAGTTGTAGACGGTGTGGACGCCCTTGACCCCGTCCACGATGGGCAGCACCTCGTCGTCCAGCAGTTCGAAGCCGGACAGACCCTCGGTCTCCAGTTCCTTCTGCTGGTCCTCCGTCAGCGGCACCGGCATCGGCGGGGACACGCGCAGCAGGTTGAGCGACGCCGCGTTCTGCTTGTCCTCGCTGAGCTTCTCCACCTTGGCGAACACGAAGGGTTTGTCCTCGCCGCTCACCGCGCCCCGGATGAGGTGCAGGATCGACGGCTGGTCGTGGGCGTCGAACGCGGCCGTCCAGAATGCCTGTTTCGCGAGCTGGGCGGTGGCCGATCCCGTGCCGCCGAAGAGCTGCCGGTCGATCGCCTTCTGGTCGATCTGACGCCATGAGACGGGGACCTTGAAGTAGGTGTCGCCCGCGTCGTCGTGTACGTAGGTGTACTGGGGGCCGGCACAGCCGGACAGCACGGAGGCGGCCAGCGCCGCCCCTGCGACCGTTCCCACCACCCCTGTCCTTACCCTCGGTCTTTCCACCAGGGCCCAACCTCCGCTTTGCGGGTCTACGAGGTAGTAGTGCCCGTGCTCAAATCGTTCTTCTCACGGTAGATCCGCGACGCCTCGGAAAACTAGACCGAATCTTGTCCGGATTCACCGTCCTCCTGTTACATGGAGGTTGCACGGCACCGTACCGGCCTGCCGGCAAGGCGGCGCGTCACGGATGGCGATACCCACCGGAGAGCGGCCGGAAGCGGTCCGCGGCCATGAGACGTCCGTCCGGACGCGAGAACTCTTCGGCGGAAGGTGTAACGCCTCGGCGGCCGGAACACGACAACCTGAGTGCATGCCGTCAGATTCACCGCGGAGGGACCGGATGCCATGGAGCAGGCCCACGGAGAGGACGGCGTCGCCGAAGGGCCGGACGGCGTCTTCGGCGCGATGGCGGAACGCATGTTCGCGGAGGTGTGGTCCCGGCCGGTCCTCTCGGACCGGGACCGCCGCCTGCTGCTGGTGGGCCTCCTCGTGGGCCAGGGCATGGACGAGGCGCTGGAGCGCCACCTCGACACCGCCCTGCGGTCGGGCGAGCTGACCCCGGCCGAGCTGCGCGAGACCGTCGTGTTCCTGACCCTGTACGCCGGATGGCCCCGGGCGGCCCGGCTCAGCGCCCAGGTGGAGAGGCTGATCCGCCGCACCGCCCGCGCGTGACCCGGCGCGGCGGCGGGATGGGTACGCTGCCGTCATGCCCACCGCACTCATCACCGGCGCGACCGCCGGGATCGGCGCCGCCTTCGCCCGGCGCCTGGCAGCCGACGGGTTCTCCCTGGTCCTGGTGGCCCGCGACGAGGAGCGGCTGACCGCCTCCGCCGAGGCGCTGCACAAGAGGTACGGCGTGACGGCCGAGACGCTACGCGCCGACCTGACCACCGAGGAGGGGCTGGCGGCCGCCGAGGAGCGACTGCGCTCGGGCGTGGACCTGCTGGTCAACAACGCCGGGTTCGGGCATCCGGGGGGATTCCTCGACACCCCCATGGACGACGAGGCCCGGATGCTGCGGCTGCACTGCGAGGCGGTGCTGCGGCTGACCCGGGCGGCCCTGCCGTACATGATCTCCAAGGGCCGCGGCGGGGTCGTCAACGTGGCCTCGGTCGCGGCGTTCCTGCCCGGAGGCACCTACAGCGCGTCGAAGGCGTGGGTGGTGAACTACAGCACCTCGGCGGCCGCCCTGGTCGGCCGCCGAGGCGTGCGGGTGATGGCGCTGTGCCCGGGGTTCGTGCGGACGGAGTTCCACGGCCGGGCCCGGCTCGACATGTCCCATCTGCCGTCCTTCGCGTGGCTGTCGGCCGACCGCGTCGCCGCCGACGCGATGCGCGACCTCGCCCGGGGGGCGTGGGTGAGCATTCCGTCGGCCCGCTACAAGGCGGTCGTGGCGATCCTGCGGCTGCTGCCGCTCAACCTGCTCGGCCGGATAGCGCGGGTGCGCTACCGCTGAGTCAGAGCCGCTCGACGTTCGGGCCGCGGCAGCGGCCCCGGGTGTCGAAGACGAACCGGCTCGCCCGCTGGACCAGGTCGTAGTCGTAGCAGTCGGGCGCGCCGAGCACCACGACCACGTCCGCGCGCGCCAGTTCGGCGGCGTCCGGCTCGACGACCTCGACGCCCGCGGGCACGAGCAGGTCGCCGGCGCGGGAGTCGGCGGCCCGGGGATCGGCGGCCCGCACCCGGGCGCCGAGCCGGCACAGCGACTTGGCCACCTCGACGGGCGTCAGGCCGAGCAGCAGGATCCGGCTGCCCCGGACCGCGCGGCACCGCCGGTTGAGCGCGAGGCCGATCCGGTCCACCACGTACGCCGGCATGTGCGCGTTGACGTCGTTGGCCGCCTCGACCAGCCGGAAGCCGCGCCCGGCGCGGCCCCTCACCGCCCACGGCACGTACGCCACGTCGACCGGCAGGCAGGAGTCGGGCAGGCCCGGCCCGGGCCGGGCGCCCGACCGGCCGTACGGGGTGGTGGCCGCGGCCTCGGCGGCCTCCCACACGTCGACGCCGAGCTGCCCGGCGAAGATCGCCAGCTCGTTGGCCAGGGCGGCGTCCAGGTGCGCGCGGGCGCCTTCCAGCAGCGCGCACAACTCGGCGACACGGGGCGAGGACACCGGCACGGTCTCGCGCACCAGCCGCCCGTAGAGGTAGGTCACGGCCCGCAGCGAGGCCGGGCCGACGCCCGACACGACCTTCGGCGTGTTCCCGATCCGCCAGCGGGGGTTGCCGGGCTCGGCGCGGCGCGGGCTGTGGCCGAGGTGGAAGTCCTCCCCCGCCCGCAGCCCCGACCCGCGTTCCAGGATCGGCCCGACGAACTCCTCGGTGGTGCCGGGGTAGGCGGCGGTCTCCACCACGACGGTCGCCTCCGGGCGTACGAAGGGGGCGACGCGACCGGCGGCCGTGCCGAGCGGGCCGAGGTCGGGCGCACCGTCCCGCATCCGCACGGCGACGGTGAGCACGCAGAAGTCGAACCCGGACGCGTCGGCGGCGTCAGCGCTGGCGGTGTAGCGGCCGGAGGCGTGCGCGGCGGCGAGCTCGCCCGCGCCGACGCCCTCCACGCAGGGCTCCCCCGCGTTCAGCCGCTTGACCCGCCACTCGTCCTCGTCGAGGCCGACCACGCGGAACCCGGCCTCCGCGGCGCGCGTCGCGAGGGGCAGGCCGGCCGGGCCCTGGCCCACGACCACCAGCTTCTCCGCCATGGGACGACTGTAGGAGCGGCCGCGCCGCCCGCCCCGCGATTGCCGGACGGACCGCTGTAAGGCTTGGGTACGGATACGGAAAAGTCTCTTCCGGCGCCGTCTGGGTGTCCGGTCGCGGCGGGACGGGCGGGCTAGCTTCTCCGACATGATCAGGGAGCAGCCGACATGAAACCGGACGACCGGATTCGGGTCATGGAGATAATCGCCCGGATGAACGTGAGCGGGCCCGCCACCCAGGTCACAGGGCTGTGCGAGCGGCTGAGCCCGGTGGAGTTCGACCACCGGCTCTACACCGGCTACGTGGACGGCGGCGAGGGCGACCATCTGCTGCTTCGCGACGTGACGATCCCGGTCCACCGGGTGCCGGGCCTCGGCCGGGCGATCAAACCGGCCGACGACTACCGCGCCCTGTTCGGGCTGGCCAACGCGATGCGCGAGTTCCGGCCGCACATCGTGCACACCCGGACCACCAAGGCCGGCGCGCTGGGCCGCCTCGCGGCCCACCTGTCGGGCGTGGGCGCGGCCCGCGTGCACACCTACCACGGCCATCTCCTGGACGGCCGGCTCTCACGCCTGCGCCGGGCGGTCTACACCCGCACCGAGCGCCGCCTCGCGTCGATGACCGACCGCATCGTCACCGTCGGCGCCCGGGTGCGCGACGACCTCCTCACCGCCGGGATCGGCCGGCCCGAGCAGTACGTGGTCATCCCTCCGGGCACCCGTCTCGGCCCGCTTCCCGACCGCGGGCAAGCGAGGGCCGCGCTGGGGGTCCCGCTCGACGCGCCGGTCGTGGCGTACGTCGGGCGGCTGAAGAAGGCCAAGCGGCCGGACCGGCTCGCGGAGGTCGCCCAGGCGGTCCTCGCGCGGCTGCCCGGCGCGCGGTTCCTCGTGTGCGGCGGCGGCGAGCTCAAGGAGGAGCTGGAGCGGGCCGTCATGCCGATGTGGGACTCCTTCCGCCTGCTCGGCTGGCGCCGCGACGTCGAGACGGTGTACGCGGCGGCGGACGTGATGCTGCTCACCTCCGACAGCGAGGGTACGCCGCTCTCGCTCGTGGAGGCCGGCATGGCGGGTCTGCCCGCCGTGGCCACGCGGGTGGGCAGCGTGCCCGAGATCGTGATGGACCGCCGCACGGGGTTCCTCACCGAACCCGACGCGGACGAGATGGCCGACCACCTCGTGCGGCTCCTGGTGGATCCCGGCCTGACCCGGCGGATGGGCGAGGCGGCCCGCGCATGGACCTGCCGGGCGTTCGGCGTGGACCGGCTGGTGGCCGACACCGAGGCGCTCTACCGCACGCTGCGCGGCGCGGCGCGGTCGGAGGTGGGCAGCCGGTGACACCCCTTCTGACCGCCGCGCTCGCCGGGGCCGCCGGCTGCCTGCTCGCCGCCGCGGCGCTGCGCCCGGTCCGCCGTACGATCCCCTATCTGGGCGGGATGACGCTCGCGGCGGTGACGGCGGGCGCCACGGTGGCGGCCACCGTGGCCGCCCTCGGCCCGCCGGACCGGCGGGTGAGCGCGGTCCTGCTGGCCGCCGCGGCCGTGGCGCTGCTCGGCCTGATCGAGGATGTGGGCGCGCTGCCGCTCGCCACGCGCCTGATCGTGGAGTCGGTCGCGGCGGGCGGGGTCGTGCTGTGCGGCGTGCAGGTCACGCTGACGGGCGACTGGCCGGACGGCCCGGTCAGCGTGATGTGGATCGTCGCGATGACCGGCGCCCACGCGCTGCTCGACCGGCTCGGCGGCGCGCTCGCCGGGTTCGCCGCCGTCACCGGCGCGGGTATCGCGGGCGCGGCGCTCCTGCTCGCCGACCCGGCCCTCGCGGTGTCCGCGGCCGTCCTGTCCGGCGCCTGCCTGGGGTTCCTCCCGTACGGGAGGAGGCGAGGCAGGGTGCGTCTCGGGCCATCCGCCGCGCTGTTCGCCGGATTCGCCCTGACCTGCCTCCCGGTCGCGCTCGCGGCGGGACGCGGCCCGGCCGCGATGACGGCCGGGATGCTGGCTCCCGCGCTGGCGCTCGTGCTGGGAGCCAGGCTCTACGGCGTCCGCCCCCGGCGGTGGGCCGGGGGCGGACGGCGGGGCGTGCCCGGGGGCGTGTCAGGGGACGCCCGCCGCGGTGTGCGCCAGGGCGGGCGTCAGGGTGTGCGCCGCGGCGCCTGAGAGACCGGCGCCCGGGGCTCAGCGGCCGATGTTGGCCTCGTGGCCGATCGACAGACCCGAGTCGACGTCGAAGAAGTGCAGGTTGTGGGTGTCGACGACGAGCTCGATCTCCTGGCCCGGACGGACGTGGCTGCGGGCGTTGACGCGGGCGGTCCACAGCGACTTGTCGCCGGTGAGCGGCATCGAGGTCTCCTCGTCGTCACCGTCGTTCGCGGCGGCGACGGTGTCCTTGTGCTCGACCGGCGGGGCGTCGATCGTGAACAGGACGTTGATCTCCGAGCCGAGCTCCTCGGTGACGGTCGCGCGGACCGGGACGCGCGCCCAGCCGGCGCCGTTGCCACTGGCGGAGCCGGAGTCCTCGAAGTCCGAGGGCCGGATGCCGAGGATGATCTTGCGGCCGATGTAGCGGTCGAGGCCCGGCTTCTCGGCGAAGGTCGAGTCGGGGACGGGCAGTCGGTAGTCGGCGAAGGCGACCGAGGCGCCGCCGTTGTCACGGACCAGCTCGGCGTAGGCGAAGTTCATGGCCGGGGAGCCCATGAAGCCGGCGACGAACAGGTTGACCGGGCTGTCGAACAGGTTCTGCGGGGTGTCGACCTGCTGGAGCACGCCGTCGCGCAGGACGCAGACACGGTCGCCGAGGGTCATGGCCTCGACCTGGTCGTGGGTGACGTACACCGTGGTGACGCCGAGGCGCTCGTGCATCTGGTTGAGCGAGGCGCGCATCGAGACGCGGAGCTTGGCGTCGAGGTTCGACAGCGGCTCGTCCATGAGGAAGGCCTGGGGCTCGCGGACGATGGCGCGGCCCATCGCGACGCGCTGGCGCTGACCACCGGACAGGGCGGCGGGCTTGCGCTTGAGGTACTGCTCCAGGCCGAGCATGCGGGCGGCGTCGTTGACCCGCTTCTGGATCTCCGACTTGGGCATCTTGCGCAGCTTGAGGCCGAAGGCGAGGTTCTCCTCGACCGTCATGTGAGGGTACAGCGCGTAGTTCTGGAAGACCATCGCGATGTCGCGGTCCTTCGGCGGGAGGTGGTTCACCACGCGGTCGCCGATGACGATCTCGCCGCCGCTGATGTCCTCCAGGCCGGCGATCATCCGCAGGGCGGTGGACTTGCCACATCCCGACGGGCCGACCAGCACCATGAACTCGCCGTCCTTGATCTCGAGGTTGAGGCCGTTCACGGCCTTCACCCCGCCCGCGTAGATCTTGTCGACACTGTTCAGAACGATAGAAGCCATGCCAGTCCTTCGCGCTTGCGAGTCAAGAGCAAGTGGATACGTTTTCATGACTGTCCCGTGAAATGCCGCCTATTGTCAAGATTTCGGTTACTTGCCGGATGGAACCATGATGGAATCGTTTCCATGAGTGGTCCAGTGCAGCGGCGAATAACGATCAAGGAAGTGGCGGAGGCGGCGGGGGTCGGGGTGGCCACCGTGTCACGCGTCCTGTCAGGAGGATCGGCGAGCCCCGAGACACGGGAGAAGGTGTACGCCGCCGCGGCGAGGCTCGACTACCGGCCGAGCGCGCTGGGGCGCAACCTGCGGCGCCAGCGGACCGGCGGCGTCGGCCTGCTGGTCCCCGACATCACCGACAGCTTCTACGCGCGCCTGACCGACGGCGTGCTGTCGTGCGCCCGCTCGTACGGCGAACCCGTGACGATCGGGGTCACCGGCGACGACCCCGAGCGCGAGGCCGAGCTGATCGGCGCGCTGATCGAGCAGAGCATGGACCGGCTCATCGCGGTGCCGTCGGGGGACGGCGACATGTGGGCGCCCGCGTTGCGGGCGGGGCTCAACGTCGTGTTCGCCGACCGGCGGGTGCGGACCGACGTGCCGAGTGTGGTGCCCGACGACCGGGCGGGCGTCCTCACGGCGGTGGAGTACCTCGCCGGGCTGGGCCACCGCAGGATCGCCTTCCTCGCCCGGCACGGGCAGTCACAGCGTGTGACCGCGTTCCTGGGCGCGACGGCGTCGCTGGGGCTGCCGGTCGACCGCGACCTGGTCGTGCACGCGCGCGCGAGCCGCGACTCGGCCTACGCGGCCGCCGCCGGGCTGCTGCAGCACCACTCGGACGTCACGGCGCTCATCGCGGGCGGCAACGTGCTCGGCGAGGCGGCCGTGCTGGCCGCCCGGGAGCTGGACGTGCGCATCCCCCGGGACGTGTCGCTCATCATGTTCGACGACGTGCCCTGGGCGGAGCTGTGCTCCCCGCCGCTGACGGTGATCGCCCAGCCCGCCCAGGACATCGGGTACCGCGCCGCCGAACTGGTGCTGCGGCAGGGCCGCCGGCCTCCCACGGTCACGCTGCCGACGCGGCTCGTCGTACGGGCGAGCTGCGGGCCCAGGGTCGCGCCGCGCCGGTCGTCCTGACGTCCGTCAGGAGACGACCTTCTCGATCGCCTCGGCGATCTCCGGCGACTCGGGGGCGACGCGGGGCCGGAACCGGGCGACCACCTCGCCGTCGGCGGAGACGAGGAACTTCTCGAAGTTCCACTCCACGTCGCCCGCCGACCCCGAGGTGTCGGGGACGGCCGTGAGCGCGGCGTAGAGGGGGTGCTGTCCCGGGCCGTTGACCTCGGTCTTCTCCAGCAGCGGGAAGTCCACGCCGTAGGTGGTGGAGCAGAACTCCACGATCTCCTCGGCCGAGCCGGGCTCCTGGCCCATGAACTGGTTGCAGGGCACGCCGACGACGGTGAAGTCGCGGTCGGCGTAGGCTCGCTGGAGCGCGACCAGGCCGCCGTACTGCGGGGTGAGGCCGCACCTGGACGCGACGTTGACCACCAGCGCGGCCCGCCCGCCGAGCAGGCCGCCGACGGTCGTGCCCGCGCCGTCGATCGTGTTCACGGGGATCTCGAGAACGCTCATGTCCGCACCATACGTCCCGTCTCCCCCGCCGCGCCGCGCGGGGCCACCGGGAGCGCGCCGTGTCGCCCCTGTTGAGCCCTGCCCCCTTTACCCTGTGCCGCTGGTTAACCTGCGCCCCCGGGAAAGGTCGGCGTTCTGCGGCGGATGGGCAAAGAACCGTCCGCGGCGTGTCGCGAATGCCGCCGCCGGGGCGGGCCGCCGTATTTCAATCCGCGTGAGGACCCGTCGCGGTGCCCGCCGGAAGCTCTTCGTGATCCGGTGCGGGCCGAGCGGACGGCGGACGCCCACGTCATGGGCGTACGGCCGCGAAGGGCGCCAGCGCGCGCCCCTTCCGCACGCGACCCGATGACAAGGACCGATTTGGACAGCAACAGCGTTCTACGCAGCACAGTCGCCGCCGTCATCGCGGCCGCCCTGACCGGTGGCGTGGGCGGCGTCGCATGGGCCGGCGAGATGGCCGGCGAGATGGCCGGCGAGTCGGCGGACGAGTCGGCCGGGCAGAACGCCCGCCAGGTCACGCACCTCGGGGTGTGGACCATGCGGGCGGCGCCCGAGGCGCCCAGGTTCCGGGCGCCGGCGAAGGTGATCAGCAAAGCCTACGCCTTCCGGCTCGTCACCCGCCGCACGTGGTCGGGCGAGCAGTTCCAGTGCCTGGACAGCCTCTGGACCAGGGAGAGCAACTGGGACCACCGGGCCTACAACTCCGGATCCGGCGCCTACGGCATCCCGCAGGCGCTGCCCGGCGACAAGATGGGCTACGTCGCCCGCGACTGGCGGTTCAACCCGCAGACCCAGATCAGGTGGGGGCTGCGGTACATCAAGGGCCGTTACGGCTCGCCGTGCGGCGCGTGGGGCCACTTCCGGTCCCACAACTGGTATTGACACCGGCTGGACTGACACCGGCGCCCGGGCCGGGGTCTCGCGTCAGGCGAGGCGGAGCACCAGGACCAGTGCTCCGGCCGCGGCGGCGAGCGCCCCGGCCCAGGCGACGCGGGCGTCCGGCCCGGAGCCGAGCGGGCGCCCGTGCCGCAGCGCCAGTTCCAGGGCGCGGTGCCGCAGCCCGGTGCGCAGGAGCAGGACGGCGCCGGCGAGCGCCACCACCCCGAAGGGAACGGCGAGGCCGGGCAGGTCGTCCCGCACCGCCGCCCCCGCCGCCCCGATGCCGGACCCCGACATCAGGACCGCCGTCCGCACCCAGGCCAGCCGGGTCCGCTCGCCGTGCAGGCCCGGCCTGGGGTCGTCGTCCCCGGACGTGGTCACGCGATCACCTCGGCACGAGGATGAGGAGCAGGGCGAGGACGGCCACCCCGGCGACGCCGTACCCGAACATGGGGGCCAGGGCGGGCGGCGGGAGCGCGCGGTCCTCGCGCAGCGCGCGGTCGATGTGCCGCCAGCGTGGGTAGGCCGAGCCCGCCGCCAGGGCGGACAGCAGCACGAGCACGAGGGCGAGCAGCGTGCGCACCCACGGGACGAAGACGTCCTCGGGGACGACCGCCATGGCGATGCCGCCCGCGCTCAGCGCGAGGGCGGTGCTGATCCAGGTGAGGAACGTCCGCTCGTTGGCGAGCACGAAGCGGGGGTCTGGCTCGTTCTCGTTCCCTCTCATGGGAGAACGCTAACTTTGCCCCTTTTCCGGCAGATTTCCCGGGTTGCCGTGCGGACCCTTGACGGCGCCGGCCTCCGGCGGCCGGGTCAGATGCAGGCCTCGCTGACCTTGCGGAGGTAGCGCGCGCCGTCGGTCGCCACCCTCTGCGCCGCGTCCACCGCGGCGTTGGCGTCGTCGACGTTCAGCTTCTGGAGGCTCTCGGCCAGCCCCCGCAGGGCGTCCCTGAGGCTGGTGTCGGCCGCCTTGTTCGCCATGTCCTCCAGGTCGGCGGCGCCGTCCTCGATCTTCTTGCGCATCGCGGCGGGGTCGTCGGCGACCTTGCCGATCTCGCTGACGGTGCGGCTGATCACCTTCGTCGCCTCGGCGCACGACTGGGCCTTGTCCGCGGTCGCGCAGCCCGAGGCGAACAGGACGGCGGCGGCGCAGGCGGCGGCGAGCGGGAGGAGTCGCATGCCGATCACCCTACCCAACCGTGCCCCGATCGCCGCGGCTCCGCGCGGCGCCCGTTCCCTCACCCGCCGCCGGTACCCCGGCCGTCCGAGCCCCGGCCGTCCGAGCCCCGGCCGTCCGGGCCCCAGTTGTCCGGGCCCCGGCCCTCCGCCCGGCCGGCCACATGACGCCGGCGACGACGCCGTGGAAGCGCGCCGCCACCTCGCGGACGAAGGCGGCGCCCGGCACCCCCACCGCGCGCAGCGCCCCGCCGTGGTCGGCCACGACCACGGCGACCACGCCGGCCAGCAGGGCCCACCACAGGCCCGCGGCCACGGCCCGCGTCAGCCGGGACGACCTCCGGAAGGACAATCGCAGCCGGTCGCGATGGAACGGCACGTGCCGAAGCTCGTCGGCGAGGATCCGCCCGGCGACCTCGGAGGCCAGTGGATCACCGGCGCCGTCGCGCACGGCCCGGTAGTAGGCCAGCGCGACCACCTCGGCCAGCATGAGGACCATCAACTCCAGGCGCAGCCCGAGAAGCCGCCGAAGCCGGACGAAGACGGCGTCGGTCCAGTGGCCCCGCAGGGTCGCCGCGCCCGCCGCCTCGAGCAGCCGGGCCAGCAGGCGGGCGTGCTCGCACTCTTCCGCGACGAACAGGCGGACCGCAGCCGCGTACACCGGGTCTCCGGCCCAGCCGGCCTTGCCCGTGAGAAAGGCTCCGTCGCCGTCCTCGCCCACCTGGAACCGCTGGAGGCTGCGGACCAGGGCGGGGTCCAGCCGCGCGCCCCGGCTCCAGTCGGGGTCGCCCCACGTACGGCGGAGCAGCGCGGCGCCCTCGAAGTCGCGCAACCAGCCCGTGAAGTCACCCGTGGGGTCAGCCGTGAAGTCACCGATGTCGACCGTCATGGCCGGGAACCTACGGGCCGGGGGTGCAGATTCCGAGGGCGGGTTTGTAGTGGTTTGGTGGAGGACACGGCCGGGCCGGTCGAACAGGGGTCATAGCATCTGCGGCATGGGAACGTGTGAACATCTGCTCGCGGCGGCCGAAGCCGCCGAGCCCGGGGCGCTCACGCCGCAAGGCTGTCAGGAGTGCCTGGACCTCGGCATGCACTGGGTCCACCTCCGCAAGTGCCTGACCTGCGGCCACATCGGCTGCTGCGACTCCTCTCCCGGAAAGCACGCCACCGCCCACCACAAGGAGACGGACCACCCGGTGGTCCGCTCCTACGAACCGGGCGAGAACTGGCGCTGGTGCTACCCGGACCAGCGTCTCGGTCAGTGAGCCGGTAGCCGTCCCGGCTCCACTCAGCCGCGTTCGAGCGTCGCCTCCTCGAAGTCGAGCTCCTGCATCACCCGGTGGAGCACCTCGTCGTCGATACGGCGCTCGTCGCGCAGCCGTACGAACACGTCGCGCTCGGCGGCGAGCATCTCCCGGCGCAGCCGCCGGTAGAGCGCGGCGGGCGTCTCCTCGCCCTCCTGGCCGGTGCCGCCGCCGAGCCGCTCCCAGGCGTGCATGGCCCGGCGCTCGGCGCGGGTGCGCAACTGGTCGACGACCTCCTCGTGAACGTCGCGCACGCCGTCGGAGGTGAGCTCCTCCAGCCGGGACAGCGCCGCCGACGCGGCGGCCTGCTGGGCGCCCGCCTCCGCCAGGTCGTCGGCGTACCGCTCCCTGGCCGTGGAGACGCCGAGCTTCCTGATCAGCCAGGGGAACGACAGGCCCTGCACGATCAGGGTGCCGACCACGACGGCGAACGTCAGGAACAGCAGCAGGTTGCGCTGGGGGAAGTCCTCGGGCAGAGCGAAGGCCGCGGCCAGCGACACCACCCCCCGCATCCCCGCCCAGCTCGTCACCACCACGTTCTGCCATGCCGGGGTCTTCGGTTCCCGGGCGCGCACCCGCTTCGACAGCATCCGCGGGAGGTAGGTGCTGGGCGGCACCCAGGCGGCCCGGACGAGGACGACCACCAGGAACAGCACGACGGCGTACGTCACGAGCTGCGCGGGCCGCTGGCCGCCCAGCCCGGCGAGGATCGGGCGCAGCTGCAGGCCGATCAGCGCGAACACGATCGACTCCAGCACCAGGTCGGCCACCCGCCAGACCGCCCCGGACAGCAGGCGCGTGCCGTACGAGCTGCGGCTGAGCTGGTGTCCCAGGTAGATTCCGACGATCACCACGGCGATCACGCCGGAGGCGTGCACGGCCTCGGCCGCGAGATAGGCGGCGTACGGCACGAGCAGCGAGACGCCGTTGGCGATCAGCGCGTCGCCGAGCCGCCGCAGCACGAGGCCCGCGATCCGCGCGATGGCGAGGCCGATGACCAGGCCGAGCCCGGCGGCCAGGAGGAACTGCCCGCCGATGTCGAGCACTCCCCCGGCCGTGCCGGCCACGGCGCCGATCGCGACCCGGTAGGCGGTCAACGCGGTGGCGTCGTTGAACAGGCTCTCGCCGACCAGGATGGTCAGCGCCCGCCGCGGCAGGCCGAGCCGGCGCCCGATGGCGACCGCGGACACCGCGTCGGGCGGCGCGATGATCGCGCCGAGCGCGAAGGCCGCGGCCAGGGGAAGCTGGGGCACCATGGCGTGCGTGACGAACCCGACCACCACGGTGGTCATCAGGACGAGCCCGACCGCGAGGAGCCCGACGGGCCGGGCGGCGTCGCGCAGCCGCAGATAGGAGCTGTCCAGCGCCGCCGAGTAGAGCATCGGCGGCAGGAAGACCAGCAGGACGATATGGGGATCGAGGCTGTAGTCGGGGACGCCGGGCAGGTACGAGACGGCCAGCCCGGCGAAGACCAGGAGCAGCGGGGAGGACCAGTCCCGCCACCGGGCCAGGGCGGCGACGGCGAGAGCGCCGGCGGGGAGGAGGAGGAACTGCAGTGCCGTTGAGGTGTCCATCAGACGACGAGATTACTTACCGCTGGAACCCCCGCTGACCACCGGCCCATATATCGGTCTACCAGCCCCGCGTGTCCTCCCACGCCTCCTGGCCGTCGTCCGGCCACTGGGCCTGGCTCTCTCCGGTGGCCCGCCCGGAACGCCGTCTTCCCTGACGCTCGTGCTCCGCCTGCGGGTCGGGAGTCTGGCCCGCCGGCCGCTGGTCCGGCCGCAGTCGCTCGCCCGTGTGATAGGGCGGCGGTTCGTTCACGTACGGCCGGACGGCGCCGAGGCCGAGGGGATCGTTCGGGTCGACCGCCGGAGGCTGCCGGCGCGGGTCCGCCAGGGGCCCGGTCTGGGTCGCGGAGGACGCGACGAGGCGGTCCTGCGTGGGGGTTCCCCGGGCGACGAGCACGTCGTTGGGGCCGAGCGCGACCGGAGCCGGGTGGGCCTCGGCGGCCGGAGCGGGCGGCGGCACCGGCGGGCGGGCATACTGCCCTGTGCCGGGAAAGTCGGGATACTCGTAGTCGCCCTGGTAGTCACCTTCGTAGGTGCTCTGGTAACCGCTCCGGTAGTCGCCACGCGCGGGCTGCTCGGGGTAGCCGGCCTCGTGTCCCCGGTGGGTGTCCGGCGCGGCGTACCCGTTCTCGCCCCGCGCGTACGCGTCGCGGGCGGCGCCGTAACCGTCCTGGGCCTGGCCGTAGGAGTGCTGCGGCGCGGCGTAGGGATCGTCGGCGGTGTACGGGTCGCGCGGGGCGTAGCCGTCCGCGGCCTGGCCGGCGGCGTACCCGTCGGGCGGCGTGGCGTAGCCGTCCTGGGCCTGGGCCGCCGGGTAGGCGTCCTGGGTCTGGGCCGCCGGGTAGGCGTCCTGCGCCCGGGCGCCGTAGGGGTCCGCGGCCTGCGCCGGGTAGGCCTCCCGCGCCGGGGCGGCGTACGGGTCCTGAGCGGGATAGGCGTCCTGCGCCTGCGTGCCGTACGCGCCCCTGACCGGGGCGGCGTACGGGTCGTGGGCGGGATAGGCGTCCTGCGCCTGCGCGCCGTAAGGGTCCGGGGCGGCGTAAGGGTCCGGGGCGGCGTACGGATCCGGGGCGGCGTAAGGGTCCTGGGCGGGATAGGCGTCCCGGCCCCGGGCCTCCTGCGCGATCTCCTGCCCGTGTTCCTGGCCGTGTTCCTGGCGCTGGGCGGCGTGCGGCGGGTATCCCTCCCGGCCGGCGGCGGCGTAGCCGTCCTGGTCGGGCGCCTGCCGGGGGAAGGGCCCGGTGCCGGCGTCCTGGTCCGGAACGTCGTCCTCGGCGTACCCGTCGTCCAGGGTGTCGATCAGACGTCCCACGTCGTCCATGGGCATACGGAAACTGGCCGTGCACATCTCGCCCCGCCACAGACTCAGCACCAGCGTGCCGTCGTGCCAGGTGACCCTGAGCACGCGGTCCTGACCCCGTGCGTCGAAGAACACCTCGCCGAACGATGGCAATGGGACAACTTCCGACATGGCAGTCATAGTGCCTTTACCAGCCCTTTTTCGTCCACTCGATCCCGGGAACCCTGGCGCAATATCCGTTTCGTCCTCTTTGACCTCACTGGGAAGATCGCCGTTGATCTTGAGAGCACTGGTATCCAGTGTGCCATGCGGGCCGGGAGGGAGTTCCTGGAACGCCAGGATGTGGTGAACGCGTCACGCACGAGATGTCGGTGCCAGGGGGTAGCGTTCTGCCGTGCCAAAGGACCGTCCCGAGCTTCCGCCCGTCGAAGAACTCCTCACCGCCGCGGTGACCGCGGTGGGAGGCGTCGAGCGCCCGGGCCAGGTCAAGATGGCGCAGGCGGTGCGCGACGCCGTCGAGAGCGAGGAGCACCTGGCCGTGCAGGCCGGCACGGGCACCGGAAAGTCCCTGGCCTACCTGGTGCCCGCGATCAGGCACGCGGCCGAGAGCGGGGAGGCCGTGGTGGTGTCCACCGCCACCATCGCGCTGCAACGCCAGCTCGTCGACCGCGACCTGCCCCGGCTGGCCGACGCCCTGGAGGGCCTGCTGCCGAACCGCCCCGAGTTCGCGATCCTCAAGGGGCGCCGCAACTACCTGTGCCGCCACAAGATGGCGGCGGGCATGCCCGAGGACGAGGACGACCAGCTCTTCGACCCGCGCGAGGTCAGCGCGACCGGCCGGATGGTGCAGCGGATCCAGGACTGGGCCGACGACACCGAGACCGGTGACCGCGACGAGATCGTGCCGGGAGTCAGCGACCAGGCCTGGCGGCAGTTCTCGGTGACCGCCCGGGAGTGTCTGGGCGCCCAGCGCTGCCCCAGTGGCGCGGACTGCTTCGCGGAGCTCGCCCGGGAGCGGGCGGGCGAGGCCGACGTCGTGGTGACCAACCACGCGCTGCTGGCGATCGACGCCATGGAGGACTTCGCCGTCCTGCCCGAGCACGACGTGGTCGTCGTGGACGAGGCGCACGAGCTCGCCGACCGGGTCACCTCCGTGGTCACCGGCGAGCTGTCCGAGGCCACGGTGAGCCTGGCGGTGCGCCGGGCGGGACGGCTCATCGAGCAGGGGGTGGCCGACCGGCTGCAGGAGGCGGGCGAGGACCTGCGTGCCCTGCTGGCCGCCGCGCCGCCCGGCCGCGTCGACACGCTGCCGCAGTCCCTCGGGATGACGCTCGCGCTGGTGCGGGACGCCGCGTTCGCCTGCATCACGGCGCTCGGGCCGCGCAACAAGGACAAGGACGACCCGGAGAACGCCGGGCTGCGCAAGGCCGCGTTCACCATGCTCGACGACGTCCACGACACCGCGCAGCGGATGCTCGACGCGTTCGGCCCGGCGGCCGGCGGGACCGGCTCGGGCCGCGACGCGCCCGAAACCGCGGATTCGGACTCCAGGGCCTCGGACTCAGGGGCCTCATGCACGGGGTCCTCAGGTACGGGCGCCTCGGCGTCCGGGGGGCCGGCGGGCCGCGCGGGCGGCGACGCGGAGGCCGAGGAGATCCACCGGGCAGAGGTCGTCTGGCTGGAGGAGGGGCGCGGCCGCGTCCCGCCGACCCTGCGGGTCGCGCCGCTGTCGGTGGGCGGCATGCTGCGGGACAAGCTGTTCGGCGAGCGGACCGTCGTCCTCACCAGCGCCACGCTCGCGCTCGGCGGCACGTTCGACAGCCTGGCCCGGCAGTGGGGCCTGCGGCCGGGCGAGTGGACCGGCCTGGACGTCGGCTCCCCGTTCGACCACCCGCGCCGCGGCATCCTCTACGTCGCCACGCATCTCCCCCAGCCCGGCCGTGACGGCCTGCCGGAGGCGTACGTCGACGAGATCGCCGAGCTGATCGAGGCGGCCGGCGGGCGCACGCTCGGCCTGTTCTCCTCCATGCGGGCCGCCAAGGCCGCGACGGAGGCGCTGCGCGAACGGCTGGACGTGCCTCTGCTCTGCCAGGGCGACGACTCGACCGGGCAGCCGGTCAAGCAGTTCGCCGGCGACCCCGCCACCTGCCTGTTCGGCACGCTCTCCCTGTGGCAGGGCGTCGACGTCCCGGGGCCGTCGCTGACCCTGGTGATCATCGACAGGATCCCGTTCCCGCGCCCCGACGACCCGCTCGCCTCGGCGCGGCAGCGGCACGTCGCGGCTTCGGGAGGCAACGGCTTCATGGCGGTCGCGGCCACCCACGCCGCGCTGCTACTGGCCCAGGGGGCGGGCCGCCTGCTGCGCTCGATGGACGACCGCGGCGTCGTCGCGGTGCTCGATCCCCGGCTGGCCACGGCCCGTTACAGCGGGTTCCTGCTGAACTCGCTGCCGCCCTACTGGCGCACCACCGACCCCGGCAAGGTCCGCGAGGCCCTGCGCCGCCTGACCGCCGACCTCTGACCGCCGGCGGGCGCTCCCTCACATCCCCGTGACGGCGCCGAACGTCTCACCCTCGTTGAGCCGCCGGACGAGGTCGAGCACGGCGTGCGGCCCGCCGTTGGCGGTGACCCATCGGCTCACCCGGCACGCCGCCCGGGCGTAGGTGTTCCGGTCGGCGCCGGCGGCCCGCAACCAGGCGTCCAGCGTCACAGGCAGCGAAGCGTCCGTGCTCACGAGGCAGCGGTCCGGCGCGGTTTCCGGCGCGGTTTCCGGCGCGGTGTCTGCGGCGGTGTCGGGCGCGGTTTCCGGCGCGGTTTCCGGCGCGAGATACCGTGGGTCGCCGGAGACCAGGACGGCCAGGCCCTCGTTGAACCACTGCGGCACCTGAGCACCCGTGTCCAGCCGGTCGTGCAGTTCGACGTGCGACATCTCGTGCGAGGCGATGACCGGGTCCACGCCGGAGGGCGACAGCATCACCACGCGGTCCAGCACCGCGACCCCACGCTCCCCGCCGCCGCCGATGCGCCGGTAGCAGCGGTCGCCGAGGCAGGCGAGGATCCGCGGAGAGGTCCGCCTGCCGCCGTAGAAGTCGCGGACCCGCCGCTCGGCCTCCTCCACGGCCGAGACCACCTGCCGCTTCCGGTGCGGCGGCAGGCCCGATTCCGCGTAGACGTTCTCCGCCAGCCGTTCCAGTCCGTAACAGCCGGGGCAGGTGGCGGCGGCGAGCGCCGGGTAGGCCACGGCCACGACGGCGGCCGTCGCGATCGGCAGGGCCGCGAGCGCGGCGAGCAGCCACACCCGCCACCGGGCCGTACCGCCACGCGAGCCCGAGCGCCGCCACTTCGATGTCATGGTCCGGCCGTCGCGGTCAGGTGGTGAACGGGGGCAGGGGGCTGAGATCGGGGCGCTTGGGGGCGAGGCCGTCGCCCGAGGAGGTGCCGCGGAGTCGCCGGCCGATCCACGGGCCGAAGTGCTCCCTGAGCCACTGGACGTCCTCCTGCCGCTTGGCCCTGGGGCCCACCGCCTCCCGTGACGGCCAGGTCTTGCGCCAGTCGTCCTCGCCGGGCAGGCCGAGCACGTGCAGGACCCTGGCCGCGACCAGGCGGTGGCCCTCCTCGTTCATGTGCAGCCGGTCCCCGCTCCAGGCCCGCCAGTCGCGCAGCCCCTGCATCGACCACATGTCCACCAGGTGGCAGCCGTACAGGTCGGCGATAGAACGGACGTGCAGGTAGAAGATCGCGAACCTGCCGCGCACGCGCCGCATGATGGGCGTGTCGCGGGGGTCGGTGCCGGTGAACAGCACGACATCCGCGCCGGTGGCCCGCAGGTCGCGCACGGCCGCGGCGACCTTCTTGGCCATCCGGTCGGGATCGCTGCCGGGGCGGATGAGGTCGTTGCCGCCGGCGCAGAAGCTGATCAGGTCGGGCTTCATCTCGACGGCCAGGGGCACCTGGTCGGCGACGATCTGGTCGATCAGCTTGCCCCGCACGGCCAGGTTGGCGTAGCGCAGCTCCGGCTCCACCGACGCGAGCCGCTCGGCCACCCGGTCGGCCCACCCCCGGTAACGGACCACCTCTCCCGGCGCCGGAGGCGGCGCGTCCGGGAGGGGGTCGCCCAGTCCCTCGGTGAAGCTGTCTCCGACCGCCACGTACGACCGGTACCCCATGATCCTTCTTTCGTCACTCGCCCATGTCGGCGATCGCGCGCAGCGCCAGCTCGTACGACCGCATGCCGAACCCCGCGATCGTCCCGGTCGCCACCGCCGCCACGACCGAGGTGTGGCGGAACTCCTCCCGCGCGTTCGGGTTGGAGATGTGCACCTCCACGAGCGGCGCCGTACGCTGCGCGATCGCGTCGCGCAGGGCGTAGGAGTAGTGCGTGAACGCGGCGGGGTTGAGCACCACCGGGGTCTTGCCGTCGGCGGCCTCGTGGATCCAGCCGACCAGCTCGGCCTCGTCGTCGGTCTGCCTGACCTCGACCGACAGGCCCAGCTCGCGGCCGATGTCGCGGCACAGGGCCGACAGGTCCTCGAAGGTGTGCGCGCCGTAGACGTCGGGCTCCCGGCTGCCGAGGCGCCCCAGGTTGGGGCCGTTCAGGACGAGCACCGGCCTCATCGGGCCACCTCCTGGTACGCCGCCTCCAGGAGCTCCTCGGAGGGGTTCTCCAGGCGGGCCGGCCGCGCGACGTCGTCGAGCACGACGAACCGCAGCACGGCTCCCCTGGCCTTCTTGTCCACCCGCATGTGCTCGCGCAGGCGGGGCCAGGCCCCGGCCCGGTAGGTGGTGGGGAGCCCGACCGACTCCAGGATGGAGCGCGTCCGGTCCACCACGTCGCGGCCGACCCGGCCGTCGAGCCGGGACAGCTCGGCGGCGTAGACGAGCCCGATGGCCACCGCCTCGCCGTGCCTGATGTGGTAGTCCTCGACCCGCTCGATGGCGTGGCCGAGGGTGTGGCCGTAGTTGAGGATCTCCCGCAGGCCGCTCTCGCGCAGGTCGGCGCCCACGACGTCGGCCTTCACCCGGATCTTGCGCTCGACCAGCTCGCGGGTGTGCTCGCCCTCGGGGGTGCGGGCGGCGGCGGGATCGTCCTCGACGAGCAGCAGGATCGTCGGATCGGCGATGAACCCGCCCTTGATGATCTCCGCGAGTCCCGCGACGTAGTCGTCGCGCGGCACGCTCGCGAGGGTGGCCAGGTCGCACAGCACGCCCTTGGGCGGGTGGAAGGACCCGACCAGGTTCTTGCCCTCGGGGGTGTTGATGCCGGTCTTGCCGCCGACGGCCGCGTCGACCATCGCCAGCAGCGTGGTGGGCACCTGGACGACCTGCACCCCGCGCAGCCACGTCGCCGCCGCGAACCCGGCCAGGTCGGTGGTCGCTCCCCCGCCGACTCCGACGACCGCGTCGGACCGGGTGATGCCGTACCGGCCGAAGGCCGACCACAGCTCGGCCGCGACGTGCACGGTCTTGGCCTCCTCGCCGTCCGGCACGGGCAGCGCGACGACCTCCAGCCCCGCGGCCTCCAGGGCCTCGCGTACGGGCCTGGCGATCTCCGGCAGCCCGGCGGGGTGGATCACGGCGACCGTGCGGACCTTCGGGTCGAGCAGGCCCGGGAGCTCCGGCAGCACGCCGGTGCCGACCACGACGTCGTAGGGGTTGTCACCCCGCACGGTGATCCGGGTCGCGGTCACAGCGCCGCCTCGATCTCGGCCACGACGTCCTCCGGCTCGCGGTCGTCGGTCTTCACGACGACCGCGGCGAGCCGCTCGTAGATCGGGCGGCGCTCCTCCATCAGCGCCCGCAGGCGGCTGCGGGGGTTCAGCACGAGCAGCGGCCGGGCCGAGGCGAGCCCGACCCGCCTGACCGCCTGGTCGAGCCCGACCTGGAGGTAGACGACCCGGTGACCGGCCAGCAGCTCCTGGGTGGCCTCGTGCAGGATCGCGCCGCCCCCGAGCGCGAGCACCCCGGGGTGATCGGCCAGCGCGGACCGCACCGCCTCCGCCTCCAGCTCGCGGAACCGCTCCTCGCCGTCCTCCACGAACACGTCGCTGACGCTCTTGCCCGCGGCGGCCTCGACGTCGGCGTCGGTGTCGCGGAACGGCAGGCCGAGACGGTCCGCGAGGAGCCGACCGGCCGTTGACTTGCCCGAGCCGGGCGGGCCGATGAGGACCGCGGCCGGGCCGTTGGACGCCGATTGCATGATCACTGACCTTATTACTTGATCACCAGGGACGACAGGTAGCCCGCCAGGTTGCGCGCCACCTCTTCGACGGAGTCGCCGCCGAACTTCTCGACCGCCGCGTCCGCGAGCACCAGCGCGACCATGGCCTCGGCCACGATCCCGGCGGCGGGGACGGCGCACACATCCGAGCGCTCGTGGTGGGCCTTGGCCGCCTCGCCGGTCAGCACGTCGATCGTGGCGAGCGCCCGGGGCACCGTGGAGATCGGCTTCATCGCCGCGCTGACCCGCAGCGGCTCGCCGTTGGTCATGCCGCCCTCGACGCCGCCGGCCCGGTTGGTGATCCGGTGGACGCCCTCGGCCGTGTTCTCGATCTCGTCGTGGGCCCGCGACCCGGGGCGGCGGGCGGTCTCGAAGCCGTCGCCGACCGCGACACCCTTGATCGCCTGGATGCCCATCAGCGCGGCGGCGAGACGGGCGTCGAGGCGCCGGTCCCAGTGCGTGTAGCTGCCGAGGCCCGGCGGCAGGCCGTAGGCGACGACCTCGACGACCCCGCCGAGTGTGTCGCCGTCCTTGTGCGCCTTGTCGATCTCGGCGATCATCGCGGCGCTCCCGCCCGGGTCGAGGCAGCGCACCGGGTCGGCGTCCACCGCCTCCAGGTCGGCCGGGCCGGGGATCACGTCGCGGGGCGCGACGGCCTCGCCGATCGCGACCACGTGGCTGACGATGTCGACGCCGAGTGCCTGCTTGAGGAAGGAGCGCGCGACCTGACCCAGCGCCACCCGGGCGGCCGTCTCACGCGCACTGGCCCGGTCGAGCACCGGCCGCGCGTCGTCGAAGCCGTACTTCTGCATGCCCGCGAGGTCGGCGTGACCGGGACGGGGACGGGACCGCGGCGCGTTGCGCGCCTGGCCCTCCAGGACGGCCGGGTCCACCGGGTCCGCGGCCATCACGGTCTCCCACTTCGGCCATTCGGTGTTGCCGACGCGGATGGCGACGGGTGATCCCAGGGTGCGGCCGTGCCGTACGCCTCCGGAGATCGTCACCACGTCCTGCTCGAACTTCATCCGTGCCCCGCGGCCGTATCCGAGACGGCGACGGCGCAGCGCCTCGGCGAGGTCGGCGGTGGTCACCGACACCCCGGCGGGGAGGCCTTCCAGGATCGCGAGAAGCTCGGGGCCGTGTGACTCCCCGGCGGTCAACCAGCGCAGCATGACGACCAGTCTTCCATGTGCGCCCGACTGCGGCGTCACCCCGACACCCATGTGCGCACTCCCCCCACATCAGGCCAGGTCCGCCCGGCCCGGTACGTCGGACACAGTTGATCGGGCCCGGCTCGTCGGGCCCGGTTCGTGAGGCCCGGCTCGTGAGGCCCGGTTCGTGAGGCACGGTTCGTGAGGCACGGTTCGTCAGGCCCAGTTGATGAGACACAGCGCGAACAGCGCACCCGCGATCATGAACGGGCCGAACGGGAACTCGGTCGTCCGGGTGGCCCTGTGCGTCATGAGCAGTCCCACGGCGTACAGCGCGCCGAGCACCTGCCCGGCCATCCCGGCGACGACCACGGACTGCGCGCCGAGCGCGCCGGTCAGCAGGCCGATCAGCCCGGCCAGCTTGACGTCGCCGAGCCCGAGACCGGTCGGGCGGATGAGCCACAGCACGGCGTAGACGGCCCCGAGCGCGCACCCCGACACCAGGGCCGGCACCAGACGGCCCGACGGCGCGAGCAGGACCAGCAGGATCGGGTACGACAGCAGCGTGATCGCGTCGGGCAGCAGCCAGGTCCTCCGGTCGATCTCCGTGAGCGCCGCGCCCACCGGCACGGCGTACGCCCACGCCGCCAGGACCCAGCCGTCGTGGATCCCCCAGGCGGCCAGGGCGGCCGCGAGCGCGGTCGCGCCTTCGAGCAGGTACGGCGGGCGGGGCAGGGGCACCGCGCGCACCGCCGCCGCGAACGCGCGGACCACCTCGGCCCGGCGGCCGCCCGGCTCCACCCCGCCCCGCGCGCCGGACTGCGCTTCACTCCACACCTCAGGGCCCGGGTCTGGCTCCTCCCAGGGCCGCGCCTCGGAATTGGCATCGCACCGCGCTTCCGCCCCCGCCTCGGGCTGAGCGTCGGTCTGCGCTTCCGGCCGCGCCTCGGACTGCGCGTCGGGCCGCGCGTCGAACCCTGCGGCGAGCGCCCGGGCGTACGCGCCCGCGATCAGGCCGAGGACGGCGGAGACGACGATGACGGGGAGGGACACGCGGCCGACCCTAACGCCCGCACGCCGGCCCCCGCCCGATCCCCCTACGTCCCTGTGGACGACCGCTCTCCGGTGGAAAACGGCCTGCGGCGGCCGGAATGAGTACGCTGATCGCGACAGGTTCCGACCTTCTCATCCAGAAGGGTGGCGAAATGACCGGGCCATCCCTCACCGTGCTGGTGCCGCTTCTCGTGCTGCTGGTGGCGCTGGCGGTTGACAGCTGGGTTTATGCGGATGCCAGGAAGCACGTCAGGCGGGGTGAACCGGCCGTCTTCGCCCTCGGGCCGGTACGGATAGCGACGCCCGAGGCATGGTTCGCAGGATGCCTCATCTTGTGGGTCGTCTTCTTCCCGCTCTACCTGACGGTCACCGGGCGCAATCCCTTCCGCTGAGGAGTCACGCGCGGCGGCGGCTCCACCAGCGGCGGCGGGGTGCGTCCTCCGCGGCGCCGAACCGGGCCACCGTCGCGTCCGGCACCTCCCGGGTGAGGCGGTCGACGGCGCCGGCGTCGCGCCTCGCCTCCTCCACCGTCGCGAGGGCCTGCAGCATGCCGCCCTCGATCACGAACGGGACCGGCCCGGCCACGTCCACGACCACCGCGGCGGCGTCCTCGTGCCGCGCGGCCTGGCACACCTGGGGCGCGGTCGCCTGCACCGGCCGGGCGTCCGCCCGCCACCGGCGCATCGGCTCGGCGCCGGTGAAGGCGAGCACCGCCTCGCGGCCGTCCTTTCCCACCAGTTTGGGGAGAGCCATCTCGCTCTCCTTCTCCTGGCGCAGGCCGTGCTCGCCGACCTCCGACTCGGTGAGCAGCGCGACCACGGGCACCAGCAGCCGGCTCCCGGCGAGCGCCGCCAGGACGTCGGCGGCGGTCGCCGTACCGGCCTCGAACGCCGACAGCGCCGCCGCCACGGCCGCGTCGGCGCCGCCCTCGTCGTCGGGGCGCAGGGGCTGCGGAATGGATGGCACGTCTCCCGACCCTACCTTCCGGGCCGGGCCCCGGATGTCAGCCCAGGTCCGCGATGGCGATGACCGGGCCTCCGCCGGACGGCCCCTGGTGGACGGCCGCCACGGAGACGAACACGGCCGGGTCTCCGGTCACGCTCGCCGCCACCCCGCCGACCGTCGCCTTGATCTGGCGGTGCCAGTGGACGTCGGAGTCGTCGAGCATGATGTTGCGCCGCCCGCGTACGCGGCCCGACGGGTCGGCCTCGCACTTGATGAACAGGTTGACCAGCCGGCCGCCGAGGTCGTCCGTACGGGGGCGCTCGGGCAGGTCGATCCCGGCGTTCGCAATGGCCGCCCAGATGCCGTCGCCGTCCAGAGCGTCCCGCATGACCGAGTGACCGGCGCGGTAGCGCCCGCCGATCCCGCGGACGTTGCCCACCACGACGATCTGGGCCCGGTCGAGTTCCACGCCGCTGGAGCACGAGGCCACCGACGAGTACAGCGACAGGTCCTTGTGGATCTGCTCGGCCGACGGCATACCGATCTCGCCGAGCGCGACCGCGATGCCGAGCGCCGTGGTCGAGTTGGAGATGTCCATCGACTTGAGCGTGTCCTCGGTGACGACCGTCCGCCCGCGCTCCTTCGCGTCGGTGATCGTGGACAGCGTGAGCAGCGGGGTCTTGGTCTGCACGTAGTGGACGTCGGCCGGGTCGTCGATCCCGGCGAGCTTCATGGCCTCCCGGACCCCGGCGGCGACCTTCTCGACCATCGCGGGCCGGCCGATGTCCTCGGGGAGGATCACCTCGCTCATCGCCACGCCGACGCTCACCCTCGGCTCGTCGGTGCGTACGGCCGTTGCGGGGTCGACCGTCGCGAAGACGGTCGCGTGCGGGCTGAGCACGCCGTCGGTCCCGCCGGACCACACCAGCGGCACCTGCGCGATCTCCTCCGGCGTACGGGTGCCCCTCGCGGCCAGCACCTCGCGGAAGGCCCGGTCGGCGAGGATCCGCGTGTAGTCGTTCACCCCGCCGTTGCCCTCGGTCTTGCCGACGACCGCAAGCACCCGGTCCGCCTCGATCACCCCGTCGTCGATCAGCTTCGCGAGCCCGGAGGCGTCGGTGACGCTCTCGATGGGGACCTTCCGTACCTCGATCGGATCCGGCACTATCCCTCCACCCCTCTGGACACCCTGGTCCCGATATTTCCCGACAACGCGGCACCGATGTGGTGCAGCGAGGTGATCACCGCCTGGTTGCCGCCCTCTTCGGCGAAGCGCAGGGCGGCCTCGACCTTGGGGCCCATGCTGCCCCCGGCGAAGTGACCGGCCGCCTGCAACGCGCGCAGCGCGGCGACGCCGACGTCCCCGATCGGGCGGGCCCGGGGCGTGCCGAAGTCCACCGAGGCGTACGGCACGTCGGTCGCGATCACGAGGTCGGTGGCGCCGACGGCGACGGCGAGCGCGGCGGCGGCGAGGTCCTTGTCGACCACCGCCTCGATCCCGGTCAGCACGCCGTCCGGCCGGCGTACGACCGGCACTCCCCCGCCTCCGGCGGCGACGACCGTGAACCCGGCCTCGATGAGCGTGACGGCCGCGGCGGCGTCGAGGATCTCCACCGGCCGGGGCGAGGCGACCACCCGCCGCCAGCCGCGCTCGAAGCGCCGCCAGACCTGGCCCTCCCCCTCGAACCGGCGCGCCTCGTCCTCGCCGAAGTAGCGCCCGATCGGCTTGACCGGGTCCCGGAACGCCGGGTCGTCCGCGTCCACCAGCGTGCGCGTGACGACGGCGGCGACCCGCGCGTGGCCCAGCTCCCGCTGCAGGGCGTTCATGACGAGCGCGCCGATCGTGCCCTGCGTCTGCGCCACGCACCAGTCGAGCGGCACGGGCGGCACGACGCCCGCGCTGAGCTGGTTCTTCAGCAGGATGTTGCCGACCTGGGGGCCGTTGCCGTGGGTCAGCACCACCTCGTGCCCGGCCCGGATGAGCGCCGCCACGTGGGTCATCGCCTCGCCGACCGCCCGGTGCTGGTCCGCCGGGGACGCGCTCCCGTCCGGAGCCGTCATGGCGTTGCCGCCGAGTGCGATCAGTACGCGTCCGCCCACATCCGGAAACTATCCAGCCCCACGCAGGCCTTCATTGGCGAAAATCGCCTATCGATCGCCCATTCTTCGGCAACCGATCCCATCACCGAGCAGCTCGCCGGGACTGTCTGGGTCCTCAGGAGGCGATGAAGCCGCGCAGGACGTCCGCGATCTCGTCGACCTCGTTGAGCTTCCCCGAAGCCACCGCGATCACGAACTCGTACGCGGCGTCGTCATCCTGCGGATCGATCTCCAGCCCGTTCTTCGCGCAGAAGACGTACATCGTGAGCCACGCCGCGCGCTTATTGCCGTCTACGAACGGATGATTGGACACGATCGAGTGCAGGATGGCGGCCGCCTTCGTCAAGACATCGGGGTAGGCGTCCCGTCCGAACACCGATGTCTGCGGGCGCAGCAGTGCCGCCTCCAGAAGCCCGATGTCCCGAACCTCAATCGGCGCTCCCGTCGCCCGGCGGGCGATACTCAGCCCCTGCTCAAGGGAGATGTAGCGGATCACTCCCCCAGCCTGCGCAGGAGGTCCGCGAAACGCTGCGCCCCCTTCTCGGCCAGCAGGTCGGTGTACTCGTCGTCGGCGACGCGAACGAGGTAGTCGTCGATCGCGTGAAGGGCGATCTGCTGCATGCTCCGCCCTTCCCTTTCTGCGCGCCGGCGGAGGGCCTCGGTCTGCTCGTCACTCAGGCGCAGCGTCATTGCCATGCCTCCGATAGTACGGGTCGGTATCACAGTGATACCATCAGCCGAGAGTATAGAGCCACTAACGCTAAGTCATCAAATCCGTCAGCCGCCAAGGCGGCGGAGGCGGGTGACGGCCTCGTCGATGACCTCGTCCCGCTTGCAGAAGGCGAAGCGCAGGAAGTGCCGGCCACGATCCGGGTGGTCGTAGAAGACCTGGGTGGGGATCGCGACGACTCCCGCCAGCTCGGGCAGCCGCCGGGCGAGGTCGAGCCCGTCGGTGAAGCCGAGCGGCCGGATGTCGGTCTGCACGAAGTAGGTGCCAGCGGGGCGCAGCACTCCGAATCCCGCCTCCTCCAGCCCGGTCATCAGCCGGTCACGCTTGGCCTGCAGGGATACTCGCTGGGCCTCGACCCAGTCCATCTCCTCGCGCAGCGCGTACGCGGTCGCGGCCTGCCAGGGGGCGCTCGCCGTGTAGGTGAGGAACTGCTTGACCGTCCGCACGGCGGCGGTGAGGGGCGCCGGGGCGCACAGCCAGCCGGTCTTCCAGCCGGTGACGCTGAAGGTCTTGCCCGCCGACGAGATCATGATCGTACGCTCGCGCATGCCGGGCAGGGTGGCCAGCGGCACGTGCTCGACACCGTCGAAGGCGAGATGCTCGTAGACCTCGTCGGTGACGGCGACCAGGTCATGCTCGCGGCACACGCGGGCGACGCACTCCAGCTCCTCCCGGGTGAACACGGTCCCGGTGGGGTTGTGCGGCGAGTTGACCAGGATCGCGCGGGTGCGGGGCGTGATCGCGGCTTCCAGCTCGGCCGGGTCGAAGGTGAACCGCCCCGCGTCCACGCGCAGCGTGACCGCCCTGCGCACGGCGCCCGCGAGCGCGACGGCCGCGGCGTAGGAGTCGTAGTAGGGCTCGAAGACGACCACCTCGTCGCCCGGTTCGCACAGCGCGAGGATCGCCGCGGCGATGGCCTCGGTGGCGCCGACGGTCACGAGGATCTCGTCGTCGGGGTCGTAGGCGAGGCCGTACCACTGCTTGCGATGCTCGGCGACCGCCTGGCGCAACTCGGGCAGGCCGGGGCCGGGCGGATACTGGTTGAGGCCGCCCCGGACGGCCTCGGCCGCCCGCTCCAGCATGCGCTCCGGCCCGTCGGTGTCCGGGAAACCCTGCCCCAGATTGATCGAGCCCGTCTCCACGGCCAGCTTCGTCATCGTGGCGAACACGGTCGTGCCGAACTCCCGCATCCGCCGCACCAGAGGCTCTCTCACGCCGTGAGCCTACCTGAAACCTCAAGATGCAGGCGATAAGGTGAGAAAGCCTCAATAGCCCAATGTCAGGGCATAAGCCCGCTAATCATAATTCATCTGGAGCAGTCCTCCGCCACACGCCCGCAAGCCCTGGCTAACGCCTTAGCAGGCATTCCAGGAACGACGCCCTCATTCTGCGCATTCAGCCGCCTACGGACCAACACAGAGCACCGGAGGGTGGCAGCCACAACGATGAAGAGTTCGTTCCGCCGTTCGGACAGGCTGAATCGCTACATTCAGCCCAGAGGCCACCTCCCGACTCGTCCGCCAGCGCTGCCCGATCTGTAGCTCTTCACCTGCCCGGCAACGTCGTCACGGGCGCTCTCCCCAAGTAATCTGTGAGGGGCAGCGGAGGCCGTCCCCGAAGGGCACTCGAAGGAGTCGATCTTGCCACCTCGTCGGACCTCCTGGCTTCTGACCACATCGGTCATCGCCGTCGTGCTGCTGCCGGCGACGACGAATGTCGCTTCGAATGCTCTTCCCGACTCCTGGCGATCGAGCCTGTGGCTTGCGTGGCCCATCTGCATACTGCTCGCGATTCCCGTGCTGGTGATGGAGTTGCGCACACGGCACGGCATGCCTGCCGGACATACATCTCCCCCGGTTACGGTTGTCCCTAACGGCGACGCCCAACTCTGGAACATCCCGGCTCCCGCAAAGGAATTCAGCAACCGGAGAGCGGAGTTTCGCAGGATCGGCACGATATTGATGCGAGGAAGCGGCCGAGCGCTTCTGCTGTGCGGCATGGGAGGTGTCGGGAAAACACAGCTCGCTCTCGCTTACGCACATCGCCAACGCTCGTCGGTATCTTTGGGATGGTGGATCCCGGCGGGGAGCCGAACGTCGGCGATCTCTGCCCTGGCAGAGCTCGGCCGCCTACTGAACCTGACCTCCGCGACCGCCGAGTCCACAGCGAAGGAAGTTGTTGGATTGCTCAGCGAGCGAGCGGGATGGTTACTCATATTCGACGACGCCAGGATCGGCGAGGACCTGCTGGATCTGGTACCCGTCACGTCAGGCGGCCAGGTCCTCATAACGTCCAGGAACCCGCAATTCGATCGCCTCGCCGAGACGCTGCTCCTACAGGTGTTTCCACAGGAAGAGGCCTCTCGTTTCTTGCGCAACCGCGCCGGCGACACCGACCAGGACTCCTCCGCGAAACTGGCGGCGAGGCTTGGCGGCCTGCCTCTCGCACTGGAGCAGGCGGGCGCCTACTGCCGCGACTCCGGCATCGGTCTCCGTGACTACCTGCAGCGCTACGACTCCAGTCGGGCACGCCTGCTCCGGCATGGCTCAGGTCTCAATCGCGTCAGCGTGGAGGCGACGCTAGAGCTCTCCTTCGACTGGGTCGCGCGACGCGATACCGCGGCCATTCAGCTCCTTCGCGTTCTCTCGGTGATGGCGCCGACGGAGGTTCCCCGAGGTCTGCCCGCGATGAACCCGTCCGCACTTCCTCGCGCGCTCGCGCGCGCCTGTGCCGATGTCGTGGGGCTCGATCAGACCATCGCGACGCTCCTCCAGGCGTCCCTTCTCACCTCGGCCACCGCCGAGCACATCCGTGTTCACCAGTTGATCTCCGACGTGCTCCGGGACAGGATCACAGCCGATGGCAACCGCGGCTTGCGATGGTTACGCGTCTTGCAGGCGAAAGTCGTACCGGGGAGAGACCCGTCCTCGTCCTGGAGCGTCGCACGCTGGGTGAACGCGGCTTTGGCTCTTCTGTGGGCAGGAGCCCAAGTAGACGAACGGCACCCGGATGGGTGGAGGCGCGCCTCCATCCTCCTTCCTCATGCGGAGAAGGTCTGGACGTACCTCACGAACGGAGCGGCGACATCTCGTGGCAGAGAGTTGGTTCTCGCCGCACAACTGTTCGGCGAGCTTGGCATTCGACTCTTCCGGAGCGGCGACTACGCGGTGGCCGAAGAGTTGTGCCGCCGAGCCTGGCGCATCGGTCAGGGAAAACTCTCCGACGCGGACCCACGCCTGCTGCGAATGACGGACTGTCTTGCCCAGGTCACGCACGGACTCGGGAATCTGGGCGAAGCGAGAGATCTCTATGAGCAGATTCTCCCTGTTTACCGCCGCGCCTTCGGAGAGGATCACCCGGACACCATCCAGACGATGAACAACTTGGGCGGTGTCCTCATGGAGCAGGAGGAGCACCTCCCCCAGGCGAGACACCTGTACGAGCAGGTCGTTTCCACACGGTTGCGCACACTTGGTAAACGCGATAATGAAACTCTGATCGCCATGAACAATCTCGGCAAGGCGTGCCGCCGTCTTGGGGACCTTTCCACGGCCCATACTCTCGCCGCGGAGACAGTGAGGCTCGGGGGCGAACTGCTGGGAGAGGAGCATCCCGACAATCTCGTGCGGATGAACAACCTCGCGGAGGTGTTGCGCGCGCGAGGCGATTTGGAAGATGCGCGTGCTCTCCATCAGAAGGTCCTCGCGCTGCGGCGCGAGGTTCTGGGCGAGGCTCATCCGGCGAACCTCGTCTCCATGAACAACCTCGCCCGGGTCATGCGCCTGCTCGGCGACACGACCCCTGCCCTCCACCTGTACGAAGAGTCACTGAGACTGGCTCGGCAGGTCGTGGGTGAGAGTCATCCGTCCTTCACCGCAGCCGAGAACGGGGTGCGGGAATGCCTGGGAGACCAGCACCGGATGGATGGTGGAGAGTAGCGCGGCGGGTGCACCTGATGCCGTTCGAACGGCCGGAGCCGCCGGCGTACCGGAGCGTGACGGTGGAGAGGATCCGGCGGGTCGACGCGCTGCGCGGGTTCGCCGTCTGCGGGATCATGCTGGTGAACACCTGGCAGCGGACGGCGGTGGGGCGCGACCCGTCCCCTTTCGGCTGGGTGATGGAGAACCTGGTCCAAAGCCGCTTCTACCCGATCTTCGCGTTCCTGTTCGGTCTGTCCTTCGCGCTGTTCCTCGGCGCGGCGCGGAAGCGCACCGCCCGTCCCCGGGTCGTCCTGCTCCGGCGCCTCGCGGTGCTGGCCGTGCTGGGCGCGGCGCACACCGTGGTCCATCCCGGCGGGGTGCTGCTGCCGTACGCGGTGCTGGGAGTGGCGGTCCTGCTCCCGGCGAGCCTGCTCCCCCGGTGGACGGTGCTCCTGCTCGGCTGCGGCACGCTGGCCGCCGCCCTGCTCGGCTCCGAGCCGTACGTGCTGATCACCGCGCTGTTCCTGCTCGGCCTGGCCGCCGCCCCGAGCGTGGCGGACGGCGTGGGGGGCATGGGCCGGACGTGGGTCCTCGCGGCCGTCTGCGCGGCGGCGGGGGCGCTCACGGCCGGGCTGACCTGGTGGTGGAACCACGCGCCGCCCGGGGGCGGGGTCTACCAGGCGGCGGCGGTGAGCGGCGCGGCCGCCTACGCGGCGGCGTTCCTGCTGCTCGCCCGCCGGACGGCCCTGTTCGAAGCCCTGGGACGGATGGCGCTGACCAACTACGTCACCGGCACACTGGTGATCGCGGTGGTGCCGCCGCGGCCGTCCGGCGGTGGTTCCGGCGCCGTCGTCGTGGGGCTCACCGTCGTGATCCTGGCCGCGCAGGCCGCCTTCAGCCGGTGGTGGCTGGCCCGCCACCGGTACGGCCCGCTGGAGCGGGTGTGGCGGACGCTCACCTGGTGGGGAGAGCCGCCCGCCGGGCAGACTGGGAGCCGTGACCCGCATAGCGCTGTGCCAGATCCCCGTCGACCACGACCCGAAGACCAACCTCGAGACCGTGCGTGACGCCCTCGCCCGGGTGCCGGGAGCGGACCTCGCCGTGTTCCCCGAGGCCACGCTCACCCGGTTCGGGCGGGGCGTGACGCACACGGCCGAACCGCTCGACGGACCGTTCGTCACCGGCCTCGCCGAGGCGGCGCGTGAGCACGGCGTCGCCGTCATCGCCGGCGTCTTCGAACCCGCCGAGGACGGCCGGGTGTGGAACACCGCCGTCGCCCTGCGGGCGGACGGCTCGCTCGCCGCCGCCTACCGGAAGATCCACCTGTTCGACTCCTTCGGGGCGAAGGAGTCGATCCTGGTCGCGCCGGGGGACGAACCGGTGGTCGTGGAGCTCGCCGGGCTCAGGATCGGCCTGGTCACCTGCTACGACGTCCGGTTTCCCGAACTGGCGCGAGCACTGGTGGACCTGGGCGCGGACACGTTCGCGGTGATCGCCGCCTGGGGCTCGGGGCCGCTCAAGGAGGACCACTGGACCACGCTCGTCAGGGCCAGGGCGATCGAGAACACCACCTGCACGATCGCCGTCGGCCAGGCGCCCAACCCCGCCATACCGGACGGGTTCGGCGTCGGCCGCAGCATGCTCGTGGATCCGATGGGCGTCGCCCGCCACGACCTGGGGCCCGGCCCCGGCGTGCTGGTCGCGGAGATCGACCCCGCCTGGACGGCGACCGCACGCGCCACCGTCCCCTCGCTGGAACATCGACGGCTGGGTGTCGGCAGATCGTAAACTACCCCCCATGAACGAGCCGGGACACAGGACGCGGATGCAGAAGGTGATTCCGCCGCGGCTGCTCGTGCCGTACCTGTCGGGCCGGCGCACGATCATCTCCGGGTACGTTTACCGGGTGCAGGACTGCGACCGCCTCACCTCGCCCGCCGCGCTCGTCGAAGCCCTCGATCTGGGCTTCGACGGGTCGGAGCTCACGCCGGATGTGCCCGAGCTGTACGTCATGCGGTGGGACGCCCGGGACATCGACACCTACGTCGTCCCGTACGGCCAGCACATGGGCGGGGATTGGAGCGATGCACCACCCTTCACGGGGAACGGGTTCACCGCCTCGCGCGAGCAGGTGGTGCCGCAGTTCCACACGATGCCGATGCCGATCCCCGCGGGCGCGGAGATCGTGCACCTCACGCCGGCCGGTGCGCGCCCCTTCGCCGCGTACGACGGCCTGACCTGGCGGCCGGCCCGATGAGCGCCCCTGTGACCGGCCCGGCGAACGGCGGTGAGCCGGTCGGCCTCGGGTTCGTCGCCCTCTACCGGGACCGGGAGTACGCGGCGGCGCTCGGGCCGGGCAGCGACGACGTGGTGCTGTTCAGCGAGGCGCCGCAGGAGGGCTTCGCCGCCGCCGGCGGCTACTGGCGGCTGCGGGTGGAGCGGTCCGCGCTGGGCCGGCTCACCCTGCTGCGCACGGTCGGGGCTTTCGGCGGGGAGCCCTGCCTGGTGCTGGACGAGGACGACGGAGGCGACGGCGGGGAGGGCGGCCTCCACATCGCCTACACCGGCCACAACGGCCTCAAGGCCGAGACGCTCGGCTACTGGCTGGTGGACCACGGCGCGTACGAGGTGGTGGTGCCCCGCGACGAGGTGCACGCCGTCCGGGTGGAACGGGTGCCCGTGCCGCTCGGCCCTGACCGGCCGGACGGCCGGGAGCCGGGCGACCGGTGACACCGCGTTCCGGATAGAAGCCGGACAGAAGCCGGTCAGAGACCGAGGGCGCGGTAGCGGGCGGACCGGACGGCCGCCCGCTCCTCCGCCGGGCGGGCGAGCAGGCCGGCGATCTCGTGCTCCAGCGTCCCGGCGACCCGGCCGCAGAACGCCTCCGGCTCGTACGCCGCGTCGGGACGTTCCGGGACCACCCGGTCGACGATCCCGTTCCGTCGCAGGTCGGTGGCGCGGACACCCTGCGCCGCGGCGATCTCGGGGGCGAAGTCGACGGTCCGGTACAGCAGCGCCGACGCGCCTTCGGGCGGAAGCGGGGACAACCAGGCGTGCTGCGCGCAGACGACCCGGTCGGCCGGGAGCAGGGCCAGCGCCGCGCCGCCGGCGCCCTCCCCCAGCAGCAGGCACACGGTCGGCGCGTCGAGCATGACGAGGTCGGCCAGGCAGCGGGCGATCTCGGCGGCGAGGCCGCCCTCCTCGGCCGCCCTGGACAGCGCCGCTCCGGCCGTGTCGACGACCGTGACCAGGGGAAGGCCCAGTTCGCTGGCCAGGCGCATGCCGCGCCGGGCCACCCGCAGACCGGCGGGGCCGAGCCCGCTGCCGCCGCGCCGCCGCCGGTCCTGACCGAGGACGACGGCGGGCGCCGTGCCGAACCTCGCCAGCGCGAGCAGCAGTCCGGGGTCGCGCTCGCCGGTGCCGGTGCCGTGCAGCGGGGTGACGTCGTGCGCCCCGTGTTTCAGCAGCTCGCGGATGCCGGGCCGGTCGTCGCGCCGGGAGCGGGTCACCGCCTCCCACGCCGGGACCGGCTCGGCCGCCTCCTCGGGCTCCGGGCCGGGCGACAGCCCCGAGCGGGGCGCGCAGAGCACGGCCAGCGCCCTGATCGCGATCTCCCGGGCGTCCTCGGCCGAGACAACGGCGTCGACCAGCCCGTGGGCGTGGAGGTTCTCCGCGACCTGGACGCCTTCCGGGAACGGGTAGCCGTGCAGCGACTCGAACACCCGCGGCCCGAGGAAGCCGATCAGCGCTCCCGGCTCGGCGGCGGTGACGTGCCCGAGCGAGCCCCACGACGCGAACACCCCGCCCGTGGTCGGGTGCCGCAGGTAGACGACGTACGGCAACCCGGCGGCGCGGTGCGCGCCGACCGCGGCAGTGATCTTCACCATCTGGGTGAAGGCCAGGGCGCCCTCCTGCATCCGGGTGCCCCCACTGGCCGGGGCGGCGAGCAGTGGCAGCCGTTCGGAGGTGGCCCGCTCGACGGCCCGCACGAGCCGTTCGGCCGCCGCCACCCCGATCGAACCGGCCAGGAAGGAGAACTCGCAAGCCATCACGGCGACGCGGCGGCCGTCGAGGGTCCCCTCCCCGGTGACGACCGACTCGTCGTATCCCGTCCTGGCCCGCACCCGGGCGAGCTCGGCCGCGTACTCCGACCCCGGCGCGGCCCGGTCGAGCGGCGGCCCGTCCCACGATTTCCACGAGTGCGGGTCGAGCACCCGCGCGATCAGCGTGCGCGCGTCCGGCCTGGTCACGGCGGTCACCGCCCCGGCGCCACGCGCCGGTGCCGGTGTGCCGCGGACGCCTTCTCCATCTCGGCGATCAGCTCTTCCCGATACGCGAACCTACCCCTTGTGCCGCATGTTTTCGGTACTTGTGGGCCGATGTCCAGTCGTGCGCTCCCCTCGGCTCCACCGCCCCCGCCGCTCCGCCGTACGACCGGACGGCCGGACGGCCTCAGCGCGGCGTACGGTGGCCGCGCACCTGGTCCATCAGGCGGCGCAGCCGCTGCTGCTTCTCGGGATCGCGGGCCATCGTCTTGGCCTTCTCCATGTTCTCGCGGCCCTTGGAGGTCTGCAGGTAGTCCCTGATGCGCTGGACGATATTCGCCATTTCGAAATCACCATCCCGTTTGTGCCGTTACTGGACGGCTACCCAGCGGCACCGCCGCCAATCCCGGACGGCCCGCCACGATGGGAGGTACGGTGAGGACACCGATCGATGGACGGCGACGGTACGCGATCTTCGGGAGGCCGGGACGTGGGAGCGGAAGCGCCGGGCACCGGCCCCCTGTCGCCGGACTTCACCGGCATCACCCCCGCGCTCATGGAGCGTCTCGTCAGGGACCTGGAGCACGCCCGCGGGCTCATCGGTGAACGCGCCGAGGCGATCCGGCGGGAGTTCGCCGCGAGGGGCCTGCCCGCCGCGTCCCTGAGCCCGGTCAGCGAGATCGAGCGATGGATCGACGACCGCCTGCCGGAGCTGCGCCGCCGGCACCGCCTGGCGGTGGACCTCGCCAACACGCCCGGCTGGTCGCCCGCTCGGCTCACGGCCTCCTCCGCGCTCGTCCCGTACGACGAGACGAGCTTCCTCGGCGCGGCCGAGGCCCGCCGGTTGGGGGGCGCGCTCGCCGCGGCGTACCGGGACGCCGATCCGGACGCGCTGTTCGACTTCCACCTCGTCGACGAGTATCGCCAGATCGTCGAGAGGCTGGCCGCCCACGCCGACGACGCCGAGTTCACCGCCGCCTTCTTCGCCGGCATCGGTGCGCGCCGCACGGTGGAGCTGCCCCGGCGCCTGCGCCACATCCTGCAGGAGAACGTGGACGACGCCGTACGGACCGTGAGCCGGGCGTTCGGCTCGGCGGTGAGTGGCGGGCCGGTGGTTCCCGGGTTCGCGGCCGTCACCGCCGCCGTGCGCGCCAGAGCGGACCGGGACGAGGACCGCGGGAGCATCGGCGACCTGCTGTCCACCGGGCGCCTGCCCACCGAGTGGCTGGCCGAGGTGGTGGTCACCCAGATGTTCCTGCCCGGCGACGAGTCGAACGGCGCCACGCTGACGCCGTACCTCAGGGCGCTGAGCGAGAACCCCGCGGCGGCGCGGCTCGCGATCGCGCTGGCGACCGGGGACAGCCCGCTCCCCCGGGACACCGCGGCGCTGCTCGCCCACGTGGGCGGAAGGCGCGACCGGCGCCCCGGCCTGGTGGCGTTCCTGCGGAACCTGAACCGCCGTGCGTCCGGGGACGCGGAGTCGGCGGACGCGTTCGGGCGCCTGCTCGCCGCCGCGTCCGGCGCGTACGACGAGAGGGACGGGGCGCACAGCGACGTCGCGGCTCGGTTCGCGTACGCCGTCGTCACCGGCACCTCGGACTTCCGCTTCGCCCCGCCCACGCGTGTCCACCTCGCCGAGATCGCCGGCGCGTACGCCACGGAGATGGCCGAGGGCGCGAACCTCGGCGACTCCAACCAGTTGCTGCCGAGCGGGTTCGGCCCGGTCGAGTCGCGGGTGCCGGGTCTGTCGCCGGCGTTCCGGCTCAGCCCGGAGGACACCTTCCGGTTCCTGCTCACCTTCGCCGGAGACGCGGGGGACCGCAGGCCCTTCGACCGGGGCATGGGCGACCTCGCCTGGCGCCTCGTCGGGGTGAACGTGCCGCCGATGTTGAAGACCGGGGACCCCTCGCGTCTGGACGACGTCTTCGCGGCGCTCGGCAACGTACGCGGCTTCGAACTCGCCGCCGCGGAGAAGCACCTGCAAACCCTCGACGACCTCGACAAGCGGAACGAGCTGGCGAATGACATGGCATGGGACGTCAGCCAACTGGTGCTGGGCAAGGCCGTGCCCGAGCTGGAGGTGCTGTGGCTGCTTCTGGATCAGGGCCGGGAGCTGAACAAGAACGCGGGTCCGGACGGGAAGACGCACGTCGAGGAGTTGCGCGGCGACGACGACGCCGAGACGCTGGGCCGTCAGCACACGGTGGCCGCCCTCCTCCTCGGCGCCGGGTTTCCCGCGACCGTGTCGCCCAAGGACTACCAGGCCACCTGCCCGCCCGGCGTCGCCATCGCCGACGACAAGGGCGGCCTCCGCCCCTTCGCCGACATAGCCCAGTCAGGCACCGAAGGCCTGCGCGCCCTCGACCAATGGTTCATCACCAACGGCATGGGCGGTGACAAGAAATCGCTGGGAGACGTGAGCAGGTTCCTGGGAGATCGTTTCGATGGCCGGAAGACGGCGGCGTGGAGCCGTGCACGTCTGTTCGCGCATCGCTCTAGTGACTCGTGAGGCACTCGGTCTCGCCGCGAACGACGTACTGACCGCTCTCAGAAGAAGCGAGCGTCAGAGAGGTATGAGACGCAGAGTTCCGTACCCGCATCGGCTCGCCCGGCCTCCCGGAGGCGACGAGCTCATATGGAGCGACTCGCTTCAGAGCCCCCAGAAGGGCATCTGTCAGCGCATCCGAACCGCGCGCCGGTAGATCTTCTCCTGTGGCGGCGAAGGTTTGTTTGGCTTTGCCGTCGCCGCAGGGGATGTCTTTGCCGCCGGGGTCGGTGATGGTCACGTTCTGCGCGTTGCGTTCCTTCAATAGTTGCAGAATGTGCGCTTTGAGCGTTTGACCCGCTTCCGCTGCCGTAGGAGTTTCTTGCGGAGAACAGGCCACCGGGGCAAGAAGCGCCAGCAGGAGCGCGCCGGCGATGGGGCGTATCCATGCGGGAAGGGGCGCGCCGAGCATCGAATCCGCCTCCGTGTCTGGCCGGGACCATATGCGACCACATAATCTCAGGTGTCAGCGCTGCGCGACCATCTCACTTTCGGCCATTGATATGGGAGCCCGAAACGTGCCCACGGACGATGATCTGGTGCCAAATCCGGAATACCACGATCTCCAGGCTGCGCTCGCCACGGTGCGGGAGCACGCCCGGGTCCTGGAGACGTCGCTTGACCAGGTCTGCGCGCTGTTCGGAGGGCACCCGGTGTGGGTGGGGTCAACGGCCCGCGCCTTCGGCGAGGAACTGAACGGACGCCGCCTCCGGATGAAGGCCACGATTCAGCACCTGGTCGCCGAGTTGGAAGCGGAGCTCCGCGCGACCCCCGCCAAGATCTCCCGGGGAGCCTTCTCCTCTCAAAGCGCCAGCACATGGTTGGCAGGACGGTGACTCGCCCGCGATGAGCGGCAATTGTGCTTCCTATACTGAGGAGGCCCACAAGCCGGTAGCAGCCGGTGAGCGGACGGCCGCCAGAGCATCTCGCCACTCACCACTGACCGTGGCCGGTGCGTTGAGTAGGGCGTTGAACTCGTGCGCACGAACTACAACCGTGATGCCGGGTCTCCCGGGCGTCTGACGAAGCGCCTTCAGGGCGAGACGGCAAGCTTCTTCGGCCTCGCCCGCTTCGGCGAGGGCACTTGCGTAGGCGAACTGCACCAGCGCCGAATCGTTGGAGTCGGCGCGATAGACATCGTTCACGTGCCGAACCACGACCTCCGCACCGCGCAGATCTCCCAGGTCTGCTCGGCCACGCACCTCGTAGAACTCCCTCCTGTCATGCTGGAAGGAGAGAATGCCCGGTTGCAGCGCGTCAAGCTCACAGCGGCCGAGTATCTCTCGCGACCGGGACATCGCACGTTCAAACGCGGCCCTCTCACCGAGGGAGGCGTGGGCGAGAGCAGCGAGGCCCCACAGCCAGGCGACGGCGGGAGTCGCCGCCCCCGCCTGTTCAAGGCGCGGGGAGACCATCGCGAGTACCGCGCGTGGTTGAGCCGAGTAGGTCGGTATGAGGGTCGCGCTGGCCAGGGCCAAGTCTGCGATATAACGATCGCCCGCTTCTTCGGCGGCCCGGGATGCCGCCGAATACCAGCGGCGGGCGAGGACGAAGTGATCGGCGCAGAAGAGGATCTCGCCTATCACTATCGACAGCTTGGCTCCCACCCGGGCCAGTCTCTGCTGGATTTTGGCAGGCTGCCTTTGGGCGAGCAGCTCACGCACGCTCGACAGGTGCATCAGCGCCTCGGGCAGCACTTCCGCCGGAGGCACACGCCGGCCCAATCGCTCGGCTTCACCCTCGAGGAAATCGAGCCGGACTTCGCCAATGCTCCGGAGGTCGAGGATCTCCTCGAACAGGTCGGGGCCGCGCAACGCGTGGTCGATCAGGCCACCGGTCAACCCGGCCGCGCCGAGGTGGAGTAGATCGCGTCGGTTCGTCGCCGCCTCCGGGGTGTCTGGGCGCCTCTCGCTCACGCCGGGACCTGCTCGCAGTCGATCGCGACCCGCGTCGCATCCTCCAGCGTCGTACGGGGCGAGCAGTTCCGCAACGGTGTGACCCGGAAACATGCGTTCGAGCACGCGACAGTGGTCGGCCCGCGGTTTGGTCTTGAGGTGGCCCTTCATCCAGCGGCCGAACGCCTCCCTGCTCGGGGACGACCCGATGAGTCTCGTGTCGATCTCACGCGCCGTCTTGTCGTACTCCGCGCAGAAGGCCCGGTGCGTCTCCTGGTGCCGCCTTTCCAGCAGTGTCCTCAGCAGCGTCGCCCGGCCCTCCATGCGCCATCCACTCCTCACACCGGGTTTGCCACCCTCCGTAGTCGGAGCTCCACGTTAGGCGATCGATCGGTCTCCCGCCCTCGTTTCCCGCCGCCTCCGGCCCTCACGACGCACGGACCGCGCACCCGGGACGCACCGGCGGCACACGGACGCCTCTGCGAGGCGCCGCGGCGCGGCTGTGAGGCGTCCTGTGCTCTCCTACGCTCGCCGCGTCGCCTCACCCGCCCTGCCCACGGAAAGGGAAGGATCTGCATGAACGACGACAGCGACCTCCGGGGAGTCCGGCAGCTGAGGCGGGCCGTGTTTCCGGCCGAACGGTCGTCCGTGGCCGCTGTCAGGAGGTGGGTGCGCGAGTTCGTCGCGGATCACCCGCGAGCGGACGACGCGGTGCTGCTGGTCTCAGAGCTGGTGACCAACGCGATCGTGCATACGCGGTCGGCCGCCGTCGGCGTCGTGGTCCTCTTCGAGGAGGACGGCGGCCTGCAGGTCGAGGTCGTCGACGAGGGAGGGGAGGCGGGTCCGTGCGTACGCGCCCGCTCCTCCGGCGAGCCGCCTGAGTCGGGGCACGGGCTGCGGCTGCTGCGCGCCCTGGCCGACCAGTGGGGGTTCTCCGAAGAGCGTCCGCACCGCGTGGTGTGGTTCGCCTTCGCTCCCGGTGGCGCTCACACGATGTCGACCTCGGCGTGCGGGAGGCCGCCGGAGAGCCGGGGATAGCCGGGCCCGCGGTCGAAGAAGGCCGCGGGCGTCGTCTCCCGCAGCCGCTCCCGCAGGCGCGCCGTCGCCTCGGCGTCCACGACGAGGTCGTCGCGGGTGCCGGTCAGGACGACGCCGTAGTCCTCACGCGCGCCCTCGAAGGAGACCTTCCCGTCGCGGACGTCGGCGGCGACGCGCTCGGCCGGCCGGTCGTACGGCGAGCCCCAGCCGCCTCCCCCGGTCGTACGGATGCGGATGACCTGCCCGGCGCGTACGGGGAAGTCGTCGACCAGGCCCTCCATCTCCACGCCGTCGACCGTGACCTGGAAGGGCCGGCCGGCCCGGCCGCCGTTGACGCCCCAGCACGACAGGATCGAGCGGTCGGCGATCGACATGAACGAGGCGTCCCGCAGCATCCGGATGTGCTTGTCGTAGCCGAGGCCGCCGCGGAACTCCCCCGGCCCGCCGCTGTCCACCGCCAGGCCCAGCCGCTCGACCCGGAACGGCCAGCGTGCCTCGGCGAACTCCGCGGGGATGTTGCGGCTGTCGGGCACGACGTGGATGGTGTCCTCCCCGTCGGCGTACCAGCGCCCGCCCGACCCGCCGCCGAGCACCTCGCGCATGAGGTACGGCCCGTCGTCCGACTCGCCGTACACGCCGGTGTAGCGGATCGTCTCCTGGTCGGCCGGCATCCGGCCGCCGGTCGCCTTGGCCAGCACGCCCGCCAGCACGCCGAGCAGGCGGAGGATCACGAACGTACGGGCGTTGGTGGGCGCGGGGAAGATCGGCGTGAGCAGGGTGCCCTTCTCCGGGAAGACCATCCTGATCAGCGGCACGACGCCCTCGTTGACGTCGAGCTGGGCCATCCGCTCGGGGGTGTCGGCGAGGTTGCGCAGGATCGGCGCCAGCCACTTCTTCAGGAAGACGCCGCCGGCGTAGTCGCCGGCGTGGTTGATCGGCCCCTTGGCCTGCGCCGAGGTGCCGGTGAAGTCGATGGTCAGCGGGGTGTCCGCGGAGTGGTCGACGGTCAGCGTGATCCGCTGGGTGTGCAGGCGCGGCTCGTCCACGCCGTCGTGCTCGGCGTAGTCCTCCCAGACGTGGACGCCCTCGGGAATCTTCGCCAGCAGTTCCCGCCGGAAGGTCTCGGTCGTCGTGGAGATGATCGCGTCGAAGCAGGCCTCGACCGCCTCCCGGCCGTACCGGCCGAACAGCTCGCCGAGACGCCGGGCGCCCATGAGGCAGGCCGAGCACTCGGCGTCGAGGTCCCCCGCCAGTGCGTCGGGCATGCGGGAGTTGCGCGTCATGATCGTGAGGGCGGCGCGGTTGGGCACCCCCTGGTCCCAGAGCCTGATCGGCGGGACCATCAGGCCCTCCTCGAACGCGCTGCGCGCGTGCGAGGGCATCGATCCCGGCACCGCACCGCCGATGTCGTCGTGGTGGCCGAACGCCTGGACGAACGCGACGACCTCGCCGTCGTGGAAGACCGGCACCGTCACGCACAGATCGGGCAGGTGGCCGATGCCGCCCTCGGACAGGTAGACGTCGTTGTGGAAGAACACGTCGCCGGGCCGCATCGTCTCGATCGGGAAGTCGCGGACGACCGGCTGCACCAGCGCCGAATAGGAACGGCCGGTCAGCTTGCGCAGCCGCGCGTCGTGGATGCCGGCCCGGAAGTCGTGCGCGTCGCGGATCATCGGCGAGCGGGCGGTCCGCGCGATCGCGGTCTCCACCTCCGTCTCGACCGAGGCGAGCGTGCCCTCCACGATCTCCACGAGCACGGGGTCGGCGGTCCTACCGGTCATCGCTCACCACCACGAGGTTGCCGTAGTCGTCCATGGTCGCCGTGAAGCCGGGATGCACCGGCAGGGTCGAGCCGTACTCCTCGACGACGGCCGGGCCGCGGACGACGGCGCCCGCGCCGAGGTCGTCGCGGCGGTAGACGACGGTCCTGCCCCACCGCTCGTAGTACACGTCGCGGGTGCCGACCGGGCTCGGCTCGTCCGGCTGGTACGGCCTGCGCGCGAGCTTCGGCCGGGTGATGGGGCCGATGCCGGACACCCGGAGGTTGACCCACTCGACGTCGTGCCGGGGATCGTCGCGGTAGCCGTACCCGTAGAGCCTCTCGTGCTCGGCGTGGAACCGGCCGGCGACCGCGGCGAGCCAGGCGTCGTCCACGGGACCGTCCGGCGCGGCCACCCGCACCTCGTACGCCTGGCCGTAGTAGCGCAGGTCGGCGCTGCGCGCGTACACGTGCTCGGCGAAGCCCTCGCGGCCGAGCGCGTCCGCCGCCTCGGCCTCCAGATCCGCGAGGATCTCGCCGAGCACCCGCGGCGACGGCCCACGGGTGACGTACGTGCGGACGTGGTCGTTCTTCACGTCCACCGTGAGCAGGCCGAACGCGGACACGTTCCCCGGGTCGGGCGGGATGATCGCGGCGGGCAGCCCGAGGACGTCGATCAGCCGGCAGGCCAGCAGCGGGCCGGACCCGCCGAACGCGACCAGCGGGAAGTCCCGCACGTCGAGCCCGCGCTGCACGGTGATCTGCCGGATCGCGTTCGACTGGTTGAACGCGCTGATCTCCAGGATCCCGGTGGCGCAGCGCTCGGGGGTCAGCCCGAGCCGGGCGGCGAGCGCCTCGACGCCCGCCCGCGCGGCGGCGACGTCGAGGCGGATCTCCCCGCCGAGCAGGTGCGGCGGCACCCGGCCGAGGAAGACGTGCGCGTCGGTCACCGTCACCTCGGCGCCGCCTCCGCCGTAGCAGATCGGCCCGGGGTCCGCGCCCGCGGACCGGGGGCCCACCTTCAGCGTGCCCTCCGGGGAGACCCACGCGATCGACCCGCCGCCCGCCCCGACCGTGACGATGTCGATCATCGGGATCTTGCAGGGATAGCGGCCGATCCTGCCCTCGGTCGTCAGCGAGGGCTCTCCGTCTACGACCACCGCCACGTCGGTCGAGGTGCCGCCGCCGTCGAGGGTGATCGCGCTCGGATGCCCGGCGGCGCCGGCGACCAGGGCGGCGCCGAGCGCGCCCGCGGCCGGGCCGGACAGGACGGTCGTGATCGGCTGGTGCACCACCTCGGCCGCCGACAGCACGCCGCCGTTGCTCTTCATGACCGAGAAGGGCCGGCCGAGCCGCTCGGACAGGTTCCCGATGTAGCGCCGCATGATCGGCTTGACCGCCGCGTCCACCAGCGTGGTGACCGACCGCTCGTACTCCCGGTACTCCCTCAGCACGTCGCTCGACAGCGACACGACGGCCTCCGGGTGCTCGCGCTCCAGCACCTCCCGCATCCGCCGCTCGTGGGCGGGGTTGGCGTAGGAGTGCAGGAGGCACACGCCGATCGCGGTGACGCCCCGCTCCCTGAACCACCGCGCGGCGTCCGCGGCCTGCTCCTCGTCGAACGGCCGGACCTCGCGGCCGAGGTGGTCGAGCCGTCCGCCCACCGTACGCACCCGGTGGACGGGCACGATCCGCGGCGGTTTCACCCAGAAGTAGGAGTTGCCGTAGCCGTCCGGCACGCTCTGCCGGGCGATCTCCAGAACGGACTCGAAGCCCTCGGTGGTCACGAACCCCAGATGGGCGGTGCCGTCCGGGCGGTCCTCCAGCAACTGGTTGGTGGCGACGGTCGTGCCGTGGACGAGGGCGGCGACGGCATCGAGGTCCCGGGACCCCCCGTGAGCCTCCAGCACCTTGTGCACGCCTGCCATGAAACCATCGGCCGGGTTGGCAGGAGTGGAGGGAGTCTTGGTCGTGACGACGCGGCCGGACTCCTCGTCGACGAGAACGACGTCGGTGAAGGTGCCGCCGGTGTCTACCCCGATGCGGATGGACATGCTCAGTGTCTATCGAGCGCCGCCACCGGGAAGAACCGGCGCACTCTGCCGAAGAATCCGGACACCGTCGTCAGACCCTGCCTACCCAAACTGCCCACCCGAACCGCCTGGGGGACTCAGACCGCGCAGGCGCCGTCGTCACATCCCGCGCCTGCCTTCTCCTGCGTCGCCGTCTCCTGGGCCGCTGTCTCCCGGGCCGTACGGGTCTCGACCTCACGCAGCGCGGCCACGAGCGTCTCGACGGGCTGCGCGCCCGAGACGGCGTACTTCTCCTCGAACAGGAAGAGCGGGACGGAGCGGACGCCCAGCGCGCGGGCGCGGGCCAGTTCGGCGCGCACCTGCTCGGCGCCCTCCCCGGTGTCCTCGACGCCGGTCTCGGCGGCGAGCCCGGCCAGCGTGCCGGAATCCCCCACGTTCAGGCCGTCGGTGAAGTGGGCCCGGAAGAGCTGCTCTGCCATCGCCCCTCCGCGCCCGGCCCGTTCGGCCAGCCAGATCAGCCGGTGCGCCTCGAAGGTGCCGGCCTGCACCGCCCGGTCGAAGCGGAGGTCCAGCCCGTCCTCGGCCGCCACGCCCGCGACGCGAGCGGTCATCTGGGCCACCTGCCCGGCGCCGCCGAACTTGCGCTCCAGCGCGCGCAGCAGCGGCTCACCGGTGGAGACGCCGTCCGGGTCGAGTTGGAAGGGGCGGTGCGCGACCTCGACGTCCCCCTCGAAGAGGCGTACGGCCTGCTGGAGCCGGTGGTGCCCGATGTAGCACCAGGGACACACGACATCAGAGAAGATCTCGACTTTCACGACATGTCCCAACCGGCGCGCCCTGCAGGCGATTCCCCTTCTCAGACACGAGCTAACGGCGGCGGGAGTTGCGGCCGAGGAGCCAGCCGATGACGGCGCTGCCGAGGGCCACCCCGGCGCCCGTGCCGAAGGCCGCGAGCATCGTCCAGGCCGGCACGCCCTGGCGGGGCGCGGCCGGGGCCTCGCGGGTGAACACCCGGGGCGTCGTGTCCCGGGCCGCGACCGTCACCGCCGGAACGGCCTCGGCCACGGCGGGAGCGGGTCGGGACACGGCTTCCGGCACGGCTTCGGACACGGCTTCGGACACGGCTTCGGACACCGTGGCGGGAACGGCGGAGGCGGACAGCAGGTGCCGTTCGACGGCGGAGAAGAACTCTCCTGCGGTCTTCTTGGCCACCGAGGCGAGCATCCGCTGCCCCACGCCGCCGATCATGCCGCCCACGACGGCCTCGGCGTCGAAGTCGACCCGGGTGCCGCCCTCGGCGTCGCTCAGCCGTACGGCCACGGTGGCCTCGACGGTGCCGGGAGCGCCCTGGCCGCGCGCGCCGAGCGTGAACCGGTCCGGCTCCTCCTGGTCGCGCAGGGCCACCTCACCCTGATAGACGCCCCTGACCGAGGCGACCCCCGCCGTGACCGTCATCGCGTACACGTTCTCGCCGACCGTCTCCAGGCGCTCGCAGCCGGGGATCGTCCGCACCAGGACGCCGGGGTCCTGGAGGGCGTCCCAGACCCGCTTGCGCTCCGCCGCGACCAGCGCGCTGCCCGAGACCTTCATGGCCACCTCCGATGCGAAGCACACCAGAAAATCACCCGTACGGCGAGAACGGCAAGATGTGCCCGGCCACGGCGCGGCGGTGACGTACTTCACACAGCCGGCTGCCGGGAGGCCGTGAACGCGGCGGGAAGCTCTGCCGCGGGAAGCGGGGACGCCGCGGTCTCGCGGCAGACGTTGCGGCGGACCGCCCCCAGCAGGGCGCGGAGGGTCTCGACCTGTTCCGGCGTCAGGCCGTCGGACAGCCGCCGGTGGAGCTCCTCCTCGACCCGGCGGACCTCGGGCCGCAGGGCGTCACCCTCCGGCGTCGTGCTCACCACGCTGACCCGCCGGTTGCCAGGGGAAGGCGCGCGGCTCACGAACCCACCGCGCTCCAGCCGTTGCAGGCTCTTGGTCATCGTGGACATGTCGATGCCCACCGCCGCGGCGAGCCGGTTCTGGGACATGGGCCCGTTGGCCCACAACGCGTTGAGCACCCGGTCCTGACCGGGATAGAGGCCGATCTCCGCGAGCAGCGCGGCGAGCAGGACGCGGTGCCCCAGGGCCGCCTGGGCCATGAGGCAGCTCAGGCTGTCCGGGTCCTCTCCGGGCGCCACTCCGCACCCCGCCCCGGACGTCGCCCCGGACCCCGCCCCGGACGTCGTTACGCACGCCCCCGCGCCGTCCGTCCGTGCTTCCGTCATCACGCCGCCTCCTTGCCGATCAGCCTACCGCTTGCATATTGGTCGGCCAAGTTGTAGGACTGTCTATTGGCCGACCAAGTTGGCCGACCAAGTAATTCCGGAAGGGCTTGATCATGCTGTTCACGCCCCACGACCTCGGTTCCCTCCGCCTGCCGAACCGTCTCGTCATGGCGCCCATGACGCGGTCACGCGCGTATGTGGCGGGGATCCCCTCACCGTTGACCGCGCTCTACTACGCGCAGCGCGCCTCGGCCGGCCTGATCGTCACGGAGGGCGTCCAGCCCAGCGCGGCGGGACAGGGCTACATGAACACCCCCGGTCTGCACACCGACGAGCAGGTCGCCGGATGGCGGGAGGTGACCGACGCCGTCCACGCGGCGGGCGGCCGGATCGTGGCCCAGATCATGCACGCGGGCGGGGTGGGCCACCCCGGCAACACGGGCCGCCTCCCGGTCGCCCCCTCCGCCGTACGGCTCGGCGGGCAGATCTTCACGCCGTCCGGCCTGCAGGACATGCCCGTGCCCGTGGAGCTGTCCACCGCCGAGGTGGAGGCCACGGCCGGCGACTTCGCCGCCGCCGCCCGCCACGCGGTGGACGCCGGGTTCGACGGCGTCGAACTGCACGGCGCCAACGGCTACCTGATCCACCAGTTCCTGTCGCAGAACGCCAACCTGCGCGACGACCGGTACGGCGGGTCGGTGGAGGGCCGGATCCGGTTCGCCGTGGAGACCGCGAAGGCCGTCGCGGACGAGATCGGCCCGTCCCGGGTGGGGATCCGGCTCTCCCCCCTGAACGGCGCCCAGGGGCTGGTGGAGGAGGACGCGCACGAGGTCTATCCCGCGCTGGTGTCCGCGCTCGCCGGCCTCGACCTGGTCTACCTGCACCTGCTGGCGACCGGCGGCGCCGAGCTGGACGCGCGCATCCGGGACCTGTGGCCGAACACCCTGATCGTCAACGACCCCGCGGCAACCGACCCGGCGTCCGCCGCCGCGGACCGGCTGCGCTGGGGCGCCGACCTCGTCGCGCTGGGCAAGTCCTTCCTGGCCAACCCCGACCTCCCGCTGCGCCTGCGCGTCGGCGCGACGCTGAACGAGGCGGACTTCAGCACGGCCTTCGGCGGCGATCACCGCGGCTACACCGACTACCCCACGCTGGCCCTCCACCCGGCCGGCGCCTGACCTCCGAGCAGGAGCGCGGGAAGGACCACGCGAGGACCTCCGGTTCGCGGAACCGGAGGTCCTCGCTGTTTCCACGCATATTCCCCATGACGGTCGAGAGAGGGGCTTCCGGCGTCAACCGCGCGGCGTACGGGGGAATCCGCCGCGCGGCGGACGCCGCCCGTGCCGCCGTCCGGCCACTCTTGGTCACGTGCCCCGGCCGGGCGCCCCGGCGGGACGGGACATCTGTCCCTGTTCACCGGGACCACCCGGCAGGCATCGTCCGTACTGCAAGGAACGGGGATCCGGCACCGCGAACCGGGCCACTTCGGCGCGCCCGCGGCTGTGACGAAGATCGCACCTCGCGGGGCCCTAATGCTCTACAGCCTGTAGTACTACTGAATATAGAACTACAAGTCGTAGAGCTCGGCGTGAGGACGACATGGACGCGCTTGACCTGGCACGGTGGCAGTTCGGGGTGACCACCGTCTACCACTTTCTCTTCGTGCCCCTGACGATCGGGCTCGGCGTCTACGTGGCCGGCCTGCAGACCGCCTGGCTCCGTACGGGCCGGGAACACTACCTGCGGCTCACCAGGTTCTTCGGCAAGCTCTTCCTGATCAACTTCGCCATGGGCGTGGTCACCGGCATCGTGCAGGAGTTCCAGTTCGGGATGAACTGGAGCGAGTACTCGACCTTCGTCGGCGACGTGTTCGGCGCGCCCCTGGCGCTGGAGGCGCTGCTCGCCTTCTTCCTGGAGTCGACCTTCCTCGGCCTGTGGATCTTCGGCTGGGACCGGCTGCCCAAGCGGGTCCACCTCGCCTGCCTGTGGGCGGCGGTGATCGGCTCCAACCTGTCGGCCTACTTCATCCTCGCGGCCAACGCCTGGATGAAGCACCCGGTCGGCTACGAGGTCGTGGACGGCCGGGCCCGGATGACCGACCTGTGGGCCGTGCTGACCAACTCGACCGCGCTCGCCCAGGTGCCGCACGTCGTGGCCGCCTCGTTCGTCGTGGCCGGCGGGTTCGTCATCGCGGTCATCGGCTACCGCGTCCTGCGCGAGCGCGGCCTCGGCGTGCTGCCCGGCCGCCGGGCCCACACGATCACCGCCGAGGACGCCACCACGCCGATGCGCCGCCTGCCGGACATGTGGCGGACCGCCCTGCGCGCCGCGCTCGTGATGACCGCGATAGCGGGAGCCGTGGTCGCGGGCACCGGCGACCTGTCCGGTCAGCTCCTGCGTGAGCAGCAGCCGATGAAGCTGGCCGCGGCGGAGGGCCTGCGGCACGACACGGCCGGCGCGCCGTTCTCGATCGCGCCCGGCGTCGAGGTGCCCGGCCTGCTCAGCCTGCTCGCCGCCCACGACCCCGCCGCGACGGTCCAGGGCGTGGACGACATCCAGGCGAGGTACGAGCAGGCGTTCGGCCCGGCCGACTACACCCCGAACCTGCCCGTGGTCTTCTGGTCGTTCCGCGTGATGATCAACTTCGGCATGGTCACAGTCGGCCTTTCCGTGCTCGGCCTGTGGCTGACCAGGAAGCGCCGCGGGCGGCGCGCCGGGCAGCGCGGCGGGCAGCATGGCGGCCTGGGCGAGCCCCTGCCCTCCTGGTTCGCCCGCCTGTGCGTGCTGGCGCTCCCGCTGCCAGCCACCGCGATCATCGCCGGCTGGCTGCTCAGCGAGATCGGCCGCCAGCCGTGGACCGTGCAGGGCGAGCTCATGACGGCCGCGAGCGTGTCGCCCGGCGTCTCGCTCGGCGAGGTCGCGATCACCCTGGCCGTCTTCACGGTCCTGTACGGCGTGCTCGCGCTCGCCGAGGGCGCGCTGCTGCTGCGGCACGTCAAGGCCGGCCCCGAACTGCCCGCCCCGGCCATCCTGCCTCCCTCCGCGCCCCCCACCATGCCCCCCGGCGCGGTCCCGCCGGCGCGGGCGGAGGAGACCCGGCTCACCCCGACCCTCATGTACTGAGGAGCCACGAGATGACGACCTTCTGGTTCATCGTGATCGCCTTCCTCTGGACGGGTTACTTCGTCCTGGAGGGGTTCGACTTCGGCGTGGGCGCATTGCTGCCACTGCTGTCGCGCTCGGAGGCGGACCGCAGGCAGGTGCTCGGCACCATCGGCCCGGTGTGGGACGGCAACGAGGTCTGGCTGATCACCGCGATCGGGGCGATGTTCGCCGCCTTCCCCGCGTGGTACTCCGGTCTGCTGAGCGGCTTCTACCTGCCGGTCTTCCTGGTGGTCACGGGCCTGATCGTGCGCGGCGTCGGCCTGGAGTGGCGCGGCAAGGTCCACTCCCGGCGCGAGGTCGCCCTGTGCGACGCCGGGATCGTCGCCGGCAGCGTGCTGCCCGCGTTCCTGTGGGGCGCGATCTTCGGCAACCTGCTGTTCGGCACGGCCCTCGCGACCGTGCTCGGCGGCGCCCTGTCGCTGTCGGTGGCCGTGCTGCACGGCGCGGTGTTCGTGGCGCTCAAGACGACCGGCGGGGTGCGGGCCCGCGCCCGCCGCGCCGCCCTGCTGGCGGCGGTGGGCGCGGTGCCGGTCGCGCTCAGCACGCTGCCGTCCGTGCCCGGCAGGGGGCCGCTGTGGACGCTCGGGACGGCCCTGCTCGCCGCCGCCGCGCTCGCGGCCGGGGTGACGCTGGTGTGGGGCCGCCGGGAGGGCTGGGCCTTCACCGCGACCGCCACCGCGATCACCGCGATCACCGCCACCGTCTTCGGCGTGCTGTCGGCGGCGCCCCTGCCCGGCCTGACCCTGGCCGAGGCGGCCTCCGCGCCCTACACGCTGACGCTCCTCACCTGGATCGGCCTGATCGCCCTGCCCGGCGTCCTCGCCTACCAGGCCTGGACCTACTGGGTGTTCCGCAAGCGCCTCACCGCCGAGATCTCCTGACTCGGGCACGGCGGAAAGGGTAGACTCCGAAGGTACACAGGGCAGAAAGGGGTTGGTCTTGAGCTTGAACATCAAGAATCCCGAGGCCGAACGCCTGGCCGCCGAGATCGGAGCCCTCACCGGTGAGAGCAAGACCGCCGCCGTCATCTCCGCCCTGCGGGAACGGCACGAGCGGCTGCTCTCGAAGCGTCGGCAGCTTGAGGACGCCACGATGGCGGACGACATTCTCACGCTTGCCGCGAAGATCCGCTCTCGAGCGGGCGGGCTTGAGCTGTCCAGCGAATTTCTCTACGACCCTGAGACCGGGCTCCCCACGTGATCATCGACACCAGCGCGATCGTCGCGATCCTCAGAGGGGAGCCGGACGCCGTCGACCTCGCCAGAGCGATCAGGGACGCACCGACGCGACGGATGTCGGCGGGAACCTACCTGGAGTTGGCGGCGGTGGTTGAGCGCGCCCGCGACCCCGCCGCCTCACGGCTGCTGGATGACCTCCTCCTCCGGATAAGAGTGCAGATCATGCCGGTGACAGCTGACCAGGCTCGGACTGCGCGCCGAGCCTACTGGGATTATGGCAAGGGCAGCGGGCACAAGGCGGGACTGAACTTCGGCGACTGCTTCTCCTACGCACTCGCGAGAGAGTGTCAGGAACCGCTGCTGTTCAAGGGCGACGACTTCGTCCACACGGACGTGACACCGGCACTCTGACAGCGATCACGGGGACCGCCGCAGGGTGTGGAGGTCGGAGGGGGAGATGGGCATCCGGTCGATGGGGATGCCCTCGGCGTCCTCGATCGCGGCGGCGATGACGGCGGAGACCGGGATGACCCCGGCCTCCCCGGCGCCCTTGATCCCCAGGGGGTTGAGCGGCGAGGGCGTCTCCAGGTGGGCCGTCTCGATGCGCGGAATCTCCGTGGCGTACGGCATCAGGAAGTCCATGAACGAGGCGTTCAGCAACTGGCCGTGCTCGTCGTAGACCATCTTCTCGTACAGCGCGCCGCCGACGCCCTGGGCGACCCCGCCGTGGATCTGCCCCTCGACGATCATCGGGTTGATCAGCCTGCCGCAGTCGTGCACGACGGCGTACCGCAGGATCCTGATCTCGGCGGTGTCCGGGTCGGTCTCCACGATCGCGGCGTGCATGCCGGCCGCGAACGTCGACCTGACCGGCGAATAGTAGTCGCGGCCCTCCAGGCCGGGCTCCTCCCCCTCCGCCACCGGCGGCCGGTCGTCGGAGGCGGGCCCGGCGAACTGGGTGGCCCGCTTGGCCTCCTCGTCGAAGGCGTACCGCAGCGGGTTGGACAGCACGGCGACGGTCGCCAGCGGGATCGACGCCGACGGCGCGCCGGCCACGTGGACCATCCCGTCGGTGATCTCCAGGTCGCGCGGGTCGGCCTCCAGCGCCTCGGCCGCGATCCGCAGCGCCTTTTCCCTGACCTTCCGGCAGGCCAGCGCGATCGCGTTGCCGCTCATCACGGCCGCGCGTGAGGCGAAGGTGCCCACCGCGTAGCCGAAGCGCCGGGTGTCGCCGGTGACGACCGACACCCTCTCGATAGGGACGCCGAGCTCGGTCGCCGCGATCTGCGCGAACACCGTCTCGTGGCCCTGCCCCTGTGAGGTGAGGCCGGTCGACACGTGCACCCGTCCGTCGGAGGTGATCTGCACATGACCGCCCTCGTACGGCCCGACGCCGGTGCCCTCGACGTAGCAGCCGACGCCGATGCCGATGCTGCGGCCCTCGGCCGCCGCCCGCGCCTTCGCCTCCGGGAAGGAGTCCCAGCCGATCAGCTCCTTGAGCATGCGCAGGGCCTCGGGGTAGTCGCCGCTGTCGTAGATCAGCGGGCGCCCGTCCTGGAATGTCAGGCCCTGGTCGTAGGGGAACTCGTCCGGCTGGACGAAGTTGGCCGCCCTGACCTCCGTACGGTCCCGGCCGAGATAGGCGGCGATCTTGTCCATCGTGCGCTCCATGCAGAACACGCCCTGCGGGCGGCCCGCGCCCCGGTACGGCGTGACCTGCACGGTGTTGGTGTAGACCGAGGAGAACTCGACCCGGTAGGCGCCCACCTTGTACGGCCCCAGCAGCTGGGTCGAGGTGATGATCGGCACGATGATCCCGTACGGCGTGTAGGCGCCGTGGTCGTGCAGGATCTCCACCTCCAGGCCGAGGAGGCGGCCGTCGTCGTCGAAGCCCACCCGCACGTGCTGCACCTGCCCGCGCTCGTGGGAGGAGGAGACGAAGTGCTCGCGCCGGTCCTCGGTCCACTTGACCTCCCGGTTCAGCAGCCGGGCCGCCCAGGGGACGAGGATCTCCTCGGGCCAGGGATGGACGATCTTGACGCCGAAGCCGCCGCCGACGTCGGGCGCGACGACCTCCACCTTGGGCAGCGGCAGTCCCAGCTTGGCCGCGATCGCCATCCGCACGCTGGTGGAGGTCTGCGTGGAGGAGTAGACGCGCAGCGACGCGTCGTCGGCGTCCCAGCGGGCGTACACGCCCTTCCCCTCCAGGGGCGTGCACGCGCTGCGTTCCACATCGAGGCGGAACTCCAGCCGGTGCGGGGCCGCGTCGACCGCCTCCCCCGCCGTCTCGCCCCCGGGGCCGGGCACCTCCTGCACGAGGTGCGCGCCGATGTTGCCCGGCACGTCGTCGTGGACCAGGTGCGCGCCCCCGGCGGCCTCCTCCAGGCCCACGACCGGCTTGAGCACCTCGTAGTCGACCCGGATCAGCGCGCAGGCGTCCTCGGCGAGGTAGCGGTCGCGGGCGACGACCATGACGACCGGCTCCCCGACGTGCCGCACGATCTCCCGGGCCAGCGGGTACGCCGTGCGGCCGTGGGTGAGCGCCGGGTGCGGGATCAGCAGCGGCAGCGGCTCGGCCAGGGCGCCGGGCAGGTCCTCCCAGGTGTAGATCGCGACCAGGCCGTCCACGTCGAGGGCGGCCGACACGTCGACGTCGAGGATCCGCGCGTGGGCGTGCGGCGACCTGACGAAGGCGGCGGCCGGCGCGCCCGCGCCCAGGTCGTCGAGGAAACGCCCCCGCCCGGTGATCAGCCGGGGGTCCTCGCGCCGCTGGACCGGCTCGCCGAACAGCCTGGTCGTCATGCCCCGCCCTCCCCGTCCTGAAGCTCGGCGGCCTGAAGCTCGGCGGCCTGGATCTCGGCGGCGCGGTGGACCGCCTTGAGGATGTTCTGGTAGCCGGTACACCGGCACAGGTTGCCCGCCACGGCCTCCAGCGCCTCCTCCTCCGACGGCGCCGGATTGTCCCGCAGGAACGCGGTGACCGTGCACAGGAACCCCGGCGTGCAGAACCCGCACTGCAGGGCGTGGCACTCGGTGAAGGCCCGCTGGACCGGCGACAGCGCGCCGCCCCGGGCCAGCCCCTCCACCGTCGTGATCTCGTGGCCGTCCACGGTGACGGCGAACGTCAGGCACGACCGCACCGGCTCGCCGTCCAGCAGCACCGTGCACGCGCCGCAGACGCCGTGCTCGCAGCCCACGTGGGTGCCGGTGAGGCCGAGGTCGTGGCGCAGGCAGTCGGACAGCAGCCGCCGCCCGGGCACCGTCGTCTCCCGCACGACCCCGTTGACCGTCAACGTCACGTGGTGGTGGGTCTCGCTCATGATTCCTCCCCGTGGGCCGCGGAGGCGGCGTCCCGCAGCGCCCGTACGGCGAGCACGCCCGTGAGGTGGCGGCGGTAGTCCGCCGTCGCGTGGATGTCGCCCTCCGGCTCGACCAGGTCCCGCACGGCGGCCGCCACCGCGTCCCAGGCCACCGATGCCGCCGGGCGCGGGCCGCAGGCCGCGGTCACGTCCGCGACCACCGGGACCGGTCCCACGCTCACGCAGGCGACGCGGGCGGCGCAGATCCGGAGGTCGTCGTCCAGGGTGACGGCGGCGGCGACCCCGGCCACCGCGTAGTCGCCGTGCCGCCGGGCCACCTCGTGGAAGGCCGTGCCCGACCGCGCCGGCAGTGCCGGGAAGAACGCCGACACGGCCAGTTCGCCGGGCCGCGCCGCCGACTCCATCGGGCCGGTGAAGAACTCCGCGGCCGGCACCTCCCGCTCCCCGTCCAGGCTCGCCAGCCGTACGGACCCGCCGAGCAGGGCGAGGACGGCGGGCATCTCGGCGGCGGGGTCGGCGTGGACGAGGCTGCCCACCACCGTGCCCCGGTTGCGGATCACGGGGTGGGCGACCAGGCGCAGCGCCTGCCGCAGCAGCGGCTGGGCCGCCGCGGCCCCGGGTGAGCGCTCGACGGCGGCGTGGCGGGCGAGGGCCCCGACGCGTACGCCGGACGGCCCGGCCTCGATCCCGTCGAGGCCGGGCACGCGGTTGACGTCGACGACGCGCGCGGGCGCGGCGAGGCGCATGTTGAGCAGCGGGATCAGGCTCTGGCCGCCCGCCAGGACCTTCCCGCCGGGGCCCGCCTCGGCGAGGACGCCGAGCGCCTCGCCGAGGGTGGCCGGGCGGCGGTAGTCGAACGGCGGCGGCTTCACCGCGTCGTCCGGACCACGCGCCGATCAGACGGCCGGGTCGCGTTCGAGCCCGATCTCCCCACCTGTGACCTCCTTCGCGGGCCTGCCCGCGATGGCGCGGAGCAGGTGATAGCCGGCGAGTACCACGATCGTGCCCAGCGCGATCCCGGCGAGCGAGAAGTCCCCGGTGATCTGGTGGGTGACCGGCCCGATCGCGAGGATGATCCCCGCGCCGACCGGGACCATGTTGACCGGGTCGGCGAAGTCCACCCGGTTCTCCACCCAGATCTTCGCGCCGAGCAGCCCGATCATGCCGTACAGGATGACCGTGACGCCGCCGAGCACGCCGCCGGGCGTGGCGGCGACCAGCGCGCCGAACTTGGGGCACAGGCCGAACAGGATCGCGATGACCGCGGCGACGTAGTAGGCGGCCGTCGAGTAGACCCGGGTGGCGGCCATGACGCCGATGTTCTCGGCGTACGTCGTCGTGGGCGAGCCGCCGACGGCGGTCGCGACCGCGGTGCCGACGCCGTCGGCGACGATCGCCCGGCCCATCATGGGGTCGACGTCGGCGCCGGTCATCTGGCCGACCGCCTTGACGTGGCCGACGTTCTCCGCGATCAGGGCGATCACGGCGGGCAGCACGACCAGCACGGCCGACGCCTGGAACGACGGCGCGTGGAAGTGCGGCAGCCCGATCCAGCCGGCGTCGGCGACGGCCTGGAAGTTCACCCGGGGATGGGTGTCGACCGCGCCGGCGCCCGCGTTGTAGGCGGTGATGTTCCCGAACACCCGGTCGGCGAGCCAGGACAGGACGAACCCGAAGACCAGCCCGAGCAGCACGCCGATCCGGCCGAGGAAGCCGCGGAACAGCACGATGAACACGAATGTGGCGACCATCGTGACCAGTGCGATCCACGGGTCCTGCGGCCAGTACACGTCGGCCACGACGTACGCCAGGCCGAACCCGATCAGCATGACCACCGCCCCGGTCACGACCGGCGGGAAGATCCGGTGGATGACCTGCACGCCGAGGACGTGGACGACCACGCCGCACACCGCGAGCACGAGACCCGCGACGAGGATCGCCCCGGTGACGACCCGGTCGGCGCCCGGGGTGTCGCCGCCGAACGCCGCGCGCACCGCCACCACGCCGCCGACGAACGACGCCGAGGTGCCGAGGTAGCTGGGAATCCGGCCCCGGGTGATCAGCAGGAACAGGATCGTCGCGACGCCGGACATCATCACCGCGGTGTTCGGGTCGAGCCCCATCACGAGGGGGAACACGAAGGTCGCGCCGAACATGGCGATCACGTGCTGCGCGCCGATGCCGGCCATCCGCGGCCAGCTCAGCCTCTCACCGGGTTTGACGACTTCGCCGGGTGCCAGCCCTCTGCCGTCTCCGTGCACCGTCCATCTGAAAGCCATGTACGTCCCTCCAGCTGGGCCGTGGGCTCGGCCACCCCGCAGGCGTCCCGCGTACTCTCTTGACCGTTTGGGGCACTTTAGGACCGGCGTGCGCGACAGACATGGGCATGATCTGCCAAAACGACGGCCACCGGAGCGTCTACACCGCGCGGACCTCCACCATGCGGACCTACACCACGCGGATCGTGTAGTCGGCGCCGGTGACGACCTGGCCTGCCCTGATTTTGCAGGCCTTGCGTAGTTCCACCTGTCCGTCGACGCGGACCAGGCCCTCGGCGACTAGGTGTTTGGCCGCGCCGCCGCTGTCGGCGATGTGGCAGAACTTGAGGAGATCGCAGAGCGGGATGTGGTCGCCGTCGAGCTCGAAGGTTATGGCCTCGTTCACGGCGCCAGCTTAAAGACTCAGATGCCCCGCATGCGCAGCACGTGCAGGGCCAGGGTGAGGTTGAGCCGCAGGTGCGCGTCCTCGGTGAAGTTGCCGAGCAGGCGCTCCAGCTTGCCGATACGGTAGCGCAGGGTGTTGTAGTGGAAGTGCAGCCTTCTCGCGGTCTCGGCGACGTTGAGGTTGGTCTCCAGCAGCGCCTGCAGGGTGCGGCGCAGGTCGGCGTTCTCGGCGTCGTCGTCCGCCGCGAGCGGGCCCAGGGTCTCCCGTACGAAGGAGTGCAGCTCGTCGGTGTCGCTGACGAGCGACAGCAGCCGGTAGACCCCCAGCTCGTCGAAGTGGGCGACCGCGCCCGCCCCGTGCAGCTGGCGGCCCACCCGGGCGGCCTTCAGCGCCTGGTTGTACGCGCCGGGCAGCGAGTCCACCCCGGAGGCGACCCGGCTGAGCCCGGTGGAGAACGTGCCGTCGGAGATCCCCGCGAGCGCGTCCCGCGCCACCCGCGCGGGGTCGGCGGACGCCCCGACGATCGCCACGACCTCGTGCGAGAAGCTCGCCACGGCGCCGCGCGGGTCGTGCTTGCGCACCGACGCCTGCCAGGCCGCGCACATGCGGTCCTGGAGGGGCCGCTCCTCGGCGTCCGGGTCGATCTCCGCCACCATCACGCTCACCGGGCGCTCCAGGTCCCAGCCGAACGCCTGGGCCCTCTCGGCCACCCGCAGCCCGCCCCGGCCGGTCAGCACGTCCCGCAGGAAGTCGGCGCGGTACTTGCTCTCGACCGCGGTGACCGCCTCCTGCTTGGTGATCACCAGCGCGGCCACGGTCGCGGCGCGCTCCAGGATGCCCACGTCGCTCGGGGTGAGCGTGCCGTGGACGCTGTAGGCCGCGATCCTCCCGTGGTGGTGGCCGCCCGCGACGATCGGCACGCTCGCGTGGTGCCCGTCCCCGGAGGGCTGCCCGGACGGCCGTCCCGGCACGGCGGGCGCGCGCCCCGGGGCGGCGTTGACCTCCCGCAGCCGCGCCACCTGGGGCGCCTCCCCGGCCGCCGCGAGGAAGTGCCCGGACGCGTCGATCGCGCCCACCGCCACCCGGAGCAGCCCGGCCACCTCGGCGGTGATCTCCCGCATCCCGCCCCCGGCCAGCACGATCTGCACGAGCGCCCGGTGGGCCTCCTCGGTCCTGGCGAGGATCGCGGCCTGCCGGTTGAGGATGTCGGTGAGCACCTGGTTGAGGATGTCGTCGAACCCCACGTCGCCCGGCAGCAGGATCAGCGGGAAGCCCAGCCGGTCGGCCTGCTCGACCATCTCACCCGGCAGTTCGTCCAGGTAGCGCCCGAGTTTGATCGCCAGGGCGGCGAGGCCCCGCTCGTCCAGGTCGGTCACGAGCCGGTCGAGCGACTGCGGGGTGTTGCGCAGCGGGTAGCCCGTGGTGAGCAGCAGTTCGTGCGGCTTCACCCAGGCGAGGATGTCGGGCACCTCCATCACGTTGAGGCGCTGCACGATGCGGCCGAGCCCGTCGCCGCCGGCGATCAGGCGGGCGTCCGCGAGCGTGGACACGCCGAGCACCTCGCCCACCGACACCCCGTGCAGGATCGTGCCGGTGCTGGCCAGCCGCATCGCGGGCGGAGCCGGGTCGTCGCGCAAGGGCGTCTCCGGGGAGTGTCGAACGTGCTCGGGACGTCTCACGGTGATTCTGCCCGACGCCGGTCCTGTCAGGAAGAGCCAAGCATCCGGCCGACTGTTGGCACCTTTCTCCGTACGGAGGGGGGAAGGCGGGCCTTAGCGTCGGCAACGACTGGCGAGGGAGGTCCCGGTGAGTGTTGGCACGCGCCAGAAGGGGCGGCGGGCGGCGGCGCCCGCCCCTCGCCCCCCGGTGGCCCCGGCCTACGTGAGCGGCGCGGCGAGCGTCGCCGTACGGCCCGCCCTGGAGTTCCCCCGCCGCCCGGCCCGGGTGCTCGCGGCCTTCCCGCTCGCGCTCTACCTGGAGGTCAGGAGCGAGTGCGAGCCGCACGTCATCGCCGTGGTCACGGGCGAGGGCGTCCGCCTGCCCAACGCGGTGCTGCTCGGCGAGTCCCTCGACGGGGTGTCGGCCGGCGACGACGGCTGGGTCGGCGACGGCGCGATCGAGATCGGCGGGCTGTCGGTCGGCGTCCGCCGCTGGTGGGACCCCGCTCCCGCGCTCGCCCCCGCCGACCCCGCACGGCTGGCGGCCGCCCCCACGGCGCTGGCCGGGATCCGCGCGGCCACGCCGCGGCGGCCGGGGCTGCACCCGGCCGGGGCCCCGGCGCTGCTGGAGCGGGGCTGCCTGCGCGGCTCGCTGGTGGAGAGCATCACGGCGGCCGAGCAGCTCATCGGCCTCGGCCCCGGGCTCACGCCGAGCGGCGACGACATGCTCGCGGGGCTGCTGGTCGCGCTGCGCCACCTCGGCCGGGCCGCCGGGGCCCCGCGCGCGGTGTGGCTGGCGGACTGGCTCGCCGCCGCGGTCACCTTCGACGCCCGCACCAGGACCACCTCCATCTCCGCGACCCTGCTGCACTGCGCGGCCAGGGGCGAGGCGAGCCCGGAGGTCCTCGGCGTGCTGCGGGCCGCGGCCGGGCACCAGCCGCTGGAACCCGCCGTCAACCGCCTGCTCCGCCTCGGCCACACCTCCGGCGCCGACCTGGCGTGGGGCGTCCAGATCGGCGTGTCCGCCGTCCTGTCCCTCATCGGCGCCGGTCCCGCCGTCACGGGCGCCCCGGCCCGCCGGGAGCGGCCGTGACCGATCTCGTCGAGGTCCGCCCCGGCGTCTACCACGACTCGGTGACGCTGATGCGGGTCAGCCAGGCGCTCACCGCCCGGCCGGAGGTGATCGTGGCCGTCGTCGCGATGGGCACGGATCTCAACGCCGGCCTCGCCCGCGACCTCGGCTTCGCGGTCCCGCCCACGACGCCCGGCGACCTGCTGGTGGCGATCAGGGCGGCCGCGGCCACCGATCTCGGCGAGGCCGCCGCCGAGCTGGAGCGGCAGCTCGCCACGACCGGGACGGGGGGCGGGACGGGGGGCGGGACGGGGGGCGGGAGCACTCGCGACGAGGCGCCGCACCGCACCGTCCGGTCGGCCGCGCGGTCGTGGGAGGCGACCGTGGCGCTGGTGAGCGTGCCCGGCGAGCACGCCTTCGCCGAGGCGCTGGACGCCGTCGAGTCGGGGCTCTCCGTCATGATCTTCAGTGACAACGTGCCGGTCGAGCAGGAGATCCTGCTCAAGGACCGGGCGCGGGCCAGGGGCGTGCTCGTCATGGGCCCCGACTGCGGCACCGCAGTCGTGGGCGGGGCGGGTCTGGGCTTCGCCAACGTGCTGCGGCCGGGCCCGGTGGGGGTCGTGGCCGCCTCGGGGACCGGCGCCCAGCAGGTGACGTGCCTGCTCGACATCGCCGGCGTCGGCGTGTCGCACGTGCTCGGCGTGGGCGGCCGGGACCTGTCCGCCGAGGTGGGCGGGCGCTCGGCCGTGCAGGCCCTGCGCGCGCTGGACGAGGACCCGGCGACCGAGCTGATCGTGCTGGTCTCCAAGCCGCCCGCCCCCGAGGCGGCCCGCGCCGTACGGGACCTCGGCCTGGCCACCCCGGTCGTCGCCGCGTTGCTCGGGCCCGGACAGGACGACCTGACCGCCGTCGCGGAGAAGGCGCTGCGCGCCCTCGGCCGGGACGTGCCCGAGTGGCCGTCCTGGCCCGCCGGCGAGGCGCCCGCCCGCGAGGGGCGGCGTCCGCTGCGGGGGCTCTACTCCGGCGGCACGCTGTGCGCCGAGGCGGCCCTGATCGCCGGCGCGGACACGACCACGGAGGCGGAGTTCGCCGACTTCGGGGACGACGCGTACACGCGGGGGCGGGCCCACCCCATGATCGACCCGTCGCTGCGCCGGGAGGCGCTGCGCGGCGTCGCCTCGGGCGTCGTGCTGCTCGACGTGGTGCTCGGGCACGGCGCCGACCCCGATCCGTCCTCCTGGCTCGCGCCCGAGGTCCGCGACGCCGTCGCCAGGGGGGTGGACGTGGTGGTCGCGCTGGTCGGCGCGGAGGGCGACCCGCAGGGGCTACGCGCCCAGGCAGCGAACCTGAACGAGGCCGGCGCGGCCGTCTTCACCTCCAACGCGGCGGCGGCGCGGCACGCCCGCCGCCTGGCGGACGGCTGACGGGCAGCATTTATCCGACACTCCCTGGCAGTCCCACCCGGTTCACCGGAGGTAGCCGATGACCCTCTCCATGCTGCACGGCGAGCCGCGCGTCATCACCGTGGGCGCCGAGGTGCTCGCCGAGGCGCTGGACCGGCAGGCCGTGCCGCAGCGGCGGGTCGACTGGCGCCCGCCGGCCCCGGGCGTCGCCGCGTCCCTGGCCCGGGTGCTCGCCGACCCCCGGCGGGAGCGGGCCAACGCGACGGCCGTGGAAAGGATGTTGTCCGCGCGGCCCATGCTCACCGGCGTACGGCCGGCCCGCGAGGCGCTGGGCCTGGAGGCCGGGACGTTCTTCCACGCCGGTCCGCCGATCACCTGGGAGCGTGCCTCCGGGCCGATGCGGGGGGCGCTCATCGGCGCGATGCTCTTCGAGGGTCTGGCCGCCACCCCGGAGGAGGCGGCGGAGCGGCTCGCCTCCGGCGCGGGGATCACCCTGGACTCCTGCCACCACCACCGCACGGTCGGCCCGATGGCGGGGGTGGTCAGCCCGTCCATGTGGATGCTGGAGGTCGCCGACGCCGAGCACGGCGGCACGGCCTACTGCTCGCTCAACGAGGGCCTGGGCAAGGTCCTGCGGTACGGCGCGTACGGACCCGAGGTGGTCGGGCGGCTGCGCTGGATGGGCGAGGTGCTCGGGCCGGTGCTCGCGGCGGCTCTGGTGCGGTGCGGGCCACTCGACCTGCGCACGCTGGTCGCGCAGGCCCTGCAGATGGGCGACGAACTGCACAACCGGAACCGGGCGGCGACGTCCCTGCTGCTGCGGGAGATCGCCCCCGCAGTCGTGGAGGCCGCCCCGGGCCGCGCGGCGGAGGTGTTGCGTTTCGTCAATGGAAACGATCATTTCTTCCTGAACGCGGGAATGGCGGCGGCGAAAGCCGCCGCCGACGCGGCGCGCGGTGTGCCGGGGTCGAGCCTGGTCGTCGCGATGGCCCGCAACGGAACGGATTTCGGAATACAGGTGTCGGGGCTCGGCGACCGGTGGTTCACCGGGCCGGCCGGGGTGCCCGACGGGCTCTACCTCGGCGGATACGGGCCGGACGACGCCAATCCCGACATCGGCGACTCCACGATCACCGAGACCGTCGGGCTCGGCGGCTTCGCGATGGCGGCGGCCCCTGCGATCGTCAGGTTCGTCGGCGGCGAGGTGGCCGACGCGGTCGCGGCCACCACCTCGATGTACGAGATCACGCTGGCCGAGCACCCGGCGTACCAGATCCCGGGGCTGGGCTTCCGGGGCACGCCCGCCGGCATCGACGTCGCCCTCGTGGCGAGGACCGGTGTGCTGCCGGCCGTGAACACCGGCATCGCGGGCCGCGTCGCCGGGACGGGGCAGGTGGGGGCGGGGCTGGTCAGCCCGCCGGCCGGGGTCTTCACGGCCGCCCTCGACGCGCTGGCCGCCGCATGAATTCCCTTTGACCGTCATCAGACCGTAATATCGTCGTCAGTCTCAGATATCCGGAGCAATTCGCACGGTCCGGACGGGGGATCCTGCGGATCGAGCGTGAATTGGGGACCTTTTCTATGACGACCGATCGCCTGCTCGGTATGGTCCCCCCTATGCCAGAGGGTCAGGGACCCGCGGGGCGCCCCCCGGCCGGCGTTCCCGACGGGCAGGGCCGTCTCGTCGGGAGGCGTTACCGGCTGCTGTCCCCCGTGGGCCGCGGCGGCATGGGGATGGTGTGGCACGCCCACGACGTGCTGCTCGACCGCGACGTCGCGGTCAAGGAGCTGCTCATGCCGTTCGGGCTCGACCAGGCGGGCGCCCAGTCGGCGCACCGGCGCATGCTCCGCGAGGCGCGGTCGGCGGCCCGCCTCAGCCACCCCGGCATCGTCACCGTCCACGACGTGGTCGAGGAGGACGGGCGGCCGTGGATCGTCATGGAGCTGGTCCGCGCGTGGTCCCTCGAACAGGCCGTGCGGCAGGGCGGGCCGCTGCCCGTCGTGCAGGCGGCCGAGATCGGCGTCCGGGTGCTCGACGCCCTGCGCCACGCCCACGCCGCCGGCATCCTGCACCGGGACGTGAAGCCCGGCAACGTGCTACTCACCGCCGACCGGGTGGTGCTCACCGACTTCGGCATCGCCGCCATCGAGGGCGACGTCACGATCACCCAGACCGGCCTGCTGATGGGCTCGCCCGCCTACATCCCGCCGGAGCGCCTGCAGGGCCGCACGATCACCCACGCCGCCGACCTGTGGTCCTTCGGGGCCACCCTGTACGCCGCCGTGGAGGGCCGCCCGCCGTACGAGGGGCCCGACGCGGTCGCCGTCCTCGGCGCCGTGCTGACGCAGGAGCCCGGCCGGCCCCGCCGGGCGGGCGCGCTGCTGCCGGTCATCGAGGGCCTGCTCCGCAAGAACCCGGCCGACCGCCTCCCGGCGGCGCGGGTCGCGGAGATGCTGGAACGGATCCTGCACAGCCACGGCGCCGTGCTGCCCGGACGGGCGGGCACGCCCTCGTCGATGCCGACCCCGCAGAACTCCACTCCGGCGGGGCTGCTGCCGCCGCTCGACATCCCCTCCGGGCCGCTGCCCTCGCGCATCATCGAGACGCCCTCGGGCCCGGTCCGCGTGCCGCTCGCCCAGAACGGTCTCTCGGGCGGCCCCCAGAACGGCGTGTCGGGCGGCGCGTCGGGCGGGACGCCGCCGGGGCCCTCCGCCGAGCCCGCCTTCGAGCCTTTCGCCGCCTTCGAGCCTTTCGCCGCCTTCGGGCCCGCCACGCCCTTCGGCCAGGCCCCGGCGTTCGACCCGCTGTCGTCGCCGTCCGGGTCGTCGTACGCGCCGGAGCGGCCGAAGGAGGGCATGTGGCCGACCCCCGCGCCCGGTGACATGCCCGGCGATCTGGGCGGTGACGCCGGCTCCGGCCCGGTCTCCGGCCCGGTCTCCGGCCCGGTCTCCAGTCAGGGCTCCGCCCCTGACTCCGGACCGCCCGAGACGAGCACGCGGAACGGCCGGAGGTCCGGCCGCGCTCCGGGCGCCGACGCCACGGGCCCGCACCGTCCCCAGGTGGGGCGCAGGCGCAAGGAGCAGACCCAGCGAGGGACGGACCACGACCCCCGCGCCAGGCTGCTGCTCCTCGTGGCGGGCGTCGCCGTGCTCGCGGTGATCGTCACGATCGCGCTCGTCCTGCTGCCGGGCGGTTCCAAGGATCCGGGAGGGACGGCGGCCGGGACGCGCGGCCCGGCGACCGGGGCGGCCGGGGCGGGCTCGGGCGGCGCGAAGGCGGCCGGGCGCTCCCTTCCCGCCGTACGCGTGCCCGAGGGTTACCGCCTCATGACCGAGGGCGGGGTGTCGATGGCTGTGCCCCGGGCGTGGACGGCGACGACCGACGACAGCGGGACCGTCAGGTTCCTCGGCCCCAAGGACACGGGGCAGAGCATCATCGTCAAGAAGATCCCCGACGGCGGCCTGGAGGCGCTGCGGGCCGCGGAGCAGAACCTGAACATCAAGGACTACCCGGACTACACGCAGATCCAGTTGCGGGCGGCGGACTACTACTATCCCGCCGCCGACTGGGAGTACACCTACACCAACTCCAGCCAGGTCACCGTCCACTCGGTCATCCGCTACCTGGAGGCGGACGGCCGGGCCTTCGCGGTCATGTTCGCCTCGCCCGACTTCGACTGGACCGAGGCCGCCGCGCCGGTGCGGCAGGCCCTCTGGAACACCTTCCGCCCCGCGTAACCGGCGTCCCCGCACGATCGCCCGCATGACCGGCCCGCGTGACCGGCCCGCGTGACCGGCTCCGTTACTTGGCGTCGGCGTAGCAGGCGACCGCCGCCGCCTCCATCGGGAAGCGGACCGGGGTGTCGCCGAACAGCAGGCGGGTCGCCTCGTCCGCCGCCCGGCCGACCGCCGCGCGGACCTCGGCGGCCAGGCCGAGCGGGCAGTGCACCATCACCTCGTCGTGCTGGAAGAACACCAGCCGCGCCGGGTCCGGAAGCAGCCCGCGCAGCACCGCGAGGAGCGTCAGCGCCCACTCGGCCGCCGTCGCCTGCACGACGAAGTTGCGGGTGAACCTCCCCCGGTCCCGGGCCGCCCGCGCGCCCTCCGGCCCGGCCACCAGGAGGCGCCACCGCTCCGACGGCGGCGGGCAGGTGCGGCCGAGCCACGACCGGACGATCCGCCCCTCCTCCCCCGCGCGGGCGGCGTCCTCCACGAACGCGTACGCCTTCGGGAAGCGCCGCCGCATGACGGGCAGCAGCTTGGAGGCGTCGCCGCTGGTCCCGCCGTACATCGCGGACAGCATGGCGATCTTGGCCGAGTCGCGCACGCCGCCGAAGGCCCCGGCCAGCGCGGCGTACAGGTCGATCTCCCCGGCCGCCCGCGCGAGCCCCCGGTCGCCGGACAGCGCCGCCAGCACGCGGGGTTCGAGTTGGGCGGCGTCGGCGACCACGAGGGTCCAGCCGTCGTCGGCCACCACGACCCGGCGCATCACCTTGGGGATCTGCAGCGCGCCCCCGCCGCTGGTGGCCCACCGGCCGCTCACCACCCCGCCGACGACGTACTCGGGGCGCAGGCGGCCGCCGCCGACCCACTGCGCGGCCCAGGCCCAGCCGTGGGCGCTGTGCAGGCGGGCCAGTTCCTTGTAGGCGAGCAGCGGCGCGACGGCCGGATGATCGACCGCCTTGAGCACGTGCGAGCGGGTCGACGGGACCTCGATCCCCGCCGCCTTGAACGCCCGGACGATCTGCTGCGGGGAGTCGGGGTTCACCGGCTGCCCGAAGGCGGCCGCCACCTCGTCGGCCAGCGCCTGGAGCTTCGCGGGCCGCATGCCGTGGGCGGGGCGCGGCCCGAGCAGGCCGGTCAGCAACTCGTCGTGGACGTCCTCGCGCCACGGCATGCCGTCGTGCCGCATCTCGGCCGCGACCAGCGCCCCGGCCGACTCGGCGGCGACGAGCAGGCGGAACCGCCCGGGATCGGGCGTGCGGGCGACGCGGCGGAGCTGGTCCTCGACCACCTCGGCGACCATGGCGGCCTCGGACGCGGGGTCCTCGGCCGGCGCGGGCTCGAAGAGGCTCGCCTGCGTGCCGCCCGGCTGGTGCCCCTCCGCGGCCTCGTGCGGGTCCTCGGGCACCGGAAGGCCGCGCAGGCGCGCGTGGGCCGCCCGCGCCTGCCTGGGCTCCCCGTGACGGCCGCCGGCGCCCAGCAGCAGCCCCTCGGTCAGCGCGACATCGTGGCACCGCGACAGCCGTACGCCGGCCGCCAGGAGGGCCGGGTAGACGCGGTGCGCGTCGGCCCAGACCCAGCGGGGCCGCTCGGCGGCCTCCAGCGACCGCACGGCCGCGGCGAGGTCGGGCACCGGGGCCGCCGTCCCGCCGAGAGGGCGGATCGTCCCGCCCCCCTCGGCGCCGGCCGCGACCACGACGTGCATCCCCCCAGCGTGCCAGCCCGCACCGACAATCCCGTCAGAGGGAGATTTCGACCTCGTCCTCCAGCGGGGGCTCCTGCTCCTGGGGGAGGCAGCCGGTGGCGGCGAAGCAGCGCAGCCGCAGTGTGTCCCCGGTGACCGACATGTGCAGGAAGCTCTTGAAGAAGGGCGGGGTGTCCCAGTCGGACAGCTCCGAGATGTACCGGTGGAAGACCCGCCCGACCGGCAGGCGGAACGGCATCGGCCAGCCGCCGAGGAGCCGGGCCGCCCACTTCACCCGCGTGCCGACCGGCGCCCCGGGCGTGGGCCGGGGCGGGAGGTTCCCGATCTGACGGGACATCAGGGCGAGGCCCTCCTCCGGGGTGACGTAGAGCCCGCGCAGCCGCAGCCGCCTGCTGTAGAGGAGGCTGTAGAACGACAGCGAGTCGCCGCGCAGCGGATAGCACTTGAAGTCGTCCTCGTGGACGCCTGCCACGTCCACCCGCGGGATGGTGTGCGTGGCGTGCATGAACGCCCCGCCGCCCCCGGAGACGACGTACTGGATGAGCCGGCCGTCCACCCGTACGGGATAGCGCTGGTAGTTGTGGACGTCGCCGCCGACGGCGGCCACGTAGTTGTTCGCCGGGTCGCGGACGACGTCGTCCACCGTGCCGCCGCCCTCGATCTCACACGGGTGGTAGGCGTTGTTGACGTAGATCGGCTTGCCGGTGACCAGGACCTTGGGCCGGGGGTCCGCGGAGACCCGGCGCAGCCACTCGCCCTGCTCGCGGTCGAGGGTGCCCTTGATCCCGGTGTCGATGCCGACCAGCAGCAGGCGGCCGGTGTCGATCACCCAGTACGGCCCCGGCAGGGCCGGGCCGGGATTCGGACGCATCTTCCTCGCCTCGGCCAGGGCGTCCTCGTCGATCGTCTCCGGCTTTTTCCACAACAGCCCGCGCAGCCCGCCGGGCGACAGGCGGAAGCCGCGCCGTTCGGCGGACAGGGGGCGGGCGTCGCAGAAGACCCGCATGAAGCCGCCGAGCCCGTCGTACCAGTCGTGGTTGCCGGGAATCGCGAAGATCGGGGCCGGGTAGTCCTTGTAGGGCCGGAAGAACTTGTCGCAGTACTCGTTGCCCGAGCCGGTCGGGTAGATCACGTCGCTGGCGACGACGGCGAACGACGTACCCTCACCCAGCCTGAGCAGCCCGGGCACCACCGCGTACTGCGAGGCGTCGCCCTCGCCGGTGTCGCCGAGCAGCAGGAACGAGAACTCCTCCCCCAGGTCGAGCCCGACCCGGAAGTCGGGGTCGGCGCCGCGGTCGCGCTGGGCCGCCACCCAGCGGCGGCGCACCTTCGGGGAGGGATCGCCGAACAGCTGGGCGATCACCTCGTTGCGCGACCGCCACAGGGTCGCCGGGCTCAGCCAGCTGAAGGAGTCCTGGTTGGGGCGCAGCGCCTGGAACGTGCCGATCTGCGAGCAGTCCCAGCCCGCTCCCGCCTCGGAAACCCGTGACGATACCTGCTTTCCCCGCGCCGCCGCCGTGCCCACATCGACCATGGGGACAATCTTGGCGTTTTCCGGGGATCAGTACACCGGGATCAGCACACCCGGGTTGAGAATCCCGGCGGGATCGAGCCGTTCCTTGATCCCGCGCAGGATCTCGCCGCCCAGGTCGCCGATCTCCGCGGCGTACGCCTCCAGGTGGTCGCGGCCGACGCCGTGGTGGTGCGAGATCGTGCCGCCCGCCCGGGCGATCGCCTCGCCGGCCGCGCGCTTGGCCGCCGCCCACTGTGCCAGCGGGTCGCCGGTCTGCGCCGTCACCACCGTGAAGTACAGCGACGCCCCCGTGGCGTACACGTGGGAGATGTGGCACATGACCAGCGGCCCGCCCGACGGCGAGCCCAGCGCGCCGTGCAGGGCCAGCCGTACGGCGTCGTACAGGCGCGGCAGGTCCGACCAGAAGCAGGCGGTCTCCAGCGTCTCCACGGTCGCCCCTGCGGCCAGCAGGGCGTCGCGCAGGTAGGGGGCCGAGAACCGGCCCCGCGCCCACTTGTCCCCCGGCTCCGGGCCGAGACACACGCCGCCGGCCTCCACGAGCAGCGCGGCGGCGTGTTCCCGGCGGTGGGCCACCTCGCCCGGGGCCCCCTCGAAGCCCGCCACGACCAGGCAGCCCGAGTCGCTTCCGGGCGCTCCGAGATCCGTGGGCTTCGCCAGCCCGGCCATCGTCTCGGTCTCGTCGGACAGGCGCAGCACGGTGGGCAGCGCGGCCGGCGGCGTCCCCTCCTGCGCGAGCCTCCGCAGCGCCGCCGTCCCCGCCGCGAAGGTCTCGAACCGCCAGCCCTCGTACGCCCGGACGGCCGGGGCCCGGTGGACCCGCAGCCGCAGCGAGGTGATCACCCCGAAGGCGCCCTCCGAGCCCAGGAACACCTGGCGCAGGTCGGGCCCGGCGGCCGACTTGGGAGCCCGGCCGATCTCCAGCGTGCCGCGCGGCGTCGCCACGGTCATGCCCACGACCATGTCGTCGAACCTGCCGTATCCGGCCGAGGCCTGCCCGCTGGACCTGGCCGCCGCGAACCCGCCGAGCGTCGCGTACTCGTACGACTGGGGGAAGTGCCCGAGCGTCAGCCCGTGCCCGGCGAGCAGCCGCTCCGCCTGCGGCGCGCGCAGGCCCGGCTCCAGGACGGCGGTCATCGAGACGGGGTCGACGGACCGCAGGCGGGCGAGCCTGCCGAGGTCGAGGGCGACCACTCCCGTGAAGCCGCTGCGCGCGGCGGTGAGGCCGCCGACCACCGACGTGCCCCCGCCGAACGGCACCACGGCCACCTGGTGCTCCGCGCACAGGCGCAGCACCTCGGCGACCTCCTCGTGCGAGCCGGGGAGCACGACGGCATCGGGCGCGTCGGAGGCGTCCCCCGCGCGCATCAGCAGCAGGTCGGGCGTGGACTTGCCCCGGGTGTGCCGGATGCGGGCGTCGTCGTCGGCCCGCACGTGCTCCTCCCCGGTCACGGCCGCCAGCGCGGCGAGGACGGGCGGCGGCAGGGCCACCGGGGGCAGCCGCACCTCGCCGAACGTCGCGGCCGGAGTGGCGGGCGCGCGGACGCCGAGAAGCTCCGTGAGCAGGTCGCGCACCGGCGCGGGCAGCTCGGCGGCTCTGGCGGGGTCACCCCAGCCCGACCAGAGCATGGGTTCGGCGGGCAGGAGAGGGGATTCCATGACCGGTGCGCCTCCAGATAGGTTACTCAAGGGTAAGGCGACCATAGAGGCGGGGTCATGCGATCGTCACTCAATGCCGCCCGGCGGGCCCGGGAACTCGACGAGACGCGCGCGGCCGTCGTCGACGTGCTCGTGGTGGGCCTGGGCGTCACGGGGGCCGGGGCCGCGCTCGACGCCGCCTCACGGGGCCTCTCGGTGGCCGCCGTGGACGCCCACGACCTGGCCTTCGGCACCTCGCGGTGGAGTTCCAAGCTGGTCCACGGCGGGCTGCGCTACCTCGCGAGCGGCCAGGTCGGCGTGGCCTGGGAAAGCGCCGTGGAGCGGGGCGCCCTGCTCCGCCGCACCGCCCCCCACCTCGTGGCCGCGCACCCGTACCTGCTGCCGCTGACGCCCGCCGTCGGCCGGGGCGAGGCCGCGACGGCGATGACCGGTTACCGGCTGGGCGACGCGCTGCGGGCCGCCGCGGGCACGCCGAGGAGCCTGCTGCCCGGGCCGTCCCGCCTGACCGCCGCGCGGGCGCTCGCCCTCGCCCCGTCCCTGCGCCCGCACGGCCTGCGCGGCGCGCTCCTGTCGTGGGACGGCCGGGTGACGGACGACGCCCGCCTGGTCGTCGCGATCGCCCGTACGGCCGCCGCGCACGGCGCGCGGGTGCTCACCCGGTGCCGGGCGCTGGCGCTCGCCGGGGACGGCGCCCGGCTGCGCGACGAACTGACCGGCGCGGAGTTCGACATCCGGGCGCGGGCGGTGGTCAACGCGACCGGCGTGTGGGCCGGCGGGCTGGTGCCGTCGGTGGCGCTGCGGCCGTCGCGGGGCACCCACCTCGTGCTGCGGCCGGGAGCCCTGGGCGCGCTGCGCGCGGGGCTGCACGTGCCGATCCCGGGCGGGCGCGCCCGCTTCGCGCTGGTGCTCCCCCAGGACGACGGGCGGGTCTACGTGGGGCTGACGGACGAGCCGCTGGACGGCCCGGTGCCGGACGTCCCCGAGGCGCCCGAGAGCGACGTGGCCTTCCTGCTGGAGGTCCTCGGCGGCGTGCTCGACCGGCCGCTCGGCCGCGACCAGGTGGCGGGTGCCTTCGCCGGCCTGCGGCCGCTGGTCGACGGCCCGGGCGGGGCGGGCGGAGGGGGCGGGGCCACCGCGGACCTGTCCCGCCGGCACGCCGTGCTGTGCTCGCCGGACGGCGTGGTCACCGTCGTCGGCGGCAAGCTCACCACCTACCGCCGGATGGCCGAGGACGCGGTCGACGCCGCCTGCCCCGGCGCGCCCGCGAGCCGCACGGCGCGGCTGCCGCTGGCCGGGGCCGGACCGGTGCGGCCCGGCCTCCCCCGGCGGCTCGTCCAGCGGTACGGCGCGGAGGCCGGGGCGGTGCTGGACCTGATGCGGCGCGACCCGGCGCTGGCCGAACCGGTGGCGGCGGGGATCACCCTGGCCGATCTGGTCTGGGCGGTCCGCCACGAGGGCGCGCTCGACGCCGGCGACCTGCTGGACCGGCGGACCAGGATCGGCCTGGTGGCGGAGGACCGGGCGGCCGCCCTGGCCGCCGCCGAGGCCGCCCTCCGGCACGCCTGACCCCGCCGCTGGCCCGCCGCGAAAGTGTTTGATCCTGATTCGCCGGGGAAGTCACTCGACTCTTGACCTCATTGGATAAGGTTAGTCTTACCTAAGAAACGTACCGGAGGGACGGGACCTGATGGCCAACGGGTGCGAGCACCCCGCCGCCTGCCACACGGGAGACGCTCCCGTCCTGGCGAGCGCGACCAAGAAGGGCCGGTTCTGGCTGCTCATAGAGCACGCGGGGCCCTGGGCCGCGGAGATCGAGGAGTCCCGGCTGCCGGACGACGTGCGCACGCTGGTCGCCCGCGCGCGCACGCTCGGCATCCGGCCGCAGCTTATCCGCCGCCCCGGCCGCCGGGAGGCCCGGGGCGGCCGGTTGCACGTCTACCTGGCCGCCGCCGCGGTGGACGACCCGTGGCTCGCGGAGGCCTTCCCGGAGCGCCCGGACGATCTTGACCTGCGGTCTCTCGTGCACGGAGTGGTTCCGGAGTCCTGCATACTGGTGAACGAGCCGATGTTCCTGGTCTGCACCCACGGCAGGCACAACGCCTGCTGTGCTCGGCTCGGACTGCCGCTGGCCCGGTTCCTCAGCGAGAACCTGCCCGGCGAAGTGTGGGAAACCACACATGTTGGTGGCGATCGATACGCCGCCAACCTCGTATGCTTGCCACACGGGCTTTACTACGGCAGCATGTCTCAGGCTGCTGCGATCGCGGCGGCAAACGCGTACCGGCACGGCGAGGTCGTCCTCGACCGTTTCCGGGGACGCGCGGGTATCCCTGAGCCACTGCAGGCCGCCGAGCACTTCGTCCGGGCGCATACGGGCGAGATCTCGGTCGGCGGGGTGGCCGTGGAATCCTCCCGGTCGGTCGGCGACTCCACCGTCTGCGTCGTGCACTGCACGACGGGGCGTGGGACGTCGCGATTCCGGGTCGTGGTCGAACCCACGGTGTTCTCGGCGCCGTGTGGGATGACCTGCGCCGACGGAATCCCGACCTACAGGTTGGCCGAACTGAGTCCGCTCATGCCGGTATCGACCTGAGGGCTTCGCGAGAAGCCGGGAACACCACGGCTCATCCCGGCGTTGGCACAAGGGATGCCACAAGCGTCCAAAGCGGCATAAACACTGAAATACCTCTCACCAAAGGTGGTTTCTCATGTCTCAGGTACGTCGGCAGCTCGCCCGCCCGCGCCCCAGCTGGGGTTGGCAGGATGATGCCGCGTGCCGGGGAGAGGACCTGGTGCTGTTCTTCGGTCCTGACGGCGAGCGTCAGCCCGAGCGCGACATCCGGGAGCGCAAGGCCAAGGCCATCTGCGCTCAGTGTCCTGTGCGCGCGGAGTGCCTCGACTACGCGCTCTCGCGGCCCGAGAAGTACGGCACCTGGGGCGGTCTCAACGAGGACGAGCGCGCTTCCGAGCGTCGCCGCCGTATGCGCCGCGCCGCCAGCGCCGGCATCAGCGCCGTCGCCTGAGCGGATTTCCCTTCCCCGACACGCGTCACCACGGTTTCACCGCAACTCCACAGCAGTTCCACCGCAGCCTCATCACCGTGTCACCACAGTGTCACCACAGGGCGTTCCACGTCCCGCTCCTGTCCCCCCGGACAGACGGCAGGCGTGAAACGCCCTTCTGGTGTCCGGCCCCTGATCGCGCGGGCCGCTACGGGCGGCCCATACCGCGCATCTGCCGGTGGATCGCCTTCCACTTCCGGGTCTCCTCCGCGCGCAGCCGCGCGTCGGTGCGGCGCGCCATCCAGGCCGCCTCCCGCTGAAGCCGGCGCCAGCTCTCCAGCCGCCGCTCGGGCAGCTCGCCCGACTCCACCGCCGCGAGCACGGCGCAGCCCGGCTCCCGCTCGTGCCCGCAGTCGGAGAACCGGCAGCCGCCGGCCAGTTCGTCGATCTCGGCGAAGACCAGGTCCACGCCCTCGCTCGTCTCGTACAGTCCCACCCGGCGGATGCCGGGGGTGTCGATGACGAGCCCGCCGCCGGGCAGCGGGATGAGCTGCCGGTGGACGGTCGTGTGCCGGCCCCGCCCGTCGGCGGCCCTGACCCGCTGGGTCTCCATCACCTCCGCGCCGGCGAGGGCGTTGACGAGCGTGGACTTGCCCGCGCCCGAGGGACCGAGGATCACCGCGGTGCCGGACGCGCCGAGATGGGACCGCACCAGGTCCACGCCGTCGCCGGTGAGCGAGCAGACCGGGTGGACCTCCACCCCGGGCACCGCCGCCTCGACGTCGGCGAGCAGGTCGCCGAGCACCCGGTCCTGCAGCTCGGCGAACAGGTCGGCCTTGGTGACGAGCACGACCGGCCGGGCGCCGCTCTCCCAGGCCAGCGCCACGAGGCGCTCGATCCTGCCGAGATCGGCGAAGTCGTCGGCGTGCATGGACGGCTCGGCCACGAACACCACGTCGACGTTCGCGGCCAGCACCTGCCCCTGGCCGTCGCCGGACAGGCCGCCGCGCGAGTCGCGGCTCACGCCGCCCCGGACGAAGGCCGTACGGCGGGGCAGCACCTCCGCCAGTTCGTGCCGGCCCCCGTCTGACGAGGACAGGTCGAGGAGGGTGAGCGCGACCCAGTCCCCCACGCACGGGAGCGCGAGCGGGTCGGCCGCCGCGGCCCTGCGCAGGCGGGCGGACAGGCGCGCGTGGCAGGTCCCGCCGGCGGCGACGACCTCGGCGGCGCCGCGGTCGACCCGCGCCACCCGGCCGGGCACGGCCCCGCCGGGCAGGTCGGGAAGCGACTCGGCGAGGTCGTCGTGCCAGCCGAGAAGCGAAAGATCGTACGACATTGCTGTGGACACCCTTCGAGAAAACCGGGTGTCTCAGCGGAGAGGGTTATGCGGACACCCGGGAGATGACGGACGGCATGGTCGTCAGAAAGACCCGCATGGTCCTCACCTCCCCGGTGTGCGGCCGCCGGCGGCGGCCACCCTCATGACGCACGAGCGGCGTCGGATGCGGGAACGGTAGCAGCACCGCCACCGTCTCCCGCAACCCGTTTTTTCCAGTGTCCAAAAGGCAGTGGCCGGGAAAGGCGGTGGTCAGGACAGGCCGGGAGCCGGGAACCGGCCCGTCAGCTCGGTGACCTCGCCGTGCACCCGCGCGATGACGTCCTCCGCGTCGCCCTTGGCCACGGCGGTGACGACCTCGTCCATCCACGCGGCGATCTGCCGCATCTCGGCCTCGCCCATCCCGCGCGACGTGACCGACGGGGTGCCGATCCGGATGCCCGACGGGTCGAACGGCTTGCGCGGGTCGAACGGCACGGTGTTGTAGTTGGTCTCCAGGCCCGCCCGGTCGAGCGCCTGCGCCGCCGGCTTGCCCCCGACGCCCTTGGACGTGAGGTCCATCAGGATCAGGTGGTTGTCGGTGCCGCCGGAGACGAGGTCGAAGCCGCGGTTCAGCAGTTCGTCGGCGAGCGCCTGGGCGTTCCGCACGATCTGCGCGGCGTACGCCTTGAACTCCGGCCGGGCGGCCTCGTGCAGGGCGACGGCGATGGCGGCGGTGGTGTGGTTGTGCGGGCCGCCCTGGAGGCCGGGGAAGACGGCCTTGTTGAGCGCGGTGGCGACCTCGTCGGAGTTCGCCATGAGCATCGCGCCGCGCGGGCCGCGCAGGGTCTTGTGGGTGGTCGTGGAGATCACGTCCGCGTGCCCGACCGGCGAGGGGTGGGCGCCGCCCGCGACGAGGCCCGCGATGTGGGCGATGTCGGCCGCCAGCACGGCGCCGACCTCCCTGGCGATCTCGGCGAAGGCCGGGAAGTCGATCGTGCGCGGGATCGCGGTGCCGCCGCAGAAGATCAGCTTGGGCCGGTGCTCCAGCGCCAGGGCGCGCACCTCGTCCATGTCGATCCGGCCCGTGTCGCGGCGCACGCCGTACTTCACGGAGTTGAACCACTTGCCGGTGGCCGACACCGACCAGCCGTGGGTGAGGTGGCCGCCGAACGGCAGGCCCATGCCGAGCACGGTCTCGCCCGGGTTCAGGAACGCGAGGTAGACGGCGAGGTTCGCGGGCGAGCCCGAGTACGGCTGGACGTTGGCGTGGTTCACCCCGAAGACCGACTTCGCCCGCTCGACGGCCAGTGTCTCGATCTTGTCGATGACCTGCTGGCCCTCGTAGTAGCGCTTGCCCGGGTAGCCCTCGGAGTACTTGTTGGTGAGAACGGTCCCGGTCGCCTCCAGGACGGCCCTGGACACGTAGTTCTCGGACGCGATCAGCTTGACGGTGTCGGCCTGCCGCCGCTCCTCCGCCCTGATCAGTTCGGCGATCTCGGGATCGACGACGTCCAGCGAGTGCTCAGCCATGGCGCAATCCTCTTCCACGTCGACAGCGGCGGCGACCCAGGCGCACGGCCTCCGCTGATTCGCTCCCCGGTGGTGCCCCACCTAGCGACGCTCCCCTGCCGGGCACGTCAGCGCCAGTCGCGACCCTCCCCACTTTATCGGGACGCGGCGGTTCCTCACTCCGTCGCGATCGGCAGGCCGGGAAACAGGCCGAACCCGCGGACCGATCAGGCCTTGCCGGACTTGCGGTGATGATGCTCCTGCCGGGAGGCCCCGCCGAGCGGCCACAGCCGGTCGATCTCCGCGTTCAGGGTCGCCCCGATGAGCACGGCGAGCGCGGTGATGTAGAGCCACAGCAGCACGGCGATGGGCGCCGCGAGCGAGCCGTAGATCGACAGCGGGGTGAACCAGGCGGCCAGCACCTCGCGCAGGAACGCCGCGCACACGATCCAGATCACCAGCGCGAGGACGGCCCCCGGCGTCTCGCGCCACCAGCGCGTGCGGTGCGGCACGCTCACGTGGTAGAGCAGCGTGAGCATCAGCACCGAGCCGACGACGAGCACGGGCCAGTAGAGGACCGTCACCAGCGCGGCGTACCTGGGCAGGGCGTTGGACATGAGCGTGGGGCCGATCACCAGGACCGGCATGACCACCAGCCCCATCAGCAGCGCGGCGACGTAGAGGCCGAACGACAGGACGCGGGTGCGGATGATCCCCCGGGTCTCCCCCAGCCCGTACGCGATGGAGATGAGGTCGACGTACACGAACAGGGCCCGCGAGCCCGACCACAGCGACAGCAGGAACCCGACGGAGATCAGCGAGACCTGGCCGCCGCTCAGCACGTCGGACAGCAGCGGCTGCACGACCCGCTCCACCGTGTTGTGCGTGAACAGCAGCTCGGACTGGTCCACGACCCAGCCCCTGATCTCGGCGACGGCGGCGTCGCCGAGTAGCCCGCTCAGGTGGCCCATGACCCCGAGCAGCCCCAGCACGAACGGCGGCAGCGACAACAGGGCGAAGAACGCCGCCTCGCCCGCCAGGCCGGTCACCCGGTAGTTGACCCCCGCCATCGTGGTCGCCTTGACCAGCGCCCAGATGTTCGTCTCGCGTACCCAGCTCAGGCGCGCGCGGGCGATCGCCATACTCTTGCGCGTGATGCGCCGCGGCCTGCGCGCCCGCGCGTCCGTGGAGGTCATGGCACCCAACCGGTCATGAGAACTGGGCTCTACCCGCCGGCGCGGCGATTATCACGTGACCTGCGAGCGGATCGTCGCCGCCCAGAATAGGGGTCCCCACCCCCCGCGTCTCTCATCCGGGTCTGTTCGGGTGCCGTCCGGGTGCCGTCCGGGTGTCATGCGGGTGTCATGGGAGGGGAACACTGAAGACATGATCTGCCGGGCGTGCGGGGAACACAGGCACGAGGAGTGCCGTGGCGGGTCCTGGTGCGACTGCCAGCACAAGGAGCCGTCCGAGCAGGACCGCGAGGCGGAGTCGCCGGAGAACTGGGTCCGCAAGGGCTGACAACCTGCTGTCATTATGCCGTTACAATCCCGCATCCTGGACACGAACTTGGACATCCAGGATCTCAGAGGTATCGTTTGGGACATGCCAGCGGACCCGTTGCTCGTCGTGCGACGCCACGTCGATCTCCTGCGCGTCCGTAGCGCGATCTGTATCGACGCCGGCTGACCGTCGCCCTCCGTTATCCGGGCGCTCGGCCAGGCGTCGTTTCCTCATGCCCTCACACTCGGCCGCGCATGCCGCCGGCGAGGTGAGAGGCCGCCTGCGCCGGTGTCCGCCGAAGACCGATCTCGACCCGAGCCTCGGAGAAGGACGTGTGCCCATGAGCACCCCGGCCCGCCCGGCGAACCGCCACCACAGACGCCCGCGCGGCGAAGGTCAGTGGGCTCTCGGTTACCGTGAGCCACTGAACAAGAACGAGGAGAACAAGAAGAACGACGACGGGCTCAACGTCCGTCAGCGGATCATCGACATCTACTCGAAGGGCGGGTTCGACTCGATCGACCCCGCCGACCTGCGCGGCCGCTTCCGCTGGTTCGGTCTCTACACCCAGCGCAAGCCGGGCATCGACGGCGGCAAGACCGCGATCCTGCCGGACGAGGAGCTCGACGACCGCTACTTCATGCTGCGGGTCCGCATCGACGGCGGGCAGCTGAGCCTGGAGCAGCTGCGCGCGATCGCCGACATCTCCAACGACTACGGCCGGGGCACCGCCGACGTCACCGACCGGCAGAACATCCAGCTCCACTGGATCGAGATCGAGTCGGTCCCGGACATCTGGCGGCGGCTGGAGGCGGTCGGCCTGTCCACCATGGAGGCGTGCGGCGACACCCCCCGCGTCATCCTCGGCTGTCCCCTGGCCGGGATCGACGCCGGCGAGGTGATCGACGGCACGCCGCAGATCCACGAGATCTACGACCGGTACATCGGCGAGAAGGCGTTCTCCAACCTGCCGCGCAAGTTCAAGACGGCGATCAGCGGCTGCACCGCCCACTGCACCGTCCACGAGATCAACGACGTGGCGTTCGTCGGCGTCGTGAACGAGCAGGGCGAGCGGGGCTTCGACGTCTGGGTCGGCGGCGGCCTGTCGACCAACCCGATGTTCGCCAAGCGGCTCGGCGTGTTCGTCCGGCCCGACCAGGTCCACGAGGTGTGGGCCGGGGTCTGCGGCGTCTTCCGCGACTACGGCTACCGCCGGCTGCGCCACCGGGCGCGGATCAAGTTCCTGGTCAGCGACTGGGGCGCCGAGAAGTTCCGCCAGATCCTGGAGAACGAGTATCTGAACCACGCCCTGCCCGACGGCCCGGCTCCGGAGGAGCCGCGCGGCGGGCGCCGCGACCACGTCGGGGTCCACCCCCAGCGGGACGGCAACTTCTACGTCGGCTTCGCCCCCCGGGTGGGCCGGCTGGACGGCGACACGCTGCACCGCATCGCCGGCATCGCCGAGCGGCACGGGTCCACCCGGGTCCGTACGACGGTCGAGCAGAAGATGGTGATCCTCGACGTCGCCCCCGACCGGGTGGAGTCGATCGTCGCCGAGCTGGAGGCCGCCGACCTCCAGGTCAACCCGTCCACGTTCCGCCGCCAGACGATGGCCTGCACCGGCATCGAGTACTGCAAGCTGGCGATCGTCGAGACCAAGGCCACCGCGTCGGCCCTCATCGACGAGCTGGAGCGGCGCCTGCCCGACTTCGCCGAGCCGCTGACGATCAACGTCAACGGCTGCCCGAACTCCTGCGCCCGCATCCAGGTGGCCGACATCGGCCTCAAGGGCCAGCTCGTGGTCAACGACGCGGGCGAGCAGGTCGAGGGCTTCCAGGTGCACCTGGGCGGCTCGATCGGGCTCAACCCGGCCTTCGGCCGCAAGGTGCGCGGGCTCAAGGCCACGGCGGAGGAGCTGCCCGACTACGTCGAGCGGGTCGTCCGCAACTTCGAGAAGCAGCGGAACGAGGGCGAGACCTTCGCCGCCTGGGTCCAGCGCGCCGACGAAACCGACCTCAAATGAGCGAGCGGGCGGCGCCGTTCTACTGCCCGTACTGCGGCGACGAGGACCTGGAGCCCTACGTGACCGAGGAGGAGAGCCACGGATGGTACTGCCGGGCCTGCGCCCGTGCCTTCCGGGTGAAATTCCTCGGTCTCGGCGTGCGTTCGTGATTGTCCGAAGGCTTCTCGTCCGATCATCCGATGAACCAGTGAACGACGTGTGAGGAGTAACGATGTCGGTGGCAGAGATAGAGGCGGGCCTGGAGCGGCAGCGGGCGACGCTGGACCTCCAGGGAATCGTGGAGTCCGCGGCGCGCTTCCTTGAGGACGCCCCCGCCCGGGAGATCATCCGGTGGGCCGCGGCCACGTTCGGCGACCGCCTCTGTCTCACCTCGTCGATGAGCGACGCCCTGCTGATCGACCTGGTCAGCAGGGTGAAGCCGGGCGTCGACGTGTTGTTCATCGACACCGGCTACCACTTCGCCGAGACCATCGGCACCCGCGACGCGGTAGAGACGGTCTACCAGGTCAACGTGATCAACGTGAAGCCGTCCAGGACGGTCGAGGAGCAGGACCGCGACCTCGGCCCGCGCCTGTACGGGCGCAACCCCGACCTGTGCTGCTACCTGCGGAAGGTGGAGCCGCTGAACCGGGCGCTGGAGCCGTACCTCGCCTGGGTGTCGGGCATCCGCCGCGACGAGTCGCCCACCCGGGCGACCACCAAGGTCGTGGAGTGGGACGCCAAGCGGCAGATGGTGAAGGTCAACCCCATCGCCCGGTGGACCCAGGAAGACGTCGACAACTACATCGCCGACAACGGCGTGCTGATCAACCCGTTGCACTACGACGACTACCCGTCGATCGGCTGCGCCCCCTGCACCCGCCGCGTGGCGCCGGGCGAGGACCCGCGCAGCGGGCGCTGGTCCGGCCTCGGCAAGATCGAGTGCGGCATCCACCTGTGACGAGTGCTCCCCACCGGAACGCGCCGCTGATCGCGGTGGCGCACGGGTCCCGCGACCCGCGCGCCGCCGCGACGGTGGAGGCCCTGCTCGACGGCGTACGGCGGGCCCGGCCCGGCCTCGACGTCCGCGCCGCCTACCTCGACCACGCCACGCCGTCGCTGCCGCGGGCGCTGTCGGGCCTGGACGAGGCCGTCGTGCTCCCCCTCCTGCTCACCGCCGCCTATCACAGCCGGGTGGACATCCCGGCGGCCCTGCGGGAGGCGTCGGCCCGCACGCCGCGCCTGAGGGCCGTCTGCGGCCCCACGCTCGGCCCGCACCCGCTGCTGGTCCGGGCCCTCGAACGCCGCCTCGCCGAGGCCGGGGTGGAGACCGGCGACACCGGCACCGCCGTGGTGCTGGTCTCGGCCGGATCCGGCGACCGCCGGGCGAACGCGACGATCGCCGCCGTCGCCCGCGCGTGGGCGCGTGCGCGGCCCTGGTGGTCCGTGACCGCCGCCTACGCCTCCGCCGCCGTGCCCCGGCCCCGCGAGGAGGTCGAACGGCTTAGGCGGGCGGGCGCGCCGAGGGTCGTCGTCGCGCCGTACCTGCTGGCTCCCGGCCACTTCGCCGACGCCGTGCGGCGCGACGCCCTGGACGCCGGGGCGCACGCCGTGGCCGGCGTCCTCGGCGCCGCCCCCGAACTGGTCACGCTCCTGCTCGAACGCCACGCCCAGGCCGTACGCGCCGCCCGCGAGGCGGCCTGACCGCCAGCCCGCCTAACCACCGGCCCGCCTAACCGCCGGTGCTCGGGTCCAGCCATCTCCAGCTCTCCGGCCATCCGGCGGACCCCACCACGGTGGGATCCCCGCACGCAGACGGCGATCCGGTTTCCCCGCGGCGTACGGCCGCGCGATCGGGAGCCGTTCAGCGGGAGTCGCGCCGGCGGTCGCGGAGCCGGGGCGGGCGAGGCGGACGGAACCCGTGCATGTCGTGCAGGCCGGGCAGGCCGTGCATGCCGCGCAGGCCGTGCTCGGGGAACTCGTCCCCCTCGGTGAGGGAGGCGCGGCGCTCCTGCCACCACTCGCTCCAGGCCTGCCGGCCACGCTTGATCGGCCGCGCCCGGGAGTCCCCGATGATCTTCACGTCGCCCAGCAGGACGTACGCCCGGACCCTGACGACGGGTGCGGCCTGCCCGGCGGGTGCCTCGACCACCTGGACCTTCTTGTCGCCCAGGATGGTGACGCCGGAGAGCTCCACGTCGACGCCGTCCGGCACGATGATCTTCACGTCGCCCAGCACGCAGGCGGCGACGACGTCCACCTCACGCCCGCGCACCTCGGCCTCCCGCAGGTCGAGGGTCACGTCGCCCAGCACGCACGCCGCGCCGATGCCGTCGTCGATCCGCCAGGAGCCGGTCCTCTTGGTATCGCCCAGCACCGCCACGATCCACTTGCGCGTCCTGCCCTGCGGGGCGGCCGGAGCCGCGGGCGGCGGGGCCGGAGCCGGGGCGCCGCCCGGCAGGTCGGCGATGATCTGGGCGAGCTCGCCGTGCGTCTGGGCCAGGTAGGCGGCCTCGGTCCGCTCGGTCAGCTCGGCCAGCGTCAGCCGCCCCTCGGCGGACGCCACTCGAAGCTGTTCCACCACGGACTCGCGCTCGGCGTCGGACGCCCGCATGCCACCCGGATCGTTCACGCCCTCCACCGTAACCCCGACCGGCCCCGCTCCCCATCCTCCCTGGGGACGATCCCTGCGGGGTCCTCCGGAAGGGGCTGTGTGAGCATGGAGACGTGACCCGCAGCAGGTTGCTGGAGGCGATCTCGGAGGGGGACGCCGCGCGGGTGGCGGAGATGCTGCACCCGGAGGCCGGCGCGTCCCCCGCCGTGCCCTCCGCTGTGCCCTCCGCTGTGCCCTCCCCCGTGTCCTCCGCTGTCGACCCCGCCCAGGGGACGACGCCGCTCTACCTCGCCTCCGCCGGAGGGCACCACGAGATCGTCCGGCTGCTCCTGGACCACGGCGCGGACCCCGACCGGCCGAGCGGCGGACCCGAGGAGGGGCTGCCGCTGTGCGCCGCGGCCTGCTGGGATCACGCCGAGACCGTGCAGGCGCTGCTGGACGGGGGCGCCGACCCCGACGCGGCGGAGGAGGGCAGCTGGACGGCCCTGCTCTGGGCGGCGGCCAACGGCAACCTCGAGTCGGCCGACGTCCTGCTCGACGCCGGGGCCGACCCCGATCTAACCGACGAGGACGGCGACACGCCGCTGACGCTGGCCGCCCTGTTCGGGGCGTACGGGATCGTCTGGTCGCTGCTGGAGCACGGTGCGGATCCGGCCGCGCCCGGCTGGGACGGCGCGACCCCGCTGGAGATCGCCGGCCGTCTGGCGGCGGCGGATCCGGAGGAGGCCGATCTGGAGAAGGCCCTCCGGGACGACACCGCCGCGCGGCTGGGCGGCGGGCACACCGTGCTGGTGGCGCACTCCGCCGCGCCGGACGGCACCCGGCGGGTCACCGTCGAGGCCCGCGCCGGCGCCGGTGCCTGCTCTGTGACCTGTTCCGTGGCCCGCCAGTACGGGCACGCCGCCGCCACCACGGTCCTGGAGGCGGCGCTCGGCCTCCGGCCGCCGCCCGAGGTGCTGCTCCGCCGCGTCCTGCCCTACCGCGATCTGGACGAGGACGACGAGACGTGGTGGGCGGCCGTCCACGCGCTGTGGGGGCGCCACGACGAGGAGACGTTCCGGGCGGTGACGCGAATGTGCGAGAGCGACGACCCGGCGCGGCGGGAGTTCGGCGTCGACGTCCTCGCCCGGTTCGGCCTCGACACGGAACACGACGACCGGCGGGACGAGGTCCTCGGCATCCTGCGCGACCTGGCCCGCCGGGAGACCGAGCCCGCGGTGGTCGAGGCGCTGCTCGCCGCGTTCGGCCACCGGGCCGACGAGCGGGCCCTCCCCGAGGTGCTGGCGATCGTCGGCGGCCCGGGGCGCGAGCCCACTGTCAACGACCCGGTCGCACTCGCCGCGGTCCTGCCGCCCGGCGACGAGGACGGCCTCGCGGCCCTGATCCGGCTGACCGGGTGCGGGGACGACGAGGTGCGCGACTGGGCGACCATGGGCCTCGCCGGCCTGCCGGCCGACACCGCCCGGATCAGGGAGGCGCTGGCCGCACGGCTGGCCGACCGCGACGTGACGACCGTGGCCGAGGCGGCCCGCGGCCTCGCCGCGCGCGGCGACAGGCGGGCGTTCGACGGCGTCCACCGGGTGCTGTGCGAGGCGGGCGCCGGCCAGGGCTACGCCCGCGACCTCGCGCTCGAGGCGGCCCAGGAACTGGGCCTGGACATCTCCGGCGCCTGAGCGCGGCGGCGGGTGTTTGTCCCGGCGCGCCCGGGTGCTGAGATGGAGGTCCGGCCTCGCCCGGTTCCCGGCGCCGAGGACCCGGCATCATCCGAGGAGGACCCTGTGAACCGCGACGCGACTCACGACGTGACCAACCAGCCGCCCCCGCTGACCGGGCACGACGTCTCGGCCGACCAGGCGCTGCTGGAGGGGCTCGCCAGGGAGGGGGCGGACTGGGCGACCGGGGAGCTGCGCCGGCTCGGCCTGCTGGCCGGTTCGGAGAAGGCGCAGGAGTGGGGGCGGCTGGCCAACGAGCACCCGCCCGTCCTGCGCACCCACGACCGGTACGGCAACCGGATCGACGAGGTCGAGTTCCACCCCGCCTGGCACGAGCTGATGTCGGTCGCGGTCGGCAACGGGCTGCACGCCTCCCCCTGGACCTCGGCCCGGCCGGGCGCGCACGTCGCCAGGGCCGCCAAGTTCTTCGTCTGGTCCCAGGTGGAGGCCGGGCACGGCTGCCCGATCTCCATGACGTACGCCGCGGTGGCCGCGCTGCGGCACTCGCCGTCGCTGCGGGCGGAGTGGGAGCCCCTGCTGGCCTCCCGCACGTACGACTTCGGGCTGCGCCCGCCGCTGGAGAAGCGGGGGGTGCTGGCGGGGATGGCCATGACCGAGAAGCAGGGCGGCTCCGACGTGCGGGCCGGCACCACCCGGGCCGAACCCCTGGGCGACGGGAGTTTCGCCCTGACCGGGCACAAGTGGTTCAACTCCGCCCCGATGTGCGACGCGTTCCTGGTGCTGGCCCAGGCCCCGCGCGGGCTGTCGTGCTTCCTGCTCCCCCGCGTGCTGCCCGACGGCACCCGCAACGCGATACGCCTTATGCGGCTGAAGGACAAGCTCGGCAACCGGTCCAACGCCTCCGCGGAGGTCGAGTACGACGGCGCGACGGCCTTCCTCGTCGGCGAGGAGGGCCGGGGCGTCCGGACGATCATCGAGATGGTCAACATGACCAGGCTCGACTGCGTGATCGGCTCGGCCGCCGGCATGCGGCAGGGCCTGGCGCAGGCCCTGCACCACGCCCGCCACCGGAGCGCGTTCGGCCGGCCGCTGGCCGACCAGCCGCTGATGCGCGCCGTGCTCGCCGACCTCGCGCTGGAGTCGGAGGCGGCGACCACGCTGATGACCCGCCTGGCCGGGGCGACCGACCGGGCGGTGGCGGGCGACGCCGCCGAGGGCCTGTTCCGCCGGGCCGCCCTCGCCTCCGCCAAGTACTGGATCTGCAAGCGCGCGCCGGTCCACGCCGCCGAGGCGCTGGAGTGCCTGGGCGGCAACGGGTACGTCGAGGAGTCGCAGCTGCCCCGCCTGTTCCGGGAGTCCCCGCTGAACGGCATCTGGGAGGGCTCGGGCAACGTCGCCGCCCTCGACCTGATGCGGGTGCTCGCCCGGGAGCCGGAGGCGGTGGAGGCGTTCTTCGCCGAGGTCGCCCGCGCCGGGGACCGCCGCGTGGACGACGCCGCCGAACGGCTGCTCAAGACGCTCGCCTCCGCCGGGGAGGCCGACGCCCGCCGGGTGGCCGAGGAGATGACGCTGGTCCTGCAGGCGTCCCTGCTCGTGCGGCACGCCCCGGCGCCGGTGGCCGACGCGTTCTGCGCCTCCCGCCTCGGCGGGGACTGGGGCCGCGCCTTCGGCACGCTTCCGTCCGGCCTCGACCTGGAGCCGATCCTGGACCGCGCGGCGCCCGCGTGAGCAGGGGGTCACGGGACGGCTACGAAACGGAAACCCGGCGGAAACAGGCCGCCGCTGTCATGAAGGGGACTCACCGGCTCACCCCGGTGAGGCGCACCTAGGGTTCCGTTCGGCTGGTCCGAGAGGTGCAGGCGGCTCGGCGCGGAGCCGTTCCACGGCGGGACAAAAGCCCGGGAGGCTGCGACTTCGGCGTCTCCCCGGTCAACGGCGCGGCCGGGACCGGGGAGACGCCGCGGGTCGCGAAGCCCGCCGCCCGCCGGGCGGCGGTGGACCAGCCGTCCCCTGAGGAGTGCCGTGGGCCACCTCCATTCCCACTACGGTCCCGAAGCCCGTCGCGCCGTCGAGCGTGAGGCCGAGATCCCCACCACCATGCACGAGCGGGAGATCGCCCGCGGGCTCGAACTCGGCCTGCAGGGCGCCGACTCGATCGTCGACCGCACCATCCCCACCTTCTCGCGCGGCGAACTGCCGCACTTCGCCGGGATCAACACCTTCCTCAAGGCGCCGTACGTCGAGGACGTGCGGCGCTGCGGGGAGTACGACGTGGCGGTGCTCGGCGCGCCCTTCGACGGGGGCACCACCTACCGCTCGGGCACCCGCTTCGGGCCGCAGGGCATCCGCAAGATCTCCGCGCTGTACGGCCCGTACAGCTTCGAGCTCGGCGTCGACCTCCGCGAGTCGATCACGATCTGCGACCTGGGCGACATCTTCACGATCCCGGGCAACATCGAGAAGACCTTTGACCAGATCAGCAAGGGCGTCGCGCACGTCTTCGAGAGCGGCGCCTTCCCGGTGATCCTCGGCGGGGACCACTCGATCGGCTACCCGACCGTGCGCGGGGTGGCCGAACATGTGCGGGGAAACGTCGGCATCATCCACTTCGACCGCCACGTCGACACCCAGGAGACCGACCTCGACGAGCGGATGCACACCACCCCCTGGTTCCACGCCACCGACATCCCGAACGTGCCGCCGAAGAACCTCGTGCAGATCGGCATCGGCGGCTGGCAGGCGCCCCGCCCCGGCGTGAAGGTGGGCCGCGAGCGGGGCACCACGATCATGACGGTGACCGACTGCGTCGAGATGGGCATCGAGGCCGCCGCCGAGCGGGCCCTGGAGGTCGCCTGGGACGGCGCGGAGGCCGTCTGGCTGTCCTTCGACGTCGACTGCCTCGACGCGGCCTTCGTGCCCGGAACCGGCTGGCCCGAGCCCGGCGGGTTCCTCCCCCGCGAGGTGCTCAGGTTCATCCAGCTCATCGCCGACGCCCGGCCGCTCGCCGGGATCGAGGTGGTGGAGTGCTCGCCGCCGTACGACAACGCCGAGATCACCTCGCTCATCGCCACCCGGGTGGTCTGCGACACCCTCGGGTGCCTGGTGCGCTCGGGACACCTGCCGAAGAGGAAGAAGGAGGCGGTCCGATGACGCGCCGACACCTCGCCGCCGTACCGGCCCTGCTCCTGACCCTGCTCCTGACCCTGCTCCTGCTCCTGCTCGCGGGCTGCGCCTCCCCCGGGGAACGGGAGGCCGCCGCCCCGGCGGGCGGGGCGATCACCCTGGGCTTCAGCGCCTGGCCGGGCTGGTTCCCCTGGCAGGTCGCGGGGGAGCAGGGCCTGTTCCGCAAGAACGGCGTGGACGTCGAGCTCAAGTATTTCGACAGCTACACCGACTCGCTCAACGCGCTGGCCACCGGGACGATCGACGCCAACAGCCAGACGCTCAACGACACGCTGGCGTCCGTGGCGGGCGGGGCGAAGCAGAGCGTCGTGCTGGTCAACGACAACTCCAGCGGCAACGACCAGATCATCGCCGGGCCGGGCGTCTCGTCACTGTCCGACCTCAAGGGCAGGACCGTCGCCGCCGAGCAGGGCACCGTCGACCACTATCTGCTCCTGCTCGCGCTGCGGAAGGCCGGTCTCACCGAGGCGGACGTGCGGTTCCGGCCCATGCCGACCGACGCGGCCGCCGCGGCCTTCGTCGCCGGGCAGGTCGACGCCGTCGGCGTCTTCGCCCCCTTCACCACGACCGCGCTCAAGCGGAAGGGCAGCCGGGCCATCGCGACGTCGGCCGACTTCCCCGGGGCGATCCCCGACCATCTGGTGGTGACCCGTGACCTCGTCTCCCGCGACCCGAAGGCCGTGCAGGGGCTCGTGTCGGCCTGGTTCGACGCGCTCACCTGGATCGGCGAGCACCGGCCGGAGTCCCTGCAGATCATGGCGAAGCGGGCGGGGGTGAGCGTGTCCGACTACGAGTCGTACGACAAGGGCACGACGATCTTCACACTGGAGCGCAACCGGACGGCGTTCTCCGGCGAGCTGGACGGCCGCGCCAAGGAGATCGCGGAGTTCCTGGTCGCGTCGAAGCTGGTGGACAAGGCGCCTCCGCTGGAGGGACTGTTCGCGCCCCGGTTCGTCCGCGCGGTGCAGCCGTGACCGCGGCCGAAGCGATGCCGAGACAGGACATGCCGAGAGAGGACATCGAGACGGCCCCGGCGGCGGAAGGGCCCGTGCCGCGCCGTACGAGGCCGCGCACGACCAGGCCGCTCAGGACCTCGGTCTCCGCGCGTACGGCGTGGCTGCTGCGGTGCCTGTCGATCCTCGTGCCGCTGGCGGTCTGGCAGGCGGTCAGCGCGAGCGGCCGGGTGGACCCCGCGTTCCTGCCGTCCCCGTCGGCGGTCTGGGCGGCCGGCCTGGACATGGCGGCCGGGGGCGAGCTCGCCGCCGACCTCGCGGCGAGCCTCGGCCGGATCGCGGCGGGCTTCGGCCTGGCCGTCCTGATCTCGGTGCCGCTGGGGTTCGCGATGGGGACGCTCGGCTGGGCGCAGCCGCTGCTCGAACCGGCCGTCGGCATCCTGCGCTACCTGCCCGCGTCGGCCTTCATCCCGCTGCTGATCATCTGGCTGGGCATCGGCGAGGCGTCGAAGGTGGCGCTGCTCGTCCTCGGCGTGGTGTTCTTCAACACGCTCATGACCGCCGACGCCGTACGGCGGGTGCCGCACCGGTTGCTGGAGGTGTCGGCGACCCTCGGGGCGTCCCGGCCGCGGGTGGCCGCCCGGGTGGTGTTCCCGTACGCGCTGCCGGGGATCATCGACGCGATGCGGGTCAACGCCGCCGCGGCGTGGAACTTCGTGGTCGTCGCCGAACTGGTCGCGGCGACCTCCGGCCTCGGCTACCGGATCACCCGGGCCCAGCGGTTCCTGCAGACCGACCGCATCTTCGCGATCCTCGTGGTCATCGGGCTGATCGGCCTGGCCATCGACGTCACGCTGCGCCTGCTGCGCGCCCGGGTGGGGAGGTGGGCCCGATGACGGGTCTCCGGCTGGAAGGGGTGAGTAAGGAGTTCGTCCCGGGGCGGCCGGTGCTCCAGGACGTGGACCTGTCCGTGGCACCGGGCGACTTCGTCTGCGTGGTGGGGGCGAGCGGCTCGGGCAAGTCGACCCTGCTGGGAATGGTCGCGGGCCTCGTCCCGCCCACGGCCGGCCGGGTGCTGCTGGACGGCCGGGAGGTCGCGGGCCCCGGTCCGGACCGTGGGCTGGTGTTCCAGACCGCCTCGCTGTACCCGTGGCGGACCGTGGCCCGCAACGTCGCGTTCGGCCTGGAGGCGCTCGGCCTGCCGCGCGCCGCCCGGCGGGAGCGGGTGCGGTGGCTGCTCGACGAGGTGGGCCTCGGTCATCTGGCCGGGGCCCTGCCGGGCGGCCTGTCGGGCGGGCAGCAGCAGCGGGTGGCGATCGCCCGCGCGCTGGCCTGCGCGCCGCGCGTGCTGCTGCTCGACGAGCCGTTCGGCGCGCTCGACGTGCAGACCAGGGAGGACATGCAGCTGTTCGTACGGCAGGTCTGGCAGGACGTGACGCGGGCCGGGGAACGCCCGACGGTCGTCATGGTGACCCACGACACGGAGGAGGCCGTGTTTCTCGCCCGCCGGGTCGTCGTGCTGTCCAGCGATCCCGGCCGGATCAGCCGGGAGATCGTCATCGGCCTGCCGGAACCCCGCCCGCCGGCGATCAGGCGCTCCGCGGAGTTCCTGCGGATCAGGGCGGAGGTCGAGGACCTGGTCCGGGCCGAGCACCGCGCCCACCAGGCGCGGCTCGCCGCCGCGCCGGCGTGATCGGGAGGGTCGCGGGACGACCGGCGGCGCGGGTGGCGTTAAGGTCGCTGCTGATGGATTAAGACTCGCTAGTGAAGGGATGTCGCCATGGCGACCACTCGTACCGCGACGACGCAGTGGAAGGGCGCCCTGCTCGACGGTTCGGGCACCGTCTCGCTCGACACCTCCGGCGTCGGCACCTTCGACGTCTCCTGGCCCTCCCGGGCCGAGCAGGCGAACGGCAAGACGAGCCCGGAGGAGCTCATCGCGGCCGCCCACTCCTCGTGCTTCTCGATGGCCCTGTCCCACGGCCTGGCCCAGGCGGGCACCCCGCCGCAGTCGGTCGAGACCCGGGCGGACGTGACCTTCCAGCCCGGGGAGGGCATCACCGGCATCGTGCTCTCCGTACGGGCCCAGGTGTCCGGCCTGTCGGCCGAGGACTTCCAGCAGGCGGCGGAGACCGCGAAGGCGAACTGCCCGGTGAGCAAGGCGCTGGCCGGCACGACGATCACCCTGAACGCCGAACTCGTGGGCTGAACCACCTGCGGGGCCCCCGCCGGACCGGTCCGGCGGGGGCCTCCGCGTGCGCGGACCGGGAGCAGGGGTACCGCCCCAGGTGCACGAATCGTCCGGGCAGTGGAGAATGAGGTTACATGCGCGAGGTTTGGCCTGGAGAGCCGTATCCGCTCGGCGCCACCTGGGACGGCGTGGGCACCAATTTCTCGGTGTTCTCGGAGGTGGCCGAGCGGGTCGAGTTGTGTCTGTTCGACGACGACGGCGCGGAGACCCGCGTCGACCTGCCGGAGGTCGACGGCTTCGTCTGGCACGGCTACCTGCCGGGGATCATGCCCGGCCAGCGGTACGGCCTCCGCGTGCACGGCCCCCACCGGCCCGACCACGGCCACCGGTGCAACCCGGCCAAGCTGCTGCTCGATCCGTACGCGAAGGCGATCGAGGGCTCGGTGCGGTGGAACGAGTCGCTGTTCTCCTACCACTTCGCCGACCCCGCCCGGCTGAACGTGGAGGACTCCGGGCCGCACATGCCGAAGAACGTGGTGGTCAACCCGTTCTTCGAGTGGGGCAACGACCGGCCGCCCCGCACGCCGTACCACGAGACGGTGATCTACGAGGCGCACGTGCGCGGGCTCACCATGCGCCACCCCGCCGTGCCGGAGGAGCAGCGGGGCACCTACGCCGGGCTCGCGCACCCGGCCGTGATCGACCATCTGCGGTCGCTCGGCGTGACGGCGGTCGAGCTCATGCCCGTCCACCAGTTCGTGCCCGAGCACTTCCTGGTCGCCCGGGGGCTGACCAACTACTGGGGCTACAACACCATCGCCTTCATGGCGCCGCACAACGCGTACGCCTGCGCCGGGCAGCGCGGCCAGCAGGTCCAGGAGTTCAAGGCGATGGTCCGGGCCCTGCACGGCGCGGGGATCGAGGTGATCCTCGACGTGGTCTACAACCACACGGCCGAGGGCGACCACATGGGCCCCACGCTCGGGTTCCGGGGCATCGACAACGTCGCCTACTACCGGCTGCGCGAGGAGGACCGCCGCTACTACCTCGACTACACCGGATGCGGCAACTCGTTGAACGTCCGCTCGCCGCACGCGCTCCAGCTGATCATGGACTCGCTGCGTTACTGGGTGCTCGACATGCACGTGGACGGCTTCCGCTTCGACCTCGCCGCCGCGCTGGCGCGCGAACTGCACGACGTCGACCGGCTCAGCGCGTTCTTCGACCTCATCCAGCAGGACCCGGTGATCTCCCAGGTCAAGCTCATCGCCGAGCCGTGGGACGTCGGTCCCGGCGGCTACCAGGTCGGCAACTTCCCACCCCTGTGGACCGAGTGGAACGGCAAGTACCGCGACTCCGTACGGGACTTCTGGCGGGGCGACTCCCGGACCCTGCCCGAGTTCGCCTCGCGCCTCGCCGGGTCGAGCGACCTGTACGCGACCAGCGGCCGCCGTCCGGTGGCCTCGATCAACTTCGTCACCGCCCACGACGGGTTCACGCTCAACGACCTCGTGTCATACGACCACAAGCACAACGAGGCCAACGGCGAGGGCAACCGCGACGGCACGGACGACAACCGGTCGTGGAACTGCGGCGCCGAGGGTCCGGTCGACGACCCGGCGATCAACCGGCTGCGGCGGCGCCAGCGGCGCAACCTCCTCACCACCCTCTTCGTGTCCCAGGGCGTGCCGATGCTGCTGGCGGGCGACGAGTTCGGCCGCACCCAGCAGGGCAACAACAACGCCTACTGCCAGGACAACGAGACGTCCTGGATCGACTGGTCCCAGGTCGGGAAGGAACCCGGCCTGCTGGAGTTCGTCCGCCGCCTGGGCGCGTTACGGCGGGCCCATCCCGTCTTCCGGCGGCGCAGGTTCTTCCTGGGCCGCACGGTGGGAGACGACAGCAGGGACATCGTCTGGCTCACGCCGTCGGGCACCGAGATGACCGACGCCGACTGGCAGACCGGATACGCCAAGTCGCTCGGCGTCTACGTCAACGGCGACGCGATCAGCGAGCCCGGGCCGCGGGGCGAGCGGATCACCGACGCGACCTTCCTGCTGCTGATCAACGCGCACCACGAGAGCCTGACCTTCGCCCTCCCCGGCCCGGAGCTGGGCGCGGCCTGGCGTCCCGTGCTCGACACCGCCGACGAGGACCCGCCGGAGGACCCGGACGCGGCGGAGACACTGGCCGCCGGGTCCAAGGTCAGCGTCACCGACCGGTCCATGCGCGTCCTCGTGTGCGCTGGCGGCCCGAGCCGCCCGCTACCCTCGCTCGGGTGACCCCGGCACCACCGCACCCCCCACGACCTCCGCACACCGGCCTGCCGCCGAAGCCCCGGGCGGCGGTCGTACGGGACGCCCTGGGGGTCGGCGCGGCGGTCGGCCTCTCCGGGTTCGCGTTCGGCGTGACGGCGGCGGGGGCCGGGATGACGCTCGCCCAGACCTGCGTGCTGTCGCTGCTGGTCTTCACGGGGGCGTCCCAGTTCGCGCTGGTGGGCGCGCTTGGCGCCGGCGGAGCCCCGCTCGCCGCCGCGGCGGGGGCGCTGCTGCTGGGCGTCCGCAACGCCTTCTACGGCCTGCGTCTCTCCGAGATGCTCGGCCTCCCCGCGGCGGTCCGCCCGCTCGCCGCCCAGTGGGTGATCGACGAGACCTCAGCCGTGGCCCTGGCCCAGCCCGACCGGCGTCTCGCCCGGCTCGGCTTCACCGTCACGGGCGTGACCCTGTACGCCGGGTGGAACATCACGACCCTCCTCGGCGCGCTGGGCGCCGAGGCCCTGGGCGACCCGGCGGCCTGGGGACTCGACGTGGCCGGTCCGGCCGTCTTCCTCGCCCTCCTCCTGCCCATGCTGCGGCCCGTGCGCCGGGACCGCTCCTCCGCCACTCCCACGGCGGGGGCCGGCGCCGCCCCGGCTCGGGGCCAGGGTGAGGCGGGCCCGGCGACGGCCCGGCCGGCCCGGGCCACCGTCCTCCGGCATGAGGTGGCGGTGGCGGTGCTGGCCGCCCTGCTGGCGCTGGCCTGCGTGCCGTTCCTGCCCGCGGGCGTCCCGGTGCTGGTGGCCGTGCTCGCCGCGCCCGCCGTCCTCGCCGTCGCCGCGCTCCGGTCCCGCTCCGCCGCACGGCGCGAGCGGACTTCGGCGGCACGAACTTCGGCGGCACGGACTTCGGCGGCACGGACGGAGGAGGCGTGATGGGGGCCTGGATCGCGATCGCGGTCACCGCCGCCGGGTGCTACGCGGTCAAGCTCCTCGGGCTGTCGGTCCCGGCGGCGGTGCTGGAGCGGCCGCTCGTGCGCAGGCTCGCCGCGCTGGTGCCGGTCGCGGCGCTGGCCGCGCTGATCGCCCTGCAGACCTTCGCCGACGGCCGCACGCTCGTCGTCGACGCCCGGGCGGCCGGCCTCGCCGCGGCGGCCGTCGCCCTGCTGCTGCGCGCGCCCTTCCTCGTGACCGTCGCCGCGGCCGTCGTCGTCACCGCTGCCGTGCGCGCCCTGACCGGCTGAGCTGTGCTCAACCGTGCTGACACGTGCTGAACGGTGCTGCCGAGCCCCGCCAAACCCCGCCAAGGCCTGCCGGTCTGCGGACGCTGGGGCGGCTCAGCGGGCGAGGATCTCGTCGAGGTCGTAGCTCACCGGGCGTTCGAGCTGGTCGTAGGTGCAGGACTCGGGCGTGCGGTCGGTGCGCCAGCGCCGGAACTGGGCGGTGTGCCGGAACCGGTCGCCCTCCATGTGGTCGTAGGCGACCTCGATCACCCGCTCGGGCCGCAGCGGGATGAACGACAGGTCCTTCTTGGCGTTCCACCGCGAGACGGCGCCCGGCAGGCGCTGGCCCTGCGCGCCACCCTGCCCACCGCTCTGTGCCACCTCGGCCCAGTGTCCCCAGGGGTGCTCGCTCAGGTCCTCCAGCCGGTACGGCGCGAGCTCCCCGACCAGCTCCTCGCGCCTCTTCATCGGGAAGGAGGCGGCCACCCCCACGTGGTGCAGGCGGCCGTCGGCGGAGTACAGCCCGAGCAGCAGCGACCCGACGACCGGCCCCGACTTGTGCTCGCGGTAGCCCGCGACGACGCAGTCGGCCGTCCGTTCGTGCTTGACCTTGAACATCACCCGCTTGTCCGGCGTGTACGGCTGGTCTCCCGGCTTGACCACGATGCCGTCGAGCCCGGCGCCCTCGAACGCGTCGAACCACTCGGCGGCCCGGCCCTCGTCCCGGGTGACCGGGGTGAGCCGCACCGACCGGCCCGCCCCCGCCAGCGCCTCCTCCAGCCGGGCCCGCCGCGCCGAGAACGGCGTCTCCATCAGGTCCTCCCCGCCGACGGCGAGCAGGTCGAAGGCGAAGAAGGAGGCGGGCGTGCTCTCGGCCAGCAGCCGCACCCGGGACTGCGCCGGGTGGATGCGCTGCTGGAGCGCGTCGAAGTCGAGCGACTGGCCCCTGATGAGCACGATCTCGCCGTCCACCACGCACCGGGGCGGCAGCTCCTTCCTGACGGCCTCGACCAGCTCCGGGAAGTAGCGCGTGAAGGGCCGCTCGTTCCTGCTGCCCAGGAAGACCTCGTCGCCGTCGCGGAAGACGATGCAGCGGAAGCCGTCCCACTTGGGCTCGTAGTAGAGCGTGCCGTCCTGCTCGGGCAGCTTCTTGACGGCCTTGGCGAGCATCGGCGCGACCGGCGGCACCACCGGCAGGTCCAGGTCGGGGATCCGCGGCTCAACCGGCGGCTTCATCATGCGCCTCCCTGAGGTATCGGCAGAAGAGGAAGCCGTCCTCCTCCAGCACCTGGGCGAGGGTCAGCGGCGTGCGCGAGGCGACGCCGTCCAGTATGCGCGCGGCGTCGCCCCCGGCGAGCAGCGGGCTCACCGTCAGCGCCAGCTCGTCGACGAGCCCGGCGGCGGCGAGCTGCGCGTTGATCCGCGGCCCGCCCTCGCACAGGATCCGGCCGAGCCCGAGACCGCGCAGCTCGTCCACCGCGGTCGCGAGATCGACCCGGTCGTCGCCGGCGACGATCAGGACGGCCTTGTCCGCGGCCTCCTCCCGGCGCTCCTTGGGCGCCGCCTCGGTCGTGATCACGATGGTCCGGGCGTACGGCTCGGCCTCGGTGAACAGCGGGCCGCCGAGATCGAGGTCGAGCAGACGGGTGACGACGGCGATCGGCGGCACGGGCGGGCGGCCCGCGCGCGGCGCCCGCCACGACTCGCGCGGACGGGCCGGACGGTAGCCCTCCGTGCGGACGGTGGCGGCGCCGGCGAGCACCACGTCGGCCAGGCCGCGCAGCAGCCCGAAGATCCGTTTGTCGGCCCGGCCGGACAGGCCCTCCGAGTGGCCCTCGACCCAGGCCGCGCCGTCGGCGCTCGCCACCATGTTGAGGCGCAGCCAGTGGTCACGCGGGTAGGCGTAGGCCGCGGCGATGTCGGGATCGTCCTCGGCGTGGGGATGGATGCGGCGCACGGTTCCCACACTCGCACACCGCACCGACAACACCGCACCGGCCCGGCCTCGCCACGCGTACGGACCGGCAGCGCGGGAACGGCACATCGGGGGAGGCGTCGTCGCCGGTGCCGGGCGGGACCCGGGACGCCGGACGAGCCGATGCGACGGGAGGGACAGGGGACATGTGCCGCTGGCTGGCCTACTCCGGCTCGCCGATCACTCTGGACAAACTGCTCTACGAGCCGGAGAACTCACTGATCGACCAGAGTCTCCATTCCAGGTACGGCCAGGAGACGGTGAACGGCGACGGGTTCGGCGTCGGTTACTACAGTGCCGGCCACCACGGGGACGGGCACCACGGGGACGGCCACCACGGGGACGGGGACGGTGGCGCGGCACCCGCGGTGTTCAAGGACACCAAGCCCGCGTGGGGCGACCGCAACCTGCGCGAACTCGCCCGGCATGTCCGGTCGCCGCTCTTCATGGCGCACGTGCGGGCGTCCTCGGGAACGGCGATACAGCAGACGAACTGCCATCCGTTCAGGTACGGCCCGTGGCTGTGGATGCACAACGGCGCGATCTGCGAGTTCGGCCGCATGAAACGGGATCTCGTCATGGCCGTCGCCCCGGATCTGTTCGCGTCCATCGAGGGGTCCACGGACTCGGAGGTCCTGTTCTTCCTGGCGCTCACGCTGGGGCTGCGGGAGGACCCGCCGGGGGCGGTGGCGCGGATGGCCGGTCTCGTGGAGCGGACGGCGCGCGGGCACGGCGTGGAGCACCCGCTCCAGATGTCGCTGGCCACGTCGAACGGCGAGCACGTGTGGTCCTTCCGCTACTCCAGCGACCATCGTTCGCGATCGCTGTTCCACAGCGCGGACACGCAGACTCTCCGGCGCCTGCATCCGGAGGTCTTCGAGTCCGTGGAGCTCTCGGACGACGCGCGGGTCGTCGTGTCCGAGCCCCTGCGCGATCTGCCGGGGCTGTGGCTGGAGGTTCCGGAGTCGACGTACACGATCGTCAAACCGGATTTCTTCGAGATGCACCCCTTCAACCCGGTGACACCGGAGTGACGGAGACGCATGTACCGCGGCTTTGACCACCGTCTGCCCGGTCTGTAGCCGCCGGCTGCCAGACTCGTTCCGGGGGTCGGCGGAGAGGAGCGGACGGTGGCTTCACGCGACGGCGGACAGGCCGGGCGACGGCCGGTATGGGTCAATCCGTTGTTCGGGGCGGCCGACCCCGCCTCCGGGATCACGACGGTTCCTCCCCGGCACCGGCTGCCGGACGGGCCCGCGGCGCCCGCCACCGTGTCCCGGCTCATCCGCGACGAGCTGATGCTGGACGGCAACCCGCGGCTGAACCTCGCGACGTTCGTGACCACCTGGATGGAGCCGGAGGCGCACGCGCTCATGGCCGGCATCTCCGACAGGAACCTCGTCGACAGGGACGAGTATCCCGCGACCGCGGAGCTTGAGCGGCGCTGCGTTCCGATGCTCGGCCACCTGTGGAACGCCCCCGACCCCGACGCCTCGGTCGGAACCTCCACCGTCGGCTCCAGCGAGGCCTGCATGCTCGGCGGGATGGCGCTCAAGCGCCGCTGGACGCGGCGCGACGCCGGCCGCCGCGCCGCCGGGGCGCGGCCCAACCTGGTCATGGGCGTCAACGTCCAGGTGTGCTGGAAGAAGTTCTGCAACTACTGGGAGGTGGAGCCCCGCCTGGTCCCCATGAGGGGCGACCGGTTCCACCTGGGCGCGGAGGAGGCCGCCGAACGGTGCGACGAGAACACCATCGGCGTCGTCACCGTCCTGGGCTCCACGATGGACGGAAGCTACGAGCCGGTCGCCGACGTCTGCGCGGCGCTCGACGCGCTGGAGGAACGCACGGGGTGGTCCGTGCTCGTGCACGTGGACGCCGCGTCGGGCGGGATGATCGCCCCCTTCCTCGATCCGGACCTGGTGTGGGACTTCCGCCTGCCGCGGGTCGCGTCCATCAACGTCTCGGGCCACAAGTACGGGATGGTCTACCCGGGACTCGGGTGGATCCTGTGGCGGGACCGGGACGCGCTCCCCGGCGACCTGGTGGAGCACGTGGACTATCTCGGCGGAGACGTGGCGACGTTCACCCTCAACTTCTCCCGGTCCGGATCGCAGGTCGTCGCGCAGTACTACAACTTCCTCCGGCTCGGTCACGCGGGCTTCAGCGAGGTGCAGGGGGCGCTCCGGCGGGTGGCGACCCATCTCGCCGGGCGGATCGAGGATCTCGGCTGTTTCCGGCTCCTCACCCGGGGCGACCAGCTACCGGTGTTCGCCTTCACCACCGGCCACGACGTCACCCGGTTCAACGTCTACGACGTCTCCCGGCGGTTGCGGGAGTGGGGCTGGCTGGTGCCGGCCTACGCCTTCCCGCCCGACCGGGAGGACCTGCACGTGCTGAGGGTGGTGTGCCGCAACGGGTTCTCGCTCGATCTGGCCGACCGGCTGGTGGACGACCTTCGCGGCCTGCTGCCCTGGCTGCAACGGCAGTCCGCGCCCATATTCGGCCCGGACGACGCGACGAGCTTCCACCACTGATCCGCCGGCGGCGGGCTCAGTCACCGGCGGCGTCACCGGACGGCCGGGCCTTGGACGGCTGCACCCGCTTGGGCTCGCCGGGCATCTTCGGATAGTTCGGCGGATACGGCAGGTCGCCCCGCTCGTCGGCCTCATACCACTCCAGGAGCGTGCCGATGCCGAAGGCATGGTCGTCGATCTCCCGCTGCACGTCGCCCAGCGCGGCGAAGCGCTCCGGCATCGTCCTCAGGTCGAAGGCGCCCGGATCGCAGTCCTCCAGTTCGGCCCAGGTCACCGGGGCGGAGACCCGGCCGTCGGGCCGGGCGCGCACCGAGTAGGCGGACGCCACCGTCCGGTCGCGGGCGTTCTGGTTGTAGTCGATGAAGACCTTCTCCCCCCGCTCCTCCTTCCACCAGGCGGTCGTCGCGAGATCCGTGCGCCGCTCCACCTCCCGGGCGAAGGCGATGGCGGCGTGCCGCACCTCCGTGAAGGTCCAGCGCGGCTCTATGCGCACGTTGACGTGGACGCCGCGGCTGCCGGAGGTCTTCGGGAACCCTCGCATGCCGAGCTCGTCGAGGACCTCCTTCACCGTGAAGGCGACCGTACGGGCCTGCTCGAACGACGTGCCGGGCTGCGGGTCGATGTCGACGCGCAGCTCGTCGGGATGGTCGAGGTCGGCGCGGCGGGCGTGCCACGGGTGGAAGTCGATCGTGCCGAGGTTGGCGCACCAGGCGATGGCCGCCACCTCGGTCGGGCAGAAGGCGTCGGCCGTGCGCCCGCTGGGGAAGCGCACGGTGACGGTCTCGATCCAGTCGGGGTGCCGGGGCATCCGCTTCTGGTAGATCGCCTCGGAGCCGACGCCGTCCGGGTGCCGCTTGAGGTAGGTCGGCCGCTCCCGCAGGGCGCGCAGCGCGCCCTCACCGACGCTGACGTAGTACGCCACCAGATCGCGCTTGGTCGCGCCGATCGCCGGGAAGTAGACCTTGTCGGGGTTCGTGACCTTGACGACCCGGTCACCCACCTCGATCTCGATGTACGGCGAAGCCATGTAGGCGACCCTACCCCCGGGGAAGATCCTGGACGGTCTGATGGTTCCTCACTTCGTAATCCCCGCGAGGGGCCACCGGACACAGGGTGGTGAGCATGGAAAAGGTCGTCAAGAGCGACGCCGAGTGGCGGGCGCGACTTTCCCCGGAGGAGTTCCGCGTCCTCCGGCAGGCGGGGACCGAGCGCCCCTACACCGGCGAGTACGTCGGCACCAAGACCGTCGGCGTCTACTCCTGCCGCGCCTGCGGGGCGGAGCTGTTCCGGTCGGAGGCCAAGTTCGAGTCGCACTGCGGCTGGCCGTCGTTCTTCGAGCCGTCGGAGTCGGAGGCCGTGACGCTGCACGAGGACGACTCCCTCGGGACGCGCCGGGTCGAGGTGCGCTGCGCGCGGTGCGACTCGCACCTCGGGCACGTGTTCCACGGCGAGGGTTATCCCACGCCGACCGACGACCGGTACTGCATCAACTCCGTCAGCCTGACCCTGCGACCGGCCGGATAAGGCCGGCTCAGCGGGGCTCAGTGCGGCTCAGTGGGGCTCAGTGGGGCTCAGTGCGGCTTCGGGTAGGTGACCCGGCAGTCGTCGTCGTCCGGGCCGAGGATGTTGGCGAGGACGGGATTGCCGTTCTCGCCGAACCTGGACTGGACGAACACCACGGGGTTGACCTCCCCGCGCTCGGCCAGGTACTCCAGGCCTCGCTTGCACAGGGTGATCGCGGCCTTGGAGTTGTCGGCGTTCTCCGGGAGGCTCGTGTAGATGCGCAGGTAGCGGCCGGTGGTGCGGATGTCCTTGACCTTCTTGGCCGTCTTGTCGTTCCACCGGCTGCGGAAGTAGGCGTCCGCCTTCTCGTCGGTGTACTTGGACGGTCCCGACGCCTTCTTCGCCGACGCCTTCTTCTTCTGCGCGCCGTCCGCCTTCTTCCCGGTGTCGACGCTGGCGACGGTCAGCTCACCGGCCGGGGAGGCGTGCGGCGCGGGCGCGGCGGCCGGGTTCGCCGGAGCCGCGTCCGGGTGCGACAGCGGCCCGGCGATCGCGAACGCCCCGACGGCGAAGGCGGCCGCTCCGAGCGACAGTTCGACGACGTGTGAACGGGTCCGCCTCTTACGGCGGCGCCCCCTGGAACGTGCCAGCCCGCTTGACACTCTGCCTCACCTAGACGTAGATCCCTCGTCACAGTATGGCAAAGTCCAGCCGCCGCCAAGTCCCTTTCGGGCGTTTCGCCCAGTGCTCGCCCGAAGTGCTCGCCCGAAGTGCCATCCCGAAAGGGCCCGCCCGGATGTCTCAGGGCAACGCGGCGACGAGTTCGCCCACCGGCTTGCGGGTGCCGGTGTAGAAGGGGATCTCGATCCTGGTGTGCCGCCTCGCCTCGGCTCCCCGCAGGTGGCGCATCAGGTCGACGATGCGGTGCAGTTCGTCGGCTTCGAAGGCCAGCATCCACTCGTAGTCGTTGAGCGCGAAGCAGGCGACCGTGTTGGCCCGCACGTCCGGGTAGTCGCGGGCCATCTTCCCGTGCTCGGCGAGCATCCCGCGGCGCTCGGCGTCCTCCAGCAGGTACCACTCCAGGGACCGGACGAAGGGGTAGACGCAGACGAAGCCGCGGGGCTCCTCGTCGGCGAGGAACGCCGGGACGTGGGACTTGTTGAACTCCGCGGGCCGGTGCAGGGCCATCGCCGACCAGACCGGCTCGCTCGCGCGGCCGAGCGCCGTACGGCGGAAGCGGGCGTAGGTCTCCTGGAGGTCCTCCGGGGAGGGGGCGTGCCACCAGAACATGAAGTCCGCGTCGGCGCGGAACCCCGCCACGTCGTAGCAGCCGCGCGTCGTCACGTCCTTGCCCGCCGCCTGGGCGAGCAGCTCGTCGACCTCCTCGGCGACGCCCTCACGGGCGTCGGGGAGCCGGTCGCGCAGCCGGAAGACCGACCACATCGTGTAGCGGATGACCAGGTTGAGATCGCGTGCCTTGGGGCGCGGGGCGGGCTCCGTCATGGCTCCATTCTGCCCGTACGGCGAGGTGGTCAGGCCCCCGGGGCCGCCCGCTCCGCCCGCAGGTGGTCGAGCACGAGCCGGGCGGCCGTGCGGGCGGTGGCGACGCAGGCCGGGACGCCGACGCCGTCGTACGCGGCGCCGCACACGGCCAGGCCGGGCTGCCCGGCGATCGCGGCCCGCACCCGGGCCACCCGGTCGAGGTGGCCGACCTCGTACTGCGGGAGCGCGCCGCCCCAGCGGGTCACCCGGGTGTCGAGCGGCAGCCCGCGCACGCCCGTCACCTCGGCCATCTCGTCCGCCGCCAGGGCCGTCAGCTCGGCGTCGTCGCGCTGGAGCACGGCCTCCTCCCCCAGCCGGCCGAGCGAGCACCGGACGATCACCACGTCCGGGGCGGCCTCGGCGAGGTGGGGCCACTTGACGCTGCTGAACGTCGCGGCCTTGACCGGCCGGCCCTCCACCGGCGGGACCAGGTAACCGCTGCCGGCCGGCGGCTCGGGGAAGGCCGTCAGAGGATAGGCGAGGGTGACGATCGCCATCCCGGCGTACTCGATCGCGGCCAGCTCCGCCGCCGCCCCCGGCACCTCGCGCCGCAGCAGCCGGGAGGCGGGCCGCGCCGGGACCGCGAGGACGACGGCGTCGGCGTCGATCGTCTCCTCGTCGCGGGTGGGGCCGGTGACCAGCCGCCAGCCGTCCGGCGTGCGGAGAAGGTCGCGTACGGTGACGCCGGTCCGGACCTGCGCGCCGGACTCCTTGGCCACGGCGGCCGGCAACGCGCCCATGCCGCTCTTGAGCGTCGTGAAGACCGGCCCGGCGTCCGCCGGGGCCTCGGCGAGCATGCTCCTCGCGGCCTGCAGCAGGGACCGCTCGGTGCGGGCGGCGGCGGCGACGCGCGGCATGGTCGCGTCGAGCGACAGCGACTCGGCCCGCCCGGCGTAGACGCCGCCGAGCAGCGGCTCGACCAGCCGCTCGACGACCTCGCTCCCCATCCGGGCGCGCACGTACGCCGCGACGGAGACGTCGCCGGTCACGAGCGTGGGCGGCAGGAACTGGTCGAGCGGCACCCGGGCGAGCCCGGCGGGCGACAGGATGCCCGAGCGGGCGAGCGCGACCACGTCGGCCGGCACGCCCATGACCTGCTGCCTGGGCAGCGGGCGCAGGGACCCTCGCGACAGGACCGCCGCCCGGGTCGTGCCCGGGCCTGCCAGGTCGTCGCCGAGGCCGGCGAGCCGGGCCAGTTCCCGGCCCTCGGGCCGCCGCGCCAACATCGACTCGGCGCCGGCGTCGACCTCCACTCCCGCGACGGGCGAGGAGTGCAGCTTGCCGCCGATCCTCGGCGCGGCCTCCAGCACGGTGATCCGCAGCCCCGCCTCGGCCCGGTTCAGGTGCAGCGCCGCGGCCAGGCCCGCGATGCCGGCGCCCACGACGACCACATGACGACCCGCTGTCCCGTCAGCTGTCCTGCCCATCGTCCTGCCCATGGGGGCAAAGCTACCGGCCCGTACGCCCCGAGCCCGCACTGGCCTGGCCGCCACATGGGCAAGATTCATAGAAACTTTTCACATACAAGGCTAAAAGTCAGACAGTCCTGTAATAAAGTTGAGAGGGCCAGAGCAGAAGTAGAGTCAGTCAGCCCCTGCAACCGATTTCCCCGGCTCCGAAGTTTGCCCGGTCCGAAATTTCCCCGACCCCGAAGAGCGGCGTGAAGCGAATGACGGTTCGCCCCGAGAATCCGCACCAGGCCCGGCTCCTGCGCCTCCTGCGTCAGGACGGCGCGCGCTCGCGCGCCGAGCTCGGGGAGGTGGTGCGTCTGTCCGCGTCGAAGCTCGCCCTCGAACTCGACCGGCTCACGCAACTGGGCCTCGTGGAGTCCGGAGGCCTCGCGGCGTCCCGGGGCGGACGGCGCTCGGGCATCGTCCGCCTCTCCTCGGATCTGCGTTTCGTCGGCGTCGACATCGGCGCCACCTCCATCGACGTCGGCTTGACCAACGGCGAGCTGGAGGTGCTCGGCCACCTGTCGAAGCCGGCCGACGTGCGGGAGGGCCCCGAGGCGGTGCTCGACCAGACGATGGAGCTCGTCGGCAAGCTGCTGACCGGCGAGACGGCCGAGACGCACGGAGCGATCCACGGCATCGGCCTCGGCGTGCCCGGCCCGGTCAGCTTCCGCGACAGGACGCCGGTCTCGCCCCCGATCATGCCCGGGTGGGACCGCTTCCCCGTACGGGAGTCGCTGACCCGCGAGTTCGGCTGTCCGGTGCTGGTGGACAACGACGTGAACATCATGGCGCTCGGCGAGCTGCACGCGGGTCTCGCGAGGTCCGTCGACGACTTCCTGCTCGTCAAGATCGGGACGGGCATCGGCTGCGGCATCGTGGTGGACGGCGAGATCTACCGCGGGGTGACCGGCAGCGCGGGCGACATCGGCCACATCCGGGTGGACGAGGACGGCCCCCTGTGCACCTGCGGCAACACCGGCTGTCTGGAGGCGTACTTCGGCGGCGCGGCGCTGGCCCGCGACGCCCTGGCCGCCGCCCGCTCCGGCGAGTCCGCCTTCCTCGCCGACCGGCTCGCGCACGAGGGCGCGCTCACCGCCGAGGACGTGGGCGCGGCGGCCGGCTCGGGCGACGCCGCCGCCGTGCGGATGGTCCGCGAGGGCGGCCGGCACGTGGGGCTCGTGCTCGCCTCACTGGTGAGCTTCTTCAACCCCGGCCTGGTGATCATCGGAGGCGGGGTGGCGGGCCTCGGCCACGCGTTGCTCGCGGAGGTCCGCAGCGTCGTCTACCAGCGCTCCCTGCCGCTGGCGACCGGCAACCTGCCCATCGTCCTGTCGGAGCTCGGCGGGACCGCCGGAATCGTCGGGGCGGCCCGCCTGATCAGCGATCACCTGTTCACGGCGGAGTGAGCCTCCCCCAGCGGAGACCGCCGCCCCGGTTCCGGGGCGGCGGCCGTACCGCGGTCACTCCACCACAGTCACACCACAGGCGTTTCTCAGCCCTTGAGGAGCTGCGTCAGCAGGCCCTTGAACTCCGTCGCGGCGTAGGAGTCGCCCTCGAACGGGCCCAGCAGCACCGGCCCGTCCGCCGCCGTGTCGGGCAGGCGGCCGTGACTGCCCCGCACCGGCGCCGGGTCGAGGGGCACCACCGACATCATGTAGCGGAAGCCCAGCTTCTTGCGGGCCAGCGCCGCGCCGGCGCGGAGCTTCACGAACGGGTCGTCCGGGTCCATGAACAGCTCGGCCGGATCGTATCCGGGCTTGCGGTGGATCTCCACGAGCTTCGCGAAGTCCGGCGCGCGGTCGTCGGACAGCCAGTAGTAGTACGTGAACCAGGCGTCCGGGTCGGCCACGGCGACGAGATCGCCGGCCCGGTCGTGGTCGAGGCCGTACCTCGCCTTGCCCTCCTGGCCGAGGACCTCGTCCACGCCGGGCAGCTCGGCCACGATGTCGCGGACGCGGGGCAGGTCGGCGGGGTCGCGCACGTAGAGGTGCGCGATCTGGTGGTCGGACACGGCGAAGGCCCGGGAGGCCCAGGGGTCGAGATACTCCATCCCGTCCTGGGTGTAGACCTCCAGCAGCCCGGCCCGGCGCAGCGCGCGGTTCACGTCCACCGGCCGGGACGCGTTGGTGATGCCGTACTCCGACACCACGACGAAGGTGGCGTCCTCCGCCAGCAGGGGCGCGAGGGCGGCGTCGACCTCACGGGCCGCCGCGACGGCCTGCGGCGCGTCCGGGCCGAACCGCTGCAGGTCGTAGTCGAGGTGCGGCACGTAGACCATCAGCAGGTCCGGCCGTTCCCGGGTGAGGATGCGGCGGGCCGCCGCGATGATCCACTTGGACGAGGCGATGTTGGCGTTCGCCCCCCAATAAGAGAAGAGCGGGAAGTCCCCGAGCTCGGCCACGAGGTCGTCGTGCAGCGACGGCGGACGGGTGTAGCAGTCCTGGTCCTTCTTGCCGTCCGCGTAGTAGACGGGCCGGGGGGTGACGATGAAGTCGCTGGAGCCGCCCATGGCGTACCACCAGCAGACGTTGGCCGTACGCATCCCGGGCACCGCGTCCCACAGCTGCTCGCTCTGGATCAGCCGGTTGTGCTGCCGCCACAGGAAGACCTCGCCGAGGTCGCGGAAGTACCAGCCGTTGGCCACGATGCCGTGGTCGCGCGGCATGGCCCCGGTCAGCAGGGTGGCCTGCATCGTGCAGGTCACCGCGGGCAGCACGGGCTTCAGGGTGGCCGCGGCCCCCACCTTGGCGACGTTCGGCATGTGCGCGAGCAGGCGCGGGGTCAGGCCGACGACGTTGACGACGACGACGGGCGCCATCAGATCTCCTTAAGTCCGAGGGCGGCGAGCCGCCGCCGGGTCCAGTCCAGCTCGGCGGCGATGCCCTCGGCGATGTCCACCTGTCCGGGCAGCACGCTCCAGGTGTAGGTCTCGACCTCGAGGTGCCGGGTGAGGGGGGCGGCGAGGTCCCCCTGGGGGGACGTGGGGGTCACCAGCAGCCGCAGCAGGTCCTCCAGATAGGAGGAGGTGGTGGTGAGCGGCGGCGGGGGCGCGGCGTGCAGGGGCATGTGGAAGTGCGTCCGCCACGGCAGGTCCGCGGGAAGCTCCCCGGCCAGCGCCTCGGGCAGGTCGTCGGTGTAGCCCGCCGCGCACCTGGTCTGGTGGAGGTAGCGCTCCTCCACGTACGCCGCCAGCGCGTGCTGACCGCCCGGCGGCGTCTCCACCGCGGACGAGACCTGGAGCTTGACGACCGGGAGCCCCAGAGCCGCCGCGTCGGCGGCCTCCTCCAGGCCGACGGCCAGATGGCAGGCGTCCAGGCAGACGCCGAGGTAGTCGAGGTCGGCGCCGGCGAGCAGCGCCACCGCCTGGGGGGTGGTCTCCACGACGCAGCCCGGCTCGGGCTCGAAGCCGACCCGGATCGTCTTGCCGGTGCGCTCCGCCAGGGCCCGCAGGCCCCGGGCGAGCACGGCCAGGTTGGCGTTGACGGCCGCGGCCTTGGCCGGCGTCCAGCCGGTGCGCCAGGCGAGGGGCAGGGTCGAGATCGAGCCCTCGGTCACGTCGTCCGGCAGCAGCGCGGTGAGGATCTCGGCGAGGTCGAGGGTGTAGGCGAGCCGCTCCGGCTCCGCCCAGTCGGGCCGGTAGACCCGGAGCTTCACGACCTCGTCGTGGAAGCCTCCGTACGGGAAGCCGTTGAGAGTGACGACCTCCAACCCCTGCTCGTCCAGCCGGGCGCGCAGCCGGGCGAGCTCGGCGGGGTCGTCGCGGAGCGCGCGGGCGGCGCGCCGCGACAGCCACAGGCCGAGGCCGAGCCGCCCGGCGCCGGTCAGCGCGCGCACCCGCGCGGCGACCCCGGTGAGCTGCTCGTGGATCCCCGCGAGGTCCTCGGCGGGGTGGACGTTGGTGCAGTAGGCCAGGTGGACGACGGGACCGGCGGGATGACGCAGGCGCATGGTCAGCGCGTCCCGCGCAGGATCGTGTTGCCCTCGTAGTCGCCGCCGGACTCGACGTCGTCCAGAACCAGGCGCCCGCTCTGGCCGTAGAAGGCCACCGGGTTGCGCCACAGCACCTGGTCCACGTCGTCGTCGGTGAACCCGGCGGCCAGCATGGCCTCGCCGACTTCGCGGGTCTTCAGCACGTCGCTGCGCCCCCAGTCGGCGGCCGAGTTCACGATCATCCGCTCGGTGCCGTACTCCTTGAGGATCGCGACCATGCGGTCCGGGTCCATCTTGGTGTCGGGGTAGATCGAGAAGCCCATCCAGCAGCCGGCCTCGTGGACCATGCCGACGGTCAGCTCGTTGAGGTGGTCGACGAGCACCTTCCCCGGGTCGACCGCCTTGACCACGTCGAGCGTGCGGCGGGTGCCCGCGGCCTTGTCGCGGTGCGGCGTGTGCACGAGCACCGGCAGGCCGTGCTCCTCGGCCAGCGCGAGCTGGGCCTCGAAGACGCGCTCCTCCTCCTGCGTCATGGAGTCGTAGCCCGTCTCGCCGACCGCGACGACCGAGTCCTTCAGCAGGTAGCGGGACAGCTCGTCCAGCACGCCGAGGCACCGCGGGTCGTTGGCCTCCTTGGGGTTGAGCGCGAGCGTGCAGTAGTGGCGGATGCCGTACTGCGCGGCCCGGTAGGGCTCCCAGCCCAGCAGCGCGTCGAAGTAGTCGAGGAAGCTCCCGACGTTGGTGCGCGGCTGGCCCAGCCAGAAGGCCGGCTCCACGATCGCCCGGACCCCGGCGGCGTACATGCGCTCGTAGTCGTCGGTCGTGCGGGACGTCATGTGGACGTGGGGATCGAAGATCCGCATCAGAATCAGAGCCTCTCGAGAACGTCGGGGGGAACGGGACGTCCGGCCGCGCGGCGCTCGGCGGCGAAGTCCGCGAGCATCCGCCGCAGCTCCTCGTCGAAGCGCCGGTCGAGGCCCTCGACCGACGCGAGCGGAACGGACATGAAGACGCACTTGAGCACACCCTGCCGGAAGGCGTGGTCGTCCAGCCAGGCCGAGCCGTACGGGCCGAGCGCGGCGGCGACCAGCCGGGTGTCGTTGGTACGCAGGGCGTCGTGCACGAGCGGCAGGGCGGCCGGGCCCAGATCGAGGTCCGGGAGCGCCCGCAGGATGTCCAGCCGCTCGGCGGCGTCACCCTGCCAGTAGAGCCTCGTGACGGCCTCCGCCGGCTCCTGCCCGGCCTTCGCGAGCGCTCTCAGCAGCTCGGCGCGGGCGCCGGGGCCGCCGTCCCGCGCGGCCCTCGGGAACAGCGCGCGGACGGTCTCCGGGTCGCGCTCAACGTCGGCTACGGCCCGCGCCAGCCAGGTCATGTGCCCTCCTCAGGAATTCGATCGACCTTCTCGCCACATCGGGCGCCGCGTGGCTGTGCCGCGCGAGCTCGACGGCCACGAGGCCGCCGAAGCCGTCGAGGGCGGCGAGCGCGGGCGGGAAGTCGATCTCGCCCTCGCCGAACTCGAGGTGTTCGTGCACGCCCCGCCGCATGTCCTCGATCTGCACGTGGACCAGATAGGGCCTGGCCCGCTCGACGCACTCGGGCACGTCGTACGGCTCCAGGCAGCGGCAGTGCCCGATGTCGAGGGTGAGGCCGAAGCGGGGGTGCCCGCCGAGCAGGCCGCGCAGCCGTTCGTACCCGGCGAGGTCCTGCACGAGCATCCCCGGCTCCGGCTCGAACCCGAGCGTGACGCCCACCCGGTCCGCCTCGGAGAGCAGGCGCTCGCAGTGCCGGGCGAGCCGGTCCCACGCCTCCGCCTCGGGCACCTCCGGCGGCCGGATGCCGCTCCAGAAGTGCACCACCGGGGCGCCGAGGTCGGCCGCGATCCGCATGGCGCGGCGGATCAGGTCCGCCCGCGCCTCCCCCTCGCTGTGCAGCAACGTCGGGAAGTGCTTGCGCCGGGAGTCGAGCGTGTACCTGCCCCCGGTCTCGACGGTCAGGGCGAGGCCGAGCCGCCGCGCCAGCGCCGCGATCCGGTCCACCTCGGCGGGCGGCGCGTCGGGGGTGAGGTGCCCGTGGTCGAGAGTGATCGCCGCGCCGCTGTAGCCGAGGCCCGCGAGGACGCGCAGCGCCTCATCGAGCGGGTGGTCGCGGAAGCCGTTGGTGCAGTACGCCCAATTCACGGGGACGCTGTTCAGGGGGACGCTCACGACGTGGCCACCTTCGCCGACAGCCACCGGCCGGCGGGCAGCGCCGCGAGCAGCGCGGCCGCCTGGGCGAGCCTGCCCCGCCCGGCGACGGCCGCCGCCTGCAGCGGGATCAGGCCGAGGATGCTCATCCGCACGGCCTGCCGTACGTGCTGGGGGTCGGGGTCGGTGCACAGCGCCACCTGGGCGCGCCCGGCCGTGGCGAGATACCCGGCGATCAGCCCGGCGGCGGCGAGGCGTTCCGCGGTCCCGCCGCCGCTCTTGCCGCCGCTCTCGCCGCCGAGGCAGGCGACGGCGGCCAGCGCGGCGGTCGCGCCGGTGGCGGCCATCGCGCCGACGATCGTCGACGGGGCGGCGCCGTCGACCTCGGCGGTGCCCAGCAGGGTGATCCCGTACGTGTGCGCGCCGACGGCCAGGGCCATGGGGGCCGCGGCCCGGGTGCCGGGGCCCGCGCCGAGCAGGACGTCGAACACGCGGCAGGCCGCCATCGCTGCCGGGCCCGCCGGCGTGTGCTTGAGCTTGAGGTCGTAGGCCCACACGGAGCCCGCGAGCAGGCCCGCGATCACCAGCCCGCGTCGGCCGCCGAAGATCCCGGCGGCGGCCACCCCGGCGCCGGTCAGCGCGGCGGCGACCCCGAGCGCCCCCGCCGGGCTGATCCGGCCGGAGGGGATCGGCCGCTCCGGCCGCTCCACCGCGTCGAGCTCGCGGTCGGACCAGTCGTTCAGCGCCATGCCGGCCCAGTAGAGCAGCACCGAGGCGGCGGCGAGGCCGGGCCGGGCGGCCCGCCCCGCCGCGGCCGCCCCCGCGAGCGTGTCGCCGGGGACGGACAGCGCGGCGGGCGCGCGGACCAGCTCCAGCCAGGCCCTCATGGCCGGTCGCCCGTCGGTGTCTCGTCCGTCACAGCCTCGTCCGTCACAGCCTCGTCCGTCACGGCCTCACCCGCGAGTGACCGGGCGAACTCGACCAGCCGGGCGTACTGGGCGGGCAGGTCGTGCCCGGCGCCGCCCAGCGGGTCCTTGAAGAAGTAGCCGAGCTCGGGCAGCACGCCGCTGTGCCCGGCCTCCTGCGCCCGCGCGACGAGGCGGACGAGGTCGAGGATGAGCGGGGCGGCCAGCGTCGAGTCGCACCCCTGCCAGGTGAACTGCATGGTCATCCGCACGCCGAGGAACCCCTCGAACGTGATGTGGTCCCAGGCGGTCTTCCACTCCCCCAGGTCGGAGACGTAGTCGATGTGCGTCAGGCCCTCGACGTCCTCGCCCACGATCGCGGGGACGGCGCGCGCCTTGCTCGCCGACTTGCTCGCCCGGGCCGCGGGGTCGGCCAGCGTGGCGCCGTCGCCGCCGCCGAGCAGGTTGAGCCCCGACCACGAGCGGACCCGCAGCGCGCGGCCGGCGAACATCGGCGCGAGCGCGCTCTTGATCAGCGTCTCCCCCGTCTTGCCGTCGCGTCCCGCGTACGGCGCGCCGTTGCGCCGCGCCAGCTCGTCCAGCGCGGGCGGCGTCGGGCCGGCGGACGGCGTGAACGCCACGTAACCGCTGCCGGTCAGGAAGGCCGCGTAGGCGTAGAGGGAGCTGGGCGGCAGCGCGTCCGCCCCGGACTCGAGGGCCTCCTCCAGGTCGGCGAGCCGGGCGTACGGCACCTCGGCCGGCGGCTCGGTGGAGGACACGTCCACCACGACCACGCGGGAGAGGCCGTGCCGCTCGCGGAAGTCCGCGATGTCGCCGGCGAGGCGGCGCGCGGCCTCCGCCTGGGTCTCCACGCCGGGCACGTAGCCGTGCCGGATCTCGGCCTCGGCGGCGTCGATGTCCGCCGAGAGCAGAGTCGTCAGGGCGGGAGGAAGCACGCCCGCCTGGGCGAGCAGTTCGGCCCTCTTACGCAGCGGCGTACCGACCACGTCGTGGCCGCCGAACACCAGGTCGGCCAGGGGCGGGAAGTCGCCGGGGAAGCCGGCGGCCTCGATGACGCAACCCGTGGGCAGGGCGGCTCCCGCCCGTACCGCCGCCGCTCCGACCACTGCCGTGGTCGCGACGGACCCCCGGGCGCCGACCAGCCAGACACCGATGGGCACTATGACTCTCCCGTCAACTCGGGTATGAAGGATGACCCCGGAACATTCGGATACTAATTGGGATCTTTTGCCACGCACAAGCAAAAGTTTCCACCTTGCTACACAAAGTTCATCTACCTGCGATGCGGCGATGTGCGGAAGATCGTGCGGAAGATCGTCCGCCACCCCGGCCGCCCCTCGCGCTCCACCCCGAAATCCCTGGTCGCACGACCACCCCCGACAGACTTTGTCCTCCGACGGAAGAAAGTTAAAAGGATCATGACGAAACTTCTTCCACGGCGAGCAAAAGAGGCGTAACTTGATCGTCAAGTGCTCCGCACCACCTGACCTCCGATCCGCTCCACGAGGAGCGGCGCACAGATCGCGGGTCCAGGTGGTCTCACGCAGATGGAGTCGGTAAGACAGATGAGTGCGGGCGAAGAAGAGCTGGAGACCGCCGGCAACTTCCTGATCGGCTACGCGCAGGTGGAGTTCGCCAAGAACTACGCCGCGCCCGACGGCAACCCGGGCCAGCCGCTCCAGCACGCGGCGCTCGGCCACAACGACATCGCCAAGCTTCGCGGCTGACGATCCTCATCAGCCGACGAGTATCGGCGGACCGCCACGTGTTCGTTCGCAGCGGCACTCGTGGCGGCCCGCCGTTGCCTTGCCACCCCCCAAGAAGAGAAGAGGCGCAGCGGATTTGAAGCGTACTCGCATCCTGCTCGGTGGTCTCGCCGCAGCACTGACACTCCCGTTCGCGGCGTTCACCGCCGCACCCGCCCAGGCGCAGGACGAACCCGCCCTGCACTGGGAGAACTACGAGAAGGTCACCCTCACCAAGAACGTCGGCGAGCCGATCGACATGGCGGTCCTGCCGGACGGCCGTGTCCTGCACACCGCCCGCAACGGCGCCGTCCGGCTGACCGACCCCGCCACCGGCGTCACCAGGATCGTCAACACGATCGACGTCTACAACAACTCCGAAGACGGGCTCCAGACGATCGGCGTCGACCCAGACTTCGAGCTCAACAAGTGGGTCTACGTCTACTACGCGCCCCGGAAGATGACCGCGCCGTACCCGGCGGAGACCCCGGCCGGCTCGTCGCCCAACTCCCTGCCCGCGGGCGCGGACGAGTCCTACTGGAACCAGTGGAAGGGCTACAACCAGATCTCCCGGTTCAAGTGGACCGGCGACAAGCTCGACCTGTCCACCGAGCAGGTCGTCATCAAGGTCGAGACCAACCGCGGGCAGTGCTGCCACGTCGCGGGAGACTTCGACTGGGACGCACAGGGCAATTTCTACCTGGCTACCGGTGACAACACCCCGGCCAGCGCCCCCGGCGCCAACGGCATGGCGCCCAACAACGACGCCCCCGGCATGAACCCGGGCTTCGACTCCCGCCGCGGCGCGGGCAACAGCAACGACCTGCGGGGCAAGATCCTGCGGATCAAGGTGCAGGAGGACGGCTCCTACACGGTCCCCGACGGCAACCTGTTCCCTAAGGGCACGGCCAAGACCAGGCCCGAGATCTTCATCATGGGCGTGCGGAACCCGTTCCGCATGGACGTCGACTCGATCAACGGCACGGTGGCGTGGGGCGACTACGGACCGGACGCCGGCGCCGCCGACCCCAACCGCGGGCCGATGGGCTACGTCGAGTGGAACATGGTCCCGCTCAACAAGCCGGTGAACGCGGGCTGGCCGTACTGCACGGGCCACAACTTCAACTACAACAACTGGGACTACGCGACCTCCAAGCCGCGCGAGTGGTTCGACTGCGCCGGGGGGCCGAAGAACACCTCCCGGTGGAACACCGGCCTGGAGCAGCTTCCGCCCGGATTCCCCTCGACCCTCTACTACGGCGACCGCGCCGGCGACCAGCCGGCGGAGTGGTCCGGGCTGACCGAGTTCGACCCGAAGCAGAACGGCCAGGGCCCGATGGGCGGACCGGTCTACCACTACGACCCGGACAACCCCTCGCAGACCAAGCTCCCGGCCTACTGGGACAAGAAGTACTTCTTCGGTGAGTTCTCCCAGGACTACCTCGCGGCCTTCACCGCCGCGGGACCGGACGGCCCGGTCACCAACATCGAGCACTTCCTGCCGAACAGCGAACTCAAGGCGGCGGCGCAGCCCATCACCGACGGCCCGATGGACCTGGAGTTCGGCCCCGACGGCTCGCTGTACGTGCTCGAGTACGGCAGCAGCTTCTTCCGGGAGAACCCCGAGGCGGGGCTGTACCGCATCGACTACTCGCCCGGCAACAAGGCTCCTCAGGCGAAGATCACCGTCGACCGGAACTCGAGCAGCGACGCGCCGCTCACCGTCCAGTTCAGCGGCGCCAAGTCCACCGACACCGAGCCCGGCGAACTGACCTACGAGTGGGACTTCGACGGCGACGGCACCTTCGACGCCCAGGGCGTGACGGCGACCCACACCTACGACAAGCCCGGCCAGTACATCGCCAGGCTCCGGGTCACCGACGCGCAGGGCAAGTTCGGGCTGACGAGCATCGAGATCACCGTGGGCAACACCGCGCCCCAGGTGAGCATCACCACCCCCGGCGACGGCGGCTTCATCGACTGGGGCGACGGCGTGCCGCTCACGGTCAAGGTCACCGACAAGGAGGACGGCGACAACCCGACCTGCAGCCGGGTCCAGTGGACGTTCGGCCTCGGCCACGACACGCACGCCCACCCGATCACCACCGGCACAGGCTGCACCGTGACCTGGGCGACCCCGGCGGACGCGCCCGAGCACGGCGTGACCGAGAACATCTTCGGCGTGGTCGTGGTGAGCTACAAGGACAACGGCCACGGCGACATCCCGCCCGCGACGAGTGACGCGGCGCTCATCCTCAACCCCAAGCTCATGCAGGCCGAGCACGCGGACGAACTCCAGGGCGTGACCAGGACCCAGGACGCGACGGCCTCCGGCCTCTCGAAGATCACCTCGTTCGACGCCGGTGACCACATCGCCTACGACCCGGTCAACTTCGCCGGCATCACCTCGATGAAGACCGTGGCCAGCGGCGCGGGCACCCTGTCGCTGCGCTGGAACTCGCCGACGGCGAACCCGTTCGCGACGGTCGGCATCCCGGCCGGGTCCGGCTGGCAGACGGTGACCACCGACCTGAAGAACGCCCCCTCGGGCAGCGGAAAGCTCTACGTCACCTCCACCGGCGGCGTGGACGTGGACGCGTTCACCTTCGTGGGCGACGGCGTCGCCGACAAGACCCCGCCGACCGTGACGGCCACGCTCAACCCGGCCCAGCCGACCGGTGGCAACGGCTGGTACAAGGGCAACGTGACGCTGACGGTCACCGCGACCGACAACGGCACGGTCGCGAGCCGGCAGTACTCGGTCAACGGCGGCGCCACCTGGCAGAACGCGAACAACGCGGTGACCCTGAGCACCGAGGGCGTCACGGAGGTCCGCTACCGCGCGACCGACAGCGCCGGCAACGTCTCCCAGATCGGCACCGTCACAGTGAAGATCGACAAGACCGCGCCGGTGACGACCGCGACGACCGACCCGGCGCAGCCGGAGGGCGGCTCGTTCACCGGTCCGGTCTCGGTCACGCTGAAGGCCGTCGACAAGGACAAGGGCAGCGAGGTCGACAAGACCGAGTACCGCCTCGACGGCGGCGACTGGACCGCCTACACCGAGCCGCTGAACGTCACGGGCGACGGCTCGCACACGCTGGCCTACCGCTCGACCGACAAGGCCGGGAACGTCGAGGAGGCCAAGACGCTCACGCTGACGATCTCCATGCCGTCCTCGCCGCAGGTCGAGCTGACCATCACCGCCACGTCCCGCTGCATCGGCACCTCCGCGTATCTGGCGGTCACGGCCGTCAACAACGGTGACGTGCCGGCGACCGTGGCGCTGACCACTCCGTACGGTTCCAAGACGGTGGCCGACGTGGCTCCGGGCAAGCAGGCCTACCAGTCCTTCAACACCCGGGCCGGGCAGATCGACGCGGGCAAGGTGACCGTGAGGGGAACCGCGACGATCGGCGGCAAGCAGGTCACCTCGTCCTACGACGCCTCCTACAACGCGATCACCTGCGGCTGACCGCACCGGCGGTGACCACGGTCCACACGACGAGGACGCCGCCACAGCACAACCGGGGCCGGCCGGCCAGCCAGCCGGCCGGCCCCGCCCCCCATAAACGGAGCGATCACATGAAGATCAACAGGACCACCCGGATAATCGCCACGTCGGTGCTCGGCCTGTCGCTGGCCGGTGTGGCCGGTCCCGCGCTGGCGGACCCCGGCACCGGCGACGGCGACGGCATCGACGTGTCGGTGAACATCGAGCCCATCCGCACTCCCGGTCAGCTGTCGATGACCGTGGCCGACAACAACGGAGTGTCCCTCACCGAGGACGGCTCCGACGCGTCCGCCCGTCAGTTCACCGGCACCCTGCCGACGGTCACGGTGACCGACACCCGCCTGCCCGAGGAGATCCCCGCGGGCGAGTTCTGGGCGGTCGTCGGCCAGTCCAGCAAGTTCACCGCGACCGGCGACTCCGCACCGCCCATCGGCCCGGAGTACCTGGGATGGAAGCCGCGCCTGCTGAGCGACTCCTCCACCGGGGCGGTCTCGGCCGGTGAGCCCGTCTCCAGTGTCATCTCCGACGGCACCGAAGCGCCCGCCGTGGGTCTGGCGGGCCAGGAACTGCTCGCGTCGATCGCGAACTCCACCGACGAGATCGGCACCTCCCAGGTCAACGCCGAGCTCGCCCTGCGCACCCCGGTCGACGTCGCCGCCGGCGAGTACCACTCCACCCTGACCCTGTCACTGTTCAACCAGTCCTGAACCAGCGGTGAGACGCCGGCGATGACCAGAGGCATCGTGATGCCATCGTGATCGCCGGCGTCGAACTGTCCGTACGGGTGAACCGATGTACCTAGCATGAGTCGAATCCGGTACGGTGCGGCGGCCCTGGCGGCCGTCGCCTTTCTGTTGACTGGGTGTTCCGGCGGCGACGACTCGTCGAGCGGCGCGGCGAACGACGCCGCCGCACCGGCGCCCGCCATGCAGGAGCAGGCCCCCGGCGCGGGATCGGCGGGTGGATCGGCGGAGAGCTCGGCAGAGGGGCCGGCACAGGACGCGAAGGCCGCGGCCGGCGGGAACGGCAAGCAGGGCGACCTCAAGCTGGGCCAGGCCGACCGCTCCATCGTCTACACGTCGGAGCTCGTCGTCGAGGCCAAGGACGTCACGGTGGCGGCCGACCACGCCAAGGAGGTCGTGAGCGGCGCGGGCGGATACGTCGCCCAGGAACGCAGCGACTTCTACGCCGGCGACGAGCGCTCCTCCGGCGGCGGCCAGTGGGTGATCGTGTTCAAGGTGCCCCCGGACCGCTACGCCGGCGTGCTGGCACAGCTCGGCCGTGATCTCGGCGTCCGCAAGTCGATGCGGCAGAACACCGAGGACGTGACCGAGGAGGTCGCCGACGTCGCCAGCCGGGTGAAGTCGGCCGAGGCCGCGCTCGGCCAGTTCCGCACGCTGCTGTCGAAGGCCGACAAGATCGGCGAGATCATGGAGATCGAACGGGAGATCTCCGGCCGCGAGGCCGAACTGGAGTCGCTGCAGGCCAGGCAGAAGGCCCTGCAGGGGCAGACCGGCATGGGCACGGTGACGCTCACCCTGTTCCCGCGGCCGGGCGCCTCCCCCTCCCCGCCGGCGAAGAAGAACGAGGACGCGCCGGGCTTCCTCGCCGGGCTGCGGGCCGGATGGAACGCCCTGTCCACGGCGACCGGGGTGACGCTGACCGTGGTGGGCGTGCTGCTGCCCTGGCTCGCCGTGGCCGCCGCGCTGTGGCTGGCCGGCCGGGAGATCGCGCGCCGGACCCGCCGCCGGAGGCCGCCCGCACCCGCCGCGCCGGGCCCGCCGGTCCGGACACCGGTGTACGCCCCCGGACCCGGGCAGGCGCCCGGCGACGAGCCGGAGTAGCGGTCAGCGGGCCGACTCCTCGTGGACGAGGTCGGTGAGCCGGGCGAGCTGGTCGGGATCGGTCGAGGGGAGCACGCCGTGGCCGAGGTTGAACACGTGCCCCTCGGCCACCCGCCCGCGTTCGAGCACGTCCCTGGCCCGGCTCTCGGCGACCTCCCACGGAGCCAGCAGGATCGCCGGGTCGAGGTTGCCCTGCAGCGCCTTACCCGCGCCCACCCGGAGCGCGGCCTCGTCGAGCGGCACCCGCCAGTCGACGCCCACCACGTCGGCGCCGGCCTCGCCCATCAGGCCGAGCAGCTCGCCGGTGCCGACGCCGAAGTGGATGCGCGGCAGCCCGAGGTCCGCGAGCCCGGCGAAGATCCGGCTGGTGTGCGGCAGCACGTACGTGCGGTAGTCCTGCGGCGCGACCGCGCCCACCCACGAGTCGAAGAGCTGGACGGCCGACGCCCCGGCCAGGGCCTGCACGCGCAGGAAGGCGAGCGTGATCGCGCCGAGCCGCTCCATCAGGGAGTGCCACAGCTCGGGCTCGCCGTACATCATGGCCTTGGTGCGGTCGTGGTTCTTGGACGGGCCGCCCTCGATGAGGTACGACGCGAGCGTGAACGGCCCGCCGGCGAAGCCGATCAGCGGGATTCCGCCCAGCTCTCCGGTCAGCGCGCCGACCGCCTCCGTGACGTACGGCACGTCGTCCGGCTCCAGCGGCCGGAGGGTGTCGATGCCCGCCTTGTCGCGGATGGGGGTCTCGACCACCGGGCCGACGCCCGGCTTGATGTCCAGGTCGACGCCGATCGCCTTGAGCGGGACCACGATGTCGCTGAAGAAGATCGCCGCGTCGGTGCCGTACCTGCGGACCGGCTGCATGGTGATCTCCACCACCAGGTCGGGCGTCGCGCAGGCGGTGAGCATCTCGACGCCCGCGCGCACCCTCCGGTACTCGGGCAGTGAGCGCCCGGCCTGTCGCATGTACCAGACGGGCGTGTGCGGGACGGCCTCGCGCCGGCAGGCGCGGACGAAGACGGATTCGGCGAGCTGGGGTTTCACGGCACCAGCCTGCCATGCCCGGGGGCCGCCCAGGGCCGGGACCCACCACCTGGAGTTCCCGGAGGACGCGTAAAACTCCGCCGATCCCGTAAGGTGAACCCCAACCCCTCCTGTGAGTCGCCTCACCGCTCGGCAATGTGTTCGTCAATCGGCCATCCGGCATCGATTCCAATACCACTTTCGAGACACGCCGAGTGCGATGCGGGGAAATGTCGGCGGGACGTGCCAACGTCGGATCAGTCCCGAGCGACCGCCACGACCGTGGATCCGACGAGAGGCCCCGGAGCGATGACTTCGATGTGGAGTTCCCCCGAACACCGCACTGATCACGGTGCCGAGCGACCTGCCTGCCGCCGGGGAGGCGGGCGCCCGAGGACGCGAGCGGCGGCGACGGCTTGACGACTTCTCATGTCCCCCACAGCCACCCCCCTGCTTCGCGCTCTCCCGAATCCGACCTACTCTTCCGTCATGACCCTCGGTGAGCCGCCGGCGCCTCCCGCCGCCTTCCGGCGCGCGCTGGAGACGCTGCGCCCCGCCGGGGTCCGGCCGGAGATCGAGCTGGAGGACATCCCGGCGCCCCAGCGGCTCGCGCCGTACTCCGGGGCCGTCGGGGCCTCCGTCTACCGCGACGACGACGAACTCGCCGTCGGCCGCCTGATCCTGTTGTTCGACCCCGAGGGCCAGCGCGGCTGGGAGGGGCAGTTCCGCCTGGTCGCCTACGTACGCGCCGACGTGGAGCCCGAGATGACCACGGACCCGCTGCTCGGGCCGGTGGCCTGGAGCTGGCTCACCGAGGCGCTCGACGCGCACGGCGCGCGGTACGCGGCGGTCAGCGGCACTGTCACCCGGGCGGTCTCGGAGGGGTTCGGCGGCAAGGCGGACGACCCCGTCACCACCGAGATCGAGCTGCGGGCCTCGTGGTCGCCGCTCGACGAGGACATGTCGCCCCACGCTGCCGCATGGTGCGATCTGATGTGCCTGGCGGCGGGCATCCCCCCGTTGCCCCCCGACGTCGCGACGCTGCACCCGCGTCCCGCCCGCCGAGAAGACCCCCGCCGAGAAGACCCCCGCAGAGATGACCCGAAGGTCCCGTAGCCAGTGTCAGAACCCGTAATCCAGCCGCTGTTGGAGCCGCGCGAGGGAATCCCGGCCGTCATCGAGGACCCCGCCGCGCTGAGGGCCGCCGTGGAGGCCTTCGCGCGGGGCACGGGACCCGTGGCCGTCGACGCCGAACGCGCCTCCGGCTACCGCTACAGCGGCCGCGCCTACCTGGTGCAGCTGCGCCGGGCCGGCGCGGGCAGCGCGTTGATCGACCCCGTCGCCTGCCCCGACCTGTCGGCGCTGGACGAGGCGCTGCGGGAGGCCGAGATCGTCCTGCACGCCGCGAACCAGGACCTGCCCTGCCTCGCGGAGCTCGGCTTCCGGCCGCGGCGGCTGTTCGACACCGAGCTGGCCGGACGGCTGCTCGGCTACGAGCGGGTGGGCCTCGGCACCATGGTCGAGCTGGTCCTCGGGCTTCGGCTGGAGAAGGGGCACTCGGCCGCGGACTGGTCGACCCGCCCGCTGCCGGAGGACTGGCTGCGGTACGCCGCGCTCGACGTGGAGGTGCTGGTCGAACTGCGCGACTTCCTGCACGACGAGCTGACCGGGTCGGGCAAGCTGGAGTGGGCGCTGGAGGAGTTCGCCACGATCCTCGCCGCCCCCGCCCATCCGCCGCGCACCGATCCGTGGCGGCGCACCTCCGGCATCCACCGGGTCCGCTCGCTGCGCGGGCTCGCCGTGGTGCGGGAGCTGTGGACGCTGCGCGACGAGATCGCGCGGGAGGCCGACCTCGCCCCGGGCCGGGTGCTGCCCGACTCGGCGATCGTGCAGGCCGCGCTCGACCAGCCGCGGACGACCAAGTCGCTCACCGAGATCACGCCCTTCGTCGGGCGCAGCGCCCGGCGCCACCTGAACGACTGGCTCGCCGCGGTGAACCGGGCCCGCACGATGCCCGAGCCGGCGCTGCCGCAGCCCGTGGGGCCCGGGGACGGCCCTCCCCCGGCCAACCGCTGGGCCGACCGCGACCCCGCCGCGGCCAAGCGGCTCGCGGCGGCGCGGGCCGTCGTCGCCGCGCTGGCCGACGAGCACCGCATGCCGACAGAGAACCTGCTCCAGCCCGACGCCGTACGCCGCCTCACGTGGGAGCCGCCCGCTCCGGTCACGGAGGAGTCGGTGGCCGAGCGGCTGCGCGCGCTGGGCGCCCGGGAGTGGCAGATCGGCCTGACCGTCCACCCGCTGACCAAGGCGCTCGAACGACTGGAGATCAGGGGCGAGGTCTGACGGACGCCACCTGCGGAATCCGCCTCCCGGCGGGGCTCGCCGGCGAGGTGGGCCCCGCTGATCCCCTTTTGGGTTACTCGCGAGTAGCATGGGACTCCGGCAGCTACCGACAAGTAGGAGCGAACCCGTGCCTGCGTCCCGTGAAGTCGTCTTCGTCGACGGCGTTCGGACGCCTTTCGGCAAGGCGGGCCCGAAGGGCCTGTACGCCGAGACGCGTGCCGACGACCTGGTAGTCCGCGTCATCCGTGAGCTGATGCGGCGCAACCCCGGCCTCCCGCCGGAGCGAGTGGACGAGGTCGCCATCGCGGCCACCACCCAGATCGGCGACCAGGGCCTGACCATCGGCAGGTCCGCGGCGGTGCTCGCCGGGCTGCCGAAGTCGGTCCCCGGCTACGCTGTCGACCGCATGTGCGCCGGTGCGATGACCGCCGTGACCACGGTCGCGGGCGGCATCTCCTTCGGCGCGTACGACGTGGCCATCGCGGGCGGCGTCGAGCACATGGGCCACCATCCCATGGGCGAGGGCGTCGACCCCAACCCCCGGTTCCTGTCCGAGCGGCTGGTCGACGGATCGGCGCTGGTCATGGGCATGACCGCGGAGAACCTGCACGACCGCTATCCGTCGATCGGCAAGGAGCGCGCCGACGCCTTCGCCGTCGCCTCCCAGGAGAAGGTCGCCAAGGCGTACGCCGACGGCTGGATCCAGCGCGACCTGGTGCCGGTGGCCACCCGCAGGGCCGCCGAGGGCTGGGGGCTCGCCACGGTGGACGAGGGACCGCGCCCCGGCACCACACTGGAGGGCATCCGCGGCCTGAAGACGCCCTTCCGCTCGCATGGGAGGGTCACCGCGGGCAACTCCTCCGGTCTCAACGACGGCGCGACCGGCTGCGTCGTGGCCGCCCAGGAGGTGGCCGAGGAACTGGGCCTGACCCCGCGCATGCGCCTCGTGTCGTACGCCTTCGCCGGCGTCGACCCCGAGGTGATGGGCGTCGGGCCGATCCCCTCCACGGAGCGCGCGCTGCGCCTGGCCGGGCTGTCCATCGATGACATCGGGCTGTTCGAGATCAACGAGGCGTTCGCCGTGCAGGTGCTGGCCTTCCTGGAGCACTTCGGCATCGCCGACGACGACCCGCGGGTCAACCCGTACGGCGGCGCGATCGCGTTCGGCCACCCGCTCGCGTCGTCGGGCGTGCGGCTGATGATCCAGCTCTCGCGCGAGTTCGCCGAGCGTCCCGACGTCCGGTACGGGATCACCACGATGTGCGTCGGCATGGGCATGGGCGGCACGGTCATCTGGGAGAACCTCGCATGAGCACGATCGAGAACTGGAAGGCCCTCCTGGAGGGCGGGAACGCCGACGAGGTCGTGACCAAGGCCCTCGTGCGCGACGTCGAGCTTCCGTACGGCGCGGGCACGATGGCGCTGGTCACCCTCGACAACGGGCACGACCACACCAAGCCGAACACTTTCGGCCCGCACGGCCTGCTCGCCCTGGACGACGCGCTCGACGCCATCGCCGCGCGCACCGACGTCGCGGCGGTCGGCCTCGTGGGCAAGCCGTTCATCTTCGCGGTCGGCGCCGACCTCAAGGGCGCGGCGGAGGTCTCCTCCCGGGAGGAGGCCGTCGCGATCGGGGCGCTCGGCCACCACGTGTTCCGCCGCCTGGGCGAGCTGGGCGTGCCGTCGTTCGCGTTCGTCAACGGCGCGGCGATGGGCGGCGGGCTGGAGATCGCCCTGCACTGCGCCTATCGCACCGTGTCGTCGGGGGTTCCGGCGATCGCGCTGCCGGAGTGCTTCCTCGGCCTGGTGCCCGGATGGGGCGGCACCCAGCTCCTCCCCCGGCTGATCGGCCCGGAGAAGGCGCTCAAGCTGATCATCGAGAACCCGCTGTCGCAGAACCGCATGATCAAGGGCCCCGACGCGTACGCCCTCGGGATCGCCGACGCGATGTTCGAGCCCGCCGACTTCCTGGAGGAGTCGCTGCGATGGGCGGCCCAGGTGCTGCGCGGCGAGGTGACCGTGGAGCGCCCCGACCATACCGCCGGCGACTGGGCGCCGGTGATCGACCAGGCCAGGACCCTCGTCGATCTCAAGCTGCGGGGTGCCTCCCCCGCGCCGTACCGGGCGCTCGACCTGGTCGCCCTGGCCCGCACGGCGTCGCGCGACGAGGGGTTCGCCGCCGAGGACGAGGCCCTCGCCGACCTGCTCATGAGCGACGAACTCCGCGCCGGGCTGTACGCCTTCGACCTGGTGCAGCGGCGGGCCAAGCGCCCGGCCGGCGCGCCCGACAGGTCGCTCGCCCGCCCGGTGACCAAGGTCGGCGTGGTCGGCGCCGGGCTGATGGCCTCGCAGCTCGCGCTGCTGTTCGCCCGCCGCCTGGAGGTCCCGGTCGTGCTGACCGACCTGGACCAGGCCCGCCTCGACAAGGGCGTCGGGTACGTACACGGCGAGGTGGACAAACTGCTGGCCAAGGGCCGGGTCTCCGCCGACCGGGCCAACCGGCTCAAGGGCCTGGTGACCGGGTCGCTGACCAAGGACGCCTTCGCCGACGCCGACTTCGTGATCGAGGCGGTGTTCGAGGACCTCGCCGTGAAGCAGAAGGTGTTCGCCGAGGTGGAGGAGGTCGTCTCGGAGACCTGCGTGCTCGCGACCAACACCTCCTCGCTGTCGGTCACCGCCATGGCGGCGAATCTGCGCCATCCCGAACGGGTGGTGGGCTTCCACTTCTTCAACCCGGTCGCCGTGCTGCCGCTACTGGAGATCGTCCGGGGCGCCTCCACCGACGACGCGACGCTCGCGACGGCCTTCGCGGTCGGCAAGGCGCTGAAAAAGTCGTGCGTGCTGGTCAAGGACGCGCCCGCGTTCGTCGTCAACCGGCTGCTGACCCGCTTCATGGGCGAGGTCACGGCGGCGGCCGACGAGGGCACCCCGCTTGAGGTCGCCGACCACGCGCTCGACTCGCTCGGCCTGCCGATGACGCCGTTCACACTGCTCCAGCTCGTCGGCCCGGCCGTCGCGCTGCACGTGGCCGAGACCATGCACGGGGCGTTCCCGGACCGCTTCGGCGTGTCGGAGAACCTCGCCAAGCTGGTCGCCGCGGGCAAGCCGGGCCTCTACGGCCCCGACTTCCAGGTCGACCCGGAGGTGCGGGCGCTGTTCGAGGGCGGCACGTCCCCCTCGACCACGTCCCCCTCGACCACGGACGACGTGCGGCTGCGCGCGCTGCGGGCCCTCGCCCAGGAGATCGGGCTGATGCTCGACGAGGGCGTGGTCGCCGCGCCGCAGGACATCGACCTGTGCATGCTCCTCGGCGCCGGCTGGCCGTTCCACATAGGCGGGATCACGCCGTACCTGGACCGTACGGGCATCTCCGAGGAGGTCACCGGCTCCCGCTTCCTGGAGCCGGGCGTCGCCTCAGTGCCAACCCGGCGTCGCCTCAGTGCCAAAGTGACCGGGCCGGCCTGACCCTGCCGGCCTTCGCCTCTACACGCGTCGCCGGGGGGTGCGGGGGTTGCGGTAGGTGAAGGCCCAGCGGTCGTCTCCGATCTTCCGGGGGGTGTAGCGGGTGGGGTGGCGGTAGCGGTCGCGGTTGTGGAACTGGCAGGCCGGCCCGAGCAGCTTGAGGTCGGTCAGCCCGCCGCTGCACCAGTTGTCGCAATGATCGATCTGGCACATGGTGGCGGGCAGGGGGCAGCCGTCGACCCAGCAGGTGGCGTACCGGGCGAAGACGGCCCGGCGCTGGGCCGGGGTGGCCAACCTGACCTTGCGGCCCATGTCCAGGACCTGCCCGGCGGCGTTCATCACGATCCTCACCAGGCTGCTGGTGCGGGCCAGCCGCTGCACGCTGGAGACGGGCAGCAGGTGCCCGGTCGCCAGGATCAGCCCCGGCAACCTCCGCATCCACACCCCGGGCGGCGCATTGCCGCCCGCTCCCGGCGGACTGCTTCCCGGCGGCGCGTCGGCTCCCACCCCCGCCCAGGCATCATCTCCCGGCCAGGCGCCACCGCCAGGCCAAGCGTCGCCTCCCCGCCAGGCACCGCCTCCCAGCGGGGAGTCGCCGTCGTATTCCGCACCCGGCGGAGCGTCGGCTCCCATCGCCGGCCAGGCGTCAGCTTCCGGCGAGGGGTCGTCTCCCGGCCGGGTGTCGCCTCCCTGCGCTGGGGGTCTTGGCATGTCGGGCACGTAGGGATCGTCGGACCCGGCAGCGGTGGCGGCAGAGCGGCTGGGAGCGGCGCGCTCCCCGTCGGAAGCAGGAGCCTCCGTGGCGGGGTTCTCGCCGGCGAAGCCGCTGGCCCGGTGCTCATCGCCGCCCATCGGCGCATCGCTCCCGAACCGCTCACCATCACATTTCGCCGTGTCGCTCTCGCGGTGCGCGCTCTCACCCACCGGCCCATCTTCGGCCCGGGGTTCGCCGCAGGGAGCGGCCGGAGAGTGGAAAGTGTCCAGGTGCTCGCCATGAGTGACGGGCGTGTCGCTGGCGAAGTGCTCGCTGCCGGGATCGCTCGCGGCGGTGTCCGGGTTGTTGGGGCGATCACTGTCGCCTGAGGGGACCGTGCCGGACGGCTGGTCGGCTGTGGTGCCGACCCCTGCGAGGTCGACGTCTGTGGTGGGGTCGTCCGTGGTGGGGTCGTCCGCGGGGCCGGCGCCTGGGGGATCGTCGGGAAGGGACTCGGCGTTGACCAGCACCAGAAGCTCAGTCGCGATCTTGTTCTCCAGGAACGCAATCAACGCATCCGCGTTCCGCACACTCAATGGGCGGTCATCACCTTCGGCCTTCGGCTTGGCGTAGACCTCCAGCATGTGCTGCAACCGCGCGGCCGCCTCCACCGGCAGGTAGAACTCCCCCTCCACACCGCCGCCCCTCCGCCGGCGCACCCTAAAGAACCGGCGATCGAAATCCGCCTGCTCGTCCTTCTCATGCCCGTCGGGATCCAGCACCGCCCGCAGATACCGCCCCGCCTTCGCCACCTCCGCCGCACCCGCCGAGTTCGCCAACTCCAACAGAATCCGCTCAGCCGTCGCCGCCTGCTCATCGGTCAACCCCGCGGTGGCCGTGCAGATCGCCTCCACGACCCCCTCGGCCAGGCCACCCTCCGCGAACAGGCGACGCGCCTCAGCAAGACGGTGCAGCTCCGTGCCCATCGTCACCAACCGGCCCGCCCCCGCAGGCGTCATCCCCCCAGCGGACCGCAACCACAACTTCGTGGACGCATGCCCATGGCTCTTCGCCTCCCCCGCCCGATGGACACGACCCACCCGGGCCGCCAACGCCGACGTGATCCGATCACGGACCGCAAGCAACTCCTCCGCCTCGGCCAGACACACACCCGCGTCCCCGGGTACCGGCACCAACGCCACCACCCGAGCCGCCTCGACAACCGCCGCCACCACCACCCACGACGACGACCCCGCACCACACGCACCACCAGCAGAAGCACCACCGGAAGCACCGACAGCACCGCTGGAAGCGCCGACGGGATCACTGCTGTCGGCACCTCCGGCGCCACAGGAAGCATCACTCGCGGTCTCATCGTGGGTGGATTCGGCACCGGACGCGGTATCACCACGAGTCGTGAATGCACGGGCAGAGTCAGGCGATTCCGCCGAGGCATCGAACCGGCTCGCATGCTCCCGCGCCCGGGGCTCGACGATCGGCACATATTCACGGGCAAGCGCACCCTCAGAAGACCAGAGGGGCGAGTTGGCAGTGAGCCGCTCCCACCAGTCGCCATCGCTATCATCGTTCGAATGAGGCAGGTGACTGGAGCCGGTGTCGAAAAGATCCATCACGCCTCCCCCAACGAATTCGAAATCTTGTATGAATCATTCCACACTCGCCAGGCATGAACACCCATGCGCCGGGATTTGTTGGAGCCACAGGCGGATTCCTGATTGCCCAGAATGCGACGCATGCCGTATCTGCTCGAACCGCATCTGTTCGCGCGAGATGCCATGATCAGTGGACAAACGGGCGGCTCACCTCTCCGGCCACGGGATTTCCCGTCACCGGACGCGGCGGGTCTGTGAGGCTCCCAGAACGTCACCTCTTATGGCGATATAGCGACCATCCATACTCAGCGCCTGGATCCACCGAGCCGAATCTGAGCCAAATGCCCTGAAATGAGGATGAGGTGCCCTCCGACCTGGGTTGATGGGAGTTCTTCAGGCTTCCGTCAACCAGATCAAGAGGACACCTCTCAAGTGCCCTCGGCGGGCCTTGGCGTTGGAACTGCTGCGGGAGAAGCCGCTCTACCGTTTCCGGGGGTGGGGTGACCCACCCCTCAAGTCGGACGACGGCCCGCAGTCGTCCGCCCCGGGGACCGTGAGGTGACCGCTCGCCCAAGATCCGCTCCCTGGCGGTTCCCGGGCGAGACGGCGCGCGCTCTCAGATGGCCGCCTGGCGCTCCAGCAGCAGGTCACGTGCCTGCAGGAAGGGGGCCCGCAGGAAGGCCAGGTGGTCCTCCTGCCCGTGCCGATGGCAGACCCGGCCGGGCCACAGGCGCCTGCTGCGCTCGTCGATGTACGCGAGCGAGCCGTCGACGAGGTTCAGCATGTGGTCGATCGTGGCCGCGTCGGACCGGGCGTACTCCTCGCCCGTGCGCACGTAGACCGGCGACGTGTGCGCCATGATCGGCCTGGCCCACACGTCGTGGTGGCGGGCGACTCCGGCGCCCGGCCCGTAGCATCGGGCGGCGATCCAGCTGTCCCAGGTCAGGGGCACGTCCGCGGTCAGGTCCAGCGTGCGGCCGGGGGTCTCGGTCCTGCGCTCGGCGACGACGTGGCCGTTGACCACGATCTCCAGCCGGTCGACGTCGAAGATCGACTCGACGCGGGCGTCGACGCGGACGGCGCCGTTCGCGGGCACGCGGGTCTCCTCGCCCGGCTGACGGCCGTCGACGCCGAGCCACAGGAGCGGGCCGCTGGTCGCGAAGGCGGCTCCCCGCCGGACGGCCCGGCACCAGCTCCAGTAGTCGAACTCCTCCTCGGCGGGCACCTGCGCGTACGTGCGGATGAGGCCGATCGGCACCTCGCTGCTCATCTTGTCGGTGCCGCCCACCAGGGTGATCCGGTAACCCGCGTTGAGGTAGCGGTAGTACTCCTGGATGTTGTACGGGTCGTACGCGATCATCTCGACGGCGTCGAGCCGGCCGGTGGCGAGCAGCGCGGCGGCCTCGCCGTTGGGCACGGGGAAGTGCGCCAGCACGACGGTGCCGCCCTGCTCGTGGCATTCGTCGGCCCAGTGGGACAGCGTGGTCTCCAGGCCGCCGCCGAGTTCCGACTCCTCGGCTCCGCCGGTGCACCACGGCATGATCGGGCGGCGCAGGCCGAGCAGGTTGATGTGGCCGAGCATGCCGCTGCGGTTCTCCTGGCCGGCGAACACGTGCGTGTGCCCGTCGTGGGAGGTGTGCGGGCGGCCGGTGAACTCCTCGGTGCCGGTGAACAGGTGCCCCCACTGGCTGAGCAGCAGGTTGGTCACCCGTACGTCCTCGCCGCGGGCCTCCAGCTCCGCGCCGAGGGTCGAGACGAAGTGCACGTGGGTGTCGCCGCTGTACCAGCCCTCGGCGGCCAGGTCGGTCACCCTGGTCAGCGTCAGATCGAGTTCGGCCTGGTCCGGCCGGATGGTGACCGTGGTGTGCAGCGGCTCGTACTCGAACCCGCGAGCCGCCTCGACCGTGACCTCCCCCAGAGGCAGCCAGCCCTCGCAGGTGCCGTCGACGTAGGAGTACGTCGTGGTGCCGAGGCGGACGTCCCCGCCGATGTCGAGGTTCCAGGTGTTGCCGTCGGCGTTGATGTGCCCATGATGACCGTGGGGCGGGTAGGGCACGCCGTCGGCGGACCGGAAGTGGATCCGGCACGGGATCGGCTCGCCCGTGGCCGCGTCCCTGACCGTGGTGCGCACCCAGGCCCGCCCCGCGTCGGGGACCCGCCAGGTGACCCCTCCGTCGCCGCGCCGCCCGGCGGCGAGCAGTTCGCCCCACCCGCAGGTGCTGATCACATTCTCCCCGCGGGTGAGCGTCAGCCGCGCCGAGGGAGTGGCCGCGACGCGTACGTAGCCCTGGTGGTGCTCCTCCACGGGCGTCCCCCAGGCCGGTGTGCCTTCGGCGGCACCGGCCGTACGGGAGTAGACGTAGGTCGCCGAGCCCCGGTCGACGGTCACCGCGAGGTCCTCCGCGATCGGTCCCGCCGAGGGGTCCAGGTCGAGCAGGACGTCGCGCCAGACCGTACGCCCGAAGGGGTCCTCGTCGAGGTCGCTGATGGTCACCGCGCCGACGAGGATGGCCGGGCCCGCCGACCGGATCTCCAGGGCGCGGACCGTCCGGCCGGGCCGGGGGTTGCGGCAGGGCCACAGGTAGAACCGATAGGGCAGGACGTACGGCGATCGCGCCTGCGGGTCGTCGATGTCGACGAACCGGGCCCCGGCGGCGTCGAAGCGCCCGTGGGTGCGCGGCATCAGCCGGTGCTGGGCGTCGGGGACGGCCAGGAACGGGGTCTGTCCCCAGTCGAGCGGGATCGCGCGGTCGCTCCACAGTCGCGGCGTGGGCCCGATCTCGAAGCGCCGGCGCACCGGCAGCCGCTCGGTGCTCCCGTCGTCGTAGACGAGGGTGTAGTGCCCGCAGGTCTCGCCGACCGCCTGCCCGTCGAACAGGTCCGGGGACTCCAGGGCGTGGGCGACCACCATCCAGGTGAACGCGCGGCCGACCGGGATGGTGACGGTCGCCGGATCCGGGCCGCCCACACGGAGCAGGGCCGCCTCGGCGTCCCGTTCGCCGCCGGAGAGGTCGTCACTGGAGAGGTCGTCGCCGAAGAGGAACGGCAGGCCGTAGAGCGTGCGTGCCCCGAGCGGATAGGAGTCGCCGTCGTCGAGGACCGAACGGGGCACGTTGAACACACCGGCGAGATCGAGCGGGCGGTAGTCCCGGCCCGCGGGTGAGGTGTCGTGATCAGGCATTTCCGGTGACAGGCTCCCTCCGCCCGGCGGGCGGCTCGTCGACGGACGTCTGGGCCAGCCCGGCGTAGAGCCGGGGCGCGCGGGCCCGCAGGTAGAGCGCCCTGGCCACGCCGGCCACGACGGCGGCCACGCCCAGACCGACGATCAGGACGTTCGTGGCCGTACCGGCGCCGGTCAGCAGCGGCAGGTTGCTCAGGACGAGGAAGAGCACCACGGCCAGGGCGGCGAAGCTGAGCCCGGGCGCGATCGTGGTACGGAAGATCCCGGCCTCGGGCGCCTCCCGGCGCAGGAAGCGGGTGATCGCCAGGGAGCACAGCGCCCACAGGCAGATGATCCCGAGGAACCCGAGGGCACTGCCCCACAGCAGCAGCCCCAGGTAGGGGTCGATCCCGAAGACCGCGAACACGACGATCGCCGCGGCCGCCAGCACGGTCTGCACGACCCCGGCCGTCCACGGGGCCTTGGTCCGCGGGTGGGTACGGCCCAGCGGGCGGGGCAGCAGCCCCTCCCGTCCCATCGCGTAGAAGTAGCGGTTCGCCGCGTTGTGCAGCGCGAGCAGCGCGGCGAAGGCGCTGGTCAGCAGCAGGATGTGCATCACCTCGGTGATCGGGGCGGGCACATACCTGTCGAAGACGGCGACGACGAGGTTGACCGGGTCGGCCTCGGCCGCGGCCGCGATCTTGTCGACGCCGTACGCCATCACGACGACCCAGGTGATGAAGGCGTAGAAGACGGCGATGAACCCGACCGCGATGTAGGTCGCCCGGCGGACCGTCCGGATGCCGCCCCGCGCCTCCTCGCTGAAGATCGCGGTGGCCTCGAAGCCCATGAAGGCCCCGGCGACCAGGGCGAACATCGCCCCGTTGCCCGGATCGAACACCCTCGTGGGGGCGAACGACTCGGCGGACCAGTCCCCGGCGCCGCCCTTCACCAGGACGTAGACCGCCAGCACGACGAGCACGACGGTCTCCAGCACCAGCAGCGCCCCGAGGATCCGGGCGCTGGTGTGGATGCCCCGGTATCCGAGCCATCCCACGAAGACCAGGCCGACGATCGCGAACACCCACCACGGCACGTCGCGGTGGAAGTAGTTCGCGAACGTCTCGGTCGCGTAGACGCCGAGCGCGCCGTACGTGCTGATCTGCAGGGCGTTGTAGGCGACGACGGCGAGCATGGCCGCGCCCGACCCCGCCGGCTTGCCCAGGCCGCGCGAGACGGTGGCGTAGAAGGCCCCGGCGTTGCGGACGTACCGGCTCATGGTCATGAAACCGACGGCGAACAGCGTCATGACCACCCCGGAACTCCCTGCGCCGGCCGGAGTCGTCCTGTACGGCGACGCGGCCCTTGAGGATGAAGCAGATCTCGTCGTAGGGCCAGGAGTCGAACCGTACGGAGCCGGGCTCGCCCGTCCAGTAACCGCCGGTGAACGCGCTCGCGGTGCCGCCGAAGACGCGGAACTCCGCCTCCGTCCACTCGGCGGACAGCACATGGTAGTCGCTCAGCGGGGGCACGAAACGCTCGCCGTTCCCGGCGGATATGACCCGGACGGCGTCGATGCCCGCCTGAATCTGCCGGTCGTTCACGATGCGACTCCCTCGGGGTTCTCGAAATGGCTGCGCAGGCCGAAGCGGCGCAGAACGTTGTGCGTGATGCGCTCGACGAAGGGTTCGCCGAAGCTGAGCACGTGTGACCACTCGGTGGTGCCGCCGTTGAAGACCTCGCCGTCCCCGCGGGTGAACGCGGCGATCATCCCGGCGCCCCGCATCTCCCCCTCGTGCACGTAGCCGGGCAGGTCGTCGCCGAGGTCCGCGTTGTAGTTGTAGACCTCCTCCTCCGGCCCGCCGATCGGCACCCGGCCGCCGAAGCGGTCCTCCTCCCCGCGTACGGCCGGCGCGAGGGCCAGGATCTCCAGCGTCTCCGGGGCGCCGTCCTCGAACGTCGGGTACGGCAGCCCGCGCCGGAACGTGTACTCGACCGAGTCGAGCTCGAAGGCCGCGAGGAACGACGGGGGCCCGCCGAGCAGGTCGCCGTAGTAGAGGTCGGTCCCCTCCAGGGCCCAGTGGTGCGGCCGGTAGACCGTGAAGCCTCCGGACGAGCGGGGGGGGTGGCGACCCCGTAGCGGTTGTAGATCCCGCCGAGGCCGTTGAGCCCGATGGTGGTGGCGCCCGGCCGGCCGACGGACTTCGCCTCCCACACCGTGGTGGCGAGGTGCGGTGTCGCGGCGGCCTCGGGGTCCAGCGACGGCAGCCGGTAGCAGTACTGCGTGCTCCCGTCGTCGCTGAGCCGCACCTGCCACTGGTAGTTGCCACCCAACCTGGCCAGGTTGCCGCCCGCGTCGACGAACGCGTCGACCGTGTCGCGCATCCGCCACGACCAGTACTCGTCGTGTCCCACCACGACGACGCAGGAGTATCCGTCCAGCGCGTGGGGGTCAAAGTGCAGGTCGTGCTGGGTCAGGTAGTCGATCTCGTACCCGTGGCGCTCGGCCCACACCGCGAAGTGCCGCTCGTACGTCGCCCAGAAGGAGTCGGCGTGGTGGCGGCTGTAGCCGAACAGGCGCGCCCACTCGTACGACGGATAGCGGGGAGCGCCGTGCATCGGCAGCGTGCCCGGGTTGGCCTCCCGCGGCGCGCCCGCGGGCTTGCGGATCATCCCCCGGGCGATCGGACGCCGCGTCGAGGCCAGGGGCGAGCCGTTGTCGGAACGCGGGTCGTCGCCCAGGCCGCGGTAGTGGTTGGCGCCGCCCCAGTCGTTGTAGGCCAGCATCGTGCTTGTGGTCAGCACGAGCGCGGCGCGGGCACGCCGCTCGGCCGGGGCCTTGACGACGAAGAAGTGCTCGCGCTCCCACAGCTCGCCGGACGGCGTGACCGCGCGCACGGTGACGATGTGGAAGCCGCTCCGCCAGTCGCCGGTGATCTCCAGCTCCAGCGCCACCGGCCAGTCGCAGCCGGCGGCGTGTGCGTCGGCGGGCGCCTCGTACCGGCCGGCCGACAGCCCGCGCCGCGACCACACCACCTGGGGCTCCAGCCCGTCGCGTACCTCACCGCTCCTCCTTGAGTGCGAGCAGGCTGATCAGGTCGTACGCCACATGGGAGGCCGCGACCGAGGTGATCTCGGCGTGGTCGTAGGCCGGGGAGACCTCGACCACGTCCGCGCCGACGATGTCGCACCCGGTCAGGCCGCGCAGGATCTCCAGCAGTTCCCGGCTGGTCAGACCCCCGGCCTCCGGGGTGCCGGTGCCGGGGGCGTGCGCCGGGTCGAGCACGTCGATGTCGACCGAGACGTAGAGCGGGCGGCCGCCGATGCGCTCCCGCAGCGCGCCGGCCACCTCGTCCACGCCCCGGCGCATCACGTCGGCGCTGGTCACGATGCCGAAGCCGAGGCGCCGGTCGTCCTCCAGGTCCTTCTTGCCGTACAGCGGGCCGCGGGTGCCGACGTGGCAGACCGCCTCGGTGTCGAGGATGCCCTCCTCGACCGCCCGCCGGAACGGCGTGCCGTGCGTGTACTCGGCCCCGAAATAGGTGTCCCAGGTGTCGAGGTGGGCGTCGAAGTGCAGCAGCGCGACCGGGCCGTGCCGCCGGGCGGCGGCGCGCAGCAGCGGCAGCGCGATCGTGTGGTCGCCGCCGACCGTGACGAGCCGGGTGCCGCCCTCCATGAGCCCGGACGCCGCCTCGTCGATCGTCTCGACGGCCTCGCGGATGTCGAACGGGTTGCACGCGATGTCCCCCGCGTCGGCCACCTGCATCGCCGCGAACGGCGAGACGTCCAGGCCCGGGTGGTACGGCCGGAGCAGCCGGCTGGCCTCGCGGACGGCCGAGGGGCCGAACCGGGCACCGGGGCGGTAGGAGACCCCGCTGTCGAACGGCACGCCCACCACCGCGACGTCGGCGTGCCCGACCTCGTCCAGGCGCGGCAGCCGCGCGAAGGTGGCCGGTCCGGCGAATCGCGGGACCCTGGACGAGTCGGCGGGCCCCCGGGGCACGGTCATACCCGATCCTTTCACTCCGCTGCGAAGCCCCAGGTCAGGGGCTATGGATCGGCAAGTCTGCAGCAGGAGCGAAAGGACCGGCAATTGGTGTGGCGACGGAAGATTGACGATGGTTTGTGGACGGCCACAAACCATCGTCGCCAAGGATCAGCGTTTGAACAGACGCGGCGCCAGGTCGATGAGGTTCTTCTGCCACACGTCCCAGCCATGCGGCCCGGGGGTCACCCCGTCGTACTCGTAGCGGATGCCGAGGCCGTCCAGGACGGGCAGGGACGACAGGAAGAACGGCTGCACGAAGTCGGTCTGGTCGCCGACGTACAGGCGCAGCATCTTCGTTCCCCTGTTGACCGCCTCCGCGTCGACGCCGTCGCCGCTGCCGAACCAGGCCGAGAACGCCGCGACGTAGGCGAACCGGCCCGGGTACGCCTTGAGCACCCCGAGCGTCTGCACGCCGCCCATCGAGAGACCGGCGAGGGCCTGCCGCGACGGGTCGCCGGAGACGTTGTAGCGGGCGCGGGCCGCCGGGACGATGTTGTCGAGAAGCTCCTTGGTGAAGTCGGGCACGTTGCCGTTGCCCATCACGACCACCATCGGCACCAGTTTCCCGTCCTGGAACTCGTGGTCGAGGATCTGCTTGGCGCGTCCCATCTCGATCCAGTCCGTGTAGCTCTGGCCGCTGCCGTGCTGGAGATAGAGGACGGGATACGGCTCCCCCCGGCCGGGGTCGTATCCGGGTGGGGTCCACACCAGCGCGGTCCGGTCCTGGTTCGCCACGGTGCTCGGGTAGGTCAGGCTCTCGACCTTTCCGCCCCGGCCGGCGGGCACGTCCGACAGGAGACGTGACCTCTCGCCCGGGATGAGGAAGTGGCTCCAGTTGGGCTCGGAGGTCACCTTCGCCGGGTTCGACGTGTCCTTGGCCGAGACCCCGTCCACGATCCACTGGTAGTAGTAGAACCAGGGGTCCAGCGGGCCCACGGTCACCCGCCACCGGTCGCCGTCACGGGACATCGGAACGCGCAGCCAGCTTCCGCCCGGAGCGTCGTTCGCCCACACCGTGACGTGCTTGGCGTCCGTGAAGCCCGTCGTGGTCTCGAAGGTGACGAAGCCGCCCTCGCTCAGGAACGGCGTCGGCGTCGTGCCGGGCGCGGGCGGGTGGAACTCGCCCTTCAACCGCCCGTGACCGGCGCTCGGGCCGTGATCCTTCACCGTGCGGAACAGCCGCGGCAGGAAGTCGATCAGGTTCCCCTGCCAGGCGGTCCAGTTGGCTCCGGCGTCGGGACCGACCCCGTCGAACTCGTACCTGACACCGGCGCGGTCCAGCGCCTTCGTGAGGCGGACGGTGGCGTTGTAGGCGGGATCGGTCAGGTTCCCGGTGTACAGACGCAGCAGCCTGAGGTCGCGGTTGATCGCCTTCGCGTCCGGCCGTCCGCCGCCTGGCAGAAGCTCCGCCTGAAGATCCGCCTGAAGATCCGGCAGAAGACCGGAGAAGGAGCCCGCGTAGGCGAAGTCGACCGGCTTGGTCAGAGCGGCACGCAGCGCCCGCGTCCCGCCCTCGGCCACACCGGCGATCGCCTGGTGCTCCCGGCCGTGCTGGACGCGGTAGCCGTCCGCGACCGCCTTCCGCAGGTCCTTCAATTCTTTGTCGCCATCCGACCCATCGGTGATCACGACGACCATCGGCTCGATGGAGCCCCGGGCCGACAGGTTGTCGAGGATCTGCCGGGCACGGCCGAGGTCGAGCCAGTCGGTGGCGCTCTGCCCGTCGCCGGACCGCAGGTACAGCACCGGATACGGCGTACGGCCCTTGGCCGAGTAGCCGGGCGGGGTCCACACCAGCGCCGACCGCTTCTGCTTCCCGGCCTGGTAGGTCAGGGTCCCGACCTCGCCGCCCCGTCCCTGCGGCGCGTCCGCCAGTAGGCGCGCCGAGTCGCCCGGAACGATGAAGGTGCTCCACAGCGGATGAGAAGCCACCCTGGTGACGTTCGTCGGATCCTTGAGACCCTTGGTGATGTCACCCGTGACCTGGTAGTAGTACAGCCCCGGCTTGAGCGGGCCGAGGGCCCCCCACCAGACGTCGCCCCGGCGGGTCAGGCCGTACTCCGCCCACGCCGAGGAGGGGCCGAAGTTCCCCTCGACGGCCACCTCCGACACCTGGCCCACCTTGGCCTCGATGGAGACCGCCGGGATGCTGATCGACAGGTAGCCGTCATCCGAAACGTTCAGCCACGGCGTGTCCGCCACCGCCGGCCCCGGCGCGAGAAGGGGCGCGACCAGAACCGCCGCGATCGCCATGACTCCGGCGGCGATCGCCGCCGAGAGCCGGCGCGGCCCCCTGGGGAGCACGCTGCCGTGATGGAATAACGTCATACCGAAACTCCCCTGATGGTCGGCAGCGGCCGGTCTGACCAACCGACCTGACAGGTCGGTGGAAAGCACCATGGATACCGCGCCTGGACCTCCGTCGCCACGAGCGCATTCACGCTCTTTTGGCCACAAGCGTTACTGATTGCCATTCCACCGAGTCAAGGTAATTGATAAGTCATGGGGGCACAAGACCGTTTCGGCCCCTCAGCAGGCCGGGTTCCGCACGTTCGGCCAGGCTTCGCCACCCGATGGCATCGAATCGATTCGCTCAACTGCGCGAAGCCCGACGCTGTCTGGGTATTCCCGCCGCATGCGCTTCCGGTTCTCGAGTCTCGGAACCACTGATACATCCTATGTGCGAGTCATCTGAAGCGGCCTGAAAGTTACATGACGGGGTCGAGGTCATCTGAGGCCAATCGGGCTGGAGGGGACCAGACGACCGAAGTCATCCCATCTCCGCGGAACCCGTGAGTCTTGACAGGAGGGACCCCGGGGCTTACGCCTGATGTCCGGCCCTGTCGTCGAACCGATACGCGCCCATTGCCGGGAGACAGCGTGCCCCCATCGAACCGCCGGTTCTGAGAGACGCGTATCGCACAAGAGATGCACCCGAAAGGATTACGCATGAATCGGAGCGATCTTCCTCATCGCGCCCGGCGGCCGATGAGCAAATGGCCGGCTGTGGTGGCCGCCTTGCTGGTCGCGTTGATCGGGGCCCAGCCGGCTGTGGCGGCACAGCGGTCCGCATCGTCGGAGTCCACCGCGACGGTTGCCGCCGCCGCTGGGGACGTCGACGGCTTCACCGCGGGCAATGCCGCGGTCGCCTCGGTCGATCTGGCCGGGACGTGGAGTTTCACTCCGGCGGGCCGGTCGACGACGTCGATCAAGGTGCCCGGAGGCGGCTGGTACAAGCAGGGTTTCACCGATGTGTCCCAAGCGGTGTACTCGCGTACGGTGACGGTGCCGGACTCGGGGCAGCCGCAGTCGACGTGGATCGAGTTCGGCGCCGTGAACCACCAGGCGACCCTGTCGGTGGACGGCCGCGTGGTCGCGACGCAGACCACGGCCTTCACTCCGTCGAAGTTCGACATCAGCGCCTACGCCGCCCCGGGCACCACTCATACGATCACCGTTGACGTGAAGGGCCGCGGCGCGCTGAAGAACCCGGCGAACGGCAAGTACATCGTGCCCGTGGCCGCCGACTGGTCCGAGGCGGTCCCGCAGGGCATCTTCCGCTCCGCGTTCCTGCGGGTGTACCCGGCCGTGTACGTCAGTGACACGTTCATCCGCACGTCGGTGGCGAATCAGACCCTCGGCTACGACGTGTGGGTGACCAACACCTCGAGCAGCGCCCGGACGGTGACGGTGACCGGCGAGCTGTCGTCGGAGGGCGGCGGGACGTTCAGTTATCCGGCGCTGCCGTCCCGTACCGTGACCGTGGGGGCGAGGTCGACGGCCAAGGTCACGGTCGATTCCGTCGCGTGGAACCTCGGCAGCACCTCTTACTGGTGGCCGAACGTCCCCTACCAGTCGGGGTATCGAGCCCAGCTCCACCGGCTGAAGGTTCGCGCGGCGACCGACGACGGCCGCACCAGTGACGCGACGTACCGGTTCGGGTTCCGGGAGACCACCCAGAACGGCGAGTACTACTACGTCAACGGCGTCCGGGTGAACTTCCGCGGTGACAATCTGCAGGGTGCGGACTACGACCGGGTCGACAACGGAGGCAAGGGCGACGCCTACGACACGCTGCCCGGCTTCCTCCCGCCTTCGGCGAGCAACGGCGGCTGGCCGCAGGCCGTGGACAACTACCAGCGGCTCAACTACAACGTGGTGCGCATCCACCAGGAGCCGGCCAGCCCGTACATGCTCGACGTGGCCGACGAGATGGGCCTGATGGTCATCGACGAGACCGGCATCCGCGGCAGCGCGCAGGACTTCGCCGCCGGGCACGACAACATGGTGGCCCACGCCCGCGCACTCACATTGCGGGACCGCAATCATCCCGCCGTCATCCGCTGGAGCCAGGCCAACGAACCGACCTTCGGCAATGATTCCGAGCAGTTCGAGCAGGATCTCTACGCGGCGATGAACGGCAACGACGGCACCCGCCCGGTCAGCCTCGACGCCGCGCCCGGTGCCGACGCACCCAGCCGGTACCCGAACATGAGGTACGGCAACTTCGCGGTCTTCGCCCACTACCTCGACGGCGTCGGGCAGTACGGGGAACGGGTGGCCACCGTGACCGGCCGTCCCGATGGTGAGGGCGAGTACGTCTGGAACAAGTGCAACACCAAGCAGGGCTTCATGTGGTTCGCCACGGCGACGGCCGCCAAACGTGGCAAGGACGCCGCCGACCTGCGTCCGTACACGCTGCTGTCCGCGTGGGCCGGTTTCGTGCCCGGGGTGCGTTCCACGGACTTCGTGCCGGAGGAGGGCGGTCATCCGCTCTACGGTGCGGACAACCTGTCCGATCCTTGGAGCAACCCCCAGATCCAGCGCGTCCAAGCGGCGTTCAATCCGGTCGCGGCGATCGACCTGCCCTACTGGTCGGCGTCCGGAGCCTCCGACGGCAACGGCACCTTCCCGCTGCCGCAGGCCGTGAACACCTACGCCTCCAACGCCTCCGTGACCCGCAACATCACCGTCTTCAACGACGACCTGCGCGGCACCTCCGTCGGATTCTCCTGGTCTGCACGGCTCGACCGGCCCGACGGCACTGTGATCGCGTCGGGGCAGACCACGCTGAACATCCCGCTCGGCTCGCGGGTCACCCAGCCGGTCACCTTCACCACACCGGCGAGCGGCTCGCGGGTGTACCTGGTGCTGACGACCACCAAGTCGGGTGCCACGACGTTCAGCGACGCGGTCGAGTACTTCAATCTCGGGTCCGGTTCGAGCGGCCCGGTGTCGGGCGCGACCTACCGCATCGTCAACCGCAACAGCGGCAAGCCGCTCGCCGTGGCCGGTAACTCGTCCGCGGACGGCGCCAAGGCCGTGCAGCAGTCCGGCTCCGCCGCGTGGACCGTCACCAGCGGTCAGGGCGGCGCGTACACCCTGCGCTACGTCCCCACCGGCAAGGTCCTCGACGTCAACGGCAGCAGCACGACCGAAGGGCTGCAACTGCAGCAGTGGACCGCCAACGGCGGCGCCAACCAGCTGTGGTACCTGCGGTCCACCGGCGACGGCTACTACACGATCGTCAGCTACAGCAGCGGGCTGCTGGCGGACGTGTACGGCGCGTCGACCTCCGACGGCGCCCAGGTCGTGCAGTGGAGCGCCAACGGCGGCGCCAACCAGCAATGGCAGTTGGTCCCGGCCTGAGACCACCTGGGGCGGCCCGGCCGACGAAGGCGGGTGCGGCGCGGCGATAGCCTCTCGTGCGGACGAAACGGGAGGTCCGGTGCCGGAACTGCTCATGGGGCTCAGCCTGGGGCTGGGGGCGGGCGTCATGCCCGGAGCGCTGCTGACGCTCGTCATCACGGCCAGCCTGCGCGGCGGGTTCCGCGCGGGCGTGCGCCTGGCCTGCGTGCCGCTGCTGTCGGACCTGCCCGTGGTGCTGCTCGCCGTGACGGCCGTCGGGGCGCTGCCGGAGGCGCTGCTGCGCGTGCTGTCGGTGTGCGGCGGCCTCTACGTGGTCTATCTGGGCGTGCAGACGCTGCGCGAGGCCCGTACGGCGCTGCCGCCGCGGCCCGGCGAGGACGCGCCGTCCTCGGCGCGGGAGATCCTGCGCGGGGTGGTGGTGAACCTGCTCAACCCGCACCCCTGGCTGTTCTGGATCGCGGTGGGCTCGCCGGTGTTCGTCGCGGCCTGGGACCGGGCCCCGGCGTACGCGCTGGGCTTCACCGGGGCCTTCTACCTGGTCCTGGTGGGTTCCAAGGTGGCGCTGGCGGGGGCCGTGGGGGCCGGCAGGCACCGGCTGACCCCCCGCGGCTACCGCCTGCTGCTCGGCGCGAGCGGCGCGCTGCTCGCCGCCGTCGGCGTCGTGCTCATCGCCCGAGGGCTGGCTCCCCGGGCTTACTCCTGAGCTTCGCCACCCGGCTCCGCCGGTATCCGTACAGGAAGTAGACCACCGCGCCCACCACCATCCAGACGAAGAAGCGGATCCAGGTCTCCACCGGCAGGTTGAGCATCAGGTAGGCCGAGGCCAGCACCGAGACGATCGGCACCAGCGGCACCAGCGGCGTGCGGAAGGAGCGCGACAGGTCGGGCCGGGTCCTGCGCAGGATCACCACCGCCACCGCGACGATCACGAACGCGAACAGCGTGCCGATGTTCACCAGCTCGGCGATCGCGCTGAGCGGGATCAGCGCCGCGAGCAGCGCGGTCACCACGCCGATGACGACGGTGATCCGGTACGGCGTGCGGAACCTCGGGTGGACCCGGGCGAGGGAGCGGGGCAGCAGGCTGTCGCGGCACATCGCGAACAGCACCCGGCTCTGGCCGAGCATGAGGGTCATCACGACCGTGGTGAGCCCGGCGATGGCCCCGACGCTGATCACGGTCGCCACCCAGGGCCGGCCCACCGACCGGAACGCGTCGGCGAGCGGGGCCGACTCGCTGAGCTCGGAGTAGCGCTGCATGCCGACGACCACGAGCGAGACCACCACGTAGAGGATCGTGCAGACGACGAGGGAGACGATGATCCCGATCGGCAGGTCGCGCTGCGGGCGGCGGGTCTCCTCGGCGGCGGTCGCCACGACGTCGAAGCCGATGTAGGCGAAGAACACCAGCGCCGCGGCGGTGAAGACGCCGAAGACTCCGTAGGCGACCGGCTGCACGCCGAACAGCACCTGGATGAGGGGCGCCTTCAGCCCGCTGCCGGGAGGGAGCTGGTGCGACGGCGGGACGAACGGCTGGTAGTTGCCTCCCTTGACCGAGAAGAGACCGGCGATGATCACGAGCAGCACCACGGCCAGCTTGATCGCCACCATGGCGCCGTTGAACCTGATCGACGTCTTGATCCCGGCCACCAGCACCCCGGTCAGCAGGAGCACGATCACGGCCGCCGGGATGTTGAAGACGGCGTGGTCACCGGCGATGGACGGCGGCAGGGCGACGCCGAAGTTCTTCAGCAGCGAGGCGAAGTAGCCCGACCAGCCCGAGGCGACCACCGCCGCGCCGAGCGCGAGCTCCAGCATCAGGTCCCAGCCGATGATCCAGGCCGGGAACTCGCCGATCGTGGCGTACGCGTACGTGTAGGCCGATCCGGCGACCGGGACCGTGGCGGCGAACTCGGCGTAGCACAGGGCCGCGAGCGCGCACACGACCCCGGCGACCACGAAGGAGATCGCGACGGCCGGGCCGGCCGTGTTGCGTGCCGCGACGCCGGTCAGCACGAAGATCCCGGTGCCCACGATGACGCCGACGCCGAAGACCGTCAGGTCGAGGGCGCTCAGCGTGCGCCTCAGCCGGTGCTCGCCGCCTTCGGCATCCTCGATGGACTGTTCTACCGGTTTCGTCCGGAAAACGTTCATCCGCAGGCTCCTCACGTCGATGACCTGCAGACTTCCCGGTCGAACCGGTATTACGCATGGTGATCAGTCAGTCGGATGTACCAGCCGCGCCGGGCGGCTCTCCATCACCTGCGAGCGCCGCGCGACGGCCTCGGTGATCTGGCGGGCGAGGTCCTGCCCGGTCAGGCCGACGTCGGAAAGGATCTTGGCCCGCTTGGCGTGGTCGAGGAACCGCTGCGGGATGCCGTAGGTCCGCACCGGCACGTCCACGTCGGCGTCGCGCAGCAGGCGCGCCACCGCGTCGCCCACGCCGCCGACGCGGCCGTTGTCCTCCACCACCGCGACCAGCCGGTGGGCGGAGGCGGCCAGCACGAGGGCCTTGTCGAGCGGCTTCACCCAGCGCGGGTCGACCACCGCGGCCGAGATGCCCTGCGCGTCGAGCAGGGTCGCGGCCTCCAGGCAGATCTCCGCCATGGAGCCGACCGCGACGAGCAGCACGTCGGCGTCCCCGGCGCGCAGCACGTCCATCTCGCCGAGCTTGCCGACCGCGTCGACGTCGGCGGGCAGCGCGCCCTTGGGGAAGCGGACCACCGTCGGGCCGTCCTCGATCCTGACCGCCTCGGCGAGCAGTTCGCGCAGCCGCGCGCCGTCGCGGGGGGCGGCGACCGACAGCCCGGGGACGAGCTGGAGGATCGACAGGTCCCACATGCCGTTGTGGCTCGGCCCGTCGTCGCCGGTCACCCCGGCCCGGTCGAGCACGACCGTGACCGGCTGCCGGTGCAGCGCCACGTCCATCAGAAGCTGGTCGAAGGCCCGGTTGAGGAAGGTCGCGTAGACCGCGACCACCGGGTGGAGACCGCCGAACGCGAGCCCGGCGGCGCTGGTCAGGGCGTGCTGCTCGGCGATGCCCACGTCGTAGATCCGGTCCGGGTACGCCTCGGCGAACGCCGCCAGGCCGGTGGGGTGAAGCATCGCCGCGGTGATCGCGACGACGTCCTTGCGCTCCGCGCCGATCTTCACCATCTCGTCGCCGAACACGTTCGTCCAGCTGTGCGGCCGGGGCCGCTCCTCGCCGGTCTCCACGTCGAACGGCTGCGGCGAATGGAAGCAGTCCTCGTCGTGGTTCTCCGCGTGCGCGTAGCCGTTCCCCTTGCGGGTGAGCACGTGCACGATGACGGGCCCGCGGAAGGCCCGGGCGCGGCGCAGGGCCGCCTCCACGGCGCCCTCGTCGTGGCCGTCGATCGGGCCGACGTATTTCAGCCCGAGGTCCTCGAACATGACCTGCGGGGTCAGGATGTCCTTCAGGCCCTTCTTCATGCCGTGCAGCGTGTCGTACAGCGGCGTGCCGACCACCGGGACCCGGCCGAGGTTGTTCTTCACGAGCTCCAGCAGGTGCTCGTACCCCTGGGTCATCCGCAGGGACGACAGGTGCGAGGCGAGGCCGCCGATCGTCGGCGAGTAGGAGCGGCCGTTGTCGTTGACCACGATGATCAGCGGCAGGTCCCTGCGCCCGGCGATGTTGTTCAGCGCCTCCCAGGCCATCCCGCCGGTCAGCGCGCCGTCGCCGATCAGCGCCACCACCGTGCGGTCGGTCTCGCCGCCCAGCACGAACGCCTTGGCGAGCCCGTCGGCGTACGACAGGACGGTGGAGGCGTGGGAGTTCTCGATGAAGTCGTGCTCGGACTCGGCCCGGCTGGGATACCCCGACAGGCCGCCCTCCTGACGCAGGGTGCCGAACCGCCCGGCCCGGCCGGTCAGCAGCTTGTGCACGTACGACTGGTGGCCGGTGTCGAACAGGATGGGGTCGCGGGGCGAGTCGAAGACCCGGTGGAGGGCGATGGTCAGCTCGACCACCCCGAGGTTGGGGCCGAGGTGGCCGGCGGTCTTCGCGACCGTGGAGACCAGCACGTCGCGAATCTCCTCCGCCAGCGCGGGCAACTGCCCGGCCTCGAGGTGCTTCACATCGAGCGGGTCCTTGATCGTCTCCAGAATCCCCACCGTACATCCTTCCCGCTCACCATCGAACGGATCGAGTCTAGTTCGACGGAGGCCGGGTGTTACCAGGGGTCGCACTGAACCTCCACAGACCTTCTCCGTAACGACATCTATTCCGCTTTACCCGTCGCCGCCTCCTGCCCTACTCTCATGATCTCGCGGGGGGTCCGCTTTGAGGCGTTCGAGCCCCTCGCCACCTTCTGTGACCCTGTTTCTCTGTCCGCTGGGGATGCCCACTCATGATTCGCATAAGCCTCCGCGCTGCCGCCGTCGCCGCCACGACGGTGGCCACGGCGGCGGCCACCGTCCTCTCCCTCGCCGGCCCGGCGGGCGCGTCTCCGGGCAGGGCCGCCCGGCCCATGCCGAGGGGCCAGGCCGCGCTGACGGCCAATCCCCTGTACAAGACGGGCGAGTTCGACTTCCCCGAGTGCTCGGAGCTGTCCCGCCGCCCCGACGACCTGGACACCTACCGGGTCTACCTCGACCACCTGCTCGACTGCCTCAACCAGTCGTGGACCGAGGAGTTCCGGCAGGCCGGGCTGAGGTTCTCCCCGCCGAAGGTGCGCTACATCACCAAGAGCGTGCCGACGGGCTGCGGCAAGTACCCGGCGGGCTACGCCGCGGGCATGTACTGCCCCAAGAACGACACCATGTGGATCCTGCTGTACAAGTCGCAGCTGTCCGACCCCAGCGAGTTCAACCTGTTCACGGTCATCGCCCACGAGTACGGCCACTACGCGCAGGACCGCGCCGGCATCCTGCCGGAGGTCTACCGGCGCTACCGCACGGTGAGCAAGAAGCGGGCCTACGACCTCACCCGCCGCGTCGAACTCCAGGCCGAGTGCTTCTCCGGCGCCTTCATCGGCAGCGTGTGGCACTCCCTCGGCCGTGAGGAGTTCGACTTCGAGGAGCAGCTCGACTGGATCACCGGCGACGCCGCGCACGGCAAGGCCCGCAGCATCCGCTACTGGCTCAAGCGCGGCTGGTACGGCAACGGCCCGAAGGCGTGCGACACCTTCAGCGCCCCCGCCCGCACGACCGCCTGACAGTCCCCGCCCGACCAGTCCCCGCCCGACGGCCCCCGCCTCAGGCGGGGCCGAGGCGGGACAGCGCCTCAAGGGGGTCGGCGAGCACCTGCGTGAAGGCCAGCTCGGCGGCCCCCATCAGCGTCGCGTCGTCGCCCAGCGCCGTGGTGCGCAGCCGCAGCCGCTCCCGTGCCGCCGACAGCGTCCCGGTGGCGATCCGGCTGCGCACCTGGGCCGCCGAGCCGAGATAGATCTCCCTGAGGATGCCGCCGAAGACGACCATCTCGGGATTGAAGACGTTCACGAGGTTGGCGACGCCGATGCCGAGCCAGGTGCCCACGTGGGCGAGGGCCTCCTGGGCCCGCACGTCGCCCCGGTCGGCCGCGTCGACCACGGCCCGGACCGCGTCCCTGCCGATCATCTCGCCGTACCGGCCGGCGTGCTCCATCAGGGCGGGCTCCCCCACCTCGGCCTCCAGGCAGCCGCGGGAGCCGCAGCCGCACCGGCGGCCGTCGGGGTTGACCACCATGTGGCCCACCTCGCCGCCGTACCCGTCGTGCCCGCCGAGAAGCTGGCCGTTCACGATGATGCCGCCGCCGATGCCCACGTCGCCGTGCAGGTAGACCAGGTCGCGGCAGCCGGTCCCGATCCCGCGGGTGTGCTCGGCGAGCGCGCCGAGGTTCGCCTCGTTGCCCACCGCCACCGGCATGCCGATCGCGAGGCGCCGGGTCAGCTCCTCCCGCAGCGGTGTCTCCTCCGCGCCGATGTTCGGCCCGAGCCTGACCACGCCGTCGGAACGGCGGACGACGCCGGAGACCCCCGCCGCCGCGCCGACGCAGACCGTGTCCTCCCGCGTCCTGCGCCGCATCTGCCGGGCGAAGCCCGCCAGGGTGCCCGCGACCTGCGCCAGGTCGAACGGCCCGCGCTCCCGCCTGGTCTCCCGCCGGTCGAGGACCACGCCGCCGAGGCCGATGCGGGCGGCGGCCAGCCGGTCCACGCCCACGTCGAAGGCGAGCACGTAGACGCGGGCCGTCTCCGGGCGGACGACCAGGGACGGCCGCCCCGCCCTTCCGGTGTCCCTGGGCAGCTCCTCCCGGACGAGCCCGGCCGCCGTGAGGTCGGCCGTCAGCGCCATGATGGTGCTGCGGTTGAGCCCCATCAGCGAGGTCAGCTCGGCCCGCGAGGTCGGCCCTCCCACGTGGACGTGCCGCAGCAGCGTCCCGAGGTTGTGCTTGCGGATCTCCTCCTGTGAGGGACCTGCGCGCATCATCGGAACGGCCTCGGACTTCCGTGGGGGGGTGGTTAGAGGCCCGGAAGGCCTCTGGGGATGGATCGGAGAGCGGAGCCCGCCCTAACCGCGGCCGGTCGCCGCCGAGCGCTTGCGCGACAGCGCGTCCACGCCCGCGGCCAGCAGGAGCACCGAGCCGGTCACGACGAACTTGACGCCCGCGCTGTAGCCCATGAGGCCCATGCCGTTCTCGATGACCGCGACCACCGCGCCGCCGAGCACCGCGTCGAGCGCCCGGCCCTTGCCGCCGAAGAGGCTGGTGCCGCCGATGACGGCCGCGCCCACCGCGAACAGCAGCACGTTGCTGCCGCCCGTGTTGGGATCGACCGAGTTGGCCCGGGACGCCGCGATGATGCCGCCGATCGACGCCATGAAGGAGCAGATGACGAAGGCGGAGATGCGGATGCGGTCCACGTTGATGCCGGCCCGGCGGGCGGCCTCGGCGTTGCCGCCGACGGCGTAGATGTGCCGGCCGTACGCCGTGCGCCGCAGCACGAAGGTCCAGACGATCAGCAGGATCACGATCAGCGGCACGACGATCGGCACGCCCTTGAGCGACACGATGGCCGTACGGCTGCGCTCCAGGTTCAGCATGTACACCGCGGCGCCCGCGATGACGGCGAGCGCCGCGACGCGGGCGGCGATCACCGCCATGGGCGCGGCGACCAGGCCGCGCGCGGCCCGGCGGCGCGCCTGCACGAACTGGACGGCGGCATAGGCGGCGACGCCCACGGCGGTGGCGATCCAGCCGGCGGCCGGCGGCACGTTCTTGTTGGCGACGGCGAGGATCGTCTCGTCCCGGATCGAGATGTTGGTGCCGTTCTTCACCAGCAGCAGCACGACGCCCTGGAAGGCGAGGAACGCGGCCAGGGTGACCACGAAGGACGGGATGCCGAGCTTGGCCACCAGCGACCCAAGGACCAGGCCGATGACCGCGCCGGTGACCATCGCGGTGAGGACCGCGAGGTACCAGGGCCAGCCCTGGAAGGTCAGCAGCACGGCGAGCACCGCCGCGCAGACGCCGCTCGCGAAGCCGGCGGACAGGTCGATCTCGCCGAGGAGCAGCACGAAGATCAGGCCCATGGCGATGACGGCGACCGCCGCGCCCTGGGTGAACAGGTTGGCGAAGTTCAGCGCGGACAGGAACGACGGCCGCAGGACCGCGAAGACCACGCACAGGATGATGAGACCGAAGACGGCGGGGAGCGCGCCCAGCTCACCGCCGCGCACCCGCTCGATGTAGCCCCTGACGTGCGAGCCGAGCGCGGAGTCGGCGTTCTCCTGCTTGGGGAGCGTTTCGGTTGTCATGATGCCGCTCCGATGCCGTTCCCGATGCCGAGCTCCCCGCTGCGCCCGGAGGTGATGAGTTCCACGACCTGCGAGTGGGTCACCTCGGAGGCCTTCACCTGGGCCGCCATCCGTCCCAAGTAGAGCGCCGCGATCCGGTCGGACACGGCGAAGACGTCGTTCATGTTGTGCGAGATGAGCACCACGGCGAGGCCCCTGTCGGCCAGGCGGCGGACCAGCTCCAGCACCTGGGCGGTCTGCGCCACGCCGAGGGCGGCCGTCGGCTCGTCGAGGATGACGACCTTGCTGTTCCACAGCACGGCCTTGGCGATCGCCACCGTCTGCCGCTGGCCGCCGGAGAGGCTGGAGACGTGCTGGCGCAGCGACTTCACGGTGCGCACGGAGAGCCCGGCCAGGGTCTTGGCCGCCATCTCCTCCATCGTGTCCTCGTCCAGGACCAGCCCGCTCTTGCGCTCGCGGCCCAGGAACATGTTCTGCACGATGTCGAGGTTGTCGCAGAGGGCGAGGTCCTGGTAGACGATCTCGACGCCGAGATCGGCGGCGTCCCTGGGCCCGCTCACCTGGACCCGCTCGCCCTCGAAGAGGTACTCGCCCGAGTCGATCGGGTAGATTCCGCCGATGCACTTGACCAGCGTGGACTTGCCGGCGCCGTTGTCGCCGACCAGTGCGGTCACCTCTCCCGGATGGACCGAGAAGGCGACGTCGTGAAGGACCTGCACGGGGCCGAAGCTCTTGTTGATGCCGCGCAGTTCCAGGATCGGTCCCTGGGACACGATGGGCTTCTCCGTAGATCGATGGGCCGGTACGGCGCCGTCCCCCGGGCCGCCTCTCGTCGCTCCGGGCGGTGCGGGGCGCCCCGGAGTGGGGGCGCCCCGCACGGTGCTCGTCGCGGCTCAGCTGGTCACCCCTCAGGGGTTCGCGTCGCCGTACGCACCCGGTGGGTGGGGTCGATTAGCTGATGCCGGCCTCTTTGCACTTGTCGGCGAAGTCGCCGGTGCACAGCTCGTCCTTGGTCACGAAGCCGTCGTTGACGACGTCCTTGACGTTGTCGAAGTAGATGGCCTGCGGGTCCAGCAGCACCGACGGGACGTCCCGGTTGCCCTCCGGGTCCTTGACGGAGCCGCTCACCGAGGGCTGCTCACCCTTGGCGAGGCCGATGGCCAGCTCGGAGGCGGCGTCGGCCTCCTTCTTGATGGCCTTGTAGACCGTCATGCACTGGTCGCCGGCGAGGATGTTCTGCAGGCCCTGCACGGTCGCGTCCTGGCCGGTGACCGGGACCTTGCCGTTCAGGTTCTGCTTCTTCAGCACCGAGATCGCGGCGTTGCCGAGGCCGTCGTTGGCGGAGAGGACACCCGCGATCTTCGGCTCCTGGGTCAGCATCTGCTCGAAGATCGTGCCGGCCTGGGTGTTGTCCCAGTCCGGAACCGACTGGTCCGGGCCCTTCTTGTAGTCGCCCGAGTCGTACTTCGGCTTGAGGACGCTGTCGTAGCCCTCCTTGAACAGCGTGGCGTTGTTGTCGGTCGGCGAGCCGTTCAGCTCCGCGATGATCGGCTTGTCGGCCTTCTTGTCGGTCAGGCACTTGACCAGGCCCTCGCCCTGCAGCTGGCCGACCTTGTTGTTGTCGAACGACACGTAGTAGGCCGCGCTGCCGCCCAGCGTGAGGCGGTCGTAGTCGATCGTGGCGACGCCCTGCGACTTGGCCTTGTCGAGCACGGCCTTGCCGGTGCCGCTGTCGAGGTTGACGATCATCAGGACGGTCGCGCCGTTGGTGATCATCTGGTCGGCGATCGTCTGGAAGGCGGACTTGTCGCCCTGCGCGTTCTGGATGTCGTACTCGACACCCGCCGTCTTGAACGCCTCCTCCAGGTACTTGCGGTCGGCGGTCTCCCACCGGGCGGAGGACTTGCTGTCCGGGAGGATGACGCCGATCTTGCCGGCCTTGGCGTCGCCCGCGGCGGAGGGCGCGGCGCTGGAGCCGCTGTCGGCGGAGGTGTCACCGTTCTCGCCCCCGCAGGCGGTGAGACCGAGGGTGAGCGCCGCGGCCGCGGCGCCGATGCTGAGGATCCCCTTGCGCATGATGCGTGGGTCCTTTCTCTGACTGGGGGTCTATGAGGGGGTGTGGCCGAGCCCGCGCCGTCCCGACGTCTTCGCAGATCCTTCGGGGTCGAGGCGCTCCGGCCACCCGGTACGGCAGTGGCCGGGTCACGGCGTTCACCGCTCCAGGGAATGTTGTTTGAGACAACGTAAGCCCAAAGCACAGGTGGTGAAAGACACAGGACGGTAACGTTTGTTGCCCGCGGTAACAATCAAGAAACGTGGGATCAACACACGAAGGCGTCCGTCCGCCCGGCCGATGCCGGGCGGACGGACGCCGGTTTTCGGCGTACGCCAGGTCAGCGGATGCCGAGGACCTTCGGGGCGATGGCGGGGCCGCCGCCGACCGGCCGGAAGGGCAGGGAGGTGATCAGTCCTTCAGCCCGTAGACCCGGGTCGCCGTACCCCGGAAGACGGCCTCGCGCTCGGCGGCCGGCAGACCGGCGTCCGCGAGCAGCGCCGAAACGGTGTCGGACCAGCGGGAAAGGGAGCCCGCGAGCAGGCAGACCGGCCAGTCCGAGCCGAACATCAGGCGGCCCGGGCCGAACGCGTCGAGCGCCACGCCGACGTACGGCCGCAGGGCGGCGGCGTCCCAGTCGTCCCAGACCGCCTCGGTGATGAGGCCGGAGAGCTTGGCCGTCACGTTGGGCTCGGCGGCGAGCTCGCGGACGAGCCCCGCCCAGGGCTCGATCTCTCCGGTCGCGACCGGCGGTTTCGCCAGGTGGTCCAGGACGAAGCTCAGCTCCGGCAGGGCGCGCACGGTCTCGATCGCGGCGGGCAGCTGGTGCGGCACGACGAGCAGGTCGTAGACGAGCCCGGCCGCCGCCACCTCCCGCAGCCCCGCGCGCACGTCGTCCCTGGCGAGCCAGCGCGGGTCGGCTTCGCCCTGCACCAGGTGGCGGATCCCGCGCAGCAGGCCGCCGCCGGGCGAGGCGGCCAGGGCGGCGAGTTCGGCGGCGAGATCGGGCCGGGTCAGGTCGGCCCATCCCACCACCCCGGCGATGGTCCGCGACCCCGCCGCCAGCGCCAGGAACTCGCGCGTCTCCTCGGCGTCGGGCAGGACCTGGACGAGCACGGACCGGCCGACGCCCGCCCCGGCCGCGGCCGATTCGTAGTCGGCGACGGTGAAGTCGCGGTGGATCGGGGCCACCTGCGGGGGCTCCAGCCACGTCTGCGGGCGCCGGGACAGGTCCCACAGGTGGTGGTGGGCGTCGATCCGTACGGCGGACGTCCCGGAGGCGGTCCCGGAAGCGGTCGCAGTTGTCTCAGGAGCTGTCTCAGGAGCTGTCTCAGAAGCGGTCACAGTGCGTCGTAGGCCTCTCGTGCCAGTTCTCTCAGCGGTTTGCCGGTGGCCTCGGCCAGCGCGGCGAGGTCGTCGTACTCGGGCTTGACCCCCCACGGCCCGTGCTTCATCCGCACGTCCCGGCCGTGCAGGCGCACGGTCGCGAAGTGCCGGGGCAGCGCGACCTTCTCGACCACGCTGCGCCGCAGGCCCAGGCTGCCGGTCTCGGCGAAGACCAGATCCTGCAGCTCGCCGGCCAGTTCGGGGGGCGTCAGCACGTGCAGGACGTGCGCGGGGCGGCCCTTCTTCATCACGGCGGGGGTGACCCACGCGTCGGCCGCGCCCGCCGCCAGGGCGCGCTCGACGACGTGCCCGAGCACCTCGCCCGTCACGTCGTCGAGGTTCGTCGACAGGACGACCTGGCGGTCGGGCCCGGCCACCGGTTCCGGCTCGGCCACGGGCGCACCGAGCATGGCGACCGTGACGTTGGGCCGGTCGGGCAGCACGCGCCCGCCCGCGCCGTACCCCGTGGCGCGCAGCGCCATCTCCGGAGCCGGGCCGTACGTCGTGCCCGCGGCGCGCAGCAGGGCCGCCCCGGTCGGGGTGACCGCCTCCGCCGCCTCCCCGCCCCGCACCCGCGCCCCCTTCAGCAGGGCGAGCGTGGCGGGGGCCGGGACGGGCAGCACGCCGTGCCGCGTGTGGACGACTCCGGCGCCCAGGGGCAGCGGCGCGCAGTGCACGCGCGTCACGCCGAGGTCGCGCAGCGCCGCCGCGCAGCCGACGATGTCGACCAGCGTGTCGTGCCCGCCGAGCTCGTGCAGGTGCACCTCGGCGACCGGCTCGCCGTGCAGCCCGGCCTCGACCTCGGCGATCGCGGTCAGCGCGGCCTCCGCGACCGGCAGCCCGCAGCGGGCCGCCATCGCGAGCAGTTCGGCGGCGCGGCGCTCGGTGGCGTCGTCGTCCACCGTCACCAGCGCCCGGGTGGCGGTCAGCGCGCCGGTGCGCACCCGCTCGGCGTCGAGCCGCCAGCCGGTCAGGCCGGTCGCGGCGACCGCCCGCCGTACGGCGTCGAGCGAGGCTCCGGCGTCGAGCAGCGCGCCGAGCAGCATGTCGCCCGCGAGCCCGGTGAACGGGTTCAGGTAGAGGATCATCAGGCCTCCTCCCCCGCCCGGGACGCCCTCCGGGTGAGGCGGTAGGCGGCGAGGGCGGCGCCGAAGCCGGAGTCGATGTTCACCACGGTCAGCCCGGCGGCGCAGGAGGTGAGCATGGCCAGCAGGGCCGTCACGCCCTCCAGCGCGGCGCCGTACCCGGTCGAGGTGGGCACCGCGATCACCGGCGTCTCGACGAGCCCGCCGACGACGCTGGCGAGCGCGCCCTCCATGCCGGCGACGACGATCACGCTGTCGGCCGCGCGCAGGTCGCCGGCCGCGGCGAGCACCCGGTGCAGCCCGGCCACCCCGACGTCCCTGATCAGAGTCGTGCGCAGGCCCAGCGCGGCGGCGACGGCCGCCGCCTCGGCCGCGACCGGGCCGTCCGCCGTGCCCGCCGTGACGACGGCCACGGTGTGCGCGACCGGCTGCCGGTCCGGCGGCGCGGGCCGCCAGACCAGCAGCCGGGCGCCGGTGTCGTACGCGCCGCCGGGGACGCGCTCGCGCACCTCGGCGGCCGGGCCGGGCTCGACCCGCGTCACCAGGACCGGGCCGGTGTTCCGGGCGAGCAGCGCGGTGACGATACCGGCGATCTCGCCCACCCGCTTGCCCGGGCCGTACACGATCTCGGGCAGCCCCTGCCGCGCCTCGCGGCCGAGGTCCACGCGGGCGTAGCCGAGGTCGAGTGCCTCACTCATGCCTGGTACGCCTCGCTCATGCCGGTACGACGTACCCGATGGTCAGCAGGAGGTTGGCGTAGAGCCGGTCGTCGCCGGTCGCCACCGCGAACGCGACGTCGGGCTCCTTCGCGGCCTCGTAGAAGCCGAACCTGGGCAGGACCTGGAGCGGCAGGCCCGGGCCGAGCAGTTCGCGGTAGCGGGCGAACACGCCGGGCTCGCCGCCCTCGTCGGGCCGCATCGCGTGCACGGCCTCCAGCGGTACGGCGTCCACCAGGAGTTCCAGGACGTCGTCCACGCGGACCAGCCCGGGCCGCAGGTTGAGGTGGATCACCGGGGCGCCGGCCCGCACGTTGGTGGCGTGCGCGTAGTTCGCGTCGGCGAGCAGCACGCGCGAGCCGTGCCCGGTCGCCGCGAGCGCGGCCAGCAGCGGCGGGTGGATCAGGGGATAGCGGAGCACGCTCACTCTCCCGCGAGGTAGGGGATGGTCATCGGCCCCTCCGGCAGCACGCACACCCGCCCCGGCAGGGCCCGCACGGTGGCGGCGACGTCCTCGGTCCGCTCCAGATGGGCGGCGGCCAGGTCGGCGTCACCGAGATATGCCGTGTGCATGATCACCCGGGCCCGCCGCTGGATGCGCGCCTGGATCTGCACCTGCCACTGGTCGGGGATGGTCTCGGTGCGGCGGGAGATCTCCTCGAACAAGGCGTCGGGCGAGGCCGCCGAGGTGAGCACCTCGCGGTAGGAGCCGTGGTCGGGGAACCCGTCCCGGCACTCGGCCGCGCAGATGATCGTCCCGCCGGGGCGGACGACCTGGGCGGCGGCGCTCATGCCCTTCACCGACTGGTAGAGGTTCTGGTCCAGCGGGAAGCCGGCGTTGGTGGTGACCACCACGTCGAACGGCTCGGCGACCGGCCGCATCGCGGCGGCGCGGGCCGCGGCCGTGGCGGCGGCGTGCATCGGGGCGAGGTCGCCGCCGAACGCCCGGACGATCCTCTGCTCCCGGTTCAGCACGACGTCGAGGGCGAAGGTGACGCCGGTCGCCGCGGCGATCGCGCGGACGTCGTCGTGGACGGGGTTGCCCTCGATGACCCCCCAGGTCGCGCGGGGGTCGCCGATGCGGGCCGCGTCGTGCAGGGTGAGCACGGTCTCCAGGGCGGCGAGGCCCGGCGCGACCAGCTTGGGGCCGCCGGAGAACCCGGCGAAGAAGTGCGGCTCCACGAACCCCGTCGTGATCCGCACGTCGGCGTCGGTCCACTCGCGGTTCAGCCAGACCGGCACGTCCTTGCCGTGCCGGCCCATCCACCGCAGCGACGACGCGTCGCGCGCGTCGTGGTTGACGATCCGTACGGCGTCCACGACCTCGTCGCCGAACATCGCGCGCAGTTCTGCGGGGGTGTTGCCGCGGTGCGTGCCGGTGGCGACCAGGATCACCACGTCGCCGGGGTCGGCGATCCCGTCCAGCTCGTCCAGGATCGCGGGGATCATCAGGTGCCTGGGCTGGGGCCGGGTCCCGTCGCAGGCGGAGATCGCCACCGTCTGGCCGGGGCGCACCCGCTCGCGCAGCGGTGGTCCCGCGACGGGTTCGCGCAGGGCCCGCCGCAGCTCGGCGGCCTCGTCCGGGACGACCGGCCGGGCCACCGGCGTGATCACGGTGGTCCGGTCGTCGGGAAGGTCGACGGTCAGGCCGTCGGCGCCGTAGGCGAGGTCAACCCGCATGGCCCAGGCCTTCGAGATCGTCCCAGAGCGCGTCGGGGATGTCCGCCGCCGCCAGCTCCAGGTCCTCGGTGATCTCCTCCGCGGTGCGCGCGCCGATCAGGACGTTGGTCACCGCCGGATGCCGGTGCGGGAACCGCAGCGCCGCCGCGGGCAGCGGCACGCCGTACGACGCGCAGACGCGGGCCATCTCGCGCGCCCGGTCGAGCACCTCGGGCGGGGCGGCGGCGTAGTCGTAGGTGCCGCCGCCGGCCAGGACACCGCTGTTGAACACCCCGCCCACGACGACGGAGACACCGCGCCGCGCGCACTCGGGCAGCAGCTCCTCCTCCGCCGACCGGTCGAGCAGGGTGTGGCGCCCGGCCACGAGGACCACGTCGACGCCGGTCTCCCGGACGAACCGGGTCAGCATCGCGGTCTGGTTCATCCCGGCGCCGATCGCCCCGACGACGCCCTGGTCGCGCAGCTCGGCCAGGGCCGGGAACGCCTCCCCCGCGGCCTGCTCCCAGTGCTCGTCGGGGTCGTGAATGAACACCATGCCGAAGTGGGCGAGCCCGGTGCGCCGCATACTGTCCTCCAGCGAGCGCAGCACGCCGTCGCGGCTGTAGTCCCGCACCCGCACGTACTGCGTGCGGCCGGGGAAGCCGTCCTCCTCGCCCTCGCCGGGCACCAGGACGCGGCCGACCTTGGTGGAGACGACCGCCTCCCCCGCCCCGCCGGGAAGGCCGCGCAGGAAGCGCCCGAGGCGCTCCTCGGCGAGGCCGGTGCCGTAGTGCGGCGCGGTGTCGAAGTAGCGGACGCCCGCCTCCCACGCGGCGGCCAGCGTCCGCTCGGCCTGCTCCTCGTCCACCTGCGCGAACAGGCCGCCCAGCGGCGCGGTGCCGAGCCCGTAGGGCCCGAGGGACACCTTCACGAGCCCACCGGCCTCAGTCGCAGGCCGGCCATGCCGCCGTCCACGGCCAGCTCGGTCCCGGCGGTCGACCCCGCCCTCGGGCTGGCGAGGTACGCGACGGCGTGGGCGACCTCCTGCGCCGTCACGAGCCGGCCGTGCGGCTGGCGGGCGGCCAGCGCGGCCCGTTCGGCGGCCGGGTCGGGGGCGGCGTCCAGCAGCCGCCCCACCCAGGGGGTGTCGACGGTGCCGGGGTTCACGCAGTTGACGCGGATGCCCTCGCGGATGTGGTCGGCCGCCATCGCGCGGGTCAGCGCGAGCACGGCCCCCTTGGAGGCGGAGTACAGCGCCCGCTGCGGCAGCCCCGCGGTGGCGGCGATCGAGCAGGTGTTGACGACCGCCGCGTGCGGGGACTCCCGCAGGTGCGGCAGGGCCGCCCGGGTGACGCGCGCGATCCCGACGACGTTGAGGTCGAACACCCGCAGCCATTCGGCGTCGTCGTTGTCGGCGACCGTGCCCGCCGCGCCGATGCCCGCGTTGTTCACCAGCACGTCGATCCGGCCGTACCGCTCGGCCACCGCCGCGACCGCCCGCCGTACGGCGGCGTCGTCGGTCACGTCGCAGGTGAACTCGGTGTCCTTGAGGTCGAGCACCGCGACCCGGGCGCCCCGCGCGGTCAGCTCCTCGGCGACCGCCCTGCCGATGCCCGAGGCGCCGCCGGTGACCACCGCCACCAGCCCCTCGAACTCGCCTCCGGCGCCGCCCCCGATCTCGCTCATGCGCGTCCCATCCGCTGGCGCTGCCGGCCGAGGCCGTCGACCTCCAGCTCGACCACGTCGCCCTCCCGCAGGTAGGCCTGGGGGCCGCGGCCGAGTGCCACCCCGGCGGGGGTGCCGGTGTTCACCACGTCGCCGGGCTCCAGCACCATGAACTGGCTGAGATACCAGATCACGTGGTGCACGCCGAAGATCTGGTTCTTGGTGTCGCCGTTCTGGCGCTGCTCGCCGTTCACCCACAGCCGCAGGCCGAGGGCCTGGGGGTCGCCGACCTCGTCGGGCGTCACCAGCCAGGGGCCGAGGGGGTTGAAAGTTTCACACGACTTGCCCTTGTCCCACTGGCCGCCGCGCTCGTTCTGGAACTCCCGCTCGGAGACGTCGTTGGAGATCGCGTATCCGGCGATCACACCGGCCGCCTCCTCCGGGGAGGACAGGTAGCGGGCGGTGCCGCCGAGGACGACGGCCAGCTCGACCTCGTAGTCGGTCTTCACGCTGCGCCGCGGCACCAGGACGTCGTCGTCGGGGCCGACGACGGTGTTCGACGCCTTCATGAAGACCACGGGCTCGGCCGGGAGGGCGGCTCCGGTCTCCTCGGCGTGGTCGGAGTAGTTCAGGCCGATGCAGACGACCTTCCCCGGTCTCGCCACCGGCGCTCCGACCCGCTCGTACGGCTCCGCCTCGGGCAGCGAGCCCTCCGCCAGGGCCGTCCGCACCCGGTCGACGCCTCCTCCCGCGAGGAACGCGCCGTCGATGTCCGTCGTCAGTGACGACAGGTCCAGCACCCGGTCGCCGGGACCCATGACACAGGGCCGCTCAGAACCCGGCGGACCCACCCGCAACAGCTTCACGATCTGTCTTCTCCGACTGGTTCACAGGGGCAAGTGTGGTGACGAGCCTGTCAGATTCATCGGGTTGAAGTAAAGCCGTTGATTGGGATGTTTGCCGACTTACTTGACCTCAGGTGGACGTGACCATACTGTTCGAATCACATTCATCGGATCATTTGGAGTTCGCCCATGCCGACGATCACCTCGGTGAACGTGATCGACATCAGGTTCCCGACCTCCGCGACGCTCGACGGGTCGGACGCCATGAACCCGGACGGCGACTACTCCGCGGCGTACGTCGTGTTGCAGACGGACAGCGATCTCGCCGGGTACGGCCTGACGTTCACCATCGGACGTGGCAACGACCTGTGCGTGACCGCCGCGCGGCAGATCGGAGCACGGCTGACCGGCTGCGACGTCGACGAGCTGGCCGGGAACCTCGGCGGTCTCTACCGCCAGATCATGTCCGACAGCCAGATGCGCTGGCTGGGCCCGGAGAAGGGGGTGGTGCACCTGTCCGCGGCGGCCGTGCTGAACGCCGCCTGGGACCTCGCCGCCCGCCGGGCCGGCAAGCCGTTGTGGCGGTTCGTGGCGGACATGACGCCCGAGGAGCTGGTCGCGGCCTGCGACTTCCGCTACCTGTCCGACGTGCTGACCCCGGACGAGGCCGTCGAGATGCTGGCCCGGCTCGCTCCGACCCGTGAGGAGCGGATCGCCGAGCTCGCAGCGCACGGCTACCCCGGCTACACCACGACACCGGGCTGGCTCGGCTACGACGACGACAAGCTGCGCCGCCTGTGCCGCGAGGCGGTCGCCGACGGCTGGACCCACGTCAAGCTCAAGGTCGGCGCCAACCTGGAGGACGACGTGCGCCGCCTCGCGATCGCCCGCGAGGAGATCGGCGACCTGACCCTCATGATCGACGCCAACCAGGTGTGGGACGTGCCCCAGGCCATCGAGTGGGTGAACCGGCTGGCGCCGTACGAGCCGCTGTGGATCGAGGAGCCGACCAGCCCCGACGACGTGCTCGGCCACGCGGCCATCCGCAAGGCGATCGCGCCCGTCGGCGTGGCCACCGGGGAGCACGCGCACAACCGGGTCATGTTCAAGCAGCTCCTGCAGGCCGGGGCGATCGACTTCTGCCAGATCGACTCGTGCCGGCTCGCCTCGGTCAACGAGATCGTGCCGATCCTGCTGATGGCGGCCAAGTTCGGCGTGCCCGTCTGCCCGCACGCGGGCGGGGTGGGCCTGTGCGAGCTGGTCCAGCACATGTCGGTCGTCGACTACGTCTGCGTGAGCGGCAGCCTGGAGGGGCGCGTCCTGGAGTACGTCGACCACCTGCACGAGCACTTCGTCGACCCGGTCCACATCGACCGGGGCCGTTACCGGCTGCCCGGCGCGCCCGGCTACAACGCCCGCATGCACGACGAGTCCGTCGCCGGCTACCGCTACCCTGACGGGCACCGCTGGGGAGGCTGACGTGGAGGCGCCGATGAGTGACCGCCCGGGCAGGTCGGACGACACGGCCGGCGATGCGACCGGCGACACGGCCGGCGACACGGCTGACGACGCCCTGGAGCGGCTGACGGCCCGGCTGCGCCGGGAGGACGCGCTCGTCGTCGCCTACTCCGGCGGGGCCGACTCCGCGCTGCTCGCCTTCGCCGCCGCCCGGGTGCTCGGCCGGCGGGCCCTCGCCGTCACCGCGGTCTCCCCCAGCCTGGCCGCCTCCGAGCGGGCCGCCGCCCGCGCGTTCGCGCGGCGCCACGGCCTCGCCCACCTGGAGGTGTGCACCGACGAGGCCGAACGGCCCGAGTACGCCGCCAACGGCGCCGACCGGTGCTACCACTGCAAGTCGGCGCTGTTCGACGCCGTCGCGCCGCTGGCGGCGGCGATGGGCGCCCGGGTCGCCCTCGGGACGAACCTCGACGACCTCGGCGACCACCGCCCGGGGCAGCGGGCCGCGGCCGAGCGCGGAGCCGTCGCGCCGCTGGTGGACGCCGGGCTGACCAAGGCCGGCGTCCGCCTGGTCAGCCGCGGGCTCGGGCTGGTCACCGCCGACAAGCCCGCCGCGCCGTGCCTGGCCTCGCGGGTGAGCTACGGCGACCCGGTCACGCCAGAAGTGCTGGCCAGGGTCGAGGCCGCCGAGGCCGCGCTGCGCGGTCTCGGCTTCCCGGTGTGCCGGGTGCGCGCGCACGCGGGCGGCACGCTCGCCCGGGTGGAGGTGCCGCGGGACGAGATCCCACGCGTGACCGAGGCGCGCGAGCGCGTCGACGCCGCCGTCCGCGGCGCCGGCTTCACCTTCTGCTCGCTGGATCTCTCAGGCTTCGCGCCCGGGCGGCTGAACGCCCTGCTGCCGCTGCTCCCCTCCTGAGGGCCCGGTGGTGGGCCCAGTGATAGGCCCGGTGACAGGCGCGACCACCGATCCCGACCCGCTCGCCGGGGTGGGCGGCCGGGGCGGGCGCCTGGCGTTCGGTCCGGAACACTATGTGCCAGCCATCGGCTTCTTTGACCAGGCGGGCTCCGGTGATGCGCCCGGCCGGGCCGCCCCTGGTGACGCCGGGAAGATCCCTCGTCCACCGAAACCGCACCCGCCCGACCTTCGGCAGACTGACCGCACCCCACCGCCGGTTCACCCGCGTGAGCTGCAGATCGCGGGCCTGCGGCACATCCACCGCCGGCCGGGTCCGCGACCGGCTCTTGAACGTGGGCCGCCCGGCGGGATGGGCGGGGTTGAAGAAATTCGCCCACGCCTGCCGGTAGGTTCTCAGCACCGCTTGCGCCGCCTGGGCGGGCAGCCGCCCCATCCAGTCGATCTTCCGGCGGGCCTGCCGGATCGCGGTGTCGCACTCCTTGACCGAGGCCAACCGGCCCTGCCGGAAGGTGCAGTACTCGTGCAGCAGGTTCCACAGCGCGCGGGCCGTATGCGCCTGACCGTCCAGCACCGCTGATGGAGGTGAGCATCTCCCGCCAGGGCGTGACCATGAGCTGACCTGCTCACGGGCGGAAGGCCAGAGCACACTCGCGCCCTGGCGGGCACTCCCGCGTGGGCCTTCACCCCCGGCGTGAACGCCGAGCACTGGCCCACAGGTCGGTAGATCTCCAGCCCGGGGACCATCGTCGTGTTCCCCGGGCCTCCCTGGGTCCTGGGCCGCAGGGCGGTGGACGTCCTGTTCGCGGAGATGGGCCGTGACGGTGACGACGCCGCGCCGGAGGGCACCGCGCAGGAGGGCACGGTCCGGGAGGGCACGGTCCGGGAGGGCACGGTCCGGGAGGGCACGGTGCACCGGGTGCCGATGCCCGTCCGCCTCCGGGAGTCGGTCGCCGCCGCGACCCCGTGAGCTGTGCCCGTGAGCTGTGCCCGTGATCCGGCCCGGCATGGTGCGGCGGCCGCGCGAAGGCGTTCCGGCAGCCGTGCCCGGGCTGCCGGAACCCCCTCAGTGCCCGGAACCCCTCAGTGCCCGGAACCCCTCAGTTCTGTGACTTGCCCCCGGTCAGCCGGGAGATCGCCAGGGCGGTCAGGATGATCCCCCCGTTGAGCGCGTCGATCCACTGGGCGGGCACGCCCGCCAGCGTCAGGACGTTCTGGATCATGTAGAGCAGCAGGATGCCGGTGAACGCGCCGAACACCGTTCCCTTGCCTCCGTTGAGGCTGACCCCTCCGATGACGGCGGCCGCGAACACCGTGAAGATCGCTCCGTTCCCCTGGGAGGCGGCGACGGAGGCGAGCCGGCCCGACAGCAGGAGCCCGCCGAGCGCGGCCAGCGCGCCGGCGGAGATCAGCGTGATCCACAGCACCCGGTCCGTACGGATGCCCGCCGCCTTGGCGGCGTCCACGTTGCCGCCGATGGCGTACAACGCGCGCCCGAACCGGGTGAACCCCAGCAGCACGATCCCGGCCGCGAACAGCAGCAGGCAGATCCAGATCGACGCGGGCACGCCGAACCACATCGCCGAGCCGAGGTAGGCCATGGGCGCCGGGAGGTTGAAGAAGGTCTGCCCGCCGGAGATGCCCGTCAGAAGGCCGCGCAGCACGATGAGCATGCCCAGCGTGACGATGAAGCCGTTGAGCCCGAATCGGACGATGAACAGCGAGTTCACCATTCCGACGAGCACGCCGACCAGGAGGGTGATCGGGATCGCCCACGCCCCGGGCACCAGCCCGAGCCCGTGTCCCGCCCCCGCCGCGACCGTCAGCCAGGCGGCCACCCCGGGAGCCAGCCCGAAGGTCGACTCCAGCGACAGGTCCATCCGGCCGGCGACCAGCACGAGCGTCTGCGCCAGGACGAGCAGCGAGATCTCCGACATCGTCTGCAGGATGTTGATCAGGTTGTCGGCCTGCAGGAAGATCGGGCTCACGATCTGGCCGACGATCGCGATCACGATGATCGCGGGGACCAGGGCGAAGTCCCGCAGCCGGGCCAGCGGGATCGGAGAGCGGCGCCTTCCCGTCTCCGCGCTCTCCGGCGGCGCGGAGCCCTGGGGGTGCCCCGTCCCGGGGTGGGCGGCGGTGGTCTCAGGCATCGAGGTCGACTCCTTCCATGGCGGCCACCATCTCGTGGTCGTGCCAGCCGGCGGCAAGATCCGCGACGACCCGGCCGTGGAACAGCACGAGCACCCGGTTGCACAGCCGCAGATCGTCAAGTTCATCGGAGGCGATCACGACACCGGTGCCGTTTCCGGCGATCTCCTCGACCTTTTCGAGCAGGAACTCCTTCGACCGGACGTCGACCCCGGCGGTCGGGGTGATCAGCACGAGCAGGCGGGGGTCGTTCGCCAGGGCGCGGGCCATCACCACCTTCTGCTGGTTGCCGCCGGACAGCCCGGAGACCGGCAGGTCCGGGCCGGGAGTCTTGATCGCCAGATTGCCGATCATCTCGCGGGCCAGCGCGTCCCTGCGGCGCCCGCTGACGAACCCCGCCGACCCGAGCCGCTCGGGCACGGTCATCGTGGTGTTGTCGGCGATCGACATCAGCGGGACGAGCCCCTGGTGGTGCCGGTCCCTGGGGACGAACCCCACGCCCGCCGCGAGCGAGTCCGGCACGCTCCCCGGACGCGGGCGCTCGCCGGCCACCTCCATGATCCCGGCCTGCGGGGCCCGCAGGCCGACGATCGTCTCGGCGAGCTCGGTCTTCCCGCTGCCGCCGAGGCCGGCCAGGCCCACGATCTCTCCCTCGCGGACCCGCAGGTCGACGTCCCGGTAGACGTCGCCGTCGGTCAGTCCCCGGACGTCGAGGACCACCGGGGTGCCGTCCGGGACGGGCGGGCGGACGGCGTGCTCCCGCAGGCCGGCCGCCTCCCCGGTCATCGCCGCGACGAGCTCGCCCTGCGGCAGGTCGGTCACCGGCGCGGTCAGGATGTGCCGGGCGTCCCGGAACACCGTGACCGTGTCGCAGATCTCGTAGATCTCCTGCAGGTGATGGCTGATGAACAGGAAGGTCACTCCCTGGTCCCGCATCGCCCGCATCCGGTCGAAGAGCCGGGAGATCGCCGCGCCGTCGAGCTGCGCGGTCGGCTCGTCCAGGATGATGAACCGCGCGCCGAACGACAACGCCCGGGCGATCTCCACGAACTGCCGCTGCTCCACGCCGAGCTCCCCGGCCGGCCGGCGGACGTCGACGTCCACCGACCAGGCCTCCAGGAGCTCGGCGGCCTTCCGCCACACGCCCTTCCAGCCGACCAGTCCGAACCGGTTGCGGTCGTGCCGGTTCAGGTACAGGTTCTCCGCCACGGTCAGCTCAGGGATGATCGTGGACTTCTGGTAGACGCAGGCGACCCGTTCCCGCCACGCGTCGCGGTCGGACAACCGCGGCGCGGGGGTCCCGGCGAAGCGGACCTCGCCCTCGTCGGGCGCCTGCAGGCCGGTGAGGATGGAGACCAGCGTCGACTTGCCGGCGCCGTTCCGTCCGACGAGCGCGTGGGTCTCCCCCTGCCTGATCGTGATGTGGGCGCGGTCCAGCGCCGTCGTCTCGCCGTATCTCTTGGTGATGCTTTCCGCCTCGGCGACGGGCGGGCCGGTGCGGACCGGCACGCCGTCACGGGCGGGCGAAGGGCTCGCGGGCCCTGCCGCGAAATCGCCCATTGTCATGCCTCTCAGCTCAGGTTGTTGCCCCACAGCGACTTGTCGTCGTGCTTGACGCTGGAGATGTCACCGTACGTACCGCCGTCCGCCGTGACCAGAGGCGCGGAGAGCTGGTCTTCCAGCAGGCCGGGCCGCACCTCGATGATGGTGCTGTCGTGGTCGGTCTGGCCCGGCTGGAAGGTCTTGCCCTCGGCCGCGGCCTGCGCGTACGACAGCGCCCACTTGGCGTAGAGGTCCGCGGGCTGCGAGACGGTGGCGTCGATGTTCCCGGCGGCGATGTCCTTGAGCTCCTGGGGAATGCCGTCGTTGGAGACGATGAAGACGTGCTTGGGGTCGTCCGGCGCCACCAGGAGGTCACGCTGCTTCAGCACCTGCAGCGTGCCGGCGAGAGCGAAGCTCGACTGCATGTAGACGCCCTTGATGTCCGGGTTCGCGGTGAGCCTCGTGGAGAGCTTCTGCGCGGCCACGGCGCCGTCCCACTTCGTGGCCTCGCCGAAGACCGTGATGCCGGGGTAGTTCTGCTTCATGCAGTCGTCGAACGCCTCGGTGCGGTCCCGGCCGTTGATGGAGGCCAGGTCGCCCTCCAGCATGACCACCTTGCCCTTGCCCTGAAGCTTCTCGCCCAGGAACTTGCAGGCCTTCTCCCCGTACGCGCGGTTGTCGGCGCGCACGACCATGAACGCGTTCCCCGTGTCGGGGCGCGTGTCCACCAGCACGGCGGGGATCTTCTTGCCCTCCAGCTGCTGCAGCGTGGGGGCCACCGCGGCGGTGTCCTGCGGCGCCATGACCACGGCCTTGACGCCCTGGCCGATCTGCGTCTGCACGTTCGCGGCCAGCTTGGCGACGTCGTTCTGGGAGTTGGTGGTCTTGAGGTCGACGCCCAGTTCGTCGGCGAACTTGGGCACGTACTGGATGTAGGAGTTCCAGAAGTCGGTGTCCGACCGCGGGTAGTCGACGCCGACCACCGGCTTCGCCGCCGTGTCCGTCCCGCCGGAGGCCGCGGTCCCCTCGCCGCCGGAACCGCCGCTCCCCCCGCACGCGGCGGCGAGGCAGCCCGAAGCGGCCAGAATCAGCACGGCCCCGAAGCGTCTGCTTCTCATAGTCTCTCCTTCTGCATCGCCACGACGGGCCTGCCGTGGCCGATCGCGCCCGCAGATGCGATCGAGCCCGCGCCGGGACGCGCGAGCCTCCGGCGAGGCTGCCCTCGGACGTGCTCATTATTGACAGAACATGGGATGTCTTTCTATGGCCAAAACCAGGTCAGTGTCCAGACCTCCGGGCGTCGCAATCACCGAAACCCCCGAAATTCCTGGATAAAGTGCCGCTCCACTTGGGAGTGCAACCGGTTCCGTGGCTCGGCGGCGCGAGGAGGCCTGACCGAATACATCGCATGTTTCCCGCCACAGCAGGAGACGGCGGAGTGACCTTCCGTGAGCTCCGGGCACTGCCGGCCCTTTCCGGCCGCCCCATATCCGGCGCTCCAGGGCCTGCACACCACGGGTCCGTGTGGCTGTTCACTGCCCCCGCGTACGAGGATTCGGGTATGTCGTTGACCGAGCAGGCGATCGAACGCATCCGGCAGCTCATCAAGGACGGCACCCTGCCCCCGGGCGCGCGGCTGCCGCCGGAGCAGGACCTCGCCGCCGAGCTCGGGCTGTCCCGCAACCTGCTCCGGGAGGCCGTCCGCTCCCTCGTCACCACCCGCGTGCTGGAGGTGCGCAGGGGCGACGGCACCTTCGTCACGAGCCTCAAGCCGGAACTGCTGCTGGAGGGCGTCGGTCTCGCGGTGGAGATGATGCGGGGCGACGACCTCCTGGAGATCACCGAGGTGCGGCGGCTGTTCGAACCGGTGGCGACGGCCCTGGCCGCCACCCGGATCACCGCCGCCCAGCTCGCGGAGGTCGGACGTCACCTCGACGCGATGATCGCCGCCCAGGATGACGTGGAGCTGCTCAACCACCACGACGACGCCTTCCACCGCGCCGTGTTCGCGGCCACGGGCAACCAGTCGCTGTGCGCGCTGCTCGCCGGCATCGCCGGCCGGACGCTCCGCGCCCGTGTGTGGCGCGGGCTGGTGGTGGAGAACGCGGCCGGCCGGACGATCGCCGAGCACGCCGCCATCTACCGGGCGCTCGCGGACGGCGACGCGCCCCTCGCCCAGGCGGCCGCGCTGCTGCACGTGAACACCACGGAGACCTGGCTCAAGGAGAACCTCGGCCCTTCGGCGCCCGGCCCCGCGGACGAACCGCCGAGGTGACCACACCGGCGGCGAGGCCGGGTTGTGAAACTTACAGACATCCCATGCCTTTGGGAGAGCTCCCGTCATCCGGGGTGCGCCACCGTGGGTGCCGATCCCAGAGCGGGCCCGGCCCCGGCCGCCAGAGGGTTCGGCATGGGCGAACGTCGCCAGAGGTGCGCGGTTCGACGCCGTTCCGGCATCGCGCCGGGAGGCGGCACAGGGGGCGGCGGCGGACGTCCGGCTCGGTTGGGTCTGGACAGACTCCTTGCCCCGCCTTACAAAGACATCCCATGTCTTAGCAGTAACCCTCGTACGCGGCACCACAGAACCCCTCTCCGAAAGGCACGCGTATGTCTTCGCCCTCGTTCCGGATGAGCCGCCGTCAGTTGCTCGCGTCGGCCGCGGCCGCCACCGCCGCAGGTGTGCTGAAAGCCGGCCCCGCATGGGCCACCGCCGGCCCGCAGAGCTACAGCGCGAGCTGGTCCTCGGTCGACCAGCACCCGCCGGCCGCCGAATGGTTCCAGGACGCCAAGTTCGGCATCTACTTCCACTGGGGCGTCTTCAGCGTCCCCGCGTACGCCAACGAGTGGTATCCGCGCAACATGTACAACAGTGGGTCGAACGAGAACAACCACCACAAGAGCGTCTTCGGCGACCCATCGGCCTGGCCCTACCACAACTTCATCAACGGTGCCCGGGACAAGGCCGGCAACTTCGTGCAGTTCGCGCCGAAGCTCAAGTCGGCCGGCGGCAACTTCGACCCCGACGAGTGGGCGCAGCTGTTCGCCGACGCCGGGGCGAAGTTCGCCGGGCCGGTGGCCGAGCACCACGACGGCTACTCCATGTGGAACAGCCGGGTGAACGAGTGGAACTCGGTCGCCACCGGGCCCAGGCTCGACCTGCTGCGGCTGCACGCCGACGCCATCCGGGCCAAGGGCCTCAAGCTTCTGGTGGCCATGCACCACGCCTACAACTTCACCGGCTTCTACCAGTGGGTTCCGTCGCAGTCCAGCACCAGCCTCAAGAAGCTGTACGGCCAGCTCGACAAGACCACCGAATACCAGCTCTGGTACGACAAGCTCAAGGAGGTCATCGACGGCTACCAGCCCGACGTCATCTGGGAGGACTTCAACCTCACCCAGATCCCCGAGTCGTACCGGCTGAACTTCCTGTCGTACTACTACAACCAGGCGGTCGCCTGGAACAAGGACGTCGTCGCCACGTACAAGGACGGATACAACACGAAGGGCGAGGTGGTCGACTACGAGCGCGGCGGCCCGGCGGGCATCCAGACCCCCTACTGGCTGACCGACGACAGCATCTCCAGCTCCAGCTGGTGCTACACGAACGGCATCGGCTACTACTCCCTCAACGCCATGCTGCACTCGCTGATCGACCGGGTCAGCAAGAACGGCAACATGCTCCTCAACATCGCCCCGATGGCCGACGGCACCATCCCCTCCGGGCAGCGGACGATCCTGCTCGGCATCGGCGACTACCTCAAGCGCTTCGGCGAGTCCGTCTACGCCACCCGGGCCTGGTCGGTCTTCGGCGAGGGGCCCACGCAGATGGGCGGCGGCTCCTTCACCACCCCTCGGGCGGGCACCGCGCAGGACATCCGGTTCACCCGCAGCAAGGACAACACGGTCCTGTACGCCACCGTGCTGGGCTGGCCGGGCGCCACGCTGAACATCGCGACGCTGGGCTCGAACCGGATCAACCTGAACAATCTGGCCTCGGTGCAACTGCTCGGCTCCTCGGCGGGCCAGTACACCAACCTGCCCAACCGCACCCAGGACGGCTCGGGCCTGCACATCTCGATGCTGTCGTCCAACGCCCCGTTCACCGCCCCCGCGTACGTGGTCAAGCTGACCTTCAACGGCCAGATCCCCTCCCCGGGCTCCGGCGGCACCCCGACCGGCTACGTGCGGATCGCCAACGCCGCCACCGGCCTGGTGCTGGACAGCGGCGGCAACGTGGCGTCGGGCTCGAACCTCAAGCAGTGGAACTGGGACGGCAGCAACAACCTGCAGTGGCAGCTGGTCGACCTGGGCGGCGGTTGGTACCGGATCGTCAACCGCACCAACGGCATGGTGGCCGACAGCTGGGGAGACACCACCAACGGCGCCAACGCCAGGCAGGCGGCCTGGAACGGCGGCAACAACCAGCAGTGGCGCCTGAACGACGTCGGCAACGGCCGCCACCAGATCGTCAACCGCGGCACCGGGACGTCCCTCGACGGCATGGGCTACACGAGCGCCGGCTCCGCCGTCGGCATGTGGACGCCGAACAGCAGCGCCAACAACCAGTGGACCGTCACCGGGGTCTGACCCGCCGGGCGGTCCGCCCTCACGGGGGCGGGCCGCCGTCCGCCGGGCACGCACGGGCTCACCGGGCGAGGCTCTGGCCGAGAAGGGCGCACGCGGAGACCGCCGCCACGGCGAGGACGGCCGCGCGCACCCTTCCGCCGTCGAGATAGCGGCGCAGCGGTCCCGACGCGGCGTGGCCGAGCAGGACGAACGGCACCAGAGCCGCCCCCGCGACCAGCGCGCGGGCCGGCAGCCTGCCGAGAAGGCCGAGGATGCCGAGCGACTGCGCGGCGCTCAGGCAGAAGAACGTCGCCAGCGTCGCCCGGATCTCCGGGCCGCGGGCGCTCTGGTAGACGAGGGCGATCGGCGGCCCGCCGATCCCGGTGGCCGTACCGGTGACGCCCGACACGAACCCGGCCGCGGTCAGCGTCGCGCCGTTGCGGGGCACCGCGACGGCCCGGGCCGTCAGCACCACCGCGGCCAGCACCATGACGCCGACCAGCACGCCCAGCGTCGCCGTGCCGACGTAGACGATCACCAGCGCCCCGACGGCGCTTCCCGGCAGCCTGCCGAGGAGGGCGAAGCCCGCGCCCCGCCACTCGGTCCTCCGCCACTCCCGGGCCAGCGTGAACAGTGGCATCGTCAGGTTGACGACCTGCACCGCGCCGGGCATCACCGCCGGGTCGAGCAGGGTGATCACCGGAGCCGCCACCAGGCCGAGCCCGAACCCCACCCCGCCCTGGACGACCGCCCCCGCGAAGACGGCCACGCCCGCGACCAGCAGCAGCGCCACCTCGTGATCCATGGCGGGACCCTAGCGGGGGCTCCCCACGCCGCGGCAACCGGTTATCCAGCCCGGGAACTCAGACAATCACCGTCAGTAATCGAAAAGTGTTGCGAGAGTAGTCAACGGGTCCCTAGACTTCCGCTGACAGCGCCATAGCGTTTTCTTTGAACTCCTCCCCGGCCTGAAGGCCGGAGATTCTCCCGTCGTGTCGCGGTCAGGCGGCGCGCGGGGGTTGACGCTTCGCGGACCGGGCAGCCCCGAGGTCTCCACGTCCTGACACCGCGGTTCCTGCGGCGTTGCGTATGTTGATCGCGGCGTTGGTGTCGGCATGCCCGGCCCACCCGCACGCGGGATTGGCACAGGCGTACCTGATCTTGTCCCGGGCCGCCGGGTCACGGTGCCCACACCGGTGACAGGTCTGCGACGTGCCCGGTGCGGGCACCTTCACCACCAGCCCGCCGCGATCACGGGTCTTGTACTCCAGCAGGGTGACCGTGCGGCCCCACGCCTGCCCGGTGATGGCGCGGTTCAGCCCCGCCTTCTGCCGCACGTTCCGGCCGGGGCGCTCGATCGTGCCGGTCGCGGAGCGGACCATGTTCGTGATCGTCAGGTCTTCCACCACGACCACGCCGAAGGTGCGCGCGAGTTCGGTGGTGGTCTGGTGCTGCCAGTTCACGGCTCGGCGCTTGGCTGTCGCGCGGAGCCGGGCGATCCGGTCATAGGTGCGGGCCAGCCGTTTGGACGCGGGCCGGCCGGGAACGCGAGTGCGGCGCCGGCGGGCCGAGGTCTTCTCCAGCCGGCGCAGGCGTTCCTTCTCGCCGTCGCGCAACCAGGGCCCGTGCTCGCGCATCGTGCCGTCCGACAACGCCAGGGCGACGGTGATCCCCCGGTCGATCCCGACCCGCTCGCCCCGGTGGGCGGCCGGGGCCGCCCCGACCACTGCTTCGGTGCGGAACACGATCTGCCACCCGAAGGCGTCCTTGACCAGGCGCGCGCCGGTGATCCGCCCGGCCGGGCCGCCCCTGGTGACGCCGGGCAGATCCCTCGTCCACCGGAACCGCACCCGCCCGACCTTCGGCAGACTGACCGCACCCCACCGCCGATTCAGCCGCGTGATGTTCAGGTCGCGGGCCTGCGGCACATCCACCGCCGGCCGGGTCCGCGACCGGCTCTTGAACGTGGGCCGCCCGGCGGGATGGGCGGGGTCGAAGAAGTTCGCCCACGCCTGCCGGTAGGTTTTCAGCACCGCTTGGGCCGCCTGGGCGGGCAACCGCCCCATCCAGTCGATCTCCCGGCGGGCCGCCCGGATCGCCGCGTCGCACTCCTTCACCGTCGCCAACCGGCCCTGCCGGAAGGTGCAGAACTCGTGCAGCAGGTTCCACAGCGCGCGGGCCGTATGCGCCTGACCGTCCAGCACCGCCACCTGGGCCGTGCTCAGGTCGAGTCGCGCCACATGCGCACGCGCCTGCCTGGCCACCTCCACACCCGGATCGTACCCCCGGGTTTACGCCACCGTGACGGAATCCACACCGTGAGTCACCACTCGATCTACGGCGCGGACGCCAACCGCACCGAAGGGGCGTCTCGGAGCGGATCCCAGCGAGATATACAGCGCTCCCGGCCGCTGGTACCCCGTGGAGCGGGCACTTCTGGGTGCGGCTGCCACCTCGCCACAAGCGTGGGCAACACACCGCTCACGGTTCCTCAAGCACTCCATCGACCCAGCGGAAACGACCCATGTGAGCGGACAGTGTGAGCACCTCTCCCGCCAGGGCGTGACCCATGAGCCGACCTGTTCACGGGCGGAGGGCCAGGGCACGCTCGCGCCCTGGCGGGCACTCCCGCGTGGGCCTTCACCCCCGGCGTGAACGCCGGAGCACTGGCCCACAGGTCGGTAGACCCTTTTGTAGACAGCATCGTAGCCTCGCAGTATGAGCAGCGAGCAACGCCACACGACGATCCGGGTCAGTGTCGAGATCAGAGACCTGATAGCGCGACTCTCGGAGCAGGAAGGCAAGAGCATGACCGCATTGGTCGAGGACGCCGTGAGGGAACACCGGAAGAAGCTCCGCTGGCAGCGTGTCGCGGCGCAGATAGAGCGGACGCGAAGGGAAGACCCCGAAAGCTGGGCGGAGTACGTCGCGGAGCGCGACCTGTGGCTCGGCCCTCCGTCGAATCGCATCGCCCCGGAGTGGGAAGGTCTGCTCGATCCACCGGAGGAACTCCCCGACGGACCCAAGGAGAGGAATGAAGGCTAGGCAAGGCGAAATCTGGTGGGCTGGCCTCGGCGAGCCGATCGGCCGCGAGCAAGGGTACAACCGGCCTGCCGTCGTCGTCAGCAACGACATCTTCAACAGGCTTGTACGAGACCCCGTGCTCGCCGTGCCGCTGACGACGCGCTTCCGCGACTGGGATACGCACATCGAGATGACGCCCGAGGAGACGGGGCTGCCGAAGACGAGCTGGGCGATGGTCGAACAGCTACGTGCGCTCTCACCCGAACGATTCGGCACAAGAATCGGAGTCGTCCCGCCCGACGTGATGGCGGAGATCACCGACTGGGTCGCCGACATGCTGTAGGGCGACGGCGTCGTCCTGGGCGGGACTGAATCCTGCCCAGGACGACGTCAGGTCCGACGCGGACGCGGGTCAGCTCTTGGCGAGCAGGGAGCGCAGGACGTACTGCATGATGCCGCCGTGGCGGTAGTAGTCGGCCTCTCCCGGCGTGTCGATCCGGACCACCGCCTGGAACTCGACGTCCCCGGCCCGAACGGTCACGGTGGCGGGGGTCCCACCGGCGTTGAGCTCCTCGACACCGGTGATGTCGAAGGTCTCCTCGCCGGTCAGGCCGAGCGACTGCGCCGTCTCGCCCTCGGGGAACTGCAGCGGCAGCACGCCCATGCCGATCAGGTTCGACCGGTGGATGCGCTCGTACGACTCGGCGATGACGGCGCGGACGCCGAGCAGCGCGGTGCCCTTGGCCGCCCAGTCGCGCGACGAGCCCGAGCCGTACTCCTTGCCGGCCAGGACGACCAGCGGGATGCCGGCGGCCTGGTAGTTCTGCGAGGCGTCGTAGATGAACGCCTGCTCCCCGCCCTTGGTGAAGTCGCGGGTGAAGCCGCCCTCCACGCCGTCCAGCAGCAGGTTGCGCAGCCGGATGTTGGCGAAGGTGCCGCGGATCATCACCTCGTGGTTGCCGCGGCGGGAGCCGTAGGAGTTGAAGTCCCTGACTTCGACGCCGTGCTCGCGCAGGTAACGACCGGCCGGGGTGTCGGCCTTGATCGATCCGGCGGGCGAGATGTGGTCGGTCGTGACCGAGTCGCCCAGCTTGGCGAGGACCCGGGCGCCCCTGATGTCGGTAACCGGCTCGGGCTTGGCGGGCATGCCGTCGAAGTACGGCGCCTTGCGGACGTACGTCGAGTCAGCGTCCCACTCGAAGGTGTCACCGGTCGGGATCGGCAGCGACCGCCAGTGCTCGTCGCCCTTGAACACGTCGGCGTAGTCGCGCAGGAACATGTCCTGGCCGATCGACTCCGACACCACGGCCGCGACCTCCTCGGGCGCGGGCCAGATGTCCTTGAGGAAGACCGGCTGCCCGTCGGCGCCGACGCCGAGCGGCTCGTTGTTCAGGTCGACGTCCATGGTCCCGGCCAGCGCGTACGCCACGACCAGCGGCGGCGAGGCCAGATAGTTCATCTTGACGTCGGGGTTGATGCGCCCCTCGAAGTTGCGGTTGCCCGACAGCACGGCGGTGACCGCGAGGTCGTTCTCCTGGATCGCCTCGGAGATCTCCGGGTCCAGCGGGCCGGAGTTGCCGATGCAGGTGGTGCAGCCGTAGCCGACCAGGTTGAAGCCCAGCTTGTCGAGGTACGGCTGGAGGCCGGACCGCTCGAAGTAGCCGGTGACGACCTGGCTGCCCGGGGCGAGGGAGGTCTTCACCCACGGCTTGCGCGCCAGGCCCTTGTCCACGGCGTTCCTGGCGAGCAGGGCCGCGCCGAGCATGACGTACGGGTTGGACGTGTTGGTGCAGGAGGTGATCGCGGCGATGGTGACCACGCCGTGGTCGATCTCGAACGAGGCGCCGTCCGCCGGCGTGACCGTCGTCGGGCGGTGCGGCCGCTCGCCGTTCCGCCGCACCGCGTGCGGCACGTCCCCGGCCCCCGAATGGGAGATCGCCGGGGAGTCGGAGGCGGGGAACGACTCGGCCGACGCCTCGTCGGCGGGGCCCTCGATGCTCTCGTCGGTGACGTAGGTGCGCACCGCCGCGCGCCAGGCCGACTTGGCGTCCGCCAGCGGGATGCGGTCCTGCGGGCGCTTCGGCCCGGCGATCGACGGGACGACGGTCGACAGGTCGAGCTCGATGTACTCACTGAAGGCAGGCTCCGGGGCCGAGGGGTCGAGCCACAGGCCCTGCTCCCTGGCGTACGCCTCGACCAGCGCGACCTGCTCCGGCGAGCGGCCGGTCAGCGTGAGGTAGTCGATCGTCTGGCCGTCGATCGGGAAGATGGCGCAGGTGGAGCCGAACTCCGGGCTCATGTTGCCGATCGTGGCGCGGTTGGCCAGCGGCACGCTGCTGACGCCCTCGCCGTAGAACTCGACGAACTTGCCGACGACACCGTGCTTACGCAGCATCTCGGTGATCGTGAGCACGAGGTCGGTCGCGGTGGCGCCGGCGGGCAGTTTGCCGGTCAGCTTGAACCCGACCACCCGGGGGATCAGCATGGAGATCGGCTGGCCGAGCATCGCGGCCTCGGCCTCGATGCCGCCGACGCCCCAGCCGAGGACGCCGATGCCGTTCTCCATCGTGGTGTGCGAGTCGGTGCCCACGCAGGTGTCGGGGTACGCCCGGCCGTCGCGGATCATGACGACCCGGGCCAGGTGCTCGATGTTGACCTGGTGGACGATCCCGGTGCCCGGCGGGACGACCTTGAACTCGTCGAAGGCCGTCTGGCCCCAGCGCAGGAACTGGTAGCGCTCGCGGTTGCGCTCGTACTCCCGGTCGACGTTGCGCTGGAAGGAGTCGGGGTGACCGAAGTAGTCCACGATGACCGAGTGGTCGATGACCATCTCGGCGGGCGCCAGCGGGTTGATCTTCGCGGGGTCCCCGCCCAGGTCGCGGACGGCCTCACGCATGGTGGCGAGGTCCACCACGCACGGGACGCCGGTGAAGTCCTGCATGATCACGCGGGCGGGGGTGAACTGGATCTCCACGCTCGGCGTGGCGTTCGGGTCCCAGCCGGCGAGTGCGCGGATGTGGCCGGCGGTGATGTTCGCGCCGTCCTCGGTGCGCAGCAGGTTCTCCAGCAGAATCTTCAGGCTGTACGGGAGGCGCGCCGACCCCTCGACGGCGTCCAGCCGGTAGATCTCGTACGACGCGTCGCCGACGCGCAGCGTGTCACGGCTGCCGAAGCTGTTCGCGGACACGAAGGTCGCCTCCCCAGGTTCCGGGCTTGTTCACAAGTTCGCTATGCATCCTCCCGCACCGAAGGAACACTCCTGACAATCAGGTCACCCTTACCGGTGCGGCGTGAGGATGTCTCGACATCAAGATATCTCTCCCGATATCTCGACATCAAGTTACTTGCGGGTAGGCGCCCGGGTCGCGCGCCTCACACGGTCCGGCGGCCCGCGCTCAGGCGGGCATCAGCCGCAGGCAGAGCAGCGCGATCACCACGATCGACAGGGCCGGGCCGAGGAACTGCTTCTCGAACGCCCTGCCGGTCTTGATGCCGATGTCGTACGGCAGGAGCCAGCGCCCCTTGATCGGCCATAAGACGGGACAGCCGCGCTCGGTCAGGCAGTCGCCGATCACGTGCACGAGACAGCCGACCCCGATGGCGATCCCCAGCCAGGAGTAGGTGACCCCGAGCACCATGAACGTCAGGAACAGCGCGGCGGTCATCCCGATGTTCACCACCGCGGAGATGAGCGTCTTGCCGGGCACGCCGAGCCCCACGGCGCGCAGCGCCAGGCCGATCATCAGGACGACCAGGATGTCGCGGCCCACCGCGTAGCGGTCGCCGAGCAGGTGCGCGCCGACCCCCATCACGACGCTGAACAACAGCGAGTGCGTCGCGTGCCGGTGCCCGCCGCTCACGAAGTTGACGCCCTTGCTCAGCAGGTGGGTCGCCGGGCCGAACGTCTGGGCGATCGTGGCGCTGGGATGGTCGAGGTCGGGCAGCATGGCCGCGCCCGCGCAGACCACCGCCCCCGCGACCAGCTCCGGCGGAGTGAGGATCGGGCCCGTCAGCGTCGCCAGCTCCACATGGCCCACCGCGCCCGGCAGCGCCACCAGGGCCGGCGCGACCGCGAGCCACACCGCCGCACCGCTCAGGGCGTGCGAGTGCCCCATCATGTCAAGATCACGCCTTGAGACTGTACGGCAAAGCACCGACAAAATCCGCGAAGCGCCCACGAGGCCGGGCCTGTGCCGGCTCCCGTCGTCAGTCCTGGGGCCGTACCGGAGCCGGAGAACGCGGCGGCGCCAGCCGCCGCGAATGGGTGCGGGATCGCCCCGCTCCAAGAGCACCCCCCAGCCCTCCCAGAGCAGAACGATCCCGCCTGTGCCAGATAACGCTACGGTCTCGGCCGGTGTTCCCGACAGCCGGAAAAAGTTCCGGGTGAGCTACATCACTCTTCCCGGCATGCACCGGAGAACAATCTCGATATATCGTTGAAGCATCGAGAACGGATCGGGAGGAAGGGACACGCGATGAGCCAGGCACACACGTTCGGCGGGCCCTGGGCCGGCCACGGCCACCACGACGCCCGGGAGGCGCTCCGCGACGAGATGCGCCGCCATCTGCGGCGCGCCCTGCGCCGGGCGTACGCGAACATGAAGGAGGCGGCCATGTGGCACCAGGAGCATCAGCAGGCGGGTGCGCACGAGCACCGGCACAGGGGCGGCATGCGGGGGCGCGGCCCGTGGGGCGGTTTCGGCCCGGGCGGCCCCGGCGGCCCGTTCGGGCCGTGGGGGGGCGGGAACTTCCCGTTCGGCGGCCGGGGTTTCGGGCGGCCCCGCAAGGCCAAGCGCGGTGACGTGCGCGCGGCGATCCTCGCCCTGCTCGCGGAGGAGCCGCGCAACGGCTACCAGATCATCCAGGAGATCGCCGAGCGCAGCCAGGGCGGCTGGAAGCCCAGCCCGGGCGCGGTGTACCCCGCGCTCCAGCAGCTCAGCGACGAGGGCCTGGTCCGTGCCGACGAGAGCGACGGGCGCAAGACGTTCCAGCTCACCGAGGCGGGCCGGGAGTACGTCGCGCAGCACGAGACCGAGGTCCGCGCGCCCTGGGAGGAGATGACGCCGGACATCGGGGACAACGTTCACGAGCTGTTCGGCCTGTCCAGGCAGGCGGCGTCGGCGCTGTTCCAGATCGCCCAGTCGGGCAGCGACGGGCAGATCACGCAGGCCAGGCAGGTCCTGACCGAGACCCGGCGGCAGCTCTACCGGATTCTCGCCGACGGCGACCCCGCCGAGGAGTGATCATGGGCTTTCCCACCTCGCCCGGCTTCTTCCCCGGCGACACCGGCGACACCGGCGGCAGGCGCGGCGGGGCCGGCCGGCCTCCCGCCGGCGGCGCCCTGCGCATCGGCGACAGGGAGCGCGACGAGGTGATGCGGGTCCTGCACGACGCGTTCTCGCAGGGCCGCATCACCCGGGAGGAACTCGACGAGCGCCTCGACACCACCCTCGCCGCCCGTACGGAGGAGGACCTGCGGCGGGTGACCGCCGACCTCCTCCCCGGCTTCCGGGCGGCGGCTCCCCCGCCGGAACCGCCGTACCCCTGGCATCACCGTCACGGCCACCCGGCGGCCTGGGGACCGTACGGCGCGGCCCGTGGGCCGTACCCGGGGGCCTGGGGACCGCACGCGGCGTACCGGGCGGGCGCGAGGCGTCCGAGGGTCGGGCCGCCGGTCCTGCCGATCGTGGCCGCGGTGGTCCTCGTGGTCGCGTTCGTCTCCGGGTTCGCCTGGCCGCTGTTCCTGGTCGCCAAGCTGCTGTTCCTGGCCTGGCTGGTGACGACGGTCCTCCGCCTCGCGCGGCACCGGCACCGGCCGCACCGATCGCGAATTGGGCCTTGACCCGGCATCGGCGGAGGCCAACGATCGACATGTCGCCCTCGGGGGAGAGTTTGCGGCCACCCCGATGAACGGAGGGTGAGATGCAGACAGCCGAGCCGGAACCCGAGGTGGTGCCGCAGACCGAGCGAACGGCGGGGACGAGGCAGATCAGGATCAGATTGCTGGACGCCGCGGATACGAGCGCGTGCAGCAACTCGACGGGGAACTGACACGCGCCACACGTCCGCGGAAGACCGACGCGCGCCGCGTTCCTCGATCCGGGCCGGGGCCGCGCGCGCTCCGACCACAAATCGGCTTCGGCCGAGGAGGCCCCATGCCCGGAGAAGCGTTCGAGCACGTCAGAAAGGTCGCGGGAGAAACCCTCCACGCGGCGGAGTACCGGACCGAGCTCTACGAGCACCTGCGCGAGGTGGAGGGAGTGGTGTGGAAACTGGAACGCGCCCAGCACTTCCACGAGCCCGACACGCCGAGCTGGGTCGCGATGGTGAGCGGAGACTGGGACCGGGCACTCGCGCTGATGGGCGAGATGCGCTTCGCCGACGACCTCCCGCCCAGGGCGGAGCTACGCCGCCTGCGGATCGTGGAGACGCCGCCGACGCCGTACCTGCAGTGGGAGATCGTCCTGCTCGCGGCCCGCACCCGGGCGGGCGAGCGGGCGCGGGCGCTGCACGCCCGGTCGGTGCGGCACCTGGAGGAGCGCACGCCGCTGCCCGAGCTGCTCATCCTCGGCCCCGGCCTGATGTACGAGGTCCTCTACGACGACATGGGGGCGCACCTGGGCGGCCGGCGGATCACGGACGCCGACGTGATCGCCGAATGCGCCCGCATCATCGCCGAGCTGTACGCGGAGGCGGAGGACATGGTGGCCTTCCACGATCGTGAGGTGGCGCCCCTGCCGCCTCCCTCGCCGTGGCGCATCCTCTCCCGCCCCGGCCACCCCTGAGACTCGCCCGTCCCGGCCGGCGGGACAGGGCTCAGGCCCCGTCCCGCCGGTGCTCCTCCAGCACCGTGCGCAGGATGGCGAGCACCCGCCACCGGGCCGGCGGCGGCAGCGACATTTGGGAGTCCTTCCACAAAGTGGTGCGACGCGTGCGGGGTCAGACGGCGAAGAGCAGAGCGGCACTGATGAGCACGATCACGGCGGTCGCGAAGTGGATGCCGAAGGCGACCGCCCGGGTGCCGCCGTTGCGCAACACGATCAGGGTGTCGCCCAGAGGCAACAGAGCGACGATCAGCATGTACCAGGCCTCGGCGCGGGCGCCGGCGAAGGCCAGCAGGGCCAGGCCCAGCAGACCGTAGCCCCCGTCACGCAGGCCCTTGATCGTCAGGTAGGCGACGTCGCCGTCCTTCTTGGCCGGGACGCCGTAGCCGGCGGCCGCCGCGTGGGGCGCGAGCAGGAAACGGGCTCCAATGAACAGGACGAACAGGTTGAGGACGACGGCGAGGCCGTACGCGACGGGGGTGAGCATGTCTCTCTCCAGAAACTAGCAGCGCTAGGAACACTAATGACGCTAGCAGAGCAATGCCATAAACGCTAGCACTGCTAGAGTTCAGCCATGTCGATCCAGTCACGCAGGGAGCGTGAGCGCGCCGAGCGGGAGAAGCTGATCATCACGGCGGCCCGGGAGCTGGCCGAGGCTGAGGGCTGGGAAGCGGTCACGACCCGGCGGCTGGCCGAGCGCGTCGAGTACAGCCAGCCGGTGCTCTACAGCCACTTCAAGGGCAAGGACGCGATCATGGCGGCCGTCGCCGTGGAGGGCTGCGCCGACCTGGCCGTGGACCTGCGCGCGGCCAGGACCGCGGCGCCGGACGCCCGCCGCGCCATCGCCGGCGTCAGCGCGGCCTACATGGCCTTCGCCGACCGGCACCCGGCCCTCTACGACGTGATGTTCAGCCAGATCGTCCCGCTGCCGTTCGCCACCCCCGAGGCGCCGCCCGCCCTGCAGGCGGCCTTCGGCGAGCTGGCCGAGGCCGTCCGTCCCTACTCGGGCGGCGACAGCCTGGGCGCGCTGACCGAGACCTTCTGGGCGGCCCTGCACGGCCTGGTGACCCTCATGCGCGGCGGGCGGCTGCCACGCGAGCACCACGAGCTCAGACTCGGGCTGTTCCTGGCCCGCTTCACGGACTGAGCCCGGCCGCGGCCGAGTCCCGCTGAACACTGTCCCGCTGAGCCCGGTCCGCTGAACCCGGCCCCCGGGTACGGCTCCCGTCGCGTGAGTGGAAGGCCGTACCCGGGGGCTGTCCGGTCTCACAGACGGGGATCGACCGGCTCGGACTCCAGCGCGATAACGGCGAAGACCGCCTCGTAGATGCGCCAGAGCGGCTCCCCCTCCGCGAGGCGCGCCGGCGCCTCCAGCCCGAGCGCGTGCTCCCGCAGCGCCAGTGAGCGCTTCCTGCCGGTGAACCTGCGGCGCACGAGCGGGGAGTCGATCAGGCCGAGGGTTTCGAGGTGCCACTCGTGCGGCTCGTCCACCGCCGTCGCCCTGCCCTCGCAGGCAAGGATCTGGAACGGTGCGAGCCGTACGCCGTCGAGACCCGAGACCGGCCAGCAGTAACGCGCATAGGCGTCGCGGAACAGGGCAGCGTTGTGAGCGCGGCGGCGGGTGCGGTCGAGCAGAGCGCCTACATCCAGGCCACGTTCCGCCGCCGTCTCAAGCATCGCGACCGCCGCGGGCAGCGACGACGCGGCGTACGGCCGGTCGTTGACATACTGGCTCAGCGAGAAGTCGGGCGAGGACGAGCCCCGGGAGCGGGCCAGCCGGACCGGGTCGACCTCCAGCAGCAGCAGCGCTGCCGTGCACCGGTCCCCGTCCGCCTCGGGGTAGAAGACCCGCGCGGTGCCGAACGACTGCCCGAACTCCTGCACCCGGCCTGGATGCTTGTGCAGGAGATAACCGAGGTCCGTCGCGGGGCGCAGGGTCGTCGTGATCGTCAGGAGCACCCGGCAAAGTGTGCCGGATGCCCCCTTTCACCGGCTACCGGCTTCTCACACGTGCGGCAGCACCTCGGCGGCGATCAGTTCCAGGTGCTCCAAGTCGTCCAGGTCGAGGATCTGGAGGTAGAGCCGCTCCGCGCCCATCTCGGCGAACCGGCCGATCTTCTCGACGACCTCCTGCGGGGTGCCGGCCAGGCCGTTGACGCGGAGTTCGCCGACCTCCCGGCCGACGGCGGCGGCCCGCCGGGCGATCTCCGCCTCGTCCCGGCCGACGCAGGCGATCTGCGCCGCCGACAGCAGGGCGGTCTCCCGCCCCGCCGCCTCGCACGCCGCCCTGACCCGGTCGAAGGCGGCGGCGGTGTCCTCGGGCAGGAGGAACGGCACGTTGTACTCGTCGGCGAACCGCGCGACCAGCCGCGGGGTCCGCTTGGCGCCCCCGCCGCCGACGATCAGGGGCGGCCGCGGCCGCTGCGCCGGCTTCGGCAGGCCGGGCGAGTCCACCAGCCGGTAGTGCGCGCCGTCGAAGGAGAACGGCTTGGCCGCCGCCCACAGCCCGGTGACGATCTCCAGCTGCTCCTCGAAGCGCTCGAACCGCTCACCCAGCGGCGGGAACGGGATGCCGTACGCCGTGTGCTCCTCCTCGAACCAGCCGGTGCCGAGGCCCAGCTCGACGCGCCCGCCGCTCATCTGGTCCACCTGGGCGACGCTGATCGCCAGCGGGCCGGGCAGCCGGAACGTCCCGGCGGTCACCAGCGTGCCCAACCGGATGCGCGAGGTCTCCCTGGCGAGCCCGGCCAGGGTGATCCAGGCGTCGGTGGGACCCGGCCCCGGGTCGCCGTCCCCCATCCGCAGATAGTGGTCGGACCGGAAGAAGGCGTCGAAGCCGAGGCGTTCGGCCGTCTGCGCCACCCGGAGCAGGTCGTCGTAGGTCGCGCCCTGCTGCGGCTCGGTGAAGATCCTCAATTTCATCCGTCCATTATCCCGCCTTCGGGATAACCCGCCTCGCGCCCCCGGCCCGCCGGAGCGAGGGACGCAGGGTCAGGGCCGGATCACTCCTTCACGAGCAGCGCCACACACTCGACGTGGTGGGTCATCGGGTACTGGTCGAAGGCCCGCAGGTCCTCCAGGCGATAGCCGTACGGGGCGAACCAGGCGATGTCCCGCGCCAGGGTGGCGGGGTCGCACGAGACGTAGACGATGCGCGGGGCATCCAGGCGCGCGACGCGCTCGACGACCGGGCGGCCGAGGCCGGCGCGGGGCGGGTCGGCGACCACCAGGTCGGCCCGCTCGATCCTGAGCCGGTCGAGGGCCTCCTCGACCTTCCCCCGCTCGACCTGCGCCTGCGGCAGGTCGCGGAGGTTGATCCGGGCGTCCTGGACGGCCTGCGGGTCCGCCTCGACGCCGAGCACGGCGCCCTCCGGGCCGACCCTCTCGGCGAGGCCGGCGGCGAACAGGCCGGCGCCGCAGTAGAGGTCGAGGGCCCACTCCCCCGGCTCGGGGCGGCCGAGGTCGAGCACCGCGCCGAGCAGCGTGGCGGCCGCGCCGGGGTGGATCTGCCAGAACCCGCTCGCGGTGACGCGGAAGTCCCGCTCCCCCACCCGCTCGGTCAGCGAGGCCCGGCCGCGCAGCGCGCGGGTCCCCCGCCTGCCCTCGTCGAGGAGGACCGCGGCGTCCACGTCCGGGATCGTCGCCCGGCGGTGCGGCAGGGGCTCGACGATCACGGCCCGGTCCCCGCCGGAGGCCGCCACCACCTCCACCGAGGAGGCTCCGGGCCAGGCGAGCCGTTCGGCCCCGGCCTCCTCGACGGCGGGATGGGCGATGAGGCAGCCGGTGATGTGCTCGATCTCGTGCGACCGGTGCCTGCGCAGCCCGGCCGAGCCATCCCGGTCGACGGCGAACTGCACGCGGGTGCGCCAGCCGAGGCCGTCCGGCGCCCCCGGCACCTCCTCGACCACGACCTTGTGGTCCAGCCCGGCCAGGCGCCGCAACTGCTCGGCGACGACGTCGGCCTTGAGCCGGCGCTGCGCCTCCAGCGACGCGTGCTGCCAGTCGCACCCGCCGCACCGGCCGGGGCCGGCGAACGGGCAGGGCGGGGTGACCCGGTCGGGTGAGGCCTCCAGGATCTCGACCGCGTCGGCCCGCAGGAACCGCGTGGTCTCCTCGGTGACCTCGGCCACGACCCGCTCGCCCGGCAGCGCGTGCCGGACGAACACGACCCGGCCCTCGTGCCTGGCCACGCACCAGCCGCCGTGGGCGACCGCGCCCACGGTCACTTCGAGCCGCGCGGGGAGCGTCCCTTCGGACTCCTGCGCTGCCGTACTGCCGTTCCCGTTCATCAGGCCGGCCCCTTTCATATCGGTCATGCCCCGACCTGCGCGTCCTTCGACGGCTGCTGGTAGGAACGGCGGGATGCCCCGGGGGCGGACGGCTCCCTGCGGCGCCTGAGCCGGTCGGAGGAGGCGAGCTGCCACGGCACGCTCGTGACCATCACGCCGGGCTTGAACAGCAGGCGGCCCTTGAGCCGCAGCGCGCTCTGGTTGTGCAGCAGGTGCTCCCACCAGCGGCCGACCACGTACTCCGGGATGTAGACGGTCACGACGTCGCGCGGCGACCTGCGGCGCAGCGACTTGACGTACTCCAGCACCGGGCCGGTGATCTCGCGGTACGGCGAGTCGAGGATCTTCAGCGGCACCCCGATGCCACGCCGGTCCCACTCGTCCTTGAGCTTGCTCGCCTCGCCGGCGTCCACGCTGACGGACACGGCCTCGATGCTCGACGGCCGGGTCGCCCTGGCGTACGCGAGGGCCCGGAGCGTGGGCTTGTGGATCTTGGAGACGAGGACGACCGCGTGGTTGCGGGCGGGCAGCATCGACTCGTCGACCTCGGTCTCCTCCGGCGCGGCGAGCTCCGCGGCGACCCGGTCGTAGTGCCGCCTGATTCCCTTCATCATCAGGAAGAGCAGCGGCATCGCGAGGCAGACGATCCACGCGCCGTGGGTGAACTTGGTCGCCAGCACGACGACGAGCACCAGCCCGGTCATGACCGCGCCGAAGCCGTTGATGACCCGTGCGCGCATCATGCGGAAGCGGACCCTCGCGTCGCTCTCGGTTCTCAGGTGCCGGGTCCAGTGCCGGACCATCCCGATCTGGCTGAGGGTGAACGAGACGAACACGCCGAGGATGTAGAGGTTGAGCAGCTTGCTGACGTCGGCGTCGAACGCCCAGATGAGCAGGCAGGCCCCGGCCGCGAGGATGACGATGCCGTTGCTGAACGCCAGGCGGTCGCCGCGGGTGTGGAGCTGCCGGGGCAGGTAGCGGTCCTGGGCGAGGATCGACCCCAGCACGGGAAAGCCGTTGAACGCGGTGTTGGCCGCCAGGAACAGGATCAGCGCGGTCACCGCGGCGATGACGACGAACAGGGCCGAGCCGTCGCCGAAGACGGCGGAGGCGACCTGCGCGATGATCGGCTGCTGGTAGTAGCCGGGGCCGGCGGGGTGCCCGTCGATGATGAGGTCCCTGGGCGCGGTGACCGGGTCGGTCACCTTCACCCCGGACGCCAGGCCGAGGAAGATGATCCCGCCGAACATCGTGACCGCGATGAGCCCCATCATGAGCAGCGTCGTCGCGGCGTTCCTGCTCTTGGGCTTGCGGAAGGCCGGGACGCCGTTGCTGATCGCCTCGACGCCGGTCAGCGCGGCGCAGCCGGAGGAGAAGGCGCGCAGCACCAGGAACGCCAGCGCGAACCCGGCGAGGTTCGTCTGCTCGGCGAGGAGCCGGTAGCCCGCCGTCGGGGCGCGCAGTTCCTGTCCCAGCACGACGAGACGGAACAGGCCCCAGAGGATCATGCCGATGACCGCGGCCATGAAGGCGTAGGTGGGGACGGCGAACGCGACGCCCGACTCCCGGATGCCGCGCAGGTTCATGATCGTCAGGAGTGTCACGATGGCTATCGCCACCAGTGGGCGGTGCTCGGCGACGAACGGGATCGTCGCGCCCACGTAGTCGGCGCCGTTGGCGACCGACACCGCCACGGTCAGCACGTAGTCGACGAGCAGGGCGCTCGCGACGGTCAGCCCGGCGGTGGGGCCGAGGTTCGTCGTGGCCACCTCGTAGTCGCCGCCGCCGCTGGGGTAGGCGTGCACGTTCTGCCGGTAGGACGCGACCACGACGAGCATGACGAGGACGACCGCCGCCGCGACCCACGGGCTGATGGCGTAGAGACCGACCCCGGCGAGCGACAGGATGACCAGGATCTCCTGCGGCGCGTACGCGACCGAGGACAGCGCGTCGCTCGCGAAGACCGGCAGCGCCACACGCTTGGGCAGCAGCTGGTGGTGGAGCGCGGTGCTGCGCAGAGCACGCCCCACGAGGAGCCGCTTGACAAGATCTGGCACCTTGGACACGTCTGTTGAGCCTAGTGCCCCCGCCCGGTGCCCGGGTCATGCGGTGGGGGTGAGGGCGACATACTGTCTCCCATAGGAGTCCGCCACAAGAACCCACGGCGGGGGAGCATGCATATCGTGATCATGGGATGCGGGCGGGTCGGCTCGACCTTGGCCCACATCCTGGAGGACAACGGCCATTCGGTCGCCGTCATCGACCGCGACCCGCAGTCCTTCCGGCGGCTGCGGGCCGGGTTCCGGGGCCGCAGGGTCACCGGCATCGGCTTCGACCGCGACGTCCTCGAAGAGGCGGGCATCGCCTCGGCCGCCGCCTTCGTGGCCGTGAGCAGCGGCGACAACTCCAACATCATCTCGGCGCGGGTCGCCCGCGAGATGTTCGGCGTGGACAACGTGGTCGCCCGCATCTACGACCCCCGCCGGGCCGAGGTCTACCAGCGGCTCGGCATCCCCACCGTCGCCACGGTCCGCTGGACCGCCGACCAGATCCTGCGCCGGGTGCTGCCCGAGGGCGCCGAGCCCCTGTGGCGCGACCCGACGGGTACGGTCGTCCTCGCCGAGGTGGCCTTCCACCAGGGCTGGATCGGCACCCGGGCCAGGGTCATCGAGGACGCCACCGGCGCCCGGGTGGCCTTCGTCAACCGGATGGGCGAGGCGCTCGTGCCCAGGGACGCGACCGTCGTCCAGGAGGGGGACATCCTCCACCTGGTCGCCGCCGAGAACGACATGGACCGGGTCAACAAGGTGCTGTCCGCCGCGCCGTCCGACGAGGAGCACTGATGCGCGTCACCATCGCCGGCGCCGGAGCGGTCGGCCGCTCCATCGCGGTGGAGCTTCTGGAGAACGGCCACGAGGTCCTGCTCATCGACATCGACCCCCGCGCCATCAAGATCGACAGCGTGCCCCGGGCCGAGTGGCTGCTGGCCGACGCCTGCGAGATCTCCTCGCTGGACGAGGCCGGGCTGAACAGCTGCCAGGTGGTCATCGCCGCCTCCGGCGACGACAAGGTCAACCTCGTGGTCTCGCTGCTCGCCAAGACCGAGTACGGCGTGCCCCGGGTGGTGGCCCGCGTCAACCACCCGAAGAACGAGTGGCTGTTCAACGAGTCGTGGGGCGTGGACGTCGCCGTCTCCACCCCGCGCCTGCTGTCGGCCCTGGTCGAGGAGGCGGTCAGCGTCGGCGACCTGGTGCGCCTGATGACCTTCCGGCAGGGGCAGGCCAACCTGGTGGAGCTCACCCTCGCCGACGACGCGCCGGTGGTGGGCCAGCGGACCGGCTCGGTCCCCTGGCCGGTGGACTCCGCCCTGGTCGCGATCCTGCGGGAGGGCCGGGTGCTGGTCCCCTCGGCCGACGACCCGCTGGAGGCCGGCGACGAGCTGCTGTTCGTCGCCAGCCAGGAGGTCGAGGAGGAGCTCACCGAACTGCTGTCGGCCCACGAGCGCTCCTGACCGTACGGCGCCCGCCGCCCCGGACCGGGAAACGCCGGGGCGCGCGGCCGTACCGGCGGAGGGTCAGACGGACGGCTGGGCGGGCGGCTCGATCGGCGTGCGGCCCCGGGCGAGCACCCACACCATCGCCGCCAGCCCGGCCACCTGGAGCGGCCAGCCCAGAGCGATCTTGCTGATGCCGAGCGCGGTCACGTGGTCGGCCAGGTAGAGCGGCAGCTGCACCAAAACGCGCAGCAGGCAGGGCAGCATGAGCAGCCATGTCAGCCGCGCGCACAGCCGCACCAGGGCGGGCTCGTTGTGCCAGGCCGTCGGGTCGCCGGTCACCGAACCGATCAGGAAGCCCACGAGCGGCCAGCGGACCACGATCGACAGCAGCATGCCGGCCGCGTAGGCGCCGTTGTAGAGGATCCCGGGCAGGAAGACGTCCTTGGCGTCGCCGGTGCGCGCGGCGAAGAACGCGCCGATCCCGATGCCCACCAGGCTGTTGAGCACGAACTGCGGCGTGGTCCGCTGCGCGATCCGCACCAGCAGGAGCGCCACCGCCGAGCCGATGCCGACGATCAGCGAGGTCTTCAGGTCGTCCGTGGCCATCCACGTGCCGGTGAAGGCGATCGTGGGCACCGCCGCCTCGACGATCCCCCGCTTGCCGCCCAGCGCCTTGCTCATCTGGGCACGAACGGCCGCCTCAACGGTGGCGTGCGCCGCGGGGGCCGTCATGTCCGCTGTGCTCATACGGTCTCCTGAGAGATCAAGGGCCACCAGCCGGGCGCAGCTCGTAGCGGGGGTTGAACATGACCTTACGCCCGTCCTGGACGCTGATCAGCCCTTCGGCCCGCACCACCCGGCCGGGCTCGATCCCGGCGATCCTGCGGCGGCCGAGCCAGACGAGGTCGATCACGTCCGACCCGTCGTACAGCTCCGCCTCCAGGGCGGGCGCGCCGCCGCGCGGGCGGAGGGTGACGGTGCGCAGCGTGCCCGCCACGCAGGAACGCTGGCGCTCACCGCACCGGGCGATGGGCGTGGCCCCCTCCTGCTCCAGGTCCTCCCGGAGCTCGGCGGCCTCCAGCTCGGCCTGGCTGGTGGTCAGCCGCCGCAGGAGACCCCGCAGTCCGCCCCGTCTGGCAGGCTCCGGCGTGTCCATCGGTCGCTCACCCGGCTTCCTCGCTCGCTGTCCCCGCGGGGGGACCCATCGTCTGGCTCCACCCCGGGTGTCCGTTCCCGGGCCATGCCTCCCCGCAGCATACGTGAGAACGCCGGCCGGTCAGAAGGACGGCGAGGGCAGGGCTTGCCCCCGATTCGCCAACGGCCCGCGGGCGAGGTCCCGGAGCGCCGGGAGCCCGGCCCGCGGGGAGGTCCCGGCGGGCCGGACGCGCCGCTCAGCGGATCTCGTTGATCTCCGGGCCGCGCTCGAACGGCCGCAGCTCCTCCCGGCCGGGCGCCTGCTCGTCCGCGGGCTGCCGTTCCGCCGGAAGACGCAGCGGGATCACCTCCCTGGGCGGCATCGGCTCGTCGCCGCGGACCACCACGATGCCGCGGACCACGTCCTCCAGGACGTCGCCTGCCTCCCCGCCGGCCGCCGCCGGGCCGCTGATGACGGCCTGCAGGAACCAGCGGGGGCCGTCCACGCCGAGAAAACGCACCGGCTGCGGCTCCGTCTGGCCCTGCGCGGGGGCCCGGCCCACAAGCTCGGGGCCGAAGGGCCCGTCCCGCTCCTCCAGGGCCCCGCCCGCGGCGGTGACGTCCCGGACGGCGTCGGCCCGCATCTCGTCCCAGACGCCGTTCCGCTTGGGCGCGGCGACCGCCTGGACCTGCAGCAGGCTCCCCTCCAGCAGGACGATCACCCCGGTGATCTGGTCGCCGTCCACCCTGAGCTGGATCTCGAACCGGGGGTCGACGGGCAGGCGCAGGCCTCCCAGGTCGACCCGTTCGGCCTCCGGGTAGTCGTCCGCCGCGTCCCAGGGGCCCGTCGTCCGCGCCGGGGCGGGGCTGTCCTCCCGGACGGCCGGTGCGGTCTCCTCCTCCGCGCGTCGCCGGCGTCGAAACACTTCGCTCACTCTCCTCGTGTCCTGCCCGTGCCGGGCGTACCCGTGCCCGGGGTTGTCAGCTCCCGGTCGAGCCGAACCCGTTCGTGCCCCGTACGGAGCCGGGCAACCGGTCCACCTCGTAGAACGCCGCACGCTCCACCCGCTGGACGACGAGCTGGGCGATCCGGTCGCCCCGCCGGAGCCGTACGGCGTCCTTGGCGTCGGTGTTGATCATCGTGACCCTGATCTCGCCCCGGTAGCCGGCGTCGACCGTGCCGGGCGCGTTCACCAGCGTGACCCCGTGCCGGGCGGCGAGGCCCGAACGCGGATGCACGAACGCCGCGTAGCCGTCCGGCAGCGCGATCGCGACGCCGGTCCGCACGACGGCCCGCTCCCCGGGCAGCAGTTCGACGTCCTCCGCCGCGTACAGGTCGGCCCCGGCGTCGCCGGGGTGCGCGTACGCGGGCAGCGGCAGGCCCGGATCGAGCCGGTGGATCAGGATCTCGACGCTCACGCGGCGGCCTCGGTTCCCGCCGGCGATGTGGCGCTCGGCACAGGGCTGCTCATGAGGCAAGACCCTACCCGTTGCGCTGGGGCGACACCGCCTCTCCCGCGCCGGAGGACGGCGGCGCCGTCCCCGTGGGCCGGTCCTCCTCCGCCTCCCCGCCCCTCCCGGCCGCGAAACCGGCGTGCCCGGGCTCCGGGGCGGGCTCCGGGGCGGGCTCCGAGGCAGGCTCCGGGGCGGGCGCGGCGGGCCCCGGAGGGCCGTCCGGCGGGCCCGCGTCTCCCCCGTCCCCCGACGGCTCGATGGCGGGCCGATCGGAGCGCAGCTCCGGGAGCGCGCGGTAGATGACCGCCGTGAGCGGCACCGCCACGGCCGCCCCGGCGATGCCGCCGAGCACGCCGCCGACGGCCAGGACGAGGATGATCGCCAGCGGGTGGAAGGCCAGCGCGCGACCGACGATCAGCGGCTGGAGCACATGGTTCTCCAGCTGCTGCTCGACCACGAGGACGCCGACGAACACCAGGGCGTAGACCCACCCCTGCGAGCCGAAGGTCACGAGCGTCGCGATCACCCCCGCGAAGAGGATGCCGACGATCGGGATGAAGCTCGCGAAGAAGATGAGCACGGCGAGCGGTGCCCACAGCGGCACCCGCATCCCGGCGAGCACGATGCCGATCACGATGCCGTGGATGGCCGCGACGGCCACCGTGCCGTGCACGTAGTGGGAGATCGTCACCCAGGCGGCCCGGCCGGCCCGGTCGACGCGGGGCGCGGCCCCGCCGAAGCCGCGCAGGAACCAGGCCCAGATGCGGTCGCCATCCTTGAGCAGGAAGAACGTCACGAAGAGCAGCAGGACGATCGAGGCCAGGACCTCGACGAACGCGGTGGCGCCGGTCAGCAGGGTGCTGGTGATCTGGCTGCGCTGCTCGTTGACCTGCCGGCTCAGCTGGTCGACGATGTCGGCGATCTGGGCCTCCTTCAGGTGAAGGGGGCCGTGCAGCAGCCAGCCCTGCAGGTTGCGCGCGGTGAGCTGGATCTGCGCGACCAGCCCGGGGAACTCCTCGTTCGCCCGGGTGCCGATGAGGATGCCGATGCCCACGATCACGGCGAGGCCGAGGAGCATCGTGATCCACGTCGCGTAGATCGGCCGCAGCCCGGCCTCCCGCAGCCGCCTGGTGAGCGGATACAGCAGCGCGGCGAGCAGCAGCGCGACGGCCACCGGCAGGACCACGAAACTGATCCTGCCGATGATCATCGCCAGCACGTAGATCGCCGCGCCCACCAGAAGCAGCCGCCAGCTCCACGCCGCCAGCGTGGCGAGTGTCGGCGGCACCCCCTCGGGGGATCGCCTCTTGGACGGGATCACGGCTCCAGCCTGGCATGCCCGGGGGTGCGGCGCGCAGTCGTTTTACCTTCCGTCTGCCGGCGGCCCCGTCAGGCGGCCAGTTCGGCCACGGCGTCGAGGGGGGCGTCGCCGGGCTCGAGGACGAACTCCTCGACGTTGGCCGCCGCACACAGGTCGTCCTGGGCGAGCCTGACGAGGCCGGCCTGGTCGCCCGACACGGTCAGCCGGGACACCTCGGCCCGCATGGACCTCCGGGCCTCCGACTTGGCCCGCCGCACCCGGCGCAGCACCTCGGCCACCGCCTCCAGCACCGCGGGGTCGCCGCGTTCCGCCTCGGGCAGGTCCCGCGGAGACGGCCAGGCGGCGCGGTGCACCGACCCCTCCCGCCACCACGACCAGACCTCCTCGGTCACGAACGGCAGGAACGGCGCGAACAGCCGCAGCAGCACGCCGAGCGCCGCGCGCAGGGCGGCGACCGCCGACGCGTCCCCGGCGTACGCGCGAGCCTTGACCAGCTCCACGTAGTCGTCGCAGAACGACCAGAAGAACCGCTCGGTCCGCTCCAGCGCCCGCGTGTAGTCGTACGCCTCGAACGCCTCGGTGGCCTCGTCGACGACCGTCCGCAGCGCGGCCAGCATGGACAGGTCGACCGGCTCCTTGACCTCCCCGCCCCCGCCCGACCGGAAGCCCAGCGCGAACTTCGACGCGTTCAGGATCTTGATGGCCAGCCGCCGGCCGATCTTGATCTGGCCCGTGTCGAAGGCGGTGTCGGTGCCGGGCCGGCCGCTCGCCGCCCAGTAGCGGACCGCGTCGGAGCCGTGCTCCTCCAGCAGGCCCATGGGCGTGACCACGTTGCCCTTGGACTTCGACATCTTCTTGCGGTCCGGGTCGAGGATCCACCCGGAGATCGCCGCGTGCCGCCAGGGCAGCCCGCCGTGCTCCAGGTGCGACCGCACGACCGTCGAGAACAGCCAGGTACGGATGATCTCGTGGGCCTGGGGCCGCAGGTCCATCGGGAACACGCGGCGGAACAGGTCGTCGTCGCGCTCCCACCCGGCGGCGATCTGCGGGGTCAGCGAGGAGGTCGCCCACGTGTCCATGACGTCGGGGTCGCCGGCGAAGCCGAGCGGCTTGCCGCGCTGGTCCTCGGTGTAGCCGGGCGGCACGTCGCTGGAGGGGTCGACGGGCAGCGCCCCCTCCGGCGGGGTGATCGGCGCCTCGTGGACGGGCTCGCCCTCGGCGTCGAGGGGATACCAGACCGGGATCGGCACGCCGAAGAACCGCTGGCGCGAGATCAGCCAGTCGCCGGCCAGGCCCTCCACCCAGTTGTCGTACCTGACCCGCATGTGCGGCGGGTGCCACTCCAGCTCCCCGCCCCGGTCGAGCAGCGCGCGGCGCAGGGCGAGGTCCCTGCCGCCGTTGCGGATGTACCACTGCCGGGTGGTGACGATCTCCAGCGGGCGGTCGCCCTTCTCGTAGAACTTCACCGGCCGCCGGACGGCGCGCGGCTCGCCGTCCAGGTGGCCCGACTCGCGCAGCATCCCGACGATCCGCTCCCGCGCGCCGTGCACCGTGCGGCCCGCCAGCTCGGCGTACGGCCCGGCGGGCACGCCGTGCGGCGGCTCGGGGAGCAGGCGGCCGTCCCAGCCGATCACCGGCCGGGTCGGCAGGTCGAGCTCGCGCCACCAGGTCACGTCGGTCACGTCGCCGAAGGTGCAGATCATCGCGATGCCCGAGCCCTTGTCCGGCTCGGCCAGGTGGTGGGCCACGACCGGCACCTCGACCCCGAAGACCGGGGTGCGCACGGTGGTGCCGAAGAGCGGCCGGTACCGCTCGTCGTCGGGGTGGGCGACCAGGGCCACGCAGGCCGGGATCAGCTCGGGCCGGGTCGTCTCGATCCACACGCGCTCGCCGAACCCCTGCTCGCGCTGCGCGGGCGACAGGTCGAAGCCGATGCGGTGGAAGGCGCCGGGCCACTCCCGGTCCTCCAGCTCGGCCTGGGCCACGGCGGTGCGGAACGTGACGTCCCACAGGGTGGGCGCCTCCGCGACGTACGCCTCGCCGCGGGCGAGGCCCCGCAGGAACGCCCGCTGCGAGGCGGCCCGGGCGCCGGCGTCGATGGTCGCGTAGGTCAGCGACCAGTCCACCGACAGGCCGAGGCGGCGCCACAGCTCCTCGAACGCCTTCTCGTCCTCGGCGGTCAGCCGCTCGCACAGCTCGATGAAGTTGCGGCGCGAGATCGGCGCCTGCCGCTTGGGGTCCGGCTTCTCCGGCGGCGTGAAGTCCGGGTCGTACGGCACGGAGGGGTCGCAGCGGACGCCGAAGTGGTTCTGCACCCGGCGCTCGGTGGGCAGGCCGTTATCGTCCCACCCCATCGGGTAGAAGACCTCGCGTCCCCGCATCCGCCTGTACCGGGCGATCGTGTCCGTGTGCGTGTAGGAGAAGACATGCCCCACGTGGAGGGATCCGGACACGGTCGGCGGCGGGGTGTCGATGGAGTAGACCTCGTCCCTGCCGCGGGACCGGTCGAACCGGTAGGTCCCGGCGGCCTCCCAGCGCGCTACCCATACCGCCTCCAGGCCGTCGAGAGCAGGTTTCTCGGGCATGGCTGCGGGGAGTCGCTGTTCGGTCATGCCACCACATGGTATGGCGTGGTGCGTCTCCCCGAGGGGAGACACTAAGGTCGTTACGGAGGAGGAATCATGGCGGACACGGCTCGCGCGGCCAAGCGGGAACTCGGCCTGTCGGATAAGCCCGACATGCAGTGGCGGATCATCGGCGGACTGCTGGGCCTCGTGGTGGGCTTCGCCTCCCGCAAGGTGCTGGCGTACGCCTGGGAGAAGGCGACCGGCAAGGAGCCCCCGGCGAGCGCCGACTCCCCGGACATCGGCCTCGGCGAGGCGATCGCCTACGCCGTCGTGATGGGCCTCGGCATCGAGGTCACCCGGATCGTGGCGACCCGGGCGGCGGCCAGGAAGTGGCGTTCCTGGAAGGACGCCGCCCGCGACCTCACTCCGTAGGCGCCGGCTCCCCGGACTCCAGGGCCGTGAGGAAGTCACTGGCCCACCTGTCCACGTCGTGTGAGGCGACCCTGCGCCGCAGCGTGCGCATCCGGCGGCCGAGCTCGTGCGGGGTCGCCCGCATCGCGGCCAGCATCGCGCGCTTCATTCCGGCGATGTCGTACGGGTTGACCAGGTAGGCCTGGCGCATCTCCTCGGCCGCCCCGGCGAACTCGCTCAGCACCAGCGCGCCGCGCAGGTCGTGGCGGCAGGCGACGTACTCCTTGGCGACCAGGTTCATGCCGTCGCGCAGCGGCGTGACGACCATGACGTCGGCCGCGCAGTACAACGCGGCCAGCTCCTCCTTGTTGTACGACTGGTGCAGGTAGGAGATCGGGTGGCGGCCGAGCATGCCGTGCTCGCCGTTGATGCGGCCCACCCGCAGCTCGATGTCGCCCCGCAATCGGATGTACTCGGCGACCCGCTCCCGCGTCGGCGTCGCGACCTGGACGAACACCGCCTCGCCCGGCTTGACCGACCCGTCGTCGAGCAGCTCACCGAACGCCTTGAGCCGCTGGCCGATGCCCTTGGTGTAGTCGAGCCGGTCGACGCCGAGCAGCATGTGCTCGGGGTCGCCCAGCTCGGCCCGGATCGCCCTGGCCCGCTCCTGGACGCGCGGCTCGCGGACGAGCTGGTCCAGCTCGCCGAAGTCGACCGAGATCGGGAACGACTCGGCGCGCACCGTCCGGTCCTCCAGCTGGATCTCGTTGCGCAGGTGCTGAAGGCCCAGCAGGCGGCGGCACAGGCGCAGGAAGTTGGCGGCGCCGCCCGGCCGCTGGAAGCCGACCAGGTCGGCGCCGAGCAGGCCCTCCAGGATCTCCTTGCGCCAGGGGAGCTGGTAGAACAGCTCGCCCGGCGGGAACGGGATGTGCAGGAAGAACCCGATCTTCAGGTCGGGCCGCAGCTTGCGCAGCATCGCCGGCACGAGCTGGAGCTGGTAGTCCTGCACCCACACGACCGCGCCGGGGGCGGCGGCCTCGGCGGCGGCCCGGGCGAACCGGTCGTTGACGGCCTTGTAGGCGTCCCAGAGCACCCGGGAGTAGATCGGGGTGGCGACCACGTCGTGGTACAGCGGCCACAGGGTGGCGTTGGAGAACCCCTCGTAGTACAGCTCGACCTCGAGCTGGGACAGCGGAACGGGGATCAGCTGCATGCCGTCGTGGTCGAACGGCTTGAGCTCCTCCCCCGCCGCGCCGGTCCAGCCGAGCCAGGCGCCGTCACGCCGCTGCATGACGGGCGCGATGGCGGTCACCAGTCCCCCGGGGCTGCGACGCCACTCGTTCTCACCCACGCGGTCGACCGGCAGCCGGTTCGCGACGATCAGAAAAGAGCTGGTGCCATCACGCATGAACCCCTCCAGGGTCGCTTGTGACCACCATACGGAAAGCCACCAGGCGACCCCATACCCGTAATGACGTGCACAATTCACAGTTGAAACTGTGAGAATGATCTCACGCAGCTCACGGGGCCTCGCCAAGTGGTTTAGACCAATCGGTGACATTTCTCTACCCGGAACATCGGGACGCCCGGAGAGTGCCGATTGGGATGGCCACCTGGCCCTACCGCCCGGGAACGGGGGTCAGCTCGGCGGGAGGGCGGGCCGGCGGTGCAGGTCCGCGCGCACGGCGGCGGCGAGCTTCTTGGTGGCGGCCCGGTTGAGGGCGGCGCCCGCCACCGCTCCGGTGAGGAAGGGGCCGAGGGTGGTGAGGTGCCGGCCGAGCGTGCGCATCAGGCGGTTGCGCAGCGCGGTCTTCGCGGCGGTGCCGAGCGCGATCGTGGCCGAGCCGGGGGCGAGGGGATTGACGCCCCGCTGTTTCGACCAGGCGAGGGCGAACGCGGCCGCCCGCTGGGAGCCGTTTCCGGGCACCTGCACGCCGTACACCTCGTGGAGCTCGGCGAGGAGCTTCACCTCGATGGCCGCCACGACGAGCGTCTCGGCGACGATCTGGGCGGGCGCGGACAGCAGCAGGGGCGGGGCGGCGAACTCGGCGGCGGCGAGCGCTCCGCCGACCGCGCCGACCGCCGTGGTCGCCTTGGCGGCGGTGCGGACGAGGTCGTCGGCGAGCTGGTCGCCGGTGAGCTCGTAGTGGTGTTCCCGCAGCGTCTCCAGGTCCCTGATCGGTAACCGCGGGGCGATGTTCATGAACACGTCGGCCAGCCACCGGCCCCGGCCGGTCCCCCGCTCGCGCGCCCTGCCGGCGGACTGCGCCAAGACTTTGCCGAGGCGGCCGAGCAGCCGTCGCCGCTCGGCCCCGTCCGTCTCCTCAGGGGCCACGAGTTTGCCGACCAGGTCGGCCACCTCGTCGTTCGTCCGATCCGCGTCTGAAGTCACGGACCCTCCTCAGGGTCTCCTAGGCGGCACACTCGCGGCAGACCTGCTGGCCGTTCTTCTCCGAGGCCAGCTGGCTGCGGTGGTGCACCAGGAAGCACCGCGAGCAGGTGAATTCGTCGGCCTGCCGAGGAATCACCCGAAGCGAGAGCTCCTCGTTCGACAGGTCCGCCCCCGGCAGCTCCAGCGACTCGGCCAGATCGGTCTCGTCGATGTCGATGCTGCCCGACGACTTGTCGCTGCGGCGCGCCTGTAGTTCCTGGAGGCTGTCCTCGCTGAGGTCGTCGTCGGTCTTACGCGGGCTGTCGTAGTCGGTAGCCATCTGCTACTCCATCCCCCTCATCTATCTGCCTGCGCCCTGTGTCGCGCGTCTTAACGCTCGGGAGGCCGGTGTTGTGCCCGCGGGGCCGGAAAATCGTGCAATCGGTACCCGCTTGAACGAACACTGAACCTCCCGACACGGGTGGCGTGCACCGCCGGGGACTGCGGTTAGCCAAATATGGCGAAAACCACAGTATCGGCGGTATCCCCACCGTGTTCGACGGCACATCCAACCACATGTACGGCGCGCACGCTCCATCAGCGCGCCGACTGCGGCATCCCCGGAGAAACCCCGTTTCCGGAGAGTCGCACCGTCACCACGAGCCCACCCCCGTCGCGGGGGACGGCGACGACCGTTCCGCCGTGCGCCCGGACGATCGCGCGCACGATGGACAGGCCGAGACCCGCGCCTTTGGCGGACTGAACCCGGTCGGCGTTCAGCCGCCGGAACGGCTCGAACAGGCTCTCCACCTCGTACGCGGGAACGTGCGGTCCCGTGTTCGCGACCTGAACAACGGCACCCCCGTCCACCATTCCCGTACGGACCCATACTTTTCCGCCGGGACCGAGATTGTGCTTGATGCCGTTCTCGACGAGGTTCGAGAGGCAGCGTTCGACGAGAACGGGGTCGCCCGTCGTGGCGGCGGGATGAAGATCGTGCTCGACCGTGACCTCTTCCTCCTCGGCGTAGGCGGCCAGTTGCTCCACCGCCGTCCTCGCCACCTCCTGCACGTCCACGGGCCTCCGCACCGACAGCTCCCGCTCGCTGCGGGCGAGCAGCAGCAGGCCCTCGATGAGCCGCTCGTTGCGCGCGGTGGTGCCGAGGAGCGTGCGCCCGAGCACCTTGAGGTCGTCCGACGCCTCGGGGTCGGACAGGGCCACCTCCAGCACGGTGCGGTTGATCGCCAGTGGCGTGCGCAGCTCGTGCGAGGCGTTGTCCACGAACCTCCGCTGGGCGTCGAAGGCGGTGTTGAGCCGGGTGAGCATGGCGTCGAACGTGTCGGCCAGCTCCTTCAGCTCGTCGTCGGGGCCCTGGAGGTCGATGCGCTCGTGGGCGAGGGAGGTCTCCGACAGCTTCCGCGCGGTGGCCGTCATCTTGATGATCGGCCGCAGCGCCCGGTCGGCCACGACGTATCCGAGGATCAGGGCGAAGATGCCCACGCCGAGCAGCGCCAGCAGCGACCGCTGCAGCAGCTCGCCCCGCGCCGCCGCCGTGGCCTCCGCCTGGAGGTTGGCGTAGTTGTTGTTGAACTCGTCGATCACCTCCTGCGGCACGCTCGGCGGCAGCAGGATCTTCGGCACGCTCTGCCAGCCGACGTTGATCGCGTGACCGACCAGCACGTACATGACCATCACCAGCAGCGCGCCGGCGACGAAGACCAGCGCGGCGTACGTGAGGGTCAGCCGCCAGCGGATGCTCACGCGGTTCTGCAGCGACCGCATCTCGTCGAGGAGGTTGGCCCGCTGGACGGGATGGGCGATCAGGGGCGGCGGGCCGTCCCAGGCGGGCGGCCCGCTGGGCGGCGGCGGAACCTGGCTGCGGTAGGGACCGGTGCCCATCGGGTCCGACATCCGGCCGCGCGTCACAGCCGGTAACCGACGCCCGGCACCGTCTCGATGACCGGCGGGTCGCCCAGCTTCTTGCGCAGGGTCATCATCGTCACCCTGACCACGTTGGTGAACGGGTCGATGTTCTCGTCCCACGCCTTGTCGAGCAGGTCCTCCTGGCTCACGACCACGCCCTCGGCGCGCATCAGCTCCTCCAGCACCGCGAACTCCTTCTTGGTGAGGTGGATCTCCGCGCCGTCCCGGGCCACCTGGCGCTTCCCGGGGTCGAGCCGGATCCCGGCCCGCTCCAGCACGGGCGGCAGCGCCGGCGCGGACCGGCGCCCGAGCGCGCGCACCCGGGCCACGAGCTCCATGAAGACGAACGGCTTGGCCAGGTAGTCGTCGGCGCCGAGCTCCAGCCCCTCCACCTTGGCGTCGACGTCGCCCGCCGCGGTGAGCATGATGATCCGCGAGGCGGACCGCTCCGCGACCAGGCGGCGGGCCACCTCGTCACCGTGGACCCTCGGCAGGTCGCGGTCGAGCACGATCACGTCGTAGTCGATGTATCCCGTCTTCTCCAGGGCGGCGGCGCCGTCGTAGGCGACGTCCACGGCCATCGCCTCCCGGCGGAGGCCGGTGGCGATCGCGTCCGCGAGCACCCTCTCGTCCTCCACCACTAGAACGCGCATCACGGTCCTCCTCGCTGGTACGGACGCCTCATTGTGGCCCTGACCGGCGTAAGCCGCCGGTAAGCGGCTCCGGCACTCTACGTGACGTAGAGCACATAAATTCACAGGTTTGCGGTCGGTCCGGTTATGGGTATGGCCCCGGGCACCCTCCATGTCGTGTGCCGGGGTAGGCGCGTCTCTCCTGAGCGGAATCCGCGCCGGCGTCCCCATGACACACGTCCGCCCCCTGAGAAAGAAGGTGAGATGGGCGAGTTCACGACCACGATCGAATCCAGGCTCGACCAGGCCTACAAGGGTCTTGAAGAGGCCACGACGAGCGGGGACGACTTCCTCGCCGACACCCTCACCGCCGAGATCGAGGACCTGCACCGCCTCGCGGAGGATCACGGCATCTCCATCAACCGCTGACCGCACCGTCACCTGACGAGGGGGCCCGCCGGACGGCGGGCCCCCTCGCCTGTGCCGGGGATGTGCCGGGGATGTGCCGGGGATTTGGTGGGGATGTGGTGGGGATGTGGTGGGGATGTGGTGGGGATGTGGTGGGGATGTGGTGGTCAGTCCCGCTCGGGGTCGAGGGGGACGAGCAGGTCGTGCAGTTCCTCGAAGAGCCCGGGCGCGGCGCAGAGCACCATGTCGGGGCTGACCGGTCTGCCGTTCAGGCCGCCGAGCCGCGCCCCCGCCTCGGTGGCGACCAGGCCGCCCGCGGCGTGGTCCCAGTAGTTGGCGCCGCGCTCGTAGTAGGCGTCGACCCGGCCCGCCGCCACCGAGCAGAGGTCGATCGCGCAGGAGCCGCCCCGCCGGATGTCCCTGACCCTCGGCACCACCTGCGCGACCACCTCGGCCTGCACGCGGCGCCGGGCGGCGCCGTAGCCGAAGCCGGTCGCGACGAGCGCGCGGTCGAGCGGGACGCCGGTGTTGCAGCGCAGCCGCTCGCCCCGCAGCCACGCGCCGCCGCCCCGGCGGGCGGTGAACAGCTCACCGCGCGGGACGTTGTTGACCACCCCCGCGACGATCTCGCCGTCCACCTCGACGCCGATGCTGACCGCCCAGTCGGGCACGCCGTACAGGAAGTTGACCGTGCCGTCGATGGGGTCGACGACCCAGCGGACCACGCCCTCGCCGGGGGTGTCGCCGCCCTCCTCGCCGAGGACCGCGTCACCCGGCCTGGCCTCGGCGATGCGGGCGCGGATCAGTTCCTCGGCGGCCCGGTCCAGCGCGGTGACGACGTCGGTGGGGCTCGACTTGGTGGCGAGCACCTCGGGCCGCGCGGGCCGCTTGGCGAGCAGCATCTGGCCGGCCTCCTCCGCGATGCGGGCCGCCAGCTCCAGCAGCTCCTCCTCCCGTACGCCGTCGTCCTGCCGCTCCCGCTCGTCCATGCCGGTGTGCCCCCTCCTGAGTCGGTGATCGTCCGTCGTTGATCACCCGGGGCCGTCCGCCGGAGCGGAACGGCCACGGGTAACCCGCACATCCTCCCAAACCGGGATCGAAGGCTCTCGGACGGTCACCGCAGGGAGGCCGGGCGGCGCCACTCCTCCCCGAGCACGTGCTGACCCAGGAAGGCCAGGACGGTCTCGTACCACGCGATCGCGTTGCCGGGCCCCAGCACCCAGTGGTTCTCGTCGGGGAAGTAGAGGAACTTCGCCTCGACCCCCGACCGCTGGAGGTCCCACCACAGCCGCAGGCCCTCGCCGATCGGCACGCGGTAGTCCCTGTCGCCGTGGATCACCAGCATCGGCGTCCTGATCTCGCCGAGCCACCGGTGGGGCGAGAGGCGCTCGTAGCGGGCCGAGCCGGGCGCGCCGAACTCGCGCTGCCAGTAGTCCGCGCCGTCCGTGGTGCCCGCGAACTGCTCCAGGTTCCACAGGGAGGCGTGCGTCACGATCGCCCGGAAACGGTCGGTGTGCCCGGCGACCCAGTTGGCCATGTAACCGCCGAACGACCCGCCCATCGCCGCCGTCCGCTGCTCGTCGATCTCCGGCCGCTTCAGGCACTCGTCGGTGATCGCCATCAGGTCGGCGTGGGTGACCGGGCCCCAGTCGCCCCAGCCCCGGTCGATCATGCCCTGGCCGTACCCGGTGGACAGGCAGGGGTCGGGCAGCAGCACGGCGTATCCGTGCCGGGCCATCAGCCAGGGGTTCCAGCGCCAGCTCCAGTCGTTCCAGCTCCCGAGCGGCCCGCCGTGGATCCACAGCAGGAACGGCGCCGGGCTCTCGGCGGCCGCCCCGGCGGGGACGACCAGCCAGCCCCGGATCTCGGTGCCGTCGTCGGCCGTGGCGGTGACCTCGGTCAGAGTGCCCGGCAGGTCGAGCGCGGGAACGGGCGAGGGCAGCGTGGTCACCGTGCCGTCCGGGTCGATCCGCACCGGCGCGGGCGGCGAGTCGACCGCGCCGCGCAGGGCGTAGACCTCCCCTCCAGCGGCCGGGCACAGCTCGGCGTAGGCGCCGTCGTCGGAGGTCAGCCGGGTCGGCCCCGAGCCGGCGGGCGCGTCGAGGGAGACCCGGAAGACCGGGCGGCGGCCCCGGTCGTCGGCGGCGACGTAGAGCTCCGCCGACGAGGGCGCCCACGCGACCGACGAGGGGAAGATCTCCTCGGCGACGGCCCGTCCCACCCCGGTGTCCAGGTCGATCACCCACAGGTCGACCGTGACCGAGACCCGCTCCGTGCCGTGCCGCTCCCGGGTGCAGACGACGTGCCGCCCGTCGGGCGACACCAGGACCGGCCCGCCGAAGTCGTGCTCCGGCGAGGTCGCGAGCGTCCGCCGCGACCCGTCCGCGAGATCGATCGCGACCAGGTCGGTGCGCCCCGCGCCGTTCGGCAGGAACTCCCGCCAGGCGGTGATCACGGCCGAGCCGTCGGGGACGACCGCGAAGGAGGCGTCGCGCAGCGCGCCGCCCGGCTCGGGGGTCAGGTCCCGGACGTCCTCCAGGCCGTCCCGGGTGGCGCGGCCCGCGAAGAGCCGGGGCTGCGCCGGGCCGAGGTCGTGGTCCCAGAAGCGGATCGGGTAGCCCTCGTGCAGGATCGCGCTGACGCCGTCGTCCTCGCGGCCCTTACGGCGCTCCTCCTCGGTCGCGGCGTCGCCGGGCAGCACCTCCGACGCGTAGACCACCACGTCGCCGGCCGCCCGGACCGCGCCGATCCCGCCGGGGCGGGTGGCCAGCCGTACGGGCTCGCCCCGCTCGGGCAGCAGCCACAGCGCGGGCACCTCGCCGCCGGCCTCCTCGACCGTCTCGTCGGGGCGCCGGGAGACGAACAGCAGGCCTCCGCCGGGGGCGAACTCCGCGCCCGCCTCCCCCTTCGCCGACCGCGTCAGCCGGTGCGGCTCGCCGTCAGGGGTGAGGGGGATCTCCCACAGCGCCGTTCCGTACGACCTGCCGTCGGGGTTGAGGGACTGGACCACGGACACGAGCCGGGTTCCGTCGGGTGACAGTCGCAGCGACGCCACGCGCGGCAGGGCCATGTACTCGCGGATATCGGGGTACTCACGGAGGCCGGGGTACTCACGGATCCCGGGGTACTCGCGGGGGTCGGGAAATTGGGTCACCGCTCGAACCTACTCGCCCGGGCCGCCCGTCTCGACCCCCCGATAGTGTTGTCGTTCATGGGGAGCACCACGGGGTCCGACGCCGGGTATGACGCTCTGCTCGTCGTCTCGTTCGGCGGGCCGGAAGGGCCCGGGGACGTCATGCCGTTCCTGGAGAACGTCGTCCGCGGCCGGGGCGTGCCGCGTGCGCGGCTGCTGGAGGTCGAGGCGCACTACCAGCGGTTCGGCGGGGTCAGCCCGATCAACCGGCAGTGCCGGGAGCTGATCGACGCGCTGGAGGTTGACCTTCCGGTCTACTGGGGCAACCGCAACTGGCATCCGTTCCTGGAGGACACGGTCCGGCGGATGAAGGAGGACGGGGTCCGCCGGGCGGCGGCCTTCGTCACCGCGGCCTACCGCTCCTATTCGAGCTGCCGGCAGTACCTCGACGACATCGACCGCGCCCGCGCCGCCGTGCCGGGGGCTCCCGAGATCGTCAAGCTGCGCCACTACTACGACCACCCCGGGTTCGTGGCCGCGATGGCCGACAACACCCGCGACGCGCTCGCCGCGCTCCCCGAGGACGTGCGGACCGGCGCCCGGCTCGTCTTCACCGCGCACAGCATCCCCGTCTCCATGGCGCGCACCGCCGGCCCGTCCGGGGGCGCGTACGAGGCCGAGCTGCGCGAGACCGCGCGGCTGGTGGTCGAGCAGGTGGACGCGGGACGCCCGTGGGACCTGGTGTGGCAGAGCCGCAGCGGCCCGCCGCAGGTGCCGTGGCTGGAGCCGGACGTCTGCGACCATCTGGAGGCGCTGCACGCCGAGGGCGTGCCGGCCGTGACGCTGGTGCCGATCGGGTTCGTGTCCGACCACATGGAGGTCGTCTACGACCTCGACACGGAGGCCGCCGACCTGGCGGCCAAGCTCGGCCTGCCGCTCACCAGGGCCGCGACCGCCGGCACCCATCCGCGGTTCGTCTCGATGGTGGCCGAGCTGCTCGCCGAACCCGCGCCCGCGCCGTGCCCGGGCACCTGCTGCCCGGCCCCCGCCCGCCGGCCCTCCTAGAGTCCTGAGTCAGGAGGCGTACGTGCGGGCGTAGGCGTCCGCGAGCGACAGCACCTTGTTCACGTAGTCCCAGGAGTGGTTGTAGAACCACACGGACTTCCTGAGCTTCTCGCCGCCCTGGCCCGCCCCGTTGGCGCACAGGTAGGTGGCCGCCGACGGCACCGCGTCGAAGGGGCTCCAGATGTCCGCCTTGCCGTCGCCGTCGCCGTCCACGCCGTACGACTTCCAGGTGGCGGGCATGAACTGCATCGGCCCGAGCGCCCCGGCGGACGACGGGCCGTTGTTGCGGCCGTGGCTGCTCTCCACCTGGCCGATCGCGGCGAGGACGGTCCACGAGAGGCCGGGGCACACGGTCGCCGAGCGCTGGTAGAGCTCGAGGTAGCTCTCCGGCCTGCCCACCAGGGCCTGGCCCTGCGGCGCCGCGGCCTTCGGCGGCCGTTCGCTCTCCGCGCCGATCCGCACGACCTGCGCGCCCTTGCCGAGCAGGCGGGCGACCGCGTCCCGGTCCACCTTGCCGGGGTCGCCGTGCACGAGCACCACGACCCCGCCGGGGAAGCCGAGCCGTTGCCCCACGTCCCGGCTGACCAGCCCGTCGATGTCGGGCAGCCCGAGCGAGGCCGAGGCCGCGACCCGCAGCCGGGGGCCGCCGTCGATCTGGTAGTCCACGCCCAGCGCCATGCCGAGACGCTTGATCGTCCCGCTGTCGGCGACCAGCTCGCCCCGGGCGAGCGCGCTCCACACCTCCGGGTGCTCGGCGACCCGCTTGGGGGTCCAGGAGCGGAACTGCGCCGGGTCGACCGCGAGCAGGCGCAGGGCCGTACCGGAGACGCGGACCGCGCCGCCGTCGGTGACCGCCACCTTCTGCACGTGCGGCAGCGTGGCGATCTTTCGGAGCGTCTCCGCCGGGACCGTGGCCGGGGAGATCGCCAGGAGCCGCGGCGGCGTGACCTGCACGCCCGGGCCGCCGGCGACGGGCGCGCTCGACGGCAGCGTGCGGTCGGGCACGAGGGCGGCCGTGGTGGCCCGCGCGGCCGGAAGCGCCTCGTCCGGACGCGGCCGGTCACCGGCCACGTCACCGGCCACGTCTCCGTCCGCACGGCTCGCGCCGGCCGCGAGCGCGCCGGCGTCGGGCCAGGTCACGATGGCGGCGACACCCATGGCGAGCACACTGACGATCACGACCGCGAGCCCGGTCACGATGGGACGGATGCGCCCGGTAGCGTAGGAAGAGCGGAGAAGCACAGTCAGACCCCGCACCCCCGGCGACGGAAAATCACTTGCCCCATGATAGGCGGGCAGGGGATGGTCGAACCCGGAAATAGTCGAAACCGGAAATAAACGACGTCCGCGTGCCTCAGGAGTTCTCACCGGAACCCTCCGCAGGCCGCCGCCGCTGTCCGAACGGCAGGCCCGGACGCACACGCACTCACGTGCCGAGATCGTGCTGAAGGGGAAACACCAATGGTCGGGCCGTATCGCGGGTTGTTCGGCACGCCCGGAGTCAAGGGCTTCGTTCTCGCGGGGTTCGTGGGGCGGGCGCCCATGTCGATGCTCGGCATCGGGGTCATCCTGCTCGTCAACGCCGTCACCGGGTCGTACGCGACCGCCGGGGCGGTCGCGGCGACCGTCTCGGTGGCCTTCGCGGTCGCCGCGCCCCTGTCGGGGCGGCTCGTGGACCGCTTCGGCCAGGCGCGGGTGCTCGTCCCGTTCATCCTCCTGCACGCCGCCTCGATCACCGCGCTGATGCTGTGCGCGCACGCCCGGACCCCCCAGTGGGCCCTGTACGTGGCGGGCGTGGCGTCCGGCGCCACCGGCCTGTCGCTGGGCTCCATGGTCCGAGCGCGCTGGTCGCACGTGCTCGACGACCCCTCCCGGCTGCACACGGCGTTCTCGTTCGAGTCGGTGGCCGACGAGCTGATCTTCGTGGGCGGCCCGGCGTTCGTCACCGCGCTGACGACGGGCGTCAACGCCTACGCCGGGCTCATCGCGACGATCGTCCTGGCCCTGTCGGGCACGCTGGTCTTCGCCTGCCTGCGCGGCACCCAGCCGCCGGTCGTCCGGCACCAGAGGTCGGGCGGGTCGCCGATCGCGATCCCGGGGGTGGCGCTGCTGTCGGCCGTCTTCCTCGCCATGGGCGCGGTGTTCGGCTCGATCGACATCATCACGGTGGCCTTCGCCGACGAGCACGGCAACAAGGCGGCGGCCGGGCTGCTGCTCGCCTCGGTCGCGGCCGGCAGCATGATCTCCGGCCTGTGGTTCGGCTCCCGGCACTGGAAGATCAGCCTGCGCAGCCGGTTCGTCCGGGGGCTGTCGCTGTTCGCGGCCGGGTTCACCCCGGTGCTGCTGATGGACGACATCCGCGCGATGGCCCTGGCGCTCTTCCTCGCCGGGCTGTCCATCTCCCCCACGCTGATCACCGGGTTCTCGCTCATCGAGCGGATGGTCCCGGCCGGGCAGCTCACCGAGGGCATGGCGTGGATCTCCACGTCCATCGGCCTCGGGGTGGCCGTCGGCGCGTGGGCGGGCGGGCGGCTCACCGACGCCTACGGCGCGTCCAACGCGTACGGCTTCTCCTACGGGTGCGCGCTGCTCGCCATCGCGGTCGGTCTCGGCGGCTCGGCGCTGGCCCGCGTACGGCAGCGGGCCGGCTGACGCTCTTTTTTGGCGTGTAGGCAGCGCGGGCGTTATGAGTAGTGTTCACGTTCACTGCCGGGCATGGGATGGAGAGCATGGACGCCTTCGTCAACTGGGCGCGCAACCAGTCGGTCACGCCCGCCGAGGTGCGCACCCCCGCCTCGGCCGCCGAGGTCGCGGACGCCGTACGGGACGCCGCGAGAGCGGGCCGCCGGGTCCGCATGACCGGCACCGGGCACTCGTTCACCGGGGTGGCGCTGACCGACGGCGTCCTGCTGCGGCCGCATGCCCTGACCGGGGTGCTCGGCGCGGGCGACGGCTGGGTGAAGGTCGCCGCGGGCACGCCGCTCCACGCGCTCAACGAGGAGCTCCACCGGCGGGGGCTCGCGCTCGCCAACATGGGCGACATCACCGCGCAGACCGCCGCCGGGGCGATCCAGACCGGCACCCACGGCTCCGGCAGGCACACCGGAGGGCTCGCCGACCAGGTCGCCGAGCTGGAGATGGTGCTCGCCGACGGCTCGGTCGCGACCGTACGGGAGGGCGACCTGTTCGACGCGGCCCGGGTCGGGCTGGGCGCGCTCGGCATCCTCACCGCCGTCACGTTCCGGGTCGAGCCCGCGTTCCTGCTGCGGGCCAGACGGGAACCGATGGCGTTCGGCCGGATCCTCGACACGCTCGACGACCTGACCGGGGGCGACGACCATCTCGACTTCTTCTGGCTGCCGCACACCGACACCTGCCTGGTCAAGCGCAACAACCGCGACGCCGGCCCGGCCCGGCCGCCCGCGGCGTTCAGGAGGTGGCTCGACGAGGTCTTCCTGGAGAACACGGCGTTCGGCGCGGCCTGCGCCCTCGGGGCCCGCTTTCCCCGGGCGGCGCCCGCGATCAACCGGGCGTCCGCGCGGCTGCTGGGGACGTCGGAGAGTGTGGACGTCTCCCACCGCGTCTTCACCTCCGTCCGGGAGGTCCGCTTCCTGGAGACGGAGTACGCGATCCCGCGCCGCCATCTCGCCCGCGCGCTGCGGGAGGTCAGGGACCTGCTGGACCGGTCGGGCCGGCCGGTCACGTTCCCGGTGGAGGTCAGGGTCACGCCGCCCTCGGACGCCTGGCTGTCCACCGCGTACGGCCGGGACTCGGCGTACGTGGCCTGCCATGTCTACCGGGGCGCGCCCGACCCGGAGTACTTCGCGGGCGTCGAGGAGATCATGACCCGGATGGAGGGCCGGCCCCACTGGGGCAAGCTGCACACCCGCGACGCGGACTACCTGCGTGGCGTCTATCCCCGGTTCGGCGACTTCGTGGCGCTGCGCCGTGAGATGGACCCCGACGGGCTGTTCGCCAACGATTACCTCGACCGGGTCCTCGGCGCGTCGCGGGATGGCTGACCCCATCGCCGCGTAAAGTCCCTCTCCACGGTCCGGCGTCTTCCGCGTGTCGTGTTGCCCAAGCCTCCCCCGGGGCAGGCACATTGCGGAGCACGGGCAGACCGGAGCCCGGCGCGCCACTCGAACCGAGGGAGCAACGCAAGCGATGAGACCCTCCCGCAGGTCCGGCCGCACGGCGTACGGCACGTGCGCCGTCGCCGTGCCGTACGGACGGGCCGTGGGCGCGCGCCATCCGAGACACGACCCTCACTCTCGCGTTCCGGGTGCCGCCTTCCCGGTCGATCATGACCAATGGGTTGCGGCGAAGTGAACGTCAAAAATGTGACCGGGGTCACAACATCTGCCTCGCCCCCTGGCGAGGCGATGTTCGGACATGCCGGGTACGGTGCTGGAAGGCAACCGGTTCACGCGAGAGACTCAAGGGTCCGGGGGAAGACAGAGCACGACGACGAAGGGACTCGCATGCAGGAGCTCCGTCTCGTCGCGGTGAGTGAAGACGGAACGTACCTCGTCCTGGCGACGGCCGGGCGGGGCACGCGCTTCACGCTGCCCGTCGACGACCGGCTCCGTGCTGCGGTTCGCGGCAACTTCTCCCGTCTCGGCCAGTACGAGATCGAAGTGGAGAGCCCGTTGCGTCCCAAGGAGATCCAGACGCGCATCCGTGCCGGCGAGACCGCGGAGGAGATCGCGGCCACCGCCGGCATCCCGGTGGAACGAGTCCGCTGGTTCGAGGGGCCCGTTCTCCAGGAGCGCGAGTACATGGCCCAGCAGGCCCAGCGGGTCGCGGTCCGGATGCCCGGCGAGACCACCCCCGGGCCGACGCTCGGCGAGCTGGTGGCCGAGCGGCTCACCCGGCGCGGCGTGCCCGCCGACGAGATCGACTGGGACTCGGCCAAGCGCGACGACAACCTCTGGCGGGTGCGGCTCGGCTTCGTCTGGAACGGTCACACCCGGCACGCCGAGTGGCTCTTCGACCCCCGCCGCCGCCACATCACACCGAACGACGACGAGGCCATGCGCCTGTCGGCCGCCGAGTACGTCGAGCCGGACCAGGCGGACGACGCCACCGTGCGGCCGTTCGTGCCCCGGCTCGCCTCCAAGCTCGCACCCGTGCCGCCGCTGCCCAACGAGGTCCGCAGCCGCGACGAGTCCGCGTTCCGCCCCGAGCCGGTGCGGCCCGAGCCGGTGCGGCCCGAGCCGGTGCGCTATGAGCCGTCGCGTCCCGAGCCCGCGCGTGCCGAGCCCGTGCGCTATGAGCCGTCGCGTCCCGAGCCCGCGCGTGCCGAGCCCGTGCGCTATGAGCCGCCGCGGGCCGAGCCCGCGGGCTTCGCCGAGACCGCCGCCTTCGTCGAGCCGCTGCCGCGGCTGGGCACTCCGCTGCGCCCGGAGCCCGGGCGGCAGCAGGACCCCGCCGCGCGGCGCGACCCCGGACGGACGGATCCGTCCGAGGAGGAGCTGGCCGCCTACCGTCCGGAGCTCACCCCGGTGCCCTTCCGGCTGCCGCAGTCGCTGATCTCCGCGCCCGAGCAGATCGCGCCGCCCGCCCTCCCGCCGGCCCTTCCACCGGCCCGCGACCCGTACGACGCCGCCCCGCCCGCTCCCCCGGCGAGCCGGGACCCCTACGACGCGCCTCAGTCCGCTCCTCCCGTGAGCCGGGACCGGTACGACACGGTCCCGCCCGCGCCGTCCACCCCATCCGCGCCGCTCACCCCGGTCCCGGACGCCGCAGCGTACGCGCCGCCTCCGCCCCGAACGGAACCCGAGCCTGCTTCGGCCCCGGACGCTACCGCGACCGCCACGCCTGCCGCACGGACCGAACCCGAGCCTTCGGCCACGCCTGCCGCCTCCGCGCCCCCTGCGGCGCAGGCCGCTCCTACCGCCTCCGCTCCCTCTGCTGCGCAGAGCGCCACCGCGACGGACGCCGCGCAGCCCGTCACGCCCGCGACCTCGGGCGCGGAGGCGGAGCGTGGCGCGGACGCGCCCGTGCCGCCGCGGCTCACGGCCAGCGAGGATGGCCCTGTCGGCGACCGGACGGATTCGGGTGCGGACGCGTCGCCTGCCGTCCAGGCCGTCACGCCCGCCCCTGCGCCGGATGTTCACGCCGACGCCGCCATCGACTCTCCGACCGCCTCCGATGGCGCCCCAGCCGAATCTCGAACTGCCGCCGATGCCGTGACGGCGGATTCACGGCCCGGCCCCACGACGGCTCCGGACGTCAAGGGGACCGCTGCGGCGGTCACACCCGGTTCCGATGCTCCGTCCTCCACCCCGTCTGTCGCTGCGACCCCCGCCGCTGAGGGGGAGACGCGGCCCACGGCCGCCACTGAGCCGACGGCGCAGGCCACAACGGACGTTCCAGTCGCCGCTTCGACCCCCGCCCTGAAGGCGGATGCCGAGGCTCGCGAATCGGACGTCGGTACCCGGCCGGTGACGGAGGCCGCGACAAGCAACGTCGCAGCACCTGCCTCCGCTGCCTCTACGCCCGTCAGCGCGTCGTCTGCCGACGCTTCAGCGGCAGCCGCCTCGTCAACCACCAAGAGCGCGGACAGCGACGCTCCGGCCGTTGAGGGCCCTCGCACCGAGACGCCGCAGCAAGCAGAGACCGTCGCGAAGGCGACCGAAGCGCCGGGCACCGCCACCCACACGGCCACCACGAAAGCAGCCGTCGAGAGCGCGGACGCGGCCGAGGGCAGCACTCCCAGCGCGCCGGGTGGCACAGCACCCGAAGCGTCGGCCGAGGACACGACCACCGGCGGCTCAGCGAACACCGACGCGGCGAGCACCAGGCCATCGGGCACGAGCGCCGCCGTGGGCGGCGGGTCGGCCAAGGCCGATGACGGTGCCTCCGCAGCGGTGAACAGCCCGGCAGGGGCTGACACCGTAACTGCCGAAGTCGCGGCATCGGCCACGGAAACGGATACCGGGGCGAGCACTTCGGCGGGCGCTGGGACGGAAGCCGCGGCGAAAGGCTCAGCGGAGCCTGCCACACCCGCCGCCGCGGCTGACACGGTCCAGGAGACGCGACCCGCCGTTCCCGCGCCCGCACCGCCCGCTGAGGCCGCCACCCCGGCCCCTCAGCCGCGAGCACGGCGAGCGGGAGACCGTCCGGGAGACGAGGCCAAGGGCGGCACGAAGGAAGGGCTGAAGGACAGCCCGAAGGACACCGCCAAGGAGGGTCCGAAGGAGTCGAAGCCCGAGACTCCCGCCCCTCCGGTGCCGAAGCCCGCTCCCCCGCGTCCTCGAAAGTCGCGTGGCCGACGGGCCTCCGTACCAACCTGGGACGAGATCATGTTCGGTGCTCGCAAGCAGGACTGATAAGCGCGACAGCGTTCTGCCGGCTGCTACGCGCCCACATCTGCAGGACTGTCATCGCACAGCTGGCTTGATGGCATCGCACCAGGCCCAAAGGATGGGCCCATCTGTCGATAGCGGCAGGCCCAGCGGGCGGCGGCGGTATGGGAGACCTGGAAGCGTGCGGCCGCGCGGCTGACTCCAGCCGTCCTCGACGATGCAACGCATGAGCCGGAGTCTGCCAGTTTCGGTCAGCGGGGCATTACGGCGGGGCATGAGGACCTCCGGACCATGTGAATCTTGGTACGCAGGCATCCCTACGGGCCAGACTCCCCAAATCCGACCCTTTAGGGGAACCGAATCACATCGAACCTGGGACGCTGCGCGTCCACCCGCGTAAGTCGCAACCGACCAATCCCCCTTGAGCCTAAAAACCCATCTCAGCTCGGATAGTGCGGTCGGTCAATGCTTTTTACTTGAGTAGTCTCGATTCCGTCGCGTTCGAACCGTCAGCCGCGATTTGCATCAGATGTCTTGATCTTCTGACTGGCGGTATGTAAAGATCGAAAAGAATCGTCAAGCTGTGGGCGGAAAACCTCGAAGCCCTCCGCCCACAGCGCATCCGTCGATGCAAGAAGGAGGATACCTGTGCTGAGCAGGTTAAAGCCACCCACAAGAGCGTTCACCGCACTGGCAGGTGCAGCCTTGGCGACCTTCGCCGTCGCGCCCATCGCCAGCGCCTACGCCATCAACGTGACCAATAGCGCTCACTCCGCGCAATCCTACACGTACGGCAGCAATGTCGTGCGCCTCATCAACAAGTGCTGGGCCACGAATCCGTGCCACGTCTACAACCAGTACTACCGGAGCGCCTCTCCAGGCACCATGCGGTCCTACGGGGTCACTGGCGGCGACGGCAAATACATCGACAGTGACACCGGCTCCACGGTCACCAAACTTCGGGCCTGCGAGACCATCCCAGCATGGCCGGACGACTGCAGTGACTGGGGCTCATAGTATCTGGTAGGCGATGCCGGGCGAGTGCTCGCGCGCTTACCCGGCATCGTGTTCGCGTGGAGGGCGTGACTTTGGATTATTCTCGGCGGTCGCCGTTGCTGCACGTCGAAAACCTCAGTTACTCGGTCGCGGGTGCGGAGATATTCGCGGGGTTGGACCTGGTTGTTCATCAGGGGGAGTCGACCGTCCTGTGCGGGCCGAGCGGGACGGGGAAGACCACCTTGCTGACCTGCGTTCTGGGGCTCACCAGGCCGAAAAGCGGGCGGATATGGCTGGCGGGCGAGGACATCACCTCACTGCCACGCAAACGGCTCGCGTCCCACCGCCGCAGGTATATCGGGATGGTGTTCCAGTTCGGCGAACTGCTCCCGGAGCTGTCGCCGGTGGAGAACGTGGCCCTGGCCGCCCTCCTCGCGGGTGTCGATCGGCGGTCAGCCTACGATTCGGCCCGGGCGCTCCTCGCCGATCTCGGTATCCCACTCGACCAGACACCCACTGCGTACCTGTCCGGCGGAGAGCGGCAGCGTACGGCCGTGGCCCGGGCGCTGATCACGGATGCCCCGCTCATCCTCGCCGACGAGCCGACCGGCGCCCTGGACCAGAGCAGCAGGGATTCGGTGGCAGATCTTCTTTTCGAGCTGCCAGAGCGGCGAGGACGCGCGCTTGTGATCGTGACGCACGACCAGGCCGTCGCGGCACGGGCGGATCGCCGGTTCGATCTGGTCGCCGGCCGCCTCGTCGGAGACTACATATGAGCCGGCCAGCGCTGACGCGCCAACTACTGCGGATCGGCTTCACCGCGGGCAGGCGGTCGGCGGGCGGGCGAGTGCGCTTCTTCGCACTGATCGCGGCGGCGGCGGTCCTGACATCGGTGTTCATGTCCTGCCTCGCGGTTGTGGCCACATACGACGGGTGGGACCGGCGCGAGGCGGCTCGGGGTGTGCGGTTCACACGGAGTGCGAACGATCCAGTCGTCGCGCTCTACAAGAACGGCCGTGACGCCCTCGGCACGACACCCCACCAGGTGATGTACGTGGAGCCGCGATCGTCCCGGGTTTCCCCGCCTCCCGGACTGCCCCGCTGGCCGAAGCCGGGCGAGGCGTTCCTGTCGCCGGAACTGCTGCGCGCGGGCGCGGCGGAGGACATCAAGGCGAGGTACGGCACGTTCGCGGGGCTCATCGGCTCCGCCGGGCTTGCGACCCCGTCCGAGCGGCTGGCCTACGTACGCCCGGTCGTCTCCGATCATCGAGGGTGGCTCAAGGTCAGCCGGATCGGACACGAGCGATCAACGCCGATGGTGGACACCCTTAACCGGGTATCCATCGGCCAGCTTCTCGGTACGATCGGCATCACCCTGGGTGGCGCGAGCGTCGTGTTGCTCGTCGTCGCCGCACGCGCCGGGTCGGCCTCCAGGGACAGGCGTACGCATCTGATGACCGTGCTCGGCGCGGACCGCCGGCACCTGGCGCTGGTCCATCTGGGCGAAGCCGCGGTTCCCACCGCCGCCGGCACGCTTGCAGGAAGCCTCTCCTACCTCGTTATGTCGTTGTGGGATGTGCGGATCCCCCTCATCGACCAGGTGATCAACTCGGCGGATCTGCGCGCCTGGGCCTGGGCCGCACCGCTGATCGCACTCGCCGGGTGCGGCCTCATGGTTTCGGTGATCGTGGGACTGCACCGCGCCACCCCGGACGGCAAAAGCACCCGCCCGCGCCTGTTCGCCGACGCGATTCCCCGTTGGCGGTTGTACGCCGGCGTCCTTGGGCTGGTCGCGGTTGTCAGCACCCCCTACATGTCCAAGCTGGCTGGCTTCCTGGCCTACATCGGCGGTACGGCGCTGCTGTGGGGAATGCTGCCCTCCGCCGCCGGTGTGGTGATCCGCCGATGGGGAAAGTCTGCCGCCTCGTTCGGCGCGTGGGCCGGCCGCGGCGACGCCCTCGTCGCCGGGCGCTGGGCTCAGGCCCGGCCCGGCGTCATCGTCCGCCTCGTCGCCGTCGCCGTCATCGGACTCGGCGTGATCACTCAGGCCCAGGTCTGGTCCAGCCGCCTGGGCGAGTCAACCCGGCACGCCCAGGCCGCCCGGCAGCGCCTGCACGACTCGGTGCTCGTGGTCACCCCGATGGCGATGACGACTGCGACGGTGACCGCGTTCACTCGCACCCTTCCTGCCACCGCGACCATTCTCCTGGTCACCATCGCGAAGGAGCCAGCGGACGCGTCCGGGCTCCGCGGGTCCTGTACGGCGATCCGGTCCCTTGGGATCGCCTGCCCCGCGACCGCGCTTCGATTGACGGACGGAGACGCCCGCGCTGCGGTCCTCGAGCAATACATCAGCCGCGGCGGCAGGGTCGACCTCCGCGAGGGGAACCCCTCCATCCAGGTGGCGGCCGCGGACGCGATCGCCGTGGTCTCCCCACTGGGCACGGACAACCTCAGCGGACGGGTGAAGGAAGCCGCCAACCGGTCCTTCGGCATGGCCGAGGTGGAGCGGCCGTACGATACCTGGCTGCTGGGCGCCAACCGATTGGCGAAAATGGCCGAATGGGTGAGGCTGCTCACCATCCTCACGCTGGCGGTCCTCGCCCTCGCCGTCGCCTTCAGCTCAACCGCGGAGTTCCTGTTATTTACGACCGCAGTCGCACCGCTGGCCGTCCTCACCGAACGCCGGAGATTCCTCGCCGGGATCGCCCTGTGGAACCTCACCGTGCCCACAGTGATCGCCCTCGCGTTCGGAACCTTCATCGCGGCCTGGCAAGGCACGTTCTTCACCGCCATGACACGGGCCGGCGTCTTCTCCTGGTCCCTTCTCACGACGTGCGTGATCGGAGCCTTGATGCTCGCTCTCGCGATCGGCTTCGCCGCCGGACTGGGCGCGATCCGGGCCGCTACACGCTGGCGGCCAGCCGCCGACTGATCGTGCTCTACCGGGATGACACGGACCAGACAGCTGTACGGCCTCGGCGTATGTGCCAGCGCGGATAAGATCAGTCCCGTGGACACGACCCGCCTGGGTCCCGGCGGGCCAGGATCAGCATGATGCGCTCCAGCAGGCCGCCAGGATGCGTACCGTGCTGGGCCGAAGTTCCTTGAGGTTCTGACATCGCCCCTACAAGGGGTCGCAACGCGTTGCGGGCCCGGAGCCCGCGGGCGCCGCCAGGGCATCCTAATCGCCGCTACAAGCGAAGACCTCGCACTGCTACGGGCGAACGAGGACGACTACCTTCGGTGCGGATGCGGAGCTTGAATGATCCTGGAGCATCGCCACATGACTCAGCTCTGGCATGGTCCCGCTACGGCGTGACCTTCACCGCCACGCCGATGGATACCAAGAGGATGCCAGCGCTGCTCCAGGCGCGATGACAGCGTGCAGAGCGACGGCGCCAGGAGTGCGGAGATTTGCCGCAAAAAGCATGATCAACAAGATCGTGGCCGTGATGCGTCGGCTACGACGCACCGAAAATTGGAATGCGGATGCGGAGCTCTCGAAAGTCGTTGACCACTCCGCACCCTTGCCGTTTTCATTGGTGGGCACGTCACACGACGGCCCCCATACCGAGAGAAGTGGAATGCCCCTCGGACCCCGTTTTCGCCGGGTTGCGGCGTTGCAGCGCCCATTCGTGGATCGAGAAGCCGCTTTCGCGGCTTTCGATGAGGAACTCTCCCGGATCGGACAAGAGCCTCGTGTCCTCAACATCACCGGCGTCGGCGGCATCGGCAAGTCACGGTTACTTCGCGAGTTCGGCGAACGGGTCAAGGCGTCCCACCGAATCGCTTCACTCGACCTGCAGGTGCCCGCTCACCGGCAGCAGGAGGACGCCCTCGCCGTACTCCGCATGCAGCTCGGCGAGCAGGGTGTCCGATTCGACCGCTACGACATCGCCTACGCGGTGCTGTGGCAGCGCCTTCATCCGCACCTGGCTCTCACCCGCGCCGAGTTGCCCTTCGTGGAGCGCAGCGAGGTTCTGACCGAAGTTCTCGACACTGCCGCCGGCGTACCGATATTCGGCACCGCAGTAGGGCTGCTGAAGCTTCTGGAAAAGGGCCACAGCAGCCGTAAGCATCGCCGCCGTCTACGGGAGAACGAGATTCTCCGGCAGCTCGACACGCTTCCCGGCGCGGCGGTAGTCGACGCCGTCACCTTCATGTTCGCCGAAGACCTGCGCGCCGGCAGTGAGGACGAACCGTACGTGATTCTCGTGGACGCCTACGAAGCCCTGGGCCGTGCGCCCGGCGACGATGCCTGGCTTCGCGACCTGGCGGCACAGCTCGATCGTGGCCTGACGGTGATCGCCAGTAGGGAGCGGCTGAACTGGGAGGTCCACGATCTGGACTGGCGGCAGGTCGTCAGAGACTTTCCTGTCGAAGGACTGCCGATGGAGGCGCGGCTGGAACTATTGGCCGACGGCGGCATGAGCGATCCCGTCCAGCGTCGCGTCATCGCACAGGCGAGCGTAGGGCTGCCGTTCTACCTGCACCTGGCCACCGACAGCCAGGCCGACGGTCATGCGATCTCCCAGGATGAGATCGCTCAGCGTTTCCTTCATCATGTGACCGCCGAGGAGCGCCGCTACCTGCAGTTGCTCAGCGTGACCCGGACCTTCGACTACGAGTTGTTCCGGGGTCTGGCGGCGGCCTTCCACCTGCCCGGGGGCAGGCTGGCGTGGGAGGGCCTCATCGCCTACTCCTTTCTGTACCCGGCGGGCAACGGCTGTTTCCATCTGCACCAGCTCATGGCCGAGATGCTGCGGGCACGGCTCTCGGCAGAGATGATCGGCGAAGCCCATCACACCCTTCACCTTCTCTGGAGCAGGCGAGCCGAGGATTCCGCCGGCATGCGTGAGCTCGTCTTTCACGGCCTGCACGCGCACGCACTGACCGCCGAAAAGCTGCTGGTGTACGCCGACCGCATCACCGCCCGTGGTGGAGCCCGGGGCATCAGCGGCCTGATCGCGGATCTACGGGCCTATCTCGACGGGCCTGACGGCCGAGACGATCCGGCTCTTGAGGAAGCCGCCGCCTGCCTCGCTGCCGAGGCGGCCGTACTGCTCGGTGACTCGGACCGGATCAACGAATTGACGCCCGACGCGCCCTGGCGGATGGGGACGGAGCCCGGCGCGCGTCTCGCGGTGGCCGCCGCGCATGGCCGGCGAATCGCCGGGCGGACCGCACGCGCTCTGCGGATCTACAGCGACGTCCTGGCCGTACACGACGGACCGGCGAGGCGTCCGGCCGGCCTGTGGGCCGCCGATCTGCACATGGCTCAGGGTCGGTTCCGGCGGGCCTTCGAGCTGGCGGAGCAGGTCACGAGGGAGTGCCCTGACGACGACCTCGTGCTCCGGGGTGACCTGGCCCGGCTACGTCATCTGGCGCTTCGCTTCTCGTACGATTTCGTCGCCGCGGAACGGCATCTGGACGAAGCGGTGTGGCACTACGAGCAGGCGGAGACCATCATCGGGACGGCACTGGTCGCGACCAATCGAGCGGAGCTGCTGGCGTGGACTGATCCGACCGCCGCGGTCGCCGTCGCGAAGCAGGCCGTGGAGGTCAACTCCGAGATCGGCGCCATCCACGAGATCGGTAAGGCCTACAGCGCTCTCGGCCAAGCTCTGCTGACGCTCGGGCGTCACGCCGAGGCCGATGAAGCGCTCGACGCGGCCTGCGCGGCCCTGGAGAAAGCCCGCTATCGCTCAGGCCGGGCCCGCGCAGAGCTTCTGCGGGCGTGCCTGCACCTGCGCCGTGGAGAGCCGGACAACGTGGCGATCTCAGCACGCTGGGCGGTCGACGAGCTCCTCAGCGTGGAGGTCTACCCCACACTGATCGTCGTCGCCGACCGGCTGCTGGAACTCGTGAACCGGCCGGATGAGAAGGTGAAGGCCGCCGCCCAGCGGGCCTGGGCCGCGATTGAACCGGTCGACTCCCACAACGCGTTGGAGGATCGCATGACGCACTACCTGCGAAGGCTGCTGGGATGACGGGGGACGTCTACCGGGCCGCGTACGAGGCCGCTCTGAAGGCGCCGGGGAGCAGCGGATTCTACAACAAGAACGTCCGCATCGACACCGCGTCGGGCCCGGTGATCGTGCGAATCCCCCTGCACGAAGCCGACGAAGTCGACTTGCGGATCTGGCCGGAACATGAAGTCTTATCGGTCATCGCGCCGTATGTGACTCATGCTCCCCACCTGCTGCACGTTTCGGCATCACCCGCGTACCAGATACACGAGTTCATCCCCGGCCTCGTCGTGGACGACGTGGCGCCGCGCGGTGACCGTGTCCCTCCGGTCGTCCTGGACGCGGTTGTGGAGCTGTTCTCGCAACTCGCGAGGGTGCCCCGCGAGGATCTCCCCGACCTACCGCAAACCTGGCCGGCCGACGGGGACACGTCCGCTTTCGCCAACGTCCTGTCCGACACCACGCAACGCGTCTACGACGCCTTCGGCGACGAGTTCGCCTGGCTGTTCGCGGAGCTGGGTATCCCCACCGATCCGCTCGGCGTGGTGCGAGCACGATGGCCGGCCATGACCGCACGCCCCTTCCGGCTCCTGCATTCCGACGTGCACCGGAAGAACATGATCGTCGATGGCACGCGCACGATCTTTCTCGACTGGGAGCTCGCCCTCTGGGGTGACCCGCTGTATGAGCTTGCCGTGCACTTCCACAAGATGGCCTACCAGGACGACGAACAGGAGGCCGTGCTCGGTCTGTGGCTCGCCGCGATGGCTCCGGAGCTGACGCGGGGCTGGGAGCGAGATCTGGACGCTTACCTCGCCCACGAACGGGTGAAGTCGGCGATCGTCGACACCATCCGCTACAGGCAGCTGATCTCCTCCGGAGAGCTGACGCCCTCGGAAGAGCAGGATCTGATCGACAAGCTGTTCGCCAAACACGCCGCGGCGGCGGCCGTCTGGGGTGACCCTGAGCCGGTGTCCCGCGAGACGATCGAGAAGTCGGTACGACGGGATTGACCGTACCCGTCGTCTGTTAGAAATCCACCTCATGGCTGATCGTGGTCCATACGCTCTCGAACCACGCCCGGGCCTGGGAGACGTACTGCGATGAAGTCGATGAGGGGTCGTCCGTCAACGAATGGTGGAACAGCACGGTGTCCCTGCCCATGACGTCGTAGAGTTCCTTGCGCTCGCCATCGAGGCGAGCCGTGTGGCGGACGACGGGGTAGAAGCCGAAGAACACCTGCTCGTGGTTGATCACGTACAGCTTGAAGAACGGCGTGGCCGCATAGGCGCGCACCTCAACCGAGGCGTTCCGCACGAGGCCGAGATCGGCGAGTTCGTGCACGCTATCGGTGACGAGCTGGATGCTCCGACGCAGAATCCGCCGGGTTCGCTGTCTGATGCCACTTTCGTCGGCAAGGCCGTCGGCAAGGCGCGGCAGGAGCATCGGCTGCTCCATGTCCGGGATGAGGATGCGTAGCGAGATCGAGTCGGGAGTGAGCCTCCCGATGCGGACCTTGTCGAGCGGCTCCTGAAGCACTCCCGCCAGGGTCTCGCCTGAGAACCCGGCGAAGTCGAGCGAGACATCCCCCTGCTCGAAGGCCCGCTCCAGGTGCGGACGCAGTTCGACGGGACGCTCGGTCCGCTCCCGGACGAACACACCGCTCCCCTGCCGGGAGACGACGAGCCCTTCGTCCCGCAGAAGCCGGATGGCCTGCTGGACGGTCATCCGTGCCACACCGTAGATGGCAGCCAACTCGGTCCCGGAGGGAAGCTTCTCCCCCGGCTCGAATGTCTTGGTAAGGATCGCCGCCCTGAGTGCGTTGGCCACCTGCTTGTACGGCGGCCGCGGATCGTCGGGGTCAAGGCTCATCACACCGGAAGTCTAGGTTTACCTAGCCTGCCTAGCTGGGTTTTCGCTGATTCCCTTGACACGGAAGTCACGGAACGTAATCGTACGAGCATGCCTAGGTTACCTAGGCAACTTCCCCCGCGAGAAGGACGGGCCAGATGACCAATGACACCAGCACCCTCTCGCCCGCGCGCTCCGGTGAGGTGCGGCCGGAACTCGTCGACGCGATGATCCGGCTTCGGCCAGGCGGTCTCGCCTGGCGACGTACCTTCCCCGGCCGCCTGGAGCAGGTGTCCCGCGCCCGCCGCTTCGTCCGGTTCCTGCTGGAAGACTCCCCTCTGGGCGACGACCTTGAGCAGATCGCCGCCGAACTCGCCGCGAACGCCGTCGTACACACGAGCAGTGGCGAGCTTGGCGGCACGTTCATCGTCGAGGTCACCCGGAAGCCCGAGATCGTCCGCATCTCCGTCTACGACTGCGGCTGGGGCGGCACCCCCAGTTTCAAGCAGCGGAAAGAGGATGAATTGGCCGAGCGGCAGCGAGGTTTGGTCATCGTCTCCGCCCTGGCATCGCGGGTCGGCTTCCGCGGCACCCAAGCCATCGGCCACGCCGTCTGGGCCGAACTCCTGGCCGACCCGAGAAGCATCTGCTGAAGGGCAGCTCCTGCGAGTCCTCATCGCCCTGGTGAGGGGTCGTGTCGGTGGCTGGTTCGTGGGGCCGTTGGGGGCCAGGCTCCGGAGCGCTCCACACTCACTTTTCGGTCATATGGATCGTACGGCGAGAAAGTGGAGGTCAACCGGCCAAGGCGGGCAGGGGCGGGTGTACGGATCATCGCGATGCGGTCGGGGCACCTGTCCAATCCGCGTAGCATCAACGGGCATGGGGTCGCCGAGAAAATCAGCGGTCGCGGGAGCCGCCGTCACGGTGACGGCGCTCATGCTGGCCACGCAGGGCTGTGCGATCATCGGCGGCGGATCGCCGAAGAACCTCGACGTCATCAGCGTGTCCAGCCCGCAGTTCCGCGACGGCGCCCCCCTGCCGCAGGACTACTCCTGCAAGGGGGGGCAGGGGAACCCGCCTCTTCGTTGGTCGGGCACGTCTGGCGCGAAGTCCGTGGCCCTCGTGGTCGACGACAGCAGCACGCACGGCGGGCCGGAGGTGCACTGGGTGGTGTTCGACATCAATCCCGACACGACCGAGCTCGGCATGAACGACGTCCCCCGGGGTGCCCGGCTGGGCAGGACGACGAGCGGGAAGGTGGGCTATACGCCCCCATGCCGGACCGATGGCAGCTACCGTTTCACTGTCTACGCGTTGGACGCGAAGCTCAGTCTGGAGCAGGGTGCCGGCCTCGCGCGGACGCTGGAGAGCATCGCGAGCCACACCATCGCCCGTGGACGCCTCACGGCGACCACGATCGAGTGACATGCTGGGCACCGGAGGTAGTCGTGCTACACCAATCTTCACCTAGGGTGTGACAACGGTCATTGTGGTCGAGCAGAATCGGTTCCAATTGCTGAGCGCAGGTGGCCAGAGGGGACAGGTCGCGTCGATGGCCGCGCGACCTCACCGGCGCCGCAGAAAGGCCATGGCCTTGAAGGTGGTGCTATGACTGCGGTCATTATCGGTCTTGTCGCCGTCGTGCTTCTCGTGCTGCTGGTCGTGGCGCTGGGCATGCGGTCGATGAACCGCAGAGAGAGCGCTCTCTCCTCCGAGCGCATCAAGGCGATGGCCGAGAACAAGGGTCCCAAGCCACGCCGGCCGGCCGAGGAGACGTTCTTCGAGAGCTTCCCCAAGGGGTTCGACGCCTTCGAGGAGCCCGAGCCCGAGGCCCCCAAGCCGCGGCCCGCGAGCACTCGCCCCGGAAGCCGGCAGGCGCGGCCCGCGCAGCGCGGCGGTAAGCAGCCCGCCGCCGCCCGCGGCAAGCGCGGCGTGGACGAGTGGGGCGAGCCGGACGACTACGACGACGACTACTGGTCGCGCGTACGCGCCGACGAGGGCGGCTTCGGCGGCACGATCGCCGCGAGGATGGCCACTCCCCGGCCCCTCAAGGACACCTCCGGCCCGGCGAGCGCGTCTCAGGAGCAGGCGGCCGACGCCGACGCGGCGACCGTGCAGGCTCCCCTGCCCCCGCGCCCCGCGTCCGGCCGCGCCGACGCCCCCGTTCCCGCCTCGGCGATGGCCGAGCAGAAGACCATGACGTTCGCCGCGCCGACGCCCGACCCGCTCGAGGCGCCCGGCTCCCCCGCCACCGGCCCGTTCGACGCCCCCGCCGCCCCCCCGACCGGAACAGCACCGGCCGGAGCACCGGCCGGTACGCAGGGTGGCAGGCCCGGCAGGTCCGGCAGGGCCGGCAGGTCGTCGCGGGCGGCCCGCCGCACCGCGGCCGCCGACGCGGGTCAGCCGAGCGGTTCCTACGACGTCCCCCCCGGCACCGGCCCCTTCCCGGTGTCCGCGGGCACCGGCCCGTTCACCACGCCGTCGGGCACCGGTTCGTATCCGGCTCCGCAGGGCGCCGACGCCCTGGGCGGCGCCCCGTCGAACACCGGCCCCATGGCCGCGTCCGGGGACACCGGCTTCTTCAACCGGGCCGCGGCCACCGGCCCGTTCCCGTCCGCCGGCGGCACGGGCCCCTACGACAGCCACGCCGCGGGCCCCTACGACGCCGCGCCGGCCTCCCCCGCACCGGAGACCGGGTCCTTCGTCATGGGCAGCTACGATTCGGCCCGCGGCAGCGGCGCGTTCGAGGCGGCCGTGCCTCCCGTTCAGCCTGCCGTCCCGCCCGCCGACGCCCTGGCCGAGCCTGCGCCCCAGAGCGCCTTCGACCCGTGGACGGCCCGGCAGCCTGCCCGCGCCGACGCCTACGACCCCTCCCAGGCCTCGACAGGCCCGTTCCCGGCCGCGCGCCCCTCGTACTCCTCCACGCAGGAGCCGGCCGTCGGCAACCCCGCTCCCGGAAACCAGGGCAGCGCCACCGACCCCGGCTGGCCGGTGAGCGGCAGCTATCCGCCGGTCCCCGCCGCCTCGGTTCCCGAGCCGGGCACCACTTGGGCGGCAGCGCGGGACGTCCTGGACGACCCCGAGCCGTCGCACGGCTCGTCCTCCTGGCCGAACGCCGAGACCTACCAGACCCCCACCTACGACGGCTACCAGGCGGACCACTCCGGTCAGCCCTCCTATCCCGTCCCGTCGCCGGACGCGCCGCCGGCCACGCCGTCGTACGAGGTGAACCCGGGCTGGGCGTCGATCGACGCCTCCGACAGCGTGACGGGCGCCACGCCCGGTTCCGCCTCGCCGTACGAGTCGGCGGGCTATGACGCGCCGTCGGGACAGAGCCAGTACGGCCATGACCAGCAGCAGGGGTACGGCGGCACGCAGTCGTCGTGGCCCGAGCAGAACATCGGCGGCAACTGGCCCTCCTACGACGAGCTGTACGGCGACGCCTCCACGTCGGCCGGCGGCCGCCGCCGGGGCAGCCACCGTGACCCCGACACCGACTATCCCGACTACTACCGGTGACTTTCCCGTTCCCTGCCTGGTGACGGTCTCCATGGCTGACGTATCGTCGGCCAATGACTATCAGTGACGGCACAGTCCCGCATCGTGACTGGAAGTCCGTGCTCCGCCATGACGTGCCCGCCTCGCTGGTCGTCTTCCTGGTGGCCGTGCCGTTGTCGCTCGGCATCGCGGTCGCGTCCGGAGCCCCCCTCGCGGCCGGCCTCGTCGCGGCGGTGGTCGGCGGGGTGGTCGCGGGGGCGCTCGGCGGGTCCGTCGTCCAGGTGAGCGGCCCGGCCGCCGGGCTCTCCCTGGTCGTCGCGGAACTGGTCCACACGTACGGCTGGCGCGCGACCTGCGCCATCACGGCGATGGCCGGGCTGCTCCAGGTCGGGCTCGGCGCGCTGCGGGTGGCGCGGGCGGCCCTCGGGGTCTCCCCCGCCGTCGTCCACGGCATGCTCGCCGGAGTCGGCGCCGTGATCGCGCTCTCCCAGCTGCACATCGTGCTCGGCGGCAGCCCGCAGCGCTCCGCGCTGGAGAACGTGCTCCAACTGCCCGCGCAGATCGTCGACAACCACACGCACGCCGTGCTGGTCGGCGTGCTGACGATCGCGGTCCTGCTGGTGTGGGGCCGGATCCCCCGGCTGCGTGCCGTGCCCGCCCCGCTGGCCGCGCTCATGATCGCGACGCTGACGGCGGGGGTGTCGGGCTGGGACCTGACGAAGGTGGACCTCAGCGGCGGGTTCTCCTCCCTCCAGGGGCCGCTGGCGCCACAGGGCGACTGGCACGCGATCGCCGGAGCCGTCCTGCTCGTCGCCCTCCTCGCGGGGGTGGAGTCACTGCTGACCTGCGTGGCGTCCAACCGCCTGCACGACGGCCCCCGCGCCGACCTCGACCGCGAGCTCACCGCGCAGGGTTTGGGGAACGTGGTGTCCGGCGTGCTCGGCGGCCTGCCGGTGGCGGGGGTCGTCGTCCGTACGACCACGAACGCGCGGGCGGGCGCGCGCAGCCGCTGGTCCACGGTCCTGCACGGCGTGTGGGTGCTGCTGTTCACCGCGGCCTTCGCCTGGATGATCGCGCTGATCCCCCTGGAGGCGCTCGCGGCGCTGCTGCTCTTCATCGGCGTGCAGATGGTCAACCTCGGGCACGTACGGAACCTGCGCAACCACCGCGAGGTGCCGGTGTATGCCGTGACGATGGCCGGGGTCGTGCTGGTCGGGCTCGCCGAGGGTGTGGCGATCGGCCTCGCGCTGGCCGCCCTGCTCGCCCTGCGCCGCCTCGCGTGGGTCTCGGTCGACGTGCGCCAGGACGGGGAGCGGCGCTGGCGGGTCGTCGTCACGGGATCGCTGACGTTCCTCGGCGTGCCCCGGCTGACCGAGGCGCTGCGCGCCATCCCGGCGGGGTCGGCGGTGGAGCTCGACCTGCACCTCGACTTCATGGACAACGCCGCCTTCGAGGCGCTGCACGACTGGCGGCTGGAGCACGAACGCGCCGGCGGCGTCATCGACGTGGACGAGCCGCACGGCGAGTGGTATTCCGCCGCGATCAGCGGCGGGCGGCTCTTCCCCGCGAGGATCCCGCCCCGGCACGACCGCTGGTGGCTGCCCTGGGCCTATCGGCGCCCCGTCGGCGCGCACCCGTACGGGTCCTTCGAGGTGATCGGGGCGGACGGCGGGGGCGCCGCGGGCCACGACGGCGACACCGTGATCTGCGAGCCGCAGGGCGTGCCCGACCTCCTGCGGGGGACGCGTGAGTTCCAGCGCAGGACCGCGCCGATGGCCCGTGCCCTGTTCACCCGGATGGCCCGCAAGCAGTCGCCGTCACACCTGTTCATCACCTGCGCCGACTCGCGGATCGTGCCCAACATCATCACCGCGAGCGGCCCCGGCGACCTGTTCACGGTGCGCAACATCGGCAACCTCGTGCCGCGGGCGGGCGCGGCCCCGCCGGACGACTCGGTCGCGGCGGCGATGGAGTACGCCGTGAACGTGCTGGAGGTCCGCACGATCACCGTCTGCGGGCACTCCGGGTGCGGCGCGATGGCCGCCCTGCTGGGCGAGGTGCCCGACCTGCCGGCGCTGCGCGCCTGGCTGCGGCACGGACGGCAGAGCCTGGCCCGGTTCGTCGCCGCCGGGCCCGGGCAGGACGCCGACGACGCCGGGCCGCTCGACCGGCTGTGCCGGATCAACGTCATCCAGCAGCTCGACAACCTGCGGACCCACCCGCTCGTGGACGAGCGCGTACGGGCGGGCAGGCTGGAGCTCACGGGCCTGTACTTCGACATCGGCGCGGCACGGGTGCACGCGCTGGAGCAGGAGCGCTTCACCCCGGTCCCGGAGCTGCGCACCACCGGTTGAGACGCACCGGCCGTGGCCCGCACCGGCCGGGCCGCACCGGCCGGCAGGGCTGCTTCCGCTGTGAGCGGACGATGTCCGCCGATCGTGAAACCGGGCGGACGCCGCGCGCCGCAGCGCCAAGGATGACCGTATGAAAATTCTGGTGATCGGTGGTTCGGTGTTCCTGGGCCGGGCCATCGTGGAGGAGGCGCTGCGGCGCGGTCACGAGGTCACAACGTTCAACCGGGGCAGGAGCGGGACGGACCTGCCGGGTGTGGAGGCGGTGCGCGGCGACCGCGAGATCACCGGCGACCTGCGGCGGCTCGCCGGCGGCAGGCGGTGGGACGCGATCGTGGACGTCTGCGGGTTCGTCCCCAGCGTCGTCCTGGAGTCGGTGCGGGCGCTGTCCGGGCACGCCCCGCACTACACCTTCATCTCCAGCATCTCGGCGTACCCGGACTGGCCCGACAAGACGGGCCTCGACGAGACCTTCCCCACCCACGAGTGTCCCCCTGACGCGGACGCCGAGTTCGGCGACTACGGCGTGCTCAAGGCCGGTTGTGAGCGCGCGGTCGAGCAGCACTTCGACGGCGCCCCCCTGGTCGTCCAGCCCGGTCTGATCCTCGGCCCGCACGAGAACGTCGGCCGGCTGCCCTGGTGGCTCCACCGCGTCTCCAAGGGCGGCCGGGTGCTCGCGCCCGGCGACCCGGCGCTGCCGATCCAGCTCATCGACGCCCGCGACATCGCGGCGTTCACGCTCGACCAGGCGGCCGCGGGCACGACGGGCCGCTACATCACGGGCGGGGTGCCCGGAAGGGCCACGTTCGGAAGCTGGCTCGGCGACTGCGTTGAGGTCACCGGCTCCGGCGCGGAGCTGGTCTGGGCCGACGACGACTTCCTGACCGCTCAGGGTGTGGAGCCGTGGACCGAGCTTCCGCTGTGGTACCCGGGCGCGGACAGCCTCGCCGTGTGGACCCATTCCTCCGCCAAGGCCGTCGCCGCCGGTCTCACCTGCCGCCCGTTGCGCGAGACGGTGCGCGACACCTGGGAGTGGCTGAAGGACATCCCGGAGGAGCGGCGCAGCTTCCGCGGCGTACGGGTGGGCAGCGGCATCGACCCCGACAAGGAGCGCCGCGTGCTCGCCGCCTGGGACGCCCGCTGACGCGCTCCCCGGCCCGAGGAGCCGGGTCCGGGCCCCGGAAGCCGCGGGCCGGAACACCGTGCACGACCACGGCGACATCGGACGCAGAAATTCGGGGCCGCCCGAGATGCGCCTGGGCCGTAGGCTGTCGGGCATGCTTTGGGTGGCTCTTCTGATCGTGGCCGTACTGATCACGCTCGCCGCGTGGGTCGCGTCCGGACGTGCCCGCCAGACGTCCCGCGGGCCCGCCCGCGGCACGTCGCGCCGCCGGCCCGCGCCGCGTCCTCCGGGCGGGACGGCGCGGCCGTCAGGGGGCGTCCGACCCTCCTCCCGTACGGCCCGCGGCGGAACCCGGACGGGCGCCGCCGGCGGGGAGCGCACCGGCCCGCAGCCGGGTGAGATCTGGTGGGCCGACGTGCCGTACGAGGACGGGCCCGGGCACAAGGTGCGTCCCTGCGTGGTGCTCAGGACGTACCGCGGCGGCGCGGAGGTCCTGAAGATCACCAGCCAGGACCGGAGCGACCGCCCCGATCACATCGAGATCCCCACCCGCACGTGGGACCAGAGCGCCGACCACAACAGCTTCCTCGACCTCACCGGGCCGGTCCGGGTGCCCTCCGCCTCGTTCGACGACAGGGCGGGCACGCTCGACCCCCGCGTCTGGCGTCAGGTCTGCCGGCTCCACGAGATCTCCCCGAACTGAGCCCACGCACTTGAGCCCAAGCGCCTGAGCCCAAGCGCCTGAGCCCGCGCGCCTGGGGCCGCCGCCTGCTCCGATCCCTGCCCGCGGGCCGCCCCGGCCCCTCCGCCGCCGGCCGCCCAGCCACCCGGCCGAGAGATCGTACTCACGGGTAACTGAGTATCGGCGCTCATGTCCGCGCGACGCGGGTCACACAGCATGGGCGGCATGACGAAATCAGTGAAGAGCACGACGACGACGGCCTTCTACCTGCAGGCCGTCATCTCTTTCGTGATCTCCCTCGCGGGCCTGGCCGCCGGGATCCTCTACCTGCCCGTCACGACCTGGGTGCGGTCGTTCCTCGCCCTCGGGCTGATGTACGTGGTGACCTCCACCTTCACGCTGGCCAAGTGCGTGCGGGACCGCCAGGAGGAGGCGACCGTCGTCAGCCGGGTGGACCAGGCCAGGCTCGACAAGCTGCTCGCCGAGCACGACCCCTTCCGCGCCGACTGAACGGCTGGCGGCGCCCGCGAGCCCCATCCTGATCGGAGGGACGGAGGCGCCTCGCCTCTGAGGTCACCTCGCCTCTGAGGTAACGGCGCTTCGGATGTGGGGCGGATCAGTACGGTAGGGCCGTGGCTGGTGACTCCCACCGCGCCGGACTCTCGGCAACCGCCGGCGCCAGCGCCCAGCCGGCCCTGGACTACTACCTGATCACACCCGAGACGGGGCCTGGCGCCTTTCCGGCGGAGGGTCTCGTCGTCGAGGAATTCGTCTTCGCCGGCGACCATCGGACCATCGGCCTGAACACCGCCCGGTGGAGCACGGACGACCGCGCCTGGCAGAGCTCGGCGGCCTTCGGGCGGGCCATGCGCGAGGATCCGCGACTGCGCGCCCGGGTGGCCGCCGCCGGCCGTACGGACGCCGAGGCCGTCTGTCACCGCCTCGGGGGAGGCGAACTCCCCGGTGAGGCGACGCTGCGGGAGTGCTTCCGCGACACCCTCGCCCTCCCGGACTCCGCTCCCCTGCGGCTCGGCCCGGAAGGAGGCTCCCGCGGGGGCCACGACTCCCGGGTCTACCGCGTCCTGTTCGCGGGCGACCTCCGGCTCCCCGGCCTCGCCCGCCTCGCACCGGAGGTCATCACGCTCGCCGAGGACGCCGACGACCCGCGTACCCGGATCGCCGGCACGGGCGGACTGCGGACGGCGCGGGACGTCTTCACCTGGGAACTGCGTCGCATCGGGCCCGGCGTCGCCTGCTGCGTGGATCTCACGGCACATCTGGGCACCACGTGCGACGACGCCCTCCGGCCGCTGCTCCGGAGCCTGACGACGGCGATACGTCACGCGGGCCCGATCCCCGTGACCATCGAACGCTTCTCGTGATTCTCGAACCCGCGCCATCGAACCGGACAAACAACAGAATTCGGAGCCTTAGCCGCGAGTGCCGCCTTTTTTCCTTCTCTGTGGAACCGTGGATGCTGCCGAAGAAGATGTGATATAGATCCTTTCACGTTGGTTCTGTGTGGATCTGGGCTCTGGAGCGGCAACATGGGCAAAGGGCGTACGGGCAAGAAAACCAACAGGACCCGAATTTCGGTCACCTACACGGTGCTCATCATCACGGGACTTCTGCTCGCCGTGGCGGGGGCCGTGGTGGCGATACTGGGCCTGGGCGGGGTCGTCGAGTTCAAGGGCGAGGTCGCCGGGGCCAAGGCGGAGACCACGAGCGTCGGACTCGCGGTGATGGTGGTGGGCGCACTGCTGGCGGGGATCGTGGCCGTCAAACTGCCGGCACAGGTGACCGTTCTGGGAGACGGCGGCCGGAAGGGCTTCACCGAGTGGTTCGCCGAGTTCGGCGGCAGAATCTGCGCCGTTCTGGTGGCGGTCGGCGTGGTCCTTCTGATCATTTCCCTCTTCACCTAGGCCGGCGCATGTCGTGGGTCACGGCTCATATGGATGAGCGCATTGTCGAGATCGCCGGAGACGAGGGCAGCTCACCCGGCAGATACCTGCAGTACGTTTTCGACGACGACACCGGCACGTATCTCCGTCCGGCGGACACGGAGCAGATGATCGCCTTCCGCGAACAGGCGGTGAAGACGGCGTACAGGCAGGCGCAGGCGGGAGCCGGATTCGACGCGGACGCGTTCGAGTCCGCGTGGCCCGGAATCTGGCGAGAACTGACGAAGAAGCGCCAGGAAACCACGCCCGAGTATTACGCCATCCTCGACACGGGCCTGCTCTCCCGTCATCCCCTCCTGCGCGGGCTGATCGTGGACGGGACGAACCTGACCACGGAACCCGACGACGAGGACACGAACGGCCACGGGACGATGGTGGCGCTCATCCTCGCGGACGGCCTGACCCGCCGGCCGCGTCTGCTCAACGTGAAGGTCGCCGACGGAAACGGCCGCGCGACTCCCCGCGACCTCGTCAAGGGGATCGAATGGGTCCGCGACTTCGCGCGGAAGACGTCGTCGCCGGTGTGCGTCAACATCAGCCTCGGCTGTTACTCACGCCGCTGGGGGTTGTTCGCCTGCGACGGCACCTGCGATCTCTGCGAGGCCGCCGTGGCGGCGGCCGGAGACGTACAAATGCTGACGGTCGCGGCGGGCAACGAGCCGAACAAGACGACGTGTCCGGCCATGGCCGGATTACGAGGGCGTGCCGACAACATCTTCGCCGTGGCCCAGCTGGGATGGGACCGCAGCGGCATCGGCACGGTCGCCACCCCCGCCGGCATGCGGTGGATCCCCTGCGAAGAGACCGACGAATAGCAACAGCACTGTCTCTGGAAATGCGTAAATCCCGGCAGCGATGTGCGGCCTGCGTGAGTAGCGTGGGCTACGCCTGACCTGACGAAAGGGTGTGCGGTGTGGGTTCCGGCGTATTCCTGGTGTGGGGAATGTTTCTCGTGGCGATGATCTGGGCGGTCATGCCGCTTCCGAACCGGCGGGCGAGAATCGCGATGCAAGGACTGCTGTTGTCGGCGATCGCGGCGGTCGGCGTCTACGCCGTCGACGAAAGCGGTCCTGCGGCGATCGTGCCTCTGTGCTTCGTCTTCGGCCCTGCGGCCCTCATCGCGGCGTCACGTATGTCCTCCGCCCTTCGGGGGCGCAGCAGTCCTCGGCCGAATCAGTCACCGGCCGACGCGATATTCGGGACAAGACACAATTAGCTCAGCGCAGTCGGCTTCAACCTGCCGTTGTAGTCCGCCGTCGCCCACCTGCGCTCGGCGTCGTTCGCCGGTGTCGTCACGGAGTTGGTCAGGCAGAGGCCGGATCGGCAGGGCCTACTTGGGGTCGTCGGGTACGGGACCGGTGATGATCCCGCCGAGCGGAGCGTCACTCTCGACCATGTCCCGGTGGAACAGGACCCCGGAGACGCGGCTGGCCAACGCGAGCGCGGGCGCCACGGTCTCGTGCCGGTACCGGCACTCCTCCTGTAGGCCTGCAGGCGTGAGTCCGAGTTCGCGCATGTCGGCGTTCAGGGCGTCGGGCTGCGCTCCCCAGCGTTCCTGGGGCCACTCCAGCCGGAAGGCCGTGCGCAGTCCACCGTCGACCGCATGCGCGAAGCGATGGGATGCGGTGTAGTCATGCCGCATGACAGATACCGCCTCACCTCCCCGGGACAGCTCCCGCAACGTCTCCGGCCGGTTGCCCTCCCAACCGGAGGCCTCGAAGGCGATCGTCCACCCGTTCACGTGGGTCACGACGACCAGGTCGGATTCTCCGTCGGTCTCCTCGACGCGCTCCCAGATGTCCTCCCAGTCGTACGGCCGCATGTCCGCCTGGGCGATCCCGAACCTGCGCAGCGTCTCCCGCTCATCGTGGCCGCGGACGAATGTGACCGTGTATATCTCCTCCCAATCGCTCTGCCAGGCGTAGTCGTCAGCGGTGGCGGGCGCCATGAGTTTCATTCCTTCAGCTCTTCCCCGATCCTTCGATCAGGCGAAGCGACAGCGGGCTCGGGTCGAGGGTCAAGCCCCGCCTCGCGTGCATCTGCCCCCGGCGACCTTCCTCCCCCGCGCTTGGTGTGCCCCTGGTGGGAGTGATCCGGCAGTCGGCCCGGCTCGGAGAGGCGGCTGGTGGACGAGCCGGCCTGTAGGCCGGGTTCTAATCCAGCCTGCTCGTGACCTGCACGCAGATCAGCGGCATGCCGTCTGACCTGCGGGAACACTGCCGTCCTCTGACATTGTTCTCCGCCGCCTCCTAACGCCATGTGCCCCCAATGTGCCCCCAATGTGCCTTCGGGGCACGCCGACCAGGCGCGCGATTCGGCTCAGCCCGCCGCCGCCTTGACGTGAACCGACTGGTGCCATTCCAGGGCCTCGGGAGTGTCCCGGTACTCCAGAAGGTGCTGGCCCGCGATCTTCTGCAGCAGGTCCCTGACATCGGCGGGCGTTGCGTGGAAGAACTCCCGGCGACGGTTGACCTTGTTGACGCGCCGGTCGTTCAACGCGGCGTGCAGCCGCCCCTCAAGCCCGACCGCGTCGTCACTGAAGATCATCGCGTGGGTGTCGAACTTGAACGGCACCGAGGCGTCGCCCAGCTCCCGGACACGGTCCTCGGGTTCCAGACGGCGGGTCATGCCGATCTTGACGACGTCCTCGCCGAACGCACCGATGTTGGAGATCACATACACATAGCCGGCCCGGACATTGGCCTCGCGCGCCTCGACGTCGCTGACCGCCGCGCCGATCTCCTCCAGCTTCGCCTTGAGCTCATCCGCCCCCGCCTCATCCCCCTTGGCCAGCAGCTTCGACAGCGCGGAGCGGTAATGGGACTCCTCCTTGCGGAGCCTGGCCTTCTCCCGCTCGAACTCCCGCCGCGCGGCCTCCTCCTCACGCTGCTGCTCCCGCTGGGCACGGGTGCGCTCCTTCTCCTCCTCCTGCTTGGCCAGGTAGTCGGCGGTCAGCTCCAGCTCGTAGACCCGCAACCGGTGGTAGTCACCGCTGACGTGGATGCTCATCGTCTTGCCGAGCTTGACGATCATCTCCACCGCCTTCTCCAGGCGGTCGACCGCCGACTGCAGCTTGTACGGGCGCATCGTGCGCACACAGTTGTCGGCCTCGGCGTTGTAAGCACGCAGCATCAGCTTGGAGAAGTCACGCACCATCCGGCGCCCCTCGGCCGCCGACCCGTTGACCTGCCAGCCGGTGGAACCCAGCACCGCCTTGCCGTCCTTGGACAACTCCTTTATGTGCGCCTTGACCTGCGCCAGCCGCTCCTTGTAAGCCACCGCGTCACTCAACGGGTGCCGGTACTCATAGACACCGGCTTCCTGCAACAGCACGGTCTCCTCGGTCTGTACGATCAACCGCTCGACCTCGCGCAGACGCCGCGTGGCATCAGCGACAGCCGTCTGCAGTCCCTGATGCTCGGCATGCAGCGCCTCGGTCATCGCTGAGACGCGCACGGCGTCCATGCCACCCAGCCGCTCGACCCACGCGCGCAACTCGGCGTTCTCTGCCTCCAGCTTCTTCTTGCCGCCGAATAGCCCCCCACCGCTGCGCTCTGGTACCGCTGGAGAGGGAGCAGGCTGCGGCTGAACCGGAGGCGCAGAAGGCGGGGGCGACGGCTGTACAGGAACCCAGAACTCCCAGTCCGGCGGCGCCGGAGGCCATGACGGATTCGGCTGCCATCCCTCCGGCGGCCGCCAGCCCACAGGAGGAACCGGCCATCCGGGAGGCGAATTGAACCGGTACTCCATCGTCACGCCCTCCTCCACCATGTGCCCCGTCGCGACACATGCCACAAGAAGACAGCCACCTCGGCTCATTGGTTTACAACAACCTCAATAATTCGCAGGGACGCCTGCCAACGGCAGACCCCAGACACAGAGGGCAAATAAGGATCTCGGAGCAGGCGGTATGGGAGTCGTCTTCGCGTAATCGTTCACACGTCTCTTGATCTCGACGTCGTTGGTTTGGCGATCCGGTCCGGTCGATGTCCGGCATGATGATCGCCGATCATGTCCGAGCTGCCGAATCCCCTGCCTGGCGCGACCTCGATGGAGGAGTTCGCGCGGCAGTTGGCCGCCCTGCGGCAGGAACTGGCCGAGACTCGGCGGGAAGTCATCGAGGTCCGGGCGGTCAGTACGCGGTTGCGTGCGTTGCTGGCCGAGCGTGAGGCTGAGCTGGCCGCCGCGCGGGCGGGGATCGCCAGGCAAGCCGAGACCATCCAGACGCAGGCCGCACAGATCGCCGAGTTGACTGCGACGGTGGTGGCGTTGAAGGAGCGGCTGGGAATCGACTCCAACAACTCCGGGACGCCGCCCTCGGGCGAGAAGGTGTGGGACCGCGAGAAGCGGGCCGAGGACAAGAAGGACGCCTCGCCCTCGTCGCGTCCGACGCTGGCTCCGCCGAAGACGAAAGCTTCTGTCCGTGACGTTCCGATACCGGCCGTTCTCGCTCGTGCGCTGGCCGAGTACATCGACAGGCACAAGCCTGAGGACGTGCTCTTTCGGACGGCGCGCGGGAACCTGATCCGGCGCGACCACTTCAACGCCGATGTCCTGAAGCCCGCGATCTTCTCAGCGGGAGTGCCGGTGGACATGACTCGCACGGCCCTGGACCACGCCTTCGCCGCGGCGGGCGGGCTCACCTGAATATGCCCCCATTGTGCCCTCCGGCCGCTTGATCTTGCCCGATCACGGCTTCACCGCAGGTCAGAGGAGGACAGGGTGGACGAGCCGGCCTGTAGGCCGGGTTCTGTGGTCAGCCACGGGGGCTGACCGGCGGCCATCCATCTAGGACCGCCGTTGCCGGCGGCCTCAAGCGGTCTACCCGCGCGGCTCGGGCGGGCAGCCCTCGAACGTCGCGCGCGGGACGTTCCGGAGAACGTCCCTTCTTGACCTTGCTCCGGGTGGGGTTTACCGAGCCGCCCACGTCACCGTGGGCGCTGGTGGTCTCTTACACCACCGTTTCACCCTTACCCCCGGGAAGGGGGCGGTCTGTTTTCTGTGGCACTGTCCCGCGGGTCGCCCCGGGTCGGCGTTACCGACCACCCTGCCCTGTGGAGCCCGGACCTTCCTCGGCAGGGCGCGAGGCCCTGACGCGGCCGCCCGGCCGGCTCGTCCACCGTGAAGCCAAGCCTATCGGCTCCCGCTCCGTTCCCCGGCACGGCACGGCGCCGCGGCTCCGGCGGGTGGTGACCTCAGCCGAGGTGCGCCGTGTCGTTGACCGTCCGTACGACGGAGGGACCGTCGGCGTAGTAGTCGATCGCCGACAGGCAGGCCACATCGAGGTGCATCCGGTAGAGGGCCTCGGGCGGCGCGCCCAGGGCGAAGCGGATCAGTGTCTTGATCGGGGTCACGTGGGAGACCACGACGACGCTGCGGCTCTCGTGGGCCTTCAGGATGCGTTCCCTCGCCTGCTCGACCCGCCGGGCGGTCGAGGCGAAACTCTCGCCGCCGGGCGGCGCGACGCCGGGATCGGCCAACCAGGCGGCCAGCTCGCCGGGCCAGCGCCGCTGGATCTCCGCGAACGTGTACCCCTCCCACGCCCCGAAGTCGGTCTCGCGCAGGTCCTCGTCGACCAGCACCGCCGAACCCGTACGGGACGCCACGACCTCCGCCGTCTGCCGGGCGCGGGTGAGCGGAGAGGTGACGACCACCTCGACCTGCCGCTGTCGGCGCGCCAGGCGCGCGGCGGCGGCCTCGGCCTGCGCGAGCCCGGTCGGGGTGAGCTCCGGGTCGCCGAGCCCGGAGAACCGCTTCTCGATCGAGAGCGGCGTCTGCCCGTGCCGGAGCAGCAGCAGCGACGTGGCGGTCCGGGTGGCCCCGGGCATCCACCCGTGCCCGCCCCGGTCGTCGGCTCCGGCGACTCCGCCGGAGCCGGCCAGGCCGCCCGCGGCGTCTCCGCCGGGCCCCACACCGGGGCCGGTGGGGGGCGGAGACTGTGGGGCGGAGGCGGCCGGGCCCGGGCGCCAGGTCTCCCCCCGGGCGGCGGCGTCCATCGCCTCGTTGGCGAGGCGGTCGGCGTGCGTGTTGCGCTCCCGGGGGATCCACGTCCAGGTGACGCGGAGCCGCCGGGCCAGGGCCGCCGCCTCCAGGGCGAGCGGGCGCAGCCCCTCGTGCCTGACCTTCCAGCGCCCGGCCATCTGCTCGATGACCAGCTTGGAATCCATCCGCACCTCGACCCGGGCTCCCTCCGCGCCGAGCGCGAGCAGCGACCCGAGCCCGGCGATCAACCCGCGGTATTCGGCCACGTTGTTGGTCGTGGTGCCGATCGACTCGGCCGCCTCGGCGAGCACGTGCCCGGCCTCGTCCTTGACCACCGCGCCGTACCCGGCCGGGCCGGGGTTGCCCCGCGACCCGCCGTCGGCCTCGATGACGTACCCCCCTGTCATCCACACACCCCCGTCATCCACACGCCCCAGTCACCCGCACGCCCTCGTCGTTCACGTGGCCGGGGTCACAGCCCGGACTCGGCCGTACGGATGAGGATCCGGCGGCACTCCTCGCAGCGGACCACCTCGTCGTGGGCGGCGGCCCGGATGCGGTTGAGGTCGGCGATCGACAGGCTCGTACGGCAGCCGAGGCACCGGCCACCTTGCAGCATGGCCGCGCCGACGCCGCTCTGCTCGCGCAGTTTCTCGTACAGGGCGAGCAGGTCGGCGGGGATGTCGGCGGAGACCGCGCCCCGGCGGCCGGTCAGCTCGCCGCCCTCTTTGTCGATCTCGGCGAAGGCCGCGTCGCGGCGCTCCTCGGCGGCCCGCAGCGTCCCGGTGACCTTGTCACGCTCGGACCTGAGCGACTCCACCTGGGCGTCCGCCGCCTCCCGGCGCTCCATGATCTCCAGCACGACCTCCTCCAGGTCCGACTGCCTGCGCCGCAGCGAGGTGATCTCGGACTGGAGGCTCGCCAGGTCCTTGGGCGAGGAGACCTGCCCGGAGTCGAGGCGCTTGGTGTCGCGGTCGACCCGGGCGCGTACGGCGTCGACGTCCGACTCGGCCTTGGTTTGGTCACGGGCGAGGTCGCCCGCCTCGGTCTCGGCGCCGATGACCTGCGTGGCGAGCCGCGCGAGCCTCTTGGACAGCTCGTCGATCTCGGCCAGGTCGGGCAGGGTGCGGCGGCGATGCCGCACCCGGTCGAGACTCGTGTCGAGCTCCGCGAGATCGAGCAGACGCTTCTGTGCTTCCGGTGCGGCCTTCATCCCAAATCCCTCAAGATGCTCGGGGGTCCAAGTCGGTGGTGGTCGCCGTCCAGGCGTCGGTGACGGCGCCCGAGACGCGCGCCTCAACAGTAGTGCCACCTGCCGCCAACACTGACGTCAGACGCTCGGCGGCGTCGGCGAGCCAGGGCCATTCGGTGGCCCAGTGTGAGGCGTCGACCAGCGCGGGCCCGCCCGCCTCCAGGTGCTCGCCGGCCGGGTGGTGCCGGAGGTCGGCCGTGAGGTAGACGTCCACCCCCGCCGCCCGGGCCGTGCCCAGGAGGGAGTCTCCGGCGCCGCCGCAGACGGCGACGGTCCGCACCGTGCGGTCCGGGTCGCCCGCGACGCGGAGCGGAGCCGCCGTACGCGGCAGTCCGGCGGCGGCCAGCGCGGCGAACTCCCGCAGCGGCATCGGGACGGGCAGGTCCCCGATCCGGCCGAGCCCCCGGCGCGGGTCGTCCGCGGCGGGCTGGAGGGGCCGCAGGTCGCCCGCGAGGCCGACGGCCCGCGCGAGCGCGTCGGAGACGCCGGGGTCGGCCACGTCGGCGTTGGTGTGCGCGGCGTACAGCGCGGCGCCGCCGCGGATGAGCCGGTGGACGACCCGGCCCTTGAAGGTGGTCGCGGCGACGCTCGTGGTGCCGCGCAGATAGAGCGGGTGATGGGTGACGACGAGGTCGGCCCCCCAGGCGAGGGCCTCGTCGACGACGACCGCGACCGGGTCGACGGCGAAGAGGATCTTCCGTACGGGCTGCTCGGGGTCGCCGCAGACGAGGCCCACCGCGTCCCACGACTCGGCCCAGGAGGGGTCGTACAACGCGTCCAGGCGCGCGACGACCTCGGCGAGGGCGCAGGAGGAGATCGAATCCACCCGCGCACACTACCGTCTGGCCGCGGGACGGCCCGGGAAAGGTAACGTCCCCTTCGAGGACCCGACTCAGGGAAGGACCCCCGCCGTGCCCGATGGTCAGCAGAGCCCGCACGACAGATTCGTGGTCGCCGACACGCACAACGACCTACTGATGACCGTCTCCGCCAGGCCCCCGGAGATCTGGTCCGCGTTCTTCCGCGACCGATGGCTGCCCCAGCTCGTCGAGGGCGGGGTCGACGTGCAGGTGCTGCCGGTGTTCGTGGACAGCTGGTTTCGCCCGGAGGGGGCGCTGCGCCAGACCCTGCGCATGATCGAGTGTGCCCACGTGCTGGCCGAGGGCAACCCGGACGCGGTCGCGCTGTGCCACGACGGGCAGCAGATCGACGAGGCCCTCGCCCTCGGCCGGATCGCCCTGGTCCTCGCCCTGGAGAGCATGCCCGGGATCGACGAGAGCGTGGAGCTGATCCCGACCCTGCACCGGCTCGGGGTCCGCGTCGCGTCGATCGCCCACTGGGGCCGTACGGCTCTCGCCGACGGCAGCGGCCAGGACGGCACCGGCTCACGGCTCACCAGCCACGGGGTCCAGGCCCTCCGCGAGATGGAACGGCTCGGCATGCTCTTCGACATCTCGCACCTGGGCGCGACGGGGGTCGCGCACGTGCTGGAGATCGCGGCCCGGCCGGTCATCGCGACCCACTCCTCGGCCCGCGCCCTGCGCGACCACCACAGGAACCTCACCGACGAGCAGCTCCGGGGCGTCGCCGCGGGCGGCGGCGTGGTCTGCGTCAACTTCCTGGCCGCCTTCCTCACCGAGGACGCCCGCTCGGCCACCGTCGACCACCTGGTGGACCACATCGAGCACGTCGCCTCTGTCGCCGGGATCGACCACGTGGGCCTCGGCCCCGACTTCATGCGCGAGGTCAGCGAGGACCTCACCCCGCCGTGCTGCGAGGGCTTCGGCTACTCGGGGATCGACGCCGACGCGGCGATCCCCGGCCTGGAGGGGCCGCGCGGGCTTCCGCTGGTGACCGACGCGCTGGTCAAGCGGGGATTCTCGGAGGAGGAGACCCAGAAGATCCTGGGCGCGAACGTGATGCGCCTGTTCCGGGCCGAGCTGGGCCGGCCGGCGCCCGAAGGGGCGGGAGAGGGACAGCCCGCGCGGTGAATCTCGACGCGATGCTGGCCGACCTCGAAGAGCTCGTGCTCTGCGAGTCGTACTCCAGCGACCACGAGGCGGTGGCGCGCAGCGCCCGGGTCGTGGCCGCGCTGGGCCGCAGGCTGCTCGGGGCGGACCCGGAGATCCTGGTGATCGACGGGGTGACGCACCTGCTCTGGTCGTTCGGCGCGCCGCGGGCGCTGCTGCTCGGCCACCACGACACCGTCTGGCCCGTCGGCACGCTGCGCGAGCACCCCTGGTCGGTCGCGGACGGCGTGGCGCGGGGGCCGGGGGTGTTCGACATGAAGGCCGGGCTCGTGCAGCTGTTCCACGCGGCCGCCTCGATGCCGTCCCCCGACGGCCTGAGCGTGCTCGTCGTGGGTGACGAGGAGCTCGGCTCGCCGACCTCCCGCCCGCTGATCGAGTCGATCGCGGCGCGGTGCGCGGCCGCGTTCGTGCTGGAGGCCAGTGCGGACGGCGGCGCGCTCAAGACCGCGCGCAAGGGCATCTCGCGGTACGAGCTGATCGTGCACGGGCGAGCCGCGCACGCCGGGCTCGAACCCGAGCTGGGCGCCAACGCCGCCGTGGAGCTGGCCCATCAGGTGCTGGCCGTCGCGGCGATCGGCGAGCAGGTCGGGTCGTCGTCCAGGGCGGGGGCCACGTCGGTCACCCCGACCATGCTGGCCGCCGGGACGAGCACCAACACCGTGCCCGCGCGGGCCCGGGTCGCGGTCGACGTGCGGGTGCCCGACCAGGCCGCGCAGCGCCGGGTGGACGAGCTGATGCGCGCGCTCACCCCCCATACCCCGGGCGTACGCCTTGAGCTGCGCGGCGGGCCGAACCGCCCGCCCCTCGACCCCGCCGCCTCCGCCGGGCTCTTCGAGGTCGCCGTACGGACCGCGCGTGAGCTGGGCATGGCGCCGCTGCGGGGGGTGACGGTCGGCGGCGGCTCGGACGGCAACTTCACCGCCGGAGCCGGCTGCCCCACGCTCGACGGCCTGGGCGCGGTCGGCGGCGGCGCGCACGCCCCCGGGGAGCACGTCGTGGTCGCCGAGATGCCGGCCCGCGCCCGCCTGGTGGCCGCGCTCACCGCGTACGTCCTGGCCGGCGGGACCGGTCGTCCGGAAGCCGGGGACACGACGGACGGCGACCCCGGCGCGCCTCCCGGCCGCGTGGGAGCCGGCCATGTGGAGACCGGTCGTCCGGAAGCCGGGGGCAGCGCGTGAACGCGGGCGGCGGGGAGACCGGCGGGCCGCGCCCGCCGCGCGGCGGGCGCGCCGCCGACGCCGGCCGCCGGGCGCGGGCCGCGGCGGCGGGCCGCGGCCTCCGCGTCGCGGAGCTGAGCACGAACGACGAGTTCGGCCGGGTGGTCCGGCTGTTCGACGGCATCTGGCGACCCGAGCCGTGGAACCCGCCGGTCACCGCGGAGCTGATGCGGGCGCTGTCGCACGCGGGCGGATACGTCGCGGGAGCGTTCGACGGACCCGATCTCGTCGGGGCGTGTGCCGGCTTCCTCGCCGCGCCCGCGGGCGAGGTGCTGCACTCGCACGTGACGGGCACCGTGCGGCCGGGCGCCGGGTTCGCGCTCAAGCTGCACCAGCGCGCCTGGGCCCTGCGCCGCGGGCTGAGCCGGATCACCTGGACCTTCGATCCGCTGGTCCGGCGCAACGCCCATTTCAACCTGGCCAAGCTCGCCGCACGGCCGGAGGAGTACCTGCCCGACTTCTACGGCTCGATGGGCGACGCGCTGAACGCCGGGGACGAGTCCGACCGGCTCCTCGCGGTCTGGCGGCTCGGCGCCCCGGCAGTGGCGCGGGCCTGCGCCGGCGTGCCGTACCGGCCGGCGAGCGCGGACGGCGCGGGCGCCGCGCTGGCCGAACGGGACGGGCGGCCCCGGGTCCTGCGTACGGACGCCCCGGCGGTGCTCGTCGCCGTGCCCGCGGACATGGAGACGCTGCGCCGCCGCGACCCCGGGACGGCCGCGGCGTGGCGGCACGCCGTACGCGACGTGCTCGGCGGCCTGATGGCGGAGGGCGGCCGGGTGTCGGGCTTCGCCGACGGCTGCTACGTCGTCGAGCGACGGCCCGGCCGGGTGCGCGGACGCCGTCCGGCGGCGGCCGCGCCCGCCACCCACCCGGCTACCTCCTCATCGGGCTAATCCCCTTCCGGTACGGCGATCACCGTGGGCACCGGGGCGCGCAGGGCCTCGGTGACCGCCTCCTCCAGCTCACCGGGCGTCTTGACGGCGAGGCCCCGCGCGCCGAACGCGGCGGCGAGAGCGGGGAAGTCCGGCGCGTGCAGGTCCACGGCGACCGGCGTCATGCCGCGGGCGAGCATCTCCTCCCGGATCTCCCCGAAACCGCCGTTGAGGGACACCACGATCGGCAGGCTCAGCCGCAGCTCCACGGCCGTGGCCAGCTCCTGCAGGGTGAACTGGAACGCCCCGTCGCCCGCCAGCGCCACCACCGGCAGGTCCGGGCGGCCGAGCTTCGCCCCGATGGCGGCCGGCAGCGCGAAACCGAGGGTCCCGAACCCGGTCGGGAACAGGAATCGGCCGGGCGGGTCCATCGGCATGCCGACGAGCGCGCCGTGGTAGACGAACATGGAGTTGTCCCCCACCACGACGGTCTCCGGCGGCATGGCGCGGCGCAGCGCCGCGAGCTGGCCGGACCACCGGCGGACCAGGTCCTGGAGCTCCGTCTCGTGGCCCACGCCCGGCTCCCGCTCCGGGCCCGGCGCGTCTCCCCGCCCGCCGGCCCGCCCGTCTCCCCGCCCGTCGGCCCGCACGCCAGCCCGCACGTCGGCCTGCCCGTCGAGCCGCCCGTCGAGCCGCACGTCGAGCCGCTCGGCCAGGCCGCGCATGGCGCGCTCGGCGTCCGCGACGATCGCCACGTCGGCGACGTGGTCACCGTGCATCTGCCCAGGGTCGATGTCGATCCGTACGAGGCGGCCGGTGAGGGCGAAGGGGTCCTCCCACAGGTCGGCCGGTCCCAGCTCGGTGCCGACGGCCAGCACGACGTCGCACCCGGCGAGCCAGCGGCGGACGGCCGCGAGGTGCAGCGTGGCGCCGAGCGCCAGCGGATGGCTCTCCGGCACCGCGCCCTTGCCGTTGACCGTGGTGACGACCCGCGCGCCGAACCGTTCCGCCAGGCGCATCGCCAGGCGGCCCACCGGCGGCTCGGCGGCGCCCGGCCGCTGGGCGCCGCCGCCCAGCACGAAACCCGGGCGGCGCGCCGAACGCAGCAGGCCGGCCGCCTCGTCCAGGGCCGGCGGATCGGGCTCGCGCGGCATGACCCGGTACGGCGGGACGATCTTGACCTGGCCCTCCAGGTCGAGCAGATCGGCGGGGATCTCGACGTGGACCGGCCGGGGGCGTCCCTCGGCGAAGTGCCCGAAGGCGCGGGCGACGGCGGCGGGGATCTCCCGCACGCTCGTCACACGGTGGCTCCAGTCGCACAGGGCGCCGATCGCCCGCGACTGGTCCCTGCTCTCGTGCAGGTAGCCGCGGCCGTCGCGGGGATGGCCGGTCGGGACGCCCGGGGAGACGAGCAGGATCGGGGACGAGTCGGAGTACGCCTGCCCGATCGCCGTCGCCGCGTTGACCACACCGGGACCGGTGGTGGTGACGACGACGCCGGGCCTGCCGGTCACCCTGGCGTACCCGTCGGCGGCGTATCCCGCGCCCTGCTCGTGCCGCGGCGTGACGCATCGCACGCCGGCGCGGGAGAGTTCCTGGTAGATCGCGAGGTTGTGGGTGCCCGGTATGCCGAAGATCGTGTCGATGCCGTGCGCCGTCAGCGTCCTGACCAGGGCACGGGCACCGGTGATCGCGGCGGGCGTCCCCTTGGAATGGATCGGGTCCTCGGTGGCCACGTCACTTCCCGGGGAGAGAAGGGGTTTACCTGGGTTTACTCTCTGGAGTTTCCCCCGTCGCGCACCGCGTACGCCCTTCGGGAGCGAATTATGATGCCTGTCCGCATGTCACCCGAGGCGCCGCCCTAAACTTATCGTGGCGTTTGCCTACCTCGTACTGATCTGTCCCATTTGTCAGGTAATTGTCGATGGACGCGACAGCCTGAGTGATCATACGGTTCATCGTCTCCTGGGTATGGGAGGCGATGTGGCCGGTTACGAGAAGGCGGTCGCCGAAATCCCGGCGCAATTCCGCGCCGATGCCGGAGTCAGGGTCGTAGAAGCCGTCGAACACCGCCATGCGCACCCGCTCCTCGCTCAGCCCGGCGTACAGGGCGTAGGGATCGACGATCGCCGGGCGCGCGGTGTTGACGATGACCGACCCCGGCGGCATCAGCGCGATCAGCGACGAACCGATCATCGACCTGGTCTCGTCGGTCTCCGGCACCATGACGACGAGGATGTCGCTCACCTCGGCCAGTTCGGACACCGACCCCCGATAGGAGAGGCGGCCGTTCCGTTTCCGCTCGAAATCCGCCCTCCGGGTGCGGCTGTGGTAGGTGACGGTCACGCGGAAGCCGTCGCACAGGATCTCGGCGATACGTTGGCCGTTCGCCCCCATCCCGAGGATGCCGACACGGCGTGCGCCCAGTTCGTGCGGCATGTCGCCGGGGCCCTCCCAGCCGGGGAGCGGCGGGCCCAGATGATGGGGGATCAGCCAGTTGGCATTGATGATCTGACCCACCGTGAACGCCGCGACCGCGTCCGTCGCCGCCCCCGGGGTGTTCGTGACGGCGATGTTCAGCTCGTCGGCCGTCGGCACGTCGACGAAGTTCTCGTAGCCCACCCCCACGAAGGCGACCACTTCCAGGGACGTCGCCTTGCGCAGCACGCCGCCGGTCGCCCTCTCCTCGCCTCCGTGGAGGTAGGCGCGCACGTGCTGCCTCAGGTGGTCGCCGAGCCCGGCCTCGTCCAGCGGGCCGGGCGGGTACAGCACCTTCAGATTGTGCCGCTCCTCCAGCGGCGCCAGCAGCTTCGTGTCGATGCCGGCGCCGGTGACGAGGACCATCCCGGCACTCTCCGGCGGCTTCACACCGTCCGCCCGTGACGTCGCGGCGTCGCCGAATGTTCCGGCCCCGGCAGCCACTGGGTGGACCATTATGTATCTCTCGGTTCAGGACCCGCCTCTTACTGATTTCCGTAGGCTCCGGAATCACTGCAGCCCAGCTGGAATGCCAATTATCGCGGGTGGTTCTAGCGACGAAGTGCGAGTTCAATGATATACAGAATATTGATAGCCATGTGCCGGGTACGCACCAACTCCCCGCAAGGAGCTTTCCAGGTGGGCCACGGGAACACCGGTCCTCGGCCCGCCCCCGGTTGACAGCCCCTTATAGGCGACCCGAGGCAAGCGAAGGCAGCGCAAGAGAGGGCCCGTATGAGACTCCAGCCGCGACAGCAGCTTCTGGAGCTGTGGGAGGCGGCCGCCCGCGCCTCCTACCGGGACGGCGCCTGGGCGTGGGGCGGCCGGGACGGGTCGAACTCCATCTCCGACGCCGAGCAGCTCCTCTGTTTCATGTACCCCGCCTCCGAGCTGCCGGGATTCCGGCTGGACACGCCTAACGAGACCGGCGACGACGTGCTGGCCGCGCTCACCGTGCTCGGCGACTCCGTGGAGATCCCCAAGCTGCTGCTCAAGGTCATCGGCCAGTACCTGCGCACCTACACCGCCGAGGACGGGCGCCCGGTCTTCTCCGGCGGCAGCTACTTCCGCACCCAGGAGGACGACGCCAAGGTCAGCCCGGAACAGCTCCAGCTCGACGTGGTCGACTCGTTCTCGATGTCGGTCACCCTCGCGCTCGGCACACTCGGCTTCCTGAAGGTCTTCCGGCAGAGCGTGCGGCGCCAGTCCATCCGCGGCGAGATCCGCGAGCTGGAGGACCTGGCCGGCAAACGCCTCACGGCCGCGATGGCGGGCCTGCTGCGCAGCTTCACCGTGAACGCCTTCGACCCCGCCTCCCCGGAGGGCCGCGCGCTGCTGCGCACGGTGAACCAGACCGGCGCGCCCACCCGCCGGGTGCTCGACGACCTGCGGCGCGAGCTGCGGCCGGTGCGGGCCGGCCTGCGCGACCTGTCAATCGGCTCGGGCAGCCAGGTCGACCTCGACAACGAGAACCTGCTGTTCGAGTGCGGCTGGACGTGGGGCATCGTGAAGGACGCGCCCGCCGTCCCCACGCCGCTCGACATCGGCCCCCAGCCGGAGGGCGTCGCCGCCGCCACGCCGTTCCTGTACTTCACCGTGAACGCCCTCGTCGGCATCTCCGACCTGTTCTCCCCGCGCACCAGAGTCCTGAGCCTGCTCAACGACGACCAGATCACGCTCGCCGAGGCCATCCAGCGCCGCTGGGACCTCACCCAGCTCTACTGGCGCACCATCGCGACGTACGGGCGGGGCACCTGGCCGCTGGAGGACATCCCCTGGCGGACGGTCGACGAGAAGGAGTCGGACTACTACAGCCTCGGCGTCACCGCCATGGTGGTGCAGAGCCTGGTGAACAACCGGTCGGCCGACGTCGACCTCGACCGGGTCGGCGCGGTGCTGGAGGAGCTGGCCATCCGCGCCAGGATCATCCGCAGGGCGGTTCCGGGCGATCCGCCGGTGCTCATGCACTCCCCCGGTGTTCCGGTCAACCTGCACGGCAGCGACGAGCTCGGCCCCCACCTCCTCTGGATGGTGTCCGACTTCGCCATCACGCTGCTGAAGCGGACGATCTGGGCCGCCAGCATCGCCCAGAACACCCGCATGCGGGAGCGCCTGCTCACGCTCGCCGACCAGATCTGGCGGCACATCCTGCTGCGCCGCCACACCGGCGGCCCGGCCGCCGGCCTCTGGGACCAGCCGGGCAACGTCTTCACCGGCATCGAGGCGCGGGACGAGGAGCCGTCCTGGTACTTCTCGGAACGGGTCGCCGAGTTCCTCGTCGCCGCGGCGACGGCCAGCGGGGAGCCGCCGCTGCGCAGCCCGCAGCTCGTCGAGCTGGCCTTCCAGATGCTCGGGGAGGCCGAGCACCTGCTCGACCAGGAGATGGTCACCCGGCCGCTGGTGGCCGGGCAGACGATCCAGCCCAAGCTGCGCACTATCCAGTCCGCGCTCCAGCGGGCCAGGACGATCATCAGCGACCGGCCCGCGACGGCCCAGGCGCTGATCAACGACGCGCTGCTCGACCTCGAACGGCTGGCCGCCGCCCGCGACAGCGCGTCGGAGGCGATCTGAGTGCTGGTCTTCGCGATCTCGGACAAGGGCGGGACCGGGCGCTCGGTCACCGGCACCAACATCGCCTACCGGCACGCCCTGCAGGGCAACGACGTCTGCTATCTCGACTTCGACTTCGGCTCCCCCACGGCCGGAGCGATCTTCAGCGTCAGCGCGGTGGCGCGCGGCACGCGGGAGAGCGGGCTGCACGAGTACCTGCGCGGCGACTGCCCGCAGCCGCGGCGGGTGGACGTGTGGGCCGAGTCCGACCGCGAGGGGCTGCGCACCCGCCCGCCCGGCGCGGGACGGCTCACGCTGCTGCCGGGCAGCGAGGGCGGCGGCGAGCTGTCCGCGCTCTCCGAGGAGGTCGTCGGGCGGTGCGTCCAGCTGTTCGGACGGCTGGAGGAGGAGTTCGACCTGTGCATGGTCGACGTCAGCGCCGGCCGGTCGTTCACCGCCGAGCTGGTCCTGGCGGCGACCGTGCGGATGCCCGCGGTCCCGTTCCGCTGGCTGGTCTTCCACCGCTGGACGCGCCAGCACATCATCGCGGCCGACGGGCTCGTCACCGGCACGGACGGGCTGTTCGACGTCGGCACCCGGTTCGGGCACGACCCGGAGGTCCTGCGCGACCGCATCCGCTTCGTGCGCACGGCCGTGCTGGAGCCGGACGCGGCGGAGCTGGTCGGCCTGCGCGACGAGCAGCGGGCCTGGCTGAGCGCCTGCGACAGCGAGCTGCGCGAGCTCGCGGGCCGGCACGGCGTCGGCCGTACGACGATGCTGGGCAAGGTGCCGCTGGACCCGGTGCTCCAGTGGCGCGAGCAGCTCATCACCGACGAGGACGTGCTCGCCAGCAAGATCGCCAACGTCGAGACCGCCGCCGCGTTCGACGATCTCGCCAAGAAGATCGTCGACGACAACGCGTGGGAGGGCCTGTGACGCCGCTGCACGCGACGTTCGGCGAGGTGGCGGCCGAGCGCAGGATCGCCTCCGTCCCCCTCTCGCACGTGTCCGTCGAGCTCGGGCACCTCTACATGGAGGACTTCGAGGCGGGCCCGGCCCGGTTACGTGAGCAGTTCCGCAGGGTCGCGCCGTGGCTCGCCACCATCCGCTCCGTGTGGCGGGAGCGGGTGCCCGGGGGCCGGGCCCGAGTGAGCACCTGCTTCCTCGTCGACGACTACTTCAGCCGGTTCAGCACGCCGGCCGAGCTGGTCCCGATGATCCTGGAGGCGGCGGCCGAACACGACCTGACCATCGACTACCTGGCCCGCGAGTCGGCGTGCGCGCAGTTCGAGGACGGGCGGTCCGGAGCCGTGGAGCCGGCCCGGCTGGTCGAGGACCGCCTGGTCGACGATCCGCCGCCGGAGACCGACGGGTCCCGCCCGCCGGTGAAGGAGACAGGCTGGCTGTGCAACGGCTCCCGCTCGCCCCTCACCAACCCGCTGCAGGCGATGGGAAAGGCCCGGCCCTGGGAGCCCCCCACCCAGAACGCCAAGCGCGGCCACTCGATCTTCGTGGACGTGGAGCTGTGGGACGAGAGGGGGGCCCGGCGCACCTGGTCGTGCCCCTTCCTCGCCGCCGTCTGGCAGCTCCTGCGGCTCGGCCTGCTGCGCGACGAGGGCCGGGTGCCGCTGCCCCCGGTGCCCCTGGAGGGAGGCTGGCCCGGCGACTGGGACCGGCTGCCCGCCGTGGTCCGGATCAACCCCCAGGCCGCGCCGTTCAGCGCGTACACCACGCTTTCCGTCCTCTCCCCCCGGTTCCTGCCCGTCGAGCTGGCCGTGCGGACGATCCTCAGCCAGGTCGCGGTGGACGACGAGGTCCTGCGGCAGGTCGCGGCCCGGAGTGAGAGCGAAGGAGTCCGGCTCGAAGAGGAGCTCGTCGACCGCGTCTCCTACGTCTTCACCTGAGGAGTCCGATGCTGGTGATGGGGGAGGTCCACACCGGGCTGCTGCAGAACTCCGGGGAGATCTCCGAGCCGGCGTGCCGGCAGGTGCTCGGGCTGATGACCGGGGAGACCGTGCGGGTGTCCCGCCGCCCCATCGTCCACGCGCTGTCGCCCGAGCGGCTGACCGGAGTGGACTGCGTGCTGCCCGCCGCCTCCGGCTCGCGGATCAGGGGCGTCGGCACCGTCGTGTCCCGCTGCGCGGTGACCGGGGGCCGGGTGGCCCAGGGCTCGTCGTACGTCCGGGTGACGCGCTCGGAGACCGACCGGCGGCTGTCCTGGTCGCACTACCTGGCCCGGCCGGGCGTCGTCGAGGTCCTGGGCAAGGCCAGGGCGGCCGACATCGCCGAGGGGTTCGCCGGCGACGGCGCCCCGCGCGGCCACGGCTGCCTCGACTTGACGGCGGTCACCGGCCGCTTTCTCGACCTCGTCCAGACGTCCCCGCTGCTGAACCGGCGGGCGCCCTTCCGGATGCCGCGGACGATCCTGCGCTGGGTGGCGGAGACCGGCGACCCGTCGATCGGCTTCACCCTGCACACCGAGCAGGAGCGCTCGCTGCGCCTGACGCATCCCGGCCCCTTCACGCCCGCCGTGGTGGACTTGTGCGAGGACCTGGCGATGCACGACTGGCTGCTCACCTCGCTGCTGGTCGTCGTCGAGCGGGCGCGCGTCGGCGCGACCCCGGCGGCCGAGGTGGCGGCCCGGCTGTCGCCCGCCGTCGATCACCTGCTGCACCTGTGGATGCCCGCCGCCCGGGTCGAGGAGCGGCTGACGCCGTTCTGGGAGAGCCTGGAGCGGCGGCCGGGATTCAGCCGCCAGTGGCGGTCGCTGGTCGACCGTGTCCGCGACCAGGTGGCGGTGCACACCCTCGCCCTGCTCAGCGCGAACGCCGAAACCGGAGGGAGGTGACCGTGACCGGAGCGGAACCGGAGCCGCCCCCCACGCTCGTGCCGAGGATCGTGCGCAAGGCGCTCGTGACCGTGCTCGTGGGCGGCGTCAGCTATCTCGTGAGCAACGCGCTCATCCACGGCCCGAACGAGGACCTGTGGAGCCTGCTGCTCGCGACGTTCATCAGCGGCGTCGCCTTCGTCGTGCAGTTCCTGGTCGACGTGGACGACCAGCTGGAGACCGTACGGCAGGAGCAGAGCAGACAGCACTCGAAGACCCACACCCTCGTGGCCGACAGCTTCACGAGGATCAACGAGGCGAGCAAGCTCTTCGGCCTGATGGAGATGTCGTCGCTGCACACCAGGGGCGTGGCCGACCTGGTGCGGAACGCCACCAAGATCCGCGACGACATGCCCGACCTCGTCAAGAGCCTGGTGCACCACGAGATCAGCCGGATGGCGAAGTTCCTCGGCGAGCTGACCGACGGCAGATACGCCCTCTACGAGGGCGAGGACCGCGACTGGCTGCTCGCCCTCGCCAAGAACACCCGGGTCAGCCTGGACGCGATCAGCCTGACCAGCGTGGACGCCCGCGACATCGAGTTCGCCGGCGGCTTCTGGCACACCGATCTCGGGCAGCGCTACGTCAAGCTCCAGCGCGATCTCGTCCAGCGCGGGGTGCGGGTGCGCCGGGTGTTCGTCATGGATCGTTCCGAACGGCTCGACTCCGACGCGTTCCGCAGGGTGTGGAAGTGGCAGTCCGGGGTCGGGATCGAGGTGCGCACGCTCCTGCTGACCGACGCGCCGCCCATGCTGCGCGGCTCGTTGTCGGACTTCATCCTGTTCGACGGGGTCGTCTACTACGAGTCCAACCCCGCCCCCCAGCTCGGCGACGACATCGCGCCGGTCATCCACAGCACGATCCTCGTACGGGACCAGGAGAGCGTGCGGGAGCGCGCGGAGCGGTTCAGCGAGCTGTGGGAGGCGGCGACGCCGGCGGCGTAGGCGCCAGTGGCGCGGGCGGGAGCGGCGCGGGCGGGAAGGGACGGTCGGGCCGGCACACGTCGAGCAGTTCCCGCTCCGGCGCGCCCACCTCCCCCATGACCAGTGCCGTCACCAGCTCGGCCGTGACGGGGGCGAGGGTGACGCCGAGGCCGGTGTGGCCGGTGGCGGCGACGACCCTGCCGTGGTCGTCCACCTGGCCGAGGACGGGCCTGTGGTCGGCGCTGCCGGGCCGCAGGCCGGCCCAGCGCCTGCCGACCGGCCAGGTCGCCGCCTCCGGCATGAGGGTGGCGACGCCCTGCCGGATCTCCTCGATCGCCTCGGCGGTCACCGTCACGTCACCGACGTTCTCCTCGTAGCTGACGCCCGCGGCCACCCGGCCGTCGTGCCGCGGCACGAGGTAGGGGAAGTACTCCCGCTCACCGTCGGTGAACTCCGCGAAGACGTGGTGGCGCAGGGGGTATGTGGTGGCGCCGGGAGGCCGCAGGTCGAACGCGACTCCCTTGATCGGAAACAGGTGCTCGCGGAGACGCGGCAGGAAAACCCCGCTCAGGTGGCCGGCGGCGACCACCGCCGTCTCCGCGCGGAGACGGCGGCCGTCGTGCAGGTCCACCTCGACGCCGCCCGGCGTGGAGCGCAGGGCGGTGGCGTGCGCCTGGCTGTGCACCTGGATCCCCGGGTGCCCCAGCACCGCGCGGCCCAGCGAGGCCATCAGCACGCGGGGGTCGAGGGCGAGCTCCTGCGGCAGCAGGAACCCCCCGACCACCCGATCGCTCAGCAGGGGCTCCAGGTCTCTGGCGTCGGCGGCGGTCAGGCGCTCCACCGGGAACGGCGAGTTCTTCCACGCGGGCAGGACCTCGGACTCGAGGCGCTCCATCTCGGCCTCGTCGAGGGCTACCTGGATGTCTCCGCCCTCCAGCACCGGGACCGCGAGGCCTGAGGCGGTTCCGACCTCCTCCAGCCACCGGGGATAGATGTCCCGGCTGCGCTTGATGACGACGCTGAGCGGGCCGAGGCAGGACGGCTCCGTCTGGGTCAGGATGCCGCCCATGGCCGCGTCGGAGGCGCCGAGCCCGAGCCGCGGCCCCGAGTCGACGACCGCGACCTTCGTGCCCCGCGCGGCGAGCCGGTGCGCGATCGCACAGCCGATCACTCCACCACCGATGATCACGACGTCGCAGCTTCCAGGCACGCGGGCTCCCAGTTCGCCATCCCCTCGCTTCGACAGTAGGCGAGTAAGGGCCGTTCAAGAAGGTCACAGACAGGTGGCCTCGCGGCACTGTATCCCGCCGGCCCGCGCCGAGGCGGGAATTCGGGAACGTGCCCCTTCCCGAGTCGGTCAACTAGGGCGCGGACAGGTTCGCGGTCAGCAGCCGGATCAGCGGTTCCCGCCTGGTGCACTCGGACAGGGCGAAGGAGTCGGCGAGCGCGACCAGTTCGCCGTCGTCCAGCCCGCCGAACAGCTCGGCGTACTCGGGCAGCAGCGCCTGCGCGATCAGAATGTGGCGGATGAGGTCGTCGGTCTGGTAGCGGGCGCCCCAGGGGTAGGGGTTCCAGGAGGGGAACTCGGTGTCGATCACGCGGTGCAGCGGCGCGAGCTCGTTGGCCGTCTCCTCCATCGTGGAGCCCCACCGGTCGGCGCCAAGGCGCTTCTTCTTCGCGATGAAGGGCCCGAACCGCTCCATGTACGTTCCGCCGGCGCAGACGAGGCCCTGCAGGCCGACGTCCTTGTAGGTCCAGATCGACCAGCCGGCCTCGTTGGCATCGAAGATCTCCAGCTGGTCGCTCAGGATCCGGTAGCGCTGCTCGTCCACCGCGGGGTCGCCGGTGTAGACGGGCCCGAACTCGCCCACCCAGATCGGGGTGCCCGTCTCGCGCTGGAACGCGGTGCGGCGGGCGAAGGCGCGCTCCAGCTCCTCGCGGTCGCACCACTCGCCCCGGGTGTAGCCGGGGTACGGCCCTCCGTGGGCGAAGCCGGCCAGGGCGTAGTCGTGGCAGACGAACACCGTGTTCTCGTACACCTCGCGGAACACCGAGAAGTCGGTCGAGTAGGTGTTGCCGTCCAGGAACAGCACGTGGGCGGGGTCGACGGCGCGCAGCGCCTTGACCAGCCGGTCGTAGAAGGGGCCGACCACCTGGCCGCTGGAGTCGCCCGGCTCGTTGACCGGGTTGTAGCCGGCCACCCACGGATTGTCCTTGTAGTGGTCGGCCACCGCCTCCCACAGGTGGACCGCCCGGTCCTGGAAGTGCCGGTGCTGCCAGAATGAGGCGACATGGGTGGGATTGTCGGAGTGCCAGTGCTGGTTCTGCGCCCCGGGAAGCGCGTGGAGGTCGATGACGCTGTAGACACCGCGCTCGCCGAGCATCGTGACGACCCGGTCGAGGTGGCGGAATCCCCGCTCGACGATCTCGAACGGCCGGTCGTCCGACTCGAAGTGACGGTAGTTCACCGGAATCCGGACGCAGTTGACGCCCATGTCGCGCAGGAGGTCGGCGTCGGCCTCGGTGAAGAACGAGGTCAGGAAGCGGTCGAAGAACATCTCGTAGCGTTCCTCGCCGAGCACCCCGCGGACCGCCGCGCGCATCGAGGACTCGTTGGCCGAGTAGCCGGTGATGAAGTTCTCCATGTTGAGCCAGCCGCCCAGGCCGACCCCCCGGAGCCGGACCGTGTCACCCGTCTCGTCCACCAGCCGGGATCCGGACACGCGCAGCAGCGTCATCGATTCTCCTTAACCTCGAAACCAGTGGCGTGGCCGGAGGGGCGACGGACTCTGCCTCTCCCGGCCCCTCGCTTGAAAAGTTTCGGCTGATATCCGAATGTTTTCGCGGACCGGAGAATATGTAACACGGTCGTTAAGCGTCAAGAGCATCGCGGCCTTGATCACCTGTGATATCCGAGCCATCAGGGGGTATCCGGTACGGGCCCCCCGAAACTTTCGGCTACGATCTGCAGCATGCCAGTGAAAAGGCGGGTGACCATCGCCCAGATAGCGGAGGAGGCCGGGGTCTCCGTTCCGACCGTGTCCAAGGTGATCAACGGCCGCCCCGAGGTGGCGCCGGAGACCCGCCAGCGGGTGGAGCGCCTCCTGCAGAAGCACGGCTACCAGCGCAGGACCGGACAGGGCGACGGCCCCGTCGGTCTGCTCGACCTGGTGTTCGCCGAGATCGAGAGCCCGTGGGCCATGGAGCTGGTGCGGGGGGCCGAGCAGGCCGCGCACGAGGCGGCGGCGAGCGTGGTGATCTCGGTGCTGCACACGCACGCGGGTCCCGGGCGCGACTGGCTGGAGCGCATCGCGGCACGGCGGACCGACGGCGTCATCATCGTCAGCTCACGCCTGTCCGTGCGTCAGCAGGGCCAGCTCAGCGCGCGTTCGATCCCGTTCGTCGTCGTCGACCCCGAGGGCGAGCCGCCGCCGGGGGTGGCGTCGGTCGGCGCGACCAACTGGCACGGCGGCCTGGCGGCCACGCGTCACCTCCTCGACCTCGGCCACACCCGGATCGGCATGATCGGCGGCCCGCCCGACATGCTCTGCAGCCGGGCCAGGATCGACGGCTACCGGGCGGCGCTCGAGACCGCGGGGGTGTCCATCGACCCGGAGCTCATCCGGTACGGCGACTTCCTGGTCAACTCGGGCCACGACCACGGCCACTCGCTGCTCTCGCTGGACACTCCCCCGACGGCCATCTTCGCGGGCAGCGACATGCAGGCGTTCGGCGTGTTCGAGGCCGCGCGCCAGCGCGGCCTGCGGGTGCCGGAGGACCTCAGCGTGGTCGGCTTCGACGACCTGCCGCTGTCCAGTTCCGCGTGGCCGCCGCTGACCACGGTACGCCAGCCTCTGGAGGAGATGGCGGCGCTCGCCGCGCGGATGGTGCTGGCCATGGGCCGCGGCGAGAACACCGAGGCCCGCAGGGTCGAGCTGTCCACCGATCTGGTGATCAGGGAGAGCACCGCCAGGCCGCGATGAGAACCGTGACCGATCGGCCGGGCCCCTACGCTCCGTCCGCCCGGGAGGCGAGCCACCGCTCCCGGGTGATCGCGTACTCGACTTCGCCGAGATGACTGCCGGGGAGAGGTTCCTCCCAGTCCGGGTGGAACGTGCGGACGTGCCGCATGCCGATCGCGCGCATCGTCGCGCGGGAGGCGGTGTTGACCGCCATCGTCTCGGCGAAGACGCGGGACAGCCGCAGGTCCTCGAAGGCGTGCCGCAGAAGTTCGCGGGCTCCCTCACTGGCGAGCCCCTGCCGCCAGTGGCGGCGCAGGAGCCGGTAGCCGAGTTCGGCCTGCCCTTCGGCCGGGCCCTGGTCGGCGCGGGTGGGGGGCTCCAGGATCCACCAGCCGGCGAACCGCCCGTCGACGAGACCGGCCCAGAAGCCGAGCCCGTCGACGCGCTCCGCGGCGGCGAGCCTCCGGCGATGGAGGACCTCGACCTCCGCACGGTCGCGGGCACGGCCCGTGAGGTACCGCATGACCTCGGGGTCGGCGTCCAGCTCGATCTCGTCTTGGAGGTGTTCGCCGGCCAGCGGGACAAGCTCGATCCGGTCGGTACGCAACGTCGCCTGGGGCATGGGGCGCATTCTCGCGCTCGGGCCGCCTCCCGGTCATCCGCTTTCCCGGGAGGAGAGCCGGCGAGCGGCGCGCTGATCGTCCGGCCGACGGCGCATGTGGCGAACGCGGGCGAGATGACCAAGGGACACGCTAAGGTTTCTGCCGATATCGCCGGGTTCGCGGGACGGGGCAGACGGTTGCGGAGTGTGCGCGGAGCGGCCGTCGCGGCATTCGTCGCGGCCCTCATGCTGATGGAAGGCGCCGGGTCGGCGGCCGTCGCGGCGCCGGCGTCCGGCCGGTCCGAGGCCGCCGCGGCGGCCGGGGAGACGCGGACGGCGCCCGTCGAGGAGCGGCCGTGCCCGGTGACGGTTCCCGCCGGCACGACGTGCGGCTATCTTCTGGTGCCCGAGCGGCGTGACGTCCCCAACAGCAGGACGATCAAGGTCGGTTACGCGGTGCACCGCGCCGGAGGGGAAGCGCCAGGGGAGGCACCAGGGCAGGCGGGCGCGCAGGCCACAGTGCAGGCGCCAGGTCAGGCGGGCGCGCAGGACGCCGACCCGGTCGTCTACATGAGCGGCGGCCCCGGCTCCGCCTCGCTCCCGCTCACCGGGCTGCTCACGCGGATGCTTCCCGGCCGCGACGTGGTCGTGCTGGAGCAGCGCGGCGGGCGCTACTCCGAGCCACGCCTGAGCTGTCCGGAGATCGTCGAGGGGATCGTGGACACCCTGCGCACGCCCGGCCCCACCGTGGACGAGACGGCGGCGGTCGTGCGGCGGGCCGGGGCCTGCCAGTCCCGGCTGGAGAGCGAGCACGTCGACCTGCGCGGCTACCGGACCGCCGAGATCGCGGCCGACATCGTCGACCTGCGGGCCGCGCTCGGCTACCGGCGGTGGTACCTGTTCGGCGTCAGCTACTCGACCCGCCCGATGCTACGGGCGGCGGCGCTCGACCCCGAGGGGAGCCGAGGGGTCGTGCTCGACTCCCTCCTCCCCCCACGCGCCAGGTGGTACGACGAGTCGCCCGGCTCGCTCATGGCCACCATGGCCAAGCTGGGGCTCACCACCCGGTTCGACGCCGCGGTGGCCGCGCTCAACGCCCACCCGGCCGCGTACGACACCCGGGACCCGCTGACCCGCAAGCGGCTGACCGTGTGGCTCAACGGGGACGACGTGGCCACGCTCCTGGCGGAGGCCCTGCACGAGACGGACGTGATCCCGATCGTGCCGGCTCTCGTGGACGGGCTGGCCAGGGGACGCACCGAGCTGCTGCAGCCCCTGGTCGACCAGGCCGGCGACGGGCTCACCTCGCACGAGTGGGGCCTGTACTACGCGGTCCAGTGCCAGGACGAGACGCCGGGCAACTCCTTCCCCGGCTCCGCGCGTCCGCGGCTGTTCACCGGGGTCGTCGACGCCGCGGTGTGCGGCGCCTGGGGGCTCCCGGCCTCCCGCACCGAGCCCGACGCGCTGACCCCGGACCCGGCGGTCACCGCCGTCGGCGCGGACGCCACCATCGCCGGACGCTCCGCGGTCGCGGACACGCGCACGCGGGGCACGACCGGGGCCAGAGCGACCGGGGCCAGAGCGACCGGAGACACGGCGACCGGAGACACGGCGACCGCGAACGCGACGACCGGGAACGTAGCGGCCCGAGCCACGGCGACCAGGGACGCGGCCACCGGGGGCAGGGCGGCCGGGAGCACGACCACCGGGGGCGCGGCCACCAGGGGCAGGGCGGCCAGGAGCACGACCACCGGGGGCAGGGCGGTGGCCGCGAGCGGGGTGCCGATCCTGGCCCTTGGGGGGCGTTACGACCCGACCACGCCGCCGGAGGCCGCCCGTGAGGCGGTGTCGGCGGTGCCGGGCGCCCGGTTCACCGAGTTCGACGGCGTCGGGCACGGGGTCTTCCTGTCGAGCGAGTGCGGCCGCCGGACGATCGCCGCGTTCCTGGCCGACCCGGCGTCGGCCACCCGGCCGTGCGACCCCGGCGCCGCGCCGTACCCGATGGTCCGGCCGGGCGACCTCCTCCTCACCTCCTCGGTCTACCGGATGCTGCGGTCGCCCGTTCCGCTCGCGATCCCCGCCGCGTTCCTCCTCGTGGCCGCCGTGCAGCTGCTCGTGGGGCTGGTCTCCCTCCTGCGCCGCCGTGGCGGCGGGCTGAGCGCGCTCGCGGGTCTCGCGGGTGTCGTGCTCGGCGCGCTGTCGGCGCTCAGCCTGTCGGCGGTCGCCGATCCCGTCACCCTGTCGATCGGGGTGCCTCCCGCCCTGGCGTGGTTCGGCCTGCTGGCCGTCGTCTGCACCGTGCTGTCGGTGATCGAGGCGTTCCGGCTCACCGCCGGCGCCGCGAGGATCGTCCCCGCTCTGACGGGCATGGCGTTCGTCGCCTGGCTGTACGGCTGGCTGCTGGCCTGACGGGCCCGCGGCTCAGCCGGTCTCCGGCGTGACCCGCCGCGCCCGCCCGCTCACGTGCCGGGCCACCAGCAGCAGGATCCCGACCGAGGCCGCCATGCCAGCCACGATGACCGGCACGGCGGCGCCGTACCCGAAGGCCCCGGCGACGAGGCCGAACAGCGGAGGGCCGAGCAGCGACCCCAGGCTGCCCATCTGGGTCACCAGGCCGTTTCCCGCGTCGGCGTGGTCGAGCCGCTCCAGCACCTGCGGGAGGGCGGCGAAGACGAGGGCTCCGAGCAAGCCGTTCTCCAGCGAGATCACTCCCGCGCCCGTCACCGCGGCGGCGAGCGACCCCCCACCGGCGTAGGTGAGCCAGGCGGCCGGCACGACCAGCAGTCCGGACGCCGCCAGCGCCCCGAGCGGGACCCCTCTGCGGAGCAGGAGCCCCACGGCCAGCCCTCCCGGCACCCCGGCCAACGAGATCACCGAGGTCAGGGCGCCGGCGGCGGCGGCCGACAACCCATGCTCCTTGATCAGCAGCGTCGGCAGCAGCACGATCACCGGAATGGTCACGAGGACCATCAGGCAGAAGGCCACGGTGAGCAGCGCGGGCCACGCCAGCGCCCGCGCGCCGGGCACGGACCCGGCCGCGGTCTCGGGATCGGTCTCGGGAGCGGACGCCCACGGCAGCCGCGCCCGGACGACCACCGTCATCACCAGCGTCGTCCCGGCGATCAGCAGTACCCAGCCGCGCCAGCCGAGGGCCGTGCCCACGGCGCCTCCCGCGAGGGTGCTGAGTCCGATGCCCACCGGCACGAACGTCGCCCAGCCGGACAGGGCGACCCCTCGATCCCGCTCGTGCGCGAGACGGAGGATCAGCGCCGGGCAGGTGATGGAGACCAGCAGGTAGCCCGCGCTCTCGGCGACGCGGGCCGTGAGCAGCCAGGTGAGGTTTCCGGCGGCCGCGCTCAGCGCGCTCGCCGCCACCATCAGCACGAGAGCGACGACCAGGGACCTCGCCGCGCCGACCCGGCGGACCAGGTAGCCGGCCGGCAGGCCGGCGACGGCTCCGAGCGCGACCACCGCCGAGATCACCCAGCCCAGTTGCGACGACGACAGCCCGAACTGCGCCGTCACCTGCGGCTCCACCGGGGAGAACTTGCCGAGGCTCATCGCCGCGGCGACCCCGGCCAGGTAGATGACGATGATCGTCACCCAGGGCGAGCGCGACGCCGGCGCTTCTCGGGCCGGGTCGCGCTGGGACTCACCTGACGAGAGCTGGGGGGTCAAGAGGCTTCTCCTCGCGGTCGGGACGGCGGCCGGGCCGATGATCGTGCCCCCATGCTGGCCTCCGCCCGGCGCGCGCTCAACCGGCGGTCCCAGCCGTACGCGCCCGCCCGGGGCGTTCCGGGCGCGGGATCAGTGGGACCATGTCAGGGTCGGTGCCCGGCAAAAGAAAGGCAAGGCAGGTGGACCAGGTCGCACGCGCCCGGACGTGCCATGACGCCCCGGCCCCGCGCGGCGGCCGGCGTACGGCCGGACGAACCTCCCTGCCCGCGCCCGCCCGGCTTGAGCCACGGACGCCCGCGCGGCCCGTGCCGCCCGCGCCCGCCCGGCGCGTGTCAGGGGTGCCCGCCCGGCCCATCGCACGGATGCTCGCCCTGCGCGTGCCGCCTCTGCTCGCCCTGCTCGCTGCGCCTGTGCTCGCCCTGCTCGTGCCGTCTCTGCTCGCCCTGCTCGCTGTCACGCTGGTGGCGACGCCCGCGAGCGCGCACAACGTGCTGGTGTCCAGCGACCCCAAGGACGGCGCCGTGCTCGGCGACCTGCCGCACACCGTGACGCTCACGTTCGACCAGGCGGTGCGCCGGGACTTCGCCCGGATCGCCGTGACCGGGCCGGACGGCGCGCACTACGAGCACGGCGACGTCACCGTCGAGGCCGGGAAGATCTCGATCGCGGTGCGACCACCGGCCGCCCCGGGAAAGGCCTTCAACGTCCCCGCCGGGTCGTACGCCATCGGCTACCGCATCGTGTCGAACGACGGCCATCCGGTCACCGGCACCATCCGGTTCACCCTCCCGGTCGGCTACGTGAACACCGCGGTGGTCGACGTGCGGACGGTGGACCCGAAGCCCGGAGCCGGGCTTTCCGCGGCGGCGAGCGGCCAGGGCGGCGGAGGCTGGGTCTGGGGGCTGCTGATCTTCACCGCGGCGCTGCTGGCGCTGTGCACTCTCGTCCTCTTCCGGCACGACCGCCGCGCGGCGAACGCGGCGCCGGGCCACTCCGCCGCCGGGGAGGCCGGATGACCGCGACCACGGAACGGCCCGCCACGGCGCACCGCCGGGCCACGCCTGCCACGACCCGGATCCCGGTCGCGGGGCTGACCGTGGCCGCCGTCCTCGCCGTCGTGACCGCGACGTGGCTCACCCGTACGGAGGCGGCGCCGGGCATCCCGATGCCGGGCGCGGTCGTGGAGTACGGCCTGCCGGTCGTCCGGCTCGTCCTCGATCTCGCCGCCACCGCGGCCCTCGGCCTGAGCCTGCTCCCCAAGCTGCTCGGCTTCGACGATCCGGACAGGACCGAGCCCGTCGCCGCCAGGGCGCGGCACTGGGCCGTGGTCTTCTCCCTCGTCTGGTGCGCGGCGGCGCTGCTGTCGGCCGTGCTCGGCGCCGCCGAGGTCATGCCGGGAGGAATGCCGGACGTCGCGGCGTACGTGAACGGCATCGGCTCGGGGCAGGGCATGATCGTGAGCGCGTCGTGCGCCCTGGCCAGCGCCGCCGTGGGGATGCTCGCGGTGCGCTTCGGCGAGAAGGTGCCGGCCGAGCTGCGGGTGCTCGTCGCCGGGTTCGGGCTGCTGCCGCTGCCGGTGACCGGGCACGCGTCGAACTGGTACTGGCACGACCTCAGCATGGTGTCGATGGAGCTGCACGTCATCGGCGCGTGCGCCTGGGTGGGCGGCCTGGTCGCGCTCGGCGTGCTGCTCCCGCGCCACCGCGACCTGCTTGCCCCCACGCTGCCCAGGTTCTCCAGGCTGGCGACCTTCGCCCTGCTCGTGGTGGGGCTCTCCGGGCTCTTCAACGGCCTGGTGGAGCTCGCGCTCGCGCCCGGCGAGACCCTGCCCGGATCGCTCCTGACCACCCGGTACGGCTGGCTGGTGGTCGCCAAGGCGGTGCTCACCGGGGTGATCGCGCTGCTGGGGGCGAACATCCGCTGGCGGCTGCTACCGGCGATCACCCGGCGCGAGCCCACGGCGTTCGCCGCCTGGGCCGCGCTCGAAGTGACCGTGATGGGCCTCGCGTTCGGCGTCGCGGTGGCGCTGACGCGGACGCCCGTCGCCTGAACGTGCTCAGACCGGCGACGTGGAGGCGGGCGATCCGGAGTCCGCCGCCTCCCTCTCCCGGGCGTCCCTGGCCTCCGCGTCGGCCGCCGTCAGCCCCTTGCGCCCGGCGAACCACTCGACGGCGTACCAGACGACCACCAGCCCGGCGAGCGCGTACGGCCAGGCCTCCGGCGCGTACGGCGGGGCCTCCAGCAGGCGGTCCTGCGCCATGAGGCCTCCGTACACGCCGGCGGTGGCGAGCACGCCGCCCGCGAGCGGGCGCAGGAGCCGGATCGGCACCAGGAAGGCCAGGTCGACGCCGAGCCCGGCGAGCAGGAAGAAGAACGGGATGGTCGACGGCGGGAACCCGCCGCCGACGAGCAGCGGCCAGATCAGGCAGCGGTAGGCGAGGTATCCCCCGGTGATCGCGGTGGCGGTGAGGCGGCGGCCGATCATGACCCGGGCGAAGACCAGGATCGCGACGCCGGCCACTCCCGCGTACACGGCGTAGACGACGTCGGGGATCGGCAGCGAGAACCTGAGCACCATCGCCCGGTCGACGGCCTGTCCCATCTGCTCGGCCGCGAAGTTCAGCAGCGTCGGCTCGGCGTACGGCTGGCCGCGGTCCCAGGAGGCCAGCTCCAGCACGCCGTACTCCTGCTGCAGCTCGGGGAAGTGCGCGTTCTCCAGGAAGAACGTGAACAGCCCGCCCAGCACCAGTGTCCGCCGCCCACGGGTGATCCCGGCGTAGCGCCCCGAGCCGAGGTACCAGCCGCGGATCACTCCGGCGAGCATCAGCGCGGTGCCGATGTACAGCAGTGCGTGGGAGGGGCTCCACGCGGTGATGTCGATGCCGTTGACCTTATGGTTGATCAGGTCGAGCGGGATGGCGATGAGGAAGACGCCGGTGCCCCACACGATCAGGCGGGAGGCCGCGCGGTCCACCCCGTAGCCGGTGTACCAGTGCACGATGGTCAGCGCGACGGCGATCGCCGTGCCGACGGTGTTGAGCAGATGCGGCGGGGCGAGGTCGTCGCGCAACCACTTGAAGTGCCACGACACGTCCCAGCTCGACCCGAGCACCTTGAGGGCGAACGCCGCGAGCCAGCCAGCGTAGAGCACCCGGAACAGGTCGGACGGGGTCTGCCTGCCCGCCTCCCCCCGGGTCCAGTAGGGAAGGGCCCACTCGGCGACACGCGTGGGGACTTGCTTCAGCGGCGTTCCGTTCACGCGCGAAATGATGCCGCCCCCCAAGGCCAGGCGCAATCAGGGATTACCCCGATGCATCATCACGATTCGCATGCCGAGGGAGGCCGGGCCCGGTGCGGCGGACCGGTTGTCCACAGGTGAGGCGGGCTCCTCAGCCCGCTCTCAGGAGAGACAAGTAGTATCGCGACATGAGGTTTCCGGGTGGGCGGCGTGCCCTCGCGATCGTGGTCACGCTGGTCATCCTGGTGGCCGGAGGGGTGGCGTGGGCCCTGTGGCCCTCGGGCCCGGCCGTCCATGGGCGCGATCTGATCATCCCCGTGCTCGACGGGCCGTCCGGCGACCAGCGCGTCGATCTCGACGCCACCTTCTATCCCGCCGCCTCCGGCGGCAGGGCCCCCGCCGTGCTGCTCGCCCACGGTTTCGGTGGCAGCAAGGACAGCATGCGCGAGCAGGCGGAGCGGCTCGCCGGGCGGGGCTACGCCGTGCTGACCTGGTCGGCCCGCGGGTTCGGCCGCTCGACGGGCCAGATCGCGCTCGACTCCCCTGATTACGAGGTCAAGGACGTGCGGGGGCTGGTCGACTGGCTCGCCACGCGGCCCGAGGTGCGTCTCGACTCCCCCGGCGACCCGCGCGTCGGCATCGCCGGCGGCTCGTACGGCGGGGCGATCGCGCTGATGGCGGCGGCCTACGACAGCCGGATCGACGCGATCGTGCCCCAGATCACCTGGTACGACCTCGCCGACGCGCTCTTCCCCGACGCCTCGGGCGGCGGGCCGGCCAACGGCGTGTTCAAGAAGATGTGGGCCGGCATCTTCTTCAGCGCCGCCGCCGATCGGCTGGCCCCGGACGGCGGCCTCGGCGCCGGGGGTCTCGCCGGGGGTCTCGCCGGGGGTCTCGGCGCCGGGGGCCTCGCCGGCGGCACGTCCACGGGCGGCACGTCTCCGGGAGGCGGGACGGCGGAGCAGGTCCAGTGCGGGCGGTTCCTGCCGGAGATCTGCGCGATGTATCAGAAGGTGGCCGAGACCGGCAGGGCCACCAAGGAGGCCGTCGATCTCCTCCGGCGGTCGAGCCCGATCTCCGTGCCCGGCCGGATCAAGGTGCCGGCCCTGCTCGTGCAGGGCCAGCGCGACTCGCTGTTCCCTCTCTCGCACGCCGACGCCAACGCCCGGGCCATCGCCGCGACCGGCGCCCCGGTGGAGGTGGCCTGGTTCAACGGCGGCCACGACGGCGGCGACGGCGAGGCGGACTGGCTGTCCGACCAGACGGCCGGCTGGTTCGACCGCTATCTCAAGCAGCCGGGCTCCCCCGTTCCCGCCGGCGCGGCCCCGGGCGCGTTCACCGTGACCCGGGACGGCGGGCGCGACCCGGGCACCCGGCGCCCCGTGCTCCTGCACGCGACCGCGGGCCGATACCCGGGCCTGGCGGGCGGGGAACGCACCACGATCGCCCTTCGCGGCGCCGCCCAGCCGGTCGCCAACCCCGCGGGCGGGTCGCCGGCGTCGATCTCGGCGGTGCCCGGCCTCGGCGGGCTGCTCGGCGGCGCCGCCGCCGGCGGCGTGTCGGTCGCGCTGGACATGCCCGGCCAGGCGGCCGTCTTCGAGTCCGCCCCGCTGGCCCGGCCCACCCAGGTCACCGGCAGCCCGGCCGTCCGGATCAAGGTCTACGGCACAGGCGAGGCCACGCTGTTCGCCAAGCTCTACGACGTCTCCGGGGGGTCGCTCCCGGTGCTGCCGTCCGGCCTCGTCGCACCGCTGCGGGTGACCGCGAGCGAGGCGGGCACGCCGGTCACCGTGACCCTCCCGGCCGTCGACAGGCGCTTCGACGCCGGGCACCGGATGCGGGTGGTGGTGTCGACCACCGACCTCGGCTACGCGACTCCCGCCGCGCCGGCCGTCTACCGGATCGCGCTGGAGTCCCCGGCACTGGAGGTCCCCGGCTTCGCGGCGCTGAAGACGCCCGCCACGGGTCCCGCCTGGTGGACGTGGGCCCTGCCGCTCGCCGCGATCGTGATCGCTGTGGTCCTCCTGCTGACCGGGCGGGCCGCGAGGCGCCACCCGGCCCCTCTCGGCGAACGGGTGGCGGACAGCGAGCCGGCCGAGGTGCCCCTCGTGATCAGCGGGCTGGTCAAGCGCTATCGCAACGGCGAGAAGGCGGTCGACGGCCTCTCGTTCCGGGTCGAGAAGGGGCAGGTGCTCGGCCTGCTCGGGCCGAACGGCGCGGGCAAGACGACCACCATGCGCATGCTGATGGGTCTCATCCATCCCGACGAGGGCGAGATTCGGATCTTCGGCACCCGGGTGGTGCCGGGGGCTCCCGTGCTGTCGCGGCTGGGGTCGTTCGTCGAGGGGCCCGGGTTCCTGCCGCACCTGTCCGGGCGGGCCAATCTGGAGCTGTACTGGCGGGCCACCGGCCGGCCGGCCCAGGACGCGCACCTGGAGGAGGCGCTGGAGATCGCCGGGCTCGGCGCGGCCCTGGACCGCGCGGTACGCACCTACTCCCAGGGCATGCGGCAGCGCCTGGCCATCGCGCAGGCCATGCTCGGCCTCCCCGACCTGCTCGTGCTCGACGAGCCGACGAACGGCCTCGACCCGCCGCAGATCGCCGAGATGCGCCGGGTGCTCACGGCGTACGCCGAGGGGGGGCGCACGGTCATCATCTCCAGCCACCTGCTCGCGGAGGTCGAGCAGACCTGCACCCACGTGGTCGTCATGCACCGCGGGCGGCTGGTGTCGGCCGGGCCGGTCGGCGACCTGCTCGGCGCCGCGACCACCGCGGGCGGCGCCGGCCCGCGCCTGGAGGACGTGTTCCTCGACCTGATCGGAGAGCGCCGATGAGCCCCGTGGAACGACCGGCCCCGGACCTGACCGGAGAAGTCCCCGCCGCCGGGCGGGTCGCGCCCGCGCGGCACGACGGGCGGGACGCGCACGGGAACGACGCGGAAGATCACGCGCCCGGACGAGCGGCCGGGCACGCGCCCGGATACGCGCCGGGACGCACACTGCCGCTGCGGGTGGAGTTCGTCCGGCAGCTACGCCGCCGCCGGACGATGGCGATGTTCGGCGTGCTGCTCGCCCTGCCCTGGGTGCTCGTGGTGGCGTTCCAGTTCGGCCCGGCCGCGCGGGGCCAGGGCAGCCTCCGGCTGTCGGACCTCGCCACGGCGGGCGGGCTCAACTTCGCGGCGTTCGCCCTGTCGGTGTCGGCCAGCTTCCTGCTGGTCGTCGCCGTGGCGCTGTTCTGCGGCGACACGGTGGCGAGCGAGGCGAGCTGGTCGTCGCTGCGCTACCTGCTGGCCGCCCCGGTCCCCCGCGACCGGCTGCTGCGCCAGAAGCTGGTGGTGGCGCTGGCGTACTCGGCCGCCGCGGTGACCGTGCTCCCGCTGATGGCCCTGCTCGCCGGCACGCTCGCCTTCGGGTGGAACGACATCACCGTGCCGGGGACGGGCGAGGTGATCCCCGCCGCCGACGTGCTGCCGAAGTTCGCCGTCGTCATCGGATATGCCCTGGTCAGCCAGCTGGTGGTCGCCTCGGTGGCCTTCCTGCTGTCGGTGACCACCGACTCCCCGCTCGGCGCGGTCGGCGGCGCGGTCGGCCTGGTGATCGTCAGCAGCATCCTCCAGGCGGTCGAGGCGCTGGGCTCGCTGCGCGAGTTCCTGCCCACGTTCTGGAACGCCGCATGGCTCGACGCGCTCGCGCCGGAGCCCGACTACAGCGGCATGGTGAAGGGCGTGGCGATCTCGGTGACCTATTCGGCGATCATCATCGCCCTCGCCTTCCGCCGCTTCCGGCGCCGGGACGTCGTCTCCTGACCAGGCCCCTGCGGGCCCCCGGGCATTCCGGCTAGCCGGAATGCCCGGGGAAGGCTGGCATGGGGCCGGGGATGGAGGCTTCCACCGCAGACGAGCGGGTGCCCGCCGAGTCATCGTTGTTACCGGAGCCGGTCGCGGACAGGGCCGGCGCCGTGCGCCGACCGGGCAGCCCGGTGATCGAGGCCCCACGGCGCCGGGACCGGACGACGTACGAGACCGACGCGGAACGCGACGACGATAGCCGGGGGTGAGCAGGTGTCGCCGATTGTCCTCACACTGACGGGAGACGCACCGTACCGGGTGTTTCCAGCGGGCCCACACTGGCCGCCCGGGCCGTGGGCGTCTGCTTCCGGTTCGTCCGGCCGCACGGCGGCGACGACCGGCACGGCCCCAGCGCGATGACCGTCGTGTACCGCGACCCCGCACTCGTCGGCGATCCGGACCGTCGCGTGTCCGTCGCTCAGGGCGAGGACGAGACCGGCCCGGCCCGGGACGCCGCAGAAAGCACGCCGGATCGGCTCGGGGACGCGAGACGATCGGACCCCACGGCCGACCGGCAGCGCCGCTTCCTGGCGGGCGCCGCCCACGAGTTGCTCACTCCTCTGGCCGGGCTGCGGACGCAACTGGAGGAAGCCGGCCTGCATCCCGTGGAGACGGATCTCTCCGAGCTCGTCGGGCACACGCTACGCGACGTCGACCGTCTCCAGGCGATCGTCTCCGACCTGCTGACGCTCGTGAAGGCGGGTACGAAGCCCGCCCACGAGAGAAGGCCGGCCGACCTGGCGGAGCTGGTCCAGGCGGTGGTCTCCAGCCGGACGGCCCGGGTGCCGGTGCTGCTGAACCTCATCCCCGGAGTGGTGGTCCACGTCGTCGACCACGAGATCCACCGCCTGCTGGGCGATCTCCTGAACAACGCCCAGCGCCACGCCAGAAGCAGGGTGCTGGTGGAGGTGCGCCCGGTGGGCGACCGCGCGGAGCTCGCCGTCTCCGACGACGGGAGCGGCATCGCCGAAGCCGATTGGGAGAGAGTGTTCGAGCCGTTCGGCCGGCTGGACGAGTCCCGCAGCCGCTGCCGGGGGGGTCCCGGTCTCGGTCTGGCCATCGCGGGCGAGATAGCCCGGGCGCACGGCGGGACCATCGCCGTGGAGAACGCGGCGGAGGGCGGCGCACGCTTCGTCGTCCGCCTGCCTCTCACCGGCCCCTCACCCGGCCTCCGGCCCTGACCATCACCCGGGTCACCCGCGGCCGGGGTCGCGTGACGGGCGGCGAACGGGATCTCAGCCGCCGCCGACCGGGATGACGGCCGTCAGCGTGGTGCCGTGGCCGGGCGGGCTGGTGACCTCGATCGTGCCGCCGAGGGCCTGGACGCGGTCGAGGAGGCCGATGAGACCGGAACCCCCGTGCGGGTCCGCGCCGCCCTTCCCGTCGTCGCGGATCGCGACCCGCGCGGCTTCGCCCACCGCCTCGACGTCGACGCACACCAGCGAGGCGTGCGCGTGCTTCGCGACGTTCGTCAGCGACTCCGAGACGACGTAGTAGACCGCCACCTCGACCCGTTCGGGAAGACGCCCGTCGACCCGCACCCGCAGATCGACGGGGACCGGCGATCTGCGGGCGAGCATCTTCAGGGCCGGCGCGAGGCCGCCCTTGGACAGGATCGCGGGGTGGATGCCGCGGGACAGCTCCCGCAGATCCTCCAGCACCAGCGTCAGGCCCTCGGCCATGTGGGACAGCTGTTCCCTGAGCTTCGGCAGTTCGGGCGGCACGGCGGTCTCCGCCATCCGCAGTTGCAGCCCCAGGGAGACGAGGCGCTGCTGGGCCCCGTCGTGCAGGTCGCGTTCGATGCGGTGCCGGGTCTCGTCCGAGGCGGCGACCACGCGGGCGCGTGAGGCGGCGAGTTCGTCGCGGGCCTGGGCGTTGGAGATCGCGGTGGCGACGAGTTCGGTGAAGTCGCGGATGCGTTCCTCGACGTCCTCCGGCTGCGGCTCCAGGCCGCGGAAGAAGGCGATCACCACGCCCCACAGGCGGGCCTCGACGACGATCGGGCTGGCGATCGCGGCGACCACCTTCTCGTCCCTGACCCAGGTGTCCAGCTCTCCCGCCGCGCCCCCTGCCGTCCCCTCGGCCGTCCCCCCGGCCGCGGCCATCCTGGCCGACCGTCCCGTGCGCAGGACGAGGGAGGACACGCCGTCCTCCCGGAGGGGCCGGTGCGAGCCGAACGGCGGCGCGGGGACGTCGTCCGAGGCGCTCCAGAAGCTCATCAGGGCGACCGTCCGGTCGGTCTCGTACCGTTCGACCGCCGTGTGGTCCGCGTTCACGATCAGCCCCATCTCGCGGGCGACCGCGCCGAAGATCTCCGCCGGGCGGACGCCACGCGCGACCAGCGTCGCGACCCGGCGCAGTCCGGCCTGCTCCTGGGCGACCCTGGCGAGCTCGTCCCGGCTCGCGGCCAGGGCGTTCCCGATGGCCTCACGATCGCACGCCGCCGCCAGCACCGCCTCCAGCGAGGGCACCACGCGCTCCCGGAGGCGGCGCAGCGTCGCCGCCGGCAGGTCGGCGGGCGCGACGAGCGTGCCGAGCCGTACGTCGTCGTCGCTCAGCGGCAGTGTGACCTTGCCGGGGTCCTCGACGCCGGCCGCTCCGAGCTCCACGGCCAGGAACGGCAGGCCGAGGCCCTGCGCCAGACGACGGGCCACGACCGGCAGCGCGGCGCGCAGGTGCTCGGCGCGCAGGAGGAGACGGGCCGTGGCGGCCTCAAGATCGGCCTCGCCGCGGCGTTCCTCCGCCTCGATCAGCAGCGCCCGCATCAGCGCGGCGGCGGCGCTGACCAGCAGCCCGACGACCAGGAAGATCAGCATTGGCATCCACGACCAGCTGCCGAAGACGGTGACCGTGTGGCGGGGCACGACCAGGAAGAAGTCGTAGACGAAGCCGCTGGCCAGCGCGGTCAGCATGCCGAGCCCCAGGCCCCACAGGTAGGACACCACGAGAACACCGACCAGATAAACTACATTCAGGGCGTTCGGGGGGGCCACCCGCTCCAGCAGGAAAGCCAGAAAAGTCTCCGCCGTCACGCATGCGACGCCGACGATGACGCCCACCAGGAAGGGCGGGCGCGTCACGCGTAGCAGCGACGACAGCATTCGCGCGCGCATAAGCCCACGTTACGCGGCCTGTTCGCACCACGTCGACGCGGATCGGACGACCCTGGCAGACCGCCCCGATCGCCGGGGCACGATCGAGCCCGGCCCTGGGCGCGGGTGGCGGGGCGCACGCGGAAGGCGGCGGAACGGTGGACGAGACTCCGAGGCGGGTGGTGCTGGCGGACGACGACGTCCTGCTGCGGGAGGGGCTCGCGAGCCTGCTGGAGCGCGGGGGGTTCGAGGTCACCGGCCAGGCGGGGAACGCGTCCGAGCTGCTCGCCCTTGTCCGGGAGCATCACCCCGACCTCGCCGTCATCGACATCCGGATGCCCCCAGGACACACCACGGAGGGCGTCGAGGCGGCCAAGGTCATCCGTGCGGAGCTCCCCGACGTGGGCATCCTGCTACTGTCGGCGCACGTCGAGGTCGACCAGGCGATGGAGCTGCTCGCGGCGGGCCACCGGGTCGGCTACCTGCTCAAGAGCCGGGTGACCGCGGTGTCCGACTTCGTCGAGACGCTCGAACGCATCGTCCACGGCGGCTCGGTCGTCGATCCCAGCCTCGTCGCGGAGCTGATCAACGCCCGCCGCCGGCACGATCCGCTGGAGGAGCTCACCCAGCGTGAGCGCGAGGTGCTCGCCCTGATGGCGGAGGGCCGCTCGAACGCGGGGATCGCGCACAAACTGTGGATCACCGAGGGCACCGTCGAGAAGCATGTGCGCAGCATCATGTCGAGGATGCGGCTGCCGGAGGCCGAGGACGACCACCGCCGGGTTCTCGCGGTGCTCGCCTTCCTCGACGCCCGCTGACGCCGTACGGCGTGCACCTGGACGGGCACGACGACCCTTCGGCCGCGCCCACGTCGGCCTGGCCGGGACCGGAACGGCCGGTTCAGGCGTCCGCTCCGCGCAGGATCTCGGCGATGGCCCGCCCCGACAGGCTCGGCTTGGACAGGAAGGCGAGGGCCGGGCTGGTCTCGATCATCTCGGCGAAGTCCTGCTCGTCGTACGTCGAGATCAGGATGATCCGGGGCGGGCACCCCCCCGCCTCCTCGTAGAGCCGCAACACCAGGTCGAAGCCGTTCTCCTCACCCAGATCGATGTCGACCAGCACAAGATCCGGCCGGAGCTCCCGCAGGCTAAGCAGGGCCTCGGCCGTGGTCGACGCGACGCCAACGACGGCGATGCCGTCCGCTTCCAGCAACAGGCGGGCGGCCTCCTTGAAGTGATCGCTGTCGTCGACGATTAGACACCGCATGGGCACACAACCAGACTGCCATCGGGTCCCGCCCACGTCATTGCAGGTAGCGGGCATCCGGGCGTGCCGGTGAACACTCCCGCGGCATGGGGGCTGCCCGCGCAGACGACGGGCCTTCCGCGCGCGATCGTGGGAAGGGTGAGCGGGCGACGCGCGAAACGGGCGAGGTCACCCGGGACAGGAAGAAGGCGGCGATGCTGACCGACCGTCACGAGACTCGGGCCTATGGGACCACCAGGCCGGGCCTGACCCCCCGCGAACCCTCCTCCACATGTGAAGGATCGAGGTGACCCGCATGTGCCCGGACACGTGCCCGCACACTCCGCAGTGTCCGCCCGCGGACGCGCACGACCACGACGCCGCCCGGCTGGTGGCGTTCCATCCCGAGCAGGGGTGGGGCCTGCTCTGCAACGGCGTCGTGGTGTTCGAGGACACCGGCGAACTGCTGCCAGACGGCCGGAGCCGTCCCGCGCACCGGGCCCGCTGCGCGCGGGCCGCGTGAAGGCGGGGACGTCATGATGTGCTCGCTCGTCCCGTTGAGCAGGCGGCCGGACGACGACGTGCCGCGTGGTCGGCACCCGGCCGCCGTGGACGCCGGCCTGCCGTCCGTCCACCGCTCCTGCTGGGCCCTGCCCGCCGACTCGTCGTCCACGTGCCTGGCACGCCGGTTCGTCCGCGCCGCACTGGGCGACTGGTGCGCCGGCGGGGACCGGGAGGTGACGGAGGTGGCCGAACTCCTCGTCAGCGAACTGGTCGCCAACGCCATGCGGCACGGGCGGGGAGCACCCCTGCTCACTCTCCTGCTGCTGCGGGACGACACCCTGCGCTGCGAGGTCGAGGACGAGGCCCGCGTTCCGGTCCGGGCGCGCGGCACGTCACCTCACGACCCGACGGCACCGTGCAACCAAACGGCACAGTGCGACGAAGAGGGCGGGCGGGGACTGCTGATCGTCGACACGCTGTCCCGCGCCTGGGGCGTGCGCCCCACCCGCAGGGGCAAGGCCGTCTGGTTCGAACTCCCGGTGAATCCCTAGTCCCAGTGGGGCGGGCGCTCCTCGATCAGGTGGGAGACGTCGGAGCCGGAGCGCCACTCGCCCCACCCGAGGTCGGTGTCGTCGCTGGTCTGGTCTGGCAGCACCGGCAGTCCCTCGTCGAAGAGGTCCACCGGACGCATGTCATCCGGATGCCGCACACTCACACTCTCGATTCTATCGGCTCCGGCGGCGGCCGCGGAAACGCCGATCGCGCCGCCCTGGGACTCCTTCCGGTGTGGGCAGAAACATCAGCCTCGCCGGCGTGCCGGCCTCACGCCCGTACGACCGGACAGCCGGCGGCGGCGCGGGTACGATGCCGGAGCAGGGAGCACGCCGGACAAACCCCCCGTGAGGCGGCATGGCAGCGCCAGCAGGATGGCGGCAAGAGGGCAACCTGCCCGTGGAGCTCACCAGCTTCGTCGGGCGGACACGACTGCTCGCGTCGCTCAGGCAGAGGTTGCAGGAGTCCCGGCTCATCACGGTCACGGGCATCGGCGGAGTGGGCAAGTCCCGCATCGCACTGCGTCTCGCGCATCAGGTGCGGCGGCGGTTCAGGGACGGCGTCTGGTACGTCGACCTGGCCCGCCTGCGGGACCCGGCGATGGTCTACCACACGATCACGGCCGCGCTCGGCATCGCGGACCAGTCGCCGCGCGAGGGGTCGGACACCCTCGCCGAATGGCTGGCCGAGCGGGAGATCCTGCTCATCCTGGACACCTGCGAGCATCTGGTCGACGCGTGCGCCCAGCTCACGGAGGACCTGCTCGGCACGGCGCCGCAGCTGCGGATCCTCGCGACCAGCCGCCGTTCGCTGAACGCGGCGGGAGAGCACACGGTGGCCGTGCCGCCGCTCGCGGTGCCCGGCGAGGGCCCGTCGGAGAACCCGTTCACCAACGAGGCGGTCGAGCTGTTCGGCACGCGGGCCTCCGCCGTGGTGCCCGACTTCGCGGTGGACGAGGACAACGTCGCGGCCGTCGCCGAGCTGTGCCGCCGCCTCGACGGCATCCCGCTGGCGATCGAACTGGCCGCCGTACGCCTGCGCACGCTGTCGGTCGAGCAGATCCTCGCCCTGCTCGCCGACCGGTTCAGCCTGCTCGCGGGGGCCAGCCGTACGGCGCTGCCGCGGCACCAGACGCTGCGCGCGGCGATCGGGTGGAGCCACGAGCTGTGCGAGCCCGCCGAGCGGCTGCTGTGGGCCCGGCTGTCGGTGTTCGCCGGCGACTTCGACATCGAGGCGGCCCGGCAGGTCTGCGCCGGCGACGCCCTGCCCGCCGGCCGGATCCTCGACGTGATCGTCGGCCTGGTCGACAAGTCGGTCCTGCTGGGTTTCGCCACCCCGGCCGGGCAGCGGTACCGGCTGATCGACACGCTGCGGCAGTACGGCGGCGAGTGGCTCGACAAGCTCCGCGAGACGCAGGACCTCCGGCGGCGCCACCGCGACTACTACCTCCAGCTCGCCGAGCTCAGCGAGCACTCCTGGTCGGGCCCCCGCCAGGTGCACTGGTTCAGCCGGATGCGCCAGGAGCACGACAACATCCGGGTCGCCCTCGACTACTGCCTGTCGACGCCGGGAGAGGCCCGCATCGGCCTGGAACTGCTGTCGGCCCTGTGGTTCCTCTGGGTGGCCTGCGGCTTCGCCCGTGAGGGCGTGGTCTACCTGGAGCGCGCCCTCACGGCGAGCCCGGTGCCGAGCAGGGAACGCTGCAAGGCGCTGTGGGTGCTGGCCTACATCCGCAGCGCCCAGGGCGACATGGCCGGCGCGCTCGCCGCGGCCGAGCAGTGCAGCACCGACGCTGTGCGGGTGGGCGACTCGGGCGCGGTGCTGCTGGCGACGAAGATGCAGGGCACCGCCGCCATGCTGCAGGGCGACGCGAAGAAGGCGACGGCGTTGCTCGGCGTCGCGATCGAGTTCCACCGGGGCGGCCGCGAGCTGAATCCGGGCCTGCTCCCGGCGATCGTCGAGCTGTCCATGGTGCTGCTCGCGCAGGGCGAGTTCGAGGAGGCCGAGACGCTGCTGGCCGACTGCCTCCAGGTGTGCCAGGAGCGTGATGAGCTGTGGCTGCGCTCCTACGCCTGGTACGTCACCTCCCTCGTCCACCGGGAGACCGGGCGGCTGGACGAGGCCCTGGTGGCGTGCAAGGAGGCGCTGCGCATCAAGCGGCGCTTCCACGACGTGCTCGGCATCGTCCTGTGCGTGGACAACCTCGCCAGGCTGAACCTGGAGGCCGGTGAGCCGGAACGGACGGCGACCCTCCTCGGGGCGGCCCAGGCCAACTGGCGGACGTTCGGGCTGCCGCAGTTCGGGTCGCCGTTCTTCACGACCGAGCACGAGCAGTGCGTCAAGGAGTGCAAGAAGCTGGTCGGCGAGACCGCCTACGACGAGGCGTACGCCGCCGGGGCCCGGTTCAGCCTGGCCGACCTCGTCGAGTACGCGCTGGACGATCTCGACGACGATCTTCCGGAGGACTGACCGGGCCGATCAGGCTGTCGCGGGGCGTTCCGGGCTGTTTTGGGCTGTTTTGGGTCGGCTGGGTCACTGCCAGGCGCAGGCGTACCGGGAGCTGGTCAGCGAATAGTCCACGCTGCCGCTGACCCAGAACTTCAGGCCCCGCACGTACGCGTCGACCGCGGGCAAGCCGAGCGCCTCGGTGGCGGGGGTCAGCGCCACCATGGCGGCGACCGCCTCGTCGCGCATGACGCCGATCCGGTCCATCGCCTCCTGGACACCGCAGCCGGTGTGCCCGGCCAGCACGCTGACGAGGTTGTTGCGGATGTTCGCCTGCCCCCGCTCCTTGGCGTAGGAGATGAGGTCGTTGTCCCAGACGACCACGTCGTTGGCGTGCCCGGTCATCTCGTGGACGGCGGGGTGGAGCCACTCGTCCACCGTGAGGCGCGCCCCGGCCGCCACGTCGATCAGCGCGAAGACGGTGAGCATCGCGCCGGTCCTGCGGCGCATGAAGACGTAGTCGTCGATGGTGGGGAGCACGTCGTCCTCCCGGTTGGCGGCCTCCCACACCTGGGCGAACAGGTAGTCCTTGGTCGTCGTGCGCCAGCGGTCGAGCTGGTCGGGGGTGGCGTGGGCGGCGATGCGGGTCCTGATGCCGAGCAGCGCCCGGGCGAAGACGTCTTCGACCGCACCACCTTCTTCGGCGTCCTCCACGACGGTGTAGAGCTGGGGCAGGGCCCGGGCGATCTCGGCCGCCCGCCGGTCCGACTCGCAGTAGGCGTCGTCGAACGCGAAGAGCCACACGCACCAGTCGGTGACGAGCTGGCACAGCTCCCGTGAGGCGTACGGGTAGGTGCGGGCGCCGAGCCATCCGTACCGGGCGAGCCGGAAACGCTCGAACTGGTCGCCGGTGATCATGCCGGAGGCGGCCAGCCAGGCCAGCGTGTCCCGGTCCACCACGTCCACGTGGGGGTTCACCGCGCGGGGGAAGGGGCAGGCGAGCTTGGGGATGCGGAGGAGGTGCCCACTGGGGGAATCCGCTTTCGCAGTAGCCATCCGACAAGGATGATCCCGCCGGGGAGACAGAGACCACCCTTGCCCCGATTAAGGACACATCGGTCAGCGATTCGGGGCAGCCGGTTCACGCCGTTCAGACTGGGCCGGGGCGCCCGGCGCGCGGCCGGTCCGGCTCCGGGTCCCGATGCCCGTTGGACAGCGTCCACCGATAAGGTCGCCGCAACCGCCGCGGAATCGACCGGGCACCCCGTAGGTTCAGTAGGTAAAGGCTTCGTGAGAAAGGCTGGGACACGTGTCCGACCCCACGGATCTCTATCGGCTCGACGGGGACCTTCCCGAGCTGACCGATCCGGTGCTGATCTACCACTTCGAGGGGTTCGTCGACGCCGGCGCGACGGGGCGGCTGGCCCTGGGGCACCTCCTCGCCGAGCTGGAGCACCGGGTAATCGCGACGTTCGACGTCGACCGGCTGCTCGACTACCGGTCCCGCCGGCCGGTGATGACCTATGACACCGACCGCTGGACCGACTACGAGACCCCGGAGCTGGCCGTCTACCTGACCCGTGACGTCACCGGCACCCCGTTCCTCATCATGAGCGGGCCCGAGCCCGACCGGGAGTGGGAGCTGGTCACCGAGGCCGTCGGCATGCTGGTGACCAGGCTCGGCATCCGTACGCTGGTCACCGTGCACGGCATCCCGATGGGCGTCCCGCACACCCGGCCGCTCGGCCTGACGTCCCACGCCAGCCGCCCCGACCTCGTCAACGGGCAGGACAGCCCGTTCGGGAAGGTCCGGGTGCCGGGCAGTCTCGCCGGGCTCATCGAGCTGCGTCTCGGGGCCAAGGGACACGACGCCCTCGGTTACGCGATCCACGTGCCGCACTACCTCGCCCAGGCGGAGTATCCGCAGGCCGCCGTCACGGCGCTGGAGGCGATCACCCGCGGCACCGGGCTGGTGTTCCCCACGGAGGCCCTCCGGGACGCGGCCGAGAAGACCACGGCCGAGATCGAGGAGCAGATCGCGGCCTCCGACGAGCTCGCGGGCGCGATCCACGGCCTTGAGCAGCAGTATGACGCGTTCCAGTCGGGCGCCACGCGGGATAGCCTGCTCGCGGAGGACACGCCCATGCCCACGGGTGAGGAGCTCGCCGCCCAGTTCGAGGCGTTCCTCGCCGAACGCGACGACCACGACGGTTAGAACCGGCCCGCCGATCATGTCTTCCCCGCTCACTCCGCCTTCCGGCATCCGGGTCGGGCTCGCGGGCTTCGGCCCGGCCGGGTCCTTCTTCCACGCGCCGCTGATCGCCGCCACCCCCGGGCTGCGCCTGTCCGCCGTCGTCACCCGCGATCCCGGCAGGGCCGGGCGGGTACGCGCGGACCACCCCGGAGCCGAGGTCGTCGCGTCGGCGGAGGACCTGTGGGACGCCTGCGACCTCGTGGTGATCGCGACGCCGAACCGCACCCACGTGCCACTGGCGGCCGAGGCGCTCAAGGCCGGTCTCCCCGTGGTCGTCGACAAGCCGCTGGCCGGCGCCGCCGACGAGGCCCGCGACCTCGTACGGCTGGCCCGTGACCGCGGCCTCATGCTGACGGTCTTCCAGAACAGGCGCTGGGACGGCGACTTCCTCACGCTGCGCCGCCTGCTGCCCCAACTGGGCGAGGTCCGCCGCTTCGAGTCGCGGTTCGAGCGGTGGCGGCCGGTGCCCAAGGGCGGCTGGCGCGAGGCGGGCGGCCCCGAGGACGTCGGCGGCACGCTCTTCGACCTCGGCAGCCATCTGGTCGACCAGGCCCTGACGTTGTTCGGCCCGGTCGCCCACGTGTACGCGGAGACCGATGTCAGGCGGGCCGGGATCCGCAACGACGACGACGCGTTCGTGGCGCTGACCCACCGGAGCGGGACCCGGTCGCATCTGTGGATGAGCGCGGTGGCCGGTCAACCGGGCCCGAGGCTGCGGGTGCTCGGCTCCCGCGCCGCCTACGTCAAGTGGGGCCTCGACCCCCAGGAGGAGCGCCTGCGCGCGGGCGAGCGCCCGGGGCCCGACGACTTCGGCCGTGGCGAGGGCCCGCGTGACGGCTGGGGCACCGAGCCACGCGAAGGCTGGGGGACGGAACGGCACGAAGGCTGGGGCACGGAGCCGCCCGAGCGCTGGGGCTCCCTCGGGGTGGAGGGCGACGTCCGCCCGGTCCCCACGGAGCCGGGCGCCTACCAGCGGTTCTACGAGGGCGTCGTGGCCTGCCTGCGCGACGGCGCGCCGCCGCCGGTGCCCGCGGAGGAGGCCGTCGCGACGATCGCCGTCCTCGAGGCGGCCCGGCTCTCCGCGTCCCTCGGCCAGGTGGTGCCCGTCCCCATGCACGGGGAGTGAGCCCGGCCGCCCACGACTTCTCCGGTCCCGGCCTGGTCAGCCGCGGAGGCGGCCGTACAACGCCTCGGTGTCGGCGCCGGTCCAGCCGTGGGCGTGCAGCCAGCCGAGAGGGCCGTCGAACCGGTCGTCCAGGGTGGACAGGAACTGGGCCATGTAATCGGGCCGCGGCAGGTGGCTGTCGACCGGCTTTCCGTCGAGGTCGGCGCGGTAGGTGGGGCTGGCCCGCAGGCGGGCGAGGATGCCCGCCAGCCGGTCCCCGGTCGCGACGTAGTCGCCGATGATCGCCTCCCGGGTGGCCCCGGCGACGGCCAGGGCCAGCGCGCAGACCACCCCGGTGCGGTCCTTGCCCGCCGCGCAGTGCACCACGGCCGCGCCGTCGTCACGGGCGAGCACCCGCAGCGCGGCCACCACCGAGTCGGGCCGGTCGCGCAGGTAGCCGTAGTAGTAGCCGGTTACCCGCAGTTCGGCGAGGTCCTCCTCGCTCCGCTCGTCCTGCCACGGCAGCGCCCTGTCGTCGATGGTGTCGGCCTCGACGTCGGTGAACCGCCCGCCCTCCGCGAACAGGCTGTGATGGTGTACGGCGACCTCCGGCAGGCGGGTCAGGGGTCCGGGCCCCTCCAGGCGCACCTCCGTGCCCGACCGCAGGTCGACGACGTGCCGCAGCTTGAGGTCGCCCACGAGCAGCGCGATGTCACGGGTGGTGAGGCCCTGCAGGTTGTCGGCCCGCAGGATCCGGCCGGGCGCCGTGGTCCCGCCGTCCTCGGTGGGGAGCCCGCCGAGGTCCCGCACGTTCGCCGCGCCTTCGAGAACGATCCAACGCTTGTGTGCATTCATCATTCCGAGCCTATCCGCCCCTCTGTGACGGAAGAATGTGGGCAGAGTGAAAGGTCCGAAACCCCCTCGGGGCCGGGACCGCGCGGATGATCACTCGTACCCGTCAAGTTCTTCCCCGGACTCCGGCAAAGACCCGTAATGTAGGGCGGCGCGCATGCTCTACGATCAACGGTTCCGGCGGCCGATCGCCCCGCCGCCGTCGACCCGCCCAGGCGGCCCGACCCACTTGGAGGACCCGGATGGCACGGCCGGCTCACCGGTTGACCATGGCCGCTCTTGCCCTCGCCGTGACCGGCGCGACCACCGCGCTCCCCACGGCACCGGTCCACGCGGCGTCTCCGGCGACCGCGAACGCGCCGGCGAACGCCCCAGCGAACGCCACGGCCGCGTCTCGCGCGGCGGCCTCGTCGTCGGCTTCGGCGGCCTCGTCGGCGGCCTCCCGGCGGAAGGGGGACACGCCCGCCCGGCAGCGCCTGGTGGGCGCCTGGACCACCTCGACCGACCGCGTGGTGGCGGCTCTCGGCGGGCAGACCGTGCGGATGGTCGTGCGCGTGAGCGCCGGCGGAGGCGGAACGCGCCTGCGCCTGTCCAACGTGTTCGGGACGGCGCCGGTGACCTTCGCCCACGTCCACGTGGGCGCCCAGGCGTACGGCGCGGAGATCCTCACCGGCACGAACCGGCAGGTCACCTTCGGCGGCCGGAAGTCGGTGCGGGTGCCGGCCGGGCGGGCCGTCTGGAGCGATCCGATCCCGGGCCGGATCGTCGCCGGCTCCGCCCTGGTCGTCAGCCTCTTTCTGCCGGGCACGGTCGGCGGCATCACCGGGCACGAGCGCGCCTACGCCACGACGTTCCTGTCCGACCCCGGCGACCACGCGGCGGAGGAGACCGCCGACGGCTTCACCTACACCAGCACGCAGTGGTACTTCCTGGACCGCATCGCGGTCGAGACCACGTCGAAGGCGGGCTCGGTCGTCGCCTTCGGCGACTCGATCACCGACGGCGCGGGCCAGAACACCGACGCCAACCGCCGCTGGACCGACTATCTGCGGCAGCGCATGGTCCGGGTCTCGCCGTCGCGCAGAATGGCGGTGCTCAACGCGGGCATCGCCGGGAACCGGCTGCTGCGCTCCGGCATCGGCCCGAGCGGTCTCAGCCGGTTCTACCGCGACGCGCTCACCCAGCCCGGCGTACGGACCGTCGTCGTGTTCATGGGCATCAACGACATCTCCCGGGGTGAGTACACCTCGATCAAACCCCTCGCGTACGGGTACAAGCGGCTGATAGCCCTCGCGCACGCCCGCAAGATCAAGGTGGTGGGCGCCACGCTCACCCCGTTCTACGGGTTCGGCACCTGGACGCCGGAACGCGAGGACGTCAGGCTGCGGCTCAACCAGTGGATCCGCACGAGCAAGGCGTTCGACGGCGTCCTCGACTTCGACAGGGCCGTGCGCGACGCCGAGTTCCCCGAGCAGCTCGCCGCGTCGTACGACTCGGGCGACCATCTGCACCTGAGCGACGCCGGCCGGCGCAGGCTCGCCTACACGGTGAACCTCCGCGCCCTGTGACCCGGATCGGCCCAGGGGTCGCTACCGTTTGTCCATGGTTGCCCCCCTTGAGCCTGAAGACCCGCGCACGCTCGGCGGGTTCCGCCTCGGCGGCCGGCTCGGCGAGGGCGGCCAGGGCGTCGTCTACCTCGGCCACGGGCCGGACGGCGAGCGGGTCGCGGTCAAGGTGCTCAAGACCGGGCTCGACCCCATCGTGCGCGAACGGCTGGCCCGCGAGCTCGACGCCATGCGCGGCGTCGCCCCCTTCTGCACGGCCAAGGTGATCACGGCGGTCGTGGAGGGGAGCCGGCCGTACATCGTCAGCGAGTTCGTCGACGGCCCCTCGCTCCAGCAGCGGGTGGCCGCCTCGGGCCCGCTGCGCGGCGGCGACCTCGACCGGCTCGCGGTGGGCACGGCGACCGCGCTCGCGGCGATCCACGCCGCGGGGATCGTGCACCGCGACTTCAAGCCGGGCAACGTGCTGCTGGGGCCGGACGGCCCGCGGGTGGTCGACTTCGGCATCGCCCGCCAGGGCGAGAGCCAGACGATCACGGCCGGGCCGGTGGGCACCCCTGCCTACCTGGCGCCCGAGCAGATCGCCGGGCAGCCGGCCACGCCCGCGTCCGACGTCTTCGCGTGGGGAGCCACGATCGTCTTCGCCGCCACCGGCCGCGCGGCCTTCGGCGCCGACAACGTCGCCGCCGTGCTGCACCGGATCATGACGGCCTCCCCCGACCTGACGCCGTTGCCGCCGTCGCTGCGGGCGCTGGTCGAGCGGTGCCTGGCGAAGGATCCGGCGGCCCGGCCGTCCGCCCGCGACCTGCTGCTCACACTGGTCGCCGGCGCGCCCGACCCGCTGCGCGCGGGTGCCGCCGTGAGCGGCGGAGCCGCCCCGGCCGCCGGCGGCGACTCGTACGGAACGCTCCCGCGCCAGCCGTCCGGTGCGCCCGAGCCCCAGGCAGCAGGGTCCGGTCCGGCAGGGTCCGGTCCGGCAGGGTCCGGTCCGGCAGGGCCTGGTCCGGCAGGGCCTGGTCCGGCAGGGTCCGGTCCAGCAGGGTCCGGTGCGGCGGTCACCTCTCCCGGCGGCACGGCCCGTGGGGGCTCGCGCGCCCGCCTCCTGGCCGGGGCGGGCACGGTCGTGGCGGCTCTCGGGATCAGCGCGGCGCTGCTGGTCCCGCGCCTTGCCGCCGCGCCTGACGGCACCTCCCCCGCTACGTCCACAAGCCCGGTGCCGACGGCCGACACGGCCGGCTCCTATCCCACCGGCACGGAGCCGACCGGCGCCCAGACGACCGGAACGAAGACGACCGGAACGGAGACCGCTTCGCCCGAAGGCGGCTCCACGCCGTCCTCTCCCCCTGTCACGACCACGACGGCGGCCGCGATTCCGGCCGCGTTCGCGGGCAGGTGGCAGGGTCACATCGCGCCCGACGTCCCACTGATGGGCGAGTACGACATCGAGATCGAACTGCGGCGAGGCGAGAAGACCGGCAGGTGGAAGGAGCCGGCGAGCTCCTGCGAGGGCACGCTGCGGCTGACGGGAGGCTCCGGCCCCACGCTCACCTTCCGCTTGGAGGACGTGGACGGCTGCGTACCGGGCGACGTCATGCTCACCCGGAAGGGCGACGCCCTCGCCTACCGCCACACCGACGACGCCAGGATCTTCGCCTACACCGGCGACCTGACCAGGGACTCCTAGTCTCTGCTTGTTCTGGGGTGGTTGCGGTGTGAGTGGCGTTGCGCCGGGTAGTGCGAGCGCGTCCACGCACGGGAGGAAACCCATGGCAACCGACGTCATCGGCCTGATCAAAGAAGATCACCGCGATGTGGAGTCGCTGTTCGAACGGCTCCAGAAGATGCCGGAGAACCGTCCGGCTCTGCTCGCGGAGCTGGCGGCGAAGTTCATCGCCCACAGCGAAGGCGAGGAGGACGTGGTCTACCCCCTGCTCGCCAGGCGGCGGCCGGAGGAGAAGGAAGAGGTCCACCACGGCGCCGAGGAGCACCACGAGGCCGAGGAGATGCTCTCGCGGCTGCTGGAGACCCACCCGGAGAGCACGGCGTTCGACACCCTGCTGCAGGAGCTCGTGAAGGCGGTCACCCACCACGTCGAGGAGGAGGAGAACGACATCCTCCCCGCCCTGGAGCAGGCCGTCTCCCTGGAGGAGCGGGTGCGCGCGGGCAAGTCCTTCAGCAGGCGGAAGGCCGAGGTGCTGGCCAAGCCGATCAAGCCGCGCTCGCGCACCAAGGAGGAGCTGCTGCACCAGGCCAAGGAGCTGGAGCTCGAGGGAGCGTCCGGGATGAGCAAGGACGAGCTCGTCGCCGCGATCAGGCAGAAGAAGCAGCAGAGCTGAGCCCTCCCGTGTCCCGCCGGCGACCGGCCCGGAGCCCCTAGCCTCCCTCGCCCTCGCCCTCGCCCTCGCCCTCGCCCTCGCCCTCGCCCTCGCCCTCGCCCTCGCCCTCGCCCTCGCCTGAAGCAGATACCTGCCGATGGCTCGGGCCGGTCGCCGATCCCTGGCGTACCGGCCCGGAGGCCGGGGGTCGTGCCAGGGCCGGTCACAGGCAGGCGTAGAGGGCCGCGACGAGGGGTTCCCACCGCGGGTCGGGTCCGGCGGGGCTGGTGATGAGGTGGCTGGGCGTGTAGGACAGGGCGATGCCCGCGTCCGGATCGCCGAAGGCGAGCGCGCCGCCGGATCCGCTGTGCCCGAAGGCGCGGGGGTTCAGCGCGAACCGCCGGATCTCGCTGGGCAGCATGTAGCCGAGGGCGAACCTGGTCTCCGCCAGCAGGACTTCGTCGCGTCCCTCGCTTCGCGACGCGACGGCCCGGCCGAGCACGTCGGGATGGAGCAGTTCACCCGCCACGAGCCTGCCGTACAGGGTGGCCAGGGCCCTGGCGGTGGCGTGCCCGTTGGCGGCGGGGATCTCGGCGGCGCGCCAGCGTGCGGTGTTGACCAGGCCGGGCGTGAGCTGCTCCGGCGGGTTGCAGAAGGCCTTCATGGTGATCGATCCGGGGTCCGCCATGGCCGATGCCAGCGCCGGCGCTGCGGCGTCCGGCCCGCCCTCCTGCCCACCCTGCCCGGCCTCCTTCGGGGCAGCCTCCGGGGGCGCCTCCGGGGGCGCCAGGTAGGCCGCTCTGCCCGCCTGGGCTGCTGGCAGGCCGATCGACAGACCGGGTACGCGCAACTCGTCGCGGACCAGATCACGCACCGGCCGCTCGCCGACCCGGCGCAGGACCTCTCCGACGAGCCAGCCGAAGGTCACCGCGTGGTATCCGTGCCGCTCGCCGGGCGACCACCACGGGGTTTCCGCGGCGAGCGCGCCGGTCATGGCGTCCCAGTCGAACAGCGAGCCCGGCGGCAGCGTGCGGCGGACGGCGGGCAGCCCCGACCGGTGCGCCAGCAGGTCGGCGATGGTGGTCGCGGTGGCGAACCCGGGCCAGTAGCGGGCCACCGGGGCGTCGAGGTCGAGCAGCCCGCGCTGGGCGTACAGGTGCGCGAGCGTCGCGAGCACCCCCTTGGACGCGGAGAACACGTTGACGACCGTGTCGCGCTCCCAGGCACGGCGGCCGTCCCGGTCGGCCGTACCGTGCCAAAGGTCCACCACCAGCCGCCCGTCCGCGTACACGGCGACGGCCGCGCCGCCGGGTCGTCCGTCGCACACCTGCCGGAACGCCTCGGCGACGGGCCGGAACGCGGGATCACACCACACTGCGCCCTCCATTTACTCAACCTAGGTTGCGAAACCAAGGTTGAGTATTTGAGTATCCTCCTGTGGTGTCAAGTGACCTGACCCTGCTGTTCGCCGCCCTCACCGCGGCCTGCGACGCCGAGGTCCGCGCCCGGATGGCCGCGGCCGGGCACGACCGGGTGCGCACGGTGCACGGGTACGTGTTCCAGCACCTGCTCCAGGGCCCCGTACGCGTCTCCGACCTGGCCGGGCTGCTCGGCATGACCCCTCAGGGCGCGTCCAAGGTGGCGGCCGAGATGGAACGCGTCGGCTACGTCGCGCGCCGCACCGATCCCGGCGACCAGCGGGCACGGATGATCGAACTCACGCCGTACGGCCGGGCCGCTGTCGAGGCGGGCCGCACCGCCCGCGCCGAGGTGTCCGCCGGGATGCTCGGCCTCCTCGACGCACCTGAGGAGTTCCTGGCGTCGCTCGACCGACTCGCCCGGGAGACCGGCGCCCTGAACGACCTGCTCTCCCGCCGGCTCCGTCCCCAGTAATGACGCCCTCCCGCCCGCTGCGCCGGGGTAGGCGGAACGACCACCGGCCACGCCAGGCCGGAGACGCCTCCGCTCCCGGCGCGGCCTCCTGCCGGCCGGGTGGCTGGAAGCTCCGGCTCAGGTGAGCGCGGGGACCAGATGGACGAGGTCGGCGAGGCCGTCGGCGACCAGGTCGGCGCGGGCGGCCTCGGGGCGGGCGGCGTGCAGGTGGCCCCAGGGGCCCCGGCGCAGCAGGGCCGTCCGCATCCCCGCCGCCGCGGCCGGCAGGACGTCGTTGTCGAGGCGGTCGCCCACGTAGAGGATCTCCCCCGGCTCGTGCCCGCACACGGCCGCGACCTTGGCGAAGAACGCGGGGTCGGGCTTCTCCACGTTCCAGGCGGCGGAGGTGTGGACCCCGTCGACCGGCAGGTCCATCGCGACCAGCGCGTCGTAGGCCTGGGGCGGCTGGTTGCCCGCGACGACCAGGTCGTACCCCGCCGCGCGCAGCGCCGCGAGGCCGGGCCGGACGTCGGGGTAGAGGTCGTCGGCGTCGAAGTTCTCGCGCAGCCCGGCCGGGTCCTCACGCCGCCACGCCTCGATCTCGGCCTCGACGTCGATCCCCGGCCTGACCAGCTCGAACGCCTCCCGGTGGCTCCGGTCGAGGGCCGCCATGCCGCCGAGGACGCCCAGGAAGGTCAGGCGCGGCACGCCCAGCCGGTCGGCCCACCGCGACCAGATCCGGGTCTCGTCGATGAGCGTCTCCCCCACGTCGAACACGAGCGCCCGGACCATGACCATCCCATCCCTTACGTCCTGATTGACGGCAGCCACTCTACGGCGTGACGTACGATCACCGGTCGTGAGCGACACGCGGTACGCCCTGAACGGCATGGTGTGCACGGCCGACCACCTGGCCTCCGCGGCGGGTGTCGCGATGCTCGACCGGGGCGGCAACGCGGTGGACGCCGCCCTCGCCGCGGCCGCCGTGCTGGCGGTCACCGCCCCGCACCTGTGCGGTCTCGGCGGCGACCTGTTCGCGCTCGTCCACGACGGCGCCGTGTCCGCGCTCAACGCGTCCGGGCGCGCGGGATCGGGCGCGGACCCCGTACGGTTGCGGGCGGAGGGCCGGGACCGCATGCCGCACCTGTTCGACGTCCGGTCGGTTCCGGTGCCGGGCTGCGCGGACGGCTGGCTGGCGCTCGCAGGGCTACCTGCTGCTGCTCGCGCTGGAGATCCTCGCCGGGCTCGGCCCGCCCGCCGATCCCGCCGACCCGGGCTGGGCGCACCTGATGGTGGAGTCGGCCAGGGCGGCCGGGCACGACCGCCTCGGCGTGCTGCACGAGACGGCCGTCGCGCCCCTGGAGACGGCGGCCGCCCGGCGTGCCCTGGTGGATCCCGGGCGCCGCTCGCCGCTGCCCGCCGCCCCCGCCGCGCCCGGCGACACGACGTACCTGTGCGCGGTGGACGGGGACGGCATGGGCGTCTCGCTCATCCAGTCGAACGCATCGGGCTTCGGCAGCCTGCTCTTCGAGCCGAACACCGGCATCAACCTGCACAACCGCGGCATCGGCTTCTCGCTCACGCCTGGTCATTTCGCGGAGTACGGCCCGGGCCGCCGGCCGCCCCACACCTTGTGCCCGGCGCTGGTCACCCGGCCGGACGGGACCCTGCGCGCGGTCCTCGGCACGATGGGCGGGGACGCCCAGCCGCAGATCCTGCTGCAGATCGTCACCCGTCTCCTCCTGCACCGGCAGACGCCGTCAGCGGCCGTCGGCGCCCCCCGGTGGCGGCTGAGCGGCGGCGACACCGGCTTCGACACCTGGCGGTCCGATCAGGGGGTCGAGGTCGAGGAGGGGGCACCGTGGGCGGACGGCCTGCGCGAGCGCGGCCATCCGGTCGGGACGGCCGCGTACGGCACGGACTTCGGGCACGCCCATCTGATCGACCTGCTCCCGTCGGGCATGCTCGCCGGAGCGGCCGACCCCCGCGCCCTCATCGGCGCCGCGCTGGGCCGCTGACGCCGGGGGTCACCCGGACCGGGCGGCGGACTCTGCCTGCTCCATGGCCTTGCGGATGCGCTTCTCGGAGACCGGCGTGGGGGTGCCGAGCTGCTGGGCGAAGAAGCTCACCCGCAGCTCCTCGATCATCCACCGGATGTCCCGTACGGCCTTGTCGTCCCGCTCGGCGGGCTTCAGCCGGTCGAGCAGGTCGCGGTAGTCGTCCTCGACGTCGTGCACCCGGTGCATCCACTCGCGGTCGCGGCCGGGGTCGTCGGGAAGCTTGTCCAGCCGCCGTTCGACCGCGCGCAGGTAGCGGAGCACGTCCGGCAGCCGGTCGTACCCCGTCTCGGTGACGAACCCCGGGTGGACCAGCGCGTCGAGCTGGTCGCGGACGTCGGCGGCGAGGTCGGCGACGGCGCCGCCCAGCGCGTCGAGCCGCGTCTGCGCGGTGTGCCACACCGCGAGGACACGCTCCACCCGGCCGACGACCTCCTCCGTCGTCTCGAACAGCGAGGCGCGCACGTGGTCGCGCAGCCGCTCGAAGGCGGCCTCGTCCCACGCGGGCCCGCCCGCCTCGGCGATCAGCCGGTCGGCCGCGCACTCCGTGCAGTCGTCGAACAGGGCGGCGGCGCCGCCGTGCGGGCTGCGGCTGAGGGCGAGCTTCTGCGCGGTGGTGAGGCCGCGCAGGATGGCCTTGGCCGGGCTGACCACGCTGAGCAGCACCAGCCGCCGGGTGCCCGCCCACATGGCCTGGTCCCGCTCCGCCTCGGTGTCGAACATCCGGACCGCGACGCTGCCGCCCTCGTCCACCAGGGCCGGGTACGCGCGCATCCTGCCCTGCTCGAACACCTTCGGCAGGGTGCCGATGGTCCAGCTCCGCAGCCCGTCGCGCTCCAGGTCGTCGGCGGCCCTCGACAGGGTGGCGCGCAGCTTGGAGGCGAGCCGCAGCTTGAGCGCCTCCAGGTCCTTGTCCTCGTCCACCGTGCGCCTGCGGTCGTCGACCACCCGGTAGGTGATCCGCAGGTGCGCGGGCAGCTGGTCGAGCGCCCACGCGTCGCGCGGGATCGCCACCCCGGTGATCGCGTGCAGCTCGCGCTCAAGCGCGCCGAGGATGGGCTCGCCGCCCGCCCGTACGCGTTCCAGCACGGCCTTGGCGTAGTTGGGCGCGGGCACGAAGTTGCGGCGCAGGTTCTTCGGCAGCGACCTGATGAGGGCGGTGACGAGGTCCTCGCGCAGACCCGGGATCTGCCAGTCGAAGCCGTCCGGCTCCACCTGGTTGAGTACGGCGAGCGGGATGTGGACGGTCACGCCGTCCGCCTCCCCCGCCTCCGGGGCGCCGGGCTCGAACCGGTAGGTGAGCCGCATCCGCTGGCCGTTCTGCCGCCAGGCGTCGGGGTAGTCGCGGGCGCTGACCCCGGCGCTGTCGTTGACCAGCATCTCCTGGGTGAACGTCAGCAGCTCGGGCGTCTCGCGGGACGCCTTCTTCCACCAGCTGTCGAAGTGCCGGCCCGAGACCACCTCGGCGGGGATCCGCTGCTCGTAGAAGTCGAACAGCGTCTCGTCGTCCACCAGGATGTCGCGGCGGCGGGCCTTCTCCTCCAGCTGCCCGACCTCGTCGAGCAGCTTGCGGTTGTCGTGGAAGAACCTGTGGTGCGTCCGCCAGTCGCCCTCGACCAGCGCGTGCCGGATGAACAGCTCACGGCTGAGCTCGGGGTCGATGCGGCCGTAGTTGACCTTCCGCTCGGTCACGATAGGCACGCCGTACAGGGTGACCTTCTCCAGCGCGACGACGGCGGCCTGGTCCTTCTCCCAGTGCGGCTCGCTGTAGGTGCGCTTGACGAGGTGCTGGGCGAGCGGCTCGATCCACTCGGGCTCGATCTTGGCGTTGACGCGGGCCCACAGCCGGGAGGTCTCGACCAGCTCCGCCGACATGACCCACTGCGGCTGCGTCTTGGCCAGGGCCGAGCCGGGGAAGATGGCGAAACGGGCGTTGCGGGCGCCGATGTACTCGGTGAGCGGCCGGCGCGGGCCGTCCTGCCTGCGCTTGGCCTCGACGTCCTTGACGCCGATGTGCGACAGCAGGCCGGCCAGCAGCGACTCGTGCACGCGCCGGGGATCGGCGGGCGCGCTGTTCGGCACGACGTTCAGCGTCCGCGCCACCTGGCGGAGCTGGCTGTCGATGTCCTGCCACTCCCGTACGCGCAGGTAGTTGAGGAACTCGGCCTTGCACAGCCGCCGGAACGCGCTCGACGAGAGCTCCTTCTGCCGCTCGCGCAGGTAGTTCCAGAGGTTGAGATAGGTCAGGAAGTCGGATTCCTTGTCCGCGAAGCGGCGGTGCTTCTCGTCGGCCGCCTGCTGCTTGTCGGCCGGCCGCTCGCGCGGGTCCTGGATGGACAGCGCGGCGGCGATGATCATCACTTCGCGGGCGCAGCCGTTCTTCTCCGCCTCCAGCACCATCCGGGCGAGCCGCGGATCGACCGGCAGCTGGGCCAGCCTGCGTCCCACCGGGGTGAGCTGCGGCCCCTGCCCGGCCTCGCGCCCGGGACCCCGGAACTCCCCGCCGCCCCGGCCCCCTCGTCCTCCGGCCCTTTCGGCGCCCCGGCCCGCACGTGGATCGGCACGTCGATCGGCGCTCCGCTCACCGTCCGGCTCGCCACTCCGCTCGCCATCGCTCTCGGCGCTCTGGTCGGCGCTCTGGTCGGCACTGCGGTCGGCACTGCGGTCGGCGAGGGCGCCCAGCTCGACCAGCAGGGTGACGCCGTCCCTGATCTGGCGGCTGTCCGGCGGCTCCACGAACGGGAAGGCCGCGATGTCGCCCAGGCCCAGCGAGGTCATCTGCAGGATGACGCTCGCCAGGTTCGTACGGAGGATCTCGGGGTCGGTGAACTCGGGGCGGGAGAGGAAGTCCTCCTCCGAGTAGAGGCGGATGCAGACGCCGTCGGACGTCCGGCCGCAGCGGCCCTTGCGCTGGTTGGCCGAGGCCTGGGAGACCGGCTCGATCGGCAGCCGCTGCACCTTCAGCCGGTGGCTGTACCGGGAGATCCGCGCCGTGCCGGGGTCGACCACGTATTTGATGCCCGGCACGGTCAGCGAGGTCTCGGCCACGTTGGTGGCCAGCACGATCCGGCGGCCCCGGTGAGACTGGAACACCCGGTGCTGCTCGGCGGCCGTCAGCCGCGCGTACAGCGGGAGGACCTCCTCCGGGCGTCCCTTCAGCGCGTCGGCGGTGTCGCGGATCTCCCGCTCGCCGCTGAGGAAGACCAGGATGTCGCCCGGCCCCTCGGCGCACAGCTCGTCCACCGCGTCCACGATGGCCTGGGTCTGGTCGTCGTCCTCGTCGATCGGGCGGTAGCGCACCTCGACGGGGTAGGTCCGGCCGGACACCTCGACGATCGGCGCCGGGGCGCCGCCCGGAGCGGCGAAGTGCCGGGCGAATCGCTCGGGGTCGATGGTCGCGGAGGTGATGACGACCTTGAGATCGGGCCGCCGGGGAAGGAGCTGGCGGATGTAGCCGAGGATGAAGTCGATGTTGAGGCTGCGTTCGTGCGCCTCGTCGATGATCAGCGTGTCGTACTGCAGCAGGAGCGGGTCGGTCTGCATCTCCGCGAGGAGGATGCCGTCGGTCATCAGCTTGACGAGCGTCCCGTCGCTGGAGTGGTCGGTGAAGCGGACCTTGTAGCCGACCGCCGATCCGAGGTCGATCGAGAGTTCCTCGGCGATGCGTTCGGCGACCGTGCGGGCGGCGATGCGGCGCGGCTGCGTGTGCCCGATGACCCCGTGGACGCCCCGGCCCAGCTCCAGGCAGATCTTGGGGATCTGGGTGGTCTTGCCCGACCCGGTCTCCCCGGCCACGATCACGACCTGGTGGTCCCTGATTGCCGCGAGCAGGTCGTCCTTGTGCTTGCTGACCGGGAGATCGGGGGGATAGCTGATGACCGGCACGGCCGCGCGGCGCTCGGCCACGCGGCGTTCGGCGGCCTCCACGTCCCCCGCGATCTCCTGGACGACGGATTGACGGGAGGCGCGGTCGCGGACCCGGCGCATGCCGTCGATACGGCGGCGCAGCCTGCGCTGGTCGCGCAGCATCAGATCGGGGATACGGCCCTGGAGATCGGCGAGCGTGTTCATTCCAGGCTCAAGGATAGGCAACGACCCCGGCCGATCTGCCAGCCGTTTTCGATCCGCACGGCGGGCGGCCCGCCGGAGGAGGCCGCCGAGGGCCGGCCGGGCACCCCCGCCACGGCCGGCCACAGTCGGCTCAGAGTGGGCTCACAATGGGCTTCGCAATGGGCTCGCGGCCGGCTTACGGGCCGGTCAGGGCCGTGCCCGGTCGTCGCGGCGCCGACGACGGACGCCCCGGACGGCGGCCCCACACAGCGGCCTCAGACGGCGGCCTCAGTGGCGGCGCGGGGGCTGGTACTTGTATCCCACGTTCCGGACGGTGACGATCCGGCCCGCGTACCTGCCGAGCTTGCGGCGCAGCCTCAGCACGTGTACGTCGACCGTGCGCCCGCCCTCCTCGTCGTACCGGTCCCAGACGGCCGCCATGAGCTGGCGGCGGTTGTAGACCCGGCCCGGCGCGGCGGTGAGATAGTCGAGGAGCTCGAACTCCCGGTAGGTGAGCTCGATCTCCTCGCCGCCGCTGCGGGCCACCCGCGCGGTCCGGTCCAGGACCAGGTCCTCCTCCGCGAAGGACGCGGCGGAAAGCTCGTGCCACGCCGGTCCGGATGGCCGCTCGCGCGTGGCCGGCGCCCCGGAGGAACCGGCGGACGGCGGCATGCCCGCGATGTCGGATCCGGTGCACGACGGGCTGCCCGCGATGGCGGACCCCGCGAACTCGACGGCCGCCCGGGCCGCCCCGCTCACCGCGTCACTCTCCTCGGCGGCGGCCGGACGGGGCGTCCGGGCCGGTACGTCCAGAGAGCTGTCCGCGGGCACGAGATAGCCCACGATCATCAGCGCGGCCCCGGTGCCCGGCACGGGAAGCACGCCGAGCACGGAGCCCTGCCCGGGGTCGGGGGGCTCGTGGCCGTGCTCGTACCCACGCACGCCGGATTCGATCACATTCTGGTGGGACATGTCGTTTCTCCTCGCCTGTCACGTAAGGGCCTGTCGCGTACGGAATGCCTGTCTTACGGGATGGTGGTGACCACGGTCGCCGGCCGGACGCCGGCGAGTCGCCGGCAGGTGGTCAACAGGCGGCGGCGCAGACGCGCAGCAGGTCGATGTGCCGGCGCTGGGTCAACCCGCCCGAGGAGCTCATGAGTCAATCATGACAGCGAGATTACCCGCTGTCCAGGTAGGAATAAGGGAGATCTATCGTTCAGGATCAAGCCGGCACAGAGAAGGCCGACCCGGGGCAGGCGGACCCAAGACAGGCGAACTCGGGGCACGCCGAACTGGGGGCAGGCGGACCCAAGACAGGCGGACTCAGGGCAGGCGCGCGGCCCCCGCCGCGGCCATCGCGGCGCCGATGATCCCGGCCTCGTTCAGCAGCACGGCCGGCACCACGGGGGTGTCCCCCAGGTGGACGTGCGGCAGGAACTTCTCCGCCTTCTTGCTCACGCCCCCTCCGACGACGATCAGGGTGGGAGACAGCAGGTCGCGCATGTGCGCGAGGTACTCCTCGACGCGCTCGGCCCACTTGCCCCAGTCGAGATCCTCCTCCTCGCGCACCCGGTCGGAGGCGCGGTGCTCGGCCTCCTTGCCGCGAATCTCGATGTGGCCGAACTCGGTGTTGGGCACCAGCCGGCCGTCCACGAACAGCGCGCTGCCGATCCCGGTGCCGAAGGTCAGCATCAGGACCACCCCGGGCCTGCCCCGCCCCGCGCCGAACGTCATCTCGGCGACCCCGGCCGCGTCGGCGTCGTTGAGAACGACCGATTGGTCGCCGAACAGGTCGGCGCCCTTCACTCCGATCCACGACTTGTCCACGTTGGCGGCCGTACGAATGACGCCGTCGAGGACCACCCCGGGGAAGGTGACGCCGATCGGGCCGGTCCAGGAGAAGTGGTCCACGATCACCTGCACCGCCGCGGCGACGGCCCCCGGCGAGGAGGGGCGCGGTGTCGGGACGCGCAGGCGCTCGCGGGTGAGCGTCCCGGTGAGCGTGTCCACGGTGGCGCCCTTGATCCCCGAGCCGCCGATGTCGATGCCCAGAACTTCCATGACTTCCCTCCCGGTCCGGCTTCACGGCTACCCCGCCGGCCTCTCCTCATGCGCGGTGGCGAGTATCGCACGCCGTCGCGGGTGCGGCGGGTTACGTCAGAAGAGGCCGGGTAGCCCACAAATGGGGGCAAACCACCACAAGGGGGACACCATGATCAAGACGCTTCACAAAATAGGGCTCCGCTCCAACATGATGTACGGCGCGGCGTTCGGGTCGATCGGCATGTCGATCGCCTCCTGGATCATCTCGAACAAATACGAGCAGGCGGGCATCGAACGCGCGGACCGCTGGGCGCTGTTCGTCGGCGAGTGGGCCCCGACCTTCTTCGCGATGGGCATCGCCCTGCAGCTTGAGGAGATGTCCGAGGAGAAGGGGCGCGAGACCCCCGAGTGGCAGGAGCAGAGCAGCGACATCCGCCGCCCTACCCGCGCAGGCGTCTAGCACTCGGCCGGGAGCTCCGCGAGCGTCCCGGAGGGAGCGGACGGCCCCTCCGGGACGCCGCCGCCGAGGCCGTCCGGCTGCTCGGCCTGGCCGTGGCGGGGGTCAGCCCCCTCCGTGGATGAGCGGAGGGGCGCCGGCCGTACTCGGCCGGTTCGTTAGGCTCGGTGCGCGTGACACCGGATGCCGCCGCCGTCGCGCGCCGGCTGCGCACGCGGCCCCCGCGCGCGGGCGGCACCCGCGTCCTGGCCGTCGAGGGGCGCTCGGGTGCGGGCAAGTCGACGCTGGCCGCCGCCGTGGCCGCGGCGCTCGCCGCGCCGGTCGTCCGCATGGACGACCTGTACGACGGCTGGGACGGCCTGCAGGCCGGGGTGGACGCCCTGCTGGAGTGGGTGCTGCGGCCGCTCGGCCTCGGCCGCCCGGCACGCTGGCGCCGCTACGACTGGGCACGTGGCGAGTACGCGGAATGGCACGAGATCGCCGAGGCGGACACCCTCGTGATCGAAGGCGTGGGCTGCGGCGCCCGCGAGGCCGGGCCGTACCTCAGCGGGCTGGTCTGGCTGGAGGCCGCCGAGGAGGTCCGCCGGGCGCGGGCGCTCGCCCGCGACGGCGAAACGTACGCGCCGCACTGGCGGCGCTGGGCCGAGCAGGAGGATCGGTACTACGCCCGCCACGACGTGCGCTCCCGGGCCTGCCTCGTCATCGTCACCGGCTGAGGGCGTCGTGGCCGGGCGGCCCGGTCGCCGATCAGCCCAGGCCGGCGTGGTACTCCTCGTCGGTCACCGGGCCGTGCCAGTGGGTCTTGCCGCTCGCCGTGACGGCGATGTGCACCAGCGTGTCGTCGGCGGCCGCGCCGTGCCAGTGCTTCTCGCCCGGCTGCACGTGGACCCAGTCGCCCGGCCCGATGGGCGTGCCCTCGGTCTCGCCCCAGCGCACCACCACCCCGCGTCCCGACAGCACGTGCAGCGCCTGCTCCCCCTCGTGGGTGTGCCAGCCCGAGCGGGCCTGCGGGGCGTAGGAGAAGCGCTGGGCGCTCAGGCCGTCCGGCCGCACCGTCTCCAGCGCCTCCGCCTCCCACACGCCGTCGGTGAACCTGTCCGGTCCCGGCCGGGTGGCCTTCATGTCGCCTTCCCGTACGAACCTCAACGCGCACTCCCTTCGCCGCGGGCCGGTCGAGCCATGCCGAAGCCGTGCCTCGGCCCTGCCGGCATCACGATCACCATCCTGCATCAGGCGGCACCACCCAGCCATGGCGATTTGTCCGATTCATGCCTGGGTACGTCTTTCTTGATGAGTTCTGCCGAATGGAGGTGACAGCCATGAGCGTTCCGATGCGGCGGGAGTCCCGGGGCCTCGTGCCCGACCTGTTCGACCTGCTGGAGGCGCCGCTGGCCGCGATGAGGCCGATGGCCGGCCAGCAGATGCGGCTGGAGGACTACGTCAGGGACGGCCGGTACGTGCTGCGGGCGGAACTGCCCGGCATCGACCCGGAGAAGGACGTCGAGATCAGTGTGTCGAGCGGAGTCCTGACCATCCACGCCGAAAGGCGCCACGAGGAGCGGCAGGGGCACCGGACCGAGTTCCGGTACGGGACCTTCACCCGGTCCATCGTGCTGCCCCCGAACGTGGATGAGAACGACGTGAAGGCCACCTATGACAAGGGCATCCTTGAGGTGAGCGTACGGCTCGCCGAGGAGCGGGAGGAGCGCAGGCGCATCCCGATCGAGCGGCCGGAAGGACAGGGGAAAGACTGACCCGTCCGGGTGTGTCAGGCCCGCGGGACACGGTTCAGCACGGCGGCCGTACGACGGCGACGGGGCAGTCGGCATGGTGCAGAACGCCCCGGCTGACCGAGCCGAGCATCGCCGACCCCAGCGCGCCACGGCCGCGCGAGCCGACCACGAGCAGGCCGGCGGTGCGCGACGCCTGAATGAGCGCGTCGACGGGGTGACCGTAGACGCTCTCCTCGCGCACCGCCACGTCCGGATACTTGCGGCGCGGGCCCGCCAGCTTCTCCTCGGGCACGCGCCTGCCGGCCTCGCGCACCTCCTCCACGTCGTAGGTGATCTCGGGGGCGAGCGGGTGGGCCGGAAGCCGCCACGCGTGCACCGCCCGCAGGCCGCAGCCGTGCAGCCTCGCCTGCTCGAAGGCGTACGCCAGGGCCGGATCGCATTCGGGCGAGTCGTCCACCCCCACGACGATCTCGCCGCGGCCTCCGGACCAGCCCGGCCGTACGACGACGACCGGGCAGGCGGCCTGCCCGGCGACGTGGGAGCTGACCGACCCGACGACGATGCCGGCGAAGCCGCCGAGCCCCCTGCTGCCCAGGACGATCTCGGTGGCCTCCTTCCCCCTGTCCCGCAGCGTGCGGGCCGGGATGCCTTCGACGATCTCCGCGCTGATCGGCACGTCCGGCCGGTGCTCGCGCACCACGGCCGCGGCGGCGGCGAGCGCCCGCTCGGCGTGCCGGATCAGCGGATCGCCGCCCGAGGTGGGGAACTTCGGTATCCCGTACGCCCAGTGGTCCACGACCGAGACGAGGCGGAGCGGGCAGCCGCGGCGGGCGGCGTCGTCCGCGCCCCACCGCACGGCGGCCGTCGCGGCGGGCGAGCCGTCGGTGCCGACGACGATCTGGCCGGGCATGGGCGCTCCTTCCTCGGCCGCCTCCTCGACGGTGGGACCACCGCCGGGGGAGGCGCTTCAGGGCCGCGTGGTCCCCACGACGGGGTGGGTGCCGGGGCCGTACGGGCACAGAGGGATGCTGGACTCCTGGGAGGTGGTCCGCATGGAATCGAAGCGCTGGACCGTCGAGATATTCGTGAACGAGGACGACGAGGACGACGTCACCACGGCGACCGCCGTGCTCTACACGCCCTCCGGGCGGCGGCACGAGAGCGTGGGCCGGGCCCGCCGCAACCCGGCCGACAGGCCGGTGCCGGAGATCGGCGACGAGCTGGCGGCCGGGCGCGCGCTGGCCGACCTGGGGTCAAAACTGATCGGCGACGGAGCCGAGGACGTGGCCCAGCTGGCCGGGCCCGCGTACGAGTCCTACTGAGGTCCCGCCAGGCCCTGCCGAGAGGTCCCGCCGAGGCGTTGCCGGGCCCAGAGGTCCTGCCCGTATCCGGCCCTACCGAGAGATCCCGCTGAGAGTCCCGCCGAGGTGAGGGGCTGCCGGGGGCCTGTCGGGAGAGCCTGCCGGCCCTTGGGCCCTCCTCGGTCCTGCCGGGGTCCCGCCGGGCCCTGCTGAGGCGGGTCGCCGCCGGCGCCCCGGCCCCGCGCCCGGGCCGGGGTCTCCTCACCTGCCGTCCCCCAGCAGTCCCGCCAAACCACGGTCAGCCCGCTCGACCCACGGTCAGATCGGGTCACGGTCAGATCGGGTCACGGTCAGATCGGGTCACGGTCAGCCCAGGATCAGCCCGGCGGCGCGCATCTCCTCGGTCAGCCAGGCCAGGGCGGCCTGCTCGTACGGCGCGGCGCCGACCGGCGTGCCCGTCCCCGGGATCACCGATGGCCCCATCGGCGGGCCAGTCGGTGAACCGATCGGTGAGCCGATCGATGAGCCCGTCGCGGCCGGGGGCGAGCCGTTCGCCGTCCGCGCGCCGCCGCCGGTCGTGACGTCCACCGCCGGCGCCGCCTCACCGGCCCCGCCGCGGGCGCCCTGCGCCCGGCCCGATCCCGTCGAACCGGTGGCGTACGACCGGGTGGCGGACTGACCACCGGACGGAGCACCGGAGGGGCCACCGGACGGACCATCGGACGAGCCGCTCCCGCGCCTGCCCGGGGAGCCTCCGCCTCCGGCTCCGCCGCGCGGGTCCAAGCCGGAGACGCCGCCTTTGGCGTCCCCGCGGGTGCCGCCGGGGATGAGCCCGCCCGGAAGGGAGCCTCCGGACATGGGCCCGTTCGCCGTGCCGCCCACGGCGTACGCGGCCTGCCCCGCGAGGCCGTGCTGCGCCCCCGGACCCGCCTGACCGGTCTGCCCTGGATAAGCGGGATGCCCGGATCGGCCGCCCTGTCCGGCGGGCGCGAGCAGCCCGGCCTCCGTCATCTCGGCGGCGAGACGACCGAGCAGCGGGTCCGTCCCGGCCGGCTCTGGCGTGATCTGCGCGAGAGCGGGCGCGAGGGCGCGCAGGGCGTTCGGCATCCCGGCGCCGGTACGGTGGACGTCCCCGAGGTTCAGCGGCACGCAACTCGACCTGATGATCTGGAAGAGGCGGTCGACCCGCCGCGCGTCCCGACCGGCGTAGGCGGCGCGGAAGTCGCCGTGATGGGCGAGCACGAGCGCCGCGAGGCCGGCGACGTGCGGCGCGGCCATCGAGGTGCCGTCCAGGACGGCGTACGCGTCCGGAGGCACGGCCGACAGGACGGCGACGCCCGGAGCGCAGACGTCGATCTCGGGCCCACGGCAGGTGAAGCGGGGTGAGAAGTAACCGTCACCGGTGACGGGACCGTCGATCTCGGCCTCGTGCGCGGTGCCGGGCGGGAACGCGTCGGCCTTGCCGACGGCGGCGACGGTCAGCACGCCGGGCAGGGTGCCGGGGAAGGCGACCGGTCCCCCGTCGTTGCCCGCGGCCACCACGCAGGCCACCCCCGCCTCCCGGGCTTGCTCGATCTTGGCGGCGACCAGCGGGGAGTGGTGCCTGCTCGCGAGGCTCAGGTTGACGACGTCGACGCCCTGCTCGACGCAGTAGTCGAGCGCCTCGATGAGGTCGCTGAACCGCCCGCCCGGGAATATCTTGCACGCGTGCACCTCGGCCTCGACGGCGAAGCCCACGATGCCCCGGCCGTCGTCCGCGCCCGAGATGACGGCCGCGCAGTGGGAGCCGTGGTGGGCCGTGTCGGCCGTCCATCCCTCGGGCTCGGCGTCGACCAGGTCGATCCCGGCGCGTACGCGCTCGCGCAGGTCCGGGTGGCGGATGTCGGCCCCGGAGTCGACGATGGCGATCCTGATCCCCGCGCCCCGCAGCGTGGGGGGCAGCCGGTCGAGGTTCATCGCCTGCTGGCCCCAGCCGAAGACCTGCCGGTCCGGGAAGCCGCCGAAGGTCTCGGCCAGGCGCACCGGCTCGACGAGGTTGTCCCGGGTGGTCGACAGGGCGGGGCGCTCGACGTGCACGCTCCAGTAGCCCGAGCGCGGCCGGACCGTCAGCCCGGTGATCGACTCGGGCGTCTCCCCCGCCATCGTGACCACGGCGCGCCCGTCGGCTCCCGTGACCGCCTGGCCCGGCCAGCCGTGCCCGGTCACCAGGACGCTCGCGCCCGGCAGCGGCGTGCCGTCCGCGTCCCTGACCAGGACGGCGAACGTGCTCTCCAGGCCGGGCGGCGCCACCACCGGGGCGGGCCGCCGCCGGCGCGGTGGCCGCGGCACCTCGCTGTAGGTCAGCAGCCGGTCGCGCTCGACGTGCAGCTGCGGATACTGGCGGCGCAGCGCCTCGACGTGCTCCGGGGTCGTCTCCGCCACGACCACGGCGGGGAACCCCGGGACCGCGGCCCCCGGGTATCCCGCCGCCCGTCCTCGTACGCGGCGCAGCACGCGCACCTCGGGGTCGTCCTCCAGCAGCCTGCGCACCGTGTCGTCGTCGTACGCCGGCGCGGCGGCTCCCGGCGCCGCCGGGTCCGGCTGCGGCAACGCCGCCACCATGTAGCGCCGCGGCCGGGGCTCCACCGGCCGCGGCGCCTGGCGCGACGCCTGCCGCCCCCGTGGGGTCGCCGGGCGCGGCTCCCCGATTGCGTCCTTGGGCTTGTCGTTAGTGGTCACAACGGCTCGACTCTCCCCAGCTCAGACTGGTGTCACCGGCCGCGCGCGGCGTGGCCGGCAGTTCAGGCTCTGTCATCACGCATCACGGTTCGCCGGTCTCGGGACGGCGGGGGCCCGGACCGGCCGCCGACCGGTCCGGGCCACCGAGGTGATCACGTCACAGCAGTGGAACCATGGGCCGTCCGGGGGCGACGACGCCGAGCGCGTACTGGATCTGTGCCAGGCACGCCTCGTACCGCCCGGCCCGGTACAGCTGCACCGCCTGCACCAGCAGCGGGATGACCCCCGCGACCTGAGGCGCCTGCGGGATCGACGTCTGCAGCCATTCGTACAGCCGCTGGAGCGTCACGGCACAGTGCGCCTGCAGGTGCGCCTGCAGGTGCGCCGCCGGCGCCGGCTGCCCCGCCGTCACTCCCGTGGCCGGGGGCGTCGGCGAACCCGTCCCGGGACCCACGCCGGGACCCATTCCGGGGACACCCATCCCGGGACCCATCGACTCCACGGTGTTCCTCCGCTCAGAGTCCGGCACCGGCCGGGGCCGGGACCTGCGCCGGGACCTGCTGTGCGGCCTGCTGGTGGAGCTGGCCGTACGCCTGGTTCAGCGGCTGCATCGTCAGCGGGCCCTGCTGCCCGTACGCCGCCTGGACGTGCTGGGGCAGGACGGCCTGGCCACCGAGCTGCGGGACCTGCTGGCCGGGCTGCTGCGCGTACGCCTGGGCCGCGTAGGGCTGCGCGTACGCCTGGGCCGCGTAGGGCTGGGCGTACGCCTGGGCCGCGTACGCCTGCGCGTACGGGTGAGCGTAGGCGGCCTGCGGGACCTGCGGGACCTGCAGGGCCTGGGCCTGGATGGCCTGCAGCGCCTGCAGCACCTGAGGCGGCAGAGCCTGCTGCTGGATCTGCTGCTGAAGCTGCTGCTGGATCTGGGCCTGGATCTGCTGCTGCACCTGCTGCTGCTGGATCTGGGCCTGGATCTGCTGCTGCGCCTGGTGCTGGTAGAGCACGCTCTCCAGCATCTGGCGGGCGGCGGGAGCGCCGTAGCGGACGCTGTGCCTGGCGACCTTGGTCCAGAAGGTCACCGGGCTCACCAGGTGCTCCTGCGGGAGGATCTGCTCCTCCTGCTGGATCAGCGCCAGGGGCGACACCTGCTGCTGCAGCCCCGGAACCTGCTGGGCGAGCTGCAGCGGCGTGATCTGGTGCTGGGAGCCGTAGCCCAGCGTGGTCGCCATGGACGCGGGGTGCATAGCTGTGAACGTCATAGTCACTCCTTCGGAGCCAGTAGGTCCGGCCCATCGCCGATGTGATTACATCGCGTGACGGATCGGCTTCACAACGTTATGAGCGTAATGACTGACTAAGGGCGTCTTGGCGTTCGGCCCGGCCGGGACCCGGTGACATGGAGCCCCCCGCCGGTCATACTTCGTTTGGGGGTGCCCACGTGACGCGGAGGAGCGGGCGACGGCCGTGGTCGCCCGGATCGTTGCTCGACCGGCTCCCGGAGGCCGCGCGGGAGGATCTCCTCCGCCTCGGCTCTCCGGTGACCTGTCCGGGCCGGCACGTCCTCGTCCGCGAGGGCGACCCGGGCCACGCGGTCTACCTGCTGCTCGACGCGTTGGTGAAGGTCACGGCTCTCGCCGAGAACGGGTCCCGGACGCTGCTGTCGATCCGGGCGTCCGGTGACGTCGTCGGCGAGACGGCCGCCTTCGGCGACTGCCCGCGCACGGCGACGGTGACGACCTGCGGACGATCACTCGTCTGTGTTGTGAAGGGGCCCGTCTTCACGGCTCATCTCGCCCGCGCTCCCGAGGTCGCGGCCGCCCTCAGCCGGGTCACGATGGACCGGCTGCGCTTCGCCAACCGCCGGCGGCTCGACTTCGCCGGATACGAGGCCGACGTCCGCCTGGCCCGCGTCCTGGTCGACCTGGCCGTACGGCACGGGAGACCCCACCGGGAGGGCGTCGACGTCGGCGTGCCCGTCACCCAGGCCGAGCTGGGAGAGCTGGTCGGGATCAGGGAACGTACGGTGCAGAAGGCGATGCACGACCTGACCGCCCGGGAGCTCGTCCTGCAGCGCCACCGCGGCGTGGTCGTCCGGGACATGGAAGGCCTGACCGCGTTCGCCGGCCTGAGCCTCCGGCCGGCCGGCTGAAAGACGCTGCCGGCAATCCCGCGGGACGCGTGCCGGTGAAGGTGCGAGCCGGCTTCGTCGGAGCCCGCGATGAGTCTTTCACCCCAAACCGCTGCGAGGCTTCACGAACGGGCCAGGCCACCTTGTCGAAGAACAGGCGAAACGCATATCCGAAAGGGCCCGGGACCCCGTTCCGGACGCCCCGTGAACGCGGCCCCATACCCCGAGAGAGCGCTTTCTCTTATTCTTGCGCAATGGAACTCGCGGAGATCCGCACCTACCCCATCAAGTCCGGCAAGGGCGTTCCCCGCCTCTCCGCCGGCGTCCTCCCCTGGGGTCTGGAAGGCGACCGCCGCTGGGGCGTGGTGGACCCGCTGGGTGAACTGATCTGGGTGGGCGAGCACCCCCGGCTCCTCTCCGTCTCGGCCGCCGAGACCCCCGAAGGCGGCCTCCGCCTCTCGGCGCGGGGCATGGGCGAACTCACGGTTCCCCCCGCCGCCGGCGACACGATCGCGCTGGGTTGCTCCGCCCTCGACCGGGCCGTGCTCGCCCACGCCGACGCCCACGAATGGTTCACCCGCCTGCTCGGCAGGCCCGCCCGCCTGGTCTGGCTGGACGACCCCGGACGCCGGACGGTCACCGAGGTGTCCGGCGGCCTCTGGGATGGACCCCTCCATCTCGTCTCCACCGGTTCGCTCCGGCGCCTGGACGACTGGATCGCCGAAGGCGCCGTGGAACGCGGGGAGCATCCTCCGGCCCCCCTCGACGTCGCCCGCTTCCGGCCCAACCTCGTCGTCGACGGCGCGGAGCCCTTCGCGGAGGACGCCTGGACGTCGGTCCGCATCGGCGAGATCGACTTCCGCGTCTCGGTGTCGTGCGACCGCTGCGCCGCCACCATCTGGGACCCGGCCACTCAGGAGCGCGGCAAGGAGCCCCTGAGAACCCTGGCCAGACACCGCCGCTGGGACGGGAAGACCTGGTTCGGCATCCGCCTGGCGCCCAGGAACCTCGGCGAGCTGAGAGTCGGCGACGAAGTCCGGCCGGTCCAGGGCGGGCGCCTCAGGCCCGCCTTCGCCGCCGCGGGGCCGGTGATCGGCCGGCGAGGCGGGAGCGAGCCGATCGGGAAGGCCGGGTCGCCGCCGGATGGCTCCGGTCAGCCGTAAAGACCTCCGAGCGCCAGCCACAGCAGGGTGGCGACGAGCATGAGCGCCGTCCAGGGCAGTGCCCGTCCCACCCTGAGGTGCTTGTCCCGGCTCAGCTCGGCGAGCCTGCCCGCCAGCAGCCAGGCCTCCTGTTCCTGCCGCGTCACGTTCGCCGGCGGCGACGACCCGGGCTCGCCGCCCGCCAGGCCGAACCTGTTCGGGCCCGCCGGCCCGCCGAGCCTGGGCCGCAGGCCCTGGACGAGGTGGTAACCCGCGACGAAGAACCCCGCCGCGTAGAGCGCGAGAAGGACCACTGCGGCGACGCCGAGCAGCACCGGCCTGCCGGGTGCCCGGAGACCGGCGAGCACCCCGATCTGCGTGGCCGCCACCGCTGCCGCACCGAGGTGCACGGTGGTCACCGTGGCCACCTTGGAGTCGGCGTGCTGCACGTAGCCCTGGAAGGCGCCGACAGCCGTCAGCGCCACCTGGAGTGCCTCGCCCGGAGTGAGCCGGTCCCTGTGCCCGCGCATCTGTGTCCCCCTCGTCGTTTCCCTCCAGTCAAGGGCCGTCGAGCAGGCGTACGGCCGCACTGATGCGGCTTGTCGCCAAGAGGCGGGAGGCGGCCGTACGGACGTGGTCAGCCCTCGCGGGGAACGACGTGGCCGAAGCGGAACAGGTTCGCCGGGTCGTAGACCTCCCGCAGCTTCGCCAGCCGCCGCAGCGTCTCCGCCGGCCAGGCCCGCGAGATCTCCTCGGGAGCCAGTGCGCCGCCCTGGAAGTTGATCTGCGTGCCGCCGGTGCCCCAGGGCGCGGCGGCCTCGGTCACCGCCCGTACGGCGGCGGGGACGGCCGTCTCCATGAGCTCGGGCACCGGCGCGCCGATCGCCAGCAGCGAGAAGCCGGCGTCCCGCCCGCCCACGGCGTTCGGCAGCCTGGGCTCCCGGGCGAGCGCACCGCCGAGCTGGCGGATCTCGACGAGGGCGAGCGGCGCGGGCACGTCCGGCCCGGCCGCCGCCAGCAGCGCCTCCACGGTCTCCCCGGTCAGCTCGCGCAGGAGCACCCCCCGATCCGCGACCGGCATCGGCCCGGCGGGGTCCTGGTGGATGGAGTCGATCGCCGCGTACGGCAGGGGCCCGACGGCCTGGAGCACCGGCTCGGCCACGGCCCGCATGGGCGCGAGCAGGTCCTCGGCCTCCTGCCCCTCCCCCACGTGGGCGACTCGCAGGTGGACGACGAACTTGCCGCTGAGCTGCGGCGGCAGCTCGGGCAGCGGAGGCAGGCGAAGCAGCGCGACCGAGGTCGTGGTGGCCTCGGGCAGCGTGCCCACCCAGGTGCGGTAGGCGTGCAGGACCCGCCCGGCGTCCTCGGCCGCGTAGAACAGGCCGCCGCCGTAGAGATGGGTGAGCGGCAGCAGGTCCACGGTGATCGAGGTGACGACGCCGAAGCCGGCCTTGCCGCCGCGCAGCGCCCAGAAGAGGTCCGGCTCGCTTTCGGGGCCGGCCGTGCGGGCCACGCCGTCGCCGGTCACCACGGTGATCTCCCGCACGTGGTCGGCGGCGAAGCCGAAGGTCCGCGCGATCGGCCCGATGCCGCCCCCGAGCGTGAAGCCCACCACGCCGACGCCGGTCGCCGAGCCGCACAGCGGGGCCAGCCCGTACGGCGCGGCGGCGGCGATCACCTCGCCCCAGGTGCAGCCCGCCGCGATCACGGCGGTGCGGGCGGAGGCGTCCACCGTGATCTCCCGCATCGCGCGGGTGCTGATCAGCAGCGCGCCGTCGGCCGCCTGCACGGCTCCGTGGCCGGTCGACTGGACCGCCACCGGCAGTCCGTGCGCGGCGGCGAACCGTACGGCCGCGGCCACGTCGGCGGCGCCCTCCGCAGCCACGATCACCGCGGGCCGGTGCCGTACGGCGAGGTTGAACCCCGCGGCCTCCTCGGCGTACCCGTCCTGCCCCGGGACCAGGACCCGCCCGGTGACCTGCCCGCGGAGTGCGTCCTCGATGGTGCTGTCCATGTCCGTCCTCGATGTCGCTGTCATTGACGGTCACATTTGTCGCAGCCACCGCTTGGGATGTTCTTGCGCCGCCCGCGCGGCCGGCCGGTGGGACGGACCAAGCGAACTCCTAGAGACGTCCAAGAGCCCCCGCACACGCTGGGGCGATGTCGTCGCCAACGAACGAGCGGCCGCCGTACGCCGGCGAACCGGGTCCCGGCGAGCAGCGCCCCGGCGAGCTGTGGCCCGGCGAGCAGGGGGGCCCTCCGCCGCCGAGCACGCTGCTGCTGCGCGAGGTGCCCGCGCACGCGGGCGCGCCGGGCGCCGAGATCCTCGGCCCGGCGCTGCCGCTCGCCCTGCGGGAGGTCCCGCCCGCGCGCTGCCGCCTCTACGTGCTGGCCGACCTCGCCGGCCCGGCCGCCGCCGCGCCCCTCGCCGCCGCGCTGCTGGAGACGGCGGAGCCCCCGCGCGCCCGGACCGGCGGGAGCGACACGGCGGGCAACGCTGTGGGAGACGCGGCGGGCGACGCTGTGGGCGACACGGCGGGCGACGGGCGCTGGGCCCTGTTGCGCGCCCTCACCGTCGCCCCGCCGGACCGCGATGGCGCGTTGGGCGGAGGGCTCGTCCGCCGCCTGCTCGACGACCTGCTGATGGAACTGCGCGCGGACGGGATCCGGGCCGTCGTCTTCCACGCCGGCACTGGGGACGGCACTGGGGACGGACCCGGGTCCGGCTTCGGGGACGCCGCGATGCGGGCCCTGTTGGAGGACGCCGGTTTCGCCGAGCGAATCGAGCGGACCGGCCATGTGTTCGCTGGCGAGGATCACCGGACATCTGAGTATGATGAGCCCGAAATCCGACTTAGGGCCGTGTGGCTTGTTCGGGAGTTGTGATGCGGACGAGCCTCGACGGCGGGCGATTACCGGCACCTCGCCCGGGCCGGGCCGACCGGTGGAACTCCGCTCTGGACTTCCGCCTTCTCGGCACCGTGGAGGTGGCCGACGCCGCGGGAACCGTCCTCGACCTCGGCTCGCGCAAGCAACGCGCCGTGCTGGCGCTGCTGCTGCTGAACGCGCCCCACGTCGTGCCGCTCGACCAGCTCATCGACCGGCTGTGGAGCGACGAGCCGCCCTCCAGCGCCACGGGAACGCTCCAGGCGTACGTCTCGCATCTGCGCAGGACGCTCGAACCGCGGCGCAGCCCGCGCTCGCCCGCCCAGGTGCTGCGCACCAGGGAACCCGGCTACCTGCTCGACGTCGAGCCTGACCAGATCGACGCCGAGCGGTTCACCCGGGCCGCCGAGGCCGCGCACGCCGCCCTCGCCGCCGGCCGTCCCGAGGAGGCCGACCGGATCCTCCGGCCCGCGCTGGCCCTGTGGCGCGGCGAACCGCTGGCCGACCTCGCCGACGAGCCGTTCGCCCGGTCCACGATCTCGCGGTTGACCGAGACCCGGCTCTCCGCGCTGACCGTGCGGGCGGAGGCGTGGCTCGCGCTGGGCCGGGCGGCCGAGGTGGCGGTCGAAGCCGAGCGCCTGCTGGAGCGGGACCCCTACCGCGAGGGGCTGTGGGCGCTGCTCATGCGCGCCCTGTACCGGGAACACCGGCAGGCCGAGGCCCTGGCGGCCTACCAGCGCTGCCGTACGCTGCTGGACGACGAACTGGGGCTCGATCCGAGCCCGGAGCTGCGGCGGCTGGAGCAGGCGATCCTGCACCAGGACGAGTCGCCGGCGGGCCCGTGGCCGCCCGCGGCCTCGGGCCCGGCACCGCTCGCCGGGCTCGCAGCGGACATCCCGGACACGCCGGTCTCTTCGGGCAGGGACGACGCCGCGCCCGGCGCCCCGGACGCGTCCGCCCTCGGAACGCCGGACCTCGGAACGCCGGGCTCCGGAACGCCGGGCTCCGGAACGCCGGGCCTCGTGGGGCGGGAGCCGTACCTGCGCCGGATCGCCGAACGGCTCGGCGACCTGCGCCGGGGCGTGGGCGGAGTGTTCCTGGTCAGCGGGGAGTCCGGCATCGGCAAGACCCGGCTCGCGGAGGCCGCCGCGGAGATGGCGGCCGGGCGCGGAGCCGTGGTCGCATGGAGCAGATGCGTCGAGGGAAGCGGCGCTCCCGCGTTCTGGCCCTGGATCCAGGCGCTGCACGCCCTTGAGACGGACCGCGAGACGGGCGGCGAGACGGGCGGCGAGGCAGCCGGCGACCTCACCCGCCTCGCCCATCGCCTGTCGGACGGCGACCACACGGACGGCGACCGGACAACCACGGCCGACCCCGACACCGCCCGGTTCCTGCTGCACGACGCCGTGGCGCGGGCGCTGGCACGGCGGGCCGCCGCCACCCCGCTCCTGGTCGTGGTGGAGGACCTCCACTGGGCCGACGCGGCGTCGCTGAAGCTGCTCACCTTCCTCGGCGCCGACCTGCACCGCCTTCCGCTGCTGGTGCTCGCGACCGTACGGCCCGAGCCCGCGACGGGCAGGCAGGCGCTGACCGAGGCGCTCGGCGAGCTGACCCGCCAGCGCGGCACCGAGCGGATGAGCGTCGCGCCGTTCACTCCCGAGCAGATCGCCGACTACCTGCGTGAGGCGGGCCGGGCCGGCTCCGGGCCCGAGCTCGCCCGCGCGCTGCACGACAGGACCGGCGGGAACCCGTTCTTCCTCGGCGAGCTGCTGCGCCTGCTGACCAGCACCCACACCGGCGGCCGGGTCGGCGCGGCGGACGTGCTGGCGCTCGCGGTGCCCGACGGCGTACGCGACGTGATCAACCAGCGGGTGTCGCGGCTGCCGGAGGACTCCCAGACCCTGCTGCGCGCCGCCGCCGTCATCGGCCGGGACGTCGACGCCGACGTGCTGGAGACCGCGACCGGCATCGGCGGCTCCCGGGTGATGATGCTGCTCGAACCCGCCGTCGCGACCGGGCTGCTGGTCGAGGTGGACGGCGGCTGGGACTACCGCTTCTCGCACGCACTGGTGCAGGAGGCGCTGTACTCCGGGCTCAGCCGGAGGCAGCGCGCCCAGCTCCACGGCCGTGTCGGCGAGGCGATCGAGAGCCTGCGATGGGGCGAGGCCGCCTCGCGGCTGCCCGCGCTGGCCCACCACTTCGCGCTGGCCGCCCGGGTCGGCCACTCCGGCAAAGCGGTCGCGTACGCCGTGGAGGCGGCCGGGCAGGCGACCGCGCGACTCGCCTACGACGAGGCCGTCCTCTACTGGGAGCAGGCGCTCGACGCCTGCGCCGCCGGGCCCCCGGCCACCCGCTGCTCGCTGCTGATCGGCCTCGGCCGGGCCCGGCGGGTGACCGGCGACGTGGACGGCGCGCGGAGCGCGCTCGACGAGGCCGTGACGCTCGCCACCGCCCTCGGCGACGACGCGGCCGTCATCGAGGCGGCCACGGTCTTCGGCGGCGTCACGCTGTGGAACTGGCGCTCGTACGGCGTCGTGGACGAGCGCATGGTGACCGTGCTGGAGGACCAGCTCTCCCGGCTGGACCCGGAGGCCGCCGGGACCCGGGCGGAGCTGCTCGGCACGCTCGCCGTCGAGCTGTACTACGGCGAGCGGCGCGGGGAGGGCCGCCGGCACGCCCTGGAGGCCGTGGAGCTGGCCCGCCGTACGGGTGACACCCGGTTGCTGGCACGCACGCTGAACAACTTCGTCATCGCGGCCTGGACACCGGAGAACGAGGAGGAGCGCTACCGCGCGGCCGAGGAGACGCTGGGCCTTCCGGGCCTCCCCCGGGCCACCGAGATCATCGCCCGCCTGCACCGCATGCCCGGGTTCCTGAAGGCGGGCCTGCTCGCCGACTACGACGCGGAACTGGCCCGCTGCCTGCGGCTGACCTCCGAGGTGCGGATGCCGGAGATCGAGACACAGGTGACGTACGCCGCGGCCGGGCGGGCGATGCTGGCGGGCGACTGGGCGGAGATGGAGCGCCTGGTGGCCCTCGGCACCGGCAGCTTCCGCCGGACCAGCCTCTGGGGGCCGGACGTCCTGCAACTGGTCTACGCGTTCTTCGTGGACTGGTGCCAGGATCGGCCGAGTCCGCTGCTGCGGGATCTGGTCGAGGCCGCGGGCGACGAGTCCAACGTCATCGCGCGGCCGACGGCCGTCCTGGCCGCCCTGCAGGCGGACGACATCGGCCTCGCCCACCGCCTCATCGACCGGTGGGGCGCGGCCCGGCCGCGCGACTGGGCGTGGCAGTTCGTCGCCTGGCAGTGGGGTCTGGTCGCCGCGCGGCTCGGCCGTCCCGATCCCCACGCCATGCTCGCGGAGCTGCGGCCCACCGCCCACGAGCTGGTGATCATGGGCACCGGCTGCGTCACCTGGGGAACACTCCACGACGTGGTCGCCGGGCTGCTGCACCGGACCGGCGACGCCTCCGCCGCGCTCGCGCACGCCGAGGCGGCGCGCGAGGCCCACCGCCGGCTCGGCCTGCCCCATCTCGTCCGCCGCAGCGAGGCGCTCGTACGGGAGATCTCGGGCGGCTGATCCCGGCTGGTTCCCAGTTCAGGGGCCGCCGCGGACGGGGTGCCGCTGCGGGACGCTCGCAACTGCGCCGGGCACGCTGTTGTCGAGATGCCGCGACGGCTTTTCCGAGGCATGGTTGTGCAATGAGCCAGGAACAGGCCGGTCCTGAGCACGGTCACGGACACGGCAGTGGGCACGGACACGGGCACGGGCACGGACACGGACACGGGCACGGACACGGCAGCGGGCACGGACACGGGCACGGCAGCGGACACGGGCACCGTGGGGGCGGGTTGTGGGAGCGGGTCGCGCACCTGCTGCGGCCGCACTCGCACGAGGCCGCCGACAAGATCGACCCGGCGATGGAGTCCTCCGCCCGGGGCATGCGCGCGCTGTGGGTGTCGCTGGCCGGTCTCGGCGCGACGACTCTGGTGCAGGCGGTGGTCGTGGCGCTGTCGGGGTCGGTGGCGCTGCTCGGCGACACGCTGCACAACGCGGCCGACGCCCTGACCGCCGTGCCGCTCGGGATCGCGTTCCTGCTCGGCCGCCGACCGCCGACCCGCCGCTACACGTACGGCTACGGACGGGCCGAGGACCTCGCCGGCGTGGTCATCGTCCTGACGATCGCCGCCTCCTCGGCCGCCGCCGCGTACGCCGCGATCGTACGGCTCCTGGAGCCGCGGGAGGTCACCCATCTCGGGGCCGTCGCGGCGGCGGCCCTGGTCGGCTTCGCCGGCAACGAACTGGTCGCCCGGCACCGCATCCGGGTCGGCCGGGAGATCGGCTCGGCCGCGCTCGTCGCCGACGGCCTGCACGCCCGCACCGACGGTTTCACCTCACTGGCCGTGCTGGCCGGGGCGGGCGGGGCCGCGCTGGGGTGGACCTGGGCCGACCCCGCCGTGGGCCTGCTGATCACGGTCGCGATCCTGATGGTGCTGCGGCAGGCCGCGCGGGAGGTCTACCGGCGGCTGATGGACGCCGTCGACCCCGCCCTCGTGGACCTCGCCGAGGCGACCCTCCGCCGCACGCCGGGCGTGCTGGACGTCGGCCAGGTGCGGCTGCGCTGGATCGGGCACCGGCTGAGGGCCGAGTGCGAGGTGATCGTCGACGCGGGGTCGACCGTGGTGGAGGCCCACCGGGTCGCGGTCGAGGCCGAGCACAACCTTATCCACACCGTGCCCCGCCTGACCGCCGCGATCGTGCACCCCGACCCGCTGCCGGATGACGGTGTGGACCACCACGCCGTCCTCGACGGCCACCGCCAAGATCAGCGCCAGGATCAGCGCCGCGATCACCGCCGGATCCACCGGCACGAGGACCGGCAGGATCGCCGCCACGACCACCACCCGGCGGGCCACCCCGGCTGACCCGCCGGAGGGTCAGAACCGGCCGCGGTGGCGGGCCATCGAGGCCGTGCCGTCGCGCGGCGACTGCTCCACCGCACCGGGGTGGTCGCCGTACCCACCTGGAACCGGTTGTAGACGTCGTGACCGGAGGTGAGGAAGCCGCCCCTCTTGTCGGCCTCCAGGATCACGTCCATCGAGTGCGGCCCGGCGATGAAGGTCAGCTCGAGCTCGTTGAAGTAGCGCCGCCACTCGGGTCCCGCGTGATAATCGATCTCCTGGTAGAACGGCCGTGTCCGTTCCGGGCCGTCCCGTTCGTCGTACGGACAGGATGGGAGACTCGGAAGAGGAGGACCGATGAAGTACGTGCTGCTGATCTGCGGCGACGAGTCGGCGGCGGAACACGCGGACGACGGCTGCGGCGGGTGGTCGGAGACGATGCTGGAGCGTGGCGTGCTCAAGGGAGGGGCCGGGCTGCGCCCGCCGGACGACGCCACCACGCTGCGGGTGCGTGGCGGCGAGGTGCTGCTGTCGGACGGCCCGTTCGCCGAGACCAAGGAGCAGATCGGCGGGTTCTGCCTGATCGAGTGCGCCGACCTCGACGAGGCGATCGAGATCGCCGCCGCCCACCCCGCCGCGGCGTACGGGACGATCGAGATCCGCCCGCTCGTGTCGCCGTGAGGCGTGCTCCCGCGATGAGACCCGGACCCACACCGCCCGACGCCACACCATCCCGAGCCACAACGCCCGACGTCGCATCGCCCGACGTCGCGACGCCCGGGACCCCGGCGCCCCCGGTCGAGGCCGCCGTCGCCGAGGCGTTCCGGGAGGAGTGGGGACAGCTCGTGGCGACGCTCATCCGCTGGACCGGCGACTGGGACCTGGCCGAGGAGTGCGCGCAGGACGCGTTCGCCCTGGCCCTGCGCGCCTGGCGGCGCGACGGCGTGCCGCGCCGGCCCGGGGCGTGGCTGACCACCGCCGCGCGCAACCGGGCCGTGGACCGGCTGCGCCGCGAGGCGGCCGGCGCCGTCAAGCTGCGGGAGGTCGCGGACGCGATGCGGGAGGACGGCGTGCCGTACGCACCGGAGCCCGGCGACGAGCCGGACGTGCCCGACGACCGGCTGCGGCTGATCTTCACCTGCTGCCACCCGGCGCTCGCACCGGAGGCCCGGGTGACGCTGACCCTGCGGACCCTCGCCGGGCTCACCACCGCCGAGATCGCCCGCGCGTTCCTGGTCGGGGAGCAGGCGATGGCCAAGCGCCTGGCCCGGGCCAAGCAGAAGATCCGGCACGCGGCGATCCCCTACCGGGTGCCGCCGGCGCATCTGCTGCCCGAGCGCCTCCCGGCCGTGCTCGCCGTGCTGTACCTGCTGTTCAACGAGGGCTACTCGGCGACGTCCGGCGCCGGGCCGATGCGGCCCGGCCTCGCCGCCGAGGCGATCCGGCTGGGCCGGGTGCTGGTGCGGCTGATGCCGGACGAGCCCGAGGCGGCGGGCCTGCTCGCGCTCATGCTGCTGCACGACTCCCGCCGCGCCGCCCGCCAGGACGAGGCCGGCGACCTGGTGGTCTTGGAGGAGCAGGACCGCACCCGATGGGACGCCGCGCGGATCGCCGAGGGCGTCGCCCTCCTGGACGGCGCGCTGCTGCGGGGCCGTCCCGGCCCCTACCAGGTTCAGGCGGCCATCGCCGCCTGTCACGCCACCGCCGCCCGCCCGGAGGACACCGACTGGGCCCAGATCGCCATCCTGTACGCGCGGCTCGCGGGGCTGGTCCCGTCTCCCGTGGTCGAGCTCAACCGGGCGGTGGCGGTGGGGATGTCGGCCGGTCCCGCCGCCGGTCTGGCGTTGCTCGACGCGTTGCGGGAGTCGGGCGCGCTGGCTGGCTACCACCTGCTGCCCGCCGCCCGGGCCGACCTCCTGCGCCGCCTGGGCCGTACGGCCGAGGCGGGCGACGCCTACCGGGAGGCGATGGGTCTGGCGGCGACCGGCGCGGAACGCCGTCATCTCGCCCGCCGTCTCGCGGCCCTGGAGTAGGTGTCCGTCCGGGCCGCGCCCGTTCGTCGGTAGGACGTACAGGCATGCGACCGGAAGGACGGCGGACAGATGGGAACGGACATACGGCGGCTGATCGCGGCCGAGCGCCGCGAGCTGGCGGACCTGCTGAGCGGGCTGCCGCCGCGGGCGTGGGACGCGCCGTCGCTGTGCGCGGGCTGGCGGGTGCGGGAGGTCGTGGCGCATCTGACCCTGCCCTACCGCCACTCGGGGCCCCGCGTGCTGGCCGGGCTGGTCGTGGCCCGGGGGAACTTCGACCGGCTGGCCGACCGGCTCGCCCGCCGCGACACCGCCTCGCTGACCGCGGAGCAGCTGACCGCGTGCCTGCGGGACAACGCGGAGCACCCGTGGCGGCCCCCGGGCGGCGGCTTCGAGGGGGCGCTGTCGCACGACGTGATCCACGGGATGGACATCACCGTGGCCCTCGGGATCGACCGGCCGATTCCCGGCGAACGGCTGCGCGTGCTGCTCGACGGCGCGCTGTCGCCGAGAGCCCGCCGTTACTTCGGCGTCGATCTCGACGGGATCGAGCTGCGGGCCGACGACGTGGACTGGTCGTTCGGGTCGGGCACCCCGCTCACCGGCGCGGCGCAGGACCTGGTCCTGGTGCTGTCCGGCCGCAGGCTGCCCGAGGGACGGCTGCGCGGCGAGCCCAGCGCCCGTTTCACCCGCTGAGCCCTGTATTACCCGCTGAGCGGTGGGGTCGGCGGTTCTCGCCGGGGTGACGGTGCAGGTGGGCGAGGCGGTCCTGGAGCCTTTCATGCCGGAACCGGTACACCGGCCCCACCTGGCGGAGCAGCCCGACCCGATGGGCGTCCTCCAGGAGGGTCATCAGCCGGAGCGGGGCACGGCGCCGGGCCCGGAGCATGGCGACGGCCACGAGGTAGGTCGAGCTGGCGCCGGTGAACCCGAAGGTCAGGGTGAACACGACACCACCGGCGAGGCCGAAGGCGATCCCGGCCTCGGCGCCGCGCAGCAGCCCGGAGAACCCGTCCACCAGTGTGCCGGCGACGCCGAAGGCGAGGCCGAGCGCGGTGCCGAACGTGAGGGACCGGCCGTACACGAGCCGGAGATCCCGCCGGAGCGTGGTCACCGGTCCCTGCGGCCGGTCGTTCGTCAGGGGGGTCGTCACCCACTTGTTCAGCCCAAGGGTGACGCCGCCGATGACTCCCACGACGAGCCCGTAGAGCACCAGGCCGCCGACCTCGGAGGACATCCCCGCGACCCGCCACAGGGCGAACGCCGCGACCATGCCGACCGGGAGCACCGTCACCAGCCCGAGCGCCACCTGCCCAGCGAGACCGGTGACGTCGCCCCGCCAGCGCAGGTTCGCGTACGCCGGCTCCAGCGAGTAGCCCTTGAGGCGTTCCAGGATGATCCCGCCGGTGAGCCCGCCCACGAGGCCGCCCACCGGCCCACCGGCGAGGCCGAACAGCAGGGCGTCGCGCAGGCTGCCCGCGTGCGGGCTGCGCAGCGCGACGACGGCGTCGCTGACCAGTCCCACGGTCGTCCCGACCGTCAGGCCGACGGACACGCCGCCGATCAGGATGCTCGTACGCCGCGGCACCGACCGGTGGAGGTGCCACCAGCGGAAGTCCCTGCTGCCGGTCTCGGACATGTGGTGCGCGACGAAGGCCAGCCGGCCGCGGGCCTCCTCCGGGTCCCATGACCGCTGCGGGCGGAACGGATGGTCGTGTTCGTGCCGCTCGTCGGGGTCGTCGTCCGGCGGGGCGGCCGAGAACGTCGCCTGGACGAGGTTGTCGAGCAGATGCTCGGTGACGGCGTCCGCCGTGTCGAAGCGTCCGGGGTCGCACAGCGGCGCCGGGTTGGCGCGGGTCTCGATGTAGACCTTGTACAGCAGCCACACGACCAGCGGCGTGGAGAGGGCCTCGGCCAGCGGGCCGTCCGGCTCGCCCTTCAGCGTGGCCAGCAACTCGGTCCAGTCGGCCCGCTGGCCGGGCGCGAGCCGGTCGAGGAGGTAGGAGATGACATCCGCGCTCTTCACCGCCCTGGGCTCGATGACGGCCGCGCCGGCCAGCGGCGCGCCGCCGCCCGCGCCCACGGCGGCCAGGTACTCCGACGTACGGCAGGTGAGGATGAGCGCCTCGACGGCCGCCGCGTCGTTCAGGGCGTCGATCACCTTGGACCGCACCGGGCGCGGCAGTTCGTCGAGGCCGTCGAGGACGGGCAGGATCCGCCGGTACGTCACGAGGCCGCGCGCCGCGTCGGGGCCGAATCCGGACGCGCGCAGCGCCGGGTAGTTCTCCCGCAACCGCCTGGCCAGCCAGCGGTGGACGGGCTCGGCCGACGGGTCCCACCCGGACATCGACAGCAGCACGGGCACCGGGTCGCCCTCCCGGTGCTCCTTCAGCAGTTCGCTGAGCAGCAGGACGGCCAGCGTGGTCTTGCCCATGCCGACCGCACCGATGATCACCAGCCGGCGCCGCGCGAGCTTGCGGAACCGTCCGGCCATCTCGGGCATCCGGTCGGTGCGCCCGTCGAACCGCACCTTGCCGAGGCCGAACCAGGAGCGCAGCAGTCGCTCCCCGTCGATCCGCTCGTCATGGTCCATCACGTCGAGGCCGGAGATCTTCCAGCGGACGGGCAGCCGGACGGGCCGGTCGAGCTCGCGCATGACGATCTCCTCGCGCCACTGCTCCCGCACCAGCACCCGCAGCGTCCGCTCGGCGCGGTCGATCTGCTCGACCGTGCTCGTCCCGCCCGGCTGCCGCTGCCTCCAGCTGCTGATCAAGGGCGGGACCAGGGCGAACACGGCGAGAGCCACGCTCGCGAGCTGGGCCCAGTTGGCCGCGGCGGTGGAGTCGGAGAGTTTCGTCAGGCCGTAGCCGAGGCCGCCGACGGCGGCCAGCCCCGCGGAGGGAAGGGCGGCGCGCCGCCACCCTGCCGGGACTCTCATGCGCTCATGGTGACAGCGCATGGACTTTCTGGCGATAGCCCGCTGTGCGTTCCGGCCGATGCCTGCACCTTTCAGGCAGCCTGGGCCTTTCCGGAGACAAGCGATACTGTGCTGTAGATCATGAGACCCCTCCGGCCGGAGCGTGGAGGCTCTCGGAGAGGGTCCTCCGCCCCGCGCACTCCCTGGAGGCCGCCCATGTCGTCGCGCTCCGCCTTCGACCCCTCCGGCTTCGACCCCTCCTCCTCCGACCTCGACCCGCTGATCAGGAAGCACCGCACCGCGGACGCCACGCTGACCGTGACGGCGCAGGGCGCGCCGCTGGCCGGTCAGGAGGTGGTCGTCGCGCAGCGGCGGCACAAGTTCCTCTTCGGCTGCATCGGCGTCGACTTCATCCCGCTGGCGAACGGCGAGCCCCCCGCGCCGGACCAGCCGGCCGCCACCGGTTCACAGGAGGTCGCCGACCTGTGGCTCGACGTGTTCAACTTCGCCACGCTGCCCTTCTACTGGAGATGGTTCGAGCCCGAACGCGGCCGTCCGGACACCGAGCGGATACTCACCGCGGCGCGGTGGTTCGCCGACCGGGGGTGCGTGGTGAAGGGGCACCCGCTGGCCTGGCACACGGAGACGGCCGACTGGCTGATGGACCTGCCGAACGCCGAGATCGCCAAGGCGCAGGCGGACCGCATCCGGCGCGAGGTGACCGAGTTCGCCGGCGTGATCGACATGTGGGACGTTGTCAACGAGGTCGTGATCATGCCGATCTTCGACAAGTACGACAACGGCATCACCCGGATCTGCCGCGAGATGGGCCGCATCCCGATGGTCCGGATGGTCTTCGACGCGGCCCGCGAGGCCAACCCCCACGCCACGCTGCTGCTCAACGACTTCGACATGTCCGCGGCGTACGAGTGCCTGATCGAGGGCGTGCTGGAGGCGGGCGTCCAGATCGACGTGCTCGGCCTGCAGAGCCACATGCACCAGGGCTACTGGGGCGAGGCGAAGACGCTCGCCACCATCGACCGCTTCGCGCGGTACGGCCTGCCCATCCACTTCACCGAGACGACGATCGTCTCCGGCCACATCATGCCGGAGGAGATCGTCGACCTGAACGACTACCAGATCCCCGAGTGGCCGACGACCCCCGAGGGTGAGGCCCGCCAGGCCGACGAGGTCGTGCGCCACTACAAGACGCTGCTGTCGCACCCGTCGGTCGAGGCGATGACCTACTGGGGACTGTCGGACGGCGGCTGGCTCGGCGCGCCGGGCGGCTTCGTCCGGGTCGACGGCACGCCCAAGCCGTCGTACGAGGCGCTGCGCTCGCTCGTCAAGGACGAGTGGTGGCTGCCGCCCACGACGATGGTCACCGACGACGACGGCCGGGTGCGCTTCACCGGCTTCCTCGGCGAGTACGAGGTGTCGGCAGCCGAGCGGACGGCTGTGTTCTCCCTGGACGAGCCGGGCACGGGCACCGCCGAGGTGAATCTCTGAGGCCTTCTCCGCGAGGATGTCGAGAACCGGCGGCCCTGCTTCTACCTGAGGGTGGAAGCCCCCGCCGGGGGCGCGGACAGGAGGAACACGCGATGAAGTACATGCTGCTGATGCAGTTCGGCCCGCAGAGCGGCATCCCCTCGATGGACACCTGGTCCCCGGAGGACGTCACGGCGCACATCCGGTTCATGCAGGACGTGGAGCGCGAACTCGTCGAGTCCGGCGAACTGGTGGACGCCCAGGGGCTCGCGATGCCCGGCCAGACGCGGATCGTGCGGGCCGGCCAGGGCGGCGTCCCGGTCATCAGCGACGGCCCGTTCCCGGAGACCAAGGAGTTCCTGATCGGCTACTGGATCGTCGACTGCGAGGGGCCGGATCGGGCGTACGAGCTGGCCGCGCACATCTCGGCCGCGCCCGGCCTGGGCGGCGAGCCGCTTCGCATGCCGATCGAGGTGCGCCAGGTCATGTCGGCCCCGCCGCAGGAGCTGTGAGCACCACGCCACCCTCGCTCGACGACCTGCTGCGCCCGCTGGCGCCGCAGGTCGTCGGCGTGCTCACCCGCAGGTACGGTGACTTCGACGCGGCCGAGGACGCGGTTCAGGAGGCGATGCTCGACGCCCTCGCGCAGTGGCCGGCCGAGGGCGTCCCGGCCAGCCCGAGGGGCTGGCTGATCCAGGTCGCGTACCGGCGGATGATCGAGCAGATACGCAGTGAGCAGGCGCGCCGCCGGCGCGAGGAACTGGTGGCCGCGCGCATGCCCGCGGATTACTGGACCCGCCCTCCGGTGGACAGGGTGCACGAGGCGGACGGGGACGACACACTGATCACCCTGTTCCTGAGCTGCCATCCCACGCTGACGCCCGCGTCGGCGATCCCCCTCACGCTCCGGGCCGTCGGCGGGCTGACCACCGCCGAGATCGGGAGGGCGTTCATGGTGCCGGAGGCGACGATGGCCCAGCGGATCAGCCGGGCCAAGCAGCGCATCCGGTCGTCGGGTGTGCCCTTCCGCGCTCCGGGGCCGGAGGAGCGTGCGGCGAGTCTCGCCTCCGTGCTGCACGTGCTCTACCTGATCTTCAGCGAGGGGTACGCCAGCAGCGGGGGTCCCGGTCTGCAGCGCGTGGAGCTGTCCCGCGAGGCCATCCGGCTGACCAGGACCCTGCACGCGCTGCTGCCCGGCGACGGCGAGGTGGCCGGGCTGCTCGCGCTCGTGCTGCTCACCGACGCCCGCCGGAACGCCAGGACCGACGCCGACGGCATGCCCGTCCCGCTCGCCGAGCAGGACCGGAGCCGGTGGGACGGCGCGGCGGTCGCCGAGGGCGTCGCGCTGCTGACCGCCGCGCTGGCCGGAGGCGCGGCCGGGCCATACCAGATCCAGGCGGCGATCGCCGCGCTCCACGACGAGGCGGTGACGGCCGAGGAGACCGACTGGCCGCAGATCCTCGCGCTGTACGGCCTGCTGGAGCGTCTGTCACCCAACCCGGTGGTCACGCTCAACCGGGCGGTGGCCCTGGCCATGGTCCGGGGGCCCGCCGCCGGCCTCGCCCTGCTCGGCACGCTGGCGGACGGCCCGCTGACCGGACATCACCGCCTGCTCGCCACCCGCGCCCACCTGCTGGAGATGGCCGGCGACCACGCCGCCGCGATCGACGCCTACCGGGCGGCGGCGGGCCGTACGGCCAGCGTCCCCGAGCGCGACCACCTCGTCATGCGCGCCGCCCGCCTCGCGGCGGCACGTTCTTGACGTGGGACGACGACGCGCTCTAGGTTGCCGCCGAAACCGACAGTTTCGCATTTGTGTCGAAAATTTCCAGACGGCCGCCACCCCGGACGGCCCGTCCGTCGCCCTACGATTCGGAGTGCGTGTGAAGGTCCTCTATATCGGCGGTACGGGAACGATCAGCTCGGCCTGCGTGGCCGAGTCAGTACGCCGGGGGCTCGACGTCCACGTGCTCAACCGGGGCCGCACCACCCGCCGCCCCCTCCCGGACGGGGTCACGACGCTGACCGCCGACGTCCGGGACGGCGACGCGCTGCGCCGGGCCCTGGCCGGCCGGACGTACGACTGCGTCGTCGGCTTCCTCGACTACGGCGCCGAGGACGCCGCCGCGACGGTGGACCTGCTGGACGGCCGGATTGGCCAGTACGTCCACATCGGCAGCGCCTCCGTCTACCACAAGCCTGTGCGGCGGGCGCCGTTCACGGAGTCGACCGCCCGGCGCAACCCCTACCTGGCGTACGCCCGGGGCAAGATCGCGGCCGAGGACGTCCTGCGGCGCGCGTACGAGGAGCGTGGCTTCCCCGTCACGATCGTCCGCCCGTCGCACACGTACGACGACGCGCATCCCCCGCTGCCCGGCGAGTGGACGGCGTGGGACCGGGTCGCGCGCGGCGACGAGATCGTGGTGCCCGGCGACGGCACCAGTCTGTGGACGCTGACGCACGCCGACGACTTCGCCGTCGGCCTCGTGGGCCTAATCGGCAACTGGCAGGCGATCGGCGAGGACTTCCACATCACCTCTGACGAGGCGCTGCCCTGGAACGAGATCTACGAGGTCGTCGCGCGCACGGCCGGGACCACGGCCCGGCTCCTCCACCTGCCCTCGGAGTTCCTGCCGGTCATCGCGCCGGACTGGTTCTGGTCCGACCTCGTCGTCGGCGACCTGGCGCACACCGCGCTGTTCGACACCACGAAGATCAGGCGGTTCGTCCCGTCGTTCCGGCCGGTCGTCACCTGGGCGGAAGGGGCCAGGCGGCTGCACGCCTGGCGATCCGCCCGTCCTGACGAGACCCGGCCGGACGCCGGGACCGACGCGGTGCTGGCCCGCCTCGCCGAAGGCCACCGGCTCGCCGCCGCGGCCGTGGCACGGCTGGCGCCCGCCCGGGGATGACGGCGTACGACGGGAGGACGCCCAGGATGACGCCCCTTTCTCGCAGGGAGGACTCTCCCGCGCAGGTCGGCCACGTGCCGCTGCTGTTCGCGAGGCCGAGCCGCTGCTCGACGAGGCCCGCGATCGCGGCGTCGCCTTCGTCAACGCCGCGACCTACGAGGGCGGGATGCACCGCGTGCACTTGCCGCGCGTTCAACCCGGAAGAGCCGGAGACCCGGGCTGCGGCGGTGACGAACCCAGCCCGGCGTCGCGCGCCCGCGCCACGGCCGCCGCTCGGTCAGCGACGTGCAGTTTGGCGAAGATGTTCGACACATTGTTGCGCACCGTCTTCTCGGTCACTCGGATGCGCATCGCGATCGTCCTGTTGTTCGCGCCTGTGGCCATGAGCGCGAGGATGTCGCGTTCGCGGCTGGTGAGGTTGGGGAAGGGCGTGACGGTGGTGCCGCTGCCGACCGCGAAGAGCTGGGTCAGGCGCGAGGCGATCGCGGAACCGAAGATCACCTCACCTGCCGAGACGACGAGGATCGAGCGCAGGATGGTCTCGGGTTCGGCGCCCTTGAGGACATAACCCCCCAGCTCGTCGAGGATCGGAGGCCGCAAGTCATAGACGAGGCGCCGGATGTCGTCGACCGCCGACTCGGTGGCTTCGCGAAGCCTCACCAGCAGTTCCGCGATGGACCCGTCCGGCGGCGTCGCCCGGCGTACTGTGTCGACGCCCAGCGCGATGCCGGCGAGCGTGGGGCCGAGACCGTCATGCAGGTCGCGGCGCAGCCGCCGCCTCTCCTCTTCACGCGTCGTCACCAGCCGCTGCCGCGAGGACTGCAGCGCCTGGGTCAGCACTACTGCTCGGGCCGCCACGGCTACCTGCTTCGTCAAGTCCGCCAGCAGCCGTCGTTCGTCCGCCGAAAAGTCGCCGTCGCTGCGGGTCTGCAACATCAGATGCCCGATCGTCTCGCCGGCGAAGGGCAGCGGCAGTGCCTCCGTCTCGCCGGGCACCGCGCGCCCGTGACGGCACAGCACCTCGCCGCCCACTTCGATCGCCACGTACGGGAGTCGAAGAGCCTCGGCAACCGTACGAACGGCGGCCGGGAGGATGTCCTCGGGCACCCCGGCCGCGTCCAGCCGGTCGCCGAGTCGGGCGAACGCGGCCGCCGGATCGTCTCGAAACCCGTAAACAAGCTGGTTGATCCGGCGTTGCACCAGGTCACGCAGCGGCAACACTGCCAGGGCGGCCATCACCGCGGCGACGACCTGCGGCACGAGACCGCCGAAGAACAGGCCGAGTGAAACGACCACGATGAGGCAGACCGCGACGAGCGCCAAGCTCAGAAACCCGTACACCAGTGCCCGATTGAGCACCGCACGGGTGTTGAACAGTCCGTGCCTCGCGATGCCGATCCACGCCGCGGCTCCAAGCGCGATCGCCGCGCAGTTCTCCAGGACTGCGATGGGCGCGGTGTCTCCGGAGGTGAATCCCGCGATCACACACGCGATGTAGGAGACGGGCACGACGAAGGAAACCCGAGCGGCGGTACGCAGGGCAGGTGTGTACGGGCCGGTGTCGCGCCGGGCGAAGCGCCACAGCGAGATACACGCCAGCAGGCTGAGCGGTCCGACGAGGAGGATGCTGATCACCAGCGCGTCGGCGCCCGGCACCCCGATGGGGTTGTAGAGCCCTGGCACGTCAATCGATTCCAGCGAGAGCAGCGCCCACACCAGAAGCACGAGAAGCTCGACGGCGAAGACTCGCCCGAGCACACGCCGGCGCCGTGTGTCCAGGCGGCGGTCGGGGAAGAGCAGGATCCCGAAGGTCGCCATCAGGGGCACGCTGAGAAGAGCAAACGGAATCTGCGCCAGGTAAATCCACGACGCGGCGTCGATCCTGCCGACCTGCGCCCCGACATCGGCGGCGGCATTGAGCGCGGACGCGATCGGCGCCGCCGTGCCGGAGATGAGGAAGATCCAGCCGGTCCGGCTGTGCGGCTGTGTTCGCAGTATCGCCGCGCCGACGAAAGCGACCGCCAGGTACACCACTGCGGTTACCGAAATCAGGATGGACAGCCAGCTCAGGTGACCGGTGCCGATCAATGCCACGCCTACCGCAGCGAAGAGCACGGCCAGCGTCACCGTGGCCGAGACGACGAGTCTGAGCTTCGAAGCCATCAGCGTCGATTGTCCGCTAAGGGCGGGTCGCCGGGAAGTGTCTTGGAGCGTTCGTGTACCGCTGGGCGAGGCGGTGACACGACCTGTGATCAGGCCGAGGCCGGCCTGATCGCGGGTGTTGTGCGCCTCGGTGGAGGTGGCTTCGTCGGGGGTCATCACGCCACCGCGGGGGCTACGCCGCCACACCGGCGACGGGCTCGGCTGCGGCGACGCCTTCGCCCGCCGGTAGGTCCCACTGCTCGTTCGGAGTGCGCAGGATCTTGGCTGCGACGGCCACGGCGCTGACCAGCAGGAGCACGCTGGAGATCGCGTCGATGACCGGGCTGATCGCGTGTCCGACGACGTGCCCGACCGGATAGGCGATGAACAGCGCGGCGACCCAGGGCGCGACCGCACGTGAGCGCCACAGCCCGACGCCAAGCACGATCATGCCGATCGCGTGTCCGAGGACGAAGATGCCCATGAGAGCGCCGTAAACCGGATCGCCGTTCATCTTGTCGATCAACGCCGCCGCGCCTGTCTGGTCGGCGAGCTTGGAGCCCTGATAGAGCGCGATCTGTCCCGCGCCAATGCTCATGAAGCCGGCGAGCCAGCCGAGCGCCGACAGTCCACCGCCGACGAAGGCCAGGCTCGGCGCACCCCGGCGTACCAACCGGGCGGCATAGATCACCGCGGGGACCATCAAGATCACGGGAAGGAGGACGATGTTCGACAGCATCGCGAGAGCGGAGTGGTTCGCGTAGTCCTGGAGCTGAGCCGCGATCGGGGCGTCGTCGTCGGTGATCTCGATCGGGATGGCGAGGGCCAATGATCCGACGATCAGTGAGACTGCGCCCGCGACGCGGGAAGCGGTGCGAATGTCCATGGTCTGTCTCCTGTGGACTAAGAGCGTGACTATGTCGTTGTCGCTCTCACAGTCGTCGCCCCCGGTCCCGGGCAGCAGAGCTTGAGGTCCCGGTGCATGCGGGATTGTTTCCTCTCCGCCGCGGACGGTACGGCGCGTGGTGATCAGCAGATTTCCGGCATGCCGATCGGCGCGGCGCTGCTGTTCGCCTTGATCGGCCTCGTCGCCGCCATCCGTGACCGTCCCATGGGTCTTGTCCCGCTGACCGGGCTCGCACTGCTCGAGGTGGCCCTGCTCGTCCAGACCGTCATAGCGATCACGCGGCTGCCGGGGACGGAGATGGCCACCTTCATCGGTCGTGTCGCGGCGCTAAGCCCAGGGAGTGTCTGATAAATGCTGTCCGCGGGCCGTCCGGCCCGGGACTATTCGGCGAAGGTGTCCGGCAGGAGGCCCGCGTCACGCACCTTCATCGCGACCTGCACGCGGTTGCCGGCGCCGAGCTTGGCGAAGATCCTGGTGATGTTCGCCTTCACGGTGGCGACGCTCATGTAGAGGCGCTCGGCGATCTCGGTGTTGGAGCCGCCCCGCGCGATCTCTATCGCGACCTCCAGTTCCCGCTCGGTGAGCCTGCCGAGTTCCGTGCTCGCCTGCGGACGGGCCGGTTCCCGTCCGGCGGTGGCCGCGGCGATCACCTGCCTGGCGACGCTCGGGGACAGCGCGGGCTCGCCCTTCGCGACGGCGCGGACCGCCTCGATCATCCGGGGTGGCGGGGTGTCCTTCAGCAGGAAACCGTCCGCGCCGAGCCGCAGCGCCCGCAGCACCATCTCGTCGGCGTCGAACGTGGTGAGCACGAGGATCCGCGGCGGCTCCGGCCAGGCGCGCAGCATCTCGGTGGTGGTCAGCCCGTCCTGGCCGGGCATCCGGATGTCCAGCAGCACAAGATCGGGGCGCAGGTCGCGGATCACCTCCATGGCCCGCCGCCCGTCCTCCGCCTCGCCGACGATGTCCAGGTCGGGTTCCCCGCCGAGGATGAGGCGCAGGCCGGTCCGCACCATCGGGTCGTCATCCACCAGCACCAGTCGGGTCACGATCCGCAGTCTCCCATGGCAATCGGACATCGAGGATGAAACAGCCATCCCGAATCGTGTGGCTGAGGGTTCCGCCGGCCATCCGGGTCCGTTCCGCCAAACCCACCAGACCCAGCCTGCCGCCGGGCCCGGGGGACGAGCCGGGCCCTGCCGGGTTCGTCACCCGGATCCGCAGGCCCTCCCCCGGCCGGCCGCCGAGTTCCGCGGTGACCAGGCTGCCCGGCGCGTGCTTGCGCGCGTTGGTGAGGGCCTCCTGCACGATCCGGTACGCGTGCCGGCCCGTCGGCGCGGGAAGCCGGTCCCGGCCGTCGACGCTGTCGTCCACCTCCACCCGCTGACCGGCGGCGCGGACCTCGCCGAACAGCGCGTCCAGGTGATCCAGGCCCGGCTGCGGCGCCTCCAGCGCGCCGTCGTCGCGGAGCGTGCCCAGCACCGTGCGCAACTCGTTGAGCGACTGGTGCGCGTTCTCCTGGATGGCCAGCGCGGCCTCGCGCGTCTGCTCGGGAGTGAGGTCCGTCCGGTACGCCAGTCCCCCGGCCAGCATCGCCAGCAGGGAGATCCGGTGCGCGAGCACGTCGTGCATCTCCTGCGCGATCTTGACGCGCTCCGCCAGCCGCGCCCGCTCGATCCGCTGCCGCTGCTCGCGCTCGGCGGCCAGCGCCCGCTCCCGCAGCGAAAGCTCCAGGTCGCGGCGTCCGCGCAGGTAGAGACCGAAGATCGTGAGCGCGCCGAGGATCGTCACCCCCGACACCGTGGAGACGTACGTGGCCTGGGTGACCCCGTCCTGGACGGCGCCGGCCAGCAGGCACAGCACCGACACGACCGCGACGGGGATCGTCCGGCTCCACCGGCGATGGGTCACCAGCGACACGTACGCGACCAGCGCGGGACCGGTCGCCGTGGCGGAGACGGCGGTCAGCAGGACGGTCGCCACCGCGATCTGCCACGGCCACCGGCGCCGCCACCCCATCAGGACCAGACCGAGGACGCCCAGCCCCACGTCGATCAGCGCCTGGGCGAGGCGGCTCCCGTCCTGCGCGACGAGCCAGGCCAGCACCACCCCGTGGAACAGCATGGGCACCGCGGCGCACAGGTAGCGCAGCGCGACGCCCCGCCTGTCCAGGGGCGGCTGGTACTCCGGTCGGACACGCACAGCCCCACAGCCTAGAGACCGCGCTGACCTGCTCTTAGCGACCTGGGTCCACCTGTGGGCAGCCGAAGGTATCGATCGCCGAGGTGGAAGTGCCACCCAAAGTCCGGCGCCGGCGGCCTCCGGTCTGATGCGGCGGCCTACCGGCCCGCGATGAACTGGCACCGTGATCGAGTTCAGGCACGTCAGCAAGGACTACGGCACGGTGAAGGCGCTTGACGACGTGTCCTTCACCGTCGAGCCCGGGAGCGTCACCGGCTTCCTCGGCCCCAACGGCGCCGGGAAGTCGACGGCCCTGCGCATCCTGGTCGGGCTCGCCCGCCCCTCCTCGGGCACGGCGACCGTCTTGGGCCGCCCGTACGCCGAGATGGCCTGTCCGGGGCTGCGGGTCGGCACGCTGCTCGACGCCGGGGCCCGGCACCCGGGCCGCACCGGCCGGGAGGTGCTGACGCTCGGCGCGCTCACCCTCGGTCTGCCGCGCGCACGGGTCGGCGAGGTGCTCGGCCTGGTGGGGCTGACGGAGCAGGAGAGCAGGCGCAGGGTCGGCGGCTACTCACTCGGGATGCGGCAGCGGCTCGGGATCGCGCACGCGCTCCTCGGCCGTCCGGAGGCGTTCGTCCTGGACGAGCCCGTCAACGGTCTCGATCCGCAGGGCATCCACTGGATGCGCCGCCTGCTGCGCGACCTCGCCGGCGCCCGGTGCGCGGTGCTGCTCAGCTCACACCTGCTGCACGAGGTGGAGCAGGTGGCGGACCACATCGTCGTGATCGGCCGGGGCCGCGTGCTCGCCCGGGGCACGGCCGCCGAACTCGGCCGGGGCGGCGGCCTCGAACGGACCTTCCTCGAACTGACCGCGACCACCGCCCGCAAGGTGCCCCCTAAATGACCCACGGCCCGGTTACGGAGGACCGCAGGATGACCACCCGCACACACGGCCCCGAAGGCCCGCGCGACGCGGTCGCGGAGGACGGCACGACCACCGAGGGCACGCCCATCCCCTTTCGCAGGCTGCTGCGGGTCGAGACCCGCAAGCTCGCCGACACCCGCAGCGGGAAGATCATCACGGTGCTCCTGGTCGCGCTGGTGATCGCGTCCGTCGCCGCACGCGCCACCGTGGCCGGCCCGGAACCGCAGAGGCTGATCTTCACTGCCGGGATCGCCCTCGGCACCCTGCTCCCGGTGCTCGGCATCCTCACGATGACCGGCGAGTGGACGCACCGCACCGCGTTGACCACCTTCGTGCTCGAACCACGGCGTCATCGCGTCCTCGCGGCCAAGTGCGTGCCGCCTCTGGTCGCGACGGTGGCGCTCTCGCTGCTGGCCATGCTGGTCGCAATGCCGGTGACGGCCGTCGCGGCGGGCGTCCGGAACGTGCCCGCCGCCTGGGAGGTCGATCCCGCCGCGCTGCTCGGCTGGACCGGGGCGAACGTCCTGGTCACCGCGATGGGCCTCGCCCTCGGCGCCCTGCTCCTGAACGCGCCGGCCGCGATCGTGATCTGTCTGTCGGCTCCGATGCTGTGGAGCGCGGCCGCCCGGCTCGGCCCGGTCGGCGCGGCCCTCGCCGGATGGCTCGACCTCGGCACCACGTCCGCGCCTCTCATGACCGGCGACCTGACCTGGAGCGACGGCGCCCGGCTCGCGGCGTCCGCCGCACTGTGGATCGTCGTCCCGATGACCGCCGGCCTGATCCGCCTGCTCCGCAAGGAGGTGACGTGACCGGCGGCCTTCTCACGGGTGGCCCGGCCGGCGCCCGAGGCCGGAGGCGCGGGCGGCATGGGCGTGGGTGCCGCCGCCGTCAGGACCCGTCGAAACCGAGGCGGAGCCTCGAAACGTAGGAACCGGCCACCGGGCCTCCACCGGTGATCGACGGAAACGCCACCGCCTCCTCGTCGTCGTCCGGGCTCCGCTCCCCCGCGCCGATCAAAGACCTGGTCAGCGCCTCGCGCTCGCCCAGCATCTCCTCCATCGCCTGCCCGACGTGCTCGTCCGTGAGCACGGGTGCCCCGTCTCCGCCGCGCAGCGCGGACAGCACGGCCCGGCGCAGCAGTTCCTTGAAGAACGACGCGGTGGCGCCCTCGGTTCTCGCGACGACCGGTTCCAAGTCGGCCTCCAGCCGCAGGTCACGGGCGTACAGGCGCAACAGGGCGGCCCGGCCCGCCGCGTCGGGTCTGGGAATCTCCACGGCGAGGTCCACCCTGCCCGGACGGTCGGCCAGCGCCCGCTCCAGCACGTCCGCGCGGTTCGTAGTGAGCACGAACGTGATGTCCGCGTCCGCCCCCACGCCGTCCATGGCGTCCAGCAGGGCGAACAGCAGCGGGTTGCCGTCCTCGGTGAAGGAGCGGTCGCGGGCCACCAGGTCCACGTCCTCCAGCACGACGATCGCCGGTTGCAGCCGCCGGGCGAGACCGGCCGCCTGCGCGACGAAGCGGATCGCGGCGCCCGTCATCACGATGACGGTGCAGCCGGTCATCCGGCCCATGAGGTAGCGGACCGTGTGCGTCTTGCCGGTGCCGGGCGGGCCGTGCAGCAGCAGGCCGCGCTTGAGGTGCTGCCCGTGCGCGCGCAGCCGGTCGGCCTGCTCGGCGATGCCGACGATGTGCCGTTCGATCGTGCCGAGCACGCCTTCGGGCAGGATCACCTGCTCGGCGTCGAGGTCGGGCCGGGGCAGGAAGGTGACGAGGTCGTTGCCCCGGTGTTCGCTCCACTGGAACGACAGGACCTGCCCTCGGTAGACGTCGTCGGCGCGCATGAGACGTTCGACCTCGTCGCGGGTGGCGGTCGCGCTCGTCCGGTCGGGGGCGAGCACGACGAGCCGGCAGTCCGGCCCCGCGTGCTCGTGGGGGCCACGCAGGCTCAGCACGACCGGAACGCCCTCCGGAGACCGGGTCAGGACCAGGCCGAGCGAGACGACCTCCGTGGTCCGGTCGGGCCCGGTCGCCGCCGTCGCGTAGTCGACCGCGCCCGGCTCGAACCGCTCCCAGCCGCGGGCGGCGGCGGCGAGCATGTCGACGAGCTCGGTGTGCTCACGCCCCGGGCCGATGACGCCCGCCCACTCGGCGCCGGGGCTGTACGCCGCCAGGTACGCGTCCGTGCCGCGCTGCAGGTTGACGTGTTCCCAGCTGGGGAAGCTCTCGGCGACGTTCACCACGTGCCGCAGGTCGCACCCGAGGTGCCCGGTGACCCGCGCCACGAGCTCGGGAGGCTCCCGGCCCTCGTCGATGCTCCGGCGGGCCTCGTGGAGAAGGTCGCTCAGCGCCCGAGCCAGGTGCTCGGCGTCGGTGAGATCCATGCCGTCCACAGTGACAGGCTTCGCGGCATTTCACCGGTGATTATCGATGACGGAACTACTGCGGCGATGCCTTGATCCCAAAGGGGGAAACTGGGGACACTTCCTCCGTACGTCGCATCACACCGCATTCGCCCCTTCATGGCTGTCCGGCCGGCCACCCGGCGACCCGCGTGACAGGAAGGACCATTGCCGCGATGAGTCATCCAGCTCAGCGCCTGGGCGTCGTCGCCGAATCGGCGCCGGGTGAGACCCGGGTGGCGGCCACCCCGGCCACCCTCCCGCAACTGCTCTCACTCGGCTACGAAGTGATCGTCGAATCGGGCGCCGGCGAGAGGTCGGGCTTCACCGACGACGCGTACGTCCGGGCGGGCGCGCGGATCGGCGGCCGGGAGGAGACGTGGGGCGCCGGCGTTGTGCTGAAGGTGAACGCCCCGGCGGAGGAGGAGATCGTGGCGCTGCCCGACGGCGCGACGCTCGTCTCCCTGATCGGCCCGGCGGCGAACCCGGGCCTGCTGGACTCGCTCGCGCGGCGGCCGGTGACCGTGCTGGCGATGGACGCCGTGCCGCGCATCTCCCGCGCGCAGTCGCTCGACGTGCTGAGCTCGATGGCGAACATCGCCGGGTATCGCGCGGTGATCGAGGCGGCGCACGCGTTCGGGCGGTTCTTCACCGGCCAGGTGACCGCGGCCGGGAAGATCCCGCCGGCGAAGGTCCTCGTGGCAGGGGCGGGCGTGGCAGGGCTGGCGGCGACGGCCACGGCGGTCAGCCTGGGAGCGATCGTGCGGGCCACCGACCCCCGGCCCGAGGTGGCCGAACAGGTGCGGTCGCTCGGCGCGGAGTTCCTCGACGTCGGGGTCGCCCAGCGGTCGGGCGCGGACGGGTACGCCAGGGAGACCTCGCAGGACTACGACCTGCGTGCCGCCGAGATGTACGCCGAGCAGGCCGCGGACGTGGACATCGTCGTCACCACGGCGCTCATCCCCGGGCGGCCCGCCCCCACGCTGCTCACGGCTGAGCACGTGGCGCTGATGCGCCCGGGCAGCGTCATCGTGGACATGGCCGCCGCGCAGGGTGGGAACGTCGCCGGCACCCGGGCCGGTGAGGTGGTCGTCACCGGCAACGGCGTGACGATCATCGGATACACCGACCTCGCCGGGCGGCTCCCCGCGCAGTCCTCGCAGCTGTACGGCACCAACCTCGTGAACCTGATGAAGCTGCTCACGCCGGACCAGGACGGCCACCTGAGACTGGACTTCGACGACCCCGTGCAGCGGGCGATGACCGTCGTCCGCGACGGCGAGAAGACCTGGCCGCCCCCGCCGATCGCGGTCAGCGCGGCCCCCGCCGCACCCGCCGCACCCGCCGCGGCCCCGGCGGCGCCTCCGGCGCCCGCGGTGACGCCGTCCCCCCCGCCGGGCCGGCGACGGCACCTGCTCGTCGCCGCCGTCGCCGTCGCGCTGTTCCTGCTGACCGCCCTCTCGCCGAACGCGCTGATCGAGCACCTCACCGTCTTCGTCCTGTCGATCGTGATCGGCTACTACGTCATCGGGAACGTCCACCACGCGCTGCACACGCCGCTGATGTCGATCACCAACGCCGTCTCCGGGATCATCGTCGTCGGCGCCCTGCTGCAGATCGGACAGGGGGGCGGGGTGGTCACCGCCCTGGCGTTCGTCGCGATCCTGCTGGCGAGCATCAACATCTTCGGCGGCTTCGCCGTGACCCGGCGCATGCTCGGCATGTTCACGAGGAGCTGACCGTGACCCTCACCACCGCCGCGCAGGCCGCCTACATCGTCGCGGCCCTGCTGTTCATCCTCAGCCTCGCCGGCCTGTCCAGGCACGAGACCGCGCGCTCCGGTGTCGTGTCCGGCGTCGCCGGCATGGTCGTCGCCCTCGCCGCGACGGTCGCCCTCGCCGCGGACGGCGGCCACACCCTCGCGGTCGCCCTGCTCGTGGCCGCGATGGCGATCGGCGCCGCCGTCGGGCTCTGGCGGGCCCGGGTCGTCGAGATGACCGCCATGCCGGAACTGATCGCCATCCTGCACAGCTTCGTCGGCCTCGCCGCCGTCCTGGTGGGGTGGAACGGCTTCCTCCAGGTCGAGGAGGGCGGCGCGGCGCGGCCGGAGGCCGCCGGCTCGCTCCTGGGCATCCATCACGCCGAGGTGTCTGTCGGGGTGTTCATCGGGGCGCTGACCTTCACCGGGTCGGTCGTCGCGTTCCTCAAGCTGTCGGCCCGGATCGACGCCAGGCCCATGACCCTGCCCGGCAAGAACCACCTGAACCTGGGCGCGCTCGCCGCGTTCGCGGTCCTGACCGTGCTCTTCGTGGCCTCCCCCAGCCTCGGGTTGCTCGTCGCGCTGACCGTGGTGGCGCTGTCGCTCGGCTGGCACCTCGTCGCCTCCATCGGCGGCGGCGACATGCCCGTCGTGGTCTCCATGCTCAACAGCTACTCCGGCTGGGCGGCCGCGGCGTCCGGCTTCCTGCTCGACAACAACCTTCTGATCGTCACCGGCGCGCTGGTGGGCTCGTCCGGCGCCTACCTGTCGTACATCATGTGCCAGGCGATGAACCGCTCGTTCCTGTCGGTGATCGCCGGGGGCTTCGGCGTCGAGGCGGGGCATGCCGTCGAGGCCGACTACGGGGAGCACCAGGAGATCACGGCCGGCGACACCGCCGAACTGCTCAAGGACGCCAAGTCGGTGGTCATCGCTCCCGGGTACGGCATGGCGGTCGCCCAGGCGCAGTATCCCGTGGCCGAGCTCACCCGGAGGCTCCGCGACCGCGGGGTGGAGGTCCGTTTCGGCATCCATCCCGTCGCCGGCCGCCTGCCGGGCCACATGAACGTCCTGCTCGCCGAGGCCAAGGTGCCGTACGACGTGGTGCTGGAGATGGACGAGATCAACGACGACTTCGCCGGGACGTCCGTCGTCCTGGTCATCGGCGCCAACGACACCGTCAACCCGGCGGCCGTCGACGACCCCGGCAGCCCCATCGCCGGGATGCCCGTCCTGCGCGTGTGGGAGGCCGACCGGGTCGTCGTCTTCAAACGGTCGATGGCCACCGGCTACGCGGGCGTGCAGAACCCCCTGTTCTTCCGCGACAACGCCCGGATGCTCTTCGGCGACGCCCGGCAGCGTGTCGAGGAGATCGTCGCCGCGCTCTGACCGCCGGATCGCCCCAGCCCGCCATCCCGCTGACCGCCGGGTCGCGCCGGCCGGTCAGCCCAGCCGGCGTAGGAGGTGACCTCGGGCGGCCTCGTCCCCGGGGCCGCCGCGCTCCGCGAGCCGTTCGGCGACGTACCGGCGGTGGGCCTCGTCCACGTTCCCGCCGTACTTGAACTTGCCGTCGATCTTCTGGATCGAGAGCCGCAGGCCGCGGATCCCGGGCAGGGACCTGCGGTGCTCCGCGGGATCGGCGAGCCCGTGGTCGAGCCGGGCGAGCTGGGCGCGGAGGATCTCCGCCTTGCCCTCGGCGTCGTCGACGATCTCCGCGTGGCAGACCAGCTGCACGGCGGCGTAGTAGGTGGTCGGGATGCCGAGCCGGGGGTCCTCACCGGTGCCCGGCAGCGCCTTCCACGCACCCCTGACGTACGCCCAGTCTCCGGCCAGGGACAGCAGGACCGCAGGGTTCTCCGCGATCGCGGCCCAGACGGGGTTGGGCCGGGCCAGATGCAGCAGGACCGTCGAGGCGTCGGCGAGGAGAAACTGGGTCGGCACGACGACCGGAACGTCGCGGCCGCGTCCCGACGCGACGAGGTGGCCGAACTCACTCGCCCGGACGAAGGCCAGCGCCTCCTCCTCCGACGCGGCGTCCCACGGGTGGATCAGCATCCTCCCACTTTAGGTCGAATCCGCCCGGGCGGTGGTCAGCCGGTCCAGGAGCTGTTCATGAAGGAGATGACCATCGGCACCGTGAGCGGCCCGATCACCGTGGCGTAGAGGATGATCACCCATCGGCGCCGGGCGGCCGTGCGGCCGACGAGCACCCACAGCGGCCACCACAGCAGCGCTCCCCGGGGCATCGACATGTAGAACGTCGACGTGGTCAGCACGGCCACCTGGAGCCCGACGTAGACGAACTCGGCCCAGCGGCGGGTGACCAGGAGCCAGACGAGCAGGAGAAGCCCCACGATCGCCACCGCGAGCTCCAGGCGGAACATCGGCCCGAACGTGGCGTCTCCGGTCATGTCCCAGGTCGAGCGGAACGACTCCCAGGGCCAGACCATCCGACGGCCCCAGCCGGCCTCCTGGGCGTGGATCCAGGCCAGCCAGTCGCCCGTACGGGAGTGCTGGTAGACGGAGTAGGCGGCGATCGGCGCGAACGGCAGCAGCAGCCAGGGCGCGTCCCGCCAGCCGGTCCAGCCGTCCCTGCGGATCCTGCTGACGACGAACTCCGTCACCAGCGCCGCGGCCAGGAACAGGCCGGTCACCCGTACGCAGGACGCCCCGGCGGCCAGTGCGCAGGCCACCGGCCACCGGCGGCGCCGTACGGCCAGCCAGGCGGGCAGCGCGAAGGCGAGGAAGAGCGCCTCGGAATAACCGGCGAACAGGAAGACGGCGGGCGGGCACAGCAACAGGGCCAGCACCGCCCAGCGCCCGGCGCCGACGGGCCTTTCCAGGTCGGCGAGCTTGGCCAGCGCCACCATCGCCACCGCGCCGGCCACGAACGAGATGATCAGTCCGGCCAGGGTCCAGTCCTGGACCACCAGGTGGACCAGGCGAAGCGCCAGCGGCAGGCCGGGGAAGAAGGCCGGCAGCCCGGGGTCGGGGTCCTGGCTCGGGTCGCCGCCGTAGCCGAACTCCGCGATCTCCCGGAACAGGTCGACGTCCCAGTAGTGCCACCGCTCCAGCAGCGGGGCCCGGTTGGTGCCGGAGACGGCCAGGATGCCGTAGACCGCCATGAGGATGATCCCGGCCCTGGTCCCGACCCACAGCAGCAGCGCGTCGCGGACCGTGGCGTTCCGCTCCGCCGCCTCGGCGGAGGCGCCCTCCGGCGGAGGACTCTCGTCGCCGCGCCCGGGCTCCTCCGCGTCCGGCCCGCGCTCCTCCGGGTCCGTCCCGGCCCGCTCCCCGTGCTCCGGGTCGCGGCCGGTCTCCTGGACAGAAGCCGTCACGTGCCGCCCCTCCACTCGCACCTGCCGGCACCGCCGTGCGTGCGCGGTGGCCGTACGTCCTTCCGCCTCCGGCGGAGTCTGCCGCCGGACCGGTCGTGCTCCGCGCGGCCGCGGGCGCGCCGGGGGTCCTGCCGCACCGGGGGCCGTACGGGCGAGCGCGGACGCGCCCATGATCGGAGATGATGTCAAGGTCCGCAGGCCGCGCGCCAGTCCGAATCCGCACGAAAGCCACTTCCCGCGCCTTCCATGTCCGGTGGCCACCGCTGACGTCGGGGTTCGCTCCCTCGCCGTACGGGCCGGCCGGTGCCCGGCCTGAAAATTCCATCGCCGGAGATCGCGGGCCGGTTCGGCGCCCGCGGCCGGACCGGCCGGATGAACACTCCGCCACGCCGGGGGCGACCGGGGTCGCGCCAGACGGCGGCGCAGGTGAAATTTTCATCGGAACAGCTCAGGCGGGGCCGCGCCGGATCCCTGGTCAGGAACAGAAGCGCCCCGGTCCTCGCCTGCGGGCGGTCCGCGCGGAGAAGGGCCGGGTCCTTGACACGTCTCACGGCGTCGTATTTGCTCCGCTGCACATCGCGTATGACAGGCGCGTGCGCCGCGGCCGGTTTCCCATCCGCGTAGGCCCCATGTGCAATGACACAGGAAGTTGCGTGATGTCGAGAAAACCGCGCACCAGGGGCGGAGTCCGGTCGGCCTCCATCGCCCTGCACTCACCCGACAGGGCACCGGGCCCGCCGTCCGGGCGGGCCCGGTGCCCATCAGCCGCTGGAGAGGTGCGATGACGCCCGCCCGCCCGGCCACCCGCCCGGCCGCCCGCCGAAACGCTCGCACCGCGGTCGCGCGCGGGGACTCAGGCGATTCGCAGGAGCGGACCCTGCGACGGCAGATCCTGTTCGCGATCGTCGCGGTGGCCTTCGCCGTGCACGCCAACGGCATCGGCAACGGCTTCGTCTACTTCGACGATCCCGAGGGCGTGATCGACAACCTCTCCATCCGGGAGTTCAGCGCGGCCAACATCGGCCACTGGTTCACCACTCCGCTCCAGTTCATGTACACACCGCTGGTGTACGTGTCGTACGCGGTGGACTACCTGTTCGGGCAGGGCGCGGCGGGCGTCTATCACTTCACCAACGTGGTGCTGCACCTGGTCAACGTGGTCCTGGTGTTCCTGCTGATCCGCCGGCTGACCGAGCGCCTCTTCCCGGCCGCCTTCGTGGCGGCGGCGTTCGCGATCCATCCGGTGAACGTGGACACGGTCGCCTGGATCTCCACCCGCAGCAACCTGCTGGCCACGCTCTTCTCGCTGGCCGCGCTGCTGGCGTACCTGCGTCATCTGGAGTCGGAGCGGTGGCCGCCGCTGGTCTGGTCGATGCTCCTTTTCGGGCTGGCCGTGCTCTCCAAGTCGACCGCGGTCGTGCTGCCCCTCCTGTTGTTCCTCGTGGACTTCTACCGGGGCCGCCGGCCGTCCCGGCGCCTGCTGTTGGAGAAGACTCCCTTTCTCGCCGTCTCCGCGGTCGCGGTTCTCGTCGCGCTGAACGTGCGGGAGGACGTGGTCCCGCCGCAGGGGTACACGATCCTCGATCGGTTCCTCCTGGCCTGCTCGGCGGTGGGCAACCACCTGGTGCAGCTGGTCTATCCGCTGCACCTGTCCCTCGCCTACGAGTACCCCCACACACCGCTGTCCTGGCCCTATTTCCTCTGCCCGCTCGCCCTCGTGGCCGGAGCCGCCGTTCTCCTGCTGGTCAAGCGGGCCCGCAGGGTCGTGGTCTTCGGGCTCGGGTTCTTCCTGGCCGGCGTCGCCCCGGCCCAGGCAGTGCTCCTCATCGACGGCTACCACGCGAACAGGTACGCGTACCTGCCCTATCTCGGCCTGTTCCTGATCGCGGCCTGTCTCGCCGAGAAGGCGATCCGGCACCGTGACCGCTGGCTGCGGGTCTCCCTGATCGGGGCGATGGCGGCGTTCGTCGCGTTCTTCACCACGCTGACGGTCATCCGGAACACCGCCTGGCGGAACACGGAGACCATCATGAGCGACGCCATCGCCAAGGAACCCGGCGTGGCGTTCACGTACAATGCGCGGGGCATCGCCAGGTTCCGCGACGGCGTGTACGACGGCGCCACCGCGGACTTCGAGCGCACCGTCGCGCTCGACCCCGACTTCATGCTCGCGCACCATTACCTGGGCATGACGAAGTATCACAACGGCGACTACTCGGGGGCGCTCACCGAACTCGACGACGTGGTGTCGCGCCTGCCGACCTTCGCCGCCGGCTACAACGAGCGCGGGAAGACCAGGATCGCCCTGCGCGACTACCGGGGGGCGTACGCGGACCTCTCCACCGCCGTTCAGTACGACCCGCAACTGGCGGAGGCGTACTACCTCCGGGGTGTCGCCGGGACCGAGCTGGGCAACCCGCAGGGGGCCGTATCCGATCTGAACACGGCGATCGGGCTGTTTCCCGGATACGCCGACGCCTATCACCAGCGCGGCACGGCCGAATCCCGCCTGGGCGACACCCGCGCCGCCTGCGCCGACTGGACCACGGCGGCGTCCCTCGGCAGCACCGCCGCGAACACAGCCATCGCCGAGAACCACTGCACCGGTTAGCCCGCAATGGCCCCGGCGGCGGTGGGGCCGGGCTCCGCCGCGTAAGGACGTCCGTGACGCCCGCCTGCGCGAGTGCGTGGACGTCATCCGCGACCTAATCGATGGAAAGACGGTCACCCATGACGGCCCGGTGACCGGGCGCGGGGGCGCGGGGGCGGGGGCGCGGGGGCGCGGGGGCGCGAAGCGACACGCCCGCCTCTCTGGACGCGGCGGAGTCGTACACTCTCACCGGTCGTACGGAGGAACTGGCCGAGGCCGTCGACGACGCGAAGCAGCCGTTGCCGTCCGCGGCCGTCATCGCGCCGGCGCCGCTCACCCCGGCCGACGCCGAAGGGTGCCTGCGCACCTGCCTGCATGCCTGCCGCGGGCACCCGGCCTGGTCTGGGAGAACGTTCTGAACGGCCTGCGTACCGGAGAGCCGGGGCTGTCACAGCTGACGGCCACCCCTCTCGGCCTACGGCTCCTGCGTGCCGCCTACATCGACCCCCATGCCGATCCGGCCTCGCTGACCGGGCGGCTGGGGCAAGTGATGGACTTCCTGGACGACGCGCATCGACTGGGGTTGCTGCGGGTGGTCGGTCCGGTCTACCGGTTCCGCCACGCCGACCTGCAGGATCACCTCGCCGCCGGTACCCGGGTGACCGCGCGGCCACGTCAAGGGACCTGACCGAGCCGGTCTCACTGGTGGCGCCAACTCTCCCATCTATAAGGGTGGATGAATCGGCCATCGTCCCTTCTATAGGCCGAGGATTCGGGCCATCTGTGGCTCCAACAAATCGCTTTCGCGGGTGTGTCTTCGCCGGGTTGCTGTGGAAGAATTAACACAGGTTTTCGAATTGGCGAGGAGGTGTGATGGATCTATTCGACACTGATCCTGGGCGCCTCCCTCGTTCGAAGGATGACGGTGATGGCGACTGGTGGGATCGGCTCATCGCCGGTTCGCCCCTGTGGTCTGCCGACGGGGCGCTTGCCCGCGAATATGTGCCGATCGTCGATTCCGATGCGCGGAATCACGCGAGCCGATTCGGCGCTCCGGCGAGTTCTCCCTTTATTCGAGCATTTACGACTCGTGCCGGTACCGCCGCCGTCGACGACCCCGTCAGCGACGAAGTCGCGAAGGGCCAGTCCCTTGAGGATTCTTCTGACGGCGCTACCGTTCCCGGCCCCGAAGCCGGTTGTCCGCCCGCTGCGGATCACACAGGAGATGCCGGCCGCGGCACTCTCGGCCCTGACAGCGTCGGCCCCGACGCCCCGAGTGCCGACGCCGGAGACGTCGATGGTGGCGCCTCCGAGGGTGCCTTTAGTGGTGCTTCCAGTGGTGCTTCTGGCGGTGCCTGTGATGCCGGGTCGTCGTCGTGGGTGGCGGTGGCGGCGGTTGGTGAGGCGGCTCGGGTGGTGGCGTTGGTGCCGGTGCCTGAGGACGCGGGTGTGTGTCTGGCCGAGGCGGAGGAGTTGCTTGCGGTCCGTGATCGGATCACGTCGGCGTTGGCCGCCCGGGTGGGTCGTGTCCATCGGGCCGGGGAGGCGAAGAGTCACGGCCATGCGTCCACGAAGTTGTGGTTGCGGTCCGCTGGGGGGATGACCCCTGCGGGGGCCGGCCGGTTGGTGACGATGAGCATGGAGCTGCACCGTCTGCCGCAGGTCCGCCGCCTGTTCGCCGAGGGCAGCCTGCCCGAGGGGATTGTGGAGGCGATCTGCACCGCCACCTCTGGGCTGACCGATGACCAGGCCACCACCGCTGAGCGGATTTTGCTGGAGTTGGCGAACTCGGCGGGTGCGGCGGAGGTGGCGAAGGCGGGGCGGTATCTGCGGGCGGTGCTGGACCCCGACGGGCATGAGAAGGACGAGCAGGCCGACTTCGATCGCCGGTTCTTTAGGGTGCGCCGGCGCAGGGGCGGCGGGCTGGAGGGCGAGTTCTACCTGCCGGTGGAGGCCGCCGCGCGGTTGCAGCACCTGCTGGACGTCTACGCCAGGCCGAAGGCGGAGGGTGATGACCGGCCGTTGAGTGTGCGGAACGCGGATGCGTTGATCGCGTTCTTGGAGAACAAGATCGCGACTGAGCTTCTGGTGCTGGTCAACGCCGAGTCCCTTCCCGACGACCCTCCGAGTGGCACTGGCTGCGACGAGGGTGAGCCCATCATCGACGACGGCGAGCCCACCATTGAGGAGCCCGCCGGCGAAGAACCACACGCAGAGCCAGACGAAGAACCACACGCAGAGCCAGGGGGTGCGGAGCCGGGCGCACGGCCATCGGCCGTCAGCCCCGAACGCACCTCCACCAGCCCCGAACGCACAGCCACCGTGCCCCCGGCGGGCGGGGATCGCTCAGCCGGCGAGGACGGCTGCCCGACCGTCGCGCCCTCCGCTGGAGACGACACCTCCCGCGCCGCCTCCCCTGCCGCGCCCAGTGCCGCCTGCCGTGCCGCCTCCAGCGCCGCCTCCCCTGCCGCCGCGGGCGCGGGCGCGGGCGCGGGCGCGGGTGGGGGCGCGGGTGGGGGCGCTGACGGGCAGGAGCCTGTCACCGGCCGCGCGGCCGCCGGTAGCTCGCCCATGGACGGCCCGGCTGCCGCGCCGCACTTCGACCCCACCGACAGCCACGAGCGCAGCCACGAGCGCGGCAACGAGCGCGGCAACGAGCGCGGCGACCTGCGCGACTGCGATGACGTCCAGCAGGACCACGCCGACGACTCTGACGACGACCCCGGCACTCAGGAAGAGGGCATCGAGCGAGGACACCGCAGAAACCGAGCGCGGCCGCAGCAGGCACCCCCGCAGCAGGCACGCCCCCAGCAGACGCATACTCCTGATCCCCCACCCGAGCCCGACACCCCGCCGGATACGGAAGGGAGCGCCTGCCCGGGAGACGACGCTTGGCCTGGCGATGGCGCTTGGCCTGGCGGTGGCGCCTGGGCGGGGGTGGGAGCCGACGCTCCGCCGGGTGCGGAACACGGCGGCGGTGCCCGGCTGGGAGGCGACGCTTGGCCTGGCGGTGGCGCCTGGCCGGGAGGTGACGCATGGGCGGGGGTGGGAGCCGACGCTCCGCCGGGGAGCAGTCCGCCGGGAGCGGGCGGCAATGTGCCGCCCGGGGTGTGGATGCGAAGGTTGCCGGGGCTGATCCTGGCGACCGGGCACCTGCTGCCCGTGGTGAGCGTGCACCGGCTTGCCCGCACCAGCAGCCTGGTGAGGATCGTCATGAACGCCGCCGGGCAGGTCCTGGACATGGGCCGCAAGGTCAGGTTGGCCACCCCGGCCCAGCGCCGGGCGGTCTTCGCCCGGTACGCCACCTGCTGGGTCGACGGCTGCCCCCTGCCCGCCACCCTCTGTCAAGTCGACCACGCCGAGAATTGGTGCAGCGGCGGGCTGACCGACCTGAAGCTGCTGGGGCCGGCGTGCCAGTTCCACAACCGCGACCGCTACCGCCACCCGAGTCGCTACACCCGCCGCACGATAGGAGACGACCGCTGGGCCTTCACCTACCGCAATCCCCGCAGCGCGCGACGATCTCCGGGGGTGACCTGAAGGTGGGTCGCCTAGAGTCGTGGCGTGCGTGGGAGGGAACCCCATGCCAGGAAACAGGAGGGGCAGCAGGTGGGGGAGCAGTTGGGAGAGCGGGTCGCGGAGCCTGCGGGGGAGCCGCGCGTGGTGGTGCGAAGGTCCCTGCCGTCGCAGCCCGCCGTACGGGCCTCGGCCTCGCTGTTTCTGACCGAGGCGGAGCGGCAGGGAGTGCGGGCCGGCCGCACGATGCTGTACGTCGGGCCGGAGCCCGCGCCGGGGCACGTGGCGGCGGGGCTGCGGGTCGAGCCCGGGACGCCGGTGCTGGCCCGGCGCAAGCTGCTGCTCGCCGACGAGGTGCCGGTGCGGGTGGCCACCAGGAGGGGGAGGAAGCGGTCACGCTCGATCTCGGCCCCGGCGAGTGGGTGGTCCAGATCGTGCGCGCCGCCTACTCAGCAGACGACCTCCCGATCCATGTGCTGGAGACCGTCTGCGCCGCCTCTCGCCACATCTTCGAGATCACTCAGGTGAGCGGCGCCGACGAGTTCTGAGCGGCGTAGGCGTCGATGTCCCTGAGCAGGGCCCCTGTCAGCGGTGCCCCTCGTCGCGCAGCGTGAGAATGTACGTCGCGGTGAGCGCGACGGCACGGTCCTCGTCACGGGACAGGTCCGCGAGTGCGCGTGACGTCGTGGGCCCGGGGACGTCCGCGAGCGCCTGTGCCAGCCGCAGACGTGCGGACGGGTCGCCGGCGCCGTGGGCGAGGCGGCCGGCGAGCCCGGTGGCGATCTGATCGGCCAGCGCGGGATCACTCGCCAGCGCGCCCAGCGCGTCGGCCGCGTCGACGTCGTTCGCCCCCACGACGATCATGTCGATGAGTGTCGGGACCGCGTCGGCCACTCCACGTGCCCCGAGCGCCAGAGCCGCGCACCTGCGGACCACGACGTCGCGGTTCGTGAGGGCGTCCCGCAGCGATGCGGTCGCCTCGTCGTCCGGAATCTCGGCGATGGACTGGACGGCGCGTCGCCGCACCTCGGCCACCGGTGAGCCGAGGCCCTCCGCGAGCAGCGCCACCGCGCCGTCGCCCGATCGCTCCAGCGCCCATCGAAGGGCTCCGGCGACGTTCGGGTCCGGCTCGCTCAACGCCGCCTCGACCAGGGCCTCCACCGGCACCGTGACCTCTTCGGCCGAGGACAGGGCCGCGCGCTGGCGCTTTCCGGCGCTGTCCGACCCCAGGGCCTGGAGGAGCGCCACGATTCGGAGGACGTCCTCCCAGTCGGCGGGAGACGCGGCGCCGATCCGACGCAGTCGCGTGAGCAGCTCCGTCTCGGCCGCGATACGTTCTCGCGACTGGCGGATGAGGTCGTCGACGAGCCCCGAGGGCGTGAAGCCGGGATCGTCCAGCGCGCGCCCGACATCACGCAGCGACAACCCCAATGACCGCAGGCTCTCGATATGGAAAATCCGCCGGATGTCCGCGCTGGAGTACTCCCGATAGCCGGACTCGGTGCGGCCCGTCGGCCGCACCAGGCCGAGCGATTCGTAATGCCTGAGCATCCGGGCGCTGACCCCGGACCGTCGTGCCACGTCACCGATCAGCATCGCCTGTCACCCCTCCTGGCCCCCCGTGCCGAGGACCGAGACGCGCTTCGCCTCCTCGATGGCGAACTCGAACCCCGCCTCCGGGTCGCGCAGCAGCCGTTCCGTGGCGTTCGCGTGCTGACGCACGCGAGGGTCGCGACTCGTCGTCGCAGCGTGCAGGGCCGGCGTGATCACCTCACCGAGCGCGATCAGCGCCCGGCTGAGGCTCAACGACGTCTCGCGCTCGCCGCGTCCGAGCTGTGTCGCCAGCACGCCGGCCAGTTCGGATTCCGCGCCTTCGGGCACGAGTACGACCGCTGCCCGCCAGGCGCTCCGCGCCACCTCGTCGTCGCCGTCGGTCAGCAGCTCCCGTGTGATCGCCGGCCATGCCCGCCGATCCCCGATCTTGGACAGCGTGTGCAACGCCTGACTCCGCGCCTGCGCACGTTCCGAACGCAGTTCGCCGATGAGCTTCGGCACCGTCACCGTTGACGGGTGGCGGGTGAGCGCCCATGTGAGCATGTCGCGTACGTAGAAATCGGGCTCGATCCCGCATCGCTCGACGAGCCTGCCGACGAACCGCGGGTCCGGGGTCGTACCGACCGCGAGCACCGCCCGCAACCGTACCGAGGAGCTGCTGCTGTCCAATCCCTGCAGAGCTCGCGTCGTGTTCGTGTCCTCTTCCGGCGTGGTCACCGGGATCACCTCCTTGACCACAGTGAAGGCCTTGTCACTGTGTCAAGGTCAAGCGGGGCCAGGCCAGGAGATGTCCGCGGGTCGACGCCGGCGGTTCGGTCAGGGGGCCGGGAGAGGTGGTCGGGGTCGAACCGTGCGCGAGGCGCACACCACTCCCCTCCAGTTTCACTGTATATCAGATCGGCGAACTTCATGAGGCTAAAAGAATTGCTTCATACTGCCCGTCGCGAACCGATCCGACGAGCGATGGAGCAACGGAATTGCGCTACGTGATGGGTTTCGAGCAAATCGACTCGACGAATGTCGCTGACGTCGGCGGAAAGGGGGTGCACCTGGGCGAACTCGCGCGAATCGACGGCATCCGCGTGCCGGACGGCTTCTGCGTCACGACGGACGCCTTTCAGCGGATTGTGGCCGATGCGCCGTCGATCGACGCTCAGCTTGACCTGCTGCCCCGCGTACGACCGGACGACCGCGCGGCGATCCGCGCCCTCAGCGCGGATGTCCGCCGCGTCGTCGAAGGCGTCATCATTCCCGACGATCTGGTGGCGGAGATCGGCGAATCGCTCACCCGGCTCGGGGAGCACGCCTCCTACGCGGTGCGCTCCAGCGCGACGGCCGAGGACCTGCCGACCGCGTCCTTCGCCGGCCAGCAGGACTCGTACCTGAACGTCGTGTGCCTGGTGGAGATCCTCCGGCACGTCCGGCGGTGCTGGGCCTCGCTGTTCACCGAGCGGGCGGTGACCTACCGGCTCCGGAACGGCTTCGACCACCGGAAGGTGCGGATGGCCGTGGTCGTCCAGCGCATGGTGTTCCCGGACGCGGCCGGGATCCTGTTCACCGCGGACCCCGTGACCTCGAACCGGAAGATCGCCACCGTGGAGGCCGGTTGGGGGCTCGGGGAGGCGCTCGTCTCCGGTCTGGTCTCCGGCGACGTCCACACGGTGCGCGACGACCAGGTCGTGACCACGACCGTCGCCGCCAAGTCGCGGTTCGTCGAGGCGGCGCCGGGAGGCGGCACCCAGGAGGTGCCGGTCGAGCCGCGGCGGCAGACTCGGCCGGCTCTGACCGACGCGCAGGTCGTGCGCCTGGTGCGGCTGGGCCGGCGGATCGAGGCGCACTTCGGCCAGCCGCAGGACATCGAATGGTGCCTGGCCGGCGACGAGTTCCACATCGTCCAGAGCAGGCCGATCACCACCCTGTTCCCCATCCCCGCGACCGACGACCAGGACAACCACGTCTACGTCTCCGTCGGTCACCAGCAGATGATGACCGACGCGATGAAGCCGCTGGGGCTCTCCCTGTGGCAGCTGACGACCCCCCGGCCGATGCACGAGGCGGGCGGGCGGTTGTTCGTCGACGTCGCTCCCATGCTGGCGACACCCGCGGGTCGCGCGAACCTCATCGGGACCCTGGGGAGGTCCGACCCGCTCATTCGGGACGCGCTGCAGACCGTCGTCGACCGCGGCGACTTCCTCCGCTCACTTCCGGACGACGGCTCCGGCGGCGCGCCCGCCGCCGGCCCACCCGCCCCGATCGAGACCGATCCCGCCGTCGTAACCGAGCTGATCCGGCGCGGTCAGGCGTCCGTCGCCACCCTGCGACGTGACATCCAGGGCCTCTCCGGCCCGGCGCTGCTCGACTTCGTCTTCGCCGACATCGCGGAGCTGAAGCGCGTCCTGTTCGATCCGCGGAGCTTCCAGGTGATCATGGCGGGGATGGAGGCGGCCTGGTGGCTCAACGACCACCTCGAGACATGGCTGGGCGAGAAGAACGCGGCCGACGTGCTCACGCAGTCCGTCCCCCACAACGTCACGTCGGAGATGGGGCTGGCGCTCCTCGACGTCGCGGACGCGATCCGGCCGTACCCGGACGTCGTGGCGTTCCTGCAGCGCGTCGCGGACGAAGGCCGGGAGGGGGACGGCTTCCTGGACGAGCCGGCCGAGCCGGCCGAGCCGGCCGGGCTGCCCGGGCTTCCCGGCGGACGGGAGGCGCGTGACGCCATCCGGGGCTACCTCGACGAGTACGGCATGCGCTGCACGGGCGAGATCGACATCACCAGGACGCGCTGGAGCGAGCGACCCGCCACGCTCGTGCCCAGCATCCTCGGCAACGTCAGGAACTTCGAGCCGGGCGCGGGCAAGCGGCGCTTCGAACAAGGACTCCAGGAGGCGCGACGGAAGGAGCAGGACCTGCTGACGCGCTTGCGCGCCCTGCCCGGCGGGGAGCAGAAGGCCGAGGAGACCAAGCGGATGATCGACCGCGTCCGCACCTTCGCCGGATACCGGGAGTATCCCAAGTACGGCATGGTCAGCCGCTACTTCGTCTACAAGCAGGCGTTGCTGCGGGAGGCCGACCGCCTGGTCCGGTCCGGCGTCCTGCGGGAGCAGGACGACCTCTTCTTCCTCCGACTGGAGGAACTGCGTGAGGTCGTGCGCACCGGCGACGTGCACGCCGAGCTCATCCTGGAGAGGCGGGAGGCGTTCCGGTCGTACGAGGCGCTCACACCGCCCCGGGTCCTCACGTCGGACGGCGAGGCCGTCACCGGCCGGTATCTGCGTGACGACGCCCCGCCCGGCGCACTGGTGGGCCTCCCGGTCTCGGCCGGGACTGTCGAAGGCCGTGCCCGTGTCGTCCTGGACATGGCGCAGGCCGACCTCGATGCGGGCGACATCCTGGTCACCACCTACACCGACCCCAGCTGGACCCCCCTGTTCGTCTCCGTCGCCGGACTGGTGACGGAGGTGGGCGGCCTCATGACGCACGGGGCGGTGATCGCGCGCGAGTACGGCCTGCCGGCCGTCGTGGGAGTGGAGCAGGCCACCCGGTTGATCCGCGACGGGCAGCGGATCCGCGTCCACGGGACCGACGGATACGTCCAGATCCTCGACTGAACCGTCACATCAGGCCGACGATTCACCACGAGCCGGAAAACTCTACCCGGGCCGCCTGGCCGCCCTCGCCAGCAAGCCGGCCCGGGAAGGGGCGAGACCGGCACCGGCGCCCGCCCTGACCCGGACGTACCAACCACCGTTGTCCAGGCCGTTCAGGCTCGTCCAGGGCGGTTGTCGAAGCTCACCCCTGGGCGCTGACAACCGCCTGGCCGACCGTCGCGGGCGTACCGTCCGGCCGCCCCCGCAGGGCGAGGACGCCGATGGCGAACAGCGCCGCGAAGAAGACGCCGTCGGGCACCAGGAACCAGGCCCCGGGCAGCCCGAGGGCGCCGATGAGGCATGAGACGATCAACGCGACCCCGATCCACCACGGCAGCGTCCGCGCCCTCAGCACCGCGATGCCGAGGCAGATCGAGCCGACGACCAGCGCCAGGAGCGCGACACCCTCGAAAACCGCGAAGCCCGCCGGTTCCTCTGCGGGGATTCCGCCGTGGCCGACCAGATACGGCTTGACGAACGCCTCAGTGGTGCCCTCGCCGACGTTGAGCATCACGAACGCGGCGAATATGCCGACGTAGCCGACGATGTGCAGCTTCGGCGCACGCCCGGCGAAGGTCAGGATCACCGGCAGCCCCAGCGCGATGATGACGTTCCCGACCAGCGCGATCCCCTCGAACAGCGGCCAGTTCTGGTAGCGGAACACCTCGTCGCCGCTGCCCGGCGCGAGCAGGTTGGCGGCGAGGTAGCCCGCCGCCGCGACGATCGTGCCGACGATCAGCGCCCATCCGGCGAGGCGTCTCACGTTCACGGTCATTGGTCTCCTCCATGGTTTGCAGCGCCAGGCACTGTGTGCGATGCCGTCCGTCGGCGGCGCGTACTCAGCGTCGGCCCTGCGCACCCGCGGCGTCGTCGTACCGGGGTCGGCACCGGTTCATCCCCCGGTCGCGAACCACGCTGCCGGAAATGCGACCTGCGGATGACGCCACGCGAACGCGCCCGCAGGTAACTTGCGGGTGTGATGGACGTGACAAACCCGGCCCAGGTCCGGGTGGAGTCGCCGGCACGTGCGTGGCTGCGGCACAGGCCGGCCGGGCTGTTCCCCGACGCGCTGCTTGCCCTTGCGATCACCGGCTTCGCCCAGGCCGACCTTGCGTTCAACCTCGACAACTCGACGCCGTACGGCCCGATGCGGGCCGTGGTCGCCTCGACGCTGGTGGCGACCTCGATCCTGGCGCTGCGCCGGGTGACACCACTCGCCACCGCCGTGATCCTCGCGGTCGCGATCGCCGGGCCGATGCTGGCGACGCCGCTGACGGTCACCCTGTGGGGCGACTTCCTGCCCATCCTGGTCGCCACCTACTCGGTGGCCCGGCACAGCGTGCCGGCGCGGGCCTTCATCGGTGTGGCGGCCATCGGTGTCTGCCTGGTCGTGGTGTTCCTGCGCAACCCGGAGTCCGGCACCGTCGGCAACGTCCCGTTCGTCGCGGTGCCGTTGGCCGTGTGCTTCGTCGCCGGCCGGGTGCTGCGTGCCCGCAGCCGCAGCCACTCCGACGACCGCGCCCGGGCCCGGCGACTGGAGGCCGAGCGCGAGGAAGCGATCCGGGTCGCGATCGCCGACGAGCGCGCCCGCATCGCGCGTGAGCTGCACGACATCGTGGCCCACTGCGTCAGCGTCATGGTCATCCAGGCGGGCGCCGCCGAAGACCTGCTCGACCGCGACCCGCAGAAGGCGCGAGCGCCGCTGCGCTCGATCCAGGAGACCGGACGGCAGGCCGTCGGCGAACTCGGGCGCATGCTCGGCCTGCTGCGCGGGGAACGAGCCCAGCTCGCGCTCAAGCCGCAGCCGGGCACGGCCGACCTGGCCGAACTGGTCGACCACATGGCCGCGGTCGGCCTGCCGGTCGAGCTCACCGTGGAGGGTCCGGGCCGTCCGCTCCCACCCGGCGTGGACCTCACCGTCTACCGGATCGTGCAGGAGGCGCTCACCAACGTGCTGAAACACGCCGCGCCGACCACCGCGCAGGTCGGATTGCACTACGACGACCAGTCCGTACGGGTGATCGTCCGCGACACCGGGCGGACCGGCGGATCGGGCGGAGCAGACACCAACCGCGTCGGGCACGGCCTGATCGGGATGCGCGAACGGGTCGGGCTCTACGGCGGCTCGCTTGAGACAGTGGGCGCACCCGGCGGCGGCTTCACCGTCACGGCACAGTTGCCGCTGGAGGCGGGCCAGCGATGATCAGGGTCCTGCTCGTCGACGACCAAGCCCTCGTACGCGGCGGTTTCCGCTCGATCCTGGAGGGTCAGCACGATATCGAGGTGGTCGGCGAGGCGGTCGACGGCATCGAGGCCGTCGACCGGGGGTCCGTGCTGCAGCCCGACGTCATCCTCATGGACATCCGCATGCCGCGCCGTGACGGCATCGAGGCGACCCGCCACCTGCTGAACGGCGGCTCCTGCCGGGCGCGCATCCTCATGCTCACGACATTCGACGAGGACGAGTACGTCTACCAGGCGCTGCGGGCCGGGGCGAGCGGCTTCCTGCTCAAGAGCGCCCCGCCGCGCGAGCTGGCCGGTGCCGTCCGTACGGTCGCCGCGGGCGAGGCACTGCTGGCACCGGAGATCACCCGGCGAATGATCGAGGACTACGTCCGCCGCCCACGGCCGGGCTCTGACCGTCCGGCCGGGCTCGAAAGGCTGACCCCGCGCGAACTGGAGGTACTGATGCTCATCGCCCGAGGCCGCTCCAACGCGGAGATCGCCGCGGAGCTCTACCTCAGCGAGCCGACGGTCAAAACCCACGTCACCCGCATCCTCGCCAAGCTGGGTCTCCGCGACCGGGTCCAGGCCGTCGTCTTCGCCTACGAATGCGGCCTCGTCCACCCCGGCCACTGACCTCGGCCGCGCATCAGCCGGGCGATCGTGCAGCCGCCACCTCGATCCCTCCACGGTGCGGTCACCGCCAGGCGGTGACGATGCCACGCCACTGCTTGCACGCCATGAACGCCGTTATGTCCCCTCGCCCAAGGCGTTCGCCCGAGCGGTCTTCGCCTCCTCGCCTACGAGGTATCGCACGGTCGTGCCCGGCAGAGTGGGCAGCTCGGCCCAGTGGGTGATCGGGTCGTCACAGTCCTGGTGGTCGTCACGCTCCCGGCCGTAGGGCAGGCGGACGACCCCGGGCCATTTTCGCTATCCCGCGTGTTCCCGGTGTTCCTCGACTGAGGAGCGCGTTGGCGATGACGGCTTCGCCGTCCACGGCGATTGTCACCCAGCGCGCCGCGCCTGCCATCAAGCCAGAAACTAAATCCACTGCACGCGAACGATATACACCTCGCGTTGGGGCTCCATGACGAGATAGGTCACCAGCCCACGCTCTCCAAACGGCATGACCCGCATGTTGCCGTCCGGCTTGCTTGGCGATTGCGGTCCACCGGCCCAGGGCTCAAGCTCAACCAGGTCCAGTACCCCCGGCCAGATACCGCAAGGCATACTCGGGAAGGGCAGCGATCTGTTCTTGAGCGACGGGATCGGGCTCGACGATCGAGTACACCTACCGCTCGGCCCCGCGCTCCGCCAGCAGTTGGCGCCACGTCTTGTCGCCTCGAGGGATCGGCTTGCCGACGTCAGCCAGTTCCTGGACGCGGGCAGCCCGTTCGTAGACGTCTCTGCGGCCCTGCTGATCTTTGGCCGAGTCACACGCGATCAGCCACCAGGTGTGGATGAACTCGCTCAACCGACCGAGGTCCAAGCTGGCGCGGACCTCGGCCAGGACGACGTCAAGACCTGCATCGAACCCATCTCGGTCCTGTGGCACGACCAACGCCCTACGGATGGCACGCAGGTTCTTCTCCGGCAGGGGACCTTCGGGGGTGAACTCCTGCGGTTGGGCGCTCATGCCGTCAGTGTATGTACACGCACTCGATGCGGCCCAGGCAAACTCGCGACTTGAGAAGGTGACTTGGCCCGCGGGCCGACGCGCGCCTCCAGGACGTGACTCACCGACCACTGGCGCGGCACGAGCAGCGGCCGCTGCCTGGCGGAGATCGAGATGAAGACCAGTGCCGTAGGGGTTGTGTCAGCGCCCCCTCTCGGGGCGCGGGATCTCATGCCGCGCGGCAAGGTCCGGCTCGGCCTCGAACGACGCTAAAAACGGGAGGTCGCGCTCCCCGACATGCTCCCCGAAATGATAGTCACTCGGTCCGCGAAAACAAGATCGGCAATACGCCGTTTCACCTGGTGGGCGGTACTGGGTTCGAACCAGTGACCCCTCGCTTGTAAGGCGAGTGCTCTACCGCTGAGCTAACCGCCCGGACCGGTCTACACCTTACGACACGGACCCGCCTCTGAGCACATCGATAGGCCAGTCAGCGCCTACGTCCTGCTCCCCTGCCGCCTGCCAGCCCAGCAGGGCCGCGCCGAGCATGCCCGCCCGGGTCCCGAGGGCGGCCGTACGCAGCGGCGGAGGCTCCTGGAAGGTCAGCCGTCCCGCCAGCCGTTCCCTCAGGGGTTCGAGCAGCGCCGCGCCGGCCTCCGACAGGCCGCCGCCGAGGACGATCAACGCGGGGTCGAGCAGCAGCACGTACGACGCGAGGGCGATGGCCAGGGCCTCGACCGCCTCGCCGAACACCTCGGCGGCCGCCGCGTCCCCCGCGACCGCGAGCTCCACCACCTCCTTGGCGGTGGCCGTACGCCCCGAACGGGCCGTGAAGCGGCGGGCCAGGGCCGAGGCGGAGGCGTAGGTCTCCAGGCAGCCGGTCTGCCCGCAGGCGCACTTCTCCCCCGCGGGCCAGACGGGCGCGTGCCCGATCTCGCCGCCCCAGCCGTGCGCCCCGCCGTACGGATCGCCGCGCAGCACGACCGCGCCGGCGATGCCGGTGCCGATGGGCAGGAACAGGAAGTCGGCGACTCCGCGCCCGGCGCCGAACACACTTTCGGCCAGCCCGCCCGTACGGACGTCGTGGCCGAGGCGCACGGGGACGCCGGCGGGCACGAACGCCTCGGCCGGCACGTCCCGCCAGCCGATGTTGGCCGAGTAGACGGCGGTGGCGGAGGTGACGATGCCCGGGACGGCGAGCCCGACCCCGGCGGGGGGACCCTCGTACCGCGACCGCCCGAGTGCGGCGATCTCGCCGACGTAGGCGCGCACCGCCTCGACCACCGCCTCCGGGCCGTTCTCCCGGCATGTGGGACGACCGGTGAGGACGGTGACCTCGCCGGCCCGGGTGACGAGCCCGCCCTTCAGCGAGGTGCCGCCCACATCGAGCGCGACCACATACGTCACGGACGGATGCGTCACGGGCGCCCGAGCACGCGGCTGAGCGCGGCCTCCACCTCCGCCGCCAGGCCGGACAGGCCGGACGAGCCCGAAGGCCCGGCGGACCCCGCCGAGCCGGAGGAGCCCGCCGCGACGAGCGGCTCACCCGCGCGGGCGAGCCGTATCTCTCCGCAGGAGCGGCACTCGATCTCCCCCAGGCGGCAGATCAACGCGATCGAGCCGCACGAGGCGCACGTGTCGAGGTCGAGGTCGTGCACACGCTGGCAGTCCGGGCAGACGAGGACCTGCGCCTCGCGGCGTACGGCGCGCTTCCAGGGGCTTGAGCCGCGTACAGGGTCGATCTGCCGGGCCCCGCACCTGTAGCAGGGCATCGTGGCCTCCAAATGGGGCGAGCGAGGGGACGAAAACCGTATATGGCAATGCCCGGAGTCAGGCGATGAAACGATCAGACCGCCGCGAGCGCCTTGCGGTACTCGTCGAGGTCGCGTGCGGAGCCGATCGGGTTGACGACCTTCCAGCGCACGACGCCCTCGGCGTCCATGACGAACGTGCCCCTGAGGGCGAGCCCCCTGTCCTCATCGAGGACACCGTACGCCCGTGCGACCTCACCATGGGGCCAGAAATCCGACAACAGAGGAAACGTGAAGTTTTCCTGGTCGGCCCAGGCACGCTGGCTGAACATCGAGTCGACCGAGACCGCCAGCACCTGGACGTCCGCGGGCAGTGAGCCGGCGAACCCGTCGCGGATCGCCGCGAGCTCGCCGTGGCAGACGGGGCTGAACGACAGGGGGTAGAAGACGAGCACCACTCGCCTGCCCCGCAGGTCGGAGAGCCGCACGGGCACACCGTGCTGGTCCTTCAGCGCGAAGTCCGGAGCCCGCTGCCCGACCTCAACCGTCATGATCAGTCCCTCCCAGGTGTCCGCCCATCAGCCTGCCGTACGGCATCCCCGGGCCGTACGGCAGGGCGACGATCAGCGGCGGGCCTTCGGGGCGACGAGCCTCGTGCCCGACCAGTCCCTCGCGGCGCTCACGCTGCTCGTCTGGGAAAGCCCGGCGGTCGTCGCGTCCTCACCGATGTCGCTGGGCTCCACGTGGCCGTCGCGCCCCGCCTTCGGGGTGAGCAGCCAGATCTGGCCGCCGTCGGCGAGTGCCGTCATGGCGTCGCTCAGTGCGTCGAAGAGGTCTCCGTCCCCGTCACGCCACCACAGCAACACGACGTCGACGACGTCCTCGTAGTCCTCTTCCACCAGCTCGTTGCCGGTCAGGTTCTCGATGGACTGGCGCAGCGCCTCGTCGCAGTCCTCGTCCCAGCCGACCTCCTGCACCACCTGACCGGCTTTGAGGCCGAGTCTTTCGGCCAGGCCGCGCTCGCCTTGCGCCTGACCCGCGGTCGCGCTCACGTTCATCCCTCCTGCTTGGGGTGACCCCGCCCATGTCTGCGGTTGTCGCGGCTCATTGAGAGCCATGCTTCGGCACAGTCCACACGCTGCGACCGGTCGTCGTCAACGGTCGCCACGACGGGTGACCCGCACCGTTATCTCTTAATCGGTCAAAAACGACAAACGGACCCGCCTGTCGGGGTTGTCGACGTTGAGGTCGACCAGGGCGACCGACTGCCAGGTCCCCAGCGCGAGACGGCCCCCCAGGACGGGAACCGTGGCGTACGGCGGAATGAGTGCGGGCATGACATGCGACCTTCCATGCCCCCTGGAGCCGTGGGCATGCCGCCACCGGTCATCCGCGGGGAGCAGGTCGCCGAGAGCGGCCAGCAGGTCCTCGTCGCTGCCGGAGCCGAGCTCCAGCAGCGCCACGCCCGCGGTCGCGTGCGGGACGAAGACGTGCAGCAGCCCGTCTCCCCCGCAGTCGCGGGCGAAGTCCGCGCACTCCCGGGTGATGTCGTGTACGCGCTCCCGCGCGCCGGTCCGCACCTCGATCACCGTCGATTTCACACCGTGATCTTACGATCCGCGCTGAGCTGCGACGACGACGGCGTCCGGCCCGGGGAAGACGAGCGCCTCGTGCCCGTCCTCGAACCGCACCAGGAACGGCGGACCGCCCTCTGGACCGCGGACCTCGATGATCTCACCGTGCTTCTCGTGCTCGCCCACGACGGCGCTGTGCACCACGAGCCGGTCTCCTACCGCTGCGTGCATCCCACTCCTCCCCCTCTTCCAGAGCCTGGTACGGCTATCGCCACCTGGAAAGGGGAGAAACCCTGCCCTCCACAGAGGGAGGGACAACTCATACCAAAACGTTACGTAAGCCCACAGACCTGCTGGGGCCTTCCCCGTGACCGTGGCGAACGCCCGGAGCACCGCCCGTCCACCCCTCGCCGGGGCCGTACGGAACGGCCCGAGTGAAGCGGCGCCAGCGGGGGTAGGGGGGAGCGGACGGCACCTGGGGTGACCAGGGGGAACGCCACCCGTTCGCTCTGGGGGAAACCCGGGGGCAACATGGAATGTGCAGTCTGCGAAAATCGTCCTACCATCGGTGGTCTAGGCCAAGCCGCGTCCGCTGCCAGCGGGGACGGTTCGGTTACCGGGAAGTAGAGATGCGCTTTCCGGTGGGACGAGACAGGATGGAAGACGACCGCAACGCCGCGACCAAGCGCTGAGCGCATCGCTGCAGGCAACACCGACGTAACAGATCCGACGAGACCAAAGTCCATTCTCGGAAGGCGAGACCCAGTGGCTTCCGGACGCCAGCGTTTTTCGATCATCAGTGACGGCCTACCCAGCCAGTTGCCTGATGTCGATCCGAGCGAGACCAACGAATGGCTCGAATCGCTCGACAACGTCATCAAGACCGAGGGCCGCACCCGCGCCCGCTACCTGATGCTCCGGCTGCTCGAGCGCGCCCGGGAACACCAGGTCGGCGTACCCGGCCTGCGCAGCACGGACTACATCAACACCATTCCCCCCGAGCGCGAGCCCTGGTTCCCCGGAGACGAGTACGTCGAGCGCCGCATCCGGGCCTACATCCGCTGGAACGCGGCGGTCATGGTCACCCGGGCGAACGCGCGGACCAACGTCGGCGGCCACATCGCCACCTACGCCTCCGCCGCCTCGCTGTACGAGGTGGGCTACAACCACTTCTTCCGCGGCAAGGACCACGGGGAGTCAGGCGACCAGGTCTTCATCCAGGGCCACGCGGCCCCGGGGATCTACGCGCGCGCGTTCCTTGAGGGCCGCCTCGACGCGCCCCAGCTCGACGCGTTCCGCCAGGAGCTGTCGCACGGGATCAAGGGCCTGCCCTCCTACCCGCACCCCCGGCTCATGCCGGACTTCTGGGAGTTCCCCACGGTCTCGATGGGCCTCGGCCCGATCGGCGCGATCTACCAGGCGCGGTTCAACCGCTACCTGCTCAGCCGCAAGATCAAGGACACCAGCCGCAGCCACGTCTGGTGCTTCCTCGGCGACGGCGAGATGGACGAGCCCGAGTCACTCGGCGCGATCGGCGTGGCCGCCCGCGAGGAGCTCGACAACCTCACCTTCGTCATCAACTGCAACCTGCAGCGGCTCGACGGTCCGGTGCGCGGCAACGGCAAGATCATCCAGGAGCTGGAGTCGTACTTCCGCGGCGCCGGCTGGAACGTCATCAAGGTCGTCTGGGGCCGCGACTGGGACCCGCTGCTGGCGGCCGACGTCGACGGCGTGCTCGTCAACCAGATGAACACCACCCCCGACGGCCAGTTCCAGACCTACTCGGTCGAGTCGGGCGGCTACATCCGCGACAACTTCTTCGGCGGCGACCCGCGCCTGCGCAAGATGGTCGAGCACATGTCGGACGACGACATCCGCAAGCTGTCGCGCGGCGGGCACGACTACCGCAAGGTGTACGCCGCGTTCAAGGCGGCCCGCGAGCACGTCGGCCAGCCGACCGTCATCCTGGCCCAGACGATCAAGGGCTGGACGCTCGGCAAGGACTTCGAGGCGCGCAACGCGACGCATCAGATGAAGAAGATGAGCAAGGCCGAGCTCAAGGAGTTCCGCGACCGGCTCTACCTGCCCATCCCCGACAAGGACCTCGACGCCGACATCCCGCCGTACTTCCACCCCGGGGAGAACAACGAGGAGATCGCGTACATGAAGGAGCGCCGGGCGGCGCTCGGCGGCTACCTGCCCAAGCGGGTGATCCGCGCCAAGCCGCTCAAGCTCCCCGGCGACCCGGTGTATGCGGGCCTGCGCAAGGGTTCGGGCAAGCAGAACGTCGCCACGACGATGGCGTTCGTCCGCCTGCTCAAGGACCTCATCCGTGACAAGGAGATCGGCGCGCGGTTCGTGCCGGTCATCCCGGACGAGGCCCGCACGTTCGGTGTGGACGCGATGTTCCCGACCGCCAAGATCTACTCGCCGCACGGGCAGACGTACGAGGCGGTCGACCGCGAGCTGCTGCTGTCGTACAAGGAGTCGACCGAGGGCCAGATCCTGCACGAGGGGATCAGCGAGGCCGGCTCGATGGGCTCGGTCATCGCGGCCGGCAGCACCTACGCCACGCACGGCGAGCACATGATCCCGGTCTACATCTTCTACTCGATGTTCGGGTTCCAGCGGACCGCCGACCAGATGTGGCAGCTCGGCGACCAGATGGGCCGGGGCTTCCTGCTCGGCGCCACGGCCGGCCGGACCACGCTGAACGGCGAGGGCCTGCAGCACGAGGACGGCCACACCCCGCTGATCGCCTCCACGAACCCCGCCGCCGTGTCGTACGACCCGGCCTGGGGGTTCGAGATCGCGCACATCGTGCGGGACGGTCTGCGGAGGATGTACGGTGAGCGGCCCGAGGACGTCTTCTACTACCTGACCGTCTACAACGAGCCCTACCCGCAGCCGGCCGAGCCGGAGAACGTCGACGTGGAGGGCATCCTCAAGGGCCTGTACCTCTTCGCGCCCGCCGCCGGCGAGGGGCCGAAGGCGAACATCCTGGTGTCCGGCGTCGCCGCCCCGTGGGCGCTGGAGGCCCAGCGGATGCTGGCGGAGGACTGGGGCGTGTCGGCCGCCATCTGGTCGGCCACCTCCTGGAGCGAACTGCGCAGGGACGCCCTCGCCGTCGAGGAGCACAACCTGCTCAACCCCGACGCCGAGCAGCGGGTGCCGTACGTCGCCACCAAGCTGTCCGGCGTGCCGGGGCCGTTCGTGGGGGTCAGCGACTACATGCGCGCCGTCCCCGACCAGATCTCCCAGTGGGTGCCGGGTGACTGGTCCTCGCTCGGGACCGACGGGTTCGGCCTGTCCGACACGCGGTCGGCGCTGCGCCGCCACTTCCACGTGGACGCGGCCTCGATCACGCTGGCCGTGCTGACCCAGCTCGCCCGCCGGGGCGAGGTCAAGGCGGAGACGCTGCAGGAGGCGATCGCCCGGTATCACCTCAAGAACGGGGTGACCGAGGTGACGGCCCAGCAGACGCCGGAGACCAACGACACCCAGTCCATGGGCGTCTGACCGGGCTGACGCGGGAACCACGATCGACGGCCTCCGCCCCTCCGGGCGGGGGCCGTCTGCGTGTCCATTCCAAGCAGTCCCAAGCCACCTCCAAGCAAGAAACAAGACCAAACCTCCACGATTGCTGCCGTGGATGGAACGTTCAGAAATTATCTCGGCAGACTGACCGGAGGAATGGCCGCGCTGGCGGCCGTCGCCGTGGTCGTCACCGCCGCTCCCGCTTCGGCGGACACCGCAGACGAGGTGCCCGTGGGCACCAAACTGGCCGCGCGCACGCACCCGGCCGTCCAGCTCACCAGCCTCACCTACTCGGGCGAGGTCGTCGTCCCGACCAGCCAGGTCAAGCAGGGACCGTTCCAGCAGCTGGTCAACGACGCCACCCAGTCCGTGATCGCCGGCAAGATCCCCTCCGACGAACGCAGCATCGCCAAGTTCCTGTTCCAGCGCATGGCGGCCGACGTCGACCGGTACCTTGAGCCCGTCACGCCGGAACGCACCGCCAAGGCGCAGGTCGGCGGCATGTGCACGGGCTGGTGGGTGACCCCCGACGGCTACATGGTCACCGGCGCGCACTGCGTCGAGTTGAACGACGACGAGTTGTCGCAGACCTTCGCGCAGCAGGCGCTGCAGAAGTTCAACAAGCAGGACGCCAAGGAGATCATCAACGGGCTGCAGGGCATCGAGGCCGACAAGGAGCTCCTGGAGCTCGCCCAGCAGGTCTACGTCACCTTCAACACCAGCCACCTGCAGATCCGCGGTCTGCAGAAGAGCCTGTCGGTGCTGCAGAGCCTCCCCGGCGGCGGCGTCGACAAGACGGCCAAGGAGGTCCCGGCCGAGCTCGTGTCGGTGGGCGAGAGCTACCCGGGCAAGGACTTCGCCCTGCTCAAGGTCAACGGCCAGCAGAACCTGCCGACGGTCCCGCTCGGCGACGACGCGGACGTGCAGACCGGCAACACGCTCTACATCAGCGGCTTCCCCGGCCTGGTGACCAACACCCCGTGGTTCAGCGTCGAGTCGAAGCTCGACCCCGCGCTGACCGAGGGGCCGTACAACGCCAAGCGCAGCACCCAGGAAGGCGTGCCGTACATCCAGACGCAGGCGCCCTCCTACCACGGCAACTCCGGCGGTCCGGTCTTCAGCCGCGCGGGCAAGGTCGTCGGCATGCTGATCGCCGGCACCGTGAGCGAGAACGGCGAGGCGTCGGAGAACGAGAGCTTCGTGCTCCCGGTCTCGATCATCAAGGAGAAGCTCAACGAGAAGAACGTCAAGCCCTCCGCGTCGATGACGACGACGAAGTACAACGAGGCGCTCGACGACTTCTTCCTGCGGCACTACAAGGACGCGCTGCCGAAGTTCCGCGAGGTCCAGGCGCTGTTCCCGAGCCACCCGTACGTCGCGAAGTACATCACCGACTCCCAGCAGGCGATCTCGTCCGGCAGGGACGAGACCCCGCAGCCGATGTGGGTGTGGATCGCGACCGGAGCCGGCGCCCTGGTCCTGGTCGGCGGCGGCCTCCTGCTGCTGCTCGTGCTGCGCAGGCGCGGGAAGGCGTCCGCCTCCCCGCAGGGCCGGGCGCCCACGCCCTCGTACGGCGGGAGTCCCTTCCCCGGCCCGAACGGCGCCTCCTACCCCGCGCAGGTGGGCGGCGGCTACGGACAGCAGCCGGTGAACGGCCAGGTGCTGCCCCAGGGCTGGCAGCCGCAGAGCCTGCCGCCGGCCGGCGGCGACGCCCAGCGCTCCGGTGGGGGCTACGAGCCTCCGCGTCCCGGAGGGTACGACCCCCAGCGGCCGGGCGAGGGCGGGGAGCCCCAGCGGCCGGGCGAGGGCGGGGAGCCCCAGCGGCCCGACGGCGCGACGCAGTACGTGCGCCCCACTCCGTCGCCGTACGCGCAGCAGCCGGGCCGTCCGCAGCCGTCGCAGCCCGTCCCGGACCAGGCCCCGGCCGGCGCCGACGCTCCCCAGGTCGCCGACCTGGAGCGGGAGATCGCCGAGCTGCGCCGCCAGTTGCAGCACCGTCAGCCGGACGCGTGACGCGCCGGGCAGGAGGGCGTCTTCCCCACGCCCTCCGCTCCGCCGGGCACGCGAGGTGACGCCTCCGCCGGCCGTCCGCACGGGCACCCCGTGCGGACGGCCGGCCAGCCCGGCCCGCCCGGAAGGGGCGTGCGCGGCCAGGGCGGGGAAGGGCCGTCCGTGCGCCCTTGGCGGCCCGGAGGGGAAGGACCCGGGGGAAAGGCGCCGCAGGGGAAGCACGGGACGAAGTCCCGGCGGGCGTCCGGACGGCCTCGGTACGCACCGGCCGGTCGCACCGGCCGTCGCGAAGCTTACTGACGCATCACGCCCACCCTCACCTGCACCGGGCGCCGGACCACCTGGGCGCCGGGCCACCTGTCTCCGGGAGCGTGGGCATGTGGAGGGTCAGGAGGCAGGGGGGGCGAAGATGCCGAAGAGGTTGCCCGACGTGTCGTGGAGGTAGGCGAAGTCGGGCCCCTTGTCGTTGCCCACGGCTTTGCTGAGCACCTTTCCGCCGAGGGCCTCCACCTGCCGGCAGGTCTCCACGACATCGCGGACCATCACGGTGAAGATGGCGTGGCCGGGGATGTCGCCCCCGGTGGCGAACACTCCGCCCTGCACCTCGGCGTCGTCGGCGTAGCTGATGAGCCGGTAGTCCATGCCCATCGCGTCGGAGTTCTCGTCGGTCCGGAAGCGCCAGCCGAACAGGTCGCCGTAGAACCGCTGGACGCCCTCGGGGTCGTCGCTCGCGATCTCGAACCAGGCGACCGTGTTGACTGCGGGTTCGGCGGGAGTCGTCATCGTCGGTTCTCTTCCTCTGAAGTCTGTGCAGCTCTGTGGAGTTCTGTCGAGCCGCTCAGTGTCTCCTCCCGGCGCCTCCACGTGCTGTCTGCGTAGAAGCGCACGCCGGGCGGCGGGCTGAGCGGGGCGGACCGGATCGGGGCGGGCCGGGACCGGTGCGCCGCTCGCGTGAGTAGAGACTCCCAGCCCCTCGCGACACCCCCCTGTCGGTGTTTCCGCGCCATCGCGAACGTTTTTTCGAATACTTCAGTCGAGTGCCGGAGTTCGCGCGATCATGTGCGGTATGTCGGCGTCGAAGGCCTCCAGAGGCCGTCCGGGCACCGGCTCCTCGGTGAGGGCGGCGTCGGCGATCCGGTCGAGCCGGAAGACGCGGACGGCGTCGCGCAGGCGGCACCACGCCACCAGATACCACCACCCGCTCCGCCCGCCGACGAACGCCCCGGGCTCCACCTCCCTCGCGGTGAGGACGCCCTGGGCGTCGGCGTACCGGATGCGCAGGACAAGGCCCTTGAGCAGGGCCTCCTCGATGACCCGGCCGATGGACCCGGTGTATCGCGACTCCGGCTTCTCCTCGGTCAGGATCTGGACGCGGGCCGCCAGCTGACGGGCGCGCTCCCCCTCGGGGCCCGGCATGGCGGCGACGAGCTTGCGCAGCGCGCTGCGCGCCTCGTCGGCGAAGGGCTGCTGCTCGGTGCGGCTGAGGGCGATCGCCACCGCGACGGCCTCGGCGGGGGTGAAGTTGAGCGGGGGCAGGGACATGCTCCTGTCCAGGGCGTACCCTCCCCTGCGCCCGACCTCGGCGTAGATGGGCACGCCGGCCTGCTGCAGCGCGGAGATGTCCCGCTCGATGGTCCGCGAGCTCACCTCGAAACGCTGGGCGAGCTCACGCGCGGACCGGCAGCGCGGGGAGATCGCCCGCAGGTCCTCGACGATCGCGTAGAGCCGGTCGGTACGGTTCACGCCCCCGAAGGTAGGCCACCCCACCGACATTTTTTCGCTGACCCGTTCGACTCCGGTCGTCCCGGCTCTGCTTCGAACCTCATCGGGCCCGCTCTCCGCCGCAAGGCCCCGGCGGTGCGCCCGTCAGCCGCCGGCGGCTTCGGCGAGGTCGGCCAGGTGGTCGCGGCCCGGCTCGGGGAAGCGCTCCTCGGTGACCTCCGCCCGGGAGATCCGGTCGAGCCGGAAGACCCGCACGTCCGCACGCAGCCGGCACCAGGCCACCAGATACCAGTGCCCGCCCCTGCCGCCGAGGCAGATGCCGGGCTCGACGTCCCTGACGGTGGGCACGCCCTTGGTGCCGGCGTACTCCAGGCGCAGCACGTGCCGCCCGCGCAGTGCCCGGTCGATCGCCCGTATCACCCAGACGCCACAGCCCTATCACCTCAAGTGCCCCCCGGCCGGGTGTTGCGGATGCGTTCCGCCGGAATGCCGCACAGGGCCGCCCGCTCGCAGCCGAACCGCTGCCAGTCGAGCTGGCCGGGGGCGTGCGCGTCGGAGTCGATCGCGAAGTCGCAGCCCATCTCGTACGCGAGACGCAGCAGGCGCTTGGGCGGGTCGAGCCGGTCGGGCCGCGAGTTGATCTCCACGGCGACCCCGAACCTCCGGCACGCCTCGAAGACGATCTCGGCGTCGAAGCGCGACTCGGGCCGGCCGCGGCCCCGCACCACCCTGCCCGTGCAGTGCCCGAGGACGTCCACGTCCGGGTCGGCCACCGCCGTGACCATCCGCCGCGTCATGTCGTCAGCGTCCATCCGCAGCAACGAGTGGACGCTCGCCACCACGACGTCGAGCCGTCCGAGCAGCTCCGGCTCCTGGTCGAGCGAGCCGTCGGTGTTGATGTCCACCTCGATGCCGGTGAGGATTCGGAACGGCGGGCCGCCGTCCCGCGCGTACGTCTCGTTGAGCGCGGCGACCACGTCGAGCTGCCGCCTCAGCCGGTCGGCGGACAGCCCGTGCGCCACGGTCAGCCGGGGCGAGTGGTCGGTCAGCGCCAGGTAGTCGTGGCCGAGCTCCCGGGCGGCGGCGGCCATCTCCTCGATCGGCGACCCCCCGTCCGACCAGTCCGAGTGGCTGTGGAAGTCGCCGCGCAGCGCCGACCGCAGCGCCCGCGCGGCCTCGTCCAGGTCGGTGTCCGCGGTGTCCTCCAGACGCCGGAGGTACGTCGGCACGACGCCGTCCAGCGCCTCGGTGACGGCCAGGGACGTGACCTTGCCGACGCCCTTCAGGTCCGTCAGCCCGCCGGTGCGCGCGAGCCGTACCAGCTCCTCCCGGGGCAGGTCTGCGATCGCGGCGGCGGCGGCGCGGAAGGCGCGCACCCGGTAGGTCGGCTCGCCGGCCCGCTCCAGCAGGAAGGCGATGCGCTTGAGCGCCTCGACTGGGTCCACACCGGGCACGCTACCCGGGGCCGCGCGCGCCGATCCGGAACCACGAACCGGGCTGTCCCGTTCGTCCGACGAGACGATAATGTGTGCCGATCTCGAGAGCAGGAGCCGGATTGCCAGAGCCAGAGGACAGTCCCCCACGCGGAACACCGCCCTCCGGCGGCTCCTCGCCGCCGCCTCATCCCCCCTCGACGGGCGCGCAGTGGCCGGCGCGCCAGGCGGGGCACACGCCGGCTCCGCCGCCACCCGAGGGCGGCGGCAAGTCGTCCACGGCGGTCAAGCTCGGCACGCTGGGCGTGTTGTCGGTGCTGCTCGTCGGCTTCTGCGCGGCCCAGGACGACTACGAGGAGGTCGGCGCGGACTGCGTGGACACCTCGACGTCCAACCCGGACGGCTCCTACCTGGTCGTCGACGACCACTACTGCGACGACGACGACCATCGTCACTACGGCGGCTCGCACGGCGCGTACCGCTGGTACTACGGCGGCAGCCGCACGGGCGCCCGGGTGTACAACGGGACGACGGTGCGGCCCGCCGACGCCCGGATCACCAGCCATACGGGACGGGTGATCCAGCGGGGCGGATTCGGGTTCCACAGCGGCGGCGGTGGCTGACGGGTGCGCAGGCAGACCTCGGCGCCCAGGGAGGACTGGGCGGCGATCATCGAGTCGCAGGGCCTGGCCTACCACCGGTCCGCCCACCCCGAGGGCCTCACCCGGCCCTACTGGGACGAGGGCGTCCACTACGTCTTCACGCTGGACGAGGTGCTCAGCCTGGAGGACCAGGTCGAGGAGCTGCACCGGATGTGCCTGGCGGCGGCCGACCATGTCGTGACCCACGACCGGTACGCCGACCTCGGCATCCCCCCGCACTGCCGTACGGCCGTCGCCGAGTCGTGGCGGCGGCGCGACCCGCACCTCTTCGGCCGCTTCGACCTCCGCTACGACGGCACCGGACCGGCCAAGCTGCTGGAGTACAACGCCGACACCCCGACCAGCCTCGTCGAGAGCTCCGTCGTGCAGTGGTTCTGGCTGAAGGACGCCCATCCCGGCGACGACCAGTGGAACTCGATCCACGAGCGCCTGATCGACCGCTGGAAGTCCCTCACGCTCCAGACCGGCCCGGTCCACTTCGGGTGGACCAGCGCCGACGAGACGGGCGAGGAGGCGATGACCGTCGGCTATCTCCAGGAGACCGCGGAGCAGGCCGGCCTGACCACCGCGGCGGTCGCCATGGAGGACATCGGCTGGGACGCGCTCAACCGCCGGTTCGTCGACATGGAGCACCGGGTCATCCGCACCCTGTGCAAGCTGTATCCCTGGGAGTGGCTCGTCGCCGAGCCGTTCGCCCCGCAGGCCCTGGCGCAGCAGGTCTCCATGACGTGGATCGAGCCGCTGTGGAAGATGCTGCTGTCCAACAAGGCCCTGCTGGCGATCCTGTGGGAGCTCTACCCCGGCCATCCCAACCTGCTGCCCGCCTATCTCGACGGGCCCCGTGAGCTGGCCGCCGGGCCGGGCTACGTGCGCAAGCCGCTGCTCGGCCGCGAGGGCGCTTCCATGCGGATCTCCGCGCCCGGAGTCGAGCTGGAGACCGGCGGCGACTACGGCGCCGAGGGCTTCGTCCACCAGGAGTTCCGGCCGCTGCCGGACTTCGGCGGCTGGCGTCCGGTGCTCGGGGCCTGGGTGGTCGACGACGAGGCGGCCGGGCTCGGCATCCGGGAGACCTCCGGCCTCGTCACCGACGACACGTCCTCATTCGTCCCCCATCGCATCCACGGCTGAAAGCGAAGGCCCCGTGAACACCACCACCTCTCTCGCCGGTGTGCTCGGCCACGGCGCCCTGGCGATCGTCTCGTACGCCGTCCTCGGCGTGCTGCTGCTCGTCGCCGGGTTCTACGTCGTGGACCTGGCGACCCCCGGCAGGCTCAGCACGGTGATCCGCACCGACCGCAACCCCAACGCGACCGTGCTCGCCACCTCCAGCGTGGCCGGCGTGGCGCTCGTTGTGGCGGCGTCCATCTGGTCGTCGGGCGGCGAACTGCGCGAGGGCCTGCTCGCGACGCTCGTGTTCGGGCTGGTCGGCATCGCCGTGCAGACGCTCGGCATGATCGCCTTCGACAAGATCGCGGGGATCTCGGTGCGTGAGCTGGTCCGCGACGACGCGTTGCGGCCCGCCGCCGTGCTCCTCGGGGTGACACACTTCTTCATCGGCCTCATCACGGCGGTCGCCGTCCTCTGACGCCCCGCCGGCCGACGCCGTCGCAACGCGCCGTACGGGACCGGGAGCGCGCTCCGCGCGGCGACCTGGCACGCTAGGGGACGTGAGCGAACGGGGCGCGCGAAACGGCGGACAGGTGCGTACGGACAGGCAGAGCGAGGGTGTCACCCGGAGGGCCGGAGACGATGTGCCGATGAGCGATCGGATCCGGGAGGACACGGCGCGGCGGCTCGACCGCGCCATGGGCAGCCTGGGGACCGCCGCGATGGCCCGGATGGAGGAGCGGCTCGCCTGGTACCGGGCGCTGTCCGCGGAGGACAGGTCGTGGGTCGGGCTGGTGGCGCAGGCCGGCATCGCGGCGTTCGTGGAGTGGTTCGGCCACGCGGGCGAGGGCAGGCCGACGCCGAGCATCGAGTTCTTCGGCACCGCGCCGCGCGAGCTGAAGCGCAGCGTCTCGCTGCAGCAGACCGTCGACCTCGTCCGCATCGTCGTCGAGGTCGTCGAGGCGCAGGTGGAGGAGCTGGCCGCGCCCGGCGGCGCGGAGCTGCTGCGGCACGCCATGCTGCGCTACACGCGCGACGTCGCCTTCGCCGCCGCCCAGGTGTACGCCAGGGAGGCGGAGGCGCGCGGCTCGTGGGACGCGCGGCTGGAGGCGCTGATCGTGGACGCGCTGGTGCGCGGCCAGGTCGACGACGGCCTGCACTCGTGGGCCGCCGCGCTCGGCTGGACCTCCACGCCGGTCGTCGTCTTCGCGGGGTTCGCCCCGGACGAGGACCCGCAGAGCGTCATCGACGGGCTGCGCGACAAGGGCCGCCGGATCGGCCACGAGCTGCTGGCCGGCGTGCAGGGCGACCGGCTCATCGTGATCGTGGGCGGGGCGGACGGCGTCAAGGACGCGGCGCGCGGCGTCGTGTCGCGCTTCGGGCCCGGGCCGGTCGTGATCGGGCCGGAGGTGCCCGACCTGCACGCGGCGGCCAGGTCGGCCCGCGCCGCCATCGCCGGGCTGCGCGCCGCGGCCGGCTGGCCCGACGCGCCCCGGCCCGTGCTCGCCGAGGACCTGCTGGCCGAACGCGCTCTGGACGGCGACGAGGACGCCCGCGCCCAGCTCGTGGAGAACGTCTACAAGCCGCTGGCCGGCACCCCGCTGCTCGACACCCTCGCGACGTACCTGGAGCAGGGGACCTCGCTGGAGGCGACCGCGCGGCTGCTGTTCGTCCACCCCAACACGGTGCGGTACCGTCTACGGAAGATCACGGAGCTGACCGGATACCAGCCGACGGAGGGCAGGTCCGCATTCACCCTCCAGGTTGGTCTGATACTCGGTCGCCTGTCCGTAACCTGAGCCGGGCTCCTTAATCATCTCGACACCGAAACTGTAGGTACCCCACAACGCCACCTCCACAAAGTTCGTTCGGATCTCCATCAGTGTGGTGGACCTCTACAGGGCAGGGTTGAGTACGTGCTCGTCATCGTCGCTCCGGGCCAAGGCGCCCAAACCCCAGGATTCCTCAGTCCATGGCTTGAGATCCCCGCGTTCCGGGACCGAATCTCCGCGTGGTCCGACATCGCGGGGCTCGATCTCGCGTCGTACGGGACGACCGCCGGGGCCGACGAGATCCGTGACACCGCCGTGGCCCAGCCGCTGCTGGTGGCGGCGGCCCTGGCGGCCTTCGAGACGCTGGGCGTACGGCCCGGCCTGGTCGCCGGGCACAGCGTGGGCGAGTTCGCCGCCGCCGTGGTCGCCGGGGTGCTGACCTCCGAGCAGGCCATCGCCCTGGTGCGGGAGCGCGGGATGGCGATGGCCAAGGCCGCCGCCGTCACCGCGACCGGCTTGAGCGCGGTGCTCGGCGGCGCGGAGGACGAGGTCCTGGCCGCGCTGGACAGGCACGGCCTCACCCCCGCGAACATCAACGGCGCGGGCCAGATCGTCGCGGGAGGCACGCTGGAGCGCTTGGAGGCGTTCGCGGCCGACCCGCCGGCCAGGGCGCGGGTGCGCTCCCTGGCGGTCGCCGGAGCCTTCCACACCGTCCACATGGCCTCCGCCGTGGATCATCTGCGCGCCGAGGCCGCGACCGTCACCCCCGCCGAACCGTCGGTCACGCTGCTGTCCAACGCCGACGGCGCGGCGGTCACCGCCGGGGGCGAGTTCCTGGAGCGGCTGGTGACCCAGGTCGCCAGCCCCGTTCGGTGGGACGCCTGCATGGCGACGATGGCCGAGCGGGGGGTCACCACCATGATCGAACTGCTGCCCGGCGGCACGCTGACGGGCCTGGCCAAGCGCGCCATGCCCGGCGTCCGGACGGTCGCGCTCAAGACCCCCGCCGACCTCGACACGGCCCGGGAGGTGCTGGGATGAGACTCGGCCAGGGCGCGCCCGCCGCGCGGATCCTCGCGTTCGGCGGCTACCAGCCCGCGCAGGTCGTCACCAACGACGACCTCGCCGCGCGGCTCGACACCAACGACGAGTGGATCCAGAGCCGCGTCGGGATCAAGGAGCGCCGAATCGCGGGGCCGCAGGAGTCGGAGATCGACCTCGCGGTCCAGGCGGGCGGCAAGGCGCTGGCCGCCAGCGGCCTGTCGAGCGACGACATCGACCTGGTGATCGTGGCGACCTGCACGACCGAGGCGCCCATCCCCAACGCCGCCGGCCGCGTCGCCCACCGACTGGGCATCACCGCGCCCGGCGCCTACGACCTGAACGCCGCCTGCGCCGGGTTCTGCTACGCCCTGGCCGCCGCGTCCGACGCCGTACGGACGGGGTCGGCGACCAACGTGCTGGTGGTGGGCAGCGAGAAGCTCAGCCAGTGGGTCGACCGCGACGACCGGTCGACCGCCGTCATCTTCGCGGACGGCGCGGGCGCCGTCGTCGTCGGCCCCTCCGACCGGCCGGGCATCGGCCCGGTGGCCTGGGGCAGCGCCGGCGACAAGGCCGACGCGATCATGATCAAGGACCGGAACTCCTTCCTCCACCAGGAGGGTCAGGCGGTGTTCCGCTGGGCCACGACCACCCTTCACCCCGTGGCCATGCTGGCCTGCGAGCGTGCCGGCGTGGACCCCGCCGACCTGGCCGCCTTCGTCCCCCACCAGGCGAACCTGCGGATCGTCGAGGCCATCGCCCGCAGGATCGGCGCCGGCAACGCCGTCGTCGCCAAGGACATCGTGCTCGCCGGCAACACCTCGGCCGCGTCCATCCCGCTCGCGCTCTCCCGCATGATCGAGCGCGGCGAGATCGCGTCGGGCGGCCTGGCCCTGCTGCTGGGCTTCGGCGCCGGCCTCACCTACGCCTCCCAGGTGATCGAGATCCCCTGAGAGACCCCGTACGGCCCGCCGTACGGATCTGGGGCGACCCAGACGAACCAGGAAAACACAACAAGGAGAAGTCGCGACATGGCACTGACCGAGCAGGAGATCCTCGCGGGCGTCGGCAAGATCGTGAACGAGATCACCGGCATCCCGGCCGCGGAGGTCACCCCGGAGAAGAGCTTCGTGGACGACCTCGACATCGACTCGCTCTCCATGGTCGAGATCGCCGTCGCGGCCCAGGACGAGTTCGGCGTCGAGATCCCCGACGACCAGCTCAAGCACCTGAAGACCGTCAAGGACGTCATCAGCTTCATCCAGAACTGAACCACCGGACGTGCCCTGCCCGCGCCACCGGGAGCGGCCGGGCATGTCTGGTCCCTTCACGCCCCGAACAGCAAGAGGAGTGCAGACGAAGTGAGTAAGGACCGGGTACGTGTCGTGGTCACCGGGCTCGGCGCGACGACGCCCCTCGGTGGAGACGTCGCATCGACCTGGTCGGCGCTCCTCGAGGGGCGGTCGGGCATCCGCCCGCTCACCGAGGACTGGGTCGACTCCGTGCCGGTGAAGTTCGCCGGTGTGGCGGCCGTCGATCCGGCCGAGGTCCTGCCGCGGCCGGAGGCCCGCAGGCTCGACCGCAGCGAGCAGTTCGCGCTGATCGCCGCCCGCCAGGCATGGCAGGACGCGGGTGCCCCCGAGGTGCCCGCCGAGCGGCTCGGGGTCTGCGTCTCCAGCGGCATCGGCGGCATCGGCACGACGCTGTCGGCCTACGACACCTTCAAGGAGCGGGGCTGGCAGCGGCTGTCGCCGTTCACCGTGCCCATGCTGATGCCCAACGGCCCGGCGGCCTGGGTGGGCCTCGAACTGGGCGCCAGGGCCGGCGTCCACGCCACCGTCTCCGCCTGCGCCTCCGGCGCCGAAGCCATCGGGTACGCGCTGGACATGATCCGCGCCGGGCGGGCGGACATCGTCGTGGCGGGCGGCACGGAGGCGGCGATCCACCCGCTGAACGTGGCGGCCTTCGCGGCGGCCCGGGCCATGTCGACCCGGAACGACGAGCCCGAGCGGGCCTCCCGCCCCTGGGACCGCGGCCGTGACGGCTTCGTCCTCGGTGAGGGCGCCGGCCTCGTCGTGCTGGAGTCGTACGAGCACGCGGTGGCCCGCGGCGCCCGGATCTACGCCGAGGTGGCGGGCCTCGGCCTGTCCGCCGACTCCCACCACATCACCCAGCCCGAGCCCGAGGGCCGGGGGCTCGTCACGGCGATGACCCAGGCCCTGACCGACGCCGGGCTGACCGGGCGCGACATCCTGCACGTCAACGCGCACGCCACCTCCACCCCCGCGGGCGACGTGATCGAGGCCCAGGCGGTCGAGAAGTCGTTCGGCTCGCACGTCCTCGTCACCTCGACCAAGTCGATGACGGGGCATCTGCTCGGCGGCGCCGGCGGCATCGAGTCGGTCTTCACGATCAAGACGCTGGCCGAGCGGCTGATCCCCCCCACGATCAACGTGGACGACCTGGACGACGGCATCGGCGTCGAGATCGTGTGCGACAAGCCGCGCGACCTGCCCGAGGGGCAGATCGCAGCCGTGAACAACTCCTTCGGGTTCGGCGGCCACAACGTCGCCGTGGCCTTCACGACGGTTTGACAAGGGAGTCTCGAATGACTGTGCTCGACAGCGGGACGACGGCCGACAGAAGGACGACGGCTGACGGCGCGACCGCGGCAGCCAGGGAGACGGCGCCCGCGACCGCCGAAGCGGCGGCCGTCGACTCTCGCGACCCCCTGGTGCGCCTCGGTCACCTGCTGGACGAGGACTCGATCCGGCGGATCACCCCCGAGGACGGGAGCGGCGTGCTGGCCGTGACCGGACGGGTGGACGGCGTGCCGGTCGTGGCGTTCTGCAGCGACGCCCGCATCCAGGGCGGCGCCATGGGCGCGGAGGGCTGCGAGCACATCGTCCACGCCTACGACGTGGCCGTCCGCGAGCGGGTGCCGGTCATCGGCGTCTGGCACTGCGGCGGCGCCCGCCTCGCCGAGGGCGTGGAGTCGCTGCACGCCGTGGGCCGGGTGTTCGCGGCCATGACCAAGGCGTCCGGCGTCGTGCCCCAGATCTCCGTCGTCGTCGGCCCGGCGGCCGGCGGCGCCGCGTACGGACCGGCCCTGACCGACATCGTGATCCTGGCCGACAACGGCCGCATCTTCGTCACCGGGCCCGACGTCGTCCGCAGCGTCACCGGCGAGCAGATCGACATGGCCGCCCTGGGCGGCCCGGAGCCGCACAGCAAGCGCAGCGGAGTCGTCCACGTCGTCACGAAGGACGAGCCCGAGGCCCTGCTGAAGGCCCGCCAGCTCGCCGGCCTCCTCGGTCACCAGGGCCGGATGCGCGAGGTGGACGAGGTCGACTTCAGTGCCGTGCTCCCCGAGAACCCGCGCCGCGCGTACGACGTCCATCCCCTGGTCAAGGGCCTGCTCGACGAGCCCGGCGTGGAGCTTCAGCCCAAGTGGGCGCCGAACATCGTGACCACCCTCGGCCGGCTCGGCGGCCGCACCGTCGGTGTCATCGCCAACAACCCCATGCGGCTCGGCGGCTGCCTCGACTCCGCGTCGGCCGAGAAAGCCGCCCGGTTCGTCCGGATGTGCGATGCCTTCGGGGTTCCTCTGATCGTGCTGGTGGACGTGCCGGGCTACCTCCCCGGCGTCGGACAGGAGCACGACGGCGTCGTCCGGCGCGGCGCGAAGCTGCTGCACGCCTTCGCCGAGGCGTCCGTGCCCCGCGTCACGCTGATCACCCGCAAGGCGTACGGCGGGGCGTACATCGCGATGAACTCCCGCTCGCTCGGCGCGACCCGCGTGTTCGCCTGGCCGACCATGGAGGTGGCGGTCATGGGCGCGGTCGCGGCGGTGCGGATCATCAAGCGGCGCGAGATCGCCGCCGTGCCGGAGGAGGAGCGGGCCGCGCTGGAGGCCCGGCTGGCCGAGGAGCACGAGAAGGCCGCGGGCGGCCTTCAGCGCGCCATCGACCTCGGCGTGGTCGACGAGGTCATCGAGCCGGCCAAGACGCGCGGCGCGATCGCCCGGGTACTCGCGCAGGCCACCCCGGCCCGCGGCGCGCACGGCAACATCCCGCTCTGATCGCTTCTTGTGAGCGCCGGCCCCCGATCACGGGGACCGGCGCTTCCGCGTCTCCGCGGGGCCAGACGGCGGGGTCAGACGGCGGCGTGCAGCCAGCGGACCGGGGCCCCCTCGCCCGCGTAGCGGAACGACTCGAGCTCCTCGTCCCACTGCTTGCCGAGCAGGCGGTCGAGTTCGTCCTCCAGGACCACCCGGCCCTGGGCCGCCATCAGCATGACGTTGCGTAGCCGGTCCTCGGGGACCAGGATGTCGCCGTTCGCGCCGACGACGGCCGTGAAGGCCCCAAGCGTCGGCGTGTAGGCGTGCCGGGATCCGTCGACGCCCGGCGAGGCGTCTTCGGTGATCTCGAAGCGGATGCGCTGCCAGCCCATGAGCGACGACGTGATCGCCGCGGCGGTGCCGGGACGGCCCTCCCACTCCGCCTGGGCCCGCAAGGTCCCGGGCGCGGCGGGCTGGGCGGTCCACGTCAGGTCGACGGGCACGCCAAGAACGCCTGCGACGGCCCACTCGATATGCGGGCACAGCGCAGGCTGAGCCGAGTGGACGTACAGGACGCCGCGAGCAGCAGCCACCGGACCTCCCAATTCGCATGAGGTGCGCCTTCCCCAACGGCCTCACGGTTTGAGATGATCACGGTTGGATGACTGTAGGAGAGACTACCGTCCGTCGCAGCCTGGCACCAGAGGGGGGTCATACCGAATGGTGCTTGGCAACTCTTTGCATTGGGAATGACACCTTCCGCGATCTCCCCGGAAAGGTCGCGGAAAGGCTCCGCGAATGCGCACCCGGCTCATCGAGCCCGTCCCCGGGCTCCCCGCCCTCATCCGCCCCGGCGAACTGCTGACCTCCGCCCCCGCCGCCGTCGCCCGGTGGGCGCTCGCCGCCGAACCGCTCCCCGGGCCGCTCCTCAGGACGGGCCGCGGGACGGGCCGCGTCCACCGCGTACGGCTCGCGCCGGACGCCGACGTGATCGACCTGACGGCCACGCTGCGCGACCGCGGGCACGCCGCCTCCCCCAACCACGTCCTGTGGGGCCAGCCGTTGTTCTTCGGCGGGCCCGGCGGGGCGCCCTCCCCCGCGCCGCCTCCGCCGTACGAGCCGGGGGAGCCCTGCGAGGTCACCGTCGCGGTGCTCGACACGGGCCTGGCCCCGCATCCCTGGCTGGCGCGGTGGTACCACGCCGACATCGCCGAGACGCCCGACGCCGACGGTGACGGCGTGCTCGACCGGCAGGCCGGGCACGGCACGTTCGTGGCCGGGCTCATCCTGCGGCACGCCCCCGGCGCGCGCCTGCGCGCCCTGCGCGTCCTCGACAGCGACGGGGTCAGCGACGAGGCGGCGCTGCTGGGCGCCCTCTCCGTGCTGCGCGGCGGGCCGGCCGACGTGCTCAACCTCTCCTTCGGCGGGCACACCTTCGACGACGGGCCGCCCCTGGGGCTGGCCGAGGCGCTCGCCGCCTTCCCCGCCGTCGTCGCCTGCGCCGGCAACACGGCCTCCGCACGCCCCTTCTGGCCCGCCGCCCTGCCAGGCGTCGTCGCGGTCGGCGCGCTCGACGGGGACGACCGCGCGTCCTTCTCGGCGTACGGGCCCTGGGTGGACGTGTGGGCGCCCGGCGTCGGGCTCGTCAGCAGCTTCCTGGAACACCGCGACTTCCACGGCTACGCCTCCTGGAGCGGCACGTCCTTCGCCGCCGCCGCGGTCTCCGGCGCGGTCGCCCGCCTGTGCCGGGAGGTTCCGCCCGATCAGGCCGTACGGCGCCTGCTGCGGGACGGGCGGCGGGCCGGGGATCTCGGGGTGGTCGTGATGACCGGGGATCGATAGGGTTTCGGTCACCATTCGCATTCCCCCGAGCGCGAAGAGTGACAACATGCCGACAGACGACTCGTTCGCCACCATCGACCAGGCCGGCTGGGAGGACCTGGTCGCCCGGTTCGACGGCCGGATGTGGGCGGTCGCGCGGGCGTTCGGGCTCAGTGCCGCCGACGCCGCCGACGCGGTGCAGTGCGCCTGGCTCCGGCTCGTGGAGAACGCGGGCGCCATCCGCGACCCGGCCCGGATCGGCGCCTGGCTCGTCACCACCACCCGGCACGAGGCCGCCCGGCTCAGCCGCAGGGCCCGTGGTGAGGTGGTCGCCGACCTGGACGTGCCGGACACGGCGCAGCCCGACCCGACGGCGGCCGTGGTCGACGCCGACTTCGGCAGGCAGGCGTGGCGGCGGCTCGACCTGCTCGGGGAGCCCTGCCGCTCGCTCATCCGCCTCTACGTGCTGCATCCCGAGGCGAGGTACGCCCAGATCGCGGTCCGGCTCGACCTGCCGGTCGGCAGCATCGGGCCCACCCGGGCCCGATGCATGTCCCGCCTGCGCGCGCTGATGGAGGAACCGGATTGACTTCCTCCCCCGCCTTGAAGGCGGGGGATTCCCGCCCTCGCGGGCTGGGCTTCCTGCTTCACAACCGACCGCACCCAGGGGACCCGGAATGACTCACATCAGCTCCACAGGCAGACACCGCTCGACCAGCGGCCAGGATGTTCTTCGCGGCATTGATGTCCCGGTCGTGCCGGGTACCGCAACCCGGGCACGTCCAGTGCCGGGCGGAAAGCAACAGCGCGACGAGCAGATGCCCACACGCGCTGCACATCTTCGAGCTTGGATGCCAGCGGTCGATCACCACCAGGTAGCGGTTGTATTTGGCGGTCTTGTACTCCAGTTGGCGGCGGAACTCACCCCACCCGCAATCCGAGATCACCCGCGCCAGGAAGCGGTTGCGGACCATCCCCCTGACGTTGAGGTCTTCGATCACAATCACATCGTGGTCGCGCACCAGCCGGGCACTGGTTCTGTGCAGGAAGTCGGCGCGCGCGTCACGCACCTTGGTGTGGGCGCGGGCGACCTTCGCCCTGGCCTTGGCCCGGTTGGTCGATCCCTTGGCCTTTCGGGCCATGCGCCGCTGGTAGCGGGCCAGGTTACGGACTGTACGCTCCAGGTGGCGCGGGTTGGGGATCTTCTCACCGGTGGACAGGACGGCGAAGTCGCTCACGCCGAGGTCGATCCCGATATAGCTGCCGGTGGCGGGCCACGGCCCGACTCCAGTCTCGCTCTCGGCCCCGGTCTCCATTCCGATCTCCGCCCCGGTTTCCGGGCTGGTTCCCGCCCTGGTTTCCACGGCCAGGGAGGCGTACCAGCGGCCGTCAGGGTCTCGGGAGACGATCACCGTGGCCGGGTCGATCGTGGCCGGGTCGATGCCGGGCCAGGACCATACGAACTCGATCGGGTCGCCCATCTTCGCGAGGTACAGCCGCCCATCGCGCCAGCGGAACGCCGAGCGGGTGTAGGTCGCCGACTGGCGGCCGCGCCGCGACTTGAAACGCGGGTATCGGGCGCGTCCGGCGAAAAAGTTCACGAACGCCTTGTACTGGTGCCGCAGCGCCTGCTGCAGCGGAACACTGGAGACCTCATACAGGAACGCGAACCCGGGGTCGCGTTTCAGCTCGGTCAGGTACCGGTCGGTCCGGGCGTAGGAGGTCTTCACACCCTCGGCGTGGCGGGCCCGCCGCCAAGCCAGGACCGTGTTCCAGACCAGGCGTACGCAGCCGAACGTGCGGTTCAGCACCGCTGCCTGTTCCGCCGTGGGGTAGACCCGCACCTTGTAGGCCGTACGCATGTTCGCATCGTGCCATCTTCTTGCCTGGCCGGTGAGCGAAAGCAGGCAGTGATGAGCGTTTGGCGCTCCAGGCTGTTCGCCGGGTCGCCCCTTGCGGGGTCCGGATTCCTCCCGGCCCTGAAGGCGGGCTTCCTCCGGAGGCTTCGGTGAGCGAGAACCGGGCCGGCCCCGCAGGGTGGCCACGTGGAAGCGGGACGACGAGGCACGAGGAGCGCCGATGAGGGAGGAATACCTGATCGCGGCCCTGCGCATGGGAGCGGGCGCCGACCCCGTGCCCGAGGGGGTCTCGGCCGCGGCCCGGGCGGTGTTCCACCTGCGCGTGCCCGGAGGGGTGCCCGCCGGGCCGGTGGACCTCGCCGCGCCGCCCGGAGCGCGCTCCTCCCCCGCGTCCGGCACCTCGTCCGGCATCTCGTCCGGCACGGATGCCGCGGCCGGGGAGCCGGGCGCCGCCGGAGCGAGGGACGAGTCGTGGCGGCCGGCCGCCGCGGACGACCGGGACACCCCGGCGCACGTACGCAGGTTCAGCGCGGCGGGCCTGGTCATCGACCTGGAGACGACCATCGCCGGTGGGCGGATGGAGGTGGCCGGGCAGGTGTCCCCCGCCCCCGGGCCGGACGCCAGGATCGAGGTGCGCACCCCGCACGTCGGCAAGGTCCGCGTCCTCTCCGAGACGGGGCACTTCGCGGTCACGGGCCTGCCGCCCGGATGGGTCAGCGTGGTCTGCCATCGACCCGGCCGGCCGCCCGTCTTCACCCGCTGGCTCCGCGTGCGCCCGTGATGTCGCGACGGCCCGCCCACCCGCCGGACCCCTCGGGACCGTGCCCCCGCCCCGGCCCCTCCCATGAGCCTCACCGAGCCCTCGACCGGCTGGTCGGCCGGGCCGAGGCGGCCGTACGGCTCTCGGGCACCGATCCGCGGCGGGCCCTGTCGGAGGCGCGGGCCGTGCTGGAGCTGACCCGGCGGGCGGAGGCGGGCGGGCCGTACGGCGAGGCGGCCTCGGTGGCGCTGCGCGCGTCGGCGCTGGCGGCCCGCGAGCTGGGCGACCTGGAGCTGGCCGAGGAACGCCTGCGAGAGGCGATCGACGCGGCGCGGGAGCATCCGCGGCGGGTGGCCCAGGCGTGGATGTCGCTCGTCACGGTCCGGGCCCAGCTCGGCGATCCCGAGGGCGGGCTGCGCCTGGCCGGCCTCGCCGAGCGGCACCTCACGGGGACCGACCTCGCGAGGCTGGACGTGCAGCGGTCGGTCGCCCTGATGCTGCTCGGGCGGCACGCGGAGGCCGTGCGGCACTGCGACCGGGCGATCGGCCCGCTGGGCGAAGATCCCCGCTTCCAGGCGGGCGCGCTGCTCAACCGCGGCCTCGCCCACGCCTACCTGGAGCGGTACGGAAGGGCCGAGGCCGACCTGGCCCGATGCGCCCGGATCGCCAGGTGCGCGGGCCTCGACCATCTCGTGATGCTGGCGGAGGGCAACCTGCCGTTCGTGGCGGCCCGCCGGGGCGACATCGCCGCGGCCTTCACGCGGTACCGCGCGGCGGAGGAGACGTTGTTCGGCTTTCCCGAGCGGCTCGCCGCGATGCGGACGGACTTCGCCGAGGCGCTCGTGGCCGCCCGGCTACCCGGCGAGGCACGCGCGCTGCTCGAACAGGCCGTGCCCGAGCTGGTGGCCGCGCAGGCGCACGCGGCGATCCCCCAGGCGCGGCTGTCGCTCGCCCAGACCGCCCTTCTTTCCGGGGACGCCCGGCTCGCCGGCGCGACCGCGCGCACCGCGTACGCGGAACTGGCCGCGCAGGGCAGGACCGCCTGGCTGCCGCTGGCCACGGAGGTCGTCCTGCGGGCCCGCCTGGCGGGCACGACCGACCGCCCACGGGACGGGTTCACCGGTCCGGCGGGCGGCTCGACTCCCGGCGCCCCGGAAACGCCCAATACCTCGGGAACGCCCAGCGCCCAGGATGAGCCCGGCTCCCCGGAGACACCGGCCTCCCTGGAAGCACCGGCCTCCCTGGAAGCACCGGGCGACGACCTGATCGCCGAACTGGTGGCCTGTGCCGACGAACTGGCTGCCTGCGGGTGGTCCGCGGCGTCTTCGGCGCTGCGGCTCACCGCCGCCGCCTCGGCCGTACGGCTGGGCGCGCTCGGCCGCGCCCGCGAGCAGTTGCGGATCGCCGCCGCCACCGCGACGCGCCCACTCGTCCGCTGGCACGCGGTGGCCCTGCGGCACCACCTGGACGGGGATCTGGCCCAAGCCCTGGCCGCCGCCGCCCGCGGCATCGAAGCCACCCATCCGGGGAGCGGCGCGGACGCCGAGACCAGCGGCGACACGGCCCTACAGGCAGGGACCGCCCAGCCGGCGGGCGGCGCGGCTTCGGAGGACGTTCGCGCGCCTGAGCGGGACGCGGAGCTGCGGGCCCACGCCGCACGGCCCGCCGAAGATCTCGCTTCGTTCGGCCTGGAGATCGCCATCGACCATGCCCGCCGCACGGGCGACGCCTGGGCCGTGCTGGAGTGGTCGGAGCGGTGGCGGGCAGTCGTGCGCGGCGCACCGCCGCCGCTCCCGCCGCTTGAGAACCGCTCGGAGCGCCCGCCCGAGATTCCAGCCGGGACATGTGCTGCGACCCGGGCTGGGACGCGGCGCGAGATCCGGCCCGAGCCCGCGCGCCCGTCCGTGCCTCTGTCCGTGCCTCTGCTCGGGGACCGGCTTGCCGGGGCCGGGCTCCTCGTCGAGCTGGTGCGGCGTGGTGACGAGTTGTTCGCCGTCACCGCCGGCGCCGGCGGGTGCGCGCTGCGCGCCCTGGGCTCCTATCAGGCGGCGGTGGAGGCGACCAAGCGGATCCGGTACGGTCTGCGCCGCCGTGTCCTGCGCGACGCCGGTCATCCGGCGGGCGCCGACGACGCGGCGGTGGCCCTCGAACTGTCCGCCCTCGACCGGCTGCTCCTGAGCGGTCCCGGCACGCTCGCCTCTCCGGGCTCTCCGGGCTCTCCGGGCTCTCCGGGCTCTCCGGGGCAGGGGGCGGCCGGGCCGGTGACGATCGTGCCCACCGGTGCGCTGGGCACGCTGCCCTGGCCGCTGCTTCCCTCGTTGCGCGGACGGCCGGTGTCGGTCGCGGCGGACGCCGCCCGATGGTTCGCCCCGGCCCCCGCTCCGCCCGGCGGCGATCCGCTGGTGCTGTCGGTGGCGGGCCCGGGGCTCGACCATGCCGCCGCCGAGGCCGCGATGGTCGCCGCCGCGCATCGGCGGGCGCGGCGCGTCGGCGCCTCCAGGGCGGAGGTGCTGCGCGCGCTGGAGCGGGCCGACGTGCTCCACGTCGCCGCCCACGGCCTGTTCAGCCCGCGCGGGCCCATGCTGTCGCACATCACGCTGGACGACGGGCCGCTCATGGCGTACGACCTGCTGACCGCGCGCCGGATGCCCCGGCTCGTCATCCTGTCGGCCTGCGACGCCGGGATGGCACACGCGCCGGTGGACGGCGCGGTGCTGGGACTCGCGGGGACCTTCCTCGACCGGGGCGCGGCGTGCGTGGTCGCCGGAGTCGTGCCGGTCCGCGACGACGAGGCCCCGGCGCTGATGACGCTTCTCCACACGCTGCTGGCGGACGGCCGCTCCCCCGCCGAGGCGCTGGCCCTGGCGTCGGAGAAGACGGCCGTGCCGGGTTTCGTCTGCTTCGGCGACGGCCGCCTCGGCCCGGGATGAGGTCAGCCGGTCGCGACGCGCCTGCCGGGGTCGGCCACCCAGTTGGACCACGAGCCGGCGTACAGGGCGGCGGGCAGTCCGGCGATCTCCAGTGCCAGCACCTCGTGCGCGGCCGTCACCCCCGACCCGCAGTAGGCCCCGACGGGCACGCCCTCGACGGCCCCCAGCGTGTTGAACCGCTCCCGGAGGAACGACCCGCTGTGGAACCGCCCGCCGGGTTCGACGTTCTCGGAGGTGGGGGCGCTTACCGCGCCGGGGATGTGACCGGCGACCGGGTCGACGGGCTCCACCTCGCCCCGGTACCGCTCGGCCGCCCGCGCGTCGAGCAGCACGCCGTCGGCCGCGAGCGCGGCCGCCTGCCCGGCGTCGAGCACCGGCATCCCGCCGGGCCGGGCGGTGAAGTCTCCCGGCGTCACCGGCCCCTCCTCCTTGGAGACCGGAAGCCCGGCCCGGGTCCAGGCCCGCAGGCCGCCGTCCAGCACGCGGACATCGCCGTGGCCGAAGTAGCGCAGGGTCCACCACGCCCGGGCGGCCGACGTCGAGTCGGCGTCGTCGTACACGACCACCGGGCGCGCGCCCGACACCCCGAGGCGGCGCATGGCCGCGCCGAAATCCTCGGGGGAGGGCAGCGGATGCCGCCCGGCCGGGCCGGGCGGGGCGGCGAGATCGGCGTTCAGGTCGCAGAAGACCGCGCCGGGCACGTGCCCCTCACGGTACGACTCGATGCCGGGCGGCCCGCCGAGCCGCCAGCGGACGTCGAGAATCGTGACGCCGGCGAGCGCGGCGAGTTCCTCGGGAGTGATCAGCGGGCTGTGCTCCCCGCCGCGGTGCTCCCCGATCCGCTGCTCCCCGGTCCGCTCTTCCCCGACTCGCTCGCTCATGAGACCCCTCCTGGCCGGTACGGTGGCACAGCCAATTGTGCCAAGCCGTCGCCACCGCCCGGCCCCCGATCGGCTGGCGCGGCTGACCGCGCGCGAGCACGAGGTGCTGGTGCAGGTGGCGCGCGGACTGTCCAACGCCGAGGTCGCGGCGGCGTTGCATCTGGCCGAGGCGACGGTCAAGACGCATCTGAGCCGCGTGCTGGTCAAGCTCGGGCTACGTGATCGCGCCCAGGTGGTGGTCTTCGCGTACGAGAGCGGCCTCATCCGTCCCGTCACGCCCGATCCCTGACCGCGCCGCGCCCGGCGCCGTGGCGCCTGTGTCTGCCGCGGGAAGGCGAACGGGCCCGGTGGGCGGCAGCGGTTTCGAGCTGGTGGCTCCCCCTCGACGAGCACGAGCGGACGCCGTGGCGGGAGGGCACGCCCGAAGCGGCCACCGGGTACGTCGTGGACGGCGACCTGGTCGTCGACGGCAACATCACCGATGTGGACGACGGGGCCGCCGCGCTGATCGTCCTCGGGAACCTGCGGGCGAGGAACATCTACCTGGCCGGTGACGCGAAGCTGGTTGTGCACGGCCACGTGACGGCTGAGACCTTCGTCGGCGACATGACCGACAAGCTGGTGATGATCCACGGGGACCTGCGCGCCACCGTCTCGATCTTCTGGAACGAGTTCTGCCCCGACCTGGTCGCCGGCACCCTCCATGGCAGGACCCTCGCCCCCGCCTACCTCGACCTGTCCACGGCTCCCATCGGCTGTCTCGCCGACCCGGCGCCCGAGGCCCCGCTCAGCCGCCTCCTCGCGCCCGAACTGCTGGTCACCGGCGCCCCCGGCCCCGACGACCTCACCGAGATCGGCATCCGCGGCGACGCCCTGCGTGACCGCCTGCTGGGCGGCCTTCCCCTCACCACGACCCCCTGACCCCCGGCGAGCCGCTCTCGAGAAGGCGAGATCCCGGCGCGGTTCACCGATCGGTGACCGGTCAGCGGCGGATCTCCAGGAGCGGCACGTTCTGCTCGGCCGGGGTCAGTGATCCGTGGTAGCCGGTCAGGGACGACTCCACCGGCTCGGCGGCCGAGGCCACGATCACGCACTCGCCGTACGGCACCGCCAGCACGTCGCCGATGCGGCCGAGCCACTCGCGTCGGACGCGGTGCCCGAACCAGCCGGTGTCGGCGGCCTCTTCGCGGGTCACCACCCAGGCGCGCCCGCGCAGCGCCTCGCGCCAGGTCTCCAGGACCCCCGCCGCCGCGCCCGGCCTCGTGTAGACGTGGCGGGCGCGGGCCTCGCCGCCGAGCATGAGCACGCCTTCCCGCAGGTCGGGACGGAGGTCCACGTCGACCTTGTCCGTGGCATTGATCATGCCGTGGTCGGCCGTGACGTACAGGACGGCTCCCGGCGGCAGGGACTCCGCGATGCGTTCGGCCATGCGGTCGACGACGGCGAGCTGTTCGAGCCACGCGCCGCCGCCCCAGCCGCCGACGTGGCCGGCCCGGTCGACGTCGCCGTAGTAGACGGTGACGTAGGAGGTCTCCCGCAGCGCGTGCCGCACCGCCTCGACACGCTCGCCGGCGGTCTCCGCCGCCCAGTAGCGCATGCCCCGATAGACCGCGCGGGTGAGTCCGGTGCCGTCGAAGGAGGCGGGCGCGACGTAGACGGGATCCACCCCCGCCGCGGCCATGCGCTGGTAGACGGTCTCGGCGGGCTGCCAGACGTCGGGGTCGACGGGCAGGCCGGGCGCGGTCCAGCGCAGGCAGTTGAACAGCCTGCCCTCCCCCGGCACCGCCATCTGGATCCCCACCATGCCGTGCTCCCCCGGAGGCGCGCCGGTGCCGAGCGTGGCGAGGCTCGTCGGGGTGGAGGACGGGAAGCCCGCCGTGAGCGTGCCGCGGAGGTGGGCCGACAGGAACGGCGCCGTTCCGGGATGGGCGGCCAGCATCTCGGCCCCGAGCCCGTCCACGAGGAACAGGCACACCCGCGCGGCCGGCTCCAGCGCCAGCGTGTTGTCCGTGGACAGGCCGAGGGAGGCGAGCATCGAGCCCGGCAGGTCGGCGAGCGAGGCCGTGCCGTACGCGGGCACGTACGGCACGGCCGGCGGCCCCTCGGCGACGGCCCCGAAAGCCTCGGACGCCCCGCCGGATGCCGCCCCGGACGTCCCGCGCGACGCCGCTGGAAGCTGGGGATCGATCACGTTGCCTCCCGGCGGGACGAGGGACGGCGTCGGGGAGTGCCCGCCGGCTCCCCTGCGTGACGGGACGTTCCTCAGGCGGCGTTCTCCTGGACGGTTGACCTCTCAGACGGTCCTCTCAGATGGTGGCCTCGGACAGCGCCTTGGCGAAGGCCAGCACATGGCTGACGGCCTCCGGCCCGTCGGCGGCCTCGCTGACCCGCAGCGACAGGTCGTCGGCGGTGATCGCGCCGGTGTAGCCGTGGTCGGCCTCGCAGTTCTCGTCGCCACAGGTCGCCGGTTCGAGGTCGACGTGTGAGATCGCGCCCCATCCGATCGTCAGCGTGACCTCCGTGGGGGAGGTACCCGGCGCGTACGACGCGGGGTCGGGCACGACTCTGGTCACGGCGACCGACTGGATGCGGCTGAGCCGCACCGCCTCCGTGGTGGTGGAGGCATGCGAGGCGGGCATGCCCTCCGCCGGCGGATGCTCGTCGGTGTGGCAGACCAGCAGCCGGGTGGGTGACAGGACCAGCACCGTGACGTGCCTGCGCACCTCCATCGCCGGGTCGAACGTCGCCTCGTGGTGCACGACGTACGCCGTCACCTGCTCGCTGCCGAGTGCGGAGTCGACGGCGTCGGCCACCAGATCCGGGTAGTAGCCGCTGCGATCTATGGCCTCGCGCAAGCCCGCGGCGGAGACTCGGGTTTCCCTCATGGGTCCATCCTGCCCTGTAAGGGACACCTGTTTCACACCCCGGCGGGACGGGTTTTCCGTCCGCGCCGCGCCGCACGCCCTCCGGGCCCCGCTTTCCCGCGCCCTTCCCGCAGGGGAGTACGTCAGTGGCCCGCCGTGCTCCTGAGCGCTCGCCACGTCAGCGCAGGCGGCGGGGGCCGGCGTCGGGGCGCAGCGTGGTGACGGGCCGCAGGACGGCGCGGGCGCCCAGCACCACCGCGCCGGACGCGCCCGCCAGCACCGGGTCGAGGTCCATCCGCACGACCTCCGGCAGCGCGTCGGCCAGCGACCCCACCCGCACCAGCAGGTCCTCCAGCGCCTCCACCGCCACCGGCTGGTAGCCGTACTCGCCGAACAGCAGCGGCGCGGCGCGCACCGACCGCACCAGCGCCGCCGCGTCCTCCACCGAGAGGGGCGCGAGGCGGTGCGCCTGGTCGCCGAGCAGCCGGGCGGTGACCTCGCCGAGGCCGAACGTGACGACCGCGCCGAAGTACCGATCCTGCGTCACCCCGACGACGGCCGGCACCGCGGGCTGCGGAGCCATGCGCTGCACCGCGAGCGGGGTGCCGGGCCCGAGCAGCGCGGCCAGACCGGCGTACGCCTGCCGGGCCCCGGCGGCGTCGGTGAGACCGACGCGGACGGCGCCCGCGCGGCGGACGTGTTCCGGGTCGGCCGACCTGATCACCACGGGCGGGCCGACGCGCTCGGCGAGGGCGACGGCCTCCTCCGCGTCGCCCGCGACGTACGCCGGCCACACCTCGATGCCGTAGCAGGCCAGCAGCGCGGTCGCGTCGATCTCCCGCTCGGCCTCGCCGTCCCCGGCCGCGTCCACGGCGTCCACGGCGTCCACGGCATCCCCGGCCGTCTCTCCGGCGAGCGCGTCGGCGACGATCCGCCGCGCCGCGTCCGGGTCGATCCCGTCCACCTGCGGCACCAGGCCGAGGGGCTCCCGGCGCCAGTGGGCGTACCGCACCACGTGGGCCAGCGCGCGGACCGCCTCCTCCGGGGCCTGGTACGACGGGATCGACCCCCGCCCGGGGGCCTCGTCGCCGGGAGCGCCCGGGACGCGCAGTTCGTCCGGCATGCCCAGCCGACCCTGGAAGGTGGCGAGCACGGGTTTGCCCGACTCCCGCGCGGCGTCGAGCAGCGCCCCGGCGACCTCGCGGCAGTCGCCCGGGATCGGCGGCATGTAGATCGCGACGGCGGCGTCCACCTCGGGCAGCACGCTCCGCAGCGCCGCGGCGAACTCGGCGGCGCCGGCCCGGGCACCGAGGTTCACCGGCGGGCGGGGCTCCAGGCCCGCGCCCGCGCACGCCTCCTCGGCCAGCAGCGTGAGGGCGTCGGAGTTGCCGACGACGCCCACCCGCGGCCCGGCCGGCAGGGGCTGGTGCGCCAGCAACTGGGCGACGTCGAAGAGCTGGACGAGGTCGTCGACCCGGATGACCCCCGCCTGCGCGAACAGCGAGCTCAGCGCGGTGTCGGGCAGGGCCAGCACCGGCGCGGCGTGCCCCCCGGGCACCCCCCGCGACCTGACCACCACGATCGGCTTGGACCGGGAGATCCGCCGGGCCAGCCGGGTGAACTTGCGCGGGTTCCCGATGGACTCCAGATAAAGGAGGATCACGTCGGTCGCCGGGTCCTCCTCCCAGTACTGCAGCAGGTCGTTGCCGGACACGTCGGCCCGGTTGCCGGCCGAGACGAACGTCGAGATGCCCATGCCGCGCTGCGCCACCCGCTGCAGCAGCGCGGTGCCGAGCGCGCCCGACTGGCTGAAGAAGCCGACCCTCCCCCGGCCCGGCAGGGTCGCCGCGAGCGTCGCGTTGAGCCGTACGGCGGGGTCGGTGTTGGCGATGCCGAGACAGTTGGGACCCACCACCCGCATGCCGTACGCGCGGGCGATGCGGACGAGTTCCTCCTGGCGGGCGAGGCCCTCCGGACCGGTCTCGCCGAACCCGGAGGAGACGACGACCAGGCCCTTCACGCCCTTCCGCGCGCACTCCTCGACCAGTTCGAGCACGCCCTCGGCGGGCACGGCCAGCACGGCGAGGTCCACCTCGCCGTCGATCGCCGACACGCTGCGGTGCGCCGGCACGCCGGCCACGGCCCGCACCTGCCGGTGGACGGGGTAGACGGGCCCGGTGAAGTCGGCGGCGAGCAGGTTGCGCAGCACCGCCTGGCCGATGCCGCCCGGTTCGCGGCTCGCGCCGATCACCGCGACCGACTCCGGCGTGAGCAGGCGGGCGATCGAGCGGGCCTCGGCGCGGTGCTCGCGGGCCAGCCGCACCTCCAGGGCCGTCTCGGTGCTCGACAGGTCGAGCGTCATGCGGACGACGCCGTCCTCGAACTGGCTCTGCGCCGTGTATCCCGCCTGGCGGAACAGGCCCGTCATCCGGTGGTTGCCGGGCAGCACGTCGGCGATGAACGTCTTGATCCCGCGCTCGCGGGCGGCGGCCCGCAGGTGCTCCATCAGCACCGAGGCCACTCCCCTGCCCTGGTGGGCGTCCTCGACCAGGAAGGCCACCTCGGCGTGGTCGCGTGGCCGTACGCGGTCGTACCGCACGACCGCCACCATCTCCGTGCCGATCGTGGCTATCAGGGCGACCCGGTTGTCGTAGTCGACATTCGTGAAGAATGCGACGTCCTTGTCGGTCAACCGGGGGCGCGGACCGAAGTATCGGAAGTAGATGGACTCCGCGGACAGGCGTGAGTAGAAGGAGCGCAGCATGCCGGCGTCGTCCGGCCTGATCGGGCGGACATGGGCGGTGCCGCCGTCGGACAGCACGACGTCCGCCTCCCAGTGAGCGGGGTACTGAGGGTGCACGCACCCGAGATTATCCGTGCCCGGCTTAGCAGTGATTGGGGTATTTCTACTTACTTATCGGGATACTCGCGCGAGACCGCTTATAAGGGATCTACCAACCGTGGGGGGACGAGTTGGACAACGCTTGTGCATCGACTGTTCCCGTCTGTCCGCTCTCCACCCACGGCGCCCCTGGAAGCTGTTAGGTTTCTGGGCGTCAGCCTCTACAGCACGGAGCGGACGCCGCCCCTCCTCGGGGCCTGGCTCGCCCCCATTAGCCAGTTGGCAAGGTGGTGACAGCATGACGCGGGTCGTCGTGGTGGGCGATCTCATGACGGACGCGGTCGCACGCGCGAAGTTCCCTCTCGCGAGGGCGAGCGACACCCCTGCCGTCGTGACCATGCACGGCGGCGGATCCGGCGCCAACATCGCCTCCTGGCTCGCCGTGGAGGGCTCCGAGGTGGCCTTCATCGGCCGCCGCGGCGCCGACATCACCGGCCGCAACCGGGACATGGAGCTCATGGGCTACGGCGTGGACGCCCGGCTCGTCATGGACCCCGAGCGGCCGACCGGCACCTGTGTCGTCCTCGTCACGCACAAGGGCGAGCGGACCATGCTCTCCGACCCGGGCGCCAACGCCGCGCTGTCCCCCGAGGACCTGCCGCGTGACCTGTTCAGCGCCGGCGGGCACCTGCACGTGTCCGGCTACACGCTGATCAACGAGGGTTCGCGCGACGCCGGTCTCGCCGCTCTCGACATGGCCCGCCGGGCGGGCATGTCGATCTCCGTCGACTGCTCCTCCTCCGCCCCGCTGGAGCGGACCGGCGCCGAACCGTTCCTGGAGTGGACCGACGGCGCGAAGCTGCTGTTCGCCAACGCCGACCAGGCCAAGGTGCTCACCGGCAGGGACGACCCCGCCTCGGCCGCGAAGGTGCTGACCGCCTGGTTCCCCCAGGTGGTGATCAAGGTCAACGCCGAGGGCTCGCTCTGGTACTCCAACAGCCGTCCCGAGCCGGTCAGGGCGCCGGGCGAGGTCGTCGACCGGGTGGTGGACGGAACCGGCGCCGGGGACGCCTTCGCCGCCGGCTTCCTGCCGGTCTGGCTGGACGGCAAGCCGGCCGCGGAGGCCCTGGCCGCGGGCAACTCCCTCGCCGCCCGGTGCATCTCCAACCTCGGCGCCCGCCCCCGCCTCTAGCCGAGCGCGGGCCGGTGACGGCCGTCCCGGGACTAGTTCGTGACGGCGAGGGCGAGGGGAAGCGCGGCGGGGGCGCCCGCGTGGCGGACCTGGGCGGCGGCGAGCGCCATCGTCCAGCCGGTGTCGACGCGGTCGTCCACCACCAGAACCGGTCCGTCCAGGGCGGCGATCCGGGCGGCGAGCTCCCGCGGCATCGCGAGCGTCCCCCGGATGGCCGCCACCCGCTGGGCGCTGTTGTGCCTCGCCGCCGGTGATCCGTCACGGTAGCCGAGCGTCCCCAGGTGCTCCAGGCGGCCCACCTGGGCCAGCCGTTCGGCGAGCGACTCGACCAGCACCGGCCGCGACCCCGAGGGCATCGCGACCACGCCGACCGGGCGCCGCGCCCACTCCCAGGATTTGAGCACCTCGACGACCGCGGCGAACACGTCGTCGGGGACCGGCCCGTCGCCCGCGGCGAACAGCTCCCGCAGCCGGGTGCCCCAGCCGATGTCGGTGAGGCGGCCGAGCGCGCGGCCCGGCTCCGCGCACAGCTCCGGCTTGATCCGCCCCTTCAGGTCGGGCAGGCCGGTGGGCCACTGCCGGCGCGGCTCGATCCCCACGCCGGGCCGCGCCAGCCGCTGCCGAGCGGCCTGTACGGCCTCCTCCGGCACCTCGGCGGAACGGTGGGCGCCGGTGCAGTTGTCGCACCGGCCACAGGGCTCGGCCGTCTCGTCGTCGAGATGACGGCGCAGGTACCGCTCCCGGCACTCGGTGGTCGTGATGTAACCGAGCATCGCCTCCTGCTCGGCCCGGCGCTCGGCGGCCACCCTGGCGTAGCGCTCGGTGTCGTAGCTCCACGGCTCGCCGGTGGCCTCCCAGCCGCCCTTGACCCGGCGGACGGCGCCGTCCACGTCGAGCACCTTGAGCATCATCTCCAGGCGGCTCCGGCTGAGGTCGACCCTCGTCTCCAGCGCGGGAGTGGACAGCACGCCCGCCTGCGAGAGCGCCTCCAGCGTCGCCCTCACCACCCCCTCCGGGGGGAAGGCGAGCGAGGCGAAGTAGGCCCAGATCTCCCGGTCCTCCGAACCGGGCAGCAGGATGACCTCGGCCCGCTCGACGCCGCGACCGGCCCGGCCCACCTGCTGGTAGTACGCCACGGGCGAGGCCGGCGCGCCCACGTGGACGACGAAGCCGAGATCGGGCTTGTCGAACCCCATCCCCAGCGCCGAGGTCGCCACCAGCGCCTTGACCCGGTTGCCGAGCAGGTCGGCCTCCGCCGCCAGCCGGTCCGCCGCCTCGGTCTGCCCGGTGTACGCGGTGACCGGGTGGCCCTGCTCACGCAGGTACGCGGCGATCTCCTGGGCGGCGGCGACGGTCAGCGTGTAGACGATGCCGGAGCCCGGCAGGTCGTGGAGCGTCCTGGCCAGCCAGGCGAGCCGCTGACCGGCTCCACCCAGCCGTACGACGCTCAGGTGGAGGCTCTCGCGCTCCAGCGGGCCGCGCAGGACGAACACCTCACCGCCGGGCAGTTCGTCCCACTCCTGGGTGACGGCGAGCTGCTCGGCGACGTCGCGGGTGACCCGGGCGTTCGCGGTGGCGGTCGTGGCGAGCACGGGGATGCCCGACGGCAGCTCGGCCAGCAGGGTGCGGAGCCTGCGGTAGTCGGGCCGGAAGTCGTGCCCCCAGTCGGAGATGCAGTGGGCCTCGTCGATCACCAGGAGCCCGGCGCTCGCGGCCAGCTCGGGCAGCACCTGGTCGCGGAAGTCGGGATTGTTCAGCCTCTCGGGGCTCACCAGCAGCACGTCGACCATGCCCTCGGCGACCTGGCCGTAGACCTTCTCCCAGTCCTCGGGGTTGGCCGAGTTGATCGTCTCCGCGCGGATGCCGGCCCGCTCCGCGGCGTCGATCTGGTTGCGCATCAGCGCCAGCAGCGGGGAGACGATGACCGTGGGCCCCTCGCCGAGCTCGCGCAGCAGCGCGGTCGCGATGAAGTAGACGGCCGACTTGCCCCAGCCGGTGCGCTGCACCACCAGCGCGCGCCTGCGGTCCATGACCAGGGCCTTGATGGCGGCCCACTGGTCGTCACGTAGCCGCGCGTGGTCTCCGGCGAGCGCCCGCAGCCGGGCCTCCGCCTCTTCCCGCAGCGTCACCTCTTCTTCGCTCACCCGCCCATTGGTACCAGGTCCGGCCGACCGTTTCGGCCCCGAGCGCGAAGTGACCGGCGGGCGTAGTGGTTGGATGAGCCCCGTTATGGACGTCACCACGTGGTATCTCGAACAGACCAGCCCCTCTGACCTGCGGCCCGGCCGGAAGCCCGCGCTCCCCGCCGAGATCGTCCGGGCGGAGTTGCCCAGCCCCGAGTTCAGCCGGTTCCTCTACACCGCGGTCGGCGGCGACTGGCAGTGGACCAACCGGCTGCCGTGGGCCTACAAGCAGTGGAAGGACTGGCTCGACCGGCCGGGCGTCGAGACCTGGGTGGCCTGGGTGCGCGGCACACCCGCCGGGTACGCCGAACTGGTCGCGCAGGACGGCGGCGTGGTCGAGATCACCAACTTCGGGCTGCTGCCGTACGCGATCGGGCAGGGCCTCGGCGGATGGCTGCTCGGCGAGGCGGCGGCCCGCGCGTGGGACATCGCGAGCCGGTGGCCCGGCCTGGAGCCCGCCCGGCGGGTCTGGGTGCACACCTGCTCCCTGGACGGCCCGGCGGCGCTGGCCAACTACCGGGCCCGGGGCTTCCGCGTCTACGACGAGAAGCTGAACGCGCCGGGCGACGAGGACGAGGGCGAGACGCCCGGCCCCTGGCCCGGCGCCGGCCCCCGCACCTGACGCCGCGTCCCTGATCGCATGCCCGGCCACCCCTGTGATCAGGGAGACCGGCGCGTGGCGGCGGCCGTACGCGCGGGCGCACCGGCGAAGCCGGAACGGAGGGCACGGGCCCGGCAGTAGGGTGGTGAGTCGCGAACATGGCGAACTCTCGGCAGAATGTTCGATGTTCACGACCGACGTTCGCCCCTCCCCGGCCCCGACGGCCGGGGCCCGGCTCCTCGACACGCAGGAATCCACATGGCCCGACGCACGACGACACCTCCGCCGGACGAGGACTTCGAGGAGCGGATCGTCGACATCGACGTGTCCGCCGAGATGCGGGCGAGCTACCTTGAGTACGCCTACTCGGTGATCTACCAGCGCGCGCTGCCCGACGCGCGCGACGGACTCAAGCCCGTCCAGCGGCGCATCCTCTACTCCATGAGCGAGATGGGCCTGCGCCCCGACCGCGGGCACGTCAAGTCCTCCCGCGTGGTCGGCGACGTGATGGGCAAGCTCCACCCGCACGGCGACACCGCCATCTACGACGCGCTCGTCCGGCTGGCGCAGCCGTTCTCGATGCGCCTGCCGCTGGTGGACGGCCACGGCAACTTCGGCTCCCCCGACGACTCCCCCGCGGCGATGCGGTACACCGAGGCGCGGCTCGCCCCGGCGGCGATGCTGATGGTGCAGTCGATCGACGAGGAGACGGTCGACTTCAAGCCCAACTACGACGGCCAGGAGACCGAGCCGTCGGTCGTGCCGTCGGCGTTCCCCAACCTGCTCGTGAACGGCGCCTCCGGCATCGCGGTCGGCATGGCCACCAACATGGCCCCGCACAACCTCGGCGAGGTCGTCGCGGCGGCCCGGCATCTCATCAGGAAGCCGGAGGCCACGCTCGACGAGCTCATGCGGTTCGTGCCCGGCCCCGACCTGCCGACCGGCGGCATGATCATCGGCCTGAACGGCGTCAGGGACGCGTACGAGACCGGGCGCGGCACGTTCAAGATGCGGGCGAAGGCGACGGTCGAGCAGGTCACCCCGAGGCGCAAGGGCATCGTCGTCACCGAACTGCCGTTCAACGTCGGCCCTGAACGGGTCGTGACGAAGATCAAGGAGCTGGTGACCTCCAAGAGGCTCACCGGCATCTCCGACCTCAAGGACCTGACCGACCGGCACAAGGGCCTCAGCCTGGTCATCGAGATCAAGAACGGCTTCAACCCCGAGGCCGTGCTGGAGGAGCTCTACCGGCTCACGCCGATGGAGGAGACCTTCGGCATCAACAACGTCGCGCTGGTCGACGGCCAGCCGCGCACGCTGGGCCTGCGCGAGCTGCTCTCGGTCTACGTGGCCCACCGGCTCGACGTGGTGCGCAGGCGCTCGGCGTACCGGCTGCGCAGGCGCGAGGAACGGCTCCACCTGGTCGACGGCCTCATCGTCGCGCTGCTCAACATCGACCAGGTCATCCAGGTGATCCGCGGGTCGGACGACTCCGCGCAGGCCCGCGCCCGGCTGATGGAGACCTTCGGGCTGAGCGAGATCCAGGCCAACTACATCCTCGACACCCCGCTGCGGCGCCTCACCCGCTACGACAAGCTGGAGCTCGACCGGGAGAAGGAGCAGCTCCAGGCCGACATCGCCGAGCTGAACGAGATCCTCGGCTCGGAGGACCGGCTGCGCAAGGTCGTGTCGGCCGAGCTGGCCGAGGTCGCCAAGACGTACGGCACGCCGCGCCGCACCGTCCTGCTGGAGTCGTCGGACGCCGCCAGGGCCGCCGTCGTGCCACTGGAGGTGCCTGACGACCCCTGCCTGGTCATGCTGTCGTCCACCGGCCTGCTCGCGCGTACGACCGACGCCTCGCCGATCTCCGGCGAGGGCGAGCGGGCGGCGCACGACGTGCTGGTGTCGGTGGTCCGCTCGACCGTGCGCGGCGAGGTCGGCGTGGTCACCTCCAAGGGCCGCGTCATCCGCGTCTCGGTGCTCGATCTGCCCGCCCTGCCGCCCTCGGCCAACCCGCCCTCCCTGGCCGGCGGGCATCCGGTGTCGGAGTACGTCTCGCTGGAACCGGACGAGAAGGTCGTCGGGCTCGGCTCGCTCGATCCCGACGGGCCGGGCCTCGCGCTCGGCACCAGCCAGGGCGTGGTCAAGCGGGTGGTGCCCGAATACCCGGTCAACCGCGACGAGTTCGAGGTGATCGGGCTGCGGGACGGCGACGTGGTGGTGGGCGCGGTGGAGCTCACCTCGGCCGATCACGACCTGGTCTTCATCACCTCGGACGCGCAGATGCTGCGCTTCTCCGCCTCCGTCGTACGGCCCCAGGGCCGTCCCGCCGGAGGCATGGCCGGCGTGCGCCTTGAGGGCGATGCCCGGGTGGTCTTCTTCGGCGCCGTCGATCCCGCCCTGGAGGCCCGCGTCGTGACGATCGCCGGCTCCTCCACCGCCCTGCCCGGCACCCAGATGGGCGCGGGCAAGGTCTCCGACTACGCCGAGTTCCCCCCGAAGGGCCGGGCGACCGGCGGCGTACGCGCCCAGCGCTTCCTCAAGGGCGAGGACGTGCTGCTGCTCGCCTACGCGGGGCCCACGCCGGTCAAGGCGGTGTCCTCGACCGGCAGGCCGGTGCCGCTGCCGGAGGAGCTCGGCCGCCGCGACGGCTCGGGCGTACGCCTCGTACACGCCATCGCGGCGATCGGGGGCGCGCTCGGCGCGGACGGCGACGGCGACGGCGAGGGCGAGGAGGCCGCCTCCGGCACTCCGGGCTGAGACGTCAGTCCGGCGGGATCAGGCAGAACGGGTGTCCGGCCGGGTCGAGGAAGACCGTCCAGTTCTCGTCCTCGCCCGGCTGGTGCTCGTGCCTGACCGCTCCCAGGGCGAGCACCCGCTTCTCCGCCTCGGCCATGTCGTCCACGGTCAGATCCAGGTGGAACCGCTGGGGGTGCTCGGAGCCGGGCCACTGCGGGGGCCGGTAGTCCGGGACACGCTGGAAGGCGACGCGGACCTGGTCGTCACCGGCGAGCGTGACCCATTCGTCTCCCTCCTCGTAGGCGACCTTCCACCCCAGCACCTCCGCGTAGAAGGTGGCCAGGGCCTTTGGTTCCGGACAGTCGAGCACGACCGTGCGCATCCGCGCGACACCGCTCATGAGGGATCTTTCTCCTTTCGTTGCAACACCAGTGAAAACTGTATACCGGTGTCGCAGTGAGGGCCAGGCGACACGGAGAGGGAAATCCGCTACCCCCGCGCCGACCGCTGAAAGGGGATCGGGCAACATCTCTGACATGACCGGTGCTTTCGATGATCTCCTGGCCGCCAACGAGAAGTACGCGAGCACGTTCTCGCACTCCGGCCTCACGGGCCGGGCCGCGCGCGGCCTCGCCGTGGTGACGTGCATGGACTCCCGCATCGATCCGCTCGGACTGCTCGGCCTGACGGCCGGCGACGCGAAGATCCTGCGCAACGCGGGCGCCCGGGTGACCGACGACGTCCTGCGGACCCTCGTCCTCGCCGTCTACCTGCTCGGCGTGAACCGGGTCCTGGTGATGCCCCACACCGACTGCCGGATGTCCAAGTCGACCGACGAGGACGTCCACAACCTCATGGCCGACGAGTACGGCATCGACACCCGCAGCCTGGAGTTCCGGACCGTTCCCGACCAGCCGGCGGCGCTGCGGCACGACATCACCCGCATCACGTCCAGCCCGTACCTGCCGGCGGATCTCGTCGTCGGCGGCGCGCTGTACGACGTGCACACGGGGAGGCTCCAGCCCATCGAGATCTGACCCCGCCGTACGGAGGGGGCGCGGCCGGCGCGAGGACGGAACCTGGGATGGTGGCTTTGACGTTCTCATGGCGACTGACGAAAATCTGACACCTCCCGCCACTCCACCCCCAGGAGCACATATGCCCAGCCACACCTCCTCCGCCGCGTCCGGCGGCGCCTCCCGCCGGTCGTTCCGCGGGCTCACCGTCGTCCTGATCCTCGCGCTCATCGTGGCCGGGGTGCCGGCCCTGTACGGCGCCTTCCAGGGCTTCGAGCGCACGACCGGCGGCGAGGTGGCGGTCGTCCGCGACGGCGGCCCGCTGGACGACAACAAGGTCCGCCAGATCATCGACCCCGGCTCCGGGGTCACCTGGATCGGCTGGTGGTCGCAGATGCACCGCTACCCCGCCCAGCAGCGGTTCTACACGATCACCTCGGAGGGCGGCCACGGCGAGAGGTCCGGCGTCGACGTCGTGAACGTGCCGAGCGGCGACGGCGTCAACATGGGCATCGAGGGCACGCTCTACTTCGGCCTCAACCTCGACCACCAGACGCTGAAGTCGTTCGACGACAAGTTCGGCACGCGGAAGTTCCGCAGCACCAACGGCGGGACCTACTACCCCTGGCAGGGCGACGAGGGCTGGTCGGCGTTCCTCGACCAGATCATCCGGCCGGTGATCGACAACGACCTGCGCACGCAGATCAACAACTTCCGCTGCGCCGAACTCGTCTCCTCCTGCGCCCTCGTGCAGAACAACAGCAGCCAGCAGGGCGGGGGCACGCCGCAGCAGGGCAACAACGCGAACATCGCGAAGATCCAGAACGCGGTCAACACGAGCCTGGCCGAGGACCTGAAGGCGACCCTCGGCGCCGACTACCTCACCGGCATCCACTTCAACCTCTCCCGGGTGACCCTGCCCTCGGAGGTCCAGGATGCGGTGAACCAGGCGCAGGCGGCGTTCGCGAAGGTCACCGAGGCGCAGGCGAAGGTCGCCCAGGCCCGCGCCGAGGCGGACGCCAACAAGGCCCGGCAGGACGGCTACAACAAGTGCCCCACGTGTGCCGAGATCGAGAAGCTGAAGGCCCTGCCCCAGGGCATCACGGTCTACGCGCCGGGCAATACTGGTGGCGTCGCTCTGCCCACCAAGTAAAGGGTCGTGATCCGATGCGCCTGCTCACCCTTCCGGTGACGCTCATCGTGCTCGCCGTGCTCCTGTACCTGCTCTTCGCGGTCGTACGCCGGTCGGGCCCGGCGTCCCGGCGGGACGCGGGCGGCCCTCCCCGCTGGGAGGCCGACACGGTCATGGAGAACGGGTGGACGCTGATCGTGGTGCGCAAGGTCGCGCCCGGCAGGAACGGCCCGGTGGAGCTGACCAGGCAGACGGTCCGCGCCATCGCCGACGACGATCCCGACTGGGACGAGCGCTACCGGCAGGGCATGCTGGAGGCGCGCAACCGCGTCAGCACCCTGGAGATCGAGTCCGGCTGAGCCCTCCGGAAGGCCCGAGGCTCCACGCGTCACCTTGAGGCGCTGGAGCCTCACCCTCCGTCACATTACCGTGATCCGCAACGCGGGAGGGGTGGTCCCCGACCTGGACGCCGACGTCATCCAGTCGATCAACCGGATCACGGCCGACCCGTTCGTCCCGCACAAGGACTCGGTGCGGGGCTTCGTCTACGAGGTCGAGACCGGGCGTCTGCGCGAGGTCAAGCCCTGACGCGGCCTCCGGTGGTCATGGCCGTGTCCGGGGATTGACCGCTTCCGGACACCGCGTGGCGGATCGGTCCGGAGCCGGCCGGGTAGGGGTGCACGCGTCCGCACCTCCCTCCCCGGTAAAGGACACCCCCCATGAACGCTCTGTTCAAGCGCGCGCTCACGATCTGCGCCGCCGCCGTGCTGGTGACCGGCGTCACCGCGGCCCCCGCCGCGGCCCTGGGCACCGCCCACTACACCTGCACGTACGGCGCCCTACTCCCCGCGCTCAACCCGGACGTCTACGTCGTCCTCGCCGGCGACTGCACGGGGTCGGGCACCGGCACCGCGGGGAGCATCACCCTCCCGTCCGGGACCTACTTCTGCCACAGGGTGACCTCCACCCCCGAGGCCGACCACGTCTCCGGCTATGACTGCTGGTGAGCCGATGCCCGGCGGGGCGCCGGTCAGGCGTCGATGTGGTCGCGGTCCACCTCGGCGGCGCTGCCGATGATGAACTCGCGGCGCGGGCCGACGTCGCTGCCCATGAGGAGGCTGAAGATGCGCTCGGCCTCCTCCACGTCCTCGATGCGCACCCGGCGCAGGACGCGGTGGCGGGGGTCCATGGTCGTCTCGGCGAGCTGGTCGGCGTCCATCTCGCCGAGGCCCTTGTAGCGCTGCACCGGGTCCTTCCAGCGCTTGTTGCGCCGCTCCAGGTCGCGCAGGACCTTGTGCAGCTCGGCGTCGCTGTAGGTGTAGACGTACTTGTCCTGACCGCGCCCGGGGTTGGTGACCTCGATGCGGTGCAGCGGCGGCACCGCGGCGAACACCCGCCCGGCCTCGACCATCGGCTTCATGTACCGGTGGAAGAGCGTCAGCAGCAGGCACCGGATGTGCGCGCCGTCCACGTCCGCGTCGGCCATCAGGATGATCTTGCCGTACCGGGCGGACGCGATGTCGAACGAACGCCCGGAGCCCGCGCCCACCACCTGGATGATCGCGGCGCACTCGGCGTTCTTGAGCATGTCGGCGACCGACGCCTTCTGCACGTTGAGGATCTTGCCGCGGATCGGCAGCAGCGCCTGGAACTCCGAGTCGCGGGCCAGCTTCGCGGTGCCCAGCGCGGAGTCGCCCTCCACGATGAACAGCTCGCTGCGGTCCACGTCGTCGCTGCGGCAGTCCACCAGCTTGGCCGGCAGCGCCGAGTTCTCCAGGGCGGACTTGCGCCGCTGGTTGTCCCGGTGCTCCCGCGCCGCGATCCGGGCCTTGGCGGCGGCGACGACCTTCTCCAGGACCGCGCGCAGCTGCTGCTTCTGTCCCCGTTTGGGGTTGGCGAACTGCGCCTTGAGCTCCCGGGAGACGACATGGGCGACGATCCGGCTGGCCGCCGAGGTGCCGAGCACCTCCTTGGTCTGGCCCTCGAACTGCGGCTCGGGCACCCGTACGGTGACGACCGCGGTCAGGCCTTCGAGGATGTCCTCCTTGGTGACCGGCTCGTCGCCGTTCTTGAGCAGCCGGGTCTCCCGGAGCTGCTCGTTGACCGTGCGCACCAGTGCCCGCTCGAACCCGGCGACGTGGGTGCCGCCCTTCGGCGTGGCGATCACGTTCACGAAGGAGCGGATGGTCGTGTCGTAGCCCTTGCCCCAGCGGATCGCGACGTCGGCGGTGAGCTCCCGCTCGACCTCCGTCGACGTCATGTGGCCCTGGTCGTCGAGCACGGGGACGGTCTCGTGGAAGTGGCCCACGCCCTGCAGCCGCATCACTTCGCACACGGCCTCGTCACGGGCGAGGAACTCGGTGAACTCGCTGATGCCGCCGTCGAAGCGGAAGGTCTCCTCGGCCGGCTCCTCGCCCCGGCTGTCCCGTACGACGAGGGTGAGCCCCGGCACCAGGAAGGCCGTCTGGCGCAGCCGAACGTGGATCTCGTCGAGCGAGACCTCGGCCTCGGGCAGGAAGATCTGACGGTCGGCCCAGAAGCGGACGCGGGTGCCGGTGGCCTTGCCGCGGGCGGCGCCGCCGTCGCGCAGGCCGGACTTCTTGCGGAACTTCGCGGTGGGGCCCTCGCCGTCGAACAGGCCGGGCACTCCCCGCCGGAAGCTGATCTGGTGGATCCGGCTGTCGCGGTCGACCTCGATGTCGAGGCGCGAGGACAGCGCGTTGACCACCGAGGCGCCCACACCGTGCAGGCCGCCCGAGGCGCCGTAGGAGCCGCCGCCGAACTTGCCGCCCGCGTGCAGCTTGGTGTAGACCAGCTCGACTCCGGCCAGGCCGGTCTTGGGCTCGACGTCGACGGGGATGCCGCGCCCGTCGTCACGCACCTCTATCGAGCCGTCGCGGTGCAACTCGACCTCGATCCGGGTGCAGAAGCCGCCCAGCGCCTCGTCGACGGAATTGTCGACGATCTCCCACAGGCAGTGCATGAGACCGCGGGTGTCGGTGGAACCGATGTACATCCCCGGGCGCTTGCGGACGGCCTCGAGGCCTTCGAGCACAGAGAGATGACGGGCGGTGTACCCCGTCTCCGCGCGAACCGCAGTCACACCCAGCTCCCACCTATCAATCGAACACGCGTACGCAGCTTAACGTCACTTCTGTTTGTACGCGTACAAGCTTGCCAGGCACAGCGGGTTGACCGGCACTTCCGCTGTGATCCCGGTCACTTCCAGGGGCATTCTGCTCTCGGCGTAGCCGGAGCACGATTGGGAACGCCCGCATCCGGTTAGATGTTGTCCCAAGTGACTGACGCCAACGACCCCGCACCGTGGGGCGACCCGAAAGGCGATACGTGACTGGAGCTCTCGCCCCCGCCAAGCCGCTGACGGCCCTGGACCGGTGTGACCGGTGCGGTGCTCAGGCCTACATCCGCGCGACCCTGCCCGTGGGCGGGGAGCTGCTGTTCTGCGCCCACCACGGGCGTCAGCACGTGGCTGTCCTGCGCGGCAAAGGTGCTGAGATCCAGGACGAGTCGGCCCGACTCTCCGCATCCCCCGCGATCGCCCCTGACGGCGAGCGCTGACCCATAGACGGCGTGCCTGAGCATCACGACGACGACGTCGGCTCGGTGCGCCGTCACCATAGATTCCCTCGATTCCCGTCCGTCTCCATGCCGTCCCGCCGTACCCGACCCGACCGCGGCGCCCGTCAGGGCCGTACGCGGTAGTGGTAGCGGCCGGCGACGCCGAAGCCCTCCCGCTCGTAGAGCGCGCGGGCCGCGGTGTTGGCCTCCGTGACCACCAGGTAGGCGCTGTCCGCGCCCTGCCGCCGTCCCCAGGCGGTCAGTGCGCGCAGCACGGCCCCGCCCAGCCCGCGCCGCCTGGCGTGCGGCTGGACGGCCATGCAGTAGATCCCCAGCCAGCGGCCCTGCGGCACGCCCCGGCCCACCGCGCCCCCGTCCCCGGAGGCGTCGCCGCCGAGGAGGGCGTAACCGGCGGGCACCCCGGTGACGATCCGCTCGGCCCACACCCGCGCCGGGGCGTCCCCGGTCGCGGCGTGCCGCCCGCCGTCCACGCTCCACCAGGTGCGCAGCCACCGCTCGGACGGCGCGCCCGCCACCTCCACGTCCGGCGCGCCGGTTGGCAGCGGCGCGGTCATCACCAGGGTGGGGTCCACCAGCCGGTATCCCCGGCGGTCGAGTTCCTCGTCGAGCCCCGGCGTCGCGCCCATGCCCACGGAGAACACGCACGGCAGGCCGACGCCCGCGTAGAAGCGCTCCGCCCGGTCCACCGCCTCCGGCAGGTCCGCCCGCTCCCCCAGCGGCAGCACCGAGTTGGCCCGCTTCGTCACCCCGCCGGCATGGCGGTATACCCAGCTTCCCTCCCCGGCCCGGCCGGGCGCCGGCCAGCCCTCGTCCACCAGCAGGTCGAACTTCGCCGTGTCCTGACTCACCCGCCGCAGCCTAACCGGCCCGCACGGCTCCGGGTTCAGGGCTCGGCCGGGGCGTAGCCCAGCACGTGCTCGCGGAGCAGGACGCCCGCCTCGGGGTCGCCCCGCTCGAACGCCTCCACGAGAGGTTCGTGGTCGGCGGCGTTCTCGTGCGGGTGCGTCCGGAAGAGGCGGATCGACAGGTGGGTCCACACCTCGATGCCGAGCGACTCCCACACAGACAGCAGCACCGTGTTGCCCGAGGCTTTCACGATCTCGCGATGGAAGGCGACGCCGTGCCGCACCTGATCGTGCGGGGAACCGGCGGACGCCGCCTCGTGCAGGCGGCGCAGATGCGCACGCAGCGACTCCGCGCGGGGCGTGCCCAGCCGGACGGCCGTCTCCTCCAGGCCCGCCCGCACCTCGTACACCTCACGGAGATCGCTCCTGGTGAGCCTGCGGACCCGCGCGCCCTTGTTGGGCGCGGACTCGATGAGCCTGAGGGCCTCCAGCTCGCGCAGCGCCTCGCGCACCGGGGCCTGGCTGACGCCCAGCTCGGCCGCCATGCGCCGCTCGACGAGGCGGTCGCCGGGCTTCCATCGGCCGCTGATCAGGCCGTCGAGCACGGCTTGCCGGATCTGGTCGCGAAGCGGCGACCGTACGACGGGTTCCACGCGACCGATGATAGGCCGTAGGCCATACATCCTATGATCGATCATTGGGTGTTTAATGGATCCATGGATGTAGACCCGAATCCCCAGGAGACCGCCGAGTGGCTCGAATCCCTCGAGGCGGTGCGCCGGGCGGCCGGCCCCGAGCGGGCCGGCTACCTGCTGAGGCGGCTGGCCACGAGCACCCGCTACCTCAACACCGTGCCGACGGACGAGGAGCCGGTCTACCCGGGCGACCTCGAACTGGAGGAACGCATCGCCGCGTACGACCGGTGGAACGCCGCGGCCATGATCACCAGGGGAAGCCGGCTGGGGCTCGGCGGCCACCTGGCGACCTACGCCTCCGCCGCCTGGCTGTACGAGGTGGGCTTCAATCACTTCTTCCACGCCGGCCACGACCAGGTCTACTTCCAGGGCCACGCCTCCCCGGGCGTCTACGCCCGGGCCTTCCTGGAGGGCAGGCTGAGCGAATCCCAGCTCGACCTGTTCAGGCGCGAGCCCGAGGGCGGGCTGCCGTCGTACCCGCATCCGCGGTCCATGCCGGACTTCTGGCAGTTCCCCACCGTCTCCATGGGGCTCGGTCCGCTCAACGCGGTCTACCAGGCCAGGTTCAACCGCTATCTGCACAATCGAGGCATAAAGGACACCTCGCGCAGCCACGTGTGGGCCTTCCTCGGCGACGGCGAGATGGACGAGCCGGAGTCCACGGCCGCCCTCACCCTGGCCGCCCGCGAAGGACTCGACAATCTCACGTTCGTGATCAACTGCAACCTCCAGCGGCTCGACGGACCGGTGCGGGGCAACACGCGCGTCGTACAGGAGCTCGAAAGCGTATTCACGGGCGCGGGCTGGCACGTCGTCAAGGCGCTGTGGGGCCGGGAATGGGACGAATTGCTCCACTCGGACGAACTGGTGGCACGGCTGGGCGAGGTGCCGGACGGGCAGTTCCAGACGTTCGCCGCCTCGGCGGGCTCCTACATCAGGGAGCGGTTGTTCCAAGGGCTCGACGTGCCGTACACGGACGAGGACCTGCGGCGCGTCGTCGGCGGGTCGCGGGCGGGCCACGAGCCGCGGAAGGTGTACGCGGCCTACCGCAGGGCCCTGGACAACCGGGGCGCGCCCACGGTGGTCCTCGTACAGACGGTGAAGGGCTGGACCCTCGGCGCGGGGATCGAGGCGCGCAACGCCAACCACCAGATGAAGAAGCTCACCCAGGACGAGTTCCGCGCCCTGCGCGACCGGCTCGGCCTGCCGGTGCCGGACGAGGCTCTCGACGGCGACCTGCCGCCGTACCTGCACCCCGGGCCGGGCTCGCCGGAGGCGCGGTACGCCGCCGAACGGCGCCGCGACCTGGGCGGACCCGTCCCCCGCCGCACCGTCTCCCACCGCCCCCTGCCGGCCCCGGGGGAGGCGGCGTTCCGGGCCCTGGAGAAGGGCTCGAAGCAGCCCGTGGCCACGACGATGGCGTTCGTCCGCCTGGTCAAGGACCTGATGAAGGAGCCGGAGACGGGACGCCGCTGGGTGCCGATCGTGCCGGACGAGGCCAGGACGTTCGGCATGGAGTCGCTGTTCCCCACGGCCAGGATCTACTCACCTCTGGGCCAGCGCTACGAGTCCGTCGACCGGGACCTGCTGCTGTCGTACAAGGAGGCGATCGACGGGCAGATCCTGCTGGAAGGCATCACCGAGGCCGGGTCGATGGCGTCGTTCACCGCCGCGGCCTCCAGCTACGCCACCCACGGCGAGGTCATGATCCCCTTCTACATCTTCTACTCGATGTTCGGCTGGCAGCGCACCGGCGACCAGATGTGGGCGCTGGCCGACCAGCTCGGCCGCGGGTTCCTCGTCGGCGCGACCGCCGGCCGGACGACGATGACCGGGGAGGGCCTGCAGCACGCCGACGGCCACTCGCAGCTCCTCGCCTCCGTCAACCCCGCGTGCCTGGCCTACGATCCCGCCTTCGCCTACGAGGTGGGCACGATCGTGCGTGCGGGGCTCCGGCGCATGTACGGCCCCGACGGCGAGGACGTGTTCTACTACCTGACCCTGTACAACGAGCCGCTGCCGCAGCCCGCGATGCCCGAGGGGGTGGAGGAGGGCATCCTCCGGGGCGTCTACCGGTACGCCGCCGGCGGCGGTGACGCCCACCTGCTGGCCAGCGGCACCGCGATCCACTGGGCGCTGGCCGCGCAGCGCCTGCTCCGGGAGGAGTACGGCGTGGGCGTGGACGTGTGGTCCGTCACCTCCTGGAGCGAGCTGCGCCGCGACGCCATGACCACGACCGGTGTGCCGTACATCCGGCGGGCCCTGGCCGGGACCTCGGGGCCGGTGATCGCGGTCAGCGACTGGATGCGGGCGGTGCCGGACCAGATCAGCCCGTGGATCGACCGGCCGTGGACCTCGCTCGGCACCGACGGGTTCGGGCTGTCGGGCACCCGCGAGGCGGTCCGCAGGCATTTCGGGGTGGATCCGCGCTCGATCGCGGAGGCCGTGCTCAAGGCGGTGGAGACCGGGCGGGGGTGAGGGAGCACATCTCTCTGCGGCAGCGCCCCGGCCGCGAACCTCTCCGGCGGGGGCGCAGTAAGCTGCGGAATCGTGCTCATCCTGCTGCCTCCGTCGGAGGGGAAGGCCGAGCGGGGGACCTCCCGCGCCCGCCGGCTGAGCTTCCCCGAACTCGCCTCCCCGCGCGAGAAGGTCCTCGACGCCCTCGTCTCGCTCTGCCACACGCCTGGGGCACGCGACGTGCTGGGCCTCTCGGACGGGCAGTCCGGTGAGATCGAGCGCAACCGGACGCTGCCCGCGGCGCGCACGCTGCCCGTCGCCGACCTCTACACCGGCGTGCTGTACGACAACCTCGGCCTCGGCGCCCTCTCCCCCGAGGCGCGGCGGCGGGCCGACCGGCGGATCATCGTGTTCTCCGGCCTGTGGGGCCTGCTGCGCCCCTCCGACCGGGTGCCTCCGTACCGGTTGTCCATGGGCGTGCGACTGCCGCCGATGGGCGGCCTGGCCGCGTTCTGGCGGCCGTCGATCGCTGGGGTGCTCGACGCGACGAAGGGCCTGGTGGTGGACCTGCGGTCCGCGACGTACGCCGCCGCCTGGCAGCCCGGCGAACGCGGCGTGGCCGTACGGGTGCTCAGGGAGGCGGCCGGGAAGCGGACGGTCGTCAGCCACATGGCGAAGGCCACGCGCGGCGTGGTCGCCCGCTCGCTGGTCGAAACCCCTGACCGGCCGCGTACGGCCGGCGACCTCGCCGACCTGCTGGCGGGGCTGGGGCACCGGGTCGAACTGGCCGCGCCCGCCGGAGGGAACCGGCCGCGGACCCTCGACGTGATCGTGGGCGAGTGAGTCAGAGGTTGAGCCGGGCGCAGGCCCGGCGGTACTGCTGACCGGGATCGCCGAGATGCGACCAGGGCAGGCGGCTGAACCGGCCGTCCGTCCTGCTGAGATGCGCGCGTGCCGGGCGGCGCAGGTCCGCGAGGAAGAAGGCGGCGCCGAAGGCGTTGTGCGCCTCGATCGCCCGGGGGTGCGCGCCGCCGAACCGCCGCTCCGACCAGTGCCCGGCGGCCGAGACGATGTCGCGCTGCGCATCGAAGGGGAACCATCCTCCCCGGGACATCGGCGCCCGGCCGGCAGCGGTGATCTCGAAGTGGGCCAGCGGCACCAGCGCCGGGAGCGGGCTGCCCTCGGGAGCGTGCGCGGCGGCCGAGCGGGCGAAGGCGAGCGTCTCCTGGGCGGAGCCGCCCCAGCCCGGCGACAGGGTGATCAGGCGGACCACCGCCGCGGAGTAGAGCGACGGCCACCGCCGGGAGCACTCGTGCCAGACCGCGTCCTTGTCGGCCCGCGGCCGGTCCAGCCCGACGGCCAGCCACATCAGGCACTCCCACGGCACCGGGTCGCCGGAGGCGAGCGCCGCCGCCGCCAGCAGCGGCTGCCTCGCGCTCTCCATCGCCGACTGGTAGGCGTGCAGCCGGTCGGCCTGCACGGCTCTGGCCCGGACGTCGGGCCGCAGTTCCCAGGCCTCCTCCAGCCGGGTCCGCCCCAGCCACAGCCACAGGTCGGGATTGCCCTGGTCGTAGGCGAGCGGCGCCTCGATGAACCGGCTCGCGCCGACGAGGGCGCGCGACAGCGCCTCCACCCGCAGTGAACGTGTCTCCGGGTCACCCCTGCTCGCGGCGAGAGCGGCGATCGCCGGTCCGATGTCTCCCCGCTGGGCGGAGATGACCGCCTCGTCGAGGATGGTGTCCGCCCACGGGCGGTCCGGGATCATTCGTGGCCCCCGAGCACGTGCCCGATCCACTCCGATCACTCCCATGAGGCGCGAGCCTAGGAGCGACAGCGTGCCCATGGTGCTACCACGATGTTACGGAAAAGTTAATCGTCCTCCGGCCTTCCCCGCGGGGCCGAAGGACGATCGACTCGTGTCTCAGTCGAGATAGTCGCGCAGGACCTGGGACCGGGACGGGTGGCGCAGCTTGGACATCGTCTTCGACTCGATCTGGCGGATCCGCTCGCGGGTCACGCCGTAGACCTTCCCGATCTCGTCGAGGGTCTTCGGCTGTCCGTCGGTGAGACCGAAACGCATCGACACCACGCCCGCCTCCCGCTCCGACAGCGTGTCGAGAACGGAGTGCAGCTGCTCCTGCAGCAGCGTGAAGCTGACCGCGTCGGCCGGGACGATGGCCTCGGAGTCCTCGATCAGGTCGCCGAACTCGCTGTCGCCCTCCTCGCCCAGCGGCGTGTGCAGGGAGATCGGCTCGCGGCCGTACTTCTGCACCTCGATGACCTTCTCAGGGGTCATGTCGAGCTCGCGGGCCAGCTCCTCGGGCGTGGGCTCGCGGCCGAGGTCCTGCAGCATCTGCCGCTGGACCCGGGCCAGCTTGTTGATCACCTCGACCATGTGGACCGGGATGCGGATGGTCCGCGCCTGGTCGGCCATGGCCCGGGTGATCGCCTGCCGGATCCACCACGTGGCGTACGTGGAGAACTTGTAGCCCTTGGTGTAGTCGAACTTCTCGACCGCGCGGATCAGGCCCAGGTTGCCCTCCTGGATCAGGTCCAGGAACAGCATGCCGCGCCCGGTGTAGCGCTTGGCCAGCGACACGACCAGGCGGAGGTTGGCCTCCAGCAGGTGGTTCTTGGCGCGGTGGCCGTCCTCGGCGATCCACTCCAGCTCGGCGCGGACGTCGACCGGGAGGTTGTCGGCCTCCTGGGCGAGCTGCTCCTCGGCGAACAGGCCGGCCTCGATCCGCTTGGCGAGCTCGACCTCCTGCTCGGCGTTGAGCAGGGGCACCTTGCCGATCTGCTTGAGGTAGTCCTTCACCGGGTCGGCGGTGGCGCCGGCCGCCGCGACCTGCGCGACGGGCGCGTCGTCATCGTCGTCGGTGAGGATCAGCACCTCGTCCTCGGACTGCACGAGCGCCTCGGCCTTGGGCTCTTCGCTTTCGGGCTCCGCCTCGGTCTCGGTCTCGGTCTCGGGCTCCGCCTCGGCCTCGGCCTCGATCTCGACGTCCTCGACGTCCAGCTCGAAGTCCTCGATGTCGACGTCACCCTCGAGGTCGATGTCCTCCTCGTCCTCGGCGGACTTGGGCTTGGAATCCGCCTTGGGCGCCTTGCCCTCGGGACCGGCGGCGGGGGCCGCCGTGGCGTCCTTGGCCGCGGGCGCGGCCTTCTTCGGCGGAGCGGGCTTGCCGGGAGCCGGCTTGGCCGCCGCGGCGGGCTTGCCCGGGGCCGCCTTCTTCGCCGCCGGCTTGGCGGGGGCGGGCTTGGCGACCGGCGCGGAGTCGGTCACCACGGCGGTGACGGTCTCCGGCTGCGACTCCTTGGCCGCCGCGGACTTGGTGCTCTTCTTGACGGGCGCGGTGGTGCGGCGTTTGGCTTGACCTCGAGAACGCTTGGGAGCCGCGGAGTCGGCGGCCGTCACCACGACGGTCACGCCCTCCTTGCTGAGGCTTCGCAGGAATCCAGCGGCTTGCGACATCGGGATGTCCGCTTCCTCGAAGGCCTTGCGGACATCCTCGGACTCGAGGAAACCCTGCGAGCGCCCACGCTCGAGGAGCTGCTGAATCACTGGCTCGTTCAGCTCCGACGGCTTCGAGCGAGTCGAACTTGCAGGCGACACGAACACCTCTCGAACGAACGCATGGCGAGAATGGACCCAGGTTCTTCTTCTTTTCCGGTGGTGTGGTCGCGCGAACCGCGACATGCCATTGTGGCACGCCAAGGTCCGTGATACGGCCGCGTCCCGCCGGTTGCCCCTCCACCCTAGGCCGACCGAGAGACTACTGCGTACGGACGGAGGTCACTGATACCCGAAAGCAACCGTTATGACTGTTTCATTCAGTCACTCTTCGTGGCCGGTGGGACGTGGACCGCAAGTACCGTTACGTCGTCATCCTGTTCATACCCGGACAGCATGCGCTCCACCAGGAAATCGAGCAGCATATGCGGATGGCTCACGACTTCCGGCGGCGCTTCGGCCACGACGCTTGAGAGCTCCCTGAGCCCGGCGTCCAGACCGCGCTTACGGTTCTCCACGAGCCCGTCCGAGTACAGCACGGCGGTGTGCCCGGGAGGCACGCAGAACCGGCCCTGCTTGCGGCTGGTGGCCCAGCCCAGCGGCGTGCCGGGCTCACTCTCGTGCAGCAGGCCGACGCCCTGCGGCGAGACCAGCAGCGGCGGCGGGTGACCGGCCAGGGCCAGCGTGCCCTCCCCGGTCCCAGGCTCGACGACCATGTACGCCAGCGTCGTGACCTGCTCCTCCTCCTCGGTGGCCTCGAACACCCTGTCCAGCCCGGTGAGCACCGCCGCGGGCGGCGGGTTGTTCAGCGCGAGCGCCCGCATGGCGTTGCGGATCCGGCCCATCCCGGCGGCGGCCTTGACGCCCTTGCCCATGACGTCGCCGACGACGGCCGCGACCCGCCCGTCCTGCAGGACGAACGCGTCGTACCAGTCGCCGCCGACCTGCACGTGCCGGGAGCCGGAGCGGAAACGCTGGGCCAGGGCCAGGCCGCGCACGACCGGCAGCCGGTCGGGCAGCAGGCTCCGCTGCAACGTTTCAGCGGTGCGGTGCTCACGCTCGAACAGCGTGGCCCGCTCGACCGCGAGCGCGCACTGACCGGCGAGCGCCTCCAGGAAGACGCCGTCCTCCTGCGAGATCTTCTGCGACCGGTTGAACGAGAACCGCAGTGCGCCGAGCGCACGGCCGGCCGCGAGCAGCGGCAGGCCCACCCAGGCCCGTTCCTCGGTCTGCGCGAGGAACTTCGCGATCTGCGTCTCGTCGGCGCCGGCGTCGACGAGCTGGGTGCGCAGGCTGTCCAGGGACTCGGCGAAGACGGGCCGGCGGCTGTTCACCGCCATCGTCATGACGCTGGGATGGGCGAGATCGATGTCCTCGCCCGGCGCGTCGGGGGTGCCACCGCTGTTGATCACCTTCAGGGTGGCCCTGTTGTTTTCGTCGAGGAGGGCGACGGCCGAGTGGTCGGCGGCCAGCGCCGTCCGCCCGACGTCGATGATCACCTGCACCACCTGCTCGACCGTCAGCGCCTCGGCGAGCTGCGCCGTCGCGCCCTGGAGCCGGGCCGTGCGCAGGGCGGCCGCGCCGAGCTGGTCGGTCAGCCGTCCCCGCATGTCCTCGGCCTCGCGCTGCGGCGTGACGTCGGTGTTCGCGCCGACCCACTCCACCACGCGGCCCAGCCGCATGATCGGGACGGCCCGCACCTCGAAGTGCCGGTAGCCGCTGGCCCGGGTGCGCACCCGGTAGCTCCACTCGAACATCGTCCGGCCGCGCAGGGCCTCGCGCCACGCCTCGTCGGTGCCGGGGCGGTCGTCGGGATGCACCGCCTCCAGCCAGCCGTGCGCGAGGTACTCCTCCAGGCCCTGGCCGGTGACGGCCCGCCACTGGGGCGCGTCCTCGATCACCCCGCCGTTCGGCGAGGTGATCCAGACGAGCTGCTGCTGCGACTCCACGAGAGACCGGTAGCGCTCCTCACTGCGCTCCAGCTCTTCCTTGTCCATCTGCCGGTCGGTCAGGTCCACCCCGAACAGGGCGGTCCCGAGCACGCCGTCGTCACCGCGGATCGGGAAGAACGACACGGTCCAGTGCCGAGCGTCGCCGTTCTCCGCCCTGGTCGGGTACGCCTGGTCGGTGACCGGCAGGCCCTCGTCGGCGATCCGGCGCAGCGCCGACTCGATCAGGGCCGTCAGGTCGGCCGGCAGCAGTTCGGCCGGGAGGCGGTCGAGATGCGACTCGACAGGATGGCCGGTCAACTCGGTGAAGGTCGAGTTGACTCGGACGAACCGCCCGGAGGGGTCGAAAAACGCGAAGGCGAAGGGCGCCTCCGACATCAGGCCTCTGAAGAGGTCGGAGTCTGAGATGTCCAAACCGGACTCCCGGGGCCGGGGCACGGAGGTTTCGGCGCTCATGGTCGGCACCTCCGTCGCGTGCCAGCGTCTCCCACGAGGCACATCTCCATAACTGTGATTTGGTAGCGCGATCTGCCCTACATCATCGGCGATCGGCATGCGCGGACGGAAGCCCCGCCAGCCATGCGGTCAACGCATCCTGTCAAAGACCGGCACCTCGCGCAGGAAGATCCGGCCTACTTCTTGGCCGCCCGCTTCGCTTCCCGCTCGGTCGCGCGCGACCGGTCGCGGGCTTACGCCGTGGGCCGGGCCATCGTAGTGCTCGGAGAGGTGGGCCGCGAGTGCCCGGACGCCGGCCGCCATCGCCCTCGGACACCGGTGGACGGCGGGCGGGTCCGCGAGCAGGGCGGCGAGCCGGCCAGGATCACAGCGAACGAAGGGTTGACACCGCCGGGGAAAGAGGTGGAATTGGGGGCGGCAGGTCCCCATTCAGCGAGGAATGCAGTCCATGCCCGTACTCGCAGCACGAATCGATGGCGGCCCATCGCCGGAGCCGAGGCTCCGGGAGCTGGTGGAACCGGTGGTCACCCGGCTCGCCGCGGAGTTCCTGACCGTCCCCCTGCCCACCGTCGCCCGCTGCGTCGCCGACGCCTGGGCCTGCGGTGAGCATCTGGGGGTGGCCGTCACGCCGGAGATCGCCGGAAGGGTCGCCCGGGAGCGCCTCCTGGGGCTGGTGAACTCGGCGCCGCCTTCCCGGCGCTGAGGCGCCGTACGGCGCGCGGGCGGTGGCCGTACGGCGCGGCGGGGCGGGAGCGGCAGATAACGGGGAAGTCACCGGGCCGCGTTCCTGGTGCCCTTCCCGGCGTGAATGCGAGAGGGTGGTGACCGTGAGCGAGCGGAGCGATATCTCGTGAGTCACCGGCGCCGACGTGGCCCCCGGGGGACCCGGCCGCCGGACGACGTGTTCGCGGAGATGCTGCTGGCGGCCAGGGAGCTGCTCGCCGTGCGCAGCCCGCTCGACGCGGAGCTCGTGGTCTCCGACATGCTCGGCGCGTGGTGGGGCAGGCGGCTGCCCGGCGGCGACGTCGAGCAGATCCTCGGCGAGGGCCTGGTCGACTACGCGGCCAAGGCGGGCACTCCCGCGGCCCTGTCCCTGCTCGTCTCCGTCGCCTATCTCGGCACCGCCCGGCAGGCGGCGAAGGCGGAGGGCGCGGCGCTCGCGCTGATGGAGTCCGACGTGCCCCGGCCCCGCTGGGCCGACCGCGTCGGCGCGGTCAAGCCGGCCGGCTGCTACGTCTCCAGGGACGTGTACGGCGACCAGGACACCGTGGTCTGCACGTTCGCCTACAACGGCGAGGACCGGCACGCGCTGGTCGTGGTCGTCGACTACAACATGGGCGGAATGGCCCGGGACGCCTGGGTGTCCTCGCAGGTCGACAAGCTGCTCGACCAGGCCCGGCTGGAGGCCGCCGGCAACGAGCTGCTCCGGTTCGAGGAGCTGGAGCCGCAGCAGGCGCGGGCGCTGCTGGAGTTCGCGATGAAGGCCGCCAGGGCCGCCGCGCACAACCGCAAGGGGCCGAAGCCGGTCAGCGACAGCTACAACGCCTACCACGCCTTCGCGAGGGCGCGGATCAAGGCGCTGCCGCCCGGGCGCCTGCGGCCCGCCCCCGCGCACACCGAGGCTCCCTACAGCCGCGACCGCCGGGCGATGCTGGCCGCCGAGTTCCTCGCCTCCGACGCGGCGGAGAACCTGTCGGACCCGTCGGCCGCCTCGCGGTGCGCCGACCACATCATCGAGTACGGCTGCGACCAGGATTTCAGCCGGCCGACGCGGGTCAGCCCCACGAAGTGCGAGACGTTCCTGCTGGACTGGCTGCCGCGCAAGGTCCTGCTCACCCCGGCCGAGCAGGACGCGATGCCGCACGTGCTGTCGGCGTGGGTCCGCTTCGCGGGGCCCCGGATCGGGCTGCCGGAGCAGGGCGTGCGGGCGACGCTCGACGCGGTCTGGGAGGCCATGGGCCGCTTCACCGAGGCCTACCGGGACCCGGCCACCTTCGGGCTGGACCGCTCCCTCGTGGAACGGCTGCTGCCCGACGGCGACCTGTCGGCGCTGGCCCGGCGGGCCTTCGCGTTTCCCCTGCTCCAAGGCATGCGCGGCGCGACCAACCTCGACCTGCTCAACCCGGCGGACGAGGCGGACCGGCGGATCCTGCTGGAGATCGACCACACCGGCGAGCTGGACCGCGCCGACCTGGAGGAGCACCTGGCCTGGCACGAGGAGATCGCGAGCCGCCTGTGGGTCGGCGACCCGCCCCAGCTGTGGGAGGCCGCCCAGCGCCTGCTCGACCTCGGGCACGACCGGCACGAGGTGCTGCACGTCCTGATCGAGATCGCCGAGCGCATCGGCGACCACCCGGACGAGCTCGCCGCCGCCCTCGACGACATCGCCGACATCCCCGACGAACCTCCCCTCTGACGTCTCCACCCCCGCACCCCCTGCGGCAGGATGGAATGGGCCGACCAGGGAGACCACCGGATGAGAGTCACTATGGATTTGAACGCCGATCTCGGGGAGGGCTACGGGATCTGGCGGCTGGGGGACGACCTGGCCCTGCTCGACCTGGTGACGAGCGCGAACGTGGCGTGCGGCTTCCACGCGGGCGACCCGCTGATCATCCGCCGGACCTGCGCGGCGGCGGTGGACCGCGGCGTGGCGATCGGCGCCCAGGTCTCCTATCGCGACCTGGCGGGCTTCGGCCGCCGGGAGATGGAGGTGGACCCGGAGGAGCTGTGCTCCGACGTGCTCTACCAGCTCGCCGCGCTCGACGGGATGGCGAGATCGATGGGCGGGCGCGTGTCGTACGTGAAGCCGCACGGCGCCCTGTACAACCGGGCCTGCCGCGACGAGGAGCAGGCGGAGGCCGTGGTGGCGGCCGTCACCGCCTTCACCCCCGCCGCCTCGGCACTGCCGATCCTCACGCTGCCGGGGTCGGCCCTGACGCGGGTGGCCGCCCGGCACGGCGTGCCCACGGTGGCCGAGTGTTTCGCCGACCGCGCGTACACGCCGGAGGGGACGCTGGTGCCGCGGCGGCGGCCGGGCGCGGTGCTGCACGACCCGGACGAGGTCGCGGCCCGCGCCGTACGGATGGCCGTCGAGGGCGTGGTGACGACGATCGAGGGCGGTGAGGTGCGGGTCGGCGCGCGGTCCGTGTGCGTCCACGGGGACACTCCCGGCTCGGTGCGGATCGCCACGGCCGTCCGGCGGGCCCTGCTGGACGCGGGTGTCGTCGTGGGGTCGTTCGCATGACCGTCCGGGCGGCGGGCGAGCACGCGCTGCTGGTGGAGACCGGCTCGCTGGAGGCGGCCCACCGGCTGGACGCGCTGCTGCGTGCTGATCTCCCGCCGGGCGTGGAGGACGTCGTGCCCGGCTCGCGGACCGTGCTCGTCGTGGCTCCCGCCGCCGACCGACCGCGCCTGGAGGCGCTGCTCGCCTCGCTCCTGCGTACGGCTCTCGCACCGGCGGGCGGAGGCGAGCCGGGGCGGCTCGTGGAGATCCCGGTGGTCTACGACGGGGAGGACCTGGCGGAGGTGGCGGCGCTCAGCGGCCTTTCGGCCGAGGAGGTGGCCGCCCGGCACGCCGCCTCCGAGTTCACGGTGGGGTGGCTCGGGTTCGCCCCCGGCTTCTCCTACCTGATCGGCCTGGATCCGGCGCTGCACGTACCCCGCCTGGCGGTGCCCCGCACCAGCGTGCCGCCCGGCTCGGTGGCGGTCGCCGGGTCGTACTCCGCCGTCTATCCGTCGGCCTCTCCCGGCGGCTGGCGGCTGCTCGGCCGTACGGACGTGCGGGTGTGGGACGCGGCGGCCGAGCCGCCGGCGATGCTGCCGCCCGGCACGCGCGTGCGGTTCCGGCCGGGGGCGAGATCATGACCGCCTGCGTCGAGGTCCTGGCGCCCGGGCCGTACGCGACCGTGCAGGATCTGGGGCGGCCCGGCTACGCCCATCTGGGGGTGCCAAGGTCGGGAGCGGCCGACCCGCCGAGCCTGCGGCTGGCGAACCGGCTGGTCGGCAACGTGGAGACCGCCGCGGGCATCGAGCTGACCTTCGGCGGGGCGGCGCTGCGCTTCACCGCCGGCGTCTGGGTCGCGGTCACCGGGGCGCCGTGCCCGGTGGAGGCGGCCGGGCGGGCGGCCGGGACGGACGCGCCGCTGTGGGTGCCGCCCGGCGGCGTGCTGCGGGTGGGTGCGCCCCGCAGGGGCCTGCGGACCTACGTGGCGGTGCGCGACGGGCTCGGCGTGGAGCGGGTGCTGGGCAGCCGCTCGACCGACTCGCTGTCGGGCATCGGGCCGCCTCCGCTGCGGGCGGGGGCGACGCTGCCGGTCGGCGCCGGGGCCGTGGCCGCCGCGATCCTCGCCGACTTCGCCGCCCCGCCGCCGCTGCCCCGCCGCCCGGTCGTCCGGGTGCTGCCGGGGCCGCGCGACGACTGGTTCGTCCCGGAGGCGCTCACGGCCCTGTGCGCGGCGGCGTACGAGGTCACGGCGGACAGCAACCGGGTCGGGGCGCGGCTGCGCGGCGCCCCGCTGGAGCGGGCCAGGCCCGGTGAGCTGGCCAGCGAGGGGATGCCGCTCGGCGCCGTCCAGGTGCCGCCAGGCGGACAGCCGATCGTGTTCCTGGCCGATCATCCGCCGACCGGGGGTTATCCGGTCGTCGGCGTCGTCGCCGCCGACGACGTGCCGCTGGTCGCCCAGGCGCGGCCGGGCGACCTGCTGCGTTTCCGGCTCGTACGGCGGGCCTCCCACGACCGGGCCACGGCCCACCACCGGGAGGCGGCGGACCGGCCCGGCGGCGCCCGTCAGGAGGCGTAGCCGATGTCCTCGTACCTGAGGTCGTAGAAGCCGCCGGCTCCGATGTTGGCCAGCGCGGACCGCACCACGACGCCCTGCGGGCACTGGTAGAGCGGCAGCACGTTGACCTCCTTCCAGACCAGCCGGTCGGCGTCGTTGAGCAGGCCGGGCACCCGGGCGGGGTCGAGCAGGCTGCCGGCGCGGTACATCGCCTGGTCGATCTGCTTGCTGCCGCTGCGCCCCAGGTTGGAGTACCACTCGACGTCGTCGCCCTTGCCGCGCTCCCCGTCGGCGTAGACGTCGAAGGCGCCGGACACCGGGTACGGCGTGCTCGGGTAGGCGAAGGCGGCGAGGTCGAAGTCGCCGGGGATGAGGTACTTGCCGAAGAAGTCGTTGAAGGACACCTTGCGCACCTCGGTCCGCACGCCGACGCGCTCCAGCATCCGCCCGGCCGCCTGGGCCTCGGCGAGGCTCGGCGGGATCCCGTCGGGGACGACGAAACGCAGCGTGAGCGGCTTGCCGTTCTTCGTCCGGGCCTTGCCGGACATCTTCCAGCCCGCCTGGTCGAGCAGCCGGCCGGCCAGGGCCGGGTCGTAGCCGCCGATCTCCCGTGCGTTGGCCTGGTAGCCGTACTGGCTGTTCATGAGGAAGTGGTTGTCCAGGGTCACGGTCGGCCACCCGAGGCCCTTGAGGTCGGCCTGCATGAGGGCACTCCGGTCGAGCGCCGCGGCGACGGCCTGGCGCACCCGGACGTCGGACAGGACCGGGCTCTCGCCGTTCAGGGTGAACTGGCGGTACTGCGTGCCGGCGGCCTGCCGGACCACCGCGTCCCACGCCTCCCTGACCCGCGCGTAGTCGTCGGGGGACGGGCCGACCTCGAACACGTCGACGTCCCCCTTGGTGAACGCGCGCACCATCTGGTCGGGCCGCACCGTCCGGAACACCACGCGGTCGAGCTTGGGCCGGTTCCCCCACCAGGCGGGGTCGCGGGCGAGGGTGACCGTCCTGCCCTTGGCGTCGAGCCGCTCCACCCGGAACGGCCCGGCGGTCACCGGGATCCGGTTGATCCAGTCGGAGTTGAACGCGGCCGGCGTCGCGTTGGTCGCGCTGGGATACAGCGGCGTGAACAGCGACTGCCACTCGTTGAACGGCTGGGCGAGGGTGACCACCACCTCGCGGTCGCTCGATCCCCGGGCCACGCTCTGGATGTTCTCGTAGGCGATGGCGGCGTCGACCCGGTAGTCGTGGTCGCGCCCGCTCATCGCCTTCCACTGGGCGGCGAAATCGTTCCAGGTGATCGGCTTGCCGTCCGACCACCTCGCCTTGGGGTTGATCGAGTAGGTGATGACCTGCCGCGGAGAGGTGGCGGTGATCCGGGCGTTGGTCACGTAGTCGGTGTCGAGGGACGGCCGTCCCCGCTCGTCGGACCGGAAGGTGCGCGGCATGAGCGCGTCGGTCACGGCCTCGACCGCGTTGCCGTCGCCGTCGACGTGGTTGCGGTTCCACTGGGTGGGGAAGTCGACGAGCCCCCACCGCAGGGTGCCGCCGTCCTTCACCTTGTCCCGGGGCAGGGGGTTGATGTCGTACGCCTTGACCGGGGAGGGGGCGAGCGCGCCGTCCTGTTCACCGGGCCCCCGCTGCGCGCCGCAGGCGGCCGCGGTCCACACGGCCGCCAGCAGGGCCAGGGCGACCGGCCGTCGTGGTCTCACGTGTCTCTCCGCTCCTCCGGCTACCCTACGAATTAGATTAGTAGCAGGAAGTGACGACCGGCGTCAGCGGGACACGCACCGCCGTGCCGCGGCTCTCCTCCGCATCACGATGGCTCGCGGATCACGATGGCTCGGGGATCAGGACGGCTCACGGATCAGGACAGCTCGCGGATCAGGACAGCTCGTCCACCGCGCTGCGGACGTCCTCGCTGGTGATCGTGGTCAGCTCGGCGGCGTTCGCCGTGCCCTGGGCGGCCAGGCGCACGTCGCGCCGCAGGGCCGCGCGCTCGTACAGCGAGCGGGCGAAGCGGCCGTTGCCCAGCCCGTCGATCAACCCCTCGCGGCAGACCCAGTCGAAGACGTCGGCCAGGTCGCGCCCCGCGGAGGCGTCGAACCTGTCCCCGGCCGCGGCGGCCTGCAGATCGGCGATCACGGCCAGCTCGGACGGCGAGTAGGAGGGGAACGCCACCCGCTGGTTGAACCGCGAGGCCAGGCCGGGGTTGGTGGCGAGGAAGGCGTCCATTTCGCGCTCGTAGCCCGCCAGGATTATCACCAAGCGGTCGCGGTCGTCCTCGGCCCGCTTCAGCAGGGTCTGCACGGCCTCGGACCCGAAGGCGTCGCCTCCCGAGTAGCCGGTGTTGACCAGGCCGTACGCCTCGTCGACGAACAGCACCCCGCCGAGCGCCCGGTCGACCAGCTCGTTGGTCTTGATCGCGGTGGCGCCCAGGTGCTGGCCCACGAGGTCGGCCCTCGACGCCTCGACCACGTCGGGACGGGCCAGCAGGCCGAGCGCCGAGAAGATCCGGCCGAGGATCCTCGCGACGGTCGTCTTGCCGGTGCCGGGCGGGCCGGCGAACACGAAGTGCCGCATCTGCGACTGGACCGGCAGGCCCTGCTCCTGGCGCATCCTGGCCACCGTGAGCTGAGCCGTGATCGCGTGGACCTGCCGCTTGACCGGCTCCAGCCCGGCCATCCTGTCGAGGTCCGCGAGCGCCTCGTCCAGCGTGGGCGTGGCCTGGTAGCCGCGGTATCTCGCGGTGATCTCGTCGAACGCCTTGGTCACGTCACCGGCCGTGATCGTCACCAGGTCCTCGCCGCGCGGCGCCCCGCCCGCGCTCACCACCCGCACGTCGCGCGCCTGCGCGGCGGCCTCGGCGAGGCTGCGGGCGAAGCGGGCGTTGCCGAGGTCGTCGACGAGCCCCCGGCGGTGGACGTCCTCGAAGAGGCGGCGCAGCACGGGACGGGCGTCGGGGGCGAGCCGGTCGCCCCGGCGCTCCTGCACCGCCTCGATGATCTCCAGCAGCTCGCCGGGGTCGTAGCTGGGGAAGCGGACCCGGGTGGCGAACCGGCTGGACAACCCGGGGTTGGACGACAGGAAGTCGTTCGTCTCGCGCTCGTATCCGGCCAGGATGACGATGAGCCGGTCACGGTCGTCCTCGGCCCGCTTGAGCAGCGTCTGCACGGCCTCCGCGCCGAACCGGTCGGGCTGGCCGTCGCCCGAGTTGATCAGGCCGTACGCCTCGTCCACGAACAGGACCCCGCCGAGCGCCCGGTCGATCAGCTCGTTGGTCTTGATGGCGGTCGCGCCGAGGTACTCCCCCACCAGGTCGGCCCGCTGCGCCTCGACCACGAAGGGCGTCTCCAGGAGGCCAAAGGCGTAGAAGATCTTGGCGAGGGTGCGGGCCACGCTCGTCTTGCCCGTCCCCGGCGGGCCGACGAACACGAAGTGCCGCATCGGCCGCTCGTTGGTGTAGCCCGCCTCCCTGCGCAGCCTGGCCGCCTCGATGGACGCGGCGATGGCCCGCACCTGCTCCTTGACCGGTTCGAGGCCGATCATGGACTCCAGCTCGGCGAGGGCCTGCTCGACGGTGATCGGCGGCGGCGCGCCGGTCTCGGCCGCGGCGGGCCGGTGCCCGCCCGCCCTGACCTGCTGCCGCTCGTGGGCCTCGCCGCCGACCGGCTCACGCTCCGCGCCGGCCCGCGCCCTGCGGGCCAGGATCAGGCGGTAGAGGAGCACCGCGGCGGCCGCGCCGTACGCGCCCCACAGAGCGGTGGAGGAGGACAGCGGCGACAGCGACAGCGCGACCAGCCCGGCGGCCGCCAGGGACATGAGCGTCGTGAGCCAGGGCGGCACCCACCGGATCAGGTGGGCCGCGATCGCGACCAGCGGGCCGAGCAGCATCAGCAGGCCGGGCACGGGCGTCTGCCCGCCGAACACCGCCATGAACAGGGGCAGCAGGAGGCCCCACCCGGCGAGCACCAGCACGGTCGCGGCGGCGCGGGGATAGCTGAGCGCCAGCGCGACGAAGGCCAGCGCCGCCACGGTGCAGATGAAGGTGGGCATCAGCGACCAGTTGAGCGCGGCGGCCACCCCCATGACGGCGACCAGCAGCACCACGAACAGCACACGCCGCCCGGACGGCGGAAGGTGGAAATAGCGGAAACGCACCTGTTCGAACAGATCACGTGCCGCAGTCCGACTTAAGAGGCTCGCCGCCCGTGCTCTGTCGGAGTCCCGCATCGACGCCTCCCCGCTTCGACCCCGGTTATACCGCACGCGGGAAGGGAATGGGTGGACCCCGCGCGGCACGGTGGACGGGGCACCCGCCGGTCCCTGTGATCACCTGGAACGATACGGAACCGGCGCTGTGTTCCCGACATCACCGGAAGGGCTGAGAGATCCCCTTCCCATGGCCTAAGCTGCCACGCATGTTCCAGCGGGGCCGCGAGCACTGAGCGGTTTATGATCATGGTTTCGGTCGGGTCCGTCACCGTCCGCGCGGCGGGCGCCCTGCGCGAGCCCCGGGTCAGCCGGTGGTCGGTCCTCGTGCTGCTGTGTTCCAGTCTGCTCCTGATCGCGGTCGACGCGACCGTGCTGCATATCGCCGTCCCCGCGCTCACGGCCGCGCTGGAGCCGTCGTCGGTCCAGCTTCTGTGGATCATCGACGTCTACTCACTGGTGGTCGCGCCGCTGCTGGTGACGTTCGGCACGCTCGGCGACCGGTACGGCAGGCGGCCGTTCGTGCTCGGCGGTTACGTGGTGTTCGGCCTGGCCTCGCTGGCGGCGGCGTTCGCCGCGACGCCGCTCGGGCTGATCGTCTCGCGGGCCTTCCTCGGCGTCGGCGGTGCGATGATCATGCCGGCGACGCTGTCGATCATCCGGCAGGTGTTCACCGACCGGCGGGAGCGGGCCGTCGCGCTCGGCGTCTGGAGCGCCGTCGCCGCCGCGGGCGCGGCCGTCGGGCCGCTGATCGGCGGGGTGCTCGTCGAGCACCTGTGGTGGGGCGCGGTCTTCCTCATCAACGTGCCGCTGCTGCTGGTCGCGCTGCCGTTCGCCGTACGGATCCTGCCCGCCTCGCCGGGGCGGGCCGACCACCCGTGGGACGCGCTCAGCGCCGCGCTGTCCACCCTCGGCATCCTGTCGGTCGCGTTCGGGCTGAAGGAGGCGGGATCGGGGCACACGCTGGGCCGGGGTCCCGCGCTCGTCGTCCTCGTGGCCGGTACCGCGCTGCTCGCCTGGTTCGTGCTGCGCCAGCGGCGGCTGGCCTTCCCCCTGCTCGACATCGGGCTGTTCGGCCAGCGCGGCTTCGCGGCCGGCGTCGGCTGCGTGGTGCTGGCCGTCTTCGCGCTGGTCGGCCTGGAGTTGATGCTGGCGCAGTATCTCCAGCTCGTGCTGGGGCTGTCCCCGCTGGAGGCCGCCGTGCGGATGCTGCCGCTCATGGTCGCGGCCGTCGCGGGCGGCCTCGCCGCCGCGCACGTGCTGGGGCGGATCGGGCTGCGCGCGACGGTCGGCGGCGGCCTCGCGCTCACCGCGCTGTCCCTCGCCCCGGTGCTGACCTGGGGCACCGAGCAGCACCCCCTGATGCTCGCCGCGTGTTTCGCGGGGATCGGCTTCGGCGTCGAGGTCGCCCTGCTCGCGGCGTCGGACACGATCATGGCCTCGGCGCCGGAGTCGCGCGCCGGCGGCGCGGCCGCGATCGAGGAGACCGCCTACGAGCTCGGGGCCGGCCTCGGCATCGCCGTGCTCGGGACGATCACCACAATTGTGTACGCCCCGTCCCTCGGAACCGTCCCCGGCGTCCCGTCCGGCCTCATGGCGCAGGCACGGGAGTCGCTGGCCGCGGCCGCGCACGTGGCCGGGAAGGCCGGCGGCGCCGGGGACGCGCTCCTCGCCGCCGCCCGCGCGGCCTTCGTCACCGCCCTGCACAGCACCGTCGTCGTCAGCGTGGCGCTGCTCGCGCTCACCGCGCTGGCCGTGGCCCTGTTGCTCCCCCGTCACCCGGCCGGCGAGCCCGGCACCGAGACCCCGGCGCCCGAGCGCGCGGACGCCTGACCTGGCCCGCGCATGACGGCGGCCGGGCCGGGGAGAGTATCCAGGCAAGCCGCTGCCCCCCAGCCCCCAGGATGAGAAGCCGTGAAGAAAACCTTGCACGACCTGGCCTCGCTGGCCGCCCGCATGGGCGTCGGCGGGATCTTCTTCGCCAACGGCTGGCAGAAGCTCGAAGCCGGCCTCAACGCCACCCAGGCGCAGTTCACCGAACTCCACGCGCCCGTCCCCTACCTCTGGGCGGCCGTCACCATGCTGGTCGAGCTGGTGGGCGGCACGCTGCTGATCGCGGGCCTCGCCGTGCCGGCCGTCGGGCTGCTGCTCTTCGCCGAGGCGCTCGCCGTGTTCGTGATCACCGCCGGTGACGCCGGCCTGCCCCTGACGGGCGGCGCGATCGAGCTGATCGTGGCGCTCGGGGCCGCGTCCGTGCTGCTCGCCGTCACCGGCGGCGGCCGCGTCTCGGTGGACCACATGGTGGTCATCAAGCGCCGCGAGGCGGAGGCGGCCGGGGAGTTCGCCGCCGACGCCGAGGCCGACGCGGTGATCGCGGCGCTGCGCCCACCGTGGCCCGGCGAGACCCATGACACCCGCGAGACCCGGGACCGCGATGCCGGCGAAACCTCCCCGGCGTCCGCGGCATCCCCCGGCGCGGCGGCCGATCCCGCGCCCTCCGGCGCCGCACCGGTGACCCGGACGGACGCCGCGGCCTCGGGTGAGGCGCCCGGGACACCCGCGAGCGGACAGGCGTCCACGACGACCCGCCGGGCCGCCGCGCCCCGCACGCGCCGTACGCGGCGGGACGGCGACGCCACGGACGACGACACCACGACGGAGAGCCGCGCCGAGGCGCCGCCCGCCCGCTGAGAGGCGGCCGGCAGGGCGTCAGAGCTCCCGCGACAGCGGCAGGCGCAGCAGGAAGCGAGCGCCCCGCGGGCTGTCGATGATCGTCAGGGTGCCCCCGTGGCTCTCGGCGATCTGCCGGGCGATCGGCAGGCCCAGCCCGGCGCCCCCGGCGCCCCTGCTGCGGGCGGCGTCCAGGCGGGTGAACCGCTGGAAGACTCGCTCGCGCTGGTCGCCGGGGATGCCCGTGCCGTCGTCGAGCACCTCCAGCACCGCGGTGCCGGACAGGAAGCGGGGGTCACCGTCGGGCGACTCGTCGCGCCGCACCTCCAGGCTCACCGCGGACACGGCGTGCCTGTCGGCGTTGTCGAGCAGGTTGGTGATCAGGCGGCCCAGCCGGATGCGGTCGCCCCGGACGGTCACCCCGGGGGGCAGCCGCGGGACCATCTTGTGCACGGCCCGGCGGTGGCCCAGCTCGTCGGCCACGAGCCGGCCCAGGTCCAGCGGCTCGCGTTCGCACGGCGCGCCGACGTCGAGGCGGGTCAGCGTCAGCAGGTCGGCGGCGATCGCCTCAAGGCGGTCGAGGCTCCGCAGCACGGCCGCCCCGAGCTCCCGCACGTCGGTGTCCTCGGGGGCCAGCAGCGCGTCCTCCACCTGCGCGCGGATCGCGGTGATCGGACTGCGCAGCTCGTGCGAGGCGTCGGAGGTGAAGCGGCGCTGCTGCTCGAGGGTCTCCTCCAGCCGGTCCAGCGTGCAGTTGACACTCTGGGCGAGTGCGTGGATCTCCCCTTTGTGCGCCGGGACCGGCACCCGCCGCCCGAGCTCGGATGTGTTGATCTCGTCGAGCTCGTCCCGGATGGCCTTCACCGGAACGAGCGCCCGCCTGACGCTGCGCCGGGCGCCGTACGCGACGGCGGCGGTGACGAGCGCGGACCCCGCCGCCAGCCCGGCCACCAGCCCGAGCGGGACGTCGAAGGCCCGCACCGGCGCGGCGCTGTAGACGGTCCAGTCCCTGCCGTCGTGGTAGACCCGCTGCGCGACCACGACGCGGCAGTGGCCGGGGCCGAACACGCCGCCGCAGACCTCCCGGACGGCCCTGCGCTGCGGCGCGTCGGGGCGGAAGCGCGCCATGGGCGCCTTGCCCCGCATGTCGGGCGTCGCGGCCCGCACCCGGCCCCACGGGCCCACCACCTGCACGGACCCGTTCGAAGCCCGGGGCTTGGGCGGCAGCACGGTCCCCGCCTGGCCGCGTTCCACCTGGTAGGCCACCCGCTCACCCGCCGTCGTCACCTCACTGACGAGGTGCCGGCCGGCCGCCTGGTCCAGCGCCCACACCAGCACGACCGAGAACGCCACGCACAGCAGGGCGACAGCCGTGCCGGTGAACAACGCGACACGACTCCTGATCGTCCATCGATCCCCGAAACCCACGCGATCGCCTACTCCTGATACGGCCTTATAGGCCGCCTTCCCGAAATCTACGCTAAATATCTTAAGTAGGATGTAATGAGACAAACTTGAAGATTCATGCCTAATATTCGCAAATCATCCCGTACGCAATGCGAACGGCAAGCGTGTAAAGCCGCCTTCCGGGCGGCGTGCCGAATGATGGAATCTGAAGGCATGAACAGTGCGGTCAACACTGCCGGACCATTGCCGGTCATCGACGTGAGCCCCTTCACCGGCCCCTCCACCCCTGACACCGGCCGGGAGCGCGCCGGCGTCGCGCGCCGGATCGAGGCGGCCTGCCTCGACAGCGGGTTCTTCTACATCAGCGGTCACGGGGTGCCGGACGACCTGATCGCGCTGCTCCAGGAGGCCGCCGCGCGTTTCTTCCTGCTGCCGCCCGAGCACAAGATGCGGATCTCGATGGACCGGGGCGGGCGGGCCTGGCGCGGATACTTCCCTGTGGGCGGCGAGCTCACCTCCGGCCGCCCCGATCTCAAGGAGGGCCTCTACTTCGGCGCCGACCTCGGCCACGAGGATCCCCGGCCGCTGCACGGGCCCAATCTCTATCCCGAGGAGGTGCCGGAACTGCGCGCCGCCGTACGGACGTACATGGACGCGCTGACCGGCCTGGGACAGGCGGTCATGCGGGGCGTGGCGCTGAGTCTGGGGCTGGAGGAGGACTACTTCGCCTCCGGCTACACCGCGACGCCCACGGTCCTGTTCCGGATCTTCCACTACCCGCCCGCGGCCGAGTCCGGACGCGGCGGGTGGGGGCCGGACGAATGGGGGCCGGACGAATGGGGGGTCGGCGAGCACACCGACTACGGCCTGCTGACCCTGCTGCTCCAGGACGGCAATCCCGGCCTGCAGGTGCACACGGCCCGCGGCTGGATCGAGGCGCCGCCGATCCCCGGGACGCTGGTCTGCAACATCGGCGACATGCTCGACAAGCTGACCGGCGGCCTCTTCCGGTCCACTCCGCACCGCGTGCGCAACCAGACCGGGCGCGGCAGGCTGTCCTTCCCCTTCTTCTTCGATCCGGGGTGGGACTGCGAGGTGCCGCCGCTGCCCGCCCTGCCCGCCCGCGACGGTGGCCGTCCCCGCTGGGACGGCCTGGACCTGCGCGCCTTCACCGGCACGTACGGCGACTATCTGACCGCCAAGGTCGCGAAGGTCTTCCCCCACCTCGGCGGCCGGGTGCTGCCGCCCGCACCGGGCCCGCGGGAGAGCGTGTGACCACGAGATTCCCGAAGGCCCGGCCGGCCGGCTCTCCGGTCAGTCCTCCAGGCCGCCGCGGGCGATGACGTCCCGGTACCAGCGGGCGCTGTCGCGGGGGGTGCGCTCCAGCGTGTCGTAGTCGACGCGGACGATGCCGAACCTCTTGTGGTAGCCGCGGGCCCACTCGAAGTTGTCCAGCAGCGACCACACGAAGTATCCGCGCAGGTCGGCACCGCGGTCCATGGCCGACCGCGCGGCCCGGAAATGGGTGTCGAGATAGGCGATCCGCCCGGGGTCGGACACCCCGTCGGGGAACGCGGCCCCGTTCTCCGTGATCATCAGCGGGGTGCCGGGATACTCCCGCCAGAGCCGTACGAGCAGGTCCTCAAGGCCGGACGGGTTGATCTCCCAGTCCATCTCGGTGACCGGCCCGTGCGGGTCCTCCCAGGCGATGCCCTCGCTGCCGGGATACTCGGGGTGCCCCTCCGCCGAGGCGTCGGCGACGACCCGGTTGACGGTGTAGTAGTTGACGCCCAGCACGTCGATCGGCTGCGCGATCGTCGGCAGGTCGTCCAGGTTCACCTTGGTGAAGCGTTCCACATGGGCGAGGACGTCGGCGGGGTACTCGCCGCGCAGCACCGGATCGAGGAACAGCCTGTTCGCCAGCCCGTCGATCAGGCGGGCGGGCTCGGGGTCGCCGAGGATCGGGGTCAGGTTCAGCGTCAGCGAGACCGACTCGGCGCCCCCCGCGCGCAGGGCCTGCGTGCCCAGGCCGTGCGCGAGCATCAGGTTGTGGGCCGCGGTGAAGGCGGCGGCCGGGTCGGTCACGCCCGGCGCGTGCCGCCCCGAGCCGTACCCGACGAAGGCCGACACCCAGGGCTCGTTCAGCGTCGTCCAGGTGGCGACGCGGTCGCCGAGGCGCGACTGCACGGCGGCGGCGTAGTCGGCGAACCGGAAGGCCGTCTCCCGGTTGGTCCAGCCGCCCGCGTCCTGCGACGACTGCGGCAGGTCCCAGTGGTAGAGGGTCGCCACCGGCGTGATGCCCCTGGCGAGCAGGGCGTCCACGAGCCGGTCGTAGAAGCCCAGGTCGGCCAGGCGCGGCCAGGCCACCGAGAACCGGTACGCCTTGAGCCCCAGCCAGGCCATGATCTCGACGTCTTCGAGATAACGGTTGTAGTGGTCGCAGGCCATGTCGCCGGTGTGGCCGTCGCTGACCATGCCGGGCGTGTGGGAGAAGGTGTCCCAGATGGAGGGGACGCGGCCGTCGGTGTGGACCGCTCCTTCGATCTGGTACGACGCGGTCGCGGCCCCCCAGAGGAAGCCGTCGGGGAATGAGATCATCGTGAACTTTCGCGAATCGTCAACCGTGGTTCGAGGAGCGTCGACTCCGGGACGGCCTGGCCCTCCAGCTTGGCCATGAGCAGCCGGACCGCCTGACGCCCGACGTCCTCGGCGGGAACGAGCACGGAGGTCAGCGCGGGGCTGGCCCGCTCGGCGATGTCGTCCGGGCAGATCGCCACCACCGAGACGTCCTCGGGCACCCGCCTGCCAAGGATCCGCAGAGCCCCCAGCACGTGGCCGGCGGCCGCCTCATTGTGCACGACGAGCCCCGAGAGCCCCGGCCGTTCGTCGAGCAGCCGCTTCACCGCGGCGTGGACCTCGTCGAACGACTCCTCGCACGGCCAGGCCCCGGCCTCCAGGCCGTGCCGCGCCGCCGCCTCGGCGAACCCGGCCATCGTCCGCTCGGCGAAGCCGGTGCCCCGCTCGTAGACCACGGACGGCGCGCCGAGCAGGACGATCTCGCGACGCCCGAGGTCGGCCAGGTGGTCGGCGCACAGCGCGCCGGCCCGGGCGAAGTCGAGGTCGACGCAGGTCAGCCCTTCCGGGTCGGCCGGGAAACCGATCAGCACGGCGGGCTCGGCGAGCCGGCGCAGCAGCGGCACGCGGGGATCGTGGATCTCCACGTCCATCAGCAGCAGCCCGTCCACCAGCGCGCTCGCGGCCACCCGGTGCAGCCCGTCCGGCCCCTCGTCGGCCGTCATCAGCAGCACGTCGTGGTCGTACTGGCGGGCCGTGGTGACGACCGAGGTCGCGAACCGCATGAGAACCGGCAGGTTCATGCCGGCCCGCAGCGGCAGCACCAGCGCGATGACCTTCGCGCGCTTGCTCGCCAGGGCGCGGGCGCCCGCGTTGGGGTGGTAGCCGAGCACCCGGACGCTGTCGAGGACCCGCTGCCGGGTCGTCGCCGAGATCGCCCGCTTGCCGCTCAGCACGTAGGAGACCGTGCTGACGGCGACTCCCGCGTGCTTGGCGACGTCGGCGATCGTCACGGTCCTCACGGGCGGAGTCCCCCGAGGAAAGTCAGCGTGCTCACCGTGACCCCCTCGCTTTCGTACACCACATAAAGATCGCGCACTCCGGCCGCTCCCGCCAGGGGGGTGCTCACACCGACGAAATCGTGCCGGGTAGCCGTGGGCGGGACGGTGACCGCACCGGCCACCTCCCCGGTCAGGGGGTCGTCGAGCCGCAGCGTGACCACCCCTCCCTCGTCGCTCGACACCGTGAGCGCGCACGTCCGCGGGCCCGCGTCACCGGGAACCGGCGCGGAGCCCCCGCCGAGATCCCCGCCTGACTCCCGGCCGAAGTCCCCGCCGAAGTCCCCCCCGAAGTCCCCGCCGAAGTCCCCGCCGAAGTCGCAGTCGCGGAAGGCGATCCAGGCCCCGGGCGAGGCGGAGCGGACGGCGTCCCCGGTGACGGTCGCCGCGTCGCACAGCACCACCCCGTCGTACTCGTCGTGGCCGGCCGCGTCCAGTGGCCGGCCGGTGAGAACCCGCGGGGGGATCCGCTCGCCCCGCACCCACAGCGGCGCGCACAGCCGGATGTCCCCCGACGACGCGCCCACCTGCACCGTGTGCGCGGCGTCCTCCACCACGAACCGGCCGCGCGTGACGTCCCAGAAGGCCAGGTCGCCGACCGGCACCTCCACCTCGACCGTACGGCTCTCGCCCGGCGCGAGCCGCACCTTGGCGAAGCCGCGAAGCTGACGCAGCGGCTGCTTCACCCGGGAGCGCCGCTGGCGGGTGTAGACCTGCACGACCTCCTCCCCCGTGCGCCCGCCCTCGTTTGTCACGGTCACCCGGACCGTCACCATGTCGCCCGGGCCGGCCTCCGCCGTGGACAGTTCCAGGCCCGAGTAGACGAAGCGGGTGTAGCTCAGCCCGTGCCCGAAGGGGTACAGCGGCCGGCCGCGGTAGTAGAGGTAGGTGGCGTCGGAGGCGATGACGTCGTAGTCGAGCAGGTCGGGCAGTTCGGCGGCCGAGCGGTACCAGGTCTGGGTGAGACGGCCGCCCGGGTCGTCGTCGCCGAGCAGCACGCCGGCGAGCGCGTGGCCGTACTCCTGCCCGCCGTGGGCCGACCAGACGATCGCGGGCACGTGCTCCTGCGCCCAGGTGACCGCGAACGGGTAGCCGCTGGAGATCACCAGCACGGTGGCCGGGTTGGCCGCGTGGACGGCCTTCAGTAACGCCTCCTGCCGCTCGGGCAGCGCCAGCGTCGTCCGGTCCTCGGTCTCCCGCCCGTTCACCAGGGGGTGGTCGCCGAGCACGACGACCGCGACGTCGGCGCCGGCCGCCGCCTCCGCCGCGCGGGCGGCGCCGCTCTCGACCAGTTCGACGGACAGCACGGACGCGGCGTCCGGGTCGTCGGTCGTCCGGACTACGCCGCCGGCCACCGTCACGTACCGGCCGGAGGAGATGTTGCGCAGCACGACGCCCCTCGGCCGCTCCTCGATCCGGAAGGTCTGGCGCACCTCCCAGCCGCTCGGCCCGGGCTGGTCGTTGACGAGCACGCCGTCCTCGCCGGCCTGCACGTGGCGTCCGTTGGCGCACGCCCGGAAGGCGAACGCGCCGCCGCCCCAGTCGAACACGTCGAAGCAGGACCGCTCGCTCCCGACGTACAGCGGCCCGCCGCCTGGGTCCGGCGACGCTCCGACGTAGCCGCCCTCGGCGCGCAGCGCCACCCGGTCCACGCCCTCGTGGTAGACCGTCTCGCACCGCTCGGTGAGGCCCGTCAGCGCCGTCACCTGGTACGGCAGCGTGCCGCTGTACCAGTCCTCGAACAGGGCGCCGGCCAGCGGGCCGATCACCGCGACGGTGCGCGGCGCGGACAGCGGCAGCAGCCCGTCGTTCTTGAGCAGCGTGATCGACTGGCGGGCGGCCTCTCGCGCGAGCCGCCGGTGCTCGGGGCTGTTGACCACGTCGTGGGTGATCTCGTCGTACGGCGTGGCGGGGTCGAGCTCCCCCAGCCGCACCCTGATCGACAGGGTGTGCCGCACGGCGGCGTCGAGGTCGGCCTCGGTCAGCAGGCCGCGGCCGAGCGCCGTCCTGATGTGGCCCAGAGTCGCGGCCGCGTCCGCGTCGTCCTGGGTGAAGCTGTCCAGCCCGGCCTTGATCGCGTGCGCGTACGCCTCGGGGAGGTCCTTGTGGTAGCCCTGCGGCGTGGTGAGGTTGCCCGGCGCGTACGCGTCGCTGACCACCAGGATGTCGTCGGGGGCCCACTCCCGCAGGTGGCTGCCGATCAGCGGCGACAGGTGGGCCGGGCGGCCGTTGACGAGGTTGTACGACGGCATGACCGCCACCGCGGCCCCCGATTCGAGCGCGGGGCGGAACGCCTTCAGTTCGTACTCGTGCAGCACCCGGGGCGGCAGGCCGCTGGAGGTGACGCACCGGTCGGTCTCGTTGTTGTAGCCCAGGAAGTGCTTCAGCGTCGGCGCCGTCTTGAGCACCTCCTGGCTCCCGCGCAGGCCCCAGGCGTACGCCGTGCCCATCACGCCGGTGAGCCAGGGATCCTCCGAGTAGCCCTCCTCGTTGCGGCCCCAGCGGGGGTCGCGCAGCGGGTTGACGACCGGCGCCCAGACGTTGCGGCCCACGCTCTGCGGGTCCTTGTGGTGGAAGGCCATGACCTCGTCGCCCGCCGCCTCCCCCACCTGGCGGACCAGGTCGGGGTTCCAGGTGCTGGCCAGCCCGACGGCCTGGGGGAACACGGTGGCCGGTCCGTGCCAGGCCAGGCCGTGCAGGGCCTCGGTGCCGGTGCGGAAGGGCCGCAGGCCGAGACGCTCGACGGGCGCCTGGTACTGGTGCAGCAGGCCGATCTTCTCGTCGAGCGTGAGCCTGGCGAGCAGGTCCGCCACCCGGTCGGCGGGAGGGAGCGCGGGGTTCCCGAATGCCGGGTCCTGAGCCGGTTCGTTCATCTGGAGACTTCCCTCTCGCGTCGAAGCGCTTCGATGACCTGCCGAAAGAGGTGCCCGCGGGGGCGTCGCGTGGATCCGCTGTTCGGTTGGGAAGCGCCACTTGTCGAAGCGCTTCGAAAGGGCTACCGGACGTTTCCGGCGTGTAAATCCGGGCTTATCCGGAAGATTGCCCTTTCACTCGTCTCAGGTCAAGACCCGCGTCGCGCCTGTTTCATCGCGATGTCAGCCCGATATTCGGGGCCGCATGACGTCCACGCGCGGCGGGACGGACGACGGAAAAACGGGTCGCACGGAACGTGCGTGGACCCCGGCCGTGCTTCCGGCCGGGGCCCACGCCGCCGGGTCAGCGAACGATCTGGAGCAGCGCCTGCCGCTTGGCGGCGGCGGGTTCGGCCAGGCGCTGCACCTGCCTGCCGTTCGCGTCCAGCACGACCAGGGTGTTGGCGGCACTCCCGGCGACCCGGACGACCAGGCGGCCGTCCCGCAGGTAGAAGGCGCCGATCAGCGAGCCCTTCACCGGGATCGGGACCTTCTTCCCGGTGACGATGTCGACGATCGCCGGCCGGAAGCCGCCGGGCCAGGAGCCGTCGCCCCCGGGCGCGTTCCGCGACAGCGGCGCCACGACGACCTTCATCCCGTCGGGCGACAGACTCTGCACGTGGTTGGCGAGGCCGATGCCCTTGGCCCGGACCGACCTGCCGGTCCTGAGGTCGAACCGGTAGACGCCCTCGGTCGTCCCGGCGTACCCCGCGAGGTAACGGCCGTCGGCCGACCAGGCGAGGTGACAGACCCCGAGGGTCGTGCCCGCCTTCCTGAGGCCCTTGCCGTCCGCGCCGACGACCGAGACGGACCCGGCGTCGGGGTTGCCCTTCCCCACGTACGCGACCTTGGTGGAGTCGGGCGACCAGACCGGCGTGAGGCACGGCGCCCCGGCCCCGGCGCCCTTGGCCGCCGTCGAGACCGTGCGCCCGTCGCTCACCTGTACGGCTCCGCCGTCGGTGATCCAGGCGATCCTCCTGCCGTCCGGGGACGCCGAGAACTGGCCGGTCATGGGCATGGCGCCCAGCTTCGTGAAGCCCTTGCCGGGCTCGTAACGGCTGATCGGGTAGCCCTTGCCGTAGGACAGGTAGACGGCCGCCCCGGTGAGGGGCTTCGGCGCGGCGGCGGCCCCGGCCGGAGTGGCGGCGGTCGCGGGGGCGACCAGTGCGGCCGCGAGCACGGCGGCGGGAAGCAGGCGAGTGTTCATCATTGTCCAATTCCTCGGGTGCAACGTCATTCGACGCCTCACGAGCCCGGTTGGTTCGCCGCCGTACGGCATCTGCACGGCTCGCGCTCCGGCCGATGCCCCGGCGTCATGGCCCGCCGCATCGGCATCGGCAGGGGCATCGGCGGAGGAGGAATCGGCAGAGGGGCCGGCGGGGCGCGGGTCAGCGCTGGGCGGGCAGGCGGCCGGAGTCGACCGAGTCCAGCACCCGCGCGGCCGCCCCGAGCGCGGCGGCGCCGTACCCGAGAGTGGAGACCTCCAGGCGGCAGCCGCCCCCGCCGGGGGCGAGCACCCGGCCGTACATCTCCTCCTCGGCGCAGCCGACGAGCCAGGGGGCGAGCGGCACGTAGTAGCCGCCGAGGATCACGACTTCGGGATTGAGCAGGTTGGCCACGGCCGCCATTCCCCTGCCGAGGTGGCGCCCGAGGTTCTCCAGCAACCCGAGGACCTCCGGGTCGTCGTTCCGCGCCCGCCGCACTACCTCGTCGATCTCGAGTTCGAGATCGGACGGCGAGGCGTCGGGGGCCGTGTGGGCGAGGATCGCGCCGACCCCGGCGACGGCCTCCAGGCAGCCGCGGCGGCCGCAACGGCAGACGGGCCCGGCGGGGTCGAGTTCGAGGTGCCCGATCTCGCCGCTGTAGCCCTGCCCGCCCCGCCTGAGCCGGCCATCCAAGACGATGCCCGCGCCCACGCCCACCTCGCCGGTGACGTACACCAGGTTGGCGGCGTTGCGGTGAGGCCCGAACCGGTGCTCGGCCAGCGCCGCGAGGTTGGCGTCGTTGTCGACCAGCACGGGGAAGCCGGGGTCGCGCAGCGCCTTGGTGAGGTCACCGGCCAGGTCGGCGTCGCGCCAGCCCAGGTTGGGGGCGACCCGCACGATGCCGTCGACGTCCACGAGGCCGGGCACGGCCACGGTCAGGCCGAGCACCTGGCGGGCCTCCTTGGTCATCCGGCTGACGACCCGCCGGGCGAGCGCCGCCATCGCGACGACGGCCTGCCCCGGTCCCGAGGTGCCGCCGGGGAAGGAGCGCCGCCAGTTGAGCAGTTCCTCGCCCTTGAGGTCCACGGCGACCGCCGTGATGTAGTCGACGTTGACCTCGATCCCGATCGCGGCGTACGGCGAGCCGTCCAGGACGAGCATGGTGGCGGGGCGGCCGACCCGGTGCTCGGTCAGGCCGGTCTCGCGCAGCAGGCGCCGGTCGATGAGGTCGGCGACCAGGCTGGAGACGGTGGCCTTGTTGAGGCCCGTGGAGGAGGCGATGTCGGCCCGGGAGCAGGGGGCGTTCTCACGGACGAACCGCAGCACGACGGCGAGGTTGGTCGCCCGTACGTCCGTGAAGTCGGCCGGCTGTGGCCCGTTGTGCGAAGTGATCACTGTCCGCCTCGTTCCCGCTTGGGCTCATCATGCCGCAATTGCGCGCAATCCAACATGACATCGGCGGTACGGACGGCCGCTCCGGCTCCGTCACGCGCGGCTCGGCACCGGCCACCGGTCCCAGCGCCTCCCCGGTACCCTGGTGGCACCCGCCCCTCCGCGTTTGTTTGGCTATAGAACTAACTAAAGCCTACCGTGACGCGGCACGTGAATCCAGGGGCCGCGCCGCCGCGCGTGTCCGGCCGAAGCGCACCCTCGCGGCCCCGGCATCGGCCGCTGTCGGCGGCCGGTGGGGCAACCGGAGTGCAAACGAGAATCAAACGCGACAGGCGACCCTGGTCATCGTGAAGAGGGATAAGTCGCACTATCTCGGCGAACTACTCGTATGGGAGATCGAAGACTATCTCCGTGCCAGGTCAGCCCCACCGGAGCGGGCACGGGTGGCCCGGCTACGCGTGTCCAGCCGGTCGGCGGCGGAGGCGGTCGCCGCCGAACTGGAGGCGGGTGGTGGTGTCCACGCCGTCGCGAGGCGCGTGCTGAGGCTCGGCGTCGCCTCGCCGGACGACCTGTTCGGGGTCGTGACCCGCGACGAACACCCCGAGGTGTTCGAGGCCGTGCCCGGCGCGACACTGCCCCCCAAGCCCGAAGGAGAGGGATTTCTCGTCATCCGCCTCGTCGCCTTCGAACCATGACCATCTGTCAGCGCATGCCGGCGCCGGTGGCCTCCCTGTCGACGATCCTGGTCGCGCCCTCCTGCCGGGCGCAGTGCGCGCAGCAGAACCAGCGGCCGTCGTACTCCGCGCCGTGGCCCACGATGCGGCACCCGCAGTGCTCGCACACGGGAGCCATCCGGCTGATGGCGCACTCGAAACTGTCGAAGACGTGCACCGCCCCCTGGCTGTGCACCTCGAAGGCCATGTCGTAGTCGTTGCCGCAGACCTCACACGTAGCCATGGTCGTCCCCCCGTCGACTCGCGGTCGAGGGGGGAGATACCCGCGCGATCCCGGACGAACACCGCCGCCCCAGGCCGCGACGTCACAGAGCCTCACGTCACAGGGTGTCGAGCAGAGCCCTGGCCAGCGACTTGGCCCCGGCGGCGGCCTCCTTCGGGTCCATGAGCACCGAGTCGGACGAGTTGATCGGCGTCTTCTCCGGACGGTCGCTGCCGCCGAACAGCACCCACACGACGTTCTTCCCGTCGAGCGCGTAGATCTCGTACCGGTTGGACTGGGCCGTGTCCGTACGCTGCCGGATCGCCTGGCCGAAGGCGTCCTGCCCGAAGCCGCTCAGCTTCTCCACCTTGCCCCACCGGATGCCGCCGATCCGGCTGCTCGCCGTGAACTTGGTCTTCGAGCGCTCGTCCACGAGGTAGTAGCGGGCGGACTCGGCGTCCCAGAAGGTGTGCACGGCGATGCGCAGGTTGCGCCACCGGACCTTGCCGCCGCCGACCGGAAGCGCGTCGTTCCACCACTGGCACTGCGTCACGGTCGAATTGCCCTCCTTGCTCCGCGCCGCCGCGCCCTCGGTGCCCGGCACCAGGCCGGCGGCCAGCGACTTGAGGTTCACGCAGGCTCTGGGCAGCGGGATCCGGGTGGGCGAGGGCGACGGCGTGGGGCTCGGCTTGGGCCGCGCGTGGTAGGGCAGCGGCTGCCCCGCCCGCCAAGCCGTCACCGACTTCGCGACCTGGGCGAGCAGTCCCTTCACCTCACGCAGGGCGTTCTCCTCGGTGATCGACTGGGTGGACTCGGCCGAGAGGAGGTCCGCCTCCTTCTTCTTCTGGCTGGCCTCGTACTTCACCTGGAAGTACACGTCACCGACGCGTCCGGCCCCCTCGCCGAACGAGTACCAGTACTCCTTGCCCTCCCGCGTCCACTGGTAGCGGGCCACGGCGCCGTTCCCGATCTCCCGGAACTCCCTCGGCTTCGAGTAGTAGTGCTCCTGGTCCGAGTGCGTCGCGCCGTACTTGTACTGGCTGAGCTCACCGTTGAACTGGATGCGCGCCGCCTGTTCGGCGGTGGTGGTCCCGAGCGCGTCGAACCTGGACACGTTCACCGTGATCTCGCGGCTACGGGTGACGTCCTTGTAGGAGATGTTCCGGTTCCTCCATTCGCAGGTCCACCGGACGTAGCTGACGAGGGTGCCGCCGCGGTTGTCGTTGCTCGACGAGTTGATCTCGGCGCGTGGCACGAGGCGCTCGGCCTCGGCCGGGTCGAGCATCGCGCACACGTCCGCGGCCGCCGCCTGCGGCGCCGCCGTGGCGGACGAGGCCGCCGGGCGGGCCGGGGTCGCCACCGGCCGGGCCGGGGTCGTGCCCTGCCGCACCGTCATGAACGTGAAGGCGCCTCCCGCCACCAGCAGCACGGCTCCGACCGCCGCTACGGGCAGCACCCATCCCCGCCGCGCGGGGGCCGACGGCTGCGTCGGCATCTGCCAGAGCTCCGGCGGAGGCGGCGTCGCCGCCTGCCACCCCTGCCAGGGCTGCTGCTGCCCGTACGGCTGCCCGGGCGGGCCGGACTGGTACGGCGACTGCCCGTACGGCTGCTGCCCGTACGGCTGCTGTCCGTACGGGCCGGACTGCTGCGGATACTGCTCGGGGTACGGCTGGGAGTGCTGCGGCGGCCCTTGATATTGGCCGGGCGGGGCAGCGCCCGGGGGCGATCCCTGTGGGGAGCCCGGATGACCACCGGGCGGGGGCCCCTGTTGGGGCGGCCCTTGGTACTGGCCGGGCTGCCCACCCGGGTAGGGGCCAGGCTGTCCACCCGGCGGCGGGCCCTGTGGCGGGCCGGGCTGGGCGGCGCCGGGCGGCGGGCCGTACGGGGGCTGGGGCGGCGGCGGGTACGGCGACTGCTGCGAGGGCTGCTGGGGGGGCTGCTGGGGGGGCTGCTGGGGGGGCTGGTAGGGCGGCGGGTACGGCGGCCCGCCTCGCGAGGGCCGGTCCTCGGGCGGGTTCCCGCCGGGGCCGACGGGGCTGTCGTCACCGCTGGTCATCTCGATCTCCTACAGGGGGTGCGAACGGGAGGGTCGAATGGAGGGGCGACCTCAGCCGAGTCCGATACCGACGAGTTCGGCGGCGCGCTCGGCGGTGCTCCGGTCGGCCTGGGTGACCGACGGGTCACCGGTGCGCCGGTAGGCCACCTCGACGACGAGGTTGCTGAGGCGGAACCAGACCGTGGCGCCGGTGGTCCCGGCTCCGGGGTCGGCCGTGTCGCAGGCGAACGCCTCGTCGGCGACCCCCGGGCGGTCGCGCGCCGCGGCGCCCCGTGCCGCCCGCTCCGAGGCGAGCTCCCGGGCGGCGGCCGCCTCGCCCGCGCCGTCGCCGGGGAGCCGGAAGCCGACGGTGATCGTCCCCGCGTGCCCGCTGACGCGCTCGGTCCACGCGCATCCGCCCGCGCCTCCTCCGCCGTCTCCGCCCTGCCGCGCGCCTCCGCCGCCCTCGCTCCCCTGGCCCCAGGAGGGCTCCGGGCGGGGCGCGGCGCCGAGGAGGTCGCGGATCTGCGTGTCGGTGAGGCTGCGGCAGGCGTAGGGGACGGCGGCGAAGCGCCCGCCGCCCTCGTCCCGCCCCGACGTGAGGAGCCAGGCGCCGAGGCCCGCCGCAAGGCCCGCCACGATCACCAGGGCCGCCACGACGGCCAGGCGCCACGATCGGGCGGGCCGTACGGCGGGAGCGGGGACGGGCCGCGCGGCGGCGGCGCGCAGGGCCTGCCGCACGACCTCGGGCGGCGGGCGCCGCGCCGGGTCCTTGTCGAGCAGGGCGAGCACGATCCAGGCCAGCACCCGGGACGCCCGCGTCATCGGCGGCGGTTCGTGGAGCAGGACGGCGGCGACGAGCGCGGCGGCGGTGGGGCGGTGGAAGGGCGTCTCGCCCTCGGCCGCCGTGTAGAGCGTGGCCCCGAGGGACCACAGGTCCGAGGCGGGCCCATCGGGCTCCTCCCGGAACCGCTCCGGCGCCATGTAGGCGGGCGACCCGGCCGAACTGCGCCAGGAGGCGCCGCCCTCGCCCATCGGCGCGGCGATGCCGAAGTCGGTGAGCAGGGCCCGGCCGTCCGGCCCGATCAGCACGTTGGCCGGCTTCACGTCCCGGTGCAGGATGCCCCGCGCGTGGGCCGCCTCCAGCGCGTCGAGCACGGCCAGCCCGATCTCCGCGACCCGCTCGGAGGGCAGCGGCCCGTGCTCGCGGACGATCCTGTCGAGGGAGTGGCCGGGCACCAGGTCCATGACGATCCACGGCTGTCCGGCGTGCCCGACGACGTCGTGGATCGTCACGATCGAGGGGTGGCTCAGCCGCCCCGCCGCCCGGGCCTCGTCGACGGCCCGCCCGAGGAACTCGGCGAGCCGCCGGTCGTCCAGGTCCGGCGGGACGCGGAGCTGCTTGATCGCCACCTCGCGGCGCAGCAGTTCGTCGTGGGCACGCCAGACCGTGCCGCCACCCCCCTCACCGAGCCGTTCGGTGAGGCGGTACCGCCCGGCGAGCACCTCCACGGCTACGCCAGCCCGCTCAGGCCGCCGGCGGCCGACCGGGCCGCCGCGACCGCCGCGTCCCGCAGCCGGGCCGGGGACGTCACGTCCAGGTGGGCGTACCGCAGCACGGCCACGAGGTCGCCGAGGCGGAAGTACACCCAGGCGGCCTTCGCCGTGCCCTCCGGCGTGGTGACGTCCACGGCGAAGGCCTCGTCGGCCAGCCCCGGCACGTCCCGCGCGGCCGACTCGACGACCTGGGTCTTCCGGTCGAGCCCGACCTCGTACCAGATCAGGTCGCCGTCGCGCGGTCCCGAGGCGTACTGCCGGCGCAGCCCCTGCATGAGCGTCCGCGCGGAGGCCAGGTCCAGCGCCCACGGTTCCGGGGTGTCGGAGTCGGTCTCGGCGCCCAGTTCGACGCCCGCGCCGGTGACGGCCCACTGGCAGCCCGCCTTCTCCGGACGCGGGTCCGCCGGGGCGCCCAGGATCCGGCGTACCTCCGCTCCGGACAGCGCCCGGCACAGGTCCACGGCGCGGGTGAAGACCGGCGAGACCCGCGGCGGGGGCGTGCCGGGCTCGCCGTCCCGCAGCGCGTACGCCGTCAGGGGCACCGCGGCGGCCGCCACGGCGAGGGCGACGGCCGCGATCCACCACCGGCGGCGCCGGGCGGGCCCGGCCGGGGCGTCGGTCCGGGCTTCCGGGCCGGGCGTGCCGCCGTCGGCGATCCGGCGCAGCGTCGCGAGCGTCGCGCCCGCGTCCGGGCGGTGCGTGGGGTCACGGGCCAGCATCCGGGTCAGCACCGGGCCGAGCGGCCCCGCGAGCACCGGTGGCCGGGGGTCGCGGGTGAGCGTCGCCGCGATCACCTCGGCCTGGGTGCCCTGGTGCGGCGGGACGCCCTCGACCGCCGTGTAGAGGGTGGCCCCGAGCGACCACAGGTCGGCGGCCGGGCCCCCGCGGTCGCCCGCGAGCCGCTCGGGCGCGATGAAGCCCGGCGAGCCGACGAGCAGCCCCGCCTCGGTGATCGACGCCTGACCGGTGGGCCGGGCGATGCCGAAGTCGGTGAGCACCACCCGGCCGTCGGCGGTCAGGAAGACGTTGCCGGGCTTGACGTCCCGGTGCTGCACGCCCTGGGCGTGCGCGGCCGACAGCGCCTCCAGGAGCCGGGCGCCGAGGTCGGCCACCTGCCGGTACGGCAGCGGCCCGGACGACGCGACCTGCGCGGCGAGGTCCCGGCCGCGGAGCAGTTCCATGACGATCCACGGCCTGCCGTCCTGGAGGAGCACGTCGTGCAGCGCGACGATCCCCGGGTGCCGCACCCGCGCGGTGACCTCGGCCTCGCGCATGACCCTGGCGACGAGCTCGGCCCGCTCCCGCTCGCCGAGCCCCTCGGGGAGACGCAGTTCCTTGACGGCCACCTCGCGGTCCAGCACCGGGTCCCTGGCCAGCCATACCCGGCCCATGCCGCCGGAGCCCAGCGGGCGCAGCAGGTGGTATCGCGAGGCCAGTGGCTCCCCCAGCGATTCGGCCATAACGGGGAGAATAGCGAAAGCGTGATCGATCGCCCTCCTTATCGACGGTCCCGTCCGACTTATCGACGGTCCCGTCCGACGGGCGAGACGCGGGCGGCTCCGCCGCCCGGGCATTACCTCACGGGTCATCGCCTCCGTGACCGGCCTGGGACATGCTCGGAGCCAGGTGGGGACGCCCGTCCCCGGCACCGCCGCCCGGCCACAGGAGCAACCATGCCCGCCTACGCCATCGCCCAGCTCCGCGACGTCGCCGTCGGCGCGGACATCGTCGAGTACCTGCGGCGCATCGACGCCACGCTGGAGCCGTTCGGCGGCCGTTTCGTCATCCACGGCGGCGCGGCGGAGTTGCTGGAGGGCAGCTGGCCGCAGACCCTGATCGTCATCGGGTTCCCCGACCTCGACACGGCGAGGGCCTGGTACCGGTCGCCCGCCTACCAGGAGATCCTGCCGCTGCGCACGCGGAACTCCTCCGGTGACGCCGTGCTCCTCCCGGGGGTGGACGAGGACCACAGAGCGCTGGACGTGCTGACGCCGGCCTGACCCGCGCCGCCTGCGATTGGGACGAATGCCCGGCAGTCGCCGGGTGCCGGGAAAGGAACAGTATCCGCTGCGTCGGGGCTCGCCGTGGACCGGGAGCGGCCCCGCCCATCGGGGTATGCCGCGATTGCGGTCGCGGAAGGCGACGCGTTCGCACGTCCACCCAAGGAGCCGGCGGAGATGAAGGTGCATGCTGCGCGCGACGCGCTCACCCGGGTGGCCCGGTGCCGGTGTGTCGCGATCGCGGTCACGGCCGCGGTCATGGCCGTGGTCACGGCGGCCCTCGGCGCGGGACTCCCGTTCGGCTCCCTGGCCGGCCTCACGACCGCCGCGTACGCCGTGCCGCTGTCCGGCGGCGGACACGGAGGCGGGGGCGGGAGCGGGGGCTTCGTCGCGGCCGACAACAACGGCAACGGGTCCCGCATCAACATGGGCAACGGCAGGACCTTCGGGGGCTACATGGTGCTCGGCAGCCTCAAGAACGCGAACGGCCTGCAGCAGGCCACGATAGGAGTGAACGGCACCTCCAACTCCCAGGGCAACGTCTGCAGGCGGCGGGGCGGCCCCTGCTGGTTCAACCAGAACGCCTGGGTGTCCCGCTCCGGCCGGTGGTGACGGCGGCGGCGGTGACGGCGGCGGCGGTGACGGCGGCGGAGTGGTGACGGGTGCCGGCCGGCTGCCGCCGTACGACGACGGAACGCCCCGCGGGTGGGCGGTGCTCACCCGCGGGGCGTCCTCGATGTCCGGTCCGGTCCTGCCGCCCGAGGCTCAGCTCAGGGTGAGGTCCTTGATCCGGACGTCGCCGGTGAAGACCAGGTACACGTCCTTCACGCCGTTCGCGCCGGAGACCGGAGCGGTGGCGGCGGCCCACTGGTAGACGCCGCCGGTCGCGGCGACCGGGATCGTGGCCGCCTTCGTGCCGTTCGGGGAGCCGAGGCGCACCTCGATCCTCCCGCCGGCCACGGAGGCCACACCCACGGTCACCTTCGCGGGCTTGCGGAGCTGGACGTCCTTGAACGCGATCCAGCCGCCGTCCGCGCCCGCCACGGCGTCACCGCGGACCTTGGTCTCGTCCACCAGGTGGACGCCCGAGTAGTCGTCGAAGTCGATCGCCCGGGTGGTCGTCGACAGGTCGCGGTGCGGGATGTCCTCGCCCTTGACATTGATCGTCGAGCGCTGGCGGACGGCCTCCGACGAGGATCCCACGAGGATGTCGTGAGTCGCGTTCTCGACCGTCCACCTGTTCCGCGTGACGTCCCACAGGGCGAGGTCGGCCTTCTTGACGGTCATCGTGACCGTCTTCGTCTGCCCCGGCGCCAGCGGCACCCGCTGGAACGCGCGCAGCTGCTTGACCGGCTGCTTCACCCGCGACCGGTGCTGGTGGGTGTAGAGCTGCACGACCTCGTCGCCGGCCCGGGAGCCGGTGTTGGTCACCTTCACCGAGACCTCGTACGCGTCGCCCTTCGGCACGGCCTTCAGGCCCTGGTAGGCGAACGACGTGTACGACAGGCCGTACCCGAACGGGTAGAGGGGCCTGCCCCGGTAGTACAGGTAGGTGCGGTCCCTCTTGACGATGTCGTAGTCGAGGATGTCCGGCAGCTCGCCGGCCGACCGGTACCACGTCTGGGTCAGCCGTCCCGCCGGGTTGACGTCGCCGTACAGCACGTCGGCGAGGCCGTGCCCGGTCTCGGCGCCCGCGTGGGTGGTCCACAGGATGGCCGGGACGTTGTCCTGCTCCCAGTTGATCGTCGTCGGGTAGCTGTTCTGCAGCACCACGACCGTGTTGGGGTTGGCCTTCTTCACCGCCCTGACCAGGGCCTCCTGGCCCTCGGCGAGGTTCGTGTCGGTGCGGTCGTGCGCCTCGCGGCCGTTGATGAACGGCATGCTGCCGACAACGACGACCGCCACGTCGGCGGCCTTCGCCTTGGCGACCGCGTCGTCCACGCCGCGGGAGACGACCTCCTTGGCGTAGTGCGTGGCCTGGTCGGCGGTGGTCAGACTGAGTGTGCCGTCCGCCTCGGCCTTGACGTACGCGTTCGGGCCGAACCAGCTCTCGCTCGTCTCGTAGCCGGCGTACCGCAGCAGGAAGGTGCCGTCGGTCTGCTGCTCCAGCTTGAACTGCTCCTGCACGAACCAGCCGGACGGCTGGTCGGCGGTGTTGGCGAGCGTCGCCCAGTTGGCCCGGCTGACGTACTTGCCGTTGGCCGCGCTGCGCAGCGTCAGCACGCCCTGGCCCCAGTCGAACGCGTCGAACTGCTCGGTCGCGCCGGCCGTGGCCGCGCTCTCCTTAAGGTCTCCCCCGGTGGCGGGCGCGCTGATGTACTTCCCGGTGGCGACGTCCTTCAGGGCGATCCGGTCGACGCCCTCGGAGGAGGACACCGCCTTCGCGCGCTCCCTGATCCCGGCGAGCGGGGTCACCTTGTACGGCAGGGCGCCCGAGTACCAGTCGGTGTAGAGGACGTCGGCGAGCGGGCCGACCACGGCGACCTTCTTGCCGGGCTTCAGCGGCAGCGCGCCGCCGGAGTTCTTCAGCAGAACCATGGCCTTGGCCGCGGTCTCGCGGTTCAGCCTCTGGTTCGCCGGGCTGTTGACGACGTCCTTGGTGATCTTCCCGTACGGCCCGCCGTACGGGTCGAACTCACCGAGCCGGAACCGGATGCTGAGCTGGTGCCGCACGGCGTTGTCCACGTCCGCCTGGGTCAGCAGCCCCTTCGACAGGGCCTCCTTGACCGCCGCGACCGTCGGCCCGCCGTTGGTGTCGTCGACGGTCAGGCTGTCGAGGCCCGCCCTGATCAGCGCGGCGTCGGCCTCGGCCTGGGTCGCGTGGTACTTCTCGCTCTGCACCAGGTTGTTCGGCGCCCAGGCGTCGGAGACGTTGAACAGGGTCCGGTTCGTCCAGGAACGGACGACGTCGTTCAGGTCCGGGCTGACCGTGTTGGGCCGGCCGTTGACGAGGTTGTAGGACGCCATCACGCCGGTCGCGGCGTCCGCGGAGATGGCCGGTTTGAACGCCGCCTCGTCGTACTCGTGCTTGACCCGCGGCGGCAGCTCCGAGGAGGTGACGTCCCGGTTGATCTCGTTGTTGTTGGCCAGGTAGTGCTTGAGGGTGGGCGCCGACTTGAGGTGGTCGGGGTCGTCGCCCTCCATGCCCGATCCGTACGCCGTGGAGATGGCGCCGGTGAGCAGGGGGTCTTCGGAGTATCCCTCCTCGTTGCGGCCCCAGCGCGGGTCGCGCAGCAGGTTGACGACGGGTGCCCACAGGTTGAGCCCCCACACGCGCGGGTTCTGCGCGTGGAAGCCGCGGGCCTCGTCGCCGACGGCGGAGCCGACCCGCTTGATCAGGGCGGGGTCCCAGGTGCTGGCCAGGCCGAGCGCCTGGGGGAAGACGGTGCCGGTGGCGGTGACCACGGCGCCGTTGTTGTCGATGTCGGTCGACCAGGCCACGCCGTGCAGCGCCTCGGTGCCGCTCTTGAACATGCCGACGCCGAGGCGGTCGATCGCCGGGGCGTACTGGTGCAACATCGACACCTTCTCGTCGAGCGTGAGCCGCCCGAGCAGGTCGTCGACACGCTGCGCGAGCGGCAGCGACGGATTTCGGAACGGATAGTCGCCGGCCGCCCGCACAGGGCCGGCGCCCAGGCTCAGAGCCAGAGCCAGGGCGGCCGACGCGGACAGCATCGCCGAACGGCGACGGGACATTGCGCCTCCAGGTCAGGTAGTGACGCGTTTCTTCTCGGGTGGGTTCTCTTAACGGGGACTTACTTGAGCGCGCCGACCGTGATGCCGCGGGTCAGCGTGCGCTGGAAGATCAGGAAGAAGGCCACGGCCGGCACGATGCCGAGCAGCGCGGACGCGCTGGACATGGTGGCGTCCATCATCTTCTCCCCCTGCAGGACGCCGAGGGCGACCGGCACGGTCTGGTTGTCGTTGGAGATGAGGAACACCATCGGCAGGAAGAACTCGTTCCACGTCCAGATGAAGAAGAAGATGAGCAGCACGGTGAGGGTCGGCCGGCTGATGGGCACGACGATCCCCCACAGGATCCGCCATCTGCTCGCCCCGTCGAGCTCGGCCGCCTCCAGGATCCCCCGGGGGAACCGCCCGAGCACCGATGAGAGCAGGTAGGTGCCGAAGGCCCCCTGGATCACCGTGAAGATCAGCATGACCGCGAGCTTCGAGTCGTACAGCCCCGCCTGCTTCGCCAGGAAGTACAGCGGGTAGACGAGGGCCTCCTGCGGCAGCGTGTTGGCGACCAGGAAGAGCACGAGCAGCCACAGCCGGCCGCGGACCCGGCCGATCCCCAGCGCGTACGCGTTGAGCACCGACAGCAGCACCGCGGCGACCGCGACGACGCCGCTGATCAGGAGGCTGTTCCAGAGTTTCAGGCCGAAGTCGACGCGCTGCCAGAAGGCGACGATCCCGTCCAGGTACAGCCCGTGCGGCAGGCTGAGCGGGCCGCCCGACGAGTACTCGGCCGGCGATTTGAACGCGTTGAGCGTGACGATCGCGAAGGGGACGAGCATCACGACCGCGAGCACGACCAGCGCCGCGAGGACCGCCCAGCGCCCCGGCTGGCCGAAGTGGCGATCGGAGGTCACGAGTCACGCTCCTGGTCACGGTCCTGGACGCGCAGGAAGAGGAAGGTCACCACGACGATGATCAGGGCGAGCACGGTGGCGATCGCCGAGCCGTATCCGACGTTCACCTTCTGGAAGAAGTTCAGGTAGGAGAAGTACGACGGCACCATCGTCGCCGAGCCCGGGCCGCCCCGGGTGAGCACGAAGATCGGGCCGAACACCTTGAGCGCCGCGATCGTGCAGGTGAGCAGGACCACGAAGATCTCCGGCCGGATCTGCGAGATCGTGATGTGCCAGAACCTGCGCCACCAGGAGGCGCCGTCGATCTCGGCCGCCTCGTACAGCGAGGGGTCCACCCGCTGGAGCCCGGCCATGAAGATGACGACCGGGTAGCCGAGCTGGAACCACACCATGATCGCCATCACCGTGGCCAGCGCCAGGTCGGGGTCGCCCAGCCAGTTGACCTTGAGCCCGAAGATCTGGTTCACCGCGCCGTACGACGGGTGCAGCATCCAGCCCCAGACCACGCCGGCCACCGCGACGGGCAGCACCTGCGGCAGATAGAACGCCGCGCGCAGGGCCGAGGCCGTACGCGCGCCGAACCGCCTGGCGATGTAGTCGAACAACGCGGCGGCCAGCACCAGGCCGACGACCGTCGGCACCACCGCCATCGCGACGATCAGCGCCACGTTGTGCTGGAAGGACGCCCAGAACCGCTCGTCCCGGAAGAGCTTCGTGTAGTTGTCGAGCCCGATCCAGGTGGGAGTGCCGACGCCGGACCAGCGGGTGAAGCTCGTCGCGACGTTCATCAGGAACGGCACGACGATGATCGCGAGGAACAGCACCAGGCTCGGCAGGAGGTAGAGCCAGTAGCCGCCCCTCCCGCGCGGGCGGGCGGCACCCGCGTCGGGTGGTGCCATGTGCGGACCTTTCAGGGTGGGTCCGGCGGCGGAGACCGGTCAGGTGATCCCGCCGCCGGGGTCGGAGGAGGGTGCGGCGAGTCTCCTAGTTGCCGATGTCGGCGAGGTTGTCGTTGTAGGGCTGGGCGATCTCGTCCAGGACCTCCTCCGGCTTCTTGTCTCCGTTGATCAGCTCCTGCACTCCGGAGACGAGCACGTCGTAGTAGCCGGGGGCGGGCCAGTCGGGGTAGAAGGCCAGGCCGTCCTGCGTCGAGAGCTTGTTGAAGTTCTCGATGAGCTCCTTGTTCCGCTCGTCGGTGATCGCGGCGGGGTCGGCCGCGACCGGGATGCCGCCGGAGTTGCCGAGCAGGTTCTGGACCTCCTTCTTCATCGTGATGTCGATGAAGTCGTAGGCGAGGTCCTTGTTCTTGGACTTCTCCGGCACGACCCAGATGTTGCCGCTGGATCCGGGTGCGAACTGGCCGGGCCACATGCTGCTGGATTCGGGTGCGAACTGGCCGGGCCAGAGGAACGAGCCCCACTTGAAGCCCTTGATCTCCTCCTGCATGCGGCCGAACCACCAGCTGCCCGACACCATGATCGGGAACTTGCCGCCGATGAACGCCACGCCCATGTCCTCGGCCTTCATGCCGGCCGAGTTCTTGGCGATGTAGCCCTTCTTCACCCAGTCGGAGATGGTCTGGGCGGCGTACGTGAACTCGGGTCCGTGGAAGTCGACCTTGCCCTTGTAGAGCTCGAAGGAGTCGACCCAGGCGCGGTTGGCCTTGTTCAGGGCGAGCAGGTAGAACAGCTGCTGGGCGGGGTATTCGGCGCCCGCCATCGCGATCGGCGTGGTGCCCTTCTTCGTGAACGTGTCGAGTGCCGCGGTGAACTCGTCGAAGGTGGTGGGCACCTTCACGCCCGCCTTATCGAACATGTCCTTGTTGTAGTAGACCATCACGTACTCGCCGTAGTTCGGCACGCCGAACCACTTGCCCGAGCCCATGATGCCCCGCTCGTCGTACTTCGCGGTGGTCTGCAGCGACGGGCTGAGCAGCTTGTCCCAGCCGCGCTTGGTCGCCTCCTCCGTCAGGTCGGTCAGCAGGCCCTGCTTCGACAGCAGACCCGCCGTCGCGTTGCCCTTGTTGTACTCCATGATGTCCGGGGCCTCGTCGGAGTTGAGGACCATGCCGGCGGTCTTCTGGATCTGCTCGAAGCCCTTCTCCTCGAACTTCACCTTGACGCCGGGGTGGCTCGCCTCGAACTCCTTCATCGCCTCGGCCCAGGCGGTGCCCATGGCGCTGTTGCCCGTCTCGTAGTGCCAGAGGGTGAGCGTCCTGGCCTCAGCGGAACCACCGCCGCTCGCGCTGCCGCCCTCGGACTTGCCGTCGCTCCCGCCGCACGCGCCGAGCGCCAGGACGGCCGCGGCCAGTGCCGCCACCGCCGCGCTCCTGCCTAACTTGACCATGGTTGTTCTCCAGGGGGATTGTTCAGTTGATGACGACCGGGGCGCCGGGGCCGGCGAACTCGACGCCGCCGATCCGCTTGGGGCCCTCGGCGGTGACGGTCAGCCGGTCGCCGTCCCACACCGCCCTGACCCTCGTGTCCCCGTCCAGGTCCCTGATCGTCGTACGGCTCTCGCGCTCCGGCAGGCCGAAGACGAGCAGGGAGATCCACGGGTCGTCGGCCACGGTGTCACCCGGCTCGGTGACCGGGACCATCGAGCCGTGCCGTCCGAACAGGGGGATCCGGTCGAGCGGCGGCGACACCGTGACGTAGCGTCCGCCGTCCACCGTCTGGCCGGTCCAGTAGTCCACCCACACCCCCGAGGGCAGGTAGACCTTCCTGGTGCCGTCGGCGGAGGTCATCGGGGCGACGAGCAGGTCGGTTCCGAGAAGGTACTCCAGATCGGCCTGCCAGGCCACCGGGTCGTCCGGGTGGTCGACGCAGAGGGCGCGCAGCATCGGCGCGCCCGTCTCGGCCGCGGTGACGGCCGCCGAGTAGATGTACGGCATGAGCCGGTAGCGCAGCCGCAGGGCCTCGATGGCGGCCTGCTCGGCGTGCGGCGGGAACTCCCAGGGCTCCCGGGTGGTCGTGCCGTGGAACCGTACGAGCGGGGAGAGCGCGGCGAACTGCGACCAGCGGATATAGAGGTCCGGGGTGGGCGTGCCGGTGAAACCGCCCGCGTCGTGGCTCCAGAACGGGACCCCGGACAGGCCGTGCGACAGGCCGCCCCTGATCGTGCTGCCCATCGCGGGGTAGGTCGTGTCGACGTCGCCGCTCCACTGGGCCGAGTGGCGCTGGCCGCCGAGGAAGGACGAGCGCGCCCAGACCAGGCCGTGCCCGTTGACCTCGCGGGTCACCTCGGCGACGAGGTCGTTGAACAACAGCGTGTAGACGTTGTGCAGGTCCGTGCCGGTCATGCCGTTGAACGCCACCGCGTCGGCCGGCACGCCCTCGGCGAAGTCGGTCTTGAACGCCGCGACGCCCTCGCGCAGCCGGTCGCGCAACAGTCCCCTGAACCATTCAGCGGCCTCGGGGTTGGTGAAGTCGACGATGCCGCAGGCGGGATAGGAGCCGTGCCAGGTGTCGGCGACGTACGTCTCGCCGTCGGGCCGCCTGAGGAAGTAGCCCTTCCCGGCGGCCTCGGCGAAGGCCGGGCTGAGATGCGAGATGTAGGAGTTCATCCATAGACAGACCCGGAATCCCTGCTCCTTGAGCGTGGCGAGCATGCCCGCCGGGTCGGGGAACGTCTCCGGGTCCCACTGGAGATCGGACCAGTGGCCGTCCGCCTGCCAGTAACAGTCGAGGTGCAGCACGTCGCAGGGGATGCCGCGCTCCCTGATCTTCCTGGCGCGCTCCAGCACCCGCTCCTGGCTGTCCCGGAAGAAGCCCGAGGAGATCCAGGTGCCGAACGCCCACTTCGGCGGCAGTTCCGGCCGGCCGGTCAGCCCGTCGAACCGGTCCAGCACCTCGGCCGGAGTCGGCCCCGCGATCACGTAGTAGTCGATGAGGTCGTCGGGCACGACGATCTGCACGGCGCTGTGGGTGGACTGGCACATGTCGAACTCGACCGGCGTGCCGCTGTCGACGCAGATGCCGTATCCCCTGCTGGACAGGTAGAAGGGCGCGTTCTTGTACGCGCGCTGCGACTCGGCGCCGAACGCGTCGAAGTTCCACATGAGCGGGCGCTGGCCGCGCTTGTCGAGCGGCGTGAACGACTCGCCGAACCCGCCGAACGCCTCGTCTGCCGGGGCGACGAACGTGTCGTGATAGGCGACGGGGGCGCCGTCGACGGTGGAACGGCCGAACGGCAGCGTGCGGAGGCGGCCGCTGATGTCGGCGTGGCCCGGGTCCTGCTCCACCAGCGTCCGGCCGGCCCGGTCGGTGAAGCGCAGGTTCCACGGGTTCAGCCGCACCTCGGCGCGCAGCGACCCGGCCTCGACGACGACGCGGCTGTGGTTCGCCTCCACGACGGTCCCGGCGTACTCGCCGGGGGTGACCATGCCGATCGCGCGGGCGGACCGGGTGCGGGCGTCGGGGTCCTCCGACAGCCGCACCCGGATCACCCCCTCGCCCGCGGCCGTGATCTGCACGACGAGCGTCTCCTCCGCCGAGGTGGAGCCCTTGAGTGTCACCCCCTGCCCGTCGGCGGCCACCACCTCCGCGCCGGTCAGCGCGGACAGGCCCGTCTCGCCCGGCTCACGCACCGGTAACTCGGGAGGATCGGCCACGAAGAACTCGCGCGCGACCAACGGGGGGCGGTACGGCATTGCGGCACTCCATCAAGCTCATCCGGCGATTGTGGAGTTAGTTTGCCGTCCATCCCAACAAAAATCAATGGCCCGACGAGAGTGGAGTTTGCGCAGGTTATTCCCGTTTATGACATATTCAGGTAATGTGTCCGCAATCCTCGGTCAAGGGCGGGTGATGTGGATGGACAGGTTCGTACACGTGATGCCGATCGACGACGTGATCGGCCACGAGGGCAGCCCCGGCTGCGTCTGCGGTCCGGGCGGGCAGTCCGTCAGCGCCGCCGACATCGGCGAGCCGGCCCCTCCCCCGGCCGGTGACACGGCCGGTGACACGGCCGGCGACGCGATGCCCGGCTGGCCGCAACCGGCCATCGGCATGATCTACCACCACTACGCGCTCAGCCCCTGCCGCGAGTGGGAGGCCGTCCCCGAGCCGTGATCTCCCCGCTAACGCGGGCGGTACTTCACCAGGATCTTCTCCAGCCTGTCCACCACCGGCCGCCAGGACGGCGGCACCGTGTATCGGGTGACCCGCCGCCCCTGGTAGGCCAGGCCGTACGCGAGGAAGTCGGCCCCCTGCGGCGGGGCCTCGGACCGGCCGAGCCGCAGATTCTTCAAAGCTCCGCGCAGCCCGCGCCACTCGGACGCCGTCAGGCACCTGCGCACCGCCGGGCCCGTACGGCGGCTCAGCAGGGCGCAGCCGTCGGTGTAGACGCGGACACGGTCGTCCAGCCCCGCGAACCCGCCCTGCTCGCGCAGCTCGACCAGCGACTTCCTCGGCGCCGTCGTCGCCTCGGCCGGGCCCGTCAGGGCCGCCATGGAAAGAACCGCCAGCGACAACAGTGCGACACGCATCGTTCCCATGCTTTCCATAACGGTCCTCAGCTCTTTCCGGCTCACCTCACAGGTGTACCACCGCTGCTACCGGATTCGTCCGCAGTGCTCCCTTCAGGCCGGAGGTGAAGCGGACTGTCCCGCGTAGCGGGGCGGGGAAAGCTGATTCGCCGTCAGGCGGATCGGCGTCTCAGCACGCGACCGTGGGCGGGAAGTTCACCAGCAGGTGCACGTGGTTGGCCTCGCCGTTGAACTCGGCCACTTCGCACGCCAAGTCCGTGCAGAGGTCCCGCGTGATCTGCTCCATGCGCTCCGGGTGTGCCCCGGTGAACACCCGATGCCGGAGCGTGGTCACGACAACCACGTGTGCGTGTAGGACGAAAACACATGCCTGCCGGTTCTGATGTCTCCCGGTAATCGGCCATGCACTTTCGGTAAAATCGTGGTGTGCAGCTCCGGTACAATTACCGCCTTCACCCGACGCCGGGTCAGCGTCAAGCGCTGGCGCGGGCCTTCGGGTGCGCTCGGGTGGTGTTCAACGACGGGCTGCGCGCACGGACCGACGCCCACGAGCAGGGCTTGCCGTACATCTGCGACGGGGAGTTGTCCACGCGGGTCATCACCGAGGCGAAGAAGACCCCGGAACGCTCCTGGCTGGGCGAGGTGTCCGCCGTGGTGTTACAGCAGGCACTTGCCGATCTGAACACCGCCTACCGGAACTTCTTCGCCTCCATCACCGGTAGACGCAAGGGGCCGAAGGTCGCCCCGCCCCGGTTCCGGTCCAAGAAGGACAACCGTCAGGCGATCCGCTTCACCAAGAACGCCCGGTTTGCGATCACGGCGGGCGGGAAGCTGCGCCTGCCGAAGATCGGAGACGTCGCGGTGCGCTGGTCGCGGGACCTGCCCGCCGAACCCTCATCGGTGACGGTGATCAAGGACGCCGCCGGGCGGTACTTCGCCTCGTTCGTGGTCGAGGTCGCCGAGCGCCCGCTCACGCCGGTCGAGCCGGAGACCGGGATCGACCTCGGACTGACCGCCTTCGCGGTCCTGTCCAACGGGCGGAAGATCGACGCCCCGCGTTTCCTGCGCCGGGCCGAGAAGAAACTCACCCACCTCCAGCGGGCGCTGTCCCGCAAGGCCAAGGGGTCGAACAACCGGGCCAAAGCCCGGCTCGCTGTAGCCCGAAAGCATGCGAAGGTCGCCGACGCGCGCCGCGAGTTCCACCACCAGCTGTCCACGAAGTTGATTCGCGACAACCAAGCGATCTACGTGGAGGACCTGGCGGTCAAGGGGCTGGCGCGCACGAGGCTGTCCAAGAGCGTGCATGACTCGGGCTGGTCGGCCTTCGCCGGCATGCTGGAGTACAAAGCCCGCCTGCACGGGCGGGTCTTTCACCGGATCGACCGGTGGTTCCCCTCCTCCAAGCTGTGCTCGGAATGCGGGGCACTGGCGGCGTCCATGCCGCTGAACGTCCGGTCGTGGCAGTGCCCCTGCGGGGCGGTCCACGACCGGGACGTCAACGCCGCCAAGAACATTCTCGCCGCCGGACGGGCGGAGAGACCAAACGCCTGTGGAGCGCAGGTAAGACCAGGCGCCGGCCTGGCACAGCGCGAGGAAGCAGGAAGCCTCAGAGGTGCCGCGTGAACACGCGGCACGGACTGAATCCCCGGCCCTCAGGCCAGGGAGCGCGTCAAGGGGTCCACCTGACGTTCGGGTTGATGTGGCCGGTCCAGTTGAACACGGCCATGTTGTCCCAGCCGTCACCGCTGCCGTTGATGTCGGCCGGGTCCCAGCCGTTGCCGGGCACGGCGTACCAGGTCGGCTCCCAGTAGAAGACGCCGATCGCGCCCGCGTCGCGGGCCGTGTTCTGCACCGCCGCGAACTGCGCGCCCTGCCCCTGCCAGGTGAGGCCGTACCCGGAGCATCCTGACGTGACCGAGTTGCCGGTGGAGTCGGCGTTGTCGGCCGTGAACGGATACGCCGTCTCGGCGATGACGACGGGCTTCCCGTAGCGCGACCGCATGTCCGAGATCACCCAGGACAGGTTGGACAGCGTGCCGTGCCACATGCAGTAGTACGACAGGCCGGTGATGTCCCAGGCGACGCCCTTGGCCCTGATGCCGTCGTAGAACCAGCGGGCGTTCGCGTCGCTGTCGGCGTCCGCGGTGTGGATGATCACCTGGGTGCCGGCGTTGCACGCCTTGGTCGCGTTGTAGCCCGCCTTGAGCAGCAGGCTGAGGTTGGTGAAGTCGTTGTTGACGACCTTGCCGTCGTTCCACAGCATGCCGACGTTGATCTCGTTGCCGATCTGCACGCTGTCGGGGGTCGTGCCCTGCGCCTTGAGGCTTGAGCACACGTCGTAGGTGTAGTTGTAGACGTCGCTCTGCAACTGGCCGATCCCGTGGCCGGACCAGGCGGCGGGCTTGTACTGCTTGCCCGGGTCCGCCCAGGTGTCGGAGTAGTGGAAGTCGATCAGCAGCTTGAGGCCCCTGGACTTGACCGTCCTGGCGTACTGCAGCACCTTGGCCTTGTTGTTGTAGCCGCTGGCGGGGTTGTTCCAGATCCGCAGGCGGACGTAGTTGACGCCGACGCCCTTGAGGATGTCGAGCGGGTCCCTCTGGTTGCCCGCCGCGTCGTAGTACCTCGCGCCCAGATCCAGGGCGCGCTGTACGGAGGAGACGTCGGCGCCGAGCATGGTCAGCGGGGCCGCGGCGAGCGCCGGCGGCCCGGCGGCCAGAGCCGCGGCGGCGGCGCAGGCGACGAGCGTCGCCAGGAACTTTCTCATGTGTCCTCCGGTCAGGGAAGGATGTGACGGATTCCCCCGAAAGAATCCCCCGCCCCCGGCAGCACCAGGGGAGCTTTCAGCTGATTTCAGGTGCTTTCACACACTTTCATGTCATGTGCTTTCACAGGCGGACCACGACGACGCCTCCGGCGGGCACCGTCGCCGACCCCGTGTAGGCGGCGCCGTCCAGCACTCCCGTTCCGGTCACCCCGCCGACCGTCACCGCGTCGTCCGCGTGGTTGAGGAGGAAGAGGTGGGCGCCCCGCCGGACCACCTCCAGGGTGTCGGGCAGGCCGCGCGGCCGGGAGACGCCCGCGTGGTCGAGGACCCGGGTGACCAGCCCGCGCAGGTCGGCGTCGTGCGCGCCGTCGCCCGGCGCCGGGTCGAGCGCGGTGGCGACGTACCACGCCGTGCCCCCGCCCAGGTCGTGCCGGGTGACCGCGGGATGCCCGGCGTCGGGACCGCCCGCGAAGTCGTGCACGGCCCGCGCCCCCGCGAGCCGTACGCGCTCGGACCAGATCCGGCCCGCCGGGCCGGTGTCTCCGGGTTCCGCCGATCGCCGCAGCGGCACCCTCTCGTGCTCGCGGAGCGGGTGGAACTCCTCGACCGTTAGGCCGAGCACCTCGCGCAGCGCCCCGGGGTGCGGCCCCGCATGGATGGTGTCGTTCTCGTCGACGATCCCGGAGAAGCACGAGACCAGCAGGTGGCCGCCCGCCTCCACGTAACGGTGCAGGTTCTTGGCCGCCCCCTCGCCGAGCAGGTAGGAGCTGGGCAGGACGACCAGCCGGTACGGCGACAGGTCGGCCGACGGGTGGACGAAGTCGGCGGTGACGTGCTCGCGCCACAGCGCCTCGTAGTAGGCCTCCACGCGGTCCCGGAAGCGCAGGTCGGCCGAGGGCCGCCACTCGAACTCGACGGCCCAGTAGGACTCCCAGTCCCAGACCAGGGCGACCTCGGCCGTCACCCGCTCCCCCCGCACGCCGCCGAGACGGCGGAGGTCCGCGCCGAGCGCGACCACGTCACGCCAGACCTCCGAGTCCGCGCCGGCGTGCGGCACCATCGCCGAGTGAAACTTCTCCGCGCCGTGGCGGGAGGCGCGCCACTGGAAGAACATCGCCGCGTCCGAGCCCCGCGCCACGTGGGCGAGCGTGTTGCGGCGCATCTCCCCCGGCCGCTTGGCGACGTTGCGCGGCTGCCAGTTCACCGCGCCGGTCGAGTGCTCCATGAGCATCCAGGGACGGCCACCGGCGACCGACCGGGTGAGATCGGCGGCCAGGGCCAGCTCGATGTGCGAGTCGGGGCGCTCCGCGACGAGGTAGTGGTCGTTGGCCACCACGTCGACCTCCTCCGCCCAGCGCCAGTAGTCCATCGGCTTGCAGTTGGGGATCATGAAGTTGGTCGTGACGGGCTGGTCGCCGAAGCGGCGGATCGTCTCGCGTTCCCGGCGGAAACAGGCGATGTGGGCGTCGACGGAGAAGCGCATGAAGTCGAGCCGGAGGCCGGTGAGGAGGCCGGGCGGGGCGGCGACGGGCGGCTCGACCTCGTCGAACGAGCCGTAGGTCAGCCCCCAGAAGACCGTCCCCCAGGCGGCGTTGAGCGCGCCGACCTCGCCGTACTTCTCCCTCAGCCAGGCGCGGAACGCCTCGGCCGAGACCGGGCAGTGGCAGTGCGCGTTGGCCCAGCCGTACTCGTTGTGCACGTGCCACATGGCCACGGCGGGGTGCCCGGCGTACCGGGCGGCGAGGGCGGCGACGACCCGCTCCGACGCGGCGGCGTAGTCGGGCGAGCTGGAGCAGAAGCTGTGCCGGGAGCCCCCGCCGAGCACGCGGCCCTCCTCGTCCACGAGGCGGCTGCCGGGATAGCGGTGACGGAACCACGTGGGCGGCGAGGAGGTGGGAGTGGCGAGGCCGGCGTACACGCCCGCCGAGTGGAGCAGGTCGAGGATCCGGTCGAGCCGGGCGAAGTCGAACTCGCCCTCCCGCGGCTCGATCAGTCCCCAGTTGAAGACGCCCACGGTGACCAGGTTCACCCCGGCCTCCCGCATCAGCCGGACGTCCTCCCGCCACACCTCCTCCGGCCACTGCTCGGGGTTGTAGTCGCCGCCGTAGGCGAGGCCCGCGGGCAGGACGGGATAACCGGGCACGTCTCCCCCTCAGCTCTTCTTCTGTGAACGTGCACAGTAGTCCACAACTGACGCTCCGAGAAGGTCTGAGGCGATTCACCCAGATAAGGGAGGACCCTTAACAACCGCGTAACGGCCATTGACAGCACGGGAGTGACTCTTCACTCTGTGAACGCTCCCAGAGATTCTCCATCCCCCCGCCTGGAGGAACACATGCGCGTGTACCGGTCAGCGCTGGCCACGGCCGCGATCCTCGTCGCCACGCTCGGCGCGGCCTGCTCCGGCGGCTCCGGCGAGCCGTCCGCCACGACCGGCGGCGGGGCCGCGTCCGGCGGGCCGGTCACGCTCACGTACTGGACCTGGGTCCCGAACATGGACAAGATCGTCAGCGTGTGGAACCAGGCCCATCCCGACATCCAGGTCACGGTGAGCAAACAGGCGGGCGGGGACGACGCGGCGGCCAAGTTCCTCACCGCCGCCAGGGCGGGCAACCCGCCCGACCTGGTCCAGGCCGAATACCAGATGCTGCCCTCCTTCGTCGCCGCCGGCGCCGTGGCCGACATCAGGGCGGAGACCGCGCGGGCCAAGGGAGAGTTCGGCGAGGGCGTCTGGGGGCTGGTGACGCTCGGCACCGACGCCGTCTACGCGGTCCCCCAGGACAGCGGGCCGATGATGCTGTACTACCGGCGGGACCTGTTCGAGAAGTACGGCCTCGAGGTGCCGAAGACCTGGGACGAGTACGCCGAGGCCGCCCGCGCCGTACGCGGGAAGGACCCGAAGGTCTTCCTCGGCACGTTCTCCAGCAAGGACCCGGGCTGGTTCGCCGGGCTCGCCCAGCAGGCGGGCGCCCAGTGGTGGTCGATCGACGGCGACGCCTGGAAGGTCGCGGTCGACGACGAGGCCACCAGGAAGGTCGCCTCCTACTGGGGTGGCCTGGTGAAGGAGGGTGTCATCGACGACATGCCCTACTTCACCCCGGAGTGGAACAAGGCGCTCAACGACGGCAGGCTGCTCACCTGGCCGTCGGCGGTGTGGGGCCCGGGTGTGCTGTCCAGCAACGCGCCGAAGGGCAAGGGCAGGTGGGCCGTCGCGCCGCTCCCCCAGTGGAACGCCGGCGAGAACCACAGCGGCTTCTGGGGCGGCTCCTCCACCGCCGTCGCCGCCAAGTCGCCCAGCAGGGCCGCGGCGGCGACGTTCGCCACCTGGCTGAACACCGACCCGCAGGCGCTCGGGCTGCTGATCGGAGAGGGCGCGGTCTACCCGGCCTCCACCAAGGGCGCCGCGCTCATGACCGAGGCCCCCGGCTACTTCTCCACCCAGCCCGACTTCTGGAAGCAGGCCGCCGCAATCGGCGCCACCGCCCGCGGCTTCACCTTCGGCCCGGACGTGAACGTGACGTACAACGCCTACCGGGACGCCTTCGACAAGGCCGTCGCGGACAGGTCGGACTTCACCGCCGCCGTCCGGACGATGCAGGACACCACCGTCGCGGACATGCGCAAGACCGGCTTCACCCTCGCCCAGTGACGACCGCCCAGTGACGACCCGCCCACTGACGACCCGCCCAGTGACGACGCGGACCCGGAAGGGCGCTCCCCGCGCGGGCGCCGTGCCCTACCTGTTCCTCGCCCCGGCGATGGTCCTGTTCACGCTGTTCATGGCCCTGCCCATCGGCTACACCGGCTATCTGAGCCTGCGCCGCACCAAGGTCTACGGCCTCGGCCTCGGCGCAGGCGCCCGAACGGAGGTCTTCGCCGGGCTCGGCAACTACGCCGCGGCGATCGGCGACGGCGAGTTGTGGGCCGGGTGGCTGCGCGTCCTCGGCTACGGCGCGCTCGTGCTCGCGCTGATGCTGGGGCTCGCCCTGGTGTTCGCGCTGATGCTCGACGCCGCGCACGTGCGGCTGGCCAGGATCACCCGGATCTCGATCTACCTACCGTACGCCGTGCCGGGGGTGGCCGCCACGCTGATGTGGGGGTTCCTCTACCTGCCCGGGCTCAGCCCGTTCGGCGACCACCCGTTCCTGGGCGCCGGCCTGGTCACGTTCTCGATGGCCAACGTGGCGGTGTGGGGCGGCACCGGCTTCAACATGCTGGTCCTGTACACGAACCTGCGGGCCGTGCCGCGCGAGTACTACGAGGCGGCCAGGATCGACGGCGCGGGCGAACTGGGCATCGCGCTGCGGATCAAGATTCCGATCCTGGTCCCGGCGATCGTCCTGACCACCGTGTTCTCCGTCGTCGCGACCATCCAGGTGTTCACCGAGCCGACCACGCTGCGGCCGCTGACGAACACGATCAGCTCGACCTGGAGCCCCCTGATGAAGGTGTACCGCGACGCGTTCGTCACCGGCGACCTCCACTCGGCCGCCGCGACGTCCATGGTGATCGCCGGGATCTCCCTCGTGGTGTCGCTCGGCTTCCTGCGGATCGTGAAGAACCACGCGTTCGGGGAGGACTGATGGCCGCCGCCACGCCGGCCGGGACACGCCGGCCGGCCGGGATCGTCCCCACCGGGGTGCTCGTGCTGGGCGCGGTCTACACCCTGTTCCCGGTGAGCTGGGTGGTGGTCGCGGCCACCAAGTCCAGGGCCGAGCTCTTCTCCACTCCGACCTTCGCGCCCGGCACCGGCCTGCTGTCCAACCTGGCCGACCTGTTCGCCTACCGCGACGGCGTCTTCTGGCTGTGGCTGCTCAACACCGTCCTGTACGCCGGGGGCGGCGCGCTCCTGGCGACCGCGGTGGCGACCGTCTCGGGATACGCCCTCGCCACGTACGCCTTCCGCGGCCGCGGCCTGATCTTCAACCTGCTCGTCGGCGGGATCCTGGTGCCGCCCGTCGTGCTCGCGATCCCGCAGTATCTGCTGTTCTCCGAGGCCGGCCTGGCCGGCACCTACTGGTCGGTGCTGCTGCCCCAGATCCTCAGCCCGTACAGCGTCTATCTGGCCAGGATCTACGCGCGGGCCGCGATCCCGGCCTCGCTGCTGGAGGCGGGCCGGCTGGACGGCTCGGGCGAGTGGCGGCTGTTCCGCCGGGTGGCGCTGCCGATGCTCACCCCGGCCATGGTGACGATCTTCCTGTTCCAGTTCGTCGCGATCTGGAACAACTTCCTGCTGCCATTCATCATGCTGGGCGACGACCACCGGTTCCCGCTGACGGTCGGCCTCTACACCCTGCTCGCCGCGGGAGCCAACCAGCCCTCGCTCTACAACCTGATCATCACGGGGACGCTGCTGTCGCTCGTCCCGCTCGTCGCGCTGTTCCTCACCATGCAGCGCCACTGGCGGGCCGACCTGTCCGGCGGAGCCGTGAAAAGCTGACGAGCGGGGCAAACACGCTGATCGGCGGGGGACAATTACGCATATGGGGAAGCGTCCGACCATCCACGACGTCGCCGCGGCGGCCGGTGTCTCGCGCGGCACGGTCTCCCGCGTGCTCAACGACGACCGGTACGTGAGCCCCGCCGCCCACGCCGCCGTCCGCCGGGCGATCACCGAGACCGGCTACATCGTCAACCGCAACGCCCGCAGCCTGGTCACGCAGCGGACGGGGTCGGTGGTCATGGTGCTGTCCGAACCACACGAGAAGGTCTTCGAGGACCCCAACTACGGCGTGCTGATCCGCACCGCGATCCGCCGCCTGGCCGAGCGCGACGTCTCCCTCGTCGTCATGTTGGCCGGCGACGACGGGGACCGCGAACGGGTGCTCCGTTACGTGCGCGGCGGCCACGCCGACGGGGTGTTCCTGGTGTCCGCCCACGCCGGCGACGCGCTGGCGGACGCCCTGGTGAAGACCAGGGTGCCGGCGGTCGCGCAGGGCGCGGTGGTCGGACGGGAGAACGCGATCCCGTACGCCGCCGCCGACGACCGCGAGGGCGCCCGGCAGATGGCGCGTTACCTCGTCGAGCGGGGACGCAGGAGGATCGCCACCATCACCGGCCCGATGGACACCCCGGGCGGCATCCAGCGGCTGGAGGGCTTCGCCGACGTGCTCGGCCGCAAGGCGTCCCGGCGGCTGATCGAGCACGGTGACTGGAGCCGGCTCAGCGGCGAGAGCGCGATGGCGCGGCTGCTGGAGCGCGCGCCCGACCTCGACGCGGTGTTCGTGGCCTCCGACCTGATGGCGGCCGGGGCCCTCGCGACGCTGCGGGCGGCGGGCCGGCGGGTGCCCGGCGACGTGGCGGTGGGCGGCTTCGACGACTCGTCGATCGCCGTCTCCACGCACCCGCCGCTGACCACGATCAGGCAGCCGCTCGCCCAGGTCGCCGAGGAGACCGTACGCCTGCTGCTCGAACTGGTCGACGGAGCCGACCGCGTCGACCCGGTCATCCTCCCCACGACACTGGTCGTGCGCGACTCCGCCTGACCTCGGGGCGAGGCCATGTCACACATGGAGGGGCTGTCTCGTCCTCACGACGTGAACGACCATGACGACGGCGTGATCGACAGCGTGACCGGCGGGGGCGCCGGGTTCGAGGCGCTGCGGCCCCGGCTGCTCGGCGTCGCGTACGGGCTGCTCGGCAGCCTCGACGAGGCCGAGGACGTCGTGCAGGACGCCTGGCTGCGGCTGCGCCGCCACCAGGAGGAGGGCGGCGCGGAGATCGGCGACGCGACCGGGTGGCTGGTGGTCACCGTCTCCCGGCTCGCCCTCGACGTGCTGCGCTCGGCCCGGCACCGCCGGGAGGAGTACGTGGGGCCCTGGCTGCCCGAGCCTGTTCTCACCGGTCCCGCTTCCGGCGGGCTTGTCGGCACCGGACCCGCCGAGCGGGTGACGCTGGACGAGTCGATCAGCATGGCCATGCTCGTCGTGCTGGAGTCGCTGAGCCCGGCCGAGCGGACCGCCTTCGTGCTGCACGACGTGTTCGGCCTGACGTTCGCCGAGGTGGGCGAGGCGGTCGGACGCAGCCCGGCCGCCTGCCGGCAGCTCGCCGCCCGGGCGCGGGCGCACGTCGCGTCCCGCGCTCCCCGGTTCGACGTGGATCCCTCCGCGCACCGGCGAGTGGTGGACGCCTTCGCCCGCGCCTGCCTCGGCGACGACATCGGCGCGCTGCTCGCGCTGCTCGACCCGGAGGTCGTGCTGCGCAGTGACGGCGGCGGAGTGGTGCGCGCGGCGCGGCGGCCCGTCCTGGGCTCCGCCAAGGTCGCCCGGCTGTTGATGGGCCTGCGCAGGTTCGGCCGACCCGAGATCGTGCCCGCCTCGGTGAACGGCCGGCCCGGGCTGCTGCGTTACCGCGAGGGCCGGCTGGTGACCGTGATCGGGCTCACCGTCGCGGACGGCCGGATCACCACCGTCGACATGGTCCTGAACCCGGAGAAACTCGCCCGCCTGACGCGGGCCGACGAGACGAGGAACCGACGTTGACCGCGAGAATCAGTGTGCGTGAGCTGGCCCCGGAGGCGATCGAGGCGATGCGGGGGGTGGAGCGGTTCCTGCACGGGTGCGGCCTGCCGCACGCCACCCTGGAGCTCGTCAAGATCCGGGCCAGCCAGATCAACGGCTGCGCGTTCTGCGTGGACATGCACGCCCGGGACGCGAAGAAGGCCGGGGAGAGCGACGAGCGGCTGTGGTCGGTGGCCGCCTGGCGGGAGGCGCCGTACTACACGGACGCCGAGCGGGCCGCGCTGGCACTGGCCGAGGCCGCGACCCGGCTCGCCGACCGGCCCGACCCGGTGCCGGACGAGGTCTGGGCGGAGGCGGCGCGGCACTACTCCCCGGAGGAACTGGCCGCGCTGATCGTGGCCGTCGCCCAGATCAACGCCTGGAACCGGATCTGCGTCATCAGCCGTACGGTCCCCGGCACGGGGGTCTGACCTGACCGCTGAGGCTTTACGCCCTCTTTACCGGTCCTCCTGTATCTATTCTGAAAGGTAACGGAACCATCACGGTCGGGGGGATGCAACATGGTCACGGTGGTGCCGTCACTCGCGAAGGTCAGGGACATCAGGCCCGCCCTGCGCCGCAGGCCCAAGCAGGACAGGAAGATCGTCGATTTCAAGGCCTACACGGGCGGGAACGTCATCCGTTTTCCCCGCACGTCGGGTCCCACCTCGGCGGCCTGACCCTGCTCGACACGCGGTGATCGGCCCGCCCGGCGTGCCCGCCGGGCGGGCCGCGCCTTCCACAGGGACCTGGTTGGATGTCCCCTCATGAGTGACCTGTCCGCCCCTTTGCCCGCTTCTTCGCCGGCCCCTTTGTCCGCCCCTTTGTCGGCCCCTTTGTCGGCCCCTTTGTCGGCCCCTTTGTCGGCCCCTTTGTCGGCCCCTTTGTCGGCCACGGAGCGGACCCGGCACCGCCGCCTGCGCGAGCAGGGCCGCACCGGCCGGGAGGCGCTGTTCGACGTGCTCCGGGCCGGGTTCGTCTGCCATCTGGGCGTGGTGGTGGATGGCGACCCGATGGTCGTGCCCACCGTCTACGGGTTCGACGCGGACCATCTCTACGTACACGGCTCGGTGGCCAGCCGGAGTCTCACCGGGGGCGCGACAGTCTGCGTGACGATCACCCACGTGGACGGCCCTCGTGCTGGCCCGCTCGGTCTTCGAGCACGGGGTCAACTACCGCAGCGCGATGATCTACGGCGTGCCGCGCGTGCTGGAGGGCGACGAGAAGCTCGCCGCCCTGCGCCTCCTGACCGAGCACGTCGCCCCCGGCCAGTGGGACCACGCCCGGCGGCCGAACCGCAGGGAGCTCGCCGCGACCACGATCCTCGCGGTCCCGCTCGACGAGGCGTCGGTGAAGGTGCGGGAGGGCCACCCCGACGACGCCGACGACCCGCACGACGTCTGGGCCGGAGTCCTGCCGCTCGCCACGTCGTGGCAGCCTCCCCTGACCGACCCCCGGGCCGCCCATCACCCCATCCCCCCGCACATCCTCACCCGCCCCGGCACGAGCCTCTGACGGCGCCCCCGAGCTTTCCGCTGCACGGGCCCCTGACCGGCGCTCCCCGGGTCTTCGCTTCGCGCCGGTCGAGCCTCATCGTCCTCAGGCGGGCCGCGGCTTCAAGTCGACGGCGTACTCGTCAGGTGCCTCATTGCCGCCAGGGTCTGGTTGATGGTGGCCGGGAGGTCGGGGTCGCCGTGCTGGTTGAGCCAGCGGGTCACCGCTATCCGGAACGTGGTCACGGCGATCTCGGCCGCCAGCCGGGCGGTCAGGTCGTCGACGCCGCGGTCGCGGAAGCCCTGTTCCAGGGCCTCCGACATCAGCGAGAACTTGCGCAGCTCGCGCTCACGCAGGGCGGGTTCCGCGTCGATCGCGGCCCGTCGGCGTAGCAGGTAGTCGAGGCTGCGACCCTCGAAGATCTCGGCCGCGGCGGGGGCCAGGCCCTCGGTGATCAGTTCCATCGGGCCGAGCGACGGCGGGGCCTCGGCCATGAGGCGGGCCACCTGCTCGGGCACCAACTCCTCGCCGGCGAACAGCACCTCACGCTTGTCGGCGAAGTGCCGGAAGAACGTACGGGTCGTGAGCCCGGCCCGCGCCGTGATCTGCGGCACGGTGGTCTCGGTGAAGCCCTGCTCGAGGAAGAGATCGAGCGCGGCCTGTTCGAGCCGTTCTCGCGCACCCGGCTGCCATCGACCCATGCGGCAGATCCTAGTGATGACATGCCGTGTCGTGCTATGCGATAGTGATGACACGACGTGCCATGACTGATGGAGGCGGACATGACGGGTGAGATCTGGGTGCTCGGCGCGACCGGACGGGTCGGCCGGGAGGCGGTGGAGCGTCTGCAGAAGGCGGGCGCCGAGCTGGTGCTGGCCGGCCGCAATCGGGAGCGGCTGACCCGGGTGAGTCCGGACGCCCGGGCGGTGACCGGCTCGCTCGACGAGGTCTGCGCGCGGCTGGCCACCGAGGCGCCGGCCGTCGTGATCAACACGGTGGGACCGTTCACGGTCACGGCGCCGCAGGTCGCGCGGGCCTGCCCGCCAGGCACCCACTACGTCGACGTCGCCGGCGAACTGGGCGCGTTCGAGGTGCTCCACGGCATGGACCGGGAGGCGGCGGCGACCGGTCGCACGCTGGTCTCCGGGGCGGGCTTCGGCGTGCTAGCGACCGAGAGCATCCTGCTGCATCTGCTGGCGGCCGAGGAAAAGCCTTCGCGAGTACGCGTCGACGCCATCGCGTCAGTAGCGATCGAACCCGGCGCCCTCGGCGAAGCCCTGGCCGCCACCATCGTGCGCACGTTGCTCGACGGCGGCCGCGAGGTGCGGCAGGGCCGGATGGTACGCGCCCGGGCCGGCGGTGCCGCCGAGCGATTGACCACCCCCGACGGCGACGTGGTCACCACCGCTTCCCTGGGAAGCGGCGAGCTCTTCGCGGCCTGGCAGGCCAGCGGTGCCCCGTCGGTGATCGGCGCCTCGGCTCTCGCCCCGGCCAACCCTGCCGTCCGAGCGGCTCTGCCGATGATCGGTGGCATGCTGCGTTTGCCCGGCCTGGCCGGCTTCGCCACTCGGCGGCTCGCCCGCATCACGACTACCACGGCCAAGGAGCGCCCGCGCCGATCATCCTGGGGCCGCGCCCGAGTCGAGTGGCCGTCCGGTCGCGTGCGTGAGGGCTGGCTGCGCACCGGCGAGGGCATGACGTTCACGGTCGGCGCCGTCACCGAGGTGGCCCAGCGCCTGGCCAAGGGCGAGGGCCGCCCCGGCGCGTTCACCCCGGCCAGGCTCTTCGGCCCCGAGGTGGCGCTGGCCGCCGGCGCCGAGTTCGTGGTCAGAGACTGAAGCCCGACGCCGCGGGGTTCGGGGTCGCCGCGACCGAGGACGATTCACCAAGGAAGCGGTTCTGGCGCTCGCCCTCGTGGCCGGTTCGGGCCACCGATTGAGCAATATGGAGCGTTGACTGGACTGATCTTCTGGCTGACCCTGCTTGAGGAATTCCCACTCCCCCTCACAGCAAGGGAGCGCCATGCCCCACATCGCCCTCGGCTCCGACGCACCGGGAATCCGCGGCCTGTTCGACTTCCGCCCTGAGACCGCGCATCCGCTCAACGCGCTGGTGGAGGTACTGCTGCGCGGCGACAACACGCTGACACGCGGTGAGCGCGAACTGATCGCGGCGTACGTCTCCTCGCTCAACGCCTGCCGTTACTGCTTCTCCTCCCACGCCGCGTACGCGGCGGAGCAACTTCCGGAGGGCATGCCCCTGGTCGATCAGGTGAGAAGGGACCCGGACACGGCGCCGATCTCACCCAAGCTCCGGGCCCTGCTGCGCATCGCGGCCGGCGTACAGCGCGGCGGGCGTGATGTCACCGGAGAGGACGTGGCCGCCGCGCGCGCCGAGGGCGCCACCGATGTGGAGATCCACGACACCGTGCTGATCGCCGCCGCGTTCTGCATGTTCAACCGGTACGTCGACGGCCTGGCCACGGTCGCTCCCGACGACCCGGATCTGTACGCCGCCCGGGCCCGGCGCATCGCCGACGTCGGCTACCTGGCCCTGCTCGCCGAGACCCAGCTCCCCCGGCGGTCCTGACCCCCCTTCGCGTTCGCCAGCGCCGAACCGGGCCGACGGCACGCTCGCCCGCCCCACGCCCGGCCATCGCACCGCCCCGCATCATCGACTGGTGAAAGGTGTCCCATGGCTCGGACCATCCCCCTCCCCATCCCCCAGTCCGGCGTTCACCCTGCCGACGTCCCCCCGCGCCGCGGGCTCATCATCGTGCTCAGCGTGCTGGCCGGTGCTCTGATCGCCGCGCTGTGGTCGTTCCGCTTCGTGGACAGCGTCATCGGCGACAACGTGGCCAACACGCTGCTCGGGCACGACGCCAAGCACACGGAGATCGCCGGCCTCGTCGCCGGCACCGTCTTCGCCTTCGTCTCCGGCCTGGCCGGGACCTTCACCGCATGCAACATCGCCGTGTTCGGCGCGATCGCACCCCTGGCCCAGGCCCAGCGCCCCGACCACGCCAACGCGGACGCCGACGCCTCGGACAGGGTGGCGACGCGAGCGGACGGCGGCGTCTCGCCGCGGGCGGCTCTGCGGCCGCTCAGCCGGCTCGTGCTCGGCATGGTCGTCGTCTCCGCGGCGTACGGCGCGATCGGGGCACTGGCCGGCGAGCGGTTACCCCAGTTGTCGGCGGCGCAACCGGCCTCCGGCCTCCCGCCCCGGCTCATCCAGGCATCGGTGGTCTTCGGGCTGATCGGCCTGGCCTTCGGCTATCTCGGCCTGGCCGCCCTGCGCGTCGTACCTGACCCGTTCGCGCGCCTGTCCCAGCGGTTCCCGCACGCCCGGCTCGTCGTGGTCGGCGCGCTGATCGGCGGGTTCCTCACCGGGCGGCCGTTCCCGCTGTTCCACAAGCTGTTCGAGTACGCGGCGGAGACGCACAATCCGTTCTACGGAGCGGCCGTGTTCGTGCTGCAGTCGCTCGGCAACATCACGCTGATGGCCCTGCTCTTCGCCGTGCTCGTGTACGCGACCAGGGGCCGCTTCACCCGGTGGCTCACGGCTCGTCCGGCGCGGGTGGCGACGATCACGGCCGTGGCCTTCCTCGTGGTCGGCGCCTTCACGTTCCTCTACTGGGACGTCCGCCTGCCCGCCATGTTCGGCTACGGCTGGTTCCCGACGGCCTCCTGGTAGCGAGACCCTGCCGATCTCGGCCCGATCGTGATCGGCAGGGCGGCGGCGTCGGGACTGCGTCCAAGGGGCGCGTGTTGCGGGTACGACCTATGCCGTACCCGCTGTCGAGCGGTCGCGGACCCGACCCCTGCCGGCCGTCAGCCGGGTGAAGTCGGCGGGGTCTCCACGACGCCGAGGGCGGCCAGGCCGATGAGGTGCATTGCGGCGCTGCGGGTCTCGGCGAGCATCAGTTCGACGTCGTTACCGGTCATAGTGTCACCGCCATCTCGGCGATGCTCTCCTGCTGGGCGATGGCCTGGCAGAGTTCGCGCAGGTCGTCGCCGTCGACAGTGCGGCAGGCGCCCGCCTCCTCGGCCGCTGGAGGGAAAGGCTGTTCGCGGCTGGCCCACAGCCGCCCGGCGTCACTTCTCATGATCCGCCACCCGGCGAACTCCGTACCGGGCACGGTAGCCCTATCGTTGGGCATAGTCAGGACCTCCATCCTGATCAGGACCCGTCCGATCGTGTGCAGCGGGCGGGCGGGTCCGCGTTTCGTATCACCTATGTGCAGGTGAGAGTGCTGGCAACCGGTGGTACCGGCGGGACGACGATCCGCAAGGTGCGTGAACCCCGGCTGGATCGCGATGGGCTTCCTTAGCGGAGCGATGGGTGACCGCGCCTGGGGACAAGGTGTTCAGCGCACCCCCGTCCGTTCTCCTCTGTCATGATTTCCTTACGGATAGTAGCGGTACCATTGGCATCATGACTCGCACAGTGCGAGTTGGCAAGGAACTGTGCCTACTTACCCCCGACGAGACTGAGGCACCATGACGCGAAGTCCCACCGTCCGGCACCGCCGCCTTGGCCGCGAGCTTCGGCGACTACGCGAGCAGGCGGGCCTCTCGCCAGAGGTGGCAGCTCGCCACCTCGGCTGGAGCCGATCCAAGCTCAACCGAGTCGAGAACGCGCGACTGCTGCCGAGCGCGGCCGATATCGGCAATGCCTGCGATCTGTACGGCGTGGACGACACCGGGAAGGCCGGGCTGGTCCAGCTCGGCAAGGACGCCGGCAAACGAGGGTGGTGGACCGCCTACAGCGACGTCTTCACCGGCTCCTACATCGCGCTTGAGACCGAGGCGACCGCTATCCATACGTGGGAGCCGATCCTCGTACCTGGCCTATTGCAGAGCGAGGGTTACGCCCGCGAGATCATCTGTGCGGCAAGACCGGAGCTGACCGCCGAGGAAGTGGACCGGCACGTGGATGCCCGGATGGCACGGAAAATCAACCTGGTGGGGTCGCGAGCGCCGACGCTCCACATCCTTGTCGACGAACACATGCTACGCCGCCCCGTGGGAGCACCAGGCGTCATGGCTCACCAGCTTGACGACATCCTTCGAGCCGCGACCTGGCCCAACGTCACGATCCAGGTCCTCCCGTTGACAGCCGGTGCTCATGGCGGTGTGGAAGGCGCCTTTTCGGTGCTGAGTTTCGACGATGAGGACCCGGATGTCGGGTACGTCGAAGGACCAGCCGGTGATGTGTACGTCGAAGCGGCCGATCAGGTGCGGCGGCTTATGCTGATGTTCGAACGTCTTGTCAGCATCTGTCTGTCCCCTGAGAAGTCCGCAGAGCTCATTGCCGCGGCGAGGAGTGAGCATGATCTCCCCTGATCTGTCCGATGCCGAATTCCGCAAGTCCAGTTTCAGTGGTGGCGGCAACAACTGTGTCGAGGTGGCCACGGGTCTGCCGGGGACTATAGCCATACGGGACAGCAAGGACCGTTCAGGCCCGGTGCTGGCCTTCACGCCGGGCGAGTGGAGCGCCTTCATCGCCGGCGTGAAGAGCGGCGAGTTCGAGGTCTGACTGCCCCGGCTGTCGCGCTCGGAAAGCCGCGAGCCCGGGACCCCTCCCCCGGAGGGACCTTCCCGGGCTCACTTCCTACCGCTCCGAGAAGCGGCGGCATTGTCGCTGAAGGTAATCGCTTCGTCGCTCATCGATCTGTAGGTGAATGCGGGGTTCGGGATCGCCGCAACCGAGGACGAGGCCGAGCCACAACTGTTGGGGGAGCCCCTCCAGGGGGATGGCGTGCAGGTCGACGGCCTGAATCCAGGCGTTGTGGATACGCCCGGAGCGAGGCTCATCGGCGTGGTCGCTCATGCAACTGCTGCTCGCCCTGCGGATGGACCTCGCGAACGCACGTTTCGTGGCGCGCGACTACGCGGCAGCGCTGAGCGACTTCGACGAGGTGCTTCCCACACTCGCGGAGGTGCTCGGAGCGCGACACCCCGCGGTGCTGGACTGCCGATACAACCAGGCGTTGAGCAACGCCGCGCTCAGCCAGAACGAGGTCGCGCTGCGTCAGATGACGAGCCTGCTCGCCGACGTCCAGGCGGCCCGGGGCGAATCCGATCTCCTCGCCCTACTGCTCCGCCGAGAGATCGCGGCCCTGCTGATCAAGCTGGGAGAACGGCGGCAGGCCGGCGTGTTCCTGCGCGGGTTGCTCCCCGAGATGGACGCGATCCTGGGCCGGGACCACCCGGAGACCCAGCAGGCTCGAATTCTGCTGGAGAACCTGGATCAGCTCGGCAGCGGCTGACCTGACCTGCCGCCGGCCGTCGCCGCAGATGGCGAGGGCGTCGTCGGTGCCGGCTGGGGTTCGGGAGAGCACGCGGGAAGTAGTCGCGGGCCGCTGTGCCGTCCGACGCTGCTGGGAGAGCGCCTGTTCCTCATCCGCCGGCAAAGGAGAGCGGTTATGCCTCACATCACCCTGGGGTCGGACGCGCCGGGAATCCGCGGTCTCTTCGAGTTCCGCCCCGAGACCGCACGTCCGCTCAAAGCGCTCGCGGAGACGCTGCTTCGTGGCGAGAGCACTCTTTCGCGGGGCGACCGGGAGCTGATCGCGGCGTACGTGTCGGCGCTGAACGAGTGCCGCTTCTGTTACTCCTCCCACGCCGCCTTCGCGGCCGCGCAACTGCCGGAGGGGATGGCGCTCGTCGAACAGGTGCGGCGGGACCCGGCGGCGGCCCCGATCCCGGCCAAGCTGCGGGCCCTGCTGGGCATCGCCGCGGCCGTACAGCGCGGCGGGCGCGAGGTCGGCGAGCAGGAGGTGGCCGCGGCGCGGGCCGAGGGCGCGACCGATCTGGAGATCCACGACACCGTGCTCATCGCCGCGGCGTTCTGCATGTTCAACCGCTACGTCGACGGCCTCGCCACGATCGCGCCCGACGACCCCGACGGGTACTCCGCCATGGCCGAGTGGATCGTCTCGGAGGGCTACGTGGCCGAGCCGCCCGAGGCGGAGGCCGCCGCACGCCCCTGACGGGTCACAGCCCCAATGCCTGTGCGGCGAGGTGGGTGCCTTCCAGCCGAGCGTTGATCTTGGCGAACGCCGTCTCCCGCGACGTCGAGGTGTCGTCGGCGAACGGCGCGAACCCGCAGTCGTCGCAGGTGCCCAGCCGGTCAGGAGGGATGTGCCGGGCGGCCTCCAGGACGCGGTCGCGCACCTGCTCGCTCGTCTCGACCACCGGATCGATCGGATCGGCGACGCCGACGAAGATCCTGGCGTCCGCCGGGAGGACGTCCGCGATAACAGCGAGCACCCGTTCCCGGTCGGGCTCGCTGGCGAGCTGGACGTAGAAGTTGCCCGCCTGGAGCCGGAACAACCTCGGCAGCAGATCGACGTAGTCCACGTCGGCGCTGTGCGTGGAGTCCTGGTCGCCGCCCGGGCAGGTGTGCACGCCGATCCGGGCGTGCTCGGCCGCCGTGAAGCGCTCCAGCACCCGGTTGTTGAGCGCGACGAAATCGTCCAGCAGGCCCCCGGAGGGGTCGAGCTTGAGCGACAGGCGGCCCTCGGTGAAGTCCAGTTGCACCACGTGGGCGCCCGCGTCGAGACAGGCGCGGATGTCCGCTTCGGCCTCGGCGACCAGGTCGTCGAGGAACTCCTCACGGGAGTAGCCGTCAAGACCGTCGGGCGGATACAGCAGGCTCAGCGCGGAGGGCGCGATCACGGCCTGCTTGACCGGCAGGTCCGTGTGCCGCCGGGCGGCCAGCAGATACGTGTCGGCGCGGGTGGCGTAGCGGAACGGCCCCTCGGCGAGCCGGGGCAGCTGCCGGGTGTGGCCGTCGGCGAACGGGATGACCGCGCCGTCCGGATCGAGGCTCTCCAGTCCCGCGACGGGGTAGGTGGCGAAGCTCGGCTTGGCCTGCTCGCCGTCGACCACGACCGGGCAGCCGATCCGCTCCAGCCTGCCGATGGTGTCGGCGACGGCCTCCTCCTGCCGTGCGGCGAGTTCGCCGTCCTTCACCCGCCCCTCGGCGTGACCGGCCAGAGCGGCCAGCAGGGACGGGGGGCGGGGGATGCTGCCGATGGGTTCGGTGGGGATGCTCATGGCGTGAGCGTAAGTGACGCTTCGTGGCCGTTCAATCACCTTTCGGTAAGCGCGCCTACCACGCGCTCCGGATCGGCGGCCGCCTCAGTTCTCTGTCGGCTCCCCTGTCACGACCGCCCCCGTGGCGTACGCCCGATGCGGCAGGATGGGATCCGTGACGCCTTCCCCAGCGGTCGTCCAGCCGGACCGGGAACTCGTCGAAGAGATCCTGGACGAGCTGGACATCGAGCACACGATAGACACAGAGGGCGACCTGGCGATCTCCACCGCCCACCTCACCATCTTCTTCCTGTTCGGCAAGGAGGGAGACCTGTTCACGGTCCGCACCTTCTACGACAGGCCCTACTCGGTGGACGACAAGCCGATGCTGCTCACGGCGCTCAACGAGTGGAATGCCGACACCATGTGGCCGAAGGTCTACACCTTCACCCAGGACAACGGCGCCCTCCGGCTGGTCGGAGACTCCCAGCTCTACATCGGCGCCGGAGTGACCAGGGAGCACCTGAGCACCGTGATCGCCCACTGGGTCAGGTTCTCGATCAAGTTCTACCGCTGGCTCACCGGCCGCATCGCCTTCGAGTCCGGCTGACCGGCGCTCAGGCCTCGGCCAGGGCGGCGCGCAGCTCGGCGATGGTGAGACGCGGGCCGTAGGCGGGCCTGTCCCGCTGGAACCGGCGTCCCTCGGCGAGCGGGCCGGCGTCGACCACGTCGAAGCCGAAGGAGTCGATGAGCTCGGCCACCTGCTTCTTCGCCTCGGCGTCGTCGCCCGCGATGGGCAGCGCCCGCCGGTTCGCCGCACCGGCGGGCAGGCCCTGCTCGGCCAGGTGGACGTGGCTGATGGAGTTGAAGGCCTTCACGACGCGGGCCTCCGGCAGGTGCGCGGCGAGCACCTCGCTGTCGCTGGTCTCACCCGAGTCGATCTCGGGGAAACGGCCGTCCCGCTCGAAGTAGTAGTTGTTCGTGTCGATGACCGTCTTGCCCTTCAGCGGCTCGACCGGGACCTCCCGGTAACGCCCGAAGGGAATCGTGACGACGACGATGTCGCCCGCCGCCGCGGCCTCGGCCGGGGTGGCGGCACGCGCGTCCGGGCCCAGCCGGGCCGCGAGTTCGGATAGCGTCTGGGGCCCGCGGGAGTTGCTCAGCACCACTGAGTGGCCGGCGTCGACCGCCAGCTTCGCCAGGGTGCCGCCGATCTTCCCGCTGCCGATGAATCCGATGACCATGGCTGCGGCAACACGGGAACCACCGGTGTCATTCCCGGCCGGCGTGTCCCGTAGGACGACGGCTCGCTCTGGCCCTCGCAACGGTCCCGGCGGGGGAAGGTGGATGCCTCCCAGGCGGACGCGAGTGGGAGACACCAGGGCAGCGATTTCGACGTCCTGACTCGCGGCCGGGTCCTCACCGCGCTCCTGCGCGACCTGTGCGGGAAGCGGGGCCGGAGCATTTGGACGCGCTATCCATAGCTGCCCGCTCCGGCGGTCAGGATTTTCGAGGAGTTTTCGTGATTATCAGAAGGGCATTGCTACCACTAGACTCAGGCGTTTCAGCACCGACGACTACTTGTGGCGGCGAATGAGTGATGCTTGTAAGCACGGTCTCAGCCCCATGCCCGGGCCGATCCGCGCGTATGTGCGACTCATGCCGGCGATCTGGACAAGTCACCTCGCTGTCGCGTCCTCCCACAACCGCCGAAGCCGACAAAATGGCGTCTTCCTCCCCCAATCCGTCTCGTCTGTCCTGGAGCTACCTTGACAGCCAATATCACAGCCCTTGTTACCTCCCTGATCGCTGTAGTCGGAGCTGTAGTGACGTCCCTCTACTCCCAGCGGACGGCACTGCGGAGCAGGCAGCAGGAGTTCGAACTGGGTAGAGCCCAGCGGCAGGAAGAGCACGAGCGTGCCCAACGCAAGGCGGTGCTTGAGCAACGGCGCGCATGCTATGTGGCGCTGAACATCGCCATCAGAAGGCATCGCGCGGCCATCATCGACTTCCTGCACGCCATCCAGCGTGGGCAAGTCGACGATGATGTACGGGACGAACTCGAAGAATCGCGGCGGCTGTACATCGAAAGACACGCGGAAGCGCAGATGACGGCTCCCGACGACGTCCTAAGCGCCGCAGGCGCCGTGCGAGAACACCTAAGTACCTGGTTCGGGCTGGCCAAGCGGCTGGAATCCGGAGCAACGCGGGAAGGCGACTCTCTGGAGGCAGCCTTCAAACATGGCGATCAGTTTTGGAGTCACAACAAGCGCCTGCGCTCAATGATGCGTACTGACCTGGGTGTCCCCAAATCGAGCGGCGACCAAGATGACGACCGCGTGTGAATCGATGGACTACATTCGGCACGGTGACAGATTCACTTCCAACCGGCCTGCTGAGCGCATAAGCCGAGGGGCGGCGGACTCTCCCGCCACCCCTCGGCGATCAGTGCTCATGGGGCTGCGCGCCAATTACGCGGGGCGGCTCAGCCCAGGACGATCGTCGTCAGGGCGCGCGGCGCGATCGTCACGCCCTTGCCCCGCAGGGGGATGGGGGCCACGGCGTTGTTCTCGTCGGTCAGGTAGGCCCTGGCCCGGCCGTGGCCCTTGATCTTGTCCCAGGTGACGGAGTCCGTACCCGTGTTGAGGATCTCGACGACGCGGAAATCGTCCGCGTTGCGGAACGCGGAGACCTTCAGGCCGGGGTCGGAGGCCGTCGCACCGAGCCGCACCGCGCCGGGCCTGATGAACCTGCTGTAGGCGGCCATCGCCCACAGCCGCTTCGACACCTGGTAGGTCTTCGTCGTGGTGTCGATGCGGATGAACGCCCTGGTGGCCCCGCTCGAAGCCCCCAGCCAGTAGATGTAGCCGGAGACGTCGCCGAGTGTCAGCGCGTCGTTGACGGCCTGCGCGACCGTCATACCGTCCTGGCCGCTGCCGTCGTCCCACCTCTCGTCCCACGTGCTGCCGCCGGGGCCCCACTCGGACATCCACGTGTTGCGGTCCGTCGGCAGCGGGGAGGTCGGGGGGCTGGCGTAGGAGTGGCCGCTGTGCACCCTCACCCAGCGTGCGGCCTCCGGGGCGGCCTCGATCGCCTGCGTGTACGTCTTGGCCTGGTCCCAGCCGAACGAGTCGCAGCACACCATGTTCACGCCCGCGGCCCTGGCCACCGGGCCGAGCACCTTGACGAACCGGGCGGCCTGCTCGGGCGTGAAGCGCATGGATTCGTAGCCGGCCGTCCAGTCGGGCTCGTTCGTGAAGCCCAGGTCGGTGATCCTGACGCCTTCCCGCGCGTAGAACTTCGTGTACTGCACGAGATAGTTCGCGTACGCCCGCTGCCACTCCGGCAGCAGCGTGCCGCCGTTCCTCGCGTCGCCGTTGTCCTTCATGTAGCCGGGCGCGCTCCAAGCGTCGGCGAAGAAGCGGTTCACCCCGTACCTCTGGGCGGCCCTGGCTATCCAGACCTGGCTGTTGTCGTCGCCGTCCCAGACGTACCTGGGCGGCGCCGTCGGGCCGCCCGGGTCGTCCGGCTGAATCGAGACCATCTGGTCGTACGGGCTGCCCGCCGGCCTCGCTCCGATGCCGAGCCGGAGAATGCTGAGCCCGGCCCCCTTCTCGCGGCTGAACCACAGATCGAGGATCTCCTGCTGCTTGTCCTCCGGCAGGGCCTTGATCAGCTCGTTCCGCCGGAACGCGGTGGAGACGCCGAACCCGTCGATCTTCTGATATTTCACGCTGTCGTCGATGTCGATGGTGACCGTCGACGCGGCCGCCGGCTGCGCCTGCCCGATCAGTGGAGCGACGAGCAGTGCGGCCGCGAAGGCGTGTTTACGCATGGCTACTCCGGTGTCGAGGGGGTTGGCGCGCCCGTGAAGGCACCTCGGGGCAGGGCCGGTGTCGCGTGGCCGCGGCGCGGCGCGGAGCGGTCGGTGGGGGGCTCAGGCCGAGGTGGGCGACACCGGATCGGAACACTCACAGAGATAACACGCCGAAAGATTTGACTCAATATGTCAGGAGATTTCCCGAAAATTTCGGTTCATCGTGCGATGAGGGGAGTGTCCGCGATGTGGGTCCGTCTCCCCTGTTCAACGCCTTAGTGGGGTTGTGGGGGGCACTCCCCCCGGCCGTGCGGTACCGACCGGCGCACGCACGACACTCGGCGGGCACCGATGATCCGTTCACAGCTCGGAGCGGAAACTATCGCATCGTGATCGAAACTTTCGATGGAACCGCGGGCCTTGCGGTCATCTCACGCAAGGAAGGGGACCGGCGAGTCCGCCGGCCCCCTTCGCTCACGGGTATGACCCGAGGTCAGCTGCAGCCGCTGGTGCTGCCGCAGCCCTCGCAGACGTAGCAGCTTCCGGCCGGGCATCTTCGTGCCGCAGGTCAGGCACAGCGGCGCGTCAGCCGTACGGCCCTGGTGGCTCTCCAGCGAGGCCCCGGACCGGCGCCGCCCGCTCCGAGGGGGAGGAAATGCCGAGGGCAGCCTCGACCTGGCCGGGGTCGTAATCCGGTGCAGAGGGACGGTGATGGAGATGTAGTCTGAACTCATAGGAACGGCAGGACTTTGCGGCGGCTGATCGTCCTTATTCGTGGCGCAGCACCTCCCCGTGGGACCGAGAGATGCCGACGTCTTCGCCTGCGCCGGAACGGCGATTCCCCCGTTAGCCCCCACTCAAGGGGACGTCGCTGCCATGCCTGTTCTGCTCCCGCTACCCCTCCCAGATTTTTCTCCGGGATCCGGCGGCCGCGGCGCCGTTGCAGGACCGTCGTGACCGCGGTGCGTCAGCTCCCGGCCGCAGCCCTCGTTAGGGCGTTTGATCGGCGGCGTCTGAGGCGATAGAACCAGTGCGGAACGCGCGGGGATTGGGCGCGATTGTTGAAGACCGCGTCCTGGAACGAGCGGCAGTCTTGGAGATTGACTGCGGTCGCGTCCCCCCGCCCCGCCGCGACAGCGACTTCGACGCGGCGTTCCACGCCCTCGCCGACTCCGGCGCTCTTGAGGAAGCTGCTTCCCAGCTCGCCGGTGTCCAGCATGGCGGGTGCAGTCGGCAGGAACAGCGCGACCAGGTACTCGGCGAGGGTGAGGTGGAGCTGTACCGCGACGGTCAGGCCGAGCAAGAGCCATAGCAATCCGGAGACGATCAGGAAAGCTGCGTAGGCTTGGCGGTCCTTGCGTGACCAGGCGAGGGCCTGGTGCTGACAGATCAGGACGTCCACCGGATGGCGGACGCCGGACAGGTCCACTGTGAACCAGTCGAGGTAGCGCTTGTTCCGACGCGCGTTCATGGGCGGGTGGCCCGCATCGCTAGTGATGTCGGAGCGGACAGGCTCAGGACCACAAAGCGTCGCGTTCCAGGGCAGTCCGAAGAGCTTGACGTCGTACAACTCCTGCTGGCGCACGGCGCGCAGGTACGCTCGTCGCTCCAGCTGCTCCAGCGCGGTGCGGCCCAGAACGAGCCAGCCGGCGGCGACGGCCGCGAGCACGTCGGAGACGCCCTTGTCCGCTCGCCAGGCGATGACGGGGGCGATGGCAGCGAACACGAGTGTTCCCAAGAGGCGCAGGGTGCGCCAGCGCTGCGCGACCTTGTAGCGGTAGCTGTAGGCGCGTAGACGCTCCAGGTGCGCCGACTCGTTCTGCCGGGCGAGCAGGTTCGATGCTCGGCCGACGGCTGCCGGCTTGAGCGCCGCAGGCTTGGTGGTCACGACTTAGCGAACGCCGGTCCCAACAGGCCCTGCCATGCCTCAAGTGCGTCCCCAATGCGGCCCTGCTGCTCAAGCCGAAGCGCGTGCGTGCACGCGCGCTCCGCGTCCCGCAGCGCGGCCTGCGCAGCCGAGCGCTGGTAGGGGTCGGCTTCGAGCTGCCCGCTGACATTGGGGCCGAGCCTGGCCGGGTCCGGCCACGGTTCCCCGATACGTGCCGTCGCCTCAGCGAAGAACGCGCGGAGTTCGCGCGGATATGACCCGCCCCACGCGCCCGCCAGGATCTCCAACGCCATGACCTCGATGAGGAAACTCGGCTGTATCGGTTTGCTGGCGTGGTCGTTCCACTTCTTGACCATCTTCACCAGCGGCTTCCACCGGCCGTCGTACACCTTATTGGCGGCAGTGGCCATGGCCGCATGGACGGTTGGGTCGGTGCGTACCCACTGTCCGGTGAAGTCGTCGGGGATGAGGTAGCCCCCGTCCTCGTGGTCGAACGCGGGGACGACGTCGAAGCTCATCACCTCACCGCTGGTGTCGTCGACGAGCTGCACTCCGAAATCCACGCGGACGGCGAACCTGTCCGGTTCCGTCCTGCCCGGGTAGTGCGGTTCGAGGATCTTCTGGACGTCACTGAGCACGACCACGGGGTGCTCGGACAGGTACGCCAGGTCGGAGAGGACAATGAAGATGTCCACATCCCGAAGTGGCTTCGTCTTGGTCTCCCGTCGATAGGACCCGGTGAGGAAGTCCTTGCGAATCTCCAGTTCGGAAGCGTCAAGTTGCCCACGGATGCGCTGCTGCCGGGCGGAGGCGTTCTGCTCCTCGGTCGTGGTGGCCTCGAACCGGGACTTGAACTTCTCGAAGGCGTCACCGACGGTAATCATGCTGTCCTCCGGTGATAGCTCAGGTTGGCGCCGAGGCTTCCGCCAGTGATGGCCGTCCCGAGTGGTTGTTGGGTGAAGCCAGCGGTGCTGCGCAGGGTCGTGCTGCTCCAGCCCTCGACGTCTGGACGCCCGGCAGCGGTGGTGGCGATGACGCGGTAGGTGCACCGCGTGACCGAGACGCCGGCCTTCTTCAGGGCGAAGGCAACAGCGGCGGTGTCGAACCACAGGTCGCCGCCGCCGTCGGGGGCGTACCCGTAGTCGATGCCAAAGTCGAAGCGGCCGACCAGTCCGCTAGGCACGGACGAGCCCTCGGTGTAGATCTCGAGGACGAGGCCGGTCAGGTGTCCGGTGTCGAGCCACCTGGCGATGCCCTTCTCGAGCACTGCCCAGTCACCCACCAGTTTCGTGACCGGCAAGCCGACACCTCTCACCAGCCGCTTGACGCCGTACAGGAGCTTGTCGGCCACGTACGTTGTGGCGTGCGTGGACGTGGACACGGTGACGCGGGTGCTCACTTCAGCCCTCCGGACAGGTCGATGATCACGCCCGGTGCGGATGTTATCCCTCCAGTGTTGGCCGTGGAGGCTGCTGTGGCCTTCTCCTGACCGAGCGGGCGCACGATGACACCGAGCACGCCGGACAGAGCCTCGCTCGCATCGTCGAAGTCGTCCTCGCCGCAGGGCAGCGACACCACCCAGCCGTCACCGACAACCGGCTTTGAAGGCAGGGGCAGGACTGCGTCGTTATCCTCGATTGCATTGTCCCCGTGAAGGGTGTAGATGCGCACTCGGGGACCGAAGACCGGTGCGACATCAATGGGGTTGTCGGCCGTGTACTCCTCCGAGATGAGCATGGCAGCCACGTTGGAGGCGGCGAGCAGTTGGTTGTGCGCTGCGGTGCCCGGCGCGGAGAGCAGGTCCACGATCGTCAGCCAAGTATCGCCTGCGGTCCGGACTGGGAGGCTGGCGACGCGGCGGGCGAGGACGGTCACCGGACTCCCCTCAGGGAGGCGATAAGGGCGGCCGGGGTGAGGCGCGCCGGGTTGGCGGCGGCGGACTCCTCGAGGGCGCACGCCTCCGCGACAGCCTTTCGCAGCCGGCGGCCGTCCAGGCCTTCACTCGCATCGGCGGCGGCGCGCAGGGTCTGCGGCGATAGGAGGTCCGTGCTGGCGTCGAACGCCGTGACGAGGGCATGCAAGGCGCCTTCGAGGATAGTCTGCCGCGCTTCGGTGCTGGGCAGGGGCACCGGCAGAATGAGGTCTGCACGGGACTCCAGTGCAGGGTCCAGGATGTCGGCGAAGTTGGTCGTGGCGATCAGCAACAGGTCAGGGTGGCGTTTGGCCAGGGTGTCAAGCGCGACCAGCCCGGCGTCGACTGCACGGTGCACGTCGATCGGGTTGGCCTCCATCGACAACTGAGAGCGGTCGGTAAACAGAGTTTCGACCTCATCGAGCAACACGATGGTTGGCCCGGTGGCGGCTTGTTCGCCGATGACGTCGTTGAACAGGTGGTGGACACTCTTCTGGCTCTTGCCGAGCGAGGAACTGGCCAGGGCGTGCGAGTCGACCTCGAGGAAGGCCCACTGCGTTCGGCCTGGGAGACGAACGCTACGGGCGACCCGGTCCGCGAGTCCTCGGGCCAGAGTCGTCTTACCGACGCCGGGTGGGCCGCTGAGGAGGATGACACCGTGCAGCGGGATAGCGTGGAACGCAACCCGGTGCCGGACCTGTACCGAGACCACCGCCTGTCGCAGCACCCGCTCCTTGAGGTCTCCGTCCAGCACAATGGTGTCCCAGTCGCTGTGGAACTCCTGGTCCGGCAGCAGGCGGGCGTCCGCCAGGCCGGGTATCGCGTCTGAGTTGGGTAGCCCGCGTCGCACCTGCGTGAGGGCCACCATGTCGGGATGGCTGGTTTGCTTCATCGAGGGTCTCCCCCTCCGTATGATTTCGCGTTTGATGCGTCACCCGTCCGGCACGCCGCGGTCCCCCCCCAGCGACCGATCGATCGGGGTCCTTGGTGTCCGAGCGCAGTCTGAGAGTGTCCCCGTGAGCTGGTGGCTCACGGGGACACCTTGTCGTACCTGGTATGCCGTTTCCGGCCCAACAGGTGAGCGGTCACGCCACCCACCGAGGGGACACGGAATCTACACCCGAGGTCAGCTGCAGCCGCTGGTGCTGCCGCAGCCCTCGCAGACGTAGCAGCTTCCGGCCGGGCGCATCTTCGTGCCGCAGGTCAGGCACAGCGGCGCGTCAGCCGTACGGCCCTGGTGGCTCTCCAGCGAGGCCCCGGACCGGCGCGGCTCGGGCGCCGCCACCGGCTGCGCCACTCCCTCGGCCGGTGCGTCGGCACGCTTCTCGATGGGCGCCGACTGCGCCAGTGCGGCCGTGTCGAGGTCCTGGATCGCGGCCGGCTCCTCGCCCCGCTGCTGCGCGGCCCGCTCCGAGGCGGAGAAGATGCCGAGGGCCGCCCTGTCCTCGTACGGCAGGTGGTCGAGCGCGAGCCGCCGGAAGATGTAGTCCATCACGGACTGCGCCATCCGGACGTCCGGGTCGTCGGTCATCCCGGCGGGCTCGAACCGCATGTTGACGAACTTCTGCACGTACGTGTCCAGCGGCACGCCGTACTGGAGGCCGATCGAGATCGCCACCGAGAAGGCGTCCATCACCCCCGCGAGCGTGCTGCCCTGCTTGGACATCTTGAGGAAGACCTCGCCCAGTCCGTCGTCGGGGTAGGACGAGGCGGTCATGTAGCCCTTCGCCCCGCCCACCGTGAAGCGGGTGGTGGTGCTGGGCCGCTGGTTCGGCATCCGCCGCCGGGTCGGCCGCGCGACCTCCACGACCTGGACGACAGACTCCCTCTCCGCGATCTCCGCGGCGGGCGCCTCCTCGGAGGCCTTCTTCGCGATCGACAGTGGCTGGCCGACCTTGCAGTTGTCGCGGTAGACGGCCAGCGCCTTGAGGCCGAGCCGCCAGCCCTCCAGGTAGACCTGCTCGATGTCGTCCACCGTGGCCGACTCGGGCAGGTTCACGGTCTTGGAGATCGCGCCGGACAGGAACGGCTGGGCCGCCGCCATCATCCGGACGTGGCCCATCGGGGCGATGGCCCGCTCCCCCATCGCGCAGTCGAACACCTCATAGTGCTCCGGCCGCAGGCCGGGGGCATCCACGACGTGACCGTGCTCGGCGATGTACTCCACGATCGCCTCGACCTGCTCCTCAAGGTAGCCGAGCCGGCGCAGCGCCCGCGGGATCGTCTGGTTGACGATCTGCATCGAGCCGCCGCCGACGAGCTTCTTGAACTTGACCAGCGCCAGGTCGGGCTCGATGCCGGTGGTGTCACAGTCCATCATCAGCCCGATGGTTCCCGTGGGTGCCAGCAGCGAGGCCTGCGCGTTCCGGTAGCCGTTCTTCTCCCCGGTCCGGAGGCACTCCTGCCACTGCCGGGTGGCCTCGGCGTGCAGGCTCTTGTCCATGTCGTCGAGCGTGCGCAGGTCGTCGTTGGCCGCGGCGTGCTTGCGCATGACCCGCTTGTGCGGCTCCGCGTTGCGCTGGTAGCCGTCGTACGGGCCGACGATCCCGGCGAGCTCGGCCGAGCGGCGGTAGGACACGGCGGTCATCAGCGAGGTGATGCCCGCGGCGATCGCCCGGCCGCCGTCGGAGTCGTACGCGTGGCCGGTCGCCATCAGCAGTGCGCCCAGGTTGGCGTACCCGATGCCGAGCTGCCGGTACGCCCGGGTGGTCTCGGCGATCTTCTGCGTCGGGAAGTCGGCGAAGGTGATGGAGATGTCCATCGCCGTGATGATCAACTCGGTGATCTTCACGAAGTTCGCGACGTCGAAGCTGTCGTCGTCGCGCAGGAACCTCAGCAGGTTGATCGAGGCGAGGTTGCACGAGGAGTTGTCCAAGTGGACGTACTCCGAGCAGGGGTTGCTCGCCGTGATGCGCCCGGTCTCCGGGCAGGTGTGCCAGTCGTTGATCGTGTCGTCGTACTGCACGCCGGGGTCGGCGCACTCCCAGGCGGCCTGCGCCATCTTGCGGAACAGCGACCGGGACTCCACCTCCTCGATGACCTCGCCCGTCAGCCGGGCCCGCAGGCCGAAGTTCGACCCGGCCTCCACGGCGCGCATGAACTCGTCCGAGACGCGGACCGAGTTGTTGGCGTTCTGGTACTGCACGGACACGATGTCCTTGCCGCCGAGGTCCATGTCGAACCCGGCGTCGCGCAGCGCGCGGACCTTGTCCTCCTCGCGCGCCTTGGTCTCGATGAACTCCACGATGTCGGGGTGGTCCACGTCGAGGACGACCATCTTCGCCGCCCTGCGGGTGGCGCCGCCCGACTTGATGGTTCCGGCGGACGCGTCGGCGCCGCGCATGAACGAGACCGGGCCGCTCGCCGTGCCGCCGCTGGACAGCAGCTCCTTGGACGAGCGGATCCGGGAGAGGTTGACCCCCGAGCCCGAGCCGCCCTTGAAGATCACACCCTCTTCCTTGTACCAGTCGAGGATCGACTCCATCGTGTCGTCCACCGCGAGGATGAAGCAGTTGTGGACCCGCAGGTTGCCGGACAGGTACTCGCCGCTCTCGGTCTGGATGTCGTAGACCTCCATGGGACCGAGGTGCTCGATCCGCGCGATCTCGAGCCGCTTGGTGTCGTGGGCGGGGAGCCCGGGAAGGTCGAACGTGCGCTCCAGCTTCTCCGCCTTCACCGGGTCGACGAAGCCGATCTCGTCGGCGAAGGCGCGCCGGTCGCCCGCGGACTGGATGCGCAGGGTCCAGCAGCCCTTCCGGTCCTCGCGCGCGTCCTTCTTGAAGCCCACCCGGGCGTAGATCCCGAAGCGCAGCAGCAGCGCCTGCATGCCCCGGACCAGCTTCTCGGAGATCATGTCGACCTCGACGACGGCCGACCGCTCCCGCATGGAGACGAAGCCCTCGGCCTGGAACACGCTGCGCAGATACGCGGCGACGACCGGCAGCGGCGCCGTACGGAGCCGGGCCGGGACCTCCATGTCGGTCCCTCGCGCGCGCAGCCCCCACGCCTCGACGAACTCCTCAAGCCCCCGCCCGTAGAGGCGGGTCCTGCGGCAGTCCAGCGAGGCGTCCTGTGTCTCCACCGCGCGCTCCTTGCGGTGGACACCCGGCAGGACCTCGTCCAGCGCCCTGGTGACCCAGGCCAGCTCGGCGGGGGTGACGGTGATGGCCTCGATCGTGAGGGAGCGGTTCGTCCCCTCGTACTGGCCGACGAACCCGTCGGACTGGAGCCAGCCCGCCAGCGCCGCCTCGGCCACCTCGTGGTGGTCGATCTCCCGCTCGCCGTAGGCGGCACGCCGGTGCCACTCGAGCTGGTCGTCCGGCCGCAGCGTGCCGGCCTCGACGAAGCGCCCCGTCCCCTCGCCGGTCGCCTTCCAGACGAGGTGGTCGGCGGTCACGTCGAGGGTGTACCCGGCCTTCGTGTGGATCCGGAGCACGTCCTTGACACCGTTCGCCTTGGTGGCGACGATTCTGGTCAGCCCGTGCGCGTCGTAGACCTTGGCGCCGACCGCGTCCGCCTCGACGAGCTCGCCAATCGGCACAAGACCCGCCGGGGTGCTGACCATGGCGTCGTACGGCTGGCAGGCGCTCACCTGCTGGGGGGAGCGGGTGCCGACGTTGAACCAGACCGGGGAGTTGAAGCTGAAGATCTGGTGGATCAGCGCGTGCTTGAGCTCGTGGTCGAAGATCTCCGCGTCCTCCTCGGAGGCGAAGTAGCCGTTCTCGACGCCGGTCCTGGTGTAGACGCCCACCACCCGGTCGACGAGCTGCCGCAGGCTCGACTCGCGCTGCGCGGTGCCCACCGCGCCCCGGAAGTACTTGGTGGTCACGATGTTGGCCGCGTTGACCGACCAGGAGGCGGGGAACTCCACGCCGTGCTGCTCGAAGTTGACCGAGCCATCGCGCCAGTTGGTCATCACGACGTCGCGCCGCTCCCAGCGGACCTCGTCGTACGGGTGGACACCCGGGGTTGTGAAGATGCGCTTCATCTTCAGGCCCCTGCGCGGGCGCTTCGCTCCCCGGCCTCCCGCCCCCGCCGCCGTGCCGCTAACGGTCTCCGTCATGACTTCCCCCTCCCGGGGCCCGGTGGAGCCCCTCTTTCCGACCACGCTCGTCACACCCTCGTCGTCACGCCGCACGGCTCGCTTCTCGCCCGCCCGCCGCGCCGGCTTCCGGGGCCGGCGGCTACTCCCCGCCGCCGTGGGCCGCCCTGAGCCGCTCGATCTCGGCTTCGAAGTCCGCCAGCGTCTCGAAGCTCCGGTAGACCGACGCGAACCGCAGGTACGCCACCTCGTCCAGGTCGCGGAGCGGGCCAAGGATGGCCAGCCCCACCTCGTGTGAGGCGATCTCCGCGGCGCCGGTGGCCCGGATGGTCTCCTCCACGCGCTGCCCGAGCTGGGCGAGGGAGTCCTCGCCGACCGGGCGTCCCTGACAGGCCCGCCGTACGCCCGCGACGACCTTCTCCCGGGAGAACGGCTCGGTGACCCCGCTGCGCTTGCTCACCATGAGCAGCACGGTCTCCTGAGTGGTGAACCTGCGCCCGCATTCGGGGCAGGTGCGGCGGCGGCGGATGGCCGCCCCGTCTTCGGCTGCGCGGCTGTCCACGACCCGTGTGTCCAGGTGGCGACAGAACGGACAGTGCACTTCATCGCCTCCCTGAACGCACATCCCGAACACAAGGTGTAGTGAACTTACACCGCTGTGACTACTAGATGTTGGGGTCCAACGGTAGAAGTGCCCGTCCTTGAACGCAAGTCGAACCGGGCGTGGCGGGGGAAGTTCCTGCTCGCCTGGCGTGTCGTCCCACGCGCCTCAGGCGCATCCCCTGTCCCGGGACGCGGGAATAGGCCGTACGGCGTTTTCGCGCCCGGATTTCTCCATTCCTTCTGAGCCGGGCGAACGACCGGCCGAGAAGATCGGGTAAATCGAACACGGGATCGATCGAACTCCCGTACGATGAGGAGAACGGCGAGATCGGCGATTTCGCTGGATATCGAACAATTGTTTGACGGTGATCTTGAATCGCGGTACGGTCGCTCTGTGCGACATGAGGAACACGGATTGAGAGGTGGCATCGTGAGTGACCGAAGTGAGCAGGCGAATGGCGTCAGCGACCTCGCGGTTCGTCGGCGCGACTCGCTTGGCCTCACCCCCAGGCAGCGGAAGATCCTCGAGGTGATCCGCGACTCGGTCCAGCAGCGCGGCTATCCGCCGTCCATGCGGGAGATCGGCGAGGCCGTCCAGCTGACCAGCACCTCCAGCGTGTCGCACCAGCTCACGGCGCTCCAGCGTAAGGGCTACCTCCGCCGGGACCCGCACCGCCCCCGGGCGCTGGAGGTCAGGCTCCCCGGCGAGCCGGTCCTGTGGGTCGACCCGGACGCCGCCGAGGAGGAGAGCGGCTTCAACCGGCCCACCGCGGCGTACGTGCCGCTGGTCGGCCGCATCGCCGCCGGTGGCCCCATTCTCGCCGAGCAGAGCATCGAGGACGTGTTCGCGCTGCCCAAGCAGCTCGTCGGCGAGGGCACGCTGTTCCTGCTCCAGGTCTCCGGCGACTCGATGATCGAGGCCGCCATCGCAGACGGCGACTGGGTCGTGGTGCGGCAGCAGCCGGTCGCCGACAACGGCGACATCGTCGCGGCGATGATCGACGGCGAGGCCACCGTGAAGACGTTCAAGCGCAAGGACGGGCACGTGTGGCTGGTGCCGCACAACCCGAACTACGAGCCGATCCCCGGCGACGAGGCCACCGTGCTCGGCAAGGTCACGGCCGTCCTGCGCAAGCTGTAGTCAGGCCCTGTGCCGGCGTCCCACCGCGGGACGCCGGCATGACTGCCCTCCGGATGACCGATATCCGGCGATTAGGGTGAGTCCCGTGAAACTCGACTCGCTCTCCCTGGAGGCCGCCCGCACCCGTGACGGGATCAAGTGGGCCCTGGCCGCGCCCGGTGTCATCCCCGCCTGGGTCGCCGACATGGACTTCCCGGTGCCCGAGGCGGTCCGGGAGGCCGTCGCGCGACGCGCGGCCACGGATCTCGGCTATCCCGCGTGGCTGGACGAGCCGACCGCCGGGCCGCTGGCCGAGGCGTTCGCCGAGCGGATGGAGGCGAGGTACGGCTGGCGGGCCGATCCCGCGCACGTGCGGTCCTACACCGACCTCAACCAGGCCCTCCAGGTGCTGCTGCACCTCATGACGGAGCCCGGCGACGCCGTGGCGCTGCACGTCCCGGCCTACGACCCCTTCCTCGTCACCATCACCGGGATGGGCCGCCGCCTCGTGCCGATGCCGCTGACGGCCGAGGGCCGGTTCGAGGTCCCCGCCGAGCCCGTACGCGTGCTCCTGCTGGTCAACCCGCAGAACCCGTCGGGCCGGTCGTTCACCCGGGAGGAGCTGGAGGAACTCGCCGCGTACGCCGACCGGCACGGCACGCTGGTGATCGCGGACGAGATCCACGCCGACCTGACGTACGCCCCGGCCCGGCACATCCCGTTCGCCACGATCCTGCCCGAGCGGACGGTCACGCTGACCTCCGCCAGCAAGGCGTTCAACATGGGCGGGCTGCACTGCTCGGTGGCCCATGTGGGCGCCAGGGACGTCAGGGACGCGCTCGGCCGTCAGCCCGCCCACATCTACGGCGCGCCGAGCGTCCTCGGAGTGGAGGCCACGGTGGCCGCGTGGCGGCACGGCCAGACGTGGCTGGAGGAGGTGCTGGCGATCCTGGACCGCAACCGCCGGCTCATCGCCGAGCGGCTCCCGGCCGGGGTGGGCTACCGCATGCCCGACGCCACCTATCTCGCGTGGCTCGACTTCGGCATCCCCGACGCCGCCTCCTTCGTCGAGAGGGAGGCCCGGGTCAGGCTCAACCCGGGCCCCAACTACGGAGGTGGCGACACGTTCGCCCGCCTCAACTTCGCGACGTCGGCGCCGATCCTGGAGGAGATCCTGGCCAGGATCGCCGCCGCCGTGAAGTAGGCCGCCGTGAAGTAGGCCGCCGTGAAGTAGGCCGCCGTGAAGTAGGCCGCCTGCTCAGCTCGCCGCCGTTCAGCTCGCCGTGCAGGTGACCTGCGACGGCACGCCGTTGGTGCCGGACCAGCTCGCGTTGAACCCGAACGCCGTGGACGCCCCGGCGCCGAGCGCGCCGTTGTAGGACATGTTCGTCACCGTGACGTTGGATCCGCTGGCGCTGAGCGTGCCGTTCCAGAGCTGGCTGATGCTCTGCCCGTTCGGGAAGGCCCACTTCACGGTCCAGCCCGAGATGGCGGAGCCGCCCGCCTTCACCGTGACCTCACCCTGGAAGCCGCCGCTGTCCTCGTTGACGATCTTGTAGGTGGCGGTGCAGGACTTGCCCCCGTTCCCGCTGGGAGACGCGGACGGTGACGCCGACGGCGACCTCGGCGGAGTCGGAGAAGCCGAGGGAGACGCCGACGGAGAGGCCGACGGGGAGGCCGACGGGGACCTCGGCGGGGTCGCCGACGGAGAGGCCGAGGGCGACTGCGGATTGCCGCCCACCGGCGGGATCAGGTACGGCGAGATGATGCTCTGCTTGGCCTGGTCGACGGTGGCCCAGTCGTCCTTCAGGATGCCGCCCGTGTCACCCGAGTTCGGGTTCCACGACCAGTAGGTGAAGGACATGCCGTTCACCCCGGTGCCCATGTACTTCATGAGCTCCTGGAGCCAGATCTTGTCGGTGTTGCTGGCCAGCGTGGTGCCGAACTCGCCCACCATGATCGGCGCGATGTTCTGCTTGTAGATGTAGCCGAAGTACTTGTCCCAGATGGCCGGCATGTTCGCCGGGTACGTCGGGTCGTCGAACCACGCCTGCCGGTAGACCGACGTGGCGTACTCGTGCGGCGAGTAGACGAGCCGGTTGGCGACGTTCAGCCGGACGGGGAACTGCCCGGCCTTGGTGAGGTTGCCGCCCCACCAGCCGCAGTCCTCGTCGTTGCTGGTGTCGTTGTCCCAGGTGTTGTTCAGGCCGCCGCTCGGGCAGCTCACGCCCTCCACGAAGATCAGCCAGTTGGGCTGGACGGAGAGGATCGCGTTGCCCGCCCGCTCGGCCGCGAGACGCCAGTCGCGCGCCTGGTCGCCGCAGCCCCAGCAGGAGCCGATCGCGTTGGGGCTGGTGCCGTCGGCGTGCGGCTCGTTGTGCAGGTCGGCACCGATCACCGTGGTGTTGCCGGCGTAGTGCTGGGCCAGCGACTTCCAGTTGGCGAGCCAGGTCGACTCGGGGACGCCGGAGGTGTACCACAGCGCCGTCTGGCCCGCGCTGGTCGGCCGGTGCCGGTCGAGGATGATCCGCATGCCCTTCTGGCCCGCGTAGTCCACGATCTTGTCGAGGATCTGCAGCGGGGACAGGCCGATGAGATCGGGGTTGGAGTAGGTGTTGACGCTCGTCGCCTGCGCGCCCGCCTTCAGCGCGTCGTCGGAGTACGGCACCCGGATCGTGTTGTAGCCCAGGTTCGCCATGAGGTCGAGCTGACTCTTCCACGGGTTGTTGGCCCACAGCCCGTGGAAGGTCTTGTTGTCGGTCTCCATGCCGAACCAGTTGATGCCGGTCAGCCGGACGGTGGCGCCGGTGCTGTCGACGATCTTGTTCCCGCTGGTGTGCAGGTAGCCGGTGCCCGTGCCGGCCGCGTTGGCCGGCGTACCGGTGGCGACGAGCACGGTCGCCGCCATCGCGACGGCGGTCGCCAGCCCGCCGAGAATGCGTCTGTACAAGACGTGCCTCCCACGAGGGGCGCACGCCACCGGTGAGCCGTACGGTCAGGCGCGCGCCCCAGACCACCGCCGGAGCGGTGGTGGTCGCGGCATGCCCTGACCGCACGCCTCATCTGTATGACTTGTTTTGTGGCTCGGACGTCATTTTGTCCGGACAGCTGCCCGATCGTCAACGTCCGGTCACGGGACGATGTTGACGAGCTTCGGCGCCCGCACGATGACCTTGCGCGGCGCGCCGTCCAGGTAGGGCCTGACCTTGTCCGACTCCAGGGCCAGCGCCTCCAGGTCGGCCTCGGAGATGTCCGGGGACACCTCCAGCCGGTCGCGGACCTTCCCCGCCACCTGGACCACGGCCGTGACCGACTCCTGCACCAGCAGCGCCGGATCGGCCTGCGGCCAGCCCGCCTGCGCGACCGACGGCGCGTGGCCGAGCCGCTCCCAGCCCTCCTCCGCGACGTACGGCGCGACCAGCGACAGCATGACCGCCAGGGTCTCGGCGGCCTCGCGGACGGCGGGGTCGGCGGCGCCGGGGCCGGCGTCGATCGCCTTGCGAGCGGCGGAGGTCAGCTCCATCATGCGGGCCACCGCGACGTTGAAGCGGTGGCCGTCGACGAGCCGGGTGACCTCGTCGATGGTCCGGTGCGTGACCTTGCGCAGTTCGACGTCGCCCCCGGAGAAGCCCGTCCCGGGGGCGGACGCCGCTCCGGCCTCCGTCATCACGCGGAACGCGCGGGCCAGGAACTTCTGCGACGCGGCCGGCGAGACGTCGGCCCAGTCGATGTCGTCCTCCGGCGGGCCGGCGAAGATCATCGTCAGCCGGACGGCGTCCACCCCGTAGTTGTCGATCTGCTGGCCGAGGTCCACGCCGTTGCCCAGCGACTTCGACATCGCCTTGCCCCGGTTGATCACCTGACCCTGGTTGAGCAGGCGCAGGAACGGCTCGGTGAAGCCGACCAGGCCCATGTCGTGCAGGACCTTGGTGAAGAACCGCGCGTACAGCAGGTGGAGCACGGCGTGTTCGACGCCCCCGACGTACTGGTCGATCGGGCCCCACTTGCCGACCTTCTCCACGTCGAACGGGCCGCCGGTGTGGCCCGGGTCGCAGTAGCGCAGGAAGTACCACGACGAGTCGACGAACGTGTCCATCGTGTCGGTGTCCCGCTGGGCGGGGCCGCCGCACTTGGGGCAGGAGACGTTGACCCAGTCCGTGGCGGCGGCCAGCGGCGAGACGCCCTTCGGCTGGAGGTCCGCGCCGCGCAGGTCGGGCAGTCTGACCGGCAGCTGGTCGTCCGGCACCGGGACCTCGCCGCAGTCCACGCAGTGGATGATCGGGATCGGCGTGCCCCAGAACCGCTGCCGCGACAGCAGCCAGTCGCGCAGGCGGTAGTTGACCGCGGCCCTGCCGGTGCCGCGCTCCTCCAGGACTTGGATGATCTTGCCGATCGCCTCGGCCTTCGTCAGCCCGTCGAGCGGGCCGGAGTTGACCAGCGTGCCCTCGCCGGGGGTGGCGACGCCGGTTCCGCCCGGGTCGGCCAGGCCGGTGTGCACGACGACCTTCACCGGCAGGCCGAACTTCCGCGCGAAGTCGAGGTCGCGCTGGTCGTGGGCGGGCACCGCCATGATCGCGCCGTGGCCGTAGTCGGACAGCACGTAGTCGGCGGCCCAGACGGGGATGCGCTCCCCGCTGACCGGGTTGACCGCGTAGACGCCCAGGAAGACGCCGGTCTTCTCCTTCTCGGTGGACAGCCGCTCGATGTCGGAGAGCTTGGCGACCTCGGCGCGGTAGGCGGCCAGCGCCTCGGCCTGCTCGGGGGCGACGATCTCCTCCGCCAGCGGGGCGTCCGCGGCGACGACGAAGAACGTCGCGCCGTACAGCGTGTCGGGGCGGGTCGTGTAGACGGTGACCGGCTCGTCGCGGCCCTCGATCTCGAACCGGACGTCGGCTCCGGTGGAGCGGCCGATCCAGTGGCGTTGCATCGTCAGGATGCGCTCGGGCCAGCCGTCCTCGATCCGCGCCATGTCGTCGAGCAGGCGGTCGGCGTACTCAGTGATCTTGAAGTACCACTGGGTCAGCTCGCGGCGGACCACGTCGGCGCCGCAGCGCTCACACCTGCCCCCCACGACCTGCTCGTTCGCCAGCACGGTCTGGTCCTGGGGGCACCAGTTGACCAGGCCGCCCTTGCGGTAGGCCAGACCCCGGTCGTAGAAGCGGGTGAACAGCCACTGGTTCCAGTGGTAGTACTCCGGGTCGCTGGTGTGCAGGCGGCGCGACCAGTCGAAGGAGATCGCGTACCGCTTGAACGAGTGCGCCTGCGTCTCGATGTTGGCGTACGTCCACTCGGCCGGGTGGGCGTTGCGCTTGATCGCGGCGTTCTCGGCGGGCAGGCCGAAGGAGTCCCACCCGATGGGGTGCAGGACGTTGTAGCCCTGCTGGAACCAGTACCGCGCGACGACGTCGCCGATCGCGAAGACCTCGCCGTGTCCCATGTGGAGGTCACCGGAGGGGTAGGGGAACATGTCGAGCATGTACTTGCGCGGCCTGGTGTCCGCGGCGTCCTCGACCGCCGCGAAGGGGTTCGACTCCTCCCACCGCGGCAGCCACTTGGCCTGCAGCGCCTGCGGGTCGTACACCGGCTCGTCCACTTCCACTCCTCGCCCGGCGGCAGAATCAGGGTTGATGACGCCCGCCCGGGCAACCCCTGCCATACGATCGGGGTGGCCCGCGCCTGCGCGCTCTCACGCGCCGAGCGGTGAGACGGATGCCCCCGTGTGGGGTGGCCCAGTGCAGGTGACGCGGTGCAGGGTGGCGGCACGCGTGTCAAGCGTAGCGCAGTCGCCCACCTGGCCGCGGTTTCGATCACCCGGGGCTGACCTCGCGTGTCAGAGTGCGATACCCGATGGTGATAGTTCCGTTGTGACCTCTTATGTCCGCTCGCTTACTGTGCTTGCGTGGCCAACTTTTTCCCGCCTCCGGACTTGCCGATGCAGGACCCGCCCACCGACCCCACCGGTGAGCAGTTCCGCGGGGCATTCTCCGGTTTCGCTGCGGCAGCCCCCGGCTCCCATGAGATCATGCCAGGCACCCCCAATTCGGGCATGATCTCGGGAGGTAGCGTGCCCTCGGACCGCAGCGAGCCCCAGCGGGTGCCGGCCTGGCCGGAGGTCCCCCCGGCCTGGCCCGAGATCCCCCCGTCGGCCTCCTTCACGCCCACGGTGCGCTCCTTCGTCGAAGGGGCGCCGCGCGACACGGACGCGGCGACCATGGCGGGTCCCCCGCCCGGCGCGGCTCCGCGCATGCCCACCCCCGCCTTCGGCGAGCCCGGCCCGCCGCCGCGCTCTCCCGCGGGCCCGGCCGGCCCCGCCACCCCGGCCGCCCCGTTCACCCCCTCGGTCCGGTCGTACGCCGAGACCTCCCAGCCCCTCTCCCCGCCTTCCCGGCCCGTCTCCCAGCACGCCCAGCCGCCGGTTTCCACGGCTCCGCCGCCCCCGCCCCAGCCGGACGACCCGTACCGGCCGTTCGTGACGGCGGGACAGATCAGCGGGCCCAAGACGCCTCCGGCGCACCGGCAGCAGGAGCTGTGGAACACGGTCTTCGGGGAGAACTACCGGGCGATCGACGAGTACGAGGACGACGAGCCCGGCCGTCCGGTCTGGCTGTACGCGCTGGTGGCCTCGGTCGTGGCCGTGCTCGTGGCGGTGCTGGTCTGGGCGTTCGGCGCCGGGCCGCTCAGCTCGGGCAGGTCGGCCGAGGCGGCGACCCCGCCCCAGCCCTCGGCCACCGCGCCCCGCGCCAGTGCCAGGCCACAGGCACAGGTGCCGCAGCTGCCCTTCTACAAGGGCACCCCCTCGCCGGTGAACGGCGTGCTCACCGACACCGCCGGTGGGATCACGCTGCCGAGGCTCGGCGGCCCCTGGCAGGCGGACGCCGACCCCGCCCAGACCAAGGCGACGTACGGCTTCACCACCCGGCAGTACGTGCCGGCCGGCATGACCACCAAGGGCAAGCGGGAGTTCGCCGTGGTGATGTCGGGGCCGCTGGCGCAGTCTCTCGCGGTGAAGTACACGACGCCCGACAAGCTGGGCTCCGTCCTCAGCGCGGTCATGTACCGCGCCCGCCAGACGCAGTTCCCCAAGGACAACAAGGTCACCAAGACCGCCCAGCAGCGCCTGTCGCGGGGTGGCCTGACCGGCCTGCTGGCCTCCTACAAGGTGACCGCCGACGGCGGCTCCACCACGGTCGTGATCGCCGCCGTCGACACCGGCGCCGACCTGCCCACGATCGTCTACATGGCGGTGCCGGAGCTGAAGAACGACCTGCTGCCCGACGTCAACACGGTCGTCCGGTCGATCAAGCCGATCCGCTGAGGAACCCGCCCCGCCGTCAGAACATGCGCCGTCAGAACATGCGCCGTCAGAACGTGCAGGGCATGTGCTTGACGCCGTTGATGAAGCCGGACAGCAGGCGCTCCGGCTCGCCCGCCTCGATGCGGGGGACCCGGCGCAGCAGTTCGCGGAACATCACGGTGATCTCGCGGCGGGCCAGGTGGGCGCCGAGGCAGAAGTGGGGGCCGGGGCCGCCGAACCCGACATGCGGGTTGGGGTCGCGCAGGAGGTCGAACCGCAGCGGGTCGCCGAACACCCGCTCGTCCCGGTTGGCGGCCCAGTAGAACAGCAGCACCTTCTCGCCCTTGCGGTAGAACGTGCCGTTCATCTCGTGGTCCCGGGTGACCTTGCGGCGCATGTAGTTGACCGGCGCCGCCAGCCGGACGATCTCCTCGACGGCGCGCGGCGCCCGGCCCTCGAAGTCCTCCAGCCAGAGCCGCCGCTGATCGGGGTTGAGGGTGAGCAGGCGCATGCCGGAGGAGATGGCGTTGCGGGTCGTCTCGTTGCCCGCCACGACGAGCAGGATGAAGAACGAGGCGAGTTCCTGCGTGGTCAGCCGCTCTCCGTCGATGTTGGCGTTGACCAGCGACGAGATGAGATCGCCGGTGGGCCGCCCGGTCCGGTGGGCGGCGAGGTCCTGCACCAGCTGCTGCAGCTCCATCGCGGCGGTGAGCAGCGCGTGCGCGATGCCCTGCGGATCGCCGCCGTACTCGGGGTCGGTGGCGCCGAGGATGACGTTCGACCGGTCGAAGACGAAGCCGTAGTCCTTCTCCGGGATGCCCGCCATGTCGCAGATGATCTTCAGTGGCAGCGTGGCGGCCACCTCGGTCACGAAGTCGCAGCCCGGCCCGGTCTCCAGCAGGTCGTCCACGATGCGGGATGCCGCCGCCTCGACGTCGGCCTCGAACTGCCTGATCATGCGTGGGGTGAACGCCCGGGAGACGATGCGCCGCAGGCGGGCGTGCCGCGGGTCGTCCATATTGATCATCGAGCCGAAATACTCGGTGAACTCCGCGGGCAGGTCGGGGATGTTGGTCGCCCCGCCGTCGCCGGAGCAGAAGATCTCCGGCGTGCGGCTGGCCTCCAGGATGTCGGCGTGCCGTACGAGCGCGTGGTAGCCGGGGCCGCGCGTCCCGGCGAAGTTGATCTCGGGCTCGGCGAAGAAGGCCGGCGTGTCCAGGTCGCGCAGCAGCCGGAAGGCGTGCTCCCGCTCCTCGTCCGGCCGGGCCCAGAAGTCCCAGCTCGACAGGTCGACGTCCGGCACGGAGGTGATGGGCGCCCGCCCCGTGGGCCGCGTTGTCATGGACCCGCCCTTCGACGACGACCAGAACGACGTGGCCAGTCTGCCACAGCGACAGAGAAGGTGATGAGCCCTCAAAATCGGGCGAACCAGCCGTTACGCTGAGGTACCTACCGGTTGGTATGGACCACGCGTCCGACAGAAAGAGGAGCGGCAGATGCTCAACCTGGCCGTCGTGCTGGAGGACAGCGCACGTGACACGCCCGACGCCACCGCGGTCGTCTTCGGCGACCTCCGCCTGCCGTACTCACTCGTGGACACCATCGCCAACCAGGTCGCCAATCTGCTCACCGCCCGCGGTGTGGGCAGGGGCGACAAGGTCGCCCTCGCCTGCCCGAACCTGCCGTACTTCCCGTTCGTGTACTACGGGATCCTCAAGGCGGGCGCGACCGTGGTCCCGCTGAACGTGCTGCTGCAGGCCAGGGAGATCGCCTATCACCTGGACGACTCCGACGCCAAGGCGTTCTTCTGCTTCGAGGGCACGCCGGAGCTGCCGCTGGGCGAGCGCGGCCGGGCCGGGTTCGCCGAGGCCGGGCGGGCCGAGCATTTCGTCGTGCTGCCGGCAACGCCGTTCGCCACCGAGTCCGCGTACGGCGAGACGCTGTGGGCGGCGCTGGACGGGATGCCCGGCGAGTTCGAGACCGTGCAGACCTCCCCGGAGGACACGGCGGTCATCCTCTACACGAGCGGCACCACCGGGCAGCCCAAGGGCGCCGAGCTGACCCACCAGAACATGGTGATGAACGCCGTCATCAGCGACGAGATGTTCCAGCGCCATCACCGGAACGCCTACCTCGTGACGCTGCCGCTGTTCCACTCCTTCGGCCAGACCGTGCTGATGAACGCCGGGTTCCGGCGCCGCGCCACGCTCGTGCTGATGCCGCGCTTCGAGCCGGCCGGGGCCCTCGCCCTGATGCAGCGGGAGGAGGTCACGCTCTTCGCCGGGGTGCCGACGATGTACTGGGCGATGCTCACCGCGGTGCGCACAGGAGCCGCCGTGGTGCCGTCGTCGCTGGTCACCGCCGCCTCCGGCGGGTCCGCGCTGCCGGTCGAGGTGCTCAAGGACTTCAGCGCGACGTTCGGGGTGGACATCCTGGAGGGCTACGGCCTGTCGGAGACCTCGCCGGTGGCCTCGTTCAACCAGCCGGGCCGCCCCGCCAAGGCCGGCTCGATCGGCACCCCGATCTGGGGCGTCGAGATGAGGCTGGTGGACGCCGAGGGGAACACCGTCGGCGACGCGGACGGCATCGGCGAGATCGCCGTCCGCGGCCACAACGTCATGAAGGGCTACCACAACCGGCCCGAGGCGACCGCGGAGGTCATGCGGGACGGGTGGTTCCGCACCGGCGACATGGCCCGGCGCGACGAGGACGGCTACTACTTCATCGTCGACCGGGCCAAGGACATGATCATCAGGGGTGGGTTCAACGTCTATCCCCGGGAGATCGAGGAGGTCCTCATGACCCACCCGGCGGTCTCGCTCGCCGCGGTCGTCGGGGTGCCCCACGAGTCGCACGGCGAGGAGGTCAAGGCGTACGTCATCCGCACGCCCGGCGACACGACCACCGAGGAGGAGCTGGTGGCGTGGAGCAGGGAGACGATGGCGGCCTACAAGTACCCGCGGATCGTGGAGTTCCGCGAGTCCCTGCCGATGACCGCCACCGGCAAGATCCTCAAGCGTGAGCTGCGGTAGGACCCGTCACGGCCAGTCGAGGGACGGGCGGAGCGGCACGTGCGACCGTCCCTCGTCGAGCCGGACGCCGAGCACCTGGTGCAACTGCACCTTGTTGCGCTCGAACCCGACCACGCACCCGGCCATGTAGAGCCGCCAGACCCGGGCGGTGCCCTGGCCGACCTCCTCCACGGCCTCCTCCCAGTGCTCGTCGAGGTTCCTGCACCACTCACGCAGGGTCAGCGCGTAGTGCTCGCGCAGGTTCTCCTCGTGCCGGACCTCGTAGCCGATGTCCTCCATCTGACGGATCAGGTGGCCGACCGACTCGAGCTCGCCGTCGGGGAAGACGTAGCGGTTGATGAAGCCGCCCTTGTTCAGGGTCTTCTCCGTGCTGGTCGGGCGGGTGATGCAGTGGTTGAGGATGCGCCCGCCCGGCTTGAGCTTGCCGTAGAGGAAGGAGAAGTAGGACGGCAGGTTGTCCTTGCCGATGTGCTCGGTGAGGCCGATCGAGCTGACCCGGTCGAAACCGGCTTCCGCGATGTCGCGGTAGTCCGTGAAACGGACCTCGGCGAGCTCCGACAGCCCGGCCTCGGCGATGGCCTTCTGCGCGTACTCGGCCTGCTGGCGCGACAGCGTGACGCCGAGGCTCTTCACGCCGTACTCCTTGGCCGCGTGCATGACCATGCCGCCCCAGCCGCAGCCGACGTCGAGCAGCCGCATGCCGGGCTTGAGGTCCAGCTTCTTGGCGACCAGGTCGAACTTGGTGTGCTGCGCCTCCTCCAGCGTCGCGTCCGGCCGGGGGAAGACCGCGCAGGTGTACGCCATGGAGGGGCCGAGCACCCACTCGTAGAACTGGTTGGAGACGTCGTAGTGGTGGTGGATCACCTCGGCGTCGCGCTGCTTGGCGTGCCGGCTGCCGAGCTTCGCCAGCGTGCTCCGCCGCGCCTCCTGCGGCGGCGGCGGGACGCGCATCAGCAGCGGCTTGAGCCCGAGCGAGCGGACGGCGGCCACCTTCTCCCCGAGGGGCAGGTCGTTGATCGTCAGCGACCACATCCGGTCGAGCAGGGTGTACATGTCACCGTGCACGTCCATGTGCCCCGCGATGTACGCGCGGGCGAGACCGAGCTCTCCCGGCGCCTGCGCGAGGTAGGCCACCGCCGCCGGCGTCTTCACCTCGACGCGGACATCCGCACCTGGGGATCCCGCCTTGCTGCCGTCGTAGGCGACGAACTCGACGCCCGCGTCAGGACCGACGATCTTCTCGAAGATCTCCGCAAGAGTCATTGCACCTCTCCCGACGTCTTGACGCCCACCTACCTGGCCCTGACGCACTTGTCGTACAGGTCCAGCAGCCGGCCGCCCGGGTCGTAGGCACTCTTGACCGGCCAGTAGGCGTCCCCGTTGTAGAGCCGCCAGAACTCCTCACGACCGTAGAAGGAGGTGGAGTACAGCGACTTGTGGCCGTCGAGCGCGTGCACGGCACGCTCGATCAGCCGGTTGTGATACCCGTCGTACTGGCCGCGCGGCAGCGGCACCATCCCCCAGAAGCCGAAGTTCACGTACAGGCGGCCGGGTTCGAGGGGATAGAGCGACCACTCGCCGGTCGCCCTGAGCGGGCACATCCAGACCGGGGTCATGCCGACCTCGCGGTGGAAGACCTCCAGGAACTCCGCGCCCCGCTCGACCGGGACCTCGACGTCCTGGATCACCGACTCGTGCACGGGGTTGTTCCGCCAGCGGTCGATCCTGGCCGTCAGGCCGTACCTCTGGTCGAGGCCGACGAGCCTGCGGTAGACGTCCGAGCGCATCCACCGGCGCGGCAGGAGCGAGCGGACCAGCGGCTGCTGCACCCCGAAGGCGCGCGAGCACCAGAACCAGTCGGTGTCCCAGCGCCACAGGTAGTCGCGGACGGTGAGCCAGTCGCGGGCGCGGCTGCGGATCGACTGGTAATAGATCCGCATGCCGGTGTAGTCGGAGGTGTAGGGCGCCCGGTCGGAGAACGAGCCGACGGTGACGTACAGCTCGTCGGGGCCGAAGAACGTGCCGTCGACGAAGTCGATCGGCTCGCCGTCGTACTCGCGGCTCTCGCAGATCTCCTGCATGGCGAGCATGCACTTGTGGGCGTCGCCGAAGCGGATGTGGGTCAGCTTGACGTACGGCTTGACCCGGGCCAGCTTGATCCGGATGCGCAGGGCGTAGCCGAGCGTGCCGTAGGAGTTGGGAAAGGACCGGAACAGGTCGGCGTGCTCGCCCTCGGGCCTCGCCACCACGATCCGCCCGTCGCCGGTGAGGATCTCCAGTTCCTCCACCGACTCGTGCGGCAGGCCGTCCCGGAAGCTGCTCGACTCGATGCCGAGCCCGGTGACCGCGCCGCCGAGCGTGATCGTCTTCAGCTGCGGCACGACGTGCGGCATGAGCCCGTGCGGCAGCGTGGCGTCCACCAGGTTCTCGTACGTCGTCATGCCCTGGACCTCTGCCGTCATGGTCACCGGGTCGACGTGGATGACCTGGTCCAGGTCACGGGCGGACAGCGCCGCCGTCTTGGCCGGTGCGCGGAAGCGGAACAGGTTCGTCGTGGCCTTGGCCAGCCGAGGAGCGGCGTCTTCGGGGATGGCGGCGTAGGAGTCCCTGATCTGCTCGACGGCTTTTGTATGGGCGGTCATACTGGCCGTGCGCTCTGGCATGACACCACCCCCATGGATCGTAGTGATCGCCTCTTGGCACGCTATCCCCGGACGGGGACGCAGACCAGAGTAGACACGTTACGCCCGCGAAAACTATCGAGTAGCCTCGCGACACCCCGTCGGCACAGATCGTATCCTTCCCGTGTTCTTCGCCTCGCGCGCCCCTGCCGTAACTGTGGAAACCGTCAGGACCTGGGCCGACGGGTGTGTTCCACTGGGTGGTGAGGAGGAACGCATGGAGAGGTCACCGGGGCCGCTGGCGGGGATCCGGGTGCTGGAGCTGGCCGGGCTCGCGCCCGGGCCGTTCGCCGGGATGATGCTCGCCGACCACGGCGCCGAGGTGCTGCGCGTCGACCGGGTGGCCGCGGTGGACGACGAGCCCCGGCGGGAGGTGATGGACCGCGGCAAGCGGACCATCGGCCTCGACCTCAAGTCGCCCGAGGGCGCGGCGGCGTTCCGGCGGCTGGCGGAGCGGGCCGACGTGGTGATCGAGGTGTTCCGCCCGGGCGTCGCCGAGCGGCTCGGCATCGGGCCCGCCGACCTGCACGCCGTCAACGAGCGGCTCGTGTACGGCCGGCTGACCGGCTGGGGCCAGGACGGCCCGCTCGCCCACACCGCGGGGCACGACATCGACTACATCGCGATCGCGGGAGTGCTGTCGATGCTGGGCCGCGCGGGCGGCAGGCCCACCCCGCCCGTCAACGTCCTCGGCGACTTCGCCGGCGGCGGGCTCATGCTCGCGTACGGCGTGCTGCTGGCCCTGATCGAGCGGGAGCGGACCGGCCGCGGCCGGGTGGTGGACGCCGCGATGGTCGACGGCGCGGCGCTGCTGTTCTCGATGTTCCACGGCGCGGTGCACGGCGGGCAGTGGGGTCCGCGCGGGACCAACCTCCTCGACACCGGCGCCCCCATGTACGACACGTACGAGACGGCCGACGGCGGGTTCCTCGCGGTGGGCGCGCTGGAACCGCGGTTCTGGGCGGAGATGCTCGGCCGCATGGGCATCGGCGACCTGCCCGCCCGCGACGACCGGGCCAACTGGCCGGTCATCCGCGAACGGCTGGCCGAGGCGTTCCGGTCCCGTACGCGGGCCGAGTGGGAGGCGGTCTTCGAGGGCTCCGACGCCTGCGTGGTCCCGGTGCTCGACCCGCGCGAGGCGGCCCGGCACCCGCACAACGTGGCGCGCGGCACGTTCGTGGAGGTCGGCGGGGTTCCGCAGGCCGCGCCCGCGCCCCGGCTGCCCGGCGCCGGGCACGGCGACCTGTCCCCCGCCACCCGGTTGCACGACCTGAGCGCGTGGGGGCTGTCCGGCGACGAGGCGGACGCGCTGCGCGCCGCCGGCGTCCTGGCCTGATCAGGCCGGCTGATCAGGCCGGTGCGGCCTGGACCTGCGCCGGGGGCCCGGAGGGCTCGCCGAAGGACGGCAGGGTCGCGACGTACAGGTCGGCTCCGCCGGGGTGGTGGATCTCCAGGTCGGTGGTGAAGGCGCGGGCGGGGGTCGCGCCCGACTCGGTGTGCTGCCACACCTGCCGCCAGGCGTCGATCAGCGCCCCGGGCAGGGGCCCCCGCGCCTCGGCCTTCAGCGAGGGCACGCCGGGCACCCGTACGGCGACCATGCTCTCCGGCAGTCGCGCGGCCGTGTGCACGGCCACGCCGACGATCTGTGTGTAGGCGCCGTTGTGGTCGCTCTCGTAGTCCGTCAGCACGGCGTACAGGTTCTCGTCGACCCGGCCCGGCACGTGGGCGAACGCCCCCGGCGCTCCGGCGCGGGCCCACAGGGCCGGCAGCCGGGCGAGGGAGGGGTCGGCCTCCGCCGCGTTGGTCGTCCGTACGACGTAGCCGACGACAAGCGTCTCCGGACGGTCGACGATGATCACTTGTGCTCCTCTCAGGCGAGGTCAATGTATCCCGTGTCCGGGTCTGCTCTCATCGGCGGGCGGGAATGCCGGAAATGACCGCTCACAACGTAGGCTGGGCAAACGTGCGATTCCTCAACGATGTGACGCCGCCCTACGATCTCACGTACAGCGATGTCTTCATGGTGCCCTCCCGTTCCGCGATCGGGTCCCGCCTGGCCGTGGATCTGTCCACGGTGGACGGAACCGGCACCACGATCCCCGTCGTCGTCGCCAACATGACGGCCGTCGCCGGCCGTCGCATGGCCGAGACGATCGCCCGCCGCGGCGGCGTCGCCGTCATCCCCCAGGACATCCCGATCGAGGTCGTGGCCGACGTCGTCGACTGGGTCAAGAACCGCGACCTGGTCCACGACACGGCCATCGCCCTCACCCCGCACGACACCGTCGGAGAGGCGCTGACCCTGCTGCCCAAGCGGGCCCACGGCGCGGTCATCGTGGTCGACTGGGACAAGCGCCCGGTCGGCGTGGTGACCGAGGCCGACTGCCACGGCGTCGACATGTTCACCCAGCTCTCCCAGGTGATGACCCCCTCGCCGCAGACGCTGCCGCGCGGGATCGACCCGCAGGCGGCGTTCGAGGCGCTGCACGGGGGCCGCCACCGGCTCGCCCCCGTCGTGGACGAGAACGGCGGGCTCGTCGGGATCCTCACCCGCACCGGGGCGCTGCGCTCCACCCTCTACCAGCCCGCCGTCGACGCCCGAAACCGGCTCAGGATCGCGGCCGCGGTCGGGGTGAACGGCGACGTGGCCGCCAAGTCCAAGGAACTGCTCGACGCCGGCGTCGACGTGCTCGTGGTCGACACCGCGCACGGCCACCAGGAGAAGATGATCGGCGCGCTGCGGGCCGTGCGCGCGCTCGACCCCGCCGTGCCGGTCGCGGCGGGCAACGTCGTCACCGCCGAGGGCGTACGCGACCTGGTCGAGGCAGGGGCCGACATCGTGAAGGTCGGGGTGGGGCCGGGCGCCATGTGCACGACCCGGATGATGACCGGCGTCGGGCGCCCGCAGTTCTCCGCCGTGCTGGAGTGCTCGGCCGAGGCCCGCCGTCTCGGGCGGCACGTCTGGGCCGACGGCGGCGTGCGCCATCCCCGCGACGTCGCGCTCGCGCTCGCGGCGGGCGCCGCCAACGTCATGATCGGCTCGTGGTTCGCCGGCACGTACGAGTCTCCCGGCGACACCCGCACCGCGGCCGACGGCCGCAAGTACAAGGAGAACTACGGCATGGCCTCCGCCCGCGCCGTACGGCTGCGCACCGCTGAGGACACGCCGTTCGAGCGGGCCCGCAAGGCGTTGTTCGAGGAGGGCATCTCGACCTCCCGGATGTATCTCGACCCCGCGCGGCCGAGCGTGGAGGACCAGATCGACGCCATCGTGGCCGGCCTGCGGTCCTCCTGCACCTACGCGGGCGCCACCACGCTGGAGGAGTTCCACGAGCGGGCGGTGGTCGGCGTGCAGAGCGCCTCCGGCTACAGCGAGGGCATGCCGCTGCACCAGAGCTGGTGACCGCGCCGATTCCCGGCAGGAATATCGGGCTCCGCCGGGGTAGTGGGGTTCCTCGTACCGGCCGCACTATCCCGGATCGTCCAGCGGAGGCGCTCATGCAGTACTCACCGGCCGCGGAGCCGGCCAGTCCGGCGGTCGACAGACGGCTGCTGGTCAGCTACGACAACTACGCCGCGGCGCAGCGCGCCGTCGACACCCTGTCCGACGCCGGTTTCCCGGTGGAGAACAGCGCGATCATCGGTAGCGACCTGCGCCTGGAGGAGACCGTCACCGGGCGGCTCACCAACGGCAGGGCCGCGCTGACCGGCCTGATCAGCGGCGCGGTCTTCGGACTCATCGTCGGCATGTTCCTCGGGCTGTTCACCTCGACCACGACCTCGTTCTTCGGGCTCGTGCTGTGGTCGATCCTGTGGGGGGCCATCGCGGGCGCCGCCTTCGGCTTCGTCGGCCACGCCTTCACCGGCGGGACGCGCGACTTCTCCTCCCGGAGCTCGATCGTCGCCGGGCGCTACGACGTGCTGGTGGCCGCCCCCATGCTGGACCAGGCGCAGGCCCTGCTGCAGGGCGGGGTGCGGCCGGCCGACACCGTCGTCGTCCCACGGCCGCCGTCTGCAGGGCCCGCCACACCGTCCGCCACGCCGCCCGTCACCGTACCTGTGACGCCGCCTCCACCGGTCTCCGGCGACACCGCCCCGCAGGAGGACCTCCGTACGGACGAGGAGCGCGCGGAGGACGTCCTCGACGAGGACGCCCGCGACAGGGAGACGCGGGACGAGTCCGGGCTGTCGAGGGGCCGCAGGATGTGACGTCCCCCCGCGCGCTCTCACGCGAACGACGACGCCTTCCCCGCCTGCTTCCGGACCCGGCGGGGAAGGCGTCGTGTCGGCCGCCGTCGCGGGATCACCGCACGAGCCTGGCGGTAGAGTCGTCTGCCGCCGGAACGTCCGGCACGGACAGAACAGGAGACCCACGTGGCACTGGAGAAGCCCGAGATCGACTTCCCCGAGGGCGAGCCGCCCGCCGACCTGGAGATCGCCGATCTCGTGGAGGGGACCGGCCCGGAGGCCAGGCCGGGGCAGAACGTGACCGTCCACTACGTCGGAGTGGCGTTCTCCTCGGGTGAGGAGTTCGACGCCTCCTGGAACCGCGGGCAGCCGTTCCAGTTCCCGCTCGGCGGCGGCCGGGTCATCGCCGGCTGGGACCGCGGCGTGGCCGGCATGAAGGTCGGCGGCCGCCGGCGGCTGACGATCCCCCCGCACCTCGGGTACGGCAACCGCGGCGCGGGCACCGTCATCAAGCCGGGCGAGACGCTCATCTTCGTGGTCGACCTGCTCGGCGTCGGCTGACCGCTCCCCCGCCGTCCGGCCACGCGTGCCCCGGGACGTCCGGGCGTCCGGGATCGGGCGTCCGGTGCGGGTCCGGGACCGGGGGACGCCGCCCGGCGGGGCCTGTGAGGTCCCGGCCGCATCGGGGATGATTGCCGTATGACCGGCGATCCCCCTCCTGACGGCTCCTCTCACGACGGCTCCTCTCACGACGTCTCCTCTCATGACGGTCCCCGTGTGGCCGAGCCTCCGAGCGCCGGGGCGGGCGCCCCGGCGAGCACCGTGTCCCCCGTGCAGCCAACCCCCGCGCAGCCAACCCCCGCGCAGCCAACCCCAGTGCAGCCAACCCCAGTGCAGCCGCCCCCCGGCCGGCCATCCCTCGTCCGGCCGCCCCGGGCCGTGGTCGCGCTCGCCGCCGCGGTCGTGGCCGTGCTGCTCGCGGTGAGCCCCTGGTATGGCTACCACCGCGACGAGCTGTACTTCCGCATGCTGGGCGAGCGCCCCCGGCTCGGATACTTCGATACGCCGCCGCTCACCCCGATGATCGCCCGGCTGTCGACGGCGGTCTTCGGGGACACGGTCGTCGCGCTCCGGATCGTCCCCGCCCTGTGCGCCGGGGCGCTGGTCGTCCTCGCCGCGCTGGTCGCCCGGGAGCTGGGCGCCCGGGATTCGGACACAGGCCGCGCCGCGCAGGTCCTCGCCGCGGCCGGCACGGCGGGCGCGGTGCTTCCGCTGATCGCGGGACACTCGCTGCTGACCCTCACCCCCGATCTCGTGCTGTGGCTCGCGGTCACGCTGTGCCTGCTACGGGTGCTGCTGCGCGGCGACGGCCGTTACTGGCTCTGGACGGGACTGCTGGCCGGGATCGCGTCCTACAACCGCGACCTGATCGTGCTGCTGCTCGGCTGCGCCGGCCTGGGCCTCGTCGTCGCCGGCCCGCGCGAGGCGCTGCGGGACAGGCGCCTGTGGCTCGGGGCCCTCCTGGCCCTGGCGATCGCCTCGCCCAACCTGGCCTACCAGGTCACCCATAACTGGCCGCAACTCCAGATGGCCGAGGCCCTGCGCATCGACGAGGGGGCCGACAACCGCGCCGCCTTCATCCCCCTCCAGATCCTGCTGCTGGGTCCTCCTCAGGCGGTGGTGTGCGTGGCGGGCTGGCTGCGGCTCTGGCGTGACCGGCGGGTCCGCTCGCTCGCCCTGGCCTACCCCGTGGCCTGCGCCCTGATCCTGTTCTCGGGCGGCCGCCCCGACTACGCCGGCGCCTTCCTGCTCTACCTGTTCGCGGCCGGGTGCGTGACGGCGGCCGGATGGCGGAGGCGGCCCGTCCTCGTCGTGGCGCTGGCGCTCAACGCCGTGGTCGCGGTGGTCCTGGCACTGCCGGTGGTCCCGGCCGCGTCCCTCGCGGGCACGCCGGTCGCGGCGATCAACGAGGTCGCCCGCGAGTCGGTGGGCATGCGAGACCTGGCGGCGCAGACCGGGCGGGTGGTGGGCACGCTGCCCGCCGGCGAGCGGGCGGGGGCGGTGCTGCTCGCGGGGAACTACGGCGAGGCCGGCGCGCTGCGCCGCTGGGCGGGTGACTTCGGCCTGCCGGCGGTCTACAGCGGCCACAACGAGCTGTGGTGGTGGGGCCCGCCGCCGGAGGGGACCCGGGTGGCGGTCTCCGTCGGCTATCCGCTCGACGGTCTCCGCACGGTCTTCGCCGAATGCTCGGTCGTGGGCACGGTGACCGGGATGCCGGGCGAGGAGCAGGGCAGGCCGATCACGGTCTGCCGCGATCCCCTCCGGCCCTGGCGCGAGCTGTGGCCGCTCGTGCGTCACTACAGCTGACCGCGACTTCCTGCGATTCGCCCCCTGCCTGGGCACGTGCCCATCCGGTAGGGCAGGATTACGTTGTGTTGCTGATCGACCTTGCCCGGACGTCCGCGGCCGTGGCGGCGGACTCGGCGCGGCTGGCAAAGATCAGGCACCTGGCCGAGCTGCTCGGCCGGGTGGGCCCGGACGAGGCCGAGATCGCCATCGCCTACCTGTCGGGAGAGCTGCCGCAGCGTCAGATCGGCGTGGGCTGGCGGAGCCTCTCCGACCTTCCCGAGCCCCGCCAGATCGCGACGGCGACCCTCGGCCAGATCGACGCGCTGCTCGGACGCATCAAGGCCCAGTCGGGGACGGGTTCGCAGGCCGCGCGCCGGGAACTGCTCGGTGAGCTGTTCGGCGCCGTGACGCGGCAGGAGCAGTCGTTCCTGCACCGGCTGCTGACGGGCGAGCTGCGCCAGGGGGCGCTCGACGGCGTGATGATCGAGGCGATCGCCAGGGCGGCGGACGTGCCCTCCACCGAGGTGCGCCGGGCCCTGACCCTGCGCGGCTCGCTGCCGGCCGTCGGGGCGGCGGCGCTGCGCGGCGGGGTGGCGGAGCTCAAGGCGTTCCATCTGGAGGTCGGGCGGGCCGTCGCGCCGATGCTCGCACAGAGCGCGGCCAGTGTGACCGCCGCGCTGGAGAAGGCCGGCGCTCCCGCCGCGGTCGAGTGGAAGCTCGACGGCGTACGGGTCCAGGCGCATCGGTCGGGCGACGACGTCGCCGTCTTCACCCGTACGCTCGACGACATCACCGGTCAGGTTCCGGAGCTGGTCGAGGCGGTGCTGGGCCTGCCCGGCACCGATCTGGTCCTGGACGGCGAGGTCCTCGCCCTGCGTCCCGACGGCCGTCCCGAGCCGTTCCAGGTCACCTCGGGGCGGGTGGCCAGCAGGACCGGCGTCGCGTCGCTGCGGGAGACCGTGCCGCTGACCGTCTTCTTCTTCGACGCCCTGCGGGTGGACGGGGCCGACCTGCTCGACCTGCCCGACCGGGAGCGGCACGCCGCGCTGGAGACGACGGTCCCGGCCGGGTTGATCACCCCGCGCCTGGTCACCGGGGACGCCGAGGAGGCCGAGGCGTTCTTCGGCGACGCGGTGCGACGAGGGCACGAGGGCGTCGTCGTGAAGTCGCTGGGCACGCCGTACGCCGCGGGCCGGCGGGGAGCGGGCTGGATCAAGGTGAAGCCCCGGCACACCCTGGACCTGGTCGTGCTGGCCGCCGAATGGGGCAGCGGACGACGCCGGGGCTGGCTGTCGAACCTGCACCTCGGCGCCTACGACCCGGAGACGGGCGGCTTCGTGATGCTCGGCAAGACGTTCAAGGGCCTCACCGACGAACTGCTGACCTGGCAGACCGAGCAGTTCCTGCGAATCGCCGAGAGCCCCGCGGGCAGCCCTGCCGACGGCCCCGCAGACGGCCCCGCAGGCGGCTCTGGGGACGGCTCTGGGGGCAGCCACGTCGTCATGCTCCCGCCCGCGCTGGTGGTGGAGATCGCCTTCGACGGGGTGCAGCGGTCCAGCCGCTATCCCGGGGGCATGGCGCTGCGGTTCGCCCGGGTGCTGCGCTACCGCCCGGACAAGCGGCCGGAGGAGGCCGACACCGTCGCCGCCGTCCGCGCGATCATGCCCTGACGTTTCCGGCGTTACTTCACGAGGCCTACTTCACGAGGCCTACTTCACGAGGCCTACTTCACGAGGCGGACCGTCAGCGGATAGCGGAACTCGGTGTCGGCGATCGCCGACACCCCGCCGACGACGGACAGGACCAGCCCGAGGACCCAGACCACCGGCACCAGCACGACCCCGACGACGGTGAACGGCAGCAGGATGGTCGCGCCGATCACGGTGAGGTGGAAGTTGAGCGCCTCCACCGCGTGCCGCCTGATGTAGGGGGACGTGCGGCCCGCGGTCACCATCATCAGCAGGGGGCCGACGACGAAGAAGCCCGCCAGTGCGAACAGGTGCGCGGCCGCCGCTCCGGCCCGGTCGCCTCCCTCCACGGCGGAGGCGGGAGCGAAGGACGCGGGCGGCCTGGGCACGTACGCCGGCCGGGCGCCGTACAGGTCGTTCATGATCGGCATGAGGTCGGCGTGGGTGCGGGCGGTCATCGCCCGGTCCAGCCGCTCGTCCATCTCGTGCTTGTCGAGCCTGCCCTCGGCGTAGGCCGCCTTGACGTGCTCGACCACCTGTTCACGGTCCTGGTTCGTCACGCGCAACTGAGGGTGCGGCATGGGGGCCGGGTGGCCCTGCCACGGTGGTGTCGCTGTCGCGGGCATCAGAAATATCGCCTTCCGTCGACGGCCTGCTCGGCTTGTCTCCAGTCTGCCTCCATCCTGCTCCGGAGAGGCGCCCCCGACATCAGGGACATCCCCGACATGGCCCCGAGACCGTTCCCTTAACACCATCGTGATCTGCGGCACGGTATACAAGCACTTATGAGATGGCGAGATCGTTACGGGCTCCGGCGGCGGCGCGGTGTCCGCGTGGCCAAGTTCGACCGCGAGGCGACCGACGCCGACATCGAGGCGCTCATCGAGTTCGCCAAGACCCGGCGTGGTGTGGAGTTCTACGTCGAGCCCGAGACCTTCGCCACCGACACCACGGCGGTGGCCGTGGCCCACGACGGGGAGTGGACCCGCCGCCGCGTCGGATCGCCCGCCGTCATCGCCAAGGTCGCCAGAGATCTCGCCCTGCCGGTCTACGACGTGCAGCTCACCGGGTATCCCGCGCGGATGCGCGCCTACAACGAGCGCCGTCGTCAGGCTCAGGACAGCGACCCGGTCTGAGCCGGCGCCAGCAGCGCGCGCAGCGGCGCGAGCCAGACGGCTCTCGGGGCGCCCATCTCGTCGTCGAGTTCCGCCGGGGTGGGCATGCGGTCGCGGAGCATGGCGGGAGACATCATGTGCGTCAGCGCCTGCCGTAGCAGCAACGCCATCGAGTAGCCCGGATCAGCGGCGAGTGCCCGCTCCAGCGCCATGCCGGCGAGCGCGCACTCCCCCCGGTGCCACGCGGCCGCCGCCAGCAGCGAGGCCGCGGGCGCGGCGTGGCGCGGCTCCAGCCGCCGGGTGAGGTCACGCCACAATGCGAGGTGCGCGTCCCGGTCGTCGATCAGCGCCCACGCCTCGTCCCGCACCCTGATCACGGCGAGGTCCAGCCCGAGCCGCGCGGCCTCCTCGTCGCCGAGCCTGCCCCCCGAGTCGTACAGGCCGATCGCGGCGCGCACCCGCTCCAGCGCCTCGCCGACGAACCGCGCGACCTCCTCGTCCAGGTCCGCCGCCGAAGTCGCCGCCTCAGTCGCCGCCTCAGTCGCCGCCTCGGCCACTGCGTGACGGGCCGCGAGGCGCGTGCGCAGGGCCGCCACGACGCGGAGCGTGGCCTGCCGCATCCGCGTCCCGCCGGACGGCTGGACGGAGCGGCGCAGGCTGCCCCGGTCGGGCAGCGCGACCAGCCCGTGCATCACCGCCGTGGCCGCGACCCGGCTGCCGCCGGTGTCGTACGGCGTGCCCTCGGCCGGGCAGCAGGTCGCGCTGCCGCAGGAGTAGGACCAGTAGCGCCCGCCCTCGGCCCGCAGGCTCTCCGTCACGCGGATGTCCCCGGCCCGCAGCAGCCGGGTCACCTCGTCGACGACGGGGGTCACGAGGGCGCCCGGGCCGTAGCCCACGAGGAACGCGGAGGTCACCGCCTCGCGGCGGAGTAACGGGACCAGCCGGTCGAGCTCCCCGGGATCGGCCGGGAGGTCCCACCGCGTCGTCAGACGCACCTCGGGACCGGTGGACCCGGTCACCACGAGGCTGTCGGCCGGGTGGAAACCGACGAGGTAGGGCACGGCGGAGAGGATGTCCGCCGGGGTCGAGAGCACGAGCTTCGGAGTCGTCATGGCGGACAGCCTCGCCGGACGGCGCCCCGCCCGGACGGCCGTCATCCGGCCCTGGGGACAACCCGCCACCTGTGGAGGGCCGGGTGGGCGCCCGGACCCCGTCGGCCCCCGTCAGACGGGTTTCGTGTCCCTGGCCTGGCCTCCCGGCAGGGCCGCGGGCGCGAGCCGGAGGCGCACGAGCATGGCGGCGCCGGCGACGGCGCCCGGCATCGCGACCACGCTGACGAGCGGCACCATGAACGCGACGAAGAGCGGCACGCCGAACCCGAGCGTGACCGGCAGGTTCGCGCGGAGCAGGGCGAAGCGCTCCTTGCGCCGCAGGCCCCGCCGCTCCATGGCGAGGGCGGTCAGCTCGACCGTGAGGAAGAATCCGGAGACGAACGCGCCGACCACGGGCACCACGGTCTGGCCCACGACCGGCACGAACCCGAGCACGAACAGCGGCACCGTGAACAGCACGACGTACCACAGCGTCACGAGGCTGTCGCGGACCGAACGGAGCAGCGACGACCAGAAGGGCAGGTCGACGCCGGGAACTCCACCCAGATCCTCCTCGACCTTCTCCGAGAGCTTCTCGTAGAATGGGTCGCCGATCACGAGGGTGACGGCGGTGAACGTCAGCACGGCGAGCGCGAGACCCACCACGACGATCATCACGCCGACCAGCGTGCGGAACACGTCGCGCCAGCTCCAGTCGTCGGCGAACGGCGTCACCCAGGCCGCGACGTCGGTGGCGTGCGTGCCCAGCCACCCCAGCGCCGCGACGTAGAGCACGAGCGCGATCAGGGCCGGGATCAGCCCGAACACCCACCAGCGGGGATGCCGGGCGACCCACGCGAGACCCCGCAAGCAGAAGCCGATCCCCTCGGCGAAACCGCCGACGCCACGCCGCCCGGCGGGCCGCTCGATGCCACTCATGGCGGGCAGGCTAGCGCCAAAGGCGCGTCACCGGCACGCCGAGATCGGCGAGCAGGCGGCGGAGCAGCGGAAGCGAGATGCCGAGCACGTTGCCGTGGTCGCCCTCGATGCCCTCCACGAACCAGCCGCCCAGGCCGTCGAGGGTGAACGCCCCCGCCACCCGCAGCGGCTCGCCGCTCGCGACGTACGTGCCGATCTCCTCGTCCGACGGGGTGCCGAACCGCACCATGGTCGCGGCGACCTCGGACCGCGTGCCGCCCCCGGCGACGTCCATGACGCAGTGCCCGGTCAGCAACCGGCCGGTCCTGCCGCGCATCATGTGCCAGCGGCGCACCGCCTCCTCGGGCGTCCCCGGCTTGCCGTACGCGACGCCGTCGAGTTCGAGCACCGAGTCGCAGCCGATCACGTAGCCGTCGCCGAGCGTCCGCGACACCGCGACGGCCTTGGCCACGGCCAGCTTCAGGCAGAGCTCCTCGGGAGTGGCGGCCGTGATCGCGTCCTCGTCGACCCCGCTGACGATCACCTTGGGGTCGAGCCCGGCCGACCGCAGGACGCCCAGCCGGGCGGGTGAGGCGGAGGCGAGTATCAGTTCCGTCACACCGCGAAGCTTAGTGCCGCGCGCAGCGGATCCGGGTCTCAGAGCGCCTTGACGGAGGACATCACGGCGTTGATGTCGCGCCAGCGCTTCTTCTGGCTGTCGGGGATCGTGACGAACACGACGGCGGGCTTCCTGTCCGGGACGTCCACGAGGGCGAGCGCCGCCGCCGAGGTCCGCTTCTTGCCCTTCACCGTGTAGTGCACGGTGTATCCCAGCAGCCAGCCCTCCCGCTTGCCCGCCTTCATCGGCTGGGAGGCAGTCCAGGTGATCGTCGCGCCGGACGGATGGTGGTTGAGCGTCCACCGCGCCGCCAGGAAGGCGGTGTCGCGCAGCGTCGCCTGCTGCGGGATCGGCACCGGGCAGGAGACCAGCAGCCCCCGGTACGACATCCCCTTGACCTTCGGCAGCACCTGCCGGGAGGCGAACGGGCTCGCCTTGGCGAGCGTCCACGACTTGGTGAAGCGCGGCAGGGCGACGCCGGAACGCCGGTCCTTGACCAGGCCGCGGATGTGGGCCGGATGCCCGGGCCGGCGGCGCAGCTCGCGCTCGTTCGCGGGCAGCGTGGGCACCCGGGGATCGTGCAGGGCCGCCGCCATCGCGGTGTCGGGCGAGCCCGGCGAGGGCTCGGGGCTCACACCGGGCGGGCTCACACCGGCCTGCGGGCTGGCACTGAGCGGGCTGGCACTGGACAGCGGGCTCAGGCCGGGCGTGGCCACGGCTTCGGTCGCCGTGCCGATCCCCCCGCCGGTTCCCACGTCGCCCGCCACCGCGGCCGGGCTGGCCACCCCGCTCGGCAGGACCACCTGCTGCGTCGCTCCCTGCTGCGTCGCTCCCTGCTGGGCGGCCCCCTGGGCGACCGGAGCGGGAGCGCCCCGGCCGAGCACCACGAAGGCGACACCCGCGCCCAGGATGCCGACCCCCGCGGCCACGACGACCGCCCGGTAGACCACCCGCATCGGCAGGTCCCCGAGGCCCTTGCCGGAGTTCGACGCCGGTGCCGGCGGCGGGACCGTGATCTTCGGCAGTGGCGTGGTCTCGGCCTCGGCCGCTATGTAGGAAGGCACGGCCTTCGTCCCATTGTCCCCAGGTGACACGATCGGGAGCGTACGGCATATCCCGGTTTTTCGGGTGCCTTCCCCATCACAGATCGGGAACGCCCGCCCGCAGCCAGGGGGCGTCCACGACGATCGTCGCCGAGCCGGGTTCGATCTCCGTGAACCCGGCGTCCCGGACCACCGGCAGGCCGCTCGCGGCCAGCGCGTCCCACCGGCCGGGACCCGCCGTCCGGACGCGTACGGCGAAGCCGCGCCCGCGCCAGGCCGCCCTGTCCGCCTCGCCCGCGCCCCACCAGGCGAACTGCGCGCCGTGGCCCGCCTGGGCCATCGCCTTGCCCGCCGTCATCGTCAGCCGGGGGTTGACCCAGAGCACCACGTCATCGGGGCCGGGCTCCGGCGGAACGGCGTCGTCGGGGGCGTCCGCCAGATCGGTGCCCGACACCTGGAGCCGGGCGAGGTCACGCGGCCAGTCGTCCAGCGGCACCGGCGGATGCACCCGCACCTCGGCCGTGCGCACGGCGACGGTGATCCCGGGCAGGGCGAGCGCCCGCCGCCACTCGGCCCCACGGGCCCGCCTGACCACCTTCCTGATCCGGCCGTCCTGCCACTCGGCGATCTCCCTGTCCCACTCGTCCCCGTCCCACTCGTCCCCGTCCCACTCGTGCCCGTTCTCCGCGTGGTCGAGCAGCCGGGGCACGGCGGTCGCCGCCGCCTCCAGCGCGTCGGTGCGGCGCGGCGGCGCCGCCCGCTCGATGCGTACGACCAGGGGAAGAACGCGCTCGGTCACCCGACAAGGATCGCAGCATCGCGGCGGTCCCGGACACGCGTGACGACACGGGACGACATGAGCGCCGCGAGCAGGCACAGCGCACCGGCGCCGTACCACGCCAGGTCGTAGTTCCCCAGATGGTCGCGGGTGACGCCGGCCACGGTGGCGACGACGGCCGCGCCGACCTGGTGGGAGGCGAAGACCCAGCCGAACACCACCGCGCCGTCCGCGCCGAAGATCCTGCGGCACAGGGCCACGGTCGGCGGCACGGTGGCCACCCAGTCGAGGCCGTAGAAGACGATGAACACCAGCATGCTCGGCTCGGTCGTGGCGGCGAACAACTGCGGCAGGACCAGCAGCGACAGCCCGCGCAGGGCGTAGTAGACGACGAGCAGGAGCCGCGCGTCCACGCGGTCGCTCAGCCACCCGGAGAAGATCGTGCCGGCGATGTCGAACACGCCGATGACGGCCAGCAGCGAGGCCGCGACGGTCTCGGGCATGCCGTGGTCGTGGGCGGCCGGGATGAAGTGGGTGCCGACCAGGCCGTTGGTGCTCGCGCCGCAGATGGCGAAGCCCCCGGCGAGGTACCAGAAGGAGCGGGTGCGCGCCGCGTCCCGCAGCACCCGTACGGCCCGCGCGGCGGCGCCCCCTCCCGGCGTACGGACGACCGGCCCGTCGGCCCCCAGGGCGGTCAGGCCGATCTCCTCGGGGGTGTCCCTGAGCAGGAACCACACAAGGGGAACGACGGCGAGCGCGGCCCCGGCCACCGTGAGCGAGGCCGGCCGCCAGCCCCGCTCCTCCACGAGGTGGGCGAGCAGTGGGAGGAAGACCAGCTGCCCGGTGGCACCGCCGGCCGTGAGCACGCCCGTGACCAGGCCGCGGTGCCGGACGAACCAGCGGTCGGTCAGCGTGGCGGCGAAGACGAGCGCCATCGAGCCGGAGCCCGCCCCGACCAGGACCCCCCAGAGCGCGACGAGCTGCCAGCTCGCGGTCATGAACACGGTGAGGCCGCTGCCGACGGCCACCAGTAGCAGAGCGCAGGCGACCACCCGGCGCATGCCGAAGCGGTCCATCAGGGCCGCCGCGAACGGCGCGCACAGCCCGTAGAGCATGAGGTTGACCGACACCGCCAGCGAGATGGTGCCCCTCGTCCAGCCGAACTCGTCCTGCAGCGGCATGATCAGCACGCCGGGCGTCGCCCGGAAGCCGGCCGCCCCGATGATCGCGACGAAGGCGACGGCGGCCACTGTCCAGGCACGGTGTATCGACTTCATGGCGAGTATCCTCCCGTCGCGCCCGCCGGGCGGACAGTGGCCGGGAGGTCAACATGTGAAAGAATCCGGCCATGCATTCCGCGCCGCACCCCGCGCCGCATTCCGGCCCGCACCGCGTCGCCGTAATGGTCCTGGACCACTTCGCGCCGCTCGACCTGGGCATCCCCGGGCAGGTGTTCCTGGCCGCTCGCCGTAACCCCGGACGTGACCCCGGACGTGACCCCGGACGTGACCCCGGACGTGGGCCGCTCTACGAGGTCGTCACCTGCTCCCCGGGGGGCCGGCCGGTGCGGACCCGGGCGGGCTACCGCGTCCTCCCCGACCACGACCTGGACGTGCTCGCCACGGCGCACACGGTGGTGGTCCCGGGCGTACACGACGGGCGCGCGCTGACGGACGGCACGCTCGACGAGGAGGTGCGCGAGGCGCTGCTGGCGGTCGCCGGGCGGGCCCGGCTGATCTCGATCTGCACCGGCGCCTTCGTGCTCGCCGCCGCCGGTCTGCTGGACGGGCGGCCCGCGACGACCCACTGGCGCAACGCCGCGGTCTTCCGCGCCCTCTTCCCCCGCGTACGGCTCGATCCGGACGTGCTGTTCATCGACGACGGCGATGTGCTGACCTCGGCCGGGGTGGCGGCGGGCATCGACCTGTGCCTGCACGTGATCCGGCGCGACCACGGCACGGAGGTGGCCAACCGTACCGCCCGCCGGTGCGTGACGCCGCCGTTCCGCGAGGGCGGGCAGGCCCAGTACATCGAGCGGCCGCTGCCCGACCCGGCGGGGACGACCACCGCCCCCACCCGGACGTGGATGCTGGAACATCTGGCGGAACCGGTCGACCTGACCGTCCTCGCCGCGCACGCCCGCATGAGCGTGCGGACCTTCACCCGGAGGTTCCGGGAGGAGACCGGCCTCAGCCCGGCCAGGTGGCTCACCGGGCAGCGCGTCGCGCACGCCAGGCATCTGCTGGAGACCACCGATCTGCCGGTCGACGCGATCGCCGGGAAGGCGGGGTTCGGCAGCGCGGTCTCACTCCGGCAGCATCTGCACGCCGCCGTCGGGGTGTCCCCGCTCGCCTACCGGCAGACGTTCCGCACCCCGGCCGCGCTCTCCTGAGGAATGATCAGCGGCGGCCGCCCGCGACCGGCCTCCGCCGGTCGTACCGGTCGTCCGACCGGCGGCCCGGCGCGCGGCGCACCTGGGTCTGCGCCTGCTGCCGCTGATCCGCGCGCCGCTTGCGCGCGAACAGCCAGCCGAGGCCGAGCACGACCATCCCGATCGGCGTACGGGTCAGCCAGCGGGTGACGACGAGCTGAAGGATTCTCTTCATGACGCTCGCCCCTACCCGGGACGGGCGCGATAATCGCTGTTTCGGTGGAGCTATGGGGACTCGAACCCCAGACCCCCTCCATGCCATGGAGGTGCGCTACCAGCTGCGCTATAGCCCCTTACCCACGCCGCCCAGCGGCGCGTCGCCAGTGTATAGGACTTCCGGGGCAGCGCCTAACCGAAAAAGATCCCGTCAGCCGGGGATCGGCATCGAGAACCACACGGTCTTCCCACCCGCGACCCGGCTCGTCCCCCAGCGCTCGGCGAGCTGGCCCACGAGGTAGAGCCCTCTGCCGTCCTCGTCGAGCAGCCCGGGCTCGCGCTGCACCGGAAGACGGTGGTTGTCATCGCTGACCTCGCAGAGCAGGTGGTCGGTGCGCAGCAGCCTGATCGTCACGGGCCGCGACGTCTGCCGTACGGCGTTGGTGACGAGTTCCGACGCGAGCAGCTCGGCCACGGGGGTCATCGACGCGAGACCCCACGCGTCGAGCGTACGGCGGACCAGGCCGCGGACCCGCGACGGCGTCATCGGCTGGGGCTCCATCATCCACTGGGCGACGTGCTCACTCGGGATGCCGCGGAAGCGGATGGCCAGCATGGTGACGTCGTCGGCCCGGGCGGCCGACAGCACGGCGTCGGTCAGGTCCTCGATCGGCGTCCCGTCCGAGAGCCGGCGGCGCAGATCCTCCACCTTCTGGCCGATGTCCTCCCCGCGTTCCTCCACGAGCCCGTCGGTGTAGAGGACGAGCATGCTGCCGTCCTCCGCCGCGATCTCCATCGTCTCGAACGGGGTGCGACCCAGCCCGATCGGCGGGCACCGAGGCGGCGACAGCACCTCCGCCCGGCCGTCCGCGCCCAGGAGGATCGGCGGCAGGTGGCCCGCGCTCGCGATCGTGCACCGGCGCAGCACCGGGTCGTACACGCAGTAGACGCAGGTCGTGATGGTCTGCTCGGCCAGCCGCTGCGCCACGTCGTCGAGCGAGTGGAGCACCTGCTCGGCCGGGAGGTCGAGCGCGGCCAGGGTCTGCACGACCGTGCGCAGCCGGCCCATCACGGCCGCGGCGGCGGGCCCGTGCCCCATCACGTCGCCGACGACCAGGGCCACCCTGCTGCCCGGCAGCGGGATCACGTCGTACCAGTCGCCGCCCACCCGCTCGGCCGCCGGCCGGTACCGGTAGGAGATCTCCAGCCCGGGCAGGTCGGGCGGGGCGCCCGGGCGCATGTCACGCTCCAGCGTCTCGACGATCTCGACCTGGCTGCGGTCGCGCCGGCCGTGGAAGATCGTGAGCGCCACGGGAACGGCGAACTGTCCCGCGGCGAACAGGTCCGCCGGGCCGAAGGGCGGCCGCCCGGCGTCGCGCGCCAGCAGCACGCAGCCCACGACCGTTCCGTACGCCCGGAGCGGCACGGCGAGCAGGCGCCCGTCGAGCAGGGCGCTCTCACTACCGGCGTCGTCGCCGGTCCACCGCAGCGGGAGCCGTTCGCCGGGATCGACCCGGTGCCAGACGGCGCCGTCCACGTAGACCGCGGCGGCGTCGGCCAGCCCCGGCACCGCCGCCTCGCACAGGGCCCTGGTCGCCTCCTCCGGGCCGGGGCTGTCGCCCACGGCCCGGACGATCGCGCTGACGTCGTGCAGCATGGTCGACGGATCCCCGTCTCCCCACACGGATGCGGCCGTTCAGCGATGGTCACGCCGGCAGTTGACGAAGAGCTGGATCTCCGGCGGCGCCTGCGTGGTCGCCGGCGCGTACGAGATGTGGTTCTCCGACAGCACGGTGAATCCCGCGGCCTCGACGATCCCGCGCAACTCGTCGCGCAGATACCCCGTCACCCGCACCGGCGCGCCGAGGAACTGGAAGGGCACGTCGTCGAGGTCGATCTCCACCATGCTCAGCGAGAACAGGCCACCGGGCGCGAGCACGGCGTGGATCCGGCCGAGCGCCCGCTCGATCTGCGGCCGGGGCAGCATGAGCAGGCTGAAGAAGGCCGTCACGGCGTCGAACGTGCCGAGCGAGGCGTCGAGGTCGAGCACGTCGGTCTCGAAGAACGTGCCGACCGGCACGTTCTTCCTGGCTATGTCGAGCATGACCGGGGAGATGTCGATGCCGGTGACCTCGCAGCCCGCCTCGGCGAACTGCTGCGCGGTGGGAGCGCCGGTGCCGCAGCCCACGTCGAGGACCCGCGCTCCCGGCTGGAGCTGCTTGATCAACCATTCACCGGCGGTGACCTGTCCCTCCTTGTGTGGGAACGCCTCGTCGTACCGGGCGCCGATGCGATTGAACGCCTCAGCCTGCATGGCTCGGTACTCCCGACGCGGATTGTCCGGTCCTGACTCGATTGTCATCATGGCCGCCATTGGTGATCAGCTGTATTTGCTTTCTTCTAGATAGGGGGCTTCGCCCCACCAAGTCAAGACATACCGAAGCTATTTAGGCTTTTTGGCAGGAAATCGAGTCAATGATCATTGTCAACCCTTATGTCGCCGGTGTGTCTGACCAGCCGGGGAACGACGCCGAAGGGCGGCCGGACCGCGAGTCACGCGGTCCGGCCGCCCTTCGGCGATCCTGTGTGTTCCTGTGTGTGGAGCTATGGGGACTCGAACCCCAGACCCCCTCCATGCCATGGAGGTGCGCTACCAGCTGCGCTATAGCCCCGTGCGACGCAGCCAGTGTATAGGAGTCCGCGTGGAGGCGGGTAACCGGCGGACGGGCCCCTCCCCCGGGAAGCCCCTGAGAAGGGGGAAGGGCCGTGCGGACGTCAGAATCCCTGCGCGAGCCGGTAGTAGGCCTGGTTCCACCGCAGTTCCTTCGCGAACTGCCGGGGAGTGGTCGCCTCGTCGATGACGAGCAGTTCGACGCCGAGCATGTCGGCGAAGTCGGTCAGCTCATCCGCCCCGACGGCCGACGACAGCACGGTGTGGTGCGGGGCGCCCGCGGTGATCCAGGACTCGGCGGAGGTGCGCAGGTCGGGCCGGGGCCGCCAGACGGCCCGCGCGACCGGCAGGGCCGGCAGCGGCTCGGGCGGGGCGACCACGTCGATCTCGTTGGCCACCAGCCGGAACCGCTCGCCCATGTCGGACAGGCCGACCACCACGGCGGAGCCGGGCTCGGCGTCGAACACGAGCCGGACCGGGTCCTCGCGCCCGCCGATGCCCAGCGGGTGGATCTCGCAGGAGGGGGTGTCCGACGCGATCGTCGGGCAGACCTCCAGCATGTGCGCGCCGAGGATGACCTCCTCGCCGGGGGTGAGGTGATAGGTGTAGTCCTCCATGAAGGAGGTGCCGCCGGGCAGGCCCGCCGCCATCACCTTGAGCGTGCGGAGCAGCACCGACGTCTTCCAGTCGCCCTCGCCGCCGAAGCCGTAGCCGTCGGCCATCAGCCGCTGTACGGCCAGGCCGGGAAGCTGGCGCAGCCCGCCGAGGTCCTCGAAGTTGGTGGTGAAGGCCTTGAAGCCGCCGCCCTCCAGGAAGTGGCGCAGGCCCAGCTCGATGCGCGCCGCGTAGCGCAGCGACTCGTGCCGGTCGCCGCCCACGCGCAGCTCGGGCGCCATCCGGTAGAGGTCGTCGTACTCCTTGACCAGGGCGGAGACGTCGGCGTCCGAGGCGGCGTCCACGGCCTCGACCAGCTCGTTGACGCCGTAGGTGTTCACCGACACCCCGAACCGCAGCTGCGCCTCGACCTTGTCGCCCTCGGTCACCGCCACGTCGCGCATGTTGTCGCCGAAGCGGGCCAGGCGCAGCGAGCCGACCTCCGCCCGGCCGGCCGCCGCCCGCGCCCAGGTGCCGATCCGCGCCACCACCGCGGGGTCGCTGACGTGCCCGGCGACGGTCTTGCGCGGCACGCCCAGCCGGGACTGGATGTAGCCGAACTCGCGGTCGCCGTGGGCCGCCTGGTTGAGGTTCATGAAGTCCATGTCGATGGAGCTCCACGGCAGCTCCACGTTCGCCTGCGTGTGCAGGTGCAGCAGCGGCTTGCGCAGCGCGTCCAGGCCCGCGATCCACATCTTGGCCGGGGAGAACGTGTGCATCCACGCGATCAGGCCGACGCACTCGTCGTCGGCGTTCGCCTCCAGGCACACCCGGCGGATCGCCGCCGCGTCGGTGAGCACCGGCCGCCACTCGAGCTCGAACGGCAGGCCCTCGCCGAGGGTCTCGGCGATGCGCTGGGACTGCTCGGCCACCTGCCGCAGCGTGTCCTCGCCGTACAGGCCCTGGCTGCCGGTCAGGAACCAAAACCTCACAGGTGACTCCTCTGTCCGTAGACGTTCTGATAGCGGTCGTACAAGCTGTCGACGTCGCCGGAGGCGATCGGCAGCGGCTCACCGAGCTGGCGGGAGATGTGGACGGTGCGGGCGACGTCCTCGCACATGACGGCGGCCTTGACCGCCGCCTTCGGCGACTCCCCGATGGTGAACACTCCATGGTTCTGCATCAGCACCGCACGGGAACGGTGACCTGTCAAGGTCTCCACGATCCCCTTGCCGATGTCGTCGTTGCCGATCAGCGCGAACGGCCCGACCGGGATCTCGCCGCCGAACTCGTCGGCCATGGCGGTGAGCACGCACGGGATCGCCTCCCCGCGGGCCGACCAGGCCGAGGCGTACGTGGAGTGCGTGTGCACGACGCCGTTCACCTCCGGCATGTGCCGGTAGACGTAGGCGTGCGCCGCCGTGTCGCTGGAGGGCGCGAGGTCGCCCTCGACGAGATGGCCGTCCAGGTCGCACACCACGATCGACTCGGGCGTCAGGTCGTCGTACGACACGCCGCTCGGCTTGATGACGAACAGGTCCTCCCCGGGCACCCGGCCCGAGACGTTGCCCGCCGTCCACGCCACCAGGCCGTACCGCACCAGCTCGGCGTGGAGCCCGCACACGGTCCTGCGCAGTTCTTCGATCATGCACTGGCCTCGTTCCTGATCGCGCGGAGCCGGTGCAGGAGATCACCGTCCGCGAAGTGGTCGTGCAGCCTCCGGTACTCGGCGTACAGCCGGTCGTAGGCGTCGGCCCGCTCCTTGTCGGGCGCGTACACCGCGGTCTCGCGCTTGCCCATCGCCGCCGCGGCGGCGGTGATGTCGGGGTAGTCCCCGGCGGCGACGGCGGCGTGGATCGCCGAGCCCAGCGCCGGTCCCTGGTCGGAGCCGATCACCGACAGCGGGCGGCGCAGCACGTCGGCGTAGATCTCCATGAGGAACCGGTTCTTCAGCAGGCCGCCGGCGACCACGAACTCCTCGACCGGCACCCCGGCGGCCTCGAAGGTCTCCACGATCGTGCGTGCGCCGTACGCGGTGGCCTCGATGAGCGCGCGGTAGACGTCCTCGGGGCGGGTGGCGAGCGTCTGCCCGACAACGACCCCCGACAGGGTGTGGTCGACCAGAACCGAACGATTGCCGCCGTGCCAGTCGAGCGCGACCAGCCCGTGCTGCCCGACCTTCTGCCCGGCCGCGAGCGAGGTCAGGTACTCGTGCAGCCCGAGCCCCGCCTCCGCGGCCCGCTCGGCGTACGAGGCGGGCACGCAGTTGTCCACGAACCAGGCGAAGATGTCGCCGACGGCGGACTGGCCCGCCTCGTAGCCCCACAGCCCGGGGACGATGCCGTCGCGCACGACGCCGCACATGCCGGGCACCTCGGCGAGCTGGTCGGAGCACATGACGTGGCAGGTGGAGGTGCCCATGATGGCGACCATCTGACCCGGCCGCACAGCGTCGGCCGCGGCCGCGGTGACGTGCGCGTCGACGTTGCCGACCGCGACGGCGATCCCCTCGGGCAGGCCCGTCCACTCGGCCGCCCGCGCGGTCAGCCGGCCGGCGAGGCCGCCGAGCGGCGCCAGGTCGGCGCCCAGCTTCCCGGCGAAACCCGCGAAGCCGGGATTGAGCGCGGCCAGGAAGTCCTCCGACGGATAGGCGCCGTCCTGGAAGATCCCCTTGTATCCGGCGGTGCAGACGTTGCGGGTCTCCACGCCGGCGAGCTGCCAGATGATCCAGTCGGCCGCCTCGATCCACCGGTCGGCCAGGCCGTAGAGCTCCGGGTCCTCCTCCAGCAGTTGCAGGCCCTTGGCGAACTGCCACTCCGAGGAGATCTTGCCGCCGTACCGCGGCAGCCACGGCTCGCCGCGCTCGGCGGCCAGGGCGTTGATCCGGTCGGCGTGGGGCTGGGCCGCGTGGTGCTTCCAGAGCTTCGGCCAGGCGTGCGGCCGCTCGGGGAAGCGCTCGCACAGCGGGTGGCCGTCGGCGGTGACGGGCAGGATCGTGCAGGCGGTGAAGTCGGTGCCGATGCCGACCACCCGATCGGCCGGGACCTGCGCGGCGGCCAGGGCCTTCGGCACCGCGTGCCGCAACACGTCGATCCAGTCCGCCGGTGACTGCAGCGCCCAGTCGGGCCCGAGGCGGACCCCCGAGCCCGGCAGCGCCTCCTCGATCACCCGATGGGCGTACTCGTGGACGGCGCCGCCCACTTCCTCGCCGTCGCTCACCCGCACCACCACGGCACGGCCGGACAGTGTGCCGTAGTCGACGCCGATGACGTAACGCTCGCTGTTAGCGCTCACAAGCACTCCAAACCAGGGAGAAGGGAGAGGGGACCCGGGCCCGCGCTATCTGCGCCTGGCGGTGATCACCCGCTGCAGCAGGATGAAGGCGAACAGGAGCAGGCCGATGAAGATCTTGGTCCACCACGAGCTCAGCGTGCCCTCGAAACTGATGATCGTCTGGATCAGGCCGAGCACGAGCACGCCGAGCACGGTGCCGAGCAGGTAGCCGCTGCCGCCGGTGAGCAGCGTGCCGCCGATGACGACCGCGGCGATCGCGTCCAGCTCCATGCCGACGGCGCTCAGCCCGTATCCCGACAGCGAGTAGAAGGCGAACAGCAGGCCGCCGAGCGCCGAGCAGAACCCGCTGACGGTGTAGACGGCGATCTTCGTCCGGGCCACCGGAAGGCCCATCAACAGGGCCGACTGCTCGCTGCCCCCGGTGGCGTACACGTTGCGCCCTAGCCGGGTGTAGTGCAGCACGTACGCCGCGGCCAGCACGACCACGAGCGCGATCAGCACGCTCGGCGAGACCCACATGTCGCCGCCGAGGTCGATCCGCGTCTGGGCGATCGCCGTGAACGTCGAGTTCTCGATCGGGATCGAGTCGGTGCTGATCGTGTAGCAGAGGCCGCGGGCGAGGAACATCCCGGCGAGCGTCACGATGAACGGCTGGATCTCGAAGTAGTGGATGATCGCGCCCATGCCCAGGCCGAGCACCGCGCCGATCAGCAGCACCAGGGCCATGACCCCGAACGCCGGCCAGCCGTCCTTCAGCAGGCTGGCGCTGACCATCGTGGAGAGCCCGACCACCGATCCGACGGACAGATCGATGCCGCCGGTGAGGATGACGAACGTCATCCCGACCGCGACGACCAGCAGGAACGCGTTGTCGATGAAGACGTTGAGGACGATCTGCCCGGTGGCGAAGCCCCGGTAGCGGATGCCGCCCGCGACGAACATCGCGACGAACAGACCCGCCGTCACCATGACGGGGATGTACTTCTGCGGGACCGTGCGGCGGAGGTCCAGCAGACCGGTGACGCTCGTCATGCCGAGACCCTCACCTTCTCTTCGGCCACCGGGCTCGACGCCTGCGGGCGCCTGCGGCGGTGGAACGCCTTCTCGCGGAAGGCCGGGGACTGCAGCAGGCAGACGATCGTCACCACGAGCGCCTTGAACAGCAGCGTGGTCTCCGGCGGGACGCCGATGGAGTAGATGGTGGTGGTCAGCGTCTGGATGATGAGCGCGCCGAGCACCGTCCCGCCGAGCGAGAAGCGGCCGCCCGCCAGGGAGGTGCCGCCGATCACGACGGCGAGGATGGCGTCGAGCTCGATCCACAGACCGGCGTTGTTGCCGTCGGCGCTGGAGACGTTCGAGCTGATCATCAGTCCGGCGATGCCCGCGCACAGCCCGCAGAACGCGTACACCGTGATGAGCACGCCGCGGGCGCTGATGCCCGACAGGCGGCTCGCCTCGGCGTTGCCGCCGACCGACTCGATGAGCAGGCCCAGCGCGAGGCGCCGGGTGAGGAACGCGGTGAGCGCGAACACGACCGCCACGATGATGATCGAGAACGGCAGCGTGAGCCAGTAGCCGCCGCCGATCAGCTTGTACGGCGAGCTGTTGACCGTGGTGATCTGGCCGTCGGTGATGAGCTGGGCCAGCCCGCGCCCGGCGACCATCAGGATCAGCGTGGCGATGATGGGCTGGATGCCGATGCCCGCGACCAGAAGGCCGTTCCACACGCCGAGCACGGCCGAGAGCGCCAGCGCGATCCCGACCGCTCCGAGGACCCCGCCGATCGAGTTCTGGTCGCCCAGGTCGCTGATGCGCAGACAGGCCAGCGCGCCGGCGATGGCGACGACCGACCCCACCGACAGGTCGATGCCGCTGGTGGCGATGACGAGCGTCATACCGATCGAGACGAGGATCAGCGGAGCGCCGAAGCGGACGATGTCGATGAGGCTGCCGTAGAGGTGGCCGTCCTTCATCTGCACCCGGAAGAAGTTGTCGGTGAAGACGAGGTTGAGCGCCAGCAGGGCGACCAGGATGACGACGGGCCAGAACAGCCGGTGTCTGAGGAACCGCGTCATGAGATGGCTCCGCTCGCGATCGTCTCCGTGAGTCTGTCGGTGGTCAGGCCCTCGTCGTTGTCCAGCTCGGCGACCAGCCGGCGGTCGCGCAGCACGCCGACCTTGTGGCTGAGCCGCAGCACCTCCTCCAGCTCGGCGGAGATGAACAGCACGGCCATCCCGCCGTCCGACAGCTCGGCGACCAGGCGCTGGATCTCCGCCTTGGCTCCGACGTCGATGCCCCGGGTGGGCTCGTCGAGGATGAGCAGGCGGGGCTCCAGGATCAGCCAGCGGGCCAGCAGCACCTTCTGCTGGTTGCCGCCGCTCAGGTTCCGGACCAGCTGCTCGGGATTGGCCGGGCGGATGTTCAGCGCGGAGATGTACTTGTCGACCAGCTCGTCCTGCCTGCGTCGCGGGATCGGCCTGGTCCAGCCTCGGGCCGCCTGCAGCGCCAGGATGACGTTCTCCCGGACCGTGAGGTCGGGGATGAGCCCCTCCGTCCGCCGGTTCTCCGAGCAGAAGGCGATCTTGCGGGCGACCGCCGAACGGGGCGTGCGCAGGCTGACCGCCTGACCGTCGATCTTCAGTGCGCCGGTGCCCGCGTGGTCGGCGCCGAACAGCAGCCGGGCGATCTCCGTACGGCCCGAGCCGAGCAGCCCGGCCAGGCCGACGACCTCCCCCTCGTGGATGGTGAGCGTGAACGGCTCGATCGCACCGGACCGGCCCAGCTGCTCGGCCTCGACCAGCGGCGCGGCCTCATGGGCGGGCGGGCGGCCCTCCAGCTTCTCCAGGTCGGCTAGCTCGCGGCCGATCATCTTGCCGACCAGCTCGACCTGGCTCAGCTCCTTGGTGAGGTACTCCCCCACGAGCGTGCCGTTGCGCAGGATCGTCATGCGGTCGGAGATCTCGTAGATCTGGTCGAGGAAGTGCGAGACGAACAGGATCGCGATGCCCTGCTCCTTGAGCCGGCGCATCACCCGGAAGAGCTGGGCGACCTCCCCCGCGTCCAGGCTGGAGGTGGGCTCGTCCAGGATGAGCACCTTCGCGTCGATGTCCACTGCCCGCGCGATCGCGACCATCTGCTGGATGGCCAGCGAGTACGACGACAGCGGCGCCGACACGTCGAGGTCGAGGTCGAGTCGGGAGAGGATCTCCTCCGCCCGGCGGCGCGTCTTCTTCCACTGGATCCGGCCGAGCCGGCGCGGCTCGCGGCCGATGAAGATGTTCTCCGCCACCGAGAGGTTGGCGCAGAGGTTGACCTCCTGGTAGACGGTGCTGATGCCCGCCTGCTGGGCGGCCAGCGGGCTGGAGAAGGCGACCCGCCTTTCCTCCAGCTCGATCTCGCCGGCGTCGATGTCGTAGACGCCGGTAAGCACCTTGATGAGCGTCGACTTGCCGGCGCCGTTCTCACCCATCAGGGCGTGCACCTCTCCCGGCAGCAGCCGGAAGTCGACGTCGTCCAGCGCCTTCACGCCGGGGAACTGCTTGCCGATCCCGCTCATCCGCAGGATCGGCGCGGGCGCGGCCATAGCGGAGCCCCTCTCTCGTCCTCATCACTGTCGCGGCACCGGGCCGCCCCGGGAAGAGGCGGCCCGGTGAGGAAAGCAGTGCTTACGATCAGTACTGGCGGTTGGGCAGAGCCTCCTTGGCCTGCTCCTGGGTGAAGGTGGTCTCCTCGGTCACCACGCGCGGCGGAACCTGCTCGCCCTTGACGACCTTCTTCGCGAGGTCCATCAGTTGGGGGCCAAGCAGCGGGGAGCACTCGACGATGTAGTTGATCTTCCCGTCGGCGAGGGCCTGCATGCCGTCGTGCACCGCGTCGACGGTGATGATCTTGATGTCCTTGCCCGGGACCTTACCCGCGCCCTCGATCGCCTCGATGGCGCCGAGGCCCATGTCGTCGTTGTGCGCGTAGAGCACGTCGATCTTGGGGTTGGACTTGAGGAAGGCCTCCATGACCTCCTTGCCCTTGGCCCGGGTGAAGTCGCCGCTCTGCGAAGCGATGACCTTGAACTTCGGATCGGCCGAGATGACGTCGCCGAAGCCCGCCTTGCGGTCGTTGGCGGGCGCCGAGCCGGTGGTGCCCTGCAGCTCGACGATGTTCACCGTGTCCTTGCTGTCCTTGTACTCGTCGACCAGCCACTGGCCGGCCTTCTTGCCCTCCTCGACGAAGTCGGAGCCGAGGAAGGTCTTGTACAGGCTGGTGTCCTTGGAATCCACGGCCCGGTCGGTCAGGATGACCGGAATCTTCGCGGTCTGGGCTTCCTTGAGCACGGTGTCCCAGCCCGACTCCACGACCGGCGAGAAGGCGATCACGTCGACCTTCTGCTGGATGTAGGAGCGGATGGCCTTGATCTGGTTTTCCTGCTTCTGCTGGGCGTCGGAGAACTTCAGGTCGACGCCGGCCTCCTTGGCCGACTCCTGGACGGACTTGGTGTTGGCGGTACGCCAGCCACTCTCCGCGCCGACCTGCGAGAAGCCCATAACGATCTTGTCGTCGCCACCGCCGGACGAGCCGCCGCTGGCCGACGTGTCGCCGTCGCCACCGCCACATCCGGCCATCGTCAGGGCGGTAGCGCCCGCCAGGATCAGTGCCGAGATCCTCTTCAACACTGGGGGGATCCTTTCATCGCTGTTAGCGCTAACACAGGTCAGGTGGTCAGCGCCGATCAATTGGTTGATTTCCGTACGGCTAGCGCACGCCGGTCGTGCTTCCCCTTCGTACGAACTGGGGAGGCACCACGAGCCGTTCATAGGGCAACGGCTCGTTCGACTCGATCTGCCGGAGCAGCACGTCGATGCTGCGCCTGCCGACGGCCCCGAAGTCCTGTCTTATGGTGGTGAGCGGTGGGGAGAAGAACTCCGACTCAGGGATGTCGTCGAAGCCCACGATGCTGATCTGCTCGGGGACCTTCACCCCCTCCTCCGTGAACGCCCGCAGCAGGCCGAGCGCCATCTGGTCGTTGGCGACGAACACCGCGGTGACGTCGCCGACCATCGCGGCGAGGTGCTTTCCGGCCTGGTAGCCCGATCGAGGACTCCAGTCTCCGGTCAGCAGGTCGGGTACGCGGCGCCCCGCCTCGGTCAGTACCGCGCGCCAGCCCTCACATCGCCCTTCGGCCTCCAGCCAGTCAGCGGGGCCGCTGACATGCCAGACGGTCTCGTGGCCGAGGCCGAGCAGATGCGAGGTCGCCAGCTTGGCTCCCTCGACCTGGTCGACGCTCACCACGGAGACGTCGCCCTGATGCCAGCCCTCGACGGCCACGGCGGGCATGCCCGCCGGCAGGTCGTCGAGCGCACGGGCCGCCGATCGCTGCGGAGCGACGACGACGATGCCGTCGACGCCCTGCTCGGCGAGGTAGCCGATCGCGTCGTTCACGCCGGCCCTGTCAATGGTCCGCAGGCTCACGATGCTCACGAAGTAGCCCGCGTCCCTGGCGGCCTGCTCGATTCCGTATACCGTGCTCGCCGGGCCGTACAGCGTCGTATCGAAGCTGACGACGCCGAGCGTGCGCGAGTGCTTGGTGACCAGTGCCCGGGCGACGAGGTTGCGGCGGTATCCGAGCTGGTCGATGGCCCGCATGACCCGGGTGCGGGTCTCTGCGCGGACGTTCGGGTGATCGTTGAGCACCCGCGAGACCGTCTGGTGCGACACTCCGGCCAGCCTGGCCACGTCGGCCATGACGGGCGGGCGGCGCTCGACGCTGGGTCCCACGGTCGCTCCTCTCAACTGCTTGGCAAGAACTGTGAGCGTTAACACAACCCTGCGTCAAGGAGGTCGCCGGTCACGGTCCGGTTACGCCGAAACATCCTGGTAACACCTTATTGACGGACATGCCGCATAGACCTTTACTGATGACCGAAACTCGGCTGTTAACGCTCACCCATCGTCCCGGACGCTATGTTATCGTTAACAGAACCATTTGAGGAGCGCATCGCATGACCGGAAACACCTGTTCACCGGCCTCGCGGGCATCCGCGGTGGTTACTTGGCGTGATGACGGGATCGTCCTGAGCGGTGGCAGTGGGCGCCGGCGCGGGCGGCATCCCAGCGGCATCCCAGCGGCATCCCATCCGTGCCCGAAACCATCGCCCCGCTCCCAGCGGATCCAGCCGCCGACCCACTTGGGCATGCCTGCTCGTTACCGGCATTCCGGTCGCTACCCGCCCTTCGAGGCCGCCGCCATCGGCCTTCGCAGGCTGATCCTCAATCCCGCCGGACAGACCCCCGGGGGCAGAACCACGGCGAGCAGGAAGCTCGGCGAACAGAGCGGCGCACTTCCGCGCCGGGCGCCGCTTCCACTCCTGCGGGCACGGCTTCCACTCCTGCGGGCGCCGATCCGCGTGTCGGTGACTCATTCGCGTCGCCGGGTGGTTCGGGGGTTGCGGTAGGTGAAGGTCCAGCGGTCGTCGCCGATCTCGCGGCGGGTGTAGCGGGTGGGGTGGCGGTAGCGGTCGCGGTTGTGGAACTGGCACGCCGGCCCGAGCAGCTTGAGGTCGGTCAGCCCGCCGCTGCACCAGTTGTCGCAATGATCGATCTGGCACATGGTGGCGGGCAGGGGGCAGCCGTCGACCCAGCAGGTGGCGTACCGGGCGAAGACCGCCCGGCGCTGGGCGGGGGTGGCCAACCTGACCTTGCGGCCCATGTCCAGGACCTGCCCGGCGGCGTTCATCACGATCCTCACCAGGCTGCTGCTGCGGGCCAGCCGATGCACGCTCACAACGGGCAGCAGATGCCCGGTCGCCAGGATCAGCCCCGGCAACCCCCGCAACCACACCCCCGGCGGCACATTGCGCCCCACCCCCGGCGGCGCGTCGGCTCCCACCCCGGCCCAGGTGTCGCCTCCCGGCCAGGCGCCACCGCCAGGCCAAGCGTCGCCTCCCGGGCAGTCGCTCCCTTCCGCATCCGGCGGGGCGTCGGGCTCGGGTGGGGGATCAGGAGCATGCGTCTGCTGCGGGCGTGCCTGCTGCGGGGGTGCCTGCTGCGGCCGCGCTCGGTTTCTGCGGTGTCCTCGCTCGATGCCCTCTTCCTGAGTGCCGGGGTCGTCGTCAGAGTCGTCGTCAGGGTCTGCGTCAGGGTCGTCGGCGTGGTCCTGCTGAACGTCATCGCAGTCGCGCAGGTCGCCGCGCTCGTGGCCGTGCTCGTCGCTGCCGGTGGGGTCGAAGTGCGGCCAGGCGGCAGCCGGACCGTCCATGGGCGAGCTACCGGCGGCCGCGCGGCCGGTGACAGGCTCCAGCCCGTCAGCGCCCCCACACGCGCCCACACCCGCGGCGGCATCCGCGCCCGCACCCGCGGCGGCATTGGAGGTGGCACGACAGGCGGCGCGGGAGGCGGCACTGGAGGCTGCAGGGGAGGTGTCGTCTCCTGCGGAGGGCGCGACGGTCGAGCTACCGTCCTCGCCGGCTGAGTGATCACCGCCCGCCGGGGGCACAGTGCCTGTGCGTTCGGGGCTGGTGGCTGTGCGTTCGGGACCGACGGCCGATGGCCGTGTGCCCGGCTCCGCACCCCCCGGCTCTTCGTCTGACTCTTCGCCGGCGGGCTCTTCGTCAGCGCGCTCTTCGCCGGAGGGCTCCTCAATGGTGGGCTCGCCGTCGTCGATGATGGGCTCACCCTCGTCGCAGGCAGTGCCACTCGGAGGGTCGTCGGGAAGGGATTCGGCGTTGACCAGCACCAGAAGCTCAGTGACGATCTTGTTCTCCAGGAACGCGATCAACGCATCCGCGTTCCGCACACTCAACGGCCGGTCATCACCCTCCGCCTTCGGCTTGGCGTAGACGTCCAGCATGTGCCGCAACCGCGCGGCCGCCTCCACCGGCAGGTAGAACTCCCCCTCCACACCGCCGCCCCTACGCCGGCGGACCCGGAAGAACCGGCGATCGAAATCCGCCTGCTCATCCTTCTCATGCCCATCGGGGTCGAGCACCGCGCGTAGGTACCGCCCCGCCTTCGCCACCTCCGCCGCACCCGCCGAGTTCGCCAACTCCAGCAGAATCCGCTCAGCCGTCGCCGCCTGCTCATCGGTCAACCCCGCGGTGGCCGTGCAGATCGCCTCCACAATCCCCTCGGCCAAGCCACCCTCCGCGAACAGGCGACGCACCTCAGCAAGACGGTGCACTTCCATGCTCATCGTCAACAGGCGCCCCGCCCCCGCAGGCGTCATCCCCCCAGCGCTACGCAGCCACAACTTCGTGGACGCATGCCCGTGGTTCTTCGCCTCCCCCGCCCGATGGACACGACCCACCCGGGCCGCCAACGCCGAAGTGATCCGATCACGGGCCGCGAGCAACTCCTCAGCCTCGGCCAGACACACACCCGCGTCCTCCGGCACCGGCACCAACGCCACCACCCGAGCCGCCTCGACAAGAGCCGCCACCGCCACCCACGACGACCCCGAGCCGGAAGCACCACCGAAGGCACCATCAGACGCGCCGCCATCAGACGCACCACCAGGCGCGCTGCCGCCATTCCGATCACGGCCCGCATCCCGATTCCGGCCAGCGTCGCCCCGGCCAGCGCCAGAGACGCCGTCAGACACGCCATCGGAAGCACCAGCCGAAACGCCACCGGACGCATCACCGCCACCCCGAGGAGTGCCATCAGGAGAAGCGTCACTCGCGGTTTCGTCACCGTCGACGAGGTCGTCACCGGGAGCGGCACCGGAACGAGTCGCGAATACCTTAATCAAGGCGGGATTCGCCGGGGCATCGAGCCGACCGGCGCGCTTTCGCCCTTCGGAATCGGCGATCGGTACGAATTCACGGGCCAGAGAACCCTCTGAAGACCACAGTGGTGAGCCGGCGACCAGACGATCCCACCAGTCGTCGGCGATATCTGAATCATGCGGGTGATCAGGACCGAAGTCGGACAGATCCATCACATCCCCTTCGCCGATTCGAAATCCTGTACTAATTTTTCCACGAACCGGCATCGGGCGACAAGCGCGCACCGGGATATGTTGGAGCTACAGGCGAAGGACGATAGCGGCGACGCAGATGTTTCTATTTAGCCCATTATTGTGCTGAGATAGCCGGCCATTGAAAACGACCCGCGTCCCGGTTACGCCGAGGACGGTGGAGCGGCGGCCGTGCTCTCCCTGACCACGAGTTCGGGCTCGACCAGGCGCGCCGGCCCGACGTCACGGTCGGCGATGCGGTGCAGCAGGAGCCGGAACGCCTGCCGGCCTAGCTCGCCGAAGTCCTGCCGCACCGTGGTCAGCGGCGGCCAGAAATACGCCGCCTCCGGCACGTCATCGAACCCCACCACGCTCACATCCTCGGGCACCCGCCGCCCCGCCTCCCGCAATGCCCGCAACACCCCCATCGCCATATGGTCGTTGGCCACGAACACCGCCGTCACCCCGCCATCGGCCGCCAGCCGCCGCCCCAGCTCATAACCCGACGACGCCGTCCAATCACCCACCAACGGCTCGGGCACCACCCGGCCCTCCGCCTCCAGCACCGACCGCCACCCCGAAAGACGACCACGGGAATCCACCCAGTTCGGCGGACCCGCCACATGCCACACCGTCCGATGCCCCAAACTCAGCAGATGCCGCGTCGCCCGCGCCGCCCCCGCCACCTGATCGACCGCCACCACCGGCACCGGCACATCCCCGCCCCCACCCACCACCACCACCGGCAACCCCGCCGGAAGCTGCCGCACCCCCTCGGCCGCCGACTCATGCGGCGCCACCACGATCACCCCATCCACCGACTGCGACCGCAGCCGATCCACCCCCCGCCCGATCCACCGCCGATCCAGCACCGGCAGACTCGCGATGCTCACCAGATAGTCACTGTCCCGCGCCGCCTGCTCCACCCCGAACAACGTCGACGCCGGCCCGTACAACGTGGTGTCGAAACACACCACCCCCAGCACCCCCGACCGCCCGGTCACCAGCATCCGCGCCGCCGAGTTCGGCCGGTAGTCCAGCTCCCGCACCGCCGCCAGCACCCGCTCCCGCGTCTCCGGACGCACCTTCTCCGGAGCGTTCAGCACCCGCGACACCGTCATCGCCGACACCCCCGCCAGCTCCGCGACGTCTTCCATGACCGCCGCCCTCGGGCGCTCGGCCGGGCTCTCTCCAGGCCGCACCATCGTCATCCCCCGCGTCCCCGCTCTTTCCGATCAGTCGCCCTGAACGAACCCGCCACGAACCGCCACGACTCGCCACGAACCGCAGCGACCCGCCACGAACCGCAGCGACCCGCCACGAACCGCTACGAGTCCGCCACGAACCGCTACGAGTCCGCCACGACGAGTCCGCCACTGGTCCAACGCGCTGCCGACGCGATGCCGGCACCGGCGCACGGTGTGAGCACCGGCGGCGATCACCGCGGGACACGCCCCGAAAAGGACCGTTCCGCCTGGTGATCGCACGCTTCACACCACCCACCTGATGGTACCGTTAACAGCTCGGCTTCCCTGGTCGTGACCCCCGCACCGGCCCATCGCGCAACTCCGCGCGGGCGAGCCAGGCGAGGGCGCACAGGAGGAGGGCTCCCCCGCCCACCTGTACGGCGGTCATGCGCTCCCCCAGCAGGACGACACCGGCGACGGCCGCGACGAGGGGTTCGAGCAACGAGACGACCGACGCGGTGACACCACCCACGACGCCCAGGCCGGTGAAGAACAACCGGTACGCGAGCGCGGTCGGCACGATCGCCAGATAGCCGAGCAGCAGCACGCTGGTCATCGTGTGCCCGGTGGGCAGCAGTCCCCCGCCCACGGCGAGCGGGAGCAGGCACAGCGCGCCCCCGGCGAAGCCCCACACCGCCACGCCCTCCGCGGGCATGCGGCGGGTCGCGAGGGTGACGAAGGAGTAGGCGGCAGCCGACACCAGGCAGTAACCGGCGCCGGCCGCGCCGGCCGGGGCGGCCGCTCCTCCCGTGAGCATGGCCAGCCCGGCGAGCGCGAGCCCGGCGCAGGCGAGAGCCGTACGGCCCAGGGGCTCGCGCAGGAAGATCCGGCCGCCGGCCGCCACGAAGAGCGGAGCCGCCCCCATGGTGATCATGATCGCGACCGCGACGCCGGTCTCGGCAATCGCCGCGAAGTAGGCGGCCTGGCACACCGCCATGGCCGGGCCGACGAGCAGCACCGCCCGCCAGGAAGGGCGGCCGCGCGCGACCAGGAGCAGAAGCGCCGCCCCGCAGGTGAAGCGCCAGAAGGACACGGCGACGGGGCTCAGCCGGCCCGCGTCATGGAGCATCGCCCCCGCCGCGCCGCCGGTTCCCCAGGCGGCCGCGGCGGTGGACACGTAGACAAGACCCTGCCGTACGGACAGGGCTGGAGCATGGTTCATCGATGTCTCTCCGGTGAGGTGGGCCCGATTCCCGTACGCGGGCAGGGGCCACCGGCCGGGCCCTCCGGGCCCGGCTCACCTGATGACGCCGCCCGCTATCGGGCGGGCGGCGGAGAGACGATCATTGGCACGCGGGCCACACTAACGGGCTCTCCCGAAACACGACATCGGCTTTTCCGGCATTTGGGGGGTGCCGGTGCGCGCGGCCGGGCATCGAAGTCGTAGTCTTGGCATCGTGACAGCCCGAGGCGAGGTCAGGTCGCCTCGGGCTGTCCGCTGTCCGCTGTCCGGCCCCCGGTAGCACGGCAGCACAACGGCAGCGCGGCAGCTCTGCTCAGGGCCGAGCAGGCACGCCTTCCAGGAGTCCGAGGATGCGCGACCACGCGTCGGCGCAGGCCTCCGCCAGTTCCGGTCGGCCGAGCTCGAAGAAGCTGTGCGGTGCTCCCGGATAGGTGACGAACTCGTGCTCGACGCCCGCGCCGTCCAGCGCCTCGCCGAAGGCCTTCACCACCTCGGGGGAGATGCCCTCGTCCGCGCCGCCGAACAGCCCGAGGATCGGGCCGCGCAGCTCGCCGGCCAGCTGGGTGGGGCCGGGGTTGCCGAAGATCGTGTCCGGATATCCGTACAGGCCGATGACGCCGCGGAATCCGAACTCGGGGCGGGCCGCCAAAAACGCGAGCCTGCCGCCGAAGCAGAAGCCGAGCGTGACGACGTCCTGATGCCCCTCTGCCCGCAGGTATCGCGCCCCGGCGGCGATGTCGGCGAAAAGGGTGTCCTTGTGCGCCCTGCCCAGGTGCTCCATGTGCGGGAAGCCGGCCGGCCGCGGGCCGGTCCCCGCCGTACGGCCGAAGTAGTCGATCACGAGCGCTGGATGCCCTTGCTCGGCGAGGCGTACGGCCAGCTGCTCGTAGAACCCGGACAGGCCCCGATTGTCGGGCAGGACGAGCACGGCGGCGCCGGTGGGTGTTCCGGGACGGGACAGGAACGCCGCGAATTCCGCCCCGTCGCCCGAGATCAGGACGAGGCGCTCAGACGACGTGGTCGTGCGCGGAGCACCGTGAACGGGAGGTACGGCGTCGGCGTCATAGCACACGGGCGGGCATCCCTTCATAATCAGAATGAACGACGCCCGAAAGGCTATAACACTCTAATCCCATCATATCATGACAAAATAAATTGCCGATAATCCTCGAATTCCGGCTTGATAACGAGAAAGAGGCCCATCTCCCCGTCCCTCAGGAGATGGGCCTCTCGGATCCCACGCGCCTCGTCGGCCGCAGGCCTAGATGACCGGGCCGGGGGTGTCCCGCGGCGGCAGCGGTCCGCTGCCGGGAAGCGGGCCCGTACCGGGCGCCGGCGGGATCGGTCCGCTGCCGGGCGCCGGAAGCGGCGTCTCGCGCGGGTAGTCGGGGTTCACGGTCTGCGGCGGCATCGGCTCGCCGATGTCGTAGCCCGTGCCGGAACCCCCGCCGGACACGCCGCCGGACACGCCGCCGGAACCCGTTCCGCCCTGCTGGTGCGGGCCGGGCACGTCGCCGCGCCAGGCGCCGGTCTCGCCGCCGCGTGACTCGATGAAGGCCTTAAAACGCTCCAGGTCGCCCTTGACGCGCATGCGCACGAGCTGAAGAGCGTCGGCCGCCTTCTCGAGGAAGCCCTCGGGGTCGTACTCCATCTGGAGGGTGACGCGGGTGGTGTCGTCGCCGAGCCGGTGGAACGTGACGACCCCGGCCTGCCGCGGCGTGTCCAGTGAGCGCCAGGCCACGCGCTCGTCGGGGTGCTGCTCGGTGATCTCCGCCTGGAACTCCCGGCGGACTCCCGCGATCTCGACGACCCAGTCGGTGCGCGTGTCGCCGATCTGTTTGACCGACTCGACGCCTTCCATGAACTCCGGGAAGCTCTCGAACTGCGTCCACTGGTTGTACGCGGTGCGGATCGGGACATTCACATCGATGGACTGTTCGATCGAGCTCATGCCTCCTCCTTCTCTCTTCGGCTGCACGACAAGCCCTGCCCCCTGAGGGCGGCCTAAACCCGGAGGGGAGAGGCCCCGGCAGCGCCCCCGTCCTCCAGCGTCCGGTCGCCGCCCGCGTACCATCCAGTGACGACCTGTACGGCGAGCGCGGCGAACAGCAGGCAGAACGGCAGCGCCCAGCCACCGCTCACCTGGTGGAGGAGACCGAACGTGATCGGGCCCGCGCCCGCGATGAGGTATCCGGCGCTCTGCCCGAAGGCGGACAGGGCGGCGGTGCCCGGCGCCGTCCGGGTCCGCAGCGCCAGCATCGCCAGCGCCAGCGGGAAGGTGCCGCCGCCGAGCGCCACGAGCATCGCCCACGCCCACATCGCGTGCCCGGTCAGCATCCCTGCGAAGCCGGCCGCGTACAGGACCGCGAACGCGATCACCAGCGGGCGCTGCCCGGACAGCCGGGTCGCCAGCGTGGGCACCACCATCGAGATCGGGATGCCGAGCCCGGTGAACACGGCGAGCACCACCCCGGCCTGTCCGCTCGTGTAGCCGTTGTCCTGCAGCAGCAGCGGCAGCCAGCCGAACATGACGTAGGCGATGAGCGACTGCGACCCGAAGTAACCGGCCACGGCCCAGGCGAGCCTGCTGCGCAGGAGGCTCTCGCCGGCCGCCCGGGCGGGGGTGCTACGCCGCTCCGGCTCACCGCGCCTGAGCGCGAGCCACGGAATCGCGGCCACGGCGGCCAGGGCCGCCCACACCCCGAGTGCCACGTGCCAGTTGCCGCCCGCGGCCTGCTGCACGGGGACGGTCGCGGCGGCGGCCACCATCGTCCCGGCCGCAAGGGCGGTCGAGTAGACGGTCGTCATGGCGCCCGACCGCCGTGGGAAGTGCTTCTTGATCAGTGTGGGGATGACGACGTTGCCGACCGCGCCGCCCGCCAGCGCGACCGTGCTCGCCGCCATGAACGGCGCCGCCGAGTCGACGAGGGAACGGACGGCCTGACCCGCGGCGAGCAGCACGATGGCGGTCAGCAGCAGCCGGTGCTCCCCCATCCTCCGGGACATGGCCGGTGTCAGCGCCCCGAACAGCGCGAAGCTCACCACCGGCAGCGTGGTCAGCAGCGCGGTCGTCGCGCCGGACATGCCGAGCCCGGTGCTCACCTCGTCGAGGACGGTGCCCACGCTGGTCACCGCGGTGCGGAGGTTCAGCGCGGCGAGGGCGATGCCGCCGGCGATCAGCCACGCCATCGACCCGCCCGGCGCTCTCCACGCGGCCCTCCATGGAGCCCCACCGGTGGCCATCCGCGTGACGACGGCACTCATCGCCGCAACAACTCCCCTCATCCGGTCATCCTACGTTTGACACCCTACCAAAGGCCTCAAACTCCTCGTTTGTTCCCGGTTCTGAGAGTCGTGGAGAGGGGTCGTGGAGAGGACTGTCAGCGGCGGACGCCGCGCAGCAGCCACAGCAGGCCGACCACGGGCAACACGAGCGGCACGAAGCCGTACCCGCTGCCGTACCCCGACCACACCGTGGCGTGCGGGAAGGCGGCCGGGTCGGCCAGGCTGAGCGTGCCGACGACCAGCACGCCGATCAGTTCGACCAGGCAGGCGGCGAGCGCCGCCCGGGCGGCGCCGCGGGCCAGCGCCACCGTCAGGGCGAGGTAGACGACCGCCGCGAACGCCGACAGCGCGTACGCCAGGGGCGCCTCGGCGAACCGCGTGGCGATCTGCACGGCGGCGCGGGAGGTCGCGGCCAGCGCGAAGACGCCGTACACGGCCACGAGCACCCGCCCGGGCCCGGACCGTACGGCCGCGTCACTCACGGGACCATGTCCCAGACCTGCAGCAGCCGCCCGGTCATGACGGCCACGGTGAAGGCGGCCACGGCGATGACGCCGGGGCCCCAGCGCGTGCGCTCCGCCCGGCCCCACCACACCGCGGCGGGCGGGATCACCACGGTCCCCGCCAGGTATCCGACAAAGGTCGCCTTCTCCGCGACGCGTCCGATCCCGGCGAGGGCGAACCCCGCCTGCGCGAGCACGGCGATCTCCAGCAGCCCCAGCCCCACCAGCAGCACCGGCCCCATCGGCCGGTTCCGTACGGTGGTGACCACGGCGGCCAGCGCCAGCAGCAGGGCCGCGCCGATCAGCCAGCCCGAGTAGGCGCCGTTCATGCCGTGCTCAGGGGGTGGGCGGACAGTGGAGGCATGGCCAGAAGGTTATCGGCCCGCCCGCTCACCCCCTCGCGCGACCCGGCCCGCACTCGATCTCGCGGGTGAGGTGACAACGCGGCGAGGCGCCGCCTGGGCCACGCGCGGCAGGGCTTGATCCAGCAGACACGACCTAGCTCTGCCGGGTCTCCGCGAGCAGCAGGTCGACCGCGTCCTCGGCCCTGCCGTTGACGGCGAACGCACCCCGCTGGCGGGAGGCGGAGCTGCCGCGGAGCAGTGCCTCGTTGGCGAGCTCCGACACGATCTCCCAGTCGCCGAGCTCCTCCAGGGTCGGCCGCAGCTCCTCCAGCATCCACGCGACGAGCCGCGGCGCCGGGGCCGGCCGGCTGGTCACGGGCGACAACAGCTCGCCCTCCAGCCCGTCGCGGGCCGCCCGCCAGTTGGCCGCCCGCAGCAGCGCGAGACGCTGCTCCCCCGCCGGCGGCTCACCCCGCTCCACGGCCTCGATCTCCCTGCTCATGAGGGCCCGGAAGAGCCCGGCCAGCAGCACCACGTCGTCCGCCAGGGGGCAGGAGTCGCAGACGCGCATCTCCACCGTCGGCACGTGGGCGCTGAGCCGCAGGTCGTAATAGATCATGCCGGCGTCCTTGATCACCCCGGAGGCGACCAGGTCCTCGGCCGTCCTGTCGTACTCGGAGGCGTCGGCGAACGGGCCGATCGGCCCGGCCGTCGGCCACCGTTGCCAGGTCAGCGCCCGGCTGCTGGCGTAGCCGCTGTCCTCGTTCATCCAGAACGGCGAGCTGGCGCTGATGGCGAGCAGCGGGGGAAGCCACGCCTCGACGCGCTGGGCGGCGAGCACCGCCACGTCCCTGTCGTGGATCTCCACGTGCACCTGCGCCCCGCAGATGAGCTGCTCCTCGGCCAGGAACCGGTAGGACTCCGACAGGTAGCGGTAGCGCTCCCCCGGGGTGAAGGTGTAGCCCTCGATGCCCGTGTTGGGGGTCGTCCCGGCGGCGATGACGCCCACGCCCAGCGGCTCGCCGGCCGCGACGAGCGCCTGGCGCAGCCGTACGATCTCGGCCCGTACGTCGCTCAGGTCCTCCAACGGGGTGCTGTTCGTCTCCACGACCGATCGCTGCAACTCGGCCGAGAACCCCTCGTCCGGCAGCCGCTCCAGCATCGACTCCGCCAGCGGCGTGAGACGCCGGGACTGGAGGTCGACGACAAGAAACTCCTCTTCAACGCCGACAGGCCGTCTCTTCATCATGCCCGGGCCCCTACCCCCGCTACGGAAAGTAAGCCTGGCCAGGGCGGACCGGCGAAACCCGGGGCCACCGAGACCGCCACCGATTCGCCGGTACGCCGAACCTTTTCCATGGATGATGGTTCTCATCGGTGGAGGCCTGATATTTCCACTAAGTGGGAAAGGAACCGACATGCCGGTCAACCTGTCCAACGGAAAGCCGCTCGCCTGGGACTCGGCGAAACTGGACGCCGACACCAAGGCGATGCTCGACAACCTGCAGCCGAACATCCTGCAGGCGCACGTACGCGAGAGCATGTCCCTGCTGCTCGTGCATTTCGGCGACGGCGCGGACGGCAGGCGGTTCCTGCGCGCCCTGGTGCCGCTCATGAAGTCGGCCAGGAAGCACCTTGAGGAGGTGCGCGACTTCAACCGCTCGAAGAAGCGGGGCACGCCGTACGTCGGCGTCGGCATCAGCAAGCCCGGTTATCTTAAACTGGGCGAATCCACCACCAAGTTCACCGACAACGCGTTCAAGTCAGGGATGAAACGGCGCAAAGACACCCTGAGCGACCCGGCGGTCGGCGCGTGGGAGAAGCACTACCAAGGAGAGATCCACGCGGTCGTGCTGATCGGGGACGCCACCCCCGAACCTGTCGCCGCGACGCGCACGCGCGTCCTCGCGCTGCTGCCGAAGACCGCGAAGATCCTCGGCGAGGAGAAGGGCGAGGGTCTGCGCGACGCCCAGGGCCGGGGCATCGAGCACTTCGGCTACGTGGACGGCCGCAGCCAGCCGCTGTTCCTCGCCGACCAGGTGACCGCCGAGCCCGGCGCCAACTGGAACCCGTTCTTCCCGCTGAGCCACGTGCTCGCCGCCGACCCCCTCGCCCCGCACCCGAGCCGCCACTTCGGCACCTACCTCGTGCTGCGCAAGCTGGAGCAGAACGTCCGCGCGTTCCGCGAGGCCGAGGAGGCCCTCGCCGACGCGCTCGGCTTCAAGGGAGAGGACCGGCCGCTCGCCGGCGCGATGCTGGTGGGCCGGTTCCGCAATGGCACGCCGCTGCGGCTGCACGGCAGGCCGAGCGCCGATGACCACCCGGTGCAGAACGACTTCAACTACCGTGACGACCCCGGGTCCAGATGCCCGGTGAGCGCGCACATCCGCAAGGCCAACCCCCGTGACTCCCGCGACGGCGGGCTGGAGCGGGCGCTCGGGGTCATGATGGCGCGGCGCGGGCAGACGTACGGCAGGCGCACCGACAAGCCGTGGGACGACGCGCCCCCGGCGACCCGGCCGACCGGCGGCGTGGGGCTGCTGTTCATGGCGTTCAACTCCAGCCTGCAGTCCCAGTTCGAGTTCACCCAGCAGAGCTGGGCCGACGAGCCCGGCTTCCCCGCCGCGGGCACCGGCCACGACCCCGTGATCGGCCAGGGCGGCCGGGAGGTCAAGGCGCGCTTCCCCACAGCGTGGGACGGCAAGAAGCTGAGCGCTCCCCAGAAGCAGGTTCCTCAGACGGTGACGATGAAGGGAGGCGAATACTTCTTCATGCCGTCGCTCGCCTACCTCAAGAGCCTGTGACGCCCCACTGATCGCCACCGAGTGGGTGGAGCTATGGGGACTCGAACCCCAGACCCCCTCCATGCCATGGAGGTGCGCTACCAGCTGCGCTATAGCCCCTTGCCACCGCTCCGAGTCCTCCCGGCGCGGCGCTCGGAGAGCATATATCCATGCCCTTCCGTTTACCTAATCGTCACCGGTCACATCTGTAACACCGGTGACAGGCGTATCAGCCGTCCGCGGTGGCGGCGGGGCTGTCGTCGCTGCTGACCGGCTCGGGCAGGGTGCCCGCGTTGTGCTCCGTCAGGCGCCATCCCCGGCGGCCCTCCTCCAGAACCGACCACGAGCAGTTGCCCAGGCTGCCGAGCGCCGACCACAGCTCCTGCGGCAGCCCGAGCAGGCGGCAGAGGCCGAGCCGCAGCGCGGCGCCGTGCGAGGCGATCACCAGCAGGCCGTCGTCGGCCAGGCGGCCCGCCCAGCGCTCGACCGCCTCGGCCACCCGGTCGGCGACGTGCGCGACGTCCTCGCCGCCCGGCGCCTCCCACGCCTCGTACTCGACCGGCCAGCCCGCCCTGATCTCGTCGCGGGTCAGGCCCTCCCACTCCCCGCCGCCGCGTTCGCGCAGGTCCTTGTCGACCATGACGTCGAGGCCGGTGAGCCGGCCGAGGGCGGAGGCGGTGTCGTAGGCGCGGCGAAGGTCGGAGGCGACGAGCATCGTCGGCCGCAGGGCCGCGAGCAGGGAGGCCGCCCGGGCGGCCTGCGCGATCCCCGTCTCGTCCAGCGCGATGTCGGTGTGCCCCTGGAAGCGTTTCTCCACGTTCCACAACGTCTGCCCGTGCCGCAGGCAGACCACGCGGCGGCCCATCACACCGCCCCGGCGATGGCGTCCGTCACGGGTTCGCCCCGCGGCCGCGCTGGGCGGCGACCCGCCGTACGCTCTCCGGCAGCTCGATGGACGGGCAGTCCTTCCACAGGCGCTCCAGCGCGTAGAAGGCGCGGTCCTCCTCGTGCTGCACGTGGACCACGATGTCGAGGTAGTCGAGCAGGACCCAGCGGCCCTCCCGCTCGCCCTCCCGGCGTACGGGCTTGGCGTCGGCCTCGACGCGCAGCCGCTCCTCGACCTCGTCGACGATCGCGCGGACCTGCCGGTCGTTGGACGCGGAGCAGAGAAGGAAGGCGTCGGTGATGACGAGCTGTTCGCTGACGTCGTAGGCGATGATGTCGTCGGCCAGCTTCTCGGCGGCGGCCTCGGCCGCCACCCGCACAAGCTCTGCCGCTCTCTCGGATGCTGTCACGATTCGGTTCTGTCCTCCGTTGACGGGTTCTTCAAGGGTGCACAGTCCGCGGCCCCCGTACAACCCGCTTTTCCGTGGAGACCCTACCGCCACACCCTGTCGATACCGGAGTTATGCCCGGGATCGGAAATACAACGTCCTTCCGCGCCCGATGATTCCGCCGGAGAGACGCGCACGGCCCCGCGCCCGTACGGGTGCGGGGTCGCATCGGACCGGTCGCCCGCGGAACCGCGCGGGCCGGTCGTCAGTGGTGGTGGTGATGCCTCGTCTTGTGGTGATGCCTGGTCGGCTTGACGTGCGGGACCCGCTGCGACTGGCCGGTTCCGGTGCCGTGTCCCGTGCCGGCATCGTGCCTCGCGGCCGTACTCCGATCCTGTATCGCCGAGCCCGAAGGTTTCCAGGGAGTTGACGCAAGCCTGCCCGGTGACCTCGGGACATTTGACCACGGAGAGCGATCCGGCGGGCGCGGGGCGTCCATGACCACGCGTCCCTCGCCCCCCCTTGGTTCCGCCCCTGTTCAGCCGGCCGGGTCCCGGTAGAGGCGGCGCTTGTTGATGTACTGCACGATGCCGTCGGGAACGAGATACCAGATGGGTTCCCCGGCGGCCACGCGGTCGCGGCACTCGGAGGAGGAGATCGCCAGGGCGGGGATCTCGACCAGGCTCACCTTCCCGGCCGGCAGGCCCGGGTCCTGCAGCGGGTGACCGGGCCGGGTGCAGCCGACGAAGTGCGCGGTGTCGAAGAGCTCGCCGGCGTCGCGCCAGCTCAGGATCTGCGCGAGCGCGTCGGCCCCGGTGATGAAGTAGAGATCGACGTTCGGCCCGTACGCGGCGGCGACGTCGCGCAGGGTGTCGATCGTGTACGTGGGCCCCGGCCGGTCGATGTCCACCCGGCTCACGGAGAAGCGGGGGTTCGACGCGGTCGCGATGACGGTCATCAGGTAACGGTCCTCGCTGGACGAGACGCGCTGGTCCGCCTTCTGCCACGGCTGCCCGGTCGGGACGAAGACCACCTCGTCCAGATCGAAGTGGTGCGCCACCTCGCTCGCCGCCACCAGGTGGCCGTGGTGGATCGGGTCGAACGTCCCGCCCATCACACCCAGCCGCCGGATCTCCGTCCCGATTCGCATGAAACGGACCCTAACGTCCTCACCCAGCCGGTCCGTGAACCGCCCTCCCGGGGCGCCGTCCGGGCTCCTCACGGCGTCCCGCGCGCGTCCGTCCCCTGAGACATAGCATTCGGAACATGACCACTCCCGATCGCAACCGCGTGCAGCTGCCCGGCATCAGCTCACGGGCCTACGAACATCCCGCCGACCGGTCCGCGCTGGTCGCGATGCGTTCGCTCTCAGGCTTCGACGCGGTGCTCAAGCGCACGTCCGGCCTGTTCAGCGAGCGCAGGCTCCGCCTGATGTTCCTCGCCTCCGCCGTGCGCACGACCGACACCCAGTTCCGCGCCCTGTACGACATGGGCCGCGACAGCGCCTACATTCTCGACCTGCACCGGATTCCCGAGATCTACGTGCAGCAGGACCCCAAGGCGTACGCGATGGCGATCGGTTTCGACGAGCCGTTCATCATCGTCTCGACGGGCCTGCTCGACCTCATGGACTCCGAGGAGCTGCGCTTCGTCGTCGGCCACGAGACCTCCCACATCCTGTCGGGCCACGCCGTCTACGGCACGATGCTCGCGATCCTGACCCGGCTGGCCACGCGGGTCGCCTGGATCCCGCTCGGCTACATCGGCCTGCGGATCATCGTCGCGGCCCTGGAGGAGTGGCAGCGCAAGGCGGAGATGTCCGCCGACCGGGGCGGCCTGCTCGCCGGGCAGGACCCCGACGCCGCGCTGCGCGCGCTCATGAAGCTCGCCGGCGGCTCGCGCCTGCACGAGATGAACATCGAGGCGTTCCTCGACCAGGCCAGGGAGTACGACACCGCGGGCGACGTCCGCGACGGCCTGCTCAAGGTCCTCAACATGCTCGGCACGACCCACCCGTTCGCCGTGACCCGGGTCGCCGAACTCGACCGCTGGCGCCGCACCGGCGAGTACGACCGCATCCTCGCCGGGGACTATCCCCGCCGCGAGGACGACGCCGACGCCCGGCTTACCGACGAGATCAAGGCCGCGGCCAACTCCTACCGGGAGTCGTGGGCGCAGTCGCAGGACCCGTTCATCGGCGTGCTGCGCGACGTCGCGGAGGGCGCGGTCAACGCGGGCGAGCGCATCTTCAACCGATTCGCCCGGCGGGAGAACTGACCCGGCCGCTCGGAAGATGTCAGCAGAAGGTCAGAAAAAGTAGGAGACGGCGCGTACGGCGGCCGCGCACAGCGGCACGAAGCCGCCGAGCACGGCGAGCGCCCGCAGGCCCTCCCGGCGCAGGCCCGGTATGGTCCCGCCGGCGCGCTCGATCTCCCGCCCGACGAGCCCGCCGCTGACCACCCCGAAGGCGACCCCGGCGATCGTGACCGGCACCACCTGAGACCACCAGTCGGGCGCCAGGCTCGCGCCGGAACCCACCCAGATCGCGGCGAACGCCGCCGCGGCGGCCGGCAGGCCCGGCCACACCACGGCCGACAACGCCGAGCCCGACAGGGTGAGGGGGAAGAGCAGCACCCGCAGGAAGGTGCGCCCCCGGCCGGGCCGGCGTGTTCGCACCAGCCAGTGGCTCGTCCAGATCGCCCTGGTCACCACGGCGAACGTCGCGGTGATCACGAAGGTGGCCGGCGGGTAGATCACCGCCGTCACCACGCACGGCACCGCGAGCAGCGCGACCAGGACCAGCGCCGCGTTCCCGGTCGGGATACCGAGCGCCCCCTCGGGCGCGGCCGGGCCGGGCGCCGACTTCGCCTGAGTCCGCGCCGAGGCCTTCACCGGAGTTCTCAACGGGGTCCGCAACCGGGGGCTCGGGCCGGGCCGGGCCGGGCCGGTGCGGGCCGGGCCGGTGCGGGCCGGGCCGGTGCGGGCGGCGGCCTCCGCGGAGGCGCGCACCTGTACGACGGCCGGCCCGCCCGCGCCGTTCTCCCGGCCGTTCTCCCGGCCGCGCTGCGGGGCGGACGGCGTGGCGGACGGCGTGGCAGTGGCACGGTCCGGCGGGTCGACGGCGGCCCGCGCGAGCCTGGACAGGCGGTCCGCGATCAGCGCGGCCGTGGGACGGCGGGCGGGGTCGCGGTGCAGCGCCGCGCGCACCAGCGGCAGCAGCGCGGGGGGCACCCCCACGAGATCGGCCTTGCCGTTCAGCACGGCGTACATCTGCGACTCGGCGGTGCCCCGGCCGAAGGTGGGCCGCCCGGTGGCCGCGAACGCGACCGTGGCGGCCCAGCCGTGCACGTCGGCGGGCTCTCCCACCGTCTCGTCGGAGAACACCTCCGGCGCGCAGTAGCCGGGCGTGCCGAGGAACGTGCCGGTCATCGTGACCCGTGTCGCGTCGAGCACCTGGGCGATCCCGAAGTCGATCAGAACCGGCCCGTCCTCGCCGAGCAGCACGTTCGCCGGTTTGACGTCGCGGTGCACGATCCCGCCCGCGTGGATGATCGCCAGCGCCGCGGCGAGCCCCTGCGCCAGCGTGATCAGCTGTGGCCCCCTGAGCGGGCCGCCGCGCCGTACGGCGTCGAGCAGGTTCTCCCCCTCGATGTACTCCATCACGAGGTACGGATGGTCGCCCGACAGGTCCGCGTCGAGCACCTGGGCGACGTACGGGCTCTCCACCCTGCGCAGCGCCCGCACCTCGCGCTCGAGGCGTAAGCGCGCGTCCGGGTCGTTCTCGATGGGGTCGCGGAGCATCTTGACGGCGACGCGGTCGCCCCGGCGGCCGTCGGCGAGGTACACCTCGCCCATGCCACCCCGGCCCAGCCGCTCCAGCAGCGTGTAGGGGCCGACCCGCCCGAGACGTCCAGCCATAGGAGCGCCAACCATAGCGGGCCCGGCGCCCGAATCGGCGGAGGCGCGCCGAGGTCCGATACAAGCCAACACCAACCGTCCCACAAGTGCGGCCCGGCAGAGTGTGCTCCGGAAACACAGGTACGACGGAGACAGCGATGCCGATGACCGACTCCTCCGGCCCGATCACCGTCGTGGTCGCCGCCGACAAGCCCCTGCTCGCCGAGGGCATCCGATCCGCCCTCGACCAGGCGGCCGGCCTCCGCGTCGCGGGCACGGCGTGCGACGACCTCGACGCCCTCCGCCTGTGCGTACGGCTGTCGCCGCGGGTGCTGCTGGCCGACCTGGCCATGCTGGGCGCGCTGGAGTCCCTGCCCCGCCGCTGCCCCGCCGTAAGGGTGCTCGCGCTCGGCGCCGACGACGGCGAGGCGGGCTTCACGGGCGCGCTCCGCGCCGGGGCGTACGGCTACCTGCTCACCGGGTCACGCCCCTCGGAGATCGCGGCGGCGGTCACGTCGGTGGCCCACGGGCAGGTCGTCTTCGGCGGCGGGCTGGCCCCCCGGCTGCTGGACCGCCTGACCACGCCGCCGGCCCGCAGCCCGTTTCCCGGCCTCACCCAGCGGGAGCACGAGATCCTGGAGCGGCTGGCCGACGGCAGGTCGAACGCCGAGATCGCCCGCGAGCTGTGCCTGGCCACCAAGACCGTGCGCAACCACGTGAGCAACGTGCTGACCAAGCTGGAGGCGCCGAGCCGGGTGGACGCGGCGCTGCGGGCGAGGGACGCGGGCCTCGGCTCGCGTCCCGTGCTCACCCGCGTCTGAGCCCGGGTCTCAGGGTCACACCCGGATGTGCCCGTCCCCGATGTAGATCCACTTGGTGGAGGTGAGCTCCGGCAGGCCCATCGGCCCGCGGGCGTGCAGCTTCTGGGTGGAGATGCCGATCTCCGCGCCGAAGCCGAACTCGCCGCCGTCGGTGAAGCGGGTCGAGGCGTTGACCGCCACCGCGGCACTGTCCACGGTCGCGACGAACCTGCGGGCGGCCTGCTGGGACCGGGTCACGATGGCGTCGGTGTGGGCCGAGCCGTACCGCCGGATGTGCGCGACCGCGTCGTCGAGCGAGTCGACCACCGCGGCGGCGACGTCGAGCGAAAGATACTCGGTGGTGAAGTCCTCCTCGGTGGCCGGCACGACGTCGGCGCCGTAGGACCGCACCCGCTCGTCGCCGTGGACGGTCACCCCCGCGTCCTTGAGCACCGTCAGCGCCTTGGGGACGAACTCGTCGGCGATCGCGGCGTGCACCAGGAACGTCTCGGCGGCGTTGCACACCGAGGGCCGCTGCGCCTTGGCGTTCACCAGGATCTTCAGGGCGGTCTCGACGTCGGCGTCGGCGTCCACGTAGACGTGGCAGTTGCCCACCCCGGTCTCGATGACCGGCACCGTCGACTCCTCGACCACGCTGTTGATCAGCGACGCGCCGCCGCGCGGGATCAGCACGTCGACCAGCCCCCGGGCGCGCATGAGGTGCCGGACCGACTCGCGGGTCTGTCCGGGCACGAGCCGTACGGCGTCCGCCGGCACCTCGGTCTCCGCCAGCGCCTCCCGCATGATCCGCACGAGCGCGGTGTTGGAGGAGTACGCGCTGGACGACCCGCGCAGCAGCACGGCGTTGCCGCTCTTGAGGCACAGCGCCGCCGCGTCCACGGTGACGTTGGGCCTGCCCTCGTAGATAATGCCGATGACCCCGAGGGGCACCCGCACCTGACGCAGCTCCAGGCCGTTCGGCAGTGTGCTGCCGCGCACGACCTCGCCGACCGGGTCGGGCAGGTCGGCCACCTCGCGGACGGCGGCGGCGATGTTCGCGATCCGGGCGGCGTCCAGCCGCAGCCGGTCGATCATCGCCTCGGGCACGCCGTTCGCCCTGGCCTGGTCCACGTCGGCGGCGTTGGCCGCGACGATCTCGTCCGTGGCCGCCTCCAGCGCGTCGGCCACGGCACGCAGCGCCGCGTCCTTCGGCGCGCGCGGCAACGGCGCGAGCGCCGCCGCGGCGTCCTTGGCCGCCCGCGCGACCTCCAGGAACTCCTCTTTCTCGGACACAGCCCCGGTCACAGCCCCGGTCACAACCTCAGACACTGCCTCGGACATTGCCTCGCGCTCCGTCGCTTCTTCTCGGTGGACTACAGGATGGGACTACAGGATCACGATGTCGTCCCGGTGGATCAGCTCACGCTCGTACTCCGGGCCGAGTGCGCTGGCCAGCTCCCGGGTGGAGCGGCCGAGCAGGTCGGGGATCTCCCCCGCGTCGTAGTTGACCAGGCCGCGGGCGACCGCAACGCCCGTCGGCGCGCACAGGTCGACCGGGTCGCCGGCCGCGAAGTCGCCCTCGACCTTCACGACGCCGGCGGGCAGCAGCGACATCCGCCGCCCCACCACGGCCTCGACCGCGCCGGCGTCCAGGTGCAGCCGGCCGCGCCCGGTCGTCGCGTGGGCGAGCCACAGCAGCCGGGTGCCGGGGTGGCGGCCCCCCGGATGGAAGCAGGTGCCGATGTCGGCCCCCGCGAGCGCCTGGGCCGCGTGCGCCGCCGCCGTGAGCACGACCGGCACGCCCGCCCCGGTGGCGATGCGGGCCGCCTCCACCTTGGTGATCATGCCGCCGGTGCCGACCCGGCCGGAGGTGCCGAGCTCGACGCCCTCCAGGTCCTCCGGTCCGCTGACCTCCGCGATGCGGGCGGCGCCCTCCTTGCGGGGATCTCCGTCGTACAACGCGTCCACGTCCGACAGCAGCACCATGCCGTCTGCGTGGATGAGGTGGGCCACCAGCGCCGCCAGCCGGTCGTTGTCGCCGAACCGGATCTCGTCGGTGGCCACGGTGTCGTTTTCGTTCACGACGGGGACGATGCCGAGCTCAAGCAGCCGGGCCAGCGTCCGCTGGGCGTTGCGGTGGTGCGAGCGGCGCATCATGTCGTCGGCCGTCAGCAGCACCTGCCCCACGCGTAAGCCGTACCTGGCGAAGGAGGAGGTGTAACGGGCGATCAGCACGCCCTGCCCCACCGAGGCGGCGGCCTGCTGGGTGGCGAGGTCCTTGGGCCGGGCGCGCAGCCCGAGCGGGCCGAGCCCGGCGGCGATCGCCCCGGACGACACCAGCACGATCTGCGCGCCCACCAGCCGCCGGGCGGCCAGCACGTCCACCAGCGCGTCGACCCGGTCGACGTCGATCGTGCCGCCGGGGGTCGTCAGCGACGACGATCCCACCTTGACCACCAGCCGCCCGGCCTCGCCGATCCGCTGCCTGCCCGTCACGTCGTCTCCCCCTCCCGCTCGTCTCCCCCTGCCACCGGCGTCTCCCGTCAGCCGAGCCGCAGGTCGGTGCCGCGCGGCCCGAGGACCGCCTCGGCGCCCCGCGACGGCTGCCAGTCGAAGACGTAGCCGCCCTCCATCGGTCCGATGACGACCTCCGCCCCGGCCGTCGCGCCGGCCTTGACCAGCTCATCCTCGACGCCGAGCCGGTCGAGCCGGTCGGCGAGGTAGCCGACGGCCTCGTCGTTGGAGAAGTCGGTCTGGCGGATCCACCGCTCGGGCTTCTCGCCGGTCACCTGGAAGCGGTTCTCGTCGATCCGGCGTACGGAGAACCCGGCCTCGCCGAGCTGCCTGGGCCGGATGACCAGGCGCGTGGGCTCCTCGACCGGGGCCTGCGCCCGGGCCGCCGCCACCATCTCGGCCATCGCGTACGACAGGGGCCGCAGGCCCTCGTGGCTGGCCGCGGAGATCTCGAAGACCCGTACGCCACGCTCCTCCAGAATGGGTGTGACGATGTCGGCCAGGTCCCGGCCGTCGGGGACGTCCACCTTGTTCAGCGCGACCAGGCGCGGCCGGTCCTGCAGGGAGCCGTACGCCGCGAGCTCGGCCTCGATCACGTCGAAGTCGGTCACCGGGTCGCGTCCCGGCTCCAGCGTGGCGCAGTCGAGCACGTGCACGATCGTCGAGCAGCGCTCGACGTGCCGCAGGAACTCGTGGCCGAGGCCCCGGCCCTCCGAGGCGCCGGGGATGAGCCCGGGCACGTCGGCGACCGTGAAGACGGTCTCTCCGGCCGTGACGACCCCGAGGTTCGGCACGAGGGTGGTGAACGGATAGTCGGCGATCTTCGGCCGGGCCGCGGAGAGCGCCGCGATCAGGGACGACTTGCCCGCGTTGGGGAAACCCACCAGCGCGACGTCGGCGACGGTCTTGAGTTCGAGCACGATCTCGGCCTCGTCACCCGGCTCCCCGAGCAGCGCGAAGCCCGGAGCCTTGCGCTTGGCGTTGGCGAGCGCGGCGTTGCCGAGGCCGCCGAAGCCGCCCTGCGCGGCGACGTACCGGGTGCCCGAGCCGATCAGGTCGACCAGCACCTCACCGGTCCTGGCGTTCTTCACGACCGTGCCGCCGGGCACCGGCAGGACGACGTCCTCGCCGTTGGCGCCGTCGCGGTTCGAGCCCGTGCCCTGCTTGCCGTTTCCCGCGCGGCGGTGCGGCCGGTGGTGGTATTCGAGCAGGGTCGAGGTGTTGGGGTCCACCTCGAGGATGACGTCCCCGCCGCGGCCGCCGTCGCCGCCGTCCGGCCCGCCCAGCGGCTTGAACTTCTCCCGGTGGATGGAGGCGCAGCCGTTGCCCCCGTCACCCGCCTTGATGTGCAGGACGACGTGGTCCACGAAGTCGGCCATCAGCCGCTCCCCCTTACTGCCGTGCCGGAACCGGCCGGAACGCGGCCGGAGAAAACGAATGAGGCGGACCGAATGCTCGATCCGCCTCATCGTGCTGCTACAGGTGTCCGGGCGGATCTACTCCGCGGCCGGGACGATGCTCACCGCGCGGCGACCGCGCTTGGTGCCGAACTGCACCCGGCCGGTGGCCAGGGCGAACAGCGTGTCGTCGCCGCCGCGGCCGACGTTGTCGCCGGGGTGGAAGTGCGTGCCGCGCTGACGGACGATGATCTCGCCCGCGTTCACCAGCTGGCCGCCGAAGCGCTTCACGCCAAGGCGCTGGGCGTTCGAGTCACGGCCGTTCCGGGTGGACGAGGCGCCCTTCTTGTGTGCCATGGTTCACTCCCTGTCGGGGGTAAGCCGGGGTATCCCCCGGGAGACTACTTTCCGGGGTTGATATCGGTGACCTTGACCTGGGTGTACCGCTGGCGGTGACCCTGGCGCTTCTTGTAGCCACTCTTGTTCTTGTACTTCAGAATGCGGATCTTCGGTCCCTTGGTCTCGCCGAGGATCTCGGCGAGCACCTGGAACCGGGAGAGAGTGGCTGCGTCGGTGGTGACATCGCCGTCGTTGACGACGAGCACCGCCGGCAGCGACACCGATGAGCCGACCTCACCGGCGACCTTGTCCACCTCGAGGACGTCCCCGACGGAGACCTTCTGCTGCCTGCCGCCGCAACGAACGATCGCGTACACCGCGGAACCCTTCTACTGGCTAATGCTGAGATGCCGCGCCCCGCATCCAGCTGCTGTCGATATACGACCGGCGGTCCGGGCAGGCGCGCGAAGCCGGGCACGCCAACACCAGGCGCACCGGATGACCAGGGTACCGGATATCCGGCACCCAGGTCGAACCGAGCGGACCGCCGGGTGAGGAAGTCGCTACTCCGCCGTCTTCCTGCGGGAACGTCGCCGTCCCCGGGAGGACGGCGCGGAGCCTTCACTCTCGTCTGAGTCGATGGCGTCGGTCACGCTCTCACGCGCCGACGCCGACGCCGCGGCGACCGATCCCTCGTTCGCCGCCAGCTTGTCGGCCACCGCCTTCTCGACGGCCATCTTGCCCTGCGTGCCGCGCGGCTCGGGCTTGCCCTCGACCGGTTCGGTCGACACGATGATCCCGCGCCCGTGGCAGCAGTCGCATGGCGTGGAGAACGCCTCCAGCAGGCCCTGGCCGACCCGCTTGCGGGTCATCTGCACCAGGCCCAGCGAGGTGACCTCGGCCACCTGGTGCTTGGTGCGGTCCCGCGCCAGGCACTCCAGCAGCCGCCGGAGCACCAGGTCGCGGTTGCCCTCCAGCACCATGTCGATGAAGTCGATGACGATGATGCCGCCGATGTCCCGCAGCCTGAGCTGCCGGACGATCTCCTCGGCCGCCTCCAGGTTGTTGCGGGTGACCGTCTCCTCCAGGTTGCCGCCCTGCCCGGTGAACTTGCCGGTGTTGACGTCGACGACGGTCATCGCCTCGGTCCGGTCGATCACCAGGGAGCCGCCGGACGGCAGCCAGACCTTGCGCTCCATCGCCTTGGCGATCTGCTCGTCGATCCGGTAGGCGGAGAAGGCGTCGGCCTCCTCCTGCCACTTCGACAGCCGCTCGGTGAGGTGCGGGGCGACGTAGCGGACGTACTCGTCCACGGTCGTCCACGCCTCGTCGCCCTCGACGACCAGCGAGGCGAAGTCCTCGTTGAACACGTCGCGGACCACCCGGACGGTCAGGTCGGGCTCGCCCGACAGCAGCTCCGGCGGGCTGGCCGACTTGGCCTTGCGCTGGATGTTCTCCCACTGGGCCGACAGCCGGGCCACGTCGCGGGCGAGCTCCTCCTCCGAGGCGCCCTCGGCGGCGGTGCGCACGATGACGCCCGCGTTCTCCGGCATGACCTTGCGCAGGATCTGCTTGAGCCGGGTCCTCTCCTTGTCGGGCAGCTTGCGGCTGATCCCGGTCATCGAGCCGTCCGGCACGTAGACGAGGTAGCGGCCGGGGAGGCTGATCTGGGAGGTCAGCCGGGCCCCCTTGTGGCCCATCGGGTCCTTGGTGACCTGCACCAGCACCGACTGCCCGGACTTCAGCGCCGCCTCGATCCGCTTCGGCTGGCCCTCCAGCCCGGCGGTGTCGAAGTTCACCTCGCCGGCGTACAGCACCGCGTTGCGGCCCTTGCCGATGTCGACGAACGCGGCCTCCATCGAGGGCAGCACGTTCTGGACCTTGCCCAGATAGACGTTGCCGACGTACGACTGGCTCGACTCGCGGTTGACGTAGTGCTCGACGAGGACTCCGTCCTCCAGCACCGCGATCTGGGTGCGGCCGCCCTGGCGGCGCACCACCATGATCCGCTCGACCGACTCGCGCCGGGCCAGGAACTCCGACTCGGTGATGATCGGCGGCCGGCGGCGGCCCAGCTCGCGGCCCTCGCGGCGGCGCTGCTTCTTCGCCTCAAGCCGGGTCGATCCCCGTACGCCCTGGACCTCGTCGACGGACGTGGACCGGGTCGCGCGCGGCGCCCGGATGCGGACGACGGTGTTCGGCGGGTCGTCGGGGGTGGGCTCGGCCTCCTCGCTGCCCCTGCGGCGGCGACGGCGGCGGCGACGGGTGCCGCTCTGGCCGTCGGACTCGTCCTCGGCCTGTTCGCGGTCTTCGTCGTCGTCCTGCGCGGCCTGCGGCTCGTCGCCCTCGTCCTCGGACTCCTCGCCCTCGTCGGCGTCCCTCGTCCGGCTCCCCCGGCCCCGGCCGCCACGGCGGCGGCGACGGCGACGGCCACTGCCGTCGGACTCGTCCTCGCCCTGCTCGCCCTGATCGGCGGACTCCTCCGGCTCCTCCAGCTCCTCGGGCTCCTCCTGCTCGATGTCCTCGTCGTCTGCCGTCACCGGTGCCGGGGCGGGCGCCGCGGGCCGCTGCACGGGCACCGCGAAGGGGTCGGGAGCCTGGAAGAGCGGATGGAACAGCGCCGACGGCGCCTGGAAGGTCACCGAGGGCGAGGGCTGCGACCGGGAGGACAGCCCGAAGGGGTCGGCCACGACGTCCGGCCGGCCGTTCTCCTCCTCGGTCTCACCGGTCTCCTCGACGTCGATGTCCTCGATGTCGAGCGGCTCGTCGTCCAGCGGTTCCTCGTCGGGCAGGTTGAGCCCCAGCGCGGCGGCAACCTCGGCCTCCGCGGCGCTCATCGCCCTGGATCGTTCCGGTGCGGACTCGTCCGCGCGGGCACGGCGGCGGCGGCGCGGCGCGGGTGTCTCCTCGGCCGGCGCGGGCGTCTCGGCCTGTTCGGCCGGTTCGGCCTGCTCCGGCGCGTCCGTCCGCTTGCGGCTGCGGCGGCGCCGCGTGGGCGCGGCCGACTCGTCGTTCCCGCCGTCCACCGGCCCGGTGGTCGGGGTGCCGGTGCTCGGGGTGCCGGTGGTCGGGGTGCCGGTGGTCGCGGTATCAGCGCTCGCGGTCCCGGTGTTCACCGGCTCGGGAGCGGCGGCCGGGGCCACGTCGTCACCGGCCGGGGCCTGGGCGGGCACCGGCGTCTCCACAACCGGCGCTTCCGCGACCGGCGTCTCCGCCGGGGCGGGCTCGGCGGCAGACTCTGTGGCCGGCGGCTCGGCGGTCTTGGCGCGGCGGCGGGTGACCCGCTTCGGCCGCTCCTGGACGACCGGCGCCTCCTGTCCCGGCTGCCCCTGCTCCGGCCGACCTGCCTGCTCCGGCACAGCGGGTCCGGTGGCCACAGCGGGCTCCGCCGCCCTGGGCGCGGCAGCGGCGGCCACCGTGGTCACCGGCGGCGGCAGTTCGTCCGGCTCGGGCGGTGGCCCGGCGGGCCGGCTCGCCGACCGGCGGCGTGGTGTGGACGCGCGGACCGCACCGGAGGAAACCACGTTCCCCCCGGCCTGGCCGCGGTCTTCGGTTGTCGTTTCACCGTCAAGGCTCACAGCCCCGTCAGTGGGCTCGTTGTCGAGCATGCGGGCGCTCTCCCGTCAGCCCCCGGGCACGTCTCCGCGCCGCGCGGAGGCTCTCGTCTCTCGCGGTCCGCCGGGCCTCCTGTCGGCGCCGCGGCGGCAAGTCTTATCGTTCTTCGCCTGCCCGGTCGAGGTCGAACGGGTCGGCGGGCTCACCGGTCACCGCGTCGAGGGGCCCCTGCGCCAGCCTGGTCACCGCAGCGGGTGACGGCGGCGCGAAGCCTGCCACGAGACGCAGCCCCATGAGCACGTCATCGGGTCGTACGGCAGGTGTTTCGTGCCGAACAACCATACGAAGTATGACACACGGCTGAACAGGCTCCTGACCTGCCGTCTTCTCCGGCCCCTCCACGACGGTCAGCGTACGCACCGCGTGGCGGGCGTCGAACCGCCGCATTCCCTTCTTGGTCAGGCGTTCCACCTCGACGTGGCCGGCCGAGAGGAACTCCTTCACCGCCCGCTCGGCCTCCCCCGGTTCGGTTCCCGGGAGCCGCAACTCCCAGACCGAGCCCTCCAGCCGGTCCGCCAGGCCGCCGTCCCGCGCCTCGACCACGTCGAGCACGTCCAGTCCCGGCGGCAGCGAGGCGTCGAGGTCGTCGCGCACCCGGCGTGGATCGCACGCCCGGTTGACGCCGATCTCCAGGTATTCGGCCTCGCTCGCCACCCCGGTGGGGGCGGCGCCCGCGTAGGAGATCTTCGGGTGCGGGTTGAAGCCCGCGCTGTAGGCCACCGGGATCCCCGCTCGCCGCACCGCCCTCTCGACGGCGCGGGAGATGTCGCGGTGGCTGGTGAAGCGCAGCCGCCCCCGCTTGGCGTAACGCACGCGCAGGCGCTGCACCGTGGGTTCGGGCGCGGGCCCCTCGGGAACGGGTTTCACCAGTTCCGTCGTCCTTCCAATATCGGTCAGTCGTCTTGTCGGGCAGTTCGTCCAGGCAGTGCGCGGGCGTCAGATCACCGTGAGGGGCAGGAGCTTCCTGCCCGTCGGGCCGACCTGGATCTCCGTACCCATCGTCGGGCAGACGCCGCAGTCGTAGCAGGGCGTCCAGCGGCAGTCCTCGACCTCGACGTCGCCCAGCGCGTCCTGCCAGTCCTGCCACAGCCACTCGCGGTCGAGACCGGCGTCGAGGTGGTCCCAAGGGAGCACCTCGTGCTCGTCCCGCTCACGGATCGTGTACCACTCCACGTTCACCGGCTCGCCCTCCAGGGCCCGCTCGGCCGCGGCCATCCACCGCTCGAACGAGAAGTGCTCGCTCCAGCCGTCGAACCGGCCGCCGTCCTCCCAGACCGCCCGGATGACCCTGCCCACGCGGCGGTCGCCCCGCGACAGCAGCCCCTCCACGATCGACGGCTTGCCGTCGTGGTAGCGGTAGCCGATGGCCCTGCCGTACTCCTTGTCGGAGCGCAGGGCCTCGCGCAGCGCCCGTAGCCGACGGTCCACCGTCTCGTGGTCGCACTGGGCGGCCCACTGGAACGGCGTGTGCGGCTTGGGCACGAACCCGCCGATGGAGACCGTGCAGCGGACGTCCCGCGAGCCGGTCGCCTCCCGGCCCGCCCTGATGACCTTCTTGGCCAGGTCGGCGATGCCGAGGACGTCCACGTCCTCCTCCGTCGGCAGCCCGCACATGAAGTAGAGCTTCACCTGCCGCCAGCCGTTGGAGTAGGCGGTGGTCACCGTGCGGATCAGGTCCTCCTCGGTGACCATCTTGTTGATCACCTTGCGCATCCGCTCGGACCCGCCCTCCGGCGCGAACGTCAGCCCGGACCGGCGGCCGTTCCGGGACAGCTCGTTGGCGAGGTCGATGTTGAACGCGTCGACCCGGGTGGAGGGCAGGGACAGCCCGATCTGGCTGCCGTCGTAACGGTCGGCGAGGCCCCTGGTGATGTCGGCGATCTCGGAGTGGTCCGCACTGGACAGCGACAGCAGCCCGACCTCGCTGAAGCCGGACTCCTTGATCCCCGCCTCGACCATGTCGCCGACCGTGGTGATCGACCGCTCCCGCACCGGACGGGTGATCATGCCCGCCTGGCAGAAGCGGCAGCCCCGGGTGCAGCCCCGGAAGATCTCGACGCTGAACCGCTCGTGCACGGTCTCGGCCAGCGGGACCAGCGGTTTCTTCGGGTACGGCCACTCGTCGAGGTCCATGACCGTGTGCTTGAAGACGCGCGACGGCACGCCGTCGCGGTTGGGGACGACCCGCATGATGCGGCCGTCCGGGTGGTACTCGACGTCATAGAACTTCGGGACGTACACCCCGCCCGTGGAGGCGAGGCGCATCAGCAGTTCGTCACGGCCGCCGGGGCTGCCCTCGGACTTCCACTCGCGCAGCACCTCGGAGATCGCGATGGCGATCTGCTCGCCGTCGCCGAGCACGGCGGCGTCGAGGAAGCCGGCGATGGGCTCCGGGTTGAAGGCGGCGTGGCCGCCCGCCAGCACGATCGGGTCCTCGCCGGTGCGGTCCGCCGCCTCCAGCGGGATCCCCGCCAGGTCGAGCGCGGTGAGCAGGTTCGTGTAGCCGAGCTCGGTGGCGAACGACACCCCGAGGACGTCGAACGCGCGAACCGGCCGGTGGCCGTCCACGGTGAACTGCGGGAGACCCTCGGACCGCATGAGCGCCTCGAGGTCGGGCCACACCGCGTAGGTGCGCTCGGCCAGCGTCTCGGGCAGCTCGTTGAGGATCTCGTAGAGGATCTGCACCCCCTGGTTGGGCAGGCCGACCTCGTAGGCGTCCGGATACATCAGGGCCCACCGGACGGTCGCCTCGTCCCAGTCCTTGACCGTCGAGTTCAGCTCGCCCCCGACGTACTGGATCGGCTTCTGCACCCTCGGCAGCAGCGGCTCCAGGCGGGGAAACAACGACTCGACAGACATGCCTCCAGGGTATCGGCTTCCGGGAGTGGCCCCTGCGGATCTTGCCGACCCTCGTGGGGCTCCAGGAGGGCTCAGAAGGGGTGCCACAGCCGGTCGTCCCCGGCGCGCAGCGAGGCCAGGCGGTGACGCAGCTCCGCGAGCGCCGCCGCGTCCCGGTGCCCGATGCGCAGGGCGGCCGTCAGCGTCTGGAGCTCCCGGATGTCGCGCAGCACCGGATATCCCGGCCAGTCCCGGATGTCGTGCCCGTAGGCATGGGCGAAGCCGTCCCGCTGGGCGTCGGACACGCCGAACCGCGCGCCCTGCAGCGTGGGAACCAGGTCGAGCTCGCGCGGCCCGGCGCCGGCCGAGTCCCAGTCGCACAGCAGCAGCCGGTCCCGCGTGCGGATCAGGTTGCCCCGGTGCGCGTCGCCGTGGACCAGCCCGTACGGCAGCGCGAACTCGACGCGCTCGTAGTACGCATCCTCCAGTGCCCCGCACCGCTCCAGCAGCCACTCCCGTTCCTCGTCGTCCAGCACGCGGCTCGCGCGTACGGCCCGCCGCACGCGGCCGAAGGGATCGAAGGTCGGCAGCTCGAACGGCACGGGCGGCAGGGAGTGCAGGCGGCGCAGCAGAAGGCCGAGCGGGACCGGGTCGCCGTCGCCCGCGCCCTCCTCGTAGTGCCAGAAGGTCGCCAGGCAGCCCTCCACCGCGAGGGGCTGGCGCACGTCGAGCGGCAGCGTGACCGGGAAGCCCCGCTCGTGCAGCCACCTCGTGACCTTGAGCGAGGTGACCAGCCGGTCGTACTTGCCGGGGGCGCCCGTCTCGGCGAGGCGGACGACCACGCCCTCGCCCGGCAGGTGGTAGACGACGTTGGCGAAGCTGCGCAGCAGCCGGGCGCCGGACGCGTCGAGCCCCGCCAGGCGGCAGGCCTCCGCGAGCGCGGGCGGGGTGCCCGCGACGGTGGAGACGGTCATCCCACGCCTCCTTCGGTCACCGGCGCCTCCGGCAACGCGCGGGCCGCCGACTGGGGCAGGCCGGACGCGCAGAACGCCTCCAGCCGGTCGGCGAGCGGGCCGCCCATCCGCGGCCGGGCGGCCTGCAGAGTCTCGGCCAGGCTGTCGATCCTGCGCTCGGGCGGCAGGTCGAACAGCGGCGCCATGGCCCGCTCCGCCCCGGCGGGATCGTCTTCCAGCAGATGCGCGGCGACGAGGTGGGCCGCGGCCATCGCCTCGCAACCGTACGACCTGTTCTGCCGGTCCTCCCGCGCGTACAGGTCGAGCGCCGCGCGGGCCTGGTCGATCGCGCGGTCCGGCCGGCCGAGGTGGAGGTACGCGACGGCCGTGTAGTAGGCGTGCTTGGCGGGCCGGAAGGCGAACTCGCCGGCGAAGCCGTCGTGCAGTTCGTCTCCCGCCCCCTGCTCTCGGGCGTCGGCCGCCTTGAGCAGGTCGTCCTCGGCCTCCCGGGTCCAGCCGAGCATGGCGCCGGCGCGGGCGCGCAGCATGTGCAGGCGCGCGCCGCCCTGTCCCCTCGGGAGGTGGGTCAGGCCGGCCTCGGCGTAGCCCGCCGCGTCCTCGTAGCGCCGGTCCCACAGCGCCACCGACGCCTGCATGCCGCGCGCCCACCCCATCAGCGACTGGTGCCCGGCGATCCTGCCGTACGTCCAGGCGGCGCGGGCGAGGGTGTCGGCGGGCATCCGGCGGCCCATGTCCATGCTGGCGTTGGCCATGAGACCGCACAGCGTGCCCGCCAGGAAGTAGAGCTCACCGGCCTGGGCCGGGTGGACGCGCCGTTCCAGCGCCCGCCGGGCCTGCTCCTGCAGCACCCGCATCTCGACGAACAGCGGCAGCGGCGACTCCCAGACGTACCGCCGCGACAGCCAGATCACCTGGGTGCGCAGCCGCTCCAGCACGCTGTCGCCGACCTCGCTCGTCTCGGCCCGCTCGGCGTGCTCGCTGGCCTCCCGGGCAGCGGCCGTGACCAGGTCCGGCGCCGCGCCGCGCGCCCACGGCCCGCGCTGCCCCGGTTCCGGGCGGCGCATCTCCTCCGGCGTGTAGTCGCGGGCGAACCCGAGTTGCACCGGCCCGGTCTCGAACAGCCGGCACAGCAGGTCGGTGTAGTCACGGTCGGGGCGGGCCCCGGCCTCCCACTCCCGCCAGGACCGCTCGGTGAGCCCCCGGCGCTTGATCCGCTCACGGTCGCACATCGCGTGGAAGCGCTCGATCGCCTCCTCGACCGTCCACCCGTACGACAGCCGGAGGCACTTGAAGCGCGACAGCCGCGGGCAGCAGAGATGGATCTCCTCGGCGATCTGGTGAAAGACCGCGGTCGTGGGCGGGTCCCCGAGAGCGGCGAGGGTGCGCTCGCGGATACCGCCGGCGATCTGGATGGCGGACCGGTCCCCGCCTCGTGAGGGTGTCGTCATCGGCTCTCCCAGTGGTGACACCCGCACGCTAATGGTGTCGATGTCACGAACCGGTCACCTCGCGCACTGCGAGTCGCTCTCCTCCACCCGGAGGGGCGCGATTCTCCCGCCGCTGCGCAACTGCGCCGTGAAGAGCTGTCCGCACAGGCTCGCCGGCGTCTCGGCGAACCACACCGTCGGCGGGTCGCCCGCGGCCGCGGCGGCCCACCGGCCGCCGCCGTACACGATCCGGTAGTCGGGAAAGGCACTGCGCAGCAGTTCAAGGGCACGCTGGCGGTCCCGCGCCTCGTTGTCCGGAGTCACCGTTCCTCCGTAATGGTTCGTTCAGCCCCCGAACCTGTTCCGTTCCCATACTGTTCGCCGCGCCGTGCGGCCGCCAGTGAGAGCCGGGATCCGCCACCCTGCGAACCGCTCTCATGCGAGTGTCACGAGGACATCAGGACGACATCAGCACGACGTCAGGACGAGAAGGGCCGCGATCTGAGGTGGATCGCCTGGAGCACGGCCACCGCCGTCATGTTCGCGAACGTCGCGGTGCCGCCATAGGACACGAACGGCAGCGGCACGCCGGTGATGGGCATGATGCCGATGGTCATGCCGACGTTGACGAGGGTCTGGAAGGCGAGCCACGCGACGACCCCACCGGCGACGAGCGCGCTGAACCGGTCGTTGCACGTCTGGGCGATCCGGGCGCCGCGCAGCAGGATCAGGCCGAGCAGCGCCACCACGGCGACGGACCCGACGAAGCCGAGCTCCTCCCCCGCGACGGTGAAGATGAAGTCGGTGTGCTGCTCGGGCACGAAGCGGCCGGTGGTCTGCCCACCGTGGAACAGCCCCTTGCCGAACAACTCGCCCGACCCGATCGCCACCAGGGCCTGCCTGCTGTTGTAACCGACGCCGCGGGGGTCGCTCGACGGGTCGAGCAGCGCGGTGAACCGCGCCACCTGGTACGGCTTGAGCAGCCCCAGCGACCACACCGCGATCCCGGCGGTGGCCGCGAGCAGGATCCCGGCGGCCACCCAGCGCTTGCGCACCCCGGCGAGCACGATGATCGCGCCGGTGATCGTCGCGAGCACCATCGTCGTGCCGAGGTCGGGTTCGAGCATGATGAGGCCCGCTGCCACGCCGGTCAGCGCGAGGCACAGCGCGACGTTCAGGGCCCGCGGCCGGTCCTTATCCCGTTCGGACGGCCGCGCGAGCAGCCGCGCGAGCATCAGCACGAGCACCGGTTTGGCCAGCTCGTCCGGCTGCACGGCGAAGCCGCCGCCGACCATGATCCAGGAGTGGTGCCCGTTGATCGTGGAACCCATCGGGGTCAGCACGAGCACCAGCCCCACGAGCGCCACGGCGTACAGGACCGGCGCGTACGTGCGGAGCCACCGGTAGTCGCTCACGGCGACGGCGCTGTAGAGGGCCAGCCCGATGAGCAGGTTGATCACGTGTTTCTTGGCCATCGCGGTCGGCTCGATGGACGACCACGTCCTGGTCGACGACCACACCAGCAGCGTGCCCACGACGCTGAGCGCGAGAACCGCGCCGAGGAGAAGCCAGTCCATCCGCCAGACGACCGCGCCGCGGCCGATCGCCCGCCGCGCCAGCGATCCGCGTCCCACCCTCATGGCCTCGGTCATGGCAGGCGCCTCACTGGGTCCCGTCGCGGCTGATGGCCGGCAGCCGCGTGACCGGTTTGCCGTCGGGGAGCGCCGGCTGGACCGGCTTGTTGTCGTCGCCCTTGCCGAGGCCGAAGATGCCCTCCCAGATCCGCCGTACGGCGGGCGCGGCGGTCGAGGCGCCGAAGCCGCCCTGTGCCACCATGACCACCGTGACCAGCCGCGGGTTGTCGGCGGGCGCGAAGGAGGCGAACCACGAGGTGTCCTCCTTGCCGTAGACCTCCGCCGTGCCGGTCTTGCCGCCGATCTTCACGATGTTCAGCGGGAACCCGCGGAACGCGCCGGCCGCCGTGCCGTCCGACGGCACCTCGCTGAGCGCCTTGCGGATGTAGGTGCGGGTCTCGTCGCTGACCGGCAGGTGATACTCCACCGGCACCGGGATCTCCTTGTGCAGCGTGCCGTCGGGCCGCATCAGCGCCCAGCCCAGCCGCGGGCTGCGCACGTTGCCGTCCCCCACGAGCGCGGCGTACGCCCGCGCGAGCTGGAGCGGCGTGACGAGGACGTCGCCCTGGCCGATGGACAGGTTCACCGCCTCGTACGCGTGGAAGATCATGCCCTCCAGGCAGTTCTCGTTGGCCAGCCGCTTGGCGAACGCGGCGCGGCTCTCGTTCTTCATCTCCGGGTAGCCGATCTTGGCCCGCCTGCACATCTCGGCCCTGGTGGAGTTGTAGAGGTCCCGCTTCCAGGCGCGGGTGGGGATGCGGCCGGGCGACTCGCCGGGCAGATCGATGCCGGTGCGGCGACCGAAGCCGTACGCCTTGGCCATGTTCGGCATCGGCTCCTTGACCTTCGATTTGGGCGTCTTGCCGCCGTCGCGCAGCCACTCCTCGTATCCGGACTTGTAGAAGACGGTGTCGCACGACTTCACCAGCGCCTCGTGGAGCGAGATCGCGCCGAGGCTCATGCCGCCCGCGTTCGGGTAGGACCTGCCCTCGACGGTGTAGGCGCTGGGGCACTGGAAGGTGCCGTGCAGCGACTCACCGTCGGCGATCATCGCCGAGGCTGAGCTGATCTTGAACGTCGAACCGGGGGCGTACTCGCCCGCGATCGCCCGCGACACCAGCGGCTTGCCCGACTTGTCGGAAAGGAGGCGCCGGTAGTCCTTCTCGGTGATGCCGCCCGTCCAGACCCTGGGGTCGTAGTTGGGCCGGCTCGCCATCGCGATCACCCGGCCGGTCTTCACGTCGAGCACCACGCCCGCCGCCCCGTCGGAGTTCGGGATCTCCTGCATGGCCTGGTCGAGCGACTTCTCCACGATCCGCTGCACCTTGGCGTCGATGCTGGTCACCAGGATGTCGCCAGCCACCGGATCGGACTGCTGGTCGACCGTGATGACCTTGCCCATCCGGTCGACCTGGACGGCGCGCAGGCCCGCCGTGCCGCGCAGGGCGGCGTCGTAGGTCCGCTCCAGCCCGTCGCGGCCGGTGAGGTCGACGCCCGAGTAGTCGGCCTTGAGCCCCTCGCGTTTCTCCAGCTCGCTCTGCGTCACCGGCTGCAGGTAGCCCAGAAGCTGGGCGGCGTCCTTGCCGTTCGGGTAGTCGCGCATCGCCTGGATGTCGGCGGTGACCCCCGGGAAGTCCTCCTGGCGCTCCAGGATCTGCAGCGCCGCCCTGGGGTTGACGTTCGTCGCCACCGGGATCGGCGTGTACGGCGAGCCGGGCCAGCACGGGCGGCTGACGCCGGGCCCGCACGCCCGGATCTCCATCTTCAGCTTCGGCAGCGGCAACTTCAGCACGCCGGACAGCCGCCGCAGCACCGCGTCACCGCCGTCCGGCATGCGCTCCAGCCGGCCGCGGTCCACCGAGACCACCAGCGTCGTGCGGTTGCGCACCAGCGGCCGGCCCGAGGAGTCGAGGATCGCCCCCCGCAGGGCGGGCACCCGCACCTCGCGGGTGCGCGTCTCCGTCGCGACCGTGACGAAGCGCGATCCCTGCACCACCTGGACCTGCCACAGCCGGACGACGAGCACGACGATCATGGCGATGACCATCACCTGCAGGACGATCAGCCGCCCGCGCAACCGTGTCATGCCGCCCCCCGTCTATAGCCCGGAACCAGCTCCGTACGACCCGCGCGTCCGCGGCGGCCGCCGTACAGGGCGTTGACCGCCCACAGCACCAGCGGAGCGGCCACGAGATTGCAGACGGCCGCCCGGGGCCACGCCGTCGCCAGCACGCCCCAGGTGACCCCCGGCGCGCCGAGCAGTGCGCCCAGGCCGGCCACCATGCCGGGCGCGAGCACGGCGCAGGCCGCCATCGCGAGCAGCGGCAGGCGCTCGCCCATGCGACCGGCCGCGTAGCCGAGGAAGCACAGGACCAGCGCGTACTGGCCCAGCGTGTGGTTGGCGGGCGGCAGCAGGTCGTAGGCGAGCCCGCCGCAGAAGCCGATGACCGCGCCCGGCAGCGGCCCGCGCTTGGCCGCGAGCACGGCGACCGTCAGGAGCACCAGGTCCGGCGCCCACATGAACAGCAGCCGGTTCACCAGGCTGACCTGCAGCACCAGGGCGACGAAGAGCAGCAGCGCCGCGGTGACGTTGCGGAGCATCGTTCAGTTCCTCCCGCCGCGGCCGGCGCCGGCCGCCGCACCCTCGCGGGCCTGCGTGTCACTCGGTGGCGCGGCCCGCCGGAGGCCGAACCCGTCCTCGAGCGACCTCTGACCGGTCCTGTGCTCGCCGGTCCGCCGATCTTCGCGCGGCCGCGGTTTCGGCGGTGGCGGCGGCACCGGCGGGAGCACGGAGTCGCGGGGGTCCCGCTTCGGCGCCGCGACCACGACCCCGACGACGTCCAGCGCGGAGAAGTCGGTGAAGGGCCGCGCGTAGGCGGTCCTGGTGACCTCGCCGGGGGTGTTGTCGATCCGCTCGACGACCCCGATCGGCACGCCGGGCACGTACGGCAGGCTCCGCTGGGAGCCGAACGACACGATCCGCCGTCCCACCCCGATCGGCACGGTGGAGTCGAGCAGCCGGAACTTGATCAGGTTGCCGCCGCCGCCCGCCTCGCCGAGCCCGTTCACGACGCCGAGTTCGTTGCCGCCCTCCAGCCGGGCGCCCGCCGACAGGGCCGGATCGGTCAGCAGCGCGACCGTCGAGCTGGACGGGCCGGCCTGGATGACCCTGCCGACCAGCCCCTGGTCGCTCAGCACGGTCATGTCGGCCCGGATCCCGTCGGCCTCCCCCGCGTCGATCTCGACCGTGTCCTCGAACCCGGCCACCGTACGCCGCGCGACGACCTGGGCCGGCACGATCCGGTAGCGGCCGAGCCCCGCCAGCCCGAGCATGCGGTCCAGCTTGTCGGACCGCGCCCGGTCGAGCCGCTGCGCGGAGACCTCGTCCCGCAGTCGCGCGTTCTCCTTGCGAAGGTCGCCCATGGCGCGGCGGGCCGACGGCGCGTCGCGCAGCATGCCGACGAAGCCGGTGATGGGCCCGGTCACGGCGGCGCCGACGCGTTCGGCCTTCCCGAACACCGCCCCCGCGAAGCCGCGCACCGGGCCGAGGAAGCGGTCGCTCCCCGCCCGGTTGTCCACGGTGATCAGGATCAGCGCGACGGCGAGAAGGAGGCCGAGCATGAGACGGGCGCGGCGGGTGTCTCTCATGACCGCTCCTTAGCTGCGGGGCTCAGGCACGAGCACCTGCTGGAGGGCTTCAAAGTCCTCCACGCACTTCCCCGAGCCCAGCGCGACCGAGTCGAGCGCGTTCTCCGCGAGGTGGACCGGCATCCCGGTCTCCTCGCGCAGCCGGTCGATCATGCCGCGCAGCAGGGCGCCGCCGCCGGCCACGGCGATCCCCCGGTCCATGAGGTCGCCGGACAGCTCCGGCGGGCACTTGTCGAGCGTGGACTTCACGGCGTCCACGATCGCGTTGACCGGCTCGGAGATCGCCCGGCGGATCTCCTCGGCGCTGATGACGACGGTCTTCGGCAGGCCGGTGACCAGGTCACGGCCCCGTACCTCGGCATGGAAGTCCTCACCGGTCGCGCAGGCGGAGCCCACCGCGATCTTGACCTCCTCCGCCGTGCGCTCCCCCAGCATCAGGGAGTACTCCTTCTTGGCGAAGGCGATGACCGCCTGGTCGAGTTCGTCGCCTCCGACGCGGATCGACTGGCTGGTCACGATGCCGCCCATCGAGATGATGGCCACCTCGGTGGTGCCGCCGCCGATGTCGACGACCATGTTCCCGGTCGGCTCGTGGACCGGCAGACCGGCCCCGATCGCCGCCGCCATCGGCTCCTCGATGATGTACACGCGGCGGGCGCCGGCCTGGTAGCCCGCTTCCTTCACCGCGCGCTGCTCCACCGCGGTGATCCCACTGGGTACGGCCACGATGATGCGCGGGCGCACGAAGTGCCGGCGTTTGTGGATTTTCTGGATGAAGTACCGCAGCATCCGCTCGGTCACATCGAAATCGGCGATGACCCCGTCCCTCAGGGGCCGGATCGCGACGATGTTTCCGGGCGTCCGTCCGATCATCCGCTTCGCTTCGACCCCAACTGCCACGATCTTGCCGGTCGTGACGTTGATGGCGACGACGGACGGCTCGTTCAGGACGATGCCGCGCCCTCGGACGTAGACGAGAGTGTTCGCCGTGCCAAGGTCGACAGCCATGTCACGGCCCAGGAATGTCAGCTTGCTGCCCATGCGGAAGGAAGCCTTCCTTCAGGTGGTGAGCGGTTACCGGGTTCAGCGGGAGTGCGGGATGACGCATCGCATTCGAATCGTAACGGCACGTGCTCATCACTGGGCGCATCGAGCTCCCAAGCCCTCGGAAAAACCGGCCTGCCCCGGCCTAAGCTCGGTCACCACCTGGGAAAACACGAGAGGCCCCGGTTTAAACCGGGGCCTCTCGCGGGGCAAGGACTAGAAACGGTCGGGAAAGAAAATCTTGGTTTCCCGGGCCGCGGACTCCGGCGAATCGGAGCCGTGGACGACGTTCTCGCCGATCTCCAGCGCGTGGTCGCCGCGGATGGTGCCGGGCGCGGACTTCACGGGGTCGGTGAGCCCGGCCAGCGCGCGGAACGCCTCGACGGCCCGCGGGCCCTCCAGCACCATCGCGACGAGCGGGCCGCCGGTGATGAACTCCACCAGTTCGCCGAAGAACGGGCGCTCGGAGTGCTCGGCGTAGTGGGCCTTCGCCGTCTCGGCGTCGAGCGTGCGCAGGTCCATCGCCACGATCTTGAGGCCCTTGCGCTCGATGCGGCCGATGACGTCCCCGACGAGCCCGCGACGGACCCCGTCGGGCTTGATCAGGACAAGCGTACGCTCGGACACGGTCTTCTCTCCTATTGTCGTCGTGGGTGACGCTCACGTGGCGCCCGACCCGCCGGTTCCCGGGCATGCCTGGGAGCTCCAACGCAACGGCAGCTTACCGGTCCGGGCCCGCCACTCCGCTCGCCCGGCGTGGTCAGTGGACGGTGTCCGGCTCCTGCGGCCCGGCGTCGTCGCCCTCGGGAGAGGGCGTCGGCAGGGGGATCACCACCTGACCGGCGGACATGGCGGCGGCACTCCGCCGTGCCAGGACCGACGAGAGCACGATGACCCCGACCACGACGAAGCCCCCGACCAGCGCCCACATGTGCAGCGCGTCGACGAACCCCTTGACGAGCGCGTTCCCCCCGTCCTTCCCGGCCAGGGCGGATCCGGCGGCCTCACGCAGCCGGTTGACCTGGATCCCGGTGCCGAGCAGGAAGCCGGCGAGCACCGCGGGGAAGCACAGCGACAGGCCAAGCAGCGCGGAGCCGAGGCCCGCCAGCCGGAACGCGCCGACCAGCGCCACCGCCGCCCCGGCGGCCAGCAGGACGAACGGCACCATCAGCGGCGTGCCGGAGGGTGCGGGGACGAGAAGCCTGACCGCGCACAGCCCGCCGACCACGGCGGCGAGGCCGAGAGCGGTCATCCGCGTGGCGGACGTCTCCGGCGCCCTGCCCGCCAGGACGGCCGCCGCGAGCGCGGCCAGCCCCGCCACCAGGAACGGCACCCACAGGCCCAGCAGTCCGGGACCACCCAGCGGGCCGCCCAGTTCGATGTAGGTCAGCTGCGCGGCGGTCGGCAGCACGACCAGCCCGACGGCCACGTTGACGAGCGCGAGGGTCCGGCCGCCCTGCCCCTCGAAGGCGCCGAACGCCGCGAGTGCCAGCATCGCCACCGTCGCGAGCGCCGCCGCGGCGACCACCAGCATGGGCGGCCAGTCGAAGGTGACGCCCACGCCCAGCGCCGCGATCACCGTGGCGGGCACGACGGCCAGCCCGAGCCTGCCGCGTTCGGCGGAGGTGGGCCGTGACAGGGGCAGGACCTGCCGCTCACCCTCCGCGGCGGCCGTACCGGCGCCGCCGGTGACCATCCACAGGACGAGGTACACCGCGGCGAGTGCCAGCGCGACCCCGGTGAGCAGCGGGTACGGCTGGAGAGTGACCCGCCAGGAGGACACGTCCCGGATCGCCCACAGGGCCAGGGCCTGCGCCGACAGCAGCGACGCGGCGAGCGCGCCGGCCCAGATCGGCAGCAGCACCCGGTGGCGGGGACGTTCGGCCACCGCGGCGAGCGTGGCCGGGACGAGCATGCCCGCGCCGATTCCGTGGAGCACGCGCAGCACGCCGACGAGCGCGACCGTCTCGGTGTACCCGCCCGCCGCGTCCGCGAGCGCGAGCAGTGCCAGCCCCGCGACGAGAATCGGCGCCGCGCGGAACCTGCGCACCGCCATCGCGGCGATGGGCACGGTCACCAGCATGGCGGGCAGCGCGAGACCGTGCGCGCGGATCATCTCGATCTGCGAGACGCCCGGCGGCAGCAGCGCCGCCACGACGGAGATCGTGTTCGGGATCGCGACGACCGCGAGGGGCAGGGCGACCACGGTGAGCAGCCCGATGACGACGTCGACCAGCATGGGGACGCGCACGGCACGGACCGGCACGGCGGCCCGTGCCTGCGGTACGGGAGGGACGGCCATGGAAGCCGACTTTAGCGCTTCGTCGCCCCTTCGACACGGCGAGCGACGAAGATGGCCGTTATCCACAGGGCAGCGAAGATCACCCCGAGGAAGAACATGGCCGGGACCAGGAATCCCGTAGCGATTGTCAGGATTTGCAGCACGCTGCCCGCGATATAGGCGTAGGGCCGCTTCAGCTGGCCGGCGATCAGCACGCACAGGACGGCCAGGCCGAGCCCGACGGTCACCGCGAGCGCCGGGGACACGTGGTTGATGGTGATCGCCACAGGAGTCACCAGCGCGACGACGATCGCCTGCATGCCGAGAACGCTCGCGCAGAGCCGCCGCATGCCGGGGGTCACCTCGAACACGCCGCCGTGCTCCGCCCTCACCTGGCGGCCTTCAGCAGAACGCGGGCGTCCCCGGCTGTGACCACCGACCCGGTGATCAGGACCCCGGAGCCCCGTTCGTCTCCCTGGTCGGCCAGCCCGATGCCCGTGTCGATCGCGTCGTCCAGCCGGTCCTCGATGTGGACGCGGTCCGGGCCGAAGACGGCCTGCGCGCGGACCGCCAGATCGTCGGGGCTCAGGGACCGCGGGGAGGAGTTGCGGGTGACGACGATCTCCTCGGTCACCGGTTCGAGGAGGTCCAGAATCGTCTCCACGTCCTTGTCCGCCATCACCGCCACCACGGCGACGAGCCGGGTGAAGCCGAAGGACTCGGTCAGGGCGTCCACCGTCGCCTCCATGCCCGCGGGATTGTGCGCCGCGTCGACCAGGACGGTGGGCCCGCGCCGTACGACCTCCAGCCTCCCCGGGCTGCTCGCCTGGGCGAACCCCTGCCGTACGACCTCGTCGCCCAGGGGGTCGTCACCGGCCGTCAGCGCCTCGACGGCCGCCAGGGCGCCGACGGCGTTGCCGGCCTGGTGCGCGCCGTACAACGGCAGGAACACGTCCTCGTACACGCCCTTGAGGCCCCTGAGCTGGAGCATCTGGCCGCCCATCGCGAGTTCGCGGTGCAGCACTCCGAACTCGAGCCCTTCCCGGGCGACGACCGCGCCGACCTCGGCGGCCCTCCGCATCAGCACCTCGGCGGCGGGCAGCGCCTGCTGCGCCAGCACCGTGGTCGCCTTGGGCTTGATGATCCCCGCCTTCTCGCCGGCGATCGTGGCGATGTCCGGGCCGAGATAGTCGGTGTGGTCGAGCGCGACAGGGGTGATCACCGCGACCGTGCCGTCGGCGACGTTGGTCGCGTCGAAGGTCCCGCCCATGCCGGTCTCGACGACCGCGACGTCCACGGGTGCGTCGGCGAACGCGGCGAACGCCATCCCCGTCAGCACCTCGAAGAAGCTGAGCCTGCCCACCCTGGCGTCGACCATCTCCAGGTAGGGCGCGATGTCCTCGTACACCTCGGTGAACCGCTCCTCCGAGAGGGGCTCACCGTCGATGGAGATGCGTTCGCGCATCGACTGCAGGTGCGGGCTCGTGTAGCGGCCGACGCGGAGGTTGCGCTCGCGCAGCAGAGCCTCGGTCATGCGCGCGGTGCTCGTCTTCCCGTTGGTCCCCGCGATGTGAACGACTTCGTACGACTTCTGGGGATCGCCGAGGATCTCCATCAGCGCGGCGATCCGATCGAGAGAGGGATCGAAATCCCACTCAACCCCTCGCTCCATGATCGCTTGCTCGACGGCTCGATATTCCACGACCCTCAGCGTACGGGACGTCGTCGTCGCCCTTCACCGCACACCCGTGGCCGGGGCCGGATTCGGGGCACAAAAA